>NZ_CP113951.1:0-3350000 GCF_026810085.1 Rhodococcus sp. JS3073 | reverse complement strand
TTCCTGGGCCAGGTTAATCCGCCCAGGGTGAGTCGGGACCTAAGACGAGGCCGACAGGCGTAGCCGATGGACAACGGGTTGATATTCCCGTACCCGTGTGAACGCGCCCCTGGTGAATCAGTGATACTAACCATCCTGAAGCGTCCTTACGCCCCTTCGGGGGCCCTGGATGTGGATGCATGGGACCTGATCTGGTAGTAGCCAAGCGATGGGGTGACGCAGGAAGGTAGCTGAGCCAGTCAGTGGTAATACTGGTGTAAGCCTGTAGGGCGAATGGTAGGCAAATCCGCCATTCATTAAGCCTGAGAGGTGACGCATAGCCGAATGAGGCGAATTCAGTGATCCTATGCTGCCGAGAAAAGCCTCTAGCGAGCTTTCACACGGCCCGTACCCCAAACCGACACAGGTGGTCAGGTAGAGAATACTAAGGCGATCGAGATAACTATGGTTAAGGAACTCGGCAAAATGCCCCCGTAACTTCGGGAGAAGGGGGGCCTCGTCCGGTGATCACTCTTGCAGTGTGAGCTGGGTGGGGCCGCAGAGACCAGTGAGAAGCGACTGTTTACTAAAAACACAGGTCCGTGCGAAGTCGTAAGACGATGTATACGGACTGACGCCTGCCCGGTGCTGGAAGGTTAAGAGGACCGGTTAGCCACTTCGGTGGCGAAGCTGAGAATTTAAGCCCCAGTAAACGGCGGTGGTAACTATAACCATCCTAAGGTAGCGAAATTCCTTGTCGGGTAAGTTCCGACCTGCACGAATGGCGTAACGACTTCTCAGCTGTCTCAACCATAGACTCGGCGAAATTGCATTACGAGTAAAGATGCTCGTTACGCGCGGCAGGACGAAAAGACCCCGGGACCTTCACTACAGCTTGGTATTGGTGTTCGGTTCGGTTTGTGTAGGATAGGTGGGAGACTGTGAAGCGCTCACGCCAGTGAGTGTGGAGTCGTTGTTGAAATACCACTCTGATCGTATTGGACCTCTAACCTCGGACCATGATCTGGTTCAGGGACAGTGCCTGGTGGGTAGTTTAACTGGGGCGGTTGCCTCCCAAAATGTAACGGAGGCGCCCAAAGGTTCCCTCAGCCTGGTTGGCAATCAGGTGTCGAGTGCAAGTGCACAAGGGAGCTTGACTGTGAGACTGACAGGTCGAGCAGGGACGAAAGTCGGGACTAGTGATCCGGCACCGGCAAGTGGAAGCGGTGTCGCTCAACGGATAAAAGGTACCCCGGGGATAACAGGCTGATCTTCCCCAAGAGTCCATATCGACGGGATGGTTTGGCACCTCGATGTCGGCTCGTCGCATCCTGGGGCTGGAGTAGGTCCCAAGGGTTGGGCTGTTCGCCCATTAAAGCGGCACGCGAGCTGGGTTTAGAACGTCGTGAGACAGTTCGGTCTCTATCCGCCGCGCGCGTTAGAAACTTGAGGAAGGCTGTCCCTAGTACGAGAGGACCGGGACGGACGAACCTCTGGTGTGCCAGTTGTTCCACCAGGAGCACCGCTGGTTAGCTACGTTCGGAAGGGATAACCGCTGAAAGCATCTAAGCGGGAAGCCTGTTCCAAGATGAGGTTTCTCACCCCCTCGAGGGGGTAAGGCCCCCGGCAGACCACCGGGTTGATAGGCCAGAACTGGAAGTCCGGTAACGGATGCAGGTGACTGGTACTAATAGGCCGAGGACTTACCACAAAGAAGCTACGCGTCCACTGTGCAGTATCTGAAACAACACACACGTTCAGAACAGAAGAAAGAAGAACACCCACCACCGATGGTGATGGGATGTTTCTTCGCTGATGTTCCGTGTGACAGTTTCATAGAGTTACGGCGGCCATAGCGGAGGGGAAACGCCCGGTCCCATTCCGAACCCGGAAGCTAAGCCCTCCAGCGCCGATGGTACTGCACCCGACAGGGTGTGGGAGAGTAGGACACCGCCGAACATCCGTTACCGAAAGCCCCCCAACATTGTTGGGGGGCTTTCGGCATTCCCGGAGACTTCGCCGACCGCGACTTTGATAACGCTGCGGTAACGTCCCCCCGGTTCCCCTATGGCAGATCCTTCGCCTGCGTAACGTGGCCCGGGCAGATCCGTTGGGATCGTGCCGTGCGGTGCGCGTCCTCCCGGATCACCCGAGGTGACGAAGGGAATCTGTGGTGACGAGCACGATGTCGAAACAACGTCCGGCGGTCAGAGCGGCTGTCGCCTTCGCAGGCATGATGGTGGCTGCCGGCTCGCTGGCGGGGTGCACGAAAACCGACACGACCAGCGGCGGATCGCTCCTCCAGCAACTGCAGGACAGCGGCACGGTCACCGTCGGCTTCGCCGGCGAGGCCCCATACAGCTTCGAGCAGGATGGTCAGTTGACCGGTGCCACCGTGGCCCTGCACCGCGAGATCTTCAAGAACCTGGGCATCGACAACGTCGAGGGCGTGAGCACCGACTTCGGAGCGCTCATTCCCGGACTGCAGGCCCGCCGCTTCGACGTCGTCAGCGCCGGAATGTCGATCCTCCCGCAGCGGTGCGAGCAGGCAGCGTTCAGTGAGCCGGAGTTCAACTACACGACCGCACTGATGGTGCCGAAGGGCAATCCCGCGAAGCTCACCGATATGCAGTCGGTGCAGCAGAGTGGGGTGCGGATGGCCGCGATGACCGGGGCGATCGAGTCGGACTACGCGCAGCAGCTCGGGATCGATGCGATGCAGGTTGCGTCGCCGCAAGACGGAATGGACGCCGTCGCCAACGGGCGAGCGGATGTCTTTGCGCTCACCGGGATCTCACTGAACTGGCTGGCGCAGAACAACCCGCAGGCCCCGGTGGAAGTGACGAATTCCTTCGTCGCCGAGATCGACGGGGTACCCCAGGTCGGTGCCGGCGGCACGGTCTTCCGCAAGGAAGACACCGAGTTGCGGGACGCCTACAACGCCGAACTGGCCAAGATCACCTCCGACAAGGACAAGTACCTTTCCATCGTCGGACCGTTCGGATTCACCGCGGAGGAACTGCCCGATCCGAACCTGACGACCGCCAAACTCTGCGGCGGCGCCGGCTGATCGTCGTAGAGGTCTACTGCCTGTGAAGGGGAATATCGACGCCCTGCTGGATGCGTGGCCGAGCATCCAGGAAGGCATCGTCGTCACACTCCAGCTGACGGCAGGCGGCGCCCTCCTCGCGTTCGTACTCGCGCTCGCGCTCGGGTTGGCCGCCCGTGCGCACAGCATCGTGATCAGGGGATCAACTCGCGCGTTCATCGAATTCTTCCGGGGCACTTCGCTGTTGGTGCAGCTCTTCTGGCTGTTCTACGTGGTTCCGCTGTTCGGCTACCTCATCGACCCGGTGCTCTGCGGGATCCTTGCGCTGGGGCTGAACTACGGCGCCTACGGTGCCGAGGTGGTGCGCGGCGCGATCAACTCGGTGCCGCAATCGCAGTGGGAAGCGGCCACGGCACTGGACTTCAGTCACTGGCAGCGGTTACGCCGGGTGGTCTTCCCCCAGGCCTGGGCCGAGATGATTCCTCCGCTGACGAACCTTCTGATCCAGCTCCTCAAGGGCACGGCCCTCGCGAGCTATATCCTGCTGCAGGACTTGACGTTCGAAATCGACCAACTCCGGCAGACGACCGGAAACACCCTCTTCGCGTTCGGCGTCGGGCTCGTCATCTACTTCGTCATCGGCTACGTGCTGACACTGGTGATGAACGCACTGGAGGTGCGGGCGAAGAATCGCCTCGGCACGGGGCCGTCCCTGCGTGAGATCTTCAGCCTCGCGCCCTCCGATCCGCGGGGACTGGAGGCGGCGAAGCAATGAGCGTCCAGTGGAGTTGGGATCGAGCCTTCGAGGCACTGCCCGTGCTGCTCGACGGTTTCAAGATCACCCTGATCGCGACCGTTCTCGGGTTCCTGATCTCGGTCATTCTGGGACTCGTCATCGCGTTGATCCGGCAGGCCGCACCGCGGTGGGTGAGTGTCCCGGTCCGCGCGGTCAGCGAGTTCATCCGGCTGACCCCGCTCGTCGTGCAACTGTTGTTCGTGTACTACACGTTCACCGGACTGTCGCCGCTGCAGATCGGTGTCGTCGTACTCGGAATCCACTATTCGACGTACATGGCCGAGGTGTACCGGGCGGGTATCGAAGCGGTGCCCGTCGGCCAGTGGGAGGCGGCGCGGGCGTTGTCCATCGCGCCCACTCGGACGTGGCGGGCGATCATCCTGCCGCAGGCCATCCGCCGCGTAGTCCCGGCGCTGGGCAACTATGCCGTGTCGATGTTCAAGGACACCCCGTTCCTGTTCGCCATCACGGTGGTGGAGATGGTGACGGCCGCGCAGCAGTTCGGCGCCCGGCATTTCCAATACCTCGAACCATTGACGCTGGCGGGTGTGATCTTCCTGGTCGCCAGCTATCCGACGTCCCTGCTCATACGGCGATTGGAGAGACGTCTTGCCCGATGACGCGAGCACAGCAACCCCGATGATCCGATTCGACGACGTCGTGAAGCAGTTCGGCGACCACGTCGTGCTCGACCACCTGGACTTCCAGGTCGCGCGCGGCGACCGGGTGACCCTGATCGGTCCGAGCGGTTCGGGCAAGACGACGATCCTGCGACTGCTCATGACCCTCGAGATGGTGAACGACGGCGTCATCTGGGTGGACGGGACACCTCTGACGCACGAGGAGAAGGGAAGCAAACTCGTGCCGGCGTCGGAGAAGTACGTGCGCCGGATACGACGCCGGATCGGCATGGTCTTCCAGCAGTTCAACCTGTTCCCCAACATGAACGTCATCGAGAACATCACCGAGGCGCCGATCCATGTGCTCGGGATGGACAAGGCCGCGGCCGTGAAGCGGGCACGCGAGTTACTCGAGACGGTCGGTCTGTCGGACAAGGAGACCGCGCACCCGACGCAACTGTCCGGCGGCCAGCAGCAACGGGTCGCGATCGCGAGGGCGCTGGCCATGGATCCCGACATTCTGCTGCTCGACGAGGTCACGTCAGCGCTGGATCCGGAGTTGGTGGCGGATGTCCTCGACGTGCTGAGGAACGTCGCGCGCACCACGGACATCACGATGCTGATCGTCACGCACGAGATGCAGTTCGCGCGGGACGTGTCGAACCGGGTGATGATGTTCGACGCCGGGCGGATCGTGGAGGAAGGCGACCCGGCAACGATCTTCACTGCGCCGAAGAACGAGCGGACCAAGACCTTCCTGAAGGCCGTGCTGGCCGACTGATTCCCGGCTAGCTCGAGCTGGTCGCGAGTTCCGTCTCCTCGGTGGCGGCGCGTCGGGCCAGCCGGCCCGCCATCCACGCGCACACCAGCAGTTGCAGTTGATGGAACAGCATGAGCGGCAGCACGATCAAGCCGATCGGCTGGCTGGCGAACAGGACGGTGGCCATCGGAAGACCGGTGGCGAGGCTCTTCTTCGACCCACAGAACGTGATCGTGATCTGATCGGCCCGGTCGAAACCGAGTCGCTTCGACCCGAACCAGGTGACGGACAGGACGATCGCGAGAAGCACCGCGCACACCGCGAGCAACGCGAGGAGCCGGCCGACGGACAGCGTGCCCCAGATGCCCTCATTCATTCCCTCACTGAATGCGACGTAGACGACCAGCAGGATCGATCCCCGGTCGACGAGCTTGAGCGGTGCGCCGTGCTTCTTCACCCAGGGACCGATCCACCGCCGCACTGCCTGGCCGGCGATGAACGGGAGCAGGAGCATGACGAGGATGCCGATCGCGGAGGACGCGTCGAAGCCTGCCCCCTCGCTCGTCATCAGCAATGCCACGAGGAGTGGGGTGACGAAGATGCCGAGGATGTTGGAGAACGAGGCGCTGACGATCGCGCCGGGCACGTTGCCTCGGGCGATCGACACGAAGGCGATCGACGACTGGACCGTCGACGGCAGCAGGCAGACGTAGAGGAGGCCCAGGTACAGCGGCTGGGTCAGGATCGTCGGGACCAGCACGCGCGCAGCCATTCCGAGTAGCGGGAAGATGACGAACGTCGCCGCGAGGATGGTGACGTGCAGACGCCAGTGACGCAGGCCGTGCAGCGCCTCCTGGGTGGACAGTCGGGCGCCGTAGAGGAAGAACAGAAGTCCGACGGTTACCTTCGTGGCCCAGGTGAACGCGGTGAGGGCCGTGCCGTCCGCGGGGACCAGGCTGGCGATCCCGACGGTGATCAGGATGCCGAGAATGAAGGGATCGAGTCTTCCGAGCAGCGGGATCTTCGTCAGCATGGTTCGACCGTAAGCAACACCCGCATATTCCGAAAGGCGATAGGCGCGTTTACTGTAATGCCGAATCGTGATAACAATGGGTGATGTTCGATCCGGTCCATCTGCGAAGCTTCCTCGCAGTCGCGCGCACCCGGAGCTTCACCGCCGCGGCCCGGCGCCTGAACCTGCGGCAATCCACCGTCAGTCAGCACGTGGGGAAACTGGAACTGGCTGCCGGGCGCCGCCTGTTTCTGCGGGACACACACTCGGTCGAGCTGACCGCGGACGGCTCCGTGATGGTGGGTTTCGCGACGTCGATACTCGAGCGGCACTCGGACGCCGAGCGTTACTTCACGCAATCCGGCGTGCGCGGACGGGTCCGTTTCGGGGCGTCCGAAGATCTGGTTCTGCACGAGCTTCCCCGGATTCTGGGCGAGTTCCGCCGCAGCCATCCGCTCGTAGATCTCGAACTGACGGTGGCGTTGAGCGAAGTGTTGTTCCGGCAACTGCACGAAGGCCGGCTGGACCTGGTCTTCGGGAAGCGTCGCCGAGGGGACCGGCACGGCGAACTGGTGTGGACCGACCGGTTGGCGTTCTTCTCGGCCCCAGACTTCGTTCCGGATGCAGAGGGGCCGGTGCCCTTGGTGACGTATCCGCCGCCGTCGATCACGAGGGAAGCGGCGCTCGACGTCCTGGAGAAATCCGGGCGCGGTGCGCGGGTGGCCTGTGTGACCGACAGTTTGAACGGGTTGCGGGCCGCCTGTCTCGCGGGGCTCGGCGTCGTGTTCCATGCCGAGACGCTGCCGCCCGCGGGACTGGTGCCGGTGCGGATACGGTCGCGGGACGAGTGGGTGCCTGCCGTCGACGTCGAATTCGTGCTGGAGGCCCGCCGGAGTGTTCTCAGCGAACCGGAGCAGGCGCTGCGTGCCGCCATCCTCGAAAATGCGGATCGACTCCGCGCGTGACCTCGGTGGGAAATGCCCACCGAGGCCGTCGAGCTGTCAGAAGATCAGTACGGACACCGCGGTGGAGAGCACCAGACCGGACACCACGGGCACGAAACACTTCCTGGCAAGTTCGAGGACGGGAACCCGGGCGAAGCCGGCCACCGCGATCAACGACGACCAGGCGACCAGCGTTCCACCGCCGGACCAGATGTTCCCCATCTGACCGATCGCCGCCAGGGTTGCGGGGTCCATCCCGACAGCAGGCCCGAGCGCACCCGCGAGTGAACCGGTGAGCGGCAGCCCGGTGAATCCGGAGCCCTCGAGGCCCGCGATCATCCCGATGGCGAGAATCCCGAACGACGTCACGAACGCGTTCTGCGGCAGGTGGGACTGCGCGGCGTTCACCAGGTCGAACAGCAGCGTCGGACCGGTCGCATCCGCGGGAAGCCCGAGAATGGCGGCGGAGAAGTCGCCGTTGCCGATGAAGAAGAATCCGGCGATCGGGATCACGATGCCCATGGCCTTGAATGCGAAGACCAGGCCGTCGATCAGATGCTCGGACGTCGTCTCGAGGAAACCCTTCTTGTCGTTGGTCGCGGCAGCGGCGAACAGGATGAGCGCGGCGATGCCGCCGACCATCGCCGCGGCGTCGCCGCCCTTGAGGTCGGGCACCAGGTCGGTGAACTTCCCGACCATGAGGTAGACGATGAACGCCAGATAGGCGGTGGGGACGAGGACTGCGAAAGTCTTTGCGGCACGGATGCTCTTGAACGTGTCGTCGATGACCTGCCGTGCGGAGGCCGTGACGGGTTCGGCGAGAACAGCCGTCGACGTCGGGGGCGCCGCACTCGTCGCCGCTTCGGCGGGTACGCGAGCGATCGCGCCGCCGCCGGTGGGGGTCGCACCGCTGTCGGGAGCGTCGTCGACGGGCTTGCCGAAGTCGCTCTCCGCACGTGACTCCCAGTCGGAGAGTAGCTCCGGTGCGGGTCGGCGCATGTGCCTGCGCTGCGTGAAGTAGGCGATGAGGAGGGCGGTGACGCCGACGATCAGGGACATCACCAGGGCGCGGTCCGCGACGACGTCCGGATCGACGCCCGCCGACTTCGCCGACAGGCCCGGCGCCACCTTGATGATGTAGTCCGAGGACAGCGCCATACCCTGCCCGCAGATGGCGATCGCCATGCCGACCGCCATCGGGGGAAGGCCGGCGCGGATGGCGACGGGGATGAGGACCGCTCCGATCAACGGAACCGCGGGGGTCGGCCAGAAGAACAGCGAGATCGTGTAGGTGACGACGGCCAGGACGATGAAGCTGCTGGTGCCGCCGCGCATGACGCGCCGGAACGGGGCGACCATCAGCCGGTCGGCCCCCATCTGCCGGAGGGCGCCGAGCATCGCCGTCACCAACGAGATGATCAGGAAGATGTTGAACAGCTCGCGGGCGGCGACGAGGCTCGCATTGAAGATCGACGCGAGACCGGTGACGAGGCTGTCGGAGAACACGAACGCGGTCAGGAAGGTGCCGATGACGGCGGGGACGACGATGTTCTTCCGCATGAGCATCGTCCCGAGGATGACAATGATTCCTCCGAGATACACCCAATGTGCGGCGGTGAGACTTACATCCACAGTGCGCCCCTTCGAAATAGGTACAGACTAGTGGCACTAGTCACAGTGCAGTGATACTGCGCGGGGCGTTTTCCAGGGTCAACGTCCAGAGTGCACATCGATAACCAGCGTATTTGTGCATTGTGCCCGGCATTTTTCGCCGGGATTGCTTGTTGTCACGCGCAAGTAAAGGAATGCTCGGCAGAAGCCATTTCACGGAATCTTGTGTTCATAATTAGGCTTGCCTAACCAAATTTTGACGGGCGGGTGCGGCAAGGGTTTCCGGTGCGAACTGGCATCGCCGGAACGCGAACTCTCGGATGAAAGTGGACTCTATGAACACGGCGGTCGGTCAGGCTCAGAGTGCAACCGCGGGTGACGAACGCGGACCCGGCACGTCGCTCGCGCTGGCGGCGCTGCTCGCCGGAACGTTCGTCGGCACCGTCAGCAACAACATCGTCAACGTCCCGTTGAACGCGATCCTCACGGACTTCGACGCCGGCCTCGGCAGCGGCATCTTCGTCGTCGTCGGATTCCTCCTCACCTTCGCGGCGACGATGCCGCTGGCCGGGTGGATCGGGGACCGGTTCGGTCGCAGGCGCGTGTACTGCGCCGCCCTCCTGGGGACGGCGGTCTGTTCGCTCGGCGCGGCCCTCGCGCCGTCCCTGCCCGTGCTCGTGATCTGGCGGTCGCTCGGCGGGATCGCCGCGGCCGCGTTCGCGCCGGCGGTCATGGGACTGATCGCGTGGCTGTTCGGGCCTGCGCGGCGGGCGCGCGCCGTCGGCGCCTGGGCGGCGGTGAACGGAATCGGTCAGGCCGTCGGTCCGTCCATGGGCGGAATCGTCAGCGACTGGTGGGGCTGGCGGTGGGCGTTCGTGCCGCTGGTGCCGGTCGCGCTGATCGGGTTCGCCGCGACCCTCCGCTACATCCCGCGATACCCCGGCAAGAAGATGCGGCTCGACGTGATCGGGGCGTTCGCTGTCACGCTCGGCGCCGTCCTGCTGATCCTCGGCCTCACGACCGTCTCGCAGGAGCAGGTTCCCGCCTGGGTCAGCATCGCGACCATCGGCGGCGGAGTCGTCGTCACGGCGGGATTTGTGGTCCACTGCCGGCGGGCGGCGAACCCGTTCGTGCCCATCGACCTGGTGATCGAATCGCGGTTCCTGCGTAGCGCGCTCGCCGCCTTCACTCAGATGTTCGCGCTGGGGGCCCTGCTACTCGCGCTTCCGCTCTACCTGACGGGCTCGGGCAGTTCGACCACACAGGCGGGGCTGATGCTCTTCGTGCTGCCGGTCGTCATGACGTGCGTGGCGCCGGTCGTCGGGCGTCTCGTCGACAGGATCGGCGCCCGAGTGGTGATGCGGTCCGGGCTGGGTGTCTTGATCAGTAGTCAAGTGGCGCTGGCGATCACGTTGTCCGCCGACGTCCGGAACCCGGTCGCGATCGGCGCCGTGCTCGTCGTCGCCGGAGTGGGGATCGGCATGGTCCAGACACCCGCCGCGGCCGGTTCGACCCGATCGCCCGCGGGCGCTGTCGGAACCGGTCTGGGACTGTTCAACCTCATCCGCTTCGGTGGCTCCGCGGTGGGCGCCGCCTGGGTGGGCGTGGCCGCGCACCTGGCGGCCGATCCGTACGGACTGCTGTTCGTGGTGGCGGCCGTCGTCGTGCTCGCCGGATTGGCCGGGACGTTCGCCGGCGAGGACCCGGTGGCCGTCTGAGGGTCAGCGGGTCACGATCTCGTGGTTGACGGTGTCCTGCACCTGGGAGAGCAGATCGAGACGGAGCGCCAGCCACAGGGTGAACTGGTTCTCGGGTTCCCGGATGTCCATGCCGATGAGCCGCGACGTGCGATCGAGCTTGGCGATCATCGTGTTCCGGTGGATTCGGAGGCGCCGTGCGGCGGCGTTGATGTTTCCGCCCTCCTCGAGGTAGGCGAACAGCAACTCCTCGGTGTCGGCATGCGAACTCGACGCTCGAAGGGGCCCGAGGACGTCACGGATGAGCCGTCGGCTCTCGTCGGTGTCGGTGGCGCGGGCGAGCACACTGAACCCGCGCAGGTCGTTGTACGCCACCGAACCGGACAGCCCGAGCCGCTGGGCGATGCCCAGGGTGATCCGGGCCTCGCGGTAGCTTTCCCCGATATCGCGGGCGCCCGCCGCGGGGCGTCCGTGGGCCACCGGAATCCGCTGACCCAAACGGGTTTCGAGATCGAGCGACATGGCGTGCGCATACTCGCTGATCTCGGATTCGACGCCGGGCGTGTCGACGGAGATCAACGATCGGATCACCACGAGCACGTCGCCGATGACGGTGACGTGAGAACGGACGCCCGGGCGTGGGAGGACGCCGGCGGCGTACCGGGCCAGCCGGACCATGCTCGCTCCGGGCCGTCCCGACGCCCGGTCGACGAGGCCGGGTGCGACGAACACGATGTAGTGCAGGTCCAGATCGATCTCGTGCAGCGCCGCCCGGGTGCGCAGGTCGTGGTCGTTGGCGAAATTGCCGTGCACGAGGGCCTGGACGAAATCGCCGCGCGCCCGCTCCTCCGCCTCGTCCACGCTCCGCTGCCGAAGCATCTCGGTGCCGATGATCGTCCCGGCCTGTTCGACGACCACCCGGTGCTGTGCGATGTCGTGCCGACGCGGGTTCGCCCCGGGCACGACGACCACGATCCAGCCCTCGTAGCGGCCGGCGAGTTGCATTGCCCCGGCGACCGCCGTCGTGGGCGCGAACAGTCCGTCCGGATGCTCCAGGCGGAGCACGTGAACGTTGTGCATCCGTGCCGGTGGTGATTCCTCGAGCCGCGGCAGCGCGTTCGCGAGAGCCTCCAGGAGGGCGACGGTCCCCGCGTCCTCGGCGTCCGGGAGACCGGCGTGCGCGAGGAGGCGCCCCCGGACATCCAGGGCGACGGCAACGTCCGAGGTCAGCGCCGCGACCTCGCGGATCAGCATCGGCAGGCCCGCTCCGCGGTGCAGCAACCCCGCCAGCGACTGGTGCACGGTGAGGGCATAACGCATCACGTGCGCTTCCTGGGTGAGTGCGCGCTCGGCGAGGAGCCGGTTGAGCGCGGTGAACCCGACGGGAAAACCCAGCTCCACGACCGTGAGTCCGGTCGGCCAGACCGTGTCCGCTGGCGCCGACCCGTCGACGAGAAGGACGCCGGCTCCCCGTGCCACCAGTGATTCGAGTTCACGTCCGTGCGCGGACAGGGTTTCCGGCCGGGTGTACACAGCGACCTCGGCGAGGGAGTCGGGCCGGCTCATCACCTCACCCCACGGCAGGCACCACGTCACCGGACCGCTCAGGGCGTCCGTGCCGGACAGCAGCCGGGCCGACGCGAGCAGGGGCTCTTCCAGCAGGCCGCGTAACGACAACCGCTCGTCCTCCGCGTTCGGTGTCGTGGTGTCGTCCACTACGGACCCTCCTCGGGAGTATCGGATGTGCAGTATGGCGGAGCGCACGCCTGCACTACCTATGCACTATGCCCTGAATTCGCCGAGATTGCCGGATAGTTTGACCATGGTTCCTCCGGTCATCCCGGTGATAGAAATCGGTGCATCACTTCCTCCCGAATACGCAACGGAGAAGACAATGCATCAGGTTCACCGAATCACCCTCGACGACGCACTCCCACTGCTCGCCGCGGGACGCGCGAAGGCCGAGGAAATCGGCGTCAAGCAGACCCTGTGCGTCTGCGACGACGGTGGCAACGTGCTGGCCCTGCACCGGCTGCCCGGAGCGCGCCTCACCGGCGTCGACATCGCGATCGCCAAAGCGTTCACCGCTGCCGGTCACGAGCGGGCGACACATCTGTTCAACGAGGCTCCCGACGGTCCGGCGTTGCCGGGGAACGAAGCCTTCGGCATCAGCCAGATGCTTCCGGGCAAGTTTGCGGTGTTCGTCGGCGGATTTCCCCTCGTCTTCGACGGCCAGATCGTCGGCGGCATCGGAATCAGCGGAGGAAACGGCAAGCAGGACAAGGCAGTCGGAGCGGCGATGCTGGCCGAGTTCGACGCCCTCGCCGCGGTACCCAGCTGAAACTCCACGATGTGCCGACAATGTGCACATCGAAACCATTCCAACGCAGTCACTTCGACCGTGGTCGGGCAGACCTCGAGTCGATAACGTCGAATTCACTCCAGTCGGAGCATCCCCAACCATTCTCACACTCGAGGAAGACGAGGCACATCATGACCGAACTTCTAGGCAGGGACGAATTCCGCACAGCTCTGGAGAACGCCATCAAGGGCCGCGAGGCGAAGAACGCGTCGTTCAGCAAGGCGTGGGCCGAGGGCAAGCTCGAGAAGCACCATTTCGCGCGGTGGGCGGAGAACCACTACCACTACGTCGGACCCTTCGCCGACTACCTCGCGAACATCTACTCGAACACCCCCGACACCTTCACCAATGCAAAGGATTTCACCCTCCAGAACATGTACGAGGAGGAACTGGCCGACATCCGGCACACCGACCTCCTCATCAAGTTCGCCGAGGCGTGCGGCACCACGAAGGAGCGCGTCGAGGACCCGTCGAACATGAACGCGATCACCCGCGGACTGCAGTCGTGGTGCTACGCGGTGTCGCAGCGTGAGCACTTCGTCGTGGCCACCGCCGCGCTCGTCGTCGGACTCGAGTCGCAGGTACCGAGCATCTACAAGAAGCAGATCATCCCTCTGCGCGAGATGTACGGATTCACCGAGGACGAAATCGAGTTCTTCGACCTGCACATCACGTCGGACGTGGTGCACGGTGAGCGTGGATACCAGATCGTGCTCGACCACGCGGATACCCCGCAGCTGCAGCAGCGTTGCCTGCAACTCGTGCAGTGGGGGGCCGAGATGCGCTTCTCGTACACGAAGGGGCTCTACGACACGTACGTGGCAACCGACCTCGAGCTCGCGACCGCCTGACCGTGCGAAGGGAGGGGCCCGCATCGGGCCCCTCCGGACGCAGGCATCCCGCCCGACAGGAGAGAACGATGGAGACGAATTGGACCCGGCTGGTCACCGTGCGTGAGCTCGGCCGCCGCCGGAAGTTTCGCGTCGAGGTCGGGGACACCGCGGTCGCCCTGTTCCAGGCCGACGACCGGATCTATGCCTTTCGTGACCTGTGCATCCATCAGGATCGGTCACTGGCGAAAGGCACCCTGCTGCACGGGCGGGTCATCT
Source organism: Rhodococcus sp. JS3073 (assembly GCF_026810085.1). NCBI lineage: Bacteria > Bacillati > Actinomycetota > Actinomycetes > Mycobacteriales > Nocardiaceae > Rhodococcus > Rhodococcus sp. JS3073. The sequence goes on along the minus strand of NZ_CP113951.1, from coordinate 3,336,061 downwards.
GTCCGGGCCACCAGTGGGCGTTCGACCTCGACACCGGGTACGAGGAGGACCAGGACCTGTGCCAGCCGACCTACGCGGTGAAGGTCGAGGACGACGTCGTCTACGTGGATCTCACCCGCAGCCCCGATTACGCCGAGACCGCGACTTCGCCGGCCGAAGTCGACTGAGAGAGCGAGTGACCCCATGACGCTGAACACCATCGTCACCATCGGCGCCGGCCAGACCGCTGCCGTCGCGGCGCGCACGCTGCGGCGCCGAGGGTTCGACGGCAGGATCCTCCTCGTCGGCGCCGAGCCGCATTCGCCGTATCAGCGCCCGCCGCTGTCCAAGGAATTCCTTGCCGGGCAGGAGGATCGCGAGTCGCTGATGCTGCTGCCCGACGCGTGGCGAGACACGCAGAACGTCGAACTTCTCACCGGCACGACGGTGACCCGGATCGACGCGAGTGGCGGGTCGGTCGAACTGTCCGACGGCCGAAGCCTTGCGGCCGACGCGGTACTCGTCGCGACCGGCGGCAGGCCGCGCACGATACCGGTGAACGGTCCGGCAACCGAAAGGGTGCACTACCTGCGGACGATCGACGACGCCGAACGGCTCGCCGCCCACCTCCGCCCCGGCGTCGGTCTGGTGCTGATCGGCGGGGGCTTCGTCGGACTCGAAATTGCCGCCACCGCAAGAACCCTGGGAGCGGACGTGACCGTCCTCGAAGCGGACGCGGTACCTCTCGCCCGAATTCTCGGACCCGAGATGGGTGAGGTCTGCACTCGGCTGCAGCGGGACAACGGAGTCATCGTCCGCGGCGGCGTCCGGGTCGACACCGTGACGACCCGGACGGACGGCGTGCTCATCGCACTCGAGGGCGGAGAGGTGCTTCAGGCCGACGTCGTGGTGGTGGGCATCGGGATCGTCCCCAACGTCGAGGTCGCGCAGGCCTCCGGACTTGCCGTCGACGGCGGAATCCTCGTGGACGCACAGGGGCGGACATCGGTTCCGCATGTCTACGCCGCCGGCGACGTGGCAGCGCGATTCTCCGACGCAGCAGGACGACACGTTCGCGTCGAACACTTCGACAACGCGAGCAAGCAGGGGGCGGCGACCGCGAACCTCATGCTCGGACGCGTCGGGGTGGTGGACCCCGCGCACTGGTTCTGGTCCGATCAGTTCGGCAAGAACATCCAGTTCACCGGCACCGCCCGCTACACCGACCTGGTCCTCCGCGGCAGCGCCGACGACGGCGAGTTCACCGCCTTCTATCTGGACAGCGGTGTCGTGCGCGGCGCCTTCACGCTCGACCGCGGCGACGAGATCAGCGCGGCCAGAGAACTGATCGGCCGGTCGATCGCGCCGGCCCGGTTGGCGGATCAGGACGTCGACCTGTTCGACCTGATGGACGAGGACGACGAGGAATTGGTGACGGTGTCATGATCGAGGGTCTCAATCTCATTGACGGGCAGTGGGTCCCGTCGTCCACCGGAGCGATGTTCGAGCGACGAAATCCTGCCGACCACGACGACGTGATCGGCGTGTTCCCGGACTCGACGGCGGCGGACGTGGATGCCGCCGTCAGCGCGGTGGCCAAGGCGGCGCCGCAGTGGGCCGCGACGCCCCCGGAACGCCGCGCGGCGATCCTGGAAGCCGCGGCCGCGCACCTCGAGGCGCGGGCAGACGACCTCGTCGGCGAACTCGTCCGGGAGGAGGGCAAGACCCGGGCAGAGGCGGCCATGGAAGTCGGCCGCACGCCGATGAACCTGCGCTTCTACGCGGGCGAGGCGCTGCGCACCACGGGCAGCACGTATCCCACGCCGGGGGAGGGCCTCGTCATCACCCTGCGCGAACCCGTCGGAATCGTCGGGGCGATCACCCCCTGGAACTTCCCGCTCAACATTCCGTCGCGCAAACTCGGACCGGCCCTGGCCGCCGGAAATGTCGTGGTGTTCAAACCGTCCGAGCTCACGCCGTTGATGGGACAGCGGCTGGTCGAGGCACTGCTCGCCGGGGGACTTCCGGCCGGGGCCCTCGCCCTGGTCCAGGGCTCCGGTCGTGCCGGTGCCGCGGTCGCGGCGGACGAGCGCGTCGATGCCGTGACGTTCACCGGTTCCACCCAGGTGGGCCGCGCGATTCACGCGGCGGTGGGTCCGTCTCGTCGCAGTCAGCTCGAGATGGGCGGCAAGAACCCCGTCGTGGTTCTCGACGACGCCGACGTCGACAAGGCCGCCGCGCTGATCGTCAAGGGCGCCTTCGGGTTGTCCGGGCAGGCGTGCACGGGTACCAGCCGGGTGATCGCCGTGGACGCGATCCACGACCGGTTGCTGGACCGCGTGGTGGAGCTCGCCGAAGGGATCACCGTGGGCCCGGGCGCCGACCCTGGTGTGGGCATGGGGGCTCTCGCGAGCGAGGGGCAGCTCGCCAAATTCCTCGAGTACGTGCAGATCGGCCGCGACGAAGGGGCCGAACTGGTCTGTGGCGGAGTACGTCTCGACAGTGAGACCGGCTATTTCGCCGTCCCGACCGTGTTCGCCGGCGGCAGCCCGGACATGCGGGTGGTCACGGAAGAAGTGTTCGGCCCACTGCTGGTCTTCCTGCGGGCGTCCGGCTTCGACGAGGCGGTCGCACTCGCGAACGACACGGAATTCGGGCTCAGCGCGGGAATCGTCACCAACGACGTGACCAAGGCGCTCGCGTTCGCGGGCCGTTCCGAATCGGGTCTGGTGAAGATCAACCAGCCCACCACCGGCATGAGCATGAACGCGCCGTTCGGCGGATACAAGGCATCGAGCACGCAGACCCACAAGGAACAGGCCGGGGACTCGATGATGCAGTTCTACCAAGCCGAAAAGACCGTCTACCTCAGCCCTTCGGCCTGAGATCTACCTGTCGACAGAGGGAGAAGACCATGGAATTCACTCGCGTTGCGCGCTCCGGACAGGTTTCCGAAGGCATCGTGCGCCGCTTCTTCGCCGGCGAACACGAGTTCGCCGTGGCCCGCCTGAACGGGAAGGCCTACGCCACGTCCAACTACTGCACACACCTGGACTGCCTGCTCTCGTCCGGGAAACTCGTCGACGACGGCATCGGATGCTCCTGCCACGGAAGCGTATTCGATCTCGAGACCGGGGAACCCGTGTGCCCACCGGCGACGGTGGCCATCAAGACCTACCCGGTCGAGGAACGTGACGGCGAGATCTTCGTCGGCATCGACCCCGACGACACCAGCTCCATCCCGCGCCGGCGGGCCGCCCGGGGGTGCATGAAGTGAACCCGCGACCGTCCACTCTCTCCGCCGACGGCATGGTCTCGTCCAGTCATCCCGCGGCGAGCACCGTAGGTGCCCGAGTACTGGCCGACGGCGGCAACGCCATCGACGCGACGCTGGCCATGGTCGCGATGACCTGGCTGACGTTGCCCGGGCAATGCGGGATCGGCGGTGACGCGTTCGCCGTCGTCCGCGAACCGGACGGATCGGTGTGGACGGTCGGGGGCAGCGGCTTCGGGCCCGACGGCGGTGACGTGGACTTCTACGCAGAACGTGGGCTGCGGTCGATTCCCCTCGACGGGGCGCTGGCGGTGGCGGTTCCCGGAGCGCCGGCGGCCCTCGGCGCGCTGCACGCGGGCGGCGCCACCCGCTCGCTGACGGATCTGTGGGCGCCGGCGGTGCGCGCGGCGGAGAAGGGGCTTCCCTGCTCGGCCAAGACGCGTGACGACGTGAGAGAAGCGCAGACCGCGATCGCTGCCGACCCCGGCCTGCGTGCGGTGTATCTCCCGGGCGGACGGTTGCCGCAGGTCGGGGAGCTGCTGCCGCAGCGCGACCTGGCCCGGTCCATTCGTGAGCTCGCGCGCGACGTGCACGGTTTCTACACCGGCTCGTTCGCTCGGCGGGCTGTCGAGGCCCTCCGCGCCGGTGGGGCGCCGTTCGGCGGGGACGAGTGGTCGGCAGGCGCCGACGCGCGACCGGAGTCGGCGATCACCGGGCACTACGCCGGTGCAGTCGTTCACCAGACACCCCTGCCCACGCCGGGGTGGATGGTGCTCCAGCAGGCGGCGCTGAACGACGGCGTCGTCGGATTTTCCCCCTGGCTCACCGCTCCGGCGGTCGATCGCATGGCGAGGGCGGCGCGTCTGGCCTTCGAGGACCGGTTCGCGTCCTGCGGCACCGGCAACGACGGGTGGAAGGCCGTGCTCGAGCCGGCTGCGATCGGGGCGGCGAGAGACCGGCTGGACGGCCGCCGGGCGTCGGCGGGCGCCTTCGGTGTGAGTGCCGGAGACACCACCTCGACCGTCGCGGTGGACTCCGACGGCCGTGCCGTCAGTTTCATCCACTCGCTCGCCTTCACGTTCGGCGCCAAGATGACCGTTCCCGGCACCGGCGTTGTGCTGAACAACCGATACGGCCGCGGGGCCTACTTGATTCCGGGACATCCCAACGCCGCGGTGCCGCGGCGTAAACCGCTGCACACCCTCAACGCGTGGGTGATCACCGATACAGCCGGGAATCTCCTGCACGTCGGAAACACCCCGGGCGGGGACGGTCAGGTGCAATGGAACATGCAACTGATCTCGCACCTGCTCGATCACGGGCTCGACCCGGCGGAGGCCGTCGCGGCGCCCCGCTTCACGGTCTTCCCCGGCAGCGACGCCGATGTGGTCGGTAGCCCGGCGGAACTGCGGTGCGAGTCCCGCATTCCGGAGGAGGTGCGCACCGAGTTGGGGCGTCTGGGTCACGACGTCGCACTGCAGGGTCCGTGGGCCGCCGGTGGCAGCGCGCAGATCATCTCCCTCGACGCAGCGCGCGGGCTGCTGTCCGGCGCCGCCGACCCCCGCCAGGAAGGAATTGCACTCGGTGTCTGAGCAGGAATCCGTCGCTACCGCTCCACGGCCCCAGGGCCGCTACGTTCCCGCTGTCGTGCACGACGGGATCGCGTACAGCGCCGGGATGACGCCACGCCGTGACGGTGTGCTGACGGTTACCGGTGTCGTCGGACGGGACCTGGACATCCCGCGGGCCCGGGAGGCGGCCGGGTTGGCGGCGAGGAATGCGGTCGCCGCCGTCGCCGCGGCCGTCGGCGGCACGGCGGCCATCTCCAGCTGCCTGCGCATGAGCGTCTTCGTCGCGTGTACCCCGGACTTCCGCGAACTGTCCGCGGTGGCCGACGGCGCGTCGGATGTGCTGGTCGAATGCCTGGGACCCGACGCGCTGCCGGTGCGCAGCGCGATCGGTGTATACGCCCTGCCGTCCGGCGCACCTGTGGAGATAGAGCTCACAGTGGCTGTCTCTGCATAGACCCGAATCCGTCTCCGGAGTATAAATACATCTTGTGTCTATGTTGTATTCCGCCGCGGAGCAGGCCTATCGCGAGGTCAAAGAGCTCATCCTGTCGGGCGGTCTGCCCGGCGGTGAGCTGATCAGCGAGGGCGAGATCGCCGGACGCATGGGGCTCAGCCGCACCCCGGTGCGCGAAGCGTTCCTCCGGCTCGAGGCCGAGGGCTGGATGCGGCTCTACCCGAAGCGCGGCGCGCTCATCGTGCCCGTCGCCGACGGCGAGGCAGAGCACGTCGTCGACGCCCGGCAACTCGTCGAGACGCACAGCGTCCGGGTGCTGGCCGATCAGCCACACGCCCGTGAACTCCTCGTCGCCCGCCTGCGCGAGAACCTCGCGGAGCAGCGGACGATCGCCGAGCGCGGCGACGTCGCCGCCTTCAGCGCGGCCGACGCCGACTTCCATCGGATGATCGTCGAGGCCGGCGAGAACCCGCTGCTCGCGACGTTCTACTCCAGCATTCGCGAGCGTCAGCGCCGCATGACGGCACACTCGATCACCCGCGACCCGGGACAGCTGCCCAGGATCATCGCCGACCACGAGCAGCTGACCGAACTCGTCGAGGCGGGTGACGTCGCCGGGTACGACACCGCCGTACTCGTCCACATGCGCCAGGTCCACGCCCTCAACCCGAGAGGAGTTGCGCGATGACCGTCGTCCGCGAATCCCCGAGGGAGGCGCCGGAGGCCCTCGCGTCGCCGCGCGCCTGGCTGCTGGTGGCCGCGACCATGTTCGCGGTCGCGTGGGGCGGCAACGAATTCACGCCGCTCCTCGGCATGTACCGCGCCGACCACGGTTTCTCCCCGGTCACGGTCGATCTGTTCCTGTTCGCCTACGTTGTCGGGATCGTGCCCGCCCTGCTCCTCGGCGGACCCCTTTCCGACCGGCTGGGACGGCGGCCGATCCTGCTCCCGGCACCGTTCCTGACGATCGCCGGTTCCGCGCTCCTGGCCCTCGGCGCCGACTCCGCGGCGATGCTCATCGTCGGCCGCGTCCTGTGCGGTGTCGCGCTCGGCCTCGGCATGGCCGTCGGTGGCAGCTGGGTGAAGGAACTGTCGTCCGCGCCGTGGGATCCCACGGTCACGGACGGTGCCGGTGCGCGACGGGCAGCGATGAGTCTGACCGGCGGCTTCGGCCTCGGCGCGGGCGTCGCCGGCGTTCTCGCGCAGTGGGCGCCGCTGCCGAGCGTCCTGGCGTACGTCGTGCACAGCGCGATCGCCGTCGCCGCTGCAGTCGCACTGTGGCGGGCCCCGGAGACCCGCGCGGCCCAGCCGGTCGCCGAGCGCGTCTCGCTCGCCCGCGACCTCGCGATCCCGTCCGCCGCACACAAGCGATTCCTGTTCGTGATCGCGCCGCTCGCGCCGTGGGTGTTCGGGACGGCGGCCGCCGCCTACGCGGTGCTGCCGTCGCTGATGTCCGGGAACACCGGTGGGCTGCCGCTCGCGTTCTCGGCGCTCATGTGCGCGGTCGGCCTCGGGGCGGGATTCGCGATCCAGGCACTCGGCCGCAAAATCGACACCCCCCGCAACGCGCGTGCCGTCGTGGTGTCACTCGTCGTCGTCCTCGCCGGAATGGGCGTCGCCGCCGTCGCAGCGTCGGCGCTGACCGTTCCGCTCGCGCTCGCCGCCGCCGTCGTGCTCGGCTGCGGATACGGCATGGCCATGGTGTCCGGACTGCAGGAGATTCAGCGGATCGCAGGACCGGACGACCTCGCCGGACTGACCGCCGTCTTCTACTCGCTCACCTACCTGGGATTCGGGACACCCGCCGTGATGGCCTACCTGTCCGAGACGTTCCCGGCGGTGACGTACCCGAGAATGTTCGTCTTCGGCGCGGTCGCAGCCGCCGGCTGCCTCGCGGTCGCACTCACGAAGTGGCGCGCGCACCTGCCGAACCCGGAGTGACCGCAGCTCACATCGGCGGCAGGGTCTTCTCGCCGAGCCAGGAATCCCACAGCCGGCGCAGCGGCTCGTCGGTGTAGTGGGTGGCCAGGTCGGTGAACTGCTCGCTCGTGACGGTCGAGTGGCGATGGGCCAGCGTCCACTGCCGAAGCAACCCGAAGAACTTGTCGTCGCCGAGCCGGCGTCGCAAAGCGTGGAGTGTGAGAGCGCCGCGCTTGTAGACGCGGTCGTCGAACATCAGCTGCGGTCCCGGATCGGCGATCACCAGGTCCTGCGGTTTGCGGGACAGGCCCTGATGCGCCTGCAGGGCGAGCTCGTGCGCGGAATGTCCACCGGAGTTCTCCGACCAGATCCACTCCGCGTAACAGGCGAAGCCTTCGTGCAGCCAGATGTCGCGCCACTGGCCGAGCGTCAGGCTGTTGCCGAACCACTGATGAGCCAGTTCGTGCGCCACCAGGCGTTCGGACCAGCGCCGGCCGGTGCAATGGTTGGCGCCGAAAATCGACAGCCCCTGCGCCTCGAGCGGGATCTCCAACTCGTCGTCCGTCACGACCACCGTGTAGTCGGCGAACGGGTACGGGCCGAACAATCGGGAGAACACGTCCATCATCTGAGGCTGCCGGCCGAAGTCCACGTCGAACGGCGCGCGCAATCGAGGCGGATGGACGGCGAACATGGGGACACCGCCGGAACCGAGGCTCCGGCGTTCGTACGGCCCGATCTGGATGGTGGCCAGATAACTCGCCATCGGCTCGGTCTGCTCGTACACCCACGTCGTCTGGCTGGCCCGAGTCTGCTTGCTGACCAGCGCACCGTTGGCCACCGTGTAGTACGGCGAATCGGTCGTGATCGCGATGCGGTAACTCGCCTTCGAACTCGGGTGGTCGTCGCACGGGAACCAGGACGCCGCCCCGTTGGGCTGACTGGCGACGAGCGCGCCCTCGGACAACTCCTCCCAGCCGACCTCACCCCACACACTGCGGATCGGTTTCGGCGAACCCCCGTACTGGACGGTGAGCACGAGGGCGCCGCCCGCGGGGACGGTCTGCGCGGGCGTGACGATCAGCTTGCCGTTCCGGTGCAGCCACTTCGTGTTCCGGGAACCGTTGGTCGCGACCTTCGTGACGTGCAGGTTGGCCGCCAGATCGAGAGCGAACCGCGAGCGAGCCTCGGTGGTGACCGCGGTGATCGTGGCCTTGCCTGTCAGCCGGTTGCTGTGAACCTTGTAGGTGAGGTCGAGTTCGTACCGGGACACCCGGTATCCGCGGTTGCCGTTCTGGGGGAGGTACGGGTCGACCGGCTCGTCGATCCCCTTCTCGGACTTCACCTCGCCGCCCAGGGGGCGATCGGATTCCCCTGCCAGCGCGTGGACTGCGGCACGGTGTCGCCGCGCATGACGAGTGAGGCAGGGCCGACCGTGGCGCCTTCGCCGATCCGGGCGGCGGGCAACGCGACACAATGCGGCCCGAGGGTGGCGCCGGCCCCGAGGATGACGGTGTCCATGGACATGATCCGATCATGGAACAGGTGAGTCTGCACGACACACCCCCGTTCCACGGTCGCGCCGTCGCCCAGCGTGACGAGATCCGCCTCGGGGAGCCAATAGGTTTCACACCACACGCCCTTGCCGATGGTGGCGCCGAGACCCCGCAACCAGACGTTGAGCACGGCGGTGCCGGTGGCGGCACGGGCGAACCAGGGTGCGGCGACGGTCTCCACGAAGGCGTCCGACACCTCGTTCCGCCACACGAACGAACTCCACAGCGGGTGCTCGATCTTGCCGATCCGACCCACCACCAGCCACTTCGCGATCACGGAGATCAGCCCGGCGACCGCGCCCGCGACGAGGAGGACGACACCGCTGGCCAGCGCCGCGAGCCAGAAGCCGATGTGGTGAGCCATCACCTGCAGCGCGAACAGCACGCCGAGGCCGATTCCGAACGTCACCGTCACCGGGATGAGACGGCACGTCTCCACGACCGCACGGGCGATCTTGAGCCGGACCGGGGGACGGAACGTGCGGGAGGCGTCGGCGTCGCCGGGCGCCCTGCGGAGCCGGACCGGGGGACTGCCCAGCCAGGAGGAACCGGATTTCGCCTTCGACGGCGTGGCCGAGAGCACGGCGACGAGGCCGTTCTTGGGCACGCGCCGACCGGGACCGGTCATCCCGGAGTTGCCGAGGAAGGCGCGCTTGCCGACCTTCGCGTGTTCGATGTGCATCCAGCCGCCGCCGAGTTCGTAACTCGCGATCATCGTGTCGTCGGCGAGGAACGCGCCGTCCGCCACGGTGGTGAACTTCGGCAGCATGAGGACGGTCGACGCTTCGACGTTCTTGCCGATCCGGGCGCCGAGCAACCGCAGCCATCCCGGCGTCAGGAGACTCGCATACAGCGGGAACAGGAACGTGCGGGCGGAGTCCATGAGTCGTTCGGTGGCCCACACCTGCCAGCCGATGCGACTGCGGACCGGGTGGTAGCCCTCACGCAGCCCGATGGACAGCAGCCGGACGGACACGACCGTGAGGAGGGCGAACACGGCGAGGCTGACGAGCGTCGCGACGGGAAGGATCACCAGCGACTGGAGTACGGCGGATCCGATCGTGCCTGCGTCGCGGATCCACCAGCCGATGACCACGATGCCGGCGACGAGGGCGAAGATCGGCAGTCCGGCGATGAGCATCGACGTCACGCCGAACGCGGGAACCCAGTAAGCCGCGCGGCGCGGAGTCTCCTCGGGCCACGGGTGGACGGCCTTGCCGACCTTGACCGCCGGTGAACCGGCCCAGTGCTGATTGGCCTTGACGCGTCCGAACACGGCGGAACCGGCCTCGACTTCGGCGTTTCGGCCTACGGTGGCGCCGGGAATCAGCGTGGACCGGGCGCCCACCGACGCACCCGGACCGATCTTGATCGCACCGATGTGGACGACGTCGCCGTCCACCCAGTGCCCCGACAGGTCGACCTCGGGTTCGATGGAGCAACCGTCGCCGAGTTCGAGCATGCCGGTGACCGGCGGGAGCGTGTGCAGGTCGACCCCCTTGCCGACCTTGGCGCCGAGCGCCCGCGCGTAGTAGAGCATCCACGGCGCGCCAGACAGGTTCGCGGCGCCGCTGGCCTCGGTCAGGCGCAACGCCACCCACAGTCGCAGGTGTTCGCTGCCGCCTCGGGGATACGTTCCCGGCTCGAGTCCGCGCAGCAGGATCCGTGAGCCGATCACCGAGATCGCCATCCGGCCGACCGGGCTGATGAACACGAAGAACGCGAGCAGAATCCACCACCACGACACCGTGGGCGCCCACGACACCGTCGTGAACCACGAGAAGGCGTTGTTCGCGATGGCCAGCCACGTGACCCACTGCAGGCCAGTGAGCGTGGTGAGCGGAATCGTGGCCGCGATCTGCGCGAGCTGGCTCCGACGCGGAGTCGGCGTGACGATGCGGGGTTCGGCGGCGTCGATCGGCGCCAGCTCGTCGAGGTATTCCGCGAGCGAACCGAGCCTCGGATGGTCGTAGAGCTGCGCGACCGTCACTTCGGGGAACCGTTCGCGCAGTGCCGTGACCAGCTGGGCTGCCGAGAGGGATCCGCCGCCGAGCTCGAAGAAGTCGTCGTCGGGGCCCGTGATCTCGGCGCCGAGAATCGCCGTCCACAGCCCCGCGACCCAGGCCTGTGTGCCCTCGAGGCCCAGTTTCTCCGCGGCGTCGTCGATACCCGGCGGGGGCCAGGGCAGGGCGTTCCGGTCGACCTTGCCCGACGTGCGGGTGGGCAGTTCGTCGACGAGGACCAGCCGGGGAACCAGCGCCGCCGGGAGTTGCTCCGTGAGCGCGGTGTGCGCCGCCTTGAGGTCGAAGTCGGGGTTGGTGCTGGCCAGATAGCCGACGAGGATCTGGTGCCCGGCTCCGGTCCGGCGCACGGCCGCGGCGGCGCCGCCGACGCCGGGAAGGTTCTGCAGGGCGTTGTCGACCTCTCCCAGTTCGATCCGCCTGCCACCGAGTTTCACCTGATCGTCCGCGCGACCCTGGAACAGCAGTCCGCGGCGGTCGAGGCGGACGAGGTCGCCGCTGCGGTACGCGCGGTCCCAGCCGAGTGTCGGCATCGGGGCGTACTTCTCGGCGTCCTTATCCGGGTCGAGGTACCGGGCCAGGCCGACGCCGCCGATGACCAGTTCGCCCACCTCGCCCTCCGGGACGGGTTCACCGGTTCCGTCGACCACTGCGAGGTCCCAGCCGTCCAGCGGGAGACCGATGCTGACCGGACTCTTGCCGTCCATCAGGGCGCCGCAGGCCACGACGGTCGCCTCGGTGGGCCCGTACGTGTTCCATACCTCGCGTCCGTCGACGGCGAGTCGCTCCGCGAGCTCCGGTGGGCAGGCCTCGCCGCCGAAGATCAGCAGGCGCACGGCCTCGAGGGCCTCGGCGGGCCACAGCGACGCGAGGGTCGGCACGGTCGAGACGATGCTGACGTCGCGCGCGACGAGCCACGGGCCGAGGTCCATGCCGCTGCGCACCAGGGACCGGGGTGCGGGCACGAGGCAGGCGCCGTGACGCCACGCGAGCCACATCTCCTCGCAGGATGCGTCGAACGCGACCGACAGTCCGGCCAGCACCCGATCGCCGGGCCGGATCGGGTCTTCCTGCAGGAACATCCGGGCTTCGGCATCCACGAACGCCGCCGCGTTGCGATGGTTCACCGCGACCCCCTTGGGGGTGCCGGTGGAACCGGAGGTGAAGATGATCCAGGCGTCGTCGTCGACGGTCGGCGGACGGGCGCTCGGCGACTCGGCCCTGTCGGGGGCGGTGCCTGCGGTGATCCCGGCGCCGGTCATCACGCACCGGACCTGCGCCTCACCGAACACGAGTTCGGCGCGTTCCTCGGGGTCGTCCGCGTCGACCGGCACGTAGGCGGCGCCGACGGCGAGCGTCGCCAGGATCGCGACGTAGAGCGAGCAGGATCCGGACGGCATGCGGATTCCGACGCGATCGCCGGCCCCGACTCCCGATTCGGCCAGGACCTCCGCGGTCTGCCGGATCTCCTCGAGCAGTTCCTGGTAGGTGAGCGACGTCGAGCCGTCGTCGATCGCCGGGGCTTCGGGGTTCGCCTCGGCCGTCGCGACCAGGATGTCGACGAGTGTGCGCGGCGCCGGTGCGAATTCACGGCGGAGGAATTCCCGGGGTATACGGAGCGACAGGTCCGAATCCGTCGGCGACTGGAGAGACAATCCAGAATTCCTTCTCTGAGCGGGTGGTGGTGCGTACGGCTCGTTATCTCACGATCAAGTGGCCAGATGGTGAACAGTTGGTGGTCGGTAGGGCTTCTTCGACCATTCTTCACCCGCAGTTGCCGGTTCTCGCACCGCGCATGTAGAAGTTCGCTTCTCTTCTTCGTCGTCTGGTCAGAAGGAGCACCCGGGTTCCTTCGATTAGAGGAAGGATGACCTCATGTACTACCTGGCATTGCTGGCGGACGAGAAGAACGCCACCGAGTGGGCACCGGACAGTCCGGAGTTCGCGGTGGCCGTTGCGCGCCACCAGGCGTTCACGGAAAGAGCGGGCTCCGCGATCGTCGGAGGTGGTGCCCTGTATCCGAGCGCGGAGGCGGCGACCATCCGGAACGAGGGCGGCCGCACACTGATCACGGACGGTCCGTTCGCGGAGACCGCGGAGGTGATCGGTGGTTTCTACGTCCTCGAGGGACCGGACCTGGACGAGGTGCTGAATGTGGCGCGGCACATCCCCGAGGCGATCATCGAGTTGTGGCCGATGTTCGAGTGGATGCCCGTGACCGATCAAGAGGGCTGCTGGATGGCGCTGCTCCGCGAACCGGTGGCGGCGGCGGTGGCGCCGGGCACACCCCAGTGGGACGAGGGAATGGCCGAGCACGAGAAGTTCGGTCGCCTCGCCGGGTCCGCGGTGCGCGGCGGCGGAGCCCTCTATCCGCCGGACTCCGCGACGACGATCCGCGTCCGGGACGGGGAACTCCTTCTCACCGACGGCCCCTTCGCCGAGACAGCCGAGGTCGCGAACGGCCTGTACGTGCTCGCGGCCGACGACCGGGAGAGCGCGATCGCGTTGTCGGCGAAGATCCCGGTGACGCCGAAGGGCTGCATCGAACTCCGGCAGATCGTCGCCTACACCGAGTAATGGACGGCGACACGCTGGGCCGCGTCTTCCGGGAGGAGTCCGGTCGGGCGCTGGCGACCGTGGCACGGATGGTCGGTGACCTGTCCCTCGCGGAAGACGCGGTCCAGGAGGCGTTCGCCGAGGCGATCCGCAGCTGGCCGGAGGCGGGGCTGCCGAAGAACCCGGGAGCCTGGATCACGACCGTCGCACGCAACCGGGCCCTGGACCGGTTGCGCCGGGAGTCGTTGCGCGGCGACAAGGAGCACGATGCGGCGCGGCTCGTTCCGCCTCCGGACGAGGAAGAGGTGTGGCCGGTGCGTGACGACCAGTTGCGGCTCATGTTCACGTGCTGCCATCCCGCGCTGTCCCCGGAGTCGCAGGTCGCGTTGACTCTCCGCCTCGTGGCCGGGCTGAGGCCCGCGGAGATCGCCCGGTTGTTCCTTGCCCCGGAACCGACCGTGTCCCAACGGCTCAGCCGCGCGAAGTCGAAGATCCGGACCGCCGGTATCCCCTTCCGGGTCCCGCCCGACCATCTGCTGCCGGAGCGCACCCCGCAGGTGCTCGCCTGCATCTATCTGGTGTTCACCGAGGGCTATTCGGCGACGTCGGGCGACACCGCGATCCGGGACGAACTCTGCGAGGAGGCGCTGCGGCTCGGCCGGTTGCTGTGCGAGCTGATGCCGGACGAGGGTGAGGCGTGGGCGCTGATGGCGCTCATGCTGTTTCACGACAGTAGGCGCGCCCAGCGAACGGACGGCGCGGGCGATCTCGTCTCCCTCGAGGACCAGGACCGTCGGCGCTGGGACCGGGCGAAGATCGAGGAAGGCGTCGTGTGCCTGCGGGCCGCACGGCGCAGGGGAGGCGGTCCGTACAGCGCGCAGGCCACGATCGCGGCCGCCCACGCGACGGCGCCGAACTGGGCGGCCACCGAGTGGAACGCCGTCGTCGCCGGATACGACGAACTCGGGACGTACGGTGACTCACCTGCGGTCCGTCTCAATCGCGCTGTCGCAGTGAGCTTCCGCGACGGCCCCGACGCCGGCCTCGCCGAGTTGGACGCACTCGCCGGGGAGCCGAGGCTGGCGCGGACGCACACCGTGCACGCGACGCGCGCCGACCTGCTGCGCCGAGCGGGCAGGCCCGCGGAGGCGAGCGCGGAGTACCGCGCCGCGATCGGCCTGGCGGCGAACGAACCGACCCGGCGATTCCTGGCGAGGCGGCTCGCGGAAGTGGACAGTGAGAACAGTGCCAGCTAGATCCGCCCGCGAGGCTGGTGCTGGGTGATGCAGTGGATGCCGCCGCCCCGCGCGAAGATCTGCCGGGCGTCGACCGTGACGACGCGGCGACCGGGGTAGACGCTCGACAGGATGTCGCGGGCGAGAGCATCGTGGGGGTCGTCGAAGCCGCACGCGATGACGCCGCCGTTGACGACGAGATGATTGATATAGCTGTAATCCACCCAGCCCTCCTCGTCACGCAGGACCGTCGGGGCAGGCACCTCCACGATCCGCCACGGCGCACCGGAACGGTCACGGCTGTCGGAGAGAACTTTCAGGATCTCGGCGGTCACCTCGTGGTCGGGGTGGGATCGGTCGCGCTGGGAGTGCACGAGAGCGACCCCGGGTGCGGGCAACGCCGCGACGATGTCGACGTGCCCCTTGGTGCCGAACTTCTCGGAATCCCGGGTGAGGCCGCGGGGGAGCCAGACGACGTGCTCGGCGCCGATCGTGCGCGCGAGTTCGGCCTCGACTCCCGCCGCGTCCAGGCCGGGGTTGCGCAGCGGGTCGAGTTGCACGGTCTCGGTGACGAGCACGGTGCCGCGACCGTCGACCTGGATCCCGCCGCCCTCGTTGACCATCGACGACGGGACCGGCTGGGCACCGGACCACCGGGTGACGGCCGCGCCGATCGACCGGTCGCGGTCCCAGGTGGCCCACTCCTGTTGTCCCCAGCCGTTGAACGTCCAGTCGACGGCACCGAGGCGGTCGTTCTCGTCGAGGACGAATGTGGGTCCGATGTCGCGCATCCAGGCGTCGTCGAGGGGAGCCTCGACCACATCGACGTCCGGGGACAGGTACTGCCGGGCGACGTCCCGGTCCGCCGGATCGACGACCATGGTGACCGGTTCGAATTCGGTGATCGCGTGGGCGACGGCCGTCCACGCGGTCCGCGCCTCGTGCGCGTCGTCCGCTGTCGCGGTCATCGAGGCCCCGAGGGGCGGGAACGCCATCCACACCCGTTCCTGCGGTTCGGTCTCGCTGGGCATACGCCAGGTCATGACCGGGTCTCCGCGGCCGATACGGTCGTCGGGAGCCCGTAGGGGTGCTCGTGGTCCACGGGATCCGTCAGCCGGGTGTACGTGTCCGGCCTGCGGGTGGTCAGGAACGGGAAGAGATCGAGCCAGTCCTTCCGCTGATCGAGGTCGAGATCGGCCACCAGGACCGCCTCCTCGTCGCGGGGAGCCGACACGAGCACCCGGCCGTACGGGTCGGAGATGAACGAGGAACCGTAGAAGTCGATGCCGCCCTCGCTGCCGCAGCGGTTCGGGACCACCATGAATGTGCCACTGGTGATGCCGTTTCCGACGATCACGTGCTGCCAGATCGGCTGGGTGTCGAAAGACGGGGCGCTCGGCTCCGACCCGATCGCGGTGGGGTAGACGAGGATCTCGGCGCCGCCGAGTGAATACATCCGCGCGACTTCGGGGAACCACTCGTCCCAGCACGTCGGCAAACCGAGTGCGGCACCGTTCAGTTCGGCGGGGCGGTAGACGGGGTAGGCGTCGTCGGCGGGACCGCCGCGGAAGTAGGTGTCCTCGTAGTAGCCGGCGCTGACGGGGATGTGCAGCTTGCGGGTCCGGGAGAGCAGTTCACCGGACGGGGACACGAGGATGGCGGTGTTGAAGCCGAGACCGTCCGGGCCGTCGGCTCGTTCGTAGAGGGAGGCGTGGACGCAGACCCCGTGCCGGGCAGCGGCGGCGGCCGCGAAAGTGTAGGTGGGCCCGGTCGTGAGGTTCTCGGCGTCGCGGCCGGGGGTCCCGGTCGCGCGGGTGTCGGCGGGGTACTTCGACAACGTGAGTTCCGGCAGGAACACCACGGCAGCGCCGAGGGCGGCGGCCTCGCCGATCGCGTCGGTCAGCTCGGTGCGGAGTGCGTCGGCATCGGGACGCCAGCGGTGCTGCACCAGCCCGACCCGCAGCGGCGTGCGGGCGGATTCGGTGAAGCGCGCCGGTGAGGACGGAGCGGGCAGTGCGGTGATCGTGCGAATGGTCATCGTTATTCCTTCGGTCTGGATGTGATGGGGGTGTCGGAAATGTGGTGGGTCGGATCGGAGTGGTGGGTGGGCTCGGACATCACGACGTCGATCGCGCCGAGCAGATGGGAGCGGGCGTCCTCGGTGGAGATCTCCTTGCAGAGCCACCGCCCGGACAGGCCCTCCACGAGGGCGGTCATGGTGACCGCGGTGCGCCGGGGGTCGAGGGAGGGGGCGATCTCACCGGTGCCCTGCGCCTGCGCGATCGCGTCGGCGATTTCCGACACCCACGCGGCGGTGGTCCGTGCGAGGGGCTCCCGTAACGCCTCCTCGTACACGGCGGATGCGCGTAACTCGTTCCAGGCCAGCGAGTTCTCCACGACCTCGGGACGGTCCTGGATCTCGCCGAGGAGGGAGCGGGTGAGGCGGTCGCGGGCGGAGTCGCCGGATCCCTCGCCCTCGCCGCGGTAGGCGCGGGCACGGTCGTTGATGTAGTTCAGGGCGGCCTCGAGGAGGCCGATGCGATCCTTGAAGTGGTAGTACAGCAGGCCCGGCGACACGCCCGCGACCTCCGCGACATCGTTGACGCGAAGCCCGCGGATGCCTCGTTGGGCAATGGCCGTCGCGCTGGCCTTCAGAATCGCATCGCGTCGCTCGCTCATCGGTGAATCTCCTTCGGTCGTGTCGTCCTAGGACGTCGGCGCCTCGACCGGGGCCACGTGTTCGGGCCACAGTCGCAGCGCGACGAGGTAGCCGGCCACGGCGATGGCCGACGATCCGACAAGACTGACATCGACACCGTGCGCGATGTCGGCAAGGGGCCCGGAGTACAGCGACGTGTCCACGGCGAGGACGCCGAACACCGATCCGGCCGCCCAGGGGATGACGGCGCGCAGATTCCAGCCGCCGGTGAACCAGTACCGCCCACCCTTGCGGCCCAGGTTGAAGACCTGGAGGTCGACCGCGTCGTACTGCCCTCGCCTCGCAACCAGGAAACCGGCGACGTTGATCGCCACCCACGGCGCGGCGAAACCGTTGAGCACCAGGGTCATCGCGGTGATCGAATCGACGGCGTCGACGACGAAGACACCGATGTAGAGCAGGGCCACCGCGAGCGCCGACGTGATCAACGTGGTGTGGACGCGGCGCAACCGGGGGATCAGAGCCTCCAGGTCGAGGCCGCTGGCGTAGACGTTGAGGACGCCCTGGCCCAGTCCTCCCGCGAGTGCGACGAGGACGATCGGCAGCACGTACCAACCGGGCGCCTCCGCCACCAGATCGGCAACGTAGGAGTCGCTCAGCGTGGTGAACGTCGACGCGGTGAACGATCCGAAAGCTGCCGTCAGGAACAGCCCGAAGAAGATGCCTGCCATGGTGGCCGCGACGATCGAACGGTCGCTGAACCGCACTCGGGAGATCCGCCTGCTGTAGTCGCCGAGCGTCGGGGCATACGACAGCGGACCGCCGACGGCGAGCACCACGGCCAGAATCCAGGTGGGCCAGAATCCGCCGAGGAGATAGTCGCCGCTGCCCGCTCCGCCGTCGAAGCGACCCGCGAATGCGAAGACACCGAGCAGGAGCAGCGCGGCGACGACGGGCAGCACGAACTTCTGGAGCGCGACCACCGTGCCGTGGCCGAACAGCGCGACGGCCACGATCTCGGCGGCGATGATGCCGTAACCCAGGGCGAGCATGCCGTTGTCGACCGGCGTGCCGAGCAGGCGGTGGGCGGCCGCGATCAGCGCGTCACCCGAGGTCCAGACCGCGATCGCGGCGTATGCGAGGGCGAAGAGCAGGGTGAGCCCCGAGCCGATCATCCGTCCGCTCACTCCGAAGTGCGCACCACTCGACACGGTGTTGTTCGTGCCGGTGCGCGGGCCCAGGAGTGACAGAGGGGCGATGAGGAGCGTGCCGAGTCCGATGCCGACCGCGCTGGCCGCGATCGCACTGCCGAACCCGAGTCCGAACGTGATCGGGAGCCAGCCGAACACGATCACCGAGAACGCCAGGTTGCCGCCGAAGAACACGGCGAGCATGTTGAGCGGTCGCGAATCGCGTTCCGCTTCGGGGATGTACTCCACGCCGATCGTCTCGACGTGTCCGAAACGGTCCTCCGGCGGGGAGGGGGCGGTGTCGTCGAGGGGCGTCGTCGGGTCGAGATTCGTGGACACTGCGGACCTCACATTCTCGGCGGAGGTGACCGTCATCACGTCCTGTTGAGTACTGAAGATATTCCAAACTGAAAATTCAGTCAAGACCCTCGGGTGACGTGCACCACCGCGGGTGGTGCGGAGTTTGCGCTGCTACGGCTACCGGACTAGATATATGTGTAACTGCTCGTCTCATGTATCCCTCTGTCATTGGAGTGCCTGTGCCTGTCGCTGCCATCAACAGTCGTTTCGCGAATCGGTGCCGGCTCGCCGCAGCGGGGACGGCGTTCGCTCGACGCGGGATCGAGGGTGGACGGTGAGGTCGCCGCTCGTCCGGTGGCAGCTGATCGGATTCGTTCTCGTGGCCCTCATGGGCCTCGTCTACGTGGGTGCGAATTACGTGCGCCTCGACAATCTCCTCGGCTTCGGCGAATACACGGTGAACCTCGAGTTGGAGACGTCGGGCGGCATCTTCACCAATGCGGAAGTCACGTACCGCGGCGTGCCGGTCGGCCGCGTCGGGGACATGTCCCTGACCGCGGACGGCGTCGTCGTCGAATTGAGAATCGACTCGAGCGCGCCCGGCATTCCCGCGTCCGCGAAAGCCCTCGTGGCGAACAGGTCGGCGATCGGCGAGCAGTACGTCGACCTTCAGCCCGCCACCGATCGCGGGCCGTTCCTGGCGAACGGGTCCCGTATCGCCGCCGAGGATGCGTCGACGCCGGTGCCCGTCGAAGAGTTGCTTGCCGGCACGCAGGGATTGACGGAATCGTGCCGATCGACGCGCTCCACACGGTCGTGACGGAACTCGGCGCGGCGTTCGACGGCAAGGGTGAAGACCTGCAATCACTCGCGGATTCGTTCTCCGGGCTGTCGGCATCGGGCGCCGAATCACTCAATCGGACAATGGCTTTGGTGCGAGACAGTCGCGCAGTGCTGGACACGCAGTCCGAACAGTCCTCTGCAATCAGGGACTTCAGTGCCGACCTGGACTCGCTTGCGGATCGGCTGCGCAGCAGCGACCCCGACGTCCGGCGGCTGATCGACAACGGAAACTCGGCGAGTGATCAACTGGGGCAACTCGTCTCGGCGGTCGCACCGGGTGTCACGACGAACCTCGCCAACCTGTCCGCCACGACGAAGGCGATCGCGGTGCAGGCCACGGCCCTGCAGACCCTGTTCGTGTACCTGCCGGGGGTGGCGGCGGCGTCGTCGACCATTGCGCCCGGCGACGGAACCGTTCACCTGGGCCTGGTGGCCGAGACCAACAATCCGCCATCGTGCACCGTCGGCTACGAGGGCACCCAGGCGATCCTCGAGGAGATGAAGCGGAAGGACCCGAACTTCGACGACACGCAGCAGGACTTCCCGCAGAACACCGCGGCGTCCTGCGCGGCTCCGCAGGGCAGTCTCACCGGCGTCCGCAGTGCGAACCGGATCGTGTTCGGCGACCCCGCCACCGTGCAGCCGTGGGACTCGAAGCCGAAGAAGGACCCGAACAGGCTGGACCTCAACCCGATTGCGAACCAGCTCGCCCCGCTCCTCGGGGTGACCCCCAACTGACGCGGGTTCTTGCGCCCGGATGCCGGACCCTCCCGGGTTCGGGTTGACAACCGCGCGTCGATCCTGCAATCTTCGAAACAGGTCACGAGTACCAGCGTCAAGCCCCGGCTAGCTGGTCGGCAACCCTCCACCGCGGCGGGGTGCTCCGGGTGACGACCAGGCTGAGGTTCATACCGAACCCGGCAAGCGCGGACTCCGAGAGGGCACCGACCCTGCGACGAGTCCCTGACTACGAGGGATGTCGTGATGACTGCTGTATTGACCGCTGACGTGTGTGTTGCCCCCCTGGCCCAGGTTTCGGGCTCCGACC
Source organism: Rhodococcus sp. JS3073 (assembly GCF_026810085.1). Taxonomy (NCBI): domain Bacteria; kingdom Bacillati; phylum Actinomycetota; class Actinomycetes; order Mycobacteriales; family Nocardiaceae; genus Rhodococcus; species Rhodococcus sp. JS3073. The sequence goes on along the minus strand of NZ_CP113951.1, from coordinate 3,315,455 downwards.
TGCGGGTTCCGCTCGTTCAGGGCGGCGACTGCGCCTACGTCAACTTCGACTACGCCGCCAGTGCCCCGGCGTTGGCGCAGGTGACCGACCGAATCGCGGCACTGCTTCCGACGTACTCCAGCGTGCACCGCGGCGCCGGCTATGCGTCGCGAGTGTCGACCGAGTGCTACGAGAAGGCACGCGACTCGGTCGCCCGGTTCGTCGGAGCGGGCGAGGACCAGGTGGTGGTCTTCACCCGGAACACGACCGACTCGCTGAATCTGCTCGCCGGCTGCGTCCCCGGCAGCACCGTGGTCCTCGACATCGAGCATCACGCGAACCTGCTGCCGTGGAGGAACTCTCGCGTCGTGAGGGCGGCGGACACGCTGGACGAGACGGTCCGCCTGCTCGTCGCCGAACTGTGCTCCAAGCCCACCGCCCTACTCGCGGTGACGGGTGCGTCCAACGTGACCGGCGAGGTGCTGCCCATCGCCACCCTCGCCGAGGTGGCGCATCGTTGCGGCGCACGGATTCTCGTCGACGCCGCTCAGCTTGCACCGCACCGCCGCATCGATGTCGAAAAGTGGGGCGTCGACTACCTCGCATTCTCCGGACACAAGTTGTATGCCCCCTTCGGCTCGGGCGTGCTGGTCGGCCGCCGGGACTGGCTCGACGCCGCCGAGCCCTACCTCGCGGGCGGCGGAGCAGTCCGGAACGTGACCGTCGAATCCACCCAGTGGGCGCCCGCCCCTGCCCGGCACGAGGCGGGAACCCCCAACGTGCTCGGCGCGGCGGCGCTCGCCGCCGCGTGCGATGCGCTGTCCGAGCTGGACTTCGGCACGGTGGCCGAACACGAGGCGGCGCTCACCGGCCGGCTCCTCGACGGCCTCGGCTCCGTCGACGGCCTGCAGTTCCTGCGGCTGTGGTCGGACGCCCCCGACACCGTGGGGATCGTGACGTTCACGATCGACGGGTTCGAGCCGGGAGAGATCGCCGCCTACCTGTCCGCCGAACACGGAATCGGAGTTCGCGACGGGCGTTTCTGCGCCCATCCGCTGCTGGGACGCCTCGGCAGGCCCGACGGCGCCGTGCGGGTGAGTGTGGGTCTCGGAAGCTGCTCCGAGGACGTGGATCGGCTGGTCGACGCGGTGCGCACCCTGGTGGCGGGGCGTCGGAGCTGGACCTACGCCAACGAGAGCGGCCAGTGGAATCCGGTGCCGGAGACACGTTTTTCGCAGGACGCGCTAGTATGACCGCATGGCATCGCAGGCTGGGAGCACAATGATTGCTCACTGGTGCCGTCGGCATGTCGATCTGTGCCGAACCGCCTCGGGTATGTGTTCGAGCTGACCGTTCTTCCAGCTCCGTTTCATTCACACGTCATTCCCGAGGAACCCCTATGTCTCGAGACAATGCCTTCGTTTCCCGTCCCCTCCGCGTCGCCGTCGAACTGACCGGATCGGGCCACCACCCGGCGGCCGAGGGCGCCGCAGGCACGCGGCCGATCAACGGTGCGGACTACTGGGTGGACCTGACCGCCGACTCGACGGATCAGCTCGACCTCACATCGTTCCCGCCGAACGTCGTTCGGATCCGGGCATCCGATCTGCGTGAGGCGCAGCAGGAACGCGCGCGGATCCGCGCCGAACTCGTCGCCGACGGTCGCGACCCCGACGGCGTCACCGTCCTGGTGGACCTCGAGGTGCTCATCGCCGGAGAGGCCCGCGCCGCACGCAAGGAGCTGGCCCTCCTCGACAGCGCCCTGGAGACACCGCGTGCTCCGGTGTCGTTGCAGTACATCGGAACTCCGGTCGGCCTCGCCGGACTCATCGCCGACATCCAGGCGGCAGGCGTCGCCGACGGTGTGACCCTGCTGCCGCTGTCGCTGCCCAGGGTTCTGGAGCAGCTCGTCGACGGCACCCTCCCGTGGCTGGAGGAGCGCGGTCTCGTCACCTCCGCCGACGCCGTCGACGAAGCGCTGCGTCGCTTCGAGCTCCCCCTCCGCGAGCGGGTGCTGGCGTCCTGACCAGGTCAGCTGCCGTTGTTCGCTGAGCCGAGCGGAGTGGGCCGGTAGTACCGGCCTTCGTGATACAGCAGGGGAGCCGAAGCGGAATCGTCGTCTGCCTCGGCATGGACGCGGGTGACGAGGCCGATGACGAGCGTGTGATCGCCGACGGGAATCAACTGGTCCACGATGACCCGCAACCAGCTGGGAGTTCCGTGGAGGACCGGTTCGCCGGTGTCGAGTCGCGCCCAGAGGGACACGTCGGCGAACCGCTGGTCGGCGCTTCGGGAGAATCGCTGAGCCAGGTGCTGCTGGTGCTCTCCGAGAAGGTGGATCACCAGCGAATCCGCGGAATGTAGTGCATCGATGCTGGACGACGTGTTCGCGATGTTGAACGACACCAACGGCGGGTCCAGTGAGACGGAGGAGAACGAGGACGCGGTGAAGCCGACCGGGCCGGACCCCGAGTCGAGGGTCACGATGGTGACCCCGGCCGGGTGGCGGCGGAGGGCTGCGCGGTAGTCGTCCGCGCAGATTCCGGGGGCGAGTTGAGGGTCGCGGGGGAGGTCCGAACCATCGACGGTTTCGGCGTTCTCGGCTCTGTCGGACAAATCATTCTCCGGGTCGGCCCGTCTGGGCGCTGTGTCATTCTCGTTCACGTCACTCTCGTTCACGAGATCTGACGTCAACTATAGGGGCGTGGACCGACCGGGATTCAGTCGACGTCGATCGCCAGGCCCGCGGTGATCCGCACCAACTCCGAGAACGACGTGCGGAAGACGGTGTCCGGGTGGCCGGCGGCCGCCCACAGTTCCGCGTACTCGGACAGGGCGTTGTCGACGTACGTCGGAAGGTTCGTGGGATGTCCGAGCGGGGCGATACCCCCGATCGGCTGGCCGGTCGCGATCCGCACCATGTCGAGCGGCGCCCGGGTCAGATTTCCCTGCAGTCGCTTGCCCGTGTTCGCCAGATCCACCTCGTGCGCCCCCGACACCAGGAGCAGGATCGGATCGTCGTCCAGGAGGAACACCAGCGACTTGGTGATGGCCCCGATGTCGACCCCCAGAGACTCCGCCGCCTCCGCCGCGGAGTGGGTGGAGTCGGGCTGGGTCACGATCACCCCATGGTGTCCTCGCGCGATCAGAGTCTCGGCGACATGCGCGGCGTGGGGGTGCAGGGGCGTCGGCATGAACCAAGAGTAGGTCCATTCCTCCGGTACGACATCAAGAAGCGTCGTCCGACACGACATCGGAACGGGGCGTAGTCGATTCCGGCTTCCGGAGGCGCCGGACGGTGAACCCGAACAGCAGTCCGAGCCCGACCGCCGAGTAGAGCGCGAGGGCGAGGGCGGGCTGCCCCAGTCCGACGTCGTCGAAGTACACGATGCTGCGAATTCCCTCGGTGCCTGCGCCCGGGGTGATCCAGCGTCCGATGGCCGCGTAGAAGGCGGGGATGACGTTCGAACCGAACGCACCGCCGGCGCTGGGATTGCCGAGAATGACGAAGACGGCGATCGCGAGGGGCACCGCGAGGATGCCGACCGAGGCGCGCAACCCCAGCGTGAACACGGCGGTGCCGAAGACGACACCTGTTCCGAGAAGCCACAGCGGGAACCAGTGGCCTGCGAACGTGCCGAGCACGTGAGTGGTGATCAGGGCGCCGAGGGCACCGGACAGCACGGCGTACCCGAACAGGACAGCCGTGTGCGCGGAGGCCTGACGCAGGGTCCGCGGGGCGCCGATGAACAGGCCGATCGCCGCCGCGAGCAGGTAGCCGCCGACCACCCATCCGACCGCCAGATAGAAACCGGACAGTCCGCGGTTGTCGTGCGCCCCTACCGGAATTTCGTCGCGCACCGTGAACTGGCGACCTTGGCTGTTCTCCACCTCCGCGAAGACCGATTCGAGCGCGCTGGAGATCGAGCTGCCGCCTGCACTCGCCGTGATCAGGGTGTCGGGGCCGACGGGATTCATGACGAATGCGCCCTGGATCTCACGGTCGTGGAGGAGTCGCCGGGCCTCCACGGTGTCCGAGACGACACGGGCGCGCAGCGGCCTGCCGTCGATCGCATCGAGCCGGTCGGCGACCTGCTGGTCCGTGCCTGCGGGCAGTCCCTCCGCCGCGACGACACCGATCTCGATGTCGCGGGGTGTGGGCTGATGGAACGCGGCCACGTAGCTGAGGATGAAGCCGAGCTGGAGGAGGAGAACGCCGAAGACCAGCGCGACCATCACCCTGGGAGCGCCGTACTTCGACACCGGACTGTCGTGGTGCACGGGAGCCGGGGTGGGGGATTCGCTGTCGGTCATGGTCATCGGACGTCCTCGATCCTTGTCGATACCGTAGGTATTGAATACCCTAGGTATCGTGACTGAAGATCGTCAACCGGACAGTCGTCACACCGAATGGGCGCCGACGACGCGTCCCGGTCGTGATGTCGTGCGTCAGCGCCTCCTCGACGCGGCGGCGGAGGAATTCGCGGAGCGGGGCTTCAGCGCGGCCAGGCTCGCCGAGGTCGCGCGCCGGGCCGGGTTCACCAAGGGGGCGGTCTACTCGAACTTCGAGTCGAAGCAGGACCTGTTCGCCGAACTCTTCGCGGCGCGCTCACTCGAACTGGCGGGACGGGTCCTCGCCGAGATCGCCGGCCTGAACCCGTCGGACGCCGCGGGCAAAGGCGGCGAGGCCATAGCGTCGTGGATGGTGCGCGAGCCGGGCTGGTCATTGCTGGTGCTCGAATTCGGCGTGCTCGCCGCACGTGACCCGCAGATCGCCCAGGCGTACCTGCGGGAGCGGCGGCAACTGCGGGGAAAGCTCGTCGAACTGATCGGTGAACGCGCACGGGAGTGGGGGGTCGACGACACGTTCGACGTCCGCACCACGGCCATCTCGCTGATGGCCCTCATCTCCGGCCTCGTGCTCGAACACTCCGTCGACCCCGAGGAAGTGGATCAGTCGACGATGGGCGCCGCGGTCACCGCACTGTTCGCGGGGGCCGTCGCGAGGGCCGGGCTGACCTGATCTCAGGCGGTCTGTGCGACGACACCGTCGAGGAAGCCGTCGATGTGGGCCCACGTGGACTCCTTGGCCTTCGGGCCCGCGACAAGTCCGAGGTGGCTGCCCGGAGCGGACTCGAACCGCACCGACGGAGAACCGGTGAAGACGTCCGTCGCCGCCCGGACCGACGGGATCGGCGCGATGACGTCCTCGGTGCCGCCGATCGCGAGAACCGGCACCGCGAGATCGGCCAGCGTGATCGAACCGTTCCGGGTATCGAAGCTCCCCGCGGCGAGCGTGTTCCCGAGGATCAGCTCGGTGCAGACCTGGCGGAAGAACCGGGCCGGATAACCCGGCATGTCGGCCATGAACCGGTCGATGGACTCCATCCGCGCGAGGGTCTCGGTGTCGTGCAGGTTCCGGGCGATGAACCACGGCTTGGTGAGCTCGCGCTGAAGTGCGGTGAAGCGGTAGCTCGCCTGGACCAGCGGCGCGGGCAGCCCGCCCATCGCCCGCGTCGCGGTCGTGAGGGGGCGATCGCCGGTGAACCGGCCGACCATGCGCAGCGGCGCGATCATGGTCACCGACTCGTAGTCGATCGGCGTGCCGATCGCCGTCACCGAGCCGATCGGCAGATAGTTTCGGCCCGCAGCCGTGAGCAGCGACATCGTTCCCCCGAGACTCCAGCCGATCAGGTCGACGGGTGCACCGTCGTGGAGTCGGGACACGCGGTCGACGGCCGCCGGGATGAAGTCGTCGATCCAGTCCTCGAATCCGAGGCCGCGGTCGGAGTAGCCCATGGTGCCGTAGTCGAGGAGATACGCCGCCTTCCCAGAATCGGCGAGGTGTGCGGCCAGGCTCTGGCCCGGACGGAGGTCGAAGCAGTGTGCGGGCGCCGCGAGCGGGGGCACGAGGAGGACGGGCCGGCCGCCGTCGGTCTCGGTGGTGTCGAATCGGTACAGGTCCTGATGGGGAGCCTCGTGGATGCGCGTCGACGGGGTTCGCTGGACCGGCGCGACTCCGCCGCCGAAGGACAGTCGCCAGGCGTTGCGGGTGAGCGTGTTCAGCGTCGGGTTCCAGGCTATGTCGAGCACGGATTTCCTCTCGTGGCGGCGCAGATCCTTCAGGTATCTGTGACGTCAACATACAGGTAATCTCGCGGTCGTCCGTCAGCGGGCGGCGAGCAGAACCCGCAGCACCGTCGCCGGCCGGAGCAGCGTCCCCGGACGCTCGAGAAGATGCGTCACCCGGAGGAACGCGGACCCCACCGCCGGGTCGACGGCCGCCGCCCGATCGAGCCGGGACGTGTACGCATTGACCAACCGGACCCGCGCCGACCGCCGTCCGGGCACGGCCGGAATCCGGAGGTCGTTGTCGACGGTGAGGGTCCACGCGGCATCGATGCACCGGTTCGCCCCGCGGAGAAACCGGCGAGCGAGATGCGTCCGACTCGACCGCAGGCAGTCCCGCAGGATCGTCGCCTCCACCGCGGCGACGCTCATGCCCTGGCCGTAGATCGGGTTGAACGAGCAGATGGCGTCCGCGAACGGCAGATAATTCGACGGCAGATCGTCCGCGGAATAGTGCCGCCGGACCGTCGTCGGGATTCGGTACCGCACGCCGTCGTCCACCGGCTCGGCCGTGCGAAGTGCGTCGTACATGTCCGGGGCGGGGAACGACTTCACGAAGTCGAGGAATCCGTCCGGATCCAGTGGCGGCACGTCGTCCCCGTACCCGGCGAGAGTGACGATCCAGGTGCCGTCCTCCTGCACACCCATGAATCCACTGCGCGGACTCGACGGTCCCGGCGCCATCCCGATGCCGGAATCCCCGTCCAGGTGCGGCGGGTCGAGCCGGAAGTGTCGCGTCGCGTAGCTGACGTCCACTGCCAGCTGCGACTCGGCCGGTGGCGCGAACCCCAGCTCGCCGAGCCGGGCGACACCCTGCGAACTACGGCCGGACGAGTCCACGACGAGATCGGTCTCGACGACCTCCGGTGGGACACCACCCCGGTGCTGCACGGTCACCCCGGTCACCCGCTCGCCGTCGACGATCAGACCCGTGACGTCGGAACGGTCCAGTATCCGCACATTCGGCAGGGCCTCGACCCGCCTGCGCATCTGCCACTCCACGAGCGGCCTGCTCGCGAGAATGCCGGGGACCCCACTGATCTCGCGGGCCATCCGATGCCCGTCGACGATCCACCGGATGTCGCCCAGCGCGTCGCCCGCGGTGGCGCCGAGGGTCAGGAGTTCGGACACGAACCCCGGCAGGAGGTCCTCCATCGCGGCCTGCCCACCGGCGAGAAGCGCGTGCACGTGCCGGGCCTGCGGCACGCACCTGCGCGCGGTGGCCGTATCGGGCAGGACGTCGCGGTCGAGGACGACGACGCTCCGGAACGAGCCGGTGAGAGCCGCCGCGGCAAGCAGTCCCCCCATTCCGGCGCCGACGACTACGGCGTTGCCAACCGGGGTCGTCCGGTGCGTCATGGCGGCTGTCCGTTCACAAGACGGTGCAGAGACCTCCAGGGTATTTCGCCTGACCTCGAACAGCGGTGGTTACTCTTGAGTAATGACCGAACAGAAGACCTGGAATGCGTTCACCGTCGAGCGCAAGGATCACGTCGCGCAGGTGACGCTCATCGGACCCGGAAAAGGCAACGCGATGGGCCCGGATTTCTGGAGCGAGCTCCCCGAGATCTTCCGTGAACTCGACACCGATCCGGACGTGCGCGCGGTGGTGATCGCCGGCTCCGGCAAGAACTTCTCCTTCGGTCTGGACCTGCCCGCCATGAGCGGCAGCTTCGGCTCCGTCCTCGCGGACAAGGCGCAGGCCGGCCCGCGTACCGCGTTCCACGACATGATCAAGCGGATGCAGTCCGGCATCAACGCGGTCGCCGACTGCCGCAAACCGGTGGTCGCGGCCATCCAGGGCTGGTGCATCGGCGGCGGCGTCGACCTGATCTCCGCGTGCGACATCCGCTACGCCAGCACCGACGCGAAGTTCAGCATCCGTGAGGTCAAGGTCGCGATCGTCGCCGACATGGGCAGCTTCGCCAGGCTTCCCGCCATCATCGGCGACGGTCATCTGCGGGAACTCGCGCTCACCGGCAAGGACATCGACTCCGGGCGCGCCGAGAAGATCGGTCTCGTCAACGGCGTCTTCGCGGACGCCGACGCCGTCCTCGCCGCCGCGCAGGAGACCGCGGCCGAGATCGCGGCGAACCCGCCGCTCGTCGTCCACGGCATCAAGGACGTCCTCGACCACTCCCGCGCGGCCGCCGTCGACGACAGCCTGCGCTACGTGGCCGCGTGGAACGCCGCGTTCCTGCCGTCGCAGGACCTGACCGAGGCGATCACCGCCGTCTTCGAGAAGCGCGCCCCCGAATTCACCGGCGAATAAACCGTCCGTCGGTACAGCCGCACTTCCGGAACGGGTGCGGTTGTACCGGTCGCAGAGGATTATCCGCAGGTAAAGCCCAGTTCATCAGTTGCCCGAAACCTCGCCGCGCTCGCATACTTGCGGACTACAAGTAAACGACAGCGCAGCGAGGAAACAGTGTCGAATTCGGTCGAAACGCCGGTGGCCTACACCCACCGGCAGATCCTGGCTGTACTCAGTGGATTGATGCTCGGTATGTTCCTCGCCGCGCTCGACCAGACGATCGTGGCAACGGCGATCCGGACCATCGCCGACGACCTCGACGGGTACTCGCTGCAGGCGTGGGCAACCACCGCGTACCTCGTCACCGCGACCCTGGCGACGCCGCTCTACGGCAAACTGTCCGATATCTACGGCCGCAAGCCGTTCTTCATGTTCGCGATCACGGTGTTCGTGATCGGCTCCGTCCTGTGCACGTTCTCGACGTCGATGTACGTGCTCGCGGCCTTCCGCGCGGTCCAGGGACTCGGCGCCGGCGGTCTGTTCTCGTTGGCGCTCACCATCATCGGCGACATCGTCTCCCCACGTGAACGGGCCAAGTACCAGGGCTACTTCCTGGCCGTGTTCGGTACGTCCAGCGTCCTCGGCCCGGTCCTCGGCGGCGTGTTCGCCGGACAGGACGAGATCCTCGGAATCGACGGCTGGCGTTGGGTTTTCCTCGTCAACGTGCCGGTGGGGCTGGTCGCGCTCACCGTCGTCTCCCGCGTGCTGCACCTCCCGCGACGACCGAGCGGAAGCCGGCGGATCGACTGGTGGGGCGCGATCGCCCTCGCGGTGGGTGTGGTGCCGTTGCTCGTCGTCGCCGAACAGGGGCACAGTTGGGGATGGGGCAGCTCGAAGTCGTTGGTGTGCTACGTGATCGGCGTCATCGGTGTGCTGGCCTTCGTGCTCGTGGAACTGGCGATGAAGGACGACGCGCTCATCCCGATGCGCTTCTTCCGCAACAGCACGTTCGCGCTCGGCGTCGTGATCAGTCTCGTCGTGGGCGCTGTCATGTTCGGCGGCATCACCCTGCTACCGCAGTACCTGCAGGTGGTGAAGGGCTCGAGCCCCACCCTGGCCGGGTTCCAGATCCTGCCGATGGTCCTCGGGCTCATGGCCGGTTCGGTGGTCAGCGGACAGATGATCTCGCGGACCGGGCGGTACCGGTACTTCCCGATCCTGGGCACCGCCCTGATCGTGGTCGGCGCGTTCCTGCTGCACACGCTGGCCGCCGACACCCCGATGCCCGTCGTGATGGTGTTCATGCTGATCCTCGGACTCGGTCTCGGAAACCTGATGCAGCCCCTCACCCTCGCCATTCAGAACGCGCTGCCCCCGCAGGACATGGGGGTGTCGACCGGAGCGGCCACGTTCTTCCGGCAGATCGGCGGCACCGCCGGCGTCGCGATCTTCCTGTCGATCCTCTTCTCCCGCCTCACCCCGGCCATCGGTGAGCGAGTGACGGCCGCCGCAGGCACACCCGACTTCCGTCGAGCCGTGGTGGCAGCCGCACAGAGCAACGACCCCGCCGAGGCCGCCATGGGGCGGGGGATCCTCAGCCCCGACCACGCCGGAGTCAGCGGAGTCCTCACGGACAGCTCGGTGATCGGGAAACTCGACGACGTGCTGGCCCTGCCGTTCCGCGAAGGATTCGCCGACGCCATCGGTTCCGTCTTCCTCAGCGTGTCGATTCTCGCGGTCGTCGCCTTCGTCCTCACCGTGCTGTGGAAGGAAGTACCCCTCCGCAGCGAGTCCGGACTCCAGGCCGCGGCGCGGGGAGCCGCGGAGGAGTGAGACGACAACGGCGCCCGACCCCGAAACCGGAGTTGGACGCCGTTGGCGTAAACGGCGAACCGCTCAGTGCCCGCCGTTGTCCTTCAGACGCTTGAACGAAGCCTCGACCTCGGCCGTCGCCTCGGCGAGCCCGACCCAGTCGGCGGCCTCGACGTGCTTGCCCGGCTCGAGGTCCTTGTAGTGGACGAAGAAGTGCTTGATGGCGTCCAGTTCGAACTGCGGGACGTCCCCGATGTCCTGGATGTGATCCCAGCGCGGGTCGCCGGCCGGCACACACAGCACCTTGTCGTCGCCGCCGGCCTCGTCGACCATCTTGAACATGCCGACGGGACGTGCCTCGACGATGACGCCGGGGAACACGGACTCGGGGAGCAGGACCAGCGCGTCCAGCGGGTCGCCGTCCTCGCCGAGGGTGTTCTCGATGAAGCCGTAGTCGGCCGGGTAGCCGAACGCGGTGTAGAGGTAGCGGTCCAGCTTCACGCGACCGGTCACGTGGTCGACCTCGTACTTGTTTCGCTGACCCTTGGGGATCTCGATGGTGACGTCGAACTCCACGCCGATTCCTCGCTGTCGTGTCGATGATGATTCGGGGAGAGGATATCGGGTCGAGGATAAGGTTGGTTGTCTGACCACCCACGAATCACAGTGAAGACGGAGGCGCGTTGCCGGGCCAGGGAAAGAAGAAGATGGGCTCGTTGGCGGGACGCCACCGTCGGAACATGCGAATTCTGTTCGCGTCGGTCGTCGTCGTGGTGCTCGCGATGGCGGCTGTTCTGGTGGTCGCGGTGACCGCGCACAACGCGTCGGCGGGCCGCGGCGAACTGACGATCGCGCCGGAACCTGCGCCGATCACGGCGGCCCCGCAGGTCACGCCGGTGCCGGACGACGCACCGATGCCGACGGCGCAGGGGATCGCCGCCGCGGTCGGTCCGGCCGCCGCCAACCCCGACCTCGGCAAGTTCAGCGGAACGGTCGCCGACGCGGTCACCGGTCAGGTCCTGTGGAGCGTCAACCCGCAGACCCCGATGACCCCCGCGTCGACCACCAAGGTCCTCACCGCGGGATCCGCGCTGCTGGCGCTGCCGTCCGACCGGCGCGTGACGACGAAGGTGGTGCAGGGAGCGACTCCCGGCGAGATCGTCCTCGTCGCCGGTGGTGATCCCACTCTCACCGCGAAGCCGGTCGGCGAGAACGGCTACTACCCGGGTGCGGCGCACATCTCGCAGCTGGTCGACCAGATCCGGAACGCGGGCATCCAGGTGACGAGCATCGTGGTCGACACGAGCATCTACTCGGGCGACACGATGGCGCAGGGGTGGTTCCCGACGGACGTCGGCGCCGGATTCATCACTCCCACCGAACCGATCATGATCGACGGCGGACGCGCCGACCCGCTCGTGGACGAGTCGCCGCGCAGTTCGACGCCCGCGCTCGACGCCGGGCGAACGCTCGCCGGTGCGCTCGGCGTCGCCCCGTCGGCGGTCACGTCGGGGGTCGCGGCGCCCGGTGCGGCTACCGTGGCGAGTGTGCAGTCCGCGCCGCTGCGCGACCGGTTGCGGCAGATGATGGAACACTCGGACAATGTGCTTGCCGAAGCGATCGGGCGGGAGGTTGCCATGAATGCCGGCGCGGAAGCATCGTTCACGGGCGCCGTCGCGACCATCGGCCAAACGCTGACCGCGGCCGGATTCGATCTGTCGGGTTTCACGCTGCACGACGCGAGCGGGTTGTCCGTCGACGACCGCATCGCCCCGCACACACTCGACCAGGTTCTGACGGCCGCCGCGGGCGAGGGCAATCCCGCCCTGCGGCCGATGCTCGACTACCTGCCGGTGGCCGGTGCCACGGGCAGCCTCTCGGACCGGTACGCGTCGGGGAACCGCACGGGCGCCGGCTGGGTGCGGGCGAAAACCGGCACCCTGTCCACGGCCAGCGCGCTCGCCGGCTATGTGGTGGACCAGAACGGGCGCGTCCTCACGTTCGCGTTGATGTCCAACGACCGCCCGCCGGAGGTCAGCCGACCCGCTCTCGACGCACTGGCGGCAGCGCTCCGCACGTGCGGGTGCCAGTGATGGCCGCCGAGGGAAATGCCTTCAGCGGTGCCGTCGACTGGAAACTCGCAGCCCGGACGGGGGTGAAGCTCGCGCGCAGCGGACCCGTGACGTCGCGGTACACGGCGGAAACCGTGGTCGCGGAACTGGCCGACGCGTCGATGCGCGCGGAACTGCCCGTCCGGGAAGTCACCGGCCTCGCCGACGGGCTTCCGGTGCCTACCGCCCAGATCCTCGACCGGGCCGGGTGGATCCACGCCGCCGCGCATTCGATGTCGCAGCTCACGGGCGGCGACGCCGCTCCCGGCATGCTGGTCGGCAAGCCGGCGGGCATTCAGGCCGGGGCGATGCTCGCGTACCTGTCGTCGGCGATCCTCGGTCAGTACGACCCGTTCACCGGCGACAACGGAACCCTGCTGCTCGTGGCGCCCAACGTGGTGTCCGTCGAACGCACATTGCGCGTGCGGCCCAGCGACTTCCGGCTCTGGGTGTGCCTCCACGAGGTGACACACCGGGTGCAGTTCTCGTCCTCACCGTGGCTCACCGGGTACATGCAGGAGTCGGTGGAGACCCTCGGGTCCGCCGAGGACGAGTCCGTCACCGACATGGTCGGCCGGTTGACCTCCGCGCTGCGCGACCGCGGGCGCACGGAGGCGGACGAGTCGGGCGCACCGGGCGGCATCGTCGGACTGCTGCGCGCGACCCAGGCCGAGCCGCAGCGTGAGGCACTCGACCGTCTGCTGGTGCTCGGCACCCTCCTCGAAGGACATGCGGACCACGTGATGGACGCCGTCGGTCCGGCGGTCGTGCCGTCGGTGGCCGCGATCCGGGCGGCGTTCGATCAGCGGCGCCGGCGCAAGAGCAACCCGGTGCAACGCCTCATCCGGGCGCTGCTCGGAATGGACGCCAAGATGGCGCAGTACGTGCGCGGCAAGGCGTTCGTCGACGCGGTCGTGGACAAGGTCGGGATGGACCGGTTCAACGTCGTGTGGACCGGCCCCGACACGTTGCCCCGGCTCGCGGAGATCGATGCGCCGGACGCCTGGGTGTCCCGGGTGCTGGGCTGATTCGAGAAGGGCTGAGCCGGTGATGGTGCTTCCCGAGGAGCCGGCGATCCTCGAGGTTCGTCACGCCGTGCGGCGCTGGATCGTGGCGCACGCCCCGGACGGTGAGATCGCGGTCGCGTTGTCCGGTGGCGCCGACTCACTGGCGCTGACGGCGGCGGCCTCCGCCGAAGCGCGATCGGTGCGTGCCCTCGTCGTCGATCATCGGCTGCAGCCGGGTTCGGCGGACGTGGCGGACGAGGCGGCAGCCCGTGCCCGGACTCTCGGCTGCACGTCCGCCGAGGTGCTTCCCGTCGACGTGACCGGGTCGGGCGGGCTGGAGGCGGCTGCCCGGCAGGCCCGCTACCGCGCCCTCGACTCGGCGCGCGGAACCCGCCCGGTGCTGTTGGGGCACACCCTCGACGACCAGGCCGAAACGGTCTTGCTGGGGTTGTCGCGCGGTTCGGGTGGTCGATCCATCTGGGGGATGAGCGCGTACGACAGCCCGTGGGGGCGACCGCTGCTGGACGTGCGGCGCGCGGTGACCCGGCAGGCCTGCGCGGAACTGGGACTCGGCCCGCACGAGGATCCGCACAACGCCTCACCCGACTTCGTGCGGGTGCGGCTGCGCACCGAGGTGCTGCCGCTGCTCGAGGACGTCCTGGGCGGCGGCGTCGCCGGGGCCCTCGCCCGCACCGGGGAACACCTGCGCGAGGAAGGGGCGGTCCTCGACGCTATGGCCGCCGACGCCGAAGCGAAAGTCGAGGTGGACGGCGAAATCGACGCAGCCCTGCTCGCACTGTCGGCGCCGCCCGTCCGCCGGCGCGTGCTGCGCAGCTGGCTCCTTGCAGCCGGTGCGCGCGGTCTCGGAGACACCCAGCTGCGGGCCGTGGACGACCTCGTCGCACGGTGGCGCGGACAGGGACAGGTGGCGATCGGGGGCGGAACACCGGACGCGAGGTTGGTGGTCCGCCGACGACGTGGCAGGCTGAACGTCGGATTGGACGACCGACGAAGGGTTTGATCGCGTGTACGAAGGCGACATCGCATCGGTACTGATCTCCGAGGACGAGATCCGTCGACGTACCGTCGAACTGGCCGAGGAGATCGCCAAGCGCTACCCGGAGGGTGCCCCGGAAGGGGATCTGCTCCTGGTGGGTGTCCTCAAGGGCGCCATCTTTTTCATGACCGACTTCGCGCGGGCCCTCCCCATCCCCACCCAGATGGAGTTCATGGCCGTCAGCTCCTACGGTTCGTCCACGTCGTCCTCCGGCGTCGTGCGCATCCTCAAGGACCTCGACAAGGACATCGCCGGCCGCCACGTGCTGATCGTCGAGGACATCATCGACTCCGGTCTGACGCTGTCCTGGCTGATGCGCAACCTGTCGAGCCGCAACCCCGCCTCGCTCGAGGTCGTCACGCTGCTGCGCAAGCCCGACGCCATCAAGGTCGACGTCAACGTCGCGAACGTCGGCTTCGACATCCCCAACGAATTCGTCGTCGGGTACGGCCTCGACTACGCCGAGCGGTACCGCGACCTTCCGTACATCGGGACCCTCGAGCCTTCCGTCTACGGCGGCTGATCTCCGCTCTGCTCGTCAGCGGACGGGTTCGTGGGACACGGCGAGCTCCAGTGCCCGCAGGTCCTGTTCCAGTTGCCGGAACAGCCAGTACACGCCCACGAACGCGAAGATGCCGCCGACGCACAGGATGCGGACCGCGATGATCACCAGCGTGATCTCGTCGGGTGACAGGAACGTCACCCCGGCCACCCCGGCCAGCGGAACCGAGGCGGCCACCGCGAGATACAGCGTGCTCCGGCGGTCGAGACCCCGCAGTTTGTGGGCGTCGGCGCTGCTGGCGATGTCCTGCGGCAGCAGGGTCGGGTAGATACAGCGCACCGCGAAGAACGCCACCACGAAGAACGGGTACGCCACCGACACGGCACCGCACACGATCAGGGATGCGATGAAGTGCACGTACGCGCCCGGCGGCACATTCCCCGCCGCGAGCTGCAGGGAAATCGGATAGGCGATGCCCGCGATGACCCACAACCCGAACACCACCAGCACGACGCGGTCGCCGAGCAGCAGCGTGTCGGTGCGGGCCCGGGCCAGCGTCTGGCGGTCGTACGTTTTCCCCTTGCGCAGACCCCGGGGAACGAGCAGCGGATATCGGCACCAGTAGAGCAGCATGATCGCACCCAACGGGAACGCGATCGAATTGATGACCAACTGGATCCCCTCGAACGAGTGCTGCGCCTCCGGCGTCAGATTGCTGATGATCAGCATCTTGTTGTGGTGGTAGTTGTAGGCGCCGGCGAGCGCGTTCGGCACCGCGATACCGATCACCAGAATCGGCAGCGCGAAGCGGCGCAGCCGCATGCGCCAACTGTTCGGCGGTGGATCGACGAGGTCCCGGGCCCGGGGATTCAGGCACAGGTCGAACTGCTGGGCCAGTTCGGCACCGGACGACCACCGGTCCTCCGGCTTCGGTGCCAGACACGTCAGCAGTACCCGTCGCAGGGACGGCGGACAGTCGTAGGGCAACTGGTCGAGAAACTCCGGGTCGATGTCGCGGCTGCGGCGGTCCAGCATCGCTTCGAGTGCGACGAGCGACTCGCTGGACACGTCCTCGTCCTCGAACGGACGCCGTCCGCACATCAGCTCCCACAGCATCACGCCGAGCGCGAAGATGTCGCTGCGGGTGTCGAGGTCCGCCGCCGTCCCCGGCATGCCGCGGTGACACGCCTCGAGCTGTTCGGGGGACATGTAGGCCAGGGACCCGCCGAAGTAGGCGAGCGGTGACGCCCCGGTGACGGTGTCGCTGAAACTGATGTTGAAATCGGCGAGCTTCGGCACCCCCTCGGCCGTCAGCAGGATGTTGGCGGGTTTGATGTCGCGGTGCAGGACGCCGCGCTTACCGGCGTAGTCGAGGGCGTCCGCCAGCCGCCGCCCCAGCCACGCGATCGTCTCGGGCCAGGTCAGTGAACTGATCTCGTCCCGCACACTCGAGTCGGTGGGCCTGATCTCGCCCTTCTCCCGCATCTCCTCGTCGACCACGTCCAGCAGCAGGCTGCCCGTCCGGTCCTGTTCCGGGGTGACGCGCACGCGGCGCAGAACCCGCAGCAGGGTGCCACCCGGCAGGTACTGCATGTAGAGAAGGCGCAGTTGGCGGTCCTCGAGCAACCGCTGGTCGAACACGCGCACGATGTAGTTGTGGTCGAGCTGCGCGAGGGTCTGCGGCTCGTTCCCCTTGTCGTGGGAGATCTTCACCGCGACGAGGCGCTGCATCGACCGCTGCCGTGCCAGGAACACGCGGCCGAACGCGCCGCTGCCCAGGCCCATCAGCAGATCGAAGTCGTCGACCTGCTGACCGACCTCCACATCGTCGAGAGCCGCATTGCCCGGCGGCCTGGTGATGAGCGTGTCCGGCTGCCGGGCGGTCACGGTCGGACCGGCGGCCGCGGTCTGGTCGGCGGCCGCGGTGTGCTCGGCCGCGGCGGTCTGCTCGGCGGCCGCGGTCTGCTCGGCGGCCGCGGTCTGCTCGGCGGCCGCGGTCTGCTCGGCGGTCAGCGTCCGTGCGGACACGGTTTGCTCAGCAACCACCGTCGACGGTCCGGCCGCGACCGTCGATTCGCTGCTCTCGTGTTCGGAGTTCGTGACTCCGGCGGTCCGTTCGGCAGAGTCCGATCCAGCGGCCGATCCGTCTCTGCCCGACCCGTTTCCTCTGGTCATTGCACATCGAGGGTTCTACTGGGCGGGTTCTCTGGGCACATCGAGGTTGTCTGGAGCGGTGTGAAGAGTCCCATCCAGGGACAAGCGAATGGTAACCCCGCAGACCTACCGTATCCAGCGCGAATACTCGAAATGACTGCATCCCTGCGCCATATACTCGGATGATGGGGGACTCCCCGTTCACCTCAGCCGTCGTCGTCGCCGAGCAGGTTCGCTCGGGCGTCTCGAGCCCGATGGAGCATGTCGAGGCCGCGCTCGCGGCCATCGACGAGCGGGAACCGAAGATTCAGGCGTTCGTCACGGTCCTCGCCGAACAGGCCCGAGCCGCCGCGCTCGCCCTCTCCCGCCGGCCGGATCTGTCCACACTTCCGCTGGCAGGAGTGCCCGTCGCGATCAAGGACGTCATCCCGGTGGCCGGACTGCCGATGCGTGAGGGATCGGGCGCGACCAGTGCCGAACCGAAGGTTTCCGACCACCCGGTCGTCGCGCGGCTGCGGGCGGCCGGTGCGGTGGTCGTGGGCCTGACCACCCTCCCCGAACTGGCGGTGTGGGGAACCACCGACGCGCCCGGCCACATCACCCGCAATCCGTGGAATCCGTCGCGGACCTGCGGGGGTTCGTCCGGGGGAGCGGCCGCCGCCGTCGCCGCGGGGATGGTGCCCCTGGCCCACGGGACCGACGGTCTGGGTTCGATCCGCATCCCCTCGGCGAATTGCGGAGTGTTCGGCATCAAACCGGGCAGGGGAGTCGTGCCCTCCGAACTCGGCGCCACCTCGTGGTTCGGCATGGCCGAGAACGGGCCCATCGCCACCACCGTCGACGACGCCGCCCTCATGTTGTCCGTCCTCGCCGACCGACCCGAACTCGCGCGGATCGGAGCATCGGAACCACTGCGGATCGCGGTCGCGGCAGGGTCGCCGACGTTCCTGGCCACGGTCGATCCGCAGTGGCGGGACGCGGCCCTGCGCGCGGGCACGGAACTGACCGGCTCGGGCCACGACGTCGAGCCTGCGACGTTGCCGTACCCGGTCAACCTGCTTCCCGTCCTCGCCCGCTGGACCGCGGGAACGGCCGCCGACGCGAAGGGGCTCGATGTGCGGCAACTGCAGCCGCGGACCCGCAGACACGTCGCGGTGGGCCGGGCGCTGGGCCGATTCGTCCGTCCCGAGCAGGTGGGCAGGCTCGAAGAGTCGCTGCGCACATTCTTCGAGAACTACGACGTCGTGATCACACCCGCTCTCGCGCAGCCGCCGCTCGCGGCGACGACGTGGAGCGAGCGGTCGTGGCTGTCGAACGTCGTGGCCAACGTGCGGTACGCCCCGTTCAGCGCGCTGTGGAATCTCGTCGGGTGGCCGGCGGCGAGTGTGCCGGTCGGCACGCACTCGCATTCGGGCACCCCGCTGGCCGTGCAGATCGCGGCGCCGCCCGGGGGAGAGGCCCGGATCCTGGCCCTGGCCGCTCACATCGAGCGGGTGGGCGGCGGCTGGCCGAGGGTCGCGCCCGCGCGGTGAACTCCCGCACATTCGGACCCGGATCGAGTCCGGGGGAACCGATGGGACACCGCATGCGTTGAAAGAAAAGAGACCGCTCCCAACGGCGGTTGGCTGCTACCTGGAGTCGCCGGGGTGCCTTCGCGGTAACCTGGTTTGTCCGGTTGGCAGCCGGAAGGCGCACCCGGAAGACCCGCACTCTCGAAAGGACCGGCCATATCGGCCGACCTGTATGAACCGTAAGACTGTGTTTCGAAACCTGGCGATAGTTGCCGGCATCCTGCTGGTGATCTACGCCTTCAGCTACTTCGGCAACGACACGCGCGGATTCCAGGGTGTCGACACCTCCGTGGCGATCGCGCAGCTCGACGCGAACAACGTCGACAAGGCGCAGATCGACGACCGGGAGCAGCAGGTCCGCCTGTGGCTGAAGGACGGGAACGACGCGACGGACGGCAAGACCGAGATCCTCGCGAAGTATCCGGCGTCGGCGTCCGAGCAGATCTTCAACGAGATCTCCGACAAGGGCCTGCAGAGCTACAACACCACGGTCACGCAGGAGAGCTGGCTCACGTCCATCCTGCTGTTCGTCCTGCCGATGGTGATCCTGCTCGGCATCTTCTTCTTCGTGATGAGCCGCATGCAGGGCGGCGGTCGCGGCGGCGTCATGGGCTTCGGCAAGTCGAAGGCCAAGCAGCTCAACAAGGACATGCCGAAGACCACGTTCGCCGACGTCGCGGGTGCGGACGAGGCCGTCGAAGAGCTGTACGAGATCAAGGACTTCCTGCAGAACCCGATGCGCTACCAGTCGCTGGGAGCGAAGATCCCGCGCGGTGTGCTGCTGTACGGGCCGCCCGGAACCGGTAAGACCCTGCTCGCCCGCGCGGTGGCAGGCGAGGCCGGTGTTCCCTTCTTCACGATCTCCGGTTCGGACTTCGTCGAGATGTTCGTCGGTGTGGGTGCGTCCCGCGTGCGCGACATGTTCGACCAGGCCAAGCAGAACAGCCCCTGCATCATCTTCGTCGACGAGATCGACGCCGTCGGACGCCAGCGTGGCGCCGGCCTCGGCGGCGGCCACGACGAGCGTGAGCAGACCCTCAACCAGTTGCTGGTCGAGATGGACGGTTTCGGCGACCGCACCGGCGTCATCCTCATCGCCGCCACCAACCGCCCCGACATCCTGGACCCGGCGTTGCTGCGTCCGGGCCGCTTCGACCGGCAGATCCCGGTCGGCGCCCCCGACCTCGCCGGTCGTCGCGCCATCCTGAAGGTTCACTCGCAGGGCAAGCCGATCGATCAGCACGCCGACCTCGAAGGTCTGGCCAAGCGCACCGTCGGAATGTCGGGTGCAGATCTGGCCAACGTCATCAACGAGGCCGCGCTGCTCACGGCCCGCGAGAACGGGACCGTCATCACGGAGGCCGCGCTCGAGGAGTCCGTCGACCGTGTCGTCGGCGGTCCCCGACGCAAGAGCCGCATCATCAGTGAGCACGAGAAGAAGATCACCGCGTACCACGAGGGCGGGCACACGCTCGCCGCGTGGGCGATGCCCGACATCGAGCCCGTCTACAAGGTCACCATCCTCGCCCGCGGCCGCACCGGCGGTCACGCGATGACGGTGCCCGAGGACGACAAGGGTCTGATGACGCGGTCCGAGATGATCGCTCGACTCGTCATGGCGATGGGTGGCCGCGCGGCCGAGGAACTCGTGTTCCACGAGCCGACCACCGGGGCGTCCTCCGACATCGACATGGCGACGAAGATCGCCCGGTCGATGGTCACCGAGTACGGCATGAGCGCCAAGCTGGGTGCCGTGCGCTACGGCCAGGAGGGTGGAGACCCGTTCCTGGGCCGGTCGATGGGTCAGCAGTCCGACTACTCCCACGAGGTCGCGCGCGAGATCGACGAAGAGGTCCGCAACCTCATCGAGGCCGCGCACACCGAGGCGTGGGCGATCCTCAACGAGTACCGCGACGTGCTGGACATCCTGGCCACCGAACTGCTCGAACGCGAGACGCTCACCCGCAAGGATCTCGAGAAGATCTTCCACAGCGTCGAGAAGCGCCCGCGCATCACCGCGTTCAACGACTTCGGCCACCGGACGCCGTCCGACAAGCCGCCGGTCAAGACGCCGCGGGAACTTGCGGTCGAGCGCGGCGAGCCGTGGCCCCAGCAGCCAGAGCCGGTGTTCGCCCAGCAGCAGTCGCAGCAGGCTTCGCCGCAGCAGCAGTACCCGCAGCCGGCGCCCGCCAACGGTTACTCGCAGCCGGCACCGGCCCGGCCGCAGGGTGGGATGACGCAGCCGCGTCCGGACTATGGCGCCCCCGCGGGTTGGTCGGCTCCGGGCTGGCCACCTCGTGATCCGGGCAACCAGAACCCGGAGGGTCAGTACTCCGGGAACCAGGGTCCGGGCAACCAGTGGAACCCGCCGCACGAGCAGCGTGGCACCGGCGACGACGACGCGCAGACGAGGGCCTGGAAAGGACCGGACGGATCGAACTGATCCGCCCGACACTAGGCTGTTGCTTCGGGACGATCGGTCCCGGTACTGGAGGAGTTTCGGTTGTCGGTGAATCATCTCGGTAGTGAGCCAGTGGCACTCGAGACAGGCCGGGTGTTCGATCAGCCGCGTGCCGAAGCTGCGGTGCGCGAACTGCTGATCGCGATCGGTGAAAATCCGGACCGTCCCGGACTGCGGGATACGCCCGCCCGCGTGGCGCGGTCGTACCGCGAGGTCTTCGCGGGCCTCTACACCGACCCGGACACCGTGCTGAACACGACGTTCGACGAGGGGCACCAGGAGCTGGTGCTCGTTCGCGACATTCCGCTGTACTCCACGTGTGAGCACCACCTCGTGTCGTTCCACGGGGTCGCCCACGTCGGGTACATCCCCGGTAAGACGGGCAAGGTGACCGGGTTGTCGAAGCTGGCGCGCGTGGTCGACCTGTACGCCAAGCGTCCGCAGGTCCAGGAGCGTCTGACCAGCCAGATCGCCGACGCGGTCATGCGGAAGCTCGACCCGCGCGGTGCGATCGTGGTCATCGAGGCCGAGCACCTGTGTATGGCGATGCGGGGCATCCGCAAGCCTGGCGCGAGTACCACCACCTCCGCGGTGCGTGGCCTGCTCCAGTCCAGCGCGGCCTCACGTTCCGAGGCTCTGGACCTTATTCTGCGGAAGTGACCGTGATCGAGTTGCCCTCGCCAGGCCGAACCGTGGTGATGGGCGTCCTGAACGTCACCACCGATTCCTTCTCCGACGGCGGACGTTTCCTGGACCGTGACGCGGCGCTCGCGCGCGGTCTGGAACTGAAGCGTCTCGGCGTCGACATCGTCGACGTCGGCGGCGAGTCCACCCGGCCGGGCGCGGCGCGGGTCGATCCCGACGTCGAAGCCGGTCGCGTCGCACCCGTGATCGCGGACCTGGTGAGCGAGGGCATCTGTGTCAGCGTCGACACGATGCGGGCGTCCGTCGCGCAGGCCGCGATCGATGCGGGTGCGTCGATCATCAACGACGTCGCCGGTGGCCGCGCGGATGCGGCGATGGCCTCGGTCGTCGCGGACGCCGGAGTTCCGTGGATCCTGATGCACTGGCGTTCGGCCGCCGACTATGTGCACCGCGGCACCGCCGACCACTACGACGACGTGGTCCGTGAGGTCCGGGACGAACTGATGGTCCAGGTCGACCTGGCCGTGAAGGCAGGGGTGGATCCGGGTTCGCTGGTGCTGGATCCGGGTCTCGGTTTCGCGAAGAACGCCGACCACAACTGGGCGCTGCTGAAGGCGCTGCCCGAGTTCAACGAGCTGGGATTCCCCGTCCTGATCGGCGCGTCCCGCAAGCGGTTCCTGGGTTCGCTGCTGGCGGATTCGGACGGGGAGCCGCGCCCGCCCGCCGGACGGGAGATCGCGACCGCCGTCGTCTCGGCGCTCGCCGCGACCCACGGAGCGTGGGGAGTGCGTGTGCACGATGCGCAGGGTTCCCTCGACGCGATTGCGGTCGCCGAGGCCTGGGCAAAGGGTGCAGCCGGACGTGAGTGATCGAATCGAGTTGCGCGGGTTGAAGGTTCGTGGCAATCACGGCGTCTTCGAGCACGAGAAGCGGGACGGTCAGGACTTCTACGTCGACATCACCGTGTGGATGGACCTCGCCCCGGCCGCCGCATCGGACGACCTCGACGACACCCTGGACTACGGCGGACTGGCCGAGCGCGCGGCCGCGATCGTGGCGGGACCCTCACGGGACCTCATCGAGACCGTCGCCGCGGAGATCGCGGACGGGGTGATGACCGATCCTCGCGTCCGGAGCACCGAGGTGGTGTTGCACAAGCCGTCCGCGCCGATCCCGCTGACGTTCGCGGACGTCGCGGTGGTCGCGCACAGGTCGCGGCCATGAGTCGCGCGGTGTTGTCGATCGGATCGAACGTCGGCGACAGCCTTGCCCATCTGCAGTCCGTTCTGGACGGTCTCGGTGACGCGGTCGTCGCGGTCTCGCCGGTGTATTCGACGGCGCCGTGGGGCGGTGTCGAGCAGCAGGACTTCCTCAACGCGGTCCTCGTCGTCGACGATCCCGCACTCGACGGCTACGGCTGGCTGCGGCGCGGGCAGGAACTCGAGGCCGCCGCCGACCGGGTGCGGATCGAACGGTGGGGTCCGCGCACGCTCGACGTCGACGTCGTCACGTGCGACGACATCCGCAGCGACGACCCGGAATTGACGTTGCCGCACCCGAGAGCGCACGAGCGTGCCTTCGTGCTGATTCCGTGGCTGGACGTCGAACCCGAGGCGGTGTTGCCGGTCGACGGGACGACGACCCGGGTGGACGCGCTGCTGCCGCTGCTGGACGACGAGGAACGGGCCGGTGTGCACCGGACGCGGCTCGTTCTGGACCGGCGGTCGCGATGAAGCCGGAACCGACGGGCACGTTGAAACCCACGCGCATCTGGGATCTGCTGTTCCTGGCCGCGCTCGCCGTCGCCGCCACCTGGATTCTGGTCCGCGTGTTCTACGGATCGTTTCCGCCGATTCCCGTGTACGCCGGGGCGTCGCTGTATCCGGTGGCGCTGATCGAGGTCGTGCTCGCGTTCATGGTGCGGTCCCGGATCAGCAACCATCAGCTGGGCGACGGACCGCGTCAGCTGCACCCGATCACCGCCGCCCGGGTGGCGGCGCTGGCCAAGGCATCCGCGCTCGTCGGTGCCGCGACGGCCGGGGTATGGGGCGGGTTCCTGCTGTACCTGCTTCCGCAGCGTTCGGTGCTCCGGGCCGCGGTCTCGGACACTCCCGGCGCGTGGGTGGGTCTCGTCGCCGCGCTTGCCCTCGTCGGCGCGGCACTGTGGCTGGAACATTGCTGCCGCACCCCCGACGACC
Source organism: Rhodococcus sp. JS3073 (assembly GCF_026810085.1). Lineage (NCBI taxonomy): Bacteria > Bacillati > Actinomycetota > Actinomycetes > Mycobacteriales > Nocardiaceae > Rhodococcus > Rhodococcus sp. JS3073. The sequence continues at coordinate 3,291,575 of NZ_CP113951.1, read as the reverse complement.
CGTCGGACGAGCCGGCGCATTAGGGCACCAAGGATCGCCGCAGGTCCGAACGAATGCGCGGTGCACCCTTCGCGGCCAAGTACCCTGGCACCATGACGAATCCTGGTCGCCTCAAGTCTGCGCGCCGCAACAGGCGCAGCGCGAGCCAGATGATCGTTGCAGGGTTACTCGCACTCGCGGTGATCGCGTCCCTCTTCCTGATCTTCAGCGACAGTGTCCAACTCCTGCGGGTGGGCCTGGTGGCCGCGCTGTGGGCTGCCACGGTCGGCGCCATCGCCATGACGAAGTACCGGCGCGAGTCGGCGCTCGACAAGGCGAAGGTCAACGACCTGCAGACCGTCTACGAGTTGCAGCTCGAGCGGGAGATCTCGGCACGGCGCGAATACGAGCTCACCGTCGAGAAGCGGGTGCGCAGCGAGGTGCGCGCCGACGCCGAGGAACTCGCCGCGCTGCGGGCCGAACTCTCGTCGCTCCGCAAGAATCTCGAGGCCCTGTTCGACGGCGCGATGCCGACCGAGCGGATCGCGCTGCGGGCGGATTCGACTCGGGTGCAGGAACTCGCAGGCGGCTCGTACAGCAGCTACCAGCCTGCGGCGTCGGGCCTGTACATCCCGGGTGCGGGGCATGCCGCCGGTGCCGGGCATCAGAGTGGTTCCGCCCAGTCGTCTCACCATTTCGCGAATCCGGACGACGATCCGGTCACCGCGGAGACGTCCATCGTGGAACCCGCCTACGCCGGACATACCGAACCCGAGATCGAGGTCGAACCGGAACCGGAACCGGAACCCGAGCCGGTTGCCGAGACCCGGCCGGCGCCCGAGCCGGAGCCGGTCGCGGAGGTCGAGCCCGAACCTGTCGCGGAACCCGAGCCCGACTCCGACTCCGAGGAAGAGGCAGAGCCCGAAGCGCGGCGGGGCCGCCGGCGGGCGCCCGAGGACGACGAACCGTCGGGTGCGCACTCGAACGGGCTGTCCGTCGCCGAGATCATGGCCAACATGCAGTCGGCGTCCGGGACCGCCCAGAGCGCCGGAGGCAGGCGTCGCCGGGCCGAATAAGGCCGGACGCGCCCGAGGATCAACCCGCATCGTGTGAGGCATATATCACTCCGCCGGCGCATGGCGGGGTGAGTTCGAGCCGGGCTATCCTCACTCGAGAACGTCTGGTACCCGCCGAGCGGGACTGGAACGAACGAGAGGACGAAGGTGACCTCTTTCGGGATCACTAATGGCCCTGCGCCTGCGAGGTTGACGGTAGGAATCGTCTCCGCCGGCCGGGTCGGTACAGCAATCGGTGCCGCGTTGGAGCGGGCAGGTCACGTCGTCGTCGCCTGCTCGGCGGTCTCCGACGCGTCACGTCACCGGGCACGCACCCGGCTTCCCGAGACCGAGATTCTGCCGGTGGCAGAGGTCGCGGCCCGCTCCGAACTGCTCATTCTCGCCGTCCCCGACGCCGAACTGCCGTCATTGATCGCGGGGCTGGCCTCCACCCGTGCGGTGCCGAGCCGCGCGATCGTGGCCCACACGTCCGGCGCGAACGGCATCGGGATCCTCGACCCCCTCACCGAGCAGGGAGTCGTTCCGCTCGCGATTCACCCCGCGATGACGTTCACCGGGCACGACGAGGACACCGTCCGTCTCGCGTCCGCCTGTTTCGGCATCACCGCGGCCGACGACATCGGTTACGCGATCGCACAGTCGCTGGTCCTCGAGATCGGTGGCGAGCCTGTCCGGGTCCGTGAGGACATGCGGCCGCTCTACCACGCCGCACTCGCTCACGGCAGCAACCACCTGGTCACGCTCGTCGTCGACGCCGTTGCCGCGCTGCGCGTCGCCCTCGAGGGCCAGGAACTGCTCGGCCAGGAGCTGATCGGCGACGATCCGAACGGCCTGGCCGAACGCGTTCTCCAGCCGCTGCTGTCCGCGGCCCTCGACAACGCTCTGCGCCGCGGGCCGTCGGCACTGACCGGGCCGGTCGCGCGGGGGGACTCGGAAGCGGTGGCGACGCATCTGCGGGTACTCGAAGAGGTCGATCCTCGGATCGCGGCCGGCTACCGCGCCCTCTCTCTGCGATCGGCGCAACGCGCCGGCGCGACACCTGAACTGCTGGAAATCCTGGAAGACCGGAGGTGAGTTCCGTGAGCGATCTGCAGGGCGGATACAAGCGCGGCGAACTGACCGTGCACCACGACCCGAACGTGCTGACCCGGGTCTCGAAGGCGCTTCGCGGCGTCGGCCGCCAGGTCGCACTCGTGCCGACGATGGGAGCTCTCCACACGGGTCACCTCGAGCTGGTGCGGCAGGCCAAGCTCACCGGCGCGGTCGTGATCGTCTCGATCTTCGTCAACCCGTTGCAGTTCGGGGCCGGCGAAGACCTAGACGCCTACCCGCGCACCCTCGACGCCGATCTCGAACTGCTGCGCGAGGCCGGGGTCGAGCTGGCGTTCGTGCCCACCGCAGCCACCATGTACCCGGCAGGACCGCGGACGACGATCCATCCCGGACCGCTCGGCGCCGAGCTGGAGGGCGCGTCCCGGCCGACGCACTTCGCGGGGATGCTCACCGTCGTCGCCAAGCTGCTGCAGATCGCAGCGCCGAACGTCGCGTATTTCGGCGAGAAGGACTACCAGCAGCTGACGTTGATCCGGCAGATGGTGACCGACCTGAACTTCGACGTCCGGATCTTCGGCGTGCCCACGGTGCGCGAGCACGACGGACTGGCACTGTCCTCGCGCAACCGCTACCTCGACGAGGCGCAGCGCAACGCGGCGACGGCACTGTCCGCGGCCCTGATCGCCGGCGCCCACGCCGCCGCCGGTGGTGCCGAGGCGATCCTCGCCACCGCCCGCGACGTGCTGGCGTCCGTCCCGGAGATCGAGGTCGACTACCTCGAAGTACGGGGCGTCGATCTCGGCCCCGCCCCCGAACGAGGCGACGGCCGACTGCTCGTCGCAGCCAGGCTCGGGACCACCCGGTTGATCGACAACGTCGGTGTCGCCGTCGGCACCGGATTCCTCGAACGCGATGCCGAACCACCGTCCGGCGCGTCGGACGCAGACGAACTTCTTTCCCGCTAGAAGAGTAAGGACCGGAACATGTTTCGCACCATGATGAAGTCGAAGATCCATCGCGCCACCGTCACACATGCCGACCTGCACTACGTGGGCTCGGTGACGGTCGACCAGGATCTGATGGACGCCGCCGACCTCCTCGAGGGTGAGCAGGTGTGCATCGTCGACATCGACAACGGCGCGCGGCTCGAAACCTATGTAATCGCCGGTGAGCGGGGAAGCGGCGTCATCGGGATCAACGGTGCGGCAGCGCATCTGGTCAAGCCCGGCGACCTCGTCATCCTCATCGCCTACGGCGTCATGAACGAGCAGGAGGTGCGCGACTACGAGCCGCGCGTCGTGTTCGTCGACGCCGCCAACTCGCCGATCGAGCTCGGCGCCGACCCGGCGCACGCCCCGGAGGGCTCCGGTCTCATCACCCCGCGCATGCTGTCGACGCTCGACGCCGAGCGCGAATCCAGTTTGGTGTAACCCATGCTCCTCACCGTCGACGTCCGGAACACGAACATCGTTCTCGGACTGTTCACCGGTACCGGTGAACACTCGAAGTTGGTGCAGGACTGGCGGATGCGCACCGACGCGCGCATGACGGCCGACGAGTTGGCCCTCATCTTCCGGGGGCTCCTCGGCGCGCACACCGATCAGATCACCGGTGTGTCCGCGCTGTCGACGGTGCCGTCGGTGCTGCGGGAGATCCGCGTGATGCTGACGCGGTACTGGGGGCACGTCCCGCACGTGCTGGTGGAACCCGGGGTGCGAACCGGTGTTCCGCTGCTCGTCGACAACCCCAAGGAGGTGGGCGCCGACCGGATCGTGAACAGTCTTGCGGCGCATCACCTCTACGACGCACCGTGCATCGTGGTCGACTTCGGGACGTCGACGTGCGTCGACGTGGTGTCCGCCAAGGGCGAGTTCCTCGGCGGCGCCATCGCGCCGGGCCTCGAGATCTCCTCGGACGCACTCGCCTCGCAGTCGGCGGCGCTGCGCAAGGTCGAACTGGTTCGGCCCCGCTCCGTCGTCGGCAAGAACACCGTCGAATGCATGCAGTCGGGTGCGGTGTTCGGTTTCGCCGGACTTGTCGACGGGCTGGTCCGTCGCGTGCGCAAGGAACTGCCCGCCTTCTCCGGTTCCGACGTGGTGGTGATCGCGACCGGTGACCGCGCGCCGCTGATCATGCCCGAGACGGAGACCGTCGACGAGCACGAACCGGATCTCACGCTGGAAGGGCTGCGCCTGGTCTACGAGCGGAATCAGGCTCGCCGGGGTGCGCGTCGCAGCCCGCTCGAGTGACGGGTTCCCTCTTCGCGGAAGTTATGTCAGAATGGTCCCCGTGAATCTCTGCACGAGTGCTCAGGAGTGTTGTCGAGGCTGAACGCTGCCTTGACCAATTCACACTTCTGGGAGTCTCTCTCGTGCTCGCAACGTATTCTTCTGCATCTGTACCCACCCGTCTTCGCCCGGCCGACCTGCTGCGCATCACCGATCAGGGTGCTTCCGAGGTCCTCGACGGCCGCCACGACGTCCTGCTCCCGCAGAGCTGGCCCACCGACGAGCGCTGGTCGACCCGGCTCTACTCGGACGACGACGTCGACGTCTGGCTGATCAGCTGGGTTCCCGACCGGAACACCGAATTGCACGACCACGCAGGATCTTTCGGCGCGCTCACCGTTCTCAGCGGCGCGCTGTCCGAGTTCCGTTGGGCGGGTGACCGACTGCGCCACCGCACTCTCGACGCCGGCGATCAGGCGTCGTTCCCGCTCGGCTGGGTCCATGACGTGGTGCGGGCGCCGGACGCACCCGGGGCGGAGGTGGTGACGCCGACGCTGAGCGTGCACGCCTACTCGCCGCCGCTGTCGGCCATGTCCTATTACGAGGTCACCGACCACGGCACGCTGCGCCGTACCCGGACCGAGCTCACCGATCTCCCCGAGGGTGGTTCGAAGTGAACATCGACCAGATGCTCGAAGAGGCCCGCAACCAGATCGACCGCATGTACGCATTCGAGCTGCCCGAGGCCGTGGCGCGCGGCGCGATCGTGGTGGACATCCGCCCGCAGGCGCAGCGAGCGGTCGAGGGAACGCTGCCCGGTGCGCTCGCCATCGAACGCAACGTCCTCGAGTGGCGGTGCGATCCCACCAGCTCGGCGCACCTGGCGCTTGCGGTGGACCACGACGTCGAGTGGATCATCGTCTGCTCCGAGGGCTACACGTCCAGTCTCGCCGCGGCGGCGCTGCAGCAGCTGGGTCTGCACAAGGCGACCGATCTCGTGGGCGGGTACAAGGCGATCAAGGCGGCGGGGTTGCTGGGCTCGCTCATCGCCACGCAGCACTGCGTGCGGGAGCTGGCCACCGTCTCGGCACACTGACGGCGAGCCGTCGAGTTGGTACCGACCTCTGAATAGGGGCACGCCCGGCTGTCGATTAGGCTGGTGACCCGTGAGTGAAGTAGCAGCCCAGCCAGTCGACGACACCCCCGAGCAGCTTCGGATCCGCCAGGAGAAGCGTGAGCGCATCCTCGCGGAGGGACGCGAGGCGTACCCGGTGTCGGTGGCGCGCACCCACTCGCTGGCGGAGATCCGGGCCAAGTACCCGGAACTCGAGCCCGACACGGCGACCGGCGACCAGGTCGGTGTCGCCGGCCGGGTGATCTTCGTGCGTAACACGGGCAAGTTGTGCTTCGCGACGCTGCAGGAAGGCGACGGCACCCAGCTGCAGGCGATGATCAGTCTCGCCGCCGTCGGCGAGGACGCTCTCGCGTCGTGGAAGGCCGATGTCGACCTCGGTGACTTCGTCTTCGTGCACGGTGAGGTGATCAGCTCCCGTCGCGGTGAGCTGAGCGTGATGGCCGATTCGTGGCAGATCGCGTCCAAGTCGCTCCGGCCGCTGCCGGTTGCGCACAAGGAGATGAACGAGGAGTCCCGGGTCCGGCAGCGCTACGCCGACCTGATCGTGCGCTCCGAGGCGCGGGAGAATGCGCGTAAGCGGGTGGCTGTCGTCCGTGAGCTCCGGAACGCGCTCGAGCGTCGCGGGTTCCTCGAGGTCGAGACGCCGATGCTGCAGACGGTGGCGGGCGGCGCGGCGGCCCGTCCCTTCATCACGCATTCCAATGCCCTCGATATCGATCTCTATCTCCGTATCGCGCCCGAACTGTTCCTGAAGCGGTGCGTCGTCGGCGGTATCGAGAAGGTCTTCGAGATCAACCGGAATTTCCGCAACGAGGGTGTCGACTCGACGCACTCGCCGGAATTCGCGATGCTCGAGACGTACGAGGCGTACGGCACGTACGACGATTCGGCCGTCATGATCCGCGAACTCGTCCAGGAAGTGGCACAGGCCGCTTTCGGTTCGCAGGTCGTCACTCTCGCCGACGGCACCGAATACGACCTCAGTGGTGAATGGAAGACCCTCGAGATGTATCCGTCGCTGTCGCAGGCGATCGGTGTCGAGGTCACTCCGGATACCACCGTCGAGGAATTGCTGGCGCTCGCCGAGAAGGTGGGCCTGGAGGTCCCCAAGGACAAGGGTTACGGGCACGGAAAGCTCGTCGAGGAACTGTGGGAGCACCAGTGCGGCGACCAGTTGTTCGAGCCGACGTTCGTCCGTGATTTCCCGGTCGAGACGTCGCCGCTGACTCGTGACCACCGCAGCAAGGCCGGGGTGACCGAGAAGTGGGACCTCTACATCCGCGGGTTCGAGTTGGCCACGGGCTATTCGGAATTGGTCGATCCGGTCATCCAGCGTGAGCGGTTCGTCGATCAGGCGCGTCTCGCGTCGGCCGGGGACGACGAGGCGATGGCCCTCGACGAAGAATTCCTCGCCGCAATGGAGCAGGGAATGCCGCCGACCACCGGTACCGGAATGGGAATCGACCGTCTGCTCATGGCTTTGACGGGTTTGGGAATCCGCGAAACAATCCTCTTTCCCATTGTTCGGCCTTCTTCTCGCTGATTCACCAGGGTGAATTCACGCGGATGAATTCGATCCATTCCTCGTATTCCGAATCGGAAGAACAGGGGTATGGTTACCTCCGGGTCGTAGCTCACGTTGACGATGAGACGTCGCTTCATTCGAGAGGAATTTCATCCCATGGCTAAGAAGGTCACTGTCACCCTGATCGACGATGTCGATCAAGAGGCGTCTGCCGACGAGACGGTCGAGTTCGGACTCGACGGTGTTCAGTACGAGATCGACCTTTCCTCGGAGAATGCGGCGAAATTGCGCGAGCAGCTCGACGTGTGGGTTTCCCACGCGCGCAAGGTGAGCTCGCGCAAGCGCGGCAAGGCCGTGGCGGCCCCGGCCGCCACCAAGTCCCGAGTTTCGGTCGATCGGGAACAGAGCGCCGCTATCCGTGAATGGGCGCGCAAGAACAACAAAAAGGTTTCTGCGCGCGGGCGTATCTCCGCGGAAATTATCGACGCCTACAACAAGGCGAACTGAAAGTTAGCTGGGAACAGAATTCGCTGATTCGCTCCGCGAGGTGACCTGGACTGTTACCGTCCCGCACTGATCCGTTAATCGGGAAGTCTGGGGGGTAGCCGTGCGCCGCTGCGTGGCCGTTTCAGGGATTCTGTTCCTGGCGTTCGTGATGTGGGCCGGGGTGGCGTCCGCAGCGCCGACCTATCCGGTGCCGGATTCGTTCCTCGCCGGCGTACTTCTCGAATTGGGAAATCCGGGCGGTTCGGCCCCGGGTTCGAACGACTGGTCCTGCCGGCCGAGTGACACGCATCCCGAACCGGTGGTCCTCGTCCACGGCACGGGAGGCGCACGCCAGACCAACTGGGCGGTGTACGCACCGCTCCTCGCCAACGAGGGCTACTGCGTGTATTCCCTCACCTACGGCAACTTCCCCGACCTGCCGTGGCCGCTCGATGCGATCGGCGGGATGACTCCCATCGACACCGGCACCGCTCAGATCGCCGCATTCGTCGATCAGGTGCTGTCGAGCACGGGCGCCTCGAAAGTCGACCTGGTCGGACATTCCCAGGGCACCCTGCAGGCGAACAACTACGTGAAGTTCTTCGGTGGTGCAGACAAGGTCGCAAAGGTCGTGTCACTGGCACCGCCGTGGCACGGCACGTACGGCAACGACCAGATCAGCGTCGGGCGGTACATGCGGTCGCTCGGCATCGACGACGAGGTGGCGGCGGGTTTCCCCGTCTGCCGGGCCTGTCCCGAGATGCTCCAGGGGTCCGCGTTCATCGACCGCATGCGGGCAGACGGGGTCTACGTCCCCGGCATCGAGTACACCAACATCGCGACCCGCTACGACGAACTGGTCGTCCCGTACACGAGCGGCATCGAGCCGGGCCCGGACACCACCAACATCGTCGTCCAGGACGGTTGCGAGCAGGACTACTCCGACCACGTCGCCGTCGCCGGTTCGGCACGGGCCGCCGGATTCGTGCTGAACGCCCTGGATCCGGCACACCCGCGCGACGTGCCCTGCAGTTTCGTCGCCCCCGTCGCGGGGTAGCTCTCACCAACTCCTCTCGCGCCGGGTGGCGCCGGTTACCGGGGAAGGCCTGCGCAACCCGCTGGGTATCGCCGCGAGGCCGGCGGAAACGTATGGGTGGCGAACTCACAGCTCATCGACATACCCTGTCCGGACACGCAGGTCTCGCTTCCTTCGGGGAGCGGGCCTCGAACTTCGCGGGCAAAGCGGTCGTCGCATTTCTGCGACACCACGGTCACGACGTGCCCGCCGGGTCCCGTCCAGGAACGTCTGGATGGCGAACAACTGGAAAGAAGTGCCCATTCGACCATCCCGGCGGCTACGAAATGGTGGTCCACATCGGCATCGCGGGACCTGTTCGCTCCAGGCGTACAGCGAAGGGGAAACGATTGCGGGAGCTGGGGCGTTAAATACGGGTAAGCAGGCCTGCTCTTCTACCTAAAGGGGTGGAGGGGCAGCAGGTCGATCGGCAGCCAACTAGAGTAATAGCTGGGGTCGTGGAACCTTCGTCGGTTCGGGGCTTCTGCCCTCGGAGCAGGCGCTGGCGATCTGCTTGTAGTGCCGGAGCGAAACGCGGCGAACAGGGACGAGACACCCGGTCTCGTGACTGCACGTCGGAAAGTGTGAGGGAGAGCGATGTTCGAGAGGTTCACCGATCGCGCACGGCGCGTTGTTGTCCTGGCTCAAGAAGAAGCCAGGATGCTCAACCACAACTACATCGGTACGGAGCACATCCTGCTCGGCCTCATTCACGAGGGCGAAGGTGTCGCTGCCAAGTCGCTGGAGTCGTTGGGCATCTCCCTCGAAGGAGTGCGCAGCCAGGTCGAGGAGATCATCGGCCAGGGCCAGCAGGCCCCGTCCGGCCACATCCCCTTCACCCCGCGTGCCAAAAAAGTCCTGGAGCTCAGCCTGCGCGAGGCACTGCAGCTCGGACACAACTACATCGGTACGGAGCACATCCTGCTCGGCCTCATCCGCGAGGGTGAAGGCGTCGCAGCGCAGGTTCTGGTCAAGCTCGGTGCCGACCTCAACCGGGTGCGTCAGCAGGTCATCCAGCTGCTCTCCGGCTACCAGGGCAAGGAGCCGGCCGAGGCCGGCGGCACTCGCGGCGAGGCGGGCACCCCGTCCACGTCGCTGGTGCTCGACCAGTTCGGTCGCAACCTCACCCAGGCAGCCCTCGAAGGCAAGCTCGACCCCGTCATCGGCCGCTCGAAGGAAATCGAGCGCGTCATGCAGGTGCTGTCGCGCCGTACCAAGAACAACCCGGTGCTGATCGGCGAGCCCGGTGTCGGTAAGACCGCCGTCGTCGAGGGTCTCGCTCAGGCCATCGTCAACGGCGAGGTCCCCGAGACGCTCAAGGACAAGCAGCTGTACACGCTCGACCTCGGGTCGCTCGTGGCAGGCAGCCGCTACCGCGGTGACTTCGAAGAGCGCCTGAAGAAGGTCCTCAAGGAGATCAACACCCGCGGCGACATCATCCTGTTCATCGACGAGCTGCACACCCTCGTGGGTGCAGGCGCGGCCGAGGGCGCCATCGACGCGGCCTCGATCCTCAAGCCGAAGCTCGCCCGCGGTGAGCTGCAGACCATCGGTGCCACCACCCTCGACGAGTACCGCAAGTACATCGAGAAGGACGCCGCACTGGAGCGTCGCTTCCAGCCGGTGCAGGTCGGCGAGCCGACGGTGGAACACACCATCGAGATCCTCAAGGGTCTTCGCGACCGTTACGAGGCGCACCACCGCGTGTCCATCACGGACGGTGCACTCGTCGCCGCGGCCACCCTGGCCGATCGCTACATCAACGACCGCTTCCTGCCGGACAAGGCCATCGACCTCATCGACGAGGCCGGAGCCCGGATGCGCATCCGCCGGATGACCGCACCGCCGGACCTCCGCGAGTTCGACGACAAGATCGCCGACGCCCGCCGCGAGAAGGAGTCCGCGATCGACGCGCAGGACTTCGAGAAGGCCGCGAACCTGCGCGACAAGGAGAAGACTCTCGTCGCTCAGCGTGCGGAGCGGGAGAAGCAGTGGCGTTCCGGTGACCTGGACGTCATCGCCGAGGTCGACGACGAGCAGATCGCCGAGGTCTTGGGTAACTGGACCGGCATCCCCGTGTTCAAGCTCACCGAGGAGGAGACCACGCGTCTGCTCCGCATGGAGGAGGAGCTGCACAAGCGGATCATCGGTCAGGAAGACGCGGTCAAGGCTGTCGCCAAGGCCATCCGCCGTACCCGTGCCGGCCTGAAGGACCCGAAGCGTCCGTCCGGTTCGTTCATCTTCGCCGGCCCGTCCGGTGTCGGTAAGACCGAGCTGGCCAAGTCGCTCGCCAACTTCCTGTTCGGTGAGGACGACGCTCTCATCCAGATCGACATGGGTGAGTTCCACGACCGCTTCACCGCGTCGCGGCTGTTCGGTGCCCCTCCCGGCTACGTCGGCTACGAAGAGGGCGGCCAGCTCACCGAGAAGGTGCGCCGCAAGCCGTTCAGTGTGGTGCTGTTCGACGAGATCGAGAAGGCACACCAGGAGATCTACAACACGCTCCTGCAGGTGCTCGAAGACGGCCGTCTCACCGACGGTCAGGGCCGCACCGTGGACTTCAAGAACACGGTGCTCATCTTCACCTCGAACCTCGGTACCTCGGACATCTCCAAGGCAGTGGGTCTCGGCTTCACGTCCGGCAAGGGCGACGAGTCGAACTACGAGCGGATGAAGCTCAAGGTGCACGACGAGCTGAAGAAGCACTTCCGTCCCGAGTTCCTCAACCGCATCGACGACATCGTCGTGTTCCACCAGCTCACCACCGAGCAGATCGTTCAGATGGTGGACCTGATGGTGGCACGTGTCGAGGTGGCCTTGAAGAACAAGGACATGACGATGGAGGTCAGCGACAAGGCCAAGTCGCTGCTGGCCAAGCGTGGCTTCGATCCGGTCCTGGGTGCGCGGCCGCTGCGTCGCACGATCCAGCGCGAGATCGAGGACCAGCTGTCGGAGAAGATCCTCTTCGGCGAGGTCGGTCCCGGTCAGATCGTGTACGTCGACGTCGAGAACTGGGACGGCGAAGGCGCGGGCGAGGACGCGAAGTTCACGTTCCGCGGCGAGGCGAAGCCGGTCACCGTCCCCGACGAGGTTCCGGTCGACCTGGCCAAGTCCGGCGCAGCCGACTCGGAGTAGTCAGGCAGTAGTCGAACGACAACGGGCCGCCGGTGGTAATCCACCGGCGGCCCGTTCGTGTGCGCGGGGTCAGATGCTCTTGCGTCCCGACCAGTTGGCGAGGCGCTCGGTGGGACCGGCGGTGGGGTGGGGATCGACCACGTCCGCGAACGGCACGTGGCCGCCGCGCGTCTCGGCCGGGATCGCGTGCCGGGCGACGGCGAGCACGGCCTCGGCGAGTTCCGGGCGGGTCTCGGAGGGTTGGCCGGTGGCGACGGCCAGGTCCCAGCCGTGCACGAGGGTCTCGTTGATGTACCCCCAGATCGCGGCGCGGCCGGGAACAGTGCCCCACGGCGCGGTCACTGTTGCGTCGAGTCGGCTGTCGTCGGTCCAGACGGGCGACATGCGGTCCGCGGCGGACCGGTAGGCGTCCGCGTAGCCGTCGCCGGGGATGTCGGTGACGACGAGCGGAACGGTGCCGGGGTCGCCGCCCTCGCCGATGACGCGTGCCCTCTCCACGGTGGCGACGAGGTGGCCGAGCAGGGTGCGGACGTCGAAGTCGGTGCAGGGAGTGGACGCCGTCAGCTGGTCTTCGCGGACCTTCTCGATGAGGCCGGTGGTCCAGGTGAGGGCTTCGCGGTACAGGGGTCGGGGATCTGTTGTGTTGGTCATGAGGCAACTATCGCCGCGAAACATGACATCTTCTGTCATGTATTTCTGCCAGACTTTTCCCATGCGTGCCGACCGCCTGCTCTCACTCGTCCTTCTGCTCCGTAATCGTGGACGCATGTCGGCGTCGGCGCTGGCCCGCGAACTCGAGGTGTCGCCGCGCACCGTGCTGCGGGACATCGACGCATTGTCGACTGCGGGGATACCGGTGTATGCCGAACGCGGTCGTGACGGCGGCTTCGAGTTGCTGCCGGGATTCACCACCGACCTCACCGGTCTGACCGTCGACGAGGCCAAGGCCCTGCTGGCGGCAGGCTCGGCGATGACGTCGGAATCGCTGGGCATGGCGCCGGCATTCGCGTCGGCGATGCGCAAAGTGGTGGCGGCGATGCCGGACGCGCACCGGGCGGCGGCGACGAAGGTGGCGGAGCGGGTGTTCGTCACCCAGGGAACGTGGCTGACCGACCCGGAACCGGTGGACGATCATCTCGGGCTGATCCAGCAGGCGGTGTTCGTGGGCCGGCGGCTGAGCATCCTGTACCCGTCGCGGGGCAACGACGCGGTGTGGCGCGTCATCGACCCGCAGGGGCTCATCCATGCGGCGGGACGGTGGTATCTGGTGGCGACGGACGCCGGCCGCGACCGGACGTACCGGCTCGAGCGCATCGAGGACGTCCGCGAACTCGACGAGCCGGCGCAGCGATCTGCCGACATCGACCTCGCCGCGATCTGGGAGCGTCGCCGTTCGGCGTTCCGGGCGCGCGGGACGCCGGTGGTCGCCGACGTTCTCGTGGGCCGTGAGCGCCGCGACGACCTGGTGGAGCGTGCCTATGCCGTCCGCTCCGAGCAGTCGGTCGACGACGACCGGGTGCGGCTGGAAGTGGTGTTCGGTGACGACTCCCACGCACGCGGGGTTCTGTGGGCGTTCGGCGAGGACGCGGAAGTGCTCGCACCGGACGCTCTGCGGGCCGCCCTGCGTTCCCGGGCGCTGCGCATGTCCGCCCGGTACGAGTAGGTTCGACACGTAAACCGAAGAACCACGAGAGGATGTGGCATGCCGACACGTACCGCACGGACCGCTTGGAACGGATCGCTCGAACAGGGAAGCGGCCAGGTGGAACTCACCAGTTCCGGTGTCGCGACCTTCGACGTCTCGTTCCCGAAGCGGGCGGCCGAAGAGGCCGGTGGAACCACCAGCCCGGAGGAGCTGATCGCCGCGGCGCATTCCTCCTGCTATGCGATGCAGCTGTCCGCACTCATCGCGGAGGCAGGCGGGACCCCGCAGAGCCTCGAAGTGAAGGCGGATGTCTCACTCGGACCGGACAACCCGGGTTTCAAGCTCACCGGAATCAAGCTGACGGTCCGCGGTGAGGTGGACGGTCTCGACGCCGACGGGTTCGCCAAGGCAGCTCAGGCAGCCAAGGAGTCCTGCCCGGTGAGCAAGGCGCTCACCGGAGTCGAGATCACGCTGGACGCGGCACTCGAGTCCTGAGTCCAGCCGGCTACTGACGGTTGAACCGTGCGCGCACTTCCTCCATCTTCGCCTGGAGTTCGTCCGGGCTGATGACGCCCTTGTCCATCAACGCGTGAGCGGTGGCGACGACGGACCGGGAGCGGACGGGGAAGTCGCGGTAGATGGTTTCGCCCAGCTGGTCCTCGGTGTGGCGCCTGTCGAGATTGTCCCAGGCGCCACGCCAGGACAGGCATTCCGCGGTGGCCTGCATGCTCGATTCCCACGGGTCGGGCTTGCGGTCGAGGTCCGATAGCGTCACGTCGTTGCGGGTCGTCTCCGGTGTCAACGTGTTCAGGATGACGTCGTATGCCTTGTCCGTCATCATCGTGCGGTTCCTCCGTTGTCCGAGGGTGGTGTGGTCGCGGTCCAATCGACCTGCGGGACGGCGACACCGATCATGGTGTCGCGGGTGACGATCGACGCAAGTTGTTCCTCACTCCACCCCTCGGTGCCCTCGGGGCGCATCGGCATCACCATGAACCGTGATTTTTGATTCGAATCATGCACGCGCACTTCGACATCCGGCGGGAAGTGCAGACCGAACTCCGCGATCACCTCGCGTGGCCAGCGCACCAACCGGCGGCGATAGTTGGGGGTGCGGTACCAGTCCGGAGACATACCGAGAACGGGCCGCGGATAGCACGAACACAACGTGCAGACGATGACGTTGTGGACGTTCGGGGTGTTCTCCAGCACGTAGAAGTACGTGTAGTCGCTGGGCGTGCCCGACCCGGTCGGGTCGCGCCAGTCGATCCCCACTTCCTTGCAGGTTTCGGTGCCGTCCGCCAGCAGTCGCTTCTTGAACTCCGGGTCGACCCACGCTTTCGCGACCAACTTCGAACCACCCGAAGGCCCCACCGACTCGGCCCATTCGGAGAAACGGCGGTGATCCTCGCGGGAGAACAGTCCGTGTTCGATGGACAGTTCCCGAATGGCGGTCTCCAGGATCTCGAACTCGCTGACCTCTTCGGAGGCCTGGATCGGGGCGTGATCGCCGTGCGAATGCGTCATGTGTCCGCCTCTCCTGCCGGCTCGAGCCAGCGCTCGGAGCACTCGGTTTCCAACGTGTCGATCTCGAATCCGGTGTAGCGGGGCCAGAGGTCGGTCTGCCGGAAGCGGACGACGTAGAACGGCTCGGTCCGGCCGTCGTCCACGCGTCCCCACGCCTCGTCCTCGGGGATCACCCACTCCGGGCGGTGTTCGACGACGACGCCGGTGCGCCCGCGGATGAATGCCTGGGTGCGGGTGTGGAACATCGACGTCGCGTCCTTGACGGTGACCCGGTCGCCGATCTCGAACTTCGTCATGACTGGCCTCCGGTCGCTTTCCCGCCGGCAGACCTGGCCCGGACCTCGTCGATCTTGGCGGAGAGTTCGTCGGGCGTGATCAGGCCCTTGTTGATGAGCGTCTTGGCGGCCACCGTGATCCACCGCGCGTAGTACGGCAAACCGAAATAGAGCGTTGCGCCCAGGTCGTTCTCGGCGCGACGGCGCTCTTCGGAGTTCCACACACCGCGCCACCCGAGGCATTCGCACGTGACGTATGTGCTCATCTCCCAGTCCTCTTCGACCTTCTCCTCGTACTTGACGGGAAGGGCGGTCTGGCCGCCGACGTCGTGGAGAACGTGTCGCAACGCGTCGAACGCGGAATTGGACAGGTAATACGGCGAATCCATCTCTGCGTGATGGACCGGGCCGTACTCCGCGACCCTGTTCGCCTGTGCTTCGAAATCTGCTGGAGAGTTCATCGCGTGCTCCGGTCGTGGTGGAACTAGTGACAGGGAACTCCCAGGAGATGGCGGCCGTCGTGCATCAATTCGTGCAGGTACATGCCACTTCGGGAGATCGCACCCTGGTCGAATCCGACCAGGTAGAGGGTGAGCAGAGCGAGCAGGACGACTCCGACGGCGATCAACACGATTCCGAGTGACTCGACGGACTTGCTCGGTGACGAGACGTAAACCATGGCTACTCCTGGAGCAGTTCGGGTTCCACGATCATCGAGTCGCCGATTGTCCGGGCATCGCAACGAGCGCCCCTCACTCAGCGGCACGATCGATACGACGTTACTCCCGCCGTGTCGATCCCCTCACCGTACCGTTCGGTCGAATCCGGCGTGCGGAAATGCAGCACGGCGAACCAAGACAAACATCGTGACGAACCCGGCGGAACAGAATGCGCCGGCGATTCGTTTTACCGAACTGTGACGACACAGCAGAACACCGACGGCGACATCGAGATCGAGATCTGGTCCGACGTCGCCTGCCCCTGGTGCTACATCGGCAAGCACCGTTTCCTGGCCGCCCTCGCGGAGTTCGAGGGGCGCGACCGGGTGAACGTGGTGTGGCGGTCGTATCAGCTGTCGCCGGAGACGCCGGTCGGGGAACGGCGCAGCGAGCTCGACGCCCTGGTGGAGAGCAAGGGCATGCCTGCCGAGCAGGTCCGTCAGATGTTCGGTCACGTTGCGCGCACGGCGGCCGACGAGGGGCTGCGTCTCGACTTCGACACCGTGATCGCCGCCAACACGTTCGACGCCCACCGGTTGATCCAACTGGCGGGCGACAAACGAGATGCCGTGGTGGAAGCGCTGTTCCGCGCCCACTTCGGCGACGACGCCGTGATCGACGACCGAGAGGTGCTCGTCGACATCGCGGCGCGGGCCGGGCTCGACGCCGACACCGTGCGCGCCGAACTCGAGTCCGATGCCGGCGCGGACGCGGTCCGCGCCGACCTCGACACCGCCCGTCGACTGCAGGTGTCGGCGGTGCCGTTCTTCGTCGCCAACCGCCGCGTCGCCGTGTCCGGCGCCCAGCCGAAGGACGTGTTCCTGCAGCTTCTGACGCAGGCGAGCACGGCGGCGGTGAACTAGCGGCGCGTGAAGTACCGGTTGGCGTCGGGCCGGAACATGAGTGCCACCGCCGCGATCACCGCCACGAGGTGGGTGAGCCGGGCGGTCGCGATCACCGCGACGTCGAGCGTCAGACCGGAGACGGCAGACATCGGGTCGTTGCCTGCCGATACCCACGCGATGGGTTCCATCACGAGTGATGCGACGCCGAACACGCCGAGACCGATCGCGAGGGTGTTCCGCGCCCACGCCCCGCCACTGCGGAATCGGGTCATGACGAACAGCACCGCGCCGTAGACGACGACGCGGACGATGAGTTGTCCGGCGAGGCTGCCGACGTCGGCGCCCGGGCCCTCCAGCGCCGTCGACGTGTGCGCGATGGCCTCGACCATGCCGGCGAACAGGGCAAGTCCGAGCAGCCAGTGCGCGCGCTCGACCGTCTGCGGGATCGAGGGTGCAGTGCGAGTGGTCATGTCCCCATGCTGGTATCGGTGACGTCGCGGCACATCACCCCTGAGAGTGGAGTCCACCCCTACCCGGGTATCGGTGCGACGCGCTTGCCATCACCCCGCACGAGGGGCACATTGAAATGCACGTCGTCGGCAGGGAGGCACTGTGCGCGAGCAGACACGATCCGGAGATGCATGGCCGGCGTTGAAGGTGGGCGACTGGACGGCGACGCGGGACACCGTGCACATGTGGACGCAGATCGTCGGGAAGATCCGCTTGGCCCACGCACCGTTGATCAACCACTGGTGGCAGGTCCCGCTGTACGTGAGCCCCCGCGGTCTCACGACGTCGACGATCCCGTACGGTACCGACTGTTTCGACATCGAATTCGACTTCGCCGAGCATCAACTGGTGATCCGCACGAGCACGGGCGGCACCGGGACGGTTGCCCTCGAACCGAAGTCGGTGGCCGATTTCTATGCGGAGACGATGGACACGCTGGCCGAATTGGGTGTGGTGACGACCATTCTGGCCCGGCCCAACGAGGTGGACCCCGCCGTCCCGTTCGCGGAGGACACCCAGCACTGTTCGTACGACGGTCAGGCGGTGCACCAGTTCTGGCGGCAGCTCGTGCAGGCGGACCGCGTCCTGCACGAGTTCCGTTCCCATTTCATCGGGAAGGTCAGTCCCGTGCACTTCTTCTGGGGTGCGCTCGACCTGGCCTGTACGCGGTTCTCCGGGCGAACCGCACCGACTCACCCTGGGGGAGCACCGAACTGCGGAGACTGGGTGATGGTCGAGGGCTACTCGCACGAGCTGAGCAGCTGCGGTTTCTGGCCCGGTGGTGGCGTCGAAGGTGCGTTCTACGCGTACGCCTACCCGGAACCCGATGGCTTCGCCGACTACCCGGTCGGGCCCGACGGAGCTTTCTACAGCAAGGAGAACGGGCAGTTCCTGCTGCCGTACGAAACCGTCCGCACCGCGGACGATCCCGATGCCGCACTGCTGAAGTTCCTGCACAGCACATACGACGCGGCCGCCGAGCGGGGTGGCTGGGACCGGGCCGCCCTGGAGGCGGACCCGGCCCGATGGGACAAATCCCGCTGACGCCCTGTGGGTCAGGCGGCGTTCGCCGGCGCGGGCGTCGTAGCCCGGGTGGCGCGCTCCGTGAGGAACGCGAACGCCAGTCCGAGAACCAGCCACAACGTGGCCTGAGTCGCGAGGGACGACAGGCGGAACTGCCACAGCAGCACTGCGGGGAAGTCGTCGCCCACTTCGTTGACGGTGGGCAGTACGAGGTAGCCGACGGTCACCACCACGAGGAAGGCGAGAACCGGTGCCGCGATCCGCACCGACAGGAACTCCTGAGCTGCGACGGCCTTCGCCGCGAAGACGGAGGCCACCACCGCGAGCAAGCCCAGCACGACTGCGGCGAGCCACAGCCAGGTTCGCTGGGTGATCGTTTCGGGGTCTCCGACAGCGGGCGGGTTGGCGGGGTACTTGAAGAACGGCACCGCCTCGATTGCCAACCAGCCCAATGTGGCCAGTGTCAGCCCGAGCAACGGTCCCGACAGCGTCGTCACCCGACGCGCGTAATTCGCGACGACGGCGAAGATTGCTCCCAGTGCCAGGCCCGCGAGGGACGTGGCGAGGAACAGTCCGAAACGCTGTCCGTCACGGCTGACCAGTGCCTCTTCCTCGTCGTGCGAGTGCCCGGCCGGCTCCTCTGCCTGCGTGGCGTCGTGCGAGTGGACGTCGGCTTCGGCGGCGCTGTTCGACTCTTCGATGGCGATGGCCGCATCGATGTGCGACTCACCGAGGACGAAGGCGACGCCACCGGCCAGGATGCCTGCGATCAGACCGGCCAGCAGGCCGCGGATGAGGAGTTTTGCGAAGGAATCGGTCAGTGGCATGGCAGACCCAGGAGGTGGCGGCCGTCGTGCATCAATTCATGCATGTACATGCCACTGCGCGAAATCGCGCCCTGGTCGAATCCCACGAGATAGAGAGCGAGCATCGCGAACAGAACGATCGCGAAAGAGATGACGGCGAGACGGGTCGTATCGACCGACGAGCCGGGTGCGTAGGCGAGTGCCATAGTTCCTCCTGGGATTTCGCGTCCCCTAGGTCCAGGCGATGGCCGCAGTATCTGGCTGTCGGGTGGCTCCCGTGAAGGACTACTCCGATTTACAGTGGCGCGACCGCTCCGGGATTGCACCGGATTCCTGCCGAACCATCGCTTTGTCCTGCGAACTTTTGCACCCGGCGGGCCGTCGTGTCAATCTTCCCGCTCGGCCCCGTCTCTCAGCTCTTGTTCGCTGCCGCGACGTCGAGAACGACCTCGAACTCGAGCAGCGAAGCTCCGGACGCAACCGGCTTCTTCTGCTCACCCGCGTGTGCTTCCCGGGCCGGACCGTCGCGCCACGCCGCGAATGCCTCTTCGCTCTCCCACTGGGTGACGACGAAGTAGCGGTTCTCGCCCTTGACGGGGCGCAGAAGCTGGAATCCGAGGAAGCCGGGGGAGTTCTCCACGGCGTGCGCGCGCGCTGCGAAGCGCTTCTCGAGTTCGGGGCCCGCGCCCTCGGGGATTTCGATTGCGTTGATCTTCACCACTGCCATGCGGGCGAGATTACTCCGCTAGCGTCGGAGGGGTGGCGGGTGAGAGTGCGTTGCACGACGAGGGTGGGGCGGGACAGCCGATTCTGCTGTTGCACGGGCTGATGGGCAGCGCCCGGACGTGGGGGCGGCACGTGTCGTGGCTGCGCGAGCACGGCCACGTCTTCACGTTCGACGCCGCAGGTCACGGCAGGCCCGCACCCGCGCAGCTGACGACGGAAGCGTTCGTGGAAGACCTCGTCGCAGCACTCGCACCCTTCGCCGAACCGTGGGTGGTGATCGGTCACTCGATGGGCGCCCTGCACGCGTGGTGCCTGGCCGCCGAACACCCCGAGAAGGTGTCGGCGCTCGTCCTCGAAGACATGGCCCCCGACTTCCGTGGCCGGACCGCCGCGGACTGGGCGGCGATGATCTCGAACTGGCCGCAGCCGTTCACGACGCGGGAAGACCTCTTCGAGTTCTTCGGTCCGGTTGCCGGACAGTACTTCCTGGATTCGTTCGAGAAGCGCGCCGACGGCTGGTACCTGCACGGCGACGTCGACACGTTCCGCGACATCTCCGAGGAGTGGGGCGGCAGGCACTTCTGGGACCAGTGGGCGTCGATCACGGTGCCGGCCCTGCTGATCGAGGGGGAGTTCACGATCACCCCCGACGGTCAGATGCGGACCATGGCGGAGCGGCATCCCGGCGCCGAGTACGTCCGCATCGAGCAGGCCGGTCACCTCGTCCACGACGACCAGCCGGAGCAGTACCGGAAAGTGGTCGAGGCATTCCTCGACGGGCTCGGCTGACCCGCCCGGGGGCTAGCTTCCCTCGCCCGCGAGGGCGAAGAGCCCGTTCTCGGTCTGCTCGACGAGTCCGTCGATCAGCAGGGAATGGAGGGCGCGGTCGCGTTGGCCCGGATCGCCCGGCCACACCTGGTCGAGCCGGACGCGTTCGACGGGGGCGGAGCTCTCACGGAGTACGGCCATGAGCTTGCCGCGCACCTGACGGTCGGTGCCTGCGAACTTCTGGACCTTCCGGCGCTCGCCGGTGTGCGCGGGACGTCCGGCATCCACCCAGGCGCAGCTCGGCAGCGGGCAGCGAGCGCATTCGGGCGAGCGGGCGGTGCACACGGTGGCCCCGAGTTCCATCAGGGCCGCGGAGAACGTGGCGGCCCGCGCGCGGGTTCTGGGCAGCAGCGCGGACACGTCGGCGAGGTCACGCGTGGTCGACGGATTTCCCGGCTCGGCGCTTCCGTGCACGGCCCTGGCGACCACCCGCCGGACGTTCGTGTCGACGACGGGGACCCGCTGTCCGTAGGCGAAGCAGGCGACGGCCCGCGCGGTGTAGGCACCGATACCGGGCAGGCCGAGGAGAGTGTCGACGTCGCTCGGAACCACGTCGCCGTGCTCGGCGGCCAGTACTCCGGCGCACTCGTGGAGCCTCAGCGCGCGGCGCGGGTAGCCCAGCTTGCCCCACGCGCGCAGTACGTCGGCCTGACTCGACGCGGCCATGCGGGACGGGACGGGCCAGCGCTGCACCCATTCCTCCCAGATCGGGGCCACCCGGACGACGGGCGTCTGCTGCAGCATGATCTCGCTCATCAGGATGTGCCAGGCGGTGACGCCGTCGCGGCGCCACGGCAGATCCCGGGCCTGTACGTCGTACCAGTTGATCAGCGCGGAGGAGTCAACGGCCACTTCGTCCTCACAAGTCCCTTCGTTCACGGGGGAAACAGATTTTCTGCGGTCGTCACATTCCCGTCGCGACGGTGCGACATGCCCGGTGCACAATGATCCCATGCCTAATTCCAACCCCGTGTCCGCGTGGAAAGCCCTGCGTCAGGGTAACGACAGATTCGTGAGCGGTACCTCGCTCCATCCCAGCCAGGGCATCGCCGATCGCGCGAAGCTCGTCGGCGGCCAGCACCCCACGGCCGTCCTGTTCGGATGCGGAGACTCCCGCGTCGCCGCCGAAATCATCTTCGACCAGGGTCTGGGCGACATGTTCGTCGTCCGCACCGCCGGTCACGTGATCGACGACGCCGTGCTCGGGTCCATCGAGTACGCCGTCGGCGTGCTGAACGTTCCGCTCATCGTCGTGCTCGGACACGACAGCTGCGGTGCCGTCAAGGCGACGCTCGACGCGCTCGACGACGGCAACGTGCCGCCCGGATTCATCCGCAGCATCGTGGAACGGGTCGCGCCGTCGATCCTCATGGGACGCCGCGAGGGCCTCAGTACCGTCGACGAACTCGAGGGCCGCCACGTGGTGGAGACCGGGGCCCTGCTCATGCAGCGGTCGCGCATCATCGCGGAGAAGGTGGAGAGCGGCGCGTGCGCCATCGCGGGTGTCACGTACAAGCTGTCCGACGGCCGCACCCACCTGCAGGGCGCTGTCGGCGACATCGGTGAGCTCACGGACTGACCGCGACACGCCGCACCCGCTGAGCCGTTGCCGCGCGACGCCGAACTACCGTTGACGTCGTGCTGGAACCGAATGGACCGTTGCCCCCCGAGATTTACTGGCGCCGCAGGGCGCTGGCGATCGGCGGCGCCATCGTCGTGTTGCTGCTCGTCGTGTGGTTGATCAACTCGCTTCGTGGTGGCGGTGACTCCGAGACGGATCCGGCGGCAGCGAGTTCCTCGTTGACCACTCCTGTGTCGATTTCCCCGACAGCCTCGGGTTCGTCCACGTCCAGCGGCAGTTCGGGCGGTGGCGGCGGCGGTGGCGCCGCTGCCGCCGGCGGCGAGGCCTCCTCGGGCACGTCCGGCTCGTCCGGCGCGTCGAGCAGCGGTGCCTCGAGCAGCGCGGCTCCCAGCGGCCAGCCGGTCGCCGCGGGACAGTGCCCGGACCAGTCGCTGGCCATCAAGGTGGCCGCCGACAAGCCGACGTACCTGGCGGGTGAGGAGCCGAGCTTCACGACGGTCGTCACCAACATCGGCACCACACCGTGCGAACGCGATCTGGGCAGCAGCCTCCAGCAGGTGCTCGTCTACACGATCGACGGTGCCGTGCGGCTGTGGTCCAACATCGACTGCTTCCCGCAGTCCGCGGCCGACGTGCGCACCCTCGCGCCCGGCGAGCAGGCTCAGTTCACCGTGAAATGGTCGGCCAAGACCTCCGCCCCCGACTGCCTGACGCAACCGGAACCCCAGCGTGATCCGGTGGGGCCCGGCGCGTACACGGTGGTCGGTCAGCTGGGTCAGCTCCGCAGCGCGCCGGAGCCGTTCAACCTCAGCTGATCCTCGGTGCGGGATCGATGCGCGAGCGTCGATCGAATTCCTTGTCGAGGTCGGTGTGCTCGGGGTCGGCGAGCAGCGCCGCGAGAAGGATGCGGGCCTGACCTGCTCTGAGGTCGGTGGAGAACAGTGCGCCCGCCGAGACGAGGTCGTGCCCGCCGCCCCCACCGCCGTACGTGGCGGAGGTCGGGCCCTGCGGCACCCGGGTGGTGACCACGACCGGGATCCCGGCGGACGCGCAGTCCCGGACCGCCTCGACGATCGCCGGGTTCGCGTTCCCGGATCCGAGGCCGTCGAGCACCAGCCCCTGGGCGCCGGCAGCCCGGCACGCGTCGATCTGGACGCGGTCGGCCCCCGGGTAGGCGGCGACGATGTCGACACGGGTTCCGGAGATGGGATGCCACGGCAGCGGTTCGAGACTTCGCCGCGAGTGGTCACCGGCGGGGTGGACGGATCGGAACGCGTCGAGTGACATCGTGTCGACCTTCCGCGTTCCCGACGCCCGGTGCAGGGCGCCTCCGAACGCGATGAGGACACCCGCTCCGCGCAGAGCGGGGTCCGATCCCGCGGCGACCGCGTCGGCCAGATTGGCCTGGGCATCGGAGTACGGGTGGTCGAAGGTGCGTTGCGCACCCGTGAACACCACCGGCCGGGGGTCGGCGTGGTGGAGGTCGACCAGGAATGCGGTCTCCTCCATGGTGTCGGTTCCGTGGAGCACGACCACCGCGTCGAGTTCGGGGTCGCGCAGTTCCGCGGTGACGGCGTCGCGGACCCGGTCCATATCGGCGAACGTCATGCTCGAACTGTCCTTCGACATCACGTCGACGACACGGAGTTCCGTCCCGGTCCACGCACTGCCCAGCAGGTCCGGGCCTGCGACCACCGGTCTGCTGACACCCTGCCCGTCCCGCCTGCTGGCGATCGTCCCTCCGGTGGTGACGACGGCGACTTTCGGCACAGTTGTCCTTTCGCTAAACGGTCGGGCGGTCCGAGGCCAGGGTGCGGATGCGGTTCCGCGCGCCGAACCAGCCGATGACCAACAGTGGGGCGATGATCGCGATGGACCCGACGGTCCAGGTTCCGACGGGGTGATCGAACGCCATCAGTATGACGACGCACCCGAGGAAGACCAGGGTCAGGAGCCCGGTGTAGGGGGCGCCGAACATCCGGAAACCGGGCCGGGCGAGCTTCCCCTCCTTGGCGAATTTCCACAGTTTCAGCTGGCACAGCACGATCACGGCCCAGGCGCTGATGATCCCGAGCGCGGCGAGGTTGAGGACGATCTCGAACGCCTGCGCGGGAACGACGGCGTTGAGTCCGACGCCGAGCAGGATGACGACACCGGTGAGGGCGATGCCGCCGTACGGCACTCCGGCCTTGTTCATCCGGGCGGCGAACGACGGCGCCGATCCGGCCATGGCCATGGAGTGCAGTATTCGGCCGGTGGAATACAGGCCCGCGTTGAGTGAGGACAGCGCGGCCGTGAGCACCACGAGGTTCATGATCGCGTCGGCGCCCTGCACGTTGATGGAGCCGAAGAACGTGACGAACGGGCTCTCGCCGGCGTGGTACTCGGTGTAGGGGAGCAGCAGCGACAGCAGCAGGACGGACCCGACGTAGAAGACGAGGATCCGGATGATGACCGTGTTGATCGCCTTGGGGATGACCTTCTGTGGGTTCTTCGTCTCGCCCGCAGTGGTTCCCACGAGTTCGATCGAGGCGTAGGCGAAGACGACGCCCTGGATCACCACGACGGCGGGCAGGATTCCGTTGGGGAAGAGTCCGCCGTTGTCGGTGATCATGCTGAAGCCCGACGAATGTCCTTCGATCGGTGTTCCGAACAGCACGAAGTAGATTCCGAAGCCGAGGAACGCGGCGAGGGCGACGACCTTGATGAGGGCGAACCAGAACTCTAGTTCACCGAACACCTTGACGGAGACGAGATTCAGCCCGAGGACCAGAACGACCGCGGCCAGGGCGAAGACCCATTGGTCGACGTTCCCGAGCGGTGCCCAGTACTTCTTGAAGAAGTTCATGTACAGCGCGACGGCGGTGACGTCGACGACGGCCGTCATCGCCCAGTTCATCCAGTACAGCCAGCCCGCGGCGAACGCCATCTTCTCGCCGAAGAATTCGCGCGAGTACGACACGAACGACCCGGAGGTGGGTCGGTGCATCACGAGTTCACCCAGTGCCCGCAGGATCAGGAAGGCGAAGAACCCGCAGAGGGCGTAGACGAGGACGAGTGCGGGACCGGCCTGCTGGAGGCGTCCGCCCGCACCCATGAACAGGCCGGTGCCGATCGCTCCGCCGATCGCGATCATCTGGATCTGTCTCGGGCCGAGCGCTTTCCGGTAGCCGAGGTCTTCCTCGACGAAGATGTCTGCGCCGGAGGTCTCGTCCTTCTCGATCGTCACGAGACGACCTCCGCGGCAGCGGCGACGGGTGTCGGCCGTGGCGAACCGGACGCTCTCAGGTTGGCGAGATGCTCGGGGCTGAGGAGGCGGTCGAGTTCTTCACGGTCGAGCAGACCCGCCTCGATCACGAGGTCGGCGACCCTGCGGCCGGAGACCAGCGCTTCCTGCGCGATCCGGGTCGAGGCGGTGTAGCCGATGTACGGGTTGAGCGCGGTGACGAGTCCGATGGAGTCCTCGACCCGGGCACGCAGCAGATCGGTGTTGGCCGTGATGCCGAGTACGCAGCGGTCGGCCAGGATCCGGCAGGCGGCGCCGAGGTGGCGCATCCCCTCCGAGAGGGAGTGCACGATGATCGGTTCGAATGCGTTGAGCTGGAGCTGGCCGGATTCGGCGGCCATCGTGATGGTGACGTCGTTGCCGATGACCTCGTAGGCCACCTGGTTGAGGACTTCCGGGATCACCGGATTGACCTTGCCGGGCATGATCGACGAACCGGCTTGTACCGGTGGAAGATTGATCTCGTTCAGGCCCGCGCGCGGCCCCGACGACAGCAGGCGGAGGTCGTTGCACACCTTCGACAACTTGACCGCGATCCGCTTGAGCACGCCCGAGAGGTGGACGAACTGTCCGACGTCCTGGGTCGCCTCGACCAGGTCCGTGGCCAGGACGAGGGGAAGTCCGGTGAGTTCCCGCAGCGTGTCGCAGGCTGCCTCGGCGTAGCCGACGGGTGCGTTCAGGCCTGTGCCGATCGCGGTGGCGCCGAGGTTGATCTCGTGGACGAGGAGAGCGGCCTCGTCGAGACGGGTGCGGTCCTCGTCGATCATCACCGCGTACGTGGCGAACTCCTGGCCGAGAGTCATCGGTACCGCGTCCTGGAGTTGGGTGCGCCCCATCTTCACGGTGTCGGCGAACTCGACGGCCTTGGTCGAGAAGGCCTCCTGCAGGACGCGCATCGCGTCCAGCAGGTCGTCGATCGCGAAGATCGTCGCGATGTTGACCGCGGTGGGGTAGACGTCGTTGGTCGACTGGCTGAGGTTCACGTGCTCGTTGGGATGGAGTTCCGCGTACTCCCCGCGCGCGTGGCCGAGGATCTCGAGTGCCCGGTTGGCGATCACCTCGTTGGCGTTCATGTTGGTCGACGTTCCGGCGCCGCCCTGGATGACGTCGACGACGAACTGCTCGTGCCAGCGGCCGTCGACGATCTCCCGGCACGCCTGCCGGATTGCGTCGGCTCGGCGGTGGTCGAGGATCCCGAGTTTCTCGTTGGCGCTCGCCGCGGCCCATTTGACGTAGGCGAGCCCGCGAATCAGGTAGGGGTTCGTGGAGATCGGCCGGCCGGTGATGGGGAAGTTCTCGACGGCCCGCAGCGTGTGGATTCCCCAGTAGGAATCCGCAGGCACTTGGCGGTCGCCGAGCAGATCGTGTTCTGTTCGCGTTTCGAGCACTTGATCATTCCTCACGGGGATTCGCGCGAGCCGTTGCTCTGCACGGATGCGGTGGATGGAGTCTGCTGCTCGATGAGGGTAGATTTCTCGGTCGAGCCACCCGGCTATCCACCTGCCAGGCTGTCAGACAGGTGCAATTGTTACCGCGCTCACTCGCGGGCGTCAACCCCGGCGGCGTCTCGTATTGACGTTGCGGCCGGGGCATGAGAAGAATGTCCTCATGAACCTGTCGGACAGCTGGGCAGCCAGGCGTCCTGCCACGGCGCGGGTCAGCGCCGCGGAGGCGGTCCTGGCGGATCTTCGTGACGCGATCACGTCCGGTGAGCTATCGGTCGGTGAACGACTCCCGTCCGAAGCGTCCCTCGCTGCGCGGCACGGGGTCAGCCGGTCGGTGATCCGGGAGGCCCTGCGGTCCTGTCATGCGCTCGGACTCACGGAGACGAAGTCGGGCCTCGGGACGTTCGTCGTCAGCGATTCGATAGCCCGCGACCTCGACTTCGGGAACTACGCGGCCAACGAACTCGTCGAGGCGCGCCCGCACGTGGAGATTCCCGCCGCCGGATGGGCGGCGCAGCGGCACACCGGCGAGGACCTGGCCGCCCTGCGCGGACTGGTGGACCAGATGCGGGACGAGGACGATCCCCTCGTGTGGGTGTCGCTGGACGCGCAGTTCCACGCGTTCATCGCCCGGACGAGCCGGAACCGTGTGTTCGAATCGGTGATCGTCGATATCCGCGAGGCACTCACCCGGCAGTCCGAAACGCTGAATCTCGTTGCGGGGCGTCAGCAGAAGTCGAACGACGAGCACGACCGGATCGTGGAAGGCATCGCGTCCGGAAGTTACGACAAGGCCGCCCGCGCGATGGCCGAACACCTGGACGCGGTCCGGGTCGCACTGGAATCCGTGGTGGGAGAACCCGGCCCGGAGCCCCGACAGTAGGGACGAGAACAGGCCCTAGTCGTACGGGCCCGAGATCGACGTCTCGGCGAGCCGGGACAGGCCCTCGCGAATGTGCCGGGCCCAAAGCCCGCCGATCCCCTCCACCGACTGCAGGTCGGCGGCCGTCGCGGCCAGCAGTGACTGCAGCGTCCCGAACGAGCCGACGAGCCGGTGAATCTGGTTGAACTGCAGGCGGGGAACGCGGGTGAGGACGCGGTAGCCGCGAGGACTCATCGGCGCCTCGAGCGCTTCGATGGTGCCCGGGTAGCCGAACGCCCGGGCCAACGTCGTGAGGTCGAGAAGATCTGCGTCCGTGATCCTGTCGAGCGCGGAGAGCGACTTCTCGACGTCGTCGGCGGGCGCCGGGCCGGTGCCCGCCAGGTAGTCGCGCACGATGAGTTCCCTCGCCACGTCGTTGTCGCCGACGAGTTCCTCCAGTTGCAGTGCGAGCTGTCGTCCGTCCGTGCCGAGCTCGAGCACGTCCTGCTCGATCTCGACGGACACGCGCCGCACCATCTCCAGGCGCTGCACCACGGTCAGGGCGTCGCGGAGCGTGACGAAATCCTCGATCTCGACCACCGACAGCTGGCGGGTCACCTCGTCGAGCCGCGCCTTGTACCGCTCGAGGGTGGCCACCGCCTGATTGGCGCGGGACAGGATCGTGGCGGAACCGTCGATGACGTGCCGGATGCCGCCGACGTACACGCTGACGATGCTCATCGACTGGCTGACCGACACCACGGGGTACCCGGTCTGCATGGCCGTCCGCTCGGCGGCGCGGTGACGCGTGCCGGACTCGACGGTCGGGATCTTGTGGTCGGGGACCAACTGGACGTTGGCGCGCACGATGCGGGACCCGTCGGTGGACAGGACCACGGCGCCGTCCATCTTCGACAGCTCACGCAGGCGGGTCGGGGCGAACTCCACGTCGAGCTCGAAGCCGCCGTCGCAGATCTCTTCCATCTGCTCGTCGTAGCCGAGGACGATCAGTGCGCCCGTGCGACCGCGCAGAATGCGCTCCAGGCCGTCGCGAAGTGCCGTTCCGGGAGCCAGCCGGGCAATCGTTTCCCGCAGCGCAGACGACGACTCGGCATCGTTCATCGCGCAATACTCCCGCTGAGGTAGACGTCACTTGTCGGGGACCGCCGCGGAAACACGTCCGGACCCGCGTTTAGATTACCTATCCATGAGTAGTACCTGGACTTTGCCCGACGACCTGACCCTGCCCGAACCGGTCGGCAGCTTTCCCGCCGCAGGTCAGCCCGTGCCGCAGCACTGGTCACGGTGCTTCGGGTGCGGCGACCAGTCGCCTGCCGGGATGTCGATGAGCTTCACTGCCGGGGAGGGGCTCGACGTGTGGGGACGGCTCGAGGTGGCCCCCCGCTACCAGGGCGGTCCGGGAGTGATCCACGGCGGCATCCTCTCGACCGCGTTCGACGAGGCGCTGGGCATGGTGTGCCGATCGATCGTCGACGGTCCGGTGGTCACGGGTCATCTGGAGATCGATTTCGCCAGGCCCATCCCGCTGGGTTCCGTCCTCGAATTCCATGCACGCATCGACGGATCGATCCGCCGCAAGGTGTATGCGAGCGCCGAGGCGCGCATCGTCGAGGGGCCGACGGCCGATCCCGACGTGGTGGTGGCGACGTCGCGGGGACTGTTCCTCACCGTCACCGCCGAGCACTTCGAGAAGACCAAGGACTTCGTGGACGGTGTGCCGGAGCGCCCGTTCGGCACGTCGTCGATCTGAGCGTCACCGCAGTGACGCGATGGCCGCCCCCAGGTTCCCGACCTCGGTGACCTTCATGCCCTTCGGGGCCGCCCCGGAGTCGAGGGGAACGATGGCGCGGGTGAATCCGAGGCGGTATGCCTCCGCGAGCCTGCGCCCGACGCCGGGTACCCGGCGGACCTCGCCGGCCAGTCCCACTTCGCCGAGGATCACCAGTCCGTCCGGAACGGGCTTGTCCTTCACCGCGGACGCGACGGCGAGGGCCAGCGCGAGATCGGCGGACGGCTCGGTCATCCGCATTCCGCCGACGGTGGCCGCGTAGACGTCGTTCTTCGCGATCGGCACCCCGCACCGGCGGTCGAGCACGGCCAGGACCATGGCCACGCGGGCGCTGTCGAGCCCGCTCACGGCGCGCCGGGGTGCGGGCATGGACGTGGCCGCCACGAGGGCCTGCACCTCACCGAGGAGGGGCCGTTTGCCGTCCATCATGACGGTGACGGCGGTTCCGGGAACGGCCTCGGCGCGGTGGTGGAGGAACAGTCCGGACGGGTCGCTGATGCCGGCGATGCCGTCTTCCCGCAGTTCGAAGCAACCGACCTCGTCGGCGGCGCCGAAACGGTTCTTGACGCCGCGCACCATCCGCAGCGTGGAGTGTTTGTCGCCCTCGAAGTGCAGCACCACGTCGACGAGGTGCTCGAGCGACCGCGGTCCGGCGACCGCACCGTCCTTGGTGACGTGGCCGATGAGGAGCACCGGCACGCCGCTGGCCTTCGCGAGGGAGGTGAGGGCGCTGGTGACGGCCTTGACCTGGGTGACTCCGCCGACCACGCCGTCGACGTCCGCGGCCAGCATGGTCTGGACGGAGTCGACGATCAGCAGGGTGGGACGCACCTGCTCCACGTGACCGAGGATGGTCGCGAGGTCGGATTCGGCGGCGAGATAGACCCGCTCGTGGACGGCGCCGGTGCGGTCGGCCCGCAGCCGCACCTGTCCGGCGGATTCCTCACCGGTGACGTAGAGGGAACGGTCGTCCGGGCCGCGGCGGGCCCACTGGTGGACCACCTCGAGGAGCAGCGTCGACTTGCCGACACCGGGTTCGCCTGCCAGGAGAACGACGGAACCGGGTACCACGCCGCCGCCGAGAACACGGTCGAGTTCGTCGATGCCCGTGGGCTTGGCGCGGGTGGACGTGCTGTCGATCCGCGTGATCGGAGTGGCCGGGGTGGACGGAAGTACCGCTCCGGCCCCGGCTTTCGCGAGCGAGGCGCCGGGCCGGCTGGCGACGGACGCGACGATCGGGGCCTCGTCCATCGATCCCCAGCTACCGCACTCGGGGCACCGGCCGACCCATTTGGGGACCGTGCACTGGCACGACGAGCAGCGGAAGCTGGTTTTGAGTTTGGCCACCGGGCCAGCCTAGGTATCGGGTCCGACAGCGGACCCGGTCCGGCTGCTAGTGTCCGCCGCCCTCGGCTTCGGATCCGGGGGACGTGTCGGAGACGTGGCGCTCGGTCTCGTGGCCCGCGTCGACGGGAACGGACACGGTGACGTCGCCGGCCTTCTCGAAAGCGAACGTGACGGGGAAGGTGAGGCCCGGGCGGACGCCTTCCTTCAGGCCGTCCAGGGTGACGAGGACGACATCGGCCGGTGCGTCGGCGCTCTCGTCCTTCTGGCCGGCGGCCTCGGCGCCCTCAGCGGCTTCCTGACCGGGCTGGCCGGCGACGAGCGCGGTCTGCGGCGCGATCTCCAGCCCGCCGGCCTTCTCGCCGAGGGCGACGGACTGCGCGAAGTCGGTGCTGATCCGGGTCAACTTGTCCGGGGTGTCTTCGTTGTTGTTGATCGCGGTGAACGCGAGGACGGCGTTGCCGCCCGGCTCGAGGCTGTACTCGGCGGAGTTGGGGTAGACCACGTGCACGTTGCGCAAGGCGATCGACTCGGCGTCCGCGCTGTTGCCGTTGACCGCGGCGACCTGACTCGACGTCTGAGTGATCTGGCCCGCGCTGCAGGCGGACAGCACGAGTGCTGCGCCGGCAGCGAGAGCGACGGCGGTAGCGACTCGGCGAGTCGACTTGTCGAGAGCAGTCACGAGTTGTCCTCCGGTGTCAGGTTCGCACTTCAACTAGGCAGAGTAGTAGTTCGCCCGCGTGGCCTGCTCGCTGGGTACTCACAATGGTTGTCTGCGTGCGGTTTCGGCGCTGGAGAACCGCCCGATCGGGGTGTCCGGAATGCACGTCTCGGGGGCCCTGTCAACCCCTACGGTCAGGCCATGATGCCCCTGACCTGCACCGTTGATGCGACCAGGTTCCGGACACGTGTTAAACTCGAATGATCGAAAGGGGCACGGGACAGATGATTTTTAAGGTCGGAGACACCGTCGTATACCCCCATCACGGTGCGGCGCTGATCGAAGCTATTGAAACCCGCACCATCAAGGGTGAGCAGAAGGAATATCTCGTTCTCAAGGTTGCTCAGGGCGATCTCACCGTACGGGTTCCCGCAGACAACGCAGAGTACGTGGGCGTACGCGACGTCGTCGGCCAGGAAGGTCTCGACAAGGTCTTCCAGGTACTGCGGGCACCGCACACCGAAGAACCCACCAACTGGTCACGCCGCTACAAGGCGAATCTCGAAAAGCTCGCGTCAGGTGACGTCAACAAGGTTGCCGAGGTCGTTCGGGACCTGTGGCGTCGTGAGCAGGATCGCGGCCTGTCCGCAGGAGAGAAGCGCATGCTCGCGAAGGCGCGGCAGATTCTTGTCGGCGAACTCGCACTGGCCGAAGGCACCGACAGCGACAAGGCCGAGACCATCCTCGACGAGGTCCTCGCGGCCGCGTCCTAGACAGCCGCGATACACACAGTGACCGAGGGAAAAGGTCCTGTAGTCGCGCTGGTTCCCGCCGCAGGTCAGGGAGTGCGTTTGGGTGAGAACAAGCCCAAGGCATTCGTTGATCTGGGTGGGACGACCATGCTTACTCGCGCGGTCGACGGGCTCCTGGAGTCGGGGGCTGTCGACCGCGTCGTCGTGATCGTTCCCGAGGAACTCGTCGAGTCGACGCGAACCCTCGTCCCGAGTGAAGTCACCGTTGTGGCCGGTGGAAGCGAGCGGACCGATTCGGTTCGTGCCGGGCTGGCCGTCGCCGACGATGCCGAGTACCTGCTCGTGCACGACGCCGCCCGCGCCCTCACTCCGCCGTCGCTCATCGCGCGGGTGGTCGCGGAACTACGATGCGGCCGCAACGCGGTCATCCCGGTCCTCCCCGTGACGGACACGATCAAAACCGTCGACGTTCTCGGTGCGGTCACCGGCACCCCCGAACGGTCCGAACTTCGGGCCGTGCAGACACCGCAGGGATTCACCGCGGAAGTGCTCCGGCGCGCCTACGACGCCGCCGACGGCATCGCCACGGACGACGCCGGGCTGGTGGAGCGCCTCGGGGAACGGGTCCGCAGCATCGTCGGAGAACCCACAGCATTCAAGATCACCACGCCGCTGGACCTCGTACTGGCCCGCGCGCTGGTGGAAGAGGGAGCGCACTAGTGCGAGTCGGAATCGGGACGGACGTCCACCCGATCGAGCAGGGGCGGCCGTGCTGGATGGCCGGCCTGCTGTTCGAGGACGAGAACGGCTGCTCAGGCCATTCGGACGGCGACGTGGCCGTGCACGCACTCTGCGACGCCCTGCTCTCCGCCGCCGGACTCGGCGATCTCGGCACCGTCTTCGGAACCGGGCGGCCCGAGTGGTCCGGGGTGAGCGGTGCCGCCATGCTCGCCGAGGTACGCCGTCTCCTCGAAGAGGACGACTTCGGCGTCGCCAACGCCGCGGTCCAGGTGATCGGGAACCGGCCGAAGATCGGCCCGCGCCGAAACGAAGCGCAAAAGGTGCTGAGCGACATTCTGGGCGCGCCGGTTTCGGTGTCCGCGACCACCACGGACGGGCTCGGGCTCACCGGCCGCGGCGAGGGGATCGCCGCCATGGCCACCGCGTTGGTCATTCCCGATCGAAGCGCCAGGTAGGATCGCTGGTCGTGACCCTGCGCCTATTCGACACCGAGACGCGGGCCTTGCGTGACTTCGTTCCGCTGGCCCCTGGACACGCATCGGTGTACCTGTGTGGCGCCACGGTGCAGGGCGACCCCCATATCGGCCACGTACGCAGCGGCGTCGCATTCGACGTGCTGCGACGCTGGCTGCTCGCCCACGACTACGACGTGGCGTTCGTCCGCAACGTCACGGACATCGAAGACAAGATCCTGAACAAGGCCGCGGAGGCAGGCAGGCCGTGGTGGGAGTGGGCCGCCACGTTCGAGCGGTCCTTCACGTGGGCCTATCAGCAACTGGGTGTGCTGCCGCCGTCCGTCGAGCCGCGAGCCACCGGCCACATCACGCAGATGGTCGAGATGATGCAGCGCCTCATCGACAACGGCCACGCGTACGCGGCGGGCGGGGACGTCTACTTCGACGTCCGCAGCTACCCCCGGTACGGCAGCCTGTCCGGGCACAAACTCGATGACGTCCACCAGGGCGAGAGCGCCGGCGAATGCAAGCGCGATCCCCGCGACTTCACGCTGTGGAAGGCGGAGAAGCCGGGCGAGCCGTCGTGGCCGACGCCGTGGGGCCGGGGCCGGCCGGGCTGGCACCTCGAATGCTCCGCGATGGCCGAGTTCTATCTCGGGGCGGCGTTCGACATCCACTGCGGTGGCCTGGACTTGGTGTTCCCGCACCACGAGAACGAGATCGCGCAGGCCAAGTGCTCCGGTGACGACTTTGCGCAGTACTGGCTGCACAACGGCTGGGTCACCATGGGTGGCGAGAAGATGTCGAAGTCGCTCGGCAACGTTCTCTCGGTGCCGAACGTGTTGAAAAAGGTTCGGCCGCAAGAGCTTCGCTACTACCTGGGTAGTGCCCACTACCGGTCGATGCTCGAATACTCCGACACCGCGCTCGACGAGGGGGCCGCGGCGTTCCGCCGGATCGAATCGTTCGTGCTGCGCACGCAGGAGCGTGCCGGTGAGGTACCGGTCGGACGGTGGACCGAGGCGTTCGCTCGCGCGCTCGACGACGACCTCGCCGTCCCCGCCGCGCTCGCCGAGGTGCACGGCAAGGTCCGCGAGGGCAACATCGCCCTCGACGGTGGCGACCTCGAGGGTGCGCGCGAGATCGCGTCGCAGGTCCGGGCCATGCTCGGAATCCTCGGCGTGGACCCGCTGGACGAGCACTGGACTCAGGAGACCGCGGACGCGTCCGCGGCAACCGATGCCCTGGACGTTCTGGTCCGGGCCGAACTCGAGCGCAGGCAGAGTGCCCGCGCCGAGAAGAACTGGGCTGTGGCCGACGAGGTGCGTGACCGTCTCATCCGGGCGGGCATCGAGGTCACCGATACCCCCAACGGGCCCGAGTGGTCTCTCAAGGCAGGACAGTAGTAATGGCTGGAAATTCGAGTAGGCGCGGAGCCATCCGCAAGGCCGGTACCAAGAAGGGGCAGGTCGCCGGCTCCGGTGGCCAGCGCCGCAAGGGACTGGAAGGCCGCGGCGCCACCCCGCCCGCGGAAGCACGCACCAAGCACCCCGCCGCCAAGCGTGCCGCGCGCGCAGCCAGGGAAGCCGACAAGCAGCCCGGCCGCGGTCGTCAGACCGCCGGACGCAAGGTGCTCGACGGCCCCGAGAACGTGCTGGGCCGCAACCCCGTCGTCGAGTGCCTGCGCGCCGGTGTCCCCGCGACCGCGCTGTACGTCGCGGTCGGGACCGAGAGCGACGATCGCCTGAAGGAATCCGTTCAGCGGGCGGCCGACGCGGGCATCTCCATCCTCGAGGTTCCCCGGACCGATCTCGACCGGCTCAGCGCCAACGGCATGCACCAGGGCATCGCATTGCAGGTGCCGCCGTACCGCTACGCGCACCCCGACGACCTGATCGCGGAAGCCCGCAAGCATCAGGAGG
Source organism: Rhodococcus sp. JS3073 (assembly GCF_026810085.1). Lineage (NCBI taxonomy): Bacteria > Bacillati > Actinomycetota > Actinomycetes > Mycobacteriales > Nocardiaceae > Rhodococcus > Rhodococcus sp. JS3073. Next base: position 3,256,119 of record NZ_CP113951.1, on the reverse strand, counting down.
CGCCGCTGCTCGTGGCCCTCGACAACATCACCGATCCCCGCAACCTCGGTGCCGTCGTGCGTTCGGTGGCCGCATTCGGTGGTCACGGTGTGGTGATCCCGGAGCGGCGCAGTGCGTCGGTCACCGCGGTCGCGTGGCGGACGAGCGCCGGCGCGGCAGCCCGCCTGCCGATCGCCCGAGCCACCAATCTCACTCGCACGCTGAAGGATTGGGCGTCCAAGGGCGTTCAGGTGGTCGGTCTCGATGCGGGTGGCGACACCACCCTCGACGAGTTCGACGGCAGCGGCCCCGTGGTGGTCGTGGTCGGCTCCGAGGGTAAGGGACTGTCGCGTCTCGTCCGCGAGAACTGCGACGCCATCCTCAGCATCCCGATGGCAGGCCCCGTCGAATCACTCAACGCGTCCGTCGCCGCGGGTGTCGTGCTCGCCGACATCGCCCGCCGTCGCCGCGGCTAGGCTCCCGGACCCGTCCAAGCCCGCACGGTCGGTAGTGGGCTGAGGGCGGCGCTGTCAACGCTGTCGACACCTACCGTAGACCTACAGTGTTGACAGGCTGCTACCACCGGCGTTCACTGAGGTCATCAGTGGCCGCGAGGTTGGAGGCCGGTCATGGCAATCACCGATATCAAGGAGTACGCGCACCTCACCCAGCAGGACGTCGAGGCGCTCGGATTCGAACTCGACGCACTACGCCGCGACGTCGCGGAGTCCCTCTGCGAGAAGGATGCGACGTACATCCGCCGCACCATCGCGTTCCAGCGGTTGCTCGACGGCCTCGCGCGACTGGTGATCCACGGCAGCCGGACGTCCACCGGGGTGGTCCTCGGTACGACGGCACTGGGTGTGGCCAAGAGCGTGGAGAACATGGAGATCGGGCACAACGTCTCGCACGGGCAGTGGGACTGGATGAACGATCCCGAGATCCACTCGAGCACCTGGGAGTGGGATCAGGTGGGGCCGTCGTCGCAGTGGAAGTATGCGCACAACTTCCGGCACCACAAGTACACCAACGTGCTCGGAATGGACGAGGACGTCGGGTTCGGCGTCATGCGGGTCACCCGTGATCAGGAATGGCGCCCCATCCACCTGGTGCAACCGATTCAGAATCTTCTGCTCGCGGCGACGTTCGAATGGGGCATCGCGCTCCACGATCTGCTTCCGCCCAGTGCCGAGGACAAGGCGAGCCGGCGTCTCCGTCCACCGGTGCGAGATCTGCTCGGCAAGATCGCGCGGCAGATGGGCAAAGATTACGTGCTGTTCCCCGTTCTCAGCGGGCGTCGGTGGCGACGAACGCTGAAGGCGAATCTCGTCGCCAACCTGCTACGGAACGTGTGGTCGTACGTCGTGATCTTCTGCGGTCACTTCCCCGACGGAGCAGAGAAATTCACGCTCGCGGAACTGGAGGACGAAAGCCGGGCCGAGTGGTATCTGCGCCAGATGCTCGGCACCGCGAACTTCCGGGCCGGAGCTGTCATGGCCTTCATGAGCGGCAACCTGTGCTATCAGATCGAGCACCATCTCTTCCCCGATATCCCCAGCAATCGGTACGCCGAGATCTCGACTGCGGTGCGCGGCCTGTGCGAGAAGTACGACCTGCCGTACACCACCGGTTCGCTTGCGCGGCAGTACCTTCTGACGCTGCGCACCATTCACAAGCTGGCGCTGCCCAACCGATTCCTCCGGGCGACGTCCGACGATGCGCCGGAGACGGCCTCGGAAGCGAAGTTCCGTGGGAGGTCGGTGCTCGGAGCCGATCCCGTGACCGGGCGTCTTCGCGGGCTCAGGACCGCGCTCGCCGCGAGGTAGGCCGTCACCGCGGAATGCTCGACGCCACCATTCGGTGGAATCGGACCCGGTGCCCGGGCCGCAATTGCGCGGCCACCGGAAGATCGGCCTCGGCGACCACAGCGATCACCGGATAGCCGCCGGTCACCGGATGATCGGCGAGAAACAGGATGGGCTGACCGTTGGGCGGCACTTGCAGCGCCCCCGCCACCATGGCCTCGCTCGGCATCTCTCCCGGCACGGCGCGGTGCAGCGGTCCAGGACCCTCGAGCCGCGCCCCCACGCGATTGGTGTCGGAGCTGACCGTCCACGTCTCGCGGAGAAGCGCCTCGACCGACGCTGGTGTGAACCAGTCGTCCCGCGGCCCGAGCCGCACCCGCATCATCAGCGGATCCTCGGGAGCGACGGGCGGGGGGATGATCTCGTCCGCAGGCCAGTCGCCGGCATCCGCACCGACCAGCAGCCGATCACCCTCGGCGACGGGATCGGGGCCGATACCCGACAGAGTGTCGGTGGACCGGCTCCCCATCACCGCCGGCACGTCGAAACCTCCGCGCACCGCGACGTAGCTTCGGAGTCCCTCCGAGGCGAACGCGATCTCCAGCAGGTCACCGGCAGTCAGGTGCAGCATCGTGTAGTCGGGCCGGGGTTCGGAATTGACGGTGATGGGATTGCGGGCGCCCGTGACGGCGACGGAGACGGTCCCGGCCGCACGCACCGCGAGCCCACCGAGCGTGACCTCCAGCGTCGCTGCGTCGGAGTGGTTACCCACCAACCGGTTTGCGCTGTCGTGCGCGTCGCGGTCGGCGGCACCCGACTCGCCGACGCCGATCGACGCGTAGCCGGGGCGGCCCCGATCCTGCACGGTGGTGAAGGGTCCGGTGCGCACGACCTCGAGCCAAGCCATCGTTCGATTGTCCCGCATCCGCAGCGCTTCTGGATACGCTCTCGCCGATCTCGATTCGCGCCCCGTGCGTACGCGTCGCACCGTTACGGAGGTGCGCGACGCGTACACACGGGCTGCAGATCAGCCGCTCAGGACTATGCAGCGGCCGTATAGCCGTGCGCGGCAGCGACTTCGGTGGACAGCAGCTGGCCGTCGTGGGTGGACAGTCCCTCGGCGAGGCCGGGGACGGTCGCGGCGGCCTCCTGCCAGCCCTTGTCGGCGAGGGCGACGACGTAGGGGAGGGTGGCGTTGGTGAGGGCGTAGGTGGAGGTGCGGGGGACGGCGCCGGGCATGTTGGCGACGCAGTAGAACACGGAGTCGTGGACCTGGTAGGTGGGTTCGGCGTGGGTGGTGGGTCGTGAGTCCTCGAAGCAGCCGCCCTGGTCGATGGCGATGTCGACGAGCACGGAGCCGGGCTTCATCCGCGAGACGAGGTTGTTGGAGACGAGGGTGGGGGCCTTGGCGCCGGGGACGAGGACGGCGCCGATGACGAGGTCGGCGTCGAGGACGGCCTGTTCGAGTTCGAGGCTGTTGGAGGTGATGGTCTTGACCTGGCCGTGGTACTGGGCGTCGATCTCGCGGAGGCGGGCGATGGACAGGTCGAGGACGGTGACGTCGGCGTGCATGCCGTAGGCGACGGCGATCGCGTTCTTACCGGAGACGCCGGCGCCGATGACGACGACCTTCGCCGGGCGCACGCCGGGGACACCGCCCATGAGGACGCCGCGGCCACCGCCCTGGCGCATGAGGTGGTAGGCGCCGGCCTGCGGGGCGAGGCGTCCGGCGACCTCGCTCATCGGGGCGAGCAGGGGGAGGGAGCCGTCGGCGCCGACGACGGTTTCGTAGGCGATGGAGGTGGTCTTCGACGTGAGCAGGGCGTCGGTGCAGTCCTTGGAGGCGGCGAGGTGCAGGTAGGTGAAGAGCACCTGGTCCTGGCGCAGTCGGGCGTATTCCTCGGCGATGGGTTCCTTGACCTTCAGGAGCAGGTCGGCGGTGTCCCATACCTGGTCGGCGGCCTGGAGGATCTGTGCGCCTGCGGCTTTGAAGTCCTCGTCGGCGAAGGACGAGCCGATGCCGGCGCCGGATTCGATGATCACTTCGTGGCCGCGTTCGCTGAGTTCGTGAACACCGGCGGGGCTGATGGCCACGCGGTATTCGTGGTTCTTGATCTCGCGGGGGATGCCGATCTTCATGAGAGCTCCGTGCTGTCGGAAATTCGATTGGTAGGTGCCAATAGTGAAGAAAGCGTCCTTTCATGCCAACAGTTGTGAAGATAATTCTCAACATTGGTGCGATGGCGCGCGACTATTCGGACGCGGGCACCCTGAGCCGGTCCTCGTCGAAGGATGTTCGGCCCAGTGGCTTCGCCCCGTGAGTACTTATTAACCGCCCGCCGTTAATAAGTACTCACGGGTGGCGGAGCCGCAGGATCAGCATGGCCGTGTGCAGCGACGTCCGGGACTCGGCGTCGTCGAGGTCGACGCCGAGCAGCCGCTGGATCGTGGCCAGTTTCGCGTAGAGCGTGGGGCGAGAGAGGTGGAGCTGTTTCGCGAGTTCCGTCTTGTTGCCACCGAGTTCGAGGAAGCTGCGCAGGACGTCGACACTGTCACCGCCGTGTCGCGCCTGATGTTCCAGCAGGCCGCGGAGTTCGGTCTCGGCGAATGCCTGCACCCGCGGATCGGTCCGGATGAGGGCGAGGAGACCGCGCAACCGGATGTCGGCTGCTCGGTGAAAAACCTTGTCGCCCGGTGGCAACGACAGCGCGACCTCGGCGATGTGAGCGGATTCCGTCAGGCCGCCCGCGGCGTCCAGGAGTCGGGTCGATTCGGGACCGACACCGATCGTGCAATGGAGGACGCCGTCGAGCCGGGTGAGCGCGGCACGAATCGCCTCGCAGAGCTCGAACAGCGCGTCGGGTGTGGACGCCGGCGGATGGGACAGGAGCAGGTCGATCTGTCCGGCCCGGGTGTTCGCCGTGAGTGCCGTTTGCCGCGACGTCCGGACCGCGTGGCGGACGGCGTCCAGCATGTTCACTCGGCGTCGCTGCGCGAGAACCTGGTCGGCGCTGGCGGTTTCGCCGACCCGGACCGTCATCGGCAGGTAGGTCAGTGCCGGCCGGAGGCCGAGCGCATGGGCGCGCGCCGTCGCCTCGGCCTCGTCCTGGATGCGTCCGCGGCGGAGTTCGTCGACGAGTCCGCTCTGGGCCTGCTGCTCGAGCGCGGTCCGGTCCTGCTCGACCATGCGGTTCAGTGCGAGCGCCTGCGCGGCACGCTCGAGGGTCATCCGCGCCCGACCTTCGGCGGCGACGGGGCGAGGAGCGACGAGTCGTCCCCACTCCTGCCGATGCGCGCCGACGGGCGTCGCCGTCCACGACTCCGGGCCGTCGACCGCGGTCTGATGCGACACGGGTGTCAGCCGCGACCGACGTTCCCACTCGGCGAGGAGATCCGCCGCCGTGGTTCCCTGCGCCGCGAAGGCCAGTACCTGCCGGTTGAGGTCCTCGAGCACGATCGGGGCGCCGAGCATGCCGGCCGCGGCGTCGACGATCTCACCGAGCGACGCCCGCTTCATGCTCAGGTCGGTGAAGACCTCGTGCACGTGCCGGGCGAACGCGACCTCGTCGTACTGCTCCGCGACGATCGATCGGTGCACTTCCTCCGTGACCTCGACGAACCGGATCTGGCGGTGCAGTGCGATGACGGGAAACGACAGTCTGTCGGCGGCGCGTGCCACCCCGTCCGGCACGGTGTCGACGTGGACGCCGAGTTCGACGACGAGTCCGGCTGCGCCCGCCGCGGCCAGTCCCTCCAGGTAGGCGACGCTCGACGAGTCGTCCGCGAGCGGCTGGCCGGTGGTGAGGACGAGTTCGCCACCCTGGAGGAGGTTCGACAGATCGGGTAGATCGCTGACGTGTACCCACCGGACCGGTCTGTCGAGCTGTCCGCCGCCGATCACCTCGGGCGCCCCCGCCTGCACGACCGGGAGCCCCAGGATGTCGACGATGGTGGGCTGCATTTACGCAGTGTAAATCAGAAGTCGTATTTCTATACAGATCGTCGGGCTCCGGGGGCTGGTTGACGGACCAGAGTGAAGACATCGCACTCCGCGCGGACTTTCCGCGTATCGGCTCTCTCGGTAAGGACACCCATGACACACAGCGATGGCGCAGCGCAGACCCGGACCATCTCGCACTCCGCCGAAGGCCGGACCATCTCGCATTCCGCCGAAGGCCGGACCATCCCGCATTGGTTCGACAACAAGAGTTTCGCCGGCACGAGCGGCAACACCGCCCCGGTCACCAACCCGGCCACCGGTGCCGTGACCGGTCAGGTCGCCCTGGCCAGCGTCGAGGACGCCCGCGCCGTGATCGATGCCGCCGCGGCCGCGTTCCCCGCCTGGCGCGACACCTCCCTCGCCAAGCGTTCCTCCATCGTGTTCAAGTTCCGGGAACTGCTCAACGCCCGCAAGGGCGAGTTGGCGGAGATCATCACCTCCGAGCACGGCAAGGTCGTCTCCGACGCACTCGGTGAGGTCTCCCGCGGCCAGGAAGTCGTCGAATTCGCCTGCGGCATGCCCCACCTGCTCAAGGGCGGCATGACCGAAAACGCCTCCACCAACATCGACGTCTCCTCCATCCGCCAGCCCGTCGGGCCCGTCGGGATCATCTCCCCGTTCAACTTCCCCGCCATGGTCCCGATGTGGTTCTTCCCCATCGCCATCGCCGCCGGCAACACCGTCGTCCTCAAGCCCAGTGAGAAGGACCCGACCGCCGCGATCTGGATGGCCGAACTCTGGGCCGAAGCCGGACTCCCGGCCGGGGTGTTCAACGTCCTGCAGGGCGACAAGACCGCCGTCGACGAACTGCTCACCAACCCCGCCATCAAGGCCATCAGCTTCGTCGGCTCCACCCCCATCGCCCAGTACGTGTACGCCACCGGCACCGCCCACGGCAAACGCGTCCAGGCACTCGGCGGGGCGAAGAACCACGCCATCGTCCTGCCGGACGCCGACCTCGACCTCGCCGCCGATGCCATGGTCAACGCCGGCTTCGGCTCCGCCGGGGAACGCTGCATGGCCATCTCCGCGCTGGTCGCGGTCGGGGACATCGCCGACGAACTGGTCGCCAAGATCAAAGAGCGCACCGACACGTTGAAGATCGGCGACGGTACCCAGGACTCCGACATGGGTCCGTTGGTGACGAAGGTGCACCGCGACAAGGTCGCCTCCTACATCGACGCCGGCGAACAGGACGGCGCCACCATCGTCGTCGACGGGCGGACCGTGCAGGCGAATGGCGGTGCGGACGGGTTCTGGCTCGGACCGACCCTGATCGACCACGTCACCACCGACATGAGTGTGTACACCGACGAAATCTTCGGCCCCGTCCTGTCCGTGATCCGGGTCGAGTCCTACGACGAGGCCCTGGAACTGGTGAACTCCAGCCAGTTCGGCAACGGCACCGCCATCTTCACCAACGACGGCGGCGCGGCCCGGCGGTTCCAGAACGAGGTCGAGGTCGGCATGGTCGGCATCAACGTCCCCATCCCCGTCCCCACCGCCTACTACTCCTTCGGGGGCTGGAAGAACTCCCTGTTCGGCGACAGTCACGCCCACGGCACCGAAGGCGTGCACTTCTTCACCCGCGGCAAGGTCGTCACCAGCCGCTGGCTCGACCCGAGCCACGGCGGCATCAATCTCGGCTTCCCCCAGAACAACTGAGCCGGAAAGGACCTACGGTCATGACGACGACAGTCTCCCAGGAACTTTTGCCCACCGGTCAGTCCCTCGACGCGGCCCGCGTCGAAGGGGAGCGCGCGTATGCCCTCGACCGGGCGCATGTGTTCCACTCGTGGTCCGCGCAGGAGCAGATCACCCCGATGACGATCCTCGCGTCCGAGGGTTCGTACGTGTGGGACGGTGCCGGGAACCGCATGCTCGACTTCTCGTCCCAGCTCGTCAACACGAACGTCGGGCATCAGCACCCCAAAGTCGTTGCCGCCATTCAGGACCAGGCCGCGAAGCTGTGCACCATCGCACCGCAGTACGTGAACGACGCCCGCTCCGAGGCCGCGCGGCTGATCGCCGAGCGGACTCCGGGTGACCTGAACAAGGTGTTCTTCACCAATGGCGGCGCCGACGCCAACGAGCATGCGGTGCGCATGGCTCGGCTGCACACCGGCCGCTACAAGGTGCTGTCGCGGTACCGCTCGTACCACGGCGGCACGGACACCGCGATCAACCTCACCGGCGATCCGCGCCGGTGGCCCAACGACTACGGCAACAGCGGAGTCGTCCACTTCCACGGACCGTTCCTGTACCGGTCACAGTTCCACTCGGAGAACGAGCAGCAGGAAACCGAGCGCGCGCTCGAGCATCTCGACCAGCTGATCCGCCTCGAGGGGCCGAACTCGATTGCAGCGATCGTGCTCGAATCGGTTCCCGGGACCGCGGGGATCATGGTGCCCCCGCCCGGTTACATGGCCGGTGTTCGCGAGATCTGCGACCGCTACGGCATCGTGTTCATCGCCGACGAGGTGATGTCCGGGTTCGGCCGAACCGGAAAATGGTTCGCGATCGACCATTTCGGTGTCGTTCCCGACCTGATCACGTTCGCGAAGGGGGTCAACTCCGGGTACGTCCCGCTCGGTGGTGTCGCGATCAGCGAGAAGATCGCGGCGACGTTCGCCAACCGGCCGTACCCCGGCGGGCTCACCTACTCGGGGCACCCGCTCGCCACCGCGGCCGCCGTCGCGACGATCAACGCGATGGAGGACGAGCGGATCGTCGAGAACGCGGCCCGGATCGGCAGCGAGATCCTCGGTCCCGGACTGCGTGGCCTCGCCGACCGGCACCCGTCGATCGGTGAAGTCCGCGGACTCGGCGTGTTCTGGGCGATCGAACTCGTCGCCGACCGCGCCACGAAGGAACCGCTCGCTCCGTACGGCGCCTCCAGTCCGGCGATGAACGAGGTGATCGCGGCGTGCAAGGCAGGAGGATTGCTGCCGTTCGCCAACTTCAATCGGATTCACGCTGTGCCGCCGTGCACCGTCACCGAGGCCGAGGCCCGCGAAGGACTCGCGATCCTCGACACGGTTCTCGACATCGCGGACGCACACCGCAACTCCTGACACACCCCGTCTGCCGACACACCCGTGTCCTGACACTCGATCCGTCCCGCGGTCAATGGCGCCTGCGGGGCGGATCTTTCCCTTTTCCACGACAACCACACGGCGCCCGGATCTCAACGGAGAGAATCTATGAGCTCGACCACGTCCACGCTCGCACTGTCACTGCCGGAAGGCTACGTCGAAGAACAGGATCGGCCGCCGGCTCCCGACGTCGCAATCCTCGACCGATTGACTGCCGATGCATTCGACCTGCACGTCGACACCGTCGGACCGCGCGAGAACCGGCAACTTCGGGTCACGCTCTACAGCGGAGGCTCGACCGTGTCGCTCGAGCGGGTGCTCCGGCTTCTCGGGAGCCTCGACCTCGAGGTCGTCGACCAGCGGACGTCGGTGTTCCGCCGCACCGACGGACTGGTGTGCCGGCTCTACGACTTCCAGGTGTCCGCGGGACCGCTCGTCACGTCCGCGGTGGCGTCGGGATCCGTCGAACCCGAGGCTGTCCTGGAGACGTTCCGTGCGTTGTGGTCGGGAAGGGCGGAGGCGGATCGGTTCAACGTGCTGGTGCTCGCCGCCGGCCTGGACTGGCGGGAGGTCGTGCTCCTGCGCGCGTACGCCCGCTTTCTGCGGCAGAGTGCTCTGCCCTACGACCAGGGCCGGATCGAGGCGGTCCTGCTGTCGCGTCCCGAGTTCGCGTCGGCGCTCGTGGATCTGTTTCACGCACACTTCGACCCATCCCGTCCCGGCGGCGGCACGTCCCGCGACGACGAGGTCGAACATCGTGCCCGCCGACTCGAATCGCTGCTCGCCGACGTGGAGGGCCTCGACGCCGACCGCATCCTGCGCGCCTACTCTGGCCTCGTCGCGGCGACGACCCGCACCAATTTCTATCGGGACGGAGCGCTCGGTCCGGATCGTCCCCAGTTGTCGCTGAAGTTCCGTTCCGCCGAGATCGACGAGCTTCCGCGGCCGCGGCCGTTCTACGAGGTCTTCGTGTATTCACCGGACATGGAGGGCGTGCACCTGCGATACGGACCCGTCGCGCGCGGCGGGCTCCGCTGGTCCGACCGCCTCGACGACTACCGCACCGAGATCCTCGGACTCGTCAAGGCGCAGGCCGTGAAGAACGCCGTCATCGTACCCGCGGGCGCCAAGGGCGGGTTCGTCGTGCGCAACCCGTCGTCCACCGGCCAAGTGTGCTACCGGCAGTTCATCTCCGGGCTGCTCGACGTCACCGACAACCGTTCGGACACAGCCGAATCGGTTCACCCCGACCGGGTCGTCTGCCGGGACGGCGACGACCCCTACCTCGTGGTGGCGGCGGACAAGGGCACGGCCACATTCTCCGACACCGCCAACGAGGTGGCCCGGACGTACGACTTCTGGCTCGGTGACGCGTTCGCGTCCGGCGGTTCGGTCGGCTACGACCACAAGAAGATGGGCATCACCGCGAAGGGTGCGTGGGTGAGCGTCACCCGGCATCTGGCCGAACTCGGTATCGACGTCGACCGTGACAGTTTCACGGTCACGGGGATCGGCGACATGAGCGGTGACGTCTTCGGGAACGCCATGCTGGCGAGTGCCGGCATCGGGCTGGTCGCCGCGTTCGACCACCGCCACATCTTCGTCGACCCCACTCCCCGCGGGGAGCAGGCCTGGCAGGAACGCCGCCGGTTGTTCGAGCTGCCGAGGTCGTCGTGGGCCGACTACGACCGGACCCTCATCAGTGCAGGCGGCGGCGTCTGGTCGCGGGAGAGCAAATCGATTCCGGTGAGCAGCCAGATGCGGACGGCGCTCGGTCTCGCTTCGTCGGTGACGACGTTGACGCCGCCGGAGATGATCCGCGCCATCCTCGCCGCCCCGGTGGATCTCCTGTTCAACGGCGGAGTCGGGACGTACGTTAAGGCCTCGTCGGAGTCGCACACGGATGCGGGTGACAAAGCGAACGACACCGTCCGGATCGATGCGGGCCGGCTGCGCGCGCGGGCCGTCGCCGAGGGCGGCAACCTGGGCATGACGCCGCTCGCCCGCATCGAGTTCGCCCGCACGGGTGGGCTCGTCAATACGGATGCACTGGACAATTCGGCCGGAGTGGACTGCTCCGACCACGAGGTGAACATCAAGATCCTGCTCGACTCGCTGCCCGTCGACCGGCGGCTGGATCCGGTGCGGCGCTCGGACCTGCTCGGGGCGCTCACCGACGACGTGTCGGAACTCGTGCTCGCGAACAATCGCGCGCAGAACCGGGTACTCGGCGACGCCCGGTCGAACGCCCACCGGATGGTGGACGTGCACTCGAGGATGGTGAACGACCTGGTCGACAAGCGCGGTCTGGACTGCGACCTGGAGGCGCTTCCGAACCCCGAGGGTTTCGCCGAACTGTCGGAGGCAGGGTTCGGGCTGACCTCGCCGGAACTGGCGACCCTCCTCGCCCACGCCAAGCTGGATCTGAAAGCGGAACTCGAGGATACGGACGTCTTCGCCGACGGGTACTTCTCCGAACGGCTCGGCGCGTACTTCCCGGCCGCGCTGCGCTCCGTCCTCCCCATCGACGCGCATCCCCTCCGCCAGGAGATCCTCGCCACCGAGATCGTGAACGACATCTTCGCCCGCGGCGGGCTCACATACGCGTACCGGCTGCGCGAGGAGACGGGGGCCGGGCCCGCGGATGTGGTGCGCGCGTTCGTCATCACGTCGGAAGTGTTCGGGCTTGCGGAACTCTGGTCCGACATCGCCGCGGCGAAGCTGCCACCGGCGACGGAGTACGAACTGGTCGTCGAGGCCCGCCGGCTGCTCGACCGGGCGTCGCGGTGGTTCCTCGCCAACCGTCGTCAGCCGCTGTCGGTGGACGACGAGATCGACAACTTCCGGTGCCACGTCCACACGCATTCCGGCGACGTCGGCGGATGGCTCCGCGGCGCGGAGGCGCTGGCGATGGAGGACACGCGTCGCTCCTACGACCACGCGGGCGTCGAGACGTCCATCGCCCGGCGTATCGCGGACGGCCTCTACCGGTTCAGCCTGCTCGACATCGTGGACGTCGCCCGCGAATTGGAGCACGACGTAGCCGAGGTGGCGCCGCTCTACTTCGCCCTCTCCGATCACCTCGGCGTGGATCGATGGCTGATCAAGGTGTCGGCGCTTCCGCGGGGTGAACGGTGGCACACCCTCGCCCGGGTGGCGCTGCGGGACGACCTGTACCGCTCCGTCCGGCTCCTGACCCGGGATGTCCTGTCCTCGGGGGAGCCCGGTGATGCACCGGACTCCCGGATTCTGCTGTGGGAGAGTGCGAATCGAGCGAGGAACGAACGGGCTCGCCGGACGCTGGGGGAGATCGACGCCGCGTCCACCCACGATCTCGCGTCACTGTCGGTCGCGGCGCGTCAGGTGCGCTCGATGGCGGATCTGCACTGACACAATGCGCTTCGCGCCTGTGAGTACTTATTAACCTCGGGCGGTTAATAAGTACTCACGGGCGAAGCTACAGGGTGCGTGCAGGATCGATGGTGGGTACTTCGTCCTCGTCGTCGTCGGGTACGAAGTCGGCTTCGACGGCGGAGGCCGGTTCCTTCCAGATCCAGGGCTGACCGTCCTGGACGACGCGCCGGTAGGCGTACAGCACGATCGACAGCGACAGGACGACGACGCCGACGATGAGTTCCTTCGTGCTGCCGTATCCCGTGATGGAGGCGCTGAGCGTGCCGACGACGACCATGATCGTGTCGACGACGACCAGGAGACCGGCGATGTACACCCACTGCTTGCCGAGCTTGATGGGGCGATGGGCGTCCGGTTCGTCGCGGCGCAGGTTGAGGAAGCCGGTCAGCGACAGAATGTGGCAGATGAGGTAGCCGACGATGCCGGCGACGATGACAGCGAGGGCCTCGCCGACGAACAGGATCAGGATGACGTTGACGAGCAGATCCAGTGACATGGCACGCCCCGGGACCTTGAAACGGTTGAGCTCACCGAGTTGCTTGATGGTGAGGCCCTCCCGGGCGCTGCCGTGGAGTACGCGTCCGCCGTCGGCGGTGGTCATGACCATCAGGAGGACGAGGCCGGCGATGAGGCAGATCGCCATCACGATGTCGCCACCGGGGAAGAGGCTTTCGAACACGGTCAGGTAGAAGGAGACGGGGTTTTCGGCGACATCCGCCTGGTCGACGAGTCCGCCGACGCCGAACGGGACGAGGATGTAGACGGCGATGACGAAGAAACCGGCCAGTCGCAATGCAATTCGGCTGTCTCGGATGGTGTCGCGGAATTCGGGCACGAACGAGGCGACGGCCTCGATGCCGTACACCGACCAGGCGAGGACGAACATCCAGGCGATCGCGGTGCGCCAGCCTGCTTCACCGCTGGCGGCGATGTCCCAGTGCAGATTGCTCATCGACCAGTTGTCGGACAGGAGGGGAGCGGCCGCGAAGACGACGATCGGGACGAGGACGAGCGCGCCGGTCGCGTACATCAGCCACATCGCGGGTCGCATGCCCAGGACGTTCAGGCCCCAGCCCATGACCAGCACGCCGAGTGCGATGAGGTGGGGGAGTCCGATGGTGGCCAGGCCCGTGGAGAATGTCCACGTCTCTTCGGGGAACCATTCGGCCTGGACCAGCTTTCCGATCTGCAGACCGTAGATGGCGAGTGAACTGGACCAGGAGAACCAATAGCCGTACGTCGCGAGCGGACCGACGAGGGTCGACCGGGTCCGCCAGCCCTGGTGGGCGTACATCGAGATGCCGCCGACCTTGTCGACGAACATGCTGGCCATCTCGGAGTAGATGAAGTTCTGTAGGCACGCGAGGACCGCGACGGCGCCGAGGAGGACGAGCGTCGTCCACGCGCCGATCAGGCCGATCGCGTACCCCATGCCGACGAAGAGTGCGGCGGGGATCGAGAGGCTGATCGTGAAACCGTCCCACCACCGCAGGTTCTTCTCATAGGTGTGGTCGTCGGCGAAGGAATCGTGCAGGCTCACGGGATTCTCCAGTTCTGGGCCTTGTCGGCGCAGTGTGTGTATTCAGAATGCGGCCCTCGGCGACTCGAGTCGAGTGGAGGCCGACGGACCGCCGCAAGTATGTGATTCAAGACACTAACACCGCGCAATGCGTCGCACAAGACGAAATGTGCCGCGCAATGCGTACTCGCTGTTCGCTTACATTCACGAAATGCAGCCTTTTGGCCCCGCAACGCCACTGATCTCGTCGTTCTGGATAGAGTCGGTCCATGTCTCAGCACACTCTGGACGAACTGGACCGCGCGATCCTGCGGCAACTCGAAGACGATGGGCGGCGAGCGTTTCGGGAAATCGCCCGAAACCTGGGGTCCTCCGAGGCGACGGTACGGGCGCGCGTGAAGCGTCTGCAGGATCTGAACATCCTGCGCATCGTCGCGTTCGCGGATCCCGAACGGCTGGGCGACTCGCAACTGGCGCTGGTGTTCCTGACGGTCGACCCGGCCCGGCACCAGCAGGTCGTGGACACTTTGACCGAGATGCCGGAGATCACGTACGTCTCGACACTGCTGGGGCGCAGCGACATCTGCGTCGAGGTCGGCAGCGCCAACAATGCCGAGCTGTGGGCTTTCCTGAATCAACACGTCAGCACCATCGAGGGCGTGCGCACCACGGAGACCATCTCGATCCTCAAAGTGCACAAGCTGCGGTACGGCACGCCCTCGAAGGAGTAGTCCTACCGTCCGTCGCTGAAGACCGTGCGGTGCCAGGCTTTCCGGGAGACCCCGGTGATGTCGCTCATGACGTGCTTGACGGTCAGGTACTCCTCGAACGAGTACGTCGACATGTCCTTGCCGAAGCCGGACGCGCCGACCCCGCCGTGCGGCATCTCGCTGATGATCGGGATGTGATCGTTGATCCACACACACCCCGCGTCGATGTCCCGCGATGCGCGCTGCGCGCGGTACAGGTTCGTCGTCCAGGCCGACGCGGCGAGACCGTAGTCGGTGTCGTTGGCGCGGCGAATCGCGTCGTCGTCGCCCGAGTGGCGGCTCACGGTGAGCACGGGTCCGAACACCTCGTCGCGGTAGATCTCGGCGTCCTCGGTGACGTCGGCGATCAGGGTCGGGAGGTAGAAGGCCCCGGGCAGGTCGGGGGCGGATCCGCCGGTCACGATCCGGAACCCGGCGGCGCGGGCGCGCTGCACCATGCCGTCGACCCGGTCGCGATGAGCAAGCGTGATCAGCGATCCGAGATCGGTGTCCGGATCCCAGGGATCGCCCACGACCACCCGTTCCATCAGTTCGGCCACACCGGCGACGAAGTCGTCGTACAGCGAGTCCGCCACGATCGCGCGGGTCGCCGCGGTGCAGTCCTGGCCGCCGTTGATCAGGGACGCCGCCACCGCACCGTGTACGGCCGCATCGAGATCGGCGTCGTCGAACACGACGAAGGGGGCCTTGCCGCCCAGCTCGAGCTGCACGCGGGTACCGTTCGCGGCCGCCTGCGCCATCACCGTCCGGCCCACGGCGGTCGACCCGGTGAAGGTCAGGACATCGATGCCGCGATGTCCGGCGAGCGCGGCCCCGACCTCGCCACCCGTACCCGTCACCACGTTGAACACGCCGTCGGGCACACCGGATTCAGTGGCCAGCCGGGCGAGGCGCAGCGTGGTGAGGGGAGTGAGCTCGCTCGGTTTGAGCACGACCGTGCATCCGGCGGCCAGCGCCGGAATCACCTTCCACACCGCCATCTGCAGCGGATAGTTCCACGGCGTGATCGACCCGACGACGCCGACGGCCTCACGCCGGATACTCGAGGTGTGGTCGGGGGAGTACTCGGCGGAGGCCTTGCCCTCGAGATTGCGGGAGGCCCCGGCGAAGAAGTCGATGTTGTCGATGCTGCCCGGGACGTCGAATTCGCGTGCGAGCCGGATCGCCTTGCCGGTCTGCGCGACTTCTTCGCGGGCGAACAGTTCCGCGTCGCGTTCGAGTGCGCGGGCGAGGGTGGTGAGAACGGCTGCGCGCTCGGCTGGGACCGCTCCCGACCAGGCCTGGAAGGCGGCTCGTGCCGACCGGACGGCGGCGTCGACGTCCGATGCGGTCGCCAGCGTCAGTGTCGTGACGAGTGCGCCAGTCGCCGGATCGAGGATGCGGTGGGTGTCGCCGGATCCTTGGGCCGGGGATCCGGCGATCCAGCAGCCGGGCACGGTGGTCGGCAGGCCGATCGGGGGAGAGGACGGGCAGGGGGCCGAGACGGTCATGAGATCACTCCAAGACGGGGGCGACGAAAGATTTCCTCACAGTAGAAGAGCGATCTCGTGTTGGCTACCCGTGTTCGCGAATTAAGTCGATAAATCCGGCAAAAATCTGCGTATTGCGTCAACATTCTCGCCGTGACTACTTGAATTCGCGGGGAAATGCGGTCAGGATTGACGCATGCCGGATCCAACCTCGGTGTTCGACGATCCGCCGAGTGGCCATCCCGGGTCCGGCCGATGGAACCCGAACCGGTCCGAAATAGACTGAACCAAAACGCAATTGAGGATAACGATGACTGCTGTCACCGAAAGAATCACGACCGGACTCGAACGCTCGGCTGCGCGCCACCTGTGGGGGCATTTCTCCCGTCACGGGCAGAACATCACCCCGCCGATCATCACCCGCGGTGAGGGCGCCCGGATCTGGGACTCGACCGGCAAGAGCTACCTCGACGGACTGTCCGGGTTGTTCGTCGTCCAGGCCGGGCACGGCCGCACCGAGCTCGCCGAGGCCGCCGCCAAGCAGGCCGAACAACTCGCATTCTTCCCGCTCTGGTCGTACGCCACCCCACCGGCGATCGAACTCGCCGAACGCCTCGCCGGCTACGCCCCCGGTGATCTGAACCGGGTCTTCTTCACCACCGGCGGCGGCGAGGCCGTCGAAAGCGCCTGGAAACTGGCCAAGCAGTACTTCAAGAAGGTCGGCAAACCTGGCAAACACAAGGTGATCTCCCGCTCCATCGCCTACCACGGCACCCCGCAGGGGGCCCTGGCCATCACCGGCATCCCCGCCCTGAAGGCCCCGTTCGAACCGCTCACCCCCGGCGCGTTCCGGGTCCCCAACACCAACATCTACCGGGCCCCCGAACCCCTCGGCTCCGACCCGAAAGCGTTCGGGATCTGGGCCGCCGACCGGATCGCCGAGGCCATCGAATTCGAGGGCCCCGACACCGTCGCCGCCGTCTTCCTCGAACCGGTGCAGAACGCCGGCGGCTGCTTCCCACCCCCGCCCGGCTACTTCGAGCGGGTCCGGCAGATCTGCGACGAATACGACGTGCTGCTGGTCTCGGACGAGGTGATCTGCGCGTTCGGCCGGATCGGGTCGATGTTCGCGTGCGACGACTTCGGGTACGTGCCCGACATCATCACCTGCGCCAAGGGCCTGACGTCGGGGTATTCGCCGATCGGGGCGATGATCGCCTCGGACCGGCTGTTCGAACCCTTCGCCGACGGTGCGTCGATGTTCGCGCACGGCTACACCTTCGGCGGGCACCCCGTCTCGGCGGCGGTGGCGTTGGCGAACCTGGACATCTTCGAACGCGAGGGCCTCAACGCCCACGTCGCCGAGCAGGCGCCGGCGTTCCGGGCCACCCTCGACAAGCTGACCGATCTGCCGATGGTCGGGGACGTGCGCGGGGAGGGCTTCTTCTACGGCATCGAACTGGTCAAGGACAAGACCACCAAGGAGTCGTTCACCGACGACGAGGCCGAACGGATCCTGCACGGGTTCCTCTCCACCGCCCTGTTCGACGCCGGCCTGTACTGCCGGGCCGACGACCGCGGCGACCCGGTCATCCAGCTCGCCCCGCCCCTGACCTGCGGTCAGGCCGAATTCGACGAGATCGAAAACATCCTCCGCAGCGTCCTCACCGAAGCTTGGAACCTGCTGTAACGCAACGGGTCCCATGCCGGAAGGCGGCACCTCGACTACGGCGTCGAGGTGCCGCCTTCGTGTTTTCCGGTGCGCCGAACGCGCACATCGGGAGCGAGGCTGCGCAATGCGCAGCCGGATCGGCAGTAGCGACGCAAACCGGGCATTTTCGGGGTTGTGTAGCGGTTTGCGCACTGTTAATGTGTTCTGAAACACGCAAAGCGTTGAATTTACCCCGCTGGATGCCGAAATGCGCAGCATCGAGTTCTCTCAGCCGCCGGGAGCGGCACAATCGACGAGGAGCACGTCTTGACGATTCAGGAACTTCCCACTGCCGACTGGCCGGGCAGCAAGGCGGCCGCGGTGTCGTTGACATTCGACGTCGACGCGGAGGCCGGCTGGCTCGGCGAGGGCGACGAGTACGAACGCCGTCTGACCATCCTGTCCGAGGGGCGCTACGGCGTCACGCGCGGAGTGCCGCGCATCCTCGATCTGCTCCGCCGATACGACATCTCGGCGACGTTCTTCGTCCCGGGTCACACCGCGGAGCACCACCCCGCGATGGTGGCGAGCCTGCTCGACGCCGGGCACGAGATCGGTCACCACGGCCACCTGCACCTGCGCAGCGACAAGGTGAGTGAGCAGCAACAGATCGACGAGATCGACAACGGGCTCGAGGCACTCGAGCGGCTCGGCGTCCCGCGGCCGAAGGGATACCGCTCCACGTCCTGGGAACTCACCCCCGAGACGTTCGCTCTGCTCGTCGAACGCGGGTTCCTCTACGACTCCAGCTGTATGGGCGACGACCGTCCCTACATCGAGTCCTGGGACGGCCGCGAGATCCTCGAACTGCCCGTGCACTGGTCGCTCGACGACTGGCCGCGCTTCGGCTGGAACATCGACGGTGGCGGCAACGTCGCCGACCCGGAAGAGTTGCGCCGCTGTTGGACAGCAGAATTCGAGTCGGCCCGTGCCGAACGCAGGCACACGAGCTTCACCATGCATCCCGAGGTCATCGGACGCCCCTACCGGCTCGCCCAGTTCGAGCAGGTGGTGGCGCACATGGCCGAGTCCGGTGACGTGTGGTTCGCCCGCCTCGACGAGGTCGCCGAGTTGGTGGCGCCGCGACTGCAGGTGGCGTCGTGACCCGCCGGTTCCGTTCCACACAGGTCCGGCCGCGGGACCGCGGCTACGAGTTCGGCAGTGCCCATGCGGAACAGGTCGGCGCGTCCGTTGCCGCATACCGGCAGTTGTTCGACCGCGCTGCCGGCTCGGCCGTCGACCTGGACCACTGGGGGACCCTCGCCCTCGAGCGGATCACGGCTGCCGCACCCGCGATCGCCCGCGAGATTGCCGGCATCGCCGACGGCGCCGGTCTTCCGGTGACCGCGGTCGCGGCGATCAACGCGCGTACCGAGGTGCTGGCCGCGGTCGGCGGAGTCACGCCGAGCGAGTGCTCGACGGTCGTCCGGCTCCGGGACGGGGACGCACCGGTCTCCGTTCAGGCGTGGGACTGGTTCGCCGAACTCGCCGACCTCTGGTTCGTCTGGGAAATCCCGCACGAGAACGGTCATCTGACCACCACCGTCACCGAATACGGCATCGTCGGCAAGATCGGCGTCAACGACCGCGGGCTCGGCGTGCACTTCAACATCCTCCACCACTCCGAGGACGGGAACGGGATCGGTGTCCCAGTGCACGTGCTGGCTCGCGCCGTCCTCGACGAGTCGCGCGACCTCAACCACGCGCTCGTCCGGCTCGCCCAGGCGAAGGTCTCGGCGTCGACGTCGCTGACACTCGTCGCGAACTCCGGCGGCGAATCCGCCGCCGTGAGCGTCGAACTACACCCCGGCGGGATCGGATACGCCCTGCCGGACCGCGACGGCCTGCTCGTCCACACCAACCATTTCCTCAGCAGCCCGGCGAACCTGCACGACACCGAACTCCGGGACGGCCCGGACACCGTGATCCGGTTCGACATGCTCCGCCGTCGACTGTCCGGCAGACCGGACGTCGATGCCCCCGCAGTCGTCGAGGCGATGACGTCGCACCTGCTCGGCGGCGGTGCGACGTGCTGCCACGTCGACCCCGCCCTGCCCACGGCGGCACGCTTCGAAACCCTCGCCACCGTCTCGCTCGACGTCGAGAACGGAACCCTGACGGCCCATTCCGGTGGGCCCTGCACCATTCCTGCCGATTTCGCGGCACCGACCAAGGAGAACACCGTGCTGAAATTGAAGCGCATCGACAACATGGACATCCTCACACACGATGTCGACGCACTCGTGGAGTTCTATCACGGCGTCCTCGGCCTGCCCTTCCACCTCCCGTACGAGAAGGAGGAGGAGTGGGCGGCGATCGACATGGGCAACGTGACGCTCTACATCTTCAAATCCGAAGTGGGCGAGCATGCGCCGCGCCGCACCGCGGTCAACCCCGACAACGCACCCGGTTACGACTCGATCGCGTTCGAGGTCGACAGCCTCGACGAGGCCGAGGCCGCGCTGGACGGACGCGTCGAATGGGTCGACGAGCGGATCCAGTGGAAGCACCCCAGCGGCACCTGGTACCAGTACCGTCCGTTCTTCGACCCCGACGGCAACATGCTGTACGTCACCGAGCCGCACATCGTGGGAGCGGGCGTATGAGTCCGGCCGCCATTCCGAGTGTTCGGCTGGATGACCGCGTCGCGCTGATCACCGGCGCGGCACGCGGCATGGGCGCCGCACACGCGCGGACCCTCGCGTCCCGCGGAGCCGAGTTGATCATCGCCGATCTCGACGTCGCGGAACTGTCGGCGGTCGCCGAGGGGATCCGCGACAGCACCGGGCGCCGCGTCGAATGCCTCGAACTGGACGTCACCGCACCGGACGCCGGCGAACGCGTCGTCGCCGTCGCGGACGACAACTGGGGTCGTCTCGACATCCTGGTCCACAACGCCGGCATCATGCACGACTGGAAGACCCTCGACGAGACACCGGTCGAGAACCTCCGGCCCTATCTCGCCGTCAACGTCCTCGGGCCGTACGCCATCACCCGTGCCGCCACACCGCTCCTCGCGCGCAGCGCGGCACCGCGTGTCATCTTCATCTCCTCGCAGTGGGGGCAGGTTCCTGACGGCCACTCCTATGGCTACATGGTGTCCAAGACCGCGCAACTCGGGCTGATGAAGGCGCTGTCCTCCGAACTCGTCTCGCAGAAGATCCTCGTCAACGCCGTAGCACCGGGCGCGATCCACACCCGGATGGTTCCCGATGACGTCTATGCCGAAGAACTCGCAGCAGTCCCCCTCGGCCGTCTCGGCGATGCCCACGAAATCGCCGCGGCCGTCGCCTTCCTCGCCTCCGACGGAGCCGCATTCATCACCGGTCAGACCCTCGCGGTCAACGGTGGAGCCCTCGTCGTCGGCGCCTGATCTCTCCGAAAGGACCCTCGTGACAACCTCGATCCCCACCCCCACCAAACGTGAACTTGCCGAAGCGTCCATGCGCCGCTCCTGGTTCCCGGTCGCGCGCCTCCGCGACCTCGACAAGCCCCAGACGGCCACGCTTCTCGGCGTCAGCCTGGTGATCTACCGCGACGGCGAGGGGCGGATCTCGGTGCAGTCGCGGCGCTGCCCGCACCGCGGCGGCGACCTGTCGATGGGCGAAGTGCACCAGAGTTCGATCGGCTGCCCGTACCACGGCTGGGAGTTCTCCAGCGCCGACGGCAGCTGCAGCCGCATCCCGTCCCTGGCCGATCAGGGCAAGATCCCGCCGCGCGCCTCGATCGCCACTTACCCTGCGGTCGAGCGGTTCGGACACGTCTGGACGGTGCTCGAGGACCCGATCCGCGACCTGTACGAGATCGAGGAGTGGCAGGGCCTCGACCTCGAATGGCTTGCCGCCGACCCCATCGACTCGTCGGTCGGTGTCGGCGTGACGATCGAGAACTTCCGCGACGTCGCACACTTCCCCTTCGTCCACAAGGTGTCGATGGGCCCGACCCCGGAGGTCGTCGAACCGCTGAACGTCAACCGGGACGGACTCGACGTCTGGATGGACCGCCCGCTCGACGCCGGCTCCGGCGACTGGGCCAACGACGGCGACTGCATGATGCGGTACCGCTGCTCCGCACCGGGTCTCGCGTCCATCACCTACCACTACGAGAAGCTGGGACGCCGCGTCGTCGCCGGGTTCCCGTCACCCATCGACTACGAACACGTCAAGATCTTCTGGGGCGTCGCCAACGAGGTCGGCTACCGCGGCGCAGACTTGGAGGAATGCCTGCGCGTCGAGGAGATGGTGTACCTCGAGGACATCCCGATCGTCGAATTCATCGAACCCCGCGAGATCCCCTGGGACTCCGAGTACCAGGAATTCTCGGTACCCGCCGACCTGTTCACCCTCAACTACCGGCGCTCGTTCACCGAGCTGATGAACCGCGTCGAGGACGGCAGTCATGTCAACCAGTTCGTCTGATACGCAGACCCTTCCGCTCCGCGTCGTCGCCGCCCACTGGGAGGCCCGGTCGATCACCTCGTACGAGTTCGCCCGCGCGGACGGCGGTGAGCTGCCGGCCTGGGAGCCGGGTGCTCACGTCGACGTGCATCTGCCGTCGGGGATGGTCCGGCAATACTCGCTGTGCGGCGACCCAGCCGACTCGACGCGGTACCGCATCGCCGTCCTCGAACTGCCCGCGGGGCGGGGAGGCTCGGTGGAGGTTCATCGCGAGCTGCGGCCGGGTCGCCCGATCCGGATCGGCAGGCCACGCTCCAACTTCGGGCTGGCAGAGGCGGACCGGTACGTGTTCGTCGCCGGCGGGATCGGCATCACCCCAATGCTGCCGATGATCCGGGAAGTGCAACGGCGCGGCGGAACCTGGGAACTGGTATACGGCGCGCGCACCGCCGAGCACTTCGCATTCGTGAGCGAGCTCGACGCGTCGGCGGTGCAGTTGGTGCCGCAGGACACGAGCGGTCACCTCGACCTGGAGTCCGTCGTGGCGTCCTCTGCGGGGGCGGCGGTCTACTGCTGCGGGCCCACTCCGCTCATGGACGCGTTGGTGGAAAGGATGTCGAAGGCGGGCCGTGCCGACGACCTCTACCTCGAGCGGTTCGCCGCGTCGGCACCCATGGTCGCGTCCAGCGGTGAGTTCGAGGTCGAACTGGCTCGCAGCGAGAAGTTCGTCCAGGTACGTCCCGACCAGACTGTGCTCGAGGCCGTCCGCGACGCCGGCATCGACCATCCGTCGTCGTGCGAGATGGGAATCTGCGGGTCCTGCGAGGTGAAGGTCCTCGGCGGCGACGTCGACCACCGTGACGACCTCCTCACCGAAAGCGAACGCGCGCAGTGCAACAGCATGATGATCTGCGTCTCCCGCGCTAGGGGGGACCGCCTGGTCCTGGACCTGTGAGTACTTATTAACGTCGGGCGGTTAATAAGTACTCACGGGCGCGAAGCGCACGACGACGCCGGGGCGGAGCAGGGCAGGGGGCGTGCGTTCGGCATCCCAGATCGGTTCGTCGGTGGTGCCGATGAGCTGCCACCCGCCGGGCGAGCTGCGGGGATAGATTCCCGTGAACTCCCCGCCCAGAGCCACGGTCCCGGCGGGGACGGAGGTCCGAGGCGTCGAGCGGCGCGGCACATGAAGTTCGGGTGCGCCGCCGGTGAGGTAACCGAAACCGGGGGCGAAGCCGCAGAACGCGACCGTCCACGGTGTTCCGGTGTGTGCGGCGACGACGCCGTCGACACCGAGACCGGTCAGCTCGGCCACGTCCTCGAGATCGGGACCGTCGTAGCGCACGTCTATCCGGATCTCGTCGGGGGCGTCCTCGGCGACCGTCGCCTCCGGTTCCGTGGTCCGCACCCACTTGGCGATGCGGTCACGGCTGGTCGCGCCGTGGTCGAACCGCACCAGGATGGTGCGCGCCGCCGGAATCACCTCGACGACCCCGGGTGGCCGGGACTTGTCGAGGGCACGAAAATGCGCGAGCACGGTGCCGAGATCCTCGAACTCGGTGAGGACCGCGCTTTCTCCGACGTCGAGGATGCGCATCACACGAACGGCTCCACCGTGATGCCCTCGGTGTCGAGTAACGACCGGATGGCGGTGGCCATCTCGACGGCAGCGGGCGTATCGCCGTGGACGCAGACTGATTCGGCGGTAACTGGCAGGACTGTACCGTCGACCGCTTCGAGGGTGTGATCGGCGACGAGCCTGCGGACCCGTTCGGCCACCACCGCGGGATCGTGCAGGACGGCCCCGTCCGTCGTGCGCGGCACCAGCGTTCCCTCGGGTGTGTACGCGCGGTCAGCGAACGCCTCGGTGACCGTCCGCAGCCCGGCCTTCTCGGCCTCCTCGAGGAACACCGAACCGGGCAGGCCGAGGACCGGAAGCGTCGGGTCGTACGCGCTGACCGCCGCGACCACCGCGCGGGCCTGCTCGCGGTGGTGGACGATTGCGTTGTACAGCGCGCCGTGCGGTTTCACGTAAGCCACCGCGGAACCGGAAACCTGGGCGAGCCCGTCGAGGGCGCCGATCTGATAGACGACGTCGGCCGTCAGGTCACGCGGGGTGACGTCGATGAACCGGCGCCCGAACCCGGCGAGGTCGTGGTAGCCCACCTGCGCGCCGATCCGGACCGTCAGCTCGGACGCCGCCGAACAGGTGGACAGCAGCGTCGCGGGATCGCCCGCATGAAAACCGCACGCCACATTGGCGCTGGTCACGAGCTTCAGCATCGCCAGGTCGTCGCCGAGGGTCCAGGCGCCGTAGCTCTCGCCGAGGTCGCTGTTCAGATCGATTGCCGGCACATATTCGATACTAGGGTTCCGAGTGCCGTCTTGTAGATTCTCTCGCGGGGGCGGGCGGAACCGGTGAGGGTCCTGCTGCGTCAGAACAATTGACCGCGCATGGTGGACTGCGCCATCGGAGGGGGAAACGTGACCGACCCGGCATACATCAAGGATCCCGAGAACTTTCACTCGGATCAATGGGATCACGCGCGGATCGCGAGCGCCGTCGCCGGCATGAACGTCGAGAACGTGAGCGGCATCGCGAGGGCCTGGGCCGAACTGGGGACGACGGCCCACGACGCGATCGTCGAGTTCAGCGACGCGATCAAGAAGACGATCAGCGAGAGCTGGCAAGGTGCTGCCGCGTCGGCCGCCTACGGCGAGACCGAGCGGTACTCGTCGTCCGCGTCGCAGGCGCAGGCGCAACTTCACGGAGTCGCGGGTGCGCTGACGCCGCTGGCGGAGACGGTCGCGTCGCTCCGGTCGCAGGTCCCCGAAACCATCGGCACCGGACTGTGGGACAAGTTGACGCCCTGGGACACGGACACCGAGGACGAGTACTGCCGGCGCGAGGGCGAGGCGCGCGAGAAGATGGCCACGATCTACAACCCGGGACTCGCGACCTCCGACGGCATCGTGCCGTCGTTCACGAAACCGGAGAGCATCGTCGACGTTCCTTCGGGTCCGGCTGGGCCCGGTGTCGACCAGGCGAGCGGCCCCCCGAGTTCGAGCGATCGGGTCGGTGGACCGAATGTCGGGCAGCCGAACTCCGGCGACGCTCCTGTGAGGGACCCGTCGGATGCGGACACCCCATCCGCTGCGGATGGCACGCAGCAGAACGCAGCAACCGCGCCGTCGGCGGCCACCACGCCGGCGGCGACGGCCCCGGCCTCGGTGACGGGGGATCAGGCGCAGAGTCGGTCGGGCATGCCTCCCAGCGCCGATTCGTCCTCGGGTGCCGGTTCGCGCTCCGCGGGTGGGGCTTCTGGTGGCGGCGGACTGGGAGTCGGCGGACTCGGCGGTGGTGTCGGCGCCGGGAATCGGCCGGGGGCCGTAGCCCGGCCCGGCACCGCACCCGGGGTCGCGGGGGTCAACGCCGGAGGTCGCGCGGGTGCCGGAATGCGGGGTACCGGCCCGATGGGTGGGGGAATGATGGGCGGCGCTGGGGCCGGTAGGGGCGGCGGCGAGGACAAGGAACACAAGACGCCCGACTACCTGATCACCCTCGACAACGGTAACGAGTTGATCGGCAAACTGCCCCTCGTCTCGCCGCCGGTGATCGGCGCATGAAGATGCGGAACTGGCGGCTACGTCCCGAACTGTTCGACGCACTGTGGGCCGGCACCGGGCAGGACCGCATCCCGTACCCGTTCCGGATCGTGAGCGCACACCCCGGGCTCAATGCCTATGTCGCTGAGCAGAACCGGATACGCGAAGCCTTCGCGGGAGCCGAGCACGACGAGGTGCGGTCGGCGCTGGGCGTGCTCGCCGCGCCAGAAGTGTATGTCGAGATCTCCGGTTCGACCGCCGATGAAACCCCGATCCGCATCATCGGTGCGCAACACCGGCAATGGGTGGTGATCGCTTCGCAACTGCCCGGCCGGGCACCGCAGATCGGTGGCGACGCCGTGGTCGGCGCCGGTGCGGCGGGGCACCTGGGCGCCCAACTGATCGGGCTGATCCCGCAGAACGCCGCCGGCCGACGCCGGTTCCAGCGGCGCGACGAACAGGACACCCACTTCTCTCGGGGAATCCTGCAGGAGGTCAACCGGGTGGCCCCCGCCCCGCGGCTCGAATCCGCCGTGCAAAATGGATATGCCGGCCGCGGGAAGATCCGAGTCTTCCGCGGCCCCCGCTACGGCAGCGGCAGGGACGTCGGCGTCATGCACTGGATCGACATCGCCGGCGACGGACGCTACGTGATCGGACCGCACGATCCCGCCGCCGCGCACCCGGCAGAACCCGACCAGCTCGTATCCTCGCTCGACACCCTGATCAGGGTCGGTACCACTCCACGAGCGGGGTCGGTCGGTCCCCGCGGTTGGTAGATTGCCACGCGCCGGCGATTGCACAGGTGGGGACACAGCACGACACACGGAGGGGACACCGACATGGCGGGGCCAGAAGCACCGGAAGCCGGATGGACGGCTTTCACCGAGAACATCACCGGGGGAGGCAGGCTCGAACTCGACCCCGCAGGCATAGAGCAGTGCATCAAGCTGTGCCAGGAGCATGCGGATCGCATGGGTGATCTCGCCCGTCGGGCGAATGAGGAGCTACGCGCCACCGATCTCGGGATCGGAGAGAAGGATATTGCGTCTGCGGCCGAGCTGGCGCGCAAGTTCGACGAGAAGGCGATCAGCGGTAAGGACATCGAATTCGCCAACACTGCGCGGGGGCTCTTCACAGCGCATCAAACGTATGCGCGAGACATGAAATCGATGTTCGAGGCTGTGCTTGCCCGATACCAGGAGCAGGATGCGCAGATCGCTGGAAGCCTGAGCGTCGCGGGAACAGACCTGTGAACCGCAGACGATCCGTAGCGACTGCAATGTCGGCACTGGTTCTATTGGGATTCGCTACTTCTTGCGAGCAATCCTCCGGCCGCGAAGCAACAGCCGACCCCGCTCCGACTATCGGTTACCACCCGTGCGACGACCTGCCTATCGAGGCGATCAAGGAGGCGCGGATAGACGCACGCCCCCCTGGTCGATCGGATCACGAATCGACATCGAACTTTGCTTGCATGTTCACATCGCATGATCCCTACTACGGGATCACGATCGCTGCGCGCGGCGACACCATCGAGGACATCCGGCAGGATGACCGCTTCGAGGTCATAAATGAAACCGAGATCGACGGTCGTCGTGCGGTGGTGGGGCTTTTCCTCGGCGGATCGTGCACTGTCGCGGTCGACATTGAACCCGGAGTCCTCGATTTCGAAATTCTCTACAGCGAGGGAAGCCCGGAGTTCACCACGGCGAACGCGGCATGCGATCAGGCGACGAAGGTGGCGACGACGCTGGCGCCTTATTTCCCCGACCACTTGTAGGCAGGACTTGTACTGAGCCTCCACTCTTCGGCGTGTGAGGGCCGATTCGGCCGTCGGATCGCGGAGAGTGGCGGCTCAGTGCGTGTGTGCGTGGGTGGGGGTGATGCGTCCCGCGTTCTTGCGTCGTGAGGAGCCGCTGAGCCGGCATACGAGGTAGATGACGAACGAGATCGTGGTGACGAAGCTCGACACCGGCACCCCGGGTGCGAGGGACAGCAGGATGCCGCCGACGGCGGCGAGTTCGGCGAACACGATCGACAGGATCGTGGCCTTCAGTGGGCTGGCGGTGACGTAGGCGGCGGCCGCGGCGGGGGTGATGAGCAGCGCCATCACCAGCAGCGCCCCGACGATCTGGACGCCGAGGGCGGCCGTGATGCCGACGAGCACGGCGAACACGATCGACAGCGCACGTACCGGGACGCCGCGGGCCTCGGCGACGTCGGGGTCGGTGCTGGCGAAGAGGAGGGGTCGGTAGATGAGGCCGAGGACCCCGATGACCAGCACGGCGCAGAGCAGCAGCAGTTGCAGGCCGCTGTCTCCCGGCGCGACGATCTGGCCGATCAGCAGCGAGAAACTGGTGCCGGTGCGCCCTTGGTACGACCAGATGAACAGCACCGACAGGCCGAGCCCGAACGCCATGATGACGCCGATGACCGAGTCGCGGTCGCGGGCCTTCGCGCCGAGCAGTCCGAACAGGACCGCCGCGACCACCGACCCGGCGATGGCTCCGGCCCCGACGCTGACTCCGATGAGCAGGGCCGCCGACGCGCCGGTCAGCGACAGCTCGCTCGTGCCGTGCACTGCGAACGACATCTGCCTGCTCACGATGAGCGGGCCGATTGCGCCTGCCAGCAGGCCGAGGATGGCGCCGGCGATCAGTGCCTGCTGGACGAAGTCGTACTGCAGGAGGTCGACGGTGGCCGAGACGTCGAACATGCGTGACATCGCGTCGGTGAATTTGTTGCTCATGCGTGTCCCTCGTCCGTGTGGTGCACGCCCTCACCGGGGCGGAGGCCGCCCGCGCTGCCGAGCGCGTCGATGGCGTCGCCGGTGCCGATCACGACGAGGCGGCCGCGTACGTGCAGCACCTCGACGTCGGTGCGGTACAGCTCGGACAGCACCTCCGACGTCATGACCTCTTCGGGTTTGCCGATGCGGAACTGTCCGTCGACGAGGTACAGCACGCGGTCGACGAGGGGGAGGATCGGGTTGATCTCGTGGGTGACGAACAGCACGGCGGTGTCGTGGGTGCGGCGCCGCCGGTCGATGAGTCCCGACACGAGATTCTGGTTGGCCAGGTCGAGGCTGAGCAGCGGTTCGTCGCACAACAGGATCTGCGGGTTGCCGACGAGGGCCTGCGCGATACGCAGTCGTTGCTGCTCACCGCCGGACATGGAACCGATCGGTGCGTCCGCGTAGTTCTGGGCGCCGACTTCGGCGATTGCCGCGTCGACGATCGCACGGCGCCGGCCGCGCCGGAGGAGACCGGTTCCCCACTGGTGGCCGTCGACTCCGAGGCCGACGAGGTCGCGGCCCCGCAGCGGCAGCCCGTCGTCGAGCGACTTCTGCTGGGGGATGTACCCGACGTGCGAATTGCCCTTCCGTGCCGGTGATCCGGCGATGCGCGCGGTGCCGGAACTGAGGGCGAGCTGGCCGAGCAGCACCTTCAGCAGCGACGTCTTGCCCGACCCGTTGGGTCCGAGGACGGCGACGAATTCGCCGGGTTCCACGGTGATGTCGAGGTCCTGCCAGAGTGTGCGTTCGCCGAAGGACAGTCGCGCCCCCGTCAGTTCCAGTGCGGGGACGCGACCGTTGCCGTCGTTCTTCGAAGTGGGTTCTGTCACAAGCCGATCAGTTCTATTGCAGAGCCGCGGCGAGCGACTCGGCGGTGTTGGTCTGCCACTGAATGTAGTCCAGGCCTTCGGGCAGGGTTTCGGTCACCTCGACGACGGGGATTCCCGCCGACTCGGCCGTGGCCCGCACGTCCTGGGTGACCCGGTCCTGCGTCTGCACGTTGTAGACGAGGGCCTGCACCTGCTTGCCGGTGAGCAGCTGTCGCGTGGCGGCGATGGCGGCGGGTGCGGGGTCGTTGCCGTTCTCGATGGCGCTCGTGAAGTCGGGCGGGGTGACGTCCTTCAGGCCCGCGGACTGCAGCAGGTAGTAGGCGATCGGTTCGGTCTGGGCGACGGGCGCGTCCTTGTGGGCGGCCGCGATGCCGTCGGTGATCGCGGAGATCTGTTCGAGCTGACCGTGGAAGGTGGCGGCGTTGGCCTTGTAGGCGTCGGCGTTGTCGGGGTCGAGTTGGCCGAGCTTGTCGGCGATGGACTGCGCGGTGGCGTCGACGGTGTCGACGTCGAACCAGACGTGTTCGTTGACGTCGCCGTGGTCGTGGCCCTCGTGCGAGTCACCGCCATCCGAGTCACCGCCGTCCGAGTGCTCGTCCTCGCCGGCGTGCGCGCCGCCCTCGAGGAGGTCGAACGCGTTGACCGTGAGCTGGTCGCTGTTGCCGGTGCCGATGATGTCGTCGACGAAGTGGTCGTACCCGCCGCCGTTGTAGACGATCAGGGAGGCGTCGGTGAGTTTGGCGGCGTCGGTGGGGCTCGCCTCGAACGAGTGCGGGTCGGACGACGGTTCGGTGATGATCGAGGTGACGTCCACCTTGTCGCCGGCGACGGCCTGCGCGACACTGCCCCACACGTTCGTCGACGCGACGACGGTCAGGGTGCCGTCGCCGGTCGTGTCGGAGCCGCACGCGGTGAGGGTGAGGGCCGCGGCGAACGACAGCCCGACGGCCGCCGTGGCGGCACGAAAACCTGAGGAAGCGCGCACAGAAAACTCCTGACCGAGACGAACGCTAAACGCTATTGGAAACCGTTACCGTTGCACTTTAGCGGATAGGTCCTGGTAGTGCACTTTCGGTGCAGCCCCGACGCGCCCGAACGCGGGCCAGGTACTAACGTCCCCCTATGCCCAGGTCTCGACAGCCTCGTCGCCAAGCCACGCTGGCGTCGCTCGCGGCCGAGCTCAATATTTCGCGAACGACGGTGTCCAACGCCTACAACCGGCCGGATCAACTCTCCGCGGAACTTCGCGACCGGGTGCTGCAGGCGGCCAAGCGCCGCGGCTACCCCGGCCCCGACCCGGTTGCCCGATCCCTGCGCACCCGCAAGGCCGGAGCCGTCGGACTACTGCTCACCGAGGCCCTCAGCTACTCCTTCCGCGACCCCGCCGCGATGAGCTTTCTGTCCGGACTGGCCGAGTCGTGCGAGGCCGCCGGGCAGGGCCTGCTCCTGATTCCGGCGGGCCCGGGCCGCGAGGAGGCGGACGCCGCCGCGGTCGTGCAGCAGGCGGGCGTCGACGGGTTCGTCGTGTACTCGGTGGCGGACGACGACCCGTACCTTGCGGCGGTGTGCGAGCGTCACCTGCCGATGGTCGTGTGCGATCAGCCGCGGGAGATCCCGGGGGCGTCGCTCATCGGCATCGACGACCGCGGCGCGATGCGGGGCCTCGCCGACTATCTGATCGGGCTCGGCCACCGCGACATCGGCGTGCTGAGCATGAGGCTGGGGCGCGACCGCTCGGACGGGGTCGCCGACGCCGAGCGCTTGCGGTCGCCGAATTTCCACGTCCAGCGCGAACGCATCGAGGGAGTGCGCGACGCCATGTCCGACGCCGGCCTGGACCCTCGGACGCTCACCGTCGTCGAACGGTTCGAGCACACCGGAAAGGCGGGGCACGCCGCCGCCGCGCAGGCACTCGGCGTGAATCCGCAGATCACCGCGCTCGTGTGCACGACGGACGTCCTCGCGCTCGGCGCGCTGGACTGGGCGCGCTGGCAGGGCATCGACGTGCCCGGCCGGCTGTCGATCACCGGGTTCGACGGCGTCGACGACGCACTGCGTGAGGGCCTGACCACCGTGCGGCAACCCCAGGAAGAGAAGGGTCGCCGGGCAGGCGCCCTGCTCATGTCCCCGTCGCACTCCGGCGTCGCGACCGTCGAGATGCTGGAGACCGAACTGCTGCGCGGTTCGACGGCCGGGCCCGCCAGATGCTGACCCGGCCGCCCCGAACGCCCTAGGCCAGCAGCTGAGCGCAGCGCAGCAGTCCCAGGTGGCTGTACGCCTGGGGGTGGTTGCCCAGCGACCGCTCGGCGACGGGGTCGTACTCCTCGCTGAGAAGCCCCGTCGGCCCGGCGGCGTCGACCAGTTGCGCGAACAACGCCTCCGCCTGTGACCGCTGACCGATCAGCAGGTACGCCTCGACAAGCCAGGCCGCGCAGAGGTGGAACCCGCCCTCGGTGCCGGGCAGTCCGTCGTCGTGGTGGTACCGGTACACGGTCGACCCGCTGCGCAGTTCCGCCTCGGTGGCCGTGACGGTGGCCGCGAACTTCTCGTCCGACGGGTCGATCAGCCCGGACAGTCCGATGAACAGGGTGGCGGCGTCGAGGTCGGTGCCGTCGTAGGCGGCGGTGTACGAGCGGACCTCGTCCTTCCAGCCCTTCTCGCGCACCTCGTCGGCGATCTTGTCGCGCAACGGCGTCCACCCGGGCTCGATGTTCCGCCCGAAGTGTTCGGCGAGCGCCACCGCCCGGTCGATGGTGACCCAGCCCATCACCTTGGAATACACATGGTGACGCGGGTTGTCACGGATCTCCCAGATGCCGTGGTCGGGTTCGAACCAGCGACGTTCGACGGCCTCGACCATGGCGCACACCAGTTCCCAGTCGCGGTCGTTGAGCGCCACCTCGACGCCCTGCTTCTCGCGGGCGTGGGACAGGTCGTGGATGAGTTCGACGATGGGGCCGAACACGTCGAGTTGCACCTGCTGATTGGCCGCGTTGCCGATGCGGACCGGTCGCGAGCCGGCGTACCCGGGCAGCGAATCGATGACGGCCTCGGGCGGCAGACCGCCACCGTGCAGCGTGTAGAGGGGGTGCAGGCGTTCGGGGCCGGGCAGCGTCTCGAGGACGTCGTGCACCCAGTCGAGGTAGCCCTCGGCCTCGCTGAGGGAGCCGAGGCTGACGAGCGCGGACGCGGTGAGCGCTGCGTCGCGCAGCCAGCAGTAGCGGTAGTCCCAGTTGCGGACGCCGCCGATCTCCTCGGGCAGCGAGGTGGTCGCGGCCGCCATGATCGCTCCGGAGTCGACGTGCACCAGGCCGCGGAGGGTGAGCGCGGAGCGCTTCATCAGGTCGGGTTTGAGCGTGGGCAGGGTGAGGCTCTTCGCCCAGTCCGACCAATACGATTCGGCGAGTGCGCGGCGCTCCTCCTCGGGAGTCTCGGAGGGGCCGATTTCCTCGGTGCCGCAGCGCAATTCCAGGACGACGTCGCCACCGGACGGGTCGACGACGGCATGCGCGGTCTGCTGGTTGCCGTCGGACGTGACGTTCCACTGCACGCCGGGGGAGCGCAGCACGATCGGCTCGTTGGTGCCGTGCACGCGCAGTCCCTCGCTGACCGCCTCGAGGATGACCTGGCCCTGCCCGAACTCGGGCCGCGGAGCGAACGTCACGACGGCGGCGGCCTGCCCGCTGATCACCCGGGTCAGGTCGGTGCGGCCCTGGCGGACGTCGTGCGGCAGGTAATCGGTGACGGAGAGGCTGGCCCAGCGTGTCTGCACGGTCATGGTGCTGTCGATGTACCGCTGGCTCAGCGGCAGCGCGCTGCGGTGCGGGCCGACACTGAAGTGGCCGGCCTCCGGTCCGCCGAGCAGATGCGCGAACACGGATGCCGAGTCGGGTTCGGGATGACACAGCCAGGTGAGAGTTGCGTCGGGGGTGACGAGGGCGACGGTCCGCGGACTGGCGAGCATGGTGAGGCGCTCGATCGGCGGCGCATGCGCCCCGGACAGCCAGGTGCGGCGCTCATCGAGCAGGAACGCGAGGGCCGCGGCCACGTCTTCGGTGGTCGACACCCGGAACTCGGCGAGGCTTTCGCCGGGGCCCACCTTCACGCCGAGGTCGGGGCCCTGGAGGCGCGCGAACGCCTTCTCGTCGGTGACGTCGTCGCCGACGAAGACCGCTGCCGTCGCGCCGTCCTGGTGGCGGATCAGGTCGAGCGCATGCCCCTTGTCGGTGGCGACGACGGCCAGTTCGATGACGGACTTGCCCTCGGTGACCTGCACACCCACGCGCTGCCCGGCGTCGGCGCGCACCGCGGCCAGGGCCTGGGCGCCTTCCTCGGCGTCGGCGTTGCGGACGTGGAGGGCGACGCTCGCCGGCTTCGCTTCCACCGACGTGCCGGCGTGCAACGTGGCGATCCGGGTGAGTTCCTCGGTGATCTCACCGAGAAGTTTCTTGGCGTCGGCGTCGATCGCATGGATGAACCCGATGTCGAATTCCGAGCCGTGGCTGCCGACCAGTTGAACCTCGGCGGGCAGCCGCGACAGTGCGGCGAGGTCCTTGAGCGCGCGGCCCGAGATCACGGCCGCCGTCGTTCCGGCGAGGCTGGCCAGGGCGCGGAGCGCGCGCACCGATTCGGCGTGGGGAAACGCCTTCTCGGGGTCGGAGACGATGGGGGCCATCGTGCCGTCGTAATCCGAAGCGACGAGCAGGCGAGGGGTTCGCGCAACCCTCGAGAGGGCACGGCGAAGTTCGATGGGCAGATCATGGGCGCTCACATGTTCAAATCTAGGGGATGTGACGGCTGTGAGCGCGTTCTCGGCCGGGGCTGTGCCCCGATCGCGTCCTACTCGGGTCTGCGGCTTCCGTCACCGAGCAGCAGTTCGACGGTGAGTTCGAGCCGATTCGCGACATCGGTTGCGGACGAGCGGCGTGTGAGCCAGGCCACCAGGTTCGACAGCCAGACGTCCGAGATGACGCGGGCGACGGCCAACTGGTCTTCGGTGGGCTCGGTGTCCGTCATCGCGCGGGCGAACAGACGGTCCATCAGCTTGCCCACCTGATCGACCTCGGCAGCGGCGGAGGCGTCGGCGAACATGAACGCGCGCGTCATGGCCTCGGTCAGCAGTGGGTCGCGCTGCATGGCCCGGGTGATCTGGCTGAGGATCAGCTGCATCCGCTCGAGCGGGTTCCGGCCCGGCGGGTTCTTTCCCCGCGAGTCGATCCGCTCGAACTCGCGGGCGAGCGCGGACACCAGCAGGTGCACCTTGGACGGGAAGTAGCGGTACAGCGTCCCCACGGCGACGTCGGCGCGTTCGGCGACGGCCCGCATCTGCACGGCTTCGTATCCGCCCTTGGAGGCCAGGGCCAGGGTCGCGTCGAGGATCCGCTTGCGCCGTTCCTTCTGCGCGTTGGAACTGAGATCGTCCTCGCCCAGCGTCGCCGCAGCGACCGTCGTGGACCGTGATCGAGAGCTGGTCGTCATTACCTGTTTTCCTTCGCGCCTTGACTCATGGCCAGGTGTCATATTAGAACACGTTCTAGACGAATGTGTCATTCAGGAGAGGCGGATACCCGTTGTGACAATCGCCACCACCGAGGAACAGAGGGCTGCAGCGGGTTCGATCCAGGCTTGGGCGCGGTCCACGGACCCGCTGGTCACAGTACGGCAAGGACCAGCAGATTCGTGGCGTACGTCGTGGCCGTCCTTCGCCTCGCTCGGAATTTTCTCGGTCGCCGTGCCCGACGAGGTCGGTGGGTCGGGAGCGGAGATCGTCGATCTCGCCGCGATGCTCGAACAGGCCGCGACTGAACTCGTCCCGGGTCCTGTTCTCTCGACCGCTCTCGCCGCTCTGATCGTCGGGCGCAGCTCCGGTGCCGCCGCGAAACGGTGGTCCGAGGATCTCGCCGACGGCGCGATGCCGTGCGCGGTGGCTCTCGGCAGCAACTCCCCGGTGAACGCGACCCTCGGGGCCGACGGCGGGCTGACGGTCACCGGCGACGCGGGCTTCGCGATCGGCGGGGACACGGGGGTGTCCGTGCTGCTGCCCGCAGACGCGGGCGAGGGCGTCGTGTGGTGTCTGGTCGACGGCGCATCCGCCGGCCTGGACATCAGGGTCGCCGACACGATCGACAAGAGCCGTCCGCTCGCGCGGGTGCGCTGCGACGACGTGGCGGTCGCGGCCGACCGGGTGGTCACGGGTGTGCGGGAGGGGCTCGTGCTCGACCTCGCCGCGACACTCGCCGCAGCGGAGGCGTCCGGGATCGCGAGCTGGTGTCTGCGAACGGCGGTGGAGTACGCCAAGATTCGCGAGCAGTTCGGCAAACCGATCGGATCGTTCCAGGCGATCAAGCATCTGTGCGCGGAGATGCTGTGCCGCGTCGAACAGTCCGGGGCGGCGGCGTGGGATGCGGCCGTGGCGGCGGAGGACGCGTGGGATGCGGACGGCGGCGAGCTGCCGATCGCGGCCGCGGTCGCGGCGTCGATCACGCTCGACGCCGCCGTCGAGACCGCCAAGGACTGCATCCAGGTGCTCGGCGGGATCGGCTTCACCTGGGAACACGACGCACACTTCTACCTGCGCCGCGCGACGTCGCTGCGACAGCTGCTCGGCGGCTCCGCCCGCTGGCGGGCGCGGGTCACGGAACTGACGCGGGACGGCGCACGCAGACACCTGTCGATCGACCTGACCGGGCTCGACGACGAACGGGCGCAGATCCGCGCCGAGATCGCCGAACTGGTGGCGCGGCCGAAGTCGGAGCGACGCGCGGCCCTCGCGGAATCGGGTTACCTGGCTCCGCACTGGCCCGCGCCCTACGGGCGGGGTGCCCGCGCCGCGGAGCAGATCCTGATCGAGGAGGAGCTGGCGGCCGCCGGGGTCGGAAGACCCGACCTC
Source organism: Rhodococcus sp. JS3073 (assembly GCF_026810085.1). Taxonomy (NCBI): domain Bacteria; kingdom Bacillati; phylum Actinomycetota; class Actinomycetes; order Mycobacteriales; family Nocardiaceae; genus Rhodococcus; species Rhodococcus sp. JS3073. The sequence goes on along the minus strand of NZ_CP113951.1, from coordinate 3,219,838 downwards.
GTGATCGGCTGGTGGGCCGTGCCGACCATCCTCGAGCACGGCAGCGCCGAGCAGATCGAGCGTTTCGCCACCCCGACGCTGCGCGGCGAGATCATCTGGTGCCAGCTGTTCAGCGAACCCGGCGCCGGCTCCGACCTCGCGGCGCTGCGGACGTCCGCGGAGAAGGTGGACGGCGGGTGGCTGCTGAACGGCCAGAAGGTGTGGACGTCGAGGGCGCAGGAGGCGGACTGGGCGATCTGCCTGGCCCGCACCGACCGGGACGCGCCGAAGCACAAGGGCATCAGCTACTTCCTCGTCGACATGACGAGCCCCGGTATCACCATCTCGCCGCTGCGCGAGATCACCGGCGACGCCCTGTTCAACGAGGTGTATCTCGAGGACGTGTTCGTGCCGGACGAGCTGGTGGTCGGGAATCTCGGCGACGGCTGGAAGCTGGCCCGCACCACGCTGGCGAACGAGCGCGTCGCAATGGGCGGGGGCTCCTCGCTCGGTGCGGCGATGGAGGAACTGCTCACGCTCGCGGGGGACGGCGACCCGGTGACCGACGACAAGCTCGGGCATCTCATCGGCAACGCGCTGGTCGGCTCGCAGCTCGAACTGCGCACGACCCTCCGGCAGCTGGACGGCCAGGACCCCGGACCCGAATCGAGTGTCCGCAAGCTGGTCGGTGTCCACCAGCGGCAGGCGGTCGCGGAGTTCGCGATGGAACTCGGCGGCGCGGACGGCTGGGTGGAGGGTCCGCTGGCGCGGGAGTTCCTCAACACGCGCTGCCTGTCCATTGCGGGCGGAACGACGCAGATCCTGCTGACGGTCGCGGCCGAGCGGATTCTCGGGCTGCCGCGGGGCTGAGCCTGTCGCGATGGTCTTTCGCGAGGTCCGGGATGGTGATACAACTAGAACACGTTCTAAATTGAAAGTGGGATTGTCAGCGTGGACTTCACTCGAGACGAAACCCAGGAGGCCGTGGCCCAGGTCGCGGCCGGACTGCTGGCCCGCGACCTCGACGGCGACGCCCTCTGGGCCGCATTCGCCGACGCCGATCTGCTGACCCTCGCACTGCCGGAACGTCTCGGCGGCGAAGGGCTCTCGGTCACCGACGTCGGTGCGCTGCTCACCGAGGTCGGGCGGGAGGCGGCGCAGGTTCCGGCCCTCGCAACCCTCGGATTCGGTGTGCTGCCCATCGTCGCGCTGGGCGACGACGCACAACAGGACGCCCTGCTCACCGGTCTCGCCGACGGCCGCACGTTCACCGCGGCCCTCGCCGAACCGGGGGCGCAGTTCCCGGCACGGCCCTCGGTGACCGCGGTCGCGGACGGAGACGGCTACTCCGTCACCGGACGCGTGCTCGCGGTGCCGTACGCCGAGCAGGCGTACCGGATCCTCGTGCCCACGGACATCGGAGTGGTGCTGGTGGACCCGGGCGCGGACGGCGTCACGCTCGCGCCGACACCCTCGGCGTCGGGTAGCCCCGAATTCGCGATCACGTTCGCCGGTGCGCGGGGCGAACTGCTCGCGGCCGGCGACGACGCGGTGCAGACGCTGTACCGCATCGCACTGGCGTCCATCGGTGCAGTGGCGGACGGACTGCTCTCGGGGGCAACGGTTCTGGCAGGTGAGCACCTCGCCACGCGCCACCAGTTCGGCAAACCGCTCGCCACGTTCCAGGCCGTGTCGCAGCAGATCGCCGACGTCTACGTCACGTCCCGCACCCTCCACGTGTCGGCGCTCGCGGCGTCGTGGCGGGTGTCCGAAGGCCTGGACGCCCAGGACGATCTGGACGTGATGGCGTACTGGATCGCCGCCGAAGTGCCTGCCGCCATGCAGGTTCTGCACCACCTGCACGGCGGGATCGGCGTCGACGTCACGTACCCGCTGCACCGCTACTACTCGACCGCCAAAGACCTGGCCCGCCTCGTCGGCGGCGCCTCGTACCGACTCGACCTCGTGGGGGCCCGGTGTTCATCGATCTGACCGACGAGCAGCGTGAGCTGCAAGCGGAACTCCGGCGCTACTTCTCCGGACTGATCTCGCCTGCCGAGGCCGAGGTGATGCGCACCGAGCGGCACGGCAGCACCTACCGCGACGTCATCCGCCGGATGGGCAAGGACGGCTGGCTCGGTGTGGGCTGGCCGGTGGAGTTCGGCGGCCGCGGTTTCGGCGAGATCGAGCAGCAGATCTTCGTCAACGAGGCGACCCGCGCCGACGTGCCGCTGCCCGCGGTCACGTTGCAGACGGTGGGTCCGACGCTGCAGAAGTACGGGACCGAGGAGCAGAAGCGCAAGTTCCTGCCCGCGATCCTGGCCGGGGAGGTGCACTTCGCGATCGGCTACACCGAACCGGAAGCGGGCACCGACCTCGCGGCCCTGCGGACCACGGCCGTGCGCGTCGGCGACGAGTACGTCGTCAACGGGCAGAAGATCTTCACCACCGGCGGTCACGACGCCGACTACCTGTGGCTCGCCGTCCGCACGGGCTCGGCGGATTCGCGTCACCGCGGCATCTCGATCCTGATCATGGACACGAAGGACCCGGGCTACAGCTGGACGCCGATCATCACCTGCGACGGTGCCCATCACGTCAACGCCACCTACTACTCCGACGTCCGGGTTCCCGCGGACATGCTGGTCGGTGAGGAGAATCAGGGCTGGCGACTCATCACCACCCAGCTCAACCACGAACGCGTGATGCTCGGGCCGGCAGGCCGGGTCGGCGGTCTCTACGACCGCATCCGCAACTGGGCCGTCGCGCACGAACTGCTCGACGAGCCGGACGTGCGGCGTACGCTCGGCGAGATCCACGCGACGTACCGCCTCAACGAACTACTCAACTGGCAGGTGGCGTCGAGTGAGGCGGATGCCATCGACATCGCCGACGCGTCCGCGACGAAAGTCTTCGCCACCGAACGTATTCAGCGCATCGGCCGACTCGTCGAGGAGATCGTCGGACGCTACGGCGACCCGTCCGAGCCCGAGACCGCCGACCTTATGAGGTGGCTCGACATGCAGGTGAAGCGCAACCTCGTCATCACGTTCGGCGGCGGCGTCAACGAGGTGATGCGCGAGCTGATCGCGACAGCCGGTCTGAAACTTCCCCGAGTCCCGCGATAGGAGCGCCGCGCGAAATGAGTTCCGAACAGATTCTCGCGGCCGCGGAAGAGGTCCGGTCGGCGGGCCCGAGCGCCCCTCGCCCCGGGCGTGACCCGATCAACCTGCCGATGATCCGCAACTGGGTGGAGGCGATCGGCGACCGGAATCCGATCTACGTCGACGAGGCGGCGGCGCGGGCAGCGGGACACGACGGCATCGTCGCCCCGCCCGCGATGGCGCAGGTGTGGACGATGCAGGGCCTGAACGCCGTTCGGCAACCCGACGACCCGCTCGGGCGCATGACGACCATCCTCGACGAGGCCGGATTCACGTCCGTCGTCGCCACCAACTGCGATCAGATCTACCACCGCTACCTGAAGGTCGGCGAGGAGGTCACCATCACCACGACCCTCGAGGACCTCGTGGGCCCGAAGAAGACGGGCCTCGGTGAGGGATGGTTCTTCACCACCCGCAGCCTGTGGCGGGTCGCGAACGGCGACGGCATCGACGAGGTCGTCGCCGAGATGCTGTTCCGCATCCTGAAGTTCGCGCCCAGACCCGCCGAACCGAAGTCGCAGTCGGCGAACGGTCGGGGCGCGAGCTACGACGACCTCGACCCCACCAAGTTGATGCGGCCCAGCGCCTCACAGGACACCCAGTTCTTCTGGGACGGCGTGGCCGCGCACGAACTGCGGATCCAGCAGCGTGAGGACGGTGCACTGCAGCACCCGCCGGTGCCCGCACTGTGGAAGGACAAGGCGGAGACGACCGACTACGTCGTCGCGTCGGGCCGCGGGACGGTGTTCAGTTACGTCGTCCACCATGCGCCGAAGGTCCCGGGACGCTCGCTGCCGTTCGTGGTGGCGCTGGTCGAACTGGAGGAAGGCGTCCGCATGCTCGGTGAGCTGCGCGGTGTCGACCCCGCCGAGGTGACGGTCGGGATGCCGGTGGAGGCGATCTACCTCGACTTCCCGGGCGACGAAGAGACGGGTGGCACACCGTGGACCCTGTACGCGTGGCAGCGCGGAGCGAAGGAGCAGTCATGACGTCCACTCTCGATGTCGCGGTGGGAACGACGCTTCCGGAATTGACCGTCACCGGCGACCCGACATTCGTCGTCTCGGCCGCACTCGCGACACGCGACTTCCAGGACGTCCACCACGACCGCGACCTGGCGCAGCAACGCGGGTCGAAGGACATCTTCGTCAACATCCTCACCGACACCGGTCTGGTGCAGCGGTTCGTCACCGACTGGGCGGGGCCGAACGCGGTGATCACGTCGATCGCGTTGCGCCTCGGGGTTCCGTGGTACGCCTACGACACCCTCACGCTGAGCGGCACGGTGGCATCGGTGGTCGACGGCATCGTCACGCTCGACGTCGTCGGGAAGAACGGTCTCGGCGACCACATCACGTCGAAGGTGACCCTCGTCCTGGACGGACGCACGAACGGAGCGGGTGCATGAGTGGGCTGTCGGGCAAGGCTGTCATCGCCGGGATCGGTGCCACCGACTTCTCGAAGAACTCGGGCCGCAGCGAATTACGGCTGGCGGCGGAGGCGGTCACGGCGGCGCTCGACGACGCCGGGCTGACCCCCGCGGACGTCGACGGCCTGACGTCCTTCACGATGGACACCAACACCGAAGCGGCCGTGGCCCGTTCCGTCGGCATTCCGGACCTGAAGTTCTTCAGCCGCATCCACTACGGCGGAGGTGCGGCGTGCGCGACGGTGCAGCAGGCGGCGATGGCCGTGGCCACCGGTGTCGCCGACGTGGTGGTGGCGTACCGGGCGTTCAACGAGCGGTCGGGAATGCGGTTCGGGCAGGTGAACTCCGGTCTGGTGCAGCAGGTGAACTCGTCGGGTACCGACAACGCGTTCTCCTACCCGCACGGCCTGTCGACACCGGCGGCGTTCGTCGCGATGGTCGCACAGCGGTACATGCACGAGTACGGCGCTACGAGCGAGGATTTCGGACGGGTCGCGGTCACCGACCGCAAGCATGCCGCCACCAATCCGAGCGCCTTCTTCTACGGCAAACCGATCACCCTCGAGGACCACCAGAACTCCCGGTTCATCGCCGAACCCCTGCACCTGCTCGACTGCTGCCAGGAATCCGACGGCGGCATCGCGATCGTGGTCACGTCACCGGAGCGGGCGAAGGATCTGAAGCAGAAACCGGCCGTGATCGCCGCGGCGGCTCAGGGGAGCGGCAGCGACCAGTACATCATGACCAGCTACTACCGTCCGGAGCTCGCGGGACTGCCCGAGATGGAGCTGGTCGGCAGGCAGCTGTGGGATCAGGCCGGGCTCGGACCGCAGGACATGGATCTGGCCGTCCTCTACGACCACTTCACACCATACGTATTGATGCAGCTCGAAGAGCTCGGCTTCTGCGGCCGCGGCGAGGCCAAGGACTTCATCGCCGACGGCGCCATCGACCTCGACGGCAGTCTGCCGCTCAACACCCACGGAGGCCAGCTCGGCGAGGCCTACATCCACGGGATGAACGGCATCGCCGAGGGCGTGCGTCAGATCCGCGGCACGTCCGTGAACCAGGTCTCCGGTGTGCAGAACGTCCTCGTCACCGCCGGGACCGGCGTGCCTACGTCAGGGTTGGTGCTGACGGCCTGAGCCCGGCCCGAGTCTGTCTGCGCGCAATGTGTTTCGCGACATACCCGGCATCCCTGCCCACCCCGCCGGTGAGCATCGACGCGAATGCCTGCAGGAACGGCAGCCCCACGAAATACAGTCCCGGATGGCCAGGCGAGACTCCGCGGGACTGCTCGGGCCACCCGTCGGATCCGGTGACCGGGATCTGGATCCACGACGTGTCCTTGCGGAACCCGGTGCACCAGATGACGTTGCGGACGTCGAGTGCGGTGCCGTCGTCGAGGACCGGTGTGCCGTCGCGGACGTCGGTGACCTTCGCGGGGAAGTGCTCCACCCCGGCGGCGGCCAGGTCGGCTCGCTTGACCCGCAGGAGTGGTCCGCCACCCGAGCGGACGTGGGTGCGCATCTTCCGGCCGACGGGTGTGCGTTCCGTCAGAACGTGATTGGCCATGAACCACATGATCGGAATCGCGATGTGGGCGAGGCGCCCCTCGAGGTCGAACGGCACCTCCCCGCGGACGGGCCCGCAGATCGTGGTGCGATGCGAACGGGAGACTTCCAGCGCGATGTCCGCCCCGGAGTGGCTGCACCCGACCACCAGCACCGGCCCGTCCTGCAGCTGGGACGGATTGCGGTAGTCGCTCGAATGCAGTTGCCGGATCCGGGGGTCGAGGCGCTCGGCGAGATCCGGGAGGACCGGGGACTGCCACGTTCCGGACGCGACGACGACGTTGTCGGCCTCGAATCGGTCCGTCCCGGCCGTGACGACGTATCGGTCGCCGACACGGGACAGGCCGTCGACGGTGGTGCCGGTCCGGATCGGTAGCGCGAATCGCTCCGCGTAGGCCTCGAAGTAGTCGGCGACCTCGTCCTTCCCGGGCCAGGACCAACCCCGGGCGGGAAGTCCCCAGCCGGGCAGACTGTCGTACCGGGCGGGACTGTAGAGCCGGAGCGAGTCGAACCGCTCCCGCCACACGTCTCCGACGCGGTCGTGGGCGTCGAGGATCACGAAGCGCTGCCCGCATCGTGTGAGGTGGTATCCGGTGGCGAGGCCGGCCTGTCCGGCGCCGATCACGATCGTGTCGAAGCGTTCTGTGGACATCGTCTGCCTTCTTCCCTCGGGTGATCGGTGGTCATGCTCAACGCTATGACCGGGCCGAACTCGGCGCGTCGGGAGAAAGGCGCAGATACGTACGACCGTATGGGTACTTTCATGCAGACGGCCCGACGAGGCGATGCTCGTAGGCATAGGCCGTGGCCGCCGACCGCGACGAGATCCCCAGCTTGACGAAGATGTTGCTCAGGTGCCGCGCGACCGTCTTCTCGCTGAGGAACAGTTCCGTCGCCACCGCCCGGTTGCTCTTGCCTGCGGCCACGAGGCGCAGCACGCACACTTCTCGCGGGGTGAGTGGGGTGCTGACCGTCGGGTCGGGGCGGAACTCTGCCCGCAGTCGCTCGAGGTCCGGGACCGCACCCAGTTGCCGGTAGGTGGCGGACGCGAGGTCGTGCTCCATCTGCGCGGTGTCGTCGTCCCCCAGGTCGCGGCACACCAGCGCGACCGTCTCCCGGACCCGCGCGCACTCGTAGGGCGCGCCGATGTCCTGCCAGCGCCGCCACGCGTCGCGCAGAACGGTCAGTGCGTCACTGCCCCGTCCCTCGGCGTGCAGCACCGATCCCGACGCCTGCGCGGACAGTGCGGACAGGTAGGGGATCGCGAATCGTGTTGCGGTCGAGTCGAGTTCGTCGACGGCTGTTCGGGCTTCCGGGACGTCGCCGGCGGCGAGCAGGATGTCCACGCAGGCGGGCAGCAGCCGGGCGCGCTCCACGGCGCCGGTGGACTCGTCCACCGCACAGCGGATCGACGCGGCCGCGCTGCCGACCCGTCCCTGCGCCATCCGCAGCAGCGCGAGGCCGGGCTGCGGGCGCCTGCCCCAGCGGTTCGCCTCCAGGAACAACTTCTCGGCCTGGGCGACCTCGCCGCGCAGGCGGTGGAGGTCGGCCATCACGTAGGCGGCGGACCCCGCCGCGGCATGCGAGGAAAGTCGCTCATGCGCCCGCCGCGCCGAGTCCATCGCCGTGGGCCACTCGCCCTGCAGTTGCAGGATCTCGGCGCGGTGGACGAGGCACTGACCGCGGTAGGGGACGAGGTCGGGTTGCGAAGAGCACCACTCCTCCAGCGCCACAGTCCATTCCCTGGATCGCCGGAGATCGCAGATGTTCTGGCACTGCTCGATTACGGCGCAGTAGACGATCCCCGCCACCACCGGGGACACCTCGTCGGACGTCACCCCGACCATCGCCTCGTCGAATGCGGACACCGCCTCGGCAACGTCCCCCAGGAGGACGAGCGAATGGCCGGTGCCCAGCACACCGAGCGTCGTCAGATCCGGGTCGGCGAAGCGGGTGCCCGTCTCCATCACCGTGCGGAAGATGTCCCGGGCGGCGGTGCCGTCACCGTCGTCGATCCGTTGCAGTCCCTGCGGCACCAGCAGGTAGCCGCGCTCGGCGCAGTCCGTGCCCGCGGTGTCCAGTAGTCGCTGGGCCTTGCCCAGCCAGCCGCCGCCGCGCGCCTGCTCGCCCCGCATGATCAGGACGAACGCGAGCCAGAACGCGCACCGAGCGGAGCGCACCGGTCGACCCGCGCGGGTCCACTCGTGCACCGCCCGTTCCCACCATTCGGTGCTGGCGTCGTCGTCGCCGAGCAGGTAGGCGGCGGTGGCGACCAGTTCGAGGTCGTCACCGGACAGCGGGGTCTGCCGGTCGGCGTCCGACAGTCGTGCGTAGGTGCCGCGCCAGTCCCGTCGTTCGTAGGCCGCACGGCCCGTCCGGAGTTCCGACGCCGCGTCGGACATCACTGTCTCCTGCCGAAGATCTGGCCGCTGACCTGCTCGGATTTCAGACTACCGCCGCACCGGGCCTGCCGGGAACGTCGAATATTCCCTGCAACCTGTCGGTGCCTCGAGTCACACTGGGTCGACACGCCAACGGATGGGAACTTCTGATGGTCGATGCGATAACGGCAGAGGGTCTGGTCAAGAAGTACGGCAAGGTCACGGCACTGGACGGAGTCGACCTCGCGGTCCCGTCGGGAACGGTGATGGCGCTGCTCGGCCCGAACGGCGCAGGCAAGACGACGGCGGTGCGGGTCTTCACCACGCTTCTCGTCCCGGATGCCGGCCGGGCGCAGGTGGCCGGTCTCGACGTCGTCCACGATGCTCGGGTGCTCCGATCCCGGATCGGCGCGTCGGGGCAGTACGCGGCGGTCGACGAGTACCTCACCGGTTTCGAGAACCTCGAGATGGTCGGGCGGCTCTACCACCTCGGGGGCAAACGCAGTAAGGCGCGCGCCCGTGAACTGCTCGAACAGTTCGACCTGGTCGAAGCGGGAGATCGCCCCGTCAAGGGCTACTCGGGTGGCATGCGCCGGCGTCTCGACCTCGCGGGTGCGCTCGTGGCCGAGCCGGAAGTGTTGTTCCTCGACGAACCGACCACGGGGCTCGACCCCCGCGCCCGACTGGCGCTGTGGGATGTCATCGACAATCTGGTCGCGAGGGGCACCACGCTTCTCCTGACCACCCAGTACATGGAAGAAGCCGAGCGCCTCGCCGACCAGATCGCGGTGATCGACCACGGTTCGGTCATCGCCCGCGGAACCGCCGACGAATTGAAGGACCGCGTGGGCGGTGAGCGCATCGAACTGAGCGTCCGGGAGGGCATCGAGCTGTCCGTCGTGCGCGACGAACTGGCCCCACTCGCCGCAGGCGACATCCTGGTGGAAGAGAACGTCCGCCGGGTGACGGTGCCGGTGACCGGTGGCGCGGACGCCCTCGTCGAGGCGCTGGGCCGACTCTCGAATCGAGGAGTGAAGGTGTTCGACGTCGGTCTGCGCAGGCCGACTCTGGACGACGTCTTCCTCACCCTGACCGGACACGAAGCCGAAGAGGAGCACGTCTCATGAGCGCACCACAGACGGCGTCCGTGCACACCGCGCTCGCGGACGGGCTCACGATCGCCAAGCGCAACATGATCAAGATCAAGCGCGTCCCCGACCTCATCGTGTTCACCACGTTGTCGCCGATCATGTTCGTGCTGCTGTTCGCGTACGTGTTCGGCAGCGCCATCCAGGTTCCGGGAATGTCCTACCGGGAGTTCCTGATCGCCGGGATCTTCACGCAGACAGTCATCTTCGGGGCCACGTGGACGGGCCTCGGGATGGTCGAGGATCTGCAGAAGGGGATCATCGACCGGTTCCGGTCGCTGCCGATGGCCCCGTCCGCCGTCCTCCTCGGCCGCACCTCCACCGACGTCCTGATCAACATCGTCAGCCTCGTCGTGATGTCGCTGACGGGTCTGATCATCGGGTGGCGCATCCACTCGAGCCTGGGCGAAGCGGTGCTCGGCTACCTGCTCCTGCTGTTGTTCGCCTACGCGCTGTCGTGGGTGATGGCGGTTGTCGGTTTGTGGATCCGGACACCGGAGGTGTTCAACAACGCCAGCTTCATCGTCATCTTCCCGCTCTCGTTCATCGCGAACACGTTCGTCGAGACCACCAACCTGCCCGGTCCGCTGAAGGTGATCGCGGAATGGAATCCGGTCTCCGCGGTGACGCAGGCCGTGCGGGAACTGTTCGGAAACACCAACCCGGCCATGACCGTTCCCGACGCGTGGCCGTTGCAGCACCCGATCATCGCCTCACTGGCATGGTCGGCGGTCCTGCTGGTGATCTTCGTGCCGTTCGCGATCCGGCGGTACAAGAAGGCCGTCAGCCGCTGATGGTGGCCGGACCAACGGGACGCCCGTTGCGTCAGATCGAACGAGCGTCCCGTTCGTCCACAGGGCTAGCGGAGTTCGCGCGGCGAATCGACGTCGCGGCCCGACCCCAGGTCGGAGCAGTCGACCGACTCGGCACCGTGTGCCCCGAGGTAATTCTTTGCGCCGGAGTCCCCGGTGAGGCTGCGCCGCAACGGGAGCCAGTGGTCCCGGCCGATCAGCACGGGGTGGCCCGGACGTCCGCCGTAGTGAGCCTGACGGAGCGCCGACCGGGCGTCGCCGGGCGGCACCGACGCCACCCGCCGGATTGCGTCGGCACCGAGGTCGGGGAGATCGACGAGGGTGATGACGACGGCATCGACGTCGTCGAACGTTGCCGCGACCTCCAGCCCCCGGCGCAGGGAGGCCGACAGTCCCGATTGCCAGTCCTCCGCGATCCCGACGGTGACGGGGACGTCGCCGGGCAGTAGGTCCTCGGCTTCCTCGGCGCGGGCACCGAGCACCACGACGGTGGGCTCGCATCCGGCCTCCGACAGCACTCGCACTCCGCGCGCCAGCCACGGCTGCCCGTCCGCGCCGACGACGAGTGCCTTGGGCAGGCCCATGCGCGAACCGGCCCCGGCGGCGAGCAGCACGCCCCCGATCGTCATCGTGGTCTCACCGGTCCGCGCAGCATGCGTTCAACTTACTTTTCCTTCGCGAAGTTCGCGTTGACGCGCTGGTAGAGGTAGTCCTCGGCCGTGATGTCGGGGTACTTGCCCGCCGGTCCGGAGATGACGACGTCGCGGTTGGCCTGGGCGAAGAACGCGAGGCTGTAGCGGGCGCCGTGGTCGCCGTCCGGTCCGGGGTTCTTGACGCGGTGGAAGTTGGACGGCAACCGGTCGTCGCTCCACCGCATGAGCATGTCGCCGATGTTGCAGGTGATCGCGTCCTCGGACGGCTCGATGGGCGTCCACTCCTGGGTGTCCATCTCCTTGCCCGGCAGCACCTGCAGACCGCCCTGGCCCTCTTGCTGGAACAGCAGGGTGAGGCAGTCGAAGTCGGTGTGGGCTCCGGCGCGCCACAGGCCGAGGTCGCCGCGAAGGTGCTCCGGGATGGCGAAGTAGTGCAGCATCCGCAGGGTGCTCTGGTAGCTGTCGACCGCCGGGTCGTGGGCCTCGGCGAAGAAGTTGCGCTCGAACCCGAGTTTGTCGGCGAAGCAGGACAGCAGTCGCATCGCCACGTCCCAGCACTGCGCCTCGAATCCGAGCATCGTGTCGCGGAAACCGGCGAGTTCCTCCTCGATGGGCCACAGGTCGCCCATGTGCGGCCGGGTGATCTGGTACGACTCCTTCTCGTCCGGGACGCCGATGGACGGGCGCACCTGGGTTTTGCTCTCCCACCCGGAGTTGAAGCCCTTCTTCAGCGGGTACTGCGCCTTCACGGCCGAATCGAGGCCGAAGAACTGCTCGGACATCGCGAACGCCCTGCGCACATCGGCGAGGTCGATGCCGTGGTTGTAGACCTGGAAGAAGCCGACGTCGACCGCCGCGTTCCACAGCTGTTCGGTGATGTCGGAGCGTCGAGCTTCGAAGTCCGAGAGGTCGATTCGGCGGATCTCGCGGTCGGTGGTCTCCGTCCCGAGCCCACCCATACGGGATTCCTTGGCGAGTTCGTTCAGCGTGTGGCTGCCGGCCATCTTGTCTCTCCGTCCTTGATTACATGCAATCTGGCGTGTTTGAACCACTATTGCGTGCAAACGTGACGAGAGAGGTCGCGGATGTGACGCGAGCGTTAAATGTATAAACCGTCGATAAGGCAAGGATCAGGAGAAGTGACCGCTCAGTGATCCCGCAATAATTACATGCAACCAATGGTTCTCGCCCACGCCGCGAGGTGCGCCGTACACTGGCCGGTGGCCTCGACACGCCAACAGTCGGAACGGACGGACACATGGTGGATCCGAACAGAATCGGCGAACCCGCCGGGCAAGAGTTCGCTCAGCAGTGGGGCGGCTCCGGCAGCGTCGTCGACATCGACGGTCCTGTCCACTGGGTCGAATACGGTGACGACACCGGATCTCTTCCCGTGGTCATGGTTCACGGTCTCGGCGGCTCGCATCTCAACTGGGTCCGGATCGCACCGGTCCTCGCGGAGCGCACCCGGGTGCTGACCGTGGATCTCCCCGGATTCGGGCTCAGTCCGTCCGGCCGCCGCCGAACCGGAGTCGGCGCCAATGCGAAGGTGCTGCATCGCTTCCTGAAGGATGTCGTCGGCGGTCCGGTGATCCTGATGGGCAATTCGATGGGCGGCATGATCTCGCTGTTCGAGGCGGCGGCGCACCCCGAGACGGTCTCGGCCCTCGTCCTTGTCGATCCCGCACTGCCTGTCGCGCAACGGATCCCGGACCCGCGGATCGCGGCGCAGTTCGCGATGTACTTCACGCCGTTCGTGGGGGAGCGGTTCCTGCAGTACTCGAGCAGGAAGTTGACGGACCGGCAGTTGGTCGAGCGGATGATCGACCTGTGCTTCGCCGAGCCGAGCCGGGCGTCGGAAGATTCCCTCGATGCGGCAGCGGCTCTCGCGGGATACCGGCGCGGGCTGCCGTCCGAGGATGCGGCGTTCCTTCAGGCCAGCAGGTCGCTGATGCGGGTCCTGGCTCGCCCACGCCGCTACCTCGACACCATGCGGTCGATCGCACAACCTGTTCTCCTGCTTCACGGCGACCGCGACCGGCTGGTTCCGGTCGCGGCGGCCCGCAAGGTGGCGACCGCAAACCCGCGGTGGGACAGCGTCATTCTCGGGAACGTGGGGCACACCCCGCAGCTCGAGGTTCCGGGCACGATGCTCGACCACGTGCTCACGTGGGTCGACCGGCACGGACTGATCGACGCCTAAGCCTCGGTCGATTGGCCGGATCCGGCGATCGACTGCGCGAGCGCGCGGAACAGGTGTGTGAGTTCGGGTCTCGTCGCCGTTCCGCTCCGGACCACCCCGCACACCGGGATGCGCAGTCGGTCGTGCGCCTCGCGCAGAAAGCTCAGTCCCCGTCGGGGAGTCGCGTCGGCGGTGTCGGCGTACAGCACGGTCCACGACCGCGGGGTCGTGAGCACGTCGAGGGTGGCCGTGTGGTCGCTGGGGATCGACGGTCCGAGCATGACTCGCTGCCCGACCTGCCGGAACGCGTCCTCGACCACGTTGTGGATCAGGATCTGACTGCTGCGTGGCGGTAGTAGCAGGGGGTACGGCGCCAGTTCGCTCAGGTCGACTGTCGAGACCCCCGCCAGTGGATGTTTGCTCGACGTGACGATCACCAGGTCCTCGAGCCCGAATTCCACGGTTTCGAGCCCCGGCCGGTCGACGCCGCCGCGGATGAGCGCGAGATCGGCGTCCCCGGACGCGACGGCGGTCATCCGGTCGGTGAAGTCCTTGATGACGAATTCGATGTCCAGTTGCGGGAAGTCTTCGCGGACAAGCGATATCGCCTCGAGGCTCTGCGTCGCGAAGCTCATGCTCGCGCTGATGCGGAGCCGGTTGCGGGGATCGAGTCCCACCGACAGCGCGCGGGCCTCGAGGCCCATCATCTCGGCCGCGATGGGCATCAGGCGTTCGCCGGCCGCGGTCAGCCGGGTGGCGCGAGTCGACCGTTCCAGCAGGGTGGTGCCCAACTCGTGCTCGAGTTTGGCGATCTGATGACTGATCGCCGATTGGGAGATGAAGCAGCGTTGCGCGGCGCGCGAGAAACTGCCCTCCTCACCGACCGCGAGGAAGTAGCGAAGCTGTCGGAACTCCATGACCTGAGGTTACGTCTTTCTGGCGGATTTATGAGCAATCGAGATAACACAATTTCGATTTCCCCAGCTTACTGGCGATTAACAACGGACGATCCCTAATGTGGAGCTCATACGCGGCGCTAAGTAGACGCCTGAAGCAGGACTGAAGCAGTAGGAGGTTTTCGGTGGATCGCACACAGGTCGTCATCGTGGGATCGGGATTCGGCGCCCTCGCGGCGGCGAAGAAGCTCGGCAAGGCCGGCACACCGTTCGTGCTGATTTCCGAGACCACCGAGCACCTCTTCCAGCCCCTCCTGTACCAGGTCGCCACCGGTGTCATCTCGCCCGGCGAGATCGCCCCGTCCATCCGCGCGATTCTCGCCAAGTACCCCAGCGGCGACGTCCGGCTCGGCCGCGTCGTCGACGTCGACCCGGACAAGAAAGTGGTCGTCTACGAGGCAGGCGGAGTGAGCCACACGATCGGCTACGACAGCCTGATCGCCGCGACGGGCGCCCGGCAGGCCTACTTCGGTCGCGACGAGTTCGCCGAGGTCACGTACGCGCTCAAGACCGTCGCCGACGCCGACCGGCTGCGCAGGCAGATCGTCCGCTGCTTCGAGGAGGCGCACACCACCTCCGATCCGGAACGTCGCCGCGACCTGCTGCACTTCATCGTGATCGGTGCCGGTCCGACCGGTGTCGAACTGGCAGGTCAGATCAAGGAACTGGCGGGCCGCTACTTCGAGAAGTCGCTCCGCGACATCACGTCCGAAGACGTCACCGTCACCCTCGTCGAGGGTGCGGGGGAGACGTTGCCGGTGTTCGGCGGCAAGCTCAGCAAGTACACGCAGGACTCGCTGGAGAAGGCGGGTGTCGAGGTGGTGCTGGGCACGATGGTCACCGACATCGACGAACACGGCGCCACCCTGTCGTCGCCGAGCACCGGCTTCGAGAAGCGCCTCACCGCGGACACGATCATCTGGTCGGCAGGCATCCAGGCCAACGACTTCGCCGCGGTGCTCGCGGAACGGACCGGCTGCGAGACCGGCCGCGGCGGCCGTCTGCTGGTCGACGAGGACCTCACGGTGGGCCGCTACGACGACGTCTACGCGATCGGCGACATGGCGTCGCTGAACAACCTGCCCGCCCAGTCGCCGTTCGCGATGCAGGGTGGACGCCACGTCGCGGCCATCATCACCGGGAAACGTGCCCTCGGAACTCCGTTCACGTACCGCGACAAGGGCAGCATGGCGATCATCAACCGGTTCCGTGCGATCACCCGCGTCGGCAAAGTCGAGCTGACCGGTGTGCTCGCCTGGTTCCTGTGGCTCGCCGTGCACCTCGTCTACCTGGTCGGATTCCGCAACCGGTACGTCGCGGTGATGTCGTGGTGCGGTTCGTTCCTCGGACACCGGCGCCCGCACTTCCACTACGCCCAGGAAATCGAACCTGCCGAGCTGCGCGACCAGCGGGAGGACGCCGCAGCCTAACCTGGGTCCATGACCGTCACCAGCGCTGGAGTACTCCTGTATCGCACAGACGATGCGGGGGTGCTCCAGTTGTGGATCGTGCACATGGGCGGCCCGTTCTGGGCACGTAAGGACGAGGCGGCGTGGTCGATCCCCAAGGGCGAATACGTCGAGGGCGAGGACCCCTACGCGGCCGCGTTGCGCGAGTTCGAGGAAGAGATCGGCGCGCCGCCACCGGCGGCGGAGTACGAGTTGCTCGGCGAATTCCGGCAGCCCTCACGCAAGGTGATCACCGTCTATGCGGCCGAGGTGAGCGACGACGTCGCCTTCGTCGAGAGCAACACGTTCGAGCTGGAGTGGCCGCCACGGTCGGGGAAGGTTCAGCAGTTCCCCGAGGTCGACGACGCCCGCTGGTTTCCGGCGGACGTCGCCGAGACGAAACTGGTCAAGGGGCAGCGTCCGATGGTAAGAGCGCTGCGGCTTCGCCGCCCGTGAGTACTTATTAACGTCCCGCGGTTAATAAGTACTCACGGGCGCGGAAGCGCACGCCAGACGGCGGCGGGGGTCATCGGGATACGGCGAAGGCGGGCGCCGGTGGCGTCCGCCATCGCGTTGGCCAGGGCTGGGGCGACCGGGTTGTACGGGGATTCGCTCATCGACTTGGCGCCGTGCGGGCCGAGTTCGTCGTAGGTGTCTGCGAAGTAGACCTCGGTGTCCGGCACGTCCACGAGCTGCGGGAGGTGATAATTCCGGAGCTCCGGGTTGAGTACCGTCCCGGCGCCGTCGAGCAGGATCTCCTCGTACAGTGCGCTGCCGATCGCCTGTGCGACGCCGCCCTCGACCTGCCCGCGGCACTGCTGCGGATTGAGGACCGTGCCGGCGTCCGCCGCCTGGATGGACTGCAGGATCCGGACCTCCCCGGTGACCGTGTCGACCGCCACCCGGAACGCGTGCACGTTGAACACCACCGAGCGGGGGGTGCCGTCGTGCCTGCCCTCGGCGCGGATCGGTCCCTCGGGCACCAGCTTGTCGAGTTCGACGACCCGCCCGGCGACCTCGACCGTGTCGGGTGTCAGTGCGCAGTCGCTGTCCTCGGCGGCACCTGCGATGCGGCGGGCGACCTCGAACAACTGCTCCCGCAACCGGGTCCCCGCGAGATGGACCGCCTTCCCCGCGACCACCGTGCCTGCCGAACCGAACGCGCCGGTGTCGTGCCCGGCGACGTCGGTGTCGGATTGCAGCACGGTGATCCGGTCGGCGGTGGTGCCCAGCGCGGACGCGGCGAGCTGGGCGTGGACGGTGGTGGTGCCGTTGCCGAACTCGGCTGTGCCCACCCGAAGTTCGTACCGGCCGCCCTCGACGAGGGTGCAGGACACGTCCGCGAAGTGCCCCCGCGGCGGGATGGTCGCGATCATGGACGCCGCCATGCCCTCACCGACCCGCCACTGCGGCCCGTCCGGCGGGCGCACGTCGTTGCCGCGGCGCAGTGCGGCCTCCGCCAGGTCGAGGCACTGGTCGAGCCCGTAACTGCCGTATGTGAGGTCGCCGTGCTCCACCTCGAAGTTGACGAAGTCGTCGCCCGGAACGACCACGTTGCGGCGGCGCAGTTCGAACGGATCGATGGACAGCTGCGTCGCCAGCTGATCGAGCGCGGACTCCACCGCGAAGATGACCTGGCCAAGTCCGTAGCCGCGGAACGCGCCGGACGGCAGGTTGTTGGTGTAGACGGCCTGGGCGTCCACCCGCTTGTTCGGCGACCGGTACAGCGCAACGGATTCGCTGCAGCCGTGGAACATCACGCCCACCGAATGATTGCCGTAGGCACCGGCGTCGGAGAGCACGTCGACGGCGAGTGCCGTCAGCTTTCCGTCGCCGTCGGCACCGACCTTCACCGAGACCCGCATGGGATGCCGGCACGGGGCGATCGTGAACTGGTCGGAGCGGGTGAACTCGTACTGCACCGGTCTGCCGGTGCGCAGAACGGCGAGGGCGACGAGGTCCTCCACCAGCATTTCCTGCTTGGCGCCGAAGCCGCCCCCGATGCGGGCGGTGAACACCCGGACCTGGGAGCGGTCGAGCGAGAACAGGTGGGCGAGTTCGTCGCGGACGAGGAAGGGCACCTGGGTGCTGCTGCGGAGGGTGAGCCGCCCGTCGGAGTCGAGCCACCCGATGGCCGAATGGGTTTCGAGATGCGCGTGCTGCACGCGTTGCGTCTGCCATGTGCCCTGCACCACCGCGCCCGTGTCCCGTGCCGCGGCGAGCCCGGCGGCGAGGTCGCCGATCTCCCCGTGGACCTCGGCCACCAGGTTCCGTGCCGGGTCCGCGATCCGGGAATCGGCGCCCTTGTCGCCGTGCAGCAGGGGTGCACCGGGGCGGCGTGCCAGGTCGGGGTCGAAGACCGGTTCCAGTACTTCGTACTCCACGTCGATCAGTTCCACTGCGCGCCGGGCGATGTCGACGGAGTCCGCGACGACGGCCGCGACGCGCTGTCCCCGGAACCGGAGGGTCGTGTCGAACACGTAGGTGTCGTCGGGGTCGTCGGTGCGGAACTCGTGGCGGGCCGTGGAAAAGGCGACGTCGGGACTGTCGTGGTGGGTGAGCACCGCGTGGACGCCGGGCAGCCTCTCCGCGGCGGACGTGTCGAGGCGGGTGATGCGGGCGTGCGCGTGCGGGCTGCCGAGGATCTGGATGTGCGTCAGGCCCGCGACGGCCAGGTCGAGTGTGTAGGGCTCGGCGCCGCACACCACCCGGGCGGCGGCAGGCGCGGGAATGGAACGGCCGAACGACTCACCGGCACTGTCCGATTCGGTGGTGCACACGCCGCAGACGGCGTCGCGAATGGCGCGATAGCCGGTGCAGCGGCACAGATTCCCCTTCAGTGAGCGCGGCAGGTCGGCGCGTTGACCGGAGTCGAGCGCGGACGCGGTCACCACCATCCCGGGTGTGCAGAACCCGCACTGGAAGCCCGCCGCATCGACGAACTCCTGCTGCACGGGATGGAGTCGATCAGGACTGCCGAGACCGGCCGCGGTGGTCACTTCGCGGTTCTCGGCCCGATGCGCCGGCACCACACACGAATGCACCGGAGCGCCGTCGAGCAGCACGGAACAGGCGCCGCAATCGCCGGCGTCGCAACCCTTCTTGACCGCGAATCGCTGCTGCTCCCGCAGGAAGGTGCGCAGGCACTGACCGGGCCGTGCGTCGGCATCCACCGACTGTCCGTCGACCGTCAACTTCATTCCAGCTCCCTCCTGATCTCCTCGGCGAGGACTCCCGTGACGTGACGACGCCAGTCCGCGGCGCCGTGCGCGTCGGTCAGGTAGTCGTCGGGGGAGATCCGTTCCGACAGAGACTCGCTCAACGCGTCGGAGCCCGGAACGGCGGGGAAGCGGAGGACGAACGGGCGCACGGTCGACGCGGTGACGGTCAGCGCGAAACCGTCCGCGTCGACACGCCCCGCCAGCAGGGCGCCGGACCGTCCGAGCGGCGAGTACGCGATCTTGCGCAGCGACGTGCGGCCTCGCAGCGCGGCAGCGGGGAGGTGGATGCTGCGGATCAGGTCACCGTCTCCGAGCACCGTGCGACCGGCGCCGGTGACGAATCGGTTCACCGGGACTCGGCGTTCACCCCCGTCGGCCGTCCAGATCAGGAGTTCGGCGTCGAGGGCGCAGCACAGCGTGATCATCGCCCCGGCCGGGAGTGCCAGCGCGAGGTTGCCGCCGACGGTCGCGGTGTGCCAGATCTTCCACGAGGCGACCAGGGACTCGGCGCACGGCCGGAACAGGTTCGTCGCCGTCCACTCGGCGGGAAGCGGTGCGTTGCAGAGATTCTCGATGGTGCACGTCGCGGCGAGCTCGAGTCCGTCGTCGTGGACGGTGATCGCCGGCCAGTCGAGGGTGGTCAGGTCCACCAGCCGGGTGACCGTCGGCTGCGGTTCCGAGTACAGCCAGGTGCCGCCCGCCAGGTACGCCGTTCCGGGTTCCGGGGCGGGCAGGTCGTCACGGCTGCGCGGGGCCGAGAGTTCCGTCACGAACGACAGATCCATCGACTCACCCCGCCTTGCGCACCAGGGCCCGGTGGGCCTGCTCGACCTCTGCGGCGACGTTCTCCTCGTTCACGGTGATCACTCTCCCACGCTCGACGACGGCTCGCCCGTTCACCAGTAGCAACTCCAGTGGCGGTGTGACTCCGAGTACGAGCGCCGCCACCGGATCGGTGATGCCGGAATGTGCGAGGGTGTCGACCCGCCACAGTGCGAGGTCGGCCAGCTTGCCCGGCTCGAGGGAGCCGAGGTCGTCCTCCCTGCCGAGGACGCGGGCCCCGCCGCGCGTGGCGAGGTCGAGGGCGGTGCGCACCGTCATCTCACCCGGGCCGCCGCGGGCCCGCGCGAACAGCACGGCGTGCCTGGCCTCCTCGAGCATGTTGCACGCCTCGTTGCTGGCGGCGCCGTCGACTCCGAGCCCCAGCGGGACACCCGCCGCCCGGAGGTCCTTGGCGCGGGCGATCCCGGCGCCGAGGCGCGCATTGGACGTGGGGCAGTGGGCGGCCCCGGTGCCGGTGCCTGCCATTGCGGCGATCGCGACGTCGTCCAGGTGGACGGCATGCGCGTACCAGACGTCGGGGCCCACCCAGCCGAGTTGCTCCATGTACTGCACCGGCGTACAGCCGAAACGCTCGAGGCAGAAGTCCTGCTCGTCAACGGTTTCCGCGAGATGGGTGTGAAGCCGCACTCCTGCGGAACGGGCGAGGGCCGCGGCCTCGGTCAGGAGGTCGCCGGTGACGGAGAACGGGGAGCAGGGGGCCACCGCGATCCTCAGCATCGAGTCGGGAGCCGGGTCGTGCCACCGGTCGATGACGTCCTGGGTGCCCTTCAGGACGTCCTCGAGACGTTCCACCACCGAGTCGGGTGGCAGTCCACCTTGACTGTGACCGAGGTCCATCGACCCTCGGCTGGGGTGGAACCGGAGCCCGACGGTCTGCGCGGCCTCGATCTCGGCGCCGAAGACGTCGCCGCCGTCGCGTGGCACGACGTAGTGGTGGTCCGTCGTGGTCGTGCACCCGTGCTTCGCCAGCCAGGCGAGACCGCCGGTGGCCGCGGTCCGGACGGCGTCGGCGTCGATCCCCGCCCAGATCGGGTAGAGCGTGGTCAGCCAGCCGAACAGCGTGTCGTCGGCGGCGAGCCCGCGGGTGATCCACTGGTACAGGTGATGGTGTGTGTTCACCAGCCCGGGAGTGAGCAGGCAACCCCGTCCGTCGACCACTCGCGCACCGTCGATCACGGGCGCGGGACCGGCACCGACGTCGACGATGCGGTTGCCCCGCACGACGACGTACCCGTCCGGGTACTCGGTACCCGCCGCGTCGACAGTGGCGACGTACGCGCCGGAGACGACGACGGTGCCCGGGCCGGCGTTCATCAGCTGAGCCAGCCCGCGTACGCGGACCACGCGGGTCCGGCGTCCGGGGCGTCGGACCGCTGCACCGTCGCCTGGATCAGGCCGTACGGGCGGTCTGCGGCGTGGAATACCTCGTTGTCGTTCTCCACTCCGAAGCGGGCGAGGTCGTGGGCGAAGTGGTGCTTGTTGGGCGCGGACAGGCACACTTCCGCGAGCACGGGGTAGCGCTCGAGGATCGCCTTGCCGATCTCGTACAGCGTCTGCTGCAGGGCGAGCGAGTGGACGGTCGCGAACGTCGCGACGATCTGCTCCTTGATGCCCGCGTAGACACCGTTCCAGTCGACGTCGGTGGTGACGAACCGCCATTGCACGACAAGCGAAGTCGCCATCACCCGGTCGTGGGTCTCCTCGAGAACCGTGTACTCGTCCTTCAGGAATCCGAAGAACTCGCTGCCCGTGGACTTGAGGATCACCAGATCCTTCAGCCCGCCGACGACCCACGTGCCGTCGGCGTCGACGGTGATCGCCGCGGTGCGCACCTCCTCACCCTTGCGCACCCAGGTGTGGTCGTGCTCCGCCCCGTCGACCACCGCGCGCTGCCACGCGTATTCCTCGATCTCGATGCGGGCGCCCTCGACCGGGGCCACGTCGTCCACGAAGTGTCGTGCCAGTGTCAGCCCGTACTCCTCGATGGAGTCGAGCCCCTTCTCCTTCGCGTAGGAGTATGCCGTCTGCTTCTGGGTGTCGGTGGGCAGCACCGAACTCTGGTCGCCGGCGAGATGCGCCGCCGAGAAGTCGCCGCGCAGGCAGGTCGACACGCTGACGTCCCGGATCTCGTGCCGGGGGGTGTCGCGGTAGATCCGCACGATGCGGTTCTCGGCTTTGCCGTACTGGTTGTCGCCCAGGACGATGGCGCCGGTGAGGTCGGTCATTCTTCAGCTCCCGCGGTAGGTGGAATAGGCGAAGGGGGACAACAGCAACGGGACGTGGTACCCGCGTTGCGGGTCGTCGAGGACGAACGTGACGCACACCTCCGGGTAGAACGTCTCCTGGCCGCGGGCGGCGAAGTATTCGCCGGTGTCGAAGGCCAGCGAATAGGTGGCCGCGATCAGACCCTCGGGTGCGATCTCGGCGATCCGGCCGTCCGTATCGGTCGCCGCGCTCGCGATGACGTCGCCTTCGGGTGACAGCAGACGGACGTGCATCCCGGCCGCGGGTGTGCCGTCGGTGGCGTCGAGCACGTGGGTGCTGAGGATCTTGGACATCAGTGTGCCGTGTCTCCGATCTCGCCGAGAAGGCGTTCGAGGCGTATCCGGTTGATGGCGGCCAGTTCGGTCCGCAGGATCTTGCGCTCCGTCGCGCTGTCGTTGCCGAGGCGGTCGCGCAGCACGTCCAGCAGTTCGTGCGCCGACCGGCCGGACGCGCACACCAGGTAGACGTGCCCGAACTTCTGCTCGTACTCCTCGTTACCGGCCCGCAGGCGCGCGCGGACGTCGTCGTCGGCGGCGGCGACCGCCGATTGTTCGCGAGCGGACGACGGGTTGTCCGCCCGGTCGCCGATCCTCGGGTGGCCGGCCAGGGCCGCGTCGACCTCGGACTCCGTCAGGTCGCCTAGCACGTTCTCGGCGGCGGTGTACAACGCGTCGGCGGACGGAAACGGACGACCGGCGGCCATCCGCTGCGCCCACACCGTCGACGAGCAGCACTGCACGAGCAGGTCGACGGCCCGCGCGACGCTCAGTGCGTTGAACGCGATCAGGCCGGGCGGTTCGGTCATGAGGGCTCCTCGCTCGTGCGCCTTTTCGGTACCTCTGGCTACCACTATGGCGCACCGGTGGCGGTCAATTCGGCGATAAGCCCCGCTTCGTCGACCCTGGTGCTGTGTCCGTCGCGGATCAGCACTTCGCCGTCGACCAGCACGGTGTCGACGATCTGCCGGCTCCCGGTGGTCAACAGCGTCGCGCCCGGGTCGCGGACCGGTAGGCAACCGAAGTCGCGCTCGAAGCGGATCAGCGTCAGGTCGGCCGCGCCGCCGACGGCCACACCGTTCGGGCGGGACGCGAAACCGAGATTCTCGTTCGCGCCGTTCGTCGCGAGGTCCATCATGGCGTCGAAACCGAACAGGTCGGCCGTCTTGCGATGCGCCCGCTGCACGTACGCGCCCATGCGCAGCGTTTCGAGCATGTCCTGGGTGTCGTTGCTGGCGGCGCCGTCGACGCCGAGCCCGACCGCGATCCCCGCCTCGAGCATCTCCGGGACGGGGGCGACGCCGCTGCCGAGACGCATGTTGCTCATCGGGTTGTACGAGACGGCCACACCACGACGGGCCAGCACCGCACGCCCGTGGGCGTCGAGTTCGCAGCAGTGCACGGCGAGCAACCGGTCCCACAGGAACCCGCTCCTGTCGAGGTAGTCGACCGCGCCCGCGCCGGCGCGTTCGCGGCACATCATGTCGTCGGTGGTGGTCTCCAGCAGGTGGATCGACACGGTCATGTCGCGTTCGCCTGCGAACTGCCGCACCGCCGCCATCCCCTCCGGCGTCAGCGACCGGGGGTTGGGGACGGCCAGACCGACCGTGACGCGTGTGCCGTCGGCCTGCTTGACCAGCTGGTCGGTGTGCTCGAGCACCCCGGGCAGCGGCTGCAGGAGGCGCGGGTCGACGCCCCACTTGCGCGTTGTGTCCGCGCGGTCCGCCACTCCGCGGCCGAGGAGCGCCCGCACGCCGGTGTCTTCCAGGGCACGCAGCACCGCGTCGTGCACGTCCGGAGACGGATGCGGCCACATGTGCTCGACCAGCGTCGTCGTGCCGCTGCGCAGGGCGTCGAGGCTTGCGGCGACCGCCGCCAGGTAGGCGCGCTCCGGGGTGATGACCGCGGATTCCTCACCCACGGTCAGCAGCCAGCTGAGCAGCGGCTGCCCTTCGCCGATGCCGCGCATCAACGACTGCTGCAGGTGGGTGTGGGTGTTGACGAATCCGGGGATCAGGTACGCCTCCGACCCGTCGACCGCCGTGGCCCCCGACGGTGCCGGAGCGGTCGGGCGGATCTCGGTGATCAGACCGTCGGCGATCAGGACGTCGCGGTGCGGCAGCCAGCTGCCGTTCGAGTAGACGGTGACATCGGAAATCAGATCGGCATGCATCCGCATCCTCCATGGGTTCTCGGGAGTGCGGCTGGTTCGCGTCCGCCGGACACGGGTTCGCACATTGCTCGTTTCAGCCATGGGCAATGTGTTCCGAAATATAGCGGGATCGTGTTTCCATCAGATTTCCTGTGCAGAAACAGGTCTCGGGCCGACGACGGCGCAGAAATCGACGAGTGCCGCGACCAGGGCCTCGCGCGCCGACAGTTGCGGGGCGTGATCGCTGTCCAACGTCACCACCCGCGCGCCCGGCACCCGGTCCTGCATCGCACGCTGCGTCACGAGCGGCACCGAACGGTCGAGCGTCGCCTCCACGTACAGGCGGGGGATGGAGCCGAACCGCTCCGGCGTCCACGCCGGGGCCATGAGACGCGCAGTCTCGAGTTGCGGCAGCAGCTTTCGCGCGGCAGCGATCGCATCACCAGCCGACGATTCGTGAAAGAACACGGCGGCCGCGGCTTCCGGAGGCACAATGGTCCCCGATCCGTCGGGGGTCGACTGCAGCCAGGCCGAGATCCCGACCGGTTCCGGTAGTCGCAGGTCTGCGCAGAGGTCGCCGAAGCTGATTCCCGAGGGCAGCATCATTCCGGCGACGTACGCCACACCTGAGATCCGCTGCGGAATGCGCTCGGCCACCTGGGTGGCCACGATGCCGCCTCCGGAGTGTCCGACCACGAACACGGGCCCGTCCAGCGAAACGATGTGCGCCACGACGACATCCGCCACGGCGTCCAGATCGGTTCGCGCACCGTCGGGCCAGGTTCCCACGCCGGGAAGGTCCAGCGGGTGCGGCTCGTACCCGCTGTTGCGCAACGGCTCCAGAAGTGTGTCCCACACCCAGTTTCCCGCCCAGGCGCCGTGGATCAATACGACGTGCCCACGGGTCACCGAGCGGTCGCCCGGTCCGCCGCGGCGAGGACCCGCTCGGCCTCCCGACCCGCGGCTGTGTTCTTCTTGCCGTGACGCGAACCCGCCAGTTTCGCCTTGATGTGCTCACGGACAGTCACCGGTGCGTATCCGTCGTCGGAGTGTTCGCACAGTCCCGGCAGGGTCGCGATCACCGCGTCGACGTTGCCGTCGTGGAAGAACGCCGCCGATCGCCGGCGCTTGATCGTTCCGTCGACGACGGGCGGAGTCACCCGGTGCAGCGTCGACATCCACCGGTCGTTCGTGAGCCGGGCGGTGAGATCGCCCAGGTTGACGAGGAGTGCGCCCGCCGCGGGGCTCACATCGTGCCAGCGCTCGTCGCGCCCGAGGACCTGCAGGCCGGCCACACGATCGGCCCACAGCACGGTGACCAGTCCGAAGTCGGTGTGCTCACCCATGCCGGTCAGCTCGCCGTCGAGGGTGACGCTGCCCTCCGGCAGCGCGTAGTTGTTCATGCGGAGGACGTCGATGGAATGGTCGGTCAGGGCGGTGAAGAAGCCCGGATCGAGCCCGAGGGCGTCGGCGAAGATCCGTGTCAGGGTGCGGGCGACGCGCTCGCCGTGCGCGTAGTAGGCCTGCACGGCGTCCGTGAAGGAGGGCACCTCGGGCCACACGTTCAGCCCGTAGTCGTCCTCGGACAGGTCCAGGTCCGGGAACGACCGGGCCTCCGTTCCGACGTTGTAGGCCTCGAAGAAGTCGTTCATCCGGGTGGCCGATTCGACGCCCAGGCTGAGGCTGAGCGACTCGCTCTTCGGCGGGCTGTACCCGCGGTTGGCGCCCTCCACGCGATACCTCTTCTTCGTCTCCAGGGGCAGCGCGAAGAAGTCGTCGACGGCGCCGGCGAGTCCCTCGATCACCGGTTCGGGGATGCCGTGACCGAGGATCTGGATGAATCCGACGGTGGCGCACGCCGAGTCGATTTCGCGCGCCACCCGGGCGCGTTCCGTGTCGGACCCACCGGTCACGTACGGGGAGATGTCGATGACGGGGACGTCGAACGGCTCAGGCACGGGCGGCAACATGCGGCTCCTCGGAGGTCGGGGGAATGGGTTCGGTTGCGATGACGGGTGCGGAGGCGGCGCGGGCGGCAGCGCCGATCCGGGTGTGGTTGAACAGCAGGTTCAGGGAGAACGCAGAGATGGCGGCGAGGGTGATGCCGCTGCCGAGCAGGATCTGGGCGGACGAGTCGAAGTGCTCGAACATGCCCTCGGCGAACTCGGGGAGCAGGCCGATGCCCACCGACACCGCGACGATGGTGGTGTTGATCCGGTCGCTGAGATCCACCTTGCGGAGCGTGTTCATCCCCACTACCGCGACCGTCGAGAACAGGATGATGCCGACACCGCCGACGACCGGCGCGGGCAGGGCGGCGACGACGGTGCCCATCTTCGGGATCAGTCCGAGGACGATCAGGATCGCACCGCTGGTGGCCGTCACGTAGCGGCTGTGGACGCGGGTGGTGGCGACGGCTCCGACGTTCTGCGTGAAGATCGTGTCGACGAACGCGTTGAAGATGCCGCCGAGTACGCCGGACAGCGCATCGCCGACGAGGCCGCGGGCCACGTCGCCCTTGGTGAGGGGCTTCCCGGTGATCTCGCCGAGCGCCAGCATGCTCGCCGTCGACTCCGCGAACACCACGGCCATCACGATGCTCATCGCCACCACCGCCGTGACCGGGAACTCCGGCGCCCCGAAGTGGAACGGAGCGGTGATGCCGAACCAGGGGCTGCCGGACACGCCGCCCAGGTCGATCAGGCCCATCGGAATCGCGACGAGCGTGCCGATCACGAGGGCGAGGAGCACGCCGAGTTGGGTCCAGATCCCGCGGCCGAGGCAGAGGAAGGCGATCGCGACCAGCACGACCACACCGGCGAGCATGATGTTGCCGGGATCCGCGAAACCGTCTGCCGTCGGATCGTTTCCGACGATGAGGCCGGCGGCGACGCCGATCAGGGAGATGCCGACGACGGTGAGGACGACCCCGGTGACCAGCGGTGGGAAGAACCGGATCAGCCGCGCGAACGGCACGGCGAGGGCGAGTCCGACCAGGCCGCCTGCGAGCATCGAACCGTACACCGCCTGCAGCCCGTATTCCTTGGCGATGAGGATCATCGGAGTCAGCCCGGCGAACGTGGCGCCGCAGACGATCGGCAGCCGTGCGCCGGCCAGCTTCCCCACCCCGAGGCTCTGGATGATCGTGATGATGCCGGCGATCAGAAGGTCGGCGCTGATCAGCAACGCGACGGTGGACTTGTCGAGTCCTACTGCGGCACCGAAGACCAACGGGACGGTGATGCAGCCGGTGTACATGATGAGCACGTGCTGCAGACCGAAGGCCGCTTGCCGCACCAAAGGCAGGCGCTGGTCGACTGCGTGGAAGGACATGGGTCGATCTCCGTCCGAGTGAAGGGAGCGTTCGAGTTCACGTTCTATTGAGCACGTCAATCTTTACTAAGCAGGGTCAATTTCGTTTCGTCCGTGTTATCAGTCGCAGTTTCCGCGAAACACGGTGCTAGCGTTCGCCTCATGGACGAGGATCAACGCCTACTGGCCGTTGCCATCGGCACCGCGATCAGGTCGGCCCGGCGTGACGCGGGACTGACCCTGCGCGACGTGGCGGCCAAAACGGGACTGTCGCAGCCGTTCCTGAGTCAGGCCGAGAACGGGCACTCGATGCCGAGCGTCATGAATCTGCACCGGGTCGCGCAGGTGCTGGGAACCACGGCGCACGCCCTGCTCGAACAGGGCGCACGCACGCCCACCAGCCTCGTGCGCAGCCGGGAGGGCAGGCGCTTCGCGCTGTCGGACGGCGCCGTGCTCCGCTTCTGCTCCACGGGCGTGCGCGCGATGGAACCGAACGAGGTGACCGCGCAACCGGGTTCGCAGGCCGGCGAGCACACCGAACATGCCGGCGAGGAGTTCATCTACGTCATCGACGGCAGCATCCGAGTGGAGGTCGGCGTCGAGGAGAGTTACGTGCTCGACCGGGGAGACACGCTGTACTACCCGGCCACCGTGCCGCACCGGTGGTTCAACGATGCCGCGGAACCGGCACGGTTCCTCATCACGAGCACCCCGCCGTCCTTCTGACCGTCAGCGGCCGAAACCCTCGAGCAGCCCGGTGTACTTCTTGGGCAGGGGAGTCGCGAATTCTCCGCGCGCGCCGGTCCGCAATCCCAGCGTCACGAGGGACTGGACCATGAGGGTGGCCGCCGCCACGCCGTCGACGACCGGCACCCCGAGTTCCGCCGAGATGACGGCGCACAGGTCCGCCATGCCCGCGCACCCCAGCACGATCGCGTCCGAGCCGTCCCGGTCGAGGGCGACGCGGCAGGCCTCGATGATCACCTTCACCGCGTCCGGGTCGCGGTCGAGGTCGAGGACGGCGATCTCGCACGCATGCACACCGAGGCAGAACCGTTGCATGCCATACCGTTCGGCCAGTTCCCAGGCCCGGCCCCGGGTGCGTCCCAGCGTCGTGACGACGCTGAACCCGCGGCCGAGGAAGCTCGCGGCGTGCATGGCTGCCTCGGCGATCCCGAGGACGGGTCCGGAGGCCAGTTCGCGGGCAGCGTCGAGGCCCGGGTCGCCGAAGCAGGCGATGACGTAGCCGTCCACCCCGGCCTCCTCGCCGCGCGCGATCTCCTCGAGAAGCCCGGGGACACTGAGTGCTTCGTCGTAATGGCTCTCGATCGACGCGGGACCCATCTGCGGGCTCACCGCCTCGACGAGCGTCCCCGGACCCGCGACGGAGCGCGCACAGTCGCCGATCTTGTCGGTCATCGACTGGGTGGTGTTGGGATTGACGATCTTGATGTGCACGTTCGTCGACCTATGTTTCGATCGGGGCTGTGCGATGCGCGCGACGGGCACCGGTGGACAACCCGAGGTAGCAGACGAATCCGACACCCATCCCGAGGAACCACGAGTACTGGGCCGCACCCGCCATGCCCCACACGTCGAGTCCGAACGGCTGGGCCTTGAGGATCACGGGAATCATCGCGACCAGGGCTCCGACGACGGTGGAGATGATCGCAGCGGGGTTGTAACCCTTCTTGTACCAGTATGTTCCGCCCTCGGACATGGTGAACATGTCGTCCAGGATCACTCGCTGCCTGCGCACCAGGTAGTAGTCCGCGATGAGGATTCCGAACAGCGGTCCGATGAACGCCCCCAGCGTCTCGAGCGTGTAATGGATCACCTCGGGATTGTTGTACAGGTTCCACGGTGTGATCAGGACGGATCCGACGGCGGCAATCATTCCGCCCGTACGCCAGCTGATGCGCTGCGGACTGACGTGCGAGAAGTCGAATGCCGGGGAGACGAAGTTGGCGACGATGTTGATACCGATGGTGGCGACGATGAAGGTGAGGAGGCCGAGGACGACGGCGAACAGGTTGTCCATCTGCGCGACGGTCTCGACGGGATCGGTGATCAGGCGGCCGTACACGGGAAGGGTCGCGGAGGCGGTGACGACGGTGAGGATCGAGAAGAACAGGAAGTTCACCGGGAGGCCGAGGAAGTTGCCGCGCTTGACCGCGCCGAACGTCTTTCCGTATCGGGAGAAGTCGCCGAAGTTGAGCATCGGGCCCGAGAAGTACGACACGACAAGGGCGATCGCGCCCAGCACCACGGGCACCGCGGACCAGCCCGTGTAGTTCACCTCGCCGAGGTTCAGGCTGATGTTCGACCAACCGGCCTCGCTGATCAGGTAGATCGCGAGCATCAGCATCACCACGTAGACCGCGGGGCCGCAGAAGTCGATGAATTTGCGGATGCTCTCCATGCCGCGCCAGAAAACCAGCGCCTGCAGCACCCACATCGTCATGAACCCGGCCCAGCCGAGGGCCGACAGTCCGAGGAATCCGTGCTCGTGCACGTCCGCCCAGGGCGCCAGGCCCGGCCAGATCTTCAGGCCGAGGATCACGAACGCGTGCGACGCCAGGTACGTCTGGATTCCGTACCAGGCCACCGCGATGAGGCCGCGGATGATGGCCGGGACGTTGGCACCGAGAACGCCGAAGGCGCTGCGGCACATGACCGGGTAAGGGACGCCGGTGACCTGGCTGGGCTTGGCCACCAGGTTCGCGAACACGTTGACGATCGCGATACCGACCACCAGGGCGACGAGGACCTGCCAGCTGGTCAGCCCGAGCGCGAACAGGCTGCCCGCGGTGACGTAGCCGCCGACGCTGTGCACGTCGGACATCCAGAACGCGAAGATGTTGTACGAAGACCACGACTGCGTCTTCAGCGGCGCGAGATCGTCGTTGGTGAGTCTCGGGTGATAGCCGGGCTTGATCAGCCCGGCGCCGGCCAGGTGTGCACCGGGGACGGTTTCCCCCTCGTTGGAGGGCGCTGTCTGAGTCATCGTTTCGCTCCCTGGTGCAGTACGGACACGACTGCGTCGACGTAAGGGTGCCTCGGTGAAAAGCACACCACCGAAGTGCTGGGAGCAAAAGTAGTTTTCGGATATTTCCTGGCTGTGACGGCGAAGATATATTCTCACCGGTGCACGGTCCGGGCTGAGAATATATCTTGCCGGGCGGTCTACCCGGGCGTGTTCCGGAAAATTCCGGTATCCGTCGGCAGGGCGGCGATCACCGTGTCGAGTTGTTCGTTGTGCCGGTCGGTGGCCGCCTTCAACGCCGCGCCGTCGCGGGCGAGGAACGCCGCCAGCATGTCCCGGTGCCCGAGGTGAAGCTGCAGCCGCGCCGGCGTCCCCACCTGCGACATCGGCTGCACTGGCTCGGTGATGTTCCACGCCGACTCGAACATGTGCAGCAGTCGCTGCATCCGGCACGGCGATGCCAGGGCCAGGTGAAAGTTGCGGCTCTCCCGGTGGTACGCGGTCAGGTCGTCCTCGAGCACCGAGCGGTCGAGTGCTTCGTAGGCCTCCCTGGCCCGGGCGTCGTCGGCCTCGTCGGCGAGGGTGATCGCCACGGAGTGCGCCGCCGACTCGAGAACACCCCGCACCAGGTAGAGCTCCTCGAGTTCGTCGACGGTCAGCCGGGCGACCGTGTACCCGGCGTTGGCCCGGTGGTCGACGAGACCTTCGCCGATCAGCGTCTTCAGCGACTCCCGGATCGGGATACGGCTGACGCCGAAATGCTCGGCCACGTCGTCCACCGGGATCGGGGTCCCCGGCGGGGCGCCGCCGCTGAGGATCACCCGGCGCAGCTCCTCCAGGATCACGGTCTGAGAGCTGCCGGGATCCCGGTTGGCCAGATTCGTGACCAGCATCGACGGTCGTCGCGGGGGCATCGGACCGTCCTCAGGCGGGGTGGAAGTCGCGCCAGTGGCGGGCGATCTCGATGCGCCGGGCAACCCAGACGTCGTCGTGGGACTGCACGTGATCGAGGAAACGCTCCAGCGCCGCGGTGCGGGCGGGTCTGCCGACGATGCGGCAGTGCAGACCCACGGACAGCATCTTCGGCGCCCCGGCCGTTCCCTCCGCGTACAGGACGTCGAACGCGTCCCGCAGGTGCGCGAAGAACTGCTCGCCGCTCGGGAAACCACCGGGCGACGCGAACCGCATGTCGTTGGTGTCGAGGGTGTACGGCACCACCAGATGGTCGACGAGACCCTTCCCGGGGGCATCGACCTTCACCCAGTAGGGCAGGTCGTCGGCGTACGAATCGGAGTCGTATTCGAAACCGCCGTGCTCGACGACCAGCTGCCGGGTGAGCGGGGAATCGCGGCCGGTGTACCAGCCCAGCGGTGCCTCACCGGTGAGGTCGCGCAGGATCTCCACCGCCTCGGCCAGGTCCTTGCGCTCGGCGTCCTCGTCGGAGAGCTGGTACGACTTCCACCACAGGCCGTGGCAGGCGATCTCGTGACCGAGTTCGCGAAAGGCGCTGACGGCCTCGGGGTTCCGCTGCATCGCCTTGGCCACCGCGAAGATCGTGAGCGGCAGCCCGCGTCGCTCGAATGCCCGGAGCACGCGCCACAATCCGGCGCGGGATCCGTATTCGTAGATCGATTCCATGCTCATGTGCCGGTTCGGAAACGGCTGGGCCCCGACCATCTCGGACAGGAACGTCTCCGATGCCTCGTCGCCGTGGAGCACGTTGTTCTCGGCGCCCTCCTCGTAGTTGAGGACGAACTGGACGGCGATCTTCGCGCCGCCCGGCCACTGCGGATCGGGCGGGTGCTGCCCGTATCCGACCAGGTCACGGGGGT
This sequence comes from Rhodococcus sp. JS3073, assembly GCF_026810085.1. Taxonomy (NCBI): domain Bacteria; kingdom Bacillati; phylum Actinomycetota; class Actinomycetes; order Mycobacteriales; family Nocardiaceae; genus Rhodococcus; species Rhodococcus sp. JS3073. Next base: position 3,187,505 of record NZ_CP113951.1, on the reverse strand, counting down.
AGCTGGAGTCGAAAGCGTGGGTCATGATTCCAAGCCTGCCCGACCGGCCGCGGTCAGGGAACCCCACAGGCGCAACCGCGCCGTGCCGCCGTCCCGTTCGCGGACGCTCGCCTCGCCGGGCGGCGGACTGTGGAAGCTGGGCGCGGTCAAGGTGTTCGGGGTCACGGGTGCGGCTACCTCCTGATCGGGCGTGGGGCAAGTGTAGGGCGTCGGAGTGGGTGGTGCGGGCGGCCCTCGTGCGCGCCGAGGTGCTCAGCTGCCCGGAACCACCGCCCGGGTGAGGAGGTCACGCAAGGTGTCCACCGTGCATCCGGGGGCCTGCGTGCGGACCGCGTCCTCGTCGAACGCGCCGCACGCCAGCCCCCGCAGGATCACCGTCGCGAGCGCCTGCGCGGTCGCCGGTTCGTCCATCACCCCGCCGCCCTGGCGGTCGAGGTAGGCCTGGACACGGGTGGCCGCGGCGGGCAGCGCACCGCGGTAGAAGTCGAACGTCGCGAGCCAGCGGGTGATCAAGTGCCCGGGATGCATGTCCCATCCCTGGTAGTACCCGCGTTCGAGCGAACGGGTGACGAGCCGGTAGTGCCGGGCGAGCGCGGCGTGGACTTCCTCGTCGCTGCCCTGCGGGACGACCTGGGTGGATCCGTCGCACACCCACACCCCGGTCTGGGCCGCCGCCACCAGCATCACGGACTTGGCGTGATCGGCCACCGGATGCTCGAGCGACTGGAACCGGGACGCGATTCCGCAGGCCGCGCTGTAGTCGTAAGTGCCGTAGTGCAGTCCGGTGCAGCGCCCGTCCGCGAGGTGGATGGCCTTCGCGACGGTCACGGTGCCGTCCGGTCCGAGCACGGCCTGCGGGCTCTCGATCTGCAACTCGAAGAGCAGCGACCTGTCGGGGAGCCCGTACGCACGCTCGAGTTCCTCGCACAACGCGACGACGGCGGTGACCTGCTGGGCCGCACGCAGTTTCGGCACCGTGAACACGAAGCCGTCGGGAACCCCACCCGCGCCTTCGAGGACGAGTTCGAGGGTCCGGATCCCGCGGCGGCGCTCGTGCGGGGCCAGGCCCTTCGCCCGGATGCCCAGCGACCGCGGGCCGGACGGGTCGGACGAGAGCAGTCGCAGCGTGCGTCCCGCCTCCAGTGCGGCCGCGTCCTCGACGTCGTCGCTCCGCCAGCCGTAGCCGTCCTCGAAATCGATCCGCAGATCCATGATCGGACGGTGTTCGAGCATCGCGCGGACATCGGGAAGCGCACCGGTCGTTCCGATTTCGGACAGCGCATTCGTGTGCCTGTCCAGCAGTTCGACTGCCTGCTCACCCCACACCCTCGGGGTGTCCGGTCCGGCGTCCGCCGCACTCACGTAGACGGTGTGGATGGGCTGCGGTTGCTGTCGATCACCCGGAAAGGCGTCCGCGAGGTCGGTGTCGACGGGGTCGAGGAGTGCGTCGACGCGGTCGAAACCGCTGTCGGGGAGACGGCTGAGGTACTGGGGGTTCACGCCACGATCTTGGCAGAAACGCGGGATTCCCGTCGTCCACACCGCGCCGGATGACATTCGTTCAGGCCGTCACACCGCGCAGATACGACTCGACGGCGCGGGCCAGTTGCCGCACGCTGCGTTCGGTGCCGGGCTCGATGCCGTCGAGTGAGCGGGCGCCCACGAAACGGTCGAAGACCAGGCCTTCGACGACGCTGACGAAGTCCGCGCCCGCGTTCTCGGGTTCGGCGACGCCGAGGGCGTCGAACAGTTCGGCGGCGCGGGCACGGGAGAACAGGCACGTCGCGAGGAGAGGGTGCAGGTCGGCGTCACCGGACAGTTCGACGGTCAGCGCGTGCCGCGCGACGAGGTCGTCGTGGCGGGTGTGCAGCAGCCGGTCCAGGGACCGGGCCACCCCCTCGGCGAGGGATGCGAGGTCGAGCGACGGGGCCGCCGTGGTCTCGAACTCCTGCCGCGACCGTTCGGCGAGCCGGCGGACGGCGGATTCGATCAGTGCACGCCGGGTGCGGAAGTAGTAGGACGTGGACCCGCCCGGGAGATCCAGTGCGCGGTCGACGGCTCGATGCGTCAGCGCGCGCATGCCCTCGCGCGCGACGATCGTGATCGCCGCGTCGGCTATCTGCTCACGCCGCTCGGGCACGGTGTCTTCCTCCTCACATCGGCTTGTCGCACGAGACTCTACATTCGTAGTGTTTCCTCTGTGGATGTAGAGGTTCTGTTTGACGACGCGCAGCGCGCTGCCGCGGCCGTCCTGGACGAGACCGCCGCGGGCCTGGAGCAGGGGAGGCCCGGAGTTCGCGGCGTGTACCTGTGGGGACCCGTCGGACGCGGCAAGACGTGGCTCATGGACGGCTTCCACAGGTCGGCGGAGGTCTCGAAGCGGCGCGTGCACTTCCACTCGTTCTTCCGCCGGCTCCACGCCGACGCGCACACGCTGGGGTCCATCGACCTCGCGATCGATGCGGCCCTCGGGGATGTCCGGCTGCTGTGTTTCGACGAGTTCCACCTGCACGACGTCGGGGACGCGATGCTGGTCGCACGACTGCTGAAGGCCCTGTTCACCCGCGGGATCACGTTGGTGGCGACATCGAACTATCCACCGGACGGGTTGTTGCCGAATCCGCTGTTCCATCACCTGTTCGCGCCGTCGATCGCCGTGCTGGAACAGAATCTGACCGTCGTGCGGGTGGCCGGTCCCGTCGACTACCGCACCGTGGCCGCCGCGGACACCGGGTTCGCTTCGAGCCGTTTCGTCCGGGCTTTCGAAAGCGAGCCCCCGGACCTGACCGAGCGCGTGGCGCTGACCGTCGGGACGCGCACGGTGACGGCCTCCGCCGTGCGGGACCGCACGGTCTGGTTCGAGTTCGCGGTGCTGTGCGGCACCCCGACGGCACCCGCCGACTACCTCGACCTGTCGGAGCGGTTCGGATGCTGGGCGATTACCGGCGTGCCCCGACTGCGGGAGGCCGGCGCGGAGACCGTCCGACGGTTCGCGAACGTCGTCGACGTGCTGTACGACCGGGGTACCGCGCTGACCCTGGTCGCCGAGGCGTCGTGGGACGACGTGGTCGCCGGACTCGACGGCACGCTCGACTTCGACCGCCTGGTGAGCAGACTGTCGACACTGATCCGGTGACCACCGGGGCAGACCCGTACGTGGGTCTGCCCCGGTGAATCGATCAGACGTGCCGGCTGTACGCGGGGAGGTCCAGCTGGCCGTTGCCGGACAGGCCGATGACCACGACCTCCGGTTCGGTGACCGTGCGGGCATGCTCTATGGCCGCGGCCACGGCGTGCGTGGATTCCGGCGCGGGGATGATGCCCTCGGCGCGGGCGAAGAGCAGGCCCGCGGCGAGTGCGTCGTCCTGTTCGATCGCGGTCGCGTCCATCAGTCCGAGAGCGACGGCGTGCGAGACCATCGGCGACATGCCGTGGTACCGCAGACCGCCCGCGTGGATGGCGGGCGGAACGAAGTCGTTACCGAGGGTGTACATCTTCAACAGCGGCGTCAGGCCTGCGACGTCACCGAAGTCGTAGCGGTACTCGCCCTGCGTCAGCGACGGGCAGGCCGCCGGCTCACACGCGACGAGATGGGTGGTGGTGCCCTCGCGCAGATTGCGACCCAGAAACGGGAACGTCAGGCCCGCGAGGTTGGAACCGCCTCCGGCGCAACCGAACACCGTGTGCGCGACAAGCTCACCCGCCTCCTCCAGCTGGGCCATCGCTTCCTGGCCGATCACTGTCTGGTGGAGCATGACGTGGTTGAGGACGCTGCCCAGCGAGTAGTGCGCACCGGGATCGTTGGCGGCCACCTCGACGGCCTCGCTGATCGCCATGCCCAGGGAACCGGTGGTGTCGGGATGCTCGGCCAGGATGGCCCGACCGGCTTCGGTGAGGTCGGACGGAGACGGATGGCAGATGCCGCCGTACGCCTCCATCTGGAGCCGGCGGTACGGCTTGGCGTCGAAGGATGCGCGGACCTGCCAGACCTCCACCTCGAGGCCGAGCAGGGCGCCGGCGAACGACAGCGACGCGCCCCACTGGCCCGCGCCGGTCTCGGTGGTGAGCTTGGTCGTGCCCTCGAGCGCGTTGTAATAGGCCTGTGCCACAGCCGTGTTCGGCTTGTGCGATCCGACGGGGCTGACACCCTCGTACTTGTAGTAGATTCGTACGGGTGTGCCGAGCACTCGCTCGAGCCGACGCGCACGCACCAGCGGCGACGGTCGCCACATGCCGTAGATCTCGCGGACCGTCTCGGGGATCTCGATGTACCGCTCGGTCGCGACCTCCTGTTCGATCAGGCTCGCGGGAAACAGCGGTGCCAGGTCTTCCGGTCCCAGTGGCTCACGTGTGCCGGGATGCAGGTGCGGCGGAACGGGTTCCGGAAGATCGGCGGCAAGGTTGTACCAGTGCGTGGGTACGGCCGAGGGAACCGCAACCCCCAGAGGTTCCAGCGATCGAGCCAGGTCGGCTCCGGTTACCGGGGACGTGGTCAAGTAACTCTCCTTCGTGGATGGATACGTCCCGAACATGCTGCGCTGTCCGCCGCCGCGAACGGGTGATTTTCCCGGTCCGCGCGTGTCACGATGGAGAGGCAACTCGGGAGTGAGGATGCCGGACCGTCGCGTGCGCAGCAGGGTCGTCCACACGGTCGCCCTGCTGGCGGCCGTCGTGACGGTCACCCTTGCGGTCCGGGTGGCCCCCGCGCCCGACACCCCCGCGACACCGTCGGAGCCGGGCGGAGGTGCGACGCGCGCGCTGGTCATCCTCTCGGCGATCGCCGTCGTCGTCGCGGCGGCGGCGCTGGCGTCCGCCCTTCGCAGCGGTCGGCCGCGGGTCGCCCCCGACCCGCCGCCGGCAGGGCCCACCGGAAACACCGGGTCCTCGGTCTCGCGCCGGCACATTCTCGGCTGGGCGGCGTTCGCCTCGCTCCTCGTGGCCGCGGCGTTCCTCCTCGGGTCCGTCGGTGGAGACGAACCACTCGACAGTCAACCGTCGCCGGCGAGCCCGGCCGCCGACGACGGGGCTGACCGAACCGACGAGTCCGTGCCCACCGAGACTCGTCCGCCGCCCGGCATTGTGGACGAGACCCGCGAGGACCTGACGGAATTGTGGACCGCGGCAGCGATTGTCGGTCCGGTACTGGTGACCGTGCTGATCCTCGGGGCCGTGGCCCGGCGCCCCCTCCGGTCGCGGGTCGGCGCCTGGACCGCGGCGAGTTCCCCCGACGGTCCGGCTGCCTCGCAGTCGCTGGCCCGGGCAGCGGAGGAAGGTCTCGCCGTGGTCGTCGCGCCGAGTCTGCCGCCGCGTGAGGCCATCATCGCCAGCTACGCCGCCATGGAGGATGCGCTGCAAGGGGCGCCGGGCGCCGAACCGCGGGAGTCGGACACCCCGTCCGAAGTGCTGGCTCGTGCAGTGCAACTCGGAGCGCTGCGCTTCGAGGCGGCGGCGCCGCTGGTGCGACTGTTCTCCGAGGCACGGTTCAGCCTGCATCCGATGGGCGAACAGCACCGCGACGAGGCCGCGGATCTGCTCCGGCGTGTGCTCGACGACCTGGAGAGGGACGCATGCTCGCCGTCGCGGTAGCCGGTGTCGGGGCGGTGCTGGCCGTGGAGGTCCCGCTGGTGGCCGCCGGCCGGTACAGTGCGGCCGTGCTGTACGCGGGAGCGGTGACCGCGCTGGTGCTCTTCGAGATTCGACGACGCATGGCACCCGGGGACGTCGACGACCAGCCGCCGGGCCTGGAAGCCGAACGGGCCGAGGCGACGGCCCGCTGGATGGCACGAACGGAATCACTGATCAGCTGGGCGGACGGTACGCGCGGCGACTGGGATCACCATCTGCGTCCGCTCCTGGCGCGCGAGTTCCAGCAGTCCACCGGACAGCGGCAGGGACTGGACCCCGCCGACACCGCAGCCGCGGGTGAGGTGTTCTTCGGCGACTTGTGGCAGTGGGTCGATCCCGAGTGCGTGCAGCGCTCCGACCGGGCCGCACCCGGGCCGGGCCGGAATGTCCTCGACCGGATCCTGCAACGGCTGGAGCAGCTGTGACGATGCCCGCCGAGGTCACCACCGCGCGCGCCCACGCGGTGCTGGCGGAGGTCGAACGGGCGGTGGTCGGCAAACACGACGAACTCACATCCATCCTGCTCGCAGTGCTCGCCGGCGGGCACGTGCTCATCGAGGATCTGCCCGGACTCGGAAAGACCCTGGTGGCACGATCTTTCGCAGCCGCGCTCGGGCTCGACTTCACGCGGGTCCAGTTCACCCCCGACCTGCTGCCCGCCGACCTGCTCGGCGCCACCATCTACGACATGCCGTCGGGACGCTTCGAGTTTCGTCCGGGCCCGATCTTCACCAACCTGCTCCTCGCCGACGAGATCAACCGCACCCCGCCCAAGACCCAGGCGGCACTGCTCGAGGCGATGGCCGAGGGGCAGGTCAGCGTCGACGGCACCACCCGGATCCTGCCGCGTCCCTTCATCGTGCTCGCCACCGACAACCCCATCGAATACGAGGGCACCTACCCGCTGCCCGAGGCGCAGCTGGACCGGTTCGCGCTCCGGCTGCGGCTGGGGTACCTCACCGAGACCGACGAGCACGAGATGCTGCGCCGACGGCTCGACCGGGGATCCGCCGCCGTCGTCGTCGAGCAGGTGGTCGATGCGGCCGACCTCCTGGCGATGCGCGAATCGCTCGAGCAGGTCAGCGTTCATCACGACGTCCTCGGGTATGTCGTCGCGCTCGCGAACGCCACCCGGCACCACCCGCAGGTCGAGGTCGGGGCCAGTCCCCGCGCGGAACTCGACCTGGTACAGCTGGCTCGGGCACGCGCCCTCCTCTCGGGCCGGGACTTCGTCATTCCGGAGGACATCAAGGCCCTGGCCGTTCCCGCTGTCGCACACCGCATCAGCCTGCGCCCGGAGATGTGGGTGCGCCGCATCCGCAGCGACGACGTCCTCGCGGAACTGTTGCGCCGTCTCCCCGCGCCGAGGGCACGATGACCGAGCACCAGCTGACGTGGCGGGCGTCGCCGGCAGCCCTCGCACTGACGACCTGCGCCGCCGTGGCGCTGACGGCGGGTGTCGTGGGGCGGTGGTGGGAACTGATCGTGTTCGCCGCCCCGATGCTGGGAGCGCTCGGCACGGTGATGTGGTTGCCCCGTCCGGCCATCGGCGTCCGGGTCGAGGCGTCGGCGCGCATGCTGCGGTGTTTCGAATCCGAGTCCGTGCACCTCTCGGTGGACGTGACGGCGTGCGGTGGTGCGGCGGAACTCGAAGCGGCACCGGTGCCGTCCGACGGCTACACGGTCGAGCAGGTCGGCGTCGGCGACTACGTGGTGTCGGCGAACCGGTGGGGTCGGTACGAACCCGCACTGACGGTCACGGCACGTGCAGGCGGCGGCCTGCTCACGGCGTCGCTGCCGGTTCCCGTCACGGAGCTGCGGGTGTTTCCGTTGGCGCCGCCGATGCCGACTCCGTTGCCCCACGCCACACTTCCGGACCGAATCGGCGCGCACCGCACCCGCCGATTCGGTTCGGGCGTCGAGTTCGGGGACATCCGCCCGCACGCGCCGGGAGACCCGCTGCGGAGCGTCAACTGGCCGGTGAGTGCCCGGCGCGGCCGGCTCCACGTCACCGAACGGATCATGGACCGCGCCGCGGACGTCGTCGCCGTACTCGACACCACCCCGCAGGCGCCCGGCCCGGCGTCGGAGAGCCTGCACCGGACCGTGCGCGGGGCGACGCAAGTGGTGCAGACGGCCCTGCAGCGCGGCGACCGGGCCGGGGTCGTCGTCCACGGGCTCCGGCTGCGATGGCTCGGCGCCGACATCGGGCGCAGGCAGTTCTACCGAATCCTCGACACCGTGCTCGACTCCGACGCCGGCGCCGCCGAAGGCACACTCGTCCCGCGCGTCGCGTTGCCGCCGAGGGCAGTGGTCCTCGCGTTCTCCACCATGCTGGACACCAATTTCGCGCTGTCGCTGCTGGAGTTGAGGCGACGCGGTCACGTCGTGGTGGCTGTCGACGTGCTCCGAGGCCCGCCGTTCGAGTACGAACTCGATCCGATGACCGGCAGGATGTGGCGGCTCGAGCGGCGGAACATGTACCGGAACATGGGCGTTCTCGGGGTCCCGGTGGTGGCGTGGGACGACGATTCCGCGCTGGACCTGGCGCTGGCTCTCGCCGATCGTGCCCGCCGGCCGTCGGGGGCATTCCGATGAGATGGATTGGGGTGGTCGTGGTGCAGGCGGCGCTGATCGCGCTCGTCCTGGGCAACGCGTCCGCGCTCGCGGCGGCGGCCGCGGGTGTCGCGGCGACGGGATTGCTACTTGTCGCGTATACCGGTCTCGCACCCGGAATCCCGACGCTACTGCTGGGCGCGGTCGTCACCGGTGCCGCGGCCGGTCTGGCAGCGACACTGCCGGACGGACCGGCATGGGCGTCCCTGCTCGGACCCGGTGCGGTGGTGGTGCTGTTCCTCGTCGCGGTGTGGCCGTACGTCCGCAGACGCACGCCCACGACCGAGGGTCAGAACCGGCGGATGCTGTAGATGTGGAACTGCGACAGCGGCGCCAGACCCACGGGCACGCCGCGCCCGTACGCATTGAAGACCTGACCGAAGCCGGCGTAGATGCCGATGTGCGACGCGTCCGGGTTGAGCACCACGATGTCGCCGGGAGCCAGCGCCCACAGCGGAATGGGTGCGCCGACCTCGGCCTGCTCCCACGTGGTGCGTGGCAGATTCACCCCCGCCTGCCGGAATGCCCACTGCACCAGTCCCGAGCAGTCCCACGCGTCCGGGCCCGTCCCACCCCACAGATAGGGCTTGCCTGTCTGGGTCGTCGCGGCCGCGAGTGCGGCCAGCCCGGTCGGGGTGGGAATGGGTGTCGGGAGTACGGACGAACCCATCGAACTGCCGCCGGTGCTGCCGCTGTCGGAACTCCCCGCCACCGGTGCGGCGTTCGCGGGGAGAGCGACGAGGGCGGTCGCACAGAACGCGAGAGCACCGGCAACGGCGGCGCGCCGCACGGGACGGAGATGTCTGCGCTGGGACACGAGGTCCCCCCTTTGTTCGCTACTGCTCGTGGAGAGCCGTGGAACCGCCCCGACCATCGGTTGACACGTCTCGATGAGGTCACGGAAAGCGTACAAAGTGTTGCGGCATCGTGCCTGATATTCGCGAATATCCGCCCGAACTGGGCACATTCGGTCAAATTTCGGTAACTGTCACCCCTGGGCCAGGGTCAGCACCACGTCGGTCAGGGCCGGAGCATCATCACGCTCGGAAACCGTGGCCGAGATGAGGAGCCTGCCCTCGTCCCGCCAGATCCGCGTGTGCAGCGTCTCGCCGGGGAAGACCACGCCCGCGAACCGGACTCGGAACCCCGCGACCTGCGACGCGTCCGAGTCGAGTACCGCATCCACGGCCGCTTTGCACACCATCCCGTAGGTGCACAGGCCGTGCAGGATCGGGGCGGGAAACCCTGCGGCGGAGGCGAACTTCGGGTCGGAATGCAGGGGGTTACGGTCGCCGCACATCCGGTACATCAGCGCCTGCTGCGGAAGGACGGGGGTGTCGACCTCGACGTCGGCGGGCCGGTCGGGCAACTCGACGGACTGGGACGGTCCGCGCTCGCCGCCGAAACCTCCTTCGCCGCGGGCGAAGATGGACGACCGCCCGGTCCACAGGCGAGTGCCGTCGAGGTCGGTGGTCGTCGACTCCTGCACGATGACGGCGGCCTTGCCCTTGTCCCACACCTCGGCGATGCGGGTGGTGGTGCGGGCCCTGCCCTCCGGGGGAATCGGCTGGTGCACGGTCACTTCCTGGCTGCCGTGGACCACGTTGGCGAGGTCGATCTCGATGCCCGGGAACGACACGCGCGGGGCCTCGGTCGCGTGGAAATTCGCGGCCACCGTGGCGAACGTGGGGAGCACCTGCGGCTTTCCGTCGGTCAGGTACCGCAACTCCCTCTCGTCGAGCGGACGGGATCCGGCGCCGAGAGCGAGGTGGTAGTGCTGCACGTCGGAACTGGTCCAGGAGAACTCCTGAACGGGCAGTTCGGCTCCGATGGCGATGTTCGGATCAATGGGCATTGGTGGTGTCTCCGGTAAGTGACGTCGGGGAATCGGCCTGCGAGGACTTGTCGAGGATATCGAGAACCGCGAGATAGCCGAACGTCATCGCCGGACCGATGGTCGCGCCGGGGCCGGCGTAGGTGTGGCCCATCACCGGTCCGCTGGCATTGCCCACCGCATAGAGGTTCTCGATGGTGCTGCCGTCTTCCCGCAGCACGCGGGCGTTGCGGTCGGTGCGGAGACCGCCCTTGGTGCCGAGGTCGCCCGGGACCATCTTGACGGCGAAGAACGGCGCCTTCTCGAGCGCTCCGAGGCTCGGGTTGGGCTTGTTGCGGGGATCCCCGTAGTAGTGGTCGTACCCGCTTTCACCACGGCCGAAGTCCTCGTCCTTGCCGTTGCGGGCGAAAGTGTTGAAACGCGAGACCGTTTCGGTGAGCGCGTCGACCGGTACGCCGATCTTCCCGGCCAGCTCGGCGACGGTGCCCGCCTTGACGATGACACCGGCCTTCAGCCAGCGACCGGGGAACGGGGACCGCGGGGTGACTCCGGCGAACGCGTACCGGTCGCGGTAACGCTGGTCGAGGACGAGCCAGCACGGCACGTTCTCGCCCGGTCCGTCGCCCTGGCCGTGCGTGCCGCCGTACATCGCGTGCGTCGCCTCGACGTACGGCGCGGATTCGTTGACGAAGCGCTTGCCGGATTCGTTGATCATGATGCAGCCCGGCAGGCTCCGCTCGGACAGCGCGAACCACGGGCCGCCGGTGAGCGGGATGGACGGTCCCCACCAGGCGTCTTCCATCAGATCGAGCGCGGCACCGAGCTTTTCGCCCGCCCAGATGCCGTCGCCCGTGTTGGCCTTTGCGCCGACGGTCCACTCGGTGCCGATCGGTGCCCGCTGGTACTTCTTGCGGGCCTCGTCGTTGTGCTCGAAACCGCCCGACGCGATCACCACGCCGCGGCGTGCCCGGAACACCTGCGGCTGTCCGTCGACCGTGGCGGTCACACCCTTGACCACGCCGTCCTCCACATAGAGGTCGGTGAGCGGGGTGTCGAGCAGGATCGGGACGCCTGCGGCCTTCAGTCCGGCCTGCAGTCCCGCGACGAGCGCCTGACCGCGGACGAGCAGGCGCTTCCCGGTGAGCTTGGCGCCGAGGAAGCGGAGACCGACCCGGGCTGCGCGAAGGGGGCCGCGCGGGTTGCGCATCAGGAGGTTCAGCCAGCGGTAATCGGCCTGGGTGATCACGAAATTGGACGGGGCCTTCACGTAATCGGGTTCGAGCTTCGCGAGGTCGGCGCCGAGCTTCCTGCCGTCGAACGGTGTCGGCTCGACGGACCGTCCACCGAGCCGCCCGCCGGGGGCCTCGGGGTAGTAGTCGGAGTATTCGGGCACCCACTGCAGTTTCAGCGGGCTGTTCTTCAGCACGAACGACAGCATCTCGGGGCCGCGGTCGATGTAGGCGTCGATCCGGTCCTTCGGGACCACGTCGCCGATGATGCTGTGCAGGTAGGTCCGCGCGGCGTCGGTGGTGTCCTCGACTCCCGCGGCGATCAGCGCCTCGTTGTTCGGGATCCACACGCCACCGCCGGATCGTGCGGTGGAGCCGCCGAAGTGTGGCGCCTTTTCGAGGATGACGACGCTGAGTCCCTTGTGGGCCGCGGTGAGGGCCGCGGTCATTCCACCGGCACCGCTACCGACGACCACGATGTCGTATTCGTGCTTGCTCATGTAGAACACGTTATAGAATGATGGGGTTGTCAGTCCATCCTTTCTGCCAGGAAGTATTACTGACGCCAACAAACAAGAACGAAACACGTTGCAGTGGAAACCGGTGGGCGTGCGCACGCAAACGAACTTCAGGGAAGGTCCTCTAACCATGCTCTCGACGCAACTACGCACCGAGTTGGCGAATCAGCTCGACGCCGCGGAACGGGGCCGCGCTCCCATCGGCCCCCTGACCGCGGACCATCCCGACATCGACGTCGTCGACGCCTACGAGATCCAGCTGATCAACATCCGCCGCCGGCTGCAGGACGGAGCGAAGGTCGTCGGGCACAAGGTCGGCCTGTCGTCCCTCGCCATGCAGCAGATGATGGGCGTCGACGAACCCGACTACGGCCACCTGCTCGCCGACATGGAGGTCTTCGAGGACCAGCCCGTCGACACGGCGCGGTTCTGCTTCCCGCGCGTGGAGGTCGAGGTCGCGTTCGTGCTGGGCGCCGACCTCCCCGGCGCAGGCTGCACCGAGCAGGACGTCCTGGACGCCACCGTGGCGTTCGCACCGTCCATCGAGCTGATCGACAGCCGGATCACCGATTGGAAGATCACACTGCCGGACACCATCGCCGACAACGCGTCGTCCGCCGGTTTCGTGCTCGGCAAGAACCGGGTGCGGCCCGCGGACATCGACATCAAAACCATCGACGCCGTCCTGACGAGCAACGGTGAGACCAAAGCCGAGGGACGCAGCGACGCGGTGCTCGGCAACCCGGTGACGGCCGTCGCCTGGCTCGCGCAGAAGGTCGAGAGCTTCGGCGTCCGGTTGAAGGCCGGCGACATCGTGCTGCCCGGCTCGTGCACCCGCGCCATCGACGCTCACCCGGGCGATCATTTCCGCGCCGAGTTCAGTGGGCTCGGAACCGTATCCCTGCAGTTCAAGTAGGAGTTTGTTCATGACCAAGGCAAGTGTGGCGATCGTCGGTTCGGGCAACATCAGCACCGACCTGCTCTACAAACTGCAGCGATCCGAGTGGCTCGAACCCCGCTGGATGATCGGGATCGACCCCGAGAGCGAAGGCCTGGCACGGGCCCGCAAGATGGGACTGGAGACGTCGGCCGAGGGTGTCGACTGGTTGCTGAACCAGCCGGAGAAACCCGATCTCGTCTTCGAGGCCACATCCGCGTACGTGCACCGGGAGGCCGCACCGCGCTACGAGGCCGCGGGCATCCGCGCCGTCGACCTGACACCCGCCGCCGTCGGACCGGCCGTGGTCCCGCCGGCGAACCTGCGTGAACACCTCGGCGCCCCCAACGTCAACATGATCACGTGCGGAGGGCAGGCCACGATCCCGATCGTGTACGCGGTCTCCCGCGTCGTCGACGTGCCGTATGCGGAGATCGTCGCGTCGGTGGCGTCCGTCTCCGCAGGCCCGGGCACCCGCGCGAACATCGACGAGTTCACCAAGACCACCAGCCGCGGCATCGAGACCATCGGCGGAGCGCAGCGCGGCAAGGCCATCATCATCCTCAACCCGGCCGACCCGCCGATGATCATGCGCGACACGATCTTCTGCGCGATCCCCGAGGACGCCGACCGCGACGCCATCACCGATTCCATCCACCGCGTCGTCGCGGACATCCAGCAGTACGTCCCCGGCTACCGGCTGCTCAACGAACCGCAGTTCGACGACCCGAGCGTCGTGTCGGGCGGGCAGGCGACGGTCACGACGTTCGTCGAGGTCGAGGGCGCAGGCGACTTCCTGCCGCCGTACGCGGGCAACCTCGACATCATGACCGCAGCGGCAACCAAGGTGGGCGAAGAGATCGCCCAGAAGCTCCTGAGTGTGGAGGCATGAGCACTATGGTCCATTTCGACGCCAGCTGGGACATCCGCGTCACCGATACCTCGCTGCGGGACGGTTCGCACCACAAGCGGCACCAGTTCACCGGTGAGGAGGTCCGGGCCATCGTCGGTGCGCTCGACAACGCCGGGGTCCCGGTCATCGAGGTGACACACGGCGACGGACTCGGTGGGTCCTCGTTCAACTACGGGTTCTCCAAGGTGCCGGAGCAGGAACTCATCTCGATCGCCGTCGACACGGCGAAGAACGCGAAGATCGCCTTCCTGATGCTGCCCGGGTTGGGCATCAAGGACGACATCATCGTCGCCCAGGACAACGGCGCCTCGATCTGCCGCATCGCGACGCACTGCACCGAGGCGGACGTGTCCATCCAGCACTTCGGGCTGGCCCGCGACCGCGGACTCGAGACCGTCGGCTTCCTGATGATGGCGCACTCGATCGCACCGGAGAAGCTCGCCAAGCAGGCCCGCATCATGGCCGACGCCGGCTGCCAGTGCGTGTACGTCGTCGACTCCGCAGGCGCGCTCGTGCTCGAGCAGGTGTCCGACCGCGTCGAGGCGCTGGTGCAGGAACTCGGCTCGGACGCCCAGGTGGGTTTCCACGGTCACGAGAACCTCGGACTCGGTGTGGCGAACTCGATCGCCGCGGTCCGGGCGGGTGCCAAGCAGATCGACGGCAGCACAAGACGATTCGGCGCCGGTGCCGGAAACGCGCCGGTCGAGGCGTTCGTCGGCGTGTGCGACAAGATCGGCGTCAAGACGGGCATCGACTTCTTCGCGATCGCCGACGCCGCCGAGGACGTCGTACGTCCGGCGATGCCCGCCGAATGCCTCCTCGACCGTCAGGCGCTGATGATGGGATACGCCGGCGTCTACTCGAGCTTCCTCAAGCACGCCGAACGTCAGGCCGAACGGTACGGCGTCTCGTCGGCCGAACTCCTCGTCCGCGCCGGCAAGCGCAAGCTCGTCGGCGGCCAGGAAGACCAGCTCATCGACATTGCCCTCGAACTGCAACGCGAGCGCCTGTGAGTACTTATTAACCGCCCGCGGTTAATAAGTACTCACAGGTCAGCGGGCGGTCTCCCACAGCCCGACGACGTTGCCCTCCGAGTCGGTGAAGTATGCGGCGAATCCCATGTTCCCGACGGGGGTCCTGCCGGTGACGGTCTTGCCGCCGAGGGATTCGATCCTTTCGAGGGCGGATTCGATGCTCTCGACGTCGACGGTGACCGCGGGAGAGGTCACCTCCCCGCGCTGCATCATGCCGCCGTTGATGTACCCGGGTTCGTCGGGCATGCCGCTCTCGCCGACGGGTCCGGTGGTGACCATGCTGTAGTCCATGTCGGGGATCTCGGCGATGGCCCACCCGAAGGCGTCCCGATAGAACGCTCGTGCGCGGTCACCGTCGTCGAAGGGGATCTCGAAGTGCACGATTCGGCCTGTCATGGCACGCCTCCGGTTCGGCTGGAACCGCCGAATCCGACGGCATGTCCAGCCTAAAACACGTGCGCCCAATGTGACATTCGTGTAGCCCGACTGCACGAATGTCACATTGGGCGACGCAACCGCCGCAGCGGTACCGACGACTATTCGACGCGATCTCGCACGTCGATGAACCCCTCCATCACCGCGTGGTTGATGCTGTCCCACAGTCGCGGGCACCCCTCGCGGAGCGCGGTGGACTGTCCCTCGCCGACGGCGTCCCGGAATGTCGGGCACGTCTTCGCAGGGTCGTCCGTCCACTGGACGCTCGTGTGCTTGAGGCTGTTCTTGCGCACCAGCACACAGGTTCCGCACGTACGGCACTCGACTTCGTTCATGCCGTCGTCGAGGTAGTTGGCCTTGTCGGCCAACGTTTGCGCATGAATGGCCTCGAGCCGAGCAGGCTGCCCGGCGAAGTCGGGAGCTTTGGCCCATTCGATCGAGGCGCTCATGATCAGACCTGCGCTTCCCTGTTCTCGGACCGCGCCGCAGTCGTGTTCTCGGACCCCTCGGCGGCCTCGCGTTCGGCCTTCTGCCGGGCCAGGTTCTCCTCGACCTCGTGCTGCCAGGCCTCGTTGGCCTTGGTGGTGTCGACCTCGAACTCGAAGCGCTGCGTCATCTTGTCGGTGACGTCGGCGACGTCGACGTAGAACTGGTCGTACCAGCGTCGCAGCTGGTAGACGGGACCGTCCTCGTCGCAGAGCAGGGGGTTGTCGATCTTGGTCTTGTTCTTCCAGATCTCGACGTCCTGCAGGAATCCCTCGGCGATGCCCTCGGTGAACTTCGCGGCCAGCTTGTCGGCCGTTTCGTCGTCGATGCCGGTCGGCTTCTTGACGGTGACGCCGTACTGGAGCATGAACGAATTGTTCGTCACCGGATAGTGGCAGTTGATGAGGACGCTCTCGACCTCGTACCCGCCGTAGCTGTTCCACAGCGGGTTGATCATGTAGGACGGCCCGTAGTAGGCGGCCTCGGAGCGCAGCAGCGATTCCATGCCGTACTGCGTCGCCATCCCGACGTCGGGGCGACCCTTCGTGTTGAGGTACTGCGTCGCGATGTGGCCTTCGAAGACGTTCTTGAAGTACGTCGGGAACGCGTAGTGGATGTAGAAGAAGTGCGCCATGTCGACCACGTTGTCGATGATCTCGCGGCAGTTGGAGCCTTCGATCAGCATCGAGTTCCAGGTCCAGTCGGTCCATTCGTCGCTGTAGGCGCCCTCGATGCGGGGGATGGTCACGTTCTCCGGCGGGGGATTGCCCTCCGGGTCGTTCCACACGAACAGCTGACCGTTCTGCTCGAGGGTGAGCCAGGCGCGGGTGCGGGCGATCGGGGGAACCCGGCGTGCGTAGGGAATGCTGGTGCACTTGCCGTTGCCGCCCCAGCGCCAGTCGTGGAACGGGCAGGCGACGGAATCGCCCTTCACCGTGCCCTGCGACAGGTCGCCGCCCATGTGCCGGCAATACGCGTCCAGAACTTTCAGTTCGCCCTTGCTGTCGGCGAAGACGACGAGTTTGGTGCCGAAAGCCTCGATCGAATGCGGTTTGCCGTCCTTGAACGTCTTGGTCAAACCGAGGCAGTGCCAACCACGCGCGAAGCGGGTCTGGACCGTGCCCACATCGATCTCGCGAATCTGCGCCATTGTGCCCTCACATCCCTTCATGCTGTTAGTAGAACACGTTATAGAACTTCGACACGATCCGCCAGATTTTCGAGGCCTTTCTTCCAGACCCGGGCCGTCAAACAGCACCTTTGCCGGTGTCTCGACATAAATGGGAACGTGTTCTAGTCTCAGAAGACAAGTGAACCATCGAACGAGACAGGAGCGTCCTGTGGGTGACCATGACAGTCACGAGGTGATGCAGCGGCTCGACGCACTACTGCCGACGCTGCGAGAGCGTGCGCAGGAGACCGAGGATCTACGTCGTATCCCCGACGATTCCATGAAGGCGCTCCAGGAGACCGGATTCTTCCGGTTGCTCCAGCCCGAACAGTGGGGTGGTTACCAGGCGGATCCGGTGCTGTTCTACTCCGCGGTGCGGAAGATCGCGAGCGCCTGCGGTTCCACCGGCTGGGTCTCGTCGATTATCGGTGTCCACAACTGGCACCTCGCCCTGTTCTCGCAGCAGGCTCAGGAAGACGTGTGGGGCAACGACACCGACGTCCGCATCTCGTCCTCGTACGCGCCGATGGGTGCCGGTCAGGTCGTCGACGGCGGATACACGGTCAACGGCGCCTGGGCCTGGTCGTCCGGCTGTGATCACGCGAGCTGGGCGGTGCTCGGCGGGCCGGTCATCAAGGACGGCCGCCCCGTCGACTTCGTCAGCTTCCTGATCCCCCGCGAGGACTACCGGATCGATGACGTGTGGAATGTGGTGGGACTCCGCGGAACCGGCAGCAACACCGTGGTGGTGGAGGACGTCTTCGTCCCGACGCACCGCGTCCTCAGCTTCAAGGCGATGAGCAACCTCACCGCACCCGGGCTCGAGCGCAACACCGCACCCGTCTACAAGATGCCCTGGGGAACAATCCATCCCACCACCATCTCCGCGCCGATCGTCGGGATGGCCTACGGCGCCTACGACGCGCACGTCGAACATCAGGGAAAGCGCGTCCGCGCGGCGTTCGCCGGTGAGAAGGCGAAGGACGACCCGTTCGCCAAGGTCCGCATCGCCGAGGCGTCGAGTGACATCGACGCCGCCTGGCGCCAGCTGTCCGGGAACGTCGCCGACGAATACGCACTGCTCGTCGCGGGTGAGGAAGTGCCGTTCGAGCTGCGGCTGCGTGCACGCCGGGACCAGGTGCGCGCCACGGGCCGCGCCATTTCGTCCATCGACAAACTGTTCGAGAGCTCGGGGGCCACCGCGCTGGCCAACGGCACGCCGCTGCAGCGTTTCTGGCGGGACGCGCACGCCGGACGCGTCCACGCGGCCAACGATCCCGAGCGCGCCTACGTCATGTACGGCACCGGCGAATTCGGTCTGCCCATCACCGACACGATGGTCTAGGAGAACACGTGACGACTACCGAAGAGGCCCTCACGTTCGAGTCCACCTCGAAGTTCGCCCAGGTCCGGCCCGACCTGACGTTGCACTACCACGAGGCCGGCGTCGGCAACGACACCACGATCGTGCTGCTGCACGGCGGCGGGCCGGGCGCTTCGTCGTGGTCGAACTTCGCCAGGAACATCCCGGTTCTCGCCGAGAAGTTCCACGTCCTCGCCGTCGACCAGCCGGGATACGGGTTGTCGGACAAACCGACCGAGCACCCGCAGTACTTCGTGCACAGTGCGTCCGCGTTGAAGGATCTGCTCGACACCCTCGACATCGGCGGACGCGTCCACCTGCTCGGAAACTCGCTCGGCGGCGGTGCCGCAGTGCGTTTCGCGCTGGACTACCCGGACCGCGCGGGCCGGCTGGTGCTCATGGGCCCGGGCGGACTCAGCGTCAACCTGTTCGCCCCGGACCCGACCGAGGGTGTCAAGAACCTCGGCAAGTTCGGCTACCAACCCACCCGGGAAAACCTCGAGGCGTTCCTGCGCATCATGGTGTTCGACCAGAAGTTGATCACCGACGAACTGATCGACGAACGCTTCGCCGCGGCGAGTACACCCGAGTCGCTCGCCGCCGCCAAGGCGATGGGAAAGTCGTTCTCCTCGGCCGACTTCGAGCTCGGCATGCTGTGGCGCGACGCGTACAAGCTGCGCCAACGGGTGCTGCTGATCTGGGGCCGCGAAGACCGGGTCAACCCGCTCGACGGGGCGCTGGTGGCGCTGAAGATGATTCCGCGGGCACAGCTGCACGTCTTCGGCGGGTGCGGACACTGGGCCCAGCTGGAGAAGTTCGACGAGTTCAACCGTCTGGCCACCGATTTCCTTCTGGACGGGGGTAAGTGATGAGTATTCGTTCACTGGCGTACATGCGCATCGAGGCCACCGACATGGCCGCGTGGCGTGAATACGGTCTCAAGGTGCTCGGCATGGTCGAGGGCAAGGGCTCCGACCCGGACGCCCTGTATCTGCGGATGGACGACTTCCCGGCGCGTCTCGTCATCTTCCCCGGGGAGCACGACCGGCTGTCGGTGTCGGGCTGGGAGACGGCCAATGCCGCGGAGCTGCAGGAGGTCCGCGACAACCTGTCGGCGGCCGGCGTCGCGTTCAAGGAGGGGACGGCCGAGCAACTGCAGGACCGCAGGGTCGACGAGCTGATCACGTTCGAGGACCCGTCGGGCAACACGCTCGAGGCGTTCCACGGCGCGGCCCTGGAGCACCGGCGCGTGGTCAGCCCGTACGGGCACAGGTTCGTCACCGGTGAGCAGGGACTCGGGCACGTCGTCCTCTCGACCACGGACGACGAGGCGTCGCTGCGCTTCTATCGCGACGTCCTCGGTTTCCGCCTGCGCGATTCGATGCGGTTGCCCCCGCAGATGGTCGGGCGGCCGGCCGACGGCAAGCCGGCGTGGTTGCGGTTCTTCGGCTGCAACCCGCGGCACCACAGTCTCGCGTTCCTGCCGATGCCCACGCCCAGCGGCATCGTGCATCTCATGATCGAGGTCGAGAACTCCGACGACGTCGGCTTGTGCCTCGACCGCGCGCTCCGCAAGAAGGTGAAGATGTCGGCCACGCTCGGCCGCCATGTCAACGACCTGATGCTGTCGTTCTACATGAAGACCCCCGGCGGATTCGACGTCGAATTCGGTTGCGAGGGACGTCAGGTGGAGGACGAGAGCTGGATTGCGAGGGAGAGCACGGCCGTCAGCCTGTGGGGTCACGACTTCAGCGTCGGGATGCAGCCGTGAGCGAGGTGACCGGGGACGGGGCCGTCGCGGCCGAGGCGATCGATCCGCGACGGTTCCGGACGGTGCTGGGCCAGTTCTGCACCGGCGTCACCATCATCACGACGATCGACGACGGCGTGCCCGTGGGGTTCGCGTGCCAGTCGTTCGCCGCGCTGTCGCTCGAACCCCCGCTCGTGTTGTTCTGCCCGACCAAGACGTCGCGGTCGTGGGCGGCGATCGAGCGCAGTGGCATCTTCTGCGTGAACGTGCTCGCGGAAGAACAGCAGTCGACGTGCGCCCGATTCGGTTCCCGGGACCCGGACAAGTTCGCCGGGATCGACTGGACGGAGTCGCCGCTGGGCTCACCGATCCTTACCGGTTCACTCGCCCACATCGACTGCTCGCTCGAGAGCGTGCACGACGGCGGCGATCACTGGGTCGCGTTCGGCCGGGTCTCCTCCCTGAGTGAGATCAGGGAGGAGCGACCGCTGTTGTTCTACCGCGGGCAGTACACCGGCATCGAGCCGGACAAGACCGTGCCTGCGCCGTGGCGCGACGACCTCGAGGCGTTCCTCACGACGTCGTCGGAAGACACCTGGCTCTAGTTCCTAGACGGCGACACCGATGTACTTCGTCTCGAGGAACTCGTCGATGCCGGTGGTCCCGCCTTCGCGCCCGAGCCCGGATTCCTTCACACCGCCGAACGGCGCGGCCGGGTTCGACACCACACCCTGGTTGAGTCCGACCATGCCCGACTCCAGCGCCTCGCACACGCGGATGCCGCGCTTGAGGCTCTCGGTGTACACGTAGGCCACCAGCCCGTACGGGGTGTCGTTGGCCCGTTCGACGGCCTCGGCCTCGGTCTCGAACGTGCTGATCGCGGCCACCGGGCCGAAGATCTCGTTGTGGCACATCTCGGCGTCGTCGGACACACCTGTCAGGACCGTCGCCGGGTAGAAGTTGCCCGGGCGGTCGAGTGCCGCGCCGCCGGTGAGCACCGAGGCGCCGCGTTCGACGGCATCCGCGACGAGACTGCTCACCTTCTCGACGGCCGCCTCGTCGATCAACGGTCCGACCACGACGCCGTCCTCGGTGCCGCGCCCGACGGGCAGGGCCTCCATCCGCTGCGTGAGTTTGCGCGTGAATTCCTCGGCGACGGAACTGTGCACGAGAATTCGATTGGCAGCCGTGCAGGCCTGGCCGATGTTGCGCATCTTCGCCGCCATGGCCCCGTCGACCGCGTCGTCGAGATTCGCGTCGTCGAAGACGAGGAACGGCGCGTTGCCGCCGAGTTCCATGGACGTGCGCATGACCGTGCGGGCGCACAGTTCGAGCAGATGCTTCCCGACCTTGGTCGAACCGGTGAACGAGAGCTTGCGGGCCCTGCCGTCGAGGATCAGGGGAGTGATGACCTCGTCGGGGCTGGACGTGGTGACGACGTTGACGACGCCGTCCGGCAGCCCGGCCTCGGTGAGGATGTCGGCGAGCGCCAGGATCGACAGCGGCGTCTGGGCCGCCGGTTTGATGACGGACGTGCACCCGGCGGCGATCGCGGGCCCGATCTTCCGGGTGCCCATCGCCATCGGGAAGTTCCACGGGGTGATGAGCAGGCTCGGCCCCACGGGCTGCTTGGTGACGAGGAACCGCGAACCGCCCCCGGGCGCCGTCATGTAGCCGCCGTCGATGCGGACGGCCTCCTCGGCGAACCAGCGGAAGAATTCTGCGGCGTACGCGATTTCGCCCCGTGCCTCGGTCAGTGGCTTGCCCATCTCGAGCGTCATGACCAGCGCGAGCCGGTCGACGTTCTCGAGCAGCAGCCGGTGCGCGTTCATGAGGATGGTGCTGCGTTCGCGGGGTGTCGTGGCCGCCCATGACGGTTGCGCTGCCACGGCCGCGTCGAGCGCCTCGCGGGCCTCGTCGGCGTCGGCGTCGGCGACCGTGCACAGGATCTGTCCGGTGGACGGGTCGTGGACCGGCATGGTGCGCGCGCTGTCGCGCCACTTGCCGCCGATGAACAAGCCGGTCTGCACCGATGCGATTGCTGCTTCCTCGAGCATGATTTTTCCCCATTCTCCGTTGCCGAAGGGACGGTCCCCATGTTATACAGATTGTCAACAATCTGACAATGCACTTGCCGACATCCGCCGGCATCTACGCGTGGGAGGGTTCTCGTGACTCGGCTATCTCCACTGCTCGCACAGGCCACACCCGTGACGGTCGATCACGGTGAAGGGTGCTACCTCTACGGCACCGACGGCAGGCGCTATCTCGACTTCACCGCGGGCATCGGCGTGACCAGTACGGGGCACTGCCACCCGCACGTCGTGGAGGCCGCGCGCAGGCAGGTCGGCTCCCTGATCCACGGCCAGTACACGACGGTCATGCACCAGCCGATGCTCGAACTGGTCGATCGACTGGGGTCGGTGCTGCCCCCGGGACTCGACTCGCTGTTCTTCGCGAACTCGGGGAGCGAGGCCGTGGAGGCGTCGCTGCGCCTGTCGCGGCAGGCGACCGGCCGCCCCAACGTGATCGTCTTCCACGGCGGATTCCACGGACGCACGGTCGCGACGGCGACGATGACCACCTCCGGCACCCGGTTCTCCGCCGGCTTCAGCCCGCTGATGGGCGGTGTGCACGTGGCACCGTTCCCCAACGCCTACCGCTACGGCTGGTCCGAGGAGGAGGCGACCGCGTTCGCGCTGAAGGAACTCGACTACATCTTCGCGACGCTCACCGCGCCGAACGAGACGGCGGCGTTCGTCGTCGAGCCCGTTCTCGGTGAGGGCGGGTACGTGCCCGGCAACACCGCGTTCTTCCAGGGTCTCCGCGAGCGCGCCGACCGGTACGGCATCCTGCTCGTCATCGACGAGATCCAGACCGGATTCGGCCGCACCGGCAAGTTCTTCGGGCACCAGCACTTCGACGTCCGGCCCGACATCATCACCATCGCCAAGGGTCTGGCCAGCGGATTCCCGCTGTCGGGCATCGCGGCGTCCGAGGAGCTCATGGCCAAGGGCTGGCCGGGGTCGCAGGGCGGAACGTACGGCGGCAACGCCGTGTCCTGCGCGGCCGCGGTCGCGACACTCGAGGTGATCGAGAAGGAAGACCTCGTGGCCAACGCCGCCGCGCGGGGCGTCCAGTTGCTCGACGGTGCGCGCACGCGCGCCATCGACGGAATCGGCGACGTCCGTGGTCTCGGACTGCTCGTGGGCAGCGAGTTCACGGCGGCCGACGGCAGCGCGGACCGTGCGAAAGCGTCTGCGGCGCAGCAGCTGGCCGCGAAGAAGGGGCTGCTGCTGTTGACCTGCGGCGCCCACATGAACGTGGTACGGATGATTCCACCGCTCATCGTGACGGCGGAACAGATCGAGGACGCCCTGAAGATCTGGTCCGAGGTACTCGACGAAGTGTGACAAGCACCCGTGAGTACTTGTTAACCGCGGGCGGTTAAGAAGTACTCACGGGCTCCGAAGGAGGAATCGTGGCTCGCTACATCACCATCAGCCTGGACAAGCGCGGCGTGACCTGCCGTGCCCGGCTTCTCGACGAGGACGCACCGCTCACCTGTGACGCGGTGTGGAACGTGCTCCCGCAGAGCGGCGACGCGTACCACGCCAAGTACGCCCGCAACGAGGTGTACACGCTGATCCCGCGGATCACCGCGGCACCGCGGCGGGAAAATCCCACCGTCACACCGATTCCCGGTGACGTGTGCCTGTTCGACTTCGAGCCCTGGGAGATCGGCAACTCCGCCTACGGGTACGAGCCGGGCTCCGAGGCGCACGCCGCGCAGGGCGCCACCGACCTCGCGATCTTCTACGGCCGCAACAATCTCCTGCTCAACGGCGACGTCGGCTGGGTGCCCGGCAACGTGTTCGCCGCCATCGAGGAGGGGCTGCCGGAATTGGCGGCTGCGTGCAACGACCTGTGGATGCGCGGGGTCGAAGGTGAGACGATGAGCTTCGCCCGAGCCTGACGTCGGCGCGACCGGTCCAGCGTGTGCGAGATGGCCCTCGACGGGCGCCGGATCGCCCACCACCATCGGACGCTATGAAGCTGAACATCTATCAGATCGACGCGTTCGCCGCCGGACCCTTCGAGGGCAACCCGGCGGCGGTCATGCCGCTGACCGACTGGCTGGACGATTCCGTTCTGCAGCAACTCGCCGAAGAGAACAATCTGTCCGAGACGGCGTTCTACACCGCGCGGCTTCCCGTGGGCGCGGGGCAATACGACCCGGCCCACCCGGCCTATCACCTGCGGTGGTTCACACCCGCCGTCGAGGTGGACCTGTGCGGCCATGCCACTCTCGCCACCGCCGCACAGATCTTCGAGGACGTGCACCCGGACGCCGACCGCATCCAGTTCTGGACGCGCAGCGGTTGGCTGCACGTCGACCGGGGACCGGCCGGGACGCTGGTCATGGATTTCCCGGCCGAGCCGCCGGCGCCGACCGCGGCCGATCCCCGGATCGTCGCGGCACTCGGCATTCCGGTGCGGGAGTGCCTGAAGGCCACCGACCTCGTGTTCGTCGCGGAATCCGAACACGACATCGCGTCGATGGCCCCCGACTTCGCCGTGATCAGCCCCCTGAAGGTGCGGGGCATCGTCGTCACCGCAGCATCCGACGTCGAGGGACTCGATTTCGTGTCGCGATGGTTCGGCGCCGCGGCCGGCGTGCAGGAGGATCCGGTGACGGGGTCCGCGCACTCGCAGATCGCGCCGTACTGGGCTGACGTCCTGGGCCGGAACAGCCTTGTCGGACGCCAACTGTCGGCGCGCGGAGGAACCGTGCACTGCGAGGTGCGCGGCGACCGCGTCCACCTGTCCGGAGCCTACCGGCGGTACCTCCGGGGCACCGTCGAGTTCTAGCTGAAGACCTCCGAATACAGCGTCTCGATCTGACCGGCGGTGGGCACGACCGGATTGTTGCCGGGCGATCCGGACGCCAGCGCCTGCTCTGCCATCAACGGAATGAGGCCGTCCCAGGCGTCGCGGTCGATCCCGTATGCGAGCGGCGTCGGAACCTTCAGGTCGTGACACAGCGTGCTCAGGGTCTCGACGAGGAACTGCGCGGCGACGGAATCGCCCGCCGATTCCGGTGCAGCGCCGAATGCACGCGCGCAGTCGGCGTAGCGGCTCTCCGCTCCCTTCACGGAGAACGCCGTGATCGCCGGAAGCAGCATGGCATTCGACAGTCCGTGGGCGACATGGAAATGCGCACCGATCGGCCTGCTCATCCCGTGCACCAGCGCCACACTCGAGTTGGAGAACGCCATACCGGCCTGCATGGACGCGACCATCATCGCTTCTCTCGCGGTGCGGTCTTCACCGTCCGCGTACGCCGTGCCGATGTGCTTACCGATCGTGCGGATCGCGGAGAGCGCGAGTCCGTCGGTGAACGGCTGGGCCTTCCTGCTGACATAAGCCTCGATGGCGTGGGTGAGCGCATCGATTCCGGTGTCGGCGGTCAACCGCGGCGGCATCGACATCGTGAGTTCGAAATCCAAAATCGCGGCGATCGGCAGGAAGGAGAGTCCCGGGCACAGCATCTTCTCGTCGGAAGCGCTGTCACTGATGACGGTGAATTGCGTCGCCTCCGAGCCGCTTCCGGCAGTGGTCGGTATCGCGATGATCGGCAGCGCCTTCCCGGTGTACACGTGAGGTGCCTTGTACGACCGCATCTCACCGCCGTTCGCGGACAGCACGGCCAGTGCCTTCGCGGTGTCCATCGGACTACCGCCGCCGAACCCGATCACCGAATCCGCGTTGTGCTCGGCGACGATCCTCCGCCCTTCCTCCAGGGAATCGGTGGTGGGGTCGGGCACGGTGCCGGAGAACAGTGCCGGCTCCTTGCCCGCCGACCTGAGGAGGCTCATGATCCGGTCGGCCGCGCCGGTGCCGGTCAGGTACGCATCGGTGACGAGAACCGGCCTCTGCAGACCCAATTGGTCGACAACCGAGCCGATCTCGTCTACTGCTCCGGCCCCGATCCTGGCGAATCGGGGGAGTGAGAGGTGTGCGGTCATGGGAGAGGTTCCTTAGTTGTTCTGGGGGAATCCGAGGTTGAGGCCGCCGTGGCTGGGGTCGAGCCAGCGGGTGGTGACGACCTTGCCGCGGGTGAAGAAGTGCACGCCTTCGGTGCCGTGGGCGTGGCTGTCGCCGAACAGGGAGTTCTTCCAGCCGCCGAAGCTGTAGTAGGCCATGGGGACGGGGATGGGGACGTTGATGCCGACCATGCCGACCTCGACCTCGTTCTGGAACCGGCGGGCGGCGCCGCCGTCGTTGGTGAAGATGGCGGTGCCGTTGCCGAACTGGCTGGAGTTCACCAGTTCCAGGGCCTCGTCGTAGGACTCGACCCGGATCACGGACAGGACGGGTCCGAAGATTTCGTCGGTGTACACACTCATGTCGGTGGTGACGTGGTCGATCAGGGTCGGTCCGAGCCAGAACCCGTCCGCACCGCCATTCGCCTGCACGGTCCGCCCGTCCACCACGATCGTGGCCCCGTCCTGTTCGCCGGCGTCGATGTAGGAGGCGACCTTGTCGCGGTGCACCTTCGTCACCAACGGACCCATGTCGGAGTCCCGGGTACCGTCGCCGATCTTCAACGTGTCGGTGCGCTCTTTGATCTTGGCGACCAGTTCGTCGGCGATGTCCCCGACCGCGACCAGCGCGGAGATGGCCATGCAGCGTTCCCCGGCGGAGCCGAAGCCGGCGTTGACCATGGCATCGGCGGCGAGGTCGAGGTCGGCGTCCGGCAGGACGATGGCGTGGTTCTTGGCCCCGCCGAGTGCCTGGACGCGTTTGCCGTGGGCGGTGCCGGTGGCGTACACGTACTGGGCGATGGGGGTGGAGCCGACGAAGCTGATGGCCTTGATGGCGGGGTTGGTGAGCAGTTCGTCGACGGCGGTCTTGTCGCCCTGCAGGACGTTGAACACCCCGGCGGGCAGTCCGGCTTCGGCCCAGAGTTCGGCCATCCAGATCGCGGCGGTCGGGTCCTTCTCGCTGGGCTTGAGGACGACGGTGTTGCCGGCGGCGATGGCGATGGGGAAGAACCACATCGGGACCATGGCGGGGAAGTTGAACGGGGAGATGATCCCGACGGGGCCGACGGGTTGGCGGATGGAGGAGACGTCGATGTTGGTGGAGGCGTTTTCGGTCATGCCGCCCTTGAGCAGGTGGGGCATGCCGCAGGCGAATTCGACGACTTCCTGGCCGCGGGAGACCTCACCGAGTGCGTCGGAGACGACCTTGCCGTGCTCGGAGGTGATGATCTCGGCGAGTTCGCCCTTGCGGGCGTTGAGCAGTTCCCGGAACTTGAACACGATGGAGGAACGCTTGGCGAGGGAGGTGTCGCGCCAGGCGGGGAACGCGGCCGCGGCGGCGTCGATCACGGCGCGGGCGTCCTCGACGCTGGCCAGGGCCACCTGACCGGTCACGGCACCGGTCGCCGGATTCGTCACCGGAGCGGTATCGACACGCGTTCCGGGGTAGGACTTGTTGTTGAGCCAATGCGAGATAACGGCCATGGGGTTCACTCCTGGGAAAGGTGGGGTGCCCACGAGTCTGCTGGGCAACAATGCCTGCGTCAACGAGTAAAATGGCACTTCGCACTGCACTTTTGCACGAGGGATGAGGGCGATGTTCACCGCAGACAACATGCGTTACCTCCTGGAGTTGTCGAGAACCGGCCGCCTCGCCGATGCGGCGAAGCGGCTCGGTGTCGATCACACGACCGTCTCGCGGAGAATCACCCGACTCGAGAAAGACACGGGCACGAGACTGTTCGATCGTGGCGTGTCGGGGTGGCAGCTCACCGAGGCGGGCCGGCGACTGGTTCCCCACGCGGAGGCGGTGGAATCCGCGGTTCTCGCCGCTCTCGACGAAACCTCGTCCCTGGGTGGGCTGACGGGCACCGTCCGCATCATCACTCCGGACGGCTTCGGGTCGTTCGTGCTGGTGCCGGGGTTGGCCGCACTGCGGTCCGAGCACCCCGACCTGTTCACCGAACTCGTCACGTCGACGACCCACGACCTGCTCACCGGGCGCGACTTCGACATCGCGGTCACCCTCGAGCGTCCGTCGCCGCGGTCCGTCGTGGTCCGCAAACTCGCCGACTACGACCTCCGACTGTACGCGTCACGGCGTTACCTGGACGCACACGACCCCATCACGTCGCTCGACGATCTCCGGCACCACACGCTCATCTGGTACGTGGATGCGTTCCTCGATGTCGAACCGCTGCGTATCCTCGACGCGCTGATTCCGGACTTCCAGGCCCAGATCCAGACCAACAACATCGCGGGCCACTACCAGGCCGTGAAGCACGGAGTCGGGATCGCGCCGCTGCCGAGTTACATCGGGGCGCTGGACGAGGATCTGGTGCCGGTACTGCACGACGACTTCATCGCCCACCGCACCTACTGGCTGGTGGTGCCGCGTGAACTGACACGACTCGCGCGGGTGAAGGCGATCACCGAGGCGCTCTACTCCATCGTCGACGGCAATCCCGAACTGCGTGGCGCAGCAGGATAACTCACCGATCCGCGGGAACGGGTCCGGAGCTCTCGCGGACGACGAGTTCGGTGGGGAGTGTGATTTCCCGTCCCGCTCCGCCGCCGATGATGTCGAGCAGCAGTTGCGCGGCCTCGCGGCCCTTGCCGACGAGTGGTTGCCGGACCGTCGTGAGTCCGGCGGCTCGGGCCGCGGGAATGTCGTCGAACCCGACCACCGACAGATCCTGCGGCACCCGGAGACCACGTTCGTGTGCGACGTCGATGGCCGCGAGGGCCAGCAGGTCGGAGGCTGCGATGACGGCCGTCACGGGACCGGCATCGAGCAGCGTCTCGACGGCGGTGCGCGACAGTTCGTAGTCGAACCCGCCTGCTTCGACGACCACGGCGGACGACCACGGCACCGTGAATTTACGGCAGGCGGACGCGTATCCGGCGAGGCGTTCCTTCATCACGTGGTCTCGTGCGGCCCGGGTGCGGGCGGCGTCGACGGGACCACCCTTGCCGTCGGGCACGAGCCGGTCGACGAGAAATCCCACACGCCGGTGTCCGAGTGACAGAACGTGCTCCGCGATCTCCTTGGCGGCCTGCCGATCCCGGATTCCGACCCGCGGCAGTCCGCCAGGATTGGGGCCGTCGATCACGACTATCGGCAGCCGGCGGCTCATCGCCGTCTGCATTCCGGGGTGACCGTCCGGCATCGCGTACGCGAGGAAGCCGTCCACCGCGCCCCGCACGAGCACGCCGGACCCCTCGGCCACCCGGGTCGACTCGAGTGGACAGGGCAGCAGCGTCAGCGCGACCTCGGCGAGTTCACCGACCTCCGATATGCCCTTCAGCAACTGCGACGTGGCCGGATCGTCGAACGCGTAGCGCAACGAGTCGGTGATCATCAGCCCCAGCGCACCGACCTGCCCGGTGCGGAGGTTGCGTCCCGCGGGGTTGGGGCCGGCATAGCCGAGTTCCGCGGCCACCTGGAAGATGTGGGCGCGCCGGGCTGCGGACAGCTTGTGGGGCTGGTTGTACGCGTAGGAGACCGCGGCCTGGGACACGCCTGCCGCTCGGGCGACGTCGTGCATCTTGGTCACGAATGCCGATCCTCTCCGTCGCACGGTTACCGAGCCCAGCTTATCGGCCGGGCCGCGCGCGTCCCCCGGGTGTCAGCTCGCTCTGGCGACAACGGTGTCATCGTCGTCCTCACACCGATCGAGGAGAACGAGTTTGCCCATGACGTTGCGTGCCACCACCTGTTGATCGGTGACCGTCATCTGTCCCCGCCACGACCCGAGGAAGGTCCACGTCCATGACATGAGCGTGGACAGCCGGCTGCGGAACCCGACGACGTAGACGACGTGGACGGCCAGCCACAGGATCCAGGCCGGCAGTCCCGCGAGTTCGATGCCCCCGACCTTCACGACCGCGTGGAATCTCGAGATCGTCGCCATCGACCCCTTGTCCCGGTACCGGAAGGGAACGCGGTCGGGTGAGGTCGGGCGCGTGCTCGCGTCGGCTGCGATCTGCCGCGCCGCGTAGCGGCCACCCTGGATCGCGACCTGCGCCACCCCGGGAAGGCGGTCGCGCGCCATCATGTCTCCGATCACGAACACCTCGGGGTGTCCCGGCACCGTCAGGTCCTCGCGGACGGCGATCCGCCCGGCGCGGTCGAGTTCGGCTCCCGACTGCTCGGCCAGCTGCCTGGCCAGCGGGCTGGCTTCCACACCCGCCGACCACACCTTGCACGCGGATTCGATGCGGACGGTCTCGCCTCGCCCGTCCTTGATCGTCACGCCTTCCGCGTCGACGTCGGTGACGGCCGCCCCGAGCCGCACCTCGACGCCGATCTTCTCGAGGCGCTCGGCGGCGGTGGACCCGAGCCGGTCGCCGAACGGCGGCAACACCGCGGACGCGGCGTCGAGCAGGACGATCCGGGCGTCGCGGGTGTCGATGTTCCGGTACGCGCCGACGAGG
The DNA here is from genome assembly GCF_026810085.1 of Rhodococcus sp. JS3073. Lineage (NCBI taxonomy): Bacteria > Bacillati > Actinomycetota > Actinomycetes > Mycobacteriales > Nocardiaceae > Rhodococcus > Rhodococcus sp. JS3073. The sequence goes on along the minus strand of NZ_CP113951.1, from coordinate 3,157,110 downwards.
GTTCGGTGGGCCAGTTCGGCTATCTGACCGGCCATTTCCACCCCGGTAGGACCCGCGCCGACGACCACGAACGTCAGGAGGCGGGCTCGCTCCTCGGGGTCCATGGACAGCTCGGCGCGTTCGAACGCGCGCAGGATCCGGCCACGGAGTTCGAGTGCGTCGTCGATGGTCTTCATGCCGGGGGCGTGTTCGGCGAAGTGGTCGTTACCGAAGTACGACTGCCGGGCTCCGGCCGAGACGATCAGACTGTCGTACCCGGTGGTGGTCGTTCTGCCCTGGTGGGTCGACGTGATCCTGCGCGCGGTCAGGTCGATGTCGGTGACGTCCCCGAGCATCACCGAGGCGTTCGACTGCTTCTTCAGCACCATCCGGGTCGACGGTGCGATCTCTCCCTCGGACAGGATTCCCGTCGCCACCTGGTAAAGCAGCGGCTGGAACAGGTGGTGGCTGGTGCGGTCGACGACGAGGACGTCGACGTCGACCCGGCGTAACGCCTTCGCGGCGAACAGACCGCCGAATCCGGAACCGATGATCACCACGCGATGACGTGCCTCGGTGCGGGCAGGAGTATTCATGACAAGCTCTTCCCGGATCGCGTCGATCGCCATCCGCGCTACTGGTTGGGGTGAAGCGTGCCGCCCGACACACGGGGTGTCGGGCGGCACGGTGGACACGACGCACCGGATACTCGAATGTCGGTTCAGGACCCAGCGTGCCGCGAGATCACCTGCAGGACAGTCGACGCCGTTGTCAGCTGCCCTGGATGCGGGTGATCAGATCTGTGAGGTAGGTGTAGCTCTTCTTCGCGGCGTCGAGGCCACCGCACTCGACGGACAGGACGACGTCGTGGTCGGCGTCGCGCAGGGTCTTCACGATCCGTTCCCAGTCGATGACGCCGTCGCCGCAGGCGCAGCCGAGCATGCCGCGGACCTTGCCCCGCAGTCTCTTCGCGTCCTCGACGCCGATGTCCTTGGCGTGCAGGTGTGTGACGCCGCCGACGATCTGCTCGAGCCACTCGTGCGGGTCGTTCTCACTGAGATAGCTGTTGCCGGTGTCGAGGTTGATCGTCAACGCAGGGCTGTCGATCAGCGTCATGATCTTCTCGAGGCGCTCCGGGGTCGCGGTGTACTCGCCGTGCGTCTCGATCGCGATCTTGATGCCGCGCGGTTCGGCCACCTTCGCCGCCTCCTGCAGTGTGTACCGCATCAGCGTGTAGTTCTCCGCCTCGGTGGTCCACGTCGGCAGTGGCCCGTCGTCGACCATGATCATCGGGGAACCGACCTCGGCCGCGTAGCGGATCGACTGCTTCAGATAGTCGACGCTCACGTCCGGCTTGGCCAGCGGTGCATGACTGGACAGCGACGAGATGGTCAGCCCGCGTGATTCGGCGGCGTCCCGCATGAGGAGCGGGTCGTCGAGCATCGACCGGGTGTGGAAGTACCCGGCCGTGCTCAGCAACTCGCGGCCCCAGTAGACCATCGGCTCCACGTACTTGTAGCCGATCTCCGCGGCCTGGTCCATGGCCCAGTCGAACGACCCGTTCTCGAATCGGGCGAACTCCAGGTTCAGGCCGAGCTTGATCTCTCCCATGCCGGTCTCCGATCAGAATCCGCGTTGCGCGACGTAGTCGTCACGGACCTCGCCGTGGTAGGCGGGAACAGTGATGTCCCACCAGCCGGTCGGGTGCATCTCGGTCCACGGCAACTCGTGGGCGCTCATCGCCTCGATGATCACCGGGCCCGGCGTCGCGAAGGCGCGCTCGATCGCGTCGGCCAGCTTCTCCGGATCCTCGACGCGCTCGGCGCTGCAGCCGAGCGACTGGGCGAACCGGGTGATGTCGGCGAAATACGGTGTCCCGTCGAGGTTCTTCCACCCGGAGATGATTTCGCGTTCCTCACCGAACAGGCTGATCTGGAGGTCCTTGATTGCCTCCCAGCCGCCGTTGTTGAGCACGACGATCACCAGCGGCACTCCGAGCATCGCGGCGGTCGCGATCTCGGTGCCGGTCTGGAGGAAGCTGCCGTCGCCGACCATCGCCAGGACCGGGGTGTCCGGGGCACCGATCTGCGCGCCGATCGCGGCGGGCACACCGAATCCGATACCGGAGAAGCCGCCGGCCACGATGTTGGTCTTCGGGCCGTAGATCGGGAACTCGTTGAACGCCTGGTTCGCGGGGTTGGACGAGTCGGTGACCAGAATGCCGTCGCGCGGAAGGGCCTTGCGGATCTCGACCATCGCACGCGAGTTGGTCATCGGCAGGTAGTCGGTGGTCCGCATCGGCCGCAGGTGCTCGTCCCACTGCGCCTTGAGGTCCTGCAGTTCGGCGAAGTACTCGGTGCTGCGGTAGTCGCGTCCGGGGCCGAGGTCGGCGAGTGCATCCTGCAGGCTCTGCAGGGAGGTTTTCGCGTCACCTACGACGCCGACCTCGACCGGGTAGTTGCGGCCGATCTCGAAGCCGTCGATGTCGATCTGCACGAGCTTGGTGTCAGGGATGTCGAATGTGACGCCGGGACGGTACGACGACGTGATGCGGTCGCTGAACCGGCAGCCGACCGCGAGGATCACGTCGGCTGTGCGGGTCACGCCGTTGCCGGGGATCGAACCCATGTCGCCGCACGGCCACGCGTAGAGGTCGTGGTCGGCGGGGAACGCGCCCTTGCCCTGGAACGAGTGCGTCACCGGCGCTCCGAGGTGCTCGGCGACGGCCATCAGTTCGGCGGCGGCCTCGGCGTGGATGACGCCGCCGCCGGCCACGATGACGGGACGTTTCGCGCCGGCGAGCAGGCGGGCGGCCTCGGCGATCACGGCCGGGTCACCGGTTGCGCGGGTGGCGGGCCTGCGGGCACCGGTGTCGGGGGTGTAGTCGCCGTACTCGGCCTGCAGGTCCTGCGGGATGTCGACGAGCACGGGTCCGCGCCTGCCCTCGTGCATGGTGTTGAACGCCTGGGCGAGCGCCACCGGCAGCTGTTCGAGGCGGCTGGGCTGCCACCAGCGCTTGACCACCGGTTCGACCATGCGGGGAAAGTTGTTTCCGTGCGGGCGGTCGATCTCCTGGAGCACCCCGCGGTTCTCCATGTAGGTGTGCACGGCGCCGGTGATCAGGAGCATCGGCATCGAGTCGGCGAAGGCGGTCGCGAGTCCGGTGAGGGTGTTGGTTGCGCCCGGTCCGATGGAGGTACAGATCGCGGCGATTTTGCCGGAGGCCCGGTAGTAGCCGTCGGCCATGTGGGCGGCGCCCTGTTCGTGCATGGCGGGCACCAGTTCGATCTCGTCGGCGCGGTCGACGAACGCGTCGAGGAGAGCGGTGTTGCCGTGTCCGGGGATCGCGAAGACCTTCTCGACTCCCTCGCGGATGAGGAAGTCGACGACCATCTGTCCGCCGGTGAGTTTCTGTGTTGTCATCGAAGAGGCTTTCTGGGTGTGGTGGGGGCGAAGCGTCACAGGGACGCGGATTGGGCCGGGGTGTCGCGGGAACTGGTCTTGCCGATTCGGTCGGCGATGCTCTCGGCGACGCGGAAGGCGTTGGCCGCGATGGACAGGGCAGGGTTCATCACGGGCAGGGACGGGAAGAAGGACGAGTCGACGACGTACAGGTTGTCGACGTCGTGGGCGCGGCAGTCGGCGTCGAGCACGGAGGTCGCGGGGTCGGTTCCCGCCCGCACGGTGCCGGCCTGGTGGGAATTGACCTCGATGCCGGTGCCCTGGCTGAAGACGAACGGATAGCCGATCTTCCGGAGGATCTTCCGCACCTCGCGGACGAGGACCTCGTGAGCGCGAGTGTTGTTGGGGGTCCAGGCGATCTGGATGTTCCCCTCCTCGGTCAGGGTGACGCGGTTGTGCGGATCGGGCAGGTCCTCGGTGAACAGCCACCAGTCCATGCTGCGGGCGGTGGCCTGGCTCAGCGCCCACTTGGGGATCAGCGGTCGTTGGCCCTTGATCATCTCACCCTGCAACTTGCCGATGAGTTGCACGTGCCCCAGCGGGTAGGGGTGGTCTTCGGTGCCGTGAGTGTAGAAATCGTTGATGTACAACGTCTTCTGGAACTCGGATGTGTTCTTCTTCAGTGGGTTGATGCCGACCATGATGGAGTTGTTGTGCACCATGTAGTTTCGTCCGACCATGCCGGAGGAGTTGGCGAGACCGTCCGGGTGCGCGGCGTTCGCCGACCGGAGCAGCAGTGCCGCCGAGTTGACGGCCCCACAGGACACCACCACGGTGCGGGCGTCGACGACGACTTCGGTACCGCGGTGCCGAAGTCGTACGCCGGTGGCCTGTTTCCCGCTCTCGTCGGTGAGCACGCGCTCGGCGTACGCGTTGGTCAGCAGTTCCACCGAGCCGGACGCGACGGCCGGCCGGACACAACGCACATCCGCGTCCGACTTCGCCAGCAACCGGCAGGGGAATCCGTCGCAGGTCTGACATCGGATGCAGCCGCCGCCGTCCCGCAGGTCGATGCCCAGTGGGATGTTCGACGGCGTGTACCCGAGACGCCGCAGTGCATCGGCTGCCTCCTGCACCGGTGGCTCGTGTCCGATCGCCGGGTAGGGAAACGGCTCGTCGCGGGGAAGGGTCGGGTCGTCGGTGTGATCGCCGTGGACCCGGTACACCTCTTCTGCCCGTGCGTAATACGGAGCGAAGTCGTCGTACGAGAACGGCCACTCTGGAGATTCGCCGGCCTCGTGTTGCGTCGACTGGAAGTCTTCACGCCGGAACCGCACCAGCGACGAGCCGTACAGCTTCGTGTTCCCGCCGACGTAGTAGTACGTGCCGGGGCTGAACGGTCTGCCCTCGGTGTCGTACCACTGCTCGGCGTTCGCGTACCGGTGTCCCTCGAAGACCTCCTGCGGGTCCCAGTTCTGCTTTTCCTGCGGCAGGAAGTCGCCGCGCTCGATCAGAAGCACATCGACTCCCGAGTCCGCGAGCGCATAGGCGAGCGTTCCGCCGCCCATTCCGCTGCCGACGATGATGACGTCGTAGCTGTGTTTGCTCGGGCCTGTGGGCTCCCCCACGGATGCGTCTCTCATGGGTCCTGCTCCTCGGTCGTAGAAAGTGGTGTCACGGTCCTGCCGGGCGAGTCGGTGCGAACCGGCAGCCGGTGAATTGGTTATACGTATAACTGAAGGTTAGCGGCAGTGTGGTGGATGTCAACCCCACGCGAGCAACTCATCCCGGCGGGGATGAGCTGCCCGCGACCGTCAGGGCATGAGCGGTCGGGTGAGGTTCTCCGGCCGGAGTACGTCGTCGAGTTGCTCTCGGCTGAGCAGACCCCGCTCGAGTACGAGCGCGGCGACGGTGCGCCCGGTGGCGAGGGCGTCGGCCGCGATCGCGGTGGCGGCGGTGTACCCGATGTGCGGGTTGAGGGCGGTGACCACGCCGATCGACGCGTCCACCATGCTCTTCAGGTGGTCGATGTTCGCGCCGATGCCGACCACGCAGCGCTGCTGCAGGACGGTGCATCCGCGGGTGAGCAGTTCGATCGTCTCGAACAGGCTGTGCGCGATGACGGGCTCGAAAGCATTGAGCTGAAGCTGCCCACCCTCGGCCGCCATCGTCACGGTCAGGTCGTTGCCGACCACCCGGTAGGCGATCTGGTTCACCACCTCCGGGATCACCGGGTTCACCTTCCCCGGCATGATCGACGACCCCGCCTGCACGGGCGGCAGCGTGATCTCACCGAAGCCGGCGCGCGGCCCCGACGACAGGAGCCGAAGGTCGTTGCAGATCTTGGACAGCTTCACCGCGGTGCGCTTGAGCACTCCGGACAGCTGGACGAACGCCCCGACGTCCTGGGTGGCTTCGATCAGGTCGGACGCCGTCGTCACCTCGATCCCGGTGATCGCGGCAAGATGCTCGCGAACCCGCCACGCGTACTCGTGGTGCGCGTTGAGACCGGTCCCGATCGCGGTTCCGCCCAGATTGATCTCGGAGATGAGCGTCGCCGCCTCGCCGAGCCGCTGAGAATCCTCGTCGATCATGAGAGCGAACGTCGCGATCTCCTGGCCGAGGGTCATCGGGACCGCATCCTGCAATTGGGTGCGGCCGACCTTGAGGACGTCGGAGAATTCCGTCGACTTCACCGCGAACGCCGCCGCCAAGTCCTGCATGGCCGCCCGCAGCCTGGTCAGGGCGGTTTGCAGGCCGGCCTTGATCGCGGTGGGGTAGACGTCGTTCGTGCTCTGGCTCAGGTTCACGTGCTCGAGCGGATGGAGATACTCGTAGTGGCCGCGCCGGTGGCCGAGCAATTCCAGCGCCCGGTTGGCCACCACCTCGTTGGCGTTCATGTTCGTCGACGTGCCGGCACCGCCCTGGATGACGTCCACGACGAACTGGTCGCGCAGCGCGCCGGCCCGGATCTCCTCGCACGCCGCGACGATGGCGTCCGCCTCGGGCCGCGGCAGCAGGCCGAGGCCGGCGTTGGTCTGCGCCGCCGCCTGCTTGACGGCCGCCAGCGCCGACACGAGGTCGGGATGGCTGGCCAGCGGGATGCCGGTGATCGGGAAGTTCTCCGTCGCCCGCAGGGTGTGGATGCCGTAGTAGGCGTCGTCGGGGACCTCGCGGTCGCCGAGGAGGTCGTGTTCGATGCGGGTCATCGTTCGGACGTCACGCGGGTCGGGAGGTCGCCCCACGGGAGCGGGGCGTTGCCGAACTTGGCGGCGCGGAGGTCTCCGGAGCGGGCGTGTCCCTCGAACTTCTCCAGGCGCGACAGGCGGCCGCAGACCTCGCCGAGCTTGGCGCTGCTGCCGAGGTCGCGCACCTCCTGGTAGGTGAGCGTCTTGAGGAACTTGCCCACCCACAGACCGCCCGTGTAGCGGGCCGCACCGAGCGTCGGGAGGACGTGGTTGGTGCCGATCAGCTTGTCGCCGTAGGGAACACACGTGCCTTCGCCGAGGAACAGGGCGCCGTAGTTCCGCATGGAGGTCAGGGCCTGACGGGGGTCTTCGGTGAGGATCTGGACGTGCTCGGACGCGAAGACGTCGGCGAGCCGGTATGCCTCGTCGAGGGTGTCCACCACGTGGATCTGACCGTGATCACGCCACGCGGGACCGGCGATGGCGTTGGTCACCAGGCCGGGGAGCAGGGCCTCGATGTGGTCGATCACCGCTCGTCCCACGGACTCCGACGTGGTGATCAGCACGCACGGCGAATCGGGGCCGTGCTCGGCCTGGCTCAGCAGATCGACGGTGACGGTGAACGGGTCGGCCAGGTGGTCGGCGACGATGAGCGTTTCGGTCGGTCCGGCGAAGAGGTCGATCCCGACCTCGCCGAACAGCTGGCGCTTCGCCTCTGCGACGTAGGCGTTGCCGGGGCCGGTGAGGATGGACACCGGGTCGATGGTTTCGGTGCCCAGCGCGAGTGCGGCGACGGCTTGTACTCCGCCGAGGACGAAGATCTCGTCGGCGCCGGCGAGGTGCATCGCTGCGACGCTGATCTGCGGCGGCTCGCCTGCATTCGGGGGCGTCGTCGCGGCGACGCGGTCGACACCCGCGACCTTCGCGGTGAGCACCGTCATGTGCGCGGACGCGGTCAGTGGGTAGCGCCCGCCGGGGACGTAGGCGGCCGCCGCGTCGATCGGGACGTTGCGGTGCCCGAGGAACACGCCCGGCAGGGTCTCGACCTCGAGGTCCTGGATGGAGTCCCGCTGCGCCTGGGCGAAGTCGCGAATCTGGCGCTGGGCGAATCGCAGATCGTCGAGGACGGTCTCGGGAACGGACTTCACGATGTCCGCGACGCGGTCCTCGCTCAGCCGGAACGATTCGGGGGACCAGCCGTCGAACTTCTCGGAGTACTTCCGGACGGCCTCGTCGCCGTTCGCGCGGACATCGGCGATGACGGCGGCGACGGTGTCGACCACGGCGGGGTTGCTCGCCCGCTGCGCTGGTTCACCGACGGCGGCCTTGAGAACGAATGACATGGGATGCTTCCTTCGGATGAGCGAGGGGCTGGATCTGTTGTCACTCAGCATCGGGGTGCCACCCGTGTTTCCGACAGTTGCATTGTGGGAACTGTTTACGTCGGTTCATGCACGTTCTGTGTACCATTGAGCATGGTCTTCACCGTCGCCGACGCTCTCGACATCGATCTCCTGAAGGATGCGGGAGCCCGTGTCCTGACCGGATCGGGCAGCCTCGATCGTGAGGTCCGCTGGGTGCATTCGTCGGAGATCTCGGATATCGCCCGCTTCCTCCGGGGTGGAGAATTACTCCTGACCGCCGGGCTCGGAATGGGCAGGACGGACGCTCTTCAGCGGGTGTTCGTGCGCGCAGCCGCCCATGCCGGGGCCGCCGCTCTCGTCATCGAGGAGTCGGGACGGATGTTCGACCGCGTACCGGATGCCGTAGTCGCCGAAGGGCAGGCCTGCGACCTGCCGATCATCGCCCTCGCCCGCGAGGTGTCGTTCGCCGGTGTCTCGTCGCAGGTGCACGAGATCCTGACCGACAAGCGCCTGCAGGCGCTCACGCACGAGAGGGAAGTCGAGTCCACGTTCTCGAATCTTCTCCTGGACGGCGCCGACTACCTCTCGATCGTGCAGACGCTGGCCGAACTCACCGACGGCACGGTGGTGCTCGAGAACATCGCGCATCGTGTGATGGCGTACGTCGGCGAGTTCGACGAGGAGGCAGGCATCGAGGACTGGGACCGGCACGCGCGGGGCCTCCACAGCGACGACAGCGGATGCGTCCGCAGGCCGGTCCTGATGCGCGGTCAGCCGTGGGGCTGGATTCACGTCTTCACCGACCGGCCCGCGACCGAACGGTCCACCGCCGCCTTCGCGACCGAGCGTGCCGCCGCGTCCGTCGCGATCTCGTTGCTGACGGACCGGAGCCGGGAAGCGAGGGACGATCAGCGGAGCACGGCACTGATCACGCGACTGCTGATCGGCGATCTCTCCGGGGCCGAATTCGTCGACCAGGCAGGCAGACTCGGATACCAGCTGGGGTCGGGGCAGATCGTCGTCGTCATCGCGAACAAGGACGCCCGAGACGAGTCGTCCGGTCCGCGCGCCGGCCGTCAGATCGACACGGGTGCGATCAGCGCCGACATGGGCGACTACGTCGTCGCCGTGGCGGCGGAGTCCGGCCGGACCCGCGCCGAACTCGCGGGCCTGCTCGGGAAAATGGAGCACGGCGGTGGCATGAGCCGCGCGGTGCCCGCATCGATGCTGCCGGTCGCGGTCACGCAGGCGAAGAGTGCCGCCGCGGTGTCGCGCTCCCTGCCTGCCTCGCCCGTGCTGCATTTCGACGACCTCGGCGTCGAACGCCTGCTCGTGACATTGGCGCAGGGTCCCGAGCTCGCCAGCTTCGTCGAGGACGAGCTCGGCCCACTGCTCACGAAGGACGCGCAGTCCACGACCCCGCTGTTGCCGACGCTGCGAGCATTCCTTTCCGTCGACGGCCGCAAGACCGAAGCGGCGGAGAAACTCTTCATCCAGCGCCGGACCTTGTACAACCGGCTCGACCGCATCGCCGCGATCCTGGGCAGATCCCTGGATGACGCCGCCACCCGCCAAAGCCTGCTGCTCGCGGCGAAGGGACTGGATCTGCTCGAGGGGTCGTCGGTCGTGGCTCGGCGGAGCGGGCGACCATGATTCGGAGTGGGCGACCATGACGCGGCCGACGCCGGCTTCTCATTCTGTGCAGTCTGCGCGCAGGAGGTACACGCTCTGTACCTGTTGTGCGGCGCGTCACCTTCGTAATGTTTTCTTCGAGATTCCGGCCATCCAGTCGGCGTTGATCGAAAGTTCACGCACTCGCTACTCGCTGAACGGATGCCTACCCCCGTAGGCATCCGCGGCGGTCCGAGACCTACCGCAAGGACGAAATCATGGCAACACATGGAGCAGGCACCGCTCCCGTGCTCGACCATACACGCGTGCGAAAGGCGCGAATCGCAACATTCTTCGGCTTCTTCCAGCTCGGCGCCGTGATGTTGATGTGGTCGACGAGCACCACCTCGTTGCGTAGTCACCTCGGATGGGAAGGCGACGGCGGCGACTCCCAGTTCGGCCTCCTCGCGCTGTCGATCGGCATCGGCGCAGCCGTCGGCTGCTTCGCCATCGGCCCCTTCATCGATCGGTACGGCCCGAGAAACACGGCCATGCCCACGATGGTCGTCTACCCCCTCTGTTACATCCCCCTCGCCTTCCTCGACGGCCTGGTCGGAGCGATGGTGATCGGCGTGCTCATCGGACTGCTCCGCGGTGCCTTCGACACGGCGTTCAACACCCACGGTGTGCAGGTCGAGCGGTACTACGGGCGACCCATCATGTCCGCGTTCCACGCCGCCTACCCGGCGGGTGGCTTCGTTCTCGGCCTCGTCGGCAGCGCCCTGGCCCGGCACTTCACCGACAGTCCGGCCGTCGCCTACATCTCGATCGGCGTGGTCCTGTCGGTCCTCGGTGTCGTCTTCGGCAAGTGGCTTCTCTCCCTCGACGAGTTGCTGCCTCCGGAGCAGGACGAGATTCCAGGCGCCGCCGATCCCGCGCACCCGGGGAAGCGGTCGGCCACCACGGCGACGCTGCTCGTGATGATCGGATTCGGTGTGCTCCTGCTCGGATCGATGTTGAGCGAGGGCGCGGTCCTGGATTGGGGCCAGGAATTCGTTCGCCGCGCGGTCGGCACCACGGCAGGCCTGGCGGCGACGGCTGTCACGCTCTACTCGGGGGCTCAGTTCGTCGGCCGGTTGTTCGGCGACAAGCTGGCCGAGTACTTCGGTGCTCGACTCATCGTCGGCGCGAGCGGTGTCATCGGTGCCGCCGGTGCGCTTCTCGCGATGCTGGGCGGCTCGGCGCCACTCGCGCTCACCGGCTTCGTGCTGCTGGGGCTCGGCCTGGCGTGCATGGCGCCGCTCATGCTGTCGGCGGCCGGGCGACGCGATCCCGAGAACGCGGGACGGAACATCGGTCTGGTCAACGCAATCGGCTACGTGGGCATGCTGGTCGGGCCGGCCGCGATCACCGTCGTCGTCGACAACCTCGGTATCGAGTGGATGCCGCTTCTGCCGGCCATCCTTCTCGCGCTGATCGCGATCGGCGGTCCCGCGCTGATGCGCCTGGTGCCGCGCTACCACAAGCCGGCGTCGGAGACGAGCAGGCACGAGGTCGCGACCGGCTAGGTCGTTCGGCCCGTCCGGTCTTGCGGTCCGGCACCTTTCGAGGTGTCGGACCGCCTTTCGTGTCGGTGCCTGGTGATACGATTAACCATTCCCGACCCGAATGAGGAGACAGCTGTGCCTACCGAGAGTCCGACGTTGAAGCACGGTGAACGTGGCTGGAAAACAGCAACTTTCGTCATCTTCGTCGGAACGGGGATCACCTATGCGTCCTGGGTGACCCGCACCCCGGCCATTCGCTCGTCCCTCGGAGTCGGCACGGGCGACATGGGTCTGATCATTCTCGGATTGTCGATCGGATCGATGGCGGGACTGCTGCTCGCCGGTCCCGTCGTCGCCCGGATCGGTGCCCGTCACGTCATCACGGCCGCGGCCACCGTCGCGAGCCTCGGCCTGTTCACGGTGGGGCTCGGTTCGGGTGTCGCGATCGCGGCCCTGGTCGGTCTGGGACTCGCTTTCACCGGTGCGGGATTCGGCATGTGCGAGGTGGCCCTCAACGTCGAGGGCGCAGCGATCGAGAAGCGCATGGGACGCAGCTTTCTGCCGTCGCTGCACGGTGCGTTCAGTCTCGGAACGCTCGCAGGCGCCGGCCTCGGGGCGATCGCCGAACTGTTCGACGTTCCGGTGCCGGTGCATCTCGGGGTGCTGGCCGTCGTGGTCCTCGTGTCGAGCGTGAGCGTCGTGGCGCTACTGCCTCCGGCTACCGGAAGAGAGGTCGGGCGCACGCGCCGTCGATCCGGCACGTCCGGCGGTCCGACCGTCTGGCGGGACAGCCGGATCGTTCTCCTCGGCCTGATCGCGCTCGGCATGGCATTCGCCGAAGGTAGTGCCAACGACTGGCTGCCACTGGGAATCGTCGACGGGTACGGCGTCGGATCGGCCACCGGCGCAACGTTCTACGTCGTGTTCGTGGCCGCGATGACATCGGGCCGCCTGCTCGGCGGGCGCGTCGTCGACCGGTACGGCCGCGCTGCGACCGTCCGCTGGTCCGCGGCGCTCGCGGTGGCGGGGGTCCTGATCGTGATCCTGGCGGGGAACCTGGTACTCGCCGCGCTCGGCTGTGCGTTGTGGGGTGTCGGTGTCGCTCTCGGATTTCCGCTCGCACTGTCCGCGGCGGCCGACTCGGGGGCCGACGCCGCGCGACGCGTCAGCGCGGTGTCGACGCTCGGGTACATGGCATTTCTGGTCGGTCCGCCGCTCCTCGGGCTGCTCGGGGAACAGTTCGGACTCCTGCAGGCCTTCTACGTCGTTCTCGCCGGCGCCGTCCTCGCCGGGCTCGTGGCGAGCAAGGCCGGGGAAACCCGTGAGACCGAGGAGTCTCCGCTCGCCCGCGTGAGGTGAGAGCGGCTCGAGGTGAGCACGCAATCGCCCGGCCTCTGAGAACGAGGCCGGGCGAACCGTGATCGGATCACATCACACTGCGGCAGAAGCGATCTCCGGCGCCACGCGCAGCGCGTTGGCCGCGATGGTCAACGCGGGATTGAGCGCCGCCGACGACGGGAAGAACGAGCCGTCCACGACCCACAGATTGTCGACGTCGTGACTGCGACAGTGGGGGTCGAGGACACTCGCCGCCGGATCGGTACCCGCGACCGCGGTTCCGCACATGTGCGAGTTCGTCGCGATCCCCATCCGCTCGGTGAGGATGATCGGATACCCCGCCTTGCGGACCGCCGCGGAGACGCGGCGAACCAGTTCACTGTGCGGTGCCGTGTTGTTGGGCGTCCAGTCGACGATGATCCGGTCGCCGTCGATCCGGACCCGGTTGTTCCGCGTCGGCAGATCCTCGGTGGTGAGGTAGATGTCGAGGCTGCGATCCACCACCGCCTTCAGCGCCCACGTCGGAGCCCAGGGCCGCGCCCCCTTCACGTGCGCGGCCTGCAGTTTGCCGAGCATCTGCAGATTGCCGAGCGGGTACTCGTTGTTCGGGCCCGCGACGTACCAGTCGTTGATTCCCAGCGTCTTCTGCCACGCAGTCGTGTTCGTGCGGAAGGGGTTGACGCCCATGAAGAACGTGCTGTTGTGCACCATGTAGTTCCGGCCCAGCAGCCCTGACGAGTTGCCGAGGCCGTCCGGATTCCGTTCGTCGGCCGATCGGAGCAGCAGTGCCGCGGTGTTGACCGCCCCTGCCGAGACCACGAACTGGTTGGCCGTGATCCGGATCGTGCGACCACGGAACTCGGCCTCCGCGGCGACGATTCGCGTGCCCTTCACATCGGTGAGCAGACGCGTCACCTTCGCTTCGGTGAGCAGACGCACCCGCTCCGACTCGAGAGCGGGCCGCAGCGCGCGGTTCTCCGCCTCACTCTTGTGATCGGTCTGCGACGGGGTGCCGTCCGACGCCGTCGACTGCCTGCGATGCTCCTGCGTGGTCAGGTTCATGCCGTTCGGTGTGTGGAACGGGTGCAGTCCCTGTTGACGAAGCGAGGACGCGAAACGCTCGATCGTCGGCTCGTGCGGCAACGGCGGCAACGGGTACGGAGACGACCGCGGCGGTTCCGTCGGATCCTCGCCGTCGATACCGTGCACCTGGTAGAGGCGCTCCGCCGCGGCGTAGAACGGTTCGAGATCGGCGTAGCCGAACGGCCACTTCGGTGAGATGCCGTCGTAGTGCTGCGTCTCCTCGAAATCCGTGACGCGGAAGCGGGGGAGGCTGCCGCCGTAGAACTTGGTGTTACCGCCCACCCAGTAGTACACGCCGGGCTGGAACGGTTCACCGTTGCTGCCGTCGAACCACGGTTCCGCGGTCTTGTACCGGCCTTCGAGGAACATTTCCGCGGCCTGCGAGTTCTCCACCTCGCGGGGGAGGAACCGCCCGCGCTCGACGACCAGGACGTCGACGTCCCGATCGCGGAGCGCCCACGCCAGCGTCGAACCACCCATCCCGGATCCGACGACCACGACATCGGCGGTGACCGTGTCGGAGTCGCCCACATCGACCACCGCGCCTTCGCGCAGCGGTGAATACGCGTCGATCTGATCGTGTCCGGACGTTCTCACAGGTGCTGTTCCTTGGCTCGGGTCGCCCAGTACTCGTCCTGACGCTCGTCCTCGATGTACGCGGGAACGGGGAAGTCCCACCAACCGGGAACCCACGGTCCCGCCGCATCACGATCGGTCGGGATTTCGATCAGCGCAGGCGCTTTCGAGTCGAAGGCCTTCCGGTAGGTGCTCTCGAGGTCGGCCGGGTCGTCCACCCGGAACGATTCGAGGCCGAACGACTGGCCGAGTGCCTTGAAGTCGGGGCTGTACGGGGTGCCGTCGGGGCGATTGAACTCGGTGCCGATGTGCCGGCTGGTCTGCTTGCGCTGCCCACCGCGGATGGACATGAAGCCCGCGTTGTCCTGGACCACGAAGAGCACCGGAATGTCGTGCTGCACGCAGACACCGATCTCCTGCGATGTCATGAGGAAGTCGCCGTCACCGAGCACGCACGCCACCTGCCGGTCAGGGGCGGCGAGCTTGGCGCCGATCGCGGCAGGCACGGCCCAGCCCATGGACGAGAATCCGCCGGACGTCAGGTGGGTGCGCGGGTGATACACCGGGAACGTCTGCTTCACGGCGCCCTGGGTGTTGCCGGAGCCGGCGACGATGATGCCGTCCCGTTCCATCACCGACCGCAGACCGCCGAGGGGGCGCTGGGAGGTGAACGGGAACCGGTCGGAATCGCGCCGGCCTGCGAGCTTGGTCTCCCACTCGGCCTTCAGCTGCTCGAGTTCGGCGAGGTATTCGGACCGGTCGGCGCTGCTGCGGGGGAGGGAGGCGACGATCGCGGCGACGGTCGGCTTGGCGTCGGCGACTATGCCGACCTCGGCCGGGTAGTTCTTGCCGATCTCGTGCGGATCGATGTCGATGTGGATGAGCTTGGCGGGCGGAATCGAGAACGTGACTCCCTGCGCGTAGCTGGAGGAAGACCAGTCGGTGAACCGGCATCCGATGGAGATCACCACGTCGGCGCGGGACGCGACGGCGTTGCCCACGATCGTTCCTGTCTGGCCGACGCTGCCCGCGAACAGGGCGTGGTCCTCGGGGAACGCGCTCTTGCCGTTCCACGTGGTGACCACGGGGATCTGCCACGCCTCGGCGAGGGCGAGCACCTCGTCGGCCGAGTCGGACGTGATGGCGCCGCCGCCGACGACGATCACCGGCCGGCGTGAGTCACGGAGCACGTCGACGGCCTTGTCGATCGCCAACGGGTCGGGCTGCTGGAGCCCGACCGGCAGCCGCCGTGCGAGGTCGTGAAGGGAGACGTCGGCGGCCTCGGCCTGCACGTCCATCGGCACCTCGATGTGCGCGGGCCCCGGGCGACCGGTCAGCATGGTGCTGAACGCACGGTGCATGATGAACGGCAGTTCCTCCACGCGGGTGGCGACCCAGCTGCGCTTCGACACTGCGTCGGTGACCTGCGGAAAGCCGTTGTCGGTGTGCCGCTCGAGTTCCTGGAGCAGACCACGCCCGCGCATGTGAGTGGGCGGCCCGCCGGTGATGCACAGCAGACTCGTCGAGTCGCTGTACGCGGTCGCGAGACCGAGCACGGTGTTCGCCGCGCCGGCCCCGATCGACGCCACCGCGGCCATCGGCTTCCCGGACACCCGGTAGTACCCGTCCGCGAGGTGCGTGGCGCTCTGCTCGTGGTAGACCTGGATGAACGGGATCTCGGACCCCTTCTCCAGGAACGCATCGGTGAGCGACCAGATCCCGTGGCCGGGAATTCCGGTGACGTACTCGACGCCGTACTGCTTCAGGACCTGGGCGACCACCTGCCCGCCGGTCAATTTCGCCATGATCGTTTCTCCTTGCTGTGTGAGTTCGCTACGCGGGCGGCGTAGCGCAGTCCCTGCTTGGTCAGTCGGCGCACGTTCGGCTCCGACAGGTCTGCCGGCGTGTGGCCGATCGAGTGGTAGAAGACCCGGCCGGCGCCCCACTGGCGCACCCACGCCACCGGGCTGCGCAGGCCCTCCAGCCAGGGCAGGTGCTCGCCGCTGAACTCGGTCTCCGCGAGCACCCGGTTGTTCGGGTCGACGTGCATGTAGTACTGCTCGGACGCCACCGCGAAGTCCTCGACACCGGCGGTCACCTCGTGCTCGCGGTCGGTGATGCTCACCTTGTACGGCTGCGGGAAGGCCTCTCCCGCAGGATGTTCGACGAAGTCGCCGCCGAGGAGGAAGTGGTACTTCAGGCTCGCCCGGAACGCGGCGGCGGCGCCGTGCCACGCCGCGACCCCGGTTCCGGTCGCGACGGCGTCGAGCAGGTTCTTCTCCTGCGAATCGCTCAGGTCTTCGGTGGTGAGCGCGTTGTTCCAGCCGAGCACGATCAGGTCGTATCCGGTCAGGTCACGGTCGAGGGTGAAGATGTCCTGCGACTCCTCGACCTGGTAGTTCAGCTCGGAAAACAGTTCGCGTGCCCATGCGGCGATGTCGTACGGATGGTGGCCGGGCCAGCCGCCGTACAGGTAGAGGACCTTGGTCATGAGTGCTCCCAGGGATGGTGAAACCGGAAATGGTGAAACGATTAACTTATGGTGGTGAATCGTATCACCGGCTGGAGAGCTGTCAATGGCTGATGCCGAGGGGAACGTGGGGAGCGTCCGGACGCGGACTAGGATCGGGCTTTGCCAATTGTGCGCTCCGGTGCGCAACGGCCGGTTGCGGCCGATGATCGCCGACGAGGGAGCACCACTTGGTCACGATGAAGGACGTCGCCCGAGCGGCCGGAGTATCGGTCGCCACCGTCTCCTACGCCTTCAGCAAATCGTCGAAGGTTTCTGCGACACAACGGGAACGCATCTATTCCGTCGCCGCGGAACTCGGCTACGCGGGGCCGAACATCGCCGGGAGCAGTCTGCGGTCGGGACGAATCGGCGCGGTCGGCGTGATCGTGCCCGATTCCCCGGTGCAAGCGCTCGAGGATCCGTCCGTGACCCTGCTGATGAAGGGCATCGCGGAGATCGGGAACTCGGCCGACATCGCCCTCACCCTTTTTCCGGCCTCACGTGGTGGCTCCCCGGATTCACCACCGAACTCGCTGGTTCTCCGTGGACTCGTGGACGGCGTGGTCATCCACAACGTCCCCGACGGTCATCCCCTGGTCGAGGCGATCATCGCGCGCGGTATCCCGGCCGTCGTCGTCGATTCGCCCAGAAGCGCGGGACTGCCGTTCGTGGCCATCGACGACCGCCACGGCGCCTACTTGCAGATGGACCACATCCTGAGCCTGGGCCATCGACGCATCGGGATCATCGTCGACAAGCTCGGTCAGGATTCCGACTGCCGGATGGTCACGGCGGACGACGTCGGCGCGGCGACCGAACGCAACGCGCGGGAGCGGCTCGCCGGCTACTTCGCCGCCGCCCGCGACCACCACCTCCCGGTGGAGGAACTGTCGATCGTCGTGGCGGGCAACATCGATCGCGCCGCGGGCGACGAGGCCACCCGGATCCTGCTCGACGCGGCTCGGCCGACCGCTCTGGTGGCGACGTCCGATGTGCACGCGGTGGCGGCGTGGCAGGTGTTACGCGAGCGCGGCCTGACGGTGCCCGGCGACATGTCCATCATCGGGTTCGACGACGCACCCGTGGCAGAACTTCTCGGTCTCAGCACAATTCATCAGCCGATCGTCGAGAAGGGCCGCGCGGCCGCGACGATCCTGCTCGATCGCCTGGGCGGCGGCACCCGCACACGGTCGTTGATGAAGACGTCGCTGGTCGTCCGCGCCAGCACCGCGCCGCCGCGCGAAATGTGACGATGCTCCGCACCGGCCGGGCGTTATCCCTCATGATGGATCGATGACGAGTGCGGTGCCGCGACTGGGCGTGACGTTCATCCCGACGATCGAACCCGAGCGGTTGAAGGGCTTCGCACGGGCCGCCGAGGACAGTGGCCTCGACGAGATCTGGTTGTGGGAAGACTGTTTCAAGGAGAGCGGCGTGGCTTCGGCGGCCGCAGCACTCGCGTGGACGGAGCGAATCCACGTCGGTGTCGGGTTGATGCCCGTCCCGCTGCGCAACGTCGCGCTCACCGCGATGGAGATCGCCACGCTCGCTCGGTTGTTCCCCGGTCGAGTGATCGCGGGTATCGGGCACGGAGTGCAGGGATGGATGGAGCAGGTGGGTGCCCGGGCGGCGTCTCCGATGACGCTCCTCGAGGAGTACACGGTGGCGCTCCGGGCGCTGTTGGACGGTGAGTCGGTGAGCACGGACGGCCGGTATGTCCGGCTCGACGACGTGAAACTCGACTGGCCTCCCGTGGAGCGGGTTCCGCTGATGCTGGGCGGCGAGGGCCCCAAGTCGATTCGCCTGGCGGCACGACTGGGTGACGGCAACCTCGTCACCTCCGCGGTCGCCGACGACGACATCCGGAGAACCCGCGACCTGATCCTGGACGAAATCGGAGCCGACGGTGCCGCCGCGCAGCGGGTGATCGTGCCGAAGATCGCCGCCACCGGTGACGGTGCGCAGCAACGGGTGGACGAGGAAATAGCGCGGTGGGGGAAGCCGGCCGACAGGGGTATCGGGGTCGCGGGCGATGCGGGCACCGTCGCCGCGGAGGTGCGAAGGCTCGCCCGGCTGGGTGCGACGTCGGTGGCGTTAGCACCGACCGAGGACGAACCGGACCTGCTGGGCTTCGTCGAGTTCCTCGGTCGCAACGTCAAGCCCCTGATCCCCACGTGAGTGGCAATGCGTGCCCGGGCACACTTTGCCACTCACGTGTCAGGTGGCGGTCGGCCAGGTGTCGGACAGGGTGTAGCCGGTGGGGAACGGGTCGGCGGGGTCGAGCCCGACCTGACTGAGTTCGGTGATGTACGCCTGGCCGCTGACGCGGGGAACCACGGCGTCATACGTTCCGACCTTCGTCAATCTGTCGATCCGGCTCTCGAAGCGACTGCCGATCACCGATTCGTGCACGAACTTCTCCCCGACCTCGATGAGGCCCTTCGCCTTCAGCACCGCCAGTCGAGCGGACGTGCCGGTGCCGCAGGGCGAGCGGTCGAGCCGGCCGGGGGAGACCACCACGGCATTCCGGGCGGTCAGTACCCCGTCGGTGCGGGAGAGCGGGCCGACGAACTCGGTCTGGGTGATTCCGGCGAACTCCGGATCGGTCGGGTGCACCGCGGGGATCTGCTCGGCGGCGGCGGTCTTGAGCTTCTGTCCGAGGTCGCAGATCTCGCGCGCCTCGTCGGGTTGCAACTTCAATCCGAGTTGGTCGGCGTCTGCGAGCACGTAGGCCATGCCGCCCCACGCCACGTCGACGGTGAGGGTGCCGTAGCCGTCGAGTTCGAGCGGCACCCCGACCTCGTAGGCGAACGCGGGCTGGTTCTCGAACTCGACGCTCGTCACCTTGCCGTTCTCGCAGGTGCAGCGAATGCGGATGAGTCCGGCGGGTGCTTCCAGCACGATGTCGGTGACCGGTTCGACCATGGGAATCATGCCGGTCTCGAGCAGTGCGGTGGCGACACACATGGTGTTGCTCCCCGACATGGCCGGGTATTCCGTGGACTCGGCGATGACGTAGCCCATCTGGGCCTCGGGGTCCGTCGCCGGGACGACGAAGTTGACGCACTGGGTCACCGAGCCCCGCGGCTCGTGGAGCAGAAGCTGACGGAGGTCGTCGCGATGCTCGCGGAAGTGCTTCATCTTCTCGAAGACCGTGGCACCGGGGACGTCGCCGATTCCGCCGGTGACGACGTTGTTGATCTCGCCCCCGACGTGACACTTCACTACGTTGACTACTCGACTCCAGCGCACGATCTTCCTCCGTGTATTCGTCTGCGTTGCGGTGGCCTGGTTCTACCCTGCCAGGGCTGAACTTCTCCTCGCCTGCCGGCGAGAGGCGAGGCCGGCAGCGGGGGTGATTGCTGCCGGCCTCTGCGCACGTGTCGGGGAAGGGTCACTCCGTGATGAACGCGCGCGGTCTGGGATCGGGACACCCGCCCTAGCTGCGGGCGTAGGTGAGTCCGGTCTCGGCGATGAGCTTGGTGAGCTCTTCCTTCTTGTCCGCGGGCAGCTCACCGTACGGTGCGCGGGGCACTCCGAGGTCCACGCCGACGGCCTGGCCGGCAGCCTTGGTGGCCACGGCGTAGCCCTCCTTACCGAGGAAGTCGAGGACGTTCCACAGCCGCTTGAAGATTTCGAGGGCCTCGGTGTACTTGCCGGCCTTGGCGAGTTCGTAGATCGCGACGCACTCCTTGGGGGCGAAGTTGGGCGCACCCCAGATGGAACCGGCGGCACCAGCGGAGAAGGCGGGCAGCACGATCGTGTCCCAGCCGACGAAGGTGTCGATGGCGTCGCCGAGGTTGAAGATGAGGTCGAAGGCCTGCTCGATCGACCCGGACGTGTCCTTGATGTACTTGACGGCGTCCGTGCGTTCGAGCAGTTCACGGTAGAACGGGCGGTCGAGGTTCATTCCCGTGACACCGGGCAGGTTGTACGCGATCACCGGGATGTTCGCCGCTTCGCCGACGGTGGCGAAGTACTCGATGACCTCGTGGCGCGTGGGGGCCTCGTAGAAGGGCTGCACCAGCAGGACGGCGTCGGCGCCTGCGTCGGCTGCGTGCCGGGACAGTTCGATGGCCTCCGCCGTGCGGGTGGAACCGGTCTGGGGTGCGACGGGCACGCGACCGGCGGCCTGGTCGATGACGACCGTGTTGACGAGCTTGCGTTCGTCGAGCGTGAGGGCTGCGAACTCTCCGGTGCTGCCGCCGGGGACCAGGCCGTGCAGTCCGTTCTCGATCAGGAAGTCGACGTGGTTGCGCAGTGCGCCTTCGTCGACGGAGCCGTCCTGGGCGAAGGGAGTGGAGACGGCGGCGAGGATGCCACCCAGCTTCTTGGTCATGTCGTGTCCTGTTCGGTGGTGGTGGTCGATGCCCGTTGTGGGGTCTTCGACAATTGTTAAATTGGCGATTGTCGACAAGAGAACGATGTCAAATCTAAGGTCGATCCCCGGTGGTGTCAAGGGATCGGCCGGGGTTCTTCGGCCGCTATTCGCCGACGGTGATGGGATCGCGGCGGAGGGGTTCCGCCTCCACCCTCGCATCGACTTTCCGGCCTGCCGTTTCGTGGAGCGTTGCCGCCGCCACGATGGCCATCACGCCCGTCACGATCAGGATGACCGAAGGCGACAACGGACTGCCGGTTGCCGCGATCAGATACGTCGCGACATACGGCGCGGTGCCGCCGAAGACTGCGACCGAGATGTTGAATCCGATCGAGAATCCTGCGTACCGAACACGACTCGGGAAGATCTCCACCATCGCTGCGCCGGACGCGGACATGAACATGGCGAGGCAGATCCCCATCGCGGCGTGCGCAACGACGATTGCGGGGACATTCCCCGTCGCGAACACCATGAACGCGGGATAGACGATCAGCGTGCTCGAGACGGCGCCGAGGATGATCACCGGTTTGCGACCGTAGCGGTCGGAGAAGCGGGCGAACACGAAGATGGCGACCGCCGCCGAGCACAGGCACGTGACCGTCGACGCGGAGGCCAGGCCGAACGAGAATCCCACCTCCGACTGCAGATACGTCTCCATGTAGACGAAGGTGAAGTAAAAGGCTGCGGCCTGCAGCGCAATGCAACCGACCACCTGCACGATCTGCCTGCGACTGGTCGCGAGGGCGTCCTTGACCGGGGACTCGCTGACTTCACCCGACGACTGAAGTCGTTCGAATTCCGCTGTGTCGCTGAGCTTCAGGCGAATGTAGAGACCGACCAGCCCGAGCGGTCCCGCGATGAGGAAGGGGATTCGCCAGCCCCATTCGAACATCGCCGTTTCGCTCAGTGCGGCGTTGAGGCCGAGGATGAGAACCGACGCCGCCGCGTTGGCCAGGTAGCTCGAGCAGTGCCAGAAGCTGACGGTGCGTGCCCGCCTGCCGCGTTTCGCGGATTCGACGAGGAACGTCGCCGCGCCGCCGGGTTCGCCGCCGGCGGCGAAGCCCTGGATGATCCGCAGTGTCACCAGCAGTGCCGGGGCCGCGAGGCCGATGGTGGCGTATCCCGGCAGCAGGCCGACCGTGAAGGTCGACAGCGACATCAGAATGATCACTGTCGCAAGGATCTTCTTGCGGCCGACCTTGTCTCCGAGCCGGCCGAAGACGAAGCCGCCGATCGGATTCATCAGGAACGCGACTCCGAACGCGGCGAACGTCGCCAGCAGGCTCGTCGCCGGATTCTCGGAGGGGAAGAAGATCTGGCCGAGCAGGACGGCGAGGAATCCGTATGCCGCGAAGTCGAACCAGGTGATGAAGTTTCCGATCGCGGCGGCCGTGATGGCCCGCCGCATCTCGGGGCCGTGCAAACCGCCCTGTACTTCCGTCATGTGTCTTCCGATCGGTCGTTGTTTATTGTCGACAATCTGGTGGTGCCGAACGAGTTTCGGTGATGTGTGCTCAGCTGCAGCGTGAGGGGATGAATTCCCCGACCGCGTTGCGGGTGGTGTCCGGCCGAGGCGCGTTGGCCAGCCCGACGGTCACGGGTCCCAGCGTCGGGTCGACGGCATCCATGATCGACCACGGCACCCGGAAGACCCGTCCCGGTGAGGCTGCCCACGGCAGCAGCGTGGTCGCGACGACGCGACCCCGCTGCGAGACAGTCACCTTCGGGAATCGGACCAGCTGTTCGGTCCACAGCAGCAGGCGCCGGCGTGGTGGGGCGGGATCGCCTGCCCGGAGCAGTCCCGGGGACACCCAGCGGAACGGCGGCGCCGCGAGGATGCGCACCGCGGCCGCACCCGGGTCGATCACTTCGCCGGCGTCGAGGAACGCCGCGACCCGATCGGCGACGAACGTGCCGTCGAGGGCCGCGATGTCGGCGGTGTCGACGGGGTGCAGCACGTTGCCCGCGGCGAAGACGCCCGGCCGGCTGGTGCGCAGAGCGGTGTCGACCAACGGCCCCCTCGTTCCGGGGTCGAGGGCGATACCCGCCGTGCGCGCGAGTTCGTGGTCCGGGATCCAGTCGCCGGTGAAGACGACGGTGTCGCATTCGACGATCTCGCGTGCGCCGGTGTCGAGGTTCTCGATCTCGACCGCCTCCAGATTCCCGCGACCGATGATCCGCACGACGCGGGTGCGGGTGGCGATCGGGAGCCGGAACAGCGCCTTACCGGGAATGGTGAAGGCGGCGTAGGACTCCGGCGACGGGTACTGCGTCGTCATGAGCACGGTCCTGCATCCGGCGTGTTTCAGCGTCATGACCGCGGACCAGCTCACCAGTTCGCCGCCGACGACCACCGCGCGTCTTCCGACCCGTCCGTGGTGCAGGTGCACGATGTTCTGCAGTTGTCCGGTGGTGTAGACCCCGGACGGTCTGTCGCCGGGAATCATGCGGGCCGGACGGGCACGCTCGCGGGCACCGGTGGCCAGGACGAGCGCCCGGGACTCGATGCGGAGGAGACCCGCCGGTGAGGTGACGTCGAGGGCGCCGTCGGGATGCACCGCCGTCACCATCGCGTTCGTCATGATGTCGGCGCCCGCGGACTTCGCCTGCCGCACCAGGCGTTCGGCGTAGGCCGGGCCGCCGATGAACGTGTGCATGTCGCGGATGCCGTAGCCGGGGTGATCGCAGTGCCGCGGGATCCCACCCGCACGGTGCTCGCGGTCCAGGACGAGGGCCTGGCGCCCGTGGGCGTTTCCGAGTTGCGTGGCCGCAGCCAATCCGGCGGGACCTGCGCCGACGATGGCGACGTCGGCGGTCACCACGGTGCGTGAGGTGTCGGGAGCGCTCATCGGACGGCTTCCTTCCGGGTCTCGGTCGCCTCGGGCGAACCGGCGGGGCATCGATGTGCATCGACGAGCGAACCGACCTCGGCGCCGCAGAAGAAGCCCTGGCACCGGCCGTTCATCGCCCTGGTGCGGCGACGGAGCCCTTCGAGTCCGGCCGGGGGGATCAGCGACTGGTACGCGTCGCGGATCTCGCCCGCCGTGACGCGCTCGCAGAAGCAGACGACCCTGCCGTATTCGCTGTCACACGCGATGAGTTCGGCGTCCTGATACGGGCGAGTGAATGCTTCGCCGATGTTCGGCATCCGGGGTGGCGGCGGCAATTCGGTGCGTGTGCTGTCGAGAACGCCTGCTTTGGTGAGCAGTTCGCCGACGTACTCGGCCACCGCCATTCCGGATGTCAGCCCGGTCGAGCGGATTCCGCCGACCAGGACGTAACGCTGATCGTGGTCGACCTCGACGAGGTAGTCGCCGTGGTCGGTGGCGGCACGGAGGCCGGCATACGTGGCGGTGACCTCCTCCTCGAGCAGGCGCGGCATCAGCGTGCCGCCCTTGCCCAGCAGGAATTCGAAGCCGGCTTCCGACGTCGCCGTCGCGGAACGGTCGGTGAGGTCTTCCGCGGTGGGGCCGAGCATCACGTTGCCGTAGATCGTCGGGCTGACGAGAACCCCCTTGCCGCGCGACGTCGGGACGGGGAGCACGATCTTGTCGATCAGCGGTCGCGCGAGCTTGTCGAAGACGAGCAGTTCGCCGCGCCGCGGCGTGACGTGGAATCGGTCGTAGCCGAATTCCCCGTCGACGTAGTCGGCTCCGAGCCCGGCGGCGTTGATCACCCATCGCGCGCTGATGTCGCCGCTCGACGTGTGCAGGATCGTCCGCTCGGACAGGACGGTCACCGACTCGGCGCGGGTCCGCGTCCGCAGTGTCACTCCGCGGGCGACGGCATCGGTGGCCAGCGCGAGGTTGGTTGTCCAGGTGCAGATGATCGACTCGTCGGGGACGGTGAGCCCGCCGAGCGCGCCGTCACCGAGCGCGGGCACGAGCCGGTACACCTCGTCGGCGTCGATGATGTCGCAGTGGGTGTAGCCGTTGTCGGCTGCCTTGTCGCGCAGGCCCGGCAGTGCGGCCAGTTCCTCGTCGTTCCACGCGACGAGGATGGCGCCCGACCGCTCGACGGGAATCCCGGTCTGCTGGGCGTATTCGGAGAGGAGGCTGTAGCCGCGGCTCACCATGCGGGATTCGAGCGTGCCCGGCTTCGCGTCGAATCCGGTGTGCAGGATCGCCGTGTTCGCCTTGCTCGTCCCGTCGCCCACGTCGTCCCGCGCCTCGACGAGTGCCACGGTGTGGGGGTATCCGGCCAGCTCCCGTGCGATCGCCGAGCCGACGATGCCCGCGCCGAGCACGACGAAATCGTAGTCGGGGGGCGGAGGGGTGTCAGTCATCGCTTTTCTCCTGTGGCAGCGCCGCGCGTGCGGCCGCCCGCCAGTGGTGTCGGAATTCCGCCGCGCGGTCGACCGACCACCGCGGCTCGTAGGTGGTGGCCGGTTCCCAGTCGGCTACCGCGTCCTCCAGGGACAGGTCGGGGTTCAGTGACAGTCGGGCGCAGGCCGCGGCACCGAGCGCGGTCGCGTGGGACGACGGATAGACGTCGAGAGGGATCTGGATCAGATCGGCCGTGGCCTGCATGAGGCGGCGGGACCGGGTGAGCCCGCCGTCCACCCGCAGCCGGGTGAGTGGAGCGCCCAGGTCACCTTCGACGGCAGACACCAGCTCCGCTGTTTGCGCCGCCAGCCCCTCGAGGACGGCGGCCACCAACTGGGACCGATCGGTGGACAACGTCATCCCGGAGAACGACGCCGTCGCGTCCGGCCGCCACCACGGTGCGGCGAGACCGGCCAGTGCGGGCACGAAATACGTTCCACCGGAATCGTGCGCGGCCACACTGTCGAGGTCGCGCGCCGACTCGATCAAGCCGAGGTCCTGGATCCACCGGATGGCGGAGGCTGCGGTGTAGGCCTGGCCGTCGACGCAGTACGACGTCTTGCCGCGCACGCTCCACGCGACGCAGGACGCCAACCCGGCGGCCGACCGGACCGGGAGCGTGCCGGTGTTGGCCAGCAGGAACGCCCCGGTGCCGAACGTGCACTTGGCAGTGCCCGCGTCGAAGCACCGCTCCGCAAGGAGGGCCGCCTGCTGATCGACGACGAGACCTCCCACGGCAGCGTCGGATCCGAAGACATCGGTGGTTCCCACGACGACGTCGTTGGCGACGATGGCAGGCATCCGTTCGGCGGAGAGCGCGAACAGATCGAGGAGCTGCGGATCCCACGCGACCGTTTCGAGATCGGTGAGGAGCGAGCGGCTGGCAGTGGCGGAATCCGTGACGAACTCCCCGGTCAGGTAGTGCACGATCCAGCTGTCCGTCGTGGTGACCACACCCGATGCGGTGGCGTTCTGCCGCAACCACTGCATCTTCGGCGCCGAGAAGTACGGATCCAGCACGAGGCCCGTCCGCTGTTCGACCCAGGCCTTGGACTCGGACTTGTCGCGGCACAGCTGGTCCGACCGGCGGTCCTGCCACACCACTGCCTGGCTGAGCGGGCGGCCGGTGTCCGGGTCCCACACCAGGACGGTCTCACCCTGATTGGCGAGCGAGACTGCGGACACGGGCACACCGGCCTTCGCGACCGCGCTCCGTCCCGCTTCGAGGACCGAGCCCAGCAGTTCCATCGGGTCCTGCTCCACGCCACCGGCGGCGAGATATGCCGGACGGACCGGTGTTTCGGCGATCGCGAGGACGTCGCCGTCCTCGGAGACGACGACCGCCTTCGTGCCGGACGTGCCCTGGTCGATGGCAAGGACTGTCACAGCTTTTCCTTTCGAATCCGAGGGGTGGACCGGATCTAGCCGGTCCGAGTGCGAGAATCGAACTCGTATCTCGCAGTCGTGTCGTCGACCCGCCACACGTCGACGTTGCCGTCCCACAGCGTCACCAACCAGCACTCGCGCCCGCGCGACGGCACGACCATGGTGGCGTGCGCCCAGGGCGAGGCCGTACCGCTGCGCAGGTCGATCCGCCGGATGGCCCGTCCGACCGCGTCTTCCGGCTCCGCCGGCTCCCACGTGCCCCACGCGGTGTCGTGGCGGCTCGGCGCCGTCACGACAGGCTCACGATGACGTGCTTGACCCGGGTGAATTCTTCGAGACCGGCCGCGCCGCCCTCTTTGCCGTAGCCCGAGCCCTTGAAGCCGCCGAGCGGTCCTTCCGGGCCGACCGCCATGTGGTTGTTGACCCACACGACCCCGGACTCGATCGCGTTGACGTTCCGCAGCGCACGACCGATGTCGCGGGTCCAGACGGACGCGGCGAGACCCTGCTCGACCGCATTCGCCTTCTCCAGCGCGTCCGCCTCGTCGGTGAACGTCTGGACCGTCGCCACCGGGCCGAAGATCTCTTCCTGCACCAGCCGATCGTCCTGCTGCAGGCCGTCGATGAGGGTGGGCTCGTAGAAGTAGCCGGGACCGTCGACGATCCTGCCGCCGGTCACGACCCGTGCGTGGTCGGGCCTGCCGTCGACGAGCTCTGCGACGCGGGCCCGCTGGCCCTCCGAGATGAGAGGTCCGAGAACCGTCGAACTGTCGGCCGCATCACCGATCCGGGCCGCCTTCAGGCTGTCGGCCAACGCCGCGACGAACGTGTCGTGGATGGTCTCGCTCACCAGCAGCCGGGTTGCCGACATGCACTCCTGACCGGCGTTGAACAGGATGCCGTTGGTGAGGATCGGGAGTGCGGCCTCGAGGTCGACGTCGTCGTAGACGACGACGGGAGCGTTCCCGCCCAGCTCCAGCACCAGCCGTTTGGGTGTGGCACCCGCAGCTTCGGCGATCCGCTGTCCGGCCGACGTCGAACCGGTGAAGGACACGAGGTTGACGTCGGGGTGACGAACGAGAGCGACTCCGACCACACTGCCCTTGCCGTGCACGACATTGAGAACACCCGGGGGCAGCAGCTGCTGCGCGAGCTCCGCGAACCGGGTCGTGGCCAGCGGGGTCAGCTCGGCTGGCTTGACGACCACGGTGTTGCCGGCGACCAGTGCGGGCGCCAGCTTCCAGATCGCCTGCCAGAGAGGGAAATTCCACGGCGTGATACCGAGTACGACGCCCAGGGGTTCGCGCCGGACGAAGCTGGTGTTGCCGGCGGTGAATTCACCGGCGGCCTGGGCGGACAACGCCCGCCCCGCGCCGGCGAAGTGCCGGAACGCCGCGACGATGCCGGGAAGCTCGTCACCCTTCGCCGCCGTCGTCGGCTTGCCGGCATCGAGGGTCTCGAGGTCGGCGAGTTCGTCCAGGTTCGCCTCGAGGAGGTTGGCGAGGTCGTGCAGAATCTGCGAGCGTTCGCCGGGCGTCTTCGCGGCCCAGGCAGGGAAGGCCGCGCGGGCTGCGTCGACGGCGCGGTAGCCGTCCTCGACGGTCGATTCCTGGAGTTCGGCGACGACCTCGCCGGTGGACGGGTTGCGGACCTGTCGCACCTGCTCGGAGGATCCTGCCACGGCCTTGCCGTCGATGATGTTGGTGACGGAACGAAGCGTGGATGACATGAAGTTCCTTTCGAAGGTGGATCGGTTCTCGGGGGAGTGGATTGTCAGAGGTGTCCGGCCTGGGTGTCGATGGACTTACCGCGCCTGCTCTTGGGGATCATCATGTATATGACGGCGCCCGACGCGATGACCAGCAGCATGCCGAGGCCGACATGGGTGGGGTCGGAGTAGATCAGGAGTGCGCAGAGCACGACCGACCACGCGATCGCCAGGACGAAGATGACCGGGCTGACGATGCCGTAATGCCACGGGTGGGACGGCAACTTGCGCTTGACGAGTCCGTAGAAGCCGACGACGACCACGACACCGTAGGCCATTCCCCAGGCGAGTGCCGTCATCGCTGCGAGCACGGACAGCAGCGAGGACCACAGTGCGAACACCACGGAGATCGCGAAGATCGTGAGGGTCGCGTTGATCGGGATCCGCTGGGCACTGACCTTGCGCAGCCAGGAGGCCGCCGGGATCTGGCCGTCGCGTGCCTGCGACCACAGGACGCGAATGCCGGTGAGCTGCAGCATGACCAGAGCGGCGAACAGGGCGACGATCGCGACGGCTTCGAAGATGTTCGCGAATGCGGTGCCGACCGCGGTGTCGAGGATCAGCTTGACCGGGGTGGTGCTCTCCATGACCGCGGGGAGGTCCTGGATGGCGAGCATGATCAACGCGACCATGAAGATGCCGACGACGTAGGAGGAGACGTTGGCCATCACCGACGCCATCGGCGCCTTGCGGGCGGCGTCCTTGGTTTCCTCGGAGGCGTTTCCGGTCGCGTCGAACGACGAGATCGCATATGCGGGAAGGATCATCGCGAGAAGGAAGGGTACGAACCAGTTGCCGCCGGTGGTCGTTCCACCGGACTCGCTCAGGAACGACAGCGGCTGGGTCGGATGCTTCACGATCAGCAGTACCGCCACCAGTGCGACGACGCAGAGTACTTCCGCCACCACACCGATGTTGTTGAGTACGGCAGCGACCTTGACTCCGGCGATGTTGATGACGGTGCCGAGCACGATCAGGCCGAGCGCCCAGGGGAGTGCGTCGGTGTTGTCCTCGAACGTGACGCCGAACCAGCCGGCGACGAAGGGGGCGATGCTCACGGCGACGGTGGTGACGGCGACGGTGTGGGCGATCAGCAGCCACCATCCGGTTTGCCAGGCGAGCCACGGCTTTCCGGTGATCCGCCCGGTGATCTGGTACACGCCGCCTGCCAGCGGGTAGGCGGAGACCAGCTGCGCGACCGCGAGTCCCACGGTGAACACCTGCAGGCCGCCGCCGACAAGGAACGACCAGAACGACGCGGGACCGAAGAATCCGAATCCGACGATCAGGGTCGTGAAGATTCCGGAGGCGATCGCGATCGAGGTGAACTGGACTCCGAAGGCGGAGAACAGTCCCAGCGTTCGGTTGAGTTCCTGCTTGTAGCCGAGCTTCTCCAGGTATGCGGAATCGGTGTCCGCCCCGGAGTCGAGGAGCGGACGTTCGGGCTCGGTGGGCGGTTGGGTGGACACCGGGGGCTCTTCCGGGGTTATGGCCATCGTGACCTCGCTGGTCTCTGTCGCGGGTATCTCGGCGGGGGATGTGCCGAGACGAGGTTCGGTTGTCGTGGAAGAAGGCGACGGGATGCGTCGCGCTTGTTCTACTGTCGACAATCTACCACAAATCGGTGTGACCTCAATCACCAGTTGTTTCGGCCGTATTACCTTTGCGTCAACCGCGCCCGAGGCGACGGTCGCCGGCACTCAGATCGACGAGGGAGCGCGCGGTGTCGTAACCGAGGTGCTCGAGCCGGGAGGCCAGCGCGAGGAACACCTGTGCCGTGGTGACGGCATCGCCCAGCGCGTGGTGGGGATCGACGACCGGTAGGCCGAGCGTGTCGGCCAGCCATTCCAGGTTCGGCTCGTGCGGGCGTTGCCGCGGCGCCACGCCCACCGCACGGGCGAGGGCAGCGGTGTCGACGACCGTGGGCCGGAACTTCAGCCCACTGTCGCGGAAGGCGCGGGAGAGGAAGGCCGTCTCGACCCACGCCGCGTGGGCGACGAGGACACGGTCGGTGAGGAGATGTCTCAGGACGCCGACGGCCTCGCTCACCGGTGGGGCATCGGCCACGTCCGCCTCCCGGAGGGTGTGGACGGCAACGGCCTCCGGGCGGATGTCACACTCGGGATGAACCAGTCCGTAGACGCTCTCCGACATGACGATGCGGCCGTGCCGGACGACGACCGCCCCGTAGGACACGATGGTGTCCCGCGCGAGGTCCAGTCCGGTCGTTTCCAGATCGACGACCGCGAACTCGGCGTCGCGCCACGGGCACGACAGCGTGTCGGGGCGGCGGAACATCCGGTGCGCCCTCATGGAAGACGCGCCACCCATTCACTTTCCAACCGGTTCTGGACCTCGGCCACCGCACGGAACGATTCCCGCAGATACCGGCGGGTGAGCGTGTCCAATTGGTTGGGCGCGACCCACGTCGTCGCGGCGGTGCTGCCCTTGATGGCCTCGATCTCGCGGCCCAGAACCAATCCGTACACGTACTCGAACGCGCGCACGAGCGTCTCCGTTTCGTCCGCGGTGAGCAGAGCGGCGGCCTCACCGCGCCGCAACCGGGTGAGGGTGGAGCCGCGATCGTCCCCGGTGACCACGGCGATCCACCGGCCGAGTGATGCGATGGGCACGAGCCCGCCCGCCTTGAGGTCCAGGTGGCCGCGGTTGGCGCCGGAGTGCTCGACCACGAAGTTGCGCACGAACCCGACCGGAGGTCGCCGGGACGTGGTGAAGCGCAGCAGGGCCGACAGATACTCGCGACTGCGGGTGGTCGCGAGCATGGCGTCGGACACCGAACGTCCGAGCGACATCCCGCTGACGGGTCGGCTGTCGGCGATCATCGACGACAGCAGCAGAGCGTTCTTCTGGGTGGGGTTCGTGATCCACGACGTCGCGGCGGCGACCGCGTCGGTGCGCGAGCGCGCGAACAGGGGGTTGGTCGCGTTGGCGCCGTCGGCGCAGCGGGGCAGGCCGCAGCGTTCCATGTTGTCCAGGACGCGCCCGGCCCAGTTCTGCAACTTCCGGGCGGGCGAGTCGGTGCCGGGCAGATCCTCCCAGACCAGGCCGGTATCGACGTCCGACCTGGGGAGTGGTTCGCGACGGGCCACCGACCCGAGAAGCAGCCAGGACGTCCGGTGAGGAACGTGGTCGGCGCCCACGTCGGTCAGCTCGACGAGCCGCCTGATGATCGCATCGATCACCGCGGACATCAGGCCCGCGACGTGCATGACGGAAGCACCGGTGTCGTACAACTCGACCCAGGTTCCGGGGAGCAGGGCCGCCGCGGACGCCAGGTCGTCCACCGAGGTCGCGTCGTCGATCGCCCGGCGGACGACCAGGGGATTGCGCACTTCGGCCGAAGCGAGGTCGACGACCCGGAGAATCCCCACCGGTCTTTCACCGGTGCCGGTCACGACCAGGTGATGTACCCCCGACTCGACCATCGTCAGGAACGCATCGCCCACGAGTGTCTCGGCGGGGACGGACCGGGCGGGGAACGAGGCGATAACCGATGCCGGGCTGTGCGCGTCGACGTGCCCGTCGGCGAACGCCCGCCGGAAGTCGTTGTCGGTGACGATCCCGATCGCGCCGCCCCGGTCCATCAACGCGTACGACTGGCCTGCCTCCGTGATCACGGACGCGGCCTCGCCCACGGTCGCATCGGCGGGGCACCAGACGACGGGGCGCATCTGATGACGGGCCGCACGCAACGCCTGATCGACCAACCCCGAGCGGGCCAATCGTTCCCGCGTGACGAGAGTGCCGTAATGCCCGAACTGGAGTCGCTGCGGGTGCCGCAGCACCGGCCGCGGGTCCGGGAAGCGGTAGCAGAGTGTGTCTTCCGAGGCGCGGATCGCGAGAGGCGGCGGCAGACCGGACAGCACCGAGATCTGCCCGAAGGTTTCGCCGGGGCCGAGAAGATCGACGACCCGGCCGCGGTCGATCACCTCGACCTCTCCGGTGCGGACTACGAAGAAGTGATCGAGTGGGGCCTCGCCTGCCTCGACGATCCGTGCGCCTGCGACGAAGTACTCGACCTCCACCGTCCGCGCCAGGGCGTCGAGGTCGGCGGAATCCAGCGCGTCGTAGGGCGGCTGACTGCCGAGGAAGTCGACGTATTCACGCATTCGACGGCTGGGAACCGTCGACTGCAGCGGTTGCGGCCGGGGCAGCGTCGGTCGAACCGTGGACGTGCCGGTCGATCTCGCGGGTGATCGCCTCGAGGTCGCCGGTATCGATGATGGTGAGCAGGCGCTCGTGTTCGGCGACGACGTCGTGCAGGTCGGGGAACGACTGATGATCCGCCGAGAGGAACAGCTGGAGCTGGGATTCCCAGCTGCGCCACAGGTCCAGCAGGAGGCCGTGCTCGGACAGTTCGTAGATCACCCGGTGGAAGCTCATGTGCGCGTCGATGGTCCGGGTCAGGTCACCGTCGTCGGCGCCCCGGGCCATGTCCTGGAGGGTCCGCACGATCCTGGTCCGGCCGGCACCCGACAATCGGGGCAGTGCCAGCTCGATCGCGTAGGGCTCGAGCCGTTTGCGCAGGCTGGCGATCTCGGCCATCCCTTTCGCGCTGACCTCGGCGACGAACGCCCCCTTGTACGCGATCTTCACCACGAGGCCTTCGTCGGCGAGGATGCTCAGCGCCTCCCGCAGCGGCGCCCGGCTCACGCCCAGGTCGGCGGCGATGTGTGCCTCGCGGAGCTGACTGCCGGGGGCCAGGGTGCCGTCGAGGATCGCCGTGCGCAGGACGCCCGCGACCGTGCCCGGAGTGGTGCGCTGATGGATTCGTCCGAGGGAGATGTCGCCGTCCTCGCGTCGACCCACAGTCGATCCCGGTGGACGGTTCGGTGACAGAGTCATCGGGTTGTCCTTTCTGATGGTGGTTGATTCGACGTTGACCACGCCGGGAGCCTCTTGTCGACAATAGATCAACAGTGCGGAACGGGGGAGCGTCCGAGCAGGCTATTCGCCGTTCGCGGACACGTAGAAGTGGCCGCGTTCGAGCACCGGATCGAGTATCCCGGTTTCCAGTTCGTTGGCCGCATCCTCGAATCCGGCGGCGTCCCGATGTTGGCCGGGATACCCGATCAGCGCTTTGACCTGGGGAGTCATGAAGTAGGCACCGGCGAGGATCGAGGACAGCGGATCGAACGTGAACTTGTCTTCGGCCCACATCCGCTTGATCTCCGCGCGCAGGTCGTCACCGCGGAGACCGGCCGCCTTGTCGACCGCGGAGAGGACCGCGTCGAAGACGTCGGCCCGGGCGGCCAGTGCCAGATTCAGATAGCGGAGGTACTCGTCGGCCTCACTGGCGGCGGGATTCTCACCGGACGCGGGGATCAGACAGTCCGCGATCCGCAGGAGCGTCGTCAGCTCGGAGTCCGTGAGCGGCCGCGGCGGTGCCGTGTGCCTGCCGGGCACCGACAGTCGCCGCTTCGGCGCCGAGTGCAGGTCGAGGGGTGTGGTGCTCATGCCGATGCCTTCCGTGCGGTGACGTCGTCGACGACCTTCTTGCCCACGCGCAGGGCGAGGGCGCTGATCGTGCAGGTCGGGTTGGCGGAGCCGGACGTGACGAAGATGCTGCCGTCCGCGATGTAGAGGTTGTCGACATCGTGGGCGCGGCCGTACGAATCGACCACGGACGTCGTCGGGTCGTCGCCCATCCGGGCCGTCCCGAGGAGGTGCCCTGGCTGGTCGACCCACAGTTCCTGCGTGAAGATCTGCTTCGCGCCCGCCGCCTCGTGGAGTTCGACCATCCGGTCGACGGTGTACTTCAGGATCTTCCGGGTGTTCTCGCTGACCCGGTACTCGACCTTCGGCGCCGGCAGACCGTCGGCATCGAACTCCTCGGTGGAGAGGGTGACCCGGTTGTGTTCCTCGGGCAGATCCTCCACGTTGGCCGCCCAGAGAATGCCGTTGGACGCCGCGCGCGCGACGTCGTGGATGGCCGGTCCCCACAGGTCGTCGAAATCGAGTTGCCGGTGGGTCTCGATCGTGTTCAGCGGTCCCGGAGTCGGGAGGGCGTGCAACTTGGCGCCGCGGACGAATCCGCGGGAGGTGTCCGTGTCGTAGAACTGCATGGAGTGGATGAGCTGTCCCGCCGGACCGCGCCAGCTCTCCAGGTTGTCCTCGTAGTACCCGATGGCGGTGCAGTTGGGGTGCAGCATGAGGTTCCGGCCCACCTGACCCGAGGAATTCGCCAGGCCGTCCGGATGCTTCTCGTCGGCTGACAGCAGGAGAAGTCGTGGTGTTCCGATGCCGTTCGCGCAGACGATCACTGCCCGGGCCGGCTGGAAATGGACGGCGCCGGTGCGGTCCACCCATTCGGCGCCTGCGGCGCGGCCGTCGTCTCCGGTGACGATCCGGCGGACACGCGCACCGGTCTCCACGCGGGCGCCGGCCTGCTGCGCCTGCGGCATGTAGATCAAGTCGAACGAGGCCTTCGCGCCCTGCGGACAACCCCATTCGCAGACGCCCCAGCGACCGCACTGCTCGAGTGTCTTGTTCTTCTGACTGGGAATCGCGTTGGTGCCCGGCCACCAGTGCCAGCCGAGCGTGTTCGCGGCTTCGGCCGCCTTCATGCCGGGCTTGCCCAACGGGTGTGGCGGCAACGGGTATTCGAGTCCCTCGGGGTAGGCGGTGTCGCCGTCGACTCCGGAGACGCCGATGAATTCGTCGACCTCGTCGTGGTACGGCTTGAGGTCGTCGTAGCTGATCGGCCAGTCGTCCGCGACACCGTCGAGCGTTTTGACCCGGAAGTCCGAGGGCAGCAGCCGTGGCCACTCCGCGCCGTAGAAGATGGAACTTCCCCCGACGGCGTTGAACATCACCGGCCACATGTCGGATTCCGTCACGTCGACCGGGTAGTCGGACGGCAGGGCCCGGACATTCGGATCGTGCGCCCAGTCGTGCTGGATGAGCAGTTCCCACTCGGGGTGGTTGGCGGGGAAGTCGCTGGGGTTGACCCAGTCACCCTGCTCGAGGCAGAGGGTGCTCAGTCCCGCCGTGGCGGCAGTGTGCGTGACCACCGCGCCGGACGGACCCGCGCCGATCACCAACACGTCGACAACGTCGTGCTGGGTGACATCGGAGTCAGTGGAAGTCATCGGGGTCGACCTCATTTCGTCTAATTGTCGACATTACATCAATAGTGATGGGAGTCACGTCGGCTGTCAAATGGGGTTGCGGCGGGAGCCCGAGGCGACAGGGCCCCCGCCGCAAGACTGGGTGCTCAGGCCCCGGCGAGAACGCCGCCGTCGACGACGAATGCCGTCCCGGTGATGGCGGTGGAGTGGTCCGACAGCAGGAAGGCGACGGAGTGCGCGATCTCGATGGGGAGGATGGCGCGTCCGATCGGCTGGAAGTCGGGGAGCCCGGCCTCGAGTTCCTCGCGGCCGCCGAGTGCCGTGTAGTGCGGCACGTTCAGCGGGGTATCGACGAAGCCCGGGCAGAGGGTGTTGGCGCGGATGCCCTGCGCGCCGAAGTCCAGGGCGATGGCCTTGGTCAACGTGAGCACGGCGCCCTTGCTCGCCGTGTACGTCGTGAGCAGTTTCTCCGCGCCGATCGAGTTGATGGAACCGAAGTTGACGATCGACCCGCCGCCTGCTTTCAGCATCTCGGGAATCGCATACTTCGACCCCAGGAACACGCCTTTCACGTTGACGTCGAACGTCTTCTGGTAGTCCTCGACCGACGCGTCCAGAATGGTGCCGGGCTTGAGGATGCCGGCGTTGTTGACGATGCCGTCGAGCTTGCCGAACGTTGCCACCGTGAAGTCGACGAGGTCCTTGACCTGCTCTTCTTCGGTGACATCGACGACGCGGCCGATCAGGCGATCGTCGTCGACCTTCAGCTGGGGAAGGCTGGACTCGGAGTGCACGGAGGCGACCACCTGTGCCCCCTCGTC
Source organism: Rhodococcus sp. JS3073 (assembly GCF_026810085.1). NCBI lineage: Bacteria > Bacillati > Actinomycetota > Actinomycetes > Mycobacteriales > Nocardiaceae > Rhodococcus > Rhodococcus sp. JS3073. Next base: position 3,120,738 of record NZ_CP113951.1, on the reverse strand, counting down.
GTGGAGATGCAAGGCCGTGGCGAGGCCGATGCCTCCGCCTGCGCCCGTAACGATGACTGTCTTGCCCTGCAGCAGCTGGCCCATGGTTTCTCCCTCGAGGGTCGTGTGGATGTGGAAGCGCGTAGACGCGGAATCGATTGACTCTTTGTCGACAATCGACCAAGCAAGTGTGCGCCCACTCACGACGATCGGTCAAGCGCCGAGTCGAGATTCGTTCAGCGCTTGACCTCAGGGCGGGAGCGTCCTAGATTTTTAGTCGATTGTCGACTAGAGCACATTCTGTGCCCGGTGCGTCGCACCGCACATCCCTCACGGCCTCGATCGAAGGACGAATCCCATGGCACCGAAAACCCGATTGCTGCACGAACGCCTGGCCGCTGTCGTGAGCCAGCTCCGGCACGGCGAGATGATCTACGTCGCGGACGCGGGCAGCGGCACGTCTTCCGCGAGCCTCGTTCCCCTGTCGCCGCAGGTCGAGACCATCGATCTCGGCATCGCACCAGGATTGCCGTCGGTCGGGGATCTGCTGTCGGTGCTGTGCGAGGTGGGCGACTTCGAAGCTGCCATCGTCACCGAGGACATGGTGACCGCCAACCCCGAAGCCCGGAAGTTCGTCTCCGAATTGGTGGGGGAGGAGAACGTCCACGAGCTGCGGTACCTCCCCGAGTTCTACAACCTCCGTGACCGCGTGAAGGTCTTCGTCCAGACCGGCGACTACTCGGTGCACGGCAACGTCGTCCTCGTCGCGGGCTACCCGAGCCCGCCGATTCCGCTGAACTGGCTCACGTCACCGACCTGGTTCGAGGACCTGCCTGCCGCGCCGCCGTCGACCGATCCGGGAAGCCCGGAGGCCTGACATGCCCTTCTTCGACGGTGTCAGGAACAAGATCTACTACCGGCAGTGGGAAGTCGCGCAGCCGTGGGCGCAGATCCTGCTCCTGCACGGATTCGGTGAGCACTCCGGTCACTATCATCGGCTGGCGGGACAGTTGAATTCGGCCGGTCTGGACGTGTGGGCACCCGATCATCTCGGCCACGGTCACACCGGCGGACCGGCAGGGATCTTCCCCTCGGTGGACGAACTCGCTTCCAACGCAGGAGTTCTCGTCGACATCATGGCTGACGACGAGCCCGACCTGCCGGTGGTCGTCCTGGGCCACTCGCTCGGCGCACTGACCGGGGCCCTTCTCTCGGTTCGCACCCCGTCCCTGCGCACCGGATTGATCATGACGGGAGCACCCCTCTGGGGTCTGCCGTGTGAGGCGGAGGGCCGGACGGACCTCGTCATGGCGAAGGACCGGTCGTACCTCGATGCACTCGAGAACGATCCGCTCGGCTTCGACACAGCTCCCGCCGAACCGAACCTCTGGCAGGCGCTCACCGTGGCCGGAGGAAAAGTGCGGGCGTGTCTGCCCGCGATGACGATGCCGATCCTGTTGGTCAACGGCGAATTCGACGCGTTCGCGACTCCGGACCGGGCCGCCGAATTCGCACGAGAACTGCAGCACGGACAGAGCGTCGTCATCCCGGGCGGCTACCACGACATTCCGAACGACGTCGCCCACCGGGAGGTCGCGTCGCTGATGATCGAGGCGATCTCGGGATGGTGTCGAACCGTGTATCCACTCCCGGCGGGGTCTCGATGAGCGGCCGCCCTGTACCGGGGCCTGCGCCCCACGAATCACGAGGAACCATGCGAAAGATCTTTCTGGCCTGCCCCTACAGCCATGCCGACCCGGCGGTGACGCACGAGCGGTTTCTCGCCAGCAACGAAGTGGCGGGATACATCGTCGAATCCGGTCATGCGGTGTTCAGCCAGGTGTCGATGTCACATCCCGTCAACCTGACTTTCACCGGAAAGGACACCACCGCGATCGGCACGATGTGGGGACCCGTCGACCGGGTGTTCATGGACGCGATGGAGGAGCTGATCATCCTCGATCTCCCCGGATGGGATCAGAGTTCCGGCATCAGACGCGAGATCGAGTTCTTCGAGAGCCGGGACAGGCGGGTGAGCCTGTGGTCCGAGGCCTCCGCCGAGTTCGTCGCACCCGAAAGGTCCGCGGTCCGCTGACAGTCATCCAACTCCGCATGCCGGCCGGTCGTTTCCGTGGGACGGTGGACGGGTAGCCGACCGGTGCGGCGGAGCAGACGAGATGACGACGGAGGACCATGAACCCCGAGATCCATCACGAGCCCAGCGAGATCAGCTACGACGAGCAGTTCTACCCGGCGCGCCCTCGGCCGTTGAAACCGTCGGTCCGCCGTGCGACCAGGGTCGATGCGCAGACGGGTGAGCCGGTGCCGGACAACCCGAACTATGTGGAATGGCTGATCAATCAGTCGATCCTGCACGATGCGAAGTTGATCGCGGAGCAGTTGTCCGGCAAGGGCAGCATGTGGCAGAACCCGTATGCCGACCCGAATCCGCGCGCCGCGGTGGAACGGGGGTCGGTGTGGTTCACGGCGTACCCGATTTCGATCATCACGGCGCCGCGCGCGAGTTTCCTGAGTTCGCTCGGCGACGAGTCCCTGTGGCAGGCCTTCTCCGAGATCGGGGTGACCGCGGTCCACACCGGGCCGGTGAAGCAGGCAGGCGGCATCAACGGGTGGCGGGCCACGCCGTCGGTGGACGGCCATTTCGACCGCATCAGCATGCAGATCGACTCGGCCTTCGGAACCGAGGAGGAGTTCCGCAAGCTCTGCGTCGTCGCGTCGGCGTACGACGGCATCGTCATCGACGACATCGTCCCCGGTCACACCGGCAAGGGCGCCGACTTCCGGCTCGCCGAGATGGCGTACGCCGACTACCCCGGCATCTATCACATGGTGGAGATCGAACAGCAGGACTGGCACCTGCTTCCCCGTGTGCCGGAAGGCCGGGACTCGGTCAACATCGACGCCGACACCGAGGCGCAACTCGCCCGGGCCGGGTACATCATCGGTCAACTCCAGCGCGTCATCTTCTACGAACTCGGTGTCAAGGAAACGAACTGGAGTGTCACTCCCGCGGTGAAGGGGGTGGACGGCATCGAGCGGAGGTGGGTGTACCTGCACTATTTCAAGGCGGGGCAGCCCTCCATCAACTGGCTGGATCCGTCGTTCGCGGGCATGCGCCTCGTCATCGGGGACGCCTGCCACTCGATCGCGGACCTCGGTGCCGGCGCGCTTCGACTGGACGCCAACGGTTTCCTCGGAGTCGAACGCCGGACCGAAGGACTGCCCGGCTGGTCGGAAGGGCATCCACTGTCGGAGGCGGCGAATCACCTGATCGCCAGCATCGTGCGGAAGATGGGGGGATTCACGTTCCAGGAACTGAACCTCACGATCGACGACATCAAGGCGATGGGGACGACCGGAGCCGACCTGTCCTACGACTTCATCAATCGTCCCGCCTACCACCACGCCCTCGTCATGGGGAACACCGAATTTCTCCGGCTCACCATGAACCTCGCCCGCGATCACGGTGTCGATGCCGCATCGCTCGTCCATGCCCTGCAGAACCACGACGAGCTGACGTTCGAACTGGTCCACTTCGCGACGCTGCACAAGGACGACGAATTCGTGTACGGCGGTGAGTCGATCACGGGGTCCGATCTCGGTGACCGCATCCGGAAGGATCTGTGCGAGCGGCTCACCGGACGCTGGGCCCCGTACAACCGCACATTCACGACGAACGGGATCGCCTGCACGACCGCGAGCGTCATCACCGCTGCGCTCGGCATCCGCGACCTCGACAGGATGGATGCCGCCGACATCGACACCGTCAAGCAGGCGCATCTGCTCCTGGCGATGTTCAATGCGCTCCAGCCCGGTGTGTTCGCCCTGTCGGGCTGGGATCTGTGCGGGCTGCTGCCCGTGCCGTCCGAGGACGTCGCCGACCTTCTGGCCGAGGGCGACACCCGCTGGATCAACCGCGGCGCCCACGACCTCATGGGGGTCAATCCGGAAGCCGCCCGGTCGGAGTCGGGCATCCCCCGGGGTACCAGCCTGTACGGGAGTCTGCCGGTGCAGCTGCAGGATCCGGCGTCCTTCGCTCGCGGTCTCGCCCGCATCATCGACGTCCGCAACCGGTTCGGCATCGCCACCGCGGTCCAGCTCGACGTGCCCACGGTGTCGCACAAGGGGCTGCTCGTCATGGTCCACGAACTGGCGGATTCGAGTCTCGAAGTCACCGTTCTCAACTTCACGTCCGAGGAGATCGCCGCGACCGTGCAGTCCCAGTTCCTGCCGGCCGGATCACCCGCGGTCAACCTGTTCACCGACGAACAGATCGGCACCGTCGACGAACTCCACAGCTTCCCGATCACCCTGGCGCCGTACGAGGGGGTCCCCGTCGTCGTGAGACCGGGCCGGGCGGACGACGCGGGCTGAATCCGGGCCGATCGGGGGTGCGTGATCCCGAGGTTCTCACCCGGTGTGGGTGATGTGGCCCGGGGGTGCCGGGAGCAACGTCAGGACTGCGATTCCCCCCGATGATGCGAGGAGAGACAGATGACGGACGCGAAACCCAACATCCTGGTCATTTGGGGAGACGACATCGGTATCACCAATCTCAGCTGCTACAGCGACGGACTTATGGGGTACCGGACACCGAACATCGACCGACTCGCCGACGAGGGCATGAAATTCACCGACTCCTACGGTGAGCAGAGCTGCACCGCGGGTCGTGCGTCGTTCATCACCGGGCAGAGCGTGTACCGCACCGGCATGAGCAAGGTGGGAATCCCGGGAGTCGACGTCGGATTGTCGCCCGAGGACCCCACCATCGCCGAACTGCTCAAGCCCCTCGGGTACGCCACGGGACAGTTCGGGAAGAACCATCTCGGCGACCTGAACAAGTATCTGCCGACCGCGCACGGATTCGACGAGTTCTTCGGCAATCTCTATCACCTGAACGCCGAGGAAGAACCCGAGCTCCCCGACTATCCCAGCGCGCAGGACTATCCCAAACTGCACGAGGTGATGATGCCGCGCGGCGTCCTCCATTGCTGGGCCACCGAGGAGGATGCCGGCGAGGTCGACCCGCGGTACGGGGCGCTCGGGAAGCAACGCATCGAGGACACCGGGCCGCTGAGCAAGAAGCGCATGGAGACCATCGACGACGAGACGGTCTCCGCGGCAATCGACTTCATCACGCGGCAGAAGGAAGCGGACACACCGTTCTTCGTGTGGATGAACATGACGCACATGCACCTGCGGACCCACACGAAGCCGGAAAGCATCGGGCAGGCGGGGCACTGGCAGTCGCCCTACCACGACACGATGATCGATCACGACAAGCACGTCGGCCAGCTGCTCGACACGGTCGACGAGCTGGGTCTCGCCGAGAACACCATCGTCATCTACAGCACCGACAACGGTCCCCACGCGAACACCTGGCCGGACGGCGCGACCACCCCGTTCCGCAGCGAGAAGGACACCAACTGGGAGGGTGCGTTCCGCGTCCCCGAGGTGATTCGCTGGCCGGGCAAGATCCCCGCGGGCAGCGTGTCCAACGAGATCGTTCAGCACCACGACTGGCTCCCCACCTTCCTCGCCGCCGCCGGTGCGCCCGACATCGTCGAGCAACTGAAGTCCGGGTACGACGTCGGCGACAAGACGTTCAAGGTGCACATCGACGGTTACAACCTGCTCCCGTACCTCACCGGTGAGGTCGACACGTCCCCGCGCCGGGGAATGGTCTACTTCTCCGACGACTGCGACGTGCTGGGCATCCGTTTCGACAACTGGAAGATCGTGTTCATGGAGCAGCGGGCGCAGGGCACCCTCGGACTGTGGGCGGAGCCGTTCACCGCCCTGCGGCTGCCGAAATTGTTCAACCTGCGCACCGACCCGTTCGAGCGTGCCGACATCACGTCGAACACCTACTGGGACTGGTTCCTCGACCACGACTACATCGCCATCTACGGAACCTTCATCACCAGTCAATTCCTCGAGACGTTCAAGGAATTTCCCCCGAGGCAGGAGCCGGCGAGCTTCACGATCGACCATGCGGTGGCGAAGCTGCACGCCTTCCTGGCGAAGGACTGACCGACATGGGGGCCGGGCTGAGTGGTTCCTGGGCGGACGGAGCGACGCGGTCCGCGATCGATGACTTCGTCGGGCGGGTGACGGCACGCGGGCCGGACTTCGTCGACTCCGCGGACCGGGTGGCCGTGTTCGACAACGACGGCACACTCTGGTGTGAGAAGCCGATGCCCATCCAACTCGACTTCACCATCCGGCGCTTCGCCGAGATGGCCGCGGACAATCCCGATCTGCAGCAGACGCAACCGTGGAAGGCGGCCCACGAGCGCGACCTTCACTGGCTCGGTGCGGCGATGGTCAAGCACTATCACGGCGACGACGGCGATCTGAAACTGTTGATGGGCGCAGTCACCGAGGCATTCGATTCGGTCACCGTCGAGAATTACGATGCGCGGGTCCGGGCCTTCTTCGACGACGCGGACCACCCGACGCTCGGTCGCCCGTACTCCGGCTGTGGATACGTGCCGATGGTCGAATTGCTGCGCTATCTCGAGGCGAACGACTTCACCGTCTACATCGCGTCCGGCGGTGATCGCGACTTCATGCGCCCGGTCGCCGGGCGGCTCTACGGGGTTCCGCCGGAACGCGTCATCGGCAGCGCCCTCGGCCTCTCGTACCGTGAAGGGGCGGACGCAAGCGACCTGCTCTACAAGGCCGCGATGGACTTCTTCGACGACGGTCCGGAGAAACCGGTCCGAATCTGGAGCCGGATCGGGCGACGGCCGATCCTGTCGGTCGGCAACTCCAACGGCGACCTGCCGATGCTCTCGTTCTCCGGGCAACCCGACCGCCCGTCGCTTCGGGTGTTGATCCTGCACGACGACGCCGAACGCGAATTCGACTACGTCGCCGGCGCCGAGCAGGCCCTCGAACACGCACGAGAGAGGGGCTGGACCGTGGTAAGCATGAAGAACGATTGGACGAGGGTCTTCTCGCCCGCCGTGACCTGATCAGGCAGAAGGGAAGGCGTGTGGAAACCCAGACCGTCTCCGAAGTCCGGCACGTCCCCGCCCAGACCTTCACGATGGGCTCGGATCGGCACTATCCGGAAGAAGGTCCGGCGCATCGTGTCGCGGTCGACGCCTTCGCCGTCGAGACCCACCAGGTCACCAACGCGCAGTTCGCGCGATTCACGCGCGATACCGGCTACGTGACCGTCGCCGAGCGCCCGCTGGACCCCGCCGAATTCCCCGGGGCTCCCGCGGAGAACCTGCAACCGGGATCGATGGTGTTCACCCGCACTCGGGGCCCGGTCGATCTCCGTCATCTGAGCCAGTGGTGGACCTGGACCGTCGGCGCGTCGTGGCAGCACCCGACAGGCCCCGGGTCGTCGACGGCCGGCCTGGAACAGCATCCCGTCGTCCACGTCGCCCACGAGGACGCGGCAGCGTACGCAGAGTGGGCCGGGCGGTCCCTCCCCACCGAGGCGCAATGGGAGGCTGCGGCGCGCGGCGGACTCGACCACGCCGAATTCACCTGGGGCGACGCCGCCGAGAGTGAATCCCGTCCGCTGGCGAACTACTGGCACGGGGAGTTCCCGTGGCGCCCGGACCCCGGCTACGGCACCACGGCCGCCGTCGGTAGCTATCCGCCCAACGAATACGGTCTGTTCGACCTGGCGGGGAACGTGTGGGAGTGGACCGCCGACTGGTACTCGGACCGTCACAGCGACACAGCGGAGTCGTGCTGTGCGCCCCGCAATCCGCGGGGGCCCGGCATGTCGGAGAGCTTCGATGCCCGGCAGCCCCAATTCCGGGTGCCCCGGCGGGTCATCAAGGGTGGATCGTTTCTGTGTGCGGACAGCTACTGCCGTCGGTATCGGCCCGCGGCACGGCGGCCGCAGATGGTCGACACCGGGATGAGCCACATCGGATTCCGCTGCGTCACGGCCCTGCCCGGGTCAGAGTAGGACCACCACGGCGAGGAGTGCGAGCACTGTGACGACGCTGGAGGTGACCACGGCGGTGAACGTCGCCGGTGCGAATTCCCCTGTTTCGATCTGCCTGCTGATGACCCGATAGCGGACGGTGCCGTAGACGGACACCAGTAGCCCGGCGCCGATCAGGATCAATCCGGCAGCCACGGCGTGGGCGCCGCGGTGCGGTGCGAACTTCGCCACCGCCACGCCCAGCGCGGCAACACTGATACCGGTGCGATGCCAGGCAAGGTAGGTTCGCTCGTTGGCGAGATGGTCGCGTGCGGTGCTACCGGTGTTCGGCTGGGTGGGACCGAAGATGTTGGGGCTCATGCGCCGCTACCCAGGAAGCCGATCTCCGACAGGCGCGACTGGAACCCGGACTCGCCGCCGGACAGTCCCGAGATCCAGATGAGGACCCGACGGGTGGGTGTGGGAGTCCGGGCCACGATCTCGGTGACCCCGTCGCCGAGCGTGGCGGCGCCGATCACCTGAGTGCGTTCGATGTTCGCCCACGCGACGGGGGCGGTCCGGATCTCGACCGTGGTGCCCGGTGTCGGGGAGTCGATCCAGACGGTCCGCAGATCGACGGGCTCGGGAAACGACACGATCAGACCCACTCCTCGCTTCGTCGCCGACAGTTGCTGCGGGTAGCGGTCGGTCGCCCAGGATGTCGCGGGGTTCGCGTCGACGGCGAGGGAGGCAGTGGCACCGTTGTCAGGAAAGCGCAGCGGGGAGTAGACGGCCGCGGATGACGGGGTGAGCGGTGTCTGAAAGGGGTCCGGCACCGGCGCGATCTGGCTGAGCATGCTGTCCGCGACGGCGGCCGGGGGAGCGTCCGACGCGGTGAATGTGGCGCCCGCCGCCCACCCGGCGGCGCCGAGCGCGACGATCAGGGCGAGTGCGCCGCTCAATGCGGGAAGTGGGGCGTTCGGCCTGGGGGGCCGGTTGACGGCCGGGCGGGCTCTCTTCGTGGTCGAAGCGAATGCGGATGCCGTGCGAGCCCGCGCGTCCGCCAGGATCCGGTCGAGGGCGTCGACGACCGCCTGCGCGGTGACCATGCCGGGTCGCCGAGCGAGGGCGTTCATGGCCACGTCGGACAAACGTCGTGGAATCGCGGGCCGCACACGATGCGGCGGGACGACGGAACCGTCACCGCGCCTGCCTGCCGGGGGTAGTCCGGCTGCCCGGGTTTCGCCGGACGAGGACAGCGGCCACGTGCCGAGCAACAGGGCGTACAGGAGCGCGCCGAGCCCCGCGACGTCGTCGGCGGCGGTGCCGTCGGCGAGAGTGGCGGGGAAGGCGAGGACCGCGAGTCCTTCCCGGGAGATCCGCACCCGGTTGGGATGATCGAGTGAGAGGCGGGCACCGAAATGGTGTGCGTCTGCGGTCGCCGCGGCGAGGTGCCGCACGGTGCGAGCGGCATCCAACGGACGCGGGACCGTGCGCGCGACATCCGCGACACGCCACCCGGGCGTCCATTCCGCGACCACGGCGATCCGGTCGCCGACCGCCGCGATGTCGTAGACCTGCGCGATCCGGCCTTCGTGGCTGAAGCTGGTTCCGGTGGTGTTCCGGCAGAAGCGCGCCACCGGATCCGGACGTGTGTCGGTGGCGCGGACCTGCGCCGAGTCGATGAGGCTGAGCGCGACGTCCCGGCACAGTTCGGTGTCGTGCGCGTGCCACCACTGCACCCAGTGCGGGCCGGCGAACCGTCCGAGGAGCCGGTATCGGGTGGCGACGAGCATGCCCGGGGCGAGCGGATCCGGGCCCTGCGGCGAATGCGGCGGGACCCCGGACACCGGCGTCGCTGTCATCTACTCTCCCGGGCTCGCCCCGACCCCGAAAATCCCTGTCAGGCAACTGTCACCCGGGCAGCAACGCAGACGTTCGCGCAGCACCGGGCCTAGTGCTGATCATCCTCGGATGCAGCGCGAATCGTGCGCTTTTCGGTCGACCTAGCCGAGGACGTGTTCCGCATATCGCGCGACCGCAAGTACGAGGTCGTCGGAGTGGCGGGGGCCGATGATCTGCAGACCCACCGGCAGTCCCGCCGCGGTGCGGCCCACCGGGATGCTGATCGCCGGCTGCTGCGTCAGGTTGAACGGGTAGGTGAACGGCGTCCACTGCGGCCAGCTGGTGAGGTCGCTGTCCGGCGGCACGTCGTAGCCGGCCTCGAACGCCGGAATCGGGACGGTGGGTGTGAGCAGGACGTTGTGCGTCAGATGGAATTTGCCCATCGTGATGCCGATGTCCGCGGCCACCGCGCGGGCGTCGAGATAGTCGACCGCGCTGAACTTTTCGCCTCGTTCCCAGATCTTGCCGAGCCCTGGGTCGACCTTGTCGCGCGCGCCTTCCGGGAAGTTCTTCAGCATGGCCGCGGCCCCGGACGCCCACAGCAGCTCGAAGGCCTCGATCGGATCGCTGAAGCCCGGGTCGGCGGCGGTGACCGGCAGGCCCGCGGCGTCGAGGGCCTGCACGGCGCGGTCGACGATCGCCCGGACCTCCGGATCGACCGTCACGTAGCCGAGCGTGGGGGAGTACGCGACGCCGAGTCCGACCACGTCGCGGCCGATCTCGCCGCGGAAGGTGGTCGCGAACGGGGCGAGCGACGTCGGGTCGCGCGGGTCCGGCAGCGACAGGATGTCCATCAGCAGTGCCGCATCCTCGACCGTGCGGGTGAGGGGGCCGGCATGCGCCAGCGGTCCGAACGGGCTCGCCGGGAACAGGGGGATGCGACCGTGGGTGGGTTTGAAACCGACGACGCCGCAGAACGAGGCGGGGATGCGCACACTGCCACCGCCGTCGGTGCCGACGGAGCAGGGACCGAGTCCCGCCGCGACCGCCGCGGCACTGCCGCCCGACGAACCACCGGCCGTCTTGGTCGGGTCGGCCGGGTTGCGGGTGATCCCGCACAGGGCGCTGTCGGTCACGGCCTTCCAGGCGATCTCGGGGGTCGTGGTCTTGCCGAGGAATACCATCCCGTCTTCGCGGAGCCGGGCGGCCACGGGACTGTCGACGTTCCACGGCTGGTCCTCGTCGACGGCCTGTGATCCCCGGAGCGTCGGCCAGCCGTCGGTGAGGAAGATGTCCTTGATCGAGATCGGTACGCCGTCGAGCAGTCCCTTGGAGTAACCGGTGTTCCAGCGCTCTTCGGACTTCCGTGCCTGCGCGAGCGCCCGCTCCTCGTCGACGAGGCAGTAGGAATTGATGGTGCGGTCACGCTCGGTGATGGCGTCGAGCATCGCCTGCGTCGCTTCCACCGGCGAAAGTTCTCCGGACGAGTAGGCCGTGACCAGTTCGACGGCGGTCATGTCGGTGGGATTCATGAGAACTCCTTCAGCCTGGACGTTCGGGCCCTGTCTTCATCGGCTCGGTACGTAACCGAGGTGCTTGTCAACTACGTTCTCGAGCGGGTACCCCGCAACCCAGCGTTCGAAATTGTCGGTGAACACGGTTACGAGGTCATCTCGCCAGCCGGCGAAGTCGCCCGAATTGTGGGGGGTGATCGAGACGTTCGGCATGTCCCAGAGTGGATGGCCGGCGGGGAGCGGTTCCGTGTCGAACACGTCGAGCGCGGCGCCCGCGATCGTCCCCGTCCGGAGCGCGGCGACGAGGTCGTCGGTGCGGACGAGCTCACCGCGTCCGACGTTCACGAACCGGGCACCCGGCTTCATCGCGGCGAACGTCGAGTCGCGGAACAGGTGGCGGGTCTGCTCGGTGAGTGGTGCCACCGCGATCACGTAATCGGCGACGGCGAGCTGCTCCGGGAGGTCTTCCGTCGCGGCGACCGTCCCGAAGTCGGGGTCGGCGTTGCGTGCGGCGCGGCCGGACCCACTGACCTCCATCCCCGCCGCGCGGAGAAGCCGGGCGATCGCGCGGCCGATGGGGCCGGTGCCGACGATCAGGGCGGAGCGGCCCGCGATCCGCTCGGATTCCCGGTGCTGCCAGGTATGAGTCTGCTGCAGGCGCAGCGAACCGGGCAGATCCTTCGCGAACGAGAGAATCTGGGCGAGCACGTACTCGGCGATCGCCCCGTCGAACACGCCCCGTGAGTTGGTGATCGTGACGTCGCTGTCGCGGGCCTCGGGGAACATGACGGGATCGACGCCTGCCGCGGCGATGTGCAGCCACTGCAGGGAGCCGGCGGCGTGCCAGGCTCCGGGCACCGCGTCGGTGAGGAAGTCGTAGAGGAACAGCACGTCCGCGCCGTCGAGGGCGTCGCTCAGCCCCGCCTTGCCGGTGTAGCGAACTTCGGCACGGGACGCGACGGGTGCCATGAGTTCGTCGCTCGGCAGGACGTGGGCATGTAGCACCGCGACGATCGGGTTCCGACTCACGTTGACACCGTATGAGTAACTCGTATGATTGTCAACAATCTGATAATGCTCGGGCGCGGCCGAAACGAAGGTGAGGCCTGGTGTTGGAACTGAACATTCCCGAATTCGAGGGGCCTATCGCGCAACGGGGAATCGGCATCATCGCCCCGTTCGACTTGGCGCTCGAACGAGAACTGTGGCGATGGGCTCCCCTCGAGGTGAGCCTCCATCTGGCGCGCACGCCGTACGAACCCGTGCCCGTCAGCCTGGAGATGGCCGAACTCGTGTCCGAGCGAAGACACCTCATGGCGGCGACTCGCGACGTCCTGCACGTCGAGCCCGAGGTCGTGGCCTATCTGTGCACGTCGGGAAGCTTCATCAAGGGTCTCGAATACGAGCGAACGCTGTGCGACGCGATCTGCGAGGCAGGCGCCCAGCACGCGATCACCACGTCCGGCGCGCTGGTCGAGGCCATCGAACACCTCGAGCTGAACAGGCTGTCGGTGATCACGCCGTACGACGCCCCGCTCACCGAACGGCTGCACGCGTTCCTGAACGAGGCAGGCACCGAGGTGGTTCGTTCCGATCACCTCGGACTCGGCGGCGGCATCTGGAAGGTCAACTACCGCACGATCGCCGAGCGGATCATCGCTGCGGACGACCCCAGGTCGGAGGCGATCTTCGTCAGCTGTACCAACCTGCCTACCTACGATGTCATCGCCCCGCTCGAGCAGGAACTCGGCAAACCGGTCCTCACCGCCAACCAGCTCACGATCTGGGCCTGTCTCGGCCGGATGAAACTCCCCATGACGGGCCCGGGCAAGTGGCTCCGCAACGTCTTCTGACATCACCCCACACGACACGGAATAGAGGAGAACGCATGACGAGCACGCCGACCCCCACTGTGGGATTCATCTACCCCGATCACGCCGCCGAGGACGACTACCCCTTCGCCGCGGAGATGCTCGGAGTGGATCTGCCGGTCGTGCACATCTACGGAACCGACCTGCACGCCGTGCCCGAACTGCTCGACCTCGGGAGCCCCGAGAAGCTCGCCGGCGGGGCCGCACTCCTCGCCGAGGAGAAGCCGGACGCCGTCGTGTGGGCCTGCACCTCGGGCAGCTTCGTCTACGGCCCCGACGGGGCGAAGCAGCAGGCCGAGACGCTCGCCGCGGCCACCGGTGTGCCCACGTCCAGCACCAGTTTCGCGTTCGTCCACGCCCTGCACGCACTGGGGATCACGCGCGTCGCGGTGGCCGCGAGCTACCCGGAGGACGTCGCGAAGCTGTTCGTCGAGTTCCTCGCCGCCGCAGGCATCGAGGTGCTGTCGATGTCGAGTGCGGGAATCGACACCGCGGCCGAGGTCGGTCTGCTCAGCCCGGAATCCGTGGTGGAACTTGCGGTGGAGAACGACCATCCGGACGCCGAAGCCCTGCTCATCCCCGACACGGCCATGAGGACGCTGGGTGCGCTGAGTACTCTCGAGCAGCGCCTCGGCAAGCCGGTCCTCACGGCAAACCAGGTGACCATCTGGGAAGGCCTGCGTCTTGCGGGCCACACGGCGGTGCACCCGTCGTTAGGAACCTTGTTCGAGAAAGGCCACAGTCATGGCTCTGACTGACCTGGAACCCGTCAGTCGTCAATCGACTGCCGAATTCATCGCGGACCGCCTGCGGGTCGCCATCATGAAGGGTGCGCTCGAACCGGGTGCGCAGCTGGGCGAGGCGGAACTGGCCGCGCATTTCCAGGTCTCGCGCGGGCCCCTGCGTGAAGCCATGCAGAGGCTCGTGTCCGAGGGCATACTGCACAGCATCCGTCATCGCGGGATCTTCGTGACGGAGCTGACCCTCGACGACGTCGTCGACGTGTACCGCAGCCGCTCGGTCATCGAGCGCGGGGCGCTCGAGATGATCCTCGACGACGGCCGCCGGGAAGCCACCTACCTGGCACTCGAACCCACCGTGCTCGTGATGCAGGCCGCGGCCGAGCGCGGCGACGCCGCCGCCGTCTCGGACGCCGACCAGCAGTTCCATCAGATCCTGGTGGAGAGTTCGGAGAGCCCCCGGCTCATTCGGGCGGCGAGGACGCTCCTGATCGAGACCCGGATGTGCCTGGGTGCGTTGCAGACCACCTACGACGACATCCGCGAGCAGGCGCAGGAACACGCGACCCTGCGCGAGGCGATCCGGTCGGGTACAGCTGGAGAGGTGCAGAAACTGCTCGCCGAACACCTGGACGACGCCGTCCAGCGGCTCCGCGCCGACCAGAAGGCTCTGTCGTCGTAGCGACAGTGAAGTAGAGGTAAGTGCCGAGGAGGGGCAATGACTCAGGTAGCTGAGGTTCAGGGATACACCAACCGTCACGATCGCTACCCGACTCGGATCGCCGCCGAGCCGTCGATGCTCCAGCGGAGCGAACCCGCCGTGTGGGGCGGGCCCGCCGACGGGCCGTTCGATTCGTCGGCCCTCGCCGGACACGAGTCACGGGGCTTCACGATCATCGACAATGTGCTGAGCGCGGGCGAAGTGATGTCGTGCCGGGAGGAACTCGACCGGCTGTCCCGGGACCCGGCGATGCGCGACAGCGGACGCGTCATCATCGAACGCGGCACCGACGAGGTTCGTTCCGTCTTCGACGTGCATCGGCGCAGCGACGTGATCGGCGAGCTGATCCGCGACAGCAGGATTCTCGACCGCGCGCGGCAACTCCTCGGCTCCGACGTCTACATCCACCAGAGCCGCATCAACTCGATGCCCGGTTTCAAGGGCACCGGCTTCTACTGGCACTCGGACTTCGAGACCTGGCACGCCGAGGACGGTCTCCCCGTCCCGCGGGCCGTCAGCTGCTCGATCACGCTGACCGAGAACTACCCGTTCAACGGGTCGTTGATGGTGATGCCCGGTTCGCACAAGCGGTTCGTCCAGTGCGTCGGCGCTACCCCCGACGACAACTACACGTCGTCGCTCGTTGCGCAGGAGGTCGGGGTTCCGCGTCGCGAGGACGTCACCCGGATGGCAGGGGAGTTCGGGATCGACCAGTTCACCGGTGCCGCGGGCACCGCGCTGTGGTTCGACTCCAACGTCATGCACGGGTCGGGTAACAACATCACGCCCTACCCGCGGTCGAACCTGTTCCTCGTGTTCAACAGTGTCGAGAACACCCTCGTCGAGCCGTTCGCCGCGGCACGTCCGCGGCCGGAGTACATCGCGTCGCGCGACTTCACCCCGCTGTCCTGACGTGAGTGGCAAAGCGTGCCCCGGCACGCTGCGCCACTCACCTATGCGGGGACTTCGTGCAGGGCTCGGGCGAGGTGGGCGAGCTCGGGAATTTCGGCGGCCTGATCGAGCGCCGCTTCCAGCGTCGCGTCGTGGGTGGGACGCGCCTCGTCCAGTGCGGCCCGGCCCGCGGGTGTGAGCTCGGTGTAGATGCCGCGACGGTCGTCGTCGCACAGAATGCGGGTGAGCAGTCCGCGGTTCTCCAGACGGTTCACCAGCCTGGTGGTGGCGCTGCTGCTCAGCGCCGCCGCGCGGGCGAGTTGCGCCATGCGCATGTGCCAGCCGTCCTGGCGGCTGAGGGCGTCGAGGACCGTGTACTCGACCACCGAGAGATCGTGCCCACGCTGGAGGGCGCGTTCGAGCTCCGCCTCGAGTAGGCCGTGCAGGGCCGCGAGCGTGCGCCATCCCTGCGACCGGATCTCGACGGCGTCGTCAGCGACTGCCATGGGCCACCTCCTGTGGTTACGACTGCCAGTTCAGAATACCAGCTTGCGCACATAGCATGCGTATGCAACTATTTATGGCGCGCCTGCAACTACTGCAGGCGCGGTATTCGAGCTAGTGCTCTTATCTCCCAGTCTGTACGAAAGGAGTGGCTGCGATGCCACTGGGTCTGCTCGCCCTCGCAATGGGCGGCTTCGGGATCGGTCTCACCGAATTCGTCATCATGGGATTGCTGCCGGAAGTGTCGGCCGACTTCCAGGTGAGCGAGTCGGTGGCCGGCTACCTCATCTCCGGCTACGCCCTCTCCGTCGCCATCGGAGCGATCGTCATCACCGCGGCGGTCACCCGGTTCGACCGCAAACGCGTCCTCCAGGCGCTGATGGTGCTGTTCATCGGCGGCAACCTGCTGTCGGCGCTGGCCCCGACGTACGAGGTCATGATGGGCGGACGCGTCCTCGCGGCCCTGTGCCACGGCGCGTTCTTCGGCATCGGCTCGGTCCTCGCCGCCGACCTCGTACCCGCGAGCAAGCGGGCAGGCGCGATCGCGACGATGTTCGCGGGACTGACCATCGCCAACGTTCTCGGCGTCCCGTTCGGCACGTTCCTCGGCCAGCAGTTCGGCTGGCGGTCCACGTTCTGGGCCATCACCGTCATCGGCGTCGTCGCGCTGATCGGCATCGCAACGCTGGTGCCTTCCGTGTCCCGTCCGGCGGACGCACCGGAATCCGCCGGTCTGCGCAGCGAACTGCGGGCCTTCCGGTCTCCGCAGGTGTGGTTCTCGATCGCCGTCACCATCCTCGGATTCGGCGGCATGTTCGGTGCGTTCACGTACATCGCGTTCACCCTCACCGAGGTCGGCGGATTCGCATCGACGAGCGTCCCGTGGCTCCTCGTGCTGTTCGGTGGCGGTCTGTTCGTGGGCAACGTCCTCGGCGGTCGTGCCGCCGACAAGGCACTCACCCGCACGTTGATCACGATCCTCGCCGTGCTCACCGTCGTGCTCGTCGTGTTCGCTCTCACCGCGGGGAGCAAGCCGATGACCATCGTGGCCCTGTTCTTCATGGGCCTCTTCGGTTTCGCGACCGTCCCCGGACTGCAGATGCGGATCATGAACTACGCGGCGCAGGCGCCGACCATGGCGTCCGGCGCGAACATCGCCGCCTTCAACGTGGGCAACGCACTCGGGGCATGGCTCGGCGGCATCACCATCGCCGCGGGACTCGGCTTCACGTCCCCGATCTGGATGGGTGCGGCGCTGACCGTGGGTGCGCTCGGCGTTCTCGTCCTCGCCACCGCACTCGACCGGCGGTCGAAAGATCAGCCGGTGGAGGAGGATCCGGCGGTGGTGTCGGTCTAGCGTCAGCGCGGCAGCGTCGCGTCGCCCGGTGCGCGCGTGATGGTGGCGATCGTGTCATCGTTCTGACTGGTGGCGTAGGCCCTCGCGCCGTCGGCGGAGACCGCGACGCCACCGGCGCTGCCGCCGACGGCGAGCGACGTCACCTCGGCGTTGGTACCCGGATCGAAGACCGTGACGGCCCCACCCTCGGAGTCGACGACGTACAGCGTGTTCCCGTCCCCGGTCACCGCGGCGCCGCCCATCGTCCCGTCGACGCCGAACGTGGCGGTCACCGTGTTGGTGGCCACGTCGATCACCGACATCTCCGCGCCGCTCCGCACGTAGGCCCGGTCGTCGGTGGCCGTCACCGCACTGGGGTGGGAGGCGACGGGAATCGTGTCGACGACGGTCGTCGTGGCCGTGTCGATCACGGTCACCGTGTTGTCGGAGGAGTTGGTGACATACACGTGTGTGCCGTTGGTCGCGAGCTGGATGGGGAAGGCGCCGACCGGGACCGTGGCCGTCACCGTGTTCGTGGCGGTGTCGATGACGGAGACAGTGCTCTCGACGCCGTTGGTGACGTAGGCGTGGGCCCCGTCTGCGGATACCGCGACCGCCAAGGCGAATTCGCCTACCGGAATCGTGGCCGCCACGGTGTTGGTGGCGGTGTCGATCACGGACACGGTCCGGTCGGCGGTATTCACGACGAACGCCCTCGCACCGTTCGGGGCGACGGCGATCCCGGTGGGTCCGCCGCCCACCGGGACGGTGGCGGTGACGGCGTTCGTGGCGGTGTCGATGACGGAGACGCTGTTGGCCCCGGAGTTCGTGGCGTACGTGACGGCGCCGTTGGGTGCGACCGCCACCTGCATCGGCGTCTGCCCGACGGGAACGGTGGCGGTCACGGCATACGTCGGCGCCGCACTGGCGGTGGTGGCCAGGAGGCCGAGCGTGGCGACGCCGATCGTCAGGACAGTCGAAGTGCGGGCGAACATCACCGTCGTAGTGTCTCTCGCACCGTGGCCGTCGTCCGGGATGTCCGCAAGATCACGTGGCAGGCCCGGCGAGTCCCCCCGAGTTCGTGGTCGCGCGGGTTCGCTGCGCCAGTTCGCTGAGGCGACGAGCGCGGGCGATCTCGGCCGGTGTGAAAGGCTCGTCCGCCGGCCGCACGAAGACGAGCGGCTCACCCTCACCCGACGGGATCGCAACGGACGCCGCCGTGGTCGGATGGTCGCTCACGCGCGAATCGACGTACTGGGCGCCGAGGAGTTCCGCGATCGACAGGGGCAGTTCGGAGGGATCGGCGGCTACCCGCGACGCCAACGTCAGTGCCTTGGTCTGGCCGTCGATCAGCGCGAGCGCCGACGCCGGCCAGATGCCCACACTGCTCCCGCCTCCGGCTCGGACGGCATGCGCGAGCGCGTCCGGCGACGTCTCGCGGCACGCGCCGACGATCAACTCGTCGAGCGAACCGCCGTCCAGGTGATGGACGTGCACGGTCAGGATGTTCGCGTCCAGCTTCGCGAGGTTGTGGGCCAGCGATTCGAGCTGTCCCGCTTGGTCGCTCACCCGGACGCGGATGCGCCAGAGCGACTGCCCGGTCGGGAGAGGGCCGTGCTTGCCGTCGGGCGGACCGTGCAGCCAGCCGCCGAGCAGTCTCATCGCCGACGGCTCCACCACCCAGATCACCAGCACCGTGGTGCTGACGGTCAGGACCGTGACGGTCATCAGATAGGAGGCGTGGAAATGAACGACCAAGGCATGGAGCGCTAGTTCGACGGGAAAGACGGCGCACAGTTTCGCGAGCGCCAGGCGGACGCGACGGGGGTGCGGAAGCCGACCGCACGCCTCGCACGCGTTGACATGAACTCCGGGTTCCCTCTCGGCATCGTTCATGCCTCCACTGTCGTCCCGAAGTATTGCCGGGTAGTTTCATCGCACGGTCGGTGGTGTGACGGATGAACGTGAAATGTGTTGGGGTGCAACGCAGATGTGGTGGGCGAGACACCGCGTCACCGCGTGTGATCGGGCGCACCATTCGCGGTGGCCGATGCGCACCGGGCATGGTGACGCCGCTGCCGCCGGGGACTGTCGCCCGGCAGCAGCGGCGTGATCAGGAGCGCTCAGCGCAGTGATCGAGAGCGCTCAGCGCAGTGAGGCGGCGTCGCTCAGGTCCGTTCCCCGGGTCTCGGGGGCCATGAGGAAGCTGACGAGGGCTCCCACCCCGGCAATGCCCGCGGCGATGTACATCGTTGCGGAGAGTCCGAGATTGGACAGCGCCCACGGGGTGGCGAAGGTGCCGATCGCCGCGCCGATCCGGCTGATGCCCGTGCAGAGGCCGACCGCAGTGGCCCGCACCTCGGTGGGGAACAGTTCGTTGGGGTAGATCCATTCGAGGATGGAGGGTCCGCCGTTGAAGAGCGCGTAGATGGCGAACGCGAACGCGATCACCCACAGGCCTGCGTCCGGCTTGATCGCGAGGAACAGCAATCCGAGACCGGAGAGTACGAACCCCCAGATCAGGATCGGCCGGCGACCGAGTCGATCGACGAGCAGCAGTGCGACGATGTTGCCGATGAGGAAGAACAGGTTGATGAGCCCGTAGCCGATGTGGGCCAGATTTCCGGAACCGAGGTTGAAGAGTTCGAGGATCTGCGGCCCGAATGCGTAGATGGCGAACAGGGTCACGATCGTGCACGTCCAGAAGATCGAGATGAAGACGACCCGCTGCAGGTACCCTCCGCGCATCAGTCCGCGGATCGAGGTGGTCCCTTCCTCGTCGGGCAGATCGTCCAGGGTCGCATCGTTTCCGATCGTCTTTCGCAACACCGCCAGTGCCTCCGCGGAACGTCCCTTGCTCAGAAGCCAGCGTGGCGACTCGGGGATGCTCGTCCGCGCGATCACGATCAGGGTGGCGGGGACTGCCGAGGACAGCAGCATCCATTTCCATCCGTCGGGATGGTCGAGCAGAAGGTAGCCCACGAAAGCGGCGGTGGTAGCGCCTACGAACCACATGGCATTCAGGCCGCCGACGAGTTTGGCGCGCCAGGCCTTCGGTGCGAACTCCGTCACCAGGGCGGTGGCGATGGGGTAGTCGGCGCCGACTGCGATGCCGATGATCAAACGCAGAATGAACAGTTGCATTTCGTCCGCCGCGAAGAATTGCAGCACCGAGCAGACGATGATCACGATCAGGTCGATGGTGTACATCAACTTTCGGCCGATCCGATCGGTCACTGCGCCGAACACGGCGCCACCGAGGAAGACGCCGATGAGAGCCGAAGACCCGATGAGGCCGGCCCACAGCGCGCTCATGTCCCATTGCGCCTGGATCTGAACCATCGCGATGCCGATGATGCTGAGGATGTAGCCGTCGAGAAAGGGTCCGCCCGAGGAGAAGAGGGCGAGTTTGGCGTGAAAGCCGTTGAGCCTGGCGCTGTCCAGTGTGACGCCCGATCGGGCGGTGACGGTGGTGTCGAGGTTCATCTGAGGAATCCCATCGGGGGTGTGGGCTTGAGGGTCGGTCCCCACGTGATGTGGTTGCTGCCACATTAGGAAGTGAATCAGCGGCGCGGAATTACGAATCTCCTACCAATTCATGCTCCGTGCTTATCAATTCGGTGGTCGACGGCCGCGACCGCGTCGATTTCGATTCTCTTGCTGCCGCGGAAGCGTGCAACCTCCACGGTCGTTCGTGGCGGTAGCGGAATCCCTTCCAGTCGATCGAGATACGCGGTGTTGTATTCGTCGAACTCCGAGAGATCGGCCAGGTACACCGTGGTCTTCAGGAGCGTGTGCAGGCCGCCACCCGAAGCCAGGAGCGTAGCTTCCAGATTGTCCAGTGCGACCTTGACCTGCTCTCCGATCGCGGCCGGGGTCTGTCCGTCCGCGGTGGTGGGGATCTGCCCGCACGCCCAGATGGTGCCGGCGAACACGGCGGCTCTCGAGTACGGTCGTTCGATCCCGTGCGGATGAGCGACGAGTTCACGCTGGTCAGTCATGCTGGGCCTCCGGAACGAGGAATCGCCTGCCGAGTGCGTACGCCCGCGACCACGTCGCGGTGTCGACGAAGACGCCGTAGGAGACGGCGTGGCGGTATCGCGTCTCCCGTTCGGCGGCGGTGTGGACGGGACGGGACGAGTTCGCGGCGAATGGTGCCGTCCAGACGAGCGTGCCTCTGTTGGATTCTGCGCCGCATTCGAACGTGACGGCGACGTCGCGGTACATGTCGCCGGCGGCTGTCACGACCGTCGCGCGCCGCTCGTGGTCATCGAGAGCGACCAGCCACAGTGTCGTGCCGGACCGGGAGGCGGCGCGGAGGGCGTACCAGTCGGCGGCCTCGTGGTCGTCGATCCCTGACAGCAGGACCGGTCGTGCTTGCGACAGCGCGAGGTCGACCGCCAGGGGTCCCGACAGCAGGCCGCTCCGGGGCGAGTGGTCGACGATGTCGACAGCGGAGCTTTTCGACAGCGTCGCACCGGTGGGATCGCTCGACGGATCGAGCCGGTCCAGCGTGTCCAGGAGAGTGTCGATCCCGGTACGCGCGTGGAGTTGCATCGCCGTCACTATGTCGGCCGCGGCGCCTGCCTCGCCCGAACTGACACCGGCCGCGTACAGGGCGCGGAAAGCGGTCTCGCGAACCTCACGTACCGCCAACCTGATTCGGTTGTTCGTGGTGGGGAGTGTGTCGCGCTCGGACGTATGAGTGAGCATGTCGGTCATCGGCGTTCCTGTGTCTCGTGCAGGCCGGGAAAGACGTCGTCGAAGAGCCGCAACCAGTTCTCGCCGAGAATCTTCGCGATGGTCTCGTCGTCGAGTCCGACATCGTGCAGGCACTCGGTGAGAACCGGGAAGTCGGACGGGCCGGAAAACCAGTTCGGCCACATGGGCCACTCGGGTTCGACCGGATTCTGGCTGGGCGGGCGCCAGCGACCGTTGCGCAACCACGCGACGTAGTCCTCCGACCAGTTTCTGGTGCAGTCACTCCCGATCGCGACGTGGTCGGGTCCGATCTGGTCGACGAGTCGCGCGACCATGACCGCGAAGTCGGAGCTGGAGGTGGTTTCCCCGCCGAGAACGTTGGGGTAGAGGCAACATCCGATCACGCCGCCACGGGCCGCCAGCGCATCGATGACCTCGTCCGGCTTGTTGCGGGGGCTGTCGACGAACCACGTCGGGTTCGAATGGGTGATCGCGACGGGCCTTTCGGACGCGTCGATCGCATCCAGGCAGGTACGGTTTCCGACGTGCGAGAGGTCGACGAGCATCCCCACGCGATTCATTTCGCCGATCAGTATTCGCCCGAACGCGGTGAGTCCCGAGTCGTGCTCGTCGTAGCAGGCGCCGCCCGCCAGGTTCTGAATGTTGTAGGTGAGTTGCGCGACACGAACGCCCAATCGATGGAAGATCTCCACCATCCGGTAGTCGTCCCCGAACGGCGAGGAGTTCTGGAACCCGAGGAGTACGGCGATCCGGTTGTCCCGCTTCGCAGTGCGAATGTCTTCGGACGTCTCCGCGAGGGTGACGATGTCGTTGTTGTCGGCGGCGAGTTGATACCACTGCGCGACGGCGCCGAGAGTGTCGGTCGGCCCGTCCCAGACCGCGCAGGTGGCGTTCACACCTGTGACACCACCGGCTCGGAGTTCCTCGAGGACCTTCCGATCCCAGTTGTTGATCTGAAGACCGTCCACCACCAGCAGGTCGGAGTGAGTGAGCGTGTGCACTAGGAATCCTTTCGCGGCTTGCGGGTGAAGATCCAGTCGTCGTCGACTCCGGCGGCGACGTCGTCGGCCCGTGGGGCTCCCGAGTAGAGGGTCACGCGGAGCCAGTCGGTCGATTGCGGGCTGTAGTTGTCCATTCCGTACATCGCCAGCTGGAATCGCTGCAGATTCAGGGGAAGGAACTTTTCGGCGAGCAGGTTGTCGTGTGCCTCCGAATACGGGACGTCGGCGAGTGTCTGGACGCGGGCGACGATTCCGCGGTGCCACGGGTGCTCGACGAGAAAGGCGGCGACCGGCGTTTCGTCATGCGTCGACGCGAGATCGCGGTCCAGAGCGGCGACGGACCGGGCGATGTCGATCGGATGCTCGACGTTCTCGCCGGGATCGATACCTCTGCGTCCGCGACGCGGCTCTTCGTTGTTCTCCGAGGAGAACCAGAAGTGGGTCAGCTCGTCGGGATTGTCGAAGTCGAAGCGCCGCACCCACGCGTAGCGTTCTCGCAGGACGGAACGCAACTGGGCGCAGGTCTGCGCGGGATCGACGTCCTGCCGTTGATCGCAGCACAGCAACTCCTCGACCTCGGCGTCGAGTTGAGGATGTACCTCGACGATCACGCTGTCCATCACACTGCGGGCCTCGGGGCCGAATGTCGCCGCCTGCCCGTGGAGTTCCCGCCACGCATGGGTCGTTGCTTCGCCGCCGATCGTCCCGCTGTCGATGTACTCGGCCAGCATGGCCCGGAGTGGTTCGAGCTGGGACGAGAGTTCGCCGCACGGGACGAAGGGCTCAGTCGCCAGGTCTGCGCGTTCGCGGAAGTAGTGGGTGGCTCGCTCGAGCAGGTCACCGGCAGTGTGGATGCGCCGATCGGCGGGTGTGGTCGCCTGTGCCAGGGCGTGCGCGAGTGGGAGCTCGCGCGTGGCGCACCAGGCGTCGAGCACGTGCGGGTGGTTGATCACGTAGGGCACCATGCCGAGACCCGTGGCGTTGCCGAGCCCGAGGTAGCGTCGCCAGTCTCCGGACAGCCGCACCGACAGAGGGTTTCGGGCGCGGGCACAGTGCTCGACGAGGTCGTAACTGAGCTCGCGCAATAGCCAGGCGGTCAGCATGTGTGCCCGGTAGGGGAGACGCAGGGGATGGCCGGCATCGAGCCGATCGAAATCTGCGAGCCCGAACTTTCCGTTGCTGTAGAACGCGGTACTCCGCAGAATGTAGGCGGCATCGCCCATGGTCGTGATGTCCGGTTGAGTGCCCTCGGAGAGGCGGTCGACGACGTAGTCGAAGAATCGGGCACTGCGGTTTGCCCGCGTCCAGATGAGAGTGCCGTCGTCTGCCCGGCCTTCTTCCTGACGCGGTACCTGCGAGCGCAATGCGTTCGCTCGGCTCTCGGTCAGCGGTCCCTCGATCAGGGCTCCGGTGACGTCCCAGGCCTTGGCGATGACACGATCGGTTCGATCGCTCTCGATGAGGGTCGTCGAGAACACGACGAATCGCACCTCGTGTGAACCGATGACGACGCGGTACACGATCTCGCCGCGGCCGGCACCGTCGACGTCCCAGCGCTCGCGTTCCACCCGCCAGTTCTGCGCGGCCGCCGTTCGGAGGAAGGACCGGGCGAAGCTGTGCCGGGTGTAGCGTGCCGCTCCCATGTCGGCCGGGTCCAGGACCTGCTCGGGCGATCGCGCCAGGGTCTGTGTCCGGCGGAGGGTATCGGTCGGCCTCATGCGTCACTCCTCGGCGTTCCGGTGCGGGCGTAGGCGATCTTGCTCCAGGTGAAGAACTCGGCACTGGTTGCCGCATTCTGCTCACGGGGAGCAGGGAAGGAGGAGTCCTTGAGTCCGCCGAAGGGAGCATGGAGTTCGGACCCGGTGTTGGGGGCGTTGACTTTGATCAGTCCCGCTTCGAGATCACGAATGCAGCGTCGAACGGCGCGCTCGTCACACGTGAACACTGCGGCGGTGAGGCCGAAGGGTGTCGCGTTCGCCATGGCGATGGCCTCGTCGAGGTCTTCCGCGCGCAAAATCGTGGTCACCGGTCCGAACACCTCCTCTCGGCAGATGGTCAATTCGGTGGTGCCGGCGAGCAGAGTGGGGGCGACGAAGGCGGCACCCGACGTGGGGAGTGGTGCGCGCGCCAGCAATTCGGCGCCCTCGGACAGCGCCTGGTCGACCGCGGCCGTTACCTCCTTCGCCGCGCGGGACGAGACGAGCGGGCCGATCTGCGACTCGGGTGCCAGTCCGTCGCCGACCACCAGTTCCTCGACGCGGGCGACGAGTTCGGGAACGAGTGCGTCGTAGGCGTTGCCGACCGCGATGATCCTTCGCGTCGCCGTACATTTCTGACCGGTGCTTCCCATGGCACCGGCGATCAGCACGGCTGCTGCGTCGTGCGGATCGACGTCGGGGAGCACTATTGCCGCATTGTGCCCGCCGAGTTCCATCTGGACCTTGGCGCCGCGGGGGACGGCGGCAGCCTGGATCGACCTGCCCACCGGTACCGACCCGGTGAAGGTGACTCCGGAGATCTCTTCCCGGGCAACCAGTTCGGCGCCGATCGGGCCCGGTCCCAGGACCATGTTGAGGACACCTGCCGGGACACCCGCTGTGGCAAGGACTTCGGCAAAGGCCGCGGCGACCGCAACCGTGTCGCTGGCGGGTTTCCAGACGACGGTATTGCCCCAGAGCAGTGCAGGCGCCAGCTTCCAGGCCGGGATCTGGAGCGGGAAGTTCCACGGGGTGATGGCGGCGACGACGCCGAGCGGGCGCCGGACCGTCCGAATCACCTCGTCGGGATGGGACGAAGGGTAGGTGGCGCCGTCGGCGTTCCTGGCCTGCGCTGCGTGGTAGTAGAGGGTCTCGACGGTGGCCCCGACTTCGGCGCGCGACTCGGGGAGGGTCTTGCCCTGCTCCCGGGTCATCAGCTCCGCGATCGCGTCCGCACGTTCGGCCAGGATCTCGGCGGCCCGGCGAAGGACCAGTCCGCGGGCGATGATCCCGCGGTCGTCCCACTCCCGCCGTGCCGACACTGCCGCGGTCACCGCTGTGTCGAGGAGCCGGGTGTCGGCGGGATGGTATTCGGCGACCGCGGTCTCGTCGGCCGGGTTCGTCGTCGTGGTGACCGGACCGTCGCCGTCCACCCATTCACCGCCGATCAGGTGGCGTAGAAAGTTGTCCGTGTCCGGCGCGGTGACGTGGTGCTCCACTGCTGACTCCTCGAAGGCATGGTAGTTCGGTGCCTTCAACGCTAGGCCGGGCACACACCGTGCAGAAGTACCTATTGTCAACCGACTGATAAGTTGCAAGTATCAATCGCGTGGAACTGCGCCAGCTTCGATACTTCGTCACGGTGGCCGAGGAGATGAACTTCAGGCGCGCTGCGGAACGCCTGCACATCGCGCAGCCGGCACTGAGTCAGCAGATCAGCAAGTTCGAGAAGGAACTGCGAACCACCCTGTTCGAGAGAACCACGCGACGCGTCGAGCTGACCGACGCGGGCCGGGTGCTCCTGGACGAGGGCCGACGCGTCCTCGCGGAAGCCGATCACGCGCTGGCGGCAGTGGAGCAGGTCGCGCACGGTGAGGTCGGGCTGCTGCGCATCGGCTTCGTCAGTTCCGCGGCGCTGAGGATCGTCCCCGCCACGGTGCTCGCCCTGCAGAAGGCATGGCCCGGTGTCCAGGTCGAACTGTCCGAGTCGACGACCGACCGTCAGCTGTCCGGGATCGCCGACGGAATTCTCGACATCGGACTGGTGCGTGAGGTCGACCGTGCGGAGGGCATCGTGGTGCGCCCGCTGACCCGCGAGCCGCTGCTGGTCGCGATGCACTCGTCGCATCCCTTCGCGAACCGGACGTCGGTGCGGCTCGTCGAATTGCGCGACGAACGGTTCCTCACCTTTCCGCGAGGCCAGGTTTCGCGACTCTACGACCACATCGCCGCCCTGTGCCACCACGCGGGCTTCCGGTTGGAGGCCGCCCAGGAGGCGCTGCAGTTTCCGACTCTCCTCGGGTTGGTCGCCGCGAACACCGGCGTCACCATCGTCCCCGCAAGCCTCAGGGCCCTGCACCTACCGGACCTGCGGTACGTTGCGCTCTCCGATCCGCAGGCGGCCTCGACCGTCTCGGTCGCGTATCGCGCCGACAGACAACAGGTCCCGGCGATCCGGCACTTCCTCGACGTCGCATCGTCCCTCGACCTGACGGACGAAACCCGATAGGCGGTTATCCGACCTCGAAGTCGTTCGACGTCCCGGTGAATGCGGTGATCGCGCCTGCCGCGTCGCGGCTGTTGCCGAAGTGCTGCACACGGTAGCGACCGGCGGGGGTACCGTCCGGGACGTCCCACGTGATGCGCGCGAGCGACTGGTTCGGCCCGGTGCGCGTCCAGCGGTACTTGGTCGACCAGTCGCCGTCGTCGGCGTGACGCACCCAGCCGTCGCCGACCCGGCGCTGGATCTCGAGGAACGTGCCACGTCGGCGCGCATCGTTCCGGGGGTGGCCGGTGACGAACTCGACCGCGATCTGTTCGCCCGCCGACACTTTCGCGGCGGGCTGGGTCAGCACGTCGCCGAAGACGCGGCTTGCGGGCGGTTCGTCGCGGTCGATGCCCGGACCGAGGTAGGGCTGGAACTGCGACAGGTCGCGGGGTGCCGGGCCGCGGGGAACGTCGCGGCCGGTGCGCAGAGCGTCGGCCAGTGCCGCGAACCCCTGCTGGTACGCGGGCAGCGTGTACCGGCCGAAGAGGGTCGAGCCGCCCTCGTACTGCTGCGCGTCGTACTCCTGCGGGGTGGTGCAGTAACTCGCGTACGAGTTGGCGTAACCCTGGAAGATCACGTTCTCCAGGGGCACCCCGAGTCTGTCGGCGACGGTGCGGCGGATCCGCAGCCCGGACACGATCGTGAATTCCGCTGGGCCGCCCACGACATACACGCCGCCGATGCGGATGATCTGAATCTTCAGCACGTGCGGAACCCACCCGTCGGGTGGCAGCAGACCGACGGCCACCAGCACGAGTTTCGGGGCCTGCGCGTCCTGCAGCCACTGCGGGATCGGCGCGTCCATCCCGCCGAGTGCGTCGACGAGCGGGTTGGTGGTGCCCTCCGGGAAGATCGGGATGGCCGGACCGTCCTCGGTGCTGCCCGCGCTCATGGCGGCACCGACACACGCGGGGGACGTCCGGTAGGTGCGGCCGTCGGGCGTGTATTCGCCGCCGACCTCCTGATTCGCCATGTCGAGGTACATGATTCGGCTGTCCAAGCCGCCGGTGAGGGACTCCGACGCCGACTCCCACGCCGTCCGGGCGGCCTCGACCTGCCGCTGCCCGATGATGCGGGTGTTCTCGAACTCGTCGTCGGTGGGACCGTGGCCGGGCCGGAGGTCGAGGTTGGGGGACATGTCGCCGGTGTTCGTCTGCGGGAACGCGGCGACGAAATGCGGCTTCCGATCGTCGAGGTAACGGACACCCTCGTGGTCGTGCTCCCAGAAGTAGGCGGCCGCACCCTTGTTGTCGCCGGAGATCAGATGGTTCGTGTCGGTGAGCGAGGCGCCGTGGGTGGGGAACCAGTTGATCGCCCCGACGTCTCTGCCGCCCTGCGTGATTCGCAGGACCCGCATCGACGTGTCGATGCCCAGGGGGTAGTAGTCCCTGTCCTCGGCGGGGTTGCGGTCGAACGCGATCCGCGAACGGTTGACGCTGGCATCGGTGAGTTCGCTGCGGCCGTACGACACCGAACCGGGAGCGAGGGAATCGTGCGCGGCGGTGATCGCCTCGACGATGCCGCCGACCTCGGCGTCGAACACCTGACGATTGTGGCCGAGCACGGCGAGGTTGTAGGCGTAGTCGTGGGAGGCCCCGCCGCACGCCGCGTGGGAGTGCACCGCGGTGAGCATGACGTTCCGCTCGGTGTACAGGTCGCCGTGGAGTTCCGCGAGCCGGGCCAGCACGGCGTCGTGCACGGACTGGAAGATCATGCAGACGTCGACGCAGACGTAGACCACACGCTGCCGGCCGGGCTCGGCGAACACGAACGCCCGCGCACGGGTTCGCTGATGCAGTCCCTCGGCGCGCTGCTCGAAACTGGAGTACCCCATCATCCCGACGTCGGCGACCGGTCCGGTGGCGTCGGAAATGCCGACACCGACGAGGAATTCATCCGAACCGTCGGTGCCGGGATCTGCGGCCGCCGTCCCGGAACCGAGCGCGGCGAGCGCCGGAGTCAGCGCCGCCCCCGCGAGCACGCTGCGTCGTCTGATCTGCACTACCGATCGTCCTTCCCCCCGAGGGTGGGTGCCACGAATTGGTCAAGCGTCCAGAACCGTAGCCGGTATTGGACCCCAGTTCGGTAATCGGCGCAACCCCACCCCACGTGAGTGGCAAAGCGTGCCCGCGCACACTTCGCCACTCACGTGCGGTCAGACGGGCTGCGCGTCCCCGAACGTCATCTTCAACTCGGGGATCGAGGACGTGACGAGAGCACGTTTCGGAAGTCCCAGCGACCGCAGTTCGTCGGCGATCGGGTGGCTGCCCAGTTTCAGCTCCGCGCCTCCGGGCCGGGAGCGAACCCCGGTCGGGCTCATGTCCCAGGTGGTGAACCGGGTGAGTCCGTCGAGGTGCGAATAGGCGGCGAGCGACGTGCCGGCCCCCGAGCCCGGTACCGGGATTCCCTGCTTGACGCTCAACTGGGCGATCAGCCGACCGCCCTGACTCACCGAACCGCGCTTGACGGAACCGGTGTGGTCGACGTCGAAATCGGCCAGGACCTTCGGAAAACCCCAGATACCGCGGCCGGCGGCCAGGGTGAAGTCGCCGTCGACCGGCAGCTGATGAATCAGAGCACCCGCCCTGCCCCGGGCCAGCGCCTTCAGGTCCTGCGGGACCGAGGCACCGTCGGAACGGTGGTCGCGGACGAGGAACGCCACCCCGAACTCGTTGTACGGGCCGAGGTCGCCATCCACGTAGTCGACGAACACGAGAACGCACACTCCGCGTCCCGGCCGGAACTGCAGGATCTCCAGTCCGGTGTAGTCGATCAGCGACTGGGCGGCGACGGTCGGCACCGAATACATCGCCATGAACGCCGACGCGGCCCGGATCTCCACGGGCATGTCGACCTGCTTGCCGAGAACCTGATGCGACGTCACGGCGCGACCACCCCGCGCAGACCGTCGGTGCCGAACATGGGCTCGAACATCGACCCGAAGTCGGGTCCGCGACGCAACATCTGGCCGCCGTCGACGTTGATGATCTGACCCGTGATCCAGGTGGAGTCGGGGCCGAGGAGGAATTTCGCCAGCGCGGCGATGTCGGTGACCTCGCCGACCCGTGCGATCGGGGTGTTGGCCAGGTAGTCGTCCAGGACGGGTCCGCCGTCGGTGATGAGCGCGACGAGGTCGGTGCGGGTCAGGCCGGGGCGGATGCAGTTGACGCGGACGTTGCTGGCCCCGAGTTCGTCGGCGGCGAGTTGCGTCAGGTTGTCGACTCCCGCCTTGGACGGACCGTATGCGCCGAACCAGCGGTGCGTATTGCTGCTCGCGATCGAGGAGATGGTGACGATGGAACCGCCGCCACCGGCGACGAGCGCCCGGGCGGAATGCTTGATCGTCAGCATGGTGCCGGTGACGTTCAGGTCCACGGTCCGCCGCCACGCATCGACGTCGAGTTGGGTCACGGGTCCCACCGATTCGTTCCCGCCTGCGCACGTGACGACGCCGTGAAGCAGCCCGGTGCGCTCGCCCGCGTTGGCGACCGCGCGGATGACGTCGTCCTCGTTCGTGACGTCGGCGGTGACCGTGTCGACCGTCCCCGCGGGATCGTCGGCGGTGATCTGCTCCGCTGCGCGTGCCAGCTTCTCCTCGTTGCGACCACAGATCGTGACGTGGACGCCCTCGGCCGCCAGGGCGGTGGCTATGCCCAATCCGATGCCACTGCCGCCGCCGGTGACGAGCACGGACGTCTTCGCGAGCCCGCTGCTGCCGTCGTTGGTAACCACGTACACCTCCAGTTAATAGAACTCGTGCCAATTCTCGAGTCGAGGATCTGCGAAAACTGTCGCTATACCACTGCGTCATAGCGAGAACACGTTCTATTATCAGGGCACGAACGGCGGGATTCAATGCTGAGGAGTACCTCGATGACGGACAGGCCGGAGTTCGATCTGATCGACGGACGGTTCTACTCGGGCGAGCTCGGCGACCCGCGGCAGGCCTACGCGTGGATGCGCGCCCACGAACCGGTGTATCGCGCGGACGGGATTCTCGGCGCCGCGTCGTACGAGGCCGTCCTGGCGGCCGAACGCGACCCCGAGTTGTTCTCGAACGCGGGCGGAATCCGGCCCGGGGTGGGCCCGCTGCCGCAGATGATCGACATGGACGACCCACAGCACCTGCAGCATCGCCGACTCGTCAACGCCGGCTTCACCCGGAAACAGGTGGAAGCGAAGATCGGCCGAATCCGCGAGATCTGCGATCACCTCATCGACGCCGCCTGCGACAAGGACGAAGTGGACTTCGTGCGCGATCTGGCCGCGCCGCTCCCCATGGCGGTCGTCGGCGACATGCTCGGGGTGCGACCCGAGGAACGCGACACATTCCTGCAGTGGTCCGACGACCTCATGAACGCGCTCGGCAGCAACGCCACCCCGGAGGAACTTCAGGCACAGGCGAACGCCTACCTGGCATTCAACGAATTCACGCTCCGCACCATCGAGGAGCGGCGGCAGAATCCGACGGACGACCTCACCAGCATCCTCGTGCACAGCGAGATCGACGGGCACCGGCTCAGCGACCCGGACATCGTCGGCGAAACCCTGCTGATCCTGATCGGCGGCGACGAGACCACCCGGCACGTCCTCAGCGGTGGCATGGAACAGCTGATGCGTCACCCCGACCAGCAGGAGCGGCTCGTGAACGACCCAGACGGCATCCCGGCGGCAGTCGAGGAGATGCTGCGCTGGTCGTCGCCGATCAAGAACATGTGCCGCACCGTCACCCGCGACGTCGAATTCTTCGGAACCGCCCTGCGCGACGGCGAGAAGATGATGCTGCTCTTCGAATCCGCCAACTTCGACGAGGCGGTGTTTCACAATCCCGAGGTGTTCGACATCGAACGGTCGCCGAACCCGCACGTCGCGTTCGGT
Organism: Rhodococcus sp. JS3073; assembly: GCF_026810085.1. Classification (NCBI taxonomy): domain Bacteria; kingdom Bacillati; phylum Actinomycetota; class Actinomycetes; order Mycobacteriales; family Nocardiaceae; genus Rhodococcus; species Rhodococcus sp. JS3073. The sequence goes on along the minus strand of NZ_CP113951.1, from coordinate 3,088,573 downwards.
TTCGGCACCCACTTCTGCCTCGGCAACCAACTCGCCCGGCTCGAAGCGAAGATCATGTTCGAGCAACTGCTGTCGCGGCTGCCGGACATGGTGCTCGTCGACGACGGCCCACTGCGGCGTCGCCCCGCCAACTTCGTGTCCGGGCTCGAGGAGATGCCGGTGAAGCTCTAGGCGCTTCGCGCCCGTGCGCCTTTTTGGTAGCTGGAGCAGCCAAAAAGGCGCACGGGCCCGGAGGGCCTACTCCGGTGCGCCGATGTTCAACTCATTCGGGTGGGCTCCGACACGGGTGCCGTCGTCCATCGTCTCGATCTCGCTGAGGTCCTGCTCGCTGAGCTCGAAATCGAACACGTCGATGTTCTCGCGGATCCGCGACTCGTGGACCGACTTGGGAATGACGATCAGCCCGCTCTGCAGATGCCAGCGGATCAGCACCTGCGCCGCGCTCTTGCTGTGCCGGTCGCCGATGCGGGTGATGATCGGATCCGTGAGCAGCGTGTTCGGCTTCGAGTCGTCACCCCACCCCGAGTTGCTGGTGCCGCCGAGCGGGCTCCACGATTCGACGGCGATGCCGTGGTCGACGGCGAACCTCCGGATCTCCTGCTGGGCGAGATGCGGATGCAACTCCACCTGATCGACCGCCGGTACGACGCCGCCGCGGTCGATCAGCAACTGCAGGTGACGCGGTTCGAAATTGCACACACCGATCGCGTTGGCACGACCGGACTCGGCGATCTTCTCCAGCGCATCCCACGTGCGGAGGATGCGGTCGTCGTCCTGCAGCGGCCAATGGATCAGGTACAGGTCGACGTAATCGACGCCGAGACGTCCGAGGCTGGCATCGAACGCTTTCAACGCCGGCTCGTAGCCCTGGTCCGCGTTCCACAATTTGGTGGTGAGAAAGATGTCTTCGCGGGCGACTCCCGAGTTCGCGATGCCGCGGCCCACACCTTCCTCGTTGCCGTAGGCGGAGGCGGTGTCGATGTGCCGGTAGCCCGCCTCGTCCAGGGCGAACCCGACGGCGTGTTCGGTCTCGTCGTTGTCCGCCTGCCAGACTCCCAGGCCGAGCTGCGGGAGGATGGTTCCGGAATTCAGCACGATGCTGGGTACTCGAGGACTCATGCTGTCCAGGCTATCGACTGTGGTGGGGTCATGAGGGGTACATGCGCTGCCTGGCATCATGCGGAGGTGACGCAAATTCGGCTGTTGGCGACGGACCTCGACGGCACCCTGCTGCGATCGGACCGCACGATCTCCCCGCGCACCGCGCAGGCCATGGAAGACGCGCGACAGTCGGGGGTAGAGGTGGTGTGGGCGACGGCCCGCGCCAGGCATTCGGTGCACGAGCTTGCGCAGTCGTGCGGATTCCGCGGCAAGGCGATCTGCGCGAACGGGGCGGTGGTCCTCGATCTGGCCGACGGAACCCCGGTGATCACGACGACGACGACCATCGCGATGGCGTCGGCCGCGGCGGCGATGGACCGGGTGCGGACGCTGATGCCCGGTGTCGTGTTCGCGAACATCGGCCCGACGCGCTTCGTCGCCGAACCGGCGTACGCGGCGTTGTGCGAGTTCGCCGACCACCACCGGCACCCGCACGAGATGACGCTGTCGGAGCTGCTGCCCGACATCGACGAGCCGATGGTGAAGATCGTCGCGCGGCACCCGGAGGTACCCAGCTCGGAGCTCTACCGGGCGGCGGTGGCGGCGGGCGTCGACGGCGTCGAGCTGACGCATTCCGGCGCGCCGTACGTCGAGATGGCGGCATCCGGTGTGTCCAAGGCGAGCGCGCTCGCCGAGCTCTGCGCGGTCGACGGGATCTCGTCGGAGGAGGTCGCCGTCGCCGGGGACGCCATCAACGACGTCCCGATGCTGAGGTGGGCAGGCACGGCGCTGTGCCCGTCCAACGCGCTGCCGGAAGTCCTCGCCCTCGCCGACCACGTCCTGCCCAGCAACGACGAGGACGGGGTCGCCGGCTACCTCGAGGCGCTGGCAGGCGCTCCGCGCCCGTGAGTGCTTGACGAGTGCAGAGACTCGTTAACCACGCACGGGCGGCGAAGCCGCCTACAGCCCGGCGGCGGTAGCGAGCTCGGGCAGGTACTCCCGCGGCTGCCCGAACAGCTGTGCACTCCCGTGCGCACGTTTGAAGTACAGCTGCGCGTCGTGTTCCCACGTGATCGCGATGCCGCCGTGCAGCTGGATGGCCTCGGCCGCGACGTGCTGCAGCGCCTCCGAGCAGTACACCTTCGCGATGACGGCGTCCTCGTGCGTCCCCGACAGCGCCGCGGCGTACGACATGGACCGGGCCGTCTCGACGAGGGCGTACATGTCGGCCATGCGATGTTTGAGCGCCTGGAACGACCCGATGGCCCGTCCGAACTGCTTGCGCGACTTCGCATACTCGACCGTCTGCTCCAGCGCCGCGGACGCCGCGCCCACCTGTTCCGCCGACAATGCGATCAGCGCGACCGTGCGCAACTGCTCGACGAGGTCGGTGGGGGAAACGAGCCTGCGCGCCGCGACTCCGTCGAAGACCACCTCCGACAGCGGACGCGTCGGGTCCATCGCCGGGACACGGCGACGCGTCACGCCGTCCGCCGCCGCGTCCACCTCGAACAGGCCTTCGGACGTGAGAACCAGCAGCACGTCCGCGACGTCACCGCCGAGCACGTACGACGCCGTCCCCGACAGCGTCTCTCCCGACGCGGTGACCCCGAATCCGGACCAGCCGTCCGCGTCTGCCCAGCACAGCGCGGCCACCGAGCCTGCCGCGATGCCGGGCAGCAGTCGGGCACACGCGTCGTCGTCCCCCGACAGCACCAGCGCCTGCGCGGCCAGCACGGCGCTGCCCAGCATCGGCGACGGCGTCAGCGTGCGGCCCAGCTCTTCCTGCACCACATGGACTTCCAGCAGCGACGCCCCGACGCCGTCGTACTTCTCCGGCACGGCCAGCGCGGCGACGCCGATCTGCTCGCACAGCTTCGACCACAGCGTGTCGTCGTAACCGTGGTCGGTGGTGATCGCCCGGCGGACGGCGGCCGAGTCGGAGTGCTTACCCAGCAGATCCCGGACCGACGACCGGAGCGCGGCCCGCTCCTCGTTGTCGAAACTCATGACGCCTCCACGAGCGAATCGACGACGCGACCGCGGTGGAACGCCGGCGTTCCCCAGGCCGTGACCAGCGCCCGGACCTTGGTGAGCCACAGCGAGAGGTCGTGCTCCTGCGTGTACCCGATGGCACCGTGCACCTGCAGCGCCACCCGCGCGGCCCGGTACGCGGCATCCCCGCACGCGACCTTCGCCGCCGAGACGTCCCGGGAACTGTCGACGGACCCGTCCCGCACCGACAGTGCCGCACCGTGCAGCAGCGGCCGCGACATCTCCAGCCCGACCGCGACCTCGGCGAGGTGGTGTTTGATGGCCTGGAACTGCCCGATCACCTTGCCGAACTGCTTGCGCTGCTTGGCGTAGTCGGTGGTGACGTCGAGCAGGGTCTGCCCGAGTCCCTGCAGCTGGGCGGCGGTGGCCAGGGCACCGAGCTCGAACGCGGGCGCGAAGTCGACGTCGCCCAGCGTGTCGCCCGCGGTGAGAGGGAACAGCCGTCGCGACTGATCCACCGAGTTCTGCGCCGCCCCGGTCCGTCCGAGGCTCACCGTCGCGCCGTCGACGAGCAGAACCAGGTCGGCCGAGTCGGCATCGACGGCGAACGGCACGTGCGGGGCGGCGGCGACCGTGGCGAGGGAACCGGAAGCCAACGCCGCCAAGCGGTCCGGGGCCACCTGCGCGAGCAGGGCCGGCGCGACCGCGACGGTTTCGGCCACCGGCCCGGGAACGGCATGACGTCCGAGTTGTTCGACGGCCACGACGAGGTCGACGGCGTCCGCGCCCAGTCCGTCGTGCTCGTCCGCGATGAGCAGTCCGTTGACGCCGGTCTCGGCGAGACGCTGCCACACCTTCAGGCCCGGGCCCGTGTCGCCGGTGTTCCACGACCGGATCACCGACGGCATGTCGGCCTTCGACAGCAGGGCGTCGATGCTGGACGCGAAGTCCTGATGGGAGGAGTCGAGTGTGAATCTCATCGATCCGCCTTCGGTAGGCCGAGCAGCCGCTCGGCGATCACGTTCTTCTGAATCTCGTTGGTGCCGGCGTAGATCGGACCGGACAGGGAGAACAGGTAGCCGTCCGTCCAGTTGTCCGCGAGCTCCGCCGAGGCGCCCTGCAATTCGAGTGCCGTCTCGTGGGTGGCGATGTCCCACTCCGACCAGAACACCTTGTTGATCGACGATTCGGCACCCAGTTGCCCGCCGTCGGCCAGTCGGGTGACGGTGCCGAACGTGTTCAGCTGGTAGGCGCGGGCGCCGATCCAGGCGTCGGCGACTTTGTTTCGCAGGGCCGTGTCGTCGGTGCGTCCGCTGTCCCGGAACAACTCGACCAGCCGGTCGACGGTTGCGAGGAAGCGGCCCGGGCTGCGCAGCGACAGTCCGCGTTCGTTGGACGCGGTGCTCATCGCCACGCGCCAGCCCTCGTTCACGCCGCCGATCACTCCGGACTCGCCGGGGTTCGCGGGGTCGTCCGGGATGAAGACGTCCTCGAGGAAGATCTCCGCGAAACCGGGCTCGCCGTCCAGCTGATCGATCGGGCGCACGGTCACACCCGTCGAGCGCAGGTCGAACATGAAGTAGGTGATGCCCTTGTGCCGCTGGGCGTCCGGGTCGGACCGGAACAGCCCGAAGCCCCAGTCCGCGAAGCTCGCCCGCGAACTCCACGTCTTCTGCCCGTTCAGCACCCAGCCACCGTCGACGCGCCGGGCCGTGGACCGGAGCGACGCGAGGTCGCTACCCGACTCCGGCTCCGACCAGGCCTGCGCCCAGATGTCGTCGGCGCGGGCCATCCGCGGCATGATCCGGGCCAACTGTTCGGCGTTCGCGTGCTCGAACAGCGTCGGAGCGAGCAGGAAGATGCCGTTCTGACTGACGCGTCCGGGCGCACCCGAGCGGTAGTACTCCTCCTCGAACACCACCCATTCCAGCAGCGACGCGTCCCGTCCGCCCAGTTCCTCCGGCCACGACACCACCGACAGCCGGGCGTCGGCGAGGGTGCGTTCCCACTCGCGGTGCGCCTTGAAACCCTCGGCGGTGTCCATCGACGGCAGCGGCTCGGCGGGAACGTTGTCGCGCAGGAACGTTCGGACCTCCTCGCGGAAGGCGACGGTGGCGGCGTCGAACTCGAGATCCACTTATTTCGCCCCTTCGTTCGAGTTGCGTGCACTGGCCGCCATCGACTTGGCATCCATGCCGCCGAGCGGATCGGTGTCGATCTCGGCGTTGTGCGCGTGCGCGAAGTGGTGGAGGCCGAAGACGGAGTCCATGCCGTTCCGCATGCCCATCTGGTCCTCGCACTGGTTGACGGCCTTCTTGGTGAGCGCGAGACCGAACCGGGGCATGGCGGCGATGCGTCCGGCGATGGCGAGGGTCTCCTGCTCCAGGTCCTCGCGGGGAACGACACGGTTGACCATGCCCACCTCGTACGCGCGCTGCGCCGTGAACCGGTCGCCGGTGAAGAGGATTTCCTTCGCGAACCGCGGTCCGAGCATCCACGGATGCGCGAAGTACTCGACCCCCGGAATACCCATACGTACGACCGGATCGGAGAAGAACGCGTCGTCCGAAGCGACGATGAGGTCGCACACCCACGCCAGCATCAGGCCGCCGGCGATGCAGGCGCCCTGGATCATCGCGATGGTCGGCTTCGGGATCTCGCGCCAGCGACGGCACATCCCGAGATAGACCTCCATCTCGCGGGCGAACCGCTGGTCGCCACCCGGCTTGTCGACGTGGTCCCACCACATCACGGCCTTGTTGTCGTAGTGCACGTGATGGTCGCGGCCAGGGGTGCCGATGTCGTGCCCGGCGCTGAAGTGCTTGCCGTTGCCGGCGAGGACGATCACCTTCACGTCGTCGTCCTCGACCGCGCGCTCGAACGCGGCGTCGAGGGCGTACGTCATCACCGAGTTCTGGGCGTTGCGGTAGTCGGGGCGGTTGAGCGTCACGAATGCGACACCGTCACGCACCTCGTAGGTGACGACGTCACCCTCGTCCGGAACCGTCATTTCTTCTCCTCACGCAGAACGTTTTTCATGACCTTCCCGGAGGGATTCCGGGGGAGGGAGTCGACGAAGCGCACCGACCGGGGCACCTTGAAATTGGCGAGTCGCTCCTTGCAGAACGCGACCACGTCGTCCTCGGCGAGCGTGACGCCCGGCTTGGCGACCACGTAGGCCCGTCCGACCTCGCCCATCCGCTCGTCGGGAACACCGATGACGGCAGACTCCGCGATGCCGTCGAGTCGGGCAAGGGCGTTCTCCACCTCAGCGGGATACACGTTGAAACCGCCGGAGATGTACATGTCCTTGAGGCGGTCGGTGATGTCGACGTAACCGCGGTCGTCCAGGGTGCCGACGTCGCCGGTGTGCAACCAGCCGTCCGCATCGATGGTCTTGGCGGTCGATTCGGGGTCGTCGAGGTAACCGAGCATCACGTTCTCGCCGCGTACCAGGATCTCGCCCTGGTCGCCGATCCGGACCTCCATCCCGGGGATGGCGCGGCCCGACGTGGTCGAGACGGTCACCGGGTCGTCGTCGGTCCGGCACATCGTGACCACCACCGCCTCCGTCTGACCGTAGGCGGTGAGGACGGCGTCGAAACTCAGCTCCGACTGCATCCGTTCCACCAGGGCGACCGGCACCGCGGCCGCGCCCGTGATCGCGACCCGCAGGCTGGACAGGTCGTACTTCGGCCGGTCGGGGTGGTCGAGGATCGACTGGAAGATCGTGGGGGCGCCGGGCAGCACGGTGATCTGCTCGTCGTGCACGGTCGCCATCACCCTCGGCACGTCGAACACCGCCATCGGCACCACCGTCGCCCCGTTCAGCAGGCACACCAGGAACCCCGCCTTGTATCCGAAGGTGTGGAAGAACGGATTGATGATCAAGTAGTTGTCGTCGGAGGTGACCTCGGCGCACTCGCCCCAGGCCTGCGCGATGCCCACCGACTGCCGGTGTGCACTCATCACGCCCTTGCTGCGGCCCGTGGTGCCCGACGTGAACATGACGTCGGAGACGTCGTCGGGGGAGACGGCGGCCGCTCGGGCGTCGGCCTCGGCGCGGGTGTCCTCGTCCGCGAGTGCGAGGAAGTCGTCGAAGGCGAAAACGCCGGGCAGCTCGACGTCGCCGCCGTCGACCGGAACCCGGACGACCGTCGGCAGGTCCAGGGTGCTCGACTCGTCGCGGAGTGTCGCGTACCGGTCGGTGCCCAGGAAGTTGCCCGCGACCACCAGGGCGGTGGTCTTGGTGCGCTCGAGAATGTCGAGGGCCTCGGTGGCCGTGTACCGGGTGTTGATCGGGACGAGGGTCGCACCGGCGTAGTGGATGCCGAGCGCCGCGACCACCCAGTGATACGTGTTGGGCGACCACACCGCGACGTGGTCGCCGGGCCGCACGTCCTGTGAGCTGAGTGCTGCGGCGAAATCGCGGACACGGTCGTGCAGTTGTGTGAAGGTCAGACGGACGTCGCCGTCCGCCACGGCTGTGAGCTCGCCGAATTCGCGTGCGGCCCGTTTCAGGGCGGACGGGGTGGTTGTCGGTTGTTCGGTCACTGGGCTCCCTACCTACCTAGCAAGTGCTTGGTAGGTTATCTTACAGACGTGGACCAGAGCGAGAGCCCGGACGGGCTGATCACCGACGACGACTTTGCGCAGACCGTCAGGACGTGGCTGAACGACAATCTCACCGGCGACTTCGCCCGGCTGAAAGGCAAGGGCGGCCCCGGCAGCGAGCACGAGTTCTTCGAGGAACGGCTCGCCTGGGACCGTCATCTCGCCGCGGCGGGATGGACCTGCCTCGGCTGGCCGAAGGAGCACGGCGGGCGCGGAGCCACCCTGGCTCAGCAGGTGGTGTTCCATCAGGAGTACGCGAAGTCGGGGGCGCCGGCGCGGGTCAGCCACGTCGGCGAGGAACTGCTCGGGCCGACGCTCATCGCGTTCGGCACCGAGGAACAGAAGCGTCGCTTCCTTCCCGGAATCAACACCGTGACCGAACTGTGGGCGCAGGGCTACTCCGAACCTGGCGCCGGTTCCGACCTCGCGAACGTATCCACCACGGCACGCCTCGACGGCGACAAGTGGGTGATCAACGGGCAGAAGGTGTGGACGTCGCTCGCGCACGTCGCCCAATGGGCGTTCGTCCTCTGCCGCACCGAACCGGGATCCAAGCGGCACCAGGGCCTGAGCTTCCTGCTCGTCCCGCTCGACCAGCCCGGCGTCACGGTCCGGCCCATCCAGCAGTTGACCGGCACGTCCGAGTTCAACGAGGTGTTCTTCGACGACGCCGTCACCGACGCGGATCTGGTGGTCGGGGAGCCGGGCGACGGCTGGCGGGTCGCGATGGGTCTGCTCACCTTCGAGCGCGGCGTGTCCACGCTCGGGCAGCAGATCGGTTTCGCCCGCGAACTGCAGGGCGTCGTCGACCTCGCGAAAGCGAACGGCGCGGCGACCGACCCGAACATCCGGGAGAAGATCGCCCGCGCGTGGGTCGGGCTGCGGGTGATGCGGGCACACGCCCTGCGCACCCTGGAAGCGGTCGACGCCGGGACCTCCGGCGCGGAGGCGTCCGTCGCGAAGCTGCTGTGGGCCAACTGGCACCGCGACCTCGGCCGGCTGGCCATGGAAGTGCAGGGCGCGGCGTCGCTGCTCGCCCCGGCCGATCCGTCGCTCGACGTCACGGACCCCGAACATCTGGAACTGGGCGAGTGGCAGCGACTGTTCCTCTTCACCCGCGCCGACACGATCTACGGCGGATCCAACGAGATCCAGCGCAACATCATCTCCGAGCGCGTGCTCGGACTCCCCCGAGAGGCCCGTTCATGACTACTACTCCACTCGCCACCGCGCCCGTCGAGACCCCGGGACACGATCTTCTGAAGGGTAAGAAGGTCGTCGTCACCGCCGCGGCGGGCACCGGCATCGGCTACGCGTCCGCGCGGCGTGCCCTGCTCGAGGGCGCCGACGTGCTCGTGTCCGACTGGCACGAACGCCGGCTCCTCGAGACGAAGGAGAAACTTGCCGCCGAGTTCCCGGGACAGGTGGTCGAGGCGCTGACGTGTGACGTGTCCAGCACGGAGCAGGTGGACGCGCTGATTTCCGGGGCGGCCGATGCGCTGGGCCGGATCGACGTCCTCGTCAACAATGCCGGACTCGGCGGCGAGACCCCGCTCGTCGACATGACGGACGAGGAGTGGGACCGCGTCCTCGACATCACGCTGAACGGAACGTTCCGGGCCACCCGCGCGGCCCTGCGCTACTTCAAGGGGGTCGAGCACAACGGTGTGCTGGTCAACAACGCGTCCGTCCTCGGGTGGCGGGCTCAGCACTCGCAGGCGCACTACGCGGCCGCGAAGGCCGGAGTCATGGCGCTGACCAGGTGCAGCGCGATCGAGGCCGCCGAATACGGGGTCCGGATCAACGCCGTCGCGCCGTCCATTGCGCGGCACGCGTTCCTCGCGAAGGTGACCAGCGAGGAACTCCTCGACAAGCTGGCGTCCGACGAGGCGTTCGGCCGCGCCGCCGAAGTGTGGGAAATCGCCGCCACCATCGCCGTGCTCGCCAGCGACTACACCACCTACCTCACCGGCGAGGTCGTGTCGATCTCGTCGCAGAGGGCGTAGGCGGCTCCGCCGCCCGTGCGTGGTTGACGAGTGTCTGGACTCCTTAACCGCGCATGGGGCCGAAGGCCCTAACAAGCGCTTGGTTGATAGGATGTGACGATGACGCCACCCCCCGCCGACGACACGTCCGGCAAGTCCGGACGCCGCACCGAACTCCTCGACATCGCGGCCACCCTGTTCGCCGAACGCGGCCTGCGGGCCACCACCGTGCGCGACATCGCCGACGCCGCGGGCATCCTGTCGGGCAGCCTGTACCACCACTTCGACTCGAAGGAGTCGATGGTCGACGAGATCCTACGGGGCTTCCTCGACGACCTGTTCGGCAAGTACCGCGAGATCGTCGCGTCCGGACTCGACAGCCGCGCGACCCTCGAAGCGCTGGTCACCACGTCGTACGAGGCGATCGACGCGTCGCACTCCGCGGTCGCGATCTATCAGGACGAGGTGAAGCACCTCGTCGCGAACGAGCGCTTCGGGTACCTGTCCGAACTGAACACCGAATTCCGCGAGCTGTGGATGGGTGTGCTCGAGGCGGGAGTGACGGACGGCAGCTTCCGGTCCGACATCGACGTCGAGCTCGCCTTCCGATTCCTCCGCGACACCGCCTGGGTCGCCGTCCGCTGGTACCGGCCCGGTGGCTCGGTGACGGTCGACACCGTCGCCAAGCAATACCTTTCGATCGTCCTGGACGGACTTGCGAGTCCCCATAACTGACTAGGAGTTTCACATGACCGAGGCCTACATCGTCGACGCCGTTCGCACACCGATCGGCAAGAAGAACGGTGGCCTGTCCGGCGTGCATCCCGCCGACCTGGGTGCGCACGTCATCAAGGCCGTCGTCGAGCGCACGGGCATCGACCCGGCCGATGTCGACGACGTCATCTTCGGTTGCGTCGACGCGATCGGCGGACAGGCGGGAAACATCGCCCGCACCGCGTGGCTGGCTGCCGGCTACCCGGAAGAGGTCCCGGGGGTCACGGTGGACCGGCAGTGCGGGTCGAGCCAGCAGGCCGTGCACTTCGGTGCGCAGGCGATCCTTAGCGGCACCGCCGACCTGATCGTCGCCGGCGGTGTGCAGAACATGAGCCAGATCCCGATCGCCTCGGCGATGGTCGTCGGTCAGCAGTACGGGTTCGACACCCCGTTCGGCGGGTCGACGGGCTGGACGGAACGCTACGGCGACCAGGAGGTGTCGCAGTTCAACGGCGCCGAACTGATCGCGGACAAGTGGGACATCAGCCGCGAGGAACTCGAGCGCTGGGCGCTGCAGAGCCACGAGCGGGCGCGGACGGCCATCGCCGAAGGTCGCTTCGACCGCGAGATCGTCCCGTTCGGTGACGTGACGACGGACGAGGGTCCCCGCGAGACCAGCCTCGAGAAGATGGCCGCGCTGAAGACCCTCACCGAAGGGGGTCGTCTGACGGCCGCGGTCGCGAGCCAGATCTCCGACGGTGCGAGCGCGGTGTTGCTGGCCTCACCGGAAGCGGTCGAGCGGTACGGCCTGACGCCCCGGGCCCGCATCCACCATCTCAGCGCCCGCGGCGCCGACCCGATCTTCATGCTCAGCGCCCCGATCCCCGCCACGCGCCGCGCGCTGGAGAAGACGGGCTCGAGCATCGACGACATCGACCTGGTCGAGATCAACGAGGCTTTCGCGCCGGTCGTCCTCGCATGGATCAAGGAGATCGGCGCCGACCCCGCGAAGGTCAATGTCAACGGCGGCGCGATCGCCCTCGGCCACCCACTCGGTGCGACCGGCACGAAGCTGATGGCCACACTCCTCAACGAACTCGAGCGCACCGGCGGACGCTACGGCCTCCAAACCATCTGCGAGGGCGGCGGCACAGCCAATGTCACCATCATCGAACGCCTGTGAGTATTTACTAACCGCCCGCGGTTAATAAATACTCACGGGCGCGAAGCGCTACGCTCGAATCACAGGTGACGAGTCCTGAACGGGGCCGTGATGCACGAGTTGGCAATCACCCAGAGTGTCGTCGACGCCGTCTGCGAGACCGCCGCGGGACGGACGGTCCACAGTGTGCGTGTGCAGGTGGGGGCGTTGACGGCCGTGGTCGCCGATTCGATGCAGTTCTGTTTCGAACTGGTCACCGAAGGGACCGTCGCGCACGGTGCCCGTCTCGACATCGACCACACCCCGGGCGGTGCGCACTGCCGTGAGTGCGGCGAGGATTTCGCGCTCACGGACCTGGTGTTGCTGTGCCCGTGCGGAAGTGCGGACGTGGAGGTCACGTCGGGTCGGGAACTACGAATCCTCTCGATGGAAGTGAGCTGACGCAAATGTGTGCCACCTGTGGATGCGGAGACGAGACCGGAACGAGGATCACCGTGCCCCACGAGCACCCGCACGACCACGAGCACCCACACGACCACGAGCATCCGCACGACCACACGCATCCGCACGAGCACGACCACCCCCACACTCACGAACACCCCCACGAGCACGCGACCGAGACGGTCACCCTCGAGCAGAAGGTGCTGGCGAAGAACGACCTCACGGCGGAGCGCAACCGGGGCTGGCTGGCCGGCCGCGGGGTGCTCGCCCTGAACGTGATGAGCTCGCCGGGGTCGGGGAAGACGACGCTTCTCGAACGCACGATCGCCGACATCGGTGGGCAGCGACGGGTCTCGGTGGTGGAGGGCGACCAGGAGACGATGCTCGACGCCAACCGCATCAAGGCGACGGGATGTGCTGTGGTGCAGGTGAATACGGGAGCCGGGTGTCATCTCGACGCCGAGATGATGCGGGACGCGCTGACCGCCCTCGACCCCGAGCCGAATTCGCTGCTGTTCATCGAGAACGTGGGGAATCTCGTCTGTCCGGCCCTGTTCGATCTCGGTGAGAAGAGCAGGGTGGTGGTGATCTCGGTGACCGAGGGGACGGACAAGCCGCTCAAGTATCCGCACATGTTCGCGGCGGCGAACCTGGTGATCGTGAACAAGGCGGACCTGTTGCCGTACGTGGACTTCGACGTCGACCTCTGCACGAAGTATGCGCGGTCCGTGAACCCCGACCTTCGGATGATCACGCTGTCGGCGACGACGGGTCAGGGCATTGCGCAGTGGTACGACTGGATTGCGAAGCAATGACGCCACTACACGACGGGGTCGAACTGCGCGGTGCGACGCGCCGAGGACCGTTGACATCCGCTCGGCGGCGGAGCTAAATAAATATCAGCGCCACACAGGTGGGCCGACGGTCGACTCCGGTGGCGACAGGAGTTGTGTTCACTCCGGAAAGCGACCTGATATGCCGACACAGGAAGCAATCAACGCCGAGGACACCCTGATTCACGTGCTGTGGATCAATGCGGGACTCAGTTGCGACGGCGATTCGGTGGCCTTGACGGCTGCGACGCAGCCCAGTGTCGAGGAGATTGCTCTGGGAGCCCTGCCGGGTCTGCCCAAAGTGGCCGTGCACTGGCCGCTGATCGACTTCGAGAACGGCCCGGAGGGCGGCGCCAACGACTTCCTGGAGTGGTTCTGGAAGGCGGATCGCGGCGAACTCGAACCGTTCGTGCTGGTGGTGGAGGGTTCCATCCCGAACGAGCAACTTCACGACGAGGGTTACTGGTGCGGTTTCGGCAACAACCCCGAGACTGGCCAGCCGGTGACGACGAGTGAGTGGCTCGATCGTCTCGCTCCGAAGGCGACGGCGATCGTCGCGGCGGGGACGTGCGCCACGTACGGCGGTATCCACGCGATGGCGGGCAATCCGACCGGTGCGATGGGCGTTCCCGATTACCTCGGCTGGGATTGGAAGTCGAAGGCGGGCATCCCGATCGTCTGCGTTCCCGGTTGCCCGATCCAACCGGACAATCTGTCGGAGACGCTGACGTATCTCCTCTACATGGCGACCGAGCAGGCGCCCATGATTCCGCTCGACGACGCCTTGCGTCCGCAATGGCTGTTCGGGGCCACGGTGCACGAGGGCTGCGACCGCGCCGGCTACTACGAGCAGGGTGACTTCGCCACCGAGTACGGCTCACCCAAGTGCATCGTGAAGCTGGGGTGCTGGGGCCCTGTCGTCAAGTGCAACGTCCCGAAGCGGGGCTGGATCAACGGTGTCGGTGGGTGCCCGAATGTGGGCGGTATCTGCATCGGGTGCACGATGCCGGGCTTCCCGGACAAGTTCATGCCGTTCATGGACGAACCCCCGGGCGGCAAGATCTCCACCGCGGCGTCCGGACTGTACGGATCCGCCATTCGGAGCCTCCGCAAGATCACCAAGACCACCTTGGACAAAGAGCCGCACTGGCGCAGTCGCGGTACGAAACTGACCACGGGCGCCACACGCACCTGGTAGTCCCGCTCGGGGTCTCGGGCGGTAGTCCGCCGGCCTCGAACACTGAGAGGTACGTCGATGACAACGATCATTCCGGAACCTTCGCACAAGTCGGAATCCGACGGCCTGGTCGAGATGGCGTGGGATCCGATCACGCGCATCGTGGGCAGCCTGGGCATCTACACGAAGATCGACTTCAAGCAGAAGGAAGTCGTGGAGTGCCACAGCACCTCGTCGATCTTCCGTGGCTATTCGATCTTCATGAAGGGCAAAGATCCCCGCGACGCCCACTTCATCACGAGCCGCATCTGCGGTATCTGTGGTGACAACCACGCGACGTGTTCGTGTTACACCCAGAACATGGCCTACGGCGTGCAGCCGCCGCACATCGGCGAGTGGATCGTCAACCTCGGCGAGGCCGCGGAATACATGTTCGACCACAACATCTTTCAGGAGAACCTCGTCGGTGTGGACTTCTGCGAGAAGATGGTCTCCGAGACCAATCCGGGGGTGCTCGCGCAGGCCGAGAAGACCGAGGCGCCGCACGCCGGCGAGCACGGCTACAAAACCATCGCCGACATCATGCGGTCGCTCAACCCGTTCACCGGTGAGTTCTATCGGGAGGCGTTGCAGGTCAGCCGGTGGACGCGAGAGATGTTCTGCCTCATGGAAGGTCGGCACGTCCATCCGTCCACCCTGTATCCGGGTGGTGTCGGCACGGTCGCGACGATCCAGTTGATGACCGACTACACGACGCGTCTGATGCGCTACGTGGAGTTCATGAAGAAGGTCGTCCCCATGCACGACGACCTGTTCGACTTCTTCTACGAGGCCTTGCCCGGCTACGAGAAGGTCGGCCTGCGCCGGACTCTCCTCGGCTGCTGGGGGTCCTTCCAGGATCCCGCGGTGTGCAACTTCTCCTACAAGGACATGGAGAAGTGGGGACGGGCCATGTTCGTGACGCCCGGCATCGTGGTGGACGGCAAACTGATCACGACGTCCCTCGTCGACATCAATCTGGGCATCCGAATCCTGCTGGGCAGTTCGTATTACGACGACTGGACCGACCAGGAGATGTTCGTGAAGAACGATCCGCTCGGGAACCCGGTCGACCGCAGGCATCCGTGGAACCAGCACACCAACCCGCACCCGCAGAAACGCGACATGGAGGACAAGTACAGCTGGGTGATGTCGCCGCGATGGTTCGACGGCACCGACCACCTCGCGCTGGACACCGGCGGCGGACCGCTGGCCAGGCTCTGGAGTACCGCCCTCGCGGGCCTCGTCGACATCGGGTACGTGCAGTCGACCGGTCACAGCGTGAAGATCAACCTGCCGAAGACCGCCCTGAAGGGCCCGGTCGAGTTCGAGTGGAAGATCCCGCAGTACGGCAGCAACACGATCGAGCGTGACCGGGCGCGGACCTACTTCCAGGCGTACGCGGCGGCGTGTGCGCTGCACTTCGCGGAGAAGGCGCTCGCCGAGATCCGGGCCGGGCACACGAAGACGTGGGAGAAGTTCGAGGTCCCCGACGAGGGCATCGGCTGCGGCTTCACGGAGGCGGTACGCGGTGTCCTGTCGCACCACATGGTGATTCGCGACGGCAAGATCGCGAACTATCACCCGTATCCGCCGACCCCGTGGAACGCCAACCCTCGCGACAGCTTCGGGACACCGGGCCCGTACGAGGACGCAGTGCAGGGTCAGCCGATCTTCGAGGAGAACGACCGGGAGCACTTCAAGGGTATCGACATCATGCGGACCGTCCGCAGTTTCGACCCCTGCCTGCCCTGCGGTGTGCACATGTATCTCGGTGAGGGTAAGACGCTGGAGAAGCTGCATTCGCCCACCCAGTCCGTGACCGGCGAGTGACGAGGTACGCATGGAGAGTGGCGGATCGGAGACGTGGGGGAGTGACGAAGTAGGAGACGACCCCGATCGGTGGCGGACAGCCGGCGAGAGGATCGACAGCCTGTTGGACGCGAGTTCGACAGGGGGCTCGGTGGCACGTGATCGCGCCGAGCAACTGGTCCGTGAGGTGGTCGAACTCTACGGCGCCGGGTTGCAGCGCGTCCTCGAGATCATCGGTGACCGCGACGACGACCTCGTCGAGCGGCTCGCCGACGACGAACTCGTGGCCAGCCTGCTGCTGGTGAACGGACTCCATCCGCACGACGTCGAGACGAGGGTCGCGACCGCGCTCGACAGTGTGCGCCCCTACCTGGGCTCCCATGGCGGTGACGTCGAATTGCTCGGTGTGGTGGACGGTGTGGTGCGGCTTCGGTTGACCGGCAGCTGTAAGAGCTGTCCGTCGTCGGCGGTGACGCTGGAATTGGCAGTCAAGGACGCCGTACTGGCTGCCGCACCGGAGACCGTGGACATCGAGGTGGTGGGTGCCACGCCCGCCGCCGGATCCGGGCTGATCGCCGCGGAATCGCTGTTCTCCCATGTTCATCCGGACGGATCGGACGGGTCGAGCGGCACCGGGACGTGGGTGTCGGTGCCCGAACTCGAGGAGCTCACGCCCGGGGAGGTGGCGGGATTCTCCGTTGCCGGGTTATCGATTCTGGTGTGCCGGATCGGGGAGCAGTTGTTCGCCTACCGCGACCGGTGCGCCGCCTGCACCAACTCGCTGGCCGGGGCCACGCTGCAACGCAAGGCGGGTGGGCAGGTGGGAGACGCGGTGCTGCGCTGCCCGTCGTGCCGGGCGCACTTCGACCCGCGCCGGGCGGGCCTCCGCCTCGACGGTGACGCGGACGCCGAAACGCTGTCGCCGCTTCCGGTCCTCGTGCGTGACGGCGTCGTCTCCGTCGCGGTCCCGGCCGCGGAGGTGGCGTGATGAGCCCGTCGGGGAACGGACTGCGCATACTGCAGCGCATCGCGTCCGAGCGGCCCACACCGGTGGTCGGAGAGCGGTGCGACATGTGCGCCGTGCCCATCGCCGACGCCCATCAGCACGTCGTGAACGTCCAGGACAGGCAACTGATGTGCGTGTGCCGTGGGTGCTACCTGCTGTTCACCGACGAAAGCGCCGAACTGCGCTTCCGGGCCGTCCCGGAACGCTACCTGTCGTTCCCCGACTTCGAACTCGCACCGGGACGCTGGGACGAACTGGAGATCCCCGTCGGGCTCGCGTTCGTGTTCCGGAACTCCTTGCTGGGCAAGACCGTCGCGTTCTATCCCGGCCCGGCAGGTGCCACCGAGTCGGAGCTGCCACTCGACGCCTGGGACAGCGTCCTCGCGGCGAACCCGGCGCTCGGACGGCTGTCCGCCGACACGGAGGCGTTGCTGCTGCGGGTCCCGGAGCGCGGCGGCGGCGACCCCGAGTGTTACCTCGTCCCCATCGACGCCTGCTACCAACTGGTCGGCGAACTGCGGCAGGTGTGGCGGGGGTTCGACGGCGGCCAGGACGCCCGCCGGGTCATCGACACGTTCTTCGAGACGGTGCGTGCGCGCAGTCGCGTCGCGAAGGAGCCGACGTGACCGAGCTGTCGTTCCACGTGGAGGACGTGTTCCCGGAACCGTTCGCGGTTGCGCCGAATCTCACTGCGCGAGTGGAAGTGACGGAGTCCAGCGATGCCGTCGTGCACGCGATGGCCGTCCGGTGCCAGGTCCGTATCGACCCCCAGCGGCGCCGCTACACGGACGGCGAGGCGGAGGGCCTCCTCGACCTGTTCGGGCCCCGTGAGCGGTGGACGTCCACACTCAAACCGTTCCAGTGGATGCAGACCAGCACCGTGGCCCAGGGGTTCACCGGGTCCAGCGTGGTGGAGTTGCCGCTGCCGTGCACGTACGACTTCGAGGTGACGGCGTCGAAGTATCTGCACGCCCTGGACGAGGCCGGGTCGACGGTGCCGCTCGTGTTCCTGTTCAGCGGAACGGTCTTCACCCGCGGGGTCGCCGGTTTCGGTGTGGAACGGATCCCGTGGGACCGCGAGTCGACCTACGACCTGCCGGTGTCGGTGTGGCGCGAACTTGTTCAGGCGCACTACCCGAACACGGGGTGGGTGCGCCTCGACCACGACACCCTCGCAGCGCTGGCGCGCTACAAGGCGGCGCAGGGGCTGATCGGCCTGGACGTCGCCATTTCGGACCTGCTGCAGGGAGCCGGGGAGGTGATCGCATGATCTCCCCGGCGTCCCTGCAGCGAGTACGTGCCGTGGCCGACGCGGTCCTGTACGAGGGCTACCTGCTGTATCCGTATCGTGCGAGTTCGTCGAAGAACCAGTCGCGGTGGCAGTTCGGCGTCCTCGGACCGTCGGGTGCGGCCGAGTCGGGGATCGGCGAAGAACCACGCATGTCCTGCCAGACCCTGATGTGGGCCGGCGACGGTGCGGGGGTGAACGTCACCCTCCGATTCCTGCAGCTCCAGGTGCGCAGCATCGAACGCGCGGTCGCGGACTCGGCGGAGTTCGTTCCCGTCGACGAACTGACCGTCGCGGGCGCGAGCTGGCTCAGCTGGGACGAAGCGGTGGAGCGCGAATTCGATCTCGGCATCCAGCACCCCGCGCAGTGGCCGGGCGAACGCAACCTCGACGTTCACATCGACGGCGGCACCCAGGTGGAGGAACTGCGGGACGAGGACGGATCCCTCGCCGGCCGCGTGGTGCGCACCCGATGGCCCGCACACGCCGTCGTGACGGTGGGGAGCGACAGCGTCGACGGGCTGAACCGCGTGCGGGTGTCCGTCGAGAACACGACCACCGCGCAGGACGTTGCCGGCTGGGACAAGGACTCGGCGATCCGGCAGTCCCTGATCGGCGCCCACCTGATCCTGGCGGCCGAGAATACCGAGTTCGTCTCACTCCTCGAACCTCCCTCGGAGGCGGCGCAACTCGCGGGCACGTGCGCGCACGAACGGTGCTACCCGGTGCTGGCCGGGCTGCCGGGGGAGACGGACCTCGTCCTGGTGTCGCCGATCATCCTGTACGACCACCCGGAGGTGGCCGAGCAGAGCGACGGGGCACTGTTCGACGCCACCGAGATCGACGAAATCCTCACACTGCGCGTCATGACCCTCACCGAGGAGGAGAAGCGGCAGGCCCGCGCCACCGACCCGCTCGCCGCCCAGATCATCGACCGGTGCGAGCAGATGTCGCCGGCGACGCTCGCCCAGATGCACGGCATCCTGCGGGACCCGCACCTCCCGGACCCGCACCTCCCGGACCCGGGCCTCCCCGACATGGGGCTCGTCCCGGAACTGACCGACGACATGCCGTGGTGGGATCCGGACGCCGACACCGCCGTACGCCCGGACGTCGACGGCGTGATCGTGAACGGCATCCGGGTGGCGAAGGGCACCGTCGTGCGGATCCACCCGTCGCGGCGCGCCGACGCCCAGGACCTGTTCTTCGCGGGACAGCTGGCTCGCGTGGTGACCGTGCACGCCGACGTCGACGGTGGCACCCACGTCGGGGTCGTGCTGGTGGACGACCCCGCGTCGGAGTTGCACGAGTGGTACGGACGGTATCTGTACTTCGCCCCGGACGAGGTGGAGCCGGTCTCGGCAGACACCGGAAAGGATGGACAGCCATGAAGATTCTCGGAGAGATGACCACCGCGGCTCTGGCGTTGGTTGCGGTCGCGGGCGTCGCGGTCGCCGTCATCGCGATTCCCGATATCAGGCGATATCTGCGTATCCGGAAAATGTGAGACGCACGTGACGGTGGGCAGGCGAGTTCTGGTTGCCGGTGTGGGCAACATCTTCTTCGGCGACGACGGTTTCGGGCCCGAGGTACTGCGCGGGGTCGCGGCCAGGTCGCTGCCGCCGGGAGTTCGCGCCGTCGATTTCGGCATTCGTGGAACGCATCTGGCATACGAGCTGCTCGACGGGTGGGGCGCTCTCCTGCTGGTGGACGCGGTGCCCGACCGCGGTGAGCCCGGCGCGCTGAGGGCGTTCGAGGTGGGCTCCGACTCCGTCCCGGCGGCGCCGCTGGACGCGCACAGCATGGATCCGGGGGCGGTGTTCGCGAGCTTGCGCGCGCTCGGCGGAACCCTGCCGCGGACCGTGGTCCTCGGCTGCCAGGTGGAGAACACCGGCGAGGGGATCGGGCTGTCGCCGCGGGTCGAGGCCGCCGTCGGACCGGCCGTGGACATGGTGTTCGAGGTCGTGGACCAACTGCTGGAGTCCGACTCCGATCAACAGCTGGAGTCCGACTCCGCGGCAACGCTGCAACCGGACGGGACGGAGGGCTGAACCGTGTGTCTTGGTATTCCCGGTCAGGTCGTGCGGATGCTGGAGGGCTACGGCAACCAACTCGCGCTCGTCGACGTCGTCGGCGAACAGCGCAAGGTGAACATCGGCATGCTGCCCGAGGACGTCAGCCTGGAACCGGGCGACTGGATCGTCATCCACATGGGATTCGCCATGGAGAAGGTGGACGAGGCGGGCGCCGAAAAGGCGATGGCGGGACTGGAGATGATGGGGCGGTCGCGGACGGCGGACGAAGACTAGCCCTGCGTGCCGGCATGATGCGGGTCCGGTGGTCCGGCAACGAAGTCGCGCGCCCGGTTCCAGCGGGCGTGGTAGCGCTCGTCGAAACGTGCCTGGGACCGGGCCATCCGCCGCGGTCGGGTCCGGTAGCGGCGCACCGCCCACCAGGAATCGGGTTTGGCCAGGCGGATCGCGCCGACGATCGCGACCGGCTGGAACACGACCCCGACGATCCCCGTGACGAACTTCCCCTTCAGCAGGCAGATCACCGAGATACCGAGCGTGACGAACAGGTAACCGATCGACACCCACCATTCGGTGGTGCCGATCCGACCGGTCACGAGTTCGGCGCCTCCGATCATCAGACCGGTGATCATCAACGCGCAGAAGATCGCGTCCACCGACTTCCTGCCGGCAGTGCTCCAGTACACGTCGTCGAGGTGCACCCACAGCGCGAACTCGTCGAAGGTGAGCGCGAGGCCCACTCCGAACGCCGCCGCGAAGACGTTGAGCGCCGTGCCCTCCGGGGTGGTGGCGATGAGTGCCACCCCGGCGAGAGTCATGAGGAGGATCCCGAGGACCTGGTGGTGAACGTGAACGCCGCCGATGGTGATGTCGCCGATCAGACCGCCTTCCGGCTCCACCGCGTCGTCCGGTTCCGCCGCTCCCGTTTTCGCGCGGATTCGGCGGGTGATGATCCGGGTGACGACGAACGTGACCAGGACCGCGATGAACAGCCACATCACCGGAACCAGCACCACTACCCGGCTGTCGCCTTCGGTATCCACGACGATCTCGGCGAGAAGGGCCATCTCGACACTCCGTCAGGTGGGGGACATCATCTCCAATCTGGGTATACACCTCACCGGCGGGCTGCGGACGAAGACCGGCCCTTCCGTGTGCCCGCCGTGACGGCCGTGACGAGCCTTGACCTCGGCTGGGCGCTGGAGGAGCGTGATGAGTCCCGGCTCGGGATGAGGTGATCGGTTGTGCGGACATCGCGTCGGCTTTGGGTGGGGGTGCTCGTCGCGCTGATGGTGGCCGTCTCGTCCTGCGCGTCCGACTCCGATGACGCGGCCGCGCGAGACGTTGCAGGCCCGGTGGATATCGGAGGGGGCCGCAGTGTGTATCTGACGTGCAGCGGCGAGAGCCGTGACGGCGACCCGACCGTGGTCCTGGTCTCGGGGTATCACGATTCCTCGGATGTGTGGACGCAATCCGACGTGCTGAGCGTGATCGGTCCGGCGGCGGGGCCGCCGGTGTTCGAAGGCGTCTCCGCCTCGCATCGGGTGTGCGCGTACGACCGGCCCGGCACCGTGCGATATGTCGAGGGAACTCCGCTGACCGACCGCAGTTCTCCGGTCCCGCAGCCGCGCACGGCCGAGGACATCGTCGCGGAACTGTCGGCGGTTCTGAGCGCTGGGGAGGTGGCCGGGCCGTACATCCTGGTCGGGCATTCGCTGGGCGGGTTGATCGTGCGCCTCTACGCGCAAACCCATCCCGATCAGGTGCGCGGGGTCGTGTTCGTCGACGCATTCAGCCCCACCGTGCCCGCGTTGTTCGGGCCCCAGTGGCCCAGCTATCGCGACGAACTGTTGAATCCACCGATCGACCAGTTGCCCATACCGTCCATGCGCAGCCCCGAGTCCGAGCGCGTCGACCTGGACGCCAGTGTCGCGCAGGTTCTGTCCGCGCCCCCGCTGCCCCCGATGCCGCTGGCGGTGCTGACCAAGACCGAATCGTTCGCGGGACTCCAGTCGCTGCCCGGTCTCCCCGCCGAGGACGTGAACCGGGTGTACGAGAAGGCGCAGGACGACCTCGTCGCGTTGGAACCGGCGACGCCGCACACCTTCGCGACCGGTAGTGACCACTACATTCAGTTCTCGCAACCCGATCTCGTGGTGAGCTCGACCGGACTGGTGATCTCCCGGGCCGGGCGGTAGTGGCTACCGTCGGGACGGGAAATGGTGCAGGGCGCCGACGCCGACGCCGACGCCGACGGGAGTCCACAGGCGGGCAGGGTCGTACCAGTGGTCGCGGCCGATCAGGTCGAGGTGTCGTTCGGTCAGACCGTGCCGGGCACCGGCGGTGACTGCTTCGTCGAAGGTGAGACTCGTGGCCGGCAGTCGGAGACGGCCCGAGTCCGCGAGTGCCTGACCGAGTTCGCGGACGGACACCGGGTCGGGATGGCAGGCATGGAACACGTCGCCGGGGCGCGCGGGGGACTGCGCGGCGAGGCCGGCGAGGAGCCGTGCGAGATCGTTCACCGCGATGATCGAGATCCGGGACCGTCCCTCGTCGACCCAGGCCCCCAACGTCTCGAGGATCCGGATGAATCCGGGAACGAACCAGCGGTCGCCGTGGCCATGGACGAATCCGGGCCTGACGACGCAACCACCCCGTTCGAGGACGCGGTGTTCGGCAGTCAGCCTGCTCGCGCTCAGTGCCGAGACGGGTGCGGGCGTGGCCTCGAACTCGCCGATTCCGCTGTGCGGCCCGGACCCGTACACACCGATGGTGCTGACGTAGATCACCTGGTCGATGCCGTTTCGGGCCGCGGCGGCAAGCAGATTCTCGGTGCCCTCGACGTTGACGGCGCCGCAGTGCGCCGGGTCGTTCCCGGTGTAGGAGGCGGCATGGATCACGACATCGGCGCCGATGAGCGCCGTTTCGAGGCTCGCCGGATCGGTCAGATCCGCCCAGGCCGACACGACGCCCGGAATCTCGGTGTGTGACGGTGTGCGCGCCACCGCGGTGCAGTGGATTCCGGCCGACGCCAGTGCCGTCACGGTGGCCGATCCGACGAAGCCGGTGGCTCCCACCACCGCGACACGGACCGGCGTGGAGGGTGTTCGACCGTCGTCGGTCGCGGTCGACGCTGGTACCGTCTCTCCGGGCAATGGGCGCGTGGTCCGTGCTTTCATCGTCATCGTTCTTCTCTCGTGCGGCAGGGAAAGGTGTGAACGTGGTTCAGCAGGCGCGTGCTGCGGCGACCCGACAGCAGATCGTCCGCGGGGCGGCGGAGATGTTCGAGAAGTCGGGGTTCGAAGGAGCCAGGCT
This sequence comes from Rhodococcus sp. JS3073, assembly GCF_026810085.1. Taxonomy (NCBI): domain Bacteria; kingdom Bacillati; phylum Actinomycetota; class Actinomycetes; order Mycobacteriales; family Nocardiaceae; genus Rhodococcus; species Rhodococcus sp. JS3073. Next base: position 3,065,058 of record NZ_CP113951.1, on the reverse strand, counting down.
CGGCAACATCGTCGAGAACGCCGGAATCACGAAGGGGGCCTTGTACTTCCATTTCCGCTCGAAAGAAGATCTCGCGCGGTTCATCATCGGTGAGCAACACCGGATCTCCATCGCGTCGGTCGAGGCGATCGGCCGTGAGCAGGTTTCGGCGATCGAGCAGATCGTGATGCTCTGTCACGAGATGGCCCGGCAGATCGTGAACGACCCGATCGTGCGAGCCGGTATCCGGATCACCCTCGAACTCAGTGCCGACGACCAGGGCCCCGCCGATCCCTATCTCGACTGGATCAACAGTTGCGAGATGCTCGCCACTCGGGCCGTCGAGCAGGGAGATCTCCTCCCGGGCATCGATCCGCCGAGGCTGGCGCGGTTCGTCATCGGCGCCTTCACCGGCGTCCAGACCGTGTCCCAGGTGTTGACGCAGCGCACCGACCTCGAGCAACGCGTCGACGACATGTGGGGGTTCCTGCTCCCGGGGATCATGCCCGCCACCCGGCATCAGGACATCGCCCGGATCCGCCGGGCCCGCTGGACACCCGACGACGCCGATTAGCGCGCGCATGCGCTCACCGCGGTAGAGGCCAGCGCCGCGGTTCCTCGCACGACCGCCACGCCGCCCTGCACGAGCGATCCGCGGATCGACAACGCGCCGTCGTCGACCACATCCAGCCGGATCGTGGCCCGCTCGTCGAGTTCGGCGAAACGGTGGAACGTGGCGCCCAGGGACACGAGGTGCGCCTCGGACACGCCGAGCCGCGCGTAGGCTGCCTGCCGCAATGCCTCGAGCAGCAGCATCCCGGGAATGTGATCACAGGGATGGTCGAACAGCACGGGGTGCGCGTCGTCGATCCGCAACTCCCACTCGTTCTCGGAACACCGGGGACCCAGGACCACGTGCGCGTCGTCGACGTGACCGACCAGCCCCGCCGGAACGGGGTCGGGGCACCACGGCGCCCCGACCGTCCGCGGTCCGCGCTCACCCCACCGGGCCCGCGAGTACGCGGCCGACGGAAACACGGCGGCGTGACCCGTCGCGGTGCCCACGTCCTGTCCGCCGAGCCGGAACCGCAGGTCCACGCGGAACGCGGACAGCGCACCGCCGCGGTACACGTGCTCGGACACGGTGACCTCGACGACCACGTCGGCGGCCGCCGCGCCCACCGCGAGCGTGCCGGGCACCGCCTGCACCTGGAGGTGCTGCATGACGAACCGGTTCGGCAGCGGAACCGAGTAGCGGGTGTGTCCCAGGTAGATCGCAGTCTGCCGGAGCGTTTCCGCCAGCAGCATTGTGTCGTAGCGCCCACCCCGGGCGCGGTAGAAGCCGTGCAGGCGGGGCCACTGCGCGGCGACCACGAACTGATCCGGCCCCGCTAGCGAGACGCAGTCGGTGAGGAAGACCTCGGCCACGGACTGGCGATGCACGTACCTGCGGGGCACCGTCCGCTCGAACGACATCGGGGGAAGCGCATCGGGCATCGGACGGGAAACTCGAACCACAACCCCATCTCCCCACGAACCGGTCGGCCCGATGCCGCGGACCGCCGAACTATAGAACACAGACCGCGCGGTCTGTGATGTGGGGAGTGCGTTGCTACTGGCCCTTCAAACTTCCGATTCGCAGTGATCCCGCGCTGCTACCCTCGTCGAGGTCCTCTTCGATCTCCCGGACGTACTCTCTCGGATCTTTGTCCGAGGTGTCCACATCCCTCGTGGAACGGTGCACGAGGAAGTATTCGGCGAAGCGCCGCCCGAGCGACTCGCGAAGATCCCCCGGGGCGGTCCGGAAGTCAGCCAGCCCCTCGCGTTCCTCCTCGGCCATGTGCTCGTCGTTGGCCCGGCGCGTTCGGCCGACGGCCGCCCACCACTCCGCGGACAGGACGGGAAACCCCGCCGCCGCACGGACGCCGTCGCGGATGTCGTTGTGGTCCCCGATCGCGTCGAGGGTTTCCGCCTCCGCCTCCGCGTCTTCGCCGACACGCAGCAGCTGGGGATAGAAGATTTCCTCCTCGGCCGCGGCGTGCAGATCGAGGCGTTTCGCCAACGGCGTCCACACCGCCTCGACGGCAGTGACATCCACCCGGCGGTGAGCCTTCAATTCGTCCAGTGCGGCGAACTGTCGTCGGAACCACTCGTGGTCGTCGAAGATCAACTCGATGATGTCAGGCATGATTCGATCCTTCGTTGCATCTCTCCCTCGGGCAAGGAATTCAGAATCTTCCTCGTGTCGGCACCGTTCCGGGCGCGGAGCGCCTATCGTTCCCCGGTCGCGGCTTTGAGATGCGCGGCAGAGGCGGCTTTGAGATGGGTGAGGTCGGACGCGACGGTCGCGAACGTGTATCCCTCGGCGAGTCGGCGAGCCGCCACCGCACCGTCGGGGGTGTGGATGCCCGCCGCGATGCCTGCCGCCGCGGCAGCCTCCCGGACGCGGACCAGGGCCGCCTCGAACTCGTCGTCCACGCTCGGATCGTTCGGGTGCGCACCACCCACGGCGAGGCGCAGATCGGACGGCCCGACGTAGACCCCGTCGAGTCCGGGGACGGCGCAGATCTCTTCCACGCTCGCCAGTCCCTGCGGTGTCTCGATCATCACGACGACGACCGTGTCGCGGTTGGCGTCCGCCGGGTTCGGGCCGATCCGCAGTTGGGAGCGCATCGGCCCGTACGAGCGAACGCCGGCAGGCGGGTAGGTCGCGGCCGCAACGGCCTGGGCAGCTTCCTCGGCGGTGTTCACCAGCGGAACGATCACTCCCGCCGCGCCGGCGTCGAGTGCCCGGCCGATCGGTGTCGGATCGTTCGACTCGACCCGGATCATGCCGACCGTTGAGCCTGAGGCGTCGATGGCGGTGAGCCCCGCGACCATGCCGGAGTATCCGATCAGGCCGTGCTGGAGGTCGAGGGCGATGTAATCCCAGCCGACGTGGGCGAGCCATTCCGTCGACACCGGGCTGTCGATCACGGACCAATAGCCGACGATCCGTTCCCGGCCGCGGAGTCGGGCGGCGAATTCCTGGGCGCTCATGGGGGCGATGTCTCCTAGCGGTTGTAGTTGGGCATGGGTCCGCGCAGGGCGCTGCCCACTTCGTCGCACGCGTCGATCAGTTCGTTGTCGAGTGTGCCCTTCGCGACGGCGGCGATGTTCGACTGCAGTTGTGCCACCTTGGATCCGCCGAGGAGGATCGGGCCCGCCGCGGGCTTGGACACGAGCCAGCGCAGAGCCAGTTCGGTGAGCGGGATGCCGGCCTTGTCGGCGATCACGGACAACTGCGTGATCGCATCGAAGATCGCGGTGTTCCAGTACCGCTCCTTGTACATCTGCGCCAACCGCGAATCACCGAAGCGGCCGTCGGCCGGCTGGGCGTCGAACGAGTGCCGTCCGGTGAGGAGACCGCCGCCGAGTGGGTTGTAGACCATCGTGATCAGTCCGGTGACCGCGGCGAATTCGACGTACTCCTCCTCGATCCGCCGGGCCAGGAGGTTGTACAGCTGCTGGGCCACGATCGGGCGGGGCGCGCCGACGGCGTCGGCCGTGTGGTTCAGTTCCGCGATCTGCCAGGCCGCGAAGTTGGAGACACCGAGCGCGCGGATCTTGCCCTCCGACACGAGATCGGCGACGGTGGAGAGAGTGTCGGCGAGGGGGGTGGCCCGGTCGGGCTGATGGAGATAGAACAGGTCGACGTAGTCGGTGTCCAGTCGCTTCAGGCTCGCCTCGACGCTCGCCCGGAGGCCCGCGGGAGACAGCGGAGAGTTGCCGCCCGCGTCGGGGTGGGGCATTCCCGCCTTGGTGGCGAGGGTGACACGGTCGCGACGCGTGCCCAGCAGTCGGGCGAGGATGCGTTCGGACTCTCCGCCGGCGTAGCCGTTGGCGGTGTCGACGTGGGTGATGCCGGCGTCGAGCGCGGCGTCGACCATTGCGGCGGCACCGTCGAAGTCGACGGTGTCCCCGAACGTCATCGTGCCGAGAACGAGTGAGGTCAGGTCGAGTTCGGGCATCAAGCTACTCCTCGGGATACGGTTCGGGGAACCTCGGTTGCGCCGGGCGGGCGCGAGACGATGTGACGGGGTTTGATCCCGACCATGGTGGTGGGATCGAGCGCGGCGGCGCGGAGGGCCTGGGTGTACGGCTCGGCGGGACGTTCGAGAACATCGGTGGTGGAACCGCTTTCGACCACCTGCCCGCGCGACATGACGATCACGGTGTCGCTGATCTCGCGGACGACGCCGAGGTTGTGGGAAATGAAGACGTAGGTCAGACCGGTGTCGTGCTGGATCTCGCGGAGGAGGTCGAGCACCTGAGCCTGCACCGACACGTCGAGCGCGCTGGTGGCCTCGTCGCACACGAGGAGTTCCGGTCCGCTCGCCAGAGCCCGGGCGATACCGATGCGTTGCCGCTGACCGCCGGAGAACTCGGCGGGTCGACGGTGGAGCGCCGTGGCGGGCAGGCCGACCTGATCGATCAACGCCGCCGCCCTGCGCGCTCGCTCGGGCTTGCTCCGGACGCCTTGGAGGCGGAGGGGTTCGCCGACGATGTCGACGGCGGTCAAGTGCGGGTCCAGAGATCCGTACGGGTCCTGGAAGACCATCTGCACGCGGGACCGGAAGGGACGCAGCGCCTTCTCCGACAATTGCGCGATGTCGGCACCGCCCACGAGGATGCGGCCGGACGTGGGCGTGAGGAGCCGGACGATCGCCTTCGCGATGGTCGATTTCCCGCACCCGGACTCGCCGACGACGGCGAGCGTCGCACCCTTGTCCACGGAGAAGCTGACGGTGTCGACCGCGCGGAACACACCGTCGGGGACGGGGTATTCGACGACGAGATCTTCGACGGACAGCAGCGGTGCGCTCATGTCGATGCTCCTACGGTCGTGGTGTAGTCGCCGAGCCGCGGCACGGCGTCGAGCAGCTTCTTGGTGTAGGCGCTGCGAGGATGGAGGACGAGGTCTTCGGCCCCGCCGTTCTCGACGAACCGGCCGTCCTTCATGACGTAGATGCGGTCCGACATCAACCGAGCGACGCCGAGGTCGTGGGTGATGACGAGCAGTCCGACGCCCGTGCGCTCCTGCAGTTCGAGCAGCAGGTCGAGGATGCTCGCCTGCACGGTCACGTCGAGGGCGCTGGTGGGTTCGTCGGCGACGATCAGTTCGGGACCCGACGCGAGCGAGCAGGCGATCAGTACACGCTGCAGCATGCCGCCGGACAACTGGTGGGGGTACTTCCCGAGTTGGCCCGCCGGATTCTGGATCCGCACCTGCTCGAGCAGTTCCACGGCCCGCGCGGTTTCCTTCGCCTTCCCGGTGATGCCGCTGTGGCGCACCGCCTCCCGCAGCTGGGCCCCGATGGTGTGCACCGGGCTCAGTGCCGTCATCGGATCCTGCGGGATCAGGGCGATGTGCCGTCCCCGGACCTTCGCGAGAGCCTTCTTCTGTCCGAGGATGTCGCAGTCCTTGAACCGGACCGCGCCCGAGAGGACGGCGAGGTCGTCGGGCAGCAGACCGAGGAGGCCCATCGCGGTGGTCGATTTACCCGACCCCGACTCACCGATGATGGTCACGGTTTCGCCGGCGTCGATACAGAAGGACACGCCGTCGACTGCGCGGATGACGCCCCGGGCGGTGATGAGTTCGATCTGCAGTTCGTCGACTCTGAGGAGATTCCCCATGTCAGACCTCTTCCTTTCGCAACGAGATCCGGTGCAGGAGCCCACGGCGCTTCCCGGGCGACCGTGCCGGGCGGTCGCGGAGCCCGTCGCCGAGCAGGTTCACGCCGATCACGAGCAGCACGATGACGAGGCCGGGGAGGGTCACGAGCCACCACGAGGTGGTGATGTAGTCCTGGCCGTCGGAGATGATCCGGCCCCAGGTGGCGAAGGGGCGTTGCGGTCCGGCGCCGAGGTAGCTCAGTGCGCTCTCGAGGAGGACGGCCTGCGCGAGCAGCAGCAGGACGACGAGGGATGCCTGCTTGATGATGTTGGGGATCACGTGGCGCAACAGGATGGCGGTGCGTCCGAGTCCGAGTACCCGGGAGGCCGCCACGTACGGTTTCTCGCGTTCGACGAGGACGAGTGAGCGGGTCAGCCGGGCGATCTCCGGCCACTGGGCGATCGCGATGACGAACGTGATGACCGGGATCGACGGGCCGAACAGGGCGACGACGAGCAGCAGCATCATGAGGAGCGGCAGCGACAGCTGGGCCTCGAGCAGCCTGCTCACGACCGTGTCCGTCCAGCCGCCGAGGTAGCCGGCGAGTGCGCCGAAGCACAGGCCGATCAGCCCGGAGACGACGACCGCGAGAATTCCGATCGTCAGTGACACCTGTCCGCCGTAGAGGACGCGGGAGAGGAGGTCCCGGCCGAGTTGGTCGGTTCCGAAGAGGTGACCGTCCGTCAGCGGTGGCAGGCGCCGCTGGGCGAGGTCGGTGGCGTCCGGAGAGGGCAGGGGAAGCAGTTGCGCCAGTGCGACGGGCATGATGACGGCGAGGGCGCAGACGGTGCCCACCCAGATCTTCACGCGGCTGTCGCGGGCGCGCCGGGTGGCACCGGCCCGCGCGATGTCCCGGGTGGTCACGGCGCTCGGCCGCTCCTGTGCCGGGGGATCGATGACGGTGGTCATTTCGTCGTTCCCTTTCCGAGTCGGACGCGCGGGTCGAGGAGCGGATAGCAGAGGTCGACGAGGAGCTGGACGAGGACGGCGAGAACCGCGGTCACCAGGACGGTGGCCTGGATGAGGGGGTAGTCCCTCGTCTCGAGTGCACGCACGACCAGCGATCCCACGCCGGGCCACGCGAAGACGACCTCGACCACGACGACGCCGTTGAGCATCGAGGCGAACCGGGTACCGAGAGCGGTCAGAACCGGGATCGCGGAATTCCGCAGGGCGTACCGCCAGATGAGTTCGCGCTCCGGGACGCCCCGCGAGCGGGCCACGGTCATGTACGGCGAGGAGAACGCGCCGACCATCTCGCGGCGGACCATGCGGGAGATCAGGGCGATCTGCAGCACGGCCACCGTCACGGTGGGCAGCACCAGGCTGGACCAGGTCGTGAATCCGGCCGCGGGAAAAATCGGGATCAGCACCGCGAACACGGTGATGAGCATCAGTCCGGTCCAGAAGTCGGGCATGGACTGACCGGCGATCGTGACGACGTTGGCGCCGAGTTCACGCCTCGTGTCGGCGCGGCGCGCCATCCACACTCCGAGCGGGATGGCCACCAGTGTGGTGAGCACGATCGCCGCGACGGACAGGGTGATCGTGTACGGCAGCCGAGCGAGGACGACGTCGAAGGCGGGCGCCTGGAACGAGTACGAGGTGCCGAGATCGAGGTGGAGAAGGCCGCGGAGATACAGCAGGTACTGGGTGAACACGGACTGGTCGAGACCCATGTCCGCCCTGATTCGGGCGAGGTCCTCGGTGCTGGCCAGCGGGCCGGCCATCGAGTAGGCGGGGTCGCCGGGTGCCATCCGGATGAGGACGAACACGGTGGTCAGTGTCAGGAAGACGGCAAGCGCGCTCTGTGCAAGGCGTTTTGCGACGTAGCGGGGCATGGCCGCCGTCAGGACCCTCGGGACACGGGAGGTCGGGGTCCGGCGGGGCGCCGGTGATGCCGAGCCGGCGGGCTGGGCTGCAAATGCCGTGTCGGCGGCGTGCTGCGTCATGAGGTCACCGGCCGTTCGGTGTCTGCGTGAGGGGTCATCGTCGACCTTTCGATAACGCCGGCGATGGAGGTGTCGACACCGCGGCGTGTCGGGTACAGCAGCTTCGTGTGTAACTCAGCTCACAATCGCACTAATGCGCGTTGTGCGCAAGTCTTGCCCGCCATCTTGCGCATCTCAAGCAACTCTGAGTAGAGTTCGGATGTGCCGGCGATCACATCGCGTGATGATCAACCATCTCGCGCCGTGCCTGATCGCCGCGCCCCACACCCTTAGTCCCGAGAGGTCGACGATGACCAATTCTCTTTTCGAACAGCGTTTTTCGAGGAGAACGCTGCTCCGGTCGGGTCTCCTCCTCGGTGCCGGCCTCACGCTCGGATCCGCCGCTGGATGCGCGACACCGACGGGAACCCCCGGACCGAGGACGGTGAGCCTGGCCCTGAACCGATCGCTCGTGAGCCTCGACAACAAGCTGAACCAGTTCGATGCCGCACTCACCGTGCAGCGCGGCGTGCGGCAGGCCCTCACCGAGATCGACCGGAACCTGCGGCCCCAGCTGGTTCTGGCCGATCGGTTCGAACTCGTCTCGCCCACCCAGTGGTACGTGCACCTGCGGCCCGGAATCCGCTATTCGGACGGCAGTCCGGTGCAGGTGCGGGATGTCGCGACAGCGTTGCAGATGTACAGCCAGGTGGACGGGTCATTCGTCGGCGGGTTCTTCCCCGAGTGGCCGACGGTCGACCAGATCGACGACACCAGCTTCACCCTGAACACCGAGCGTCCGGTCCCGGTGCTCGACTACCTCATGTCGAATATCCTCATCACCCCGGCGGCCGCGAACGTGCCGGAGGAACTGCAGTCCGGCGTGGGATCCGGACCGTACGTCGTGACGGAGAGTGACCGCGGCACCGGAAACTACACCCTGGTGCGCAACGAGAACTACTGGGGAACACCGGCACAGATCGAATCGGTGCGTGTCCGCTTCGTTCCGGACGAGTCGAACCGTGTCGTGACCTTGCGGAGCGGCGAGGTCGACGTGATCGACTCGATCACCCCCGATGCGGCCGACCAGCTCGCCGGTCTGTCGGGTGTCGCGATCGATCGGATCGACGGTGTCCGGCTCAATCAGCTCTTCTTCAATTTCCGGAAACCCCAGGGGCACCCGCTGGCCGACGCGCGGGTGCGCAGGGCGCTGACGTATGCGATCGACGGGCGGGCCCTCGTCGACCAGGTTCTGCAGGGCTCCGCCACCCAGTCGCGCGGCGTCATTCCCCTCACTCTCGACGGTGCCGTCGAGACCGGTGAGTACAGCTACGACCCGGCCCGCGCCCGCGGGGAACTCGACGCTCTCGGAATCCGGGATCTGGAGTTGAAGATCATCTGGGAGACGGGCGAGTTCGCGGCCGACACCGACATCATGGAGTCGGTGCTGCAGATGCTGTCCGCGGTCGGCGTGCGAACCACTCTCCAGCAGTTCGAACCCGGCGGCGACATCTCGCAGTGGCGGCAGGGCAAGGTCGGCGACTGGGACGTGCTGGGCAACGGCTTCCCGAGCCCGACCGGACTGGCCCTCACCATCATGCAGGGCATGTACGCCGGCACCGCGGAGAAGGAAGCGACCCGGGATACCTACCACGGATACATCTTTCCCGAGATCACCCGGACCATCACCCAGGCCTCGGAGGAGGCCGACGCCGTCCGGCGCGCCGAACTCCTCGCGGACGCGCAGCGCCAGATCTGGGACACGTGCCCGTGCCTGTGGGCGTTCGTTCCGAAAGCGGTTCTCGCGCGCCGCTCGCGGATCGACGGTGTCGCGCTGCGCCCGACGAACTCCTATGACCTCAGTGTCGCGGCGCTGCGTGCCTAGACGTGACGTGACCGCTGCCCCGAGAACTCGCCCGCCCCTATCCACGCACTGGAGACGCAGATGACCACACCGAGTCCCGCAACCGATACCCGAGCCACCGACGGCGTCGTCCGTGACGTCGAGACGGGTCGACGCGACGCGCTGCTTCCCGCACCGCAGGTGCAGAACCACGCGGCGAATCTCACCGTCCTGCCGGACGGCTCCCTCGGTTGCGTGTGGTTCGCGGGCACCCAGGAGGGCGTGCCGGACATCAGCGTCTGGTTCTCCCGGCTCGCCCCGGATGCAGACGCGTGGTCGGAGCCGGTGCAGCTGTCCGACGATCCGACTCGTTCGGAACAGAATCCTGTTCTCCACGTGACGAATACGGAAACCGTGTGGCTACTGTGGACGTCCCAGCACGCCGGCAACCAGGACACCGCACGTGTCATGCGGCGCATCTCCGCCGACGGCGGCCGAACGTGGGGCGAGGCGCACACGCTGCTGCCGGAGACGGACGCCGGCGGTGTGTTCGTGCGACAGCCGGTGGTTGCGCTCCCGACCGGGCGGCTTCTGCTCCCCGTGTTCCACTGCGTCCGTATCGAGGGCCGGAAGTGGGTGGGCGATCGCGACTACAGCAGCGTGATGATCTCCGACGATCACGGCGACTCCTGGCGTGAGGTGACTGTGCCGGGCAGCGTCGGCTGCGTGCACATGAACATCGGCCGCCTCGCCGACGGCACCCTCGTGGCCCTCTATCGCAGCCGCTGGGCGGACTCGATCTACCGCAGCGTCTCGACGGACGACGGCGATACCTGGACCCAGCCGGAGGCGACCGAGCTTCCCAACAACAACTCGTCCGTTCAGTTCGTCGTGCTTCCGGGCGACCGTCTCGCCCTGGTGTTCAACGAGTCCAGCGCGGCGAACGCCACCGCGCGGCGGACGTCCCTGTACGACGAGATCGACGACGACGGTCTCGCCGACGGGGTGCCCGAGCAGGCGGACACGGAGCTCGAGCCGCTCGACGACGGGGACAGTCGCAGCGCGTTCTGGGGTGCGCCCCGCGCCCCGATGACGCTGGCGATGTCCGAGGACGGGGGCCGGACGTGGCCGGTTCGCCGCGATATCGAGATCGGCGACGGGTACTGCCTGTCCAACAATTCTCGTGACGGGCTGAACCGCGAGTACTCGTACCCCAGCATCGCCGCCGGGAACGACGGCCGCCTGCACGTCGCGTTCACCCGGTTCCGGCAGGCGATCGAGTACGTCGAGCTCGATCAGGCCTGGGTCGCCGACGGGAGCCGGTCGTGACGCACGGCGACTCGAAGCGTGCGGTCGTGACCGGGGTCAGCTCCGGCATCGGCGCCGCCACCGCCCGGCAGCTTCTCGGCGACGGATGGTCGGTCACCGGATTCAGCCGACGCGCCCCCGGCATCGACGACGACCGATTCTCCTGGACGGCCGTCGATCTCGGCGACCTCGACGCACTCTCGGAGCACGCGGCCGCGGCCGGTTCGGTGGACGCCGTCGTGCACGCGGCCGGTCTGCAATCGTCAGCACCTCTCGGGAAACTGCAGGTCGACGACGGCCTGAAGATGTGGCGGATTCACGTCGCAGCCGCGGAGGTTCTCGTCAATGCACTCGCTCCGTCGATGCGCAACGGCGGCCGGGTGGTCCTGGTCGGCAGCCGCACGATGTCCGGAGCGGCGGGCAAGAGTCAGTACGTCGCCACCAAGTCGGCACTCGTGGGAATGTCGCGGTCCTGGGCTGCGGAGTTGGTGGACAGAGCGATCACTGTCAACGTGGTTGCCCCTGGTCCGACGGACACCCCGATGCTGAACGATCCGGCTCGCACGTCGACGCCTCCGCGGGTCCCACCGCTCGGTCGCTTCATTGCCCCCGACGAGGTGGCGGGACTGATCGGATTCCTCCTGGGACCGTACGGCGGGAGCATCACGGGTCAGGCCATCGTGCAGTGCGCGGGAGCATCCCTGTGAACGGTCTGCGCGTAACGCGCAAAACTGCTACCATGGACTGCACGGAACACGCAGATTCTCCGGCGAAGGCGGCATCATGAGACCGAAATCGATCGGATCCGATCCGACCGTCGCGGTCCTCGCCGACGACCTGTCCGGTGCCGCTGAAGTGGCGAGCGCGTTCCTCCATCGGAGTGCGCCCGTATCGCTCCTTCTCGGCGCCGCCGAAACTCATGAACCGGGCGGAGTCGTCATCGCGGATCTCGATACGCGGTCGATGAGCCCGGAGGATGCGGCACGCGCGGTTCGACACGCGCTCGCCGGAGTTCCGTCCGATGCGCTCGTGGTGAAGAAGATCGACTCACTACTCCGCGGAAACATCGGGCCCGAGGTGGGAATCCTCGCCGACACCGGTCCGGTGGTCGTCGCAGCAGGGCTGCCGGCACTCGGCCGGACCGTTCGCCATGGCGTCGTGCACGTCGGAGCGACGCCGCTCCACCGGGCTGGGGTGTGGTCGGCGGAATCCACGCCGCCGCCGGAGTCGATAGCCGGTCTCTTTCCGGACAGTCCCACGCAGTGCGTGCGCCGCGGTCCCGGTGTCGAACGGTCGCTCGCCCGCGCGGTGTCCGCCGGAGCCATCGCGATCTGCGACCTCGAGACCGACGAGGATCTCGACTCGATCGTCCACGCCTGCCGGGCAATCCCCGGAGTGCGACTGGTCGGGACTTCCGCCCTCGCGGCGGCGGTGGCACGCACGCTGCCGCTCCGGCACGTCCCCACCACGGCGGCCAGGCGGGCGGAATCCGTCCTGATCGTCGTCGGGACCGCAGAACCCGTTGCCGTGCAACAGGTTGCGTCGCTGGTCGCCGACGGTGTGCGGCACGTGCCGGTCGACGCGACGCAACTTCTCCGCGGCGATGTGGACACGACACCACTGCGGCACGTTCTCGACGACGGGCCTACGGTCGTGACGGTCTCCGGCGCCGTGGAGCCGTCGAATGGCCGGGCGTTGTCGGCGGCGCTCGGACGGCTGGTCGCGGCCCTGCAGAACGACCGCCGAGCCGACCTCGTGCTCACCGGCGGTGAGACGGCCCGCGCTGTCGTCGACGCGCTGGGGATCACGTCGCTTCGACCGGTCCACGAAGTTCACCACGGCGCCGTCGCCTCCCTGGCGTCCGACGGACGGCGAGTCGTCACGAGGCCCGGCAGCTTCGGCGACCCGACCAGTCTCTCCGCGATCGCGGCCTACCTGCGCGGCGCTCAGCCGCCCACCCACACCCCCACACAGCGAGGACCTCACATGACAGCGTCAACTGATACCGCGAACCTTCCCGTCGTCGCCGTCACCATGGGCGACGGCGCCGGAATCGGCCCCGAGGTGATCGTTCCCGCCTTGCTGGACGAGGCCACCCGGTCCTGGTGCACCCCGGTCGTCATCGGTGACGCGAAGCGGCTTCGTCTCGCGGCGAATGTGCTCGGCATCGACGTCGACATCGTGACCGTCGAGTCGGTCGCGGACGCGCAGTCGGTACCCGGGCGCGTCAACGTCATCGATCTCGACCTCCTTCCCGACGACCTGCCGTGGGGTGAACTGTCGCCGGTCGCCGGTCACGCGGCGTACGAGTACATTCGCGTCGCCAGCGAACTCGCGGTGCGCGGGGAGGTGCAGGCCATCTGCACGGCCCCGCTCAACAAGGAGGCGCTGCATGCCGCCGGCCACATCTTCCCGGGCCACACGGAACTTCTCGCGCACCTCACCGGCACCGAGGAGGTGTCGATGATGCTGTCGACGCCGAAGCTGAAGGTGATCCACGTGACCACCCACATCGGACTGCTCGACGCCGTCGCGAAGATCGAACCCGGACTCGTCGAGCGGACGATCCGGCGCGGGCACGACGCGCTGGTGCGCTCCGGAATCCCGGAGCCGAAGATCGGGGTCTGCGGCATCAACCCGCACGCCGGGGAGCACGGGCTGTTCGGCTACGGAGAAGAAGAACAGAAGATCATTCCCGCGGTCGAGGTGCTGAAGGCGGACGGCATCGACGTCCACGGTCCGTTGCCTGCGGATACCGCATTCTTCCTCGCGGGACGCGGGGACTACGACCTCATCGTGGCGATGTATCACGACCAGGGGCACGGGCCGGTCAAGGTTCTCGGCATCGAGGCGGGGGTCAACATCACGGTGGGACTGCCCGTCATCCGGACCTCCGTCGACCACGGCACCGCCTTCGATATCGCAGGCAAGGGTATTGCGGAGGCCGGTAGTATGGTCGAAGCTCTTCGTCAGGCTGCCGAATTGGCAACCAGCACAGCGGTTGTGAAGTAGGGGGACGAAACATGGCGGTTCGCGAGTCGGAAGCACGCCGATCCGAGATCGTGCGACTGGCCCGCTCGAGCGGGTTGGCGAGTGTCGACGACCTGTCGGCGCAGTTCGGTGTCACCGCCTCCACCATCCGGCGGGACCTGAGCCAGCTCACGTCCCAGGGTCTGATCGCCCGGACCTACGGTGGGGCGATCGCCCTCGACCCCCAGCAGGAATCGTCACTCCGCCAGCGCGCGCTCGAGGGATTCGACGCGAAGCGTGCGATCGCGGAATGGGCCGCCAACCAGGTTCGGCCGGGCGAGACGATTCTTCTCGACGCCGGCACCACCGTGGGCGCGATGGGGGAGTTTCTACGCGACATCGACGACATCACCGTCATCGCTGCGGGCCTGACCGCCCTCGAATCGCTCGCCGACGCGGACTCCGTGCGCGTCGAGTGCATCGGCGGAACACTCCGGCACCTCAGTCAGGGGTTCGTCGGGCCGTTGGCCGAGGCCACGCTCCAACGCGTCACCTTCGATCGCGCGTTTCTCGGCGCGGACGCCGTCACCGCGGATCTGGGGATCTGTGAAGCAGAACTGGAACAGACGCGCCTCAAGGAGATCATGATCGCCCGTGCCGACGAGGTGTACGTGCTCGCGCACGCGGCGAAGCTCGGGCAGCGCCCCTTCCACGCCTGGGCACCGATCCCGCCGGGAACCACGATCGTCACCGACGGCTCGGCCGCGACCGGGGAGACGGCGCCTTTCGAAGCCGCAGGGATGCGGGTCGTGCGCGTCTGAGGAGGGCGACGGGGACTTACCGCTTGTCCTTCTTCGCTTGCCGTCGTGCGCCTGCGGCGATAGTGGATGCTTCGAACTTCTTGCGGCCGGAGGATTTCCGGGTGGCGTCGACGCGTGCCTTGCCGGACGAGGCGACCTTTCCGTCGCTGTCGCCGAGCTCGCTGAAGGATGGGGCGTCGCTGCGGGCGCGGGCGAGTCGCGCGTCCTTCAAGTCCCGAGCGCTGGCGCGGGCTGCCGTCGCCAATTGGCCGCTCACCCTGCTCAGCGCTGCCTCGAAGACCTCCACCTTGTCGGCATTGCGCGTGTTTGCCGCCTTACCGGCCCCACGCGCACCCTTGTCCGCGACCTTCGCCGCGCCTTCCTGGCGGTACAGCTTGACGTGCTTGTTGCGGGCACGGCGAACTCGGGTGTGCAATTTGATCAGCTTGTCCTCGTCCAAGTCGGCCATCTGTGCCTTCTTGGTCTCGCGGATCAGGACGAACTCGTCTTCGGACAGTGAGTTCAGGATCTTCTTCATGTCTGCTCCGATCCGGCCACAGGCCGTGAGTTGTAGTCATGGTAACTGGGAAACGTTCGTGCCGGTCCGTTTCCGTGAGGTCGAGGTCGCTTGCCGAAACAGGCGCTGATTGGTCTGTGCAAGTTGCCATTCCGTTTGCGCGCACAACCGGTCCACCCGATCCGGGTCGAGACGGTCGCACACGAAATCCCAGTGCACCGCCACCCGGTCGCCCACAGTGAGGTCGTTCACGAAAGTTCCGTCGGGAACGCGGTAGTCGGCCGGGTCGTCCTGTTCGGGCCCGAGGGACAGCAGGCTGCCGTCCCAGGACAAACGGCGGGATCGGACGACGGCACGGTCGGTGTCGATGCCGACCACCTCACCCCAGCGGATGCGGCACGAGTCGAGAACCTGCAGCGGCTGAGGCATTCCGGTGTCCAGTAGCCGCGACCACGGGTACACGCCGAACACGTGAAAGTTGTGGGTGGGCGCCGCCTCACCGAGCAGGTCCTCGGTGAGGTGCTTCCAGTAGTGTCCGGCCTGAGACGCGAGGCGGGCGAGCAGTGCCGCGCCGAACTCGGCCCGATCGATGCGGTCGGAGAGTTCGCCCGAGGTCCAGTAGGCTCGAACGACCCTCTCGTCCAAGGGGTCCGGGATTCCGGCGAGCTGGGCGATCACCTCCTGGTACGGCCAGGCGCCGCTGAACTGCTTCGCCAGCACTACCACGTCGGTGTCCGGCGCCGCACCGCACGCGACCGCCTGCAGTCGCTCCGAACCGGGAGGGCCGCAGTAGCCCAAGGCATTCGGGGCGTGCGCATATTGCGCGAACACGCGGTGCCCGGACGGCATCCTGTGTTCGCGCCGCATCACCGGTCAGCCTCGCTGACCCAGCAATTGGGCCGTCTCGCGGTGGAGTCGGCCGAAGTTGTAGTACGCGGCGCACGCACCCTCGGGGGACACCATGCACGTGCCGATCGGCGTCTCCGGAGTGCAGGCCGTCCCGAAAACCTTGCATTCCCACGGTTTGATGACGCCCTTGAGAACCTCACCGCACTGGCACGCCTTCGGATCCGCCACCCGCACGCCCGGCATCGAGAACTTCTCCTCGGCGTCGAACTCGGCGTAGTTCCGGTGGACCTTGAGCGCGCTCTGCGAGATGAAACCGAGTCCGCGCCACTCGAAGTGCGGGCGCAGTTCGAACGTCTCGGCCATCAGCTTCAGCGCCTGCACGTTGCCCTCCGCGCGCACCACCCGCTTGTACTGGTTCTCGATCTCGCAGCGGCCCTCCCGGATCTGCTGAAGCAGCATGTGTACCGACGCGAGGATGTCGAGTGGCTCGAAACCCGCGACCACCATCGGTTTGCCGTACACCTCGGACACGAACCGGTACGGGCGCAACCCCACCACGGTGGACACGTGGCCCGGTCCGAGGAAGCCCGACAACCGCAGGTCGGGCGACTCGAGGATCGCCTTGATCGGCGGCACGATCGTGACGTGGTTGCAGAACACACTGAAGTTCTTCACGCCCAGCGCCCGCGCGCGCACCAACGTCACCGCGGTGGACGGAGCCGTCGTCTCGAACCCGACGGCGAAGAACACCACCTGATGGTCGGGATTGTCGAGCGCCACCTTGAGCGCGTCCAGCGGCGAGTACACGAAGCGGACGTCCGCGCCGCGGGCCTTGGCCTCGATGAGATTGCCCTTGGATCCGGGCACCCGCATCATGTCGCCGAACGTCGTGAAGATGACGCCGGGCTGTTCGGCCAGCCACATGGCGTCGTCGACGCGGCCCATGGGGATGACGCACACCGGACATCCCGGTCCGTGCACCAGTTCGACCGACTCCGGCAGGAGATGCTCGATGCCGTGCCGGTAGATGGTGTGGGTGTGGCCGCCGCACACCTCCATGAACTTGAACTCGTCGCCACGGGCCAGTTCGGTGATGGATTTGACCAGGGCGCGAGCCGCCGCCGGGTCCCGGAATTCGTCGACGAACTTCATCCCTGTTACCTCGTTCTTGCTGTTGTCACGCGATTTCGGACGAGTTGAACGCGTCGATCTCGTTCACGTAGTCGGCGCCCATCTTCTGCACCTGATCCAACGTCAGCTGCGCCTCGATCTCGTCGATCTTCGCCATCGCGAAACCGACGTGCACGAGCACCCAGTCACCGACGACGAGACCTTCTTCGGCGAGCAGTCGCACACTGATCGTTCTCTGGACGCCGTTCACGTCCACCTTGGCCAGATGCTGTTCGGCGTCGACGATGTCGACCACCTGACCGGGTATCCCCAGACACATCGTGGTTCTCCTTCTCGGGCTGTTCTTCAGCAGATTCGGGGAAGCGGGTCGCCGACGAGCATGTCGACGATCCGGCTGCCGCCGAACGAGGTTCGCAGTGCGACGATGCCCGGCGGTTCGGCCAGGATCTCGCCGACCACGGTGGCATCGGCTCCCCGCGGGTGGGCTCGCATCGCCGCGACGGCCGCATCCGCCTCGTCCGCCGCGACGATGGCGACGAACTTGCCCTCGTTCGCGACGTACAGCGGGTCGATGCCGAGCATGTCGCAGGCGCCCAGCACCTGCGGCTCGATGGGCAGGGACTGCTCGTCCACAATCACGGCGAGCTGGCAGGCGTGAGCGAGTTCGTTGCACACGGTGCCGACGCCGCCGCGGGTGGCGTCCCGCATCCACCGCGTGGACGGGGCCGCGTCCAGCAGCGTCTCCACCAGCGAGTTCACCGGGGCCGTGTCGGAGGCGATGTCGGCCTCGATGGCCAGGTCACCGCGGGCGAGCATGACCGCCATGCCGTGTTCGCCGATGGTGCCCGACAACAGCACCTTGTCGCCCGCACGCACGAGATCGGCCGACAGCCGCCTGCCCTCCGGGATGACACCGACACCGGCGGTGGAGATGTAGACGCCGTCGGCGGCGCCCTTGCCGACGACCTTGGTGTCGCCGGTGACGATCTGCACTCCGGACAGGACGGCCGCCTCGCTCATGTCGGCGACGATCTCCCGCAGTTCGGCGATCGGGAAACCCTCCTCGATGACGAACGCCGCCGACAACCACCGGGGGCGCGCACCGGACACGGCGAGGTCGTTGACGGTCCCGTGCACCGCGAGATGCCCGATGGAACCGCCGGGAAAACGCAGTGGCTGGACCACGTACGAGTCGGTGGAGAACGCGAGCCGCTCACCCGAGGGCATTGTGAGCGCGGCCGCGTCACCGAGTTGCTCCAGTTCCTCGTTGCGGAACGCCTCGACGAACACCGCGTCGACGAGGGCCGCCGACGACTTCCCGCCCGCACCGTGAGCGAGGGTCACCACCTCGTCCAGCAGCCGCGGCCGGCGTTGCCGGAACTTGTCGATCCGCTCGAGGACCCGGTCTTCGCGTTCCGCCGAGGTGGCCGGTTCGGTGGTGCTCATGAAGCCTCCACGGAGTTGGGAGCGGGCCGCGTCATGTGTTCCTGGGCCACCGACCACAGCCGGTACCCGAGCATCGCGTGGCTCTCCTGGATCCGGTGGATGCTCTGCGAGTGGACGGTGTAGCAGAAGTCGAGTTCGCCGGCGGACGCCATCGCCGCCATCCGGCCGCCCTCGTGCCCCGCGAACCCGATGGTCAGCAGGCCTCTCTGCTTCGCCTCGGTGAGCGCGGTCATCAGGTCGTCGGAGTTGCCCGACGTCGACAGTGCGATGGCGACGTCGCGGTCGCGGGCGTGGGCGATGATCTGCCGCTTGAAGATCAGATCGAAGCCGACGTCGTTGCCCAGCGCCGTCACCACGGCCTGATCGGCGGCGAGCGACCATGCCGCCACCGGACGCCCGCGCGCCGGACGGCTGAACAGCGATGCCAGCGTGGCGGCGTCGGTAGAACTGCCACCGTTGCCGAACGTGTAGAGCCGGCCGCCGCGACGGAACCTGTCGGCCATGTCGATCCCGGCAGCGGTCAGTCCGTCGCCGTACTCGTCGAGGGACTCCTTCTGCAGGCGAGCGCTCTCGGCGGCCTTCCCCCGCGCGGACGCCGCGAGGTCGTCGAGGAGGCTCTGGGCGTCGGTTTCCTCCGAGTCGATGAACGGGTAGAGGAAGCTGGTGCTCTCCGAATCGTGCGTCGTCATCGGTTCGCCTCCTGACCTGCGTCGTCGAGTCGGGTGATCGCGGCCCCCGCATGCACCAGCACGAGGTCGTTCGGCTGGACGTCGCCGAGGATGCTCACGTCCACCCATTCCTCGCCCGCGGCCGTGCGGACCAGGGCGGGCCCCAGCGGTTCGGCCGGCTCGATCACCACCTCGCCGAGACGACCCTCGTCGCTGCACGTGACGCAGACCGTCTCGTCGCACTCCTCGGCGTCGGGCTTCAGCAGTCCCGAGTGCTCGAAGCAGACATGGGTGAGTTCCCACAGCAGGTGATACATGAGGACGAACCGCCCGGTGGCCGGCACCATCGGATCCTCCGAGTCGACCCAGAGGATGTGGTTCGCCGCACCGGCCGGAGGTCGGGGGCCTGCCCCGATCCACAGCGCCATCGCGCCCCACGCCGGCGCGCGGCGCATCGCGTCGACCACGGCGGGCTCGTTCGCCGACGCCACGGCCAGCAGGATGTCGCCGGGCCTGCTCGCCACCCGTGCCTGCGCCACCGGATCGGGTTCGACGAGTGCCACCGACGGCAGCGCCCGTTTGCCCATGATCACGGGATGGACGAATTCGACGGCGACGTGATGGGCGTGCGGCTCCCACTGCGGTGAGATCACCCAGAGCGTCGCGCCGTCATGGAATCTGCGGGCGAGTGACAATGCTGCGGCAGCGAGATCCGCAGACAGGTCCGTGTCGACAAGGTGCCCGCCCGCCTCTGCGGTGGTGGTCATTCACTAGCTCCCGTCCCGGACCGGCCGGTCGGGGGCTGCCGACGTCACGGTCCGCGCATGGTCGCCGCGGCACCGATCACCGCCTGGCCGAGGGAGAGTCCTCCGTCGTTGGGAGGCACCCGGTGGTGGGTGAGGACTCGATAACCGCTGCTCTCCCAGTGTGCTCTCACCAGTGCGAGGAATAAACGGTTTTGAAAGACTCCTCCGGTGAGTCCGATCGTCGACGCTCCGGTCGCGGTCGCGGCCCGGTCGACGAGGTCGGCGGTCGCGGCGGCGACGGCATGGTGGAAGCCGAGTGCGAGCGCCGCGGGCGGGGTCCCGTCGCGGAGACCGGCAACCAGTCCGGACACCAGAAGAGGCAGTCTGAGCTGGTCGTTCTCCACGTCCATGGCCAGGGGAGCCGGGTGCGGGGCCGTCCGGGCGAGGGCCTCGAGTTCGATGGCCGCCTGCGCCTCGTAGGTGACCCGGTGCCGGACCCCGAGCAGCGATGCGACTCCGTCGAACAGGCGGCCCGCGCTCGTCGTCCTGACGCAACCGAGACCCGACCGAAGTTGCGACTCCACGGCCGCGCGTTCCGCGGTGGGGATCGCCTCGACGCACGGCAGCCCGTCGACGTCGGTGATCCCGCACTCGTGCAGCAGAGCCAGCGCCACCCGCACCGGATTCCGGACGGCGGCGTCACCGCCCGGCAGTGAGAAGGGCTGGACGTGTCCCACCCGCCTCGTGTCGAGGATGTTCGGGCCGACCAGGAGGAGTTCGCCGCCCCACACGGTGGTGTCGCAGCCGTACCCGGTCCCGTCGAACGCGACACCGAGCACCGTCGTCCCGACCAGTCCGTGTTCGGCCATCAGCGACGCGACGTGCGCGTGGTGGTGCTGCACGGTGAGCAGGGGGACGCCGGTCCTCTCGCTGTAGCGCCGGGCCCAGTGGTGCGTCGAATATCCGGGGTGCCGGTCGGCGACCACGGCCTCCGGCGTGATCCCGTGCAGATGCGTCAGCTGTCGCACCGACGTCTCGAAGGCGCGCTGACTCTCCAGGCTGCCCATGTCACCGAGGTGCGCCGAGCAGAACGCGTAGTCCTGCCGGGTCAGGCAGAAGGTGTTCTTGATCTCCGCGCCCACCGCGAGGATCTCCGGGCCGTGCGCGGGAAGCACGACCGGCAGCGGTGCGAACCCGCGCGAGCGGCGGATCGGCAGCACCGCGCCCGCCTCCACCGCCAGGACAGAATCCTCGCAGGGCACCGCGATGCGGCGGTCGTGCATCAGGAACACGTCGGCGATGTCCCGCAGACGGGTACGGGCGTCGTCGTTGTCGAAACAGAGAGGTTCGCCGCTCAGGTTGCCGGACGTCATGACGAGCACGCGCGGTGGGTCGACGTGGCTGCCCGGCGTCCGGGTGAACAGGAGATGGTGCAGCGGGGTGTAGGGGAGCATCACCCCGAGATCGTCGATCCCGGGTGCGATGCCGTCGGCAACCGACACAGTGTTCTTCTTGCGCAGCAACAGGATCGGCCGGGCCGCGTGTCGAAGCAGTGCGCTCTCGGGCTCGGAGATCTCGCACAGCTCGGCGGCGGCGGACAGGTCCGCGGTCATCACCGCGAACGGCTTGTCCGGGCGGTGCTTGCGCACCCGCAGGGTCTCGACGGCGGTGGGGTCGGCGGCATCGCACACGAGATGGAATCCGCCGAGACCCTTGATCGCCACGATCCGGCCGTCCCGCAACGCCCCCTGCACCGCGGTGAGGACGGCGTCGTCCCCGTCGACCCGGTGCCCGTCGACCTCGGCGAACAGGTGCGGACCGCAGTCGGGGCAGCACACCGGTTGCGCGTGGAACCGTCGATCCGCGGGGTCCCGGTACTCGGCGAGGCACGCCGCGCACAGCGGGAACTCGGCCATCGTGGTGTTGGGCCGGTCGTAGGGCAGGTCGGTGATCACCGTGAACCGCGGCCCGCAGTTGGTGCAGTTGACGAACGGGTGGCGATACCGCCGATCGCGCGGATCGGCCAGTTCGCGAAGACAATCCGCGCACGTCGCCACGTCCGGTGACACCAGCGTCCGCGCGCCGGGGACGTGCCGGCTGTCGATGATCCGGAACGACTCGTCCCCGCGCACCGGAACGGGCTGGGCGGTCGCGTCGACGATCACGGCCATCGGCGGTGCATCCGTGCGGAGCCGGCGCACGAACTCGGACACCGACGCGGACTTGCCCTCGACCTCGATGAACACGCTGACGTCGTCGTTGCCGCAGTGGCCGTGCAGTCCCAGATCGTCAGCGAGACGCGCGACGAACGGGCGGAAGCCGACCCCCTGCACGACCCCGTGGACCGTGATGCGCGATCGTTCGACCGTCATCCTCGGATGATTCCCCCGTCGAGGTGCGGGGCGCAAGAGCCCTTCCCGCGGCGGGCGGCGGCACAGACGCACCCTTTCTCGGTTCGCGCACTCGAAATTGGGCCTGAATTCGTGCGCGCGAGCCGAAAACGAGTGCGTCCGCCGGATTACTCCCCGTCGACCGAGCGTGCGCCGGTGACGGCGTCGATCAACCCGTAGTCGCGCGCCTCGTCGGCGGTGAGGATCCGGTGGTCCCGCATGTCGGCGATCACCGTGTCGACGGGACGTCCGCAGGAGTCGGCGATGCGCTGCTGCAGCCTCCGCAACTGCTGCTCGTGGTGTTCGGCGGCGATAGCGACGTCCGACGCCGGACCGGTGCACGACGCCTGCGGTTCGCGGAGGTGGAACGCGGCGTGCGACGCCGACGTCCGGCGGTCGGCGGGCGCGAGGAGGGCGATCGCCATTCCGCGGACGTCGCCGCGGCAGTGGACGTGCAGCGGGACCCCCATCAGGTCCAGGGTGTCGAGGAGGGTGGCGGCCGCGTCGACGTCGGCGTCGACGCCGTGCAGCCACAGCTGGACCTCCCCGTCGTCCGAGGCGTCGAGCAGTGCCAGCGACGCGGCCGCGCGGTTGGTGGTCTCGGCGTCGAGTCGGCCGGTCAGAGACACGATCCGTCTGTCGAACAGCCGCTCGGCCAGCCAGTCGGGACCCGGAGTGGGGACGGACGTGACGTGCATCGGCGCGGGCGGCTGCTGCGGATCCGGCTGCCAGGGCGTGTGAAACGGCGGGACCGATGGTGGGGTGGGTGGTGGCCAGATCATGGTGGTGACTCCCGGTGCGCTGAGATCGTCCAGTCGACCGTCCGGCCCACGGCCTCCGCATACCGTTCGAGCGTCGACAGGCGGGGATCGACGTCGCCGCGTTCGAGCCGTGCCACGGCCGACTGCGACGTGCCCATGTGGGCGGCGATCTCCGTCTGCGTCAGGCCGCGCTCGCGGCGAGTGGTGACGAGCTCGTCCAGCAGCGCTCGACGCCGATCGGACAGGTGCTCCAGTCCGGGAAAAGACGTGCGTCGAGGGGTGGTCGACATACCATCGATGATATCTCGAAAACGGTATACGGAGGGGTGCTCATGGCGAAGGTTCGTGCGGCCGTCATCGGCGGCGGCATCATCGGTCTGGCGGTCGCCCGGGAACTTCTGCACCGGATGGACGACGTCGAGGTAACGCTGTTCGAGAAGGAATCCCGGGTCGCGGCCCACCAGACCGGCCACAACAGCGGCGTCGTCCACGCCGGCCTGTACTACCCGCCGGGCAGCCTCAAAGCGCGCCTGTGCCGCCGTGGCGTCACCCTCCTGCAGCAGTACGCGGCAACCAAGGGCGTGGCCTACGAGGAATGCGGCAAGGTGGTGGTCGCCCACGACTCGTCCGAAGTGGCGCGGATGGACGCCATCTTCGACAGAGCGGTGGCCAACGGCGTTCCCGGCATCCGCAAGATCCCGGGGGAGGAGATCCCCGAGATCGAACCGCACGCACGCGGAGTCGGCGCCGTGCACTCGCCGCACACCGCGATCATCGACTACGTGGCGGTCGCGGAGGCCCTCGCCGCGGACATCGCCGCCGCGGGCGGACGCGTCCTGCTCGGCCGGGAGGTCGTGGGCCTGGACAGCCGGACCGCCGAAACGGTGGTCACCACCCGGCAGGGCAGTGAGGCCTTCGACCTGGTGGTCACGTGCGCGGGACTGCACTCCGACCGGGTGGCACTGATGTCGGGTGAACCGCGATCGCCTCGCGTGGTGCCCTTCTTCGGCGACTACTTCCTGCTCGAGCCCGAGCGGTCCTCGCTCGTGAAGGGGCTGATCTACCCGGTTCCGGATCCGCGGTACCCGTTCCTCGGCGTTCACCTCACCAAGCGGATCGACGGGCGAATCATGCTCGGACCGAACGCGTTTCTCGCCTTCGGGCGGGAGGCGTACGACCGGCGGGGATGGTCGGCGTCGGACGTGATGTCGGCGGTCGGGTTTCCCGGATTCTGGCGCTTCGCCGTGCACAACACCGCGGCGGCGGTCCGCGAGGCCCGCACCGTCCTCAGCACGGGCCAATTCGTCAAGGAGGCGCAGAAGTACGTCCCCGACGTGCGCCGCTCCGACGTCACCCGCGGACCCCGGGGCATCCGCGCTCAGGCGATGAACGCCGACGGCAGCCTCGAGGACGACTTCGTCATCACCGGGTCGGGACGCGTCGTTCACGTCCGGAACGCACCCTCCCCGGGTGCGACGTCGTCCCTCGCCATCGCCGAACACGTCGTGACGGAGGTTCTCGCCCGCGCGACCACCTGACGGCTCCGCCCGATGTCACACCGGTGCAGTCGAGGTAGACCGATGCGACATCGGGCGCCGGGTCTACGACGTGGCACGCCCGAGCGGCAACCCGTCCTCGAGGAATTCCAGTGCGCGCAGGGCGAGCGGCAGATCACCGGGCAGCAGATCGACGACACCGAGAACGACGCCGACGATGGCCCCGGCGAGCGCGCGGACCTCGAAATCGTCAGCGGAGCGTCCGACCCTGCGCGCCATGACACCGGCGATCATGTCGATGCTGCGCACCATTTCCTGCATGATGGCCCCACGAAGTTCCGGGACCGAGTACAGCAGTTCCTGACGCTTCCGCTCGAAGTCCATGTCTGCCTCGGACAGGCCGGCGAACACGGACTCGGCCGCCTTCCGGAATGCGGTGATCAGCGGGACGTCCGGTGGTTGTGCCTCGATGGCCTCGATCATCAACGGATCGAGGTCGTCGGCGAGCACCAGTTGTTCCTTGGTGGGGAAGTAGCGGAAGAACGTGCTCGGCGACACGTCCGCGGCCTCCGCGATCTGCTCGATCGTGGTTTCCGGGTAGCCCTGCTCCCGGAACAACCGAAATGCCTCGGAGCGGATGGTCAGCCGGGTGCGCGCCTTCTTCCGCTCCCGCAGGCCTGGTCGAGCGTCAATGGACATATACCGATTTTGACTCATTCTGCTCCTGGGCCGGGGTATCGCGGGGCGTGAAGCGTGCTGCGAGCACCATCGCGACGGCGCAGATGCCCGCGCACACCCACAGCATGAGGCTCATCCCGGACAGGAACGACGCCTGGACGTGCGCGAGCATCGACGGGTCGCCGGTCGCCTCGGCCACCGCGACGCCTGCGTTGACGCCGTCGCGGACCGGGTCCACGTCGAGGGCTCCCAGTTCGGTCCGGTAACGGGTGGCGAGGACGGTGCCCAGCACCGCGACCCCGATCGTTCCACCCGCCTGCCGCAGCGCCTGGATCAGTGCCGAGCCGGAACCGGAACGTTCGGCCGACAATGCGCCCAGGGCCGCACCCATCGCCGCCGGCATCACGAAACCCATTCCCGCGCCGACGAGTGCGATCCATGTCGCGCTGAACCAGTACGCGGAATCGACGGAGGTCAGGGCGCCGGTCGCAAGTCCCGCCGTGAGGAGGGCGAACCCGATGACGATGACCGGCCGGGCGCCGGCCCGCCGAAGCAGTCGGTCGCAGAGCCGGGTGCCGACCAGCAGTCCGCCGATCAACGGCAGCAGTCGGAGGCCGCTGCCCAGCGCGTCCACGCCGAGCACGGCCTGGAAGTACTGCGGCACCGTGAAGAACAGCCCGAACATCCCGAAGTTGACCAGCGTCGTGAAGATCGTGCCCCAGCGGAATCCGGGGCTGGCGAACAACGATGTGTCGATCAGGGGGTGACGCGACCGACGCTCCCACATCGCGAACAGTCCGAGCGCGACCACGGCCGCTGCGATCGACGCCCACACCAGTGCGTCGCCCCAGCCGTCCTGGCCTGCCCTGATGAAACCGTAAGTGAGGCAGAGAAGTCCGAATGACGACAGTGCGGCGCCGAGATAGTCGGTGGGCGACTGCTCCTCGCTGCGCGATTCCGGGACCAGGGTCGCGACGGCGATCGCGCCGACGACGACCAGGGGCACGTTGATCAGGAACACCGATCCCCACCAGAAGTTCTCGAGCAACCATCCGCCGAGAATCGGGCCGAGGGGCAGGCCGATCGCGGTGGACGTCACCCAGATGGTCAGTGCCCGCGATCGTTCGTCGGCGTCGGGGAACAGCACGGGCAGCACTGCCATCGACAGCGGCATCATCACCGCGGCCCCCAGCCCCAGCAGGGTGCGTCCGGCGATCAGCTGACCCGATGTGCTCGCATAGCTGCAGAGCAGTGACGCGACGCCGAACAGGACGAGGGCGCCGAGCAGGAGCTTCTTGCGGCCGTACCGGTCGCCGAGCGCACCTGCAGGAAGCAGCGCGGCGGCGAGGACCAGCGTGTATGCGGAACTGAACCACTGCAATTGCGAGTTGTCCGCTCCGAGATCGACCGCCAGTGTCGGCAGCGCCACCGTCAGGACCGTGATGTCGAGACCGATGGTGAGCATGGCCACGGACAGGGCTCCGAGTGCCCACCAGCGGCGAGGGGCGACTTCGATGACCGTCGTTTCACTCATGACAGCTCCACTCGAAAGGAAGTTACTATTTTTTGATAGTAGCTCTCACTTTGTGGCTGTCAAGGGCTGTCGACGGTCAGCGCCGGCGGAGCTGCAGCGTGAAGCCCTCGGGCATGAGGGTGAGCCGCTCGGCGACCTTCAGCCGATAGCCGGGGTCGCCCACGATGTCGTATCGACGCAGGATGGTGCCGAGGACCAGGACCGCCTCGTGGAGGGCGAACTGCCTTCCGATGCAGGCGCGCTCGCCCGTCCCGAACGGCTTGTACACGTGCGCGGGACGGGACCGGATGCGCTCGGGAAGGAAATGGTCGGGGTCGAACGCCTCGGGATCGTCACCCCACACGGGGTCGCGGTGCAATGCGGGGATGAGGACGAGCATCCAGTCGCCGACCTTCATCGGGTACTTGCCGACGAGGGTCGTGTCGACGGTCGCCTCCCTGCCGTACGCGGGCGCCGTCGGCCACAGCCGTAACGACTCGTCGAGCACCCGGCGCACGTAGCGGAGCTTCGCGATCTGCTCGAACGCGGGCTCCTCGTCGCCCCAGACCGCATCGACCTCCGCCTGCGCCTGAGCGAGGACGTCGGGGTGCCGCGACAGGTAGTACAGGGCGAACGACAGTGCACCGGAGGTGGTCTCGTGTCCCGCGACCAGGAAGGTCACCACCTGGTGGCGGATGTTCAACTCGTCGATCCGATGGGGGTCGTCTTCCCGGGCCGCGCGCAGCATGAGTTCGAGCAGGTCCTCGGGGCCGGCCTCCGCGCTGTCGCGGCGGGCGCGGATCACCTCGTCGACCACCTCGGCCATGTGTTCCAGGTTGGCGACGTTGCGGCGATCCGACCGTCGGGCCAGCAACCGTCCGAGCGCCGAGGACTTCACGAACGTGGTGCGCTGCGAATGGCTCAGCGCTCCGACCATCGCCTGCACGAACGGGTGCGGGCGCTCGCGTCTGAACGAGTCGAAGGAATAGCTGAAACCGGTGCGGCCGATGGTCTCGAGCGTCAGCTTCGTCATGTCGGAGGAGACGTCGACGGGGGTGCCGTCCACCCGCTCGTCCCAGTGCTCCGTCAACTCGCCCGCGACGTCCAGCATCGTGCGGTGATACGACCGCATCGCGGATTTCGTGAACGCCGGGGCGAGGAGGTTGTGCGCCTTGCTCCAGTTCGGCTCGTGGTTGTAGGCGGTGAACAACCCGTCGCCGCCGACTTCGCGCAGCGACGCGACGCCCGGTGCCAGGTGCTTCGCGAACCGGGATTCGTCGGAAAGTTCCGCCACCATGTCGGCGCCGGACGCGAACACGAACCGATTGCCGAGAACGTTGCGCTCGAAGATGGGCCCGAGTTTTCTGCCGATCTCCATCGAGTTCTGCAGGGGAGTGCGGATGCTGATCCCGAAGACGTCGCCGACGACGGGGAGCCGCCATCGAGGATGCGGGATGGTCGCCTCCGCCGTGGTGTGCAGTGATTCGACGCTCATAGTCGACCCCCGTGTCGATGTGGGCAGCGTTACTGAATTGGTGTCTAGTACGCAAGGTACGCCTTACTGAACCGGTGTCAAGCAGTACGGTGACTGGCATGACCAGCGCCCGCCGACGACTCGCCCCGGAGCAGCGGCGCGCGCAGTTGCTCGACATCGGCGCGCGACTGTTCGCGGACCGCCCCTACGAGGACGTGTGGATCGAGGAGGTCGCGGAACTCGCCGAGGTGTCGCGCGGCTTGATGTACCACTACTTCCCGACGAAGCGGGACTTCTTCGCCGCGATCGTCGAACGCGAATCCGAACGCCTGCTCGACGTGACGGCCCCCGACTCCACCCTCCCCGTCGAGGAACAGGTCGCGGCCGGCCTCGACGCGTACTTCGAGCACGTCGCGAGCCACCGGCACGGAGTCCGGGCCATCAACCACGGCGCGCTGTCGGCCGACGCCGACATCCGGGCCATCGTGGAGCGGGAACTCGACGCCCAGCAGCGCCGCATCGTCGACGCGCTCGATCCCCCCGACAGTGAGCGGGAACTCGTCGGCGTCGCGGTGCGCGGGTGGATCGCCTTCGTCCGCGCCGTCTGCATGGACTGGCTCGACCACCCGTCGATCGCCGAGGGCGAGTTACGTGAACTCTGCCTGCGCTCGCTGCGGGGCATGCTGGGTGGGCGGCTCGACTGAGCCGAGGGCTGGCACTTAAATAAATCAGTTGATATATTTAAGCCGAAATCCCTTCGGTGATCAAGGAGATCCCGCATGAGTGCACCCACTGTTACGTCGCAGGGCCGAACGAGCCCGGCGAAGACCGAGGCGGAACTGCGTCGTGAACTCGCGGCGGTGTACCGCCTGCTCGCGCATTTCAAGATGACCGACCTCATCTTCACGCACGTCTCGGTCCGGATTCCCGGGCCCGAACATCATTTCCTCATCAACCCGTACGGCCTGCTCTTCGAGGAGATCACCGCCTCCAACCTGGTGAAGATCGGCCTCGACGGCGAACTCGTCGAACCGTCCGAATATCACGTCAACCCTGCAGGATTCGTGATCCACGGCGCGATTCACGAGGCCCGGCCGGACGCGCAGTGCGTGCTGCACACCCACACGAAGGCCGGGTGCGCAGTCGCCGCGCAGGAACAGGGACTGCTGCCGCTGAACCAGATCTCGATGGAGTTCTACAACCGGGTCGGCTACCACGACTACGAGGGCATCGCCCTCAACACGGCCGAACGTGTGCGGTTGGTCGAGGACTTGCGCGACCATCCCGCGATGATCCTGCGCAACCACGGGCTGCTCACCGTGGGTGAATCCGCCGCCGAGGCGTTTCTGCGAATGTTCTATCTGGAGAAAGCGTGTGACATCCAGATCGCCGCCCAGGCGTCGGGTGACCTGCGCGTTCCGTCGCCCGAGATCGCCGAGCACACCGCTCGCCAGTTCGCCGGCGAGGCCACGGACGACTACACCGACGATCAGGCCTACGAGATGGCGTGGGCGGCGCTGCTGAGGATGCTGGACCGGACCGCCCCCGATTACAAGGACTGAAAGCGGCTTACCGAGACTGACAGGGCGGTCACATCCCCGGTGCGGCAACGACTCCCGCCGGGGATGCGCCCGTCAGGACCGCCGCGACATTGCGCGCCGACTGCTGCGCCAGGGTGTGCGCGACCTGCGGTGAGTACCACGCGGCGTGCGGGGTGATCACGAGGTTCGGGATCTGCAGGATCGGATCATCCTGTGCGGGAGGTTCGTTCGGAAGGACATCGACGGCCGCACCCGCGAGGTGTCCACCGCGAAGTGCGGCTCCGAGTGCGTCGTGGTCGACGAGTCCGCCCCGGGAGACGTTCACCAGATAGGCGCCGCGTGTCATCGCCGCCAGCGCACGTTCGTCGATCAGCCCCTTAGTCTCGGGAGTCAGGGGGACGTGCAGGCTCAGCACGTCGGAGCGGCGCAGCAGTTCCTCGAACCCGACCACCTCGATGCCCTCGGCCGCCAGGTCCCCGGCGCGGTCACCCAGCCCGCGGCCGCTGACCAGCACGGTCATCCCCACGGCTCGGGCCCGCAGCGCGAACGCGCCGGCGATCCGGCCGAAACCGTAGAGGCCCAACACGGTTCCCGCGATCCGTCGCGGCGGCGCTGCGGTGACGTCCCACCCGCCGGCATGTACGGCGCGGTCCAGGGCGTGGGTGGATCGGAGTAGTCCGAGGGTGAGACCGAGTGCGTGGTCCGCGACCTCCTCGGTGCAGTAGTCCACTGCCCGCGTGACCCAGAGGCCGCGTTCGTGCGCCGCCGACACCGGCAGGTGGTCGTACCCGGCGGACGTGGCCGACAGCAGGCGCAGGTCCGGGAGATCCGCCAAATGACGGGGCTCGAGTCCGGTGTTCTCCGGGCCCACGAGCAGGGCGATGACGCCGGGTCCGGACGGGAACTCGGACTGGTGCACGACGTCCGCGGAAATACCTGCGGCGGCAAGCGAATCGGACAGCGCTTCGGCCGGAATGAAGTCGTCGAGGACGACGACGCGGTCGGTCATCTGCCTGCTGCTCCCGCTTCTTCGGTGGTCCGTCGCACGGCGGCGTCGACGCAGCGGGCGGCGGCGTCGCCCTCGCTGATCGACTCCATGACGACGGGATCCAGGATGGCCTGCAATGCCAGACCGTCGGTCAGTGCCACCAGCGCGACGGTGACGGCGTCCGCGTCGAGGTCGGCGGAGACGGTGCCCTCCCGCTGTGCGGCGGTGACCGCCTCGCGCACGACGCCCCGCCAGCGGGCGAGGAAGGCCGCGATCTCACCGCGTGCCGTTTCCTCGGCCGCGCCCTCCGCGTAGAAGAACAGGAACACGCGGGTCATCGCGAGTCGGCGTTCGTCGAGCGGCAGGATGGTGGCGGTGATGTTCCGCAGCTTCTCGAGCGGGCCGGCGCTCTCCTCGTCGAGAATCGCGCGGTACAGGTCGCCCTGGATGTCGCCTGCCCGGCGCAGCGCCGCGAGGAGCAGTTCGTGCCGGGACCCGAAGTAGTGGTTCAACACTCCGGTCGACCACCCGCTCTCCTCCGCCACCGCTCGCGTGGTGACGGCGGAGATCCCCTCCCGGGCGATCAACGCGAGAACGGCGTCGGCGAGCGCCCGTCTCCGCTCGTCGTGGTCGACGATCTTCGGCACGATTTTCCTCTCGCTGGTGCGCATTCACTCTCGTGCGCTGGTGCCACTCAGGCTATCGGTGCCGGCACCGGAACCGGATCTTCCTCGTCCTTTCCCGACACTCGCGCATTCCACACGGACATCACGTTCGCCGGGGTGGGTTCGGTGAACAGGCTGGTGGCCACGAACACCACCAGCGCGCTGACCAGTCCGACGTACACCGGCTCGTTCGCCATGACGTCGCCGACGACGAACATCGTCGCGATGGTCCCCACCGTGCCCACCGCCATGGCCGCCATCGCGGCCGTTCCGGTGGCGCGCTTCCAGACCAGTCCACCGAGGATGGGGACGAGGAGGCCGCCGACCAGGATGTCGTAGGCGATCGTGAGTGCGGAGACGATGTCGTTGATGAGCGCGGCGATCACGATGCTGACGAGGCCGATCACGATCACGTAGAGGCGGTTGCCGCGCACGTCGGCTTCCGGATCGGACGTGTCCAGTTCGGGGCGTGTGCGGCCGAAGATCTGGGCGACCAGCGGAAGGACGTCCTGCCGGGCGACCGTGGCGGTGGCGATCAGCGCGCCGGAGGCGGTCGACATCATCGCCGCCACCGCGGCGGCGAGGACGATGCCGCTGAGACCGACGGGCAGGACGTGGACGGCGACGTCGGCATACACGTCGTCGGACGAACCGATGTCCGGCATGAGTGCCGACGCGGCCAGACCGATCAGGGCGCCCGCGACGCCGTACAGCAGGCAGTAGACGCCGGCGGTGACGCCGCCCCACCGCGCGACCTCGGGCGACTTCGCGGTGAACACGCGCTGCCAGATGTCCTGTCCGATGAGGATGCCGAGGGTGTAGACGACGAAGAACGTGACGATGGTGCCGGTGCCGATGGTGCCGAGCCCGAGTGCCTGTTCGCCCACGCGCTCCTTGATGCCGGCGTAGCCGCCCGCCTTGCTCCACGTGAACGGGAGAAGCAGGACGAAGACGCCGATGGTCTTGATGACGAACTGGACGACGTCGGTGAGCGTGATCGACCACATGCCGCCCATCGCGGAGTAGGCCACGACGATGAGGCCGCCGAGAATCACCGACAGGGTCCGGTCGAAGCCGAACAGCACGTTGAAGATGGTGGCGTAGGCGATCGTGGAGGTGACGGTGAGCATGAGCGTGTAGGCCATCATCACGAGACCGGACGCGCCGGTGGCGTCGATGCCGTACCGGAGCTTCAGCATCCCGGAGACGGTGTAGACCTCGAGGCGCTGGATACGCGCGGCGAAGAGCAGGCTGAGCAGGAGGACGCCGGCGGCGATCGACACGACCAGCCACATTCCGGAGATGCCGTACTTGTAGCCGAGGCCGACGCCGCCGACGGTGGAGGCACCGCCGATGACGACGGCCGCCATCGTGCTGGTGTAGAGGAATCCGCCGAGGCGGCGGCCGGCGACGAGGTATTCGCTGGAGTTGCTCGCCCGGCGTTTGCCCCACCAGCCGAACGCGAGCATCGCGCCCAGGTAGATCAGGATGATGGTGATGTCCATGGTGCGTCCTTCACGTGTCCTAGCGGATCGGTGATGACGGGCGCGGTGGTCCCGTCGGTGCCGGTCTCGTCAGACCGTTGCCCTAAACGGTAGGAGAACATTGACGTGAAATAAATCACTTGATACAAATAATCACTTCAGAAATTCGTGAAGTAATGGTGCGAGCCAGCTCACACCCTGTTTTCGACCCCGACGGAGGAGCGCGATGCGCAGCTCGCTACCCGATCTGAAGCTCCTCCAGATCTTCGCGGCGGTCGTCCGCCACCAGGGGTTCGCGCCCGCGCAGCAGGAGCTCGGACTGTCCGCCTCCGCGATCAGCACCTACATGAGCCAGCTCGAACGCCACCTCGGCATCGTCCTGTGTCATCGCGGCCGGGGCGGATTCGGCCTCACCAGCAAGGGCGAGCTCTACCACAAGGAATGCCTGCGCATCCTCGGCGAACTCGAGGGCTTCGAACGCTACGGCGCAGCGCTGCAGGGGGAGCTCCGGGGAACCCTCACCATCGGCGTTCTCGATTCCACCGTCACCGACACCACCCTGCCGCTCGCCGACGTGATCGGCGTCTTCAGCCAGGACCACCCCGCCGTCTACCTCGACCTGAAGATCCAGACCCCGCACGAACTGCAGGTCGGCGTGCTCGACGACCGGATCGACGTCGCCGTCGGCGCGTTCGCCTCACCGATGAACGGCCTCGTCTCCCAGGCGCTGCACCGGGAACAGCACTGGCTGTACTGCAGCGACAAGCATCCGCTGTTCGGCAGGAAGCGGGTGCCGTCGGAGGTCATCACACAACAGCGGATGGTGACCCGCGGCTACTGGTCCGAGCAGGAACTCGCCCGCCAGGGGTTCCCGCAACCGTCGGCGACGGTGGAGAACATGGAGGCGCAGCTCATTCTCGTGCTGTCCGGCGCCTACATCGGATACCTGCCCGAGCACTACGCGGAGTACTGGGTCGACCGGAACCGGCTGCGGCCGATCCTGCCGGCGTCGTTCGGCTATCAGGCGCCGTTCTCGCTGATCTACCGACGGGGCCGCGCCCGCGAACCGATGGTCCTCACGTTCCGCGAGTTCGTCCGGACCAGCATGGGGAGCTGACCGCGGCTCACGGGACCGGGGAGCCCAGTTCCGCCGACAGTGCCCGGCAACGCTCGACCAGGACGAGACCGTGCTGGGCGCAGAGTGCGTCGTCGAGGCGGAACGTCGGCCCGACGACGCTGAGCGCGCCCACGATCCGCCCCACCGCGTCGTAGATGGGGGCCGCCACACCCGTCGAGTGGTCCTCGATGGTGTCGTGGGCGATCGCGTACCCCTCGCTGCGCAGGTCGCCCCGCAGCGCGGCGCCGACGGCCGTGCCCACGAGCGGCACCGTCTGACCCACCCATCCCATGTGCCGAATCGCGTGGGTGCCCTCGATCTGCGCGAGATACAGGGCGGTGCCCTTGGGGCCGTGGGTCGACAGGTACGTGGATTCGCGCGTTTCCTCCGCGATCGCGACCATCGCGGGCCGGGCCCGGGACAGCAGCTGATTGTCGCTGATCGCCCGGGCACCGATCTGGAGAAGTCGCGGCCCGGCCCGGTAGACGTTGTCGTCGCCGCGGACCAGGAACTCGCTCTGCTCCATGCTGCGGATCAGGCGCAGGGCGGTACTCGTGGCGAGACCGGCGGCTTTCGCGGCGTCGCCGAGCGTCAACCCGCCCTGCTCGGTGATCGCGCCGAGCAGTTCGAAGGTGCGGCTCGCGCTGCGGGTCACATCTCCGGGGGCCATGGGTCGTCTCCTGACGGTCGCGGGTGTCCGCGTGAATCTACCGCGACGCGATCTCGGACAGCAGGGGCTGCCGGTGTTCGTCGAGCAGCGGGCTGCGGCGGACCCCGGGGCGTGCGCTGTCGCCGAACACGACCGGCTGCCGGACATAGTCGATCGTTCCCGCGAC
This sequence comes from Rhodococcus sp. JS3073, assembly GCF_026810085.1. Lineage (NCBI taxonomy): Bacteria > Bacillati > Actinomycetota > Actinomycetes > Mycobacteriales > Nocardiaceae > Rhodococcus > Rhodococcus sp. JS3073. Next base: position 3,030,208 of record NZ_CP113951.1, on the reverse strand, counting down.
CGGATGATCGAACGACTCCACGAGCCCCCGGTGCCTGCTTTGCTCGGACGACAACGCCTGCTTCACGTCCCAGATCTCGGAGCTCGCCAGTCCGGCCGCGCCGAGGAGCGCGACCGCCTCGGCGACCGTCTTGTCCTTCGCCCAGATCTCGATCTCCGCGCGCAGGGCGGGTTCGTGATCGGTGCGGGACGTGTCGTCGGCGAAACGGTTGTCGCCGAGAAGGTCTGCCCGATCCATGGTGTGGGCGAGCTTCTCGAATCCGGACTGGCTGGCGACGGCGAGGACGAACAGGCCGTCCGACGCCCGGTACGTGTCGAACGGGGTGGAGACGGGGTGGCGATTACCCACACCCACCGGCGCGACACCCGATGCCTGCAACTGGCTGTGCGCGGTGGGAAGCATGGCCAGCATGCTGTCGAACATGGCGACGTCGAGGTGTTGCCCCACACCCGATTCCCGGGTGCCGACCAGGGCGGAGCTGATGCCCCACGCCGCGAACAGTCCCGCGACGAGGTCGCCGAACGATTCGCCGAGCCGGGTCGGCCCGGATTCGGGGGAACCGGTGATGCTCATGATCCCCGACATCGCCTGCACGACGAGGTCGTAGGCGGCCGAACCCGCGAGCGGCCCGTCCTGCCCGAAACCGGAGATGGACGCGTAGACGAGCCGGGGGTTGCGGGCGTGGACGGTGTCGTAGTCGATGCCGAGCCGGGCGGTGACGCCGGGCCGGAAATTCTCGACGAGAACATCGGCCGTGTCGAGGAGGTCGAACAGCACCTCCCGGTCCGCGTCGTCCTTGAGATTCAGTGCCAGCGAGCGTTTTCCGCGGTTCAGCACGTTGAAATAGATGCTCTCACCGTCGCGGAACGGGCCCAGGTGCCGCGAGTCCTCGCCGGCGGCGGGCTCGATCTTGACGACGTCGGCACCGGCGTCCGCGAGCAGCGCCGTGCAGTACGGTCCGGCCAGGACGCGGGAGAGATCGACGACGCGGATGCCGTCGAGGGGAGGCAGGGTAGGCATGACGGGCCCCTCTCAGAATTCGGTCGAGCGCGGGGAGGGCGCGTTGGCGGCGATGGTGAGCAGCTGGATCTGCGAGGTGCCCTCGAAGATCCGGAGAATCCGGCAGTCGCGGTAGAGGCGTTCGATCTCGGATTCGCGCATGAAACCGGCACCCCCGTGAATCTGCACGGTCTGGTCGACGATCGAGAAGCAGGCCTCCGTGGCCACGTACTTCGACACGGACGCGGCCCGGCGCAGGTCGGCCCCGGCGTCCTTCACGTCCGCCGCCCAGTCCGCGGTGACGCGGGAGGCGACGAGTTGCGCGTCGCACGCACCCAGCAACAGCTGAATCGCCTGGAACTCGGCGATGGGGTGTCCGAACTGTTTGCGCTCGGCCGCGTAGGAGCGACCCAGTTCCCAAGCGCGCAGCGCGATTCCGTTGGCCATCGCGGCCACGTCGATGCGGGCGCGGTTGAGGGCGGTGAGCGCGATGTTGCCGCCGCGGCCCTCCGTTCCCACCACGGCGTCGTGCGGGAGCACCACGTCGTCGAGGTAGACGGTGTAGGTGGGGGCAGACCGGATGCCCAGCTTGTCCTGGGGCTCCGAGTAACTCACGCCGGGGGTGCCCTGGGGGAGGACGAACGCGGTGATGCCGCGGAAGCCCGCGGATGGATCGGTCTTGGCGAAGAGGACGACCAGGTCGGCCTCCTTGGCGTTGGAGATGTAGGTCTTCGAACCGGACAGGTGCCACCCGTCGTCCTCGCGCCGCGCCGTCGTGTGCATCGAGGCGATGTCGGAGCCGGCGTCCGGTTCGGTGAGGGCGAACCCGGCGAGCAGTTCACCGGACGCCAGCCGGGGCAGCCAGCGGCGCTTCTGCTCCTCGGTTCCGCCGACGAGGATCGGCTCGAGCCCCAGGTAGTGCGCGGTGTAGATCGAGGCGAGGGCGGCGTCGGTGCGGGCCACCTCCTCGATGGCGATCAGCTGTGTCTTGGTGGACAGGCCCAGTCCGCCGAATTCCTCGGGCACCGAGATGCCCATCAGGTCCTGTTCGCCCAGGCGCTTCACCAACTCCGCCGGGAACTCCCGCGTCTCGTCACGGAAGGCCGCGCCGGGGTGGATCTCACGGTTGGCGAATGCGCGCACTGCGCCGCGGAACTCGGCGGCGTCGAGCAGCTGATCGGTCACGGAAACTCCTGTCGGATGATCAAAATTGCCACCTAGTGAAATGGCAATGCCACTTGGTGGCATATCGACTATGAAGGAGGCCGACGAATTTGTCCAGAGCTGCCGGTGTCCACGGCACGGGAGCGGGTACTCGACCACGGACGGCGGCGGACAACCCGTGCGGCACGGCAGAGGGAGGCATCATGCGCGCGATCACGCGAGGGATCGTCACCGTGGGAACAATGATCGGCGCCGTACTCGCAGGCGCGGGGACGGGCGTCGCGGAACCCGGCGCCGTGCCGTCCGGCACCTATCAGGGAACGACCACCGCGCCGGCGGGGGAGTTGATCTGGAAGGGCAAGACGTTCCAGGGCGGCACGGTCGTCAACAACTTCGCGTTCGGCCTGACCGGACTTGCAGGCACGACCTCGCAGGACGAGAACGGAAACACCGTCATCGATTACAGCCCATCCGGTCTGGGGTTCCTGACCGACAGGATTTCCCCCAACGCAGACGGGACCTACACCGGGGCCGTGTACGTCAACGGCAACCAGGTGGGAAGTTTCGGCCTCTCGAGATAGCTGTCTCGGGGCCTACTACGACAACGAGGCCGCACCGCTCGGGTGCGACCTCGTCGTCACAGTGGCATCTGCGACCTTGTCACAGTGTCATCGGGGCGTCGGTCAGACGGCCCGGACATTCTGGGCCTGCGGGCCCTTCTGGCCCTGTCCGACCTCGAATTCCACCCGCTGGTTCTCCTCCAGCGACTTGTAGCCGCTGCCCGAGATCTCGGAGTAGTGAACGAACACGTCCGCGCTGCCGTCGTCCGGCGCTATGAATCCGAAGCCCTTCTCGCTGTTGAACCACTTCACAACACCCTGCGCCATACCGTTCACTCCCTGCAGTTGCCGCCCGGGGCCTCACATCGAGATCCCGTTCGCGTGGATATCATCCTCGCATCCTGGCGCGCGTGCTTCCAGTGGTACGCCCACGATTCCTTCGGATCCGGGGCGCCGTACCAGGTCTGCGCAAGAAATTTTCCTGGACGACCGATGATTCTGCCCGTCGGCGGCGGTCCTACCTGCGACCGATAATCATCGCCCCGAACGAGGAGAACCCGATGAATCGCACACCGACCGCCACCGCCGCTACCCGGATCCTCGACGTCCCCGGTGCCAGGCTGTACTACGAGGTCCGGGGCACGGGCCCCGTCCTGGTGCTCGTCGGCGCTCCGATGGACGCCGACTCCTTCGCGCCCGCGGCCGATCTGCTCTCGTCCGACTACACCGTGCTCACGACGGACCCGCGGGGCATCCACCGCAGCCCGGTCGACGACCGCGACCGCGATTCCACCCCCGAGATGCGTGCCGACGACCTCGCCCGGCTCCTGAGGCACCTCGACGCAGGCCCTGCCGTGGTGTTCGGCTCCAGCGGCGGCGCCGTCAGCGCGCTCGCGCTCGTGCAGGCGCATCCCGAGCTGGTCCACACCGTGATCGCCCACGAACCGCCGCTGGACGAGCTCCTCGACGACCGCGAGCAGCTGCGCGTGAAAACCGACGAGATCATCGACACCCACCTCGCCGGGGACGTCGTGGGGGCGTGGAGGAAGTTCCTGGCCCTGGCGAACATCCACCTGCCCGAGGAGGCGTTCCAGCAGATGTTCGCGGGCGAACGGGATGCGCAGACCGAGGCGGACGACTACTTCCAGCATGCGCACATGCTGCGCCCGACCACCCGCTGGTGCCCGGACGTCACCGCCCTGCGCTCGGCGCCCACCCGCCTCGTCGTCGGTATCGGCGAGGAGTCGGGTGGCCAACTCTGCGACCGTACGTCGCGGGCGCTCGCCGCCGAACTGGGCGTCGATCCCACCCTGTTCCCCGGCGACCACATCGGCTTCGCCCACGACCCCGCCGCGTTCGTCACCCGCCTGCGCGCCGTGTTGCGGGCGGCCTGAACGGACGGTCCGGACCGGCCTCAGCGGACGATGGGAATCCGCTTCGTGACGATCCGATGGATCAACCGGGCGGCGGTGCGGGCGGTGCGGTTGTCGACGTCGAACGATGGATTGAGCTCGGCCACATCGCACACCGCGAGTTTTCCGCTGGCGGCGACCGCGTCGCACACGAATTGGATCGTCTCCGCGGGCACGCCGTACGCGGCGGGAGCGCTCACTCCCGGCGCGACCGCGGCGGGAAGGACGTCGAGGTCGATGGTGAGGTAGACGAGATCGACGTCCGACAGGAACTCGCTGACGAAGACGGCCACCCGGTGCCGGTCGGAGACCGAGCAGTCGTCGTCCAGGAGGTACCGGACGTCGTATCCGCGTGCGGTGTCGAACAGCGCGGTGGTGTTGCTCGGCTGGCTGATCCCGAGCACGGAGTACTGCAGGGCGGTGCCCGCCGCATGCTCCTGTTCGAGGATCTGCCGGAACGGTGTGCCCGAACTCGGGACCGGATCGGACCGCAGGTCGAAGTGGGCGTCCAGGTTCAGGATCCCGATCCGCCGCTTGGGTGTGCGGACGGCTGCCTGCGCGAGACCGAGGTACGTGCCGTAGGCAACCTCGTGGCCGCCGCCGAGGACCACCGGGAACTGGCTGGCGTCGAGGGTTGCGGCGACCACGGCGCCGAGAGCCATCTGCCCCGCCTCGAGGCGGTTGTCGGTGACCGCGACGGTGCCGGCGTCGTACGCGCGGAGCGGCTCGGCGAGCGCCATCGACGACAGCGCGCCCCGCAGCGCGTCCGGGCCGCGGGCCGCCCCGCGGCGGCCCTTGTTCCGCTCCACACCCTCGTCGCTCGAGAAGCCGACGAACACACAGGCGCCGGGCTCGGCGCCGTCGTGAAACGGCGTGACCGCCTGATGCCAGCGGAGGTGGTGACTCGACGTGCCGTCCTCCCTGCCGACCCAGGGGGGTGGGGGAATCAGCAGGTTCTCCATCATCGCAGGGCCCTCGCTTTCTCGTGACCGGTGTGCGCGGACCAGGCGAGTTCGCCGCCCCGCCACACATCGCTGACCAGGGGGACGCCGGGCCGGTAGGCCAAGTGTAGGTACGACGGCGCGTCCAGGGCGAGGGCGTCGGCCCGCGCCCCGGGACGCAGGACCCCGACGTCGGCACGTTGCAGCGCGCGAGCCCCGCCCGCGGTCGCCGCCCAGATGGCTTCGTCCGGGGTCATGTGCATGTCCCGCACCGCGATCGCGATGCAGAACGGCAGGCTGGTGGTGTAGCTGGTGCCGGGGTTGCAATCCGCACCCAGCGCCACCGTGACACCCGCGTCGAGCAGGGCCCGGGCGTCCGGGTACTTGTTCCGGGTCGAGAAGTCCGCGCCGGGCAGGAGAGTGGCCACCGTCGAACTCTGTGCCAGCGCATCGATGTCGGCCTGTGTGGTGTAGCAGACGTGGTCGACGGACGCGGCCCCCAGTTCGACGGCGAGCTGGACTCCGGGGCCCTCGCGGAGCTGGTTGCCGTGGACGCGGGGGATCAACCCCTTCGCCATCCCGGCGGTGAGAACGGCGTGTGCCTGATCGCGGTCGAACGCGCCGGTCTCGCAGAACACGTCGATCCATTTCGCCTGCGGTGCACAGGCGTCGATCATTTCCGCGCACACCATGGCGACGTAGTCGTCGGCCCGCCCCGCGTATTCCGGCGGCGGGACGTGGGCGGCGAGCAGCGTCACCTCGTCGGTGAGGGACGCCGCGATCTTCGTGCTGCGCAGTTCGTGCGCGACCGTCTGCCCGTACCCGGTCTTGCATTCCACGGTGGTGCTGCCGGACCGCAGGGACTCGTCCAGCAGCCGCCGCGTGTTCGCCTGCAGCTGTTCGTCGGTCGCATTCCGTGTCGCCTCGATCGTGTTGCGGATGCCACCCGCCGCGTACGGCTGGCCCGCCATCCGCGCCGCGAATTCCTCCGCGCGTTCCCCGCCGAACACGAGGTGCGAGTGGCTCTCGACGAAGCCCGGGAGCACCGCCCGGCCGTCGAGATCGTGCCCGACGTCCCCGGCCGGCGCCGAGTCGGCGCTGCCGACCCAGGCCACCACGCCGCCGTCGAAGACGACGGCGGCGTCGCGGATCAGCCCGAGCGGACCTTCCCCCACTGTCGGGTCGTTGGTCACCAGGGTGCCGATGCCGGTCAGCACTGTGGAGCGGGAGGTGTTCGCTGTCACTGCTGTTCCTTCCAGTGGTTCGAAAATGCGGTCGCTCGGGCCTGCGGTCATCCTTCGGACATCGGCACGCGCACGCCGCGCTCCTTGGCGACGTCGATGGCGTGGTCGTATCCGGCGTCGACGTGCCGGATGACACCCATGCCGGGATCGTTGGTCAGGACCCGCTCCAGCTTCTCGGCGGCCAGGGCGGTGCCGTCCGCGATGCACACCTGACCGGCGTGGATGGACCGTCCCATGCCGACGCCGCCACCCTGGTGGATGGACACCCACGACGCGCCCGACGCCGTGTTGACGAGTGCGTTGAGCAGCGGCCAGTCGGCGATCGCGTCGGAGCCGTCGAGCATCGACTCGGTCTCGCGGTACGGGGACGCGACGGATCCGGAGTCGAGGTGGTCGCGGCCGATGGCGACGGGCGCGGACAGCTCGCCGGACGCCACCATCTCGTTGAACTTCAGGCCGGCCTTGTGCCGTTCGCCGTAGCCGAGCCAGCAGATCCGGGCGGGCAGACCCTCGAACGCCACCTTCTCGCCCGCCATCGTGATCCAGCGCTTGAGGTGCTCGTTCTCGGGGAACAGTTCGAGGATCGCCTTGTCGGTGGCGGCGATGTCCTTCGGGTCGCCCGACAGCGCGGCCCAGCGGAACGGGCCGAGGCCCTCCTCGAACAGCGGACGGATGTAGGCGGGCACGAATCCGGGGAAGTCGAATGCGCGGTAGTAGCCGGCTTTGCGGGCCTCGTCACGGATGGAGTTGCCGTAGTCGAACACCTCGGCGCCCTTGTCGAGGAAGCCGACCATCGCGGCGACGTGCCGTGCCATCGACGCGCGGGAGTCCTCGGTGAACTTCACCGGGTCCTTGTCGGCCATCGCCTTCATGTCGGCGAAATCGACGCCGAGCGGCAGGTACGACAGCGGGTCGTGCGCCGACGTCTGGTCGGTGACGATGTCGATGGGGGCGTTCATGGCGAGCAGTTCCGGGAAGATCTCCGCGGCGTTGCCTTCGAGGCCGATCGACAGAGGGCGCTTTGCGTCGCGGGCCTCGATCGCGAGACGCAGGGCGTCGTGGATGTCGGTGGCCTTGGTGTCGAGGTACTTGTGTGCGATCCGGCGGTCGATGCGGGTGACGTCGCAGTCCACGCAGATCGCGACGCCGTCGTTCATCGTCACGGCGAGGGGCTGGGCGCCGCCCATGCCGCCGAGTCCCGCGGTCAGCGTGATGGTGCCGGCGAGCGTGCCACCGAAGCGTTTCCGGCCGACCGCGCCGAACGTCTCGTACGTGCCCTGCAGGATGCCCTGCGTGCCGATGTAGATCCACGACCCGGCCGTCATCTGCCCGTACATGATCAGGCCGAGGGCGTCGAGCTTGCGGAACTCCTCCCAGTTGGCCCAGTCGCCCACCAGGTTCGAGTTCGCGAGGAGGACGCGGGGAGCCCACTCGCTGGTGCGGAACACACCGACCGGCTTGCCGGATTGCACCAGCATCGTCTCGTCCGACTTCAGGGTCTTCAACGTCCGGACCATCGCGTCGAACGCCTCCCAGCTGCGCGCGGCCTTGCCGGTGCCGCCGTAGACGACGAGGGAGTCGGGATGCTCGGCGACCTCGGGGTCGAGGTTGTTCATCAGCATGCGCAGGGCGCCTTCTTGCTGCCAGCCGAGTGTCGTCAGTTCGGTGCCGCGGGGCGCCGACACGTGGCGGGGTCCGGAAACCGGAGGCGTCGTGGTGGTCATGTCGTGTACTCCTTGATGGTCGAACGTGGGAGAGGGGAAAGTCTGGGTGTCGGCGTGATTCACAGTCGTGAATCCGCCATCGCGGTATTCGCGGGATAGATCATCGAGGCGGGTGGGTTGCTGTTGCGCCGGGCGAGCGGGTAGTAGATGGCGCCGGTGAAGACGATGCCGACAATCCACGAGATGTCCGCGCCGCCCAGCATTTCCGTGACGGGTCCGGTGTAGAGCTTCTGGGCGAGGAACGGGATCTGCGCGAGAACGCCGACGGCGTAACAGATCATTGCCGTCTTGTTCCAGCGGCCGTAGCGGCCCGCCGGGTCGTACAGCGCCGGGATGTCCACGCGCTCCTTGGAGATGAGGTAGTAGTCGATCAGGTTGATGGCGCTCCAGGGGGTGAAGACCATCAGCAGCACGAGGACGAAGTTCTTGAAGTTGTTCAGGAAGTCGGCGCTGGCGCCGATCGCGATCAGCATCGACACGGCGACGAACCCGATGATGTACAGGGTGCGGGCCCGGGACGAGATACGCGACTGTCCGTTGAAGGCGGTCACCGTGGTGAGGATCGACATGAAACCGCCGTAGGCGTTGAGGCAGTTGACGGTGAGCTTCCCGACCAGGATCACCAGGTAGATCATCAGGGCGATCGCGGCGGGTCCGGCGAGTTCACCGATGAAGCCGACCTGGTCGCTGAGGAACGCATCGCCGGCGACGGCGGCGACGAGCGCGCCCAGCGTCATCGACCACTGTGAGCCGATCACGCTGCCCGCGAACGTCGACCAGAACGTCGTCCGCTCGCTGGTCGAGCGCGGCAGGTAGCGGGAGTAGTCCGCGACGTACGGTCCGAACGTCAGCTGCCAGCCCGCGCCGAGCGAGATCGCGAGGAGGAATGTGACGATGTCGAAGCCCTTGTTCCCGACGAACGCGGCCACGTCGTACTCGGCGAACAAGCGGATCGCGAGGTAGGTGAACCCGAGGATGCCGACGACGGTCGCGATCTTCCCGACCACGTGGATGAGTTTGTAGCCGGTCACCGCCACGAACGCGGTCATCGCGCCGAAGATGAGGATGCCGACCGTCGGGCTGTCGATGTGGAGGATCTCGTTCACGGCCTGACCCGCGAGGACGCTGCCGGTCGCGGCGAAACCGAGATACATCAGGACGACGAGAACCAGCGGGAGCACGGCGCCCAGAACGCCGAACTGGGCCCGGCTCGAGATCATCTGGGGCAGGCCGAGGCGCGGTCCCTGGGCGGAGTGCAGTGCCATGACGGCACCGCCGAAGACGTTGCCGATCAGCAGGCCCACGATGGCCCACAGCGCGTCGGCGCCGAAGACGACCGCGAGGGCGCCGTCGACGATCGCGGTGATCTGCATGTTGGCGCCGAACCAGAGCGTGAACTGGCTGCGCGGAGATCCGTGGCGCTCGTCGTCCGGGACGACGTCGATGGTGCGACGCTCCGGCGCGAGGCTGATCTCGGGAGGTCCCTCGTGTGTCATAGGCCCTGTGTCTCTCTGTGACGAGTCCGGCGCTGCTGGGTCGGTCCCGGGTGCTCTGTCCCATGTCCTGAATCCAGTGTGCTCTGACTCACGTTTTTTATCGCCTTAGATGTATAGTCCTGTATAGACAACCCCCTGTCAAGCGTTCTCCAAGGACCCAGCCGAGAGGCGTGCCGGCCCGCCACTGCACCAGTCGGGAGTGTCGATGCTCCCGACGGAAGGTACTGACATGAGAGTAATTTCGACGTCCTCACATTCGCTCGAGCGCGATGAACAGCAATTTTCCGCTCCGGAAGCGCCCGGGCGTTTCCGCGACCTCTACCTCCGCGCCGCCGGTCATCCCTCTGCCGACGGCGCAGATCCGGAGGCGCGTGATCGCATCGCGAACACACATCTCGAGACCGGGTGGAACCGGAACCCCGGGACCGCGGTGGTGCGCGGAATCAACGCAACAGACCCCAGCGGGATCGGGCCTGCGGTCCAGATCGTCACCGACGACATGGCCCTGCTCGTCGAATCGGTACTGCTGACCGCGGCCAGGGTCGGCGCACCGATCGAGGAGGCGCTGCATCCGGTCCTCGTCGCCCGCCGCGCGGAGTCGGGCACCCTCACCGACCTTCTGCCTGCCACCGACTCGGGGACGCCGGAGTCGTGGATTCACGTCGGTCTGCGCTTCGACACCGCGAACTCCCTCGTCGCCGCGCTGGTCGAGGCGTTGAACACCGTCCTCGTCGACGTGCGCCGGGTGGACCGCGATCTGGCGCGCATGCGCGAACTCCAGATCCAGGTCTCCGAACAACTCGACTCGCAGAGCGGGCAGGACTCGTTGTCCGAAGAACTCCGCGAGGCCGCCGACTTCCTGCGCTGGTGCGAAGCGGGCAACTTCACCGTCCTCGGGTACGCGCGGTACGGCGCCGACGGTGCACCCGAGGAGAGTCTCGGCGTGCTCCACGACCGGGAGGGCGATCGGGCGCCGGCCACGGAACCCGGCCCCGTCCTCGCGATCGGGCAGGCGGCCCTTCCGGTGTCTGTGCACCGTTCGTCGTACCCGTCGGTGGTCGGCGTCCGGGCCGGAGGAGTGGAGCACCGCTTCGTCGGCGCGTTCACCCCGGCGGGCAGGCACGAGAACGTCCTGGACATTCCGGGTGCGGGACGCCGGGTGCGGGCCCTGCTCGACCGTGCCGGTTTCGACATCGACTCCTTCTCCGGGCAGGCCGTGCTGCAGGTCGTGCAGGCGCTGCCGCTGACCGAGTTGTTCGCGGCCAGCCCGGACTCGCTGCATTCGGCCCTCACCGAGGTCGCCGGCATCACCGCGCGTGAACACATTCACCTCTTCCTGCGCACGGACGTCCCGGGCGAGAGCATGTCGGCACTGGTGTTCATTCCGCGAGATCGGTACAACACGCGCACGCGCCTGGCGGCCCAGCGCGTCCTGCTGGACGAACTGGACGGCACCGCAGTCGAATACACCACGAACGTGTCCGAGTACCCGCTGGCGATGGTGCACTTCACGATGCGGGTCCCGGCGGACACCGAGGTGACGGACACCCGGCGACTGGTGATCCAGCGTCGGATCTCCCGGGCCTGCCGGACCTGGGACGACCGATTCCACGACGAACTCGACACAGCCGAACGCGATCTCCTCGCGCACTATTCGGAGCATTTCCCCGAGGTGTACAAGCACGACTTCGACGCCCGGCGCGCCCGTGCCGATCTGGCGGTGTTCGAGAGGCTGACGGACGGCGCGATCGAAACGCGGCTCGACGCTAACGCGGCGGAGTGGCGCTTCACCTTCTTCGTCGGCGGTGCACCCGCCTCCCTCAGTGACGTTCTCCCGATCCTGCAGAGCATGGGTGTCGCGGTTCTCGACGAGCGTCCGTACACGGTCGCGAACAGTCGCGGAACGGTGTGCTGGATGTACGAGTTCGGGATTCGCTACCCATCGCCGGGGCCGGTGGACGACGCGCTGCCGGGTCGCTTCACGGAGACGTTCGCCGCGGCCTGGGAGTCCCGGGCCGAGACGGACAGTTTCAACGAACTCGTACTCCGCGCCGGCCTGGACTGGCGTCAGGTGGAGGTGCTGCGGGCATACGCGCGGTACCTCCGGCAGGGTGGATTCCCGTACAGCCAGAACCACATCGCGACGGTCCTCGGTGATCATCCGGAGATCTCCCAGGCACTGATCCGGCTGTTCGCCGCGAGGTTCGATCCGGACGGCACAGCGGAGTGCGGTGACCTGATCGCGTCGCTGGAAACGGCGATCGGCGACGTCCTCGGCCTGGACGCCGACCGCATCCTGCGCGCCTACCTGAATGTGATCCTGGCGACGCTGCGCACCAACCGCTACGCCCCCTCGGGCCGGGAACGTCAGGTCCTGTCGTTCAAATTCGATCCGCAGCGGATCCCGGAACTGCCGCAGCCGCGGCCCCGCTTCGAGATCTACGTCTACTCGCCGTGGGTCGAGGGCGTGCACATGCGGTTCGGCGCCGTGGCGCGGGGAGGGTTGCGGTGGTCCGACCGCAAGGAAGACTTCCGCACCGAGGTGCTCGGCCTGGTGAAGGCACAGGCGGTCAAGAACTCGGTGATCGTGCCCGTCGGCGCGAAGGGTGGGTTCGTCGTCGCGCGTCCGCCGGCTCCCACCGGCGACCCGCTGCGGGATCGGGACGCCCAACGCGCCGAGGGCGTTCGCTGCTACCGCAGCTTCATCAGCGGACTGCTGGACGTCACCGACAACGTGGACCTCGCGACCGGTGCCGTGATCCCGGCGCCGCGGGTGGTGCGGCACGACGGCGACGACACGTACCTCGTCGTCGCCGCGGACAAGGGCACCGCGACGTTCTCCGACATCGCCAACGACGTTGCGGCACAGTACGGGTTCTGGCTGGGTGACGCGTTCGCGTCGGGCGGATCCGTCGGCTACGACCACAAGGCGCTCGGCATCACCGCCCGGGGCGCGTGGGAGAGCGTGAAGCGGCACTTCCGGGAGATGGGTGTCGACACCCAGTCGCAGGAGTTCACGGCCGTCGGGATCGGCGACATGAGCGGCGACGTGTTCGGCAACGGAATGCTCGCGAGCCCGCACATCCGGCTCGTCGCCGCGTTCGACCACCGTCACGTGTTCCTCGACCCGAACCCCGACGCGGCCACGTCCTTCGCGGAGCGGGAACGGCTCTTCGCGCTGCCGAGGTCGTCGTGGGCGGACTATGCGCCCGGTCTGATCAGTGCCGGCGGCGGGGTGTGGGAACGATCGAGGAAGAGCGTTCCGATCAGCGAGGAGGCGAGGCGCGCTCTCGGACTGAGCCCCGGGACCTCCGAACTGCCCCCACCCGACCTCGTCCGCGCGATCCTGCAGGCTCCGGTCGATCTGCTGTGGAACGGCGGCATCGGGACCTACGTGAAGTCGGGCACCGAAACCCATCTCGACGTGGGAGACAAGGGCAACGACGGCGTCCGCGTCGACGGCGCCGACGTCCGGGCCCGGGTGGTCGGAGAGGGCGGCAACCTCGGCTTCACCCAGCTGGGACGCATCGAATTCTCCCGCTCCGGAGGACGAATCAACACGGACGCCCTCGACAACTCGGCGGGCGTGGACTGCTCCGACCACGAGGTCAACATCAAGGTCCTGCTCGATGCTCTGGTCAGCAGCGGTCGTCTCGCCGCCGACGACCGCGCCGGTCTGCTCGCCGAGATGTCCGGGGAGGTGTCACGTCTCGTGCTCTCCGACAACGTCGCCCAGAACGACGTGCTGGGCACGAGCCGGGCCGACGCCGCCGCGTCCCTCACGGTGCACGGACGGCTCATCGGCCATCTGGAAAGCCGCTACGGTCTGGACCGCGCCATCGAGGTGCTGCCGTCCAGGAAGGAGATCGCCGCCCGGGAGCGCGCGGAGACGGGACTCACCTCGCCCGAACTCGCGACCCTCATGGCGCACGTCAAGCTGGCCCTGAAGTCGGACCTGCTCGCCGGCGACCTGCCCGACAGCCCGGCATTCGCGGACGCCCTCGCCGGGTACTTCCCGCGCAGGCTCCGGGAGTCCTTCGGCGACGCCGTCGGCGACCATCCGCTGCGCCGGGAGATCGTCGCAACGGTCCTCACCAACGACGTCGTCGACAACGGCGGCATCACCTACGCCTTCCGGCTGGGCGAGGAGGCCGGAGCGAGCGGCGCCGACGCCGTGCGGGCCTTTGCGGTGGTGTCGGCCGTGTTCGACCTGCCGTCGCTCCGGCGCGACATCCGGGACGCCCACCTCGACGCCGCGCTCTCGGACGACCTCACGCTGTTCACCCGGCGGCTGCTCGACCGTGCGTCGCGCTGGATGCTGACCCGCAGGCCCCAGCCGCTCGCGGTCGGGGCCGAGATCAGCCGATTCCGTGACCGCGTCGCGGACCTGACACCGCACGTCGCGGGCTGGCTGTGCGGTGAGGACGCGGAGAATCTCCGGAGTCGCACGGCCGCGCTGGTGGCTCGCGGTGTCCCCGTGGACCTGGCCGGGCGGGTGCAACTGCTCCTGGATCGGTTCGCGCTGCTGGACATCGTCGAGATCGCCGACATCACCCAGCGCGATCCCCGCGAAGTGGCCGAGGTGTACTACCGGCTCGGGGAGTGCCTCGGGTTGGTGCACCTGCTCGTGGGGGTCTCGCAACTGGGACGGGGAACCAGGTGGAACGCGCTGGCCCGGTTGTCGCTGCGCGACGAGTTGTACGACACCGTCCGGGCGCTGTGCCTCGACGTGATCTCGGGCAGTGAGGTGATCGACACGGCGGAACAGAAGATCGGGGAGTGGGAGGACCGCAACGCCGCCCGGCTGGCGCGTGCCCGCCACACGCTCGACGCCGTCACGGAATCGGGGGAGCACGACCTGGCCGCCCTCTCCGTCGCGACCAGACAACTGCGCAGCATGGTGAGGTGACACGGGGCGCACCGCGCGATGAGGGCTTGCCCGTGCAGTCGGCCGATAGACTGCAACGGCCGACTGCACGGGAAGTTCATCGGTGTTGCAGAGGGATGGGTGTCAGTGGTGGTGGAGATCGCAGTAGTCGACGCGGAGCTTGCTGCGTTGTACAACGGACCGGGGACGGAGTCGGCCCCGGCGTACGAACGCGTCAAGCAGCTGATCGTGTCGCAGATCAACGCCGGCCGCTGGCAGGAGGGCGATCAGCTGCCCTCGGAGAATCAGCTCGTCGGCGCTCTGGGTCTGTCCCGCATGACCATCAACCGCGCGCTGCGCGAACTCAGCGCCGAAGGCCTCGTGGTGCGCCTGATGGGTGTGGGGACGTTCGTGGCGGCCACGAAGACGGCATCGTCCCTGTTCGAGGTCAAGAACATTGCGGACGAGATCCAGCAACGCGGACACCGCCATCGCACCGAAGTGGTGTACGTGCGTGAGGAAGACGCCGATCCGGCGAACGCCTTCATCCGGGATTCGATCCGCGGCAAGGTGTTCCACTCGCTGATGATCCACTACGAGGACGACACACCGATCCAGCTCGAGGACCGGTTCGTCAATCCCGCCGAGGCGCCCGGGTATCTCGACCAGGACTTCACCCAGCAGACACCCAATCACTATCTGAGCGTGGAAGCTCCGCTGACGAGGGGCGAGCACGTCGTCGAAGCGATCCTCGCCTCACCCGACGAATGCCGGCTCCTCCATATCGAGCGCACCGAACCGTGCCTGATGATCCGGCGTCGCACATGGTCCTCGCGGGGGCTCGTCAGCGCCGCGCGTCTCGTCCATCCCGGTTCGCGGAATCGGCTCGAAGGGACGTTCGGGACGGGCTGACATCGTGTGGGGCGGGCCAGGTGAGGCGGCCCGCGTGGATGTCGGAGATCGTCGACGCGATCCAGGCGAGTTCGCCCCGCGCCGCGTGGAGTGCGTAGTCCGCTTCGACGACGAACAGCGCAGGCACTCCGTCGTCGAGCGCTCGGGTGAGCCGCTCCTGGTCGGATTCGATTCTCGCGGTGAGTCGCTCGGCGCGTTCGGTCAGCGCGTCGACGGCGCCCGCGCGTCCCAGCGCGCCGAGGTAGCTGATCGCCGCGAAGAACGGGGAGAACTCTCGTGCGGCACTGCGGATCTGGAGGTCGAGGCGGTTCACGAGTTCCGCGCGTCCGGTGTCGGTGAGGGCGTAGACGGTGCGGGCGGGCCGACCTTCCCGTTGTGCACGTTCGTGTTCCTCGATCCAGCCGACCGCGGCCAGGGCCGCGACGACATTGTTCAGCGAGCCGCGATTGAGCGGCCACTGGCCCTCCTCGCTGCGGTCGCGCAGCGTGACCTCCAGTTGGTACGGGTGCATCGGCGATTCGAGGAGCAGGCCGAGCACCGGCAGGACGAGGGGGTTGTCGAGGACGCGTCCGGGCATGGTTGAAATATATCGGTCTGAATAAACTATGACGAAGTGCGCGCTTCGGGCACCATGACCTCGCCTTTGTCACGATTGGGTCACGGCCCGCTACGGTGGATCGTTGACCACGACGCCGATCATGAAAGAACAAATTCTTGTTACAGAGTGAATCGAAGTTCAGGGCTTATCGTCTTCACGCCTTCGCGCTCCTCGTGGGCGTCCTCTCCTCGGGGGCGGTGGCCTACCGAGAGTTCGATGCGGCGACCGGCTACCTGATGGACCTCTCCGTGTTCCGCGACGCCGGCTACGCCTTCGTCAGTGGACTGCCGCTCTACTCCGCGGACTTCCCGAGCAGTTCCGGGTTCAGGTTCATCTACGCACCCTTCGCGGCGATCCTCTTCGCGCCGATGGCGGAGATCGACCCGGCGGTCCTGCAGGCGCTGTGGTGCGCCCTCAACCTCGGGCTCGTGTGGTGGATGGTCAAGGTGGCGCTGTCCAAGCTCGACGTAGGACGCCCCGAACTTCTCGCTCTGCTGTCCATGGGGCCGGTGCTTCTGCTCGAGCCGATGCGCTCGAACTTCGACTTCGGTCAGATCAACATCATCCTGATGGCGCTCGTGGTCGCCGACTGCACCGGTGTGATCCCGAAGCGGTTCCGCGGAGTCGCGATCGGCCTCGCCGCGGCCGTCAAGATCACCCCCGCAGCCTTCCTGCTGGTCCTGCTCGTCCGCCGCGACTTCCGCTCGATCGGACGATCCCTCGCCACGATCCTGGTCACCGTCGGCCTCGGCTTCTGGCTGCTGCCGCAGTCGTCGATGTGGTTCTGGACCACCGAATTCTTCGCCACCGGCCGTGCGGGTGCGCCTGACTTCTTCCGCAACCAGGCCGTCACCGGCGTCATCGCGCGGCTCGGCGCGGAGGGCCGCCTTGCCAGCATTCTCTGGGTGCTCAGCGCAGCCGTCATCGTGTCCGCCGCGGCGTGGTCGGCGTATCGCTTCACCCGGTCCGGTGAGCACCTGATCGCGCTGTCGATCGTGGCCCTGGCGTCCCTGCTCGCCGCGCCGTTCGCCGTCACCCACCACTGGGCATACAGCATCCTGTTGATCCCGATCCTGATCGCACCGCAGTACCGCAGCTGGCGACCCCTGGTCGGCACCGCGACCCTGATCTTCCTGATCGGCCCGAACTTCGTCCTGCAGTCCGCGTCGTCCGGCTGGGTGGAGGCGGCCGTACGTGAGGTGATCGGAAGCTCGCAGTGCCTCATCGCGCTGGTCCTGCTCGGAGCGGCAGTCGTGGCCGCACGGTCCCGCACCCCGCTGCCGGACGTCGAGACGGACGCCGTGCCCGCGGACGACGACGCGCTGGAGCCCGCCCGCAGCTGAGGCCGCGCCGAGGGCGGCGCGGCGCTATCGTCGAGTCATGTGCCGAAACATCACCGAGCTGCGCGGACTCGAACCGGCGGCCACCGCGGAGGAGATCGAGGCGGCGGCGCGTCAATACGTCCGGAAGGTCAGCGGAATCCAGAAGCTGTCGGACGCCAACCGTGAGCCCTTCGAGGAGGCGGTAGCCGTCGTCACCGAGGCCACCACGAAGCTGCTCGCGGCATTGCCGCCGCGGAAGCAGCCGCCGCAGACGGTGCCCCCGCTGCGACGGCCGGAGGTCCGGGCGCGGATCGCGGCGAAGGCCGCGTCCTCCTAGCCGGACGAACGGGACGCTCGTTGCGTCTGATCGAACGAGCGTCCCGTTGGTTCAGGCGCGCAGGGCGCCGAGCGCGTCGATGCGTTTGATCGCGTCGGCGACGATGCCGTCGATGAGGTCCTTGCACGTGGGCAGGTCGTCGAGCAGTCCGACGACCTGCCCGGAGGCGAGAACGCCGGCGTGGGTGTTGCCCTCGACGAGCCCGGCCTTGAGCAGCATCGGGGTGTTGGCGGCCATGATGATCTGCTGCCAGGTGCGGTCGCTGGACTTCTTCATGGCGAGGCCGTCCTTGACGAGGGTCGACCATTTCATGCCGGTCATGGCCCGGAACTTGGACGCGTTGCGGGCGGCCGCGACCAGGCCGCGCACGTTCCCGGAGTGTTCGAGGCTGTTGACGAGGTCGGTGTTGAGGACCCGGTGGGGCATGCCGTCGACCTTGCGGGAGACGGTGGTGTCCTGCAATCCGCGGGCGAGGTATTCCTGTTTGACGGAGTCGGGGACCGTCGATTCCTGGGTGAGCAGGAAGCGGGTGCCCATCGCGACGCCGGCGGCGCCGTAGGCGAGGGCGGCGGCGAGCCCGCGTCCGTCGTAGAAGCCGCCCGCCGCGACGACGGGGATGTCGACGGCGTCGAGCACCGACGGCAGTAGCAGCGTGGTGGCCACCGGGCCGGTGTGCCCGCCGCCCTCGCCGCCCTGCACGATCACCGCGTCGGCGCCCCACGACGCGACCTTCTTGGCGTGTTTGGCGGCACCGATCGACGGTATGACCACCACCCCGGCGGCTTTCAGCTTCGCGATCAGTTCCTGCTTCGGTGCCAGCGCGAACGACGCGACGCGCACGTTCTCCCGGATCAGCAGGTCGATGCGTTGCGGGGCGTCGGACGCGTCGGCGCGGATGTTGACTCCGAACGGTCTGTCGGTGAGGGTCTTCGTCTTGGCGATCGCTGCCTCGAGTTCGGCGTACGTCATCGTCGCCGACGCCAGGATGCCGAGACCGCCGGCGTTGGCGGTGCCCGCGACGAGCCGCGGTCCGGCCACCCAGCCCATCCCGGTCTGGACCACCGGGTGCTGCACGCCGACCAGTTCGGTCAGCGGCGTTCTGAGACTGCTCATGCCGACACCTCCCGGTCGCGCAGGCTGCGGGGGTCGAGGACCTCGCGGATGAGCCGCAGTTCTTCGTCGGTGGGTTCGCGGGTCACGCCGGCGTCGGCCAGCTCGGCCACCTCGAACGAGGTGTTCTCGGCGACCTGGTCGGCGGTGACGCCGGGGTGCAGCGACAGCGCCCGGAACGTGTGGTCGGGTCCGCCGAAGTCGAACACCCCGAGGTTGCTCACCACCCGGTGCAGGTGATGGAAGCGGTAGGCCGGGTTCTCCGGGTCGATCTGGTCGTAGCCGACACCGGAGACGATGTCGACCTTGTCGCAGAACACCCGTGAGGAGTGTTTGCCCACCCAGTAGCTGGTGGGATGGTTGATCGTGTTGCCGGGAGCACCACGGACGCCGAACATCTGACGTGTCGGCTGCTGCAGCGGACCGAACGCCGACAGGTTCTGGTTGCCGTGCCGGTCGATCTGGTTGGCGCCCATCACCACGTGCCGCCGGCCGGAGGCGACGACGTCGAACACCTTCCGGAACGGCATCCAGCCCTCGATCGGGGCCTTCGCGCCGACCGCGGGGGTGTCCGCGAAGATCAGGGCCTCGCCGTCGGTGATCAGCAGGTCGGGTTCGGCTGTCAGTCGCGCGAGCCGGGCACCGATCAGGGGCAGGGTGGCCATCGGGCTGGCCATGATCTCGCCTGCCCCGGAGAAGATTTCGGCGCACGCGATCGCGCAGTACTCCGCGCGGGTGACTTCGGTGATCGTCTCGCTCATGCCTGCTCCTCTGCAAATTTCTTCACGGCGGCCTGGTAATCGTCCTCGCTGCCGGACAGGTAGGTGTCGACGAACTGCTGCCACGCCTCGGGGGTCTTCGCCGATTCGGCGTAGTGGCGCTGGAACTTCTCGTCGCGGCCGTAGCTGTCTCCGGCGAGGGTGAAGTGGGCGCCGTTCGGGGCCTCCACCACGCCGTCGACCATCATGCGGTTGAGAATGAGGTTCTGCAGCGGAACGGTTTTCACCAGTTCCTCGGTCTCCACCACGCGTTCGACGGAGACGAACCGCTTCTCGGCGGCCGCGCAGTACAGGTCGTCGAAGTAGGGGTCGA
The DNA here is from genome assembly GCF_026810085.1 of Rhodococcus sp. JS3073. Taxonomy (NCBI): domain Bacteria; kingdom Bacillati; phylum Actinomycetota; class Actinomycetes; order Mycobacteriales; family Nocardiaceae; genus Rhodococcus; species Rhodococcus sp. JS3073. The sequence goes on along the minus strand of NZ_CP113951.1, from coordinate 3,010,430 downwards.
CGCCGGTGTAGGCGGCGTTGCCGTGCTTGTCGCCGAGGTTCAGATGTACCAGTGCCGCATCGAGTTTCAGGGCGGGCATCGCGATCAGCGTCTCCGACTTGCCGGACGCGTCCGGGTAGGGGGAGGTGACGGTGCGCAGTTCGTCGCCCCAGAAAGCCCGGACGTCGGAGCCGAGCCCGGCGCGGATCGGCAGGAACGGCAGCCGGGCGGCGGCGGCCTCGAGGCCGCACTTGATCATGCCCTCGTCCATTTCGCGGACCTCGATCTCACCCGCGGTCCGCGCCTTCGCGAACCACGGGTCGTAGAACGGTGCCGAATCGAGGGACACGAAACCGTAGTACGCCTTCCTGACCTTGCCCGCCGAGCACAGCAACCCCAGGTCGGGGCCGCCGTAGGTGACGACGGTGAGGTCGGTGACGTCCGAGCGCAGCAGCGCCCGGACCAGCGCCATCGGCTTGCGGCGCGAACCCCAGCCGCCGATGCCGATGGTCATGCCGCTGCGCAGTTCCCCGACCGCGTCGTCGAGCGACATCCTCTTGTCGCGCTTGCTCGCCATCGATGTCAGCCTTTCCTGTTGTTCGAGTTGGAGCGGGGCTTGCCGGTTTCGACGAACTCGTCGCGGTGCTCGTCCGAGACGCCGGCCAGGTTGAGTTCGAAGGTGTAGCCCTGCTCGAGGCGGTAACTGGTCTTCACGTCGACGGGGTCGATGCCGTTGATGGCTTCCTTGGCGCAGCGGATGACCCGGGTGTCCTTGGCTGCGATCTTGGCGGCGATGTCGCGGGCGGTGTCGTCGAGTTTCTCGCGCGGCACCACCTCGTACACCGATCCGAAGTGCTGGAGTTGCTGGGCGGTGACGTTCTGCGCCGTGTAGTACAGCGTGCGCATCATGTGCTGGGGGACGAGGCGGGCGAGGTGGGTGGCGGCGCCGAGTGCGCCGCGGTCGACCTCGGGCAGTCCGAAGACGGCGTCGTCGGACGCGACGATCACGTCGGCGTTCCCGACCAGGCCGATGCCGCCGCCGACGCAGAATCCGTTGACCGCGACCACGACGGGCACGGCGCAGTCGTAGACGGCGGCGAACGCGGCCGCGCAGCCGCGGTTGGCGTCGACCAGAGCGCCGTATCCGTCGGTGGCCTGCATTTCCTTGATGTCGACGCCGGCGTTGAACCCGCGTCCCTCCGCTCTCAGGATCACCACGTGGGTGTCCGGATTCCGCCCCGCGTCGAGTACGGCGTCGGCCAACTCGAACCAGCCCCGGGACGGGATGGCGTTCACGGGCGGGTAGTCGACGGTGACCGTGGTGATGCCGTCTCCGTCGGTGGTGGAGGTGATGCCCATGGCATGTTCCTAACGTCTTGTACCGAACCAAGCGATTGCTTGGTAAGTTAGCACATGTGCGGGCCGGAGAGCTCTGAGCTGGGCCTGCGAGAACATGCAACAGCGGAGGTATTCGTGGATTCAGGTCTGGACGGGGCGATCGTGCTCGTGACCGGCGGCGTTCGCGGGGTGGGCGCGGGCATCAGCCGTACCTTCCTGCGGGCGGGCGCGACGGTGGTGGCCTGTGCCCGCCGCCCGGGGGAGGCGGCGGTGGAGGCGGACGGCCGGGAGGTCGAATTCCTGCCGTGCGACATCCGCGATCCGGAACAGGTGCAGGGCCTCGTCGATCGGATCGTGGAGCGGCACGGCCGGCTGGACGTCCTGGTCAACAACGCCGGTGGAGCGCCCTTCGCGCTCGCCGCGGATGCGAGTCCGAAGTTCCACTCCAAGATCGTCGAGCTGAATCTGCTCGCCCCGCTCCTGGTGTCGCAGATCGCGAATGCGGTGATGCAGAAACAGGATTCGGGTGGCGCGATCGTGAACATCTCCAGCGTCAGCGGCTCGCGACCGTCGCCCGGCACCGCGGCGTACGGTGCGGCGAAGGCGGGCGTCGACAGTCTCACCAGCAGTCTCGCGGTCGAGTGGGCGCCCAAGGTGCGGGTCAACTCGGTGGTCGTCGGCCTCGTTCGCACCGAACTCGCGCATCTGCACTACGGCGACGAGGCGGGCATCGCGGCGGTCGGGGACACGGTCCCGCTGGGCCGGATGGCCTGCCCCGAGGACATCGGCAACTGCGCGGTGTTCCTGGCTTCACCGCTGGCGGCGTACGTCAGCGGTTCGACACTGACCGTCCACGGCGGCGGAGAACGTCCCGCCTTCCTGGCGGCAGCTACAGCATCAACAGAGGAGAAGGCATGAGTGGAGTGGTCGACGGTCGCGTCGTCATCGTGACGGGCGCCGGACGCGGAATCGGACGCGCCCACGCGCTGGCGTTCGCTGCCGAGGGCGCGAGGGTGGTGGTCAACGACATCGGAGCCGGTATCGACGGATCCGCCACCGGCGAGAGTCCCGCCGAGCAGGTGGTCGCGGAGATCGTCGCCGCGGGTGGCGAGGCCGTCGTCAACGGCGACGACGTCGCGGACTGGGCCGGCGCCGAGAATCTGATCAACACCGCCATCGACACCTTCGGACGCCTGGACGTCCTGGTGAACAATGCCGGGTTCCTGCGCGACCGCATGCTCGTCGGGATGAGCGAGCAGGAGTGGGACGCCGTCGTGCGCGTCCATCTGAAGGGGCATTTCGCGACGCTGCGCCACGCCGCCGCGTACTGGCGCACCGAGGCGAAGGCGGGCAACCCGGTCGACGCCCGGATCGTCAACACCAGTTCCGGTGCCGGACTGCAGGGTTCGATCGGGCAGGGCAACTACGCCGCCGCGAAGGCGGGCATCGCGGAGATGACCATTCAGGCGGCCGCGGAACTGAAGAACTACGGCGTCACCGTCAACGCGATCGCCCCGGCCGCACGCACCCGGATGACGGTCGGCGCGGGCGGCGCGATGGCGGAGGCGATGGCCGCGCCCGAGGAGGGTTTCGACGCGATGGCGCCGGAGAACATCTCCCCGCTCGTCGTGTGGCTGGGCAGCACGGAGTCGAAGGACGTCACCGGACGCGTGTTCGAGGTGGAGGGAGGCAAGATCACCGTCGCCGAGGGCTGGCGGCACGGCCCCACGCAGGACAAGGGAGCGCGCTGGGAACCGAAGGAGATCGGGCCGGTCGTCGCCGACCTGCTCGCGAAGGCCGAAACCCCGGTTCCGGTGTACGGCGCCTGAGTACGTGAGTGGCGACGTGTGCCGGGGCACGCATTGCCACTCACCTGCGCCGGACGAACGGGACGCTCGTTGCCTCAGATCGAACGAGCGTCCCGTTCGTCCGGCTGCGCGGAGAACTGGAGTGGTGTTTGGACACATTGATAAACAGGTGTCCAGAAGTTAGGGTGCAGGAAGGAAAAGGCTCTCGGCCAAGGAGAATTCGTGAAATTCGGCATAACGTTGTTTACGAGTGACCGCGGGATCGGGCCGGCCTCGGCCGCGAGGGGTGCAGAGGCCAACGGATTCGACTCGTTCTACGTGCCCGAGCACACGCACATTCCGGTGAAACGCGATGCGGCGCATCCTCAGACGGGTGACGCGTCGCTGCCCGACGACCGGTACATGCGCACCCTGGACCCGTGGGTGGCGCTGGCGTCGGCATCGGCGGTCACCGAGCGGATCGAGCTGGGGACGTCGGTGGCGCTGCCGGTCGAGCACGACCCGATCACGCTGGCCAAGACGATCGCCTCGCTCGACCACCTCAGCGGCGGACGGGTGACCCTCGGCGTGGGGTACGGGTGGAATCTGGACGAGCTCACCGATCACAATGTCCCGCCGGGACGGCGCCGGACGATGCTGCGCGAGTACCTCGAGGCGATGCGTGCGCTGTGGACGCAGGACGAGGCGTCCTACGACGGCGAGTTCGTGAAATTCGGTCCGAGCTGGGCGTGGCCCAAGCCGGCCCGGGTGCCTCCGGTGATCGTCGGCGCCGCCGGTAACGACAAGAACTTCCGGTGGATCGTGAAGTCGGCCGACGGGTGGATGACCACTCCGATCGAGCAGGACATCGACGACCGCGTCGCCACGCTGCGACGGATGTGGCGAGAGGTCGGCCGGGACGGCGAACCACGGATCGTCGTGCTCGACGGCAAGCCGGACGTGGACAAGTTGCGTCGGTGGAAGGACCTCGGCGTCACCGAGGTCGTGTACGGACTGCCCGACCGCAGCGAGGAGGACGTCCTGGCGTATCTGGGGCGTCTGTCCGGAAAACTCGAGGGATTGCGCGAGTCGACCGCGGTGGGGTGAGTGAGTGCGGTTGGATGGGATGAGGGCACACCCCGAGTAAGAACGTGTTCTAGTATTGCTTGCCAACTGCTCGAGGAGAGGCCGAAGTCCGTGCGCATCGCACTCTTGTCGTATCGAAGCAAGCCCCACTGTGGTGGGCAGGGTGTGTACGTACGCCATCTCAGTCGTGAGCTGGTCGAACTCGGCCATCAGGTCGAGGTGTTCTCGGGGCAGCCGTACCCCGACGTCGACCCGCGGGTGACTCTGACGAAGGTCCCCAGCCTCGACCTGTATCGCGAGCCGGATCCGTTCAGAACGCCGCACCCACGCGAGTTCCGCGACGCCGTGGACGTGCTCGAGGTCGCGACGATGTGGACGGCCGGTTTCCCGGAACCGCTCACGTTCAGCCTCCGTGCCGCGCGACTGCTGAAGGAGCGCGCCGACGAGTTCGACGTGGTGCACGACAACCAATGTCTCGGCTACGGGCTGCTGCAACTCCAGAAGGCCGGACTTCCGGTCGTCGCGACGATCCACCATCCGATCACCCGCGACCGCGAACTGGACCTGGCGTCGGCGAAGTGGTGGCGTCAGGTGACGGTCCGGCGCTGGTACGGCTTCCTGCGCATGCAGAAGCGGGTGGCGCGTGCCATCCCCGCGCTGGTGACGGTGTCGCAGTCCTCCGCCGACGACATCAGCGCGGCCTTCGACGTTCCCGCCGACAACCTGCAGACCATCCCGCTGGGCGTCGACACCGAGATTTTCCGACCCCCGGTCACCGCGCGGGTCCCGGGCCGCATCGTGTGCGTCGCCAGCGCCGACATGCCCCTCAAGGGCGTGTCGACGCTCCTCGAGGCGGTCGCGAAGGTGCACACCGAGCGCGCCGTCGAACTGGTGCTGGTCACCAAGCTCGCGCCTGGGGGAGTGACGGAGAAGCTCATCGAGGAGCTGGCCATCGGCGACGTCGTCCGGACGGTGTCGGGTATCGACGACGCCGAACTCGCGTCTTTGCTGGCGTCGGCCGACGTCGCGTGCGTCCCGTCGCTGTACGAGGGCTTCTCGTTGCCCGCCGTCGAGGCGATGGCGTGCGGCACCCCGCTGGTGGCGAGCCGCGCCGGCGCCATTCCCGAGGTGGTGGGAACGGACGAGGAGGCGTGTGTGCTCGTGACACCCGGCGACCCCCAGGAACTCGCGGACGTGCTGGGCGCGTTACTCGACGATCCGCAGCGCCGGGCCCGGCTCGGTGACGGTGGCCGTCGACGCGTGCTCGAGCGCTACAGCTGGGCCGCCGTGGCCGCGAGAACCGCGCAGACCTATGCCGATGCGATAGCGCAGACCCGTCAAGGAGGCCGACCGTGCTGACCGTGGACTTCGACCGGCTGGGTGTGAAGCCCGGCGACAAGGTGATCGACATCGGGGCGGGCGCCGGGCGGCACTCGTTCGAGCTGTATCGACGCGGCGCCGACGTCATCGCCTTCGACCAGAATGCCGACGAACTCGCGGACGTCGAGAAGATGTTCGTGGCGATGGCCGAGGTCGGTGAGGTCCCGGCGGGCGCCTCGGCTCGGGTGGAGGTCGGCGACGCGCTGAACCTGCCGTACGAGGATGCGACGTTCGACGTGGTCCTCATCTCCGAGGTCCTCGAACACGTGCCCCGCGACGGCCGGGCCATCGCCGAGCTGACCCGCATTCTCAAGCCGGGTGGTGTTGCGGCCGTGACTGTTCCGCGGTGGCTGCCGGAGAAGATCTGCTGGGCGCTGTCCGACGCGTACCACGAGGTGGAGGGTGGCCACGTCCGCATCTACCGCGCCGACGAGCTGGCGGAGAAGCTGACGGCCGCCGGTCTGGAGGTCCGGGGACGGGATCACGCCCACGCCCTGCATTCGCCGTACTGGTGGCTCAAGTGCGCGGTGGGGGTGGAGAACAACGACAACCCCCTCGCGAAGGCCTATCACCAGGTTCTGGTGTGGGACATGATGAAAGCCCCCTGGCTCACGCGCACCGCCGAGAAGGTCCTCAACCCCGTGGTCGGCAAGAGCGTCGTGCTCTACCTCGAGAAGCCGAGGGAACCGAGCGTGGTGAAGGCGCCGCGGTGAGAGCCGCCGGCGTCCCGTCGGTACCGAACGTGTTGTCGGAGAGCCAGGTCAGGCAGACAGCACGGTCGATCGCGGCAGCGCAGGAGTCGTCGGGGGCGCTGCCGTGGTTTCCCGGTGGGCACACCGACCCGTGGGATCACGTCGAATCCGCTATGGCCCTCACCGCCGCCGGCCTGATCGACGAGGCGGAGGGCGCGTACGAGTGGTCGCGGCGCACGCAACGATCGGACGGTTCGTGGCCGATGAAGTTTCGCGACGGGGCCGTGGAGAATCACGACTCCGACAGCAACTTCTGCGCCTACCTCGCGGTGGGGGTGTGGCACCACTATCTGATCACCGGTGATCGGGATTTCGTCGACGCCCTGTGGCCGTCCGTGCAGGGCGGTCTCGATTTCGTCGTCGACATGCAGTCGTCGAGCGGCGAAATCTGGTGGGCCCGCGGCGAGAACGGTCAGGACTGCCCCGAGGCACTGCTCACGGGGAACTCCAGCATTCATCACAGCCTGCACTGCGGGCTCCTCCTCGCCCGGTTGGTCGACGACCCGCAGCCGGAATGGGAGTTCGCGAAATACACGCTGGGCCATGCGATCAGGCAGCACCCGGAGGCGTTCGCGATCAAGGACGAGTACTCGATGGACTGGTACTACCCGATCCTCGGGGGCGCTGTCCGCGGTGAGGTCGCGTCGGATCGCATCGCGTCGCGGTGGGACGACTTCGTGGTCGAGGGACTCGGCATCCGCTGCGTGGACCACCGGCCGTGGGTGACCGGCGCCGAAACGTGCGAACTGGTGCTGGCGCTCGACGCGATGGGGGAACACAGCCGCGCGCTCGCACAGTTCGCCGCCATGCAGCACCTGCGGGATCCGGACGGCTCGTACTGGACGGGTCTCGTCTACAGCGACGGCAAGCGGTGGCCGGTCGAACAGACCACGTGGACGGGCGGGGCGATGATCCTCGCCGCGGACGCGCTGTCCCGCACCACGCCCGGACACGGAATCTTCCGGGACGCGGCGCTGCCCGTGGGACTACCGATCGGCCTCGACCGCTGCGGCGACTACTGTCACGCCAGCGGTTCGCCCGTCTGACCGCCCACCCGCTCGAGAACGCGCAGCGACCCGGTGACGGACGTCTCCTTGAATTGCCCTGTCCCCAGGGCCCGTTCGTAGATCTCGAACGGCGGTCGTCCGCCGTCCGCGGGGTCCGGGAACACGTCGTGGATCACCAGGGCGCCGCCGACGTTCACCCACGGCGCCCACCCCTCGAGATCCGCCGATGCCGCTTCCGACGTGTGGCCGCCGTCGATGAACACGAAGTTCACGGGAGTGCGCCAGAACGTCGCCACCGTCGACGACCGGCCCAGCACACCCACGACGTACTCCTCGAGTCCGGAATCGGCCATCGTGTGCCGGAACCGGCCGACCGTGTCGAGCAGACCGGTGTGCGGGTCGACGAACGCCGGTTCGTGGTACTCCCAGCCGGGCTGATGTTCCTCGGAACCGTGATGGTGATCGATGGTGACGATGCGGGCGCCCCGTGCTCTCGCCGCCGCCCCGAGATAGATCGTGGAGCGGCCGCAGTACGTGCCGATCTCGACGCCCACCCCGCCGGGGGTCAGGTACTGCATCGCGGCCTCGTGCAGGGCGGTCCCCTCGTCCTCCGGCATGAAGCCGGGGGTGGAGTCGGCGAGTCGGAGAAGCTCTGGTGTCAGGTGTTCGGTGCTCATGTGGCCTCTGCGTCCGGGGCGGCCGCTCTGGCCGCTTTCTTCCGCTTGTGTAGCACCCCGCCGATCATCGAGTCGAGTTTCGTCCCCAACGGCCAGCCCACGTAGTGGCACAGGAACAGGGCGATCTCCCGGAGTTGGTCCTCGTCCAGTTCCTCGTTGTGGAGGGCCGCCCCCACCTGGATCTCGGCGACGTCGACGAGCCCCTGCGCGGTGAGGGCACCGAGGAGGAGAAGCCGGCGGTCGCGGATGCTCAGCCCGGGCCGCGACCAGATGTCGGCGAACAGGTGGTCGGCGGTGACGGCGAAATGCGCGCCGGGTCCGTCCTGCATCTCGAATCCGTAGACCTTCTCCATCATGGCCAGTCCACGGGTGCGGGTGTCGTCGGTCATGGTTGCTCCTTCTTGTCCACGGTGCTGTCGACGCCGAGCCCCGGTCCCAGGCCCGTGAGCGCGAGTCGTGCGAGCGGCAGCGCGACGTCGAGTCGTTCGCCGAGCCCGATCGCCAGCGACAGATCCTTCTCCCCGAGGTCCCGGACGTGGGTCATGATCGGGTACCAGTTGTCGTTCTCGTCGAGAGCGTCGGTGGTGTCGCGGAGCATGATCGCTCCGGCACCACCGGTGATCGCGTCGGTGTGCCGGACGACCTTGCCGAGTTCGGTGATGTCGAGACCGGCGGCCTCGGCGAGCCGCTGCGCCTCGGCGGCAGCCGTGAACGAGACGAAGTGCAGCAGGTTGCGGGCCAGCTTCATCCGCGTACCCGCGCCCACGTCTCCGGCGTGCACGACGAGTTCGGCCCAGTGCCCGAACGGCTCCCGCACCTTCTCGAACGCGTCCTCGCTCGCCCCGACCATCACCGCGAGCTTCCCCTTGTGCGCGCCGGGTGCACCGCCGCTGACGGGCGCGTCGATCAGGTCGACGCCGTGCGCCCGGCAGCGGTCGGCGAGTTCGACGGCCGTGACGTCGCTGATGGTGGAATGCACCGCCACGACGGTTCCCGGCCGCGCGGCGTCGAGGATCTGTGTGACGACCGCGCGCACCTGCTCGTCGTTCAGCACGGTCACGGAGATGACGTCCGCGTTCTCCGCCACCTCCCGCGGACTCGACGTCACCTTCGCGCCCGCCTTGCCGAACGGTTCCAGCGCCTCCGGCCGGGTGTCGCACACGATGAGTCCGCCGGGGCGGTCCAGCAGCCGCTTCGCCATGGGCGCACCCATGTTGCCGAGGCCGATGTAGCCGACGGACACCTGCTCGGTCGTGGTCATGATCTGAAGATCTGTCCGCCGTCGACGTTGAAGATCTGCCCGGTGATCCAGCTGGCCTCGTCGGAGAGCAGGAACAGGCAGGCGCCGACGAGGTCGTCGGGGGTGCCCATCCGCTTCAGCGGCAACGTCTTGACCATGTCTGCCACCATATTTCCCGGCGTGACGGTACGGGTGGCTTCGGTGTCGATCGGTCCGGGCGCGATGGCGTTGACCCGGATGTTCATGCCGCCCACCTCGTGGGCGAGTTGCTGGGTGAGGCCGTTGATCCCGACTTTCGCGAGCCCGTAGAAACCGGAGTACAGCCAGGCGGCCGTGGACGACTGGTTGACGATCGAGCCGCCACCGCCGCTGTTCATGTGCGGCCACACCGCGCGGGTCACGTTGAGGGCGCCGTCGAGGTTCACGGCCATGAACTTCTTGTAGTAGTCCCACGGCACGGTGATGAGGAGGTCGAGTTTCATGCCGCCGTAGATCGCGGCGTTGTTCACGAGATGGTCGATGCCGCCGAACTTCTCGACCGTGAACTCGGCGAGTTGCTTCGCCGAGTCCTCGTCGGCGACGTCGACGTCCTTGAACACCGCGGTCCCGCCGTCCGCGCTGATCTGCTTGGCCACGGTCTCGCCGAGCTCCGCATTGAGATCGGCCACCACCACGTTGGCGCCCTCGCGCGCGAGGGCGCGCGCGTAGCCCTCGCCGATGCCCTGCGCGGCACCGGTGACGATGGCGGTCTTCCCGTCGAAACGTCCCATATCGATTGACTCCCTCTACTATTGGGCCGGTTCCGCGACCAGCTTGGTTTCCAGGTATTCCTCGAACCCGGCCACACCCATCTCGCGGCCGATTCCGGACTGCTTGTAGCCGCCGAACGGCGCGTCGGCGGAATACCAGACACCACCGTTGACGCTGAGTGTCCCGGTGCGCACGCCGTCGACCACTCGCTTCACACGTGCGGGGTCCGTGCCCCACACCGACCCGGACAGCCCGTACGGCGAGTCGTTGGCGATGCTGATCGCGTCCTCGTCGCCGTCGTGGGGAATGATCACCAGCACGGGTCCGAAGATCTCTTCCCGCGACACCCGGGCGGTGTTGTCGAGGCCGGTGATCAGGGTGGGTTCGACGAAGAATCCGCGGTCCCGATCGGCCGGGCGGCCGCCACCGACGACGATCGTGCCGCCCTCTTCCCGCGCGAGTCGCAGGTAGTCCTCGACGCGGGCGCGTTGCCGCGCGGAGATGAGGGGACCGCAGATGGTGCCGGATTTCGTGGGATCGCCCGCGTGCAGTCCGCTGAGCGTCCGGGCCGTGGCCTCGACCGCCTCGTCGTACTTCTCGCGGGGAACGAGTAGCCGGGTGGTGATGGCGCAACCCTGCCCCGCATGGGTGGAGACGGTGAACGCGGCGACCCCGCACGCGCCGGCGAGGTCGGCGTCGTCGAGCACGATGAACGCCGATTTGCCGCCGAGTTCGAGGAACACCTTCTTCAACGATTCGGACGCCGCCGCCATCACGGCCTTGCCCGTGGCGGTCGACCCGGTGAAGGACACGAGGTCCACGCGGGGGTCGGTGGAGAGCTGAGCGCCGAGGGAGTGGTCGCTCGACGTGACGATGTTGACCACACCGGCCGGGAGGTCGGTCTCCTCGGCGATCAGGTGCCCGACGAGGGCGGCGCACCAGGGGGTGTCGGGCGCGGGCTTGAGGACCACCGTGTTGCCGGCCGCGAGTGCGGGGCCGATCTTGGCGAAGTTGATCTGGTGCGGGAAGTTCCACGGCGTGATGGCTCCGACCACGCCGACGGCCTCCTTGAGGACGCGTCGGCGGGTCTTGATGCCCATCGGTTCGGCGATGCCCAGATCCTGTTCCCAGGAATAGCTTTCGGCGAGGTCCGCGAAATACCCGAGGTCGGCGACCGGGCCTTCGAGTTGGGGTCCGCTGGTGAGGAAGGCGGGGGCGCCGACTTCGGCGATGGTGATGTCGCGCAGTTCCTCGATGTGGGATTGCAGCACGTCGCGCAGCTGCCGCAGGCAGCGGGCGCGGAAGACGTGGTCGCGGGACCACGTGGTGTCGTCGAAGGCCCGCCGGGCCGCGGCGATCGCGGCGTCCATGTCGGACGCCGTGGCGTCGGCGGCTCTCCCGAGTACCTCCTCGGTGGCCGGGTTGATCACCTCGAACGTGCCGCCGGAACCGGGAATCAGTTTGCCGTCGATCAGGAGAGCAGAGCTGTCGGTGGGGCGCAGAGTCATGGATTTTCGCTTCCGAATCGGGTGAGTGTCACAGCGATCTCTGAAAACTGGACATGTGTCTGGACTATAGTTTGAACAACTGGATGCCGCAATGACGAGTTGCCGGAGGTGCGATGAATTCACGCGACGAGAGACGGCTGGACGGGCGAGGCGCCGTCGTCACCGGCTCGAGCCGGGGGATCGGCCGTGCGGTCGCGCACGCTCTCGCGGCCGAGGGAGCCGGTGTGGTGGTCAACGGCCGTGATCCGGACGCGGCGGAGAAGGTGGCCGACGAGATCGTGCTCGGCGGTGGCCGGGCGATCGCGGTGGCTGGTTCGGCCGCCGCCGACGGCGTCGCGGAGGCCCTGGTCGACGCCGCGGAATGTGTGTTCGGCCAGGTGGACGTGCTGATCAACTGCGCCGGCGTCGCGGAGCCTGCCGGGTCGTCCATCCTCACTGTCACCGACGAGCAGTGGCGCGAACTCGTCGATGCGCACCTGACGGCGACGTTCCGCACGTGCCGGGCCGCGGCGCCCCTGATGGCGGAACGGGGGCGCGGAGCGATCGTGAACACGAGTTCGTTCGCGTTCCTCGGCGACTACGGCGGAACCGGATATCCCGCCGGCAAGGGAGCGGTCAACAGTCTGACCCTCGCCATCGCGGCCGAACTGGCCGAGTCCGGCGTCCGCGCCAACGTGGTGTGTCCCGGCGCGAAGACCCGACTGTCTGTGGGCGCGGAGTACGAGCAGCGCATCGAGGAACTGCACAGGCGGGGCATGCTCGACGACGCAACGCGCTACGGCTCGCTGCATCCGGCGCCCGCGGACTACGTCGCCCGGCTCTACGTGTTCCTGGCGAGCGACCTCGCCGCCGGAATCACCGGCGGGATCTTCGCCGGATCAGGGTGCTTCGTCGGCAGGTTCGACCGGCCGGATCCGACTCTGCTGGCCTACCGCGACCACGAGACCGAGCCGCCGTGGTCGCTCGACGAGCTAGCGGAGTTGGTGGGTTCCGGGCACTGTGAGCGTGATTGAATTTGTCCGGCATCACATGGGCCGAGACTTCGTCGTAGGCGGCCGGCGACATGTCCCGGAATGAGCAGCCCTACGTCCCGTAGGGATAAGTCTTTCGGATTCCGTGCCGCTACCATGGAATGCATCACGCCGCGGGAACTCGACGCCTACATCGGCAGAACCCGCGGCCCGCACGGGCGAGTGAAATCGTCCCGGCGTACGCGGCGGGCGACGCTGCGTACGGATCAAGATCGAAAATAACACGAGCGCAACGACTTCGGTAATCACGTCGCTCTGGCGGCGGAAAGCGGCTCGTGTAATCGACTTGTGCCTGGGTGAAAGCGGCCCGATGAAGCTGACGCAGAGGTCCGCGGATAGCCGAGCACTATGTATCGGCAGCACGCACGGAGAGAATGTATGTTGTTTTGCACCAAAATTGTTCGACAGTGTCCTCCTGGTGAATGTGCTGGTGACGGACGATCGCGGGCAACGATAATTCGACGATCTGGCCGACGATCGACGTTGCCTCCACTGTTCGGTCTTGCGCGGTTCGATGTGTTGCTCCGCTGGGGGAGACGGAGGTGGGCGTCGGCAGGGCCGGGTAGGGACAGGCGACGGTCGGACCCGAACAGCGCGCTGGGCTATTTGGAGCAGCTTCCGGCACTGAGGTTGCTCGAGCGGCTTCCGGTTCCCGCCCTCGCTGTCGATGAAGAGGGGGTGATTGTGCATGCCAACCCGGCACTCGAGCGGATGCTGGGGTACCCCGAGCACTGGTTCGCCGGGTGCTCGGTCGCGGACGTGGTCGTTCCGGCGTCGTCGCCGGGCGGCCCCGCATCGGTGGCATTGCTGCGGGACTTTGCGGGAAAGGTAATCGAACTCGCCCATCGCGAAGGTTTCGTTGTGCGTGCAGCGGTGAGCAGGTCGGTGTTGTGCAGGAAGGATGACCCCGTCACGTTCGTGTGCTTCCAGGACCTCACAGAGCAGTTGTGGGGCGGTGGGCGGGCCCCCGAATTCGAGTGATGCCGTCGCCCGGTATCGCCTCGATTCGATTCGGTTCGTTTACTTTCGGTGCGCAGTTGTGGACCGAGCGGAGCGGCCGGGGCACGGGCACCCCTCTCGGTCACCGCCAGTGTCGCCTCTCCACGTGACGGCGGGCTAGGGGACAGGGTCATCGCCCTCCGACGTACCGAGCACCAGGGCGCGCGAGGGATTCGCGGCAACCGAACAGTCTCGCCGGCTGTGTCCGGTGGCCTTCTCGACCGGAACATTTGGATTCCAGGTGGGTGGGAAACCCCGCGGTTTCGACGCGAACGCACACCGAATCGGCGGACAATGAATGCACCCGGCAGTGGGTTGCGGCGAGGAAGGGGCGTCATGTCCGAAGGTTCGTCGGTCAAACAGGGCGTCGCGGCGGGGACCGTGATGGGTGCAGCGGTCATCATGGTCACCGTCGGACTCCTGCAGTTCTTCCAAGGGCTCGCCGCGGTCTATGAGAACGAGGAGTTCGTGGTGGGGGTGGAGTACCTCTACAAGTTCGACTTCACGGTCTGGGGCTGGATCCATCTCGTGCTGGGTGCGGTGGTCGCGGTGACCGGCCTCGCGTTGTTCACCGGCGCCGCGTGGGCCCGGGTGTCGGCGATCGTGATCGCTGCGATCTCGATCGTGGCCAATTTCCTATGGCTGCCGCACTACCCGTGGTGGTCGGTGCTCATCATCGCGCTCGACGTGGTGGTGATCTGGGCGATCTCGACGTGGCGGCCGAACCCTTCTGACGCCTGGGCCTGAGAACGGTGACAGTAGGGGTGGTGGCCTTTCAGGACGGGGTGTGCGTTCGCTCCGGCCATCCGACGGTGGACAGTGCTCCGCGCAGCACCGATTCGTAGATCGAGTCCAGATCCAGCTCGTCGCCGAGGAAGTCGGTGTTCACCAGCATGACGAAGCCGTGCATGGCGGCGAAGATGCTGACGGCCGCGTCGAGGGTGTCCTCGGGCGGCAGTCCGCACGACGCGAGCATCGTGCGCAGTGCCGTGTTGGCGTCCAGTGCGGCGGAGATGAAAGCGTCCCGGTCGACGGGGCTGGTGGTCAGCGTCTGATACCGATGCGGATGCTCGGTGGCCCAGACGCGGTGCGCGTCGACGAGTGCGCGGAGGCCGTCGGGACCGGTTCGGCCCATGGCGATCTCGCGCAGGTGTGCACCGAGTTCCGCCATGGTGCGCACCTGGACTGCGCCGCGGATGTCGTCGAGGTTGCGGACGTGGTTGTAGAGCGACGCGGTGACGACGTTCAGCCGGGCGGAGAGGCTCGTCATCGACAGCGGCTCCCAGCCGAGTTCGTCGATGATCTCGATCGCGGCATCCACGACCTTGTCCCGCGTGAGTGTGCGACGTCGGATCGGTCCGTTCTGCCCTTTCGCCATGGGCCCAGCATAAGGGCTTCCATTACAAATGAAAGTGTGTAGTTTAAGACGCATCCCATTCGTTTATCGATCGAGGAGCAGTGTATGACCGCGTCTCGGATTGATCTCAAATCCCCCGACGTCTACGCGGAAGGGGTCCCCTACGCGTTCTTCGACCATCTGCGCGCGAGCGAACCCGTATATTGGCAGCCCGAGGAGAGCGGCACCGGGTTCTGGGCGGTGTCCAAGCATGCCGACGTCGTCGCCGTGTCCCGCGACAGCGCGACGTTCTCGTCGGCGGTGGGCACCACCCAGATCGACGATTTCGACGAGCAGACCCGAGCGAAGCAGGCCGCCATGCTCGTCAACCTCGACCCACCCGACCACACCCGGCTGCGACAGCTCGTCAGCCGTGGATTCACCCCGCGCACAGTCAAAGTGCTCGAGGGTCACATTCGCGACATCTGTGCCCGGATCGTCGATCGGCTGCTCGAGGCGCGCGACGTCGACTTCGTTCCGGAGGCGGCGGCGCCGTTGCCGCTCGAGGTCATCGCGGCGCTGCTGGGTGCGCCGGCCGGGGACGTGGACAGGCTGTACGACTGGTCCAACCGGATGATCGGCTTCGACGACCCCGAGTACGGCACCACCCAGGCGGACGGGGAAATGGCCGCGGCCGAGATCTTCCTGTACGCCAACGAGCTTGCGGCGCAACGCCGCGTCGAGCCTCGCGACGACATCGTCACCAAGCTCGTGCAGCCGGACGAGAACGGCGACACGCTCACCGAGATGGAATTCAACATGTTCTTCGTGCTGCTCGTGGTGGCGGGGAACGAAACGACGCGCAACGCGACCGCCGGCGGGATGCAGGCCTTCATCGACCATCCCGACCAGTGGCGACGACTGCAGTCCGAGCCGGAACTGGCTGCGAGCGCGGTGGAGGAGATCCTCCGATGGGTGACCCCGGTGATGGACTTCCGGCGCACCGCCACCCGGGACGCGTACATCGGCGATCAGTTGGTCAGGGCAGGCGACAAGGTGGTGATCTACTACCCGAGCGCCAACCGGGACGAGGATGTCTTCGACGAGCCGTACCGGTTCGACATCGGCCGGAGCCCCAACCCGCAGATCGCGTTCGGCGGTAGCGGGGTGCACTTCTGCCTCGGCGCCCACCTGGCGCGGCTCGAATTGAAGATCCTGTTCGAGACGCTCGCCGCGCGGATCGACCGCGTGGAACCGACCGGGCCGGTGGTCCGGCTGCGGTCGAATTTCATCAGCGGCATCAAGACGATGCCCGTGCGAATTCACCCACGCAGTCCGGTGTGAGAGCCCGATTTTCGTTGCCAGCCGACGGTAACTGTAGTAGCGTCCAGACACGTGTCCAGTAGTATGAATTTCGAGTCCACCCGCCGCCGTCTGACCGAGAAGCAGGCCGACACCGTCGACCGCCTCACCAAAGCGGCAGTCGAAGTACTGCGTGAAGAGGGATTCGCCGGACTCACCGTCCGCTCGGTGGCCGGCATCGCCGGGGTCGCGCCCGCGACGGCCTACACGTACTTCTCGTCCAAGGAGCACCTCGTCGCCGAGGTCTTCTGGCGGCGCCTCGCCGCCTCACCGCAGCCGGTGGACGAGGGACTCGACCGCACCGGACGCGTGGTCGCCGTGCTCCGCCACATCGCTCTCCTGGTGGCGGACGAACCCGAACTCGCCGGGGCCGTCACCAACGCGCTGCTCGGCCGCGACCCCGACGTGGAACACCTCCGCGCCCGCATCGGGCTGGAGATCCGCGACCGCCTCGCCACCGCACTGGGCGACGGCCACGATCCCGACGTCCTCGAGGCGCTGGAGCTGCTGTACGCCGGCGGCCTGGTCCGCGCCGGAATGGGATACGGGTCCTACGCCCAATTCGCCGATCGACTCGAAACTTCCGCCAAGCTGATTCTGGAGTAGATGCCATGACCGCAGCCTCGATGCCCGGGGTGTCACACAATCCGGTGACGTTCAACCCGTACGACTATGGCTTCCACGAAGATCCGTACGTCACGTATCGAAGACTGCGGGAAGAAGCACCCCTCTACTACAACGAGGAACTCGACTTCTGGGCGTTGTCCCGGCACGAGGACGTCGTCGCGGCGTTCCGCGACAACCAGCGCCTGTCGAGCGCGAACGGGGTGTCGCTCGACCCGGCGGCCTACGGTCCGCACGCCCACAAGACGATGTCCTTTCTCGCGCTGGACGATCCGCGGCACATGCGGATGCGGCAGCTGGTATCCCGCGGCTTCACCCCGAGACGGGTGAACGAACTCGAGGGGCGGATCCTGGATCTGACCCGGCAATACCTCGACCCGGCGCTCGCGGCGGGCGAGTTCGACTGGATCGGCGAGTTCGCCGGCAAGCTCCCAATGGACGTGATCTCGGAACTGATGGGGGTGCCGGAGGCCGACCGCGTCGAACTCCGGCGGCTCGCCGACCTGGTGGTGCACCGCGAGGAGGGCGTCCTCGACGTGCCCCACGCCGCGATGGAGGCGTCGCTCTACCTCGTCGGCTACTACGCCGACATGCTGGCCGAGCGGCGCAGGAAGCCGACCGAGGACCTCACGTCCGCCCTGCTCGAGGCGGAGATCGACGGCGACCGGCTCACCGACGACGAGATCATCGCGTTCATGTTCCTGATGGTGGTGGCGGGCAACGAGACCACCACCAAATTGCTCGGCAACGCGCTGTACTGGGGTTTCCGCTATCCGGGCCAGGCTCGGCACGTGTTCGAGGATGCGAGTCGCGTGCCGGAGTGGGTGGAGGAGACCCTGCGTTTCGACACGTCCAGTCAGATGGTCGCGCGGACGGCGTCCGTCGACCTGGACTTCCACGACCGGACGATTCCCGCCGGCGACAAGGTGCTGATCCTCATCGGCTCCGCGAACCGCGACTCGGCGGTGTTCGAGGACGCCGACGAATACCGGATCGGCCGGGACACGTCCAACAAGCTCGCGAGCTTCGGCGGCGGCACCCACTTCTGCCTCGGCGCCCACATGGCGCGGCTCGAAGCGCGGATCGCCCTCACCGAACTCGTCTCCCGCATCGACGACTACGACATCGACGAGGCGAACAGTGTGCGCGTCCACTCGACCAACGTGCGCGGTTTCGCCACCCTCCCCATGAAAGTGCAGGTCCGCGATGCCTAGGTTCGAGCCCAACCCGCAGCGCCGCCCGTCGATCGTCGCCGGGGCGTCTTCGGGCATCGGCACGGCGACCGCCTATGCGCTGGCCGACGCCGGTCATCCCGTCGCGCTCGGGGCCCGCCGGGTGGCCGAATGCGAGGAGATCGCGGAGAAGATCCGCAGCAACGGGGGAGAAGCGTTCGCGCACTACCTCGACGTCACCGACACCGCATCCGTCGACGAATTCGTTACGGCGGCGGAAGAGGCGCTCGGCCCGACCGAGATCGCCTTGTCGGGGGCCGGCGACCTGGAGTTCTCCGTCGCGCACGAGATGGACCCCGACCAGTTCCTGGGACAGGTCGACGTCCATCTGGTCGGCGCGCAGCGTCTCGCGCACCGCATCCTTCCCGGCATGATCGAACGCCGCCGCGGAGACTTCGTCCTGATCGGATCCGATTGCGCCGACACTCCTCGGCCGCGGATGGGCGCCTACAACGCCGCGAAGGCCGGCGTCGAGATGATGGGCAGGCAGATGCGAATGGAACTGGAAGGCACCGGCGTCCGGGCGTCGGTCGTGCGTCCGGGCCCCACCCAGACATCCATGGGGATGAACACCACCGAGGAGGTCATCGGACCCGTCCTCGAAGACTGGGCGAAATGGGGATTCGCCCGGCACTCGTACTTCCTGCGCGCCTCCGCGATCGCCGACGCCGTCGTCGCCACCGTCAGTGCGCCCCGCGGCGCACACATGGTGCTGATCGAGGTGCAGCCCGAGGCGCCCCTGCGAAAGGATGGAGAATGAACCTGGCTACCCCGCAACGTGTGTCCGGCGGTGAGCACGAGCACGGACACCTCGAAGAATTGCGCACCGACCCGATCGCGCTGATGCGCCGTGTCCGGGAGGAGTGCGGCAACGTCGGCGTCTTCCAGCTCGCGGACAAGAAGGTGGTGCTGCTGTCCGGCGCCGAGGCCAACGAATTCTTCTTCCGCTCCACCGACGAGGACCTCGACCAGCAGGCCGCCTACCCGTTCATGAAACCGATCTTCGGCGAGGGCGTCGTGTTCGACGCGAGCCCCGAGCGTCGCAAGGAGATGCTGCACAACCAGGCGCTGCGCGGCGAGCAGATGAAGGGCCACGCCGCGACGATCGCCCACGAGGTCGACCGCATGGTGGCGCAGTGGGGCGACGAGGGCGAGATCGATCTCCTCGAATTCTTCGCGGAGCTGACCATTTACACGTCCTCGGCCTGCCTGATCGGCACGAAGTTCCGGGAGCAACTCGACGGCCGGTTCGCGCACCTCTACCACGAGCTCGAGCAGGGCACCGACCCCATCGCATATGTCGACGCCTACGCCCCGATCGAGAGCTTCCGCCGACGGGACGAGGCGAGGGTGCAGTTGGTGGCCCTCGTCCAGGAGATCATGAACGGGCGCATCGAGAACCCTCCCCAGGGCAAGGAGGACCGGGACATGCTCGACGTGCTCGTCTCGATCAAGGACGAGGACGGCAACGAGCGCTTCACCGCGGACGAGATCACCGGCATGTTCATCTCGATGATGTTCGCCGGGCACCACACCACCTCCGGCACCGCGGCCTGGACCCTGATCGAGCTGCTGCGGCACCCGGACTATGCGAAGCAGGTGGTCGCCGAACTCGACGACCTCTACTCGGACGGCTCCGACATCAGTTTCGGGGCGCTGAGGCAGATCCCGAAGCTCGAAGCGGTACTGAAGGAGACGCTGCGGTTGCACCCGCCGCTGATCATCCTGTTGCGCGTCGCGCGGGGCGAGTTCGAGGTCGGCGGCTACCGGATCGCCGAGGACGACCTGGTGGCGGCCACACCGGCGATCTCCAACCGGATCGCCGAGGACTTCCCGAACCCGGACACGTTCGATCCCGAACGTTACATCGACCCCAACCAGGAAGACATCGTCAACCGCTGGACCTGGATTCCGTTCGGCGCAGGCAGGCACCGCTGCGTCGGGGCCGCGTTCGCGCTGATGCAGCTGAAGGCAATCTTCTCGATTCTCTTGCAGGACTGGGAGTTCGAGATGGCGCAACCCTCCGAGACGTACCGCAACGATCACAGCAAGATGGTGGTGCAGCTGCAGCAGCCGTGCACGGTGAGGTACCGGAAGCGAAACACGTGATGAAAGTCGAAGCCGATCTCGACCTGTGTCAGGGTCATGCCGTGTGCGAGATGGAGGCACCCGACGTCTTCGTCGTCCCGAAACACGGCAAGGTCGAGATCCTCGACACCGACCCACCCGAGAACCTGCGCGCGGAAGTCGAGAGCGCCGTGCGTTTCTGCCCGACCCAGGCCCTGCGGATCCTCGCGGACGACGACTCTGAAGGAGATAGCTGATGGTGCAGTTCGATCGTGCGGAGCTCGACGAGATGGTGCAGCGCTGGGTGGACGAGAACAAGCGGTGCGAATCCCTCGGTGACTGGAAGCCGCTGGCCGAGATGTACACCGAGGACGCCACGTACGGATGGAACTACGGGCCGAAGGACGACTTCATGGCCGTCGGCCGGGACGAGATCCGCGACCTGGCGCTCGGGCAGGAAATGGACGGGCTCGAGGGCTGGGAGTATCCGTACCAGCAGTTCGTCATCGACGATCGCAGCGGCGACGTCATCGGATTCTGGAAGCAGGTGTCCGAACGCACCCGCGACGACGGCACGCACTATCAGGTCACCGGAATCGGCGGCAGCTGGTTCCGGTACGGCGGAAACTTCCAATGGTCCTGGCAGCGTGACTTCTTCGACTTCGGCAACGTCTCGAACCTGTTCCTCGAGATGATCACGAACAACGCGATGTCCGACGGCATGAACGCGCGGATCCAGCGCGCGACGTCCGGCCGGCTGCCGGGGTGGTATCCGGTCGGCAAGGCCCCGGTCCCGCTGTGGTGAGTACGGTGAAGGTTCCGGTGTCGTTCGCCGATCTGTCCCGCGCGGATCTCGCGATTCTCGTGCCGGAACTGCTCCTGTGCGGTCATCTCATCGATCGATCCGGTATGCCGCACCTGATCGGGGCGTTCGGTCGCGAGGGCATGACGCAGGTCGCGATCGAGGAGTGGATGGCGTCGAGCCCCCTCTACACGCGGCGGATGCAACGCGCGCTGGGATTCGAGGGCGACGGCGTCGTCACGATCTTCAAGGGTCTGCAGCTCGACATCGGTGCGCCGCCCCAGTTCATGGACTTCCGGTACCGCGTCACCGATCACGATCACGGCGAATTCTGGCTGGATCACTGCGGCGCATTGATGGACGTCGAACCGATGGGCGACGAGTACGTCACGGCGATGTGCCACGACATCGAGGACCCGACGTTCGACGCCACCGCCCTGGCCACCAACCCGCACGCGCAGGTGCGTCCCGTGCACCGTCCGCCCCGCAGACCTGCGGACCGGACACCGCACTGCCTCTGGACGGTCACCATCGACGACACCAACGTGCCACCTCCGATTCCGGAAGGGCTGGTGACAGTGGGGAAGTCGCAGGCAGCGACGGTCGAGTTGTCGCCGATCGACACCGTCGGGCCGGGGCGGTACGACTACGCGGGCGCGCTCCTCGACGACCTGCGGTTCCCGGACTTCTCCCATTCGGCTCTGACCCGGATGGCTGAGGAGGTGTGCCTGCAGCAGCACCTGCTGACCCTCGGTTTTCTGCTCGCGGTGCGGGCCCGCACCGACGCGGCGGCCGCACTCGACATCGCCCGCAAGCAACTCACCGGCATCGCCGGCCTCACGTCGGAGCGGATCCGGAACGCGCTCGGGCTGCCCGCGGACCTCGAGGGTCTCGCCGTCGTCCTCGCCGTGCATCCGGCGTTCAATCCCCATCAGTACGTGGACGTCTCGATCACCCTCGGCGACCGTCTGCTGCTGACTCTCGGACGCGACTGCGGAGCCGGGGAGGACGGGGCGTGGCCGTCCATGATCGACGCCGAGCACCTCGGGCCGCTGAATGCGCTCGTGCGCGGGGTGTCGCCGCGCTTCGCGGCGCGGGTGGTCGAGGAGACGGATACGGCGCTGACCGTGGAGGTCGTGACCGGTGAGCCGCCCGCGAAGGAAGCACCCGAGGTGGCGCTCACCCGGTTCAGCACCGGAGCCGACTTCGCGTTCACCGATCGAGGAATACCCCTACCCCTCACAGTCGTCTGAGAGAGGACGCCCCCGTGGCCTACAACCTTGCAGACCTCTTCGAGCATTCCGTCGACGCGATGCCGGAACGGGTGGCGCTGATCTGCGGCGCCCGACGCGTCACCTACCGGGAACTGGAGGACCGCGCCAACAGGCTGGCCCACCACTTCCTGGAGGTTGGGCTGACCGCCGGCTCGCACATCGGCGTGCACCTGCACAACTCCATCGAGACCATGGAGACGTTGCTGGCGGCGTACAAGATTCGCGCGGTCCCGATCAACATCAACTTCCGCTACACCAGCGACGAACTCGCCTACGTCTACGGCAACGCGGAACTCGACGCCGTGGTCCATCATCGGATCTATTCGCCGCGCATCGCGGAGGTCTTGCCCTCGCTGCCGAGGATCCGGCACACCGTCGTCGTCGAGGACGATCTCGGCGGCGCCGGTGTGCCCAGCGACTCGGTGCCGTACGAGGAGGCGCTGTCCGGCAGCGGAGACCGGGACTTCGGCGAACGCAGCTCCGAAGACCTGTTCATGATGTACACCGGCGGCACCACGGGGCGTCCCAAAGGTGTGGTGTGGACGCACGAGGCCATCTGGCGCGTCCTCGCGGGCGGTCTCGACTTCTACACCGGTGAGGCAATCGACGACGAGTACCAGCAGTCGCGGGTCGGGTCGCAGGGGGACTCGACCCTGTGGTTCGCGTTGCCGCCGTTGATCCACGCGGCCGCGATGATGCCGACGTTCACGGCGCTGTTCAGTGGAAACACCGTGCTGCTGGAATCGAAGTTCGACGCCGACCGCACGTGGGAGCTCGTCGAGCGGCACAAGGTGCAGATCCTCATCATCACCGGCGACGCGATGGGTCGGCCGCTGATCGAGGCGCATCAGCCGTCGCGCACCGACACGTCGAGCCTGGGTGTGGTGGCATCGGGGGCCGCGCTGTTCTCACCGGTGATCAAGGACGCCTTTCTCGACGCGTTCCCGGGACTGCTGGTGTCCGATTCGATCGGCGCGTCGGAAACGGGTTTCGGCGGAATCGGTTTCGCGACCAAGGGGGAGAAGCAGGTGGGCGGGCCCCGGGTGCCCGCCGGCCGGTACGCCCTGGTGATCGACGAGAACGACGTCCCCGTCGAACCGGGGTCGGGGAAGGACGGCTGGTTCGCGAAGGGCGGGTACGTCCCACTCGGCTACTACAACGACCCGGATAAGACCCGGGAGATCTTCCGGGAGGTCGACGGGCGACCCGTCGTCGTCACCGGCGATCGCGCGCGGATCGAGGCCGACGGATCGATCACCCTGCTCGGCCGCGGCAACATGGTGATCAACACCGGCGGCGAGAAGGTGTTCGCCGAAGAGGTCGAGAGCGCGGTGAAGGCCTACCGCGACGTCTACGACGCCATCGTGGTCGGCGTCCCCGACGAACGGTGGGGGCACCGGGTGTCCGCGGTCGTGCAGGCGCGGGACGGTCGGGGCGTCGACTTCGCCGGACTCGAGGACCACGTGCGGCAGAGCCTGGCCGGCTACAAGATTCCGCGTCTGGTGTGGGTGGAAGACACCGTCCAGCGCACCCCGAGCGGCAAGCCCGACTACCGCTGGGCCCAGGGCGTCACCAAACAGCGCGACCCCGACCACCGCACGTGAGTGGCGAAGTGTGCTCCCGCACGCTTCGCCACTCACGTGCGGGTCAGGCGGGAGCGCGGACGACCAGGACCGTTCCCGGGAATTCCGCGGCGAGTTCCTGGCGGCTGTGCTTCACGGCCGCGGTGCCGTAGCCCTTCTTCCTGGCGTCGGGGGAGATCCAGATGGCCACGTCGACCTCGCGACCCGATAATTCGCCGAACACCATGCCGACGGCCGTGTTCTCCGCGGTGTCCTCACACACGAACCAGGCGGCGGACTCGTCGTCGACACGGCTCAGGCCTTCCGTGCGTTCCTTCTCGACCCGCTCCTCGGACCACTGCGTGCCCGCGTCGTCGACCTGCTCGCCGCAGCGGCGCCGGAACAGTTCGGCATCTTCGTCGGATTCGGTGAACGGACGGAGGCGGAAGTTCCGCCCGGTGCTCGCCGGCCGGTCCGTCGACGTCCACTCGAGGGTGGCGTCGAGGTCCTTCAATTCCGTCTGGATACGGAGCCGTTCGACCTTGGTGAGGCGGCGGAACGTCAGGTTGAGGACGGCTTCCGCGTACGCCTCGGAGGTGTCGAGAAGCCCGGCGACGGTCGTGAGGGCCTCGGCGTGGTCCTCGCTGTCGACGATGGCGTCGAGCACCTCGTGGCGCCGCTCGAGTGCACGCAGCAGGACCGCGGTGAGCTCTCGACGGTCGTGTATCCGATCTTGAACCTGTGTACTCATGTCTGCAATTCCTCGCCCTCGGCCGTCGTACAAGTCCGTACGCGTCAATACTGCAAGAAGTCCTCCGACATGGCACCCGTTACCCGGCGGTACATACAAGCTCTATCGGGGAGTGCAGACCACGACGGGGATCGTGCGGTCCGTCCAGGCCTGGTAATTCTCGAAATCCGGGTACATGTCGACGAGCCGCGGCCACAGGCGCGCGCGTTCCTCGGGGTGTGCCACGTGGGCGGTCATCGGCCGCACCCGCGACTTCACCTGGACGGTCACCTCGGGGTTCGCGCGCAGGTTGAGGTACCACATCGGGTGCTTCGGCAGGCCGCCCTGCGAGGCGACGAGGATGATGCGGTCACCGTCCTCGAGGAACAGCAGCGGGCTGATCCGCGGCTCGCCGCTCTTCCGTCCGGTGGTGGTGAGCAGGCAGACAGGCAACCCGCGGGGGAAGGCGCTGCCGACCCGCCACTTGCTGCCCAGTCGCCCGCCCGTCCGCCGGTACAGCACGACGTTGACCTTCGACATCCACTTGATGAAGGAGACCGTCCACTTCGAGTCGAGGCCGGGCGGTCGGGCGGCGGCGGGCGCATTCATCAGCGGATCCTAGATCCGCTCGATGATGGTGCCGGTGGCGAGCGCCCCGCCGGCGCACATCGTGATCAGTGCCGTCGATCCGTCGGTGCGCTCGAGTTCGTGCAGCGCGGTGGTGATGAGTCGAGACCCGGTGCTGCCCACGGGATGTCCGAGTGCGAGCGCACCGCCGTTGACGTTGACCCTGTCCATGTCGGGCTCGTGCACCGACGCCCACGACAGCAGCACCGAGGCGAAGGCCTCGTTCACCTCGAACAGGTCCAGGTCGCCGATCTTCATGCCGCTGCGTTCGAGGACGCGCGCCGTGGCCTGGACGGGCCCGTCGAGGTGGAATTCGGGTTCGGAGCCGACCAGCGCCTGGGAGACGATGCGGGCCCGGGGCGTCAGGCCGAGAGCACGCGCCCTGGCCTCGTCCATCAGCATGACGGCGGCGGCCCCGTCGGAGATCTGCGAGGACGTGCCCGCCGTGTGGATGCCGCCCTCGAGGACGGGCTTCAGCTTGGCGAGCGACTCCGCGGTGGTATCGCGCAATCCCTGATCGCGCGTCACGACCCGGGTCTCCCCGGTGAGGTTGCCTTCCTTGTCCACCACGGGTGCGGTCACGTGCAACACTTCCCGGTCGAAACGCCCTTCGTCCCACGCCTGCTTGGCGCGTGCCTGCGAACGGACTCCGAGAGCCTCGACGTCCGCGCGGGTGATTCCGCGGCGACGGGCGATGCGCTCGGCGGCCTCGAACTGGTTGGGCATGTCGATGTCCCAGTCCGAGGGCCTGCGCGGCCCGGCGTTCTCGCCGACGTTCGCCCCGAGCGGCACCTGGCTCATCGCTTCGATGCCGCAGGCGATTCCGACGTCGATCGCGTCGGTGGCGATCAATCCCGCGATCAGGTGGTTGGCCTGCTGCGCGGAGCCGCACTGGCAGTCGATCGTGGTGGCGCCGACCTGCCAGGGCAGTCCGGCGTGCAGCCACGCGGTCCGGGTGATGTTGTTCGACTGCGCGCCCGCCTGGGTGACGCATCCACCGATCACCTGCTCCACCAGTTCGGGGTCGATGCCGGAGCGGTCGAGGATGCCCCGCTGAGCGGCACCGAGGATCTCGGCGGCGTGCAATCCGGCGAGCCAGCCACCGCGCTTTCCGATCGGGGTGCGTACTGCTTCGACGATTACTGGTGTGCCCACGGTGGGCTCCTTTCCTTGTTCTCAGAAAATAGAACAGGTTCTGCTATCCGGGCAAGGTCTGAATGAGCTTTCCTTTGCTAGTCGCCCGGCTTGTGCTTCAATGCTAGTAGAACGTGTTCCACATCACGGAGTGGTGTATGGCTTAGGGCAGGAGACAGCAGTGGCGCAGCCCAATCTTCCAGAGGGTTTCGACTTCACCGACCCGGACATCTACGCAGAGCGCATCCCGTACCAGGAGTTCGCCGAACTGCGGAAGACTGCCCCGATCTGGTGGAACCCGCAGCCGCCGGAGATCGGTGGCTTCCACGATGACGGCTACTGGGTCGTCAGCAAGCTCGAGGACGTCAAGGAGGTGTCGCGGCGCAGCGATGTCTTCTCCACGCATGAGAACACCGCGATCGTGCGCTTCGCCGACGACATTCCGCGCGAGAACATCGAGATGCAGCGTTTCATCCTCATAAACAAGGACGCTCCCGAGCACACCAAGCTCCGCAAGCTCGTCTCCCGCGGCTTCACGCCCCGCGCAATCAACAGCCTGCGCGAGGAACTCACCGAGCGCGCCGAGAAGATCGTGAAGGCTGCCGCCGAATCGGGGGCCGGCGACTTCGTCACCCAGGTGGCGTGTGAGCTTCCTCTGCAGGCGATCGCCGAACTGCTCGGTGTGCCGCAGGAGGATCGACTGAAGGTGTTCGACTGGTCGAACCAGATGACGGGCTACGACGACCCCGAACTGGACATCGACCCGCAGGCCGCGTCGATGGAGATCCTCGGCTACGCGTACCAGATGGCGGACGAGCGCAAGAAGTGCCCCGCCGAAGACATCGTCACGACGCTGATCGAGGCGGACATCGATGGAAATGAGCTTTCTCCCGAGGAATTCGGCTTCTTCGTGATCCTGCTGGCGGTCGCCGGCAACGAGACCACGCGCAATGCCATCACACACGGCATGATGGCGTTCCTGGACCATCCCGATCAGTGGGAGCTCTACAAGAAGGAGCGTCCCAAGACGGCGGCGGACGAGATCGTCCGGTGGGCGACTCCGGTCAACTCGTTCCAGCGCACCGCGCTGGAAGACACCGAACTCGGCGGAGTGCAGATCAAGAAGGGGCAACGAGTCGTAATGCTCTACGGCTCCGCGAATTTCGACGAAGACGCGTTCGAGAACCCGGAGAAGTTCGACATCATGCGGGAGAACAACCCGCACGTCGGATTCGGCGGAACGGGCGCCCACTTCTGCCTCGGCGCCAACCTGGCGCGACTCGAGATCGACCTGATCTTCAATGCGATTGCGGATCACCTGCCCGATATCAGTAAGCTGGGAGATCCGCGGCGGTTGCGCTCGGGCTGGCTCAACGGTATCAAGGAATTTCAGGTCGATTACAAGACTGCGTCAGGCGGTTGCCCGGTCATACACTGACCCCCTGATTCAGCGGCGTCGGAGGGCACCCTCATCCTCTCCGACGCCGCTGTTCTCTTTCTGATCGAGGAAGGTGGGAGCAGGTCATGACCGTGCAGGCCACCGTCCGCGACGTGGGTGCCGTTTTCTCGGCACCGGGGGACCCGAGCGTGACCGCTGCCCTCGGCGCATTCCTCCGCCGCCTGGACCCCGTGCCCCGACTGCTCGGGTTCGGCGAGCCCATGCACGGGGAGGAGAGCTTTCTGCTGCTCCGCAATCAGATGTTCCGGTTCCTCGTCGAACATGAGGGCTACCGGTCCATCGCGATCGAAAGCAGTTGCCTGAAGGGGCTACTCGTCGACTCTTTCGTGCGGGGTGCGGACCGTCGGCCACTCGACGACGTCATGGAGCGCGGTTTCAGCCACGGCTTCGGTGAGTCCTGGGCGAACCGCGACCTGATCGGATGGATGGCCGAATACAACCGTCGGCGCGAACCGGACGAGCAACTCCGATTCTCCGGATTCGACGCCCCCATCGAGATGACGTCGGCGGACAGCCCGAGGCAGGCCCTGACCTTCCTCGACACCTACCTGAGGACCCACCTCGACGAGCAGGATCTGCCCTGCACTCCGGACAGGATCTCCGCGCTGATCGGCGACGACGACCGCTGGAGCAACCCGGCTGTCGCGATGGACCCGACCCAGGCCGTCGGTACCACCCCCGAGGCCGTCGAGTTGCGCCTCATCGCCGACGACCTGATGACCCTGCTCGCGTCGCAGACGCCCCGCCTCGTGGCCGACGGCACGCGAGACGAAGTGTGGGAGGCCGAGCTTCACGGTCGCGTCGCGACCTGCCTGCTCAGTTATCACGCAGGCATGGCTGAGAACTCGCCACGCCGCATCGCCCGGCTCCTGGGAATCCGCGACACCCTCATGGCGGACAACCTGTCCGCGGTGGTGCAGAGGGAGGCCGATCGAGGCCCGACGTTCGTCTTCGCTCACAACGGCCATCTGTCGAAGGGTGAAACCCACTGGGATCTCGCCGGACTGCATCTGCACTGGTGGTGCGCCGGCGCTCATCTGGACGTGCGGCTCGGCGACGCCTACACGGTCATCGGTTCGGCCGTCGGGGAGGCGCCGGGTCACGGTATCGGGCAGCCGCCACCCGGAACCCTCGAGGATCGGCTCTTCGCGGTCGGGGAGAGCTGTCTCGTGCCTGCCGCGCCGGTGGCGCGCAGGATCGGAGATGTGGAGAAGCGTGCCGATCCGTCGGGCAACTCCACGTACTTCCCGCTGGACCCCGCCGGGCTCGGCGAGCTCGACGGGATCCTCTTCGTCCGGCACATCGACGACGCCGGCACGTGATTCGGGGCGTTCAGGCCTTGCGCAGTGTCTTCATCGCCCGCTCGACCTCCCAGAAGGCCCGCAGGGACGTGATCTTGCCGTCCTCGTTCACGCGGTAGATGAACACGCCCTCGGCGTCGATCTGGGATCCGGCCACCGTGGACCGGATGGTCCCGATGTTCACGTTCTCGTTCCCGCACACCAGTGAATCGGTGATGAGGAACTCGAGCGATTCGGTGGTCGCGATCGTCATGTCGTAGAACCGGGAGATCGCGTCGAGTCCGTGGTGACCCTTGCCCTCAGGGTCGAAACCCGAAGGGCCGACCGGGTCTTCGACACAGGCGTCCTCGGCGAACAGGGCAAGCCACTCGTCCTTGCGCCTGCCGCTGGCCGCCTCGCGGGAAGCCTGCCCGGCGAGGCGGGCGGGATGGTCGGTCGTCGTCATGTCCACACCCCTATCCGATGTACTGGTCGGCGAATTTGCGCAGCGACTCCTGCTTGGCCTCGAGCGGTCCGTCGAAGCCGATGCCGTCGAAAACCCATGGGACGACGATCGTGTCGGTCACGCCGGCATCCGCCAACTCGGCGTAACCGTCCTTCCCGAAGCGGTCGATGCACACGGTCTGGATCTCGTACGGCAGATCGGCGCGGCCGTACTCCTCGCGGAGTTCCCGCAATCGCGCGATGACCTGGACGAGATCGTCGAACTTGATCATCGCGGACGTCCAGCCGTCGCCCACCCGGGCGGCGCGGCGCAGCGCGACGTCGGTGTGTCCGCCGACGTAGAACGGCACCGGTTTCGTCGGCGCCGGGCTCATCTGCAGTCGGTCGAAGTCGTAGAACTCACCGTGATACTCGACCATCCCGCCGCCGAGGATCAGTTTGATGACCTCGATCATCTCGTCGACGCGCGCGCCGCGCTTCGCGTACGGAACTCCGCACCATTCGAATTCCTCCGGTGCCCAGCCGATCCCGACGCCGAAACCGAAACGGTTACCGATGAGGTTGGCCACCGAACCGACCTGACGGGCGAGGAGTACCGGGTTGCGGGAACCGAGCTTGAGGACCTGGGTGTAGAACTCGATCTTCGACGTCACCGCGCCCATCGCGGCCGCCGCGATCAGCGGATCCACCCACGGCGTCTCCTCGTTCCACATCCGCGAGCCGTCCGGTGTGTACGGGTAGTCGGCGCTCTGCTTCTCCATGAAGAACAGTGAGTCGGGGAGTGCGATGGACGAGAATCCGCACTCCTCCGCTGTTTTCGCGAGAGCGGGCAGTTGGTCGAGGGGATTCATGGCGATGCCGACGGTGAACTTCATGGTGATGTCCCGCTCCTAATTGTTCGGCCGGTCGGAACCGACCACCCACATCGAGAAGTACTGCGAACCGCCGCCGTAGGCGTGGCCGAGTGCCTTGCGTGCGTCCTTCACCTGATGGTCGCCGGCGCGGTGCATGACCTGCATCGCCGACTCGGCGAACCGGATCATGCCCGAGGCGCCGATGGGGTTGGACGACAGGACGCCGCCGGACGCATTGAGCGGCAGCCGGCCGCCGATCGCCGTCTCGCCCGCCTCGGTGAGTTTCCAGCCCTCGCCCTCCGAGACGAAGCCCAAATTCTCGAGCCACATCGGTTCGAACCAGGAGAAGGGGACGTAGATTTCGGCCACGTCGATCTCGTCGAGCGGATCCTTGATGCCCGCTGCCTTCCACAGTGCGGCCGCGGCGTCCCGGCCGGCCTGCGGATTCACCTGGTCGCGTCCCGCGAACGTGGTGGGCTCGGTGCGCATCGCAGTGGCGTGAATCCACGCCACCTCACGACCGTCCGCAATGACCTGCTCGGCGGCCTCCTCGTTGCCGATCACCAGCGCGCAGGCGCCGTCCGAGGAGGGGCAGGTCTCGTCGTAGCGGATCGGGTCCCACAGCATCTGCGAGGCCTGCACGGACTCGAGCGTGATGTCGGGTTGCCTGAGGTGGGCGTACGGGTTGAGGCTGCCGTTCAACCGGTCCTTCACCGCCACCATCGCGCCGATGTGATCGGGTGCGCCCGACCGCCGGATGTACGAGCGGACATGCGGGGCGAAGTACCCGCCCGCGCCCGCGCCGACCGGCATGTGGAACGGAATGGGGGTGGACAGCGCCCACATGGCGTTCGATTCGGACTGCTTCTCCCACGCCACCGTCAGTACCCGCTTGTGCACCCCCGACTTCACGAGGCTCGACGCCACCACCGCGGTCGAACCGCCGACCGAGCCTGCGGTGTGCACGCGCAGGAGTGGTTTGCCGTTGGCGCCCAGCGCGTCCGACATCGCGAGTTCCGGCATCATCGACCCCTCGAACAGGTCGGGGGCCTTCCCGATCACCACCGCGTCGATGTCGTCCCAGCCCACCCGCGCGTCTTCCATCGCGCGGTCGATCGCCTCGCGAACCAGTCCGGACATGGACACGTCGTGCCGCTTCGCCACGTAGTGCGTCTGACCGGTGCCGAGCACCGCGGCCAATTGATTCGCCATCAGTTGCGTCCCTCCAAGACTGCGACCAGATTCTGTTGCAGCACAGCACCACTCGTAGCGTGCGCCAGCGTGCGCCCGGCGTTGCCGTCCATGATGGCCTTGGCTGCGTAACCTATGCGTTCCAGACCCGCGGCGAACATCGGGTTCCCGCTCAGCGGGCCGCCCGACGGGTTGATCACCGTCGCATCGGACAGTCCGATGGCCTCGCGGAGGATCAGTTCCTGATGGGTGAACGGTCCGTGCAGTTCGGCCACGTCGATTCCGCCGACGTCCCCTCCGGTGGCACCGCGGGCGGAGGCCGTCGTGGACGGCGAGACCGTCAGGTCGCGGGCGCCGAAGTTCGGGGAATCGATCCGATGCTCGATCCCGGTGATCCACGCCGGCCGCTCGCACAGCTCCCGGGCACGGTCGCCGGCGGCGAGCACGACGGCGGCGGCGCCGTCCGTGATCGGTGCGCAGTCGTGGGCGCGCAACGGATCCGCGACGAACGGGCTGGCGAGCAGCGCGTTGATGTCGACGTGCCCCGACAGCTGGGTGTTCGGATTGCTCTCCGCCGCGGCCCGGCTGCGCGCGGCCACGGCCGCCATCTCCTCGGCCGTCCACTTTCCGGCGTCGAGTCCGAGGCGGGCCTGCAACCCGGCGAGCGACACGGAGTCGAGGGCCAGTGGCGTGACGAGGTAGGGGTCGAGTTGCATCGACAGGATCTTGCGGAGGTTGCCCGCCGACGACTTGCCGAAGCCGTAGACGAGGGCGGTGTCGACCTCGCCGGTCATGATCTTGATCCAGGCCTCGTAGAACGCCCACGCCGCATCCATCTCGACGTGCGACTCGTTGATCGGCGGAACCGCACCGATCGAGTCGACCGCGGAGATGAAGGAGAACGAACGTCCGGCCAGGTAGTCCGACGACCCGGAACACCAGAAACCGATGTCGGACTTGGTGATTCCGAGCTCCTCGTACAGCTGCTGGAAGCAGGGAACGAGCATCTCGACGCCGTTGGTGGTGCCGGTGGTCTCGCGCACGTGCGGTGCGTGCGCGAACCCGACGACTGCGATATCTGTCATTGTGCCGCGCCCTTACAGGTGATGTTTGTAGGTGTCGTACTCGGCGTCGGGCTCGCCCGTCGGCCTGAAGTACTCGATGTTCTCGAGGGTGTAGCCCCACTCCTCACGCGGTTTCCACTTGGCCTCCACGCGCATGCCCATCCGCACGTCGGCGGCGTCGCAGTCGAGGATCAGGTGCAGAAACGCGATGTCCGCGCCGTCGAGCAGCACGTAGGCGGCGACGTACGGCGGCTTGATCCGCTGTCCGAGGAAGGGGACGTTCACGATGCAGAACGTGGTGACGATGCCCCTGTCCGGCAGTTCCACCTGCTCCTTCGTCGGGATGCCGTCGGTGGGGTTGGCGCTGCGCGGCGGGATGTACACCTTGCCGTCCGGTCCGGTGCGGCCACCGATCAGCTTGCCCGCCTTCAACCCTCGGAGGTAGTAGCTCTCCTCGGCGGAGGCGGAGTGCATGTAGTCGAGATCGATGGGCATCGTGACCATCGTGACCGGTTCCGACTCCGAGGACGGCTCGGGTTCGTTCGTCGACTCCCCGGGCTCGAAGCACACGATGTCCTGGATGCGCCCGACCCGCTCCTGCGCCCATCGCGCCCGGACCCGCATGCCCGTGCTCATGGCGGCGGGAGAGTGGACGTCCACCGCGTGTACGAGGGACGTGTCCGCGCCGTCGAGCTTGATCAGGGCCCACGCGAAGGGCGTGGTGAGTGGCTGTCCGGCAATCGGTTCCGGCATCCACGTCCAGCTCACCACGGTCCCGGCGTCGGAGACCCCGACGAAGTCGGTGAGAGGTTCGGCGGTGTTCGGGTCGAACTCGGGCGGGGGGACGTAGACGCGTCCGTCCGAGCCGCGGGCGCCGATGACCTTGCGGTCGCGCAGCGCGGTCACGAAGGCGCCGATGGTCGGACCCACCGATCGGGTGTAGTCGAATTGAAGTTTCAGCGGGGCGCTCAACGGTTCGTTCGAGAATTTTTCGGCCACCGCGCTCTTTCCCATGCTCACAACTTCGAGTAGAACAGGTTCTAGTGTTTGTGGCAAGGGTCACTTCTGACGACGGTCGATGCGGAGGCACACGATGAAGCTCGGGTTGCAACTGGGATACTGGGGCGCACAGCCACCGGCGAATGTCCCGGAGTTGATCGCCGCGGCCGAAGCCGAGGGATTCGACGCCGTCTTCGCCGCCGAATCGTGGGGTTCCGACGCCTTCACCCCCCTCGCCTGGTGGGGTTCGAGCACCGAACGCGTCCTCCTGGGCACGTCCGTCGTCCAGATCTCCGCGCGCACACCCACCAGCACCGCCATGCACGCACTCACCCTCGACCACCTCAGCGGCGGCCGGGCGATCCTCGGGCTCGGCGTGTCCGGGCCCCAGGTCGTCGAGGGGTGGTACGGGCAGCCGTTCACGAAACCGCTCGCCCGCACCCGCGAATACGTCTCCGTCATCCGGAAAGTGCTGTCGCGGGAGGGACCCGTCACCAGCGACGGCCCGCACTTCCCGCTGCCCTACACCGGACCCGGCAGCACCGGTCTCGGGAAGCCGCTCAAGCCGATCACCCACCCGCTGCGGGCCGACATCCCCATCTGGCTCGGCGCCGAAGGTCCGAAGAACGTCGCGCTCACCGCCGAGATCGCCGACGGCTGGCTCGCCATCTACTACTCGCCCCGCCTCGCGCCCATGTACAACGAATGGCTCGACGAGGGCTTCGCCCGGCCCGGCGCCCGTCGCAGCCGCGAAGACTTCGAGGTCGCGGCCACCTGTCAGGTAATCGTCACCGACGACCGCGCCGCCGCCATCGCCGGCCTCAAACCGATCACCGCGCTGTACGTCGGCGGCATGGGCGCCCCCGAACTCAACTTCCACGCCCAGGTCTACACCCGCATGGGCTACGGCGAACAGGTCGAGGAAATCGGGCGCCTCTTCCGCGCAGGCCGCAAGGACGAAGCCGCCGCCGTCGTCCCCGACGAGATGGTCACCGAGACCATGATCATCGGCAACGTCGACGAAGTCCGCGCCGACGTCAAACGGTGGGCCGACGCCGGCGTCACCATGCTCCTCGTGTCCTGCCGCGACGCCGACCACGTCCGCGAACTGTCCGCGGCGGTCCTCGGCTGACCCCCCCGCGCCAACTCCCCCTTTTCGGACGAACGGGACGCTCGTTGCGTCAGATCGAACGAGCGTCCCGTTCGTTCGATGCGGGCAAGTGAGTTATCCACAGGCGCGCAGATTCAGCCTGTCGTGACGGACCGCCCGCTGGCAGCATGAGCTGATGCGACGGGGGATTTGGGGACAGCGGCCGGAGTTGCTCGATCAGGTGGGAGTGGCCGGCGTCGTCCGGACGTCGGAGCTGGAACGTCTCGGTTTGGCCCGATCGACGATCTCTGCGCGATGCCGGTCCGGTGGACCGTGGCAGCGGCTTCTGCCGGGAATCGTCCTACTCCAGAACGGACAGCCGTCGTTCCAACACAGAGTGCTTGCAGCTCGTCTGTTCTGCGGTCGCGACTCGCTCGTCACAGGACGCTCGGCCCTGAGGTGTCACGGCTTCGGGAGCTACTCCGGTGACGTGGACGTGCTCGTCGCGGTCGATCGTCGCGTGCAGTCGACGGGATTCGTCAAGGTGGAGCGCACGTCGCGCATGCCCGATGCCGACATGCGAGGAAATATCGCCTGCGCACCACTACCGAGGGCACTGCTCGATGCTGCGCGCAGGTGCACGACCGTCGACGCGGCGCGGGCGACGATCGCGGAAGTCGTCCAGCGCGGAGCGGTCACGGCGGAAGAGCTCGTCGTCGAACTCGAGGCGGGCAGTGGTCGCGGATCCGCGATCCCGCGGATCGTGCTGCGGGAAATGACAGCCAACGTGCACTCCGTCTCAGAGGCGCATGCGCGTCGGTTGTGGCTGCGCAGTGGGCTTCCCGAGATGGTCTTCAACAGGAAGATCGTCGATATCGAAGGACGGTTCATCGCGATGCTGGACGGTTGGATCGACGAGGTCGCGTTCGCCTGGGACATCGACTCGCTCGATTGGCACCTCGCGCCTCAGCAGTACAAGCACACCGTGGAGCGTCGGACGCGAATGCAGAACGCCGGCATCATCGTGCTTCCGACACTGCCGAGCGCCGTCCGTGACCAGCCGGAGCGGGTGATCGCCGACCTCCGGGCTCACTTCGAGCTCGCCGCGTCGCGTCCGAGGCCGAATGTTCGCATGTTGCCCTAGCCGCGTGCTGGACGAACGGGACGCTCGTTCGATCTGACGCAACGAGCGTCCCGTTCGTGCACAAGGGGGATGGACCGAAGGGTCAGCGACCCTCGAACTTCGGCGCACGCTTTTCGGAGAAGGCGCGGGGACCTTCCTTCGCGTCGGCGCTCTTGAAGACCTCGGTGCCGAGGGCGGCGTCGATCTGAAATGCCTCCTCCTCGTGCATGCCTTCGGTGTCGCGGATGGTCTTCAGGATCGCCTGGACGGCGAGGGGTCCGTTGGCGGCGATGAGGTCGGCGAGTTCGAGGGCCTTGTCGAGGGCCTGACCGTCGGGGACGACGTGTCCGATGAGGCCGATCTCCTTGGCCTCGGGGGCCTTGATGTGCCGTCCGGTCAGCAGGATGTCGGCTGCGACGGTGTACGGAATCTGCCGGACGAGGCGCACGGCGGAGCCGCCGAGTGGAAAGAGTCCCCATTTGGCTTCGGAGACACCGAATTTGGCGCTCTCTCCGGCGACCCGGATGTCGGTGCCCTGCAGGATCTCGGTGCCGCCGGCGATGGCGGGACCCTCGACCGCGGCGATGAGGGGTTTGGTGAGGCGTCTCCCCTTGAGGAGTGCCTCGATCTTGGACAGATCCCAGCCGCCCCCGGAGAACGAGTCGCCGGGGTGCTGCGACGTCATGGCCTTGAGGTCGGCGCCCGCGCAGAATGCGCCGCCGGCGCCGGTGAGGATGGCGACCCGGATGTCCGGGTCGGAGTCGACCTGATCCCACGCGTCCCGCATGATCGCCATCATTTCGCCGGACAGCGCGTTCTTCGCCTCGGGACGGTTCATCGTCACGATGAGGACGTGCCCGCGCTTCTCCACGAGGCAGTGCGGCGACTGTGCCGAAATGTCGGATTTCTCGGTCGTTGTAGAGGACACTGAAGTCTCCCGAAGGGTGTGTGAGCTGGCTCTCAAATTGGGTCTTGCCAGAAACGGTAACACGTTCTACTTTGTTGACGTGGCCCTTAATATCGCAGACCTCGTAGAGCACGCAATCGACCTCGTTCCGGACCGCGTCGCGTTGGTGTCCGACGATCGGGAAGTGACGTACGCGCAGATGGAGGAGAGGGCCAATCGCCTCGGCCACTACCTGCGCGAACAGGGTGTCCAGCCCGGCGACAAGGTGGGCATCTACTGCCGGAACACCATCGAGGCCATCGAGGCCATGGTGGCGGTCTTCAAGATCCGTGCCGTGATGGTGAACGTCAACTACCGGTACATCGAGAACGAGTTGCAATACATCTTCGACAATTCGGACATGGTCGCGCTCGTTCACGAGCGCCGCTACTCCGACAAGGTGGCGAACGTGCTCCCCGAGACGCCGCTCCTGAAGACCACCGTCGTGGTCGAGGACGGCACTGATCTCGCCTATGAGGGCCTCGAATACGAGGCGGCGCTGGCGCAGGGTTCCCCCGACCGCGACTTCGGCGAGCGCAGCAACGACGACCTGTACATGCTTTACACCGGTGGTACCACCGGAAAGCCCAAGGGCGTCATGTGGCGTCACGAGGACGTCTGGCGGGTTCTCGGTGGCGGCATCAACTTCATGACCGGTGAGTACGTCGAGGACGAGTGGGACCTCGCGAAGCTGGGCGCCGAGAGCCCCGGCATGACCCGCTTCCCGATCCCGCCGATGATCCACGGCGGCAGCCAGTGGGCGGTGTTCCAGAGTCTGTTCGGCGGCGGAAAATGCGTGATGCACCCCGAATTCGACGGCCACGACGTGTGGCGGATCGTCGATCAGCACAAGGTCAACCTCATCTTCATCACCGGCGATGCGATGGCGCGCCCGATGCTCGACGCGCTGGTGGAGGGCGACAAGGCGAGCGGCGAACCCTACGACCTGTCGACGCTGTTCCTCATGGCGAGTTCGGCGGCGCTGTTCTCGCCCAGCATCAAGGAGAAGTACCTCGAGCTGCTGCCCAACCGGATGATCACCGACTCCATCGGTTCGTCCGAGACCGGTTTCGGCGGCCTCAGCGTGGTCGCGAAGGGCGACTCGCACGGCGGCGGCCCGACGGTGAAGATCGACGCGTCCACGTCCGTCCTCGGCGAGGACGGCAACCCGGTGGAGCCCGGGTCCGGCGTGGTCGGCATCCTGGCGCGCAAGGGGCACATCCCGATCGGTTACTACAAGGACGAAGAGAAGACCAAGGCCACGTTCAAGGAGATCAACGGCATTCGGTACTCCATCCCCGGCGACTTCGCGCAGGTGGAGGCGGACGGCACGGTGACGATGCTCGGCCGCGGCTCGGTGTCCATCAACAGCGGCGGCGAGAAGATCTTCCCCGAGGAGGTCGAGGGCGCACTCAAGTCGCATCCCGACGTCTTCGACGCCCTCGTGGTCGGTATTCCCGACGAACGCTTCGGCCAGCGTGTCGCCGCCGTCATCCAGACCCGGGGTGGGGTGCGTCCGGGCCTGCACGAGATCGCCGACGCGGCACGCAAGGAGATTGCGGGATACAAGGTTCCGCGCAGCCTCTGGTTCGTCGACGAGATCAAGCGTTCGCCTGCGGGTAAGCCCGACTACCGCTGGGCCAAGGAACAGACCGAGACCCGTCCGGCCGACGACCACAACGGCAACGGTTCGCCCGAAAGCAAAGGCGCGTAATGCACACGAGTTTGAGCGAGAAGTTCGGCATCGAGTACCCGGTCTTCGGGTTCACTCCCTCCGAACACGTGGCCGCGGCGATCTCCCGCGCCGGTGGTCTGGGTGTGCTCGGCTGCGTCCGGTTCAACGACCCCGAGGAACTCGAAGCCGTCCTGTCGTGGATGGACGAGAACACCGACGGCAAGCCGTACGGCGTCGACATCGTGATGCCCGCCAAGGTTCCGACCGAGGGCACGTCGGTGGACCTCGAGTCGCTGATCCCCGCGGAACACCGCGCGTTCGTCGACCGGACCCTGGCCGAGCTGGGGGTGCCGCCGCTCGATTCGGGTGCCGAACACGCGACCGGCGTGCTCGGCTGGCTGCACTCGGTGGCGCGCTCACATGTGGACGTCGCCCTGAATCATCGAATTGCGTTGATCGCCAACGCACTCGGCTCGCCCCCGAAAGATGTCATCGACCAGGCCCACGAGAAGGGCGTTCCGGTGGCGGCGCTGGCCGGCGCCGTCGAGCACGCGCGCAGGCACGTCGCGAACGGTGTCGACATCGTCATCGCGCAGGGGTACGAGGCCGGTGGGCACACCGGTGAGATCGCGTCGATGGTGCTGATTCCCGAGATCGTCGATGCCATCGGTGATTCCGCCGCGGTCCTCGCGGCCGGTGGTATCGGCAGTGGCCGTCAGGTCGCCGCTGCGCTGTCGCTGGGGGCGGCGGGGGTGTGGATGGGGTCGTACTGGCTCACCACCTCCGAGTACAAACTCGGCAGCGCGTCGTCCGAGGGGCCGTCCGCGATCCAGCGTGCCCTGCTCGGTGCGACGTCCGCCGATACAGTACGGTCCCGGATCTACTCGGGTAAGCCCGCGCGGCTGCTCAAGACCAAATGGACCGACGCCTGGTCGAAGCCGGACGCGCCGGCACCGCTGCCGATGCCGCTGCAGAATCTGCTGGTCAGCGAGGCGCATCAGCGGATCGCCGCGTCCGAGAACCCGGATGTCGTGGCGATGCCGGTGGGTCAGATCGTGGGCCGGATGAACGAGATCCGTCCGGTGGCCGAGGTGATGGACGAACTCGTCAAGGGCTTCGACTCGGCGGTGTCTCGGCTCGACACGCTCCGCTAGGCACGTGAGTGGCAAAGCGTGCGTCAGCACACTTTGCCACTCACGTGCGGGAGTAGGCGGACCCGGCGCGGACCCATACCGGATCGGCGCAATTGTCGGCCTCTGCGCTCAACACGCGGGTGAGGACCTTGAACGTGGCGGTCCGCGGGAACTCGGCACACACCCGGATCAGGCTCGGGCGCTGCTTCGGCCCCAGATCGGACTGTGCGTCGAGGAAACTCGTGAAGGCCACCGGATCGAAGTCACGCGTCGGGACGACGGCCGCCATCACCCGGTCCCCGACGTCGGGGTCGGGCACCGCGTACACCGACACCTGGGCGAAGCCGTCGTACCGCATCAGGATGCGTTCGATGGGCGCCGAGCCGATGTTCTCGCCGTCGACGCGCAACCATCCGGAACTGCGTCCCGCGAAGTACACGAACCCGTCGGCATCCCGGTAGGCGAGGTCGCCGCTCCAGTACTTGCCGTCGCGGATCCGCTCGGCGTCGGCCTCGGGATTGTTGTAGTAACCCGCGAACGCCCCCGACCCCGCGACGTTGACGAGTTCGCCGGTCGCGACCTCGGCGTTGAGCACCCGGCCGGCGGAATCGAATTCGGCCGGGGGGCAGGGGTTGCCGGTCTCGGGGTCGAGGATCGCGATGCCCTCGGGGAGCCTGCCCAGCGAGCCCGATGGCGACCCGGGGGTGGCGGAGATGGCGACACCGCCCTCGGTGGAGCCGAATCCGTCGACCACCGCGGTGCCGAAGCGGTGCGAGAACGCCGCGACCGCGGGCGCGGACCCCTCGTTGCCGTACATGACCCGCAGCGTGTTGTCGGCGTCGTCGGGCATCTCGGGGGTCGCCAGCACATACGACAGCGGCTTTCCGACGTAGTTGGCGTACGTGACGCCGAACTTCCGCACATCGGACAGGAAGTTGGATGCGGAGAACTTGCGTCGCAGCGCAATCGAGCTGTGTCCTGCGAGCGCCACGGACCATGCCGCCATCATGGCATTGGAATGGAACATGGGCATCGACATGTAGACGACGTCGTCCGGGGTCAACCCGAAGCGTTCGGCGAGCATGATGCCGGGGCCGGTGATCTTCGCGTGGGTGCAGCGCACCGCCTTCGGGTCGCCGCTCGTGCCGGACGTGAAGATGAGCATGAACAGGTCGTCGGCGGCGGCGACCCTCGGCCTGAATGCGGGACGCTCCTCGGCGAGCAGGGCGGACCATGCCGGCGAATCCACGTCGACGACGGGAACACCCGGATCGAGACCGTCCAGCAGCGCGGACCGCCCGGATTCGGTGAAGACCACCTGGCAGTCGGCCAGCGCGATGTCGCGGGCCAGCGCCTCCCCGCGCCGAGTGGTGTTGAGCCCCACGAGGACGGCGCCGGACAGCGCCGCCGCCCCGGCGAGGAGGGAGAACTCGGGGACGTTGTCCATCAGGACACCGAAGTGCCGGGGCCGCTGCGCATCGAGCAGGTCGTCGAGGATCGCGGCGCGCCGCAGGCTCGCCCGCACGTGCTCGGACCACGACAGGAACCGGTCCTCGAAGTACAGGCCCTGGGCGTCGGACTTCGAGACGCCGAGGAACAGGTCCGATACCGTGCGCGCGAGCGTGGCGGTCATGCCGGGACGGTGGCCAGTTCGGCGCCGAGGATCCGCAGCTGCTGCGTGGCCGAACCGAGCCGGAACTCGAGTGCCTTGGCGGCGAGGAAGTACCGGTGCACGGGGTGGTCTTCGTCGAGTCCGACGCCTCCGTGGACGTGGACGAGGGTGTGGGCGATCCGGTGTCCGGCGTCGGACGCCCAGAAGTTGGCGGTCTGGATGTCGCCTTCGCTGGGCAGGCCTTCGCTGAGCCGCCACGCCGCCTGCCACAGCGTGAGCCGCACGCCCTTCACGTCGATGTAGCCGTCGGCGAGTCGCTGGGCCACGGCCTGGAAACTGCCGATGGGCCGACCGAACTGCACCCGCTCGCGGGCGTAGGCCGCGGTGAGTTTCAGAGCTTCGTCGAGGACGCCGTACTGAAATGCGCAGGCGCCGAGCGAGCCGCGCTCGACGAGCCAGTCGACGATCTCGCCGCCCTGGTCGACGGCGCCGAGCACGCGGTCCTCGGTCAGCGACACTCCGTGGAGGGTCACCTCACCGGTGCTGGCCAGGTCGACGGTCTGCTGGCGGGTGACGGTCACTCCGGCGTCGTCGGGGCGGACGAGGAAGACGGCCACACCGTCCGGGGTGGTCGCCGGGACCAGGAAGAGGTCGGCGGACGGTGCCGCGTCGACCACGATCTTGGTGCCGTCCAGTGTCCAGCCGTCCGCGCCGCGTTCGGCACGCGTGACGGGCGCACCCGGGGTGTCGTTGAGTTCCTCGTCGAGCGCGACGGTGAGGATCTTCTCGCCAGTCGCGGCCGGAGTGCCCCAGTCGGAACGCTGCTGTTCGGTCCCGTATTTCACGATCGCGCCTGCCGCCATCACGATCGACGACAGGTAGGGAACCGGCGCGACGGCGCGGCCCAGCTCGACGAGGATGCTGCACTGCTCGAGGACGCCGAAACCGTCGCCGCCCACCGACTCCGGCAGCGCGGCGCTCAGGACGCCGGACGACGCGAGTGCGGACCACAGCCGGCGATCGAGGCGGTCGTCCGCGTTGTCGAGTTCGCGCAGCCGGTCGTTGGTGACGAGGTCCGAGACGATTCCGTGGGTGAGCCCGGCCAGATCCTGCTGGGCCTCGGTGGGGGTGAAGTCCATTGTCGTAGTCCTAACGCTTCGCTGGGGGCAGGCCGAGGGCGGTCATGGCGATGATGTCGCGCTGCACCTCGTTGGTTCCGCCGCCGAACGTGAGGATCAGCGACGACCGGTGCATCCGTTCGAGTCGCCCGCGCAGCAGGACCCCGGGGGAGTTCTGCCGCAGCGTGGCCGAAGGTCCGAGGATCTCCATCAGCAGCCGGTACGCCTCCGTGGCGAACTCCGTGCCGTAGACCTTGTTGGCGGACGCCGCTTCCGGGCCCGGCGCGTGGTCGGTGGACGAGGCGATCTCCCAATTCATCAACTTGAGGTACTCGGCCTTGGCGTGGACCCGGGCCAGGTTGATCTGCACCCATTCCTGGTCGATGACGCGGCGGCCGTCCGGCAACTTGGTGTTCTGCGCCCATTCGCGCACCTCACGCTGTGCGGTGAGGACCGGCCCGGCGGACGTCAGGGCAACGCGCTCGTGGTTGAGCTGATTGGTGATCAGCGCCCACCCGCCGTGCTCGGGGCCGACCAGCGCGGACGACGGAACCCGAACGTCCTGGTAGTAGGTGGCGCTCGTGTCCGGACCCGCCATCGTGTGGACGGGGGTGTACGAGAAGCCTTCGGCGGTTGTCGGGACGATCAGCATGCTGATGCCCTTGTGCTTCTTGGCTTCGGGATCGGTGCGGCACGCCAGCCACACGTAGTCGGCGTACGCGATCAGGCTCGTCCACATCTTCTGGCCGTTGATGACGTAGTCGTCGCCGTCCTTGACGGCGGTCGTGCGCAGGCTGGCGAGGTCGGTGCCCGCTTCGGGCTCGGAGTAGCCGATGGAGAAGTGCAGTTCGCCGGCCGAGATCCTGGGCAGGAAGAACGACTTCTGCTCGGGGGTACCGAAGTGCATGATGGTCGGCGCCACCGAGTTGATGGTGAGGAAGGGGACCGGGGCGCCGGCGATGGCGGCCTCATCCGTGAAGATCAGCTGCTCCATGGCCGACCGTTCCTGGCCGCCGTACTCCTTGGGCCACCCGAGCGTCAGCCAGCCGTCCTTGCCCATCTGGGCGACGACCTCGCGGTAGACATTGCCCTCGCCGTATTCGCCGGTGGTGGCGGCCAGCGCCTCTCGACGCTCCGGCGTCATCAGCTTCGCGAAGTACGCGCGCAGCTCTTCCCGCAGCTGCTGTTGCTGCGGTGTGTAGGTGATGTGCATCGAAATACCTCTCCAGTCCGAGAGCGGAATCAGCTGAAATCTGGCACAGGTTCCAGTCTCTGCGGTGCATTCGCGGAGTCGGCCCCGGCCGGCCCCGGAGCGTGCCCGGTAGGCGTGCTCGCAGTCGTGGAACGAATCATTGCACACGACTGGAACAGGTTCTAGTGTTATCGCAGGAACGGAGTGCGCCACAGCCCGGCGGCACCCGGGTCCACGAGTGACGAGACGAGGAGAAGTGAGGGTTACCATGGAGGTCAGAGTCGATTTCGACCGTTGCGAAGCCAATGGTGTGTGCGTGGGGATCGCACCCGACATCTTCGAGCTCGACGACGACGATCAGCTGCACATTTCGAGTGCCGTTCCTCCCGCTGACCGGGAGGAAGACGTGCGTACGGCGATC
This sequence comes from Rhodococcus sp. JS3073, assembly GCF_026810085.1. Taxonomy (NCBI): domain Bacteria; kingdom Bacillati; phylum Actinomycetota; class Actinomycetes; order Mycobacteriales; family Nocardiaceae; genus Rhodococcus; species Rhodococcus sp. JS3073. The sequence continues at coordinate 2,966,524 of NZ_CP113951.1, read as the reverse complement.
GCCCAGTGTCCGAGGGCCGCGCTCACCGAACACCCCTGAGGATTGTTGCCCGGAATGAGAACACGTTCTACAGTGACGTCGACCTACCGCCGTGTCGTGTTCGCGACCTCCGGCGAGTGCACAGAACCAGGAGAGCGTGTTCATGAATGCTGTGGCTGACCGCGATGTGAACGTGGACGGCAAGGTCGCCGTCGTGACCGGCGCCGGATCCGGCCTCGGAAAATTCGAGGCGATCGCACTGGCCCGCGCGGGTGCGTCCGTCGTCGTCAACGACCTGGCCGCGAACGACGCCGTGGAGGCAACGATCGAGGAGATCCGGGGCCTGGGCGCGAAGGTCGAGTTCGTGGCAGGCGACATCGGGGAACGGTCCACCGCCGACGCGATCATGGAGGCGGCGCAGAGTCGGCTCGGTAGCCTCGACATCCTGGTGAACAACGCGGGTATCACGCGGGATCGCATGCTGTTCAACATGTCCGACGAGGACTGGGATCTGGTGCTGAAGGTTCATCTGCGCGGACACTTCCTGCTGTGCCGCGCAGCCGCGTCGTACTGGCGGGGCAAGTCGAAGGAGGCCGGTGCGCCTGTTTACGGACGCATCGTCAACACCTCGTCCGAGGCGGGACTGCTGGGCCCCGAGGGGCAGGCGAACTACGGCGCCGCCAAGGCGGGCATCACGGCGCTCACGCTGTCGGCGGCCCGCGGGCTGTCCCGGTACGGCGTCCGAGCCAACGCGATCTGCCCTCGGGCCCGCACGTCGATGACGGAGAACGTCTTCGGGGAGGCACCGGCCGAGGGGATCGACCCGTTGTCGCCCGAGCATGTGGCCGCGCTGGTCGCCTACCTCGCCTCGCCCGCCGCCGACTCGGTGAACGGACAGGTCTTCGTCGTCTACGGCCCGATGGTGGCGTTGATGGCGGCACCGGTCGTGGAGCGGCGGTTCGACGCCGCGGACGGTCGGTGGACACCCGGTGCGCTCGCGGCGGAGCTCGGAAACTATTTCGCGGATCGGGATCCTGCCGCCATGTTCTCGGCCTCCGCGGCGCTACGCGAACTGGGCTGACTGCGTCGCCGGGGCCGAATAACCGACACGAAGGTTGTTTCCGTATCGTTTCCGCAGGTAATGCCCGCGCGATGGGCGATACTGAAGGCAACTGAAGAGCGGCGGAACGGGGGCCGGGAGACCGTGGTGGGGTGTTCGAGAGGTGTGCCGGATATGACTAGATCGTGTTCTAGTTCTGCTGTCGTCGACCAGTTCGATCGCGCCTGCCCATCCGGCGCGGCAGCTGCCGAGGTCGGCCCGTGTGCGCGGCAGCTGCAGAAGGTGTATCCGCCGTTCGCCGACATGCGGTGAAATTCTCTCAAAATTGTTGTGCTATAACATTTTAGGGCCACGACTCGAATTTCCGCTCGGCGCGAATCAACGAGTCCGATCGGCCGGGGACACGCCCGGAATTTCGGTCGAATTCCGCACTCCGAGCGTGCTGAATGTGGGACGATTCTTGCTGATGAGCGACCACCTTTGACAGGTGAACACGTTCTAGTTAATATGACCTGAGTCACAGACCGTCGGGGGGCTGGGCTCGAACTGACAGTCGGTGCTGGGCGAGATCATGGACGAGGAGGACGGATGGTAGACCTCCTCGAGGTGCCGTTGCGTGCGGTCGGCGGGTTCTTCACGATGTCGGGCGAAACGTTGAGGGCAGTCTTTTCGAGGCCCTTCCAACGTCGCGAGTTCGTCGACCAGGCGTGGTTCGTCGCCCGGGTCTCGATGGTGCCCACCGTGCTGGTGGCCATTCCGTTCACCGTGCTGGTGAGCTTCACGATCAACATCCTCCTCCGTGAGATCGGCGCGGCAGACCTCAGTGGCGCCGGCGCCGCTCTCGGCACCGTGACCCAGGTCGGTCCCATCGTCACCGTGCTCATCGTGGCGGGTGCAGGAGCCACTGCCATCTGCGCAGACCTCTCGGCCCGCACCATCCGCGAAGAGATCGACGCGATGCGGGTGCTGGGCATCAATCCGATCCACCGCCTGGTCGTGCCACGAGTGCTGGCGTCGACCGTCGTTGCGCTCCTGCTCAACGGCCTGGTCTGCACCATCGGCATCCTCGGCGGCTTCGTCTTCTCGGTCTACATCCAGGACGTCAACCCGGGTGCGTTCGTCAACGGCATCACCCTGCTCACCGGATTCGGGGAGCTCGTGATCTCGGAAGTCAAAGCCGGTCTGTTCGGCATGATCGCCGGCCTCGTCGCCGCCTACCTCGGCCTGAACGTCAAGGGTGGCGCGAAGAGCGTCGGTGACGCCGTCAACCAGACCGTCGTGTTCTCGTTCATGGCCCTGTTCGTGGTCAACGTTCTCGTCACCGCCGTCGGCATCAAGCTGACGGCAGGGTGATCGACATGGTGGTGGAGTAGATGGCACTAGCGGCGGCCGGGCGCTTTCCCCGAACTCGGAAACGGTTCGCGTCGGCGTCCCGCTCGATCGACCGGCTCGGTGAGCAGGCGCTGTTCTTCGCGCGTGCCATCGGATGGGCGCCCCGCGCCCTGATGCACTACCCGAAGGAGACGCTGCGGCTCATCGCCGAGATCAGCATGGGCACGGGTGCGCTCGCGGTGATCGGCGGAACCGTCGTCATCGTCGGCTTCCTGACCCTGTTCACCGGCGGCACCATCGCGGTGCAGGGGTACAGCTCGCTCGGCAACATCGGCGTCGAGGCCCTCACCGGATTCTTCGCGGCCTTCATCAACGTGCGGATCGCGGCGCCGGTCATCGCGGGCATCGGTCTGGCGGCCACCATCGGCGCCGGCTCCACCGCCCAGCTCGGCGCCATGCGCGTCTCCGAGGAGATCGACGCGCTCGAGACGATGGCGATCCCGTCGATCCCGTACCTGGTCAGCACACGAGTGATGGCGGGCATGATCGCCATCATTCCGCTGTACGCCCTGGCAGTGATCGCGTCGTTCATGGCCAGCCGGTTCGCGACGGTGGTGCTGTACGACCAGTCGTCCGGCGTGTACGACCACTACTTCTCGACGTTCCTGATACCCACGGACATTCTGTGGTCGTTCGCCCAGGCCATCGTCATGGCGATCGCGATCATGCTCATCCACACCTACTACGGATTCAACGCCTCGGGCGGTCCGGTCGGTGTCGGTGTGGCCGTCGGCAACGCGGTGCGCTCCTCGCTGATCGCCGTCGTCACCGTCACCCTGCTCATCTCGCTCGCCATCTACGGCGGGTCCGGCAACTTCAACCTTTCGGGATAGGAGTGCCGGTAGATGTCTGATTCGAGTGGGAAGAAGAAGCTCGCGGCACTCGTTCTCGTCGTGAGTCTTCTCGCGATCATCGGTGTGTCACTGGCCATGTTCAACGGAACCTTCAGCGAGACCACGCCCGTCACCGTCACGTCGGATCGCTCCGGGCTGGTGATGGAACCCGACGCCAAGGTCAAGCTCCTCGGCGTCGAGGTCGGCCGCGTCGGCTCCATCGAACACGTGACGGACGGCGCCGAGCTGAAACTGGCGATGTACCCCGACATGATGTCGCTGATCCCCTCCAACGCCACCGTGGAGATCAAGTCCACCACCGTGTTCGGCGCGAAGTACGTCAACTTCGTGATGCCGGAGAACCCGTCGTCCACCCCTCTTCAGGCAGGTGACGTCATCGCGTCCGACAACGTCACCGTCGAGTTCAACACGGTCTTCCAGCACTTGTCGGACGTGCTGGCGCAGGTGCAGCCGGAGAAGCTCAACGCCACGCTCGGGGCGATCTCGTCGGCGCTGCGCGGGCGCGGAGAGGAACTCGGCGCCCTGCTCGAGCAGAGCGACAGCTACCTGGCGAAGATGAATCCGAGTCTGCCTCAGCTGCAGGAAGATTTCGCGAAAGCCGCGCAGGTCACCGACGTGTACGCCGACACGGCACCGGATCTGCTGCGAGTGCTCGACAACGCGACGGCCACCAGCGGCACCGTCGTCGACGAACAGGACAACCTGGATGCCGTGCTGCTCAACGTCACCGGGCTGGCCGACACGGCGAACACCGTACTCACCGAGAACGAGCAGAACCTGAGCTCCTCTCTCGACCTGCTGCTCCCGACGACGGACCTGTTGGCCGAGTACTCGCCCGAGATCTCCTGCTTCATCGTCGGCCTGAACAACGTGATTCCCCTCGCCGAACAGCTCATCGGCGGCAATCAGCCGGGCATCGCGCTGAGCGCCAGCTTCATGTACGGGCAGGAGCCGTACACCTATCCGAAGGACCTGCCGAAAGTGAACGCGACAGGTGGGCCGAACTGCCACGGTCTTCCCAACCCTGATCTCAGCAAGCATGCGAACTTCGTCGTGGCCGACACCGGAACGGTGCCGTTCGTGCCGTCGACGGAAGTCCAGGTGCACCTGCCCAAGGTGTTCCAGCTGCTGTTCGCGGGTGTGTACCCCGGGCAGGGTGGGCAGTGACTGTGCGAGCGACCACGGTCAAACTGCTGATCTTCGCGACGGTGATGTCGGTGATCTTCGCCGGACTCGCCCTGGTGTTCAGCCAGTACCGGTTCAGCAGCTCCGACGGCTACCACGCCACCTTCACGGACGTGTCCGGGCTCAAGCCCGGCGACAAGGTGCGCATCGCCGGCGTTCCCGTCGGCGCCGTCGAGAAGGTGAGCATCGACGACGACAACCTCGCCGACGTCGACTTCACCGTCGACACCAAGTACTCGCTGTTCGACGGGACCAAGGCCACGGTGCGGTACGAAAACCTCGTCGGCGACCGGTACATGGAACTTCTCGAAGGCGCCGGTTCGGTGGAGCCGCTGCCGGACGGTGGATCCATTCCCGTCGAGAACACCTCTCCCGCACTCGATCTCGACCTTCTGCTGGGTGGGTTCAAGCCACTCCTGCGGGCGTTGGACCCGCAACAGGTCAACGACCTGTCCCAGGCGCTGGTCCAGGTGTTCCAGGGGCAGGGCGGAACCCTCGTCTCTCTCCTCGGCAGCACGAGTTCGTTCACGAACACCCTGGCCGACCGGGACCAGTTGATCGGTGAGGTGATCACGAACCTCAACCAGGTGCTCGGCACCATCAACGACCGCGGCGACCAGTTCCGGTCGACGCTCGACCAGTTGCAGCAGCTGGTCAGCGGGCTCTCCCAGGACCGCGATCAGATCGGCGACGCCATTCCCCGCATCGCGGGGGCGACGGGGGATCTCGCGAATCTGCTCGAAGGTGCGCGGCCACCGTTGCAGAGCACGATCGCCGAGGCCAACCGCACTGCAACCCAGCTCCAGGCGGGGGAGGACGACCTCGACTGGGTGTTCCAGAATCTGCCCGACGCCTACCGGAGGCTCATCCGCATCGGCACCTACGGCAGCTTCTTCCAGATGTACGTCTGCACGGTCAAGTTCAAGTTCTCCGGCCCGGACGGATCGGATCTGCTCCTCAACATGCCGGGCGGTCAGACGGCAGGGAGGTGTGCACCGTAGCCATGAAGCGCGAACGTAATCCCGTACAGGTGGGAATCATCGGTGTCGCCATCGCGAGCATGATCGTGATCGCGACCCTGCAATACGATCAGCTGCAATTTCTTTCGGGCGGAACGCAGTACTCCGCCTACTTCGAGGACGCGGGTGGGCTGATGACCGGCGACGCGGTGACGCTCGCCGGTGTCGACGTCGGGAAGGTCGCCGAGGTCGAACTGGACGATCAGCACGTGCTCGTCACGTTCACGATCCAGGACGGCATCGTCCTCGGCGACGCCACCGAGGCGAACATCAAGACGAACACGGTTCTCGGACGGAAGTCGCTGGCCGTCACCCCGCTCGGGTACGACACGATGTCGGTGGGGTCGACGATTCCATTGGAGCGCACCAACTCTCCGTACTCCCTCAACGACGCGCTCGGCGATCTGTCGAACACCGTGTCCGAGCTCGACACCGACGAGGTCAACAACGCGTTGAACGCGATGTCCGGCGCTCTCGAGAACACACCGCCCGAGCTGCGCACCGCTCTCGACGGCCTGACCCGGTTGTCGGAGAGCATCAATTCGCGGGACGAGACGCTGAGACAGCTGCTCTCGCGTGCCGAGAACGTGACCGGAATCCTCGCCGAGCGCAGCGGGCAGATCAACTCGCTGATCGTCGACGGGAACCAGCTGTTCGGCGAGCTCGACCGTCGCCGCACGGCGATCAGCCAGCTGATCGTGAACATCTCCGCGGTGTCCCGGCAGCTCACGGGACTGGTCCAGGACAACGAGGAGCAGATGAAACCGACGCTCGACAAGCTGAACTCGGTGGTCGACGTCCTGCAGCGGAACAAGGACAACATCTCGCAGGCACTCGACGGCCTCGCCCCGTACGCCACTCAGCTCGGCGAGTCGGTCGGTAGCGGTCCGTTCTTCATGGCGTACGTCTACAACATCGGCATCGGCAACCTGTTCCAGGGGCTCAGCGACGCGGTGACGTGGCCGGAGCATCTCCCCAACGACCTCCAGGCCTACCTGCAGACAGGTCCGTCCATCGAGCTGAGGGAACCGCCGCGATGACGACGAACCCGGAAATCACCAACACGCGGAAGAAGTGGCTGATCCGCGGCGGCGTCGCCGCGGTCGTGGTGGTGCTGATCGTCGGCGCCGCAGTGATGTTCGTGCCCAAACTCTTCCAGAACACGATCACCGCGTACTTCCCGGCGACCACCGGCCTGTATTCGGGCGACGACGTCCGCGTCCTCGGTGTGAAGGTGGGGACGATCGACTCGATCGAGCCCGGCGCCGACTTCGCACGGGTCACGATGAACGTGCAGAAGAGCGTCGAGATCCCGGCCGACGCGAAGGCCGTCATCGTCGCACCCAGCCTGGTGTCGGGACGGTTCGTCCAGCTGACACCCGTGTACGCGGGTGGGCCGACGATGGGCGACGGCGCGAGCATCCCCGTGGAGCGCACCGCCGTCCCGGTGGAATGGGACGAGATCAAGACGGAGCTGAACAAGCTGTCGGAGGCGCTCGGACCGCAGGGTGCCGACCCGCAGGGCTCGCTCGGCACGTTCATCGACACCGCCGCCGACAATCTCGACGGCAACGGAGAGTCGTTGCGGAACACGCTGCGGGAACTGTCGGAGACCATGCGGACCCTGTCCGACGGCCGCACCGACCTGTTCTCCACCATCCGCAACCTGCAGACGTTCGTGGCGGCTCTGTCGTCGAGCAACGAGCAGATCGTCCAGTTCGAGGGACGGCTCGCGTCGGTGTCGAACATGCTCGCCACCAACTCCGACGAACTCGGCACCGCCCTGAACGATCTCGACCTCGCGCTCGGCGACGTCAACCGGTTCGTCGTGGAGAACCGGGCGAGCCTCAGCGAACAGGTCGGCCGCCTGGCCGACGCCACCCAGGTGCTCGCCGACAAGAGGCCGCAGATCGAGCAGGTGCTCCACGTCGCGCCCACGGCGCTGGCCAACTTCAGCAACATCTACAAGCCGGCGCAGGGATCACTGGTCGGTGCGGTCGCGATGGCGAACTTCGGGAACCCCGTGAACTTCATGTGCGGTGCCATCCAGAGCCTGCAGGCCAACGAGGCGAACCGGAGCGCGGACCTGTGCACCCAGTACCTGTCGCCGGTCCTGAACTCGCTGACGGCGAATTACCTGCCCATCCTCACCAACCCGACGACGGGTGTGAACGCATTCCCCGACCAGATCGAGTACACCCCGCCGAGCCTCGAGGCCTCCGTACCTCCGCGGTCCGCGCCGCCGATGACCGGGATCCTCGCCGGGATGCCGACCGTCGCCGTGCCCAAGGACCTGAACGATCTGCTGCAGCCGGGAGGTGGGCGATGACGAAGCACACACGGGTGCGTCGCGGCGCCGTCGCGGCCGTCGCGATCACGTTGTCCCTCACCCTGACCGGGTGCGAGTGGGAAGGGCTGAATTCTCTTCCCCTGCCGGGCACCGAGGGCCAGGGCGACGACGCCTACACGGTCGAGATCCAGATGCCCAATGTCACGACGCTGTCGCAGAACTCGCCGGTCCGCGTGAACGACGTGACGGTGGGTTCGGTGACGGGCATCGACGTGCAGGACTGGCATGCACTGGTCACCGTCTCGATCAACGGCGACGTCCAACTGCCTGCCAACGCGACCGCCAAGATCGGCCAGACCAGCCTCCTCGGCTCGCAGCACCTCGAACTGGCTCCGCCGACCGATGCCGAGCCCGAGGGCAGGCTCGAGGACGGCGACGTGATCCCCATCGAGCGGGCGGGCGCCTACCCGACCACCGAGCAGACGTTGTCGTCACTGTCTGTGGTACTCAACGGTGGCGGCATCGCCCAGATCCACGACATCACTCTCGAGCTCAACGCCGCACTGGGTGGCCGGGAGGACTCGATCCGGGATCTTCTCCCGCAACTCGACCAGCTCGTCACGAGCCTGGATCAGCAGCGCGGAGACATCATCGGCGCGATGGAGGGACTCGACCGGTTGGCGGGCACCGTCAACGCGCAGAAGGCCACCCTGGACGCGGCGCTGGACGGCATCCCGCCCGCGCTGGAAGTGCTCGTCACCCAACGGCAGAACCTCACCACCGCGCTGGTCGAGGTGGGCAAGCTCAGCGACACCGCTTCCCGTCTCGTGGAGAGCAGCGGCGAGGAACTGAAAGCGAACCTGGCGAACCTCACACCGGTGCTGCGTGAACTCGCCAACTCGGGGAGCGCGCTGACCGAGGTGCTGACCCTGATGCTCACGTACCCCTTCCCGATGAAGACGATGGACAAGGCGATTCAGGGTGACTACGCGAACCTCATGATGACGATCGACATGACCAACGAGCGCGTGGACAGCAACTTCCTGACCGGAACCGGTCTCGGCGGATCGCTCGGCGGCGTCGAGGGCGCCGTGGGATCGCTCGCCGGGGTGGCCGGGCAGTCGGGCGATCCGCTGCAGGCACCCCTGCAGCCGGCTCCGAAGCCGGCACCCGCACCGCCGGTGATTCCGGGGCTTCCGCAGATACCCGGACTGCCTCAGATACCGGGCCTTCCGCCGCAACTGGGAGGGGCACCGACACCATGAGAATGACGAGATTCGTTCGCATTCAGCTGATCATCTTCTCGATTCTCACCGTCATCGGGCTCGTGGTGATGTCGATCCAGTACGTGAAGGTGCCGGTGCTGTTCGGCGTCGGGCGCTACGAGGTGAGTGTCCGACTGCCGTCCACCGGTGGGCTCTACTCGCACGCCAATGTCGCCTATCGCGGCACCAACATTGGTGTCGTCGAGAACGTGACGCTCACCGGTGACGGTGTGGAAGCGAAGATGTCGCTCGACAGCGACTACAAGATTCCGGCGGACGTCGACGCGGCGGTCAAGAGCGTGTCGGCGGTCGGCGAGCAGTACGTCGACCTGATTCCCCGGGACGGCGCCGCCGAGGCCGACGGCCCGTACCTCGCGAACGGTGACGTGATCCCGTTGGATCGGGCCACCATTCCGCAGGATGTCGGCGAGATGCTCGACCAGGCCGACGAACTGCTCGCGAGCATCTCGGACACCAGGCTGCAGACGGTGATCGACGAGGCGTTCACGGCGTTCAACGGATCCGGTCCCGACCTGCAGAGGCTCATCGACTCGGCCCGGTTGTTCGTCGAGGAGGCCGACGCGAACAGCGACGCGACGAAGGCCCTGATCGACCAGGTCGGCCCCCTGCTCGACACGCAGACGGTCAGCAGCGACGCCATCCGGTCGTGGACCCGGGACCTGGTGACGTTCACCGACCAGTTGCGGGCGAGCGACCCGAGCCTGCGGTCGGTGCTGGAGAAGGGCCCGGGAACGGCGCAGGAGGCCACCCAGCTGTTCCAGGACCTGCAGCCGACCCTGCCGATTCTGCTGCGGAATCTGGTGAGCGTCGGCCAGGTCGGGGTGATCTACAACAAGAGCATCGAGCAGGTTCTGGTCATCTACCCGCCCCTGACCGCGGCACTCGTGACGGCGGCGACGGGCGGGCCAGTGGAGGACGGCGCGATCGTCGACTTCGCCCTGCAACTGCACGACCCGCCGGCCTGCACGACGGGCTTCCTGCCCCCGGAGCAACGCCGGTCGGGAGATCAGACCGACCCGATCGCGACACCGAACGACCTGTACTGCAAGGCCGCTCCGGACGACCCGTCCGTGGTGCGCGGCGCGCGGAACCTGCCGTGCATGGAATTCCCGGGACGCCGCGCACCGACGGTCGAGGCGTGCCGCGAGGGCTGGGAGGCGTCGGGCAACAACCCGCCGTACGGGCCGATCATGCCGCCGGATGTACCCTCGTACACAGCCGTTCCGAGTTCCTACGAAGGCGCCGCGGGTGCACCGGTCGCGGCCGTGCCCTACGACCCGGCCACCGGTAGCTTCATTGGTTCGGATGGAAAGACGTACACCCAACCGGATCTGGCGGTGCAGGGAAAGGACTCGACGTGGCAGACGATGATGACAGGTCAGCAGATTTGAGTTCCAGCACAGACGAACGCGCCACCGACTCCACGGAGCAGGCGACCGAGCAGACGTCCGCGGCGAAGGACCGGAGCAGGCGCAGGGCCGTCCGGCACGCCGGCCCGCCGGTGGGGGAGACCGAGGCACCGAAGCCGGTGGTCCTCGCCAAGCCGGTGGGCGCGCACGCCGCGCCCGAGGCGGCGAAGGTCGCGTCCCCGGAACCTCCGGCGCCCGACGCACCGGAGCAGCGTCGACCGCTGAAGTCGTTGCTCGCGTGGGGCGTTACCGCGGTGGTCGTCGTCGCACTGGTCGTCGCGGCGGTGGTGCTTCTGCTCGACCTACGGTCCGCGCGCGAACGGGACGATCGCCGTCAGGCGTTCGTCGACACCGCCCGGCAGACGGTGCTCAACCTGACGACCATCCATCCCGAGACGGCGAAGGAAGACGTCGACCGGATCATCGCCGGCGCCTCGGGTCAGTTCCTCGAAGAGTTCCAGGGCCGGGAGGATCCGTTCGTCGGCGTCGTGCAGGACGCGAATGTGACCACCGAGGGCCAGGTCGTCGAGGCAGGAGTCGAGAACGGGAGCGAGACCTCGATCTCGGCGAATGTTCTGGTTGCCGCGCGGACGATGGTGAGCAGCAAGGAACAGCCGGAACCCTCACCGCGCGACTTCCGGATGCGAGTGACGGTCAGCGACGTCGACGGCAAGTTGACCGCATCGAAGGTGGAGTTCGTCCCATGAGCGACAACAGCGAAGACAAGCGAAAGTTCGCCGTCACCAAGCAGACAGCACTGAAGATCGCGGCCGCGGTCGTGGTGGTCGCGCTCGCCGTCGGGGTGGGTTTCCTCTGGTACGACCACCGGCAGGATCAACTCTCGGAGCAGGCGCGCACCGAGGCCGTCGATGCCGCGGGCAAGCAGGCGGTGGCGATGCTGGCGTACGATTTCGCCGACGTCGACAACCAGTTGGCGGCTGCCGCAGACGGGCTCACCGGCTCGTTCCGCGACGACTACACCACGCTCGTGCAGGAAACCATCGCGCCGGGCGCCAAGGAGAAGCAACTCACCGTGCAGGTGTCGGTGCAGGCCGCCGCGCCCGTGTCGACCACACCCGACGAGGCGGTGGTTCTGCTGTACCTCAACCAGACGACGACGAGCGCCGACGCTCCCGACGCCCGAACGTCGGGCAGCCGTGTGCGGGTGTCGCTGCAGAAGGTCGACGACCGCTGGCTCGTCGATCAGTTGACCCCGGTGTAACGGTGCCGGACCCGACGCCGACCGGGGCGGAACTCCTTGCTGTCGTTGGGCGTTCACCGTCCGCGGTCGCGGTGCACGACCGCGCCGCGTGGGTCGGGCTGTTCTCGGACGGCGCTCGGGTCAACGACCCGGTGGGCTCGCGGCCGCACGTCGGCACGGCGGCGATCGAACGGTTCTACGACACGTTCATCGCCCCCAACTCGATCACGTTCCACGTGAAGCGGGACGTGGTGTGCGGGACGACGGTGGTTCGGGACCTCGACCTCGAGACCCGGATGTCGACGGGAGTGGTGCTGAGGGTGCCGATGCACCTGCGCTACGACCTCGTGGTGGAGTCGGGTGTCGTGACCGTCGACGGGTTGTACGCGCACTGGGAACTGCCCGTGATGATCGCCCAGCTGGCCGGGGCGGGGTGGCGGGGCGCGGCGGCGTCGGTGAAACTGGCGCCGCAACTGCTGTCGAATCAGGGCGTGCTCGGTGTAACAGGTTTCATGCGAGGACTGCGGACCGTCGGACGTCCGGGCAGGAACGCCGCCACCGGATTTCTGGTCGCCGTCCGCCGTCAGGACACGGCCGCAATGTCTGAGAGGCTTGCTCCCGGTGCGGTTCTCGAACTGTCGTCGGATTCCCCGATCTCGCTCGTTCACTTCGCGGAAAGCCTCCGTGAACTGCAGTGGAGCAAGATGATCGTGGCGGGGTGCGCGGTCACCGCATCCGTGCGTTCGGCCGCGTGGGAGGGGGTCGCCCTGCTGGAGTTCGCGAAGCGATCTCACGAGATCTCGCGGGTGCGAATGTTCGTCGAGGCGGTCACCCCCTTCACAAAGTGAAACAAGTTCTAGTACTGTCGGGATCTCCTGGCCGATTGCCGACGCACGACGCTGCGTCGCGGGGCCACAACCGAACGGGGAGTCGTCGATGAAGGTTGCAGTAACCGGCGCCGCGGGATTCGTGGGCAACAATCTGCTGAATCTGTTGGTCGAGGCAGGCCACGAGGTGACCGCAATCGACCGCGTGCGTTCCCGGTACGCACCCGAGTACGGGGTCACATGGGTGAACGCCGACGTGCTCGACGTCGAATCCATGAAGCGGGCGCTGGAGGGCGCCGAGGTGGTCTACCACCTGGTCGCGATGATCACCCTCGCGCAGAAGGACGACCTGGCCTGGACCGTCAACACCAAGGGCGTCCGGACCGTCGCCGAAGCCGCTCTCGCAGTGGGTGTTCGGCGGATGGTGCATTGCAGTTCCGTGCACTCCTTCGATCAGGCCAGTTGCGGCGGCACGCTCGACGAGAACTCGCCCCGGTCCGTCGACGCGTCGATCCCGGTGTACGACAGGTCCAAATGGGCGGGCGAGATCGAACTCCGCGAGGTGGTCGAGGCCGGGCTCGATGCGGTGATCTGCAATCCGACCGGGGTGTACGGGCCCGTCGACTACGGACTGTCGCGGGTGAACGCGTTGCTGCGCAACGCCGCTCGCGGCCGCGTTCCCGCTGCCGTGCAGGGCGGGTTCGACTTCGTCGACGTCCGCGACGTCGCCGCCGGACTGATCGCCGCCGGGGAGAAGGGCCGGACCGGTGAGAACTACCTGATCTCGGGGCACATGCTCGGCATGCACGATGCCGTGAGAAGGGCTGCGCGTGCGGCGGGTCGTCGGGGGCCGCTGTACTCGTTCCCACTCAGCGTCATCGAACGCGTGCTGCCGATCGCCGAACCGATCGGGACCCGGTTCGGCTCCGACGTGCTGTCGCGGTCGGCGATGGCGGCGCTGCTCGCGGCGCCCGTCATCGACGGCAGCAAGGCGCGGTCCGAACTCGGCTACGTTCCGCGTCCCGCCGACGAGACGATCCGCGACTTCGTCGCCTTCCTGGTGACGTCCGGTCAGCTGAGCCGGGGAGGTCAGTTCTCCCCGGTCGCGTCCTCGTTGTAGTCGGATTCGGAAGCCTCGGCGGGAGCGATCAGCGCGGGGCCGGCGGCGCCGCCGTGAGCGAGGGCGTCGAGGAAGGACCTGGCCCACCGGTCGACGTCGTGTGCGAGGACCTGCCGGCGCAGGGCCCGCATGTGGCGTCGGCCGTCCTCCTTCGGCTGACCCAGGGCCTGCTCCATCGCGTCCTTGACGCTGTCGAGATCGTGCGGATTGCACAGGAACGCCTGACGCAGTTCGGCGGCCGCGCCGGTGAACTCGCTGAGCAGCAGCGCGCCGCCGAGATCACTGCGGCAGGCCACGTATTCCTTGGCGACGAGGTTCATGCCGTCGCGCAGCGGAGTCACCAGCATCACGTCGGCGGCGACGAAGAAGGCGATCAGCTCCTCGCGAGGGATCGGCCGGTGCAGGTAGTGCACGACCGGCCGGCCGACCTCGCTGTACTCGCCGTTGATCCGCGACACCTTGCGTTCGATGTCGTCGCGCATCTGCACGTAGCTGTCGACCCGCTCGCGGCTCGGCGTGGCCAGCTGCACCATCACGGTGTCGGCGGGGTCGATGCGGTGCTCGTCGAGCAGTTCGTGCAGCGCGGCGAGGCGGACGTCGATGCCCTTCGTGTAATCGAGGCGGTCGACGCCGAGCATGATGTGTTTGGGATTGCCCAGTTCCTTGCGGATCTTCTTGGCGCGATCCCGGATCGACTTGGACCGGGACTGTTCGTCCAGCTGCCCCGAATCGATGGAGATCGGAAATGCGCCGACGCGCACCGTGCGGAACCCCACCTGCACGACGCCCAGCTTGGAGCGGACACCCACGTTGCCGCGGGACGTCTGCTGGCCGGCGAGTTTGCGGGCCAGGTACAGGAAGTTCTGGGCACCGCCCGGGAGGTGGAACCCGATCAGGTCGGCGCCCAGCAGACCCTCGATGATCTCGGTGCGCCACGGCATCTGCATGAACAGTTCCACCGGCGGGAACGGAATGTGCAGGAAGAACCCGATCGTGAGGTCGGGCCGGAGCATGCGCAGCATCTTCGGAACGAGCTGCAGCTGATAGTCCTGGATCCACACCGTGGCGCCGTGCGCGGCCGCCTTCGACGTGGCCTCCGCGAAGCGCCGGTTGACCTCGACGTAGGCGTTCCACCAGTCGCGGTTGTACTCGGGCTTGACGATGACGTCGTGGTAGAGCGGCCAGAGGGTGGCGTTGGAGAAGCCCTCGTAGTAGTCGGCGATCTCCGCGGCGCTCAGCGGAACGGGGTAGAGCTCGAGGTCGTCCTCGACGACGGGATCGAGCTCGGCGTCCGCGACCCCCGCCCAGCCGACCCATGCGCCCTTGTTGCGGCGCAGGATCGGCTCGAGCGCGGTGACGAGGCCACCGGGGCTGCGCTTCCAGCGCGTGGTGCCGTCCGGAAGGCGTTCGAGGTCGACGGGGAGTCGGTTCGCTACGACGACGAAGTCGGCTTGCCCGGAAACAGGATCAGAAGTCGAGCGTGATGACGATGCTGACGATTCCGAACTGGCAGCCACGGGCTTCCTTCGCAGTCGAAGTGGATGAAATTCTCAGTCGAGCTTGCTGGTGGGTCCGATTCCGAGCATGGAGAGCAGCATCCTGCACTCGTCGGCATCTTCGGCGTATGCAGCGACAACGCGCTGCGCCTGGCGGGCGGTCTCGTCGGCTAGGGGTTCGAGATCCTCGTCCGCGATGTCGTTTTCGGCGGTCGTCTTCGCGGCCATCTTTGTCCTCTCGGGCTTGCTGCTGCGTCACGCGCAGTAGTTCGTATCGGCGACTCTATGAGAACCGGGCATGTCAACGCTAGTTGCCCATCGATTAGGGTTCATCTAGTTAGGGTCTGCTTACTTGGTTGGTGGGTGGGGAAGCGTCGGCGTTGGGAGTTACGCGCGTGAAGACTGGTGGCACCGCAATTCTGCGTCGCACGCTGGTGCGGAATCGTGTTCGGCTGGGGATCGGAACCGTGCTCGTCTGCCTGCATCAGGTGGCGGAGACGCTGGTCCCGATCTCGATCGGCGTGATCGTCGACCGGGCCGTCGCCACCGGGGACGTGTTCGCACTCGCGGTGTGGCTGTCCGCCCTGGCACTGCTGTTCCTGGTGCTCACAGCGGCGTGGCGTTTCGGCGCGCGGTTCATCGTCGTGGCGATGCAGAACGAGGCGCACCAGCTGCGGATGGAGGTGGCGCACCGCATCCTCGACCCGCGGGGAGTGCGCACCGACCTGCGTGCCGGTGAGCTGCTGTCCGTGTCGACGTCGGACGCCGACCGTGCGGCGTGGATCGCGGACATCACACCGCGGGCCGCGGCGGCCCTCACCGCCGCGATCGGATCCGCCGTCGCCCTGCTGCTGATCGACGTGCCCCTCGGGCTCGCCGTTCTGATCGGCACCCCCGTCATCCTCGGTCTCCTCCAGCTCGCGGCGCCGCTGATCACCCGCCGCGCCACCGATCAGCAGGCCGCCGTCGCGCGGGCGTCCGCCATGGCCACCGACCTCGTGAGCGGGCTCCGGCCCCTGCGCGGGATCGGCGCCGAGGTGTCGGCGTCGCGGCGATACCGAACAGCCAGCCGCGAGGCGCTCGGTGCCACCCTGCACACGGCGAAGAGTTCCGCCGTGTTCGCCGGGGTGTCGATGACCGTCAGCGCCCTCCTCGCCGTCGGTGTCGCGGGTTTCGCCGGCTGGTTCGCCCTCGAGGGACGCATCACCATCGGCGAGCTGATCACCGTCGTCGGACTGTCCCAGTTCTTCATCGAACCGCTCGGCGTCCTGGCCGGGCTGCCCGGTTTCCTCGCCCTCGCCCGCGCGTCGGCGGACCGCCTCGCCCTGGTCCTGGACGCCGAACCGCTGCTGCCCGAGGGGTCCGGCCGGACACTCGACGGCAGCGAGCTCAGCCTGAGCGGCGTCTCGTACCGGTCCCTGAGCGCAGTGGATCTCCTGGTCATCCCCGGCGAACTGCTCGGCGTCGTCGCGTACCGCCCGCAGGACGCGGAGGCGCTGGCCGCGCTGCTGTCCGGGCAGGTTCCGCCCGACCGGTACAACGGCGAACTGACGGTGGGCGGAGTCCGGCTGTCGGACGCGGATCTCGCGCAGGCCCGCCGGGCGCTGCTCGTCGAACCGCACAACGGGGACCTGTTCTCCGGAACCGTCGCGTCGAACGTGACCGCGGGCCGACCCGGCGCGACGGCGTCCGAGGTGCAGGCGGCGCTGTCCGCGTCCGCGGCGGTGGACGTCGTCGACGCACACCCCGAGGGCCTCGACCACGAGGTCGCCGACCGGGGGTCCTCGCTGTCCGGCGGTCAGCGGCAGCGAGTCGCCCTCGCCCGCGCACTGGTGGCGCAGTCGCCGGTGATGGTGCTGCACGATCCGACGACCGCGGTGGACGCCGTCACTGAACACACGATCGCGGGCGGCATCGCCGACCTGCGACATCGCGGCTCCGCGGGCAGCCAGACGACGATCCTCATCACGAGCAGCCCCGCGCTGCTGTCCGTGACCGACCGCGTCGTCGTGCTCGACGACGGAACGGTGGTCGGCGAGGGCACACACTCGCAACTGGCGACCGAGAACGCGAACTACCGTCAGGCGGTCCTGCGATGAGTGAACTGCTGCCCATCGCCAACGCGCGCGACACGTGGGCGTGGCTGAAGTCCGAACTCGGACGCCGCCGCGGCCGGAGCGTTTTCACCCTGCTGGTGGCGGCTGTCGCGGCCGGTATGGCGCTGGTCCCGGTCTACGTGTTCGGTGTCCTCGTCGACCGTGTGCAGGACGGTGCGCCGCCGTCCACCATCGGGTGGGTGGTCGCGGTCATTGCGTCCGCCGCGGTGATCGGCGGCGTGTGTGCCGGGTTCGCGTCGTTCCTGATTCGCAGCCTCGGCGAGGGAATCCTGGCGGACCTGCGCGAACGCACCGTCGACCGGGCGCTCCGACTGCCGATTCAGACGGTCGAACGCGTCGGCAAGGGCGACCTGCTGTCGAGGGTCGGCGACGACGTCGCGGTGATCGGCAAGGCCGTCACCGACGTCGTCCCCAACCTCGTCACGGCTGTCCTGCTGGTGGTGCTGAGCATGGTCACGATGCTCGGCATCGACTGGCGGCTCGGGCTCGCCGGCATGGTGGCGCTGCCGATGTATGCCCTGGCGATGCGCTGGTACCTGCCGCGGTCCGCACCGGTGTACGCCGCCGAACGCGTCGCGATGGGGGAGCGTTCGCAGGCGCTGATCAGCAGCATGCAGGGCGCTCGGACGGTGCGCGCCTACGGTCTCGAGGACAGCCATCTGGGGCAGATCAACGGTGCGTCGGAGAAGGCCCGCGACTTGTCCGTCGGCGTCTTCGCACTGTTCACCCGGTTTGCGGGACGCGGCAACCGGGCCGAGTTCGTGGGGCTCGCCACCATTCTCGCCGCCGGATTCGCACTGGTGAACGCCGACATCGTCACCGTCGGGCAGACCACAACCGCGGCACTGCTCTTCCACCGGCTGTTCAATCCGATCGGCATGCTGATGTACACGTTCGACGAGGTGCAGTCGGCGGGTGCGAGCCTGGCACGGCTCGTCGGCGTCGTCGACCTCGACGACGAGTCGGGCACCGGAACCGCCACCGTCCGGGAGTTCGCGGATTCGACGCTCGAACTCGCCGACGTCCGGCACACCTACGACGGCAGCCACGAAGTGGTGCACGGCATCAGCCTGCACGTGAAGTCCGGCGAACGCGTCGCCCTCGTCGGTTCGACGGGAGCGGGCAAGACGACGGTCGCGGCGATCGCGGCCGGCTCGATCGTCCCGACGTCCGGTTCGGTGCGCATCGGCGGGACCGCGCTGCCGGACCTGGAGCCGGGTGGTCTCCGCCGCCGGGTCGCCATCGTCAGCCAGGAAGTCCACGTGTTCGCCGGACCGCTGATCGACGACCTTCGGCTCGCCGCACCCGACGCCTCCGAGGAGGACGCGGCGATGGCATTGAAAGCCGTCGGCGCCGACGGCTGGGTCACCGCGCTGGACGACGGCGTCCAGACCGTGGTCGGGGAGGGCGGCCACGAGCTGACCGCCGCCCAGGCGCAGCAACTGGCTCTGGCGCGACTGGTCCTGGCGAACCCCGCGGTCGCGATCCTGGACGAGGCGACAGCCGAAGCAGGCAGCGCGGGTGCGCGGGAACTCGAGGCGTCGGCCGAGGCCGCGACCCGCGGTCGCACGACGCTGGTGGTGGCCCACCGGTTGACACAGGCGGCTGCCGCGGACCGGGTCGTCGTCCTCGAACACGGCCGGATCGTCGAGCAGGGTCCACATGCCGACCTCGTCGCCGCCGGCGGACGCTACGCCGAACTCTGGTCGGCGTGGGAGGGGCGGTAGTAGGGCGTTCCGCCCCGTGCGCCTTTCTGGTAGCCCCCGCTACCAGAAAGGCGCACGGGCGTCAGCTGAGGTAGCCGCCGCCGTGGGGGAAGAAGTCCGTTCCGGCGAGTTCGGTGCCGTCGTCGAGCCGGACGCGCTGGATCTTGAGGCCCTTGTTCCGGCCCGTGCGGGCGTCGGGTCCGGCGACGATGACCATTCCGTCGCCTTCGTGGATGAAGACACGCCCGGGCGTGCCACCGTAATTTCCCTCGGATACGGCGGCCTGCAGAACCCGGACACGCTGTCCCTTGTAATGGGTGAAGGCGTTCGGGTACGGGTCGGACTGCGCGCGGACGAGCCGTTCGATGGCGTCGGCGGGCCACGTCCAGTCGATGAGGCTGTCCTCGGGGGCACGCTTGTGGAAGAACGTGGCCTGCGAGCGGTCCTGCGGCGTCCAGTCCGTGCGACCGGACGCGATCAGCTCGAGTGCGTCGAGGGTGATCGGGCCGATCATGTCGACGGTGCGGTGGAACAGATCGGTGACGGTGTCCGTCGGTCCGACGGGCGTCGACCTCTGCAAAACGATGTCGCCGGCGTCGAGTTCCTCGTCCATGAGGTGCGCGGTGAGGCCTACTTCTTCTTCACCGTTGATGAGCGCCCAGATGAGCGGGGAGAATCCTGTGTACTTGGGCAGGAGCGAGTCGTGAATATTGAGGGTGCCGTAGCGGGGAGAGTCGAAGACGTCCCGTGGCAGCCAGGTGCGCCAGTTGTTGGCGACGACGATGTCGGGGTCGGCCTGCTTCAGCGCGGCCTTGAAGTTTTCGTCGGGCTTGGTGGCGATGTGCACGGGGACCCCGTGCTCGGTGGCCAGGTCGGCGACGGAGTCCGCCCACATCTGTTCGTAGACGTGGTCACTCTTGGGGTGGGTGATCGCGAGGACGACCTCATGGTCGGACTGGAGCAGGGCCTGCAGGGTACGGTGACCCCAGGTTTGATATCCGAGTGTGGCGACTCTCAACGCGGTCCTCCTGGACGAGCTTGTCGGTCAGCGCCGCATGCGAGCGGCAGCGAAGCCAGCTTAGGCTATCCAATCTATTTCGGTGAGACCGGCCATGGAAGGAAGGCAAGATGACGATCGCCACGATCAATGGGATCCCCCTGAATTACCAGGTCAAGGGATCCGGCGATTTAGTGGTGCTCATCATGGGAACCGGAAGTCCGGGACGGGTGTGGGATCTGCATCAGACCCCTGCGCTCATCGACGCCGGTTACCGCGTCTGCACGTTCGACAACCGTGGCATCGCACCGTCCGGTGAGAGCGTCGACGGGATCACCATGGACGACCTCGTCGCCGACACCGCGGGCCTGATCGAGCATCTCGGCGGTGGCCCGGCCCGTGTCGTCGGCACCTCGATGGGTGCCCGCGTCGCGCAGGAACTGGCCCTGACCCGCCCCGATCTCGTGCACAAGGCGGCCTTCCTCGCCGGTCACGCCCGCATGGACTACTTCCAGCAGACCCTCACCGAGGGTGAGCGCGCCCTGCACGACAGCGGTGTCGAACTCCCGGCCAAGTACCGGGCCGCGGTGACTGCCGTGATGAATCTGTCGCCCGCATCGCTCGTCGACCCGCACACGGCCCGCGACTGGCTCGACCTGTTCGAGTTCAGCGGCGGCCGGACGTCGAACGGCGTGCGCGCGCAGATGGAGATGGACCGCAGCTTCGATCGCAGGCAGGCCTACCGGGCGATCACGACACCGTGCCTGTCCATCGGTTTCGCCGACGACCGGATGATCCCGCCGTATCTCTCGCGTGAGGTGGCCGAGGCGATCCCGTCGGCTCGGTACTACGAGATCCCCGACGTCGGGCACTACGGCTACCTCGAACAGCCCGAAGTGGTGAACAAGGTGCTGCTCGAGTTCCTCGCCAACTGACAGTTTCCGAGCGGCTGGGGGCGATCACGGTGACGGCGAGCTTCTGATGGCGTTGGGTATCCCGCGCCTCGGGGTGGGCATCGTCCGGTACGACATCGTGAACGGGACGTTGTGGTGGGATGAGAAGGCCGCCGCCATCTTCGGGGACGACGGTTCCCGGCCACCGCTCGAATTATGGCGTCAGCGTGTCCATTCCGAAGACATCGGCGCGGTGCGTCGCATGTTCGGTGACACCGCCGGGTCCGTGGGCGCGGAATGCGTGTTCCGCATCGTGCTGGCAGATCGGTCGACCCGGTACATCCTCACCCGCAGCATCGACGTCACCACCGATGCGTCCGGTGCCCCTGTCGAGCTGACGGGGGTGGTCATCGAACTGGGACACGTGGCCGGCCGGGACGCGCAGCTCGCGTCGTTGCTCGATCGAGTGGGCCTGGGGTTCATGGCGCTCGACGAGGACCTGCGGATCATCTACGTCAACTCCGGCTGCCTGCGGCACGTGCGGCGGTCGCGGGACGAACTGCTCGGCCGTGTCGTCACCGAGGTTCTTCCCGAAACGCAGGGCAGCTACTTCGACGCACTGTGCCGCAAGGTGCTCGCCACCGGCCGCGAGCAGCGGACCCGGGTGGACTCGCTGTATTCGCCGGGGATGACGATCGAGGTGACCGCCGCAGCCGATTCCGGCGCGCTGGTCGTGCATTTCCGGGACGTCACCGCGGAAGTCACCGCTCAGCAACAGGCGGACGAGGCGCACGCTCTTCTCCTGCACGAGGCCACGCACGACAGTCTCACCGGACTGCTCAATCGCGCCGCCATCACGGAGCACCTGCAGCGCCTGTTCGAGCCCGGTGCGGGGCGTGCGGTCGCGTTGTTCCTCGACGTCGACGGCTTCAAGGATGTCAACGACACCCGGGGGCATCACGTCGGAGATCGCATCCTGCAGGGGGTGTCCGAGCATTTGCGCCACGCGATGCGCGCGCCGTCCGCGGTCGGCAGGCTCGGTGGCGACGAGTTCGTCGCCATCCTCCCCGATGTCGACGAATACGACGTCGACGACGTGGTGACCCGGATGCTCGCGTCGATCACGACGCCGATCGACGTCGGCGACGAACTCCTCGTCGTGACGATCAGCGTGGGGATGGCGCGCAGTACGTCGGCTCGCACGGTCGACGAACTGCTCCACCACGCGGACACCGCGCTGTACGCCGCCAAGCGTCGCGGCGGGAACACCGCGGTCTGGCACCACTAGGTTGCTGGGCGGCTGCCCCGGGAGGTCGACGCCGCCGGTCGTGTGCCGACGCCGCGGATGCACGGTATGTTTACGCGGTCGAACGCGACGCCGGGACCGTTTTGGTGCGGTGAATGCCGTCGGCGGTGCGGGGGACACGCGATCGTGGAGATTGAACTCGAATTACGGCTGTGATATCCGGCACCTGTGAATTTGCTGGCAACCGGCTTGTTGCTGGTGGGTAGCCTAACCTAAACTCCTTCGGGTGCCCGTCGTTGGACGGGCGCTCTCGACGGACGATCGGATCACCCCATGTCTCCGGACCACTCGGCGGCTGCTCGCCCACAGCGCTCTTCGGCTGAGGGCATTTCTTCCCCTGCTCGCGTCGGTTCGACGCCTGTCGCGTTGCCGGTGACGGCCGCGCAGTCCGAGGTGTGGGTCGGACAGCAGTTGAATCCGGGCAGCCCGGTCTACAACCTCTCGCTCGTCGTCGAGGTCGCGGGCCGGATCGACCTGGACCGTACCGCCACCGCGATTCGTAAGACCGTCGAACGGGCCGAAGCCCTGCATGTGCGTTTCGAGCGAGGCGCCGACAACGAACTGCTGCAGGTGCCGACGGCCGCGGGCGAGTGGACCCTCGCTGTCGTGGACCTGCGCGGCGACGAGGATCCCGAAGCGAGTGCGCGCGCGTGGATGGACCGCGACATGGAGATCGTCGTCGACATCGAGGGCGACGAACCGCTGTTCCGGCACGCCCTGCTGCGTACCGGCGACGAGTCGGTGATCTGGTACCAGCGCTACCACCACAGCATCATCGACGGATACGGCATCACCCTGCTGGTGGCCGATGTCGTCGATCGATACGAGCACTCGGAACTCGAGACGTCGACGGCGCCGTGGCCCCTCGACACGATCGTGGCGTCCGACCGCGACTACCGTGCGTCGACGCGCTTCGAGTCCGACCGCGACTTCTGGATCCAGCAGGTGATCGACGCGCCGGAGCCGCCTCGGCTGCTCCCGCAGGTCGTCGACCACTCCGGGTCGCCGATCTCCGCCCTCGTCGAGATCGACGGCGACGACGCCGACGCGATCTACACCTTCGCCTCCGACGCCGGGATCAGGCGCACCCGGCTGCCGCTCGCCGCGGTCGTGGCGTATATCCACCGGTTCACCGGCCGCCGCGACCTCACGTTGTCGCTGCCGATGACGGCCCGGGTCGGACGCGAACTGCGCCGCATCCCCGGAATGTGCTCGACGATCCTGCCGCTCCGGGTGCAGGTGGATCCCGAGATGACCGTGGGTGAGCTCGCCACCCGCATCGACACGACGCTGATCTCGGTGCTGCGGCACGGCCGCTACCGCGGCGAGGACCTCGCCCGCGACCTGCGATCGATCGATCCGGACCGTCAGATCTTCGGTCCCGGAATCAATTCCATGATGTTCGAGCACTCGCTGACGTTCGGCGGTTTCCCGGCGTGGGTGCGGGGTTCGGCCACCGGACCGGTCCGCGACCTCGATTTCTCCATCCGCGGTGGGCAGGATGCGGAGCCCATCCAGATCGATCTCCGGGCGCCGGCCGGTCTCGGCGCCGAGCTCGAGGAGCATCGCCGCAGGCTCGAACACTTCGTCGGGCAGTTCGTCGCCGACCCGTCGCAGCCCATCGCGTCGCTCGATCCGATGACGGAGGCCGAGCGCGCGCAGTTGCTGGTGGAGTTCAACGACACCGCGTCCCCGCAGGAATCGGTGACGGTTCCCGAGCTGTTCCACGCTCAGGTGTCGCGGACACCGGATGTCGAGGCCCTGATCGCCGGCGACACCCGGCTCACCTACCGGGAACTCGGGGAACGCGTGGCGCAGCTGTCCCATCACCTGCGCGCCCGCGGGGTGGAGGCGGAAACAGTTGTGGCGGTCGGTCTCCCGCGTTCCGCGGAGATGGTGATCGGACTGCTCGCCGTCATGTGCTCGGGTGGGGCGTTCGTGCCCCTCGACCCGTCGTGGCCGGAGGACCGCCGGATGTCGGTCCTCGCCGGCGCCGGGGCCGCGCTCGTTCTCACCGGTCCCGGCGGAGTCGCCGACGCGGGGGAGCGGGCCGTGCCGGTCGACCTCGCGGCGTGGGCGTATGCCGAGCAGCCCACCGAGCCGCCCGCGGTGACCGTGCAGGGTTCGCGGCTGGCGTATGTCATCTTCACGTCGGGTTCGACGGGCAGGCCCAAGGGCGCCATGATCCGTCACGAGGCCGTCTGCGCGCGGCTGTTGTGGCAGCGTGACGAGATCCTGGGCTTCGGGCCCGCGGACGCGTCGCTGTTCAAGGCCCCGCTGTCGTTCGACATCTCCGTGAACGAGATTCTGCTGCCGCTGGTCGCGGGTGGCCGGCTGGTGGTGGCCGAGCCCGGCGGGGAGCGGGACCCGCAGTATCTGCTGGACCTGATCGCGGGCGAGTCGGTGACGTTCGTCTACCTCGTGTCGTCGATGCTGGACGTGCTGCTCGACCTGGCGCGGGGCACGGATCGGCTGGCGGCGCTGAAGCACGTGTGGTGCGGCGGCGAGGTCCTCACGCCGCGTCTGTTCGAGAGGTTCCGATCGCAGCTCGCCATCGCGCTGTATCACGGCTACGGCCCGGCGGAGGCGACGATCGGTGTGTCGCACGTGATCTACCGGGAGGACGCCGCGCGGATCGCGACGTCGATCGGTCGCCCGAACCCCAACACGCAGCTGTACGTGCTGGATGAACACCTGAACCCGGTGCCGCTCGGCACGGGCGGTGAGCTGTACGCCGGCGGATTCCTCCTCGGCCGCGGATACGTGGACGCCCCGGGGCTGACGGCGTCCCGCTTCGTCGCCAACCCGTTCGCGAACGACGGCTCCCGGTTGTACCGAACCGGTGACCTCGCCCGGTGGGCGGCGGACGGTTCCCTCGACTTCCTCGGCCGCGCCGACAATCAGGTGAAGATCCGGGGCATGCGACTCGAACTCGAGGACGTCGAGGCGGGCATCGTGTCGCATCCCGCCGTCCGGCACAGTGCCGTCGTCGTGCGGGAGACACCGTCGGGTGCACAGTATCTCGCGGCCTACGTGGTGGCGAAGCAGGATTCGGTGCCGGACGTCGCCGAGCTGCGGGTGTGGGCGTCGTCGAAGCTGCCGGAGTACATGGTGCCGTCGGCGTTCGTCGTCCTCGATCGGTTCCCGCTCACCCCCAACGGAAAATTGGATCGGCGTGCGCTGCCCGAGCCGGACCTCGGCGCGGCCGGTGAGAACGTCGCGCCCCGTACCGCTGCCGAGGAAACCCTGTGTGCGCTGATGGCGGGTGTCCTCGGGGTGGATGCGGTGGGGGTCACCGACGACTTCTTCGCGTTGGGCGGCGACAGCATCGTCGCGATCCAACTGGTCAACCACGCCCGGCGGGAAGGTCTTTCGATCAGTCCGCGGGAGATCTTCCAGCTCCGCACCGCCGAGGCCCTCGCCCGGGTCCAGGACGGCCGGACCGCGTCCGCCGTGGACTCCGACGACGTCGCCGTCGGTGACGTCCGCAGCACCCCGATCCTCGCCCGCACCGCGGAGCGGGGCGGCGAGATCGCCGCCTTCCACCAGTCGGTGCTCGTGCAGACTCCGGCCGCTCTCGACGGGCATGCCGCGAAGGCGGCCCTGGCCACGGTACTCGAGCGGCACGACGCCCTGCGCGCGACGCTCGTCCGCGGTGACCGCTGGACGCTGTCCGTGCCGGAGCCGTCCCCGGCGGCGGTCGACGGAATCCTGCGGGTGGTCGAATTCGACGGCAGCGCCCAGCAACTCGACATCGAGACGCGGGCGGCCGTCGGAAGGCTCGACCCGGATGCGGGCACGATGGTGCAGGCCGTCCTCTTCTCCGCAGCCGCGGGGCCCGGCCAGTTGCTGCTGATCGGCCACCACTTGGTGGTCGACGGGGTGTCGTGGCGGATCATCCTCGAAGACCTCGCCCGCGCGGGCACCGCCGTGGCGGCCGGGGGCGTCCCCGAACTCGCTCCGGTCGGGACGTCGCTGCGCCGCTGGTCCGAGCTGCTCGACGAGCAGACGCGGTCGGGTGCCTTCGACCACGAACTGTCCTTCTGGGCGGACGCGGCGACCACGGAAGACCCGCTCCTCGGCTCGCGCGCGCTCGATCCGGCCCTCGACCTCGCCGGTGACGCCGAAACCCTCACGGTGACACTGCCTCCGGAGTTCACCCGGCCGCTGCTCTCCACCGTGCCCGCAGCGTTCCACGGCCACGTCAACGACGCGCTCCTCACCGGTGTCGCGGTGGCGCTGCAGAGGTGGCGCGACGGAGGGCCGGGCCCCGTGCTCCTCGACCTCGAGGGGCACGGACGCGAGGAAGACCTCGTGCGCCGCAGCGACGGGCCCGCCCTCGACCTCTCCCGGACCGTCGGCTGGTTCACCACCGTCTACCCGGTGGTGCTCGACCCCGGTGCGGCGGTCGGCGAGACGGGGCTCGCCGACGCGCTGAAGGCGGTGAAGGACCAGTTGCGCCGCATCCCGGGTTCCGGGTTCGGCTACGGCGCGTTGCGTTACCTCGGTGTCCCGCAGCCGGCACTCGCGCACACGCCGACCCCGCAGGTGCTGTTCAACTACCTCGGGCGGGTGACGTCCGCGGAGGGCGTCGACTGGCTGCCCCGCGCCATGGGCGGTGCCGACGACCCGCGGATGCCGCTCGGGCACGCGCTGGCGTTCGACGTGATCGCGGAGGACGGCGCCGACGGCCCCGTCCTGCGTACGACGTTGACGTGGGCGCCCGGTGTGCTCGATCGTGACGCCGTCGTGGCGCTCGCCGACGAGTGGACCGCGGTGCTGCGGGTGCTGGCCGGAGTCGACCGTCTCGGCGGTCACACGCCTTCGGACTTCCCGCTGGTGTCGTTGACGCAGCCGGATGTGGACGCGCTGGCGGGTGCGGTCGACGTGCTGCCGTTGACACCGCTGCAGGAGGGCATCTACTTCCAGTCGGCGTTCGAGGACACCGGCACGGACCCGTACGTGGTGCAGCAGGTGATCGAACTGACCGGTCCCGTCGACGCTGCCGCGTTGCACCGCGGGCTGCAGGCGGTCGTCGACCGGCACGCGGCCCTCCGCGTCGGAGTGCGGGCGGTATCGGACGGCCGGGTCGTGCAGGTGGTCGGCGACAACGTCCAGGTGCCCATGGAGGTGCTCGACCTCACCGGCGTCGCGGATCCGGAGCAACGCGTCGAACAGGTGCTGGCGGCGGACCGGGCCCGGGGTTTCGACTTCGGCCGCGGACCCCTGCTCCGCTACACGCTCACCCGGCTGGAGAGCCGGAAGTTCCTTCTGCTTCAGTCGATTCACCACATCGTCGCCGACGGGTGGTCGGTGCCGGTGATGTTGCGGGAATTGATGGCCCTCTACAGCGTCGAGGGGCAGCCGCTGGCACTGCCGACGCCCACCCCGTACCGGAGCTACCTCGAGTGGCTGGGAGCCCGCGACCGTCAGGCGTCGCTCGCCGTGTGGCGGGAGGCGCTCGCCGACGCCCCCGAGCCGGTGGAACTGCCGAAGCCCTCGTCGAAGGGGGAGTCCGGGATCCGCAGTGTCCGGGTGACACTGCCGTCGAACGACACCGTCGCGCTCTCCGCGGTGGGCCGGGCCCGCGGATTGACGCTCAGCACACTCGTGCACGGCACGTGGGGTCTGGTCCTCGGCCGGCTCACCGGCCGGGAGGACGTGGTGTTCGGTTCGACGGTGTCGGGCCGCGGCGGTGACCTGCCCGGTATCGAGACCATGGTGGGCCTGTTCATCAACACCGTGCCCACCCGGCTGCGGTTCCGGCCCACCGACACGGTGGCCGAGGCCCTCGCCCGGTGGCAGCACGAGCAGGCGACGCTGCTCGACCACCAGTACCTCGGCCTGCCCGAGGTGCGCCGGGAAGCGGGACTGCAGAACCTGTTCGAGACGCTCGTCGTGTTCGAGAACTATCCGCTCGGCGACGGCGCGGTGGCGGATCCCACCGGTGCGGTGCAGGTGACCGGTATCCGGTTCGACGAGCACCCGCCGTACCCGATGACGCTGATCGTCGTGCCCGGTGACGCGCTGACACTCGAGCTGAAGTACGACGCCGCCCGCATCGATGCGGCGACCGCGACCCGGTTCGCGGAGTCGACGGTGGCGTATCTCGCGGAGCTGACGCGGGACGTCGACCAGAACGTGTCTTCCGTCGCGCTGACGTCGCGTGAGCCGATCGACGCGGCGCTGCGCGACGTCGAGGTGGAGTTCCCCGAGACGACGGTGACGGCACTGCTCGAGGAGCAGGCGGAGCGGACACCCGACGCGGTGGCCGTCGTGTTCGAGGACGAGCACCTCACCTACGCGGAGCTGCACGCGCGCGCTAACCGCCTGGCCCGGCTGCTCGTCGACCGTGGGGTGGCACCCGAGTCGAAGGTGGCGGTGGCACTGCCCCGTTCGCTGGACCTGATGGTGGCGCTCCTCGCGGTCGGGAAGGCGGGCGGCGCCTACGTTCCGCTCGACACCGGTTACCCCGCAGACCGGCTGGCGTACATGCTGGAGGACGCGGAACCGGTCTGCGTTCTCACCGACGGCACCGTGCCGTTCTCCGGGTCCGGCGTTCCGCAGGTCCGGGTGTCGGACGCCGACCGGTTCTCGCCCGAGCCGCTGACCGGTGTCGCGCTCGCGCCGCAGCACCCCGCCTACGTGATCTACACGTCGGGTTCGACGGGACGGCCCAAGGGTGTCGTCGTGCCGCACGGCGGCATCGTCAACCGTCTGCTGTGGGTGCAGCGGTTCCGGCCGATCACCCCTTCGGACAACATTTTCCAGAAGACGCCGTCCAGCTTCGACGTGTCGGTGCTGGAATTCTTCGGGCCGCTGCTCGCCGGGGCGACCCTCGTGCTGGCGCGGCCGGACGGCCACAAGGACCCGGCGTACCTCGCCGAAGTCATCATCCGGCAGTCGATCACGCGTGTGCATTTCGTGCCCTCGATGCTCGAGGTGTTCCTCGCCGAGCCCGCCGCCGCCCGGTGCACCGGGCTCCGGATCATCTCGTGCAGCGGTGAGGCGCTTCCCGTGGCCTCCGCCCGGCGCGTCGCCGACATCCTGCCGGGAGTGGAACTCGACAACCTCTACGGCCCCACCGAGGCGTCGGTCGACGTCAGCTACGCCGCATCCGTTCAGGGAATCGACGCGTCCGCGCCGTCCGTGCCGATCGGCCTGCCGACGTCCAACACCGGCCTCTACGTGCTCGATCGGTACCTGCAGCCGGTGCCCGCGGGCGCTGCCGGTGAGCTGTACCTGTCGGGACCACAGCTTGCCCGCGGCTACCTGGGCAGGCCCGGGTTGAGCGCCGAGCGCTTCGTCGCCGATCCGTTCTCCCGCACCGGGTCCCGCATGTACCGCACCGGTGACGTCGCCCGGGTCGACGCAGACGGAGCGGTCGAATACCTCGGCCGGATCGACGATCAGGTGAAGTTGCGCGGCTTCCGCATCGAACTGGGCGAGATCGAAGCCCAGATGGCCGCCTGCCCCGGAGTGCGGCAGGCTGCCGCCGTCGTGCGCTCGGACCGGCCCGGTCAGCAACAGCTGGTCGGGTACATCGTCGGGGACGCCGATGTCGACGACGTCCGCGCGCGCCTGACTGCGGCCCTGCCGGAGTTCATGGTGCCCGTCGCGTTCGTGACCGTGACCGAGTTCCCGCTCGGCCCCAGCGGGAAGCTGGACCGCAAAGCTCTTCCCGCGCCGGACTTCTCCGCGCACATGAGTTCGGGGCAGGCGACGTCCGCGCCGGCCGTGGACAGCGGACCGGCAGCGGTCCTGGCCGGCCACTACGCCGAGGTCCTCGGTCTCGGGGCCGTCGGGGTGGACGACGACTTCTTCGCGCTCGGCGGCGACAGCATCCTCGCCATCCGCCTGGTCAATCTCGCTCGCCGGGAGGGAATCACCGTCACCCCGCGGCAGATCTTCGAACAGCGGACGCCGGCCGCGCTCGCCCGGCTTGTCGCGGCCACCGTCGTCGCGCCGGCCGCGCGCGTGGAGGAGTCGGGCACCGGCAACCTGTCGCCCCTACCGGTGGTCCATCGGCTGTCCGAATGGAGTGGCGGTAAGAACCGTTTCAACCAGGCCGTTCTGCTCCACACACCGGCGGGCACCAGCGCCACCGTCCTGACGGCCGCCCTGCACTCGGTGATCGGTCACCACGACGGCCTGCGGCAGAAGCTGACCCGGCACGCCCAGGGCGTGTGGTCGCTCGAGATCACCGAATCCGCAGACCTGGAACTGCGTCGTGTCGACGTCACCGGACTCGACGCCGTGACACTCCGCGAGACGGTGGCAGCAGAATCCGACGCCGCGACCGACCGGCTCGACCCCGACGACGGCACCATGCTGTCGGCGGTGTGGTTCGACGCCGGCCCGCAGGAGCTGGGCAGGCTCCTCCTCGTCGCGCACCATCTGGTGATCGACGGGGTGTCGTGGCGGACGCTGATCGAGGATCTGGCCATGGCGTGGGTGGCGGCCGACAGCGGCCAGGACGCGGCGCTCGACCCGGTGCCCACGTCGCTGCGCGGGTTTGCCCGCATCGTCACCGAGCAGGCGCAGGACCCCGCCCGGCTCGCCGAACTCGACCACTGGGTGCGCGTCACCGAACCCGGTGCCGATCTGGTGCCCGGCACCGACGGGCACGCGGTGGTGAGCAGCGGCGCACGGCGGACGGTACTGCTGGACCCGCAACTCACGACGGCGCTGCTGACCCGCGTTCCCGCCGTGGCCGGCGCCGACGTCACCGATGTGCTGCTCGCGGCGCTGCGACTGTCGGCCGACCGATGGCTCGCGGGCCGTGGCCGCGAGAACGACCTGCTGGTGGACCTCGAGCGGCACGGCCGCGAAGAACTCGCCGAGGGCGTGGACCTGTCCCGTACCGTCGGCTGGATCACCAACGTCACCCCCGTCCGGTTGCGCAGCCGCACGGGCGCGCTCGAGACGCTCAAGGACGTCAAGGAGCAGCTGCGCGGCGCCCGCGACGGCGGCATCGGCTACGGCATGCTGCGGTACGTCAACGCGCGCACCGCGGGTCTTCTCGCGGCCCGGGCGGAATCGCAGGTGCTGTTCAACTACCTGGGCCGCATGCCGCACGCGGTGCCCGGGGCCTGGACGCCCGCGGTCGAATCCGACTCGCTGGCAACCGATCCCGATGCCGATCTCGGTGGCCCCTACCGGCTGGTGATCAACGCCCTGTGCGAGGAGTCCGAGCGGGGCACCGAACTGCAGGCAGTCTTCGCCTGGTCGGAGGCCGACCTGAGCGAGGCCGACGTCCTCGCGTTGAGCGACGGCTGGGTGGCCGCACTTCGTGAGCTGGCCGACGCCGCAGGAGAACACGACGGACCGGCGATGCTCACGCCGTCCGACCTTCCCCTCGTCACGCTGACACAGGAGGAGATTGACCGGATCGTCGAGGCGAGCCCGAGTGGGGTGGACGCGGTGCTGCCGCTGTCGCCGCTGCAGGAGGGTCTGTACTTCCAGGCCGGGTTCGACTCCGGCGCCGACATCTACACGGCGCAGTTCTCACTCGACTTCGCGCACCGCCTCGACACCGACAGGCTCGCCGCCGCGCTGCGCACCCTGCAGCGACGCAACCCCACGCTGCGAGCGGGATTCGTCAGCGCAGGCCTGCCCGCGCCGGTGCAGTTCTTCGGCGCCGGGCTGGACGTGCCCATCGCCGAGTTCGACCTCCGGGAACTCGACGAGCCCGAACGCGCGTCCTACGCCGAACAGCTGACCGCGCAGGACCGGCTGACACCGTTCGACCTCACCTCCCCGCCGCTGTGGCGGGCAATGGTGTTGCGGCTCGACGACGCCCACGACCGACTGGTGATCAACCGGCAGTTCCTGCTGTGGGACGGATGGTCCAACGGCCTCGTCGTCAGCCAGCTGCTCGCCCTCTACGAATCGGGTGGCGACGACTCCGGATTCGCCGCCCCGGAAGGATCTTTCGAGGACTACCTGCAGTGGCTGGCCACCCGGGACGCGGACGCCGCGCAATCTGCGTGGACCGACGCGCTCGGCGGGCTCGACGAGCCCACGCTGCTCGCAGCGACGGTTTCGGGGGAGCCGCAGCCTCCGCAGCGCCGGGACGCCGTGCTGTCCGAGGAACTGAGCGAACGGCTCCGGGCCGGCGCACGCGGTGCCGGTGTCACGTTCAACGCGGTGCTGAACGCCGCGCTGGCCGTCGTCCTCGGAATCGAGACCGGACGCCGGGACCTCGTGTTCGGCACCACCGTGGCCGGACGCCCACCGGAGGTCCCGGGCATCGACGCGGTGGCGGGAATGTTCCTCAACACCGTCCCCGTCCGGACGACGCTGCGCGCCGACGAGACCGTCACCGACCTGCTCCGGCGAATCCAGTCGGAGCGGTTGGCGCTGACCCCGTACGACTACCTCGGGCTCGCCTCCATCCAGCGGGTATCCGAGCACAGGCAGCTGTTCGACGTGCTGTACGTGCTGCAGAACTTCGTCGACGAGAAGCAGGTGTCGGCGCTCGATGCGGCGCACGACATCAGCGGCGGCGACAGCATCGATCACACGCACTACCCGGTCACGGTCGTCGTGACGCCGGGCGCGAGCGTGAAGGTGAAGTTCGAGTTCCACCCCGACAAGATCTCGGAGTCGCGGGTCGAACGCATGCTGTCCCGGTACCTGACCGTGCTCGAGGAATGGTCCACCGACCTGTCGGGTGTGGTCGGCGCAATCGCCGGTGCCGCAACGCCCGTGCCGGTCGAGCCGAAGGTCCTGCCCGACGCGACCATCGCGGACCTGTTCGCCGACGCGGCCCGCGGCCGCCCCGAAGAGACGGCCCTGGTGTTCGGGGACCGCACCGTGAGCTACGCCGAACTCGACGCCGACGTGAACCGGATGGCCCGGCTCCTGCTCGGCCATGGCGCGGGCCCGGAGCGGATCGTCGCACTCGCACTGCCGCGGTCGGTGGAGATGGTGGTCGCGCTGTTCGCCGTGCTGCGCACCGGATCCGCATATCTGCCGCTCGAGCTGGACCACCCCGCCGAGCGTCTGGTCGCGATGCTCGACGACGCAAGTCCGACGGTCCTGGTCACCACGTCGGACGTCGCCGGAACGCTCGCCGCAGCGGCGGTCGACACGCTGGCCGTCGACACCCTGGACTTCGGCGCGGTCGCGTCCGGACCGTTGTCGGGGGCCGAACTCGGCGGATTCGCGCCCGGAATGCCCGGGCGCCTAAACCATCCGGCGTACGTCATCTACACGTCCGGGTCCACGGGCAAGCCGAAGGGCGTCGTCACCCCGTACCGCGGCCTGACCAACATGCAGTTCAACCATCGCGAGGCGATCTTCGAACCCGTCGTGACCGCGGCGGGAGGTCGGCGACTGCGCATCGCGCACACCGTGTCGTTCGCCTTCGACATGTCGTGGGAGGAACTGCTGTGGCTGGTCGAAGGCCACGAGGTCCACATCTGCGACGAGAACCTGCGGCGTGACGCCGAGGCGCTCGTGGCCTACTGCGACACGCATGCGATCGACGTCGTGAACGTGACGCCGACGTACGCGCAGCACCTGATCGAGGAGGGTCTGCTCGACGACGGTCCGGGGCGGCACCGGCCGCCGCTGGTGCTCCTCGGCGGCGAGGCAGTGTCCGATTCGGTGTGGAACCGGTTGCGCGACACGGACGGAACGTGCGGGTACAACCTGTACGGTCCCACCGAATACACGATCAACACCCTCGGCGCCGGCACCGCCGACAGCGCGACACCCACCGTCGGCACCCCGATCTGGAACACGTCCGCGTATGTGCTGGACCCCTGGTTGCGTCCCGTTCCGGACGGCGTTCCCGGCGAGCTGTACATCTCCGGGGTCGGGTTGGCACGCGGCTACCTCGACCGGTTCGCGCTGACGGCGGAGCGGTTCGTCGCCGACCCGTTCCAGGAAGCCGTACGTATGTATCGGACGGGCGATCTCGTGCGCCGCCGCGGAGACGGTAACCTCGACTTCCTCGGCCGCACGGACGATCAGGTGAAGATCCGTGGTCACCGGGTGGAATTGGGCGAAATCGCGTCCGCGCTCGAAGCTCTGGACGACGTGCGCCAGGCGGCCGTCGTCGTCGATTCGGGCCCGGGTGGTTTCAAGCGGCTCGTCGGCTACGCCGTACCCGTGAGTACTTGTCAACCGCGGGACGTTAACAAGTACTCACGGGCGCTGCGCGCAACGTTGCCGGACTACATGGTGCCCGCCGCGGTCATCGAGGTCGACAACCTGCCGATGACGGTCAACGGCAAACTCGACGTCAAGGCGCTGCCGTCGGCGGACGACGCGCTCGGGCGCAGTGGCGGCGCGCGGACCGAACCCCGCACCGACACCGAACGGGTGCTGTCCGCGTTGTTCGGCGAGATCCTCGGCGTCCCCGCCCCCGGCGTCGACGACGACTTCTTCGACCTCGGCGGGCACTCGCTGCTGGCCACCAGGCTGATCAGCCGGGCACGGGCGGCGCTCGACACCGACCTCACCATGCGCGACCTGTTCGAGGCGCCGACGGTCGCCGAACTCGCCGCCCGGATCGGCGACGACACCGGTTCGACACGCCCGGTGCTGGTGGCCCGGCCGCGGCCCGAGCATCTGCCGCTCTCCGCTGCGCAGCAACGGCTGTGGCTGCTGCAGCAGATGGAGGGTTCGTCGGCTGCCTACAACTTCCCGATCGTCCTGCGCCTGCACGGTGCACTCGACCCCGGGTTGTTCGAGGAGGCGCTGACCGACGTCGTGTCGCGGCACGAATCGCTGCGAACCGTGTTCGGGGAGCACGACGGCGAACCGGTGCAGGTGATCCTGGACGACGCTCGCCCCGACGTCGCGGTGATGGACGGCACCGAGGCGGATCTGGTGCGGCTCGTCACCGAGACCGTCGGCCGCCCGTTCGACCTGACCACGGAGATCCCGGTGCGCGCGAGCCTCATCCGGGTCGCGGACCAGCAGGTGCTGGCCATCGTGCTGCACCACATCGCCACCGACGAATGGTCGGACCGCCCGTTCCTGCGGGACCTGATGACGGCGTACGCCGCTCGCGCGCAGGGCTCGGCGCCGGCGTGGGAGCCGCTCGACGTGCAATACGCCGACTACACGCTGTGGCAGCGCGACGTCCTGGGTGACCCGCAGGACCAGTCCAGCCTCGTCAGCCGCCAACTCGACTACTGGGCGAAGACTCTCGACGGTGCGCCGGAGGAGTTGGTGCTCCCCACCGATCGCACCCGTCCGGCGCGGCCGAGCTTCGCAGGCGGCGCGATCGAGACGACGCTCGACGCCGCGACGACACGGGCCTTGCGTTCGCTCGCCCGGACGTCGGGCACCAGCATGTTCATGGTGCTGCACGCGGCGTCGGCGGCGTTGCTGCACCGCCTCGGTGCGGGCGACGACCTGCCGATCGGAGCGCCGGTCGCCGGCCGCAGCGAACAGGGTCTCGACGACCTGGTCGGATTCTTCGTCAACACCGTGGTGCTGCGGACGGACGTGTCGGGCAACCCCACGTTCGACCAGTTGCTGGCACGGGTCCGCGACACCGACCTGGCGGCCTTCTCCCATGCGGACGTCCCGTTCGAAACCGTCGTGGAGAAGGTGAATCCGGCCCGCACCCTGGCCCGGAACCCCCTGTTCCAGGTGATGGTCGGCTACCACAGCCGGACGTCCGATTCGGCGCTCGCGCCCGGGTCGGCCCTCACCCCGGTGGCGTTCGAGGAACGCACGGCCAAGTTCGACCTGGTGTTCAACTTCACCGAGTACCTCGACGACGACCGCGTGGAACTGCGTCTCGAATACGGTTTGGACCTGTTCGACCGCGCCACCGCGGAAGATATCGCGCGCAGGCAGGTCGTGGTGCTCGATGCTCTGGCGTCCGACTCGGGTCGCGCGGTCGGCGACCTCGACGTGTTCCTCGGCGAGGAACGCGAACTGGTGGTGTGCGGTTTCAACGACACGTCACAGCCGGTGGCGGAGGAGACGTTCTCCGAGGCGTTCGCGCGGCACGTGGCGGCGACCCCCGACGCCGTGGCCGTCGTCGACGCCGACGGTGTGGTGACGTACGCAGAACTGAGTGTTCGCGCCGACCGGATCGCGGCCTTGCTGCATCGCCGCGGGGTCTCCGTCGAAGACGTTGTGGGACTGGCTGTCCCGAGATCGGCGCAGATGGTCGCGACCGTGCTCGGGGTGCTGAAGCTCGGGGCGGCGTACCTTCCGCTCGACCTGACCCACCCGTCCGACCGCATCTCCTACATGCTCGCCGACTCCGCCGCGCGGGTGCTGGTGACCACGGTGGGGGAGAGCCCGCGCATCGCGGACGTCGACGGTCTCGCTCGCGTTCTCCTCGACGACGAGTCCGTCGTCACGGAACTCGAGACCGGGCCCGCCCTGCAGGTGCCGCAGCCCCCGCAGGGCCTGGACCACGCCGCGTACGTCATCTACACGTCGGGATCCACCGGAAAACCCAAGGGCGCGATCCTCACTCACGACGGGATACCCAGCCTCGTCGCCACCGCCGAACAGCGGATGAAGCTCGTGCCGGGTTCGGTGGTGATGCAGTTCGCGTCGATCGGATTCGACGTCGCGGTCTTCGAGTTGTCGATGGCACTGTGCACGGGCTCCCGCCTGGTCATCGTGCCCGACGAGTCCCGCGTCGCCGGACCGGAACTCACCGATTTCATGGCCGCACACGACGTCACGCACGCGATCATTCCGCCGTCCCTGCTGGCGGCGCTGCCGTCGGGATGCGACGTCCCGGAGGGATGCACCGTGCTGGTGGGCACCGAGACCGTGCCGCCGGAACTGATCGGACGCTGGGCGGAACGCCTCAACCTGCTGGCCGCGTACGGTCTCACCGAGGCCACCGTCAACAACACGTTGTGGCAGGCACAACCCGGATGGAACTCGGCTGTGCCGATCGGTATCCCCGATCCGAACGAGCAGGCGTACGTCCTCGACGACCGCCTGCAACCGGTGCCGCCGGGCGTGGCGGGCGAGTTGTACATCGCGGGACGCGGACTGGCCCGCGGATACCTCGGCCGGCCCGACCTCACGTCGGCCCGGTTCGTGCCCAGCCCCTTCGGCGAAGCGGGCACCCGGATGTACCGGACCGGCGACCGGGCGCGCTGGCGGGCCGACGGCAACATCGACTTCCTCGGACGCGTCGACGACCAGGTGAAGATCCGTGGATTCCGCATCGAACTCGGCGAGATCATCGCGGCACTCGGAAGCCATCCGGCGGTGAAACAGTCGGCGGTCGTCGCGGACCGGACCGGCGACATCGTCCGGCTGGTGGGCTATGTGACACCGGCCGACGGTCACGGAGCCGGGCGGATCGATCCGCAGGCGGTGCGGGATCACGCCGCCACGCGGTTGCCCGACTACATGGTGCCGACTCTCGTGGTCGTGCTGGACGGCGATCTCCCGTTGACACCCAACGGCAAACTCGACCGCAAGGCGCTTCCGCTGCCGGACTGGTCGGCCCTGACCGGGGACGGCACGCCGCAGACGCCGGAGCAGAAGGAGATCGCGGCCGTGTTCGCCGACATCCTGCACCTGCCGTCGGTGGGCATCCACGACAACTTCTTCGACCTGGGTGGCAACTCCATGGCGTCGATGCGGTTGGTGGGACGGATCCGTGGGCGGTTCGCCGTCGACATCGGCATCCGGGACGTGTTCGACAATTCCACGGTGGCCGAACTCGCCGCGATCGTCGCGGGGGCCTCGTCCACGGGCAGGCCGGTGCTGACGGCGGCGGACCCGAGGCCGGAGGCGCTGCCGCTGTCCGGGCCGCAACGCCGGTTCTGGAAGCAGTTCCGGGCGGCAGGCGCCGAGTCGCGAGCCAGTCACGCACTGTCGCTGCAGCTTCGCGACACCGTCGACCCCGAGATCCTGGCGCAGGCCCTCGACGACGTCACGTCCCGGCACGAGCCGCTGCGGACCGTGTATGTGGAGGTCGGGGACACCGTCGTCGCGCAGGAAGCGGTGCGGCCCGCCCTCGAACTCGTCGACGTCGGGGACGGAGACGTGCACCGCACGGTCTTCAAATTGGCGCAGGAACCCGTCGATCTCACCGAGCACGCACCGCTGCGCGTGCATCTCGTGACCGGTGCCGACGGCACCCAGGCGTTGCTTCTCGCGATGCACTACATCGCCGTCGACGAGTGGTCCGTGGTGCCGTTGCTCGGCGATCTGATGGGCGCATACGCCGCCCGGTCGCACGGCGAGGAACCCGCGTGGGAACCGCTGCCCGTCGGATACGCCGACTACGTCGTGTGGTCGCAGGCACTCGTCGGCGATCCAGAGGACCCGGACAGCCGTCGGTCGCGTCAGCTCGACTACTGGCGGGAGACGCTGGACGGCATGCCGTCCCGGCTCGCACTGCCCGCCCCGGCGGTTCGCGGACCGCGGACGGCGGAGATCGTCCCGGTCGAGATCGACGCAGATCTCCACGGTGCGGTCGAGAAGTTCGCGAGCGACACGGGCACCAGCCTGTTCATGGTGTTGCAGGCCGCACTCGCCACCGTGCTGACACGGCACGGCGCCGGCACGGACATTCCGCTGGGGTCACTCGTCGCGGGACGCACGGAGGAGGCGCTGGACGCGCTGGTCGGCTGCTTCTTCAATATCGTTCTGTTGCGAACGGATACGAGCGGTGATCCCGATCCCGTGGAGTTGCTGCGGCGTATCCGCACCGCGAATCTCGACGCGCTGGACAACCAGGACGTGGCGTTCGCCGACGTCGTGGAGGCGGTCGGTGAGACGCCGGTGCTCCGTCCGCAGATCATGCTCGTTCATCACGAGCAGGCCAGGCTCGGTCATCTCGACGCGCTGGGCGGCGTGATGCCGGTGCCGGTGGGTGTTCCGGATTCGGACCTGACGCTGAGCTTCTACGAGCCGATCGGTGACGGGCCCGTCCACGCGTATTTCTCGTTCTCCTCGGATGTGCTGGACGCCGAGAAGGTTCGTGGCTGGGCGTCGGAGTTGTCGTCGCTGGTCACCGCATGGGCGAAAGGATCCCGATGATCAAGAGTGATCTAGATCGCAGTTCCGGGGCGGAGTTCGCCGCCGCGAGGGCCGGAAGTACTTGGTACTGTGCTGGAAATAAGGATAGGCTTCACTATCTTTTCGGAAGGCGGACGGCGGCTGGGTCGGGTGCGGCGCGGCGTCGAGGACGGACAACGAGCTATGAGTGAATCGCCGGAAACGGTCGGTACAGATCTCCCGGTGCGAGATGTCGTGGGTGTCGGATTCGGTCCCGCTAACCTCGCCCTGGCCATTGCCATCGAGGAACACAATGCGGAGTGCCCCCCGCGTGAGCGGATCAGCGCGCAGTTCTTCGAGAAGCAGGATCGATTCGGGTGGCATCCCGGGATGCTTCTCGACGGCGCGACGATGCAGATCGCGTTTCCGAAGGACCTGGTGACGTTCCGGAATCCGCGTAGCGCATTCACCTTCTTCAATTACCTCTTCGATCAGGGTCGCCTCGTCGACTTCGTCAATCACCAGACCTTCTTCCCGACGCGTCACGAGTTCCACGACTACCTGCAGTGGGCGGCACGCCGAGTGGACGCCGACGTGCGATACGGCACCGCAGTGGAGACCGTACGCGGAATCCGCGGCGACGACGGGCTGATCGACCGTTTCGAGGTCCGCACCGCCGACGGCAGCACGGTGATCGCGCGCAACGTCGTGATGGGCGCCGGTCTGCGGGAACGAATCCCCGAGTGGGCCAACCCCTCTGCGCGGTGCTTCCACAATCACCAGTTCTTGTTCCGGCTCGGCGAGATGCCGGCCCCGGTCCACCATCGGTTCGTCGTCCTCGGGGCAGGCCAGAGCGCCGCCGAGATCGTGCAGTACCTGCACGGAAACTACCCCGAAGCCGAAGTCCACAGCGTCTTCTCGCGTTACGGCTACAGCCCGGCCGACGACAGCCCGTACGCCAACCGCATCTTCGATCCGGAGGCGGTGGACGATCTGCACGGCGCACCGGAGGCGGAGCGACTGCGATTGCTGGATGTCCATAGGAGTACTAACTATTCGGTGGTCGACATCGAGCTCATCAACGAGCTCTACGCGACCGAATACCAGGAACGCGTACGGGGGCGTCGCCGCCTGTTCATGCGCCGCGCGTCGGAGATCATTGCCGTCGACGAGACTTCGGACGGAATCGAGGTGGCTGTCCGCAGCGGTGTCGACGGCCTCACCGACACTCTCGCCTGCGACGCACTGATTCTGGCCACCGGCTTCACTCCCGCACCCCTCGAGCCTCTGCTCGGCGATCTCGCGCCGAAAACCCACCCGCCACGTGAAGTGGGCCGAGATTACAGATTGGCGGTTTCACCGGACGTCACAGCGGGAATCTATCTGCAGGGCGGCACGGAGAAAACGCACGGAATCACGTCGTCGCTCCTGTCGAACGTTGCCGTGCGGGCGGGAGAGATCGTTACATCTGTCGTAACAAGGCGTGGCCGTAACGGCACGCTTGCTAGTGTGAACGCACAGGACACGTATGCGACAAGCGAGGCGAGATGAGCACCAATCCATTCGATGACGAAGAAGGCCGCTTCTACGTGCTGGTGAACGATGAGGACCAGCACTCACTGTGGCCCACGTTCTCTGAGGTGCCGGCAGGCTGGCGCGTGGTTTTCGGCGAGGAAAGCCGGGCCGCATGCCTCGAGTACGTGGAGAAGAACTGGACCGACATGCGGCCGAAGAGCCTGCGTGAGGCCATGGAGGCCGACGAGAAGTCGGGCGGACGGCACAGCGTCGACAAGAGCTGACCTCCCCGTCGCCGCGTGTCGGCGACGACGTGCCGGGACGACCGTCCGGTGAGACACCGGCGGTCGTACCCGGCAGACGGCCGAGAGGCCGTCACCTGAAACTGCCTCACGCCGCTTTCTGTGTGTGTGTTTCGACCGCCTTCCGCCGCCTCGTCTTGAAGACTGGGCGGCGGATGTCGTCTGTGCGACGCAGGATGCGCGGCCTCCGCAGGGTCCGGGCGATCCATTCGCCTAGCGTGACGCCCGCCGCGAGCGCGCAACCGATACCGAACGCCGCCAGCAGCGAGCTCAGTCCGATCACCACTTCGTTGTTGAGCAGGGCGTAGAGACCCCGGTACAGAGACAGACCCGGCAGCAGTGGTGTGATACCCGCCACCACGACGACCAGCGGCGGCGTGAGCGCGCGGCGGGCCATCAGACCACCGGCGAAACCGACCACTGTGGCTGCGAGCGCCGAACCGATGATGGGGCCGATGCCGAACTGGTGCGCCACCATGTAGACCAGGGCGCCGGCCGCGCCGCCGAACCACGCGGCCGTGAGGGCGCGCTGCTCGGCGTAACAGGCCAATGCATAGAACATCGACGCGAAAGCGCCCGACATCACCAGCACGGGTAGCTGCACGAGTTCCGTGATCTCGACGTTGACGGGCGGCAGCGTCGAACCCAGCACGCCGGTCAGACGCAACGAGATGGCCACACCGGCGATGATGCCGCCGGTCATCATGACCACTTCGAAGAATCGCGCCGCCGCCGTGATCGGTGCCCCCGTGATGGCGTCCTGCACGGAACCGACCAGCGACAACCCGGACAACAGCACCACCACACCGGCAGAAATGATCTGCGAGGGTCTGATCTCGACACCCAGCTGATCCTGGAACGTGTAGAGCGTCGCCGCCGGGGTCGCCGCCACCAGACCGCCCGCCACCTGCTGAAAGAAGAACGGCAGGCCGATGCGGTTGAGGACCCGGTTGACCCGGTAGATCACCATCGTCGTCAGGAAGGCGACCGATGCGACCAGCACCCCACCGCCCATCAACACGGAGACCGACGCGGCCATGGACGCCCAGGCGAGCGTCGCGATCCAACGGTTGTACGGGTGCGGCGCCGTGGTGACCGCGGTCAGGGCCTCGTGCGCCTCGCTGGGGGTGACGGCCTCACGGCGGATCCGCCGCGTGAGCCGGTCCACCGCCGCGAGACGGGTGAAGTCCATCGAGCGGTAGTGCACTATCCGCATCGTGCTCGCCGGCGGGAGGGTCGGCCCGCGGTACGCGGACAGCACGATGGAGTTGTACGTGACATCCACATCGCACTGGGCGAGGCCGTACGTGGCGGCGATGAACTGCACCTGCTCGGCGGTGTCCATCGCACCGGTGCCCGACGCGAGGAGCACTTCACCGACTCTCACGGCGAGGTCGAGTACTTCGGCGACCACTGCGTCGTCGGTGAGGTCGATCGGCTGCAGCGGTGTGGGTGCAGCGGTGACCGCATCGACCGTTGCGCGACGGTCGCCTGTGAGCCGTTGGAGGGATTCTGTGAGCTTGGCCATACTACGTGTCGGAGACAAGATCTTTCTCGGTCAAATCGGTAGCGGAGAGTGCAGACTCGAGTGTCTCGTGGCGGAACGTGGAGATGACCTGATCGTGGACGACACGGAATGCAGAGGCCAGGATACGCGTCTCCTCGGCCTCCGCCCACGTGGCCTGCTGTTCGACCACCAGCACGCCGTCGTAGTAATACATTCGCTGCGGAATCAGCGTGATGCCCGCGGTAGACGCCCATTCCCGCAGCGCCGCCAGGCCCTGAGTCGCGCCTTTCGGGCCACCCATCTCGATGTCGTCGCTCGACAGCGACAGCAGAGTGTCGATGTCGCCGGAGTTGAGGGCGTCGTGCCAAGCGAGGACGGTGGCGATCTCCGAGGTACTCATGGCTCCAACGCTATCCAATGTGGGCGGAAGTAGCCGACGTTCCTGCAATGGATATGATGGGCGCGCGTGTCCGCCTCCTTAGCTCAGTGGTAGAGCACTCGCCTTGTAAGCGAGCGGTCGTCAGTTCAATCCTGACAGGAGGCTCTACCAGCGGAAACGCTGCACCGCAGGTCAGCCCACGGAACCGGTCGAGGGGGTGGCCTGCGGTTCCTGTTTTGGACGCGTTTTGGACACGGAAGCGTCTAGTGCGTCCGCCACGGAGTCCAGGTCGGAGTCGAACAGGTCCGCGTAGACGTCCAAGGTCATCCCCGCGGACGAGTGGCCCAGGAGTCGCTGGACGACCTTCACGTTCGCACCCGCAGAGACCGCGAACGAGGCCGCGCAGTGGCGCAGGAGGTGGGCAGTGATCCGGGGGAACGTCGGGTCTGCCTTCCGGCACCGCTCGACCGCTCCGGACAGCCAGGATTCCTTGGACGCGGGGGGTCCGAGGTGGCCACCCGACCGGGAGGCCCACAACAGCTCGTCGCGGCTCTTCCCGACGCACGTCCGCGCCAGCTCGTCGGCCACGAACACCGGCAACGGGACCTCGCGGTGTTTGTGCCCTTTCAGTGTCCCGACGTGGACGACGGACCCCACGGTGACGGCGTTCTCGTGAACGAGGATCCTTCTCTTGAGGAAGTTGACGTCAGCCACACGCAGGCCCGCAGCCTCGCCCCACCGGAGACCTGTGTACGAGAGCAGCAGGACCAACGAGCGGTAGTGGCCCGCCTCCGTAGCCAGCGCTTCGACCTGGTCGTGAGTGAGGTAGACGTTCGGCTTCCGCACCTTCCGCGGGAGCTTCACGCCGCGGGCGGGGTTCACGGCCAGGAGC
Organism: Rhodococcus sp. JS3073; assembly: GCF_026810085.1. Lineage (NCBI taxonomy): Bacteria > Bacillati > Actinomycetota > Actinomycetes > Mycobacteriales > Nocardiaceae > Rhodococcus > Rhodococcus sp. JS3073. The sequence continues at coordinate 2,922,836 of NZ_CP113951.1, read as the reverse complement.
CGGTCCCGCACCGCGTCGTCGAGGATCCGGGCGAGCACCGAGTGCGCCGTCTGGACGACTACCGGACCCTTGGTGACGGACAGCTCTGCGACCCAGGCTTGCACCTCTGTGTACTTGACCCGGTTCAGCGGCACCGACCCCCACCGCGGCTCGCAGTGGACCCGCCACGCGGACTCGTACGACCTCCAACCGGACGGCTTGACGTGCGCCTTCTGACGCTCGACCCAGGCTGGCCCCAGAGACCCCACGGTTGCCCGCCCGGACGACGCTTGGACGAACGCTCCGGTCTGCTTGGCCACCTCGACCTGAGCGGCGTACGCCTGGGCGTCCCGCTTCGTCGTGAAGCCGCGCTTTCGGGTGCTTCCGTTCGACGGCGTACGGTGTCGGACCTCGTACCGGGTGCCTGCTTGCGTGGAGTACTTCGTCACGGTAGCCACGTCAGAGCCCCAGCTCTGCAGCAAGCTCCGAGCGCAGCTGGCGCGTCACCTGACCGCGTCGCTGGTTGCCTGCGTCCGGCTCGACGCGCGCCTCGCGCTCGTCGCCGAGACTCTTCCCCCAGAGTCTGAAAGACGCGGCCAAGAGGACGCCGAGGTCGACGCCGAGGGACTTCGCCGCTCGCCGGTCCGCAAGCGACGAAGACTCCAGCGCTTCCAGTACGCGACCTAAAGTCTCGTCCGTAGAAATCCCCAGTTCCGCCTTGGCGTCGGCGACTTCCGGCCACCCCGCGGCCCGCACGAGTTGAGGCAGGCTAGCGTCTCTCTCTGGGTGCCTTTCCGGGACGCCCCCTGTCCGCCAGGAGACCGGCTCGCCACTGACCGCGGACACGAGGTCCGCCCCTTCGACAACCAGTGAGTGAGAGAGTTCGACCGTCGCGTCTGTAGCGACCAGGTCCGCAAGCCGGACGGGTGTCTCCGTCACCGCCGACAGCACCGACGCCAACGCGAGGACGGTCGGCAGCGTCGGCTGGACCTTCCCGCTCTCCAAGTCGCCGACTCGTCCGAGACTCCAGGGCCAGCCGTGCTTTCGCGCCTCTTGTGAGACCTGCTCCAGGGTCGCTCCCGCGTCGAGTCGGAGTTTTCGCGAGTTCAGGCCGACAACCCGGCCGAGGTCTGTAGTAGTCACTCGAGTAACTGTACTCGTAGTGACGCGACTTAACGAAGAGTGGTGCCACCTTGTGTGTAGTAACCCCAGTAGTGTTTACTTGTTACTAGATCCCCGGAAACACCAACGGAAGGAGCACCCCGTGAACACACTCACCGCCCTCGAACTCGCCGCCCTCGACGCAGAAGAGGCCGCAGCCGAGGAAGCCGCCCTCGAAGCCCGCGAGAACGCAGCGATCGACGGCGAAGACGACGAGTTCTGAGCCTCCCGAACACCCCGCACACCCCACAACCACACACAGGAGCCAGCCGTGAACGCTCAGACCGCCCCCGCAACCACCGTTTCCGACGTCGTTTACGGACTCCTGGAGCTGGCCGCGAAGACCGGAGAGGCGAACCCGGTCGAGTGGGTCGCCGCGAGGATCGCCAGCGTCCCCAGCGACTCCGTCCGCACCGAGTACCAGGCCGCGTTCGACGCGTTGCTCGGCCGCTAACCCCACCCCCCGCACGAAGCCCGAGGAGGCTCCCGTTGACGAACTCGCCCGCCCTGCCCACGCTCTACACCCCGGCTCAGGCCGCGGAGTTCCTGCTCACGACCACGGGAGCGCTCTCCGCAGCCCGCTACCGCGGAACCGGTCCGAAGTTTCGCCGCCTGGGCAGTCGGGTGGTCTACGAGGCCCAGGACTTGGTCGCTTACGTGAACTCCGACGTCAGGACCGGAACCGCCCTCGACGCGACCGCTTAACAGAACGCCCCGGTGGGTGCGCCAACACCCCCGGGGCAACGACAGACCCTCAACCCTGACAGAAGAAGGAGCTAACGTGACCCTCAGTCAAGCAACAACCCAGCGCGGGCGCAACACCCGCGGACTCGACCTGGAGTCCCTCGGCCTGCTGCTGAAGCAGCTCCACGACTACCGCTCGCGGAAGTACGGCGAGCTGGTGGAATCCGTCTACTTCCCCGGAGTCCGCGTGGGAGTCCACGCGTGGACCGGACACGCTCCGGACGGGGCTGTCTTCCGCGTGGTTTCCACGCACGGTGCAGAAGTGCTCGCCCTAGTTCCCGTGGTGGAGCTGGCGTTCGACGCTGACGCCCTAGCGGAAGACCGGATCTCGGCCACCCTCGACCAGTCCCGCGTCTGGCTGGCTCGGGAGGTTCCGCGTGTGGTGGCCGCGGTTGAGTTGGCTAAGCGGCAACTCTTGGTCAAGGCAGCCGCGGACGAGGCAGCGGCCACGGCTGCCGACACGCGCACTTGGTGGACTGGAGACCCGTCGTGACCGCCCTGCAGGTACGGGTCGTCTCCTGGGCAGTCGCGGTCTACCTCGTCGCGTGGCTGGCCTTGGTCCTGTGACGCGCGCCACAGGCTAGTCCCGTGCCCTCCGGAAGCCCCGTTGGTGTTCGAACCCACTCGAATACCGGCGGGGCTTTCTGGTTCGACGGAAGCCAAGCGGGAGGGTCGACGTGGGCACCGCGGCCAATTGGGAAGTCCAGCGCGACAACGCAACCGGGGTTCTTCCTCTCTCCAGTCCGGACCGTACTAAAGGTGGTAACAGCTTTTGAGGAAACGGCCGACCTGGTTTTGTTCGTTGGGTGACCACACAGCCAAGCACTCCAGACCAGGGCCAGTCTTCGGCTTCGGAGGACGCGGCCTACCACGAGAAAAAGCGAGCCCGGTCCCGAGCGAAGTACCAGCGGATCAAAGCGGATCCCGCCCGAACTGCGCTGGCCAAGGCGACCCGAGCTCGTTGGAACGAAGACCGTAAGGCGGGGTTCCCGGACCGAGTTCCGCAACCGGTCCGGTGGGCCGACGAAGACCAGCCAGACCCCGAACACGACTGAACCCGTCTCGCTCGTTACGAGACGGGTCCAGTCAGAGCGTCCAGTTACCCAGGAACACCAGCACGTTTCAGGGTACACGAGACGCTCCTTCCTCAGAAGGAGTTACTACGCCGTGAAGTACGAACTGCCACAAGCCAGGACCGCTGACGAAGCGCGGTTAGCTTCGTGAGCGCACCGTTCCGGGACCACGGTCCGCGGCTGGCTGCCGAAGGCTGGGCGGTGTTTCCGGTTGCCCCCCGTGGGAAGTCGCCGCTGGCCGGTAGCCACGCGTACAAGGACGCCACGACCGACGCCCTCGTCGTAGCCGAGTGGGCTCGCAAGCACCCGACGTCAAACGTCGCCGTCTGCCCGGACGGGTACCTCGTCGTGGACGTTGACCACCCCGCAGAGTTCCTGACTTTCGTTGCGGAACAGGGTCTTTCGCCTCTGCCGTTGACGCGGACGGTACGGACCGGCCGGACTGGGGGCTTTCACCACTACGTCTTGCTGCCCGAGGGAATCGACCCACAGCGCCCCCTGCGAGGCACACTCCCGGGAGTGGACCTGGTCGGCTCGAAGAAGCACGTCCTCGCTCCGGGGTCGGTCCACAAGACGGGCAAGCTGTACTCCTTGGCCCGGGACCTTCCTTTGGCTCGTCTCGGCTCTGACTGGGCCGAAGCGATCACCAGGCCCGCGCCGGTCGCGAGGCCGTCCGGGGCGCGTCCAGGGGGCACCTCGGGGGTGTCGAGTCCGGTCGGCCTGGGACTGGTTCGCACGCTTGGCGTTCGTCGTCCCGGGTCCGGACGTCGCGCTTACTTCTCGTACTGCCTCGGCACCGCCTACAGGGATTACGGCGGAGACCCGGAGCTGCTCGACAGACTCCGTACAACAGCGTTAGAGATCGGCCTCACAGAAGGGGAAGTAGACCGGCTCACTGACTGGTTCGCCCGCGAGTACTCAACGAACGGCGGAAGCAACTAGTGAAGAAGTCCAGCAGGCCGAGTTTGAAGAACGGTTCGCAGCACGTACTCGACCCCGTGGGTGGGTCGGTGGACAACGAAGCCGCAACCCTCTTCGCGGAGGCCGCACGGGACTTCGTGCGGTACGTCGCCACGGACCGGTCCTGGGCGGTGTTCGACGGCACGCGTTGGCGGTTCGTGGACGAAGCGCCCGTGGTCGAACTGTGGAACGAGTTCCGGACGAGGCTCCTCGTGAACAAGCTCGACAAGAAGGGCGAACCCTTCGTGGCGGACGTCTCTTCCTCGAAGTTCCAGGCGTCCTCCGTGGTCTGGATGGCCCGCGGCAAACACCAGCTCCGGACCGAGCGTGGCGAGTTCGACCAGCGTAAGTACGAGTTGAACACGCCCGGTGGTGTCGTTGCCCTCCGCACCTGCGAGCTGCTGCCCCACGACGCGTCCGCGTTGCACTCCCGGATTGCCGGGATGACCCCCGTTTTCGGGGTCACTCCGACACGGTTCCTGGCCTGGCTGGACGAGGTTTTCCTAGGGGACGCGGAGTTGATCGCCTACGTTCGGCGACTGCTGGCAATGTGGGTCGTCGGCGAGGTCGGGGAGCAGATCCTGCCGGTGTTTTTCGGTGAGGGCGCGAACGGTAAGGGTGCGCTCCTGGAGGTCCTTTACGCGCTGCTCTCGACCGAGGAGAACGTCGGCTACGCCCGGGAGGTCTCCGGAGACTTCGTCGTTAAGACGAAGTTCCCGAAGCACGAGGCAGAGGTCGCCGCCCTGTGCGGTGTCCGACTGCTCGTCGTGTCGGAGCTGGAGGCGTCCGACGTCTGGAATATCAAGCGCGTCAAGGAGCACTCCGGAGGCTCTCGACTGACTGCCTCGTTCAAGGGCCGAGACCCGTTCACGTTCGAGCCGACGCACTCGATCGTGGTGGAGACGAACCGCTTCCCGACGCTGGAAACAGTGGGTACCGCGGAGCGTCGACGCTTCGTGATGCTGCCCTTCGACTACGAGGTTCCGGAGGATATCCGGGACCGCAACTTCGCGAAGAAGCTGGTCGCGGAAGAGGGTCCGGCAATTTTCGGGTGGATCCTGGAGGACACGAAGCGCTACCTCGCCGAGGGGTTGCCCGCGAAGCCCGCGCGGGTCGTCGCGGCGACAGACTCGGAGCTGGACTCCCTGGACCTGCTCCAGCAGTTCGTCCAGGAGTGGTGCGAGTTCGGCGACGACGCGTGGGTGTCCACCTCGGAGCTGTTCCTGAAGTACCAGCTGTTCTGCGTCACGCTGGACGAGAAGGCGCTGAGCAACAGGGCTTTTCGGACGGACTTCACGCGCCGGTTCCTCCCCGCCGCACTCGCCACGGACAAGGACCCCAGCGGCAAGCGGCGCGCCTGGAAGGGCGTCCGGTTGCAGACCCGCTCCGCGAGGGACGCAGACCCCGCCGAGAGGGTCTCCTCGTGACGCTCCGGACACGAACGGACAGCTCTCGGACAGCTCTCGGACACGACGAGAAGGCTTCGTGTCCGAGACTCGGAGCAGCTCCGTCCCCGGTCAGAGGGGGTGAGACACCCTTCGGACTTCTTTTTCGGACACTTCGGACACAAAAAGAAAGGTTACGCACAAAAGAGAGCGCAGCCCAGAGGAGGGCAGGACGTCGACAACAGCAACTCAACGACTTTCGGACCGGACCTCTCGTTTCGTGTCCGACGTGTCCGAAGGAACCCCTCCGGAGAGCTCGCACCCCCTTTGACCTGCGGTGGAGCAGTCGGAAGCCTCGGACACGAACCACTCTCGTTCTGTCCGAGCCGTGTCCGACGGCTGTCCGGGAACGTCCGAAACGGACCCCCGACGCCCGCCTCAACCCCCTCGGGAAGCGCCCCCTGCTTTCGTCTTTCACCGACAAGAGACCAAAAACGGGGGCGTCTCCTCCCGGGTCCACCTCGACCGGACGTCACCGCCCGACACAACTCCACACGTTCGCCTCAGAACCCCACGAACACAGGAGCTCCAGTTGAGTAAGCGCAAGAACGCCCGGACCGCAGACCAGGTCCACACCTGGGCGACAGAACGACTCGTCGCCGACGAGGAGTCCCTCGTTTCGTTGAACGACGCCGCCGCAGACTTCACCCTGTGGCTGGAGCTGAACGAGGCCACAACGACCGCGACGCCCGCCGGTCTCCGAAACGCGCTCAGCAAGCACTGCTTCGGTCCGGTGTGGCGACACAAGCGCGGGGGCCAGTGGGTCTCGGACTACCGCGGCTGGCGACTGCTGACCCCTCAGGTGGTCGAAGAGCTCCAGGACGTCGAGGGAGTCGAAGAGGTCGAGGCCAAGCAGACTCCGGCCGCTGCCCTGTCCGACGAGCCGCCCCGCGGTCCGAAGGGTGCCGTCTGGGCTGCCGTCCGCCTCCGCCGAGCGTGGGTCCAGGGTCACCTCGGGTGCGTCCGCCTCGGTGACCTCCGAGCGGAGGACCGCGAGCTTGGCGCGAAGTTGCGACTCAGTCCGTCCGCGCTGAAAGACGCCCTCTTCCTGGTAAAACACGACCTCGCCCGAGTCCTGGAGGCCGACGCCACCGAGCGTCGCCACACCGCCTGGCTGGACGCCGTCAACCTGGCCGACGTCGAACGCGAACTCGCACGCCTCCGGAAGGCCGAGAACGCCCCGGAGGTCCTGCAACCCGCCTGAACTCCGCGAGTCCGTTTCCTTGCCCAGGAGACGGCACGAAGACCCCACCGCACCGAGGGACGCCCCGAGAACGTCAACCAACGACGCGAAGGAACCCGAAGTGAAGCAGCTCCGCACCAGCAAGACCAGCACCCGCACGACCTCAACAACCGAACAGACCACGGTCGAGACACTCGACTACTCGCTTACGGAAATTGAGGCTCTCTTGGACACCGCCAACGCCCAGTACGGAACCGGCGCGCACACCGCCGCACTCTCGGCCCTGACGCTCGCCGTCGTGGGTCTGACCGCCGAGCTTCGCGCCAACCGCGAGGCCCAGAAGTGAACAACACCACGGACCAGTCCGCAGTCTTCGTCTCGGGGGCTGTGCTGCTCAGTCCGGCCGCTGCGTCCTTGACCGCAAAAGCCTTGCGCGTGGCGAACGAGTCGCTCCTCGGCTTGGGGGGCGCAGGGCTGACCCCGGCCGTGCTCGCCGTAGGCCAGGCACTGGAGCGAGCCACCCGCGCCAGCGTCGCTCACGAAAACACCAGTCACGCAAGCGGCCTTGAGAACACCGCTGGTGAACTGGGCTCAGAAGCCGACACGCTCACTGCAACACAAGCTGCAGCCGAGTTGGGGATCACCGCCTCCGGCGTTCGCGACCTGGCCCGCAGGGGCCGGGTCCGAGCAACCAAGCACGGCTCGACCTGGACGTTCGCAAGGCACGAGGTCGACGCGTTCCGCACACACCGCAGACGGGGAAACGAGGAGGACCAGTGACCGCAATCCCGAAGGGCGTACCGGCTCCGCTCCACGTGCTGTGGGCTCCACCGAAAGCCAAGGCCGCAACCAAGGCCGCGACGAAAGCAGGACCCAAAGTGGTAGCCAAGAAGAAGACAAGCGCGCTGCACAACGCAGAGCGAGACGCCGAGGTGGCCCGAGCACGGCTGACCGGCCGGATCTCCGCGTCCCGAGTGGCGCACTTCAAGGAGCGGTACGACAGCTCGCCCTACGAAACCAGGCGTTTCCTTCGCAACCTCCAGCCGACTCTGGTCGACGCGAGCAGCCTCTCACCGCGGGACGCAGCCTGGCTCAAGACCTACGAGGCGCGGGCCTCGAAGACACCCGAGGTCGAACCCCGCAGTGGTGAAGACCTGAGCTGGTTTGGTTCGTCCGAGACCAAGCAGGACCCGAAGACCAGCACGCCGACCAACAACCAGCAGTCGTCCAACGACGACGCCTGGTTCTGAGCAAGGAGCACGAAGTGGCAAGCACACAGGACGTAAAGGGCCTCGTTTCGACGGTCCGGGCACTCGGTGCCGAACTCCCGCTCGACCTCAGTCAGACCGCCCAGCTGTTGCTTGAGGTCGAGGCCGCACGACCCGTCCGCGACGAAGTCCGCCACGCCGCAGTACAAGCAGCAGCGTTCGCACCGGGTGCAACGACCGAGTCCGTGCTGGAAGCAGTCGAACTCCAGGCCGAGGCAGGCGCAGGAGCCGCGTTCAGCAGCAGGCTTCTTGAGTTGGCCCAGGCCGCACTCGTGACGCGCTTCGCCCAGGAACTGCGCGGACCCAGCGGCGACGCGTTGCTGGTCGGACTCCGCACCGGTTTCGACGCGAGGGTAGCCGCACCGTTCGCCTCGGCGAACCGGCTGGGGATCGTCGGACTCTCGGCCGAGGCGATCCTCGCGAACGGGACTGAGGCCCAGGCCGAAGCGTGGCGCGCTCTTCCCGCAGCGGCACAGTACGGCGACCGGGTGTACCAGCTCGTGGTTGGCCTAGTAGGCGCGTTCAACGTGGTTACCAGCGGCGAGTACGGACCTCGGGCAGCTGCGGCAAGCTTCTTCGCCCACAACGCTCACGACTTCACAACTACTGCAGTGGGCTTCGCACGAGGCGGTGGCGTCTGGAGTTCAGGCCGCGGCCAGCTGAACACGGTCTCGGAGGCCCAAGCGATCCTCGACGACGCCGCACCCCAGGCGCGCCCGGAGCGCGAGAACACGACCCGGGTTGCCGTCAACACCCTGCACGCCGGAGGCGACGACGACGAGCAGGAGGTAGGGATCTAGTCCCCTGGGGGGGGAGGGGGTATACCCCGTCAAAAATTTCGAACCACCTACCCGAGACCTCCTCCGCGACACAGTCTCTTTTTCTCCCTCCGCGCTTCCCGGGAACTTCGGAACCCCTTCCTCGGCCCCCAGAACACGGGCTGAGGTCGGGAGTCCGGAGGAAGCAAAACGAGACACCAGAACGACCCCACAGAACTCCTCCACGCGGTCTTTTCCTCCCCTACGGCACCGAACCGCGCCGAGGACCGGGACTCCGCCCGTCTCGTCAACAGGCGGAGTCCCACCCCCAAACTTCAGAGAGCGTTAAAGTCCCCAGTCTGGCCTCCTTTGTCCGTTCGAAACCAGGCTGGAATCCAAGGGCGACGAGCTGGCCTCACCCAGCCTTGACCCGCCCTGCGCTCTACTCGCGTCGACCCGCAAGGGTCCGCCACGAACCCCCCACTCTTGTTCCCGGCTGGTTGCGAGAGTGGGGGGTTTCGCTGTACCTCCGGCCGGTGGCCGGCGCCTGCCCACGCTCTTGGGGCCGGCGCCTGCTTCCGGTCGGTTCCGGACACGCGCCGGCCGAAGAGCGTGGCAGGCCCGCGCCCTGGTCTCGAACGCCGTCGACGCAAACCTGAGGAGTCTCCCGTAGGCCAGTCAGCGCGGCTACGAGTCGGAGCGTGTACCAACGACGAAGGCCCCGTCCGGGTCTGGTTCCGTTGGTGGCGTTTGCGTGGGCAGAGTCTTTTTGGCCTTGACGGCTCCGTGCTTTGCCGTCTGTCCGACTGTCAGCGTCACCAGCTCGGCGACCTGCTTGGTAACACCCTCCATTGCCTCGGTCACCTGTTCGGCTGCTTCCACTGCGCTGTCCTTGTACGGGTGGTACGCGAAGGCCCGTTCGTGGGCCTCGACGCGCCAGGCTTCGACAAGGTCCACGCACTCGACCAGGTCGGGGTCTTGGGTGACCAGCTTGACCGCTGTTAGCCGCCGTTCAAGCTCCCGCCCGCCCTCGTGGAAGGGGCCGTAAAGGGACTGGGTGCTGCCGGTCGAAGGCTTGGGATCGTTGCGAATTCCGTCGACAAAGTCGGTCGCCAGAGTCGACCAGGTGGCGTCCTGTTCGGCCACCGCGAGGACAACCTCGCGGAGTTTGTCTTCGAGCCGCTCTGTTCGCTGCTCGGAGTTCTGCTTCCGTTGGTGCCACTGCGTCAGCAGGACACCGCCGAGCGTGCCGACGACGACCAGACTGCTAGCCGCGACCGGCGTCCGGCAAAACTCCAACAGCAACTCCCCTGTGTCCACCACCGGAACGCTACCGGTGCGCGCCGACACCACGCGCCGCCCTGCTTTTAGTTCGAGTCTCGGGTGGACTGCTCCGGGGGACCTCGACGAGCCGGACCCGCCCCAGCACCCGCGGAGTCGCCGTGAGTGTCTCCCCGTGGAGGTCGTGGGCACGCCGAGGGGGGATTGCCCGAAACCGTCTGAAGCCCAGGATGTTTCGCTTTCCCTGTGAACACACAACTCACCGCGGAGTACGTCGAGTCAACCAAAGCCCGGATCCTCTCACGCGTCAAAGTCGACCCCGTTTCGGGGTGCTGGCTCTGGCAGAAGCCAAGGAAAGACCACTCGTACGGTCACCTCTCGTTCCTTGGACGCCCCTGTCGCTCGCACCGCGTCGCGTACACCCTTTGGGTGGGGGCCATCCCCGAAGGTGCCGTACTCGACCACGTCGCTTCGCGGGGGTGTACCAGTCCACTTTGCTGTAACCCTGAGCACCTTGAGCCGGTCAACCTCTCGACCAACACGAAACGGAGCTACGAGGTCCGTTTCGGGGGTGTGGACGTTTGCGCGAAGGGCCACGACCTGACGGTGGAGGAGAACGTAACGCACCGCAAGAACGGTCAGGTTCGGTGCCTGGTCTGTGGGCGCGAGAGGATGCGGGAACTTCGGGCCGCGAAGAAGGCCGGAACTCACACGCCCAAGCCCGCGACGGAGCTTGACCGGTTGTTGGCGAAGACGAAGCTCGCGCCGAACGGCCGGTGCAGGCTCTGGACGGGTGCGGTTGGAACAGACGGCTACGGTCGGCACCAGTTCCGGGGCAAAGGTGGGAAGGCGCACCGTGCAGCGTACGAGCTACTGGTCGGACCGATCCCCGCGGGCTTTACGGTCGACCACCTGTGTAAGACGCCCTTGTGTGTCAACAAAGAGTGCCTCGAAGCCGTGACCAACCACGAGAATATCCTCCGGAGCGGTAGCGCAGCGGCCCTGAACGCGCGGAAAACACACTGCCCGCAGGACCACGCTTACGACGAGGTCAACACGTACCACGCGCCTTCCGGTCGCCGCGGGTGTAAGGCTTGCCGTCGTAGTCGGAACAGGGCTGCCAGTGCCCGCCGAAAGACGACGTCCAAGGCAGGTCTGTAGGTAGTTCCGCGTGGACCCCGTTTTGGACACCGGTTGGACCCATTCCGCCCTCAGCTGCCGTGTCCTCGTGTCACCTGACGAGCGGTAACAGTTGTGGTCGGACCCGGTTTGGCTGCGTTCCCGCAGGTGGTCGCGGACCTGTTCGGTCAGTTCAATCCTGACAGGAGGCTCCACCGCGGAATCGCCTCCGCACACAGAGGGCCACCTTCCCCCGGGAAGGTGGCCCTCGGTCTTTGCCGCACGGTCACCCCGGGGTGGGCGGTTCGTCACCCTGGGGTCCCTGTTTCCGACCCCGCCGGTCATTGACGATGAGTGCATGCAAGTGAATTCGTGCAGGTCGGCGGTACTGGATGCAGTGGAATCGTTGCCCGCCCTCGAGAGGGAGACACTGGCCCTCGTGTATTACCGGGGAATGTCCTGCGACGAGGTGGCGGACACGATGCAGACCAGCGTCGCCACCGTCCGGGACCGCCTCCACGAGGGGGCGCGCAAACTGCTCGCCGGTGTCGGCGGCCTCTGAACCCGCGCCCTCACGTACCGATCGGCTGACCGAGCAGACTCGCGATCGTGTCACCGACGATCGACGACCACACCGGCCACGTCGCCTGGTCGAGGGCCATCGATCCCACGTCGCGGGTGGTGCATCCGGCGTCGGCGGGCACCCCGTCGAACCGGTCCCGCAGCCACAGCAGTGCGCTCGCGGCCGCGACCGGTTCGAGGGACAGGTGCTCGCTGGCGTGGTCGCGGGTGTACGTCACCCGGGCGTTCGGGTCCTGGCAGTAGGTGTCGACGAGTGCGTCGACGGGCCGGACCGGTACCAGCCAGTCCGGGTTCGCCTGGTACATGAACATCGGCACGTCCGGGACCCGATGACCCATCTTCGTCCGGTCGAGGACCGATTCGACCACCGGATCGCGCAGCGGGTCGCCGCCGGGGCTATCGAACAGGCCCCTCAGGTTCGCGAACGGCAGGAGTGCTGCCTGATAGCTGACACAGAGATTGCCCTTGGCGGCCAGGAGTTGCTTGCCGAGTGGATTCAGGTGCGTGTCGAGATACTCGGCGAGTTCGGGATAGTCACGGCTCACGCCGAACACGCCGCCCAGCACGATTCCCGCACCCAGGTTGTTGTCCGCGAGATCGACGAGGGCGCCGAGGTCGGCGGGGATGCCGCCTTCGGCCGCGCCGACGATGTTCAGGTCCGGCGCATAGCTCGCGTGGAGTTCGGCGGCGTGACCCGTCGCGATCGCACCTCCGGAGTAGCCCATCAACCCGACCGGAGTCTGCCGGCCCGACAGCCCCAGTGGGTCGAAGTTCTCCGCAGCCCGGATCCCGTCCAGGGTGATGCGGCCGGCGAGGGGCCCGGCCGCATACGCGGCGTTCGGGCCCTGGTGATCCGGCATCACGACGGCCCATCCCTGGGCGAGGGCGGCCTGCGCCTCGAGGAACTGCAGCGGCGCGACGATCTGACCGGTCAGCGGCGCGGGCACGGACCACTGCTGTAGTGCGTACGAGGCGGCGCAGTACTTGCCGAGGGAGTCTTCCGCCGGCTGGAGCGAGAGCAGATTGCGGACGCCGTCGATCGTGCCCCTCGGTTTGACCACCGTCGCGACGGCGGGGATCGGCTCGTCCCGCGAGTTGGTGGAGCGGTACGACAGCTGCCACGCGTCGACGTTCACCGGAAGCACCGACAGGTTCGCCAGGTGGACTTCGCGGGCGGCGATGACCTCGCCCGGCTCGGCCGCCGCGACCACGTCGGCCGGTGGTTCGTGGAAATCCCGGTCGGCCTCCGGCCAGGCGGGAACGGTAGGTGCCGGCTGCACGTCCACGGACGTTCCGCCGTCGACGGGAGTCCCGACCGACGGCGCGGCGACGGCGAGCTGTGCGCCCACCACCATCGCTCCCACCAGCAGCATTCGCCGTCGAAGCGCTCTCGATCCGATCATGTGGTCCTCCCCGGGCCGAAGTGAGACGCCTATGTCTCACTTTGAGGCAGACCTTAGATCAGGTGTGACGGGAATCGCAATACTCGCGAGTAAGTTCGGCTCAGGTCTGATCGGTGACCAGCGCGATGAGCATCGTGCTCAGGACGTCCACCAGGACCGACGCAGACGGTCGGGGGGAGGCGGTGCTCCAGTGGTGGGCGAGGTCGTTGACCGCCCCGATGAAGGCGATCGACACCATCGCGAACCGCTCGGGCGGGTCGACGACGCCGCCGTCGATCGTGCGGGTGACGGTCTCGAAGAGTCGCGCCCACTGCGTGCGGCGCTCGAGTCGGTACTGCTCGACCCGGGGGCCCGCCCCGACCACCTCCACGAAGATGATCCTGGCCCGCCGCTCGTCCGTGCCGACCGATTCGATGTACGCCGTCATGACGGTGCCTGCGACGGTCCGCGGATCCCGCGAGGGCGCCCGGTCGTTCGCGGCCAGGACCGCGTCCCGGGCCTCGTCCTGAATCGTGTCGTAGAGCGCCAGGAGGATGTCCTCGCGGCTGCCGAACACCTCGTAGAACTGGCGACGCGACAGTCCGGCCCGGGCGCAGATGTCGCTGATCGAACTGCGGGCGTACGTCTTCTCCGCGAAGACCGACAGGGCGGAGTCGAGGAACCGTGCCCGGCGGGCCACGCGACGTTCGGCAACCGGTTGGCCGCTGTACGTCCGATTCGACTCTGCTCGGGACACGATCTCAGCCTACGGTGACGGGACGTCGGATCCCGTCCGGGCTCACATCAGTTCCCGCATCCGCTCGTGGAGGATGATGCGACCCGCGGCCTCGATCAGCGCGAGGTGGGAGAACGCCTGTGGGAAATTGCCGAGATGGCGGCCGGTGCTCGTGTCGAACTCCTCGGCGTACAACCCCAGGGGCGAGGACACGCTGAGCAACCGCTCCATCAAATCGGTTGCCTCCTGCACCTGTTCGACCACGGTCAGTGCCGACACCAGCCAGAACGAGCAGATCAGGAAACTGCCTTCCTTGCCCGACAACCCGTCGTCGGTTTCACCGGTGCGGTAGCGCAGGACGAATCCGTCCTCGGTGAGATCGTTCGCGATGGCGTCGACGGTGGCGCGCAGGCGTTCGTCCCCGCGAGGCAGGAATCCGAACACCGCGGCGAGCAGGGTCGACGCGTCCAGCGCCTCGGTGTCGTAGTGCTGACGCAGCACCCCGTTCTTCACCCCGTGCTCGAGGATGTCCGCGCGGATCTCTTCGGCTGTGGCACGCCAGGTTTCCCCGGCCGAGCGATCGCCGCGGATGCCCGCAATCTTCGACGCCCGGTCCAGTGCCACCCAGCACATCAACTTCGACGACACATAGTGCTGCGGTGCGCCCCGGGCCTCCCAGATCCCCTGATCGGGGTTGCGCCACACCGCGGACGCGCACGTCGCCTGCTGCTGCACGAGCGGCCACAGCCGGCGGGGGAGCCGCTTGCTGCGCACCGTGTGCAACAGGATCGAGTCGAGGACGGCGCCGAACACGTCGTTCTGCCGCTGGTCGAACGCCCCGTTGCCGATGCGCACCGGGCGCGCCCCCGCGTAGCCGGACAGGTCGTCGCGGGTCGACTCCGTCAGGTCGCGGGTGCCGTCGATTCCGTACATGATCTGCAGTGCGCCATCGCCGTTCGACTCGAGGTCGGCGACGAACTGCATGAACTCGTCGGCCTCCCAGTCCAGATTCAGGTAGTGCAGCGCCTGCAGTGTGAACGTGGAGTCCCGCATCCACGTGTACCGGTAATCCCAATTGCGTTCGCCACCCGGGGTTTCCGGTAGGGACGTCGTGAGGGCTGCGACGGTGGCGCCGGTCGGCATGTACGTGAGTCCCTTGATGGTCAGGGCCGACCGCTGGATCGCCTCCCGCCACCGGTGGTCGGGGAAACGTGCGTGGCTGAACCAGCGCCGCCAGAACGCCGAGGTTGCATCGAGTTGCGCAACAGCCTCTTCCGTCGTTTCCGGCGCGGCGAGTCCCGCAGCCCACGACAGCGCGCAGTACAGGGTTTCACCTTTCTCGAGCACGTGGCGGGCGCGAACCCGCCCACCCTCGATGCCGAGCGCCATGTCCGTCCGCAGGCGCAGGGTCCGACCCGCGCCGCTCGCGTCGGCGGTGTGCCGATCGCCGTCCACGAGAACCCACTCCGCCGGTGTGCGTCCGTAGTCGAACACGGGCTCGCACACCAACTCCACCTCCACGCTGCCGTCGAGGCAGGTGACCGTGCGGACCAGCATGTGATCGGCGTCCTCGTCTGCAGGCGGTCGTGTGTGGGGAGTGACGGTGTCCTCGCCGCGGCTCGGACCCATCGTCAGCGCGCTGCGCACGGTCACCCAACCGGTCGGCGTGTTCCACACCACCGAAATGGTGTTGCTTCCCGGCTCGTACTGCCGGGACGCCGGAACATTGAGCCCGAACGGGCCGATCCGGAACATCCCCGCCTCGCGGTCGAGGAGGGAACCGAACACGCTGGGCGAGTCGAACCGGGGCACGCACAGCCAGTCGACGGAACCGTCCGGTGCGATCAGCGCCCCGGTGTGGCAGTTCGAGAGGAAGGCGTAGTCGGCGATCGGCGGGAACGGCGACGGCGCGGCCGCGCTCTGAGGTGGGGCATCGTCGTCCGAGGCAGTGGTCACGTTCGCGCCCCTCTCCGCGCAGTGTCGGCAACCTCCATGCTGCGGGTCGGGGCGCGCAGGGGCATCACCCGGTAAGGGTGACCGGGGTCCCTTCAGTCACCGAGGACCGCGAGATCGAGTCGGCCGACGCGATCGGGTTTTGCGATGACGTCGATCTCGGTGATCCTGCCGTCCTCGATCGTGAACGCCAGCACCAGGTGCAGCCGTCCGTGGAGAGCCATCACGAGTCCGACCGACCCGTTCACCAGGGCGATCTGAGTGAACCGGGCCCGTTCCGAGGAGGCGAGCGCGCCCTTGGCCACGACACGGGAACCCCGGATCACGAGAGGTGCCGGGGTGGGGCCGACAGCCGGATCGGCCCGGAGCACCACGTCCGGATCGAGCAGGGCGACCAGAGCGTCGAAGTCGCCGCCGCGGGTGGCGGCCAGATAGGCGTCGACGACGCGGCGCTGGCGGTCCAGATCCGCCGTGTCCGGGGCAGGCGAGGCTCCCTTGACCCGTCGCCGGGCCCGGCTGGCGAGTTGCCGCACCGCAGTGGAGGAGCGACCCACAATGGGTGCGACGTCGTCGAAGGGCACGTCGAACATGTCGTGCAGCACGAACGCGAGCCGTTCGGCCGGGGTCAGCGTGTCGAGCACCACGAGCAGTGCAAGACCGACCGAGTCGGCCAGCATCGCTTCGTGTTCGGGATCGCCACCGTCCTCGCGGCCGACGACCGGGTCGTGCGCCTGCACGTCGAGAGGTTCCTCGCGCCGCTGCTCGCGTGAGCGCAGCACGTTCAGGCATACCCGCGACACCACGGTGATCAGCCAGGCCTCGAGATTGTCCACGTCGCCGGTGTCGGCGCGGCTCATGCGCAGCCACGCCTCCTGGACGGCGTCGTCGGCCTCGCTCACCGAGCCCAGCATCCGGTACGCGACAGCCCGCAGCCGGGGGCGGTGTTCCTCGAAACGCTCCGTCAGCCGATCGCGGTCGTCCACCGTGTCACATTCCTTCCTCGCCGCGTGTCCTAGCAGTAGATCCACCGAAAACCAGCTGTCGAGACCGGGAAACCGAGTCCCGCACCCAACGAATCTGGAGAGATCATGACATCACCCATTCTGATCACCGGCGGTACGGGCACGCTGGGACGTCAGGTCGTCCCACTGCTGCGGGCGACGGGACGGGACGTGCGCGTTCTCAGCCGGCACGGCCGCGAGCCCGGCGACGGCGTCGAGTACGTGACCGGTGACTTGTTCGAGGGCAAGGGAATAGAGCCTGCACTGGAGGGGGTCGAGACCGTTCTGCACCTGGCGGGCGGCCCCAAGGGGGACGAGGTGGCGACGCGGAACCTGGTGGAGGCCGCCTCGCGCGCCGGGGTGCAGCACCTGGTGTACATCTCGGTGATCGGCGCCGACGGAGTTCCGCTCGGCTGGTTCGGATCCAAGCTGGCCGCGGAACGCGCGGTGGCCGACTCGGGTGTGCCGTGGACGACGCTGCGCGCGGCCCAGTTCCACGACCTGGTGCTGGCCATGCTGCAGAAGATGGTGAAACTGCCGGTGATCCCGGTCCCGGGCGGATTGCGTTTCCAGCCGGTCGACTCGGGGGAGGTCGCGGCGCGTCTGGTGGAACTGACGCTCGGCGCCCCGGCCGGCCTGGTTCCCGACCTGCCCGGGCCGACCGTCTACGGAATCGCCGATCTGATGCGCGGATATTTGCAGGCGACCGGACGGCGTCGGCCGATGATGCCGGTCCGGATGCCGGGAAAGGCCGGCCGTGCGTACCGAAACGGCGCGAACCTGTCACTCGACGTCGCAGCGACGGGCAAGCGGACGTGGGAGGACTTCCTGGCCGCTCACGAGAGCATCTGACCCCCGGCGTCGGCGAGTTTCCCGCGCAGGTCCGCCAGGGTCTTGGACAGGAGCCGGGACACCTGCATCTGCGAGACACCCACCCGAGCGGCGATCTGCGACTGGGTCATGTTGCCGAAGAAGCGCAGAACCAGCACGGTGCGTTCGAGGTGGGGAAGCGATTCCAGCAGGGGCGCGAGGACCACGTGGTCCTCGACGTGGGCGAGGGCCGGGTCGACGTCGCCGATCGTCTCCGACAGCGGTCGTTCGTTCTCGCCGAGCGGGAAATCGGTGGAGAGGGTGCTGTACGCGTCGGCGACCCGGAGCCCCTGCACGACTTCGTCCTTGTCGATCCCGACGGCCTCGGCCAGTTCGCTCGCCGTCGGGGCGCGTCCGAGTGTGGTGGTCAGTTCCGTCGTCGCGTTGGTGAGGGAGAGGTGCAGTTCCTGCATGCTGCGCGGGACGCGCATAGCCCAGCCCGTGTCGCGGAAGTGCCTGCGCACTTCGCCGGTGATGGTCGGCACGGCGTAGGACACGAAGTTCGCTCCGCAGCGGGCGTCGAAGCGGTCGACGGCCTTGACCAGACCGAGGCGGGCGACCTGAATCAGGTCGTCGAGTGGTTCGCCGCGACCGTGGAAACGCCGGGCGATGTGTTCGGCGAGCGGCAGGCAACGTTCGATCAGCCGCTGCCGCAACAGTTCGCGGCGGGGGTCGGAGGCGGAGAGCCTGCCGATGGCCGCGCACTGCGCGGGCACGTCACGGTACTGGTCGCGCTCGCGGCGCCCGGCCTCCGGGCGTTCCGCCCGGCGGTCTTCCGCTGCGACATCCGGCGCAGGCATCGTGCGATGCGTCGGCGTCGTCCTCGAGGGGATGCGACGGATTTCGCAGGATGGTGCGACGAGCTGGGTGGACACATTCATGGCTCTGCCCTTCTCTGACCTGCCGGCATCGGCAATGGCGTCGCTATTCGACGAGTGCGGGGGAGGTATCGGTGGCCTCGTCGGCGAACATCGCCTCGATCCGGGCCTTGATTTCCTCGGTGCTCATCGTTGCTCCGCCTCGCGAGGCAGTAGTGGTGGCGGAAGCGTGGGATGTGGAGCTAGCGGGCATGAGCGCTGTGTCCTGTCGGGTGCGGAGGGTCGGGGTGGAAAAGGTGGCAGGGCCGGCCGTCAGGTCGGCAGGGACGAGAGGAGAGTGAGCGCGCTGAGCGCCAGCGTGGCGATCAGGCCGCCGGCGATCGCTCCGCCGCTGCCTGCGCCGAGAACGAGGACTTCTCCGTCAGGGGGAGCGTTCTGCGCGTTGTGTGTGGTCATCTGTTCTCCTTGGTGCCCACCTCGTGGTGAGAACTTATCTGCGTTGAAGAATATAGATTTGTTCTACAGTCCTAGCGTAGGAAGTTCAAGCGGAATCGACAAGATTGCTGCTCGAGGGGCGATCACCGGACGGGGAACTGGACCAGGACGACATCAGGCGAGGCCGTGTGACCTACCGGGCCGCCGAGATCCAGGCGACCGAACTGCGGGACGGCAGTGCATGTATAACGAAGCGAACCTGTACCCCCTGCGGCACATTGTGTCGTCCGGGCCTTGCTAAGATTGATGCGCCCTGAGAAGAAGGGAGATCCGGTGACGTCCTCTCAAGTGCCCCTTCGTTCGCAGCGGGGTGTGTACGGGATCTCGGTAACGTCGGAGCTGACGGGTATCGGGCCGCAGACGCTGCGCTTGTACGAGCGGCGAGGGTTGATCACACCGACTCGCACGGGCGGCGGAACACGCCGGTACAGCGAGGAGGATGTCGCCCGCCTCCAGAAAATCACCGAACTCGTCGCGGCCGGTGTCAATCTGATCGGAATCGGTCAGATCCTTCAGCTCGAAGCCGAGAACGCGATCCTCGCGGCGCGCAACGCCGAGCTGGAGCTGCTCGTGCAGTCCGAGGTCCCGGGTCGCGCCTGAGCCGCGCTGACCGGCTCAGCTCGCAGACTGGTCGTTGGTGGGGTTGAACTCGTCGAACGATGCGTCGGCCGACTGCCATTTGCCCTCGGCCCGGATGTCGGCGAATGCCAGGTCGAACGCGTCGACGAGCCATGCGTGCTCGGCGGCGGCCAGCAGTTCGTCGGAAGTGCCGTCGGCGGCGCCCTGGTACAGGCTGACTCGCCATTCGGACGTGTCCTCGGCGGCGTCGGTCAGTCCGTCGGCCGCGTTGGATGCGAGAAGGTAGCGGTTGTACTCGAAGTCGACCCGGATCGCGTAGCCCGTACCGGTGTTGACGACGTTTGCCGGTCGCTGGGTGGCCGCGGCGAGCGCAGTGAGGGCGTCGCGGTAACGATCAGCGTGTTCCTGAGTGCGGGGCACCGTCTTCTCGTCTCTGGCGCTGAGGCCGTGGCACTCGCGGCCACGACACCTCCACGAACCCTGCCGGGGCGGCCGCGGTTCGTGTTCGGTTCGGATCCGAGATTACGTCACCCGGTCCTGGTCCTCGCCACGGCCGAGCCGTCATGATGGGCGGAATATGTAAAATCTATATCCCTAGTTATAGATTCGTTTCATTCGTTTGTTAATATCAGGTGTTCCTTAAGCAGAAGGGAGCCTGTTGTGACCATCGACGCCCTACCCCGCTCATGTCGCGGGGTCTACGGAATTGCGGTGACGTCGGAGTTGACGGGCATCGGCCCGCAGACTCTGCGGCTGTACGAGCGTCGCGGATTGCTGACCCCGGCCCGGACCAGTGGCGGCACCCGCAGATACAGCGAAGACGATCTGGTCAGGTTGGCGCGCATTGCCCAGCTCATGGAGGACGGAGTGAACGTCCCGGGCATTCAGCGCATTCTCGCGCTCGAATCCGAGAATGCGGATCTGGCGTCCCGGTTGGAAGGATCGGAGCGCGGCTCGGCCGGAGAGTGATCCGTCAGGCCGGCGTCCGCCTCCGGTCTTCTCGGGAAACGGGATCCCGTGGGTGTGTCATCCGCGCTGGTCCTGGTGGTTTCGGTACGCGGAATCCTGGCGTCGGCCGATTCACATGCTTCAACGGGTTGACCTTTACTGTCGAGTAGATAAGATGAAATCTGTATCCGCCAGAGCAGATAAGTTGACGACCCGAACGAGCCGCACACGTACGAGCATGTGACGTTGCGGCAGGGAGAGAACAAGCAATGGCCGAACGAGACACCGCCCGTGCAGTCGATGTCGTCAGCGCACTACCGCTGTAAATCGCGAAACCCGGGCCCTGCACGAAGGCGCCGACAGCGTCGTCCGGCGAATGCCCTCTCGTGTACGCCCCGACTCTGGTCCGCATTCGACTCCAGACGGGAAATCGAACCATGACCCTTGCCCACAATGCACTCCGCACCCACGCGCCCCGGCACGCGAAGAACCAGCAGGACGAGCCCGACCGTCGTTTCTCGCTCGGGACCGCTCTCGTCGCTGCGCTCGTTGCCGCCGTGCCCGCGATGTCCGTGACCGGATCGGCGGTCCTCGCGGCCGTCACCGCTGCAGCCGTTCTGGTCGGAGTCCTCCTCGCTGCGTATCTCATCTCCAGCCTGATCTGATCGCACCCCACGAACCGGAAGGACACACTATGACCCTCACCACCGTCCCCACACTCATCACCCAGCTGCACGCCGTACTCGATCTGACCAACACCGAAATCCAGGTCGCCGAAACCCGCGTCGCGCAGGCGCGCACCGAGGCCGTGCGCCGAGAACTGACCGAGAACGCCGAGAACGGACGCCTCCGCGCAGCGGCGATCGAACGCGCCATCCGCGATCTCGGAGGAGTGCCGGAGATCGTCGGCCCGCTGCTCGGCCGGCTCGCAGCGGCGCTGAAGGCGATGGCGGAACAGGCGCAGCCGTTCGACGAGGCTCTGCTCGGCGACCTCGTCCTCGAGCACCAGCTGCTCGACCGGGCGCGGTACGTGAAGGCCCTCGCGACCACGGCTGGGAAGCAGGACGTCGTCCGGTTGGCCGATCGACTGGTCACCGCGCACGCGGCGACCGTCGACTGGTTGACCACGGTGCTCGCGGAGGAGGCGCTCGGCGGACCGGCGGCATTGCGACGCACCCCGTTCCAGGCGGCGACCGGTGCCACGATCCGGCTGATCAACGTCCCCGTCTCGTGGTCCGCGCGCGGCATCGACCGTGCTCTCGACACGGCCCGCACCACCCCGCCGATGCTGAGCGCGTTGCTCGGGCGAGGCGCCCACGCGGGCGACGTCGCGGTGAAGACGCTTGCCGCCTCGCGTGATGCCGCCCTCGAAACGGCCGAGCGGGTCACTCGCGACGAAGGCGCCGACGGAATCGCCGATGCGATTCATTCCGCACGCACCGCCGGCGGCGTCCTGGAGGCGGGCGAACTGCCGATCGCCGACTATGACGACCTCAACGTGTCCCAGGCCGTCGCCGCGGTCAAGGAACTGACCGATCCCTCCGACGTGCGCACCGTCGTCGCCTACGAGGAAGCCCACAAGGACCGTCAGGGTGTGGTCTCCGCGGCCCAGACGCGGCTCGCCGGTATCGCCCAGGAGGTTGCCGGTATCGGCAACTGACGCAACACCATCGACGAACTCGCCGGTCCCGCTGCTCGGGGCCGGCGCTTCGTCGTGTCCCGCTCAGCGGAGTCCGGCGAAGAACTCCCGGATGTCCGCGGTCAGCGTCTCGGGCTCTTCGAGTGCGGCGAAGTGACCGCCACGGTCCTCGACGTCGGTCCATCGCGTGATCGCGTGTTCCTGTTCGGCGTAGCGGCGGATGCCGACGTCGTGAGCGAAGACGATGACCGCGGTCGGGATCCCGGACGCGGATTTTTCGGCGCCCCAGGACGATTCCTGCGCGTAGCCGACATACGCGGACGACGACGCGGTGTCGGAGAGCCAGTACAGCATGACATTGGTGAGAAGTCGGTCGATGCCGACGACGTCGTGGGGGAGCGCCTCCCGGGGATACGTCCATTCGCGGAACTTGTCGACGATCCACGCGAGCTGACCCACTGGCGAATCGGCAAGCGCGGCACCGAGAGTCGCGGGTCTCGTGGACTGGATGGAGATGTAGCCGAACTCCTCGGACATGAACCGGGACACCCGGTCCAGGCGGTCCCGTTCCAACGGTGACAGGCTGGACCGCTCCGCCTCGTCCAGCTCGTGGAACGGAACTCCGACGTTGCCGTTGAGATGCACCCCGACCACCGCGTCCCGGGCGATGCGGGCGACCTCGGGGGAGACGGCCGCACCGATGTCCCCGCCCTGGACCCCGTAGCGGTGGTAGCCGAGCCGGCTCATCAGCTCTGCCCACGCGGTAGCGATACGGCTGGTGTCCCAGCCCGGTTCGCGGACCGGTCCGGAGAATCCGAATCCGGGCAGCGACGGCACGACCACGTGGAACGCGTCGGCGGGGTCGCCCCCGTGCGCCGCGGGGTCGGTGAGGGGTCCGATCACGTCGAGGAACTCGACGAAAGAACCCGGCCAGCCATGGGTGAGGACGAGGGGCAGGGCGTCCGGTTCGGGCGAGCGCACGTGGAGGAAGTGGATGTTCTGCCCGTCGATCTCGGTCACGAACTGCGGGATGGTGTTGAGCGACTTCTCCTGAGCCCGCCAGTCGAACTCGTCGCGCCAGTACGTGACGAGTTCGACCAGGTAGGACGTGGGCACACCGCTCGCCCAGTCGTCACCGGGGAGGGGTGTGCCGAACCGGGTGCGCGCGAGGCGATCGGCGAGATCGTCGAGTTGCTCCTGCGCGATGTCGATGCGAAACGGACGGATGGTCTTCGTCGTGTCGGTCATAGTGAGCACGCTACGAAGGATTGAGGACAGTTCGGGTCCTCGATTGCGAAGCCGGGTCAGCAGGCCCCGGTCTTGGCGGCGTCGTAGGCCTGGATCATCTGGTCCTTGCGGTCCTGCGGAGCGTCCTTCCACTCCGGCGTCTCGGCCGACTGGGTGAAGAGGTCGTCGAGGGCCTTCGTGCGGTCGAACGTCTCGCCGCTCTGCTGCGCGCGAGCCTCCGCGCCGTTCGCGTACTGGAGCAAGCCTTTGCACAGGTCAGCGACTGCAGGCAGGTCCGCGGAGGACGCCTCGGTGGCCTCGGTCGTTGCGCTCGCCGGGGACTCGGCCTCGGTGGTGGCCGATTCGGAACTGCACGCCCCGAGCAGCAGGGCAGCAGGGATCAACAGCGCAACGATGGTTCGTGTCATGCGAAATACATACCAGAGGCATCGGTCGGCTGCTGTCGGCCGGTCGGTCCTATGCACGAAGCGGCAGTAATCTCGCGAGCTGCCGGGCCACCTCGTCCGGCTCCTCACCCAGTTCGCTCACGACGACGTGATCGGCGCCGGCCGCGAGGTGGCTGTGGACCCGCGCGACGATCGCGTCGGCGTCGCCCCAGGCGACCAGGTCGTCGACGAGCCGGTCGCTCAGCCCCGCGATGTCGTCGGCGCCGAAACCCATCCGCACGAAATTCGTGGCGTAGCCGCCCACCCCGGACAGGAAACGGAGCGGTACGCGGGCGGTGTCGCGGGCCTGCGCGGCGTCGGTGCCGAGGACCGTCATCAGCGAGACGACGAGCGTGGCGTCCGGACCGAGGATGCGCCGCGCCTCGGCGGTGTAGTCGGGGGTGACGAGGAGCAGGACGGCCCCCGCGGCCCTCTCCCGCGCGAGTTCCAGCTTGCGCGGGCCCAGCGCGGCCAGAATCCGTCGCTCCGCCGGCACCGGCGGAGCGGACCGGTCGAGCCTGTCGAGATACTCGTTCAACCCCCGGAGCGGCCGGGGGACCTGCGGGCCGCCCAGTCCGACGACGAACCGGTCCGGCGCCGTGGTCTGTAGATCCGCATGGAGCTGTGCGACGGCCTCCGACTCGTACACGTCGACCGGGATGATGCCGGTCGCGACAGGTATCGAGTCCGTCGCCCGGACGACAGCCGTGATCCGGTCCAGGCTGTCGATCTGACCGCCCCGCAACCAGATCGCCGAATAGCCGAGGGATTCCAGCCGGGCCGCCTCATCGAGATACGTCTCGTCCGGTGTGATGTTCAGTGAGATGCCGACGGGTCCGAGGCCTTCGATGCGAGTCATGACCCGACCGTAAAACCTCGAGTTACGTTCAGGTCAAGGGATCAGGCGGGCCCGAGTGTGTAGTCGACGCCCGGGCGGTCGCCCTTGCCCTTGAGCCAGCGGCCCGGCAACTTGCCGGCGAGATCGCCGAGCGGCCCGACCGCGGCACTGAGAATCCCCACCGTTTCCTGCAGCAGGTCGATGCTGGCGCTCATCCGCTCGAGGTTGGGCGCCAGCGCCGTCAACGTCTCGGACAGCGCGACGATCTGGTCGAGTGGGCCGCCCTCGGCGATGAGACGTTCGAACGCGCCACCCTCCGACAGCAGGGTCTCGAGGATGCCGTTCTCGGCGAGCGCCCGATCCACGAGTCCACCCGGCGCCGTGAGCCGCTCGACGGCGCCGTCCTGCGCGGTCAGCCGTTCGAGCGGTCCCTGCTCGGCGGTGAGACGGTCCAGCAGACCGTCCTTCGCGAGAAGCCGTTCCAGGGTGCCGTCCTCGGCGAGCACTCGGTCGAGCGGGCCGTCCTTGGCGAGAACCCGCTCGAGCGGGCCGCCCGGCTCGAGCAGCCGTTCGAGGGTGCCGCCCTCCGAGGTGAGACGGTCGACGGGACCACCCGGAGCGAGCAGGCGGTCGAGCGGACCCCCCGGCTGGAGGGCCTGCCCGAGCGGCCGGTCGTTGGCCGCGAGCGACGACAGCTGGCTGATCACCTGCAACGGGCTGCCCTGGGTGCTCATCCCCGTGACCACGCCGGTCCCGGCGACCGCCGTCCGGACGGTCACCAGGCTGGCTTCGGCGATTCCGAGACCGACATCGGCCGCCGCGAGACCGACGCGCACCGGGAGGGTCATCAACGACACCAGGTTCATGGAATTACTGTAACCCGCGACACACAAGCATCGAGTGTCACGATCCGGTCAGTGCAGAACCTTCAGTCCGACGACGCATCCCACGATGCCCAGGATCAGGAGGATCTTCACCAGCGAGGAACTTTCGGCGCCGGTCACCATCGCGAACCCGACCGTGAGGGCTGCGCCGATGCCGACCCAGACCGCGTACGACGTTCCGATGGGGAGACTGCGCATCGCGAACGCCAGACCCGCCATGCTGAGAATCAACGCGACGCCGAAGACGACGCTGGGTCCGAGTTTGGTGAAGCCTTCCGACCGGCCGAGGGCGGTGGCCCAGACGGCCTCCAGGATTCCCGACAGCACAAGCACGATCCACGCCATGACAAACCTCCGGGCACCGTCTTGTCGCTGGCCGGGTACGGTGCGCTCGTCCGGATGTCGTGTCGACGATTTCCACGGTACCCAACGGGGCGCTCCGCGCCCGTGAGTGGTGAGCGAGTACACACACTCCTCCGGCGCGCACGGGCGCGAATGCGCCGAATATCTCGCAGATCGATGTCGCCTCATTTATTGTCGAGCGAAACAGTGAATTCTGTGCATATACCACGGAAGATAACGAGGCACATCATGATGCTCGGACTGCTCGCCGCAATCAACAGCGCATTCACCCTCGGACTCGCCAACACGATCGGAACGTTCGGTGGAGTGGTGCTCAACCTGAACGTCGTCGCCTGAACTTACTGCCTGTCAAGACAACTCCACTCCCGCAACCCCGCTGTCGGATCGACAGCGGGGTTGTCACGTATGCGACGCCCGGAGACGCCGGCACGCGGAGCGCAACTTTCCCATCCTTGCTCATGCGCCGAGAATTTCGCCCCTTTTTCGGCGAAGAAGAATGGGTGATTTTATTCAGGGAAATTGCTCGCGTGTGTCGCCGCTAATTCTCCGGAGTTGACCTAGTGTCATCCGCAACGCGCACGGACAGCGCGCAACCACCCCTTCCCAGGGGCGACGATGGAGGTCATGATGCTCGGACTGCTCGGGGCACTCAACAGCGGCGTCACACTCGGCTTGGCCAACACGATCCTGACGTTCGGCGGGGTAGTACTCAACCTCAACATCGTGGTGAACTGACGAGCGGAATCCCACCCGCACGGGCCGGCGGTACCGGCTCACAGGAATCTCCCAGGAAACCTACAGCGACGATCCAGCGTCACGAGTGATGATGGGTTCCGTGAATGAGAAGCCTGTCGAAGCCCGCGTCCTCGTCGTCGACGACGAACCGAACATCCTCGAGTTGCTCTCCGTGAGTCTGCGATTTCAGGGATTCGAGGTGGCGACGGCGCCGACTGGGGCCGAGGGACTCGACACGGCCCGCACGTTCCGGCCCGACGCCGTCATCCTCGACGTCATGATGCCGGGAATGGACGGATTCGGGCTGCTCAAGCGGCTGCGTGCCGACGGTGTGGACGCTCCGGTGCTGTTCCTCACCGCGAAGGACGCGGTGGAGGACAAGATCAGCGGCCTCACCCTCGGCGCGGACGACTACGTCACCAAGCCGTTCAGCCTCGAAGAAGTGGTGACGCGGCTGCGCGTCATCCTGCGGCGGGCCGGCAAGGTGTCGGTGGAGGAGCAGTCCGCCCGCATCAAGTTCGCCGACATCGAACTCGACGACGACACGCGGGAGGTCTGGAAGGCGGGCGACCTGGTGTCGCTCTCGCCGACGGAGTTCACGCTGCTGCGGTACTTCATGGTCAACGCAGGCACCGTGCTGAGCAAGCCGCGGATCCTCGACCACGTCTGGAACTACGACTTCGGCGGTGAGGTCGGGGTGGTCGAGTCGTACGTGTCCTACCTTCGTCGGAAGGTCGACACGGGCGAGACTCCGTTGATCCACACCCTCCGCGGGGTCGGCTACGTGATGCGAGAACCGCGGCGATGACCGCGCCCGCGGCTCCTCGGGAGCCGGCCGAGGCGGTCGCCGCTGTCTCGAACAGTCCTGCGCGACGGTGGATTCGCGCGATGCCGCTGCGTATCACCCTCGTCGGCGCCGTGCTGCTTCTCTCGGCGCTCGGGCTCCTCGCATCCGGTGTCGCGGTGACGTCGGCGCTCGAGAATTCGCTGACCAACCGCGTCGATCACCAGTTGCACGACGCGGCGCAGGGGTGGGCGAAGCCCGGCAAGTCGCGCCCCCTGCCGCCGCCGGACGAACCGAACCCCGGCCGCCCGCCGAGCCCGTTCTACGTCCGCACGACACTGGCGAACGGAACGGTTCTGCGCGAGATCAACGACGAATCCGTTTCTCCCGCACTGCCCGAGGACCCCGCGTCCGGGCCCGAGACGGTCGGTTCCACCGACAACTCGGACGTGCGGTGGCGGGTGCTGACGACCACCGCGCCGGACGGAACCGAGACCACCGTCGCGATGACGCTCACCGAGAACGACGAAACGGTGAACCGGCTGATCGTCCTGCAACTCATCATCGGCGTGGTCGTGCTGATCGCGCTCGGAGTGGTCGCGTACTTCGTGGTCCGGCGCAGTCTTCGCCCCCTCGTGGAAGTGGAGGAGACCGCCGCGGCGATCGCCTCGGGCGACCTGCACCGGCGTGTTCCGGAACGGGACGATCGTACCGAGATCGGTCGACTGTCCGTGGCGCTCAACGGAATGCTCGCCCAGATCCAGCACGCGTTCGCCGCCACCGAGGCGTCGGAGGAATCGGCGCGCCGCTCCGAGGAGAAGATGCGGCGATTCGTCGCCGACGCGAGCCACGAACTGCGCACCCCGCTCACCACGATCCGCGGCTTCGCCGAGCTGTATCGACAAGGCGCGATGACCGACACGGAAACCCTGATGAGTCGCATCGAAGGCGAGGCGTCGCGGATGGGGCTCCTCGTCGAGGATCTCCTCATGCTCGCCCGGCTCGACGCCCAGCGTCCCCTCGAGACCCGGCCCGTCGACCTGCTGTCGGTGGCCTCGGACGCCGTGCACGGCGCACGCGCCGTCGCCCCCGACCGGTCCATCGCGCTCGACGTCCGTCCCGGTCCCGGGACCCCGGAGGTGATCGGTGACGAGGCCCGGCTGCGGCAGGTCCTCGGCAACCTGCTCGCCAACGCCGTCAAACACACCCCCGCCACCGCAGACGTGACGGTGCGGCTGAGCACCACCGAACGCAGCGTAGTGCTCGAGGTGGCCGACACCGGACCGGGACTCAATGAGGAGGACGCGGCCCGGGTGTTCGAGAGGTTCTACCGCACCGACGCCTCCCGCACCCGGGAGAGCGGCGGCAGTGGCCTGGGCCTGTCGATCGTGGCGGCCCTGGTCGCCGCCCACCGCGGGTCGGTGACCGTCGACAGCCGGCCCGGCGAGGGTGCGACGTTCCGGGTGGAACTGCCGCGGTCGAGCTGACCGTCAGTCGGGGACGTTGTCCGCGTGGCCGAGTTCGCGCAGCGCTGCCTTGAGCTTCGCCTGCGCCTCGTCGAGCGATTCCTGGGACGGGTTCTGCTCGGCGTTGCTGATGTTGAAATCACCGAGGTCGTAGGCCGGGAACACGTGCACGTGCAGGTGCGGCACCTCGAGGCCCGCGATCAGCAGACCCGCCCGCGGCGCGTCGAACGCGGGGCGGACGGCCTGCCCGATCGTGCGGGCGACGTCCATGACCTTCGTCCAGATCTCACCGTCGACGTCCTGCCACTGGTCCACCTCCTTGCGGGGTACGACGAGGGCATGGCCCTGCGTGACGGGGGCGATGGTGAGGAACGCGACGACGTCCTCGTCCTCCCACACGAAACGTCCGGGCAGATCTCCGTTGATGATGGCGCTGAATACAGATCCCATGGCCGCCATTATGCGGCTTCGCCCCCCGTGAGTACTTATTAACCTCCCGCGGTTAATAAGTACTCACGGGCGCGAAGCGCACAGGAAACTCCCAGCCTCCGTCCAGAGTCATCGGAGCGTACGGGACGAATCTTGGACGCATGACGACGAATTCCCTCTCCCGCGCACCGGGCGCCATGGGACGACTCGAGACCCCCGAAACCTCCGAGACCGCGCCCGTGCTCGACGTTGTCGTGCCGGTCTACAACGAGGAAGCCGGACTCGAACGTTGCGTGCGCCGGCTGCGGCGGCACCTCGACGAGAACGTTCCCTACTCCGCCCGCATCACCATCGCCGACAACGCCAGTGTCGACGCCACCCTCACCGTGGCCCACCGGCTGGCCGCCGAGATCGACGGCGTCCACGTCGTCCACCTCGACGAGAAGGGGCGAGGCCGCGCTCTGCGTGCGGTGTGGAGTGCCTCCGACGCCGAGGTGGTGGCGTACATGGATGTCGACCTGTCGACGGACCTCAACGCCCTGATGCCGCTCATCGCGCCCTTGTTGTCGGGGCACTCGGACCTCGCGATCGGCTCCCGTCTCGCCCGCTCGTCGCGGGTGGTCCGAGGCCCGAAGCGCGAGTTCATCTCCCGCAGCTACAACCTCATCCTCCGCAGCGCCCTGCACGCGCGGTTCTCCGACGCCCAGTGCGGGTTCAAGGCGATGCGGGCGGACGTGGCGCAGCGCCTGCTGCCGCTGGTCGAGGACACCGGATGGTTCTTCGACACCGAGCTGCTGGTGCTCGCGGAACGCGCAGGCCTGCGCATCCACGAGGTCCCCGTCGACTGGGTGGACGACCCGGACAGTCGCGTCGACATCGTCGCGACCGCCGTCGCCGACCTCAAGGGGGTGTGGCGGGTGGGCCGGGCCCTGTCCACCGGATCGCTGCCGCTCGGCAGCCTCCGCGACAGTTTCGGTCGCGAGCCGCTGGTGCCCGGAGTTCCCCGCGGCATGGTCGGGCAGCTGGCCCGGTTCGCCGTGATCGGCATCGCGTCGACCGTCGCGTACGCGCTGCTCTACCTGATCCTGCATCCGATCATGGGCGCGCAGTGGGCCAACGCCGTCTCACTGCTCGTCACCGCCGTGCTCAACACGGCCGCGAACCGCGCGTTCACGTTCGGTGTCCGCGGATCCGAAGGCGCGGCCCGGCATCAGATGCAGGGCCTGCTCGTGTTCGCCTTCGGATTGCTCCTCACCAGCGGTTCGCTGTACGTCCTCCACTCGGCGGCCCCGGACGTGTCCAAGCACGTCGAACTCGCCGTCCTCGTTCTCGCCAATCTCGTTGCCACCATCAGCCGTTTCATAGCCCTTCGCTGGGTGTTCCGGAACGCACGCCCCGAAGGAGCTCACGCATGACGACGACCCTCGAACAACCGAAGGTCGACGCGGCCGAACCACCCCCGGCCCGGAGGCGGTGGGAGCCCTGGGCGCTCGCCGCGCTGCTGGCCGGGACCGCGGTCGCGTACATCTGGGGGCTCGGCGCCTCCGGCTGGGCCAACTCGTTCTACGCCGCCGCGGTCCAGGCGGGTTCGGAGTCGTGGAAGGCGTTCTTCTTCGGATCCTCCGACGCCGCCAACTCCATCACCGTCGACAAGCCGCCGATGTCGCTGTGGCTGATGTCGCTGTCGGTCCGGATCTTCGGGCTCAGCTCGTGGGCGATGCTGGTACCGCAGGCCCTGCTCGGTGTCGGTTCCGTCGCCCTGCTGTACGCCACGGTGAAGCGGTGGTTCGGCGCCCCGGCCGGTCTGCTCGCGGGTTTCGTGCTCGCGCTGACGCCGATCGCGGTGCTGATGTTCCGATTCAACAACCCCGACGCCCTGCTGGTGCTGCTGATGATCGCCTCCGTGTGGGCGATGCTGCGGGCCGTGGAGGACGGACGCACCCGGTGGATGGTGCTGACCGGCGTGTTCGTCGGTTTGGGATTCCTGACCAAGCAGCTTCAGGTGATGCTCGTCGTCCCGCCGCTCGCTCTGACCTATCTCGTCGCGGGACCGCCGAAGTTCGGCAAACGCCTCGCCCAGTGCTTCGCGGCGCTCGGCGCGATGATCGTCTCCGCGGGCTGGTGGCTGCTGATCGTCGAACTGTGGCCGGCGTCGTCGCGGCCCTGGATCGGCGGTTCGCAGAACAACTCGATCCTCGAACTCACGCTGGGCTACAACGGTCTCGGCCGGTTGAACGGTGAGGAGACCGGCAGCGTCACGCCCGGCGGCGGTCGCGGTGACGCCACTGCGGCGATGGGAGGTGCCGGCGAGGCCATGACGGACGGCGACTTCCCCGCAGGTGGCCCCGGCGGCGGTGGCGGAATGTGGGGCAGCACCGGCATCACGCGCATGTTCGAGTCGGCTCAGGGCGGTCAGATCGCCTGGCTGATCCCGGCCGCGCTGATCCTGCTGGTCGCCGGTCTCGCGCTGCGCGGCAGGGCGCCTCGCGTCGACACCCAGCGTGCGTCGTTCCTCGTGTGGGGGTTGTGGCTGCTCGTCACCGGACTGACGTTCAGCTTCATGGCGGGCATCTTCCACGCGTACTACACCGTCGCGCTCGCACCCGCGGTGGCAGCGCTGGTGGCGATCGGTTCGGTGACGCTGTGGCGTCGACGGGACGCGCTGTGGGTGCGGGCGGTTCTCGCGGTGACACTGCTGGCCACCGCTGCCATGTCGTGGGTTCTGCTCGGCCGCAGCGCGTCGTTCGTGCCGTGGCTGAAGTGGGCGGTGGTCGTCGTCGGCGTCGTCGCCGCGGTTGCCGTGCTGATCCCGGCGCTGACCCGGGGCCGCATCGCTGCCGTGGTCACGCTGGCCGCACTGTTCACCGGGCTCGCCGGACCGACGGCCTACGCCGTCGACACGATCGCGACGCCGCACACCGGTTCGATCGTCTCGGCCGGACCCAACGTCGAAGGCGCGCGCGGCGGCCCCGGCGGAATGGGCGGCCCCGGCGGCATGGACGGTGCCGGACGCATGGGCGGCCGCACCGACGGTGCCACCGCACCGGCAATGCCCGGCGGTACCACCGCACCCGGCGCAATCGACGGTGCGACGGCAGGTGCCACCGACGGCATGGGCGGTATGGGTGCCATGGGCGGCGCCGCCGGGGGACTGCTGTCCGGTAGCACCCCAGGCGCGGAACTGGTGTCGTTGCTCGAGCAGGATTCCGGCAACTACACCTGGGTGGCAGCGGCCATCGGATCCAACAGCGCATCCGGATACCAGCTGGCCACCGAGGACCCGGTCATGCCGATCGGCGGTTTCAACGGCAGCGATCCGTCACCCACGCTGGAGCAGTTCCAGCAGTACGTGGCGGACGGCAAGATCCACTACTTCATCTCCGGCGGCCGAGGCGGCGGAATGGGTGGCGACGGAACGGCATCGGAGATCTCCACCTGGGTGCAGGAGAACTTCACCGCCGTCACCGTCGACGGCGTGACCCTGTACGACCTCACGTCCTGACCGAAACCCCCCTGTGAGTACTTATTAACCGCCCGCGGTTAATAAGTACTCACAGGGGGTTCAGAGGTCGAACGAGATTTCGGGTGTGCGGCAGATCAGCAACCTCCGTACGCGGCCCGATCCGTCGAGCTGCGCCGAGGTGTTGAACGAGGCCTCGAAATCGCCGTTCCGCGTGGTGCGTCCCAGCGCCAGCTCGACCTCTCCGACACGAGCTCCCGCGAGGATCTCGTGTACGAGCACACTCTTCTCGCGTTGCTGCAGGTACTCGACGAGTCCGGCGCGATCCCCGACGAACTCGGCGGCATTCCCACCGCCTGTGGAGAATTGCACCGACATCCGGAAATCGTCGGTGATCATGTTCAGGACGCGGTCGGGATCGTCCGAATCCATGATCGCGAACCACGCGACCAGCACGGGTGTCGCAGACGTCGTCTCGTTCAGGTCAGTCGCGCTTCCCATGGGCCAACTCCTTTGTGAGAATGCTGAATTCCGTATCGAACGACACCTCGTACGCATCGATGGCGCCGTCGCTGTCGAGGTGCATCGCGGCAAGGAAGTAGCCGGTCGTCTTCACGTCGTTTTCCACGACGGAACCGTAGGCGAACTGGACGTCGCCGGCGCTGCTCGTTCGGAGCAGCACGTGTCGTCGATCGACCGGGGGCCGTCCCTTCAGGTAGTCGAGCATGTCGGCGCGGCTGTACCCCCGGCGGACGGTACCCGGGAGGACTATGGCGAACTCGATCGATTCGTCGAGCAGGGCCACCGCGTCGTCGATCCGGCCGCTGTCGAGGATCGCGTAGTACCGCTCGATCACGAGTGCATCGGTCATGAAATGAACTTAGTTCAACCCGGTGCGGCTTGTCGAGGGTTCTTGCCGCGGCAGCTTCCGCGAAACTAAACTGAACTCACGTCAATTCAGAGGAGAGTTCCATGCCGTCCCCCCACGCCCGTCCCTGGCCCGAGACCGAACCCCCGGCGATGACGCCCGTCGCCGAGCACGACGATATCCGGGCCGTAGTCCGCCAATTGCTGGATCGACATTCGACGCTCGAGGCCGGCCGTCTCGCCGCCGAGTCCGAGATCGGCTATTCCCCCGAGTTGTGGTCGCTTCTCGTCAAGGAGATGAACGTCGCCGCGCTGGCGGTGCCGGAGGATCGCGGGGGCCTGGGTTACGGCGTGGTCGAACTCGGGATCGTTCTCGAAGAATGCGGGCGCGCGCTGGTCTGTGAACCGGTGCTCACGTCCGCGACGCTGGGAGTGCGCGCCCTGCTCGCGGCCGACCGGTGCCCGCAGGTCGACGACCTGCTGGGGCGGGTCGTCCAGGGCGAACTCGTCGCCACCGTGACAGCTCTGAGCCCGGACACCGATTTCGTCGACGCCACCCGAGCCGGAGGTCGCTGGTCGGTGTCCGGCCGCGCGACCAACGTCGTGCAGGGCGGCGCGGCCGATATCGTCGTGCTACTCGGGCGCGGTGACGAGGGGCCCGGCCTCTATGCGGTCGATCTGCGTGCCGCCGCGATGCGGCGTACGGAGCTTCCGGTCATCGATCCCAGTCGGCGGCAGGCGAATCTGCTCTTCGACGACGCGGACGCCGTGCGTCTCGTCGGACCCCGCGACGCACTGCGGACGGCCGCATCACTGCACAGCCTGGGAGTGATCGGTCTGGCCTGCGAACATGTGGGAATCGTCGATCGTTTACTCGAAAGCACAACGGACTACACGATGCAGCGCCACCAGTTCGGGCGAGCGATCGGCTCCTTCCAAGCCGTCAAGCATCGACTGGCCAACACTTTGGTCGAGTTGGAGAAGGCTCGATCGGCGGCGCGGTATGCGGCCGCCGTGTTCTCGGAAGACCCGGACTCCGCGGCGCTCCCGGCCGCGGTCGCGGGGGCAATCTGCACCGAGGCCGCGATCGGCACCGCCCTCGAGGCCGTGCAATTGCATGGCGGTGTCGGCTTCACCTGGGAACATGCGGCGCATTCCTACGTTCGCCGCGCGCTCGGTGACGAACCGCTTCTGGGTGATTCACGGGCGCACCGCAGACGCGTCGCGGATCTCGTCGGGCTCTGAATCCCGGCACCTCCCCCCGGCTGAATCGAAACCTCTTGCTCCGCCCTATTGACGGACCATCCCCCACCCAGTAGAACTGAAGTGAATCCAGTTCAGTTTCTCCCCTCGAAAGGACACCGACATGGTGGACACCGACCACATCGTGCTCGAGAAGGACGGCGACGTCGCCCGCGTATGGCTCAACCGCCCGCACAAGAAGAACGCGGTCACCGTCGAGCTGCTGCATCGCCTCGACGAGATCATCGTGGAGGTCGACAACGACCCCAGCCTCAAGGTGCTCGTCCTGCGTGGACGCGACGGCACCTTCTGCTCGGGCTTCGATCTCGACGAACTGCGCGAGAAGTACGTCGGCTCCACTACCGCGATGGACGTCGCCGTGCTGTCCGCCAAGGTGTGCGACCGCCTGTACTCGATGAACACGCCGTCCGTCGCGGTCCTCGAAGGCTTCGTCACCGCAGGCGGTTTCGAGCTCATGATCTCCTGCGACTTCGCCGTCGCCGCCGAGGACGCTCGTATCGGCGATTTCCACATCCGCCGCGCGCTGTTCGGTGGGGCAGGCCCGATCTACCGGCTCCCGCGGATGATCGGAATTCGGAAGACCAAGGAGCTCATGCTGACCGGGAAACTCCTGACCGGCAAGGAGGCGGAGGCCTTCGACCTGATCAACGCCTCGGCGCCGGCCGAAGACCTCGACAAGCTTGTCGCCGAGTTCATCGCCCCGATCGTCGACAAGAGCCCGTTCATGATGAAGCTCACCAAGATGTGCATCGACCGCGGTCTCGACGCGGACATCCAGTCGTTGATGGTGATGGAGCACCTCGCCGTCGGCAATGCGCTGCAGTCCGAGGACGCACGCGAAGGCGTGAACGCCTTCCTCGAAAAGCGTGAGCCGGTCTGGGTCGGTCGCTGATCCGACACCGACGACGAATCCCGAGGAGAGGATGAGGATGGGCGAGACACACACCGCGCCGGCGCTCGGCGCGAGCCGGTGCTCCCACTGCTCGACTGTCGCGTTCCCGGCCGCCAGTCTGTGCTCGCAGTGCTCACGACCGGCGATGTCGCCGTTCACTCTGAGCACACGCGGAACGGTCTGGGCGTACACGGTTCAGCGGTTCGCCCCGAAATCTCCGCCGTACGTCCCGCCGCCGAACGGCTTCGCGCCGTTCGCCGTCGGATACGTCGAACTCCCCGAGGGAATCAGGATCGAAGCCGTGCTCGAATGCCACGACTTCGACGAGTTGGACGACGGGGCGCCGGTGACCTTGATCGCCACGGCACCGGTGCCCCACTTCGCCACCGACGCCTATCTGAAGGAGATCCGCTGATGTCCGCCGTGTCGATCGTCGGGGCCGGACTCTCGAAGTTCGGACGTCAGCCGGGCAAGAGCGGCCGCCGGCTGGCGCTGGATGCAATTGCGTCCGCGCTGACCGACGCAGGCATCGCGTGGACCGATGTTCAGGTCGCATTCGGTGGCAGCGACGGGTCCGGGCTCGCCGACACCCTGGTCGCCGAGCTCGGGCTCACCGGCATACCTTTCACCAACGTCAAGAACGGTTGCGCGACCGGCGGTAGTGCGTTGGTGTCGGCCGTCAACGCGATTCGCTCGGGGGCCGCCGACATCGCACTCGCGGTCGGCTTCGACAAGCATCCGCGCGGCGCCTTCGACCCGGCACCGCAGGATTGGGGTCTGCCCGTCGGCTACGGCGAGGCAGGCCTGATGGTCACCACCCAGTTCTTCGGCATCAAGATCGCGCGCTACATGCGCGAACACGGGATCAGCGCACCGACTCTGGCCGCCGTGGCGGAGAAGGCGTATCGCAACGGCTCGCTGAACCCGAATGCCTGGCGCCGCGAACCGATTTCCGCTGAGACGATCGCCGCAGCGGACATGGTCAACGACCCGCTGACGCGATACATGTTCTGCTCGCCCGGCGAGGGCGGAGCCGCCGTGGTCGTGGCGAGTGAGGCCGCCGCCCGGCGCCTCGGCGGAAGACCGGTGCACATACGGGGAATCTCGGCGGGTACCCGCCGGTTCGGTTCCTTCGAGGTGTTCGGTCCGTCGATTCAGGGCCAGGGAACCCCGTCGAGTGTGAGCACGTCCACCGCCGCCGCCGCATTCGAGCAGGCCGGACTCGGTCCCTCGGATGTGGATGTCGCGCAACTCCAGGACACGGAGAGCGGTGCCGAGATCATGCACATGGCCGAATGCGGATTCTGCGAGCACGGCGAACAAGAAAAACTGATTGCGGCCGGCGAGACGGAGATCGGCGGCCGAATCCCGATCAACACCGACGGCGGATGTATCGCCAACGGGGAACCGATCGGTGCCTCCGGCCTCCGGCAGATACACGAGATCGTCACGCAATTGCGCGGGGAGGCCGGTGCCCGGCAGGTTCCCGGACACCCGCGCGTCGGATTCACCCACGTCTACGGTGCGCCCGGAATCAGTGCCTGCACCGTCCTGTCCGTCTGAGGAAGAGCCATGAATCAAGCAACGATGCCCGACCTGGACCAGTTCGTGGATGAAGCGCGGGCGTGGCTGAGAACTGTCGCGGAACCGCGCACCCAGATCAAATGGGGAGTGGGATCCGACTCGGTCGCCGTCTTCGAGAATTGGACGGCCGAGCAGGAGCGCGACGAGACCGACCATATCCGGGCGTACGAACAGACGAAGTTCGACGCCGGCTGGGGCTCGATGAACTGGCCGGCCGAGTACGGTGGCCGTGGTCTGCCGATGTCCTACGTGCTCGCGTTCCGGCGGGAGGAGAACGCATTCGACGTGCCGCGCCGGACCGAAATGTTCTCGGTGACTCAGCAACTGGTCGCTCCGGCGATCGCCCAATGGGGAACACCGGAACAGTGCGAGCGGTATGTGCGTGCGATGCTTCGGACCGACATCATTGCCTGCCAGCTGTTTTCGGAAACCGAAGCCGGATCCGACCTTGCCGCGGTACGGACGAGGGCAGTCGAACGGAATGGCCGGTGGACGATTACCGGGCACAAGGTCTGGACGTCCGGCGCCCGGGTCGCCGACGTCGGGGTCGCGGTGTGCCGCACCGACCCC
The DNA here is from genome assembly GCF_026810085.1 of Rhodococcus sp. JS3073. Lineage (NCBI taxonomy): Bacteria > Bacillati > Actinomycetota > Actinomycetes > Mycobacteriales > Nocardiaceae > Rhodococcus > Rhodococcus sp. JS3073. The sequence goes on along the minus strand of NZ_CP113951.1, from coordinate 2,885,054 downwards.
GACGCGACCAAACACGCAGGCCTCACCGTCTTCCTGATCCCGATGGACGCTCCGGGAGTCACCGTCCGGCCCATCCGCCAGATGACCGGGGGCAGTTCCTTCAACGAGGTCTACCTCGACGGCGTCGAACTGTCGGACGACTACCGGCTGGGGCCGGTGGGGGAGGGTTGGCCGGTCGCCCTGACGGTACTGGCAGCCGAACGACTCGACGCCGGGAACCTAGGTCTGGCCAATGCCGATCACGCCGTCGAACTGGCCCATCACCTCGACCGGCAGCTGACCGAAATCGAACGTGACAAGGTCGCGGATCTCGTGACGCGCAGCTACGTCCAGCGGGTGACCGGTATGCGGGTGGCCGCGGCAGTCGTCGCCGACAAGGACCCCGGTCCCGAGGCATCGGTGGGTAAGTTGCTCGCCACCGACACCATGGCACGTACATCGGAAGTCGTCCGGCTGTTGCTGGGGCGCGATCTGATCGCCGACTCGGGCGAGTGGGGAACGTTCGCGTGGACGGAGCATGTGCTCGGCGCGCCCGGGTATCGCATCGCGGGCGGTACCGACGAGATCCAGCGAAACATCCTCGCCGAGCGCGTGCTCGGCCTGCCGAGGGAGCCGCGCGCGTGAGCGCAACGATCACCCTCGACGACCGTGTGGCGCATCGGCTGCGCGAGCAGAACCCCGGTCTGGACGTCGGCACACTCGAGCCGCTGCTCGGGGGGCATTCGGGTCTGACGTACAAGGTGCACACCAGCGACGGCGACCTCGTGGTCAAGGCGGTTCCCGAGGGGCAACGCCCCATCGGGCGACACGACATGGTGCGCCAGGCGAGGATCATGGAAACTCTGGGGGCGACAGAGGTCCCCGTACCCCGGATCGTCGCCGTCGACGAGGACGGCCCGGCGTGGTTCGCGATGGAGTGCGTGGCCGGGGAGTCACTCGAGCCGGTGCTCGATTCGCCTCCGGTCGAACCGGCTGTCGCGGCGGCGCGGATGCGCCGGGCGGCCGCGGTGCTGCCGCTGCTGCACGCGGTGCCGGTCGACACGATCCCGGCGGCCGGAGATCCGTTGTCACCCGGTGCGGAGCTGGCGCGGTGGAAACGAACCCTGGATGCCGTTCCCCCCGACCTCGTCAGCGGCGGCGACGAACTCCTGCGCCTCCTCGCCGCAGATCTTCCCGAGGCGCTGGCACCGACGTTGGTGCACGGTGACTACCGGCTCGGCAACATCATCGCCTGTGGCACGGAGCCGGCGGCTTTGATCGACTGGGAGATCTGGAGCCTGGGCGATCCGCGGGTCGAATTGGGCTGGTTCCTCGTGTTCGCCGACGGTGCGAACTTTCCCGGGGTGGGGCGCGCGGTGCCGGACCTGCCGTCCGAGGACGAACTGATCGACCTCTACACCGGGGATCACCCGGCGCTGCCGGACATGAACTGGTTCAACGCACTCGGCCGTCTGAAGATGGCGGCGATCATGGGCCACAACCTGCGCCGGCACCGCGAAGGCCGCCACCACGACCCCGACCAGGAACGGCTGCCCGACACCATCGCGCAGCTCATCCGCAGCGGGACTGCGCTACTTGCCTGATCAACCTCCGTTCACCGCGTGACGCGATGACGGAACAGAGAGGACCTCACGTGGACTTCGAATACTCCGCGCGCACCGAGCGATTGCTCGAGCAGCTGCGGAACTTCATGGAAGAGCACGTCTATCCGGCCGAGGCCGTGTACGACGAGCAGATCAAGTCGAACGACAACCCACACGAGCAGCCCAAGGTCATGCTCGACCTGCAGGCGAAGGCGCGCGAGCTCGGATTGTGGAATCTCTTCATGACGCACGGCGGGTGGGGCGCCGGTCTCACCAACCTCGAGTACGCCCCGCTCGCCGAGATGGTCGGACGCTCGGTGATCGGCAACGAGGCCATCAACTGTTCGGCACCCGATACCGGCAACATGGAGATCCTCGCCATGTACGGCACCGAGCAACAACAGTCACGGTGGCTCGCACCGCTCCTCGACTGCACGATCCGGTCGGCGTTCGCCATGACGGAACCGGATGTGGCGAGTTCGGACGCCACGAACATCACGTCGACCATCCGCCGGGACGGCGACGAGTACGTCCTGAACGGCCGGAAGTGGTACACCTCAGGCATTCTCGACCCTGATTGCAAGCTCGTCATCTTCATGGGCAAGTCCGATCCCGAGGCTCCGACCTACCGGCAGCAGAGCATGATCCTGGTGCCCGCGGATTCTCCCGGTATCGAGGTCCTTCGCGATCTGCCCATGTTCGGGTACCGGGACCGGCTCGGTCACGGCGAGGTCCAGTTCACGGATGTCCGGGTGCCGGCCGACCACATGCTCGGCGCCGAGGGAGACGGTTTCGCGATTGCGCAGGGCCGGCTGGGGCCGGGGCGCATGCACTACGCGATGCGAGCGATCGGCATGGCCGAGCGCGCCCTCGAGCTGATGTGCCGACGGGCTCTGCAGCGCACTGCCTTCGGTGCGCCGCTCGCTGATCGCGGTGTGGTACGGGAGTGGATCGCGCGCAGCCGGATGGAGATCGACCAGATCCGGCTGCTGGTTCTCCAGTCGTCGTGGCTGATGGACACCCGCGGCAACGCCGCCGCCCGGTCGGAAGTCGCCGCGATCAAGGTTGCGGCCATGGAGGTCGCTCATCGAGTGGTCGACCACGCCGTCCAGACCTACGGCGCGGCCGGGGTGAGTGACGACACGATCCTGGCCCGGCTGTATGCGATCACCCGGGCACTGCAGATCGCCGACGGTCCGAACGAAGTCCATCTGCGCACCATTGCGCGTCTCGAACTGAAGAAGTACGCATGAACACCACGCGAGAATTGACAGGCAAGGTCGCACTCGTCACGGGGGCCACCCGAGGGCTCGGATACGCCATCGCGAGCGGGCTGGCCGCCGCGGGAGCCACCGTGATCGTGTCGAGCCGCAAGGAGGACGCGTGCATCTCCGCGGCCCTCGCGATCACGAGGGACACCGGTGGCATCGCCGAACCGCTCGCACTGCACGTCGGGAAGTGGGACGCGATCGAACTCGCCGTCGACCACATTCTCACGCAGTTCGGAAGTCTCGACATCGTCGTCAACAACGCCGGCATCGCTCCGCTGTCGCCGAACCTCGAGTCGGTCTCCGAGTCGCTCTTCGACAAGACGATCGAGGTCAACCTCAAGGGCCCGTTCCGGCTCATGGCGGTGGCCGGTGCCAGGATGAGCGCGGCCGGAGGCGGTTCGATCATCAACATCTCGAGCATCGGCGCACTGCGGCCCAGCCCGCCGGAGGCGATGTACGCGGCGTCGAAGAACGGTCTCAACGCGCTGACGATGGCCTTCGCTCAGGAATACGCGCCCCGGGTACGGGTGAACTGCATCATGCCGGGCGGATTCGCAACCGATATGGCGGCGGACTGGGACGACGAGTTCGTCGGCAAGATCATCGACCGACTCCCGGCCGGCCGACTCGGGCACCCGGATGAAATCGCGGGCCTCGTCGTGCATCTGGCCGGCGACCGAGCCGGCTACACCACGGGTGCCGTCATCCCGGTCGACGGCGGCCGCACCGCCGTCTACTGACGCGCGCGTGCCACGAACACGAGTAGGAGCCAACCACATGCAGGTACCCGAGCTGTTCCAGCTGAGCGGTCGCGTCGCCGTCGTCACGGGTGCATCGTCCGGACTGGGAATGGGCTTCGCGCGGACGCTGGCGTCGGCAGGCGCGACGGTCTTCGCCGCCGCCCGCCGAGTCGAGCGTCTCGCGGCGCTGGCCGGCGAGGTCGACGGGGTCGTCCCCGTCGAGTGCGACATCACCGTGGACTCGGACCGGCGCGCGCTCGTGGATCGGGCCCTCTCGCAGGCCGGGCGGATCGACGTCCTCGTCAACAACGCGGGCAGACCCGGCAGACCGAACGCCGAGGACGAGAGCCCGGAGGAATTCTCCTCGATTCTCGACGTCAATCTGGCCGCGGGCTTTCATCTCGCCACGTGCGTCGCCTCGGCCACACCGGCGGGCGAGACAACATCGATCATCAATATCTCCTCCGTCGTCGGGCTCGTCTCGACGGCACCCATCGGCGGTGCGAGCTATGCGGCATCGAAAGCCGGCGTGCTCGGGCTGACCCGTGAGCTCGCCGGGCAGTGGGGTAGACGCGGCATCCGCGTGAACGCCATCGTGCCGGGTTGGTTCGACACGGAAATGACCGATGGACTGTTCAGCAACCAGCGCTCGGCGGACTGGGTGCGCCGCAACACGATGCTCGCCCGCGGCGGACGCCCCGGCGAAGTGGACGGCGCCGTGCTCTTCCTGGCATCGGACGCGTCGTCATACGTCACAGGTCAGACTCTGGTGGTCGATGGCGGCTGGACCGCCCGGTAGGCAAAGGTGACACTCATGGCAGTTCCGACGATGCGCGCAGTACGCCTGACCAGCTGGGGCGACGGTCCGCGCGTTGTGCGCATCCCTGTTCCCGAACCGCAGGGGCATCAGCTGCTCCTCCGCGTCGACGCCGCCGGACTGTGCAGATCCGATCTGCACGTGATGGACGCACCCGCGGGAGTATTCGACTATTCCCTCCCGTTCACCCTCGGGCACGAGGTGGCGGGAACCGTGGTCGGCGCAGGCCCGGAGGCCGACAAGTCGTGGATCGGCGAATCCGTCGTCGTCCATGGTGTCTGGTCGTGCGGGCGATGCCGCAACTGCCGCCGAGGCCGCGAGAACTATTGCTTCGAATTGAGCAAACGCGAGGACGGCCGTCTCGCCGCGATCGGCAACGGCATCGGCTACGACGGTGGTCTGGCCGACACCATGACCGTTCCCTCGGGACGGTGCCTGGTCCGCACCCACGGACTCGCCCCCGAGAGTGCCGCCCCACTCGCCGATGCCGCCCTGACGGCGTATCACGCAGTTCGTACCAATCGGGATCTCGTCGACGCCGACTCCGTTTCCGTGGTGGTCGGAGTCGGGGGACTGGGCCACATCGCGGTCCAGGTTCTCCGCGCACTGGGCGCAGGCACGATCATTGCGGTCGATCCGCGTGAGAGCTCACGCGACCTTGCGCGTCGGCTGGGGGCGGACGTGGCGGTGTCGGACATTGCGGAGGTTGCGACATCTCGGTCCGGTACCGCCGGCTTTCACTGCGCTGACGTCGTCTTCGATTTCGTAGGAGCGCCGGACACGATGGAATCGGCGGCGCAGCTGCTCGCCCCCGGGGGACGACTGGTGACTGTCGGCAGCGCCGGCGGCCGGCTCACGGTGGGCAAAGACGTCGGACTCGCGACGGGCTGGCAGGTGACTGCGCCGTTCTGGGGAACTCGCGCAGACCTCGAGGCCGTGGTCGACCTCGCAAACAAGGGTCTGCTGGCCGTCGAGGCGACCACGTACCCATTGGACGACGTCCTCGACGTGTATGCGAGGTTGCGGCGCGGCGAGATCACCGGGAGAGCCGTCGTGATTCCGTGACGGACGAAAGCTGGGTACGGTGCGTGTCATAGTCAATAATGAAACTAGTTCACTTCAATGGAAGGTCGGCGGAATGTGGGAGCTGGCACGCGATTTCGTTGCTCGCGCAGCGAATTCTCCGGATGACATCGCAGTCGTCGATGCAACGGGGGAGCACACGATGGCGGAGGTTGTCGCGGCGGCAACCGAGCTCGCCGCCCAGTTGGACGTCGCGACAGGTGGCTCGCCGACCGTGCTCGTGCAGGCTGACAACACGTGGCGCACGCTCGCCGCGGCAATCGCCGTCGGACTGCGCGGGGGTCTGATTGCGGTGTTCAGCCGGCATGCCACCCCGTCGGAATTCATCGTGGCGTTGAACGACATCACACCCGACGTCGTGATCGCCGACCGGCAGTCGCTCGCGCACTGGGGTGTACCGGAGGACCGGTTCTGCGAGGAAGCGACCGCACCGGCCGGCTGGGTGATGCGCTGGTCGCGATCACCGGTCAGTGACGTCGAGCGGTGGAACGGCGGAATTGCGATCGCGATGACGTCCGGGTCGACCGGACATCCCAAGTGCGTGGTGCAGTCGGAATCCGCGATTCGTTATGCCTGCCGTTGCACGATCGAGGCGGTCGGCCTCGAACCCGGGGATCCCGTCGCGGCGTTCGTACCACTCTCGTCGGTAGCGGCATTCTGCTTCGGGCTCTATCTCCCCGCAATGCTTGCCGCGCCGATGGTCTGCATGGACGGCTGGAAGCCTGCGACAGCCCTCCAGATCGTCCGGGAACACCGGGTCGCCTGGACGATGCTCGTCCCGACCATGGCTCTTCAGCTGGCCGTCGCGCCGGACGCTGCGGGAGCACTCGCATCGCTGCGCGCAATGACCGTCGGCGGCGGTCCAATGGATGCCGGCGCGCTCGGTCGCGCCGAACAGACCCTCGGCACCACGTTCCTGCGTGTGTTCGGTATGTCCGAGTGTCTCGGGCACACGACCCCGCTGCCCGCGGACGTACCGGACGTCCGGCTCGGGCGGGACGGTCGTCCCTTCCCCGGGACCGTCGTCCGAGCGGTCGACGCACACGGCGCTCCTCTGCCACCGGGCCGGGTGGGCGATGCCCAGGTCAAGGGGCCCTCCCTCTTCGTCGGCTATGCACGGGCAGGTGTTCCCGCACCCCCGGAACTCACCGCGGACGGATTCCTGCCTACCGGCGACCTCGTCGAAGTGGCCGAAGACGGCAGCATCCGGGTGATGGGGCGCCAGAAGCAGATCATCATTCGCGGGGGCCGCAACATCGACATCAACGAGGTCGAGGCCGCGATCGCACGCATCCCGACCGTGTCCCAGGTGTGCGTGGTCCCGGTGCCGGACGAGCTACTCGGTGAACGTGCGGCGGCCCTGGTCGTGAGCACCGGCGATCCGATTACCCTCGACGAGGTCGTTGCGCACCTCGGGGACATCGAGTTCCCGAAGTTCAAGTGGCCGGAGTTCGTCTTCACGATCGACGATCTGCCGCAGAACCGGGTGGGGAAGCTGTCTCGACCGGATGCGGTGGACCTCGCAACACGCCTGCTCACCAGTAGCGAGAGCCGCTGATTCGACCCGACCTGACCTCAGTTCAGGTAGTCTGACCGGTACCGACCCGACAACCAACCGATGGATGGGGATTCAGTGTCCGTAGAAGCCATGACGCTCCGCGATGGTCCGCGTTCGAAGCGCGGGTTGATCCTGACAGCCGCGATCGAACGCTTCGGGGAGGTCGGCTTCGAGCATACGAAGTGGGCGTCGATCGCCGACGAGGTCGGCATCGGTCAGACGGCGCTCTATCACTATTTCGAGTCGAAGGGTCACTGCCTGCTGACCATCATGCGTCTCGAACTGGCGCAGTCACTCGAGCGATTCGCTGCCGCGATCGAGGGCGTCGACGACCCGGTCGAGGCGTTGAGTGCCGCCGTCACCAGCGCTCTGGAAGCGACCCCGCGGGACGCCCTTCAGCGGCGCATCCTCCAGAGTCATATGGACCTGCTCGCCACTCCCCGCCAATCCGAGAAGGAAGAGGCCGAGCGCCAGACCTCACGCGCGCTGGTGAACTCGATCGAAGAAGAGTGGTCGCTCCTCATCGCGCGGGGGATGGGCGCAGGCGTATTCGCCGACAGTGATCCGCGACTGATGGCCCGGCTGATCCTCGGACTCGTCGTCAGCGTGTGGCGTTGGTACCGACCCGACGGGGACATGACCCTCGACCAGCTCAACCAGCAGGTTCGAGACGCCACCCTGCGCATCGTCCGCGCGTGACGCGGGCGTGTGCGGAGGGGTGGCTCTCCTTTCCCTCGAGATTTGAACCAAATTCAGGTCAGTTACGGAGTGATGATGTACAACTTGATCGTCTTGGCCGCCCGTCCGCACGACTGGAGCCATGAGCAGTTCATCCAGTGGTGGCGCGGCGAACATGCCGACGTGACCTACCCGCTCCCAGGGCTGCGGCGATGGCAGCACACCGAAGTGCTCGACGCGATGGACGACAGGTCACGGGAATGGGACGGCGTCTCGATTCTGAGCTTCGACTCCCGCGAGGACCTCGATGCCGCGCTCGCAAGCCCGGAATGGCAAGCCGCAGTGGACAACGTCGGCCAGATGCGGGGAAAGCGCATCCTCGTCATGGGCGAGGAGAAAACGATGGTCGAAGTGGACAGCGGTCGATCATGAGGGCGCACTGGATGGAACCGGGCTGCTACGAGGTGGCGCCCGGTGTGCATCGAGTGCCCCTCCAGATGCCCGATGACGGCCTCGGAGCGGTCAACGTCTACGCCCTCGAGACCGAGGACGGCCTGGCCCTCGTCGACGGTGGCTGGCGAGTCGACACGACTTTCGACGAGATGGAGCGCGCACTGTTCCACATCGGGCACAGCACCGAGCAGATTCACGACATCTATGTCACTCACGTGCACCGCGATCACTACACGTTCGCGATCGAACTCCGCCGTCGTCACGGCGCCCGCGTCCACCTCGGGATGGCCGAGGCCGACGGATTGGCAGCCGTCAGTGCACTCGGCAGTAACGTGCCGACGGATTCTCTGCGCGAACTCCGCCGCGCCGGTGCCCCCCTCCTGGCAGACACGGTCGAGGTCTTGACCGCCGCGGAACCCTTCTACCCCTCGGACTGGGAACAGCCAGACCACTGGCTCACGGCCGGTCCGCTCCGGATCGGACCGCACACACTCGACGTCGTGCACACGCCGGGGCATACTAAGGGGCACATGGTCTTTCACGATGAACAGCAGGGGCTGCTCTTCAGTGGCGACCACGTCCTGCCCACGATCACACCGTCGATCGGCTTCGAACTCGGTGAGTGGGATCTGCCGTTGGGGCGCTACCTCGAGTCGCTGACCCGACTGCTCGAACGCCCCGACTCGCAACTGCTGCCGGCGCACGGAGATCCGACACCGAGCGTGCACCTGCGCGTCGAAGAACTTCTCGCGCATCATGACCGGCGTTTCGCGGCCATGCGCGACGCGCTGGTCTCGCTCGGGCCGGCGACCGCGACTGCCGTCGCAGACGCGGTCACGTGGACTCGTCGCGAAAGGCCGTTCTCCACTCTCGACCCGTTCAATCAAATGATCGCCATCTGTGAGACCCTCGCGCACCTCGACACTTTGGTCGATCGCGGTCGGCTCGCAGTCCGAAGACGAGACGACCGCGACGTCTTCTCCGTGGTCTGAGTGCGGAAGGATTCCTGTGCAGAGTCATGAGCTGAAACTGGCGCGCCACCCCCAGGGGAAGGTCCGGCCATCGGACTTCCACCTCGACGTGGTGACGGTTCCCGAAGAACTGGAGCCCGGTGAGATTTTCGTTCGCAACTCGTGGTTGTCGATCGACCCGTCCGTCAGGATACGTCTCGGCCCTTCCGGCCCGGCAGGCTACCTGCCGCCGTTCGGCATCGGGGAGACGCTGACCGGATTGGCTGTCGGCGAGGTACTCGAGTCCCGCGACCCCGGCTTCGAGCCGGGCGATACGGTTCTGCACATCAAGGGTTTCCGTGAGTTCGCGGTGGTCCGGCAGGGCAGCGAAACCTTGGCCGGGGCCGGCGGCGTGACTCGCCTCGACACGAGCGTGCACCCGCCGCAATCCTATCTCGGAGCGCTGGGCAGCTCCGGGCTCACGGCGTACGTGGGATTGCAGTGCATCGGTGGACTCACGAGTGGAGACGTCGTGTGGATCTCGTCGGCCGCGGGTGCGGTCGGCAGTCTCGCCGCCCAGATTGCGAAGCTCAGAGGTCACTACGTGGTCGGCAGCACCGGTTCTGGCGAGAAGGTCAGGTTCCTCCTGGACGAACTGAAACTCGACGGCGCATTCGACTACCACAGTCCGGACCTGGCCGGAGCCCTCGCAAGCACGGCACCGAACGGCATCGATCTGTATTTCGACAACGTGGGTGGAACGCATCTCGAGGCCGCCCTGTATCACCTCCGACCAGGCGGTCGGGTGGCCATGGCGGGCGCTGTCGCCTCCTATGACGCGGACACGGCGGCGGCAAGTCCGAGCAATCTTTTTCAGATCGTGGCAAAGAACCTCACGGTGCGGGGTTTCCGAGCTGGTGCTTACGACCATCTGCTCGGCGACATGCGGGCCGAGGTCGGGAGCTACCTCCGCGACGGTCGTCTCGTTGTCGAGGAGACCGTGTTCGACGGCCTCGAGTCGGCGCCGGACGCCATCGTCGCGATGCTGCACGGCCGCACCGTGGGAAAGACGCTGTGCCGCCTACGCTGACGCTCCAGCCGCTACACAGAAGAACATGGCCTCCGCATCACGCGGAGGCCATGTTCTTCTGTCTCGCTCAGGCCGCCGTCCACCCACCGTCGGCGTAGATCTCCGACCCGGTGACGAAGGTGGAGTCGTCGCCGGCCAGGAAGGCGACTACGGCCGCGATCTCCTCACCCCGCCCGAGACGGCCCATCGGGGTGCCGGCCAGCATTTCGCGGTGACGCTCGCTGCCCTCCCAGCGCTCGAGCAGCGGGGGCGTACCGATGAATCCCGGGTGCAGCGAGTTGACGCGCACTCCCGCTTTCGCCCAGTGCAGGGCGGCGTTCTTCGTCATCGTCCGGACTGCGCCTTTGGCGGCTGCATAGGCAACGCTGTTGCCCAGACCGCCCACGGTGCCCAGTATCGAGCACATGTTCACGATCGAACCGCCGCCGCTCCGCTCGATGAGCGGGCCGGCATGTTTCATACCCAGCCATGTGCCGGTCTGGCCGACGCCGATCACCCGATCCCAATGGGATCGGGTTTCCTCGTCGACCGTTGCGACGCTGCCGATGGCGGCGTTGTTGACCAGGGCGTGCAGCGCGCCGAACGTGCTCTCGGTTGCTGCCACGACGTCTTCCCACTGTTCCTCGGAGGAGACATCGAGGGCGAGCGCCGCGTGTCGCTCGGGCTGGGTGAGAGTATCGAGCAATTCCTGGCAGGCCGATTTCTCGAGATCGGTCAGGACGACGTGAGCACCCTCGTCGGCGAGCCTTCGCACGATCTCGGCGCCGATACCACCGGTCGCACCCGTCAGCAGGACGACCTTGTCTCGAAGTCGGTCAGGGCCGACAGTCATCTGGACTCCTTGTCACTCGTTCGGATCGGGCGGGGCAGATCGACATCAGAGATTGCTCAATACGTTTCGGCCGCCGACGAGCATCGCGATCACGACACCGATGCTGGTCACGGCGGTCATGAGAAGGGCCATCGCGGCCACCAGGGGGTAGGAGCCGTTCTCCCACAGGTCGAACAGCAGCGTACCCATCACCTGTGTCGTGGCGGCACGGACGAGCAGTGAGGCGGCGAACTCGTGGGTCAGCAGGATGAACATCAACGCGACGGAACTGAGCACGGTGGGCCTCATCAGCGGCAGAATCACCCGGATGTTGGTGACGAACGGGCTCGCACCGCTCGTTGCCGACGCCTCGGCATAGGTCTCTCCGAGTGACAGCATCGCCGTCATTTGCATTCGGGTCGAGAAGGGCACCATCAGCACGATGTAGACGAGGATGATGACCGCTTTGGTCCCGTAGAGAATCAGCGGAGGCTGGGTGTACGTGAGCAGGAACCCGACGCCGAAGATCACCGCTGGAATGCCCAGGGGGAGAGCGGTGATGACGTCACCGATGGTTGCCAGCACCCTGTGTTTGCGACCTCGCACGAGCAGCGTGGCGGTGAGGTAACCGATCGGCACGCAGATGGCGACCGCCACCACGGAGGTGAGGAGACTCGTGTACACCGAGTCGACGATGCTCGCTGTCCGGAAAAGCGCCCGGAAGTTGTCGAGTGTGAAGAGATTCCAGGACAGTGTCTCCGACCAATAGGGAGACACGGCGACGATGGCGAGTCCGATCAACGGAACGACGAGTGCGAGCATCGCGTATCCCGAGATGCACACGGCGGCCCACGCCGAACGACCGGTATTCGGTGCGAACGCTTTTCCCCCGTGAGTGACGAAGCGTGACTGATTACCGAGAAGCATCTTCTGCGCCAGCACGACCACGACGCCGAAGATGACGAGCGGAGAGCCCGCCGCGGCTGCAGCGGCGAAGTCCGCCGGCGACTCGGACACCCGCCGATACATTTCGGTGGTGAGGACTTTCACGCCGGTGTTCTGTCCCAGCAGGAGCGGTCCGGTGAATTGGCCCAGACCGAGAAGCAGCGCAATGCCACCGCCGTACACCAGGGAGGGGCGAAGCAGCGGGAGCACTACACGAAAGAACACCCCGAGCGTCGACGAACCGCTGATCTGTGCTGCCTCGAGGTGCTCGGAACTGATGTTCTGCATTCCCGCGCTGACGAAGAGGTAGACGAAGGACGTGAGTCCGAAACCCGTGAGAATGATGATCCACGGTGTGCTGTAGACGTCGATCGGTCCGGAGTCCACGTGGTTCCACCAGGGAAGCTTGCGCAGGAGCGCGTTCAGATACCCGGGTCCGGGGGAGAGGAGAAATGCCCACCCGACCACATTGGCCACCGCCGGCATCACGATGGGCAGGATGGGGACGATCCTGAGAAAGCTCAGCCGGCGTGGCAGCCTGGTCGCCGCGAACGCAAGAATCGTTCCCAGGACCATGGCGATGGCGAGTGACGAGACAGCGAGCGCGATGGTCGTCCGGATGGTTTGGCCGATGTCGTACCGGCCGTACTGGGCTTGATATCCGCGACCGCCGTCCTCGAACGCCAGCGACTGCAATCGGAAGAGCGGTAGCACGACGAGATACGCCAGAACCGCCAGCAGCGCGCCGTACCCGAGCCGGGTACGCCACACCGTACTGACGACGAACGGACGTGCGCCGCGGCTCACCGCAACCGTAGCCATCACGCCTCCGATCGGGCGGCCTGGGCGAGCACGGGAACCTGGAGATCCACGTGGCCGTCCGGATGCGGAAACACTCGCAGCTTGGTGGGCGAGAAGCTCACCACCAGAGGAGATCCGATGGCGGCACCACGCAACCAGCGTCCGTGCAGTTCCGCATCTGCGCGGACGAACAACTGCTCACCTCCGGCATCGACCGTCACGTCGAAATAGCGGCCTCCGTACTCCGAGGTGACGAGATCGCCGACGAAGCCGACGTCACCCGCACGGACCTCGTCGAGTGAATGATGAAGTGCGAGGTCGTCGGGCCGGAGCCTTCCCAGAGCCGTATCGCCGCTGATGTAGTCGCCTTGGACTCCGGCCGCGTCGAGATCGACGGGAGCCCCCGCTCGCGTGGTCCACCCCTCGTGCCGGCGGACGAGTTCGAGCCGGTTCGCCATCCCGATGAACGCCGCGACATAGTCGGAGGAAGGGGTCTCGTAGACCCGCTCCGGGGTGTCGTACTGTTCGATCTTGCCCGCCTTCATGATGGCGAGTCGGTCACCGAGCGCAAACGCCTCGGCCTGATCGTGGGTGACGAATACGGCAGTGAAACCCAGTCGTTGGTGTAGTTGATGAATCTGAGACCGCACCTGATCACGCAGCCGCGCATCGAGATTGCTCAGGGGTTCGTCGAACAGCACAAGGTCGGGTTGGGCGACCAGGCCGCGGGCCACGGCTACTCGCTGTTGCTGTCCACCGCTGAGCTGGGACGGATACCGGTCGAGCAGGGCGCCGCAATCAACCATGCCTGCTGCGGTCTCGACCTGTCCGGCGGCGATGGCGCTCTTCATCCCCCGAACCTTCAAGGGGTACCGGATGTTTTCTCGCACCGTCATGTTGGGCCACAACGCGTAGGACTGGAAGACCATGCCGATGTTGCGCTTGTACGCCGGAACGTTGATACGGCTCGACGCATCGAACACAGTGTGGTCCTTGAACGTGATCGACCCGCCTTCGGGTGTCTCGAGACCGGCGATGCATCGTAACGTGGTCGTTTTCCCGCAACCGCTGGGGCCGAGCAGGACGAGAAATTCACCGTCCTGAATGTCGAGGTCGAGTTGATCGACGATGGTGTTGGACCCGAAGGTCTTGGTCAGGTTGGAAACCCGGAATTGCGATGTCACCTTGGCACCTGCTTGGTTGCGAGTGGGTTGTCGAGGGTTGGCTGCGGGCGCTTCGGAGTCCTGGCGCCCGCGGAGGTTCCGCCGTCGATCATGAGATCGGAGCCGGTGATGTAGCTGCTGTCCTCGCACGCGAGAAACAGGATGGCCTTCGCGACCTCGAGCGGTAGACCCCGGCGTTGCAGCGGAATGCTTTTCACATACGCGTCCATGTCGTCGTCGGCGAAGTCGGCACCGGCGGTGATTGCCGTCTCGATGCTGCCCGGGCAGACCGCGTTGACCCGGATATTCGATTCCGCGAACTCCAACGCCGCAACGCGTGTCAAGGCACGAACACCGAACTTCGAAGCGCCGTACGCTCCGAGCTCGGCAGTCGCGAGGACGCCACGCAGCGAAGACAAGTTGACGACGGACCCGCCGGTGGTCATCGCGGCGCCTGCGGCTTGCAGACCGAGGAAGGTGCCCACGAGGTTGAGGTCGATCATGCGTCGTAGATCTGCGAGCGACGTCTGCATGATGGACGCTTTGGATGCGGCGCCCGCGGAGTTGACGAGAACACGCATCGAATGCCCGCGATCCGCCATGTCGGTGGTGACGCGCGTCCACTGGGATTCGTCGGTGACGTCGAGGTGCCGGTAGTGCGCTCTCGCACCGATTTTCGCCGCGACACTTTCGCCCAGCTCGTCGTCGACGTCGCCGAGGTAGACCGTGGCCCCGTGGGCGTGGAAGAGTTCCGCGGTCGCGGCGCCTATTCCTCGTGCAGCACCGGTGACGAGTGCGCAGGTGTCACGCAGTCGCCCGTCGTTGGTTGTCACTGGATGAACCTCTGTTCCCAGCCGGACTGGTATTCGGTGAGTGATTCGGGCGTCAGATCGGACGGGTTGGGCAGCGCGATGTCCTGGGCTCGCGCGACGCTTCCTTCGATGTCGGGAAGGGCGCTCGCGTAGCCGAGTGACAGCGCCTTCTGGCCGGCGGGGGTGGCCATGAAGTTCGCCAGCACCTGTGCCGCATTCGGGTGCGGCGCCGCGGACAGTGCGTGTGTGAACCAGGGGGTCCCCCACGGAGGGGACGGCAATGCCCAGTCCACCGGTGCGCCCGATTCCTTTTCCCGCACCAGGGGTTGCACCACGGGGGTCGCGACGATCTCGCCGGAGGTCAGGGCCTGAGCGACACCCAGTGCGCTCGGGTAGATGCGTGGTTTCAGTTCCGCGAGCTTCTGAAGATAGTCGGCGCCGAAGTTCTTCTCGAAGAATCGGTAGAAGTCGACGTACGAGGCGATACCGGACGGGTTGACGATTCCGATCTTGCCCTTCAACGCCGGGTCGAGGAGGTCTGCCGGCTTCTGCAGCCCTCCCGGAAGTGCTGTCGTGTTCCATCCGAGAGAGAACACCGCCGCACTCGTCAGGAAGAATTTGTCGGAAATGATGCTCTTCTGCGGTTCGTACTCCGGCGCATCGAATGCCGGGCCGACGAGATCGGTCGAGTAGGTGCCCGATTCGGCGGCCGTCTCGATCCACGCGGCGTCCGTCAGCATGTGCACGTCAGCGGTACCGCGCTTCGTCTGATTCTCGACCTCGACCTTCGGGTTGATATCGGCGTCGGTTCCCCGGACGTATTCGAGGGAGATCTCGGGATACTCCTGCTCGAAGGCCACTTTCAGAGCGTCGAGATTGGCGGGGTTCTGGCTCGAGTACAGCAGCACGCTGCCTTCGCCCTTAGCGGCTGCGACGACGTCGTCCCATGTGCCGGACACGGGCCCACTGGAACCGGAACCGCCGGATCCACAAGCGGCCGAGGCGAAAGCGGCGACCACCGCGACGGCCATCAGCTTTATCGGCATACTTCTCATGGCATGAAAGCCCTTCCGGTATCGGTTCGACGAATGCGAACCCGTGTGTTCGGTGATGGATGGAGGAGTCGAATGAGGCCTACGACGCGACACCGTTGAGCAGCGCGGCAACGCGATCGGGGATCGTGACCATGGCCATGTGACCGGATTCGAGAAAGACGGTGTCGCCGCCGACGAGGGCAGCCGACCTCTCCTGCAGTTCGGGTGGATAGCAGGTGTCCTTGGTCAAACGTACGTATGTACGGGGTATGTCGGCGCGGAGACCGGACAGATCGACGGACTCGGTGAGTAACGCGCCGCAATCGTCGACCAGCTGGTCGATCATCCAGTCGGTCTGCTCCGCGTCCATGTCGTTGCAGAGCATCGCGGCGGCGCCCATCGGATCCTGGCGATACACACCATCTTCTATCGAGGCTTCCACCGCGGCGCGGACGCCCGGGTCGATCTGGTCGATCACTCGCGTCCCGTCGGGCGGGACGACGGCGGAGAGGAAGACGACGTGCCGTAGTCGGTGCGCGAGTGCCTGTATGACCCGAGGGGCCGTCACTCCAGCGAAAGAGTGTGCGACGAGGACGACGTCCTCGAGGTTTGCCGCCTCCACGTCATCGATGACGGCGGCAGCGCAGTCGTCGAGAGTGACGGACCGTGGGTCGATGGAGCGTCGTCGTCCCCGACCTGGGAGATCGACTGCGAGAGTGGCACCTTCGAGCAACGGGAGAAGTGGTCCCCAGCAGGAGGCACCCATTCCTGCGCCGTGGACGAGAACGAACGACATGATGCTCCTCAGCAATTGAACTGATATCAGTTTGAATGTAGGGAAATCGCCGTGTGATGTCAATCACCTGATAACATGAACTGAATCCAGTTCACTTAGGAGGTTGCATGACGACTCCACGTGCGGCGCGGCCGCTCCAGCTAGGCCCGATTCGGCTGGCAAACCGGCTCGTCGGTACGCCGCACGCCTCGGGAGCCGTCGCCGGCGGCATCCCCTCACGCGGCGACGACGACTACTGGCGGCGCTGCGCGGCCGGCGGTGCCTCGATGCTCATCGTCGGCGGCACCGTGGTGTCGCCTGGTTCGACCAATCGCAACGGCAACATCACCGAGGCCTGGCGTCCCGAAGTCCTCGCCGGCCTGGAGGCTCGGGCGCGGGCGATCACCGAGGAAGGAGCCATCGCCGCCTGCCAGCTGGTGCACCTCGGACGCGAAACGCTCGGTGCCGAGATGTGGAGTCATCCCGTCGGGCCGTCCGCTGTCCGCTCGCCCCGCGAACCGACGCGACCGCGCGCCCTCTCCGGCGCCGACGTCGAGGGGATCGTCGACGCATTCCGCATATCCGCTGTCCACGCCTGGTCGGCCGGCTTTCCCGTCGTCGAACTGCACGCGGCCCACGGATACCTACTTGCGCAATTCCTCTCACCGAACACGAACCTCGGCCGAGATGCCGCGACAACGTCTCAGCGGACGCAACTCCTCGACCGCATCGCCCGTGCGGTCCGCGACGCCTGCCCCGGTATCGTCCTCGGAGTCCGCGTCTCCGCTGACGGCAGCGACGAGGCCGGCCTGAGCATGGACGGACTCTGCGACGTACTGCCGTACCTCTCCGATTTCGACTACGTCAACGTCACGGTCGGCGTCCGCAGCACCTACGTCCGGGACATGGCTGTCACCGACCCGCCGCTGCTCGATTCGGTCGGACAGTTGCGCGCCGCCGCAGTGACCCCGCTGCTCGTGTCGCAGTCGTTCCGGACCGGTGCGTCCATCGAAACCGCGCTGCAGTCGGGTGCCGACCTCGTCGGTATGGCACGACCGCTGATCGCCGACCCGGACTTCCCGCGGAAGATACTGACCGGCCGCGAGGCGTCGATCCGCCCGTGCGTGTCCTGCAACGAGGACTGCCGGGCATTCGACCCCGTCCTACTGTGCTCGGTCAATCCCGACCTCGCGCCGCCGGGTCATTCCGCACGTCCCGCCTACCCCCTGACGCTGGGGCCCACGCGCGGGTCGAGAGAGCGGAGACGGATCGCCGTCGTCGGTGCCGGTCCCGCCGGGCTCGAGTGCGCGATGCGGCTCGGACCCGACCACGACGTCACGCTCTTCGAAGGGCGAGAGCGGATCGGAGGCCAGCTGGCGACAGCGGCAGACGCGCCACACCGCAGCGGCTGGCGTCGCCTCCTCGACTACTACTCCGACAACATGCCGAAGGTCGCAATCCATCTTGCGCGCACCGTGAGCGCCGTCGAACTGGAGAACTTCGACGACGTAGTGCTGGCCGTCGGTGCCGTGGAAGAACTGCCCCAGACGTTGGCGGGAACGGCGTCCGTGCTCACCTCTCACGCCCTGCTGGGTGGGGGAGAAGCTCTTCGCGGGGCCGGCCACGTCGTGGTGGTCGACGACGGATTCGGGCTCTGGCCCGCAGCGAGCACCGTCGAAGCGGCGCTTGCCGCGGGTGCCGACCGCGTGACGGTTCTGACGCCCGCCGCGGCCTTCGCCTCGGGTCTTCCGGCGGAGGGCCGGGTGCAGTACCTGCGTCGGCTGTCGGGCAAACCGGTCGACGTGCGCGTGCTGTCGTCTCTCGTCGCGGTCTGCGACGGTTCGGTCGAATTCGAGAACACCCTGTCGGGGCAGAGGACGCGTCTCGACGTCGACCGGGTGGTCGTGGCCGGTGAGCGACGCCCACGCGACTGGTCGCAACTCGCACCGGACAACGCACGCGTGCACGTCATCGGCGACGCGCTCGTGCCGCGCAAGGTCGCACACGCCATCTCCGAAGGCCGTGCCGTCGCCCGTGAGTACTTGTTAACCGCCCGCGGTTAAGAAGTACTCACGGGGACGGAAGTGTGGTTGCGCTCACACCCAAGGTCCTTTAAGTTACTTGAACTGAAGTCAACTCAATTTGATATCCGGCCGCCCCTCGGAGGCATCGTGGACCAGTTGTTCATCACTTTGACCACCGGCATCGCCAACGGTGCCGTGTACGGTCTCATCGGACTCGGATTGGTCATCATCTTCCGATCCACCGACGTCATGAATTTCGCAATGGCGTCATTGTCGACCCTCGCCATCTACGTTGCCCTCAGCGCGTACGGGGCCGGCGTGGGCATTGCTGTCTCACTGGTGGTCGCAGTGGTCTTCGGAGCTCTCAGCGGAGTCGTGGTGCGGGAAGCACTGATTCGACCGCTCGGGCAAGGGAAGCTCTTCGCTGCGCTCGTCGTCACAATGGGGCTGTCGATCATTGTCGAGCATCTGATCGGCCACTACTGGGGTGAGCAGCCGCGTCGATTCCCGCAGCTCGTCGACGGCACGATCTCGATCGGCAACTCGAACCTGATGCTGCAGGACATCGCCACGATTCTCCTCGCCGCGGTGGCCGTGTCGGCCATTGCGTATCTGTTCACCCGTACGCCGGTCGGATCCGCGATGCGCGCGGTCGCCGAATCTGCTGAGACCGCGGAGATCTTGGGCATCAACGCGCACAAGGTCGCGCGGATCGCCTGGGCACTCGGCATGGCGCTGGCGGTGCTGGGTGTCTTCTTGTACGCCACGAAGACCGGGGTTTCGCCGGTGATCCTCGCCCCCGTGTTGTTCCGTGCCTTCGCAGGCATCCTGCTCGGTGGCCTCACAAGCATGTACGGCGCGGTCATCGGTGGGCTCGTCATCGGTGTCCTGGACAACCTGGCCGCAGCCTATATCTCCGCCAGCTTCCGAGACACGTTCGTCTTCTGCGTGGCGGTGCTCGTGCTGCTCATCCGTCCCCAGGGCATCTTCGGCCGCCAAACCTTCGAGAGGGTCTGATTCCATGGTCACACAAGATGACTCGGCGCAGCGTCCCGGACGCTCTGCCCAGCGCCTGTACGGCGCCGCTCAGTTTCTCGGCGGACCGGCTGCGGCGATCCTGACGATAATGATGCTGTCTGCCGGACTCGTGCCCGGCTACCAGATCTACACGGTCGGACTCGCTGCGGTGTACGGACTGATCGTCTTGTCCATCTCGTTATTGGCCGGGTGGACGGGTATCTGGTCGATCGGGCATCCCGCAATGGTCGCGATCGGCGCGTATGTGACCGCCTACGGCAGCGGTAACGGTTGGGGACTGGCCTTCACGTCCGTTGTCGCCGTGGCTTTGTGCGCAATGCTGGGAGGCTTCCTCGGGTTCGCCGGCTCCCGCTTCTCCGTGCTGTACGTCGCGCTTCTCACGTTGGCGTTCACATTGGTGACTCTCGAAATCATCGGTGCGTGGAAGAGCGTCACCGGCGGCGACCAGGGAGTGCCGGTCGACGCATTCGACACCGCGCTCGGCGAACTCGTTCCGTCATCCGACGCAGTCACCTACCTTTCCGTGGGAGTCCTCGGTCTCGCTGTGGCAGTGTCGGTGTTCCTGCGCCGCACGACCATACGTATGCGCATGGTTGCGGCCAAGACACACCCACTGGCGGGCAGATCGATCGGTATCGCTCCCGAATTGCAGGCGAGCCTCGGTTTCGCGATCAGCGCGGGTGTCGCCGGCTTGTCCGGTGTGCTTCTTGCCTTGCTTTCGGGCTTCATCAGCCCGGAGGGCTTTTCGATGGTCTTCGCGGTCAACCTGATTGCCGCGACCGTTCTCGGCGGGACCGGCAGCGTGATCGGAGCCGTTCTCGGTGGTGCGTTCCTCGCATCCGCACCAACTCTGGCGTCGTCGCTGTCGATCGACCAGCCCTACCTGATCGGGGGTGTCCTGATTCTCACCCTGCTGTTTCTCGCCGATGGAATCGTCCCGACGGCCGGGAGAGTGCTGCGCCGATTCGTCCCGCTCACCCGTGCACTCGGCCACCCCACGCTGTCCACCTCCCAACCGGGCCTTCTCGACACTGCGGGATCGGTTCCGGACACGCGGGCCGATACCGCCGCGGCGGCCGTGCTGAAAACGGAGGCACTCGGTGTTCGATTCGGTGGCCTTCAGGCCGTGCACAACATCGACCTCCGCGTAGATGCAGGTGAGGTGCTCGCGATCATCGGGCCGAACGGCGCCGGCAAGACCACCTTCGTCAACGCCCTGTGTGGCCTGATCGGTGGCGGTGAACTCGTGGGGACAATGGAACTCGGTGGCCGGCCCCTGCACGGCGTGCGGGCGACGCGTCGACGCTCGCTCGGCCTCGGCCGGACTTTTCAGCATGCTGAGCTTTTCGCTGAACTGACCGTTCTCGAAAATGTCAGTGTCGTCAACCGTTGGGGGCGGCGCGCCGATCGCGACACGGCGTTGGAGGTCCTCGAGAGTGTCGGATTGGCCGACCACGTGCACCGACTTCCCGCAGAACTGCCGTTCGGGCTGCAGAAACGGGTCGATCTGGCCCGTGCGATCGCGGCGCTGGCCGACAACCCACGATTGATCGTGCTCGACGAACCATTCGGTGGCCTCGACGCCGACGAACGTCACACCCTCGCCGACCACATCCGCCGGCTCTCGCATTCCGGCACCTCCGTCGTCATCATCGACCACGTCCTCGACGACCTGTTCTCCGTCGCAGATCGGGTGGTGGCGTTCGACTTCGGCGAGCTGATCGCCGATGGAAACCCGGACACCGTCCTGCAGAACCAACTGGTCCGCGACTCATATCTGGGAAACACCGACACCACACTGATCGCACCCGACATCGATCGCACGGAGGCGCCGTTGATCTCCGTGCGGGGGATCGAGCACCACTACGAGGGTGTGCAGGCATTGTCCGGCATCGATCTCGACGTCCATGCAGGCGGAATCCTCGGCATCGTGGGCGCGAACGGCGCCGGCAAGAGCACGCTGGGGCGGATCCTGCACGGCGATCTGCAGTCGACCGGCGGCACCCGGACAGTCAATAGCGCAGACGCACTGCGGCTCAGCCTGGTTCCCGAGGGGCGCGCCTTGTTCCGCACCCTGTCGGTGCGCGAGAACCTCGAGGTCGCGGCGTATGCCGCGGGGATCTCCGGCCGTACGCTGCGCGATCGGCTCGACGAGTTGCGGCAAGGCCTTCCCGAACGGGTCCGCACCCGCATGGACATACCGGCCGGCTCGCTGTCCGGCGGCGAACAACAGCTTGTCGCCATCGCCCGGGCGCTCATGGCCGACCCCGAAGTTCTGATCCTCGACGAACCTGCGCTGGGTCTGTCCCCGGCGATGGTCGACGAAGTGTATTCACAGGTGAACGACCTGGCGCGCCGGGGCATTACGACCATCCTGCTGGACCAGTCGCTCGCCCGCGCGCTCGAAGCCTGCAGCGAGGTCATTGTTCTGCGCCAAGGTGAGGCCGTCGCGCGCGGCAACAGCAGTACTCCGGGCTTCAGCCGCATCGCCGAGGCTGCCTACTTCGGTACAGACATCCCTGCAGTTGTCGGCGAGATCGACCGGTGACTGCAGTGCGCTCGATCAGGCTCTGACGAAGGGAATACCGACGAAGATGGACAGAACAGCAGGACACGGCAGATTCGAGGGCGCGGTTGCCCTGGTCACTGGAGGCGGATCAGGAATCGGAGCGGCCGTCGTCGCGCAACTCGTCGGTGAGGGAGCTGCCCGCGTCTACGTGGCCGACATCGTGGTCGAGAATGTGCGCCGACGGTACGGGGACGACTCCACGACGGTCGCACGAGGGGTCGACGTCTCGGACCCGGAGGCCGTCGATGCCGCGATGGCGGAGGTCCTCGACGCCGAGGGGCGGCTCGATGTCGTCGTGCACGCCGCCGGCGTCGACGACGCGGAGTCCAAGAAGATCATCACGGAGGCGACCGCCGCCGGCAGACCGATCGACCTGACGGCGAACCTCACTGATGCGCAGTGGCGCCGAGTGATGTCGGTCAATCTGGACGGAACATTCCATGTCGTTCGCGCCGCCGTACGGGCGATGAAACCGAAGGGCGGTTCGATCGTCGTGATCGGCTCGTCCTCAGCGTTCGATACCTTGACGGGATACCCGCACTACGCGGCGTCGAAAGCTGCTGTCCATGCCTTCTGCCAGGCTGTCGCCAAGGAGGTCGTGGCGTTCGGTATCCGACTCAACCTCGTCGCTCCCGGCCCGACGGAGACCGGGATGGCCGCTCGCACACCAGAAGAACTCAAAGTGCAGTGGGTCAACAACACACCGGTGCCGTACGCGACCCCGGACGAGATCGCGGACAATGTGCTGTTCCTCGCTTCGGAGCAGGCCAGAAACGTCGTGGGTGCGGTGCTACTCAGCAACCGTGGACGGTTCACCGTCTGACTGGTCATCCGAGCGGAACAGGAACACGGTATTCGCTACGAGCGCATCCAGGTCGGACTCGTCGGCCTGGATGCGCTCGACGTGTTACTGCGGTGACACGAAGTCTCCGATGGGAACGAACTTGCCGCCCTCTACCTGGACTCGGACCACGCTGTCGGTACCGAGGTGCTCATCCGCACCGAACGTGAGCGGAGGCATCACGCCGGTGTCGAGGGTGCCGCTCGTGACTATCGCGTCGGTGATTGACTTGGACGTGATCTCGCCGTCGATGCTCGCGAGGACCTGAGCAAACGCTTTCGCCGAGCCATAGGTTGCCAGCGAGTAGAAATCGGGCTTCTCGCCCGGCTTGTACTTCGCAAGCGCTTGTCGGTATTCCTCGACCTCAGGGTTATCGGCGGTGGGCGGCAGCGTCAGTGACACGGCGCGGAACCCTTCCGCGTTCGTACCTGCGAGGTCGAGCAAGCTGTTACCCACCGTGGGGGAGTAGCCGTAACTGGGAATCTTGACACCCTGCAGAGCCATCTCGTTGAGGTACGCAGCGGCCTCCTGGATCGGCAGGATCGTCAGGACTGCATCGGTTGCAGCCGAACGGATCTGGGACACGAACGGGCTGTAGTCCGTGGTACCGAGCTTGACCTCCACCGTCGAGACCTCCGCGCCGGCCTTCTCGAGTTCGGTCGTGGCGACTGCGCCCACATTGACGAACGCTGCCGGATCGTTGCGGATGATCGTGACCTTCTTGGCACCCTCGTGGAGCGCCCACTGCGCGGCGGCGCGCGCCTGGTTCTCGTAGAGCGTCTGGCTGCCGAACAAAGCGTCCCGCGGCGGGTCGTACCAGGCGGTGGAGCCGCCGTAGGTTCCGAAAATGGGTATGTCGTTCTGTTCGAGCACGAATGGAAACGTCGCCTCCGTGGTTGCCGTGCCGTTTGCGTTGACGATCGCGACAACCCGGTCGCGAGAGACCAACTGTCGAGCCACCTGAATCGTCTGCTGTGGGTCGAAAGCGTTGTCGACCGGGGTCCACTCGACGGGGCGACCGTGGATTCCCCCAGCCTCGTTGAGCTGATCGAAGAACGCGTGGGTGCCGGCTTCCTGGGGCAGACCCCCCGAGGCCTGTGGCCCCGAAAGGGGAAGCCATGCGCCGAGTTTGATCGGCCCGCCGGCATCGCCCTCGCCGGCTTGTGTTCCGCATGCCGTCAACGCCGTGGCGAGGACTACACCGACTGTGAGAAGGGTTTTCCGCACATCCACTCCTTGAATTGAGTTCAGTTCAAAATATGCTATCGAGGAATTGTTGTGTCGGCAATCACATCGCGGACCGAAATGTGGATTCCTACCGGTGGTCGATGTCGTCACGGGGCGTGGCGGGGGGTAAGGGGGCGGGGGTGATTGTTCGTTGCAAATGCGCCCACCAATGCTTGAACTGACTTCAGTTGAGGAACTACGGTGTTGGGTGACAATGCAACTGTTCGCACTATGAGGAGCACCAGATGCCAGGAATCGACACCGATCTACTCGTCATCGGCGCCGGCATGGCCGGGTTGACCGCGGCGGCTCGGGCGGTGGCCGGAGGACGGTCGGTCGTCGTCGTCGAGAAGTCTGCAACGATTGGCGGGTCCGCCCAGTTCGCGGGATACGCGTGGACTGCGCCCTCACACGAGGTCATGGAAGAGGTCAACCCGAACGGCGACCCCGCACTACGTCGGGCGCTCGTCGACCGATTTGCGGACGGGATTGCCTGGATCCGCTCGCTCGGCATCCAGTGCGCCGATGCGGTGACAGTTCTCCGTTACGGCACGGGCCACCAGTTCGACACCAACGGATACATCGACGAGTGTCGTCGGCGAATTCGCGATCACGGCGGTGAGTTGTACATGAGCGCCGAGACCCTGTCGTTGCTCACACAAGACGGCGGAGTCATAGGTGCCCGTGTGCGCCTGGCGACCGGAGAGGAATGTGAGATACGTTCCCACGCGACGATTCTCGCGACCGGGGGATTTCAGGCGAGTCCCGAACTGTCCGGTGAGCACATCCATCCCGCCGCGACCGAGATGCAACTGCGCTCGAATCCTACGAGTGCGGGTGACGGACTACGTCTGGCCGAGGCCGTCGGGGCTGCCTCCGGCACGGACCGGTCCGGCTTCTACGGGCATCTCATCCCGACGGGCGTGCGTTTCCGCGACACGGCCGACTTCGTCGCGCTGTCGCTCTACTACAGCGAGCATGCGCTGCTGTTCAATCTCGACAACCGTCGTTTCACCGACGAGACCGTCGGTGACCATCTGACCACGATGGACCTGCTGGAGCAGCCCGAGTCGCGTGGATTGCTCGTCGCCGACGCACGGGTGTACCGCGAGTGGATCACCGGCAGCTACGTCGAGGGCGCCGCGGCGCTCGACAAGTTCGACCTCGCGCAGCGCCGGGGTGGGCGGTGCGGAATCGCCGAGAATCTCGACGAGTTCGCCTATCTTCCCGAGGAATGGGGCTACGACGGTGCCGCGATCGCGGATCAGATCCGGGCACTCGACGCGGCAGGTCCGGACAGTCGGCCACCGCGTCGCTACGACTCGCAGGCACTTGATGAGGGGCCGTACTACATCGTCGAGGCATGCCCGGCGCTGACATTCCCCTTCCACGGCATCCGCATCGACGAGCATGGCCGTGTCCTGAATGCGAAGGGCGAAACGATCAGCGGACTGTTCGCGGCCGGGTCGGATACCGGCGGCCTCTACAACCGCGCGTACACCGGAGGTATCGCCCCTGCACTGGTGTTCGGCCTGGCCGCCGCGGATCGAGCGGTGGCCGACCTCACCCCACCTGTGAGTACTTGTTAACCCCCCGCGGTTAACAAGTACTCACAGGGGGTGTTCCCCGACATCCGCTGCGGCGAGGGTGATGACCAGCAACGGCACCACCTTCGCCGCCGCGATGCGGTAGTGGTTCCTCGACTCCTGCTCGACGATGCGTGCGCCGCCGAGGGCGCGCAGGTGGTGGTAGAGCTGACCGGGCGAGGACAGCCCGACCGCGGTCTGCAGCTCGGCCGCCCCGGCAGGACCGCGCAGCAGTGTGCGGACGATCTCGAGTCGGGTCGGATGTCCCAGGGCGGCGAGCACATTCGATACGGCGGTGGGGGACAGGTCGAGGGTGGCGCCGGCGTCGTAGCGGATCGTCCACTGGATCTCGCCGCCCAGGTCGACGGTGCCCTGATACCCGATCTGTCCGAGGCTCTCGCCGACGTCGGCTGTCGGGGATTCGGCGGGCCGGGCCGCTTCGAGGGCGTGGACGCGCGCCTCGAGGTCGGCCAGCCGGGCGTCGTACTCGTCGTTCACACGGCACAACTTAGCTGCGACGCCGTGTCGGGATCGGTCATCGCCTCGAGAAGCAGCTGCTGGTGTGCGAAGTTCCCGCCGATGACGTTCAGGTAGTCCTCGCTCGACAGGTGCGACGTCAGCAGCACCGCGGTGGCGACGGTGCCGTCGGAACGACGGATCGTCATCGCTTCGGTGACGACCCCCGGAAGGTTGCCGCCCTTGAAACCCAGGCCGTCCAGCCCGGGTGGGGCGGGCTGCCATTCGAGGCGTTCCCGCGCGACGTCGGAGCCGGGGCCGAAGTCGCCGGTCGCGATCGCGCGGTGCAGCGAGGCCAGGCCCGCGGCCGAGCCCGTCACCCCGGATTCCTGCACCCGGGCCGTGACCGCCGGAAAGTCGTCGCCGGGCGCCATCCGCATCACCTGTTCGCGGTAGGCGCCGTCGTGCGCGTAACGCTGGGCGGCGTCCCACCGGGCATCCCGCGACATCGCCGGGTCGAGGAGGGCGATGGTCGAGCCCAGCAGGGTCGGCACCTCCAGGTCGTCCCAGCCGCCCTGCGCGGCGGCGTCGGCGAGGGCGGCGTCGCCGAGCCGGTCGCGCAGATAGTCGGGGACGGCGTTGTCGCTCTCCTGGATCATCGCGGTCACCATCTGTTCGAGCGGGACCGTGGCGTCCGGATCGGTGACGCCGAGCCGCTGCAGGGCCTTCGGGTGGGCGCCGCCGTCGGTGTTCGGGAGATACCAGCGTTCCCACTCGGACAGCGGTACCGGTTCGGCCGGGTCGAGTTCACCCGACGCGACGGCCCGCGCGTAGGCGGCCAGGTGCACCACCTTGATCGCGGACGCCAGCGGAACGGTGTCGGCGGCGCGGTGCTCGACCGTTCGGCCGCGACCGTCGTCGACGACGAAGGCGACGTCGTCGGGGCGGGAGCCGACGTATCCGACCCATCCGGAGGCGGTCGTGATGTCGGCGGGCGGCAGGGGTGCGCATACGGCCGGCGGCGCTGCCTGCTCGCTGGAGGAGGCGGCGCCGTCATCGGTGCTGCACGCGCCCAGGCTCACCGCGACCGCGACTGCTGCTGTGATCGTGCCCAGCTTCCTGGTCATCGAGTAGATCCCTCCACCTGTGAAAATTCGATAATTCGGAATTGCGGAATTATAGAATCACGGTAGCCCGAACCGGCGGGACTGTCGAGACCGCACGCTCCGAACAACCCGTTCGGCGGGGCCCGTAGGCTGACACCCGTGCGCGTACTCGTTATCGGCTCCGGAGCCCGTGAACATGCCCTCCTTCTCGCCCTCGCCCGCGATCCGGGTGTCAGTGCCCTGATGTGCGCGCCCGGCAATGCCGGGATCGGCAAGATCGCCGAGCAGCACCCCGTCGACATCGCGTCCGGGGAGGCGGTGGCCGCCCTCGCGAAGAAGCTCGACGCCGACCTCGTCGTGGTAGGCCCCGAGGTCCCGCTGGTGCTGGGTGTCGCGGACGCCGTCCGCGCGGCGGGCATCGCCTGCTTCGGCCCGTCGGCCGACGCCGCGCGCATCGAGGGTTCCAAGGCATTCGCCAAGGACGTCATGGCCACCGCCGGCGTGAAGACCGCGCACAGCGAGATCGTCGATTCGCCCGCCAAGCTGGACGAGGCGCTCGACCGCTTCGGTCCCAACTGGGTGGTCAAGGACGACGGCCTCGCCGCAGGCAAGGGCGTCGTGGTCACCACCGATCGGGACGCCGCCCGCGATCACGCGGCCGAATTGCTCGAGAACGGTCACCCCGTTCTGCTCGAATCCTTCCTCGACGGTCCCGAGGTGTCGTTGTTCTGCGTCGTCGACGGCGAGACCGTCGTGCCGCTGCTGCCTGCCCAGGATCACAAGCGCGTCGGAGACGGCGACACCGGACCCAACACCGGCGGCATGGGCGCCTACACGCCGCTGCCGTGGCTGCCCGAACAGACCGTGACCCAGATCGTCGACGACGTCGTCAAGCCCGTCGCGGCCGAGCTCGTCGCCCGGGGCAGCGCCTTCAGTGGCCTGCTGTATGCCGGTCTGGCGATCGGCAAGGACGGCCCCGCAGTGGTCGAGTTCAACTGCCGTTTCGGCGACCCCGAGACGCAGGCCGTACTCGCACTGCTGAAGAGCCCGCTCGGCGAACTGCTCAATGCGGCGGCCACCGGAACGCTCGATCAGGTCGCGCCGCTCGAATGGCAGGACGGCTCGGCGGTGACCGTCGTGGTCGCGGCCGAGCACTACCCGGCCACCCCGCGCACCGGTGACGTGATCACGGGCGCCGACGGTGAGGGTGTCCTGCACGCAGGCACCAAGCTCGTAGACGATCAGGTGGTCTCCGCCGGCGGACGCGTGCTCAGCGTGGTCGGAGTCGGAGCGGACCTCGACGAGGCGCGCGCCGACGCGTACTCCAAGATCTCCGCGATCAAGCTGCCGGGAAGCCACTTCCGCAAGGACATCGGTCTGGCCGCTGTCGAGGGACGCATCGCCATTCCCTGAGGTCGAGGAACTCCGACGACTGACAGGCGTGCACCCCCGGAACATCCGGGGGTGCACGCCTTTATCGTCACGTCAGCGGGCGGTCCATCCTCCGTCGATCGTGTAGGAGGCGCCGGTGACCATGCCGGCGTCGGCGGACGCGAGCCACGCGACGAGGGACGCCACCTCCGACGGTTCCACCAGTCGCTTGATCGCGCTCTCGGTGAGCATCACCTTCTCGATCACGTCTGCCTCGCTGATGCCGTGCACCTGTGCCTGATCCGCGATCTGCTTCTGCACCAACGGTGTCAGCACGTAACCAGGGTTGACGCAGTTGCTGGTGACGCCGTGCGGGCCGCCCTCGAGAGCCGTCACCTTCGAAAGTCCCTCGAGTCCGTGCTTGGCGGTGACGTACGCGGCCTTGTACGCCGAGGCGCGGAGCCCGTGCACGGACGACACGTTGACGATGCGCCCGAATCCCGTGGAATACATGTGCGGCAGGGCGGCACGGATCAGCAGGAAGGGTGCCTCGACCATCAGCGTCTGGATGCGCCGGAAGTCCTCGGGGCGGAATTCCTCGATGGGACTGATGGTTTGGATACCGGCGTTGTTGACCAGGATGTCGGTCTCGAGCTGCAGCTCGGTGAGCGGATCGGTGTCGAGGAGGTCGACGTGCCACGCGGTTCCGTCGATTTCGTCGGCGAGGCTCTTGGCGGCCACGTCGTCGAGATCGGCGACCGTGACGTGGGCTCCGCGTGCGGCGAGCGTCCGGGCGCAGGCTGCGCCGATCCCGCTGGCGCCGCCGGTGACGAGCGCGGTGCGTCCGGTGAGGCTCTGCTCGGTCATGCGGGGACCCCGTCCTTCGCGCCGGCCGCCTTCTCGTCCGCCAGGATCTGGGCGTCCGCCGCGTCGATCGATTCGAGCGAGATGCCCTTGGTCTCCCGGGCGACGATCACGGCGACGACGGTGACGAGGCACGCGATCGCCAGGTAGATCGCAATCGGAACGGACGAGTCGTACTTGCTGAGCAGGCTGGCCGCGATGATCGGCGCCAGCGAACCGGCCACGATCGACGTCACCTGGTAGCCGAGGGAGACACCCGAGTACCGCATGCGCGTCGGGAACATCTCGGCCATGATCGCGGGCTGGCCGGCGTACATGAAGGCGTGGAACACCAGGCCGATGATGATCGCTCCGAGGATGACGGCATTGTGCCCGCTGTTCATCATCGGGAAGGCGAAGAAGCCCCACGTGCCCGCGGTCAGCGCGCCGATCATGTAGACGGGACGCCGGCCGATGGTGTCGGACAGCCGCCCGACGAGCGGGATCACCGCGAAGTGCACGGCATGCGCGATCAACATCCACCAGAGGATCTGCGCGGTGTCCGTGTGAACGACCACCTTGAGATAGGTGATCGAGAACGTGACCACCAGGTAGTACATGACGTTCTCACCGAAACGCAGGCCCATCGCCGTCAGCACGCCACGCGGGTAGCGCTTGAGCACCTCGAAGACGCTGAACGACGTCTCCTTGATGTGCTCCGCTTCCTTCTGCGCCTGGATGAAGATCGGGGCGTCCGTGACCTTTGTGCGGATGTAGTAACCGACGAGGACGATCACGGCCGACAGCCAGAACGCCACACGCCAGCCCCAGCTGAGGAATGCCGCGTCGGACAGCGTCGTCGTCAGGATCAGCAGGACGACGGTCGCGACGAGGTTGCCCGCAGGCACGCCGGCCTGGGGCCACGACGACCAGAAGCCGCGGGACTTGTTCGGGCTGTGCTCGGCCACCAGCAGCACCGCGCCACCCCACTCGCCGCCGACTGCGAATCCCTGGATGAAGCGGAGGGTGACGAGCAGGGCCGGGGCCCAGTACCCGATCTGGCCGTACGTGGGCAGGCAGCCCATCAGGAACGTGGCCGTGCCGACGAGGAGCAGGCTGAACTGGAGTAGTTGCTTGCGGCCGAACTTGTCGCCGAAGTGACCGAAGACGATGCCGCCGAGAGGCCGGGCGACGAAGCCGACGGCGTAGGTGACGAATGCCGCGATGATCGCGTCGAGTTCGTTGCCTCCGGCCGCGAAGAAGACCTTGCTGAACACGAGCGTCGCCGCGGTCCCGTAGAGGAAGAACTCGTACCATTCGACGACGGTGCCGGCCATGGACGCGCCGACCACCTTCTTCAGCCCGGACGGCGGGGCTTCCTTCGCGTGCGCTGTTTCGTCGACGCTCATCTGTCGCTCCTCGTTACACTCCGTACCCCGTTGTGACTGGGGACACAGTTCATTGGTCCTGCCGAGTATTGATGCATATTTGTGCGCACACAATGACGCAACCTGCAGTCGGCATGTGCAAATATGCAGAGATGAGCTCTGGAACAGCCCTGCCCAGCGCCGACGACCTGCTCGTACTGCTGGCAGTCGGGCGAACCGGCCGCTTCAACACCGCCGCCGACGACCTGGGTGTCAACCACACGACCATCTCGCGTCGGATCGCGAGTCTGGAGAAAAGCCTCGGCGGCCGGGTACTCGTGAAGGCCGCGGGCGGGTGGGAACTCACCGACCTCGGGCGGCAGGCGCTGACCGCGGCCGAACGCGTGGAGGCCGCTGTCCACGGGCTCGTCGCCGAACCAGGCCGCGCCGACCACCTGAAGGGCGTGGTCCGGGTGTCGGCGACCGACGGGTTCAGCGCCTACATCGCGGCACCCGCCGGCGCACTGATCCGCAGCAGACACCCCGAGGTGTCTGTGGAGATCGTCGCGATCACCCGACGGGCCTCACAACATCGCTCGGGGCTCGACATCGAGATCGTCGTGGGCAAGCCGCAGGTCCACCGGGCGGAGGCACTGTGGCTGGCCGACTACACCCTCGGCCTGTACGGCGCGAGGTCGTACCTGTCCGAACACGGCACACCGAGACAGGTGGGGGATCTGGCCGATCATTCACTCGTCTACTTCATCGACTCGATGCTGCAGGTCGACGAACTCGATCTCGCGCGCCGCCTCACCGTGTCCATGCGCGAATCGGTGACGTCGACCAACGTGTTCGTCCACGTCGAGGCCACCCGGGCGTCGGCGGGCATCGGATTGCTGCCGTGCTTCATGGCCGACCGCCACGACGACCTCGTGCGGGTGCTGCCCGGGCAGGTCGAGGCCACGCTGGCGTACTGGCTCGTCGCGCGACCCGAGTCGTTGCGCCGACCGGAGGTCGCCGCGGTGGTGGGGGCGATCCGGGAGACGGTGGAGTCGCAGCGGGACGCGTTGGCGGGGCAGTGAGCGCGTCACGCTAGCGTCAAGGGGTGCGTCCCGAATCCCAGCGGTCCAACATCCAGACCTTCCACGTGATGGACGTGTGGAAGGCGGCCACCGAGCGTCAGCGCACACACGGTGACGTGCTGACGCTCGCGGCGGGGCAGCCGTCCACTCCCGCACCGCAGCCGGTGCTTCGCGCCACGCGGGAAGTGCTCGACGGGCACCTGCTCGGCTACACGGAGACGTTCGGGATCCTGCCGCTGCGGGAGGCGATCGCCGGATACCACTCCGCCAAGTCCGGTATCGACGTCGACGCCGAGGACGTCGTCGTGACCACCGGATCCTCGGGCGCGTTCACGCTGCTGTTCCTCGCCGCCTTCGACGTCGGCGACACCGTCGTGGTGGCCCGCCCCGGCTACCCCGCATACCGGAACACGCTCGCCGCGCTCGGCTGCGACGTCATCGAGATCGACTGCGGAGCGGACACCCGGTTCCAGCCGACGGTCGCGATGCTCGACGCCCTGCCCGAGCCGCCGGCCGGACTGATCGTGGCCAGCCCGGCCAACCCCACCGGCACCGTCATCGACCCCGACGAACTGGCCGCCCTCGCCCGCTGGTGCGACGATCACGGGACGCTGCTGATCTCCGACGAGATCTACCACGGCATCGGGTACGGCGAGCAGGCGATGACCAGCTCCTGGGAGACGTCGCGCGAATCCGTCGTCGTCGGATCGGTGTCCAAGTACTTCTCGATGACGGGCTGGCGGCTGGGCTGGATGCTGGTCCCCGAGGGACTGCGCCGCGCGTTGCAGCGCCTGGCCTCGAACATGACCGTGTGCCCGCCTGCCATCTCCCAGTACGCGGCGATCGCCGCGTTCACCGAGGAATCGAGGGCCGAGCTCGACGGCCACGTCCAGCGCTACGCCGTCAACCGGGAGCTGCTGCTCACCGGTCTTCCGGAACTGGGTATCACCGACCTGGCGCCCGCCGACGGCGCGTTCTACGTGTACGCCGACATCGGGCACCTGCTCGGCGGATCCCACGGCGCGACGTCGACGGAATGGTGTTCGCGACTGCTGCAGGACACCGGTCTGGCACTGGCCCCGGGCATCGATTTCGACACCGTCCACGGCGACCGGACGGTCCGGCTGTCGTTCGCCGGATCCACCGCCGAGGTCCGCGAATCGCTGGTGCGCCTGAGTCGCTGGCTGTAGCCGGAGTTTCCCGGCCACGGCTCTTGCGGCGCCGCCGCCGCAGTTGTTCGATGGACTTGGGCGCACTGCGTGTTCGGGCGTGCCAGGCAAGGAGAACGGCGATGCTGTACGTCGCGTTGTTCGCATTCGTGTTGTGGGTCCTGTGCTTCGCCGACGCCATCACCACCGACGACGACCAGTTCCGGAACCTCTCGAAGGAGGGCTGGCTGGTGATCGTGCTGCTGCTTCCGCTCGTCGGTTCGGTGCTGTGGCTCGTCGTCGGGCGGCCGCAGAAGGACCCGGGCGATCGGCTGCCCGCCGACCCGGAGGAAGCCGAGTTCGTGCGGCGATGCCGGGAACGGGCCGAGGAGCAGCGCCGGGAAGGTTTCCACGGGCGCGACCAGGAGTAGAGGGCCTACACTGTGGCTAGGATTACAGTGTTACACACCGGCCCTGAGGCGACGACATGAGCGACATCAGTCATCCACAGCCACCCGTTCCCGGCGGAGTCCGCATCGGGACCGTGGAACGGGAGCAAGCCGCGGCGGCACTCGCCGAACATTTCGCAGCCGGACGGCTCGAGACCGACGAGTTCGACGCGAGGGTGCGCCAGGCGTACCTCGCCAAGACCGCAGCCGACCTCACGCCGCTCTTCGCGGACCTTCCGGACAAGCAGCGCTTCGCACCCGAACCCGATCGCGTACGACGCGATCCGGGACGGGAGGCAGCGGCGTTGCGGACACTGGTGTTCGTGGTGGCCGTGCTCGCCGCGATCCTGTGGGTCGCCCTTGTCCGCGTCCCCCCGCTCGTCTTCCTGCCCATCGTCTGGCTCGTGCTGGCCCGGCGCGGCTTCGGCAGGCGGTCGTGCCGGGCGTGGTGACGCCCTGATTCGGACCGGCGAGAACTGCTGAAAACTACCGCGAGGTCGGTTGTCGCTCCCGTACTCTGACAGGCAGGTCCACGCCGTCGAGCGATCGAGGAGCCACGATGACCACCAGAATTGTGCGATGTGCGAGCCTGATTCCGATTGTCGCGGCCTCCGCGCTGCTGCTGGGCGGATGCGGTTCCGACAGCAGTGACACCTCGTCGACATCTGCCAGCGCCACGGCGTCGGCCACGGCCACGACGGCTGCGCCGACAACGACGGGCACCGCGGCGGCGTCGGCGGTCGGCAAGCAGCAGGCGGAGCAGATCGCTGTGGCGACGGTCCCGGGCGGCACGGTCGTGAACTCCGAGGAACAGCAGCGGGACGGTAAGACGGTGTGGCACGTCCACATCCGCGATGCCAAGGGCTGGGACTACGACGTGAACGTCGACGCGGCGACCGGCGCGGTGGTGCCCGACAGTCAGAATCGGGAGACCACCGCGACACCCGCACCCCCCGCCGGCGGAGCGGTGACCCAGGAGCAGGCGGAGCAGATCGCCGTCGCGACGGTGCCGGGCGGCACGGTCGCGAACGCCGAACAGCAGCAGCGGGACGGTAAGGCGGTGTGGCACATCCACATCCGCGATGCCAAGGGCTGGGACTACGACGTGAACGTCGACGCGTCGACCGGAGCCGTCCTGCCCGACAACTGACCGCAGTGGGTAGAACGACCCATGTGACCGCCTCGGGAAGATGGGTACGTTGCCCGATGCCCGGGCGGTGACGGCGCTCTAGCGTCGATGCCATGGTCATGACGTCAGTTCTCGTGTCGCGCCACGGCTTCCAGCGGTGGTCGGCCCATGCGGGCGTGGCGGGTCCGCTGCTGTTCACCGCGGGGTTCGTCGCCCAGGAGACATTCCTCCGGGACGACTACAGCCCGATCGCCGACCCGATCAGCGCTCTCGAGGCGGACCCGACCGGGTGGCTCCAGCAGCTGAACTTCCTGGCTTTCGCCGCGCTACTGCTGATCTTCGCGGCCGGACTGCACCGCGGTATCGCGGCGA
The DNA here is from genome assembly GCF_026810085.1 of Rhodococcus sp. JS3073. Lineage (NCBI taxonomy): Bacteria > Bacillati > Actinomycetota > Actinomycetes > Mycobacteriales > Nocardiaceae > Rhodococcus > Rhodococcus sp. JS3073. The sequence goes on along the minus strand of NZ_CP113951.1, from coordinate 2,849,882 downwards.
CGCGATTCGGCTGGGCAGGACCGGCTCTGCTCGGCGCCGCGGCGGTGGGGCTGGTCCTCGCCGCCGTGTTTCCGTTGCGTGAGGATCAGGCCGGGAACGCCTACGACCCCGGCAACCATGTGATCGCGGGTGTCACATTCTTCTCCTGCAGCGCGCTGGCGCTTCTGGTGCTGTCGCGCCGGTTCGCCGCCGATCCGCGGTGGCGCGGCCTGGCGCGGTACGTCGGGGTCGCCGGGGTGGTCGGTCTGGGCTGTTTCGTGATGCTGGGCCGGTTCGCGATGCCGGAGGGTGCCCCACTGCACGACGTCGCCGGGCTTCTCCAGCGATTCACTCTTCTCGCCGTGACGTTCCCCGCGCTGCTGACGATCGCCCTGCGGCTCCGTCGCCTCGCCTGAGGTCAGGGAGTCGTGAACGTCGGCGCCCGTACCTGTTCGAGGCAACTCGTGTTGCCACCCGCAGATCCGCGACGTCGGCGGCGTTCGCGGTGGCGTCGTAGGTCCCGAGGTCGTAGCCGCCGCCTGCCACGCGTCGCGGCCACGACCGGGTGGCCTGGACGTCGAGCGGTGCGGTTGCCGGATCGAGCGGGCTCAGACCTGTCTGAGCCATCTGGAACTCGTCGATCCCGGGGCACCCGGACCTCCCGTGAGATAGACGAGCGGGTCGGGTCGCGGAGTCGGAGACGTGGCAGCCGGCCGCGTCACGGCGAGGTCCGGATCCGGTGTCGAGGCACCCCGGGATCCGCACGCCGACACCAGGCCGATCGGCGCCATCGCCGCACATCCCAGGGCCGGCATCCGCACCGACACCGGCATGGTTGCGACGCGACGCGGGTGGACTGAACCGCCCACATACTTCGGGGTCTGTCGTCCAATTTGCCCTGGTTCGGCGCCCGCGGCTGGCAGGATGAATTGGTGTCATCTGCGGCAACTCCGAAGGGCGAACGGCGCCGACAGGCGCTGGTCGAGGCTGCCGCCGATCTCTTGCTCGAGGGTGGATTCGACGCAGTCCGGCACCGTTCGGTGGCCACCCGGGCCGACCTTCCGCTCGCGTCGACCACCTACTACTTCGAGTCGCTGGACGACCTGATCGCGAAGGCCGTCGAACGCAACGGCGACCGCGACCTCGCGGTCATGCGCAGCCGCGTCGACGACGTCACGCACCGGCGCCGCGGCCGGGAATCCACCGTCGACCTCCTCCTCGACCTCCTCGTCGGTCCGGCCCTGATCAGTGAGGACTGCCGCGAGCGGCTCATCTCCCGGTACGAGCGGTTCACGGCCTGCGCGCGTCGCCCCGAACTGCGCGAGGTGCAGTCGCGGTTGCGGGCGCAACTCGACGACGTACTCACCGAGGCCCTGCGACGCTCCGACCGCGACGTCCGGCAGGAGCAACTCCGGCGGCTCGTCGCCGTCGTCGACGGAGCCCTCGTGACCGCCCTCGGCGAACACGACCCCGACCTGCGGGCCCTCGCCCGGGCCATGCTGCTCGACGTCGTCGACGTCGTCGCGCCCGCCCTGGACCGGCCGGACCACGTCGAGCTGTAGCACCGCCGTAAACTGAGGACTCGTGAGCCGCATCCCGAACGTCCTTGCCAACCGTTACGCCAGCCCCGAACTCGTCGAGTTGTGGTCGCCCGAGCACAAGATCGTCCTCGAGCGTCAGCTGTGGCTCGCCGTGCTGCGGGCCCAGGCGGAACTCGGGATCGACGTGCCGGCCGAGGCGCTCGCCGACTACGAGCGGGTGCTCGAGCAGGTCGACCTCGACTCCATCGCCGACCGTGAGCGCGTCACGCGCCACGACGTGAAGGCCCGCATCGAGGAGTTCAACGCACTCGCCGGGCACGAGCAGGTTCACAAGGGTCTGACCAGCCGCGACCTCACCGAAAACGTCGAGCAGCTGCAGATCCTGCGGTCGCTCGAACACGTCCACGCACACGGTGTCGCGGTCGCCGCCCGGCTCGCCGAGCGGGCCGCCGAATACGGCAGCCTCGTCATGGCAGGCCGGTCGCACAACGTCGCTGCGCAGGCGACCACGCTGGGTAAGCGGTTCGCGTCCGCCGCCGACGAACTGCTCGTCGCGCTCACCCGGCTGCGCGAGCTGATCGACCGCTACCCGCTGCGCGGCATCAAGGGCCCCATGGGCACCGCGCAGGACATGCTCGACCTCCTCGACGGCGACGCGTCGAAGCTGGAGGCGCTCGAGCAGAAGGTCGCCGAGCACCTCGGCTTCTCCCACGTGTTCACGAGCGTCGGGCAGGTGTACCCGCGGTCGCTGGACCACGACGTGCTGTCCGCGCTGGTGCAGGTGGCGGCCGGGCCGTCGTCGTTCGCCCACACCATCCGCCTGATGGCCGGACACGAACTGGTCACCGAGGGCTTCCAGCCCGGCCAGGTCGGGTCGTCGGCGATGCCGCACAAGATGAACACCCGTTCCTGCGAGCGTGTCAACGGACTGCAGGTGGTGCTGCGCGGGTACGCCTCCATGGCGGCCGAGTTGGCGGGCGCGCAGTGGAACGAGGGCGACGTGTTCTGCTCGGTGGTGCGCCGCGTCGCGCTGCCGGACGCGTTCTTCGCGATCGACGGACTGATCGAGACGTTCCTGACGGTGCTCGCCGAATTCGGCGCCTACCCCGCCGTCATCGAGAAGGAACTCACCCGGTACCTGCCGTTCCTCGCCACGACCAAGGTCCTGATGGCCCTGGTGCGGGCCGGAGTGGGCCGGGAGACGGCGCACGAGGTCATCAAGGAACACGCCGTCGCAGTCGCGCTGGCGATGCGTGAGGAGGGCAGGGAGCCCGACCTCCTCGACCGCCTGGCCGCCGACGACCGACTGCCCCTCGACCGTGCCGCCCTCGATGAGGCCCTCGCCGACAAGAAGGCGTTCATCGGTGCCGCCGAGTCGCAGGTCGCCACGGTCGTGGCGCAGGTGCAGAAGCTCGTCGACGCCAACCCCGAGGCGGCCGCCTACCAGCCGTCCCCGATCCTGTAGGCGGCTTCGCCGCCCGTGCGTGGTTGACGAGTGCAGGCACTCGTCAACCACGCACAAGCACCGGAGGTGCCTACCCGTGAACTGCATTTTCTGCGAGATCGTGTCGGGCCGATCCGACGCCAGCATCGTGCACGAGAACGACGACGTGATGGCGTTCATGGACATCCGGCCGTGGACTTCCGGACACCTGCTGGTGGTCCCGAGGCGGCATGCGAGCGGGCTCGCCGACCTCGACCCGGGCGACGGCGCGGCAGTGTTCGCGGTGGGGCAGCGCATCGCGACCGCACTGCGCCACGGGCCGATGCGCGCTCAGGGCGTCAACCTGTTCCTGGCCGACGGGATCGCCGCCGGCCAGGAGGTCTTCCACGTTCACCTGCACGTCGTTCCCCGGACGGCCGGTGACGGGTTCGGGCTGCGCGGTATGCCGAAGTCTCCGAGCCGGGTCGCGCTCGATCAGACGGCGGGCGTCATCCGTTCCTCCCTCACCTGACACGTGAGTGGCAAAGCGTGCGGGAGCACACTTTGCCACTCACGTGGGGAGGGGGCCGTTCTCGTCGAACCGTCGTTCGGTGACGTCGAAGGTGCCGTCCGACCTCACCCGCAGCAGAGTGGACGCCCGCGTCCCGTAGTCGCGGTAGTGAATGAACCGGGACGACAGGGCGCGTTCGAGTTCGGGCTCGATGCCCGTGTCGGGCAGCGAGTCCCACGGTGCAGGATCGCTGTCGGCGAGCACGTCGAAGTACGCCCCCGGATCTGCATCGGGGCTGCCGTCGTCGGCGGCGAGCGCGGCGGCGAACGCCTGTTTGCCACCGGTCACCTTCGGCCATGGGGTGTCGAGTTCGGCGTTGGACAGGCCGTGGACGCCGGGTTCCACCCGCTGCCGGCGACCGTGGGGCCGGTTGGTGGCCCACCACAGTTCCGCGGGGTCGCCGACGAGCAGGTTGAAACTGCCGTACTCGGCGCCCGTCGCGGCCACCTGCTCGGCATAGTCGGCGGGGGACAGACGACCGCGGAGGTAGTCGACGGGCAGGGACCCCCGGGACCGTGCCCCGGTCGAGGGGGCGCCGTTGCGGACGTTGGTGACGGCCGCGAATCGCAGGGAGTCGGCGATTCCCATCCAGGTGCCGCCGGCGAGGAGATCGCGGCCCGCGAGGAACCCGTCGTCCCACCTGCTCAGCGGTTCGGTGGGGCGGGCGTAGAACTCGTCGCGGTTGGCCGCGACGACGAGGGGGAGATCGGGGCGGGTATGCCAGGCGAACAGGACCAGGCACATGCAGATATCTCCTCGTCACCTCGATCATCCGAACTCGGTTTGCACGCCCGAGCGTAGCCGCCCTCGTAATACCTCTGAAACAGAGCTATATTGTTTTCATGGCACAGAACGAGTCGCCTGCCGAACAGCTCTTCGCCGCAATCGGATTGCTGCGCAGGCACACGCGCCGCCGGGTCGGGCGGCCGTGGCCGGAGACGCCGTTGACGGGGTCGCAGGTGGAGTTGGTGCGTCTGCTCCGCCGCAGGCCCGGCACGTCCGTCGCGGAGGCCGCGGCGGCCCTGGGCCTCGCGGCGAACACCGTCTCCACCCTCGTGCGGCAACTCACGGACGCCGGGCTGGTCGAACGAGTGCGGGACGAGTCCGATCGCCGCGTCGCCCGCCTGGCGCTCACCGACGACGCCCGGGCCCAGGTCGAGCGTTGGCGCGACCGCCGCAACATCGAGGTCGCCGTCGCATTCGACGGACTGAGTGCCGAGGACAGGAAGGCCATCGAATCCGCCATACCCGCCATCACCCGCCTCGCCGGAGCACTCCACCCGGACCAGGCCGGGCCGAGCGATCAGGAGGTCGTCAGATGATGTTTCGCAGGGCGCAGACCGCCGCACGACAGCGACCATCCGGCGACGCACTGGAACTGTCGCACGTGACCTACTCGTTCGGGGACCACACCGCGGTGAAGGACCTGAGCCTCGTGATCGCGGCGGGGGAGTGCTTCGGCCTTCTCGGCCCCAACGGGGCGGGGAAGACCACCACGATCCGGCTGCTCAACACGCTCCTTCCGCTGCAGGGCGGTGACGTGAGCATCTTCGGGTTCGACGTGCGCACCCGGGCCATGGCTGTTCGACGGCTGCTCGGGTATGTGCCGCAACAGTTGTCGATCGAAGGCGCCCTGACCGCCCGGGAGAACGTGTCCTGGTTCGCCCGCCTCTACGACGTGCCCCGGTCCGAACGTCGGCGCCGGGTGGACGAGGTGCTGGAGATGGTGGATCTCGCCGACGTCGCCGACCGGGTGGCGTCGAGTTTCTCGGGCGGCATGGCCCGGCGCCTCGAACTCGCGCAGGCGTTGGTCAACCGGCCGTCGTTGCTGGTGCTCGACGAACCGACGGTCGGGCTGGATCCGGTCGCGCGGGATTCGGTGTGGACCCGCGTCACCGAGATGCAGAAGCAGTACGGGATGACGGTCCTGCTCACCACCCACTACATGGAAGAGGCCGAGGCGCTGTGTGATCGGGTCGCGTTGATGCACCGCGGCGAACTGCGGGCGGTCGGTTCCCCATCGGGACTCGTCGCCGAACTGGGGCCCGACGCGACGCTCGACGACGTCTTCCGCCACTTCACCGGTGACAGTCTCACCGCCGACGAGAAGGGAGGGCTCCGGGATGTCCGTAGCGCCCGCCGCACTGCCCGCCGTCTGGGCTGAACCGCCGACCCGGGGTGTGCTCCGGTTGCTGTCGCGGATCGTCACGTTCTGTCTGGTGGAGTTGCAGAAGCTCCGCCACGACCGCACCGAGTTGGTGACGCGTGCGATCCAGCCGATTCTGTGGCTGGTCATCTTCGGGGAGACGTTCAGCCGCATCCGCGCGATCCCGACCGGCGACGTCCCCTACCTGGACTACCTGGCGCCGGGCATCATCGCCCAGTCGGCGCTCTTCGTCGCGATCTTCTACGGCATCCAGATCATCTGGGAACGCGACGCCGGGGTCCTGACCAAACTCCTCGTGACTCCCACTCCGCGTGCGGCTCTCGTGACGGGCAAGGCGTTCGCGGCCGGTGTTCGCGCGGTGGCCCAGGCCGTGGTCGTCGTGGTCGTGGCGGCGCTGCTCGGCGTCGGAATGACGTGGAATCCGGTGCGTCTTCTCGGTGTCGTCGTGGTCGTGGTGCTGGGAGCGGCGTTCTTCTCGTGCCTGTCGGTGGCCATCGCCGGGGTAGTGCTCAAACGCGACCGGCTGATGGGGATCGGCCAGGCGATCACGATGCCGCTGTTCTTCGCGTCGAACGCGCTGTACCCGGTGGAACTCATGCCGGGGTGGGTCCAGGCGATCAGCCGGGTCAACCCCCTGAGTTACGAAGTGTCCGCACTCAGGGGGCTGCTGATCGGCCAGCCCACGAACTACTGGCTGGACTTCGGGGTGCTCGTGGCGGCCGCGGTGCTCGGGATCGCCGTCGCGTCCGCGCTGCTGGGGAGACTGTCCCGATAGCCGGGTCGAGTTACGAAGTCACAAAGGTCTTCTCCAGTGCCCGGCGCAGGTCGGACTTGCTGATCTTGCCGACACCGGTGACCGGGAACTCGTCGACGAACACCACCTTGTCCGGCACCTTGTAGTCGGCGAGTCCGCGGCCGCGGACGAACTTCTTGAGTTCGACGGCCTTCGGCTGCTCACCCTGGACCACGACGAACGCGCAACTCCGCTCGCCGAGATACGGGTCGGGCATCGACACCACCGCGACGTCGGCGACGGCGGGGTGTGCGAGCAGATGGTTCTCGACCTCTTCCGCAGCCACCTTCTCGCCGCCGCGGTTGATCTGATCCTTCGCGCGGCCCTCGACGACGAGGTAGCCGTCGTCCGTGAGCCGGACGATGTCGCCGGTTCGGTAGTAGCCGTCCTCGGTGAACGCCGTCGAATTGTGTTCGGGGGCCCGGTAATACCCGCGGATGGTGTACGGGCCGCGGGTGAGTAGATGACCGGCCGTGCCGTTCGGGACGGGCTCGCCCCGGTCGTCGACGACCCGGACCTCGTCGTCGGGACTGATCGGCCTGCCCTGGGTGGTGACGATCGTGTCTTCCGGGTCGTCGAGCCGGGTGTAGTTGACCAGTCCCTCCGCCATCCCGAAGACCTGCTGCAGCGTGCACCCGAGTTCGGGACGCACCCGCTTCGCGGCCTCGGCGCTGAACTTGGCACCGCCCACCTGCAGCACCTCGAGGCTCGAGAGGTCGCGTTCCGTGCGACCACTGGCGGCCAGCCATGCCAACGCGAGCGGCGGCACCAGCGACGCAATCGTGACGCCCTCCTTCTCGATGAGCGCGAACGCGGTGTCGGGACTCGGATCCGGCGCGAGCACCACCCGACCACCGGCGTGCAGCACGCCGAGGATGCCCGGTGAGCTCATCGGAAAATTGTGCGCCGCAGGCAGAACGACGAGCATGCGGGTGCTCTCGTCGATGCCGCAGATGCGGTCCGATTCGCGCACCGAGTACAGGTAGTCGGTGTGCGTGCGCGGGATCAGCTTCGACACCCCGGTGGTTCCGCCCGAGAGCTGCAGGAACGCCACCGATTCCGGACCCACCGCCGGCCCGTCCGAGATCGGTTCCGCCGCCCGGAGTTCGTCGAGTGACGTGAACTCCTCCGCGTCTCCTGCCACGATGATCCGGGGCGGATTCTCGGCCGAGGACACCACGTCGCGGGCGAGGGTGCGGTAGTCGAATCCGGCGTGCGTATCGGTGACGACGTAGGCCGCGGCGTCGGTGAAGCTGCAGAAGTAGGAGATCTCCTGGGTGCGGTGCGCGGGCAGCGCGAACACCGGCAGTGCGCCGAGCCGGAAGACCGCGAAGATCACCTCGACGTACTCGACGATGTTCGGCAACTGCACCACGACCCGGTCGCCGGGCTGCACCCCCGACGACTGCAGCCCGGCGGCGAGCCGGTCGGCGCGGTCGGACAGTTCCCGGTAGGTGAGGGCGCGGTCGGCCCCGGACGCGTCCGGTCCGGTCACGGCGATCGCGTCCCCGAATTGCTCGGCGCGGGCGCCCAGGAACTGCTGGAACGTCTCGTCCGTCCAGTACCCGGCGTCGCGGTAGCGTGCGGCGAGGGCGGCGGGGTAGCCGGTGGTGGTCTCCAGGGGAGCGCGAACGCTCGTGGTCATCGAAAGTCCTTTCACGGGCATGGCTGTTCGGGTCGTCAGGCTCGGAGGGTAGCGCCGCCGTCGACGTAGAGGGCCTGCATGGTGATGTGACGCGCCCGCTCCGACAGGAGGAACTCGACGGAGTCCGCGATGTCGGCGGCGTCGGCGATGCGGCCCAGCGGGATTCCGACCTTGTACGAGCCCAGGTCGCCGTCGATCGCTCCGCGCGCTCCGGTGTCGTCGGCGGGGTCCGACCACAGCGAACGCTGCATGGCGGTGTCCGTCGAGCCGGGGGCGACGATGTTGGCGCGGATACCGTATTCGGCCAGTTCGAGGCCGAGTACCCGGACGATCATCGAGACGGCGGCCTTGGACGCGCCGTACGCGCCCATGCCGGTGCGGGGGACTCCCGCGGCGTTGGAACCGACCACGACGATGGAACCGGCTGCACGCTCGCGCATTCCGGTGCCGACCGCCCGTAGCACGTTGACGAGCCCGGTGACGTTGACGTCGAACACGCGCTGCCAGCTCTCGGGGTCGGCGTCGAGCACCGAACCGGTCTCGAGCACACCCGCCACGTGCGCGAGTGCGGTGATGGGGCCGTGCTCGTCCTCGATCCGTCGGACGGTGTCGGTGACGGCGTCGGTGTCGCGGATGTCGGTGACGGCGGTGCTGAGCGGCGCGGTGCCGAGCAGTGCCGCGGTGGCGGCGAGGCCGTCGGCGTCACGATCGAGCAGTACCAGGCGGTGACCGGACCGCGACAGCGTGACGGCCGTGGCCCGCCCGATGCCCTGGGCCGCCCCGACGACCAGTGTCGTGCCGCTCATCGGGTGAGCCCCAGCGCGGCGAGGACGGTGCCCAGTTTGGTTGTGGTCTCGGCGAGTTCGTCGTCCGGTTCGGATGCGGCGACGATGCCGCCGCCAGCGTACGCCGTGACGGTGGTGCGGTCGGCGTCGATCTGCGCGCATCGGATGGTGACCATCCATTCGCCGTCACCGTCGGCGTCGGCCCAGCCCACGGCGCCGGCGTAGAAGCCGCGGTCGCCCTCGAGTTCGCCGATCAGCGCACGCGCGGCGTCGGTGGGTGTGCCGCACACGGCCGGGGTCGGGTGCACGGCGACGGCGAGGTCCAGTGCAGTCACCGAGCGGTCCCGCAGCCGTCCCGACACGGGCGTGCCGAGATGCCACAGTTGCGGTGTGCTGGTGAGGGTGGGCCGGTCGGGGATGTCGAGTTCGGTGCAGAACGGCTCGAGGCTCGCGCGCAGTGCCTCGACGACGAGGGCGTGTTCGCGCAGGTTCTTCTCCGACGACGCGAGGTTTTCCGAAGTCAGCCGGTCGATCTCGGGATCGGTGTGCCGGGGAGCGGATCCGGCGAGAGGATGGCAGGTCACGGTGTCGCCGCGGCGGCGGATGAGCACCTCGGGACTCGAGCCGACGAGGTGCCGTCCCGACCAGCCGGTGCCTGCGGCGCTCAGATCGACGCTGAAGCCGTTGCCGCCGAGGTCGTTCGCCACCAGCTGCGCGAGTAGAGCGTGCGGATGCAGCGGTTCGTCGGCGTGCAGGACGACCGATCGGGCGAGCACCACCTTGTGTAGTGCGGCCTCGGGTTCCCGCAGCACGTGAATGGCGGCGGCGACCCGGGAAATGTGCTCGTTCTCCGGGGGAATCGCCTCACCGGCGCGCACGTGCGGAAGGGTCTGCAGACGAGGGGTCCAGCTTCCCGGGTGATGACGCAGCGTCTGTGGTGCGATCAGCGCGGCGGGATGTGACGGGTCGAAGGCGAGCGCGCCGACCACCGACGTCGCGGTGCCGCTCCGCAGGGCCGCGGCGGCGTCGCGGGCGGAGTCGTAACCGGTGCGGATGCCGTCGGCGATCACGGTGCCGTGCGGGCGGGAGAGAGCGAACGGCGCGCCCGGCGGGAGGTCCGCCGAAGTCTCTGCGGACTCGGCAACGGCCGTCGATTCCATGTGTGATCACCTCTCGATTACGGACAACTCGGACACTCGTCACGGTGGGGGCACCGCGACCCAGACCTTATACGGTAAGGCTAACCTTTGGTATTGTTCCCTCTCGCCCGGCGCTCGCTTCGCAGGCCGTGATGTCCATTCGGACAGTTGAATTCGTCACCAAGAAGAGGATGTCAATTCATGTCGACCGCAGCAGTGCCCTTGACACGTGCCCAGTCGGGCGTATGGTTCGCCCAGCAGTTGACCCCGGACAACCCCGTGTTCAACACGGCGGAGTGCATCGAACTGCGGGGATCCGTCGACCTGGCCGCTGCTGCCCGTGCCGTTCGCGGCGCCGCAGACGACGCGGAGGTTCTCACCGCCGGGTTCGGAGTGGAATCCGACGGAACGGTGCTCCAGTATCCGGGAGCCCGCCCGCTCGCCGAGCCCGGGCGCGTCGATCTGAGCCACTCCGAGGATCCGTGGGCCGCCGCGCAGCAGTGGATGGCCGACGACGTCGCCGGAGTCATCGACCCGCTCGCCGACCCGTGTGTGCGTGCCGCCCTGCTCGTTCTCGCCGACGACTGGGTGATCGTCTACCTCTGCGTCCACCACCTGGTGATCGACGCGTACGGATTCGGCCTCTTCACCCGGCGGATCGCCGAGCGCTACACCGCCGACATTCGCGGCGCCGACGTGCCGGCGTCGAAGTTCACCCCGGTCGGGCCGGTCGTGCAGGAGGAACTCGACTACCGCGACACCCCCGAGTTCCTCACCGACCGCGAATTCTGGTCCGGCTACCTGGCCGACGTCGACGAGGCCGTCCTCCTCGGCGGGGAGAGCGCCGACCCGGACGACGTGTCCGGGGGGATCGCCCGCCGGTCCCGCGCCGCGCGATGGACGCTCACCGCCGACCAGCAGCGCGGACTCAGCGCGGTCGGCAAAGCACTGTCGGCCAGCTGGGGTGACGTGGTCACCGCGACCGTCGGCGCGTACCTGCGGGCCGCCACCGGCCGTTCCGACCTCACCATCGGCTTCCCGGTGATGAACCGTCTCGGCAGCGCGTCGATGGGCGTGCCCATGTCCGCGGTGAATGTCGTTCCGCTGCGGTTGCAGCCGACGGCCGCGCACACCCTCGGCGATCTGATCGGGGACGTCCGCTCGGCAGTGGCCGACTGCCGGTCCCACTACCGGTACCGCGGCGAGGACATTCAGCGTGACCTGCGGCTTCCCGCGGGTTCCCGCGGTGTGATCGGGCCGTCGATCAACGTCAAACCGTTCGGAGATCGGCTGCTGTTCGGCGACATTCGCGGTGGGGTGCACTCGGTGGCGCGCGGGCCGTTGCAGGACTTCATGGTGACGGTGCGGCCACTCGATGCCGTCGGTGGTCTCGAGGTCTGGGTCGACGCCGATGCCGACACGTTCACCGAGGCCGACCTCGACACGCACGCCGAACGCCTGCAACGGCTCTTCGCGGCCGTGGCCGACCTTCCGGACGGTGCCGGACCCGCGATCCCGCTGGCCCGCCTCCCGATCCTCTCCGAGGCGGAACTGCAGCGGGTGCTGCACGACTGGAATGCCTCCGACCTGCCGGTACCGCCGGGCCTGACGCTCGTCGACCTGTTCCACGCCGTCGTCGACCGTGACCCGGACGCACCCGCCGTCATCGACGCGAGCACCACGCTCACGTACGGCGAACTGGAAGCGCGGGTCGGCCGGCTGGCCCGGCACCTGCTGTCGCACGGGCTGGGCCGGCATCGCCGGGTGGCCGTCGCGCTGCCGCGGTCGGTCGACACGATCGTGGCCCTGTTCGCGGCACTCGAAGCGGGCGCGACGTGCATCCCCCTCGACCCCGACCATCCGGCCGAGCGCCTCGGTCACGTCCTCGGGGAGACGGAGCCGGGGTGCATCCTCACCGGCGGCGACGCCACCGCGCGCATCGCCGAGATCGCCGCGGCGGCAAGCCTGTCCGAGCCGGTGGCGCTGGACGACGCCGCCCTGATCGCCACGCTGACCGCGCTTCCGGGCGACCGGGTGTCCGACGTCGAACGTGGACGCCGGGTGCACGACCTCGACACCGCGTACATCATCCACACGTCGGGTTCGACCGGGCGGCCGAAGGGGGTGGAGGTGCCGCACCGCGGCGCGGTGAACCTGTTCCACAGTCACCGCCACCACGTCTTCTCCCGGGCCTGCGCGGCGGCGGGAAAGAACCGGCTGCGCGTCGGTCACGTGTGGTCGTTCTCGTTCGACGCCTCCTGGGGTCCGCATCTGTGGATGCTGGGCGGGCACTCCCTGCGCATCGTCGACGAAGTGACGCAACGTGATCCGGATCAGCTCGCGGTCCTGGCGCTCGCCGAGGGCTGGGACTTCGTGGAACTGTCACCGTCGCAGCTCGAGCAGGTGATCGACGCAGACCTGTTCCCCGCAGGGACCGTGCCGACCGTGGGATTCGGCGGCGACGCCGTCACCGACCGGCTGTGGGAGCAGCTGCGCACCAGGCACGGCGAGGCGTTCAATTTCTACGGCCCCACCGAGGGCACCGTCGACGTTCTCGTCGCCGCCGTCGCCGACAGCGCGACACCCGTGATCGGGCGGCCCGTCGCCAATCTCCGCGCCTACGTGCTGGACCACAGCCTCGCCCCGGTACCGCCGGGTGTGGACGGCGAACTCTACGTCACCGGACCGGGCGTCGTGCGCGGCTACCTCGGTGCTCCCGGACTCACGGCGGGACGGTTCGTGGCAAATCCGTTCCCGGGCGGGGAGTCCCGCATGTACCGAACCGGCGACGTCGTCCGGTGGGTGCCCGATGCGGAGGGGGACTCCGCGCAGATCGTGTACCGCGGGCGCGGCGACAACCAGGTGAAGATCCGCGGATTCCGGGTGGAACTCGGCGAGGTCGAGTCCGCGCTGACCCGGCTGCCGGGGGTGACGCGCGCTGTCGCGGTGGCCCGCACCGACAGCAGCGGAGTGTCACAACTCGTCGCGTACCTGCTGGTCGACGAGGACTCGGAGGCCGCGGCATTCGACGTCGCGGCGGCGCGGGCGCAGGTCGGCCAGTGGCTGCCCGCCTACATGGTGCCCGCCGCGTTCACCGTCCTCGATGCGCTGCCGCTCACGTCCAACGGCAAACTGGACCGGAAAGCCCTGCCGGACCCCGACTTCGGATCGCTGGTCACGTCCCGGCCGCCGTCCACCGAGCTCGAGGCCGGACTGTGCGACATCGTCGCGGAGGTGCTGGGCATCCCGTCGATCGGCATCGACGACGACTTCTTCCTGCTCGGTGGGCACTCGCTGTCCGCGGCGAAGGTGATCGCGCGGGCCCGGGACCGGCTCGGTGTGGAACTGAGTATCCGCACCGTGTTCGACAACCCGACCGTCGTGGCGATGGCCGCGCAGTGTGCCCGGGGCGTGGACGGCCCGGGGCGCGCCCCGCTGCTGCCCGTGGCACGCACCGAGACGATGCCCCTGTCCTTCGGGCAGCAGCGGCTGTGGTTCCAGTTCCTGCTGGAAGGACCCAGTCCCACCTACAACGTCCCGGTGACGATGCGGTTGCACGGCGCCGTCGACGAGACCGACCTGCGCGGTGCACTCGCCGACGTCCTCGCCCGGCACGAGACGCTGCGCACCGTCCTGACGGACATCGACGGAGTGGGCCACCAGCGCGTGCTGGCCGACATCCCCGCGCCGCTGGTCGTGGAGAACGTGACTGCGGCCGAACTCGACGAACGGCTCGTGGCCGCCGCCCGTCACGGCTTCGACCTCGAGACGGAGATCCCGATTCGGCTGCGGCTGTTCCGCGTGTCGGCGGAGGAATCGGTGCTGCTGCTGCTCGTGCACCACATCGCGAGTGACGAACTGTCCACCTCGATCCTGTTGCGCGACCTGGGTGCGGCCTACGAGGCGCGCACCGGACGGCGGACGGCCCGGCCGGAACCGCTGCCGGTCCAGTACGCCGACTTCGCGGTGTGGCAGCGAAACCTGCTCGGCGACCCGTCGGACCCGGACAGTCTGTGCGCCCGGCAGATCGGGTACTGGACCGAGCGGCTGGCGGGTCTGCCCGAGGAGCTGACACTGCCCGTCGACCGTCGCCGCGCCGCGGTCGCGACGTTCGCGGGCGCACACGTGGAGCGCACCCTCGCGCTGGAGACCGTCACCGCGCTGCGAGGCCGTGCCCGTGATGCGGGTGCGACGATGTTCATGCTCGTGCACACCGCCGTCGCGGTGGCGCTGTCGGGCAGCGGTGCGGGCGAGGACATCCCGATCGGGACACCGACCGCAGGCAGGCCGAGCACGGAACTCGACGAACTGGTCGGGTTCTTCGTCAACATGGTGGTGCTGCGCACCGACCTGTCGGGCGACCCGACGCTCGCCGAGTTGCTCGGACGCGTCCGGGCGACGGACCTGGCGGCCTACGCGCATCAGGACGTGTCGTTCGACCGTCTGGTGGAGGCCCTCAACCCGGAGCGCAGCGCCGCCCGGCACCCGCTGTTCCAGGTGCTCGTGCAGCACCAGGCGCCGCCGCCGGTCAGCCTGTTCGAGGAGTTCTCGCCGGAGGTGTCGTTCGTCTCGAACGACACGGCGATGTTCGACCTGACCTTCGACGTGATCGACGAGCCGGACGGATCGATGCGCGTGCGTGTCGATTACGCCCGCGACCTGTTCGACGCCGCCACCGCCGACGCTCTCGCTGCGCGCACCGTCCGCGTGTTCGAGGCGCTCGCCGCGGATCCGGGTGTCCGGGTATCCGCGGTGGAACTGCTGTCCGAGCAGGAGCGGTCGTGGCTTCGCCGGGGGAGCCCGGCCGCGGCAGCGGACATCGAGGACGACGCCGTCACCCTCGACGTGCTGTTCGCCCGCCAGGTGGAACGCACGCCGGACGCTCCCGCCCTCGTCGGCGGGGACCGCGAACTGACGTTTGCGGAGCTGGATGCGCACGCCAACCGGATCGCACGACACCTGGTCGGCCGCGGCGTCGGACCGGAGTCCGTGGTCGCGTTGATGCTTCCCCGCGGGATCCCGGTGATCGTCTCGATCCTTGCCGTCTGGAAGGCGGGCGGCGCCTATCTGCCACTCGATCCCGACTACCCGGCCGAGCGGCTCGCGTACATGCGAGGCGACGCGAAACCCGCACTCGTGCTAGACCAGTCGACGTTCGATGCGTGGTCGGCGGCGGCCGAGGTAACCGACGCACCGATCGCGCCGCACGAACGCGGTGGTGACACCACGCCGGACAACGCCGCATACCTGATCTACACGTCGGGTTCGACCGGGCAGCCGAAGGGCGTCGTCGTCCCGCACCGCGGTGTCGCGGCGCTGCTCGCCACGCAGCGCGAACGCACCGTCGGGGACGCGTCGGTCGAGCGACTGCGCGTGCTGCTCACCTATTCGCTGGCCTTCGACTCGTCGGTCGATCCGCTGCTGTCGATGCTCGGTGGTCACACTCTCCACCTGTTGGAGTCGGAACTGCTCGCGGACTCGGCGGGCATCGTCGACTACGTTCGGCGTCACCGTATCGACGCGGTGGACTGTGTGCCGCTTCTCATGAGCGAACTCCTCGCGGACGGGCTGATCGACGCGGCCCATCACCGTCCCAGCGTTCTCGCCGTCGGCGGCGAAGCCGTCCCCGCGGATCTGTGGACGGCGCTCGGCGACACAGCGGTGGACGGGATCCGCTCGCGAAACATGTACGGCCCCACCGAGGCCACCGTCGACGCCGCGGTCGCGGACATCCTGCCGGGCGCCCGGCCGACCATCGGCACACCCGTCGCCGGTGGGCGCGCATATGTCCTGGATCGGCGACTGCGTGCGGTGCCGCCCGGAGTGGCGGGCGAACTGTACGTCGGGGGTCCGGGCGTGACCCGCGGCTATCTCCGGCGTCCCGGGCTGAGCGCGTCGCGCTACGTGGCCGACCCGTACGGTGTGCCGGGTGAACGCCTGTACCGGACGGGCGATCTGGTGCGGTGGTCGGCGGACCGAACCCTCGAGTACGTGGGCCGCGCCGACGACCAGGTGAAGATTCGCGGATTCCGCGTCGAACTCGGTGAGATCGAGCAGGTCCTCGCCCGGTGTGCGGGGGTGGATGCCGCGGTGGTCGTGGCCCGTGAGGACGATCCCGGACGGAAACGCCTCGTGGCGTATGCGGTGGGGACCGGCCTCGACGCGGAGGCGCTGCGCGCGCATGTCGCGGCCGCGCTGCCCGACTACATGGTGCCCGCCGCGACCGTCCTGCTGGACGCACTGCCGGTGACCCCGAACGGCAAGGTGGACCGGAAGGCGCTCCCGGCGCCGGACTTCTCGGCGCTCGGCACGTCGCGGGAAGCCGCCACGGATCTCGAGCGCCGGCTGTGCGCGGTCGTCGCGGAGATCCTGCGGCTCGACACGGTCGGCCCCGACGACGACTTCTTCGTGCTCGGCGGAGACAGCATCGTCTCCATCCAGCTGGTGTCGAAGGCACGGGCTGCCGGATTGCGGTTCACCGCGCGGGACGTGTTCGAGCACAAGACCGTCGCCGGCCTCGTGCGGGTGCTGGAGATCGACGCCGGCGAGGTGGACGAGGCCGAGCTGGAAGCGTCTGCGGCGGGACGGATTCCGGCCACCCCGATCGTGCACGACCTGCTCGAGCGGGGCGGACGGTACACCCGGTTCGCGCAGTCCCGGCTGCTGACCGCGCCGGTGGGCCTGACAGCGGAGGCCCTGGAACGCGCGGTGCAGCGCGTGCTCGACGTCCACGACATGTTGCGGGCCCGATTCGACGGCACGGAATTCGACGTGCCCCCGGTCGGTGCCGTCCGGGCAGCCGACGTAGTCTCGCACGTGGACATCGGGGGCCTCGGATCCGCCGAGCGGGAGCGTGTCGTCGCGCATGTCACCGAAAGTGCATACGCTGCTGTCGATCCCGAATCCGGGGCCATGGTGCGCGTGGTGTTCTTCGACGCGGGCAGCGGCGCCGACGGCCGGGTCCTGATGGTGGTGCACCACCTGGTGGTGGACGGGGTGTCGTGGCGCATCCTGGTGCCGGACCTCGCGGCGGCCTGCGCGGGTGAACCGATTGCCCGGGCGGGCACGCCGTTCCGGCTGTGGTCGACAGGGCTCGCCGAGCAGGCCGCGGACCGCGCCGGGGAACTGCCGTTGTGGCAGCGTGCGACCGCCGGCGGCGCCCACCGGGTCCGGCTCGCGTCCGGCCCACTCGATCCGCGGCGCGACACCATCGACGCGACTGATCGGATCCGGGTGGAGGTGCCCTCCTCGGTGACCGAGGCGCTCCTGACGACGGTGCCGGAACGCTTCCACGCGAAGGTCGACGACGTGTTGCTCACGGCGCTCGCGTTGACCGCCGCCCGGCACGGCGGCGGTGCCGTCCCGGTCGATCTCGAGGGCCACGGACGCGAGGAGCAGGCCGTCCCCGGTGCGGATCTCGCCCGCACCGTCGGCTGGTTCACCACCCTGTACCCGGTGCTCCTGGACGCGCAGGGGATCGACCTCGACGATGCGTACGCCGGCGGCGCCGCGGCCGGTGACGCCCTCAAACGGATCAAGGAACAGCTGCGCGAGATACCGGACAGTGGAATCGGATTCGGCATGCTGAAGTATCTGCGCGCCGACGGGCCGGTGGTGGCCGGAGGTTCGGTGGCGCCCGAGATCGGGTTCAACTACCTGGGTCGATTCACGCTCGGTGAGACCGACGGCGGGGACTGGTCGACGGCACCGGAAGGGGCCGCGCTCGGTGGGGCCACCGACGTGGCCATGCCCGTCAGCCATGCCCTGGAGATCGGTGCGCTGACGGAGGAGTCGGAGGAAGGCCCGGTGCTGCGTGCCACCTGGGGGTACAGCCCGTCCGTGCTGTCGGAGGCGGTCGTCACCGAGCTGGCCCACGGCTGGGTCGCGGCGCTGACGGCACTCGCCGGGCACGCAGGTCTGGAGACCGCGGGCGGGTACACGCCGTCGGATCTCACTCTGGGCGAACTGGACCAGTCGGAGATCGACGAATTCGAGCTCGAATTCCAGTGACCAAGAGTTGGTAAATCGTAGGTATTGGCGAGGATGGCTGGTTCGGATAGCCTAACCAACCGAGCCCGGGCAACTGTCCGGCAATTCGAGATGCGGAGTGGGTCATGCAGTTAAAGGAACTGTCGCGGTTGCGCCAGGCGGTGGTTTTCGGTGCGACGGCAATCTTGGCCGTCGGAGTCGTGGGCTGTAGCAGCTCGGACGACAGCGCCGGCAGCGACTCCGGTGCTACGTCCGCGGCAAGCTCGCAGACGCGGACGTTCGAGGCGCAGAACGGCGCAATCGAGATCCCGTCCGAGCCGCAGAGCATCGTCGCCTGCGGGTACGCGGTACTTCCCTTGATCCAGGCGAAGGCGAACCTGTCCGCGGTGTGTGAGTGGACGCGCGAGATCGACAACATGGACGCCGAGACGAAGGCGGCCTACGACGCGTTGCCCAAGGTTGCCCAGGACGCGGACATTTCGACCCTCGACTACGAGGGTGTCTCCGCCGCGGACCCCGATCTGATCATCATGGGCGTCCCCGCCCGTGCACAGTCGATGGTCGACATGGGCAAGCTGCAGTCGCTGGCTCCGGTCGTCTTCCTCGGGCCGAAGGCTCCGGGGGAGTGGCGCACGCTCGGTGAGCAGTTCGCCGACGCCGCCGCAGTCTCCGACAACTACGGCGAGTTCAAGCAGCAGTACGACGACCGGGCCGCGCAGATCGCCGCCAAGTACAAGGATTCGCTGGGCACCCTGACCTTCGGTGGTGTCTGCGACTCGTGTGCCGGCGATCCGGGCGAGTTCTACCGTGAGTTCGCGTCGTCTTTCACCACCAATCTGTTCGACGATCTCGGTTTCCAATTCCCCGGTCAGCCTGCCGATCCGGCGGATGTCCACGGTGAGTTCGTGTCGACCGAGCAGATCGCGGCCAGCCTCGGCAACGTGAACGTCATCGTCTACGGCGTCGGCCCCGATGGCAAGGGCTCGCCCGAGTTGCAGGCCCTGATGGACTCCCCGCTGTGGAAGTCGCTGCCGGCCGTGCAGGCAGGCAACCTCGTGCCGGTCCAGCACGCTCTGGCCGCCACCTACCAGACCGCGCTCCTCGCACTCGATTCCATCGACGAGGGCCTGTCGAAGCTGCCCGCCAACAAGCAGTAACACAGTCGGGTTCGGCCCCCGGGTCCATCGGCCCGGGGGCCGAACCGTCTCCGATCCTCCCCACCCGTCCGCTCGCGGCGGTCCACCCGAACCGGAAAACTGAGATGACCCGCACTTCTGCGCTCGAAGACATCGTTCCGCTCTCGCCGCTCCAGCAGGGCCTGCTGTTTCTCAGCACGGTCGCCGCACCCGACGACGGGGACGGAATGGGGAGTGCGGAACCCGATGTGTACACCGTGCAATCGGTGATCCGGCTGGACGGACCGGTGGACGACGACCGGATGCGGGTCTCCGCGCAGGCACTCCTCGATCGTCACGCGGTGATGCGCACGTGCTTCCGGCCCCGCAAGGACGGGCGCCACGCGGGGCTCGTGGTCCGGGCGGTGGAGGTGCCATGGCGGACTGTCGACCTCACGGGATACGACTCGGCCGAGCAGGAACGGCGGATCGCCGAGCTGCTGGACGACGACCTGCGCACCTGGTTCGATCTCGCCCAGCCGCCGCTGGTCCGCTGGCTGTTCGTCCGACTCGCCCCCGGCACCGTCCGGCTCGTCTTCACGGCGCACCACATCGTGGTCGACGGCTGGTCCACCCCGATCCTGGTCCGGGAACTGCTCGAGATCTACGCGGCGGGCGGCACCACCAACGGCCTTCCCGCTGTGCGGAAGTACAGCGACTACCTCGCCTGGCTCGGGCGACAGGACCACGACCGCGCCCGGGCACTGTGGCAGGAAACCCTGTCGGGCCTGGTCGAACCGTGCCTGCTGACCCCGCCGGGCTCGACGCGCGTCACCACCGACTCGCGGGCCGTCGAACTCGACGTCCCGGCCGAGCTCGGCGACTCGCTCGCCGAACTCGCCCGCACGAGCGGGGTCACCCTGAACACCGTTCTGCAGACGGGCTGGGCACTGCTGCTGTCCGGGCTGCTCGGCCGCGACGACGTGGTGTTCGGTGCCACCGTCTCCGGACGTCCGCCCGAGTTGGCGGGAGTCGAATCGATGGTCGGGCTGTTCATCAACACCGTGCCCGTGCGGGTGCGCCTCGACGCCGCCGAAACGGTGCGCGACCTGCTGCAACGAGTGCAGCAGGGACAGGCCCGCACCCTCGACCACCAGTACGTCGGACTCTCGGACATCCAGCGCGACACCGGACTCGGTGAGCTGTTCGACACGCTGACCATCTTCGAGAGCTACCCCGTCGACCGGGACGCCCTCGAGCGGGCCCAGCGTGACGGCGGCGTGACCATCGCCGGTGTCGACGGCCACGACGGCACCAACTATCCGCTGGTCCTCACCGCGGGTGTCGCCGAGACGCTGAAACTGATCGTGGACTACCGGCCGACGCTGTTCAGCGACGCCGACGCCGAACGGATCGGCGCACGGCTGCTGCACATTCTGGAGGCCCTCGCCGCCGGTGGCAGTGCACGCGCCGCATCCATCGCGGCGCTGACGATCACCGAGCGTGACCTCGTCCTCGGCGAATGGGCGGTGGCGAAACCCGCTGTCGAATCCGGTTTCCCGACCGTCGCCGACCTGCTGTCCGAGCAGATGTCGCGCACCCCGCACGACACGGCCGTCGTGCACGGCGACACCTCCCTGTCCTTCGCCGATCTGGCGTCGGAATCCGCGCGCCTCGCGCGTCTGCTGATCGCCGCGGGTGTCGGACCCGAGTCGAGAGTGGGCCTGGCGCTGCCACGGTCCGCCGAGACGGTCGTCGCGATCGCCGCGGCCCTCACCGCCGGCGGCGCGTACGTGCCGCTCGACCCGTCGTACCCGGTGGACCGGCTCGCACACATGGTGTCCGACTCGGCCCCGACCGTCGTGGTGACCACGGAGGCCGTGTCGCAACGGCTCGCTGCGGTTCTGGACGGCGTTCGCGTCGTGAAACTCGACGCCCCGGAGATCGCCGCGGAACTCGCCGCGCTGCCTGCCGGCCCCGTGACCGACGCCGAACGTCGCACCCGGCTGCACACCGACAACGCGGCCTACGTCATCTACACGTCGGGTTCGACGGGACTGCCCAAGGGCGTCACCGTCAGCCATGCGAATCTGCTCGATCTGCACGGCGCGCAGCGTGCGACGACGATGCAGCCGGCCAGCGACCGCACCCCGTCCGACGACCCGTGGCGGGTGCTGCTGACCTACCCGTTCGCGTTCGACTCGTCCGTGGCTGCGCTGACGTGGCTGTTCGAGGGACACGCCCTCCACATCCTCCCGGAGGAGCGGCGATCGGACACCGCGTTCGTCGTCGATTACGTGCGGACGCACCGCATCGACTACGTCGACAGCGTGCCCGTTCTGATGAATCAGCTTCTCGACGAAGGACTCCTCGATCCGTCGGCTACCCACCGGCCCGCGAAGGTCACGGTCGGCGGCGAGGCGGTCACCCCTCCGCTGTGGGAGAGGCTGGCGGGCACCGGCGGTGTCGAGGCCTACAACTTCTACGGGCCCACCGAATGCACCGTCGACGCGGCGTTCGCCCGGATCTCCGGTGCGACCGTGGCCATCGGCGGCCCGACGCCGGGGACGTCGGCATACGTGCTCGACGGGTGGCTGCGCCCCGTCCCTCCCGGAGTCGCCGGTGAGCTGTACGTGGCGGGGGCCGGCGTGGCCCGCGGGTATCTCGGCAGGCCCGACCTGACGTCGGGACGGTTCGTTCCCGACCCGTTCAGCGCCCCGGGACAGCGCATGTACCGCACGGGCGACGTGGTGCGGTGGACCGGATGCGGGGTGCTCGAGTACGTGGGCCGCGGCGACGATCAGGTGAAGATCCGTGGTTTCCGGGTGGAACTCGGTGAGGTGGAGTCGGCACTCGCGGCCGTCGCCGGGGTGCGGGACGCCGTGGTGGTCGCGCACACCGACGATCGGGAGATGCGCCGCCTCGTCGGCTACGTCACCGTCGACGGGACGCCGTCGCCGTCGGATGTGCGGTCCGCGGCCGGTGAACGGCTCCCGGACTACATGATTCCCGCCGTCGTGATCGTCCTGGATTCGCTTCCCGTGACCGCGAACGGCAAGGTGGACCGGAAGGCTCTGCCGGAGCCGGACTTCGGTGCGCTGGCCGGTTCGGGAGAACCCCGTACCGACACCGAGGCCGCCCTGTGCGCGGTGTTCGCGGAGGTGCTCGGACTCGATCGGGTGGGGGTCGAGGACGACTTCTTCGCTCTCGGTGGCGATTCCATCGTGTCCATCCAACTCGTGTCGCGGGCGCGCCGCGACGACATCCGGGTGACGGCGCGGCAGGTCTTCGAGCTGCGGACGGCCGAGCGGCTCGCCGCGGCGGTGGACGCCGAGTCGGGCGCCGAGAACCCGGACACGGTCGAGGTACCCGCCGAGGGCGACGTGCCGGTGACACCGATCGTGTGGGAGGCCCTGCATCAGGGCGGCGATCTGGACCGCTTCGCGCAGGCCCGCATGCTGCTCGCGCCAGTCGGGCTGACCGAGCCCGTCCTGGCCGGTGCCGTGCGGGCGCTTCTCGCGACGCACCCGCTGCTGCGGTCGCGGTTCGCCGTATCGGACGGGAAACCGCGGTGGACGGTACCGGATTCGGTCGATGAGGGGCTGAATCCGGTACGCCGCGTCATGGTGCCGGATGCCGACCCCGATGCGTGGCAGGCGGTGTTCGAGGCCGAGCGGGAGCGGGCCTACGCGGCCCTGGACCCGGCGGCCGGTGTGATGCTGCAGGTGGTGTTCTTCGACTTCGGACCCGGCACGCCGGGCCGGGTCTTCGCCGCCGTCCATCACCTGGTGGTCGACGGGGTGTCGTGGCGGATTCTGGTGCCGGACCTCGCGTCGGCGGTCGAGCAGATCGGGGCGGGCCGTCCGGTGGCGCTCGAACCCGCCGGGACGTCGTTCCGCGGATGGGCAACGGGACTCGTCGAAGCGGCGGCATCGGACCGGGTCACGGCCGGCTGGCCGGTATGGGAGGCCGCGGTGGACGCCGGCGAACCCGCGCTCGGGCACCGGCCGCTCGACCGTGACCGCGACACCGTCGCGTCCGCCCGGTCGGTCGAGGTGCACGTCCCCGCGGACGTGACCGCGCAGGTGCTCACCACCGTCCCGGCCGCGTTCCGCGCCGGGGTCAACGACGTTCTGCTCACCGCACTGGCCGTGGCGGTGGCGTCCGTGCGCGGAGGAACACTCGTGCGGGTGGATCTCGAGGGGCACGGCCGCGAGGAACAGGTCGTGCCGGGTGCGGACATCTCCCGCACCGTCGGCTGGTTCACCTCGCTGTACCCGGTGGTGCTCGACCTGCAGTCCCTCGACCTGAGCGACGTCCTCGCGGGCGGGCATGCCGCGGGACTCGCCCTCCGCCGGGTGAAGGAATCCCTGCGGGCCGTGCCGGACAACGGCATCGGATTCGGGTTGCTGTCCCGGCTCAACGCGGACTACGCCCCCCGGTTCGACGGCTATCGGCCGCCGTCCGTGATGTTCAACTACCTCGGTCGAATGACACTGGGGGAGAACACCGACGGCGCCTGGTCCGGCGCCCCCGAGGCGGATGCGCTCGGCGGCACCGTCGACCCGGGAACCCCCCTCGACCATGTACTCGACGTCAATGCGATCACCGAGGACACCGCGGACGGTCCCGTCCTCAGCTGTGTGTTCACGGGCGCGGACGGGGTGCTGGACGCCGGCGACGCCACCCGCATCGCCGACGTCTGGGTCGACGCGCTCACCGCGCTCGCCCGGCATGCCGGGAACCAGGAAGCGGGCGGGCTGTCCCCGTCCGACCTCACCCACGACACCCTGCCGCTCACCGAACTCGTCGCCCTCGAACACGAGGCGCGGGACACCGCCGGCGCGACACTCGAGGACGTCGTCCCGCTGACCCCGCTGCAGCAGGGCATGTTCTTCCTGTCCGGACTCGACACCACCGGTGTGGACGTCTACACGATGCGCACCGTCCTGGACATCGAGGGCGCGCTCGACACCGCGGTGCTACGCCGGTCGGCGGAGGCGCTCGTGGAACGGCACGCCAATCTGCGCACCGGATTCCGGATCAGCGAAGCCGGTGAACCGATCGGTGTCGTCCTGCGCGAGGCGATCCTGCCCTGGCAGGAGACGGACCTGCACCGGCTGCCCGCGGACGACGCCGCCGCCGAGTGGTCCGCCCTGCTCGACGAGGACCGGAACCGGCGTTTCGATCCGGGCACGGCGCCGCTCTTGCGCTTCACGCTCGTCCGGGTGGGGGAGAGCCGGTACCGGCTGGTCTTCACCGCCCACCATCTACTGCTCGACGGGTGGTCGACGCCCCTGCTGATCCAGGAGTTGATCCAGCTCTACGGTGCGGCGGCCGACCCGTCGGTACTGCGGCCGGTCCGCCCCTACTCCGACTACCTGATGTGGCTGAAGGCCCAGGACACCGAGCGCGGCCTCGCGGTGTGGACGGAAGCCCTCGCCGGGGTCGAGGAACCCACACTGCTGGCCGCGGCCGGATCATCCCTCGACCCGCAGATCCCCGGTGAGATCACCGTTTCCGTGCCGGAGGGGCTGTCGGGTGAGCTGCTCGAACTCAGCCGAAGCCTCGGCATCACCGTCAACACCGCGGTGCAGGCTGCGTGGGGTCTGCTGCTCGGTTCGGTGCTGAACCGCCCCGATGTGGTGTTCGGCGCCATCGTCTCGGGTCGGGTGCCGGACGTGCCCGGGATCGAGTCGATGGTCGGGTTGTTCATCAACACGGTGCCGGTGCGAGTCGGCGTCCGCCCGCAGGAGACGGTCGACGAGTTCCTGCGGCGGGTGCAGGGCGAGCAGAACCGCGTGATGGACCACCAGTACGTGGGCCTGTCCGACATCCAGCGCGGTGTCGGCATCGGCGAGATGTTCGACAGTCTCATCGTGTTCGAGAGCTACCCGGTGGACACCGAGGCGCTGGAGGCGGCGCAGCGATCCGGCGGGATCCGGGTGTCCCACTCGGAAGGGCAGGACGCCACCAACTTCCCACTCGTTCTCGTCGCCGGGCTCGAAGGCGAACTCGATCTGATGCTGGAGTACCAGCCCGCCCTGTTCACGAACGCCGAGGCAACCCGGCTGGGTGAACGGCTGGTCCGCATTCTCCAACAGCTCGTCGCGAACCGGACATTGCCGACCGCGCGCATCGACGTGCTGTCGCAGGACGAGCGCGCGCAGGTGCTCGGCGAGTGGGCGACCACGGAACCCGCTGCCCCGTCCGGTGTCCCGACCGTCGCGGAACTGTTCGCCGCGCAGGTCGACCGCACACCGGACACGACCGCGGTGGTCTGCGGCAACGACACGCTGACGTTCGCGGACCTCGGCACGCGGGCAGCGCGACTCGCACGACTGCTGATCGACGCCGGCGTGGGTCCGGAGTCGAAGGTGGGGCTGGCACTGCCACGGACGAGCGACATGGTCGTGGCCATCTTCGCCGTCATGTCCGCGGGCGGCGCGTACGTGCCGATGGATCCCGCATACCCGGCGGACCGCCTCGCGCACATGGTGTCGGACTCGCAGCCCACCGTGGTCCTGAGCACCGCGGCCGTTTCCGGGGTACTCGGCGCGATCCTGTCGGGCTCCGGGGCGAGCCTGGTGGTGCTCGACGACCCGTCCGTGCAGGGGCGCCTCGCCGTGCTGCCGGGCACTCCTGTCACGGATACCGATCGGCGCGCACCGCTGCGCGGCGCCAACACCGTGTACGTGATCTACACGTCCGGGTCCACCGGTGTGCCGAAGGGCGTGTCGATCACTCATGCCAACCTGCTCAACCTCTTCCACAGCCACCGGCAATCCCTGTACTTGCCGACGGTGGCCGCAACCGGTCGCGACACCATCGGTGTCGGTCACGCGTGGTCGTTCAGCTTCGACGCCTCCTGGCAGCCGACGCTGTGGCTCCTCGACGGTCACACCGTGCACGTGTTCGACGAGGAGACCATGCGTGACCCGGACCTGATGGTCCGCGAGGTGACCGAGCAGCGCCTCGACTTCCTCGAGGTCACACCGTCGTTCCTCGACCGGATGGTGGCCGCCGGACTCTACGAGCACGAACACGTGCCGGCCACCGTCGGATTCGGCGGTGAGGCGGTCAACCCGGCACTGTGGAGGACACTGCGCGATGTCGCGGACGGCCGGGCGTTCAACCTGTACGGACCCACCGAGTGCACCGTCGACGCGCTGATCGCGAAGGCCGCCGACACCGAGGAGCCGCTGCTCGGGCGGCCCGTGCACGGTGGCACGGCCTATGTTCTGGACCGCCTGCTGCGACCGGTGCCCGCCGGCGTCGCCGGCGAGCTCTACCTCGCCGGCGACGGTGTGGCCCGCGGCTACCTCGGCAGGCCGGACCTGACGTCGGGCCGGTTCGTGCCCGACCCGTTCGGTGCTACGGGAGAGCGCATGTACCGCACGGGTGACGTGGTGCGCTGGGCGACGACCGGCTCCGGTCTCGAATACGTCGGGCGCGCAGACGATCAGGTGAAGATCCGCGGGTTCCGCGTCGAACTCGGTGAGGTGGAATCGGCCCTCGCCGCAGTCGAAGGTGTCCGCGACGCCGTCGCGGTCGCGCACACCGATGATCGGGGGGTGCGTCGTCTCGTCGGCTACGTGACCGTCGACGGCGCGCTCGACCCGTCCGTGGTGCGGTCCGTGGTCGCGGAGCGTCTGCCCGACTACATGGTGCCCGCGGCGATCGTGGTGGTCGGGGCGTTCCCCGTCACCGCCAACGGCAAGGTGGACCGGAAGGTGCTGCCGGAACCGGACTTCGGCAGCCTCGTCGGTTCGGGTGAGCCGCGGAACGAGACGGAGGCGACGCTGTGCGCGGTGTTCGCGGACGTGCTCGGGCTCGACCGGGTGGGCGTCGAGGACGACTTCTTCGCTCTCGGTGGTGATTCTATCGTGTCGATCCAGCTGGTGTCCCGGCTGCGGACCGCCGGCCTGCAGGTCAGTGCCCGGCAGGTCTTCGAACTCCGCACGGCCGCGGGACTCGCCGCGCTCGACGGCATCGCGGAGGTGCCGTCAACGACGGTCGGATCCGCGGAGGCGGACGCCGTCGGCGACGTCCCGCTCACCCCGATCGTCTGGGAACCGCTCGAATGGGGTGGCGACATCAGCCGCTTCTCCCAGGCCCGGCTGCTGGTGGCACCGCTCGGCCTGGACGTGCCGGTGCTCGAACAGGCCGTCGAGGGTGTGCTCCGGACGCATCACCTGCTGCGGTCGCGGTTCGTGGTCGCCGACGGCGCACCGGAATGGGTGGTGCCGGAGACGGTCGGTGCGGTCGCACCGCTCGTTCGGCGGGTCGATGCGTCGGCGTTGCCCGCGGACGGGTGGCAGGCACTGTTCTCGGTCGAACGCGAGCGGGCCTACGCGGCGCTGGACCCGGCGGCCGGTGTGATGCTGCAGGTGGTGTTCTTCGACTTCGGACCCGGCACGCGAGGACGAGTCTTCGTGGCCGTGCACCACCTGGTGGTCGACGGGGTGTCGTGGCGGATCCTGGTGCCGGATCTCGCTCTGGCCGTCTCGCAGGTCACCGCCGGGGAACAGGTGTCGCTGGACCCGGCGGGAACGTCGTTCCGGGCCTGGGCCGCCGGGCTCGCGGAGGCCGCGACCACCGGGAGAATCACCGCGGGGTGGTCGCACTGGCAGAGTGCGGTCGACACGGAAGAGCCGCAACTCGGCGTGCGACCGCTCGATCCCGCACTCGACACGGTGTCGTCCACCTGCTCGATCTCCGTGCGCGTGCCGACGGACGTCACCGAACGGGTCCTCGCGGCGGGAGCCGTCAACGACGTCCTGCTGACGGCGCTGGCCCTGGCGGTGGCGTCCGAGCGCGGCGGCGACGTCGTCCGCGTCGACCTGGAGGGGCACGGACGCGAGGAGCAGGTGGTGCCGGGCGCCGACATCTCCCGCACCATCGGCTGGTTCACGTCGATGTTCCCGGTCGCACTCGACCTGGGCGGGATCGACGTCGCCGACGCATTGGCCGGTGGATCCGCGGCCGCCGACGCACTCGACCAGGTCGGCCGGTCGCTGCGGTCGGTGCCGGACAACGGAATCGGCTTCGGTCTGCTCCGACGTCTCAACCCGGAGTTCGCTTCTCGCTTCGACGGATACCGGACACCGGCGGTCGTCTTCAACTATCTGGGCCGCATGACGCTCGGTGAGTCCGCCGGTTCGGCGTGGTCGGGGGCACCCGAAGGTGTGGCGCTCGGCGGCTCGGTGGACCCCGCCACCCCTCTCGATCACGTGCTGCAGGTGGACGCGATCACCGAGGACACCGAGGACGGCCCGGTGCTGGACTGCGAATTCGCGGCAGCGGACGGTGTTCTCACCGCGGAATCCACCCGCGTCCTCGCGGACCGGTGGGTGCAGGCCGTGACCGCGCTGGTCGCGGTCTCGTCGGAAATGAAGTAACCGAAAATCATTCAGGTAGTCGACAAGGGAGATGGCATGACCGACAACAACGGAACGCTCGACCGGGCACAGATCTTCGCGGACACGGCGCGCGTCCTGGACGTCGAGTTGGACGAACTGGTGGCCGACGTGAGCCTGGTCGATCAGGGGCTCGACTCGGTGCGGCTGATGGCGCTCGTCGAGGAGTGGCGCAGTGCCGGAGCGGATGTCGACTTCGTGACGCTGGCTAGCACACCGGTGCTCGACAACTGGGTCGACGAGCTCGTGGCGAAGTGACCCGGGGCTCGATCACCGTGCAGCTCCTCGACAAACTGGTCATCGACATCGACCCGCTGCGGACCAGCCGCGAGTTCCGGTACATCTTCGTCGGCCGGGTGGTGTCGATCTTCGGGCTCGGCTTCCTCGTGGTGGCGATCCCCCTGCAGATGTACGACCTCACCCGCTCGACCGCGCACGTCGCGGCCGTCGCAACGGTGCTGGGCCTCACCACGTTCGGCGCCACGTTCGTCGGCGGCGCACTGGCCGATCGGTGTGATCGCCGTCGTGTCATCGCGATCGCCCGCGGCTCGGCCGGCGTGTTCTTCGCCGTCCTGGCCGTCAACGCGTTCCTTCCCGAACCGCAGGTGTGGGTGATCTACCTCTGCGCCGTCGTGGACGGGGCGTGTGGCGGTATTTCGGCGACGGCCCTGATGGCTGTGACCCCCAGCCTCATTCCGCGGGACAAGCTGGCCGCGGCAGGGGCACTGATGGCCTTGACCGCCGACCTCGGGTCGATGATCGGTCCCGCGCTCGGTGGCGTCGTGATCGCCCTCGGCGGGGTGGGTGCCAATTACACGCTCGCGGCGATCACCACGGCGGTCACGACGTTCTGCATCACCCGGCTGCCCTCGCTCCCACCACCCACCGAGGTGTCCGAGTCGCCGTTGCGTTCGGTGGCCGGGGGATTCCGGTTCGCGATCGGTGACCGGGTGATCGGCGGATTGCTGCTCGCCGGATTCGTGTCCATGCTGCTCGCCGGCTGGGCGGTCCTCATTCCCGAGTACGCCAGTGAGGTGCTCGGAGTCGGCCCCTCGGCCGTGGGTCTGCTGTACGCGGCGCCCGCGATCGGTGCGGTCGTCGGTTCGCTCACCAGCGGTTGGACGGGGACGGTGCGACGCTCCGGACTCGTCGTGTTCCTCGCGATGCTGATCTCCGCGGCGGGTCTGGTGGGGGCAGGCGCCATGGGGTCGGTGATCGTCGCGGTGCTCGGACTCCTCGCGCACGGCTTCGGCGAAGCGGTGGCCGACATCCTCCGCTTCGCGACGGTCCAGAAATACACGCCGGACGACTATCACGGGCGCATCGCCGGGGTGTGGACTGCGCAGGTCACCGCCGGTGCGTCGGTCGGCGCGTTCGTGGCGGGGGTGGTGGCGGCCGTGGTCCCGGTGCACCTGGCGTTGACCGTGTACGGAGCCACCGGGTTGGTGGCGACGGTGCTGCTCTGGGCGATTCTGCCGACCCTGCGCCGGCTGGACGAAAGCCGGACGCCGACGCCCGTGGCCTAACATCGCATGCACACGTGGCATGGAGGGCAGGCACTGCAATGACCGAACGCAGGTTCTCGCTCGATCAGCGGATCGTCGCCGCCCTCCAGGTCGACGGGCGGTGTTCCTGGAGCCGCATCGCCCAGGCGCTCGGCGAACCCGAGCGGAACGTGACCCGGCACGGCATCGCGCTCCTCGAGTCCGGCCGGGTGGCCGTCACCGCGGTCGCGAACAGCGGCGGCACCGCGATCGTCCGCCTCCAGTGCTCCCCGGGAACGGTGCGGGTGGCAGCGAGCGCCCTCGCTCAGCGCAGCGACTGCATCTTCGTGTACATCCTCACCGGCACCGCCGACTGTGTGGCCGAAATACATGTGTCCCGGGACCGCCTCCCGAAGCTCGTCATGGACGAACTGCCCGCGACGATGGGCGTCGTCCGAAGCTGGACCGACCCCGTGCTGCGGTACTTCCGCACGGTCCGCGAATGGGAGGCCGGGGTGCTGACCCCCGCCGAGAAGGAGGCGATCGGCGGGGTGGCCCCTCTGGCGAACTTCCTCACGGACCTGGAACGCGGCACCCGGGATCCCGTCGACCGGACGGTCATCCGCGAACTGATGCAGAACGGGCGGGTGGGGACCACGGCGCTCGCCCGGACCGCGGGTGTGTCCGAGGCGACGGCGCGGCGACGCGTCCAGTCGCTGCTCACCGAGGGTGCGATCAGCCTCCGGGTGGTGGTGGATCCGGCCCTGTTCGGGCTGCGTGCCGAGGCGATGCTGTTCATCAAGACCCAGCGCAACCGGATCGAACCGCTCGTGCGGGGGATGCTCGAGATGCCGTACGTGCGGTACGCCGCCGGCACGGCCGGCGAGTATCAGGTGGTCGCCAACATCGCCGCGCCGGACGAGTCGGTGCTCTACGACTACATCACCACCGCACCGTGGGTGGCGGACGCGCTGGCGCTGGAAACCAACATGGTGGTGCAGGCGGTCAAACGCAGCGGCAGGGCAATGTGACGGATTTCGACATCGGACGGTCCCTCAGGCGCACCTGATTGCGATCTCCGACAGGCTGGTGGCCGATTTCGCCGAACCTCGTCCAGCGGTTGAGTGCTGTGATCCGCACCACGCATGCTTCCTCTACTCCCTGGATGGAAGAAGGAACAGCATGCAACGAGACGCCATTCTCGGGGCGATCGAGGATTCGCCGCAGCGCCGCTGGCTGCTGCTCGTCCCGGTCGCCCCGGTGCTCGCACTCGTCACCGCCGTGTGGCTGCCGTTTGTGAATACGGCCGATCTGTGGCTGGGCATGCCCCGGCTGCTCGTGTGGTGCTCGGCCTGGGTGCTCCTGCTGCTGCCCGCGCTGGCGGCGGTGGAGTTCGGCCTCGTCCGGCCGCACGAGGAGGCGACCCTATGACGAACTCAGCTCTGTGGATCACCCTGGCCGGGATGATCGGATTGGCCGTGATCGCGGTCGGTGGACGCCGGAAACGCGCTCAGAACCTGAGCGAGTGGACGGTCGGCAAGCGAAACTTCGGTGTGGTCACCAGTTTCTTCCTGCAGGCCGGCGAATCGTTCACCACGTTCACGTTCCTCGGGGTCGCCGGTATCGCGTTCACCGCGGGTATCGGTGCCACCTACGCCATCCCGTACATCCCGCTCGGCTACGTGGCCCTGTATTTCATCGGACCGCGGATCTGGAAGCTCAGCAAGGACCGCGGCTACATCACCCAGGCGGACTTCTTCGCGGACCGGTACCGCAGCCCGCTCCTCGGCCGGCTCGTCGCCCTCTGCGGCATCATCTTCCTGCTGCCGTACCTGCAGTTGCAGATCACCGGCCTCGGGCTGATCGTCCGTCTCGTCACGGGCAGCGCGAGTTCGGGCACGCTGAGCATGATCGTCGCGACCGTCCTCGTCGTCGGGTTCGTGCTGTGGGCCGGCATCCACGGCCTGGCCCGCACGGCCTATGTCAAGGACGTGCTGATCCTGCTCGCCGTCGTGGTGCTGTCCATCGTGATCCCGTTGCATTTCGCCGGTGGCATCGGCGACGTGTTCGGCCAGATCGCCCAGACCCACAGCGAGATGCTGACCGTGAACCCCGGCGACTACGACAGGGTCTGGTGGACCACCAGCCTGCTGATCTCCGCGATCGGCTGCGGGTTCCTCACCACCCCGCACCTCTGGCCGCCGCTGCTGGCCGCCAAGAACGGTCGAGTGATCCGCTCCAACAACACTTTTCTGCCGATGTACCAGGTGGTGATGATTCTCCCGATCATGCTGGGCTTCGTCGGGATCCTCGCCCTGAATCCCAACACCAGCAGTAACGCCGTCCTGCTCACGCTGGCCGGGGGAGCCCTGCCGAACTGGGCGCTCGGACTGATCGCGATCGCCGCCGCGTCCGCCGCGATGCTGCCCGCCGGCGCCATCTGCATCGGCATCT
Source organism: Rhodococcus sp. JS3073 (assembly GCF_026810085.1). Classification (NCBI taxonomy): domain Bacteria; kingdom Bacillati; phylum Actinomycetota; class Actinomycetes; order Mycobacteriales; family Nocardiaceae; genus Rhodococcus; species Rhodococcus sp. JS3073. Next base: position 2,817,378 of record NZ_CP113951.1, on the reverse strand, counting down.
CGACACTGGCTTCGCACAACCTGGTGAAGATCGAGAGCGAGCGCACGAAGCTCCGGTTCAACCACCTGGTCGTGATCGCGGCTGCCACCATGGCTCTCGTACTCGGCCTGACGCGCCCCGATCTGCTCGCCAACCTGCTGCTGCTCACGTTCGGTGGTCTCAGCCAGCTCGCCCCGGGACTGGCGCTGGCGCTGCCCGAGAAGCCGTTGCTCGCCAAGCAATCCGTGTTCGCCGGTCTCGTCGCGGGAATGCTCACCGTCATCGTGATGACCGTCTTCGAACTGAACCTCGCCAACATCGACGCCGGCATCTGCGGACTGGTCCTCAACCTCGCGGTGATCGCCGTCGTGGAGGCCGTCGTCCGCACCACTCGTCCTCGCACCCCGACCGCCGCGTCGTCGGAAGACCTTCCCGCCGCCACCCCGATCCTGGAGACCTCGAAATGACCATCGATCACTACTCGACCGCGCGAGAGATGCTCGCCGCACTCCGCAGCAAGGACATCTCGGCCCGCGAGTTGCTCGACCTGCACACGGACCGGATCGCGCAGGTGAATCCGACGGTCAACGCGCTCGTCAGCCTCGACCTGGACCGCGCGCACGCCACCGCTGCCGCCGCCGACGCACAGACGGCCGCCGGGACCCCGGTGGGACCGTTGCACGGACTGCCGTTCGCGTTCAAGGACACTCACGACGTCGCCGGATTCCCCACGGTGGCGGGCTCACCGCTCCTCGTCGACAACGTGCCCGAGACCAGTGAGCTGATCGCCGAACGCGTCACCGCGGCGGGCGCCGTCACGATCGGCAAGACCAACGTCCCCGAATTCGCCGCCGGCTCGCACACGTTCAACCCCGTCTTCGGGATCACCACCAACCCGTACGACCCCACCAAGAGCGCGGGTGGCTCGAGCGGCGGCGCCGCGTCCGCGCTCGGTGCGGGACTCGTCGCGCTCGCCGACGGCAGCGACATGGGCGGTTCGCTGCGCAACCCGGCGTCGTTCTGCAACGTCGTCGGATTGCGCCCCACACCGGGCCGTGTTCCGTGCTGGCCGAACAGCGCGCCCTGGGACGCACTCGTGACACAGGGACCGATGGCCCGGAACGTCGACGACCTGGAACTGCTGCTGTCGGTGATCTCCGGACCCGACGCGCGAATCCGCAGCTCGCTCAGCGCCGACGCCCTCGCGCCGCGCCTCGGCGTCGCCGGCCTGCAGGGTCTGCGTGTCGCGGTGTCCGCGGACCTGAACGGCATCTTCCCCGTGGACGCGCCGGTCCGCGAGATCCACGACCGGCAGTCGTCGATCTTCGCCGCCGCGGGTGCGGTGGTGGCCGAGGACGCACCGTCGATTCCCGACGCCGAGTGGGTGTTCCGCACGCTGCGGGCATGGCGGTTCAAGATCGACCTCGGCGACCGCGCCGACGCCACCCCCGAACTGCTGAAGCCGTCGCTGCTCGACAACATCCGGCAGGCAGACCGGCTCTCCGCCGACGACATCGCGAAAGCCATGGTGGCGCAGGCGGATATCCAGAATCGCGCCGTCGACTTCTTCACCCACCACGACATCCTGGTGATGCCCGTGTCTCAGGTGCTCCCGTTCGACGCCGAACTCGAGTACCCGGCAGCGGTCGACGGTCGCCGCTGCGACGACTACCTCGACTGGATGACGTCGGCGTTGACCGTGACGGTGCTGGGTTGCCCGTCGATCTCCGTTCCCGCCGGGTTCAGCGCCGACGGTCTGCCGGTCGGCGTGCAGATCGTCGCGGCCCCGGGCAACGACCTGTTCCTGCTCGACGTGGCGCGGGCCTACGAGCAGCTCAACCCCGTCGGAGCGACGCGGCCGCACCTGCTCGACGGGGCAGCGCACGTCTAACTCTGCGTGAAGTCGTCCTCGCCGATCCGGTGGACGTGGATGAGGTTGGTGGATCCGACGGTGTGCGGGGGTGAGCCGGCGACGATGACGACGAGGTCGCCGCGCTGGTAGCGGCCCAGCCGGAGGAGGGCGGTGTCGACCTGGCGGATCATTTCGTCGGTCGATTCGACCGGGTCGACGAGGAAGGTTTCGGTGCCCCAGGTGAGGGCGAGTTCGTGGCGCACCTGGGGTACCGGGGTGAACGCCAGCAGCGGTAGCGGGGTATGGAGCCGGGCGAGACGTCGCACGGTGTCCCCGGACTGGGTGAACGCCACGAGCGCGGTGGCGTTCAGCCGCTCGCCGATGTCGCGGGCGGCGAACGAGAGAACGCCGCCGTGGGTTCGCGGAATGTGCGTCAGGGCGGGAACGGTGGTGGATTCGCGTTCGACGGCGGAGAGGATCCGCGCCATCGTCGCGACCGTCTCGATCGGGTAGGCGCCGACGGAGGTTTCCCCGGAGAGCATCACCGCGTCCGCGCCGTCGAGGACCGCGTTGGCCACGTCCGACGCCTCCGCCCGGGTGGGCCGGGAATTGTCGATCATCGACTCGAGCATCTGCGTCGCCACGATCACCGGCCGGGCGTTCTCCCGGGCGATCTGCACGATCCGCTTCTGCATCAACGGCACCCGCTCGAGGGGGACCTCGACCCCGAGGTCGCCGCGCGCGACCATGACCGCGTCGAAGGCGCGCACGATCGCCTCGATGTCGTCGACGGCCTCGGGTTTTTCGATCTTCGCGATCACCGGCACCCGCCGGCCGATCCGGTCCATCACCTCGTGGACGCGGTCGATGTCGGTGGGGGCGCGCACGAACGACAGGGCGATCAGGTCCACCCCGAGGCGCAGGGCGAATTCGAGGTCGTCGATGTCCTTGTCGGACAGGGCGGGAACGGAGACGTTCATCCCGGGCAGACACACGCCCTTGTTGTTGCTGATCGGGCCGCCCTCGGTCACCCGGCACACCACGTCGTTGCCGTCGACGTCGATGACGGTCAGCGCGATCTTGCCGTCGTCGACCAGGAGGCGGTCACCGGGCCGCGCGTCCTCGGCGAGCTGGCGGTAGGTGGTCGAGACCCGGTCGTGGGTGCCCTCGCACTCCTCGACGGTGATCCGGACCTGTTCCCCGGCCGCCCACACCGCCGCGCCGTCGGCGAAGCGGCCGAGGCGGATCTTCGGTCCCTGCAGGTCCGCGAGGATTCCCACGGCCCGGCCGGTGCTGCCGGCCGCGGCGCGGACGCGCCGGTAGTTGGCCTCGTGGTCGGTGTGGTCGCCGTGGCTGAAATTCAGGCGGGCGATGTCCATCCCGGTTTCGACGAGGGCGTGGGTGCGTTCGTCGGTGGCGGTGGCAGGGCCGAGCGTGCAGACGATCTTCGCCCTGCGGGACAACAGGGCAGACGTGTCGATCACATCGGTGAGCGGCGATTCGATGTCGGTGAGAGTCATTGTGGTCCTTCGTTGTGCGGAAACGGCGGAGCGTGTCGTGCAGAGCGTCAGCGGGTAGATGCGAATCGGGGGAATGCGACCTCGCCGGCGTAGCGGGCGGCGTCGCCCAGGTTCTCCTCGATGCGCAGCAGCTGGTTGTACTTGGCGACGCGCTCGCTGCGGGCGGGGGCACCGGTCTTGATCTGACCGCTGCCCACGGCGACCGCGAGGTCGGCGATGGTGGTGTCCTCGGTCTCACCGGACCGGTGGCTCATCATCGTCTTGTAGCCGTTGCGGTGCGCGAGGTCGACGGCGTCGAGGGTCTCGGTCAGCGTGCCGATCTGGTTGACCTTCACTAGCAGCGCGTTCGCGGCGCCCTTGACGATGCCCTCTTCCAGACGCTCCGGGGTGGTGACGAACAGGTCGTCACCGACCAGCTGAACCTTGTTGCCGATCTGATCGGTCAAGGAGACCCAGCCCTCCCAGTCGTCCTCGTCCAGCGGGTCCTCGATGGACACGATCGGGTAGGCATCGACCAGCTCGGCGTAGAACGCCGCCATCTCCTCCGCGGTCCGGTTGCTGCCCTCGAACTTGTAGCCGGTTCCGTCGGTGTAGAACTCGGTGGCGGCGACGTCGAGCGCCAGCGCCACGTCGGTGCCCAGCACCAGGCCCGTCTTGCCGATCGCGACGCTGATCAGATCCAGCGCCTCCTTGGTGCCCGCGACGTCGGGGGCGAAGCCGCCCTCGTCACCGAGACCGGTGGCCAGGCCCTTCTCCTTCAGCACCGATTCGAGTGCGTGGTACACCTCGGCGCCCCAGCGCAGCGACTCCTTGAACGTGGCGGCCCCGATCGGGGCGACCATGAACTCCTGGACGTCGACACCGGTGTCGGCGTGCGCACCACCGTTGAGGATGTTCATCATCGGGACGGGAAGGACGTGGGCGTTGGGGCCGCCGACGTAACGGAAGAGATCCAGACCCGACGACTCGGCGGCCGCGCGGGCCACTGCCAGCGACGCACCCAGCAGCGCGTTGGCGCCCAGACGCGACTTGTCCGGGGTGCCGTCGGCGTCCAGCAGGGCCTGGTCGACGGTCCGCTGCTCGGTGGCGTCGATCCCGATGATGGCCGGAGCGATCTCGCTCAGGACGGCCTCGACGGCCTTCTCGACACCCTTGCCGCCGTACCGGTCGCCGCCGTCACGCAGTTCGACGGCCTCGTGCTCACCGGTCGATGCACCCGACGGGACCGCGGCGCGAGCGAAACTTCCGTCGTCGAGCAGCACCTCGACCTCCACCGTGGGGTTACCACGGGAATCGAGGATCTCACGGGCTCCGACCTGGACGATGTGGGACACGAAGAATGCTCCTGACGATAGGTGTGCTGACTGTTGTTCAGCGAGATAGGGTTTCGAGCAGTCGGCGGGGATGCAGTGCGCGTTCCCTGGCGGTCATCCCACCCCAGACCCCGTAGGGTTCGCCTGCTTCGAGAGCGTGTTCGCGGCATTCGGTGAGGACGGGGCAGTCCTGGCAGATCCGTTTGGCACGGTATTCGATTCGCGTCCGCGCCGGCCCGCGCAAGTTGGTGGGCGGGAAGAACACGGCGGTGTCGCTGCCGCGGCACAACGCATGCAGCTGCCAGTCCCAGAGCTCGGTGCGGGGGCGGGGGAGTTCGGCGGCGGAGGTGGTGTACCGCTGGATCGCCTTGTGGGCGAGAACGGGATCCACGATGTCATCCTTCCACTCCGCAACCGGCGGGGTATGCCGCTGCCACGGCGTGATCGGGGGCAGGGCGCGGCGCCCGGTTGGACCGGTCATCGCGCGATGGCCGGGGCTGCCACGTTGTCTCCGATGTCGTGCCCGATCCGGGCAAGGAGTTCGGCGGTCAGGTCGGGGTCGGCGGCAGTGTCGCGATCGGTGTAGTCGCCGAGCGCGTAAATGAAATCGAATCCTGCCGCCGCCCAACGAGTCCGGGGAAGGGTGTTGCGGCCTGCGACCGCGACGACGGGCACGGGGTGGGCGCGGCGAGCCAGGATGGTGAGGAGTTTGCCGTGCTCGGTTTGGTCGTCGATGCTTCCCTCGCCGGTGATCACCAGGTCCATTCCTGCGAGGTAGCCGTCGAAGTCGAGCAGGTCGAGGAAGTAGTCGGCGCCCGAGACCATGCGCGCGCCGAGCAGCATGGCGGCGAATCCGATCCCGCCGGCGCTGCCGGCGCCGGGGGAGTTCGCCACCCTCCTGGCCTCGGGATAACCGCTGCGGGTCAGGGCATCGATCAGGGTGTTCAGGCCGGTGTCGAGGAACTGCACGTCGGCCTCGGTGGCGCCCTTCTGTGGACCGTAGACCGCGGCGGCACCGGTCGGTCCGGTCAGCGGATTGGTGACATCGCCGGCGACCACGATCTCGACTCCGGACAGGTTCACCGCGCGGGATGCATCCACCGAATGGACGTCCGGCAGAGTCCTCCCACACGCCCGGAGCTGTCGGCCGTGGGCGTCGTAGAAGATGAAACCCAACGAGGCGAGCATGCCCATACCGCCGTCCGTGCTGGCGGACCCGCCCAGGGCCAGGACCAACCGTGTGGGGTGATGGCGCAGGGCGTGCCCGATCGCCTGGCCCATACCCAGACTCGCTGAGTCGAGAGGGACTCGACGGCCGCCGGGAAGAGTCGCGAGACCGCACGTGTTCGCGACCTCGACGACCGCGGTGGTTCCCGCGACAGCGATTCGTCCGCGCTGCGGTGTTCCGGTCGCGCCGGCAACGGTGATCGGGTGCGGGGTGAATCCGACCGCCACCGCTGCGTCGACGCTGCCGTCACCGCCGTCGGCGAGCGGTAACCGCCTGCTGTCGAGACCCGCGGCGGCGAGCCCGGCCGAGAGATGCTCGGCGACCTGCGCCGCGGTGAGCGATCCCTTGAACTTGTCCGGGGCAACCAGAACCCTCATCGGCCTTCCCTTCTCGTGTGCAGTGCGGGGTGCGGTCATCGCTGGGTGGAGTGCGCGGGCGTCGTCGCCGCGTGGTCGAGCCGTTCGTGGTCGATGCGGACGGTGTCGTCGTGGCGCGGTTCGTGGTGGTGATGCTTTTCCCGCGGTTCCTGTTCCAGGATCTCCATGTCGAAGTCGTTCTCGACGTCACCGTCCGGTGGGGGAAGCACTTCACCGGAGAACACGCGGCGGGCGCGGTCGACGTCGAGTTCGTGGTTCCATTTGGCGACGAACAGGGTGGCGACGGCGTTGCCGATGAAGTTCACCAGGGCGCGGCATTCGGACATGAACTTGTCGATACCGAAGATGAGCATGATGCCGGCTGCGGGGATGGTGCCGAGTGTGCTCAATGTTGCTGTCAGTGCGATGAATCCGCCTCCGGCAACACCTGCGGCACCCTTGGAGGTGAGGAGCATGACGCCGAGGAGGCCGAGCTGCTGCGGAATCGACAGGTCGGTGTTGGTGGCCTGCGCGATGTACAGCGCGGCGAGGGAGAGGTAGATGGCGGCCCCGTCGAGGTTGAAACTGTAGCCGGTGGGCACGACGAGCCCGACCGTGGGCTTCTTGACTCCGGCGTACTCCAGCTTCCGCATCAAACCGGGCAGCGCGGGCTCGGCAGTGGAGGTGCCGAGAATGAGCAGGAGTTCTTCCTTGAAGAAGCCGAGCATGCGGAAGATGTTGAGCCGCAGGTACGCCATGACCGATCCGAGGACCACGAAGACGAAGAACGCGGACGTGACGTAGAACAGCAGGATCAGGCTGCCGAGGCTGGTGAGGGTGGAGACACCGTACTTGCCGATGGCGAAGGCCATGGCGCCGAACGCACCGAGGGGTGCGAGCTTCATGATGAAACTCAGGACCTTGAAGACGACCGCGGTGAGGCGTTCGACGGCGTCCCGGATCGGTGCGGCGATCTGTCCCACCGCGTTGATGGCGACCCCGAAGATGACGGCGAGGAATATGACCTGGAGGATGTCGCCCTCGACGAACGGGCCGAACACGCTGTCCGGGACCAGGTGGGTGATGAACTCCCACCACTGTTTCTCTTCACCGGTCTGAATCAGTTTGTTGGCGGAGTCGGTGGTTTCCAGCGAGGCGGCGTCGGCGTTCACCCCGTCCCCGAGTCGGAAGAGGTTGATCGCGACGAGGCCGGTGAGCAGCGCGAGGATCGTTCCGACCTGGAAGTAGGTCAGCGCTTTGATCCCGGTCAGCCCGACCTTCTTCAGGTCCGCGACACTCGCGATGCCGCCGACGATCGTCAGGAACACGATCGGGCAGATCAGCATCTTCATGGCCGTGATGAAGGTGGTGCCGATCGGCTCCATCGCCTCGCCGGTGTCCGGCCAGAGCCACCCGACCAGGATGCCGAGCACGATCGCGATGAGAACCCAGAAGTACAGTTGCCTGTACCACGGTTTCTTCACCGTCGCCGGGTGGTAACTCGCTGCGCTGCTGGGTGTTTCCATGACATTCACCTCGGGTGAGAGTGTTCAGGGTGTGAAGACGGGGTGGTCGAGAGTTACCGACCGTTCGAGGGGTGGGGGCCCGACCCGGCAGATCCTGCCGAGTCGGGCCGGCTGCGCATGTGGATTGCAGGTCAGGCCGGGGTCAGCGCGGTCTGCAGAGCGTGCACGATCGCCTCGGTGACAGCGTCGGTGTCCGACGAGCCGCCGATGTCGCGGGTCAGTGCCCCGCTCGCGGTGGCGGCCTCGATGGCGGCTTCGACGCGGCGTGCCTCGTCGTGCAGTCCGAAGTGGTCGAGCATCAGGGCGGCGCTGGCGATCGCGCCGATCGGGTTGCTGATGCCCTGGCCCGCGATGTCGGGTGCAGAACCGTGGACGGGTTCGAACATGCTCGGGAAGCGGCGCTCGGGGTTGAGGTTCGCGCTCGCCGCGACACCGAGGCTTCCCGCGAGCGCGGAGCCGAGGTCGGAGAGAATGTCGGCGTTGAGATTCGACGCCACCACCACGGACAGGTCTTCCGGGTGCAGGATGAACTTCGCGCTCATGGCGTCGACGAGGACGCTTTCGGTCGCGACGTCGGGGTAGTCGAGGGCGACGCGGTTGAAGACCTCGTCCCACAGGACCATGCCGTACTGCTGGGCGTTGGACTTGGTGACGCTGGAAACCTTCTTCACCGTGCGGGTGCGGGCCAGGTCGAACGCGAACCGCATGATGCGCTCGCAGCCCTTCTCGGTGAACAGCGCTGTCTGCAGCGCGACCTCGTTGCCCGGTCCGCGGCCGCTGAGGTTACGTCCGCCGAGGCCGGCGTACTCGCCTTCGCTGTTCTCCCGGACGACGACCCAGTCGAGTTCGGTGTCGTCGGCCTTGCGCAGCGGGGACTGCACGCCGGGGAGGAACTTCACGGGCCGCACATTGGCCCACTGGTCGAAGTTCTGGGTGATGTTGAGCCGCAGTCCCCAGAGGCTGATGTGGTCGGGGACGTTCTCCCAGCCGACCGCGCCGAAGTAGATGGCGTCGAACGCCTTCAGGGTGTCGAGGCCGTCATCGGCCATCATCTTCCCGGTCTGCTCGTAGTACCCGCATCCCCAGGGAAATTCTTCCCACTCGAAGGCGAAGCGCCCACCGGACTGATCTGCGAGGACGTCGAGCACTCGCCGTCCGGCAGCGACGACCTCCTTGCCGACGCCGTCGGCGGGGATCGATGCAATCTTGAACGTCTGCGGTGCCATGTCGTTGCCTCCATCGTGTTGTGCTCGTCACAGTGTGTGATGCATTCATTAACGCGTCACAATCGCGCAGCGTCCATGACCAAGACTCGATCCGGCTTATAGGTTTCACCTAATCGAAACGTGTTTTCGCAGGTAGAGTGAGTGTGCACGCTTGCAGGCGCCCGACGGTCACCCTCGAGGGGTCGGCGCAGATCGACGGAAATGAGGGGTTCGGATGGACGCACGTCAGTTGAGGTACTTCCTGGCCGTGGTCGATCAGGGAGGCATCAACCGGGCAGCGGAAACGCTGCTGATCGCGCAGCCCTCGCTCTCCCAGTCGATATCCGCGCTCGAACGGGAACTCGGGGTACCGCTCTTTCATCGCGTCGGACGCCGGCTGGTGCTCAGTGACGCCGGCGAAACGCTCGTCGGTCCTGCCCGCGTGGTGCTGCGCGATCTCGAGGACGCGAAGGCGTCCGTCGATGCGCTGAAAGGGCTGCGCGCCGGCCGGGTGGACCTGATCACGATGCCGTCACCCGGGATCGAACCCCTCACCACGATCCTCACCAGCTTCAGCCGCACCTATCCTTCGGTCACCGTCAACGCCGAGGCCGCGTTCACTCCCGAGGAGGTGCTGCACGCCGTCCGCACCGGCGTCTGCGAGGTCGGGATCCTGGGTTCACCCGCCGCGGTGCGCGCCCCCGAACTCGACGTCGTCGCGCTCGAAAGCCAGCCGCTGATCCTCCTCTCCGGGCCGGGCGCCGAAACACCGGCCCGCCCGGAGATTCGGAGATCCGAGCTGTCCGGATTCCGGTTGATCGTCTCGCAGCGCGGATCGTTGATGCGAACCCTCGTCGACGAGGTCCTCGCCAGCGGTGTCGCAGCCACCATCGTCGCCGAGGTCGCCCACCGGACGTCGATCCTGCCGATGGTGCTCAGCGGATTCGGGCAGGCCGTCATGCCGTCGTCGTGGGCGCCGTCGGCCAGGCAGGCCGGCGCCACCGTGCACCGCATCGTCCCCGAGTCCTACCTGCACGTCGCCGCAGTCTGCCGGCGAACCCACCTCACACCACCCGCGCGGACGCTCATGGACGAGGCACGAAAGTATGCGGCGCGAACACCCGCCGCCTGGGAAGCGCCTGCAGCGGAGAGCCCGCAAAACTCCTGAACGACAGTCGTGCCCACGACCCTTTGCGGCGTCGACTGTCGGGGATTCAGCCCAGATCTGTCCCTTCGCCCGAGTTCTGTGGTGTCGGGTCCGGGATCCGCCTCATGCGGAACGAGTTGAACACCCCGATGAGGCCGGCGAGGATGGGGATGAGCAGTGCGACCTGAAGGGCGAGGGGTCGTGCGTCCGTGTTGATGCGGACGATCTCGTCCTGAATTTCCGGGGGTTGGTCGACGAGCAGTTGTTCGAGCTGGGTGTTGCTCATGACTTCGGCGTCGTCCTCGAGCACCTGCGCGACCTGTTGCTGCTCTGCAGGCGGGAGCACGGTGCTCGATTCCGCCATCGCCGTGAAGGTGAGCGACAGTGTTGCCAGCATGATGGCGCCGGCGAACGCCAGTCCGAACGACAGTCCGAACGATCCCGCCGCAGAATTGACGCTGGCGGCTTCGCTGATCCGCTCCTCCTCGATCGGGGCGAGTGTGTAGTTGTTGAGTTGAGACACCAGCAATCCCAACCCTGATCCGGCAACCATCAGGGGGATCAGGAGGCCCCAGCCGAACTCGGCGCGCGGCACGATCGGGATCAGTACCGCGATCCCGATCGTGAGAAGCACGAATCCCCACCGGATGATGCTGCTCGGGCGCCGGTCGCCCGCCTTCTTGCCCGCGAGCAACGCTACCGCGAACATGCTGAGGGAGAGGGGTGCGAGAGACAAGCCCGCCTGCATCGCGTTGTACTCGAGCACCATCTGCAGGTAGATCGGCAGCGCGATCATCGTGCCACCCAGGGCGATCTGCTGGAGCATCTGCCCCGAGATGCCCAGCCGGAAGATCTTGGAGCGGAACAGGTCCGGGTCCAGCAGTGCCGGCTTCCCTTGATGTTTGCGCCGCACGAGCCAGTACGCCAGCACGGCCATCGCAGTCGCACCGATCACCAGGAGCGCCGCTACGGATTCGCCACCCTCCTGCCACACCAGGATTCCCAGCACGATGCCGCCCATCCCCAGAACGGAGAGGGCCGCGCCCACCAGGTCGATGACTCGGGGTCCGGTGTACGGCACATCGCGGACCAGTTTGATGCCGGACAGGACGACCGCGATGATGACGACCTCGAGCACGAACCCGACGCGCCACGAGAGGTAGGTGGTGATGAAACCGCCGAGCAGCGGTCCGACGGCGGCGGCGATCGCGGCCGCCGCCCCGACCAGGGCGTAGACCTTCTTCTGAGCGGCGCCTTCGAAGTTGCCGTGGATGAGGGACTGCATGGCGGGCAAGAGGAGTGACGCGCCGATTCCACCCAGCACGGCCCAGAAGATGATGATCGCGGTCAGGCTCTGTGCGAGTGCCATCGCCGTCGCACCGACTGCGTAGCCGAGCAGGCCGAGCACATACGCCCGTTTGCGTCCGATGAGGTCGCCGACCTTGCCACCGATAAGGATGAACGCGGCGGATACCAGCGCCTCGAGCGCGATCGCCGCCTGGACGCCGCTGACGGTCGTGTCGAGGTCGCGGACCACCGAGGAAATCGACACGTTCATCAGCGACGTGTCGACGACGAGCACGAACATCGCCATCGCCAACAGAATCGCGAGGAGTCGTGGTGGGCCGGCTGCCCGCTTCGAATCACTCGTCGTCGGTTCTTCGATCATAGGAGGCCCACCGTCCGTCCATCGAGCGCTGCACCGAGTGTCCCACTGTGGGGACGACGAAGCTACAACTTCACTTTGTCATCGGTTCGATCCGGCCACCGGTCTCGCGGCAGTTACGGTGATCAGACACTGCACCGAGGTGAGGAGTCGCCGTGCCCAAACTGGAGATCAAGAGGAAGTCCGAGCTCTCCCGGAAAGAGGTGTCCGACCGGCTCATCGCGCTCGGACAGGCCCTCGCGAGCGGCTCCGAGGTGGAACTGGGCTCGGGTGGCGACTCGATTTCCGTCGTCGTCGGCGACCGGGTCCGGTGGGAGCTCGAGATAGAGGTCGACGGCGACGAGACCGAGATCGAAATCGAAATCAGTTGGCGCGACGATCCGTCCGAAGAATCCACCGCCGACGCGGAACCGGAATCGGAGAGTCCGCCTCCCGTCAAGACCGCGCGTCGGGGGCGGCCTCGCAAGAGCACCGCCAAGTGAGCTTCGCGAAGTCAGGCCGGTGAGATCGGTTCGAACGGCCGGATTTCGTCCTGGCCCGGTCGGACCACCCCGGCAGAGGATTCCGGCACTTCGTTCCACGCGTCTTCGAGGTCGCGGAGGGGCTCGGAGACCACGAAGCGGGTCTCCCCACTCAGTTCGCGCAGCACCTCGACCTCCGGGTGCAGTGCGCGCACCTTCGCGACCTCGGTGGAGAAGAACAGCGACCTCGACTGCCGCTCACTCGAATAGCGGAAGACCCACAGCGATTCACCGTCGGTGGTCGCGACGGTCATCTGCACCGGATGCTCGACCCCGTATGTGTGGCCGACGTCTTCGACGAAGCCGACCGCCCGGGCAACGGCACCGAACGGATCGTCGACGAGACCGAACGTCAGGGCGAGGAAGAACAGCGTCTCGGAGTCGGTCGACCCCTCGATGTCGGAGAACAGCGAGGGGTCGACGGCCATCACCAGGTCGCGTCTGATCTCGTGGAATCCGCGCAGTGCGCCGTTGTGGACCCACAACCATCGCCCGTGCCGGAAGGGGTGACAATTGCTGCGCTGCACCGGCGTCCCGGTCGAGGCGCGGACGTGCGCGAGCAGCATCGGTGTTCGCACCTGACCGGCGATCTCCCGCAAATTGCTGTCGTTCCAGGCCGGTTCGATGCTCTTGTACACCGCCGGCTCATTGCCTTCGCCGTACCAGCCGACACCGAACCCGTCACCATTGGTGGTCGTCGCCCCGAGACGCGAGTGCAGACTCTGATCGATCAGCGAATGCACCGGTCGGAACAACAGGTCCTCCGCGAGGATCGGCTCACCCGAGTACGCCATCCACCGGCACATACATCAATTCAAGCAGAACGGCACGGCGATCACACCCCCGTTCACCGACGAACATGCTGGTATCTGCCGCCGACCCCCTCCGGGCGGAGGAGAATGGGAACCAACCGGCCATATCGCGTCGCTCGAGGAAGGCGGAGAGCCATGTCCGAGGAATCTACGGCCCGATGACGAACTACGCGGAACACGACGAACCGGCGGCGCGTCCGGGCCGGTCCGAGCGCGCGCAACGAGGGGCGGCGGCGCGCCGAGACACTCCGCCGGCTGCCCTCGCGGAGCACGGCGTCGCCGATCGGCGCGATCCGGTGGGCCTCCTCGCGAGGCAGGCACAGGAGAGAGTCGCGGAACTCGTTCCGATCCGGTACGGGCGCATGGCGGCGACGGCGTTCGCCTTCTACCGTGGTGCCGCCGCGATCATGGCCGACGACCTGTCCCGCTCGCCCACCACGGGCCTGCGCACGCAGCTCTGCGGCGATGCGCATCTGAGCAACTTCGGAATCTTCGCGACCCCGGAACGCCGGCTGGCATTCGACATCAACGACTTCGACGAGACACATCCCGGTCCCTTCGAATGGGATGTCAAGCGCCTGGTCGCCAGCCTCGCGATCGCGGCGCGGGAGAACGGGTTCAGCGGCAAGAAGACCAGGAACATTGCCCTCGCCTGCGCCGCCGAGTACCGCGAAACCATTGCCAAACAGGCAGAACTGGGAAACCTGGCCGTCTGGTACTCCCACATCGAGCCCACAACGGAACTCGTGGAGCTTCGAGCCGAGCTGGGCAAGGCAGACACGAAACGCGCCCGCACAACTCTCGAGAAGGCGAGGCGCCGTGACAGCGTCCAAGCGCTCTCCAAGCTGACTGCCGTGGTGGACGGTGAGAGGCGGATCATCAGCGACCCACCACTGTTGGTCCCGGTCGAGGAGTTGTACGCGGGCGAGGACCTCGAATCGTTGGACCGCGACATCCGACACCGTCTGAACGTGTACGCGCAGTCTCTGCGATGGAACCACCGCATCCTCTACGACCAGTTCCGGATGGTGCAGATCGCCCGCAAGGTTGTCGGGGTCGGCAGCGTGGGCACCCGCACCTGGATCATCCTGATGCTCGGAGCAGACGACGACGATCCGCTGTTTCTCCAGGTCAAGGAGGCGGGTTCGTCCGTGCTGTCGCGTTACGTCGACGGGCCGTCGTTCGCGACGGAAGGCGAACGGGTGGTCAGCGGACAGCGGCTGATGCAGGCCGCGAGCGACATCTTCCTGGGCTGGGAACGTGGCGTGGGTCCCGACGGCGTCGAGCGGGACTTCTACGTGCGCCAACTGCGGGACGGCAAGGGTTCGGCGGTGGTCGAATCCCAGACACCCAAGGTCATGACGTTGTACGGCCGAATGTGTGCACGGGCCCTCGCCTATGCACACGCCCGGGCCGGCGATCGGATCGCGATCGCCGCCTATCTCGGGGACGACACCGAATTCGAACATGCGATAGCAGAATTCGCTGAAACGTACGCCGAGCAGAACACCGGAGACCATGCGGCCCTGCTCGAGGCCATCGCCGCGGGCCGCGTCGTCGCAGCCACCGGTTTCTGAACAGCGACGTCGGTCGGCTGGGTTCGGCTTCGCCGGCCGGGACGGTTCAGAAGATCTGCATGAAGCGGTACCAGTCGCCTTCGATGTGCTGATAGCCGATCTCACCGTCGCGCCGGGGTCGGCCGAGCTTGTCGGTGCCGTGCGGCAGATGAGCGACTCCGACCAGGTTGACCAGGCCGCCTTCGAGGAAGAAATGGCAGCCGGTGTCGAAAGCCTCGACCCGCCAGGTGTCGTACAGGCCGATCCGCTGGTCCTCGGACGACGGGGTGCACGTCTGCGCGTACGCGGTCAGTTCACCCACCGACAGCCGCCACCCGAGGTCGGACGGCACACCGAAGAACACGAGGGTCGCCGTCAGCACCACTATCGCCGGTGCAAGGCAGATGCGCCGATCCCACCGGTACCGCCCCAGCTGTACGGCGGCGAGGATCAGCCACACGGCACCCAGAATCAGAAGGGCGAAACCGGCAAGCACGACGTACGGGAAGACCGGGTCGAGCGGAATCGTCATCACCAGCGTCGCAGCGCAGGCGAATGCGACGAATGCAGTGAGAACGATTCCGGTCGCCACCCGCCACCACCGCGGCGTTTCCGTTCGGTGGCGAGCTCTGCGTTGTATCGACTGTTCGTCGCGGCCGTCCGTCATGGGTCTCCGTTCGCCGGCGCTCTCTGTGAAGTGGTCGGGCCGTCGACTCCGGTCAGGCTCGCGTGGGCGGTGGGCCGCCGAAGCCTCGAAGGTCGCGTGCGGTGGCACCGGGTTCGAAAGCGCTGCCGCCGGGGCCGAATCGTCCGATCACGGTGTGCCGGCTGTCCCACAGCACTCCGCGGGTGGGGAGTGCCCAGCGGGCCGAGAACGCGGACGCGTCGTCCCGGTCGTCCGCGAGAGGATCGTGCGCCGAGGCGATGTGCGCGGCGTAGGCGCGCAGCGCGACGGCGAACGCGTTGGGTTCGCGGCCGGTGTCGAGGAAGTGCGCTCGGTCGCCGCACTGCGGGCAGTGCCACGACGCGCGGTCGCATCCGCCTGCGAGGCCCACGGCCGGTGGTTCGTCGCCGGGCGCACCGGCGGTGCGATACGCGTCGAACGGGTCCGGTTGCTCGACCGGATCGGGCGCCTGTCGTGCCGCCGCCACCATGTCGCGCCAGGCGGCATGCACATCGAACCCCGCGAGCAGCAACACTTCTTCGGGCATCGGCCCGATGAACGGCGAACCCGCGCACAGCACCCTGCTGTGATCGCGGACGTAGCTGTATGTCGGGTCGAGAGCCCGAGCGTGCCGCATCTGCTGCATGCGTTCGGTGATGGCGAGTCCGTGCCATTCGCGTCCGCAGTGCGGGCACAGGGCCTGGTTCACGTTCGAGTCGTACCCGGATCGGTTGTCGTGGTGCGCGAGTTGATCGTGCACGAGCCGGTCGATCCGGTCGACGAGGTCACGGTCGGTCATGGTGGATACCCACGGTAGCGGGGGCGGCCGCTCGGCGCAGTCAGTATCCCGCGTCGAAGTCGAACTCGTTGAGCAGCGCGGCGTCACCCGACAGGAAACGTCCGAGGTTCTCGACGAACAGATCCACGACCTTCCCGTTCTCGGACGGCACGTTGGCGGCACTGTGCGGGCTGAGGATGACGTTGTCGGCCGTCCACAACGGTGAATCCTCCCGCAGCGGTTCGGTGGAGGTGACGTCCAGGACCGCCCCACCCAGCCGGCCCGTCGACAGTGCTTCTGCGAGAGCGTCTTCGTCGATGATCGGCCCCCGGCCGAGATTGACGACCAGTGCGCCGTCGGGGAGGGCGGCGAGTTCCCGGCGTCCGATCAGTCCGCGAGTGTCGTCGGTGAGGGCGCAGGAGATCACGAGAATGTCCGCGGTGGGCAGGTGCTCGGCGATCCGGTCGGTGGTGGTCATGCTGTCGAAGGGCGCGCCTGCGGGTCGTGGGTTGCGGGCGACCCCGCCGGCGGTGACGGAGAAGCACCGGAGGAGTTCCGCTGTGCGCGAGCCGATCTTGCCGGCGCCCACGATCAGCGCGTGACGTCCCGCGAGTTCGGTCGTTTCCTGCTTGCGCCAGGTCCGGGTCTGCCGGTCGGCGATCAGCCGGGGGAGTCCGCGCGCGAAATGCAGGATGCCGGCGAGCGCGAACTCCGCGAGCGGATCGGCGTGGACTCCCGCAGCGGTCGTCACCGTCAGCGGCGCCCGCGACAGCCCGAATTTGTCGATCAGTTGCCCGGCGCCCGCGGACGTCGCCTGGATCCATTTCAGCTTCGGCGACTGTTCGAGTGTGCGTTCGGGGTGGCGCCAGTCGAAATCGAACATGACGTCGGCGGTCCGCAACATCGACGTCCACCGGTCGTGCTCGCCGGCCGTCAGCTCACGCGGCACCCCGACGTGATCGCTGTGCCATCGAGGCAGGGGGAGCAGTTCGGGTGCGTACGACACCCGGATCCGAGGGTCGCAGCCTGCGATCCTCTCGACCAGGTCCTGCTCCAGATACGACGCGATCAGCACGTCGACGCACGGGTCGGGCACGGTCACTCCTTCACAGCCGGCGGTCGGACGTCGGCGCGCTCGTCTCGACCTCCGGCGCCGAGGCGGACTTCGGCATCGCTGCCGCGGCGACGACCAGTACGACGGCCGCGCCGAGGGCGGCCACGAACACCAGATGCAGGGCACTTGCCAGATCACCCGGTGCGGGGTTGTCGGCGCCGCCCAGTCGCGCGTTGACGAGGGCGCCGAACAGGGCGACCCCCACGGCGCTCCCGATGGACCGGGCGAACATGTTGGTCGACGTGACGACGCCGCGTTCCGACCAGTCGACGCTCGACTGCGCCGCGATGAGGGTCGGGCTCGCGACGAGACCCATTCCGCCGCCGATGACGAAGCAGCAGATCGCCACCTGCCACACCGCCGACTCGATGGACAGGCTCAACGTGAGAGCGGTGCCCGCCACCACCAGCAGGCTTCCCGCGGTGGCCGTGACACGGAAGCCGAAACGCAGGTACACGCGCCCGGACTGCGACGCGGCGATCGGCCAGCCGATGGTCAGGGTTGCCAGCGCGAACCCGGCCACCAGTGCGCCCGTCCCGAGGACGCCCTGCGTGAAGGTCGGCACGTAGGTGGTCAGGCCCAGGACGATCGCCCCGACCAGAAGTGACACGAGACTGCTCGCCGCGAGAACCCGCCGGGTGAACACCCACAGCGGCAGCACCGGTTCGGCGGCGCTCCGTTCCACGAGCACGAAGACGACCAGGAACACGAATCCCGCCGCGAAGATGCCGAGGCTGATCGGTGAACTCCATGCCCAGGCCTGCCCGCCTTCGAGGAGTCCGAGGATGAGCAGTGTCGCACCGACTGCCAGGATTCCGGCGCCGGCGTAGTCGATGGAGCGCTTCGTGCGGATCTGCTTCTCGTCGAAGTTGCGGATCAGCATCACGGCCGCGAGCAGGCACAGGGGAATGTTGACGAAGAAGATCCACCGCCACGACAGGTACTCGGAGAACACCCCGCCGAGGGTCGGGCCGACCACCGCCGACATGCCCCACACGCTGGCCAGATAGCCCTGGGCCTTGGCGCGTTCGGCGAGGGTGTAGATGTCTCCGGCGATGGTCATGCTCATCGGCTGGACGGCTCCGGCACCGAGACCCTGCACTGCACGGAACGCGATCAGCGCGGGCATGCTCCATGCGATCCCGCACAGCACCGACCCGACGCCGAACAGGGCGATGCCCAGGAGCATCACCGGCTTCCGGCCGAAGATGTCGGCCAGCTTGCCGTAGATCGGCACCGACACGGCCTGGGTGAGCAGGTAGATCGAGAACAGCCACGGGAACTGCGAGAAGCCGCCGAGGTCCCCGACGATGGTGAAGACGGCGGTGGAGATGATGGTCGCATCGAGCGCGACCAGTGACGTCGTGAGCATCAGCGACACGAGAATCGGTCCGCGTTCCGAACGGAACCCGACGTCGACCGGGGTCGTGTCCGTCGCCATTACCCACCTTTTCCGGTTACCGCGCTCACAAGAGTTCCTGACCAACGGTAACGACAAAGGGAGACGAAGTGTTCCGCGGCTGTGCCCGCGCAGCCGCTACGCGGTCGCCGAGGATCCGCGGAACGCCGCGCGGTAGGAGGCGGGGCTGGTCCCGACGACGCGCTTGAACCGGTCGCGGAACGCGGTCGGCGACCCGAACCCCACCTGCGCGGCGATGCGGTCGACAGAGTGAGCGGTGGTCTCCAGGAGATACTGCGCCTGATGAATCCGGACGCGGTGGAGCCACTGCAACGGTGTGGTGCCGGTCTGCTCGCGGAATCTCCGATTGAGGGTGCGGGTGCTCATCCCGGCTCGCCGGGCGAGGTCGTCGAGCGTCAGGTCTTCGCGGCTGTTCTCGTGCATCCACAGGAGCAGCGGTTCGAGGCTCGTCAGCTCCGCGGACGGTGGACGTTCGTGAACGATGAACTGTGCCTGGCCGCCTTCGCGTTCCAACGGCATGACCGACAACCGGGCAGCGTCGGTGGCCACGGCCGACCCGTGATCCGAGCGGATCATGTGCAGACACAGGTCGAGGCCTGCCGCGGCGCCTGCCGAGGTCAGGAACTGGCCGTTGTCGACGTAGAGCACGGCCGGGTCCACGTCGATCAGCGGGTGGCGCGAGGCGAGGAGTTCGGCGGCCGCCCAATGCGTCGTCGCCCGCCTGCCGTCGAGTAGTCCGGTGGCGGCCAGAGTGAACGCTCCCACGCAGATCGACGCGATTCGGGTGCCGCTGTCGGCGGCCCGGCGCAGCGCCTCGAGAACTTCGGGTGCAACCGGAGCGGTGGGGTCGGCCAGCCCCGGCAGGATGATCGTGTCGGCCGTGTCCAGAGTGCTCAGATCCCAGGGCGCGCGGAGTGTGAATGCGCCGGCGTCCACGTCCTGGTCCGGGGCACACACCTTCACCCGGTAGGCCGCGCGTCCGTCCGGCAGCCTGGTGCGGCCGAAGACCTCGATCGGGGTGGCGAGATCGAACGCGATGACACCGTCGAGTGCCAGGACTGCCACGGTGTGCATGGCTACAACCTACGCAGTCGATCGATTTCCGCCAAGGCAGCATCACGGCGCTGAATGGCGGTGCGTGTAGCAGAAAGCTGCGGATATGTGGTGGCGACAATCTGTTGGTATGTGGCGAAAATGCCAGTTCTCAGGTGTCCATCGGCTGGCTAGCGTCACTGGCGGCCCCATGTACTCGGCATGAGGCAGACAGGGAAAGGCACCACGGATGCATGTCCAGATCGCGCTGTTCGACGGCTTCGACCCGCTCGACGTCATCGCTCCCTTCGAGGTACTGCACGCGGGTGGCCTGCACGCAGGCGGCGCGCTGACCGTCGAATTGGCCTCCGCGGAGGGTGCGCGTGAGGTACCCAGCGGAACGGCGCCGCTGAGCTTGCGGGCGACCGCGACGCTCGACGCGGACACGGCCGACGTGATCGTCGTGCCCGGTGCGTCGGGGCGCGTGGAGGAGCGCGGCGAAGGCGACGACACCATCCCCAGAATTCTCGCGCGGACCCTCCAGACGCGGCTCCCCGACGTGCTGCGGGAGGCCTGTGCCGACCCCGACCTGATCGTCGCCACCGTCTGCGGCGGCTCGCTCGTGCTCGCGATGGCCGGACTCGTCGAAGGCCGCCACGCCGTCACCCATCACCTGGGGATGGATCTGCTCGACGCCACCGGTGTGGTCGCCGTCGATGCCCGCGTCGTCGACGACGGAGACCTCGTCACCGCGGCCGGCGTCACCTCGGGTCTGGACCTCGGGCTGTATCTGCTCGAGCGGGAGCTGGGACCGCGCATCGCGCACGCGGTCGAGACGCTGTTCGCTTACGAGCGCCGCGGCACCGTCTGGTGTGCCCGCGGGCTCGAACCCACCCCCATCTGAGGAGCACAACCATGTCTGTCGACGGCACCTGGAACGTGGTGATCGCCACGCCCATCGGGAAGCAACGAGTCGAACTGACCTTCGTCACGCAGGACGGGGAACTCCGCGGCACCGCTCGTGGAGACGCGGAGGAAGTGCCGCTCACCGACCCGGCGCTCGACGGGAACCGGCTCACCTGGTCTCAGTCCATCACCACGCCGCTGCGCCTCCACCTGAAGTTCGACGTGGTCGTCGAGGGCGACGAGATGACCGGGAAGTCGACGGCGGGCCGTCTGCCCAGCTCGAAGGTCAGCGGCCGCCGGTCGGTGCCCGACCGATAGGCTGGACCACCGTGCGCCCCTCACTCGATTCATACGCCCATCTGGCCGGTGGCAAGGTCCGCGACCTCTACACGATCGACGACGAGCACCTCCTGTTGGTCGCGAGCGACCGGATCTCCGCCTACGACCACGTCCTCAGCACCCCGATCCCCGACAAGGGGCGGGTGCTCACCGCGATGAGCGTCTTCTTCTTCGGCGTCCTCGGCGGCAACAACCACCTGGCCGGGGAGCCCGACGACAGCCGGATCCCCGAAGAGGTCCTCGGCCGCGCGCTGGTGGTCCGGAAGCTGGACATGGTCCCCGTCGAGTGCGTGGCCCGCGGCTACCTCACGGGGTCGGGGCTGATCGACTACAACGAGACCGGCGCGGTGTGCGGAGTCGCACTGCCCGAGGGTCTGGTGGAGGCGAGCCAGCTTCCCGACCCGATCTTCACGCCCGCCAGTAAGGCCGAACTGGGCGAGCACGACGAGAACATCAGCTTCGAGGCCGTGGTCGAGAAGGTGGGCCAGGATCTGGCCGTGAAGCTGCGCGACGACACCCTCGACGTCTACGGCCGGGCATCCAACTTCGCCGCGGACCGGGGCATCATCCTCGCCGACACCAAGCTCGAGTTCGGCCTGGATCCGCAGGGCAACCTGGTTCTCGCCGACGAGGTCCTCACCCCCGATTCGTCCCGGTACTGGCCGGCCGACGGGTACGAGGCCGGGAAGGTTCAGCCGAGCTTCGACAAACAGTTCGTCCGCAACTGGCTCACCGGGCCCGAATCCGGCTGGGACCGCGCGTCCGACACTCCGCCGCCGCCGCTGCCCGCGGAGATCGTGGAGGCGACCCGCGAGCGGTACATCGAAGCGTACGAGCGGATCTCGGGTCTGTCGTTCGCGGACTGGGTGGGCTGAGACATGACCTCCGAAGGCGCGAAACTCACCCCGCCGGTCGCGAAGACCGTCCCCACCGAACGCGTCCACCACGGTCACACGTTCGTCGACGAGTACGAGTGGCTGCGCGACAAGGAAGACGCGGAAGTCGTCGCGTATCTCGAGGCCGAGAACGCGTACACCGAGCAGCAGACCGCGCATCTCGCGCCGTTGCGGGACCAGATCTTCCAGGAGATCAAGTCCCGCACGCAGGAGACCGACATGTCGGTTCCCACCCGCATGGGCGACTGGTGGTACTACGCCCGCACCATCGAGGGCAAGCAGTACGGCGTCCAGTGCCGGGCGCCGATCGCCGGCCCCGACGACTGGACCCCGCCGGAACTGGCTCCGGGTGTCGAACTTCCCGGTGAGCAGGTGCTGCTCGACGGCAATGCCGAGGCCGAGGGGCACGACTTCTTCTCCATCGGCGCCTTCTCTCTCAGCCACGACGGCACGCTCCTCGCGTACTCGGTGGACGTGGTCGGCGACGAGCGGTACACGCTGCGCTTCAAGAACCTCGTGACCGGCGAACTGCTGCCCGACGAGATCCCCGACACCGCGCCCGGCGCCACCTGGGCCATCGACCACAGTCACGTCTTCTATCTCACCGTCGACGAGTCCTGGCGCCCCGACACCGTGTGGCGGCACAAGCTCGGCACCGACCGTGCGCAGGACGTCACCGTGTTCCACGAGCTGGACGAGCGGTTCTGGGTGTCGGTCGGATCCACCCGGAGCGAGAAGTACCTCATGATCTGGGTGGGGTCGAAGATCACCAGCGAAGGCTGGGTGCTCGAATCGGAGAATCCCGAGGGCGAGTTCCGGGTGGTGCTGCCGCGACGCGAGGGCGTCGAATACGGCGTCGAGCACGCGGTCGTCGCGGGGGAAGACCGCTTCCTGATCATGCACAACGACGTCGTCGACGGGGAGAAGGCCGAGAACTTCGTGCTCGCCGAGGCGCCGGTGTCCGACCCGACGTCGCAGACCATTCTCATTCCGCACCGTTCCGAAGTGCGGTTGGAGGAGGTAGACGCGTTCGCCGATCACCTGGTGCTCGGCTACCGCCGCGAAGCGTTGACCCGGCTGGCCATCTGGCCGCTCGGCAAGGACGGCTACGGCGAGTTCACGGAGATCGAATTCGACGAGGAACTTTTCAGCGTCGGGCTCGGGGCCAACCCGGAATGGCGGCAACCGACCCTGCGGATGGCGTTCACGTCGTTCATCACGCCCGGCCAGGTCTACGACTACGTGCTGTCGACGGGTGAACTCGCCCTGCGTAAGTCGCAACCCGTGCTCGGCGAATTCGACGCCGGCAACTACGAGCAGCAACGCGACTGGGCCGTCGCCGAGGACGGGACGCGCATCCCGCTCTCGATCGTCCGGCGCAAGACGAACGGCGTCGACGACCCCGCGCCCACGCTCCTCTACGGCTACGGATCGTACGAGGCCAGCATGGATCCCGCCTTCTCCGTCGCGCGGCTGTCCCTGCTCGACCGCGGAGTGGTGTTCGTGGTCGCGCACGTGCGCGGCGGCGGCGAGATGGGCCGACACTGGTACGAGACCGGCAAGACGCTCACGAAGAAGAACACTTTCACCGACTTCGTCTCGAGCGCACGGCATTTGATCGACACCGGACGCACCACGCCGCAGCAGATGGTCGCCGACGGCGGCAGCGCAGGTGGCCTGCTGATGGGTGCGGTGGCCAACCTGGCACCCGAACTGTTCGCCGGCATCCTCGCCAACGTTCCGTTCGTGGACCCGCTGACGTCGATCCTCGACCCCTCGCTACCGCTGACCGTCATCGAATGGGACGAGTGGGGCAACCCGCTGGAGAACCCCGAGGTCTACGAGTACATGCGCTCGTACAGTCCGTACGAGAACGTCGAGGCCAAGGACTACCCGGCCATCCTCGCGATCACCAGCATCAACGACACCAGGGTGCTCTACGTCGAACCGGCGAAGTGGGTGGCCAAACTGCGCGCCACCAAGACCGGCGACTCGCCGCTGCTCCTCAAGACGGAGATGAGCGCCGGGCACGGCGGTGTCAGCGGACGCTACGAGAAGTGGAAAGAAGTAGCGTTCGAATTCGCCTGGGTGCTCGACACGATCGGCGATTAGGTACTGCGGCACCCGCGCCGAGGATGCGATATCTCGGCGTGTGAAGAGCATCGGCGGGCGAGGCGGAAATCGGCTTGTCAGGGGGCTTCCGCCTCGCAGGGCTCAGATGCAGAAACTGATGCTGGCCGACCCCAGTGGCAGGTTGAGGCAGACCGAGATCGAACCGACTGCCGGGGTCGGTGCGGGAGCGAGCGGTGCGGCGACAGCTGCGGGGGCAGCGAGAGCGCCGAGTGACAGGGTCATTGCAATCGCGGCGAGTGTGGTGGCAATTCTGCTAGACATGTGAAGGTCCTTGACTGAGTTACTACGAGCCGGAGGTGACTCCTCTACAATCGTCCACCGATGTGATGCAGGTCACAACCTCTAGGTGAGGTTTTCTCGACTCGGCACGGGTGGGTCTTGCGGCGTCCGATCAATGCTGGTGCGCCACAGTGGTAGTCGGATGTCACTTGTAGGAGTCGAGCATCTCCTGCGGTAACGGCTGCTCCATGACCACCCGGGATCCGTCCCAGGAGTAGGTGACGACCGCAGGTCCGCCCGACGGGCAGCAGTTGGCGTCCTGCTCGCCGAGCCACCTGTACTCCACGGACACGGAGTCGTCGGTGGATCCGACCACCTGGGTGTAGGCATACGATTCGGCTGTCGCGGTGCCCAGATACCTGCCGTCGTGGAAGAGCAGCACCTGGGTCGGCGAGCTCACCGTTCCCCCGGGCGTCTCCGCCGTGGCCCACAGCAGTGCGGGGCAGTTCTCACCGGCGGCATCGGAGGCAGTTCCCGGTACCCACGGATCGCCACCCGGTGCGTTACCGAGCGAAGCGAACGCGTCGGTGACCAGCGCGGAATCGAGATCGAGGCAGGGCCCGGCCTGCGCTACGGCCGGGGTGGGTGCCCCTGTGGTGCCGTTTCCGGTGCACCCGGTGAGCGCGGTCGCGGCCGCGACCGTCAGAAACGCTGCTGCCATGTGAGTCTTCATGCGTTCTCCCTGCGTCGTCCCCCGACAGGAATTACTTCGCCTCACTCACTGTCCCGCGTGGCGTGGCCGGTCCGTTACGGGTCAGCGCAGCGCGTACCGAATCTGCGGGCGCCCCGCCCTGCCGTACTCGGTGTGCCGGGTCAGCACGCCGTCGTCGGCGAGACGTTCGAGATACCGCCAGGCCGTGACCCGGGAGACCCCGATACTGGCCGCAACCTCGGCCGCCGTCAGCGGTCCCGCAGCGTCACGGACGCAGGCGGAGACGTGGTCGAGTGTCTGTGGTGCAACGCCTTTCGGGGATGCCGCGCGCTCGTCGGAGGTGCGCAGCGCCGACATCGCCCGGTCGATGTCGTGCTGGCTCAGCGCGTTGCTTCCGGCGGGCAGGGCGTCGCGGAATTCCCGGTACCGCTCGAGTTTGTCGCGGAACGCGGCGAACGTGAACGGCTTCAGGAGATACAGGGCGATTCCGCGCGCCACGGCGGTGCGGACCATCTCGAGGTCGCGGGCCGACGTCACCGCGATCACGTCGGGACTCGGTCGCACGCCGCTCAGTGCCGCCGCCACGTCGAGTCCGCTGGCATCCGGCAGGCCGATGTCGAGGAGGACGAGGTCGATGGGGTCGTCGCTGGCGTTCGCGGCGGCGACCGCGCGCATCGCGCCGTTACCGTCGTGAACGACGGTGTGGACCGAAAAACCCGGAATGCGTTCCACATACGCCCGGTGGGCCTCGGCGATGAGTGGTTCGTCCTCGACGATCATCACACGGATCACGAGGCGGCCCCGTCGATCGGGATCTCGACGACGATCATCGACCCGAGCGACGGCTCCGTGTGGATCGTCCCGCCGTGCCGCGCCACCACCTGGGCCACCAACGCCAGCCCGAGCCCGCGCTGACCCGACTTGGTGGAGTAGCCGCGCGTGACCGCCTTGTCGAGTTCGTCGGCGGGAATGCCGGGTCCGCTGTCGGCTACCCGCACCACCATCATCGAATCCTCCTGACGGACGGTCACTTCCACCCACGCATCCTCTCCGGGGGACTCCGTCGCACCACGAGCGGCGTCGATCGCATTGTCCACGAGATTACCCACCAGCGTGACGAGTTCCCGCGCACTGAGCGGCGCGACGGGCCCGAGAGCGGTGTCTTCGGTGACGGTCAGGTCGACTCCCCGCTCGGCGGCCACACCCACCTTGCCGAGCAGCAGTGCGGCCAGGGCGGGTTCGTGCACCGCCGTCATCAGGCGGTCGATCAGTTCCTGCGACAACCGCAGATCCTCGGTGGCGAACGCGATCGCGTCGTCGTAGCGGCCCAGTTCGACCATCGTGATGATCGTGTGCAGACGGTTCGCCGATTCGTGGGCCTGTGACCGCAGCGATTCCGCGAATCCGCGTACCGAGTCGAGTTCGCCCATGATGCTTTGCATTTCGGTGCGATCACGCAATGTCAGCACCGTCCCGAGGCGCTGCCCCTCCCACTTCACGGGCTCCCGGCTGACCAGCAGCACGCGGTCGGGGGTCACGTGCACCTCGTCCCGCGAATCGTCGTCCTGCGATTGTCGCAGCGACTCCGGAAGCGCGGTCACCGGGACGGGGCCCTCCGGGAGATCGAGGAGGCGGCGCGCTTCGTCGTTCACCACTTCGGCCTTCGCGGTGTCACCGCTGTCGCGGCCGAGCACCACCAGGCCCTCGCCGATCGAGTGCAGGACGGCGTCGTGATGCTCGTACATCTGCCGCAGTTCGTCCGGCGCCATGCCCAGTGTCTGACGGCGCAGGCGCCGGCTCAGCAGGAACGAGCCGGCCGCCGACACCGCCAGACCGATCGCGGCGACCGCGAAGATGGTCGGCAGACTTGCGGCGAACTGGTCGCCGATCTTCTCACGCGTGACGCCGACGGACACGAGACCCGCGACCCGGTCGCCGTCGTACACCGGGGCCACGGCCCGGATCGAGGGTCCCAGCGAGCCGGCGTACGTCTCCGTGAACGTCTCCCCGCGGAGGGCGCGCTCGATGTTGCCGGAGAACACACCACCGATCAGCTCCGGGTTGGTGTGGGTGAAGCGGATGCCTGCGGGAGTCATCACGACGATGAAATCGGTGCCGGTCGCGGCGCGGATCCGCTCGGTCTGGGGCTGGAGAACCGCCGTCGGGTCGGGGGACCGCAACGCCTCGACGGTGCCGTCCGACAGCGCGAGCGTGGTCGCGACGGCCGTGACGGCACGTCGGGTGGTCTCGTCGCTGTCGCGGCGCTGATCGACGATGGCCAGCGCGGTCCCGGCGCCGATGACCAGCACCAACACGACGAGCTGCAGGAGGAAGAGCTGCCTCGCGACGCTCATGGGCCGTCTCGGCGGATGGTGAGGCAATGCATTTCTCCTGAACGTAATGAACACAAACTTCTCCAGCCAAGCGATCGCTTAGAAGATTCTTCCAAGACGTGATCGCGGTCACTAACCGGCCTCACCGATCAGCTTGCCACTCGAATTGGAGGACAATCCCATGAGTACTGCGACAGGGAAGACCAAGAAGCGCGACCGGACACACTGGTTGTACATGGGGGTCATCGTCGCCGTCGTCGCGGGCGTCCTCGTCGGATGGCTGGCTCCGGGAGTCGGCAAGTCGCTCGGCGTGCTCGGCACGATGTTCGTCGACCTCATCAAGATGATGATCAGCCCGGTCATCTTCTGCACGATCGTGCTCGGCATCGGATCGGTGAAGGCCGCCGCGAAGGTCGGCAAGGTCGGCGGACTCGCCCTCACCTACTTCATCGGCATGTCGACGGTCGCGCTCGGAATCGGTCTGGTGGTGGGCAACCTGCTCAACCCGGGCTCCGGCCTGAACATCAGCGCCGACACCGCGGGCACCGGAGCGGCGCTCGCCGAGAAGGCCCACGGCGCCGGCGGCACCATGGACTTCCTCCAGTCGATCATCCCCACGTCGCTGATGTCGGCGCTGACCGAGGGAAGCGTGCTGCAGACCCTGTTCGTCGCGCTGCTCGTCGGCTTCGGACTGCAGGCCCTCGGCAAGCAGGGTGAGCCGATCCTGCGCGGTGTCGCCTCCGTGCAGAAGCTCGTCTTCAAGATCCTGTCGATGATCCTGTGGCTCGCACCGATCGGTGCCTTCGGTGCCATCGCGAACGTCGTCGGCCAGACCGGTCTCGGCGCCGTCGTCCAGCTCGCCACTCTCATGCTCGGCTTCTACCTCACCTGCTTGATCTTCGTGTTCGGTGTCCTCGGATCCGTGCTCCGCGTCGTCGCAGGCGTCTCCATCTTCAAGCTGGTCCGGTACCTGGCCCGTGAGTACCTGCTGATCTTCGCCACCTCCTCGTCCGAGTCCGCACTGCCCCGCCTGATCGCGAAGATGGAACACGTCGGCGTCGAGCGCACCACCGTCGGTGTCGTCGTCCCCACCGGCTACTCGTTCAACCTCGACGGCACGGCGATCTACCTGACCATGGCGTCGATCTTCATCGCCGACGCAATGGGCCAGCCGCTGTCCTTCCCCGAGCAGCTGTCGCTGCTGGTGTTCATGATCATCGCGTCCAAGGGTGCTGCCGGAGTCAGCGGCGCCGGGCTCGCCACCCTCGCAGGCGGCCTGCAGAGCCACCGTCCCGAACTGCTCGACGGCGTCGGCCTCATCGTCGGTATCGACCGGTTCATGTCCGAGGCCCGCGCGGTCACGAACTTCTCCGGTAACGCCGTCGCCACCCTGCTCGTCGGATCCTGGACCAACACGATCGACAACGAGCGCGTCCGCACCGTCCTCGACGGCAAGCTCCCGTTCGACGAGTCGACGATGGTCGACGACGGCCACGGCGAGGTCGTCGAAGAGCAGGCCCCCGAGACCCCTGCCGCCGACGAGCAGCGGGTGCTCGTGAAGAGCTGACACCCACTCCGAAGTAAACCTCTGTGCGCCCGGGCGATTCGAAGCCTGGGCGCACAGAGGTTTGTTGGCTACGTTGGTTCGCATGACGACACCTGTTCAGAACATCGGCATCAACACACTCGGCGGCACCCCGACCTCACTCGGCGAATACGACGGTCGCGCCGTCCTCGTGGTGAACGTCGCCTCGAAGTGTGGACTGACCCCGCAGTACAAGGGCCTCGAGAAGCTCGCCACCGACTACGCCGACCGCGGACTGACCGTCATCGGCATCCCGTGCAACCAGTTCATGGGTCAAGAGCCCGGCACCGCCGAAGAGATCGAGACCTTCTGCTCCACCACCTACGGCGTCACGTTCCCGTTGCTGGAGAAGATCGAGGTGAACGGTGAGAACCGGCACCCGCTCTACGAGGAACTGACCAAGGCCGCCGACGCCGAGGGCGCCGCGGGCGACATCCAGTGGAACTTCGAGAAGTTCCTCGTCGCACCCGACGGCACCGTCGTGAACCGGTTCCGTCCCCGCACCGAGCCCGACGCCCCCGAGGTGGTCGAGGCCATCGAGGCGGTCCTGCCGCAGTAGGCGCTTCGCGCTCGTGCGCCTTTTCGGTAGCTCCCACTACCGGAAAGGCGCACGAGCACTTTGCCTCTTGTTCACGTTCACCTGTCACGCTGGGACCATGACCGGACAGCTGATCGTGTCGGTGTCAGGAATCAAGGACGAGACGCGCGACTTCGCGGCCGCGTTCGCCGAGGAGATGGATGCGCGCGGCGTGCCGCTGTCGCTGCTCGTCGCCCCGCGCCTGAAAGACAAGTATCGACTGGTCAACGACCCCGCGACGCAGGACTGGGTCCGCGCGCGCCGATCCCGCGGCGACGCCGTCGTCCTCCACGGATACGACCAGGCCGCGACCAAACGTCGCCGGGCCGAGTTCGCCTCCCTTCCCGAGCACGAGGCGCGATTGCGACTGCTCGCGGCGGACCGGGTGATGGAACAGACCGGACTGCGCACCAGACTGTTCGCTCCGCCCCGCTGGCTGGCGTCGCAGGGCGCCGTCGCGGCTCTGCCGTCCGCCGGGTTCCGGCTGCTGGCCGCGATGACCGCCATCCACGACCTCGAACGCGAGACGTCGGTGCGGTCGCGCGTGCTGGGGATCGGTGAGGGATTCCGCGCCGAACCGTGGTGGTGCCGGGCGCTCGTCCTCGGCTCCGGACGGACCGCCAGGCGCGGGGGCGTGGTGCGCCTCGCCGTCACCGCGAAGCAACTGGGCACGTCGGGACCGCGGCAGGCGATGCTCGACGCCGTCGACCTCGCGCTCTACCACGACGCGCGGCCGCAGGTGTACCGCTGGGAGCCGCGGATCCCGCAGATCGGCGCCGCCTGACCCGTGAGTACTTGTTAACCGCGGGCGGTTAACAAGTACTCACGGGGCCGTCAGGCCACCTCGACGCTCGACTCGCTCGGCATCGTGCGGAACTCGGTGCCCTCGGGAGCCATGTCCGAGTAGCGGCCGTAGAAGATTCCGGTTGCCTCGTTCGCGATGATGGCCTGGTGGATCGGCACCGCAACCCGCGGTGCGACGGCGCGCAGGTAGTCGATGGCCTCGGAGATCTTCAGCCACGGCGCCGCGGCGGGCAGCGCCAGCACGTCGACCTTCTGCTCCGGGACGAACAGCGAGTCGCCCGGGTGCATCAGCCGGGCGGGGTTGCCGGCATCGCCGAGCAGGAACGCCGTGTTGTCGATCACGGGGATGTCGGGGTGGATCACCGCGTGCCGCCCGCCCGTGCCGGTGACGTGCACGTCGCCGATGTCGAACTCGTCGCCGGCGTGCACCCCCGTCCACGCGCCGCCGAGCTGGGCCGCGGTCTGCGGGTCCGAGTACAGCGCCGCGCCGGGGTTCGCCTCGACGAGGGCGGGCAGTCGTTGCTGGTCGACGTGGTCGGGGTGCTGGTGGGTCACCAGGATCGCGTCCAGTCCGGTGATGCCCTCGAATCCGTGGGAGAAGTTGCCCGGGTCGAAGAGGATGGTGGAACCGTTCAACTCGACGAGGACGCAGCTGTGGCCGAAGTGAGTCAATCGCATGAATTCCAGTATGCGCCTGCATGCATGGCTCGTCCCGTTCGTCCGATGCGAACCGCAGGCAGGTAGCCCGGTAAACTTCCGGGTGCCCGGTGTTCCACTCTGGGCTCGCGCACTACTACAAGGAGCAGCACGTGGCCCGTGTCGTCGTCGAAGTCATGCCCAAGGCCGAGATTCTCGACCCCCAGGGGCAGGCCATTGTCGGAGCGCTGCCGCGGCTCGGCTTCGCTGGAGTTTCCGATGTCCGTCAGGGCAAGCGGTTCGAGCTCGAAGTCGACGGCAGTGTCGACGACGCTCAGCTCGAGAAGATCGCCGAGGCCCTGCTGGCCAACACGGTGATCGAGGACTGGACCGTGAGGCGCGTCGAAGCATGAGCGCCCGCGTCGGAGTCATCACTTTCCCCGGCACCCTCGACGACGTCGACGCCGCCCGCGCGGTGACCCTCGCCGGCGGCGAAGCCGTGAGCCTGTGGCACGGCGACGCCGACCTCAAGGGTGTCGACGCCGTCATCGTCCCCGGTGGCTTCTCCTACGGCGACTACCTGCGGTGCGGCGCCATCGCACGGTTCGCGCCGGTCATGGGCAAGGTCGTGCAGGCCGCGCAGGGTGGCATGCCCGTCCTCGGTATCTGCAACGGCTTCCAGGTTCTGTGTGAAGCGGGCCTCCTGCCCGGCGCGCTCACCCGGAACGAGGGCCTGCACTTCAT
The DNA here is from genome assembly GCF_026810085.1 of Rhodococcus sp. JS3073. Lineage (NCBI taxonomy): Bacteria > Bacillati > Actinomycetota > Actinomycetes > Mycobacteriales > Nocardiaceae > Rhodococcus > Rhodococcus sp. JS3073. The sequence goes on along the minus strand of NZ_CP113951.1, from coordinate 2,785,805 downwards.
CTGCCGCGACGAGTGGCTGAAGGTCGAGGCCACGTCGACGGCGTGGACGTCCCGCTACGAGTCGGGTGCCGAGATCCTCGTCCCGCTCAAGTCCGGCGAGGGCCGCTACCAGGCGTCGGAGAACGTCCTCGACGAACTCGAGGGGGAGGGTCGCGTCGTGTTCCGCTACGTCGGCGACAACCCGAACGGTTCGCAGCGCGGAATCGCAGGCATCTCCTCGGCCAACGGCCGCGTCGTGGGCCTCATGCCGCACCCCGAGCACGCCACCGAGGCCCTCACCGGCCCCAGCGACGACGGACTCGGCATGTTCTACTCCGTCCTCGACAGCGTCATCTCCGCCTGAGCCGACCGGCACCGTGCGTGGCCGAGTGCCTGGCGCGGTGCCGGGTCAGACGGCGACGGTTCCCTCGCCGTCCTGCGTGATGCTGCGGCGTTCGGACGCGGTGAGCCCGCCCCAGATTCCGAACGGTTCGGTCACGCTCAGGGCGTGGTCCCGGCATTCGACGAGAACCGGGCAGCGCCGGCAGATCGCTTTCGCGCGACGTTCGCGGTTGCTGCGGGCATAGCCCCGCTCGCCGTCGGGATGAAAGAAGACGGACGATTCGACGCCCCGGCACAGGGCGTGTATCTGCCAGTCCCAGGCCTCGGTGTTGGGGCTGGGAAGGCGAGTGGATGACGGCATGTCGACTCCCTCGGAGTGTCGTCGGTACTGAAAAGCGTTGTGGCACAGATTCGATGTCTACTTGACGGCGCGAATCACCACGATCTCCTCGCGGGTCTGGCCGACCTCGATGAGCCCTCTCCGCTCGAGCATGCCTCTGCGTTCGACGAGGACCGGTCCGAAGGGGATCTCGGCGGTCGCGGCGATGTCGACCCGCATGTTCTGTTCCTCGAGCATCGTCAGAGTCTTCTCGACTCCGCTCAGGCTGGACTGAGCCAGCAGCAGGACGCCGCCGGCGACGAGAACGTCGGGGGCCTGGCAGCAGATCCGATCGAGCAGTGCGCGACCGTTCTTCCCCGCGTCCCAGGCCCGTGCCGGACCGCGGTCGGGCACGGCGTCGGCCAGTGCCGGAACGTACGGCGGGTTGGACACGACGACGTCGAACCGTTCCTCGCGAACCTTCTCGATGAGATCGCCGTGAATCACCCGGATCCGGTGCCCTCCGACAAGGGCATTGAGTCTGATGCTGATCGCGGCTCGCCTCGACACGTCCACCGCGGTCACCCGGTCTGCACCCGCGGCGGCGGCGCACACGCTCAGCGCGCCGGTTCCCGCACAGAGGTCGAGCACCCGGGAGTGGGGGCCGAGTGGCTCCGCGGCCAGGACGTCGGCCAGCAACTGCGTATCGTGTTGCGGGCGATAGACTCCGGGAAGACGTAGCAGCATCGAAGACTCCTCGGTCGCCGGTCGCATCGTGGTGCGTCCACGGCACGCCCCTGCGGACTCACCGTGGACGCCGTGCGTCTGATTACTCCACAGTTACCCCGGTCGACGCAGGGCCAATCACGCCGATGCGCTCCGACTGCCGTGGCAGGGGCCGGAAGCCGCGCAGATTCCGAGGTGAACTGGCACGATCGACGGGGTGACGTATACCGAGCAGTTGCGTGACCTCGCGGCCCGGCACGGGGTGGCGACGTGGTACCGGGGTTGGGATCAGCAGCGCCACGACGTGCGTGACGACACGCTCCGCAGCGTCCTCTCGGCCCTGGACGTCCCCTCCGGAACGGAGGACGAGGTGCGGCGGGCCCTGTCTGAATGCGACACGGCACCGTGGCGACGGACGCTGCCGCCGGTCGTCGTCGGTAGAGAAGGTTCGGAGACCCGTTTCGTGGTCCACGTTCCGCACGGCGAGCCGGTGGACGTCACGATCGACACGGAGTCGGGCGGGACGGTCCCGGCACGCCAACTCCAGGTGTGGGTCGATCCGCGGGAGGTCGACGGCGTCCTGGTCGGCCGCGCGACGTTCGTCGTCCCAGCCGACGTCCGGTGCGGGTGGCACACGGTGCGGGCGTCCACCTCGCTCACGTCCGCGTCCTGCACCCTCGTGGTGACACCGGCACGACTGTCGACGTCGGACGCACTGAGCGACCACCGACGCTGGGGTGTGCTCACGCAGTTGTACTCGATCCGGTCGCGTCGGTCCTGGGGTGTCGGGGACTTCGGCGACCTCGCGGATCTCGCCTCGATCTTCGGTTCCGTTCACGGCGCCGACTTCGTTCTGGTCAATCCACTGCATGCTGCGCAGCCCCGGCCGCCGATCGAGGCGTCGCCGTACCTGCCGACCACCCGCCGCTACGTCAACCCGATGTACATCCGTGTCGAGAACATCCCGGAGACGGCGTACCTCTCGACGCGGCGCCATGCACGGATGCGCGACGCCGCAGCGCGATTCGAGCGGGCGAACGACCGGTCCGACCGGATCGACCGGAACCCGTCCTACCGGGCCAAACTCCGGGTGCTCGAACGGGTCTTCCGGATCGAGCGCAGCCCGAGCAGGCAGCACGCGTTCGAGGAATTCTGCCGCGTCGAGGGGGACGGACTGCGGGATTTCGCGACCTGGTGCGCGCTCACCGAGAAACTTCCGCCCGACGACCCGCGATGGACGACGAAGGCCGGTGCGCCCGACAGCGACTGGGTGCAGGCGCAGCGGCGTAAGCTCGCGCCGCGCATCGAGTTCTACTCGTGGCTGCAATGGGTATGCGACGAGCAGCTTTCCGACGCCCAGGATGCGGCACGCGCGGCGGGCATGGACATCGGGATCGTGCACGATCTGGCTGTCGGGGTCCAGCGCGGGGGCGCGGACGCGTGGTCGCTGGGAACGGCTCTGGCAGAGGGCATTACCGTCGGCGCTCCTCCCGACGACTTCAATCAGCAGGGTCAGCAATGGAATCAGCCGCCGTGGCGGCCGGATCGGCTGGCCGAACTGGGGTACGCCCCGTACCGCGACATGCTGCGCACCGTGCTGAAGCATGCGGGTGGGCTGCGGGTCGATCACATCCTGGGGCTGTTCCGGCTGTGGTGGATCCCCGCCGACGCGGAGTCGCCGGCCGACGGAACGTACGTCTCCTACGACCACGAGGCGCTCATCGGGATCCTCGCCCTCGAGGCCGAGCGGGCAGGCGCCGTGGTGATCGGCGAGGACCTCGGGGTCTTCGAACCCGCAGTCCAGGACTACCTCGCCGAGCGCGGGATTCTCGGGACCTCGATCCTGTGGTTCGAGCACGACGGCGAGCGGCCGACACCGCCGGAGCGATACCGGACCCTGTGCCTGACATCCGTTACCACGCACGATCTTCCGCCGACCGCGGGATACCTGGCCGGCGAACACATCGAATTGCGCTCGCGGCTCGGGCTCCTCGAACGCGACCTCGAACTCGAGAAGGAACACGACGCCCGGCAGCGCGAGGCCGTCCTGCAACTGGCGCGCGACCGCGGACTGCTGGCCGACGACGCATCGATACCCGACACCGTGAAGGCGTTGTACCGGCTGATCGACCGGAGCCCGTCGTTGCTGACGGGTGTCGCACTCGCCGATCTGGTGGGGGAGTACCGCGTCCAGAATCAGCCGGGCACCGACGAGACCCAGTATTCGAACTGGAAGATTCCCCTCGCGGACGCGTCCGGGCGTGCCGTCCACGTCGAGGACCTGGCGAACGGCGATTTCGGGTTCGTCGACGACGCCCGCTGATCCCGGACGTCAGGGGGCGAGAGCGCGCATCGCCAGGTCGACGACGGCGTCCGCGTGGTCGTGGGTGAGGGGATGCGCTCCGCTCTGCCAGCGGTAGAACATCGGCGCCATGAACAACTCGAACGCGACGGCGAGGTCGGCGTCGGGCCGCACCTGCCCGGCGTCCTGCGCGGAGCGGAACCGCGCCGCGACGAATTCGAACTGCGGCCGGTAGATCCGCTCGACGATCTGTTGCTGCAGTGCGGGGTCCTGCAGCGATTCGATGGACAACGCCCGGAACAGCGGTTCGAAATCGGGTGAGGTGAACTCGTCGACCGTGGCCCGCAGGACCAGGCGCATGTCGGCGGCGAGGTCGCCGGTGTCCGGCAGTGCCATGGCCTCCTGGGCGCCGGCCGCGTTCTGTTCGTGGAGGGCGTCCACGACCAGCGCGCCCTTGGATCGCCACCACCGGTAGATGGTCTGTTTCCCGACCTTGGCGCGCGCGGCGATGCCTTCGATGCTGATCTTCCCGTAGGGCTGTTCGCGGATCAGTTCCTGCGTGGCCTGCAGGATCGCGGCGCGGGACCGTTCGGAACGGCGGGGATTGTCGGCGGACGGCATGAATGAATCGTAGACCAGACGAGACGTATCGTCTTGACTGAACTCCGGTCGCCTGTCACCCTTGATCGAGACGGACCGTTTCGTATCGGAAAGGATGAAGATGCCTTGCTCACACATCGCCATGGTCAGCATTCCGGCGCCCGGGCACGTCAACCCGAGCCTGGAGATTCTCCGTGAACTCGTCACGCGCGGGCACCGCGTGACGTACGCCAACGACGCCGCCGTGAAGGACGTCGTCGAGAGCACCGGAGCGGAATTCAAGGAGTACGCCTCGACGCTGCCGCGGGTGAACACCGGGGGTGCGACGGAGGAGTCCGAGAACTCCTGGGACGGCGACACCATCGATCAGCTCACCCTGTTCCAGGCCGAATACGAGTCGATGCTGCCCCAGCTGCGGGCGCTGTACGAGGACGACCGCCCGGACCTGTTCCTCTACGACATCGCGGGAGGCCCCGCCCGGGTCCTCGCCGGGGAATGGGGCGTTCCGATCGTGCAATTGTCGCCGACGTACGTGGCGTGGGAGGGCTACGAGGACGACATGAAGTCGTTCGTGGACACGATGCGGGCGGACCCACGCGGGGCGGCACTGTACGAGCGGCAAGGGAAGCTGCTGCGGGACAACGGTGTCGAGACCGACCCCGACGAGTTCTACGGGCGCCCCGCGCGGGCGGTCGTGCTGATCGCGAAATCGATGCAGCCCAATGCCGACCGGGTGAACGAGGACGTCTACACGTTCGTCGGACCGGCCCTGCCCACCCGGCGGCCCGCCGACGGCCGGTGGCAGCGTCCGGCAGGCGCGCGCAAGGTGCTGCTCATCTCGCTCGGCACCGCGTTCACCGATCAGGCCGACTTCTACCGGCGCTGCATCGAGGCGTTCGGCGACCTCGACGGCTGGCACGTCGTTCTGCAGATCGGGCAGCACGTCGACGTCGCCGTACTCGGACCCGTGCCCGGCAACGTCGAGATCCACCGGTGGGTGCCCCAGTTCGACATCCTGCAGCAGGCCGACGCGTTCCTCACCCACGCAGGCATGGGCGGATCCAGTGAGGGAATGTTCACGGGAACACCCATGATCGCCGCGCCGCAGGCCACCGACCAGTTCGAGAACGCCGACGCGCTCGTCGCCGCGGGAGTCGCGGTGCGAGTGGACAGTTCGGACGTGTCGGCAGCCCAGTTGCGGGACGCGCTCGCGCACCTCGACGCCGAGCCGGTCCGGCGCCGCAGCGCCGAGCTCGCCGCCGAGTTGCGTTCTGCGGGTGGAGTGGAGGCCGCCGTCCGGGTGATCGAGGAGTTCCTGTGAACCCGCGAAACGTGTCGGTGGTCACGTCTACTCTGCGGGCATGGCACTCACACTCGGCATGATCACGTTCGACACCACGGATCCTGGACCGCTCGCGAAGTGGTGGGCGAAGCAGACGGCGGGCACGGTCGAGCAGGAGAACGACGGCTGGTTCTACGTCGTCGCCCTCCCGGATTCGGCGCAGAAACTGGCGTTCCAGAAGGTCGGCGATCCCACTCCGGGGAAGAACCGCATCCACCTCGACCTGGCGTCCGACGACCTGGACGGCGAGGTGGGCAGGCTGAGCGCCGAGGGCGCGACGGAGGTCGCGCAGCACGAGATGGGCGATTTCCGGTGGGTCACGCTCGCCGATCCAGACGGCAACCAGTTCTGCGTCTCGGGTCCCCACACGTGACAACCGGTCCTGCATGATTGACCCCATGCCTTCCACTACGTGGGCCGACGCCCAGGGACTCTGCACCTTCGTCGATGCATCACCGTCGCCGTTCCATGTGTGCGCGACGGTGTCGATGTTGCTGACCGGCAACGGTTTCACCGAGTTACACGAGACCGACTCGTGGCCCGGCGAGCCCGGTCGGTACTTCCTCGTGCGCGGCGGATCCCTGATCGCGTGGAGTACCGAAGGGCTGGGCCGGACGGCGCCGTTCCGCATCGTCGGCGGGCACACCGACAGCCCGAACCTGCGCGTCAAGCAGCACCCGGACCTGTCGTCGGCGGGGTGGCAGCTGGTGGGTCTCGAACCGTACGGCGGTGCGTGGCTCAACTCGTGGCTCGACCGCGACCTGGGCATCTCGGGGAGGCTGAGCGTGCGGGCCGGTAACACGGTCGAGGAGAAACTCGTCCGCGTCGACGAACCGATCCTGCGCGTCCCGCAGCTGGCGATCCACCTGTCCGAGGACCGCAAGGGCGTCCACCTCGATCCACAGCGCCACCTCAACGGGGTGTGGGGTGTGGGGTCCGAACGCCGCTCGTTCATCGACTTCGTGGCCGACCGGGCCGAGGTGCCTGCCGACGCGGTGCTCGGATGGGAACTGATGACCCACGATCTCGCGCCCAGCGCCCTCGTCGGAACCGAACAGGACCTCGTCAGTGCGCCGCGGCTCGACAACCAGGGCACCTGCTACGCGGGCACCCAGGCGCTGCTGGCGGCGGCCGAGAACCCCGGGGACCGGGTGCCGGTGCTCGCGCTGTTCGACCACGAGGAGGTGGGGAGCATGTCCGACCGGGGCGCGTTCTCCGACCTCCTGAGCACCGTGCTCGAGCGCATCGTCCTCGGCCGAGGCGGCGGTCGCGAAGAATTCCTGCAGACGATGGCCGGATCGATCTGCGCGTCCGGAGACATGGCACACGCGACGCACCCCAACTACCCGGACCGGCACGAGCCCGCGCACCACATCGCCGTCAACGGGGGACCGGTGCTCAAGGTCAACCAGAACCTGCGCTACGCCACCGACGCCGCCGGAGCCGGTGCGTTCGCCCTCGCCTGCGACCAGGCCGGCGTGCCGTTGCAGCGGTACGTGCACCGGGCCGATCTACCGTGCGGTTCGACCATCGGCCCGATCACCGCGTCCAGGACCGGACTGAGCACCGTCGACGTGGGCGCCGCCCAGCTCGGAATGCACTCGGCGCGGGAACTGATGGGTGCCCGTGACGTGCGTGCCTATTCCGACGCCCTTGCGGCCTTCCTCACACCGACGGCGTGAGGAAGCGGGGCGAGGAGCGCCAGGTCGGTGCCGGAACGAGCCGCCGGATAGACTGACGTACGGCTCGTCGCCACCCGGCTTGCGCCGACCGTGACTCCCGGCTTGCCTCTCTTGACTCCCGTAGGGAAGGGACCCCACCTCCAGTGTCAGCACACCCGGTCGACACCGTCACCGCCGCCACCGCGACCCCCGACGTCGCACAGCCCTTCAAGGAACTGGGTCTGAAGGACGACGAGTACGCCCGCATCAAGGAGATCCTGGGCCGCCGCCCCACCGAGGCCGAGCTCGCGATGTACTCGGTGATGTGGAGCGAGCACTGCTCCTACAAGTCGTCCAAGGTGCACCTCAAGTACTTCGGTGAGACCACGACCGACGAGATGCGTTCCTCGATGCTCGCGGGCATCGGCGAGAACGCCGGCGTCGTCGACATCGGCGACGGCTGGGCGGTCACGTTCAAGGTCGAGAGCCACAACCACCCGTCCTACGTGGAGCCCTACCAGGGCGCGGCCACCGGCGTCGGCGGCATCGTCCGCGACATCATGGCCATGGGCGCGCGGCCCATCGCCGTCATGGACCAGCTGCGCTTCGGTGCGGCGGACGCCCCCGACACCCGACGCGTCGTCGACGGTGTGGTGCGCGGTGTCGGCGGCTACGGCAACTCGCTCGGCCTCCCCAACGTCGGCGGCGAGACCGTGTTCGACGAGTCGTACGCCGGTAACCCCCTGGTCAACGCCCTGTGCGCCGGCGCAATGCGCGTCGAGGATCTGCATCTCGCGTTCGCGTCGGGTGCCGGCAACAAGATCATCCTGTTCGGTGCGCGCACCGGCCTCGACGGCATCGGCGGCGTGTCCGTCCTCGCGTCGGAGACGTTCGACGGCGACGAATCAGGAGACGAACACGAAGCCGAAGGCGGAGCTGGAGCATCGAAAAGCAGGAAGAAGCTCCCTGCGGTGCAGGTCGGTGACCCGTTCACCGAGAAGGTGCTCATCGAGTGCTGTCTCGAGCTGTACGCCGCGAAGCTCGTGGTCGGTATCCAGGACCTCGGCGGCGCCGGCCTGTCCTGCGCCACGTCCGAGCTCGCCGCGGCCGGTGACGGCGGCATGCACATCAACCTCGAGCAGGTCCCGATGCGGGCCACCGGCATGACCGCGGCCGAGGTGCTGTCCAGCGAGTCCCAGGAACGCATGTGCGCCGTCGTCACCCCCGACAACGTCGACGCGTTCATGGAGGTCTGCAAGAAGTGGGACGTCCTCGCCACCGTCATCGGTGAGGTCACCGACGGCGAGCGGCTCACCATCTCCTGGCACGGCGAGACCGTCGTCGACGTGCCGCCGCGCACCGTCGCCCACGAGGGCCCGGTGTACGAGCGCCCCGTGCAGCGTCCCGCGAGCCAGGACGCCCTCGTCGCCGACACCACCGCCGGACTGAAGCGTCCCGAGTCGGCCGACGAACTGAAGGCGACCCTGCTGAAGATGCTCGCGTCCCCGGCGCTGTGCAGCCGCAAGTGGATCACCGAGCAGTACGACCGCTACGTGCGCGGCAACACCGTCCTGGCCGAGAACGCCGACTCGGGCGTGATTCGCGTCGACGAGAAGACGGGCCGCGGCATCGCGCTCGCCACCGATGCGTCCGGCCGTTACACCGCGCTCGACCCGTACGCCGGCGCCCAGCTCGCGCTCGCCGAGGCCTTCCGCAACGTCGCCGTCACCGGCGCGACCCCCAAGGCCGTCAGCAACTGCCTGAACTTCGGGTCCCCCGAGGATCCCGGCGTCATGTGGCAGTTCCAGCAGGCCGTCCGCGGCCTGGCGGACGGCTGCGCGAAGCTCGGCATCCCCGTCACCGGCGGTAACGTCAGCTTCTACAACCAGACCGGCTCGACCCCGATCCTGCCCACCCCGGTGGTGGCCGTGCTCGGTGTCATCGACGACGTGCACCGTCGCATCCCCACCGGTCTCGGACTGGAACCGGGCGAAACGCTGATCCTGCTCGGCGACACCCGCGACGAGTTCGACGGGTCCATCTGGTCGCAGGTCGAGCACGGACACCTCGGCGGCGTTCCGCCGAAGGTCGACCTCGAGCGGGAGCAGTTGCTGGCCGACATCCTCCTCGCGGCGTCCCGCGACGGACTGGTGTCCGCGGCGCACGACCTGTCCGAAGGTGGTCTCGCGCAGACCGTCGTCGAGGCCGCGCTGGCCGGGGAGACGGGCTGCCGGATCCTGCTTCCCGACGACGCCGATCCGTTCGTCACTCTGTTCTCCGAGTCGTCGGGCCGCGTGCTCGTCGCGGTCCCGCGCACCGAGGAAACTCGCTTTACCGGTATGTGCACGGCCCGTAATCTCCCGTGGGTGCGCATCGGTGTGGTGGACGAGGGGTCCGATTCCGTCGAGGTCCAGGGCCAGTTCTCGGTCTCGCTGGCCGAGCTGCGCACGACGTTCGAGGGAACTCTGCCGGCATTGTTCGGGTGATGAATGGTCGAATCGGGGGCATTGGAGAGGGTTGACAGGGGGCCGCGGGAACTCTCGCGGCTGGTTGATCCTGCACTCCTCCACGGTCCCCGACTCGACCGGACCTGGCGTTTCCTTCGGCTCGACTTCACCGGCATCGCGTTCGCGACGCTGTTCTTCTGCTGGTCGCTGACGCCGTCGCTGCTGCCCCGCGACTGGCTGTTCCAGGGGCTGATCGGCGGCATCAACGCCGCGATCGGCTACACGGTGGGAACGGCGATCGGCTGGCTGGTGCGTCGGTACTTCCTGCGGCGCCGGTCGTGGTGGCCGTTGCCGGAACCGTGGTCCACCGGCCTGCGCGTCGTCGTGACGGTGACGTGCGTGGTCGTGAGTCTCGTGATGCTCGCGTACTCCGCGGCATGGCAGCGCGAGCTCGCCGCGCTGATGGGGGCGGAGGGCACCACCACCACCGGGTACATCCGCACGGGCGGGCTGAGTCTGCTCGTGGGCGCCGCGATCATCTCGGTGTGGCGGCTGCTGCGCGAACTGGTGCGGTGGATCGCGGCACGACTCATCCGGCGGTGGCACCTCGCGATCCCGACGGCCACCACCGTCGGCATCCTCATCGTGACGGTGCTGTTCTTCCTGCTCGTCGACGGTGTTCTGATGCGCGGCATCTACGCCGCCACGAATGCGGCGTTCAGCCTGCAGAATTCGACCACCCGGGACGGCGCCGAGCAGCCACTCGACCCCGAGAAGTCGGGCAGCCCCGAGTCGCTGGCGCCCTGGGACACCCTCGGCTACGAGGGCCGCAACTTCGTGTCCCGAGGCCTCGACGCCGACGAGCTCACGGCAGCCAACGGCACACCGGCCAAGGACCCCATCCGCGTCTACGCCGGCCTCGAGACCGCCGAGGACCCGGACGCGCGCATGGACATCGTCATCGACGAACTCGAGCGGACCGGCGCGTTCTCGCGCAAGGTCCTCGTCGTCGTCCCCACCACCGGCACCGGCTGGATCAATCCGACTGCGGCGCAGGCGATCGAGCTGGTCCACAACGGTGACACGGCGTTGGTGGCCAGCCAGTACTCGTTCCTGCCGAGTTGGATCTCGTTCCTCGCCGACCGCGACAAGGCAGCGGAGGCAGGGAAGAAACTGATCGACCGCGTGCACGAGCGGTGGTTGCAGGAGCCCGAGGCGACGCGTCCCAAACTGCTGGTCTACGGCGAAAGTCTCGGCACCCAGGCGGGGGAGGGCGCCTTCGACACACTGAGCGACATCCGGCAGACCGTCGACGGCGTGCTGTGGGTCGGGCCGCCCAACTCGAACCGCCTGTGGGGACAGCTGATCCAGCGCCGGGACCCCGGCACACCCGAGGTGGACCCCGAGTACGCGGCGGGCCTGGTGGTGCGGTTCGCCGACGACTCCGCCGACATGGTCGAGAACACCGGCGAGTGGCTGTCGCCGCGCATCCTGTACGTCCAGCACCCGTCCGATCCCGTCGTGTGGTGGTCGCCCGACCTCGCGTTCACCCGGCCCGACTGGTTGAAGGAACCACCGGGCGAGGATCGCTCGCCGTCGATGAAATGGTTTCCGTTCGTGACGTTCTGGCAGGTCTCGGCCGACCTCACCAACGCCGCAGGCGTGCCGGACGGACACGGCCACAATTACGGGACTCTCGTCCTCGACGGTTGGATCACGGTCGCCCAGCCCGAGGGGTGGACGCCCGTCGACACCGAACGAGTCCGCTCCGCTCTCGAATCCCTCTCCGGGACAGAGGGTCCGGAGAAGTGAGCAGGCTCGCCTCCGTTGCCGGTGCGACGGCGGCCGTGCTGTGGAACAACGTGGTGCTGCCCGGTTCGGGCCTCGGCCCGTACGGGCGGGCTGTCGCGGGAGGCGTGCTCGGACTGTCGGTCGTGGGAGCAGCACGCGCCGCGGGGTACGGCGTCGACGAACTCGGCCTGTCCGCGTCGAACGTGCCGTCCGGGCTGCGATACGGCGCCGTGGCCTCGGTGGTCCCGCTCGCCGGATACGCGATCACGTTGAGCGTGCCCGCGCTGCGCAGGCGTGTGCCGACGGGCGACGGCGTCACCGATTTCGTCGGCTGGGTGGGGTTCCGGATCCCGGTGGGGACCGTGGCGCACGAGGAACTGCTGTTCCGCAGCGTCCTGTCCGCGATGCTGCGACGGGCCTGGCCGCCGGCGACGGCTCACGCCCTGCACGCCGCCACGTTCGCGCTGTGGCACGTGCGCGCGGCCCGGACCGCCGGTGACGGCGTCGCCGCGAGCATGCTGCTCACCGGCTCCTCCGCAGTGCTGTTCGACTGGTTGCGTCGACGCAGCGGAAGCGTCGTAGCCCCTGCACTGCTGCACCTTTCGGTCAACGTCGGTGGGGCGGTGGCAGCCGAAGTCGCGCGAGCTCACACAGTAGATTGAACGTATGCCGTCGCGCCGAGCCGTAGATCCCGCCGAACTGAGGGCCGCCGTACTCGAGGTCGGTCCGTGGCTGCGCGGCGATTCCGACGAGAAACCGTCCCGCACCCAGCTGGCCGCGGCGGTCCGGCTCAGCGCGCGGACGCTCGAGCAGGTGGCACCCGGGTCGAGCGTGGAGGTGCGGGTGCCGCCGTTCGTCGCGGTCCAGTGCATCGAAGGTCCCCGGCATACCCGGGGCACCCCGCCGAACGTCGTGGAGACCGACCCCCGGACGTGGCTGCTGCTGGTGACGGGACTGCTGGAATTCGACAGCGCGACCGCCGGCGGCGGAGTCTCGGTGTCGGGGAGTCGCGCCGGGGAGATCGCCCACTGGCTGCCGCTGCTGCGCGTATAGCTAGCCCAGCCACAACGCGCGGGTGCGCGGCAGGCCACTCGACCCGTCGTCGGACGGGCGCACGGCCAGCACCTGATGGATCGTCAGCCGCCCGTTCTCCTCGAACCCCAGGGCGCTGGCCGCGAGGTACAGCAACCACGTGCGGGCCCGCTTCGCTCCGACGAGCCGGATCGCGTCGTCCCAGGAGTCGCGCAGTCTGCCCACCCACGCCCGCAGCGTGAGTGCGTAATGCTCCCGGAGGGCCTCGACGTCGCGCACCTCGAGTCCGGCGCGCTCGAAGGCGTCGAGCGTTCTGCTCAGCGGCAGCACCTCGCCGTCCGGGAAGATGTAGTTCTCGATCAGTCCCGAGGAATTGTCCGTGCCGGTGAGCGACCGGACCGCGGCGATGGCGTGGTTGAGCAGCCGCCCTTCGGGACGCAGAAGGTCGAGCAGGTGCTGCGCATAGCCCGGCAGCGCGGAGTCGCCGACGTGTTCGGACATGCCGATGCTGGAGATCGCGTCGAACGGACCGTCGACGACGTCGCGGTAATCCTGCACACGGATCTCGATCAGATCCGACAGCCCGGCCTCGGCGACCCTCGCCCGCGCCCACTCGGCCTGTTCGTGGCTGAGGGTGACGCCGACGACGGACACGTCGTACTTCTCGGCGGCGTGGATCGCCATCGAACCCCAGCCGCAGCCCACATCCAGCAGTCGCATGCCCGACTGGAGTCCGAGCTTGCGGCAGACCAGGTCCAGCTTCTCGTTCTGCGCTTCCTCGAGCGTTCCGATCGCACCGCGGTCGCCGGATCGCTGGTCCCAGTACCCGCAGGAGTAGACCATCGTCGGCCCCAGGAACAGGCGGTAGAAATCGTTGCCTACGTCGTAGTGATGTGACACCGAGGACGCGTCGCGCGCCTTGCTGTGCTTGGTGCCGCGGCGCCGGGACACCTCCACCGACGGCGGTGTCGGCCGGAGACCCAGGCCGCCGAGCCGGACGAAAGTCGACAGCGACTTCAGGACGGTGCCGCGGTCGGATCCGCGGACACCGAGAGTGCCCAGCCGGCCGACGAGATCCGGAAGCGTCAGCAGTCGGAAGACGTCGCCCTCGATCTCGAGGTCACCGGACACGTAGGCCCGGACGAGACCGAGTTCGTTCGGCGACCACAGCACCCTCCGGATGGCCCGGCGGTTGCGGAAGACGATGGTGACGTCGGAGTCGGGGCCGGCCTCCGAGCGGTCCCAGCATCGGACGTGCACGGGAATGGGGATGCCCATCGCACCCTCGAAGGCGTTCAGCAGGCGTTCTGCGACGGTCGGAGCCGCGCTGCGGACGTTCATCGGAAGAGCCCCCGCTCCGTGATTCGAGGATACTGATCGATACCGAAACTAATCTATTTTCGGCTGTCCGTCCGGGAGTCGGGCCGGTTCGATCGGCACCGTGGGCGAAGCGACGGCGCAGGGCACGTAGACTGACCTTGCCCCTCACACGCCCATCCCCAGGGAGCACCCCGGTGACCAGAGCCGATCTGTCGGTCCACAGTCCTAATCTTCTCTCTTCGAACGCGTCCGACGAGGACGAGAACGAGCCCCGCGAGGAATGCGGAGTCTTCGGCGTCTGGGCGCCGGGAGAGGATGTGGCGAAACTCACCTACTACGGACTATATGCTCTGCAGCACCGTGGGCAGGAAGCGGCGGGTATCGCCGTCGCCGACGGTTCGCAGGTGCTGGTCTTCAAGGACCTCGGGTTGGTCAGCCAGGTGTTCGACGAGCAGACCCTGGCAGCGATGCCGGGCCACGTCGCCGTCGGTCACTGTCGTTACTCCACCACGGGCTCGACCACGTGGGAGAACGCGCAGCCGATCTTCCGCACCACCGCCGCGGGCAGCGGCATCGCCCTCGGGCACAACGGCAACCTCGTCAACACGGCGGAGCTGGCGCAGCGCGCCCGTGAAGCCGGACTGGTCAACGACAAGCGCCCCGGCGGCGCCACGTCCGACTCGGACGTCGTCGGCGCCCTCCTCGCGCACGCCGCCGCCGACAGCACCATCGAGCAGGCGGCCATGAAGCTCCTGCCGACACTGCGCGGCGCGTTCTGCCTCACCTTCATGGACGAGCACACGCTCTACGCGGCCCGTGACCCGCACGGCATCCGCCCGCTGTGCCTCGGACGCCTGGACCGCGGCTGGGTCGTGGCCAGCGAGACGGCCGCACTCGACATCGTCGGCGCGTCCTTCGTCCGCGACATCGAGCCCGGCGAACTGCTCGCCATCGACGCCGACGGCGTCCGTTCCTCCCGCTTCGCGAACCCCGAGCCCAAGGGCTGCGTGTTCGAGTACGTGTACCTGGCCCGTCCGGACAGTGTCATCGCCGGACGTTCGGTGCATTCCACCCGCGTCGAGATCGGCCGTCGCCTCGCCACCGAGCACCCCGCCGAGGGCGACCTCGTCATCCCGGTCCCCGAGTCGGGCACTCCCGCCGCGGTCGGTTACGCGCAGGGGTCGGGCATTCCGTACGGGCAGGGTCTGATGAAGAACGCCTACGTGGGCCGCACCTTCATCCAGCCGTCGCAGACGATCCGTCAACTCGGTATCCGCCTCAAGCTCAACCCCCTCAAGGAAGTCATCCGCGGCAAGCGCCTCGTGGTGGTGGACGACTCGATCGTCCGCGGCAACACCCAGCGCGCGCTCATCCGGATGCTCCGTGAGGCCGGAGCACTGGAGATCCATGTCCGGATCGCGTCGCCGCCGGTCAAATGGCCCTGCTTCTACGGCATCGACTTCGCCTCGCCGGCCGAACTGATCGCCAACGGCGCGGGCGGCGGTGGCGAACCCGGCAGCTTCGACGAGATGCTCGAAGGGGTGCGCCGTTCCATCGGCGCCGACACCCTCGGCTACATCTCCACCGAAGGCATGATCGCCGCGACCGAGCAGCCTGCGACACGACTGTGCGCGGCCTGCTTCGACGGCACGTACCCCATCGCGCTCCCCACGGAGACGTCGATCGGAAAGAACGTTCTCGAGGGAATGCTCGAGAGCGCGGCAGGCGGTCCCGCGACGCGGGAGAACGACAACGCGAACGCCCTCAGTCGGCCGTAGGCCGGTACATCGGGATCCGGCCGGAGAACGTACTCCGGTACCGTAAGGACGCAATCACAGCACTCGATTGCCCGACCGACACGATTTTGACGAGCAACAGAAGGCTGGAGTAACAACCACATGACCGAGGATCCGACAAGTCGCCCTGGCGCGTCCTACGCCGCCGCAGGAGTGGACATCGCCGCAGGCGATCGGGCGGTGGAACTCTTCGCTCCCTTGGCCAAGCGCGCCAGCCGTCCCGAGGTTCTCGGTGGTCTCGGTGGATTCGCGGGTCTGTTCTCGCTCAAGGGTGACTACAAGGAGCCGCTGCTCGCGGCGTCCACGGACGGTGTGGGCACGAAGCTCGCCGTCGCTCAGGCACTCGACAAGCACGACACCGTGGGCCTCGACCTCGTCGCGATGGTCGTCGACGACCTCGTCGTCTGCGGTGCCGAGCCGCTGTTCCTGCAGGACTACATCGCCGTCGGGCGCGTCGTCCCGGAGCGTGTCGCCGAACTCGTCAGCGGCATCGCCGAAGGCTGCATCCAGGCTGGTTGCGCGCTGCTCGGTGGCGAGACGGCGGAGCACCCCGGTGTGATGGCGGACGGCGACTACGACCTGTCCGCGACCGGCGTCGGTGTGGTCGAAGCCGACCAGGTGCTGGGGCCGGACCGGGTCCGTCCCGGCGACGTGGTGATCGCGATGGGTTCGTCCGGACTGCATTCCAACGGTTACTCGCTGGCCCGCAAGGTCCTGCTCGAGATCGACCACATGAGCCTGACCGCGCACGTCGACGAGTTCGGCCGCACCCTGGGCGAGGAGATGCTCGAGCCCACGAAGATTTACGCGAAGGACTGCCTGGCCCTCGCAGCCGAGACCGACGTGCGCACGTTCTGCCACGTCACCGGCGGTGGACTGGCCAACAACCTCGCGCGGGTCATGCCGAAGGGTCTGGTCGCCGAACTCGACCGCGGCACGTGGAGCCCGGCTCCGATCTTCGCGATGATCGCGCAGCGCGGACGCGTGGAGCGGGCCGAGATGGAGCAGACGTTCAACATGGGCGTCGGCATGGTCGCGATCGTGGCGCCCGAGGACGTCGATCGTGCGCTGGCCGTCCTGACGGCACGCCACATCGACTGCTGGACGCTGGGCAGCATCAAGAAGTCGCACGACGTGTCGGCCGAGCGCGCAATTCTCGCCGGCGATCACCCGAGGTTCTAGGGTCGGACGCCGTCGGTCGGAACGGGGCGAGGTGGTGGCCCCGACCGGCTGAAGATGTGGAAATGAGGGGGAGCCGGTAGCGGCTCCCCCTCATTTCGTTGTCTTCAGATCTCAGCGCCGCCAGTCGTCGTCGTCCTCCCGGGAGTGACCCTCCCTGTCGGCACGCTGGTCAGCGAAGACCTCGTCCCGATGCGAGTTGGACGACCCACCTGAGAGCTCTCGTTGCAGGCTGTCAAAATCCGTGGTCGGTACGCTGTACTTCAGCTCGCGTGCAACCTTGGTCTGCTTTGCCTTAGCCCGGCCGCGGCCCATGGCTGACCCCCTCGCGCTTTCGCGGGGCGGCCTGGGGAATTTGGCGGCCCCGTTTGAGTGTGTAAGTTCCTGCCCCACACTCTAGCGTGGAAAAGTCCCTCGCGCTTCCATCCACACCCCGAAGCGGTGTCGGTTTAGTCTCACCGGGCTCGCGAGCTGCCCCGATGCCGGTATTTCGCTTTCAGAAGACTCCCGGAATTGCCCGGACCGTCCCCACTCGGACGCCGCCGCCGAGCACGGGCTGCGACGCGAGGGCCGCCAGATCCCCGGTCCACTCGGCGCCCATCCTGTGGAGAAGTGCTGCGGCGAGGGGTAACCGGGCCCGTTCGTGGCCGTCGTCGATCTTCAGCGCGAACGCCGAGCCGTCCGGAAGCGCGCCGGCGTAGACACCGTCGGCGCCCGCCTTGGACAGCAGTCCTGGCACGACCGGCATCAGCCGCGCGTCGTCCTTGCCGGTGCCGGAGACGAGGTAGGGGTGTTCGCGGATGGCGTCGGCGACGGCGAGCTCGGGGGAGTCGGGCTCGGCGGTGACGAGCCGGGCGAACGCGCGCGCCAGATGCGTCAGCGACAGCGGGACGATCGGCAGCCCGCATCCGTCGATGCCGAGCTCGGCGTCGACGTCGCCGCTGATCGATCCGAGCGTCTCGACGACCGCGAGTTGCAGCGGATGCGTCGGCTCGAGGTAGCTGTCCAACGGCCAGTCGTTGGCCAGGCAGGTGGCGAGCATCGCCGCGTGCTTGCCGGAGCAGTTCATGTACACCGGGCGGGGGAGCTCGCCGGCGGCCAGCAGTTCGGCCCGGGCGAGTTCGTTGGAGGGCAGATCGGCGGGGCAGCGGAGCCGGTCCTCGTCGAGGCCGTACCGGGCGAGTAGCCGTTCGACGAGTTCGATGTGGTCCGACTCGCCCTCGTGGGATGCGGTCGCGATCGCGAGTTCTTCGGAACTGGACGGTTCGAAACCGTTCCGCAGCATCGTCACGGCCTGCCACGGCTTGTTCGACGACCGCGGGTAGATCGGTGTGTGCACCTCGCCGAGGGTGAGCGCGATCTCGCCGTCCGCGCGGAGGATCACCGCGGAACCGCGGTGGACGCACTCGCGGAATCCGGAACGAACGACCTCGACCAGTTCGATGCTCAATACGTGACCTGCACTTCCAGTCCGGCGATCCGTCGGCGGGCCTTGTCCGCGACGGTCGGAGAGAGGTTCTCCTGCTGTTCGAGCAGCGCCACGAACCGTTCCGGGTCGCGGCCGGTGAACAGATCGCGCACGGTGACACCGTGGCCGGGGACGTGGATGCGCTGGACGGCGTCGCCGGCGGTGACCGACCCCTCCGTCACTACCCGCAGGTACGCGCCTGTGTCCGCGCGTTCGGAGAACCGCTTGACCCACCGGGGCTCGGCGGCCCAGACGCCGAACGTGCCGCACGGTGTCCGCGGGCTGGTCACCTCCAGTTCGGTGGTGCCGATCCGCCAGCGCTCGCCGATCACGGCGTCGGTCGCGGCGATCCCGTCGACGCGGAGGTTCTCGCCGAACCATCCCGGGGGCAGTTCGCGGCAGAGTTCCGACGCCCAGCGCTGCGCCTCGTCCTCCTGGTAGGCGTAGACGGCCTTGAACGGGCCACCGTGGTATTCGGTGTCGCAGACGCGGTCGCCGACCAGTCCGGCGGTCGTGACGCGCACGGGGCCGTCGACGGGGCGCTTGTCGATCGCCGTCCGGGTCACCCGTCGGGTGCCGCTGTCCCGTTCGGTGTGCAGCACGCAGACGGCCAGGACCTCGCCGGCCGTCGCGGTCGCCTCGCTCATCGGCCCCGGAGCCGGTCGACGGCGGCGCGACCTGCCTGGACGGTGTCGTCCGCGGGCACGGAGTCGGGGTCGATCGAGGCGGCGCACGAGCCGACCACCAATTCGGTGTCGGTGGGGATCGACCGTTTGACGAGGGCCAGCGCGATGGGTCCGAGTTCGTGGTGGTCGATCACCGTGCCGATCCGTCCGACCGCACGTCCTCCCGCCGTTACCGGGTCGCCGGGTTCGGGAAGGGCGTCGGCGCTGCCGTCGAGGTGCAGCAGGACGAGGTGACGGGGCGGTTTGCCGAGATTGTGGACGCGGGCCACCGTCTCCTGGCCGCGGTAGCAGCCCTTCTCGAGGTGGACGGCGCCGTGTTCGGCGGGACCGCCGATCCAGCGGACCTCGTGCGGGATGGTGCGCTCGTCGGTGTCGAGTCCGATCCGGGGCCGTCCGGCGGCCACCCGGAGTGCCTCGAACGCCCAGGTTCCGGCGGGAGCGGCGCCGGCGGCGGTGAGCCGGCCCCACCACGTCGCGAGCCCTTCCCTGGGGATCAGCAGGTCGAAGGAGTCGGCGGTCGGCCACGGCATGCGGCGGACGAACCCGCCTCCGGGCACCGCGGCGGCGGCGTACGGCTCGGCGGGCGCCACGACACCGGCCGCGTCGAGGACCGTCACGGCGTCGGGGCCGATGACGCTGAGGACCGCGAGTTCGTTGCCCTCACGGGGTTCGGCCTTGGACCAGAACACCATCTTGGTGAGGAACGACAGGAGGTCGGGTCCGCGGTCGGCCTCGGTGTCGATCCAGGTGACGCCGTCCAGATCGGTCTGGACGAAGTGATGCTCGACGCGGCCGTTGACGTCGAGGCTGAGGTTCTCGGCGCTCGCGCCGTCGGGGAGTGCGGCGACGTGCTGGCTCGAGATGGTGTGCAGCCAGGTGAGTCGTTCGGGTCCGCTGATCGCGATGACGAACCGGTGGGAACGGTCGACCACCACCGCGGAACGTTCGGCGCTGCGTTGTTCGCCGAGGGGATCGCCGTGATGCCAGGCGACGCCGGCGTCGGGAGAGCCTTCCGGCGCAGGGACCGCGCCTGGGGCCGTGACGAGTGGACTGGGTGAGACGGGCAGTTTGTCGACCACGAACCCAGTCTAGGGACCATGGACCACAGGTGGCGGTCAGCAGGGTCGATAGTCTGGGTGTCATGTCTGATCGAGTGCTGGTGACGCTGGACCACGAGGTGCGGGACGCGGATGCCCCGCTGCTGTACGCGGACGATCTGGCGGTCGTGCGCGGCGACGGTGTCTTCGAGACGCTGTTGGTGCGCGGCGGTCGCGCACTGAAGGTCGAGCCACACCTCACCCGTCTCGTCGCGTCGGCGCGCGCCCTCGGATTGCCCATTCAGGACCTGGACGAGTGGCGCCTGGCCCTCGAGCTGGCCGTCGAGGAGTGGGGGTCCGAGCGGGAGGGCGCGATGCGACTCGTGCTCAGCCGCGGCCGGGAGTCCGGTGGCGACGCGACCGCCTTCGTCACCGTCGGGCCGGTGTCCGAGCGGATCCTGGAGGCACGACGCGACGGAGTGTCGGTACTCACACTGGCCCGCGGGTATTCGGTGGATCTGTCGGCGAGTGCGCCGTGGCAGCTACTCGGGGCGAAGACCTTGTCATATGCGACGAACATGGCGGCGCTGCGGTACGCGGCCACGTTCGGCGCCGACGATGTGATCTTCGTCAGTAGTGAGGGCAATGTGTTGGAAGGGCCACGTTCCACGGTGGTCATCGCCCGCGAGAAGACGCTCCTCACGCCGCCGCCGGAGCACGGAATCCTGCCCGGCACCACGCAGCAGGCGCTCTTCGAGGTCGCCTCCGGCAAGGGGTTCCGCTGCGAGTACGCGTCTCTGCGTCCGGCGGATCTCATTACGGCGGAAGGCGTTTGGCTCATCTCCAGCGTCACCATGGCCGCGCGCGTGCGCAAGATCGACGGCCTTGCCCTGCCCGACGCGCCGCTCGCCGACGAGATCGTGGAGCTAGTCGACCTCGCGGTCGAGGCGGTGGGTGCCGAGTCCGCGGAGGCTTGACAGGTCTACTACATTTCGTAGTAGCAAAGTCCTGCGGGGGAAACGACCCCGCAGTACGTTGTTTTCAAGGGTCGGGCGGAAGCCCACGCTCCGGCCCTGAAGCCTGTCCTACGGGCCCAGTTTCGGAGTAGCCATGGATGCCTTGGATGTCTCCCGGTGGCAGTTCGGCATAACCACCGTCTATCACTTCATCCTCGTTCCGCTGACGATCGGGCTCGCCCCGCTGATCGCCGTCATGCAGACGATGTGGGTGGTCACCGGAAAGGATCACTGGTATCGGCTCACCAAATTCTTCGGGAAGCTCTTCCTGATCAACTTCGCGCTCGGCGTGGCCACCGGCATCGTGCAGGAATTCCAGTTCGGGATGAACTGGAGCGAGTACTCACGCTTCGTCGGTGACGTCTTCGGTGCACCCCTCGCTCTCGAGGGCCTGGTCGCCTTCTTCCTCGAGTCGACGTTCCTCGGCCTCTGGATCTTCGGCTGGGGACGGCTGCCCAAGCTCGTCCACCTCGCCACCATCTGGCTCGTCGCGATCGGGGTGAACGCGTCCGCGTACTTCATCATCACCGCCAACTCGTTCATGCAGCACCCGGTCGGGGCCGTCTACAACCCCGAGACCGGGCGCGCGGAACTCACCAGCATCTGGGAACTGCTCACCAACAACACAGCGCTCGCAGCCTTCCCGCACGTCGTGGCCGGAGCATTCCTCACGGCAGGAACATTCGTGGCCGGCGTCGGCGGCTGGTGGATGGTGCGCAGCATGCGCAAATCGAAGGAAGCCACCGAACCCGAAGTGGCGAAGAAGCACGAGGAGACCGCACGGACGATGTTCCGTCCGGTCACCATCCTCGCGCTGTGGGTGATGGTCGCCGCGGGCATCGGACTCGCGATCACCGGCGACATCCAGGGCAAGCTGATGTTCGAACAGCAACCCATGAAGATGGCATCGGCCGAATCGCTGTGCCACACCGAAACCGGTGCCGACTTCTCGATCCTCACCGTCGGCACCCAGAACAACTGCGAGAGCATCACCCAGCTCATCAAGATTCCCGGGCTCACCTCGTTCCTGGCGGACGGCACCTTCGACTCCACCGTCGAGGGCGTCACCGAGATCCAGGCCCGCTACGAGGAGATGTACGGGCCCGGCAACTACAAGCCCAACCTGTTCGTCACCTACTGGACGTTCCGCGCGATGATCGGCTGGGCCGCAGGGTCGGCGCTGCTCGCCGTGGTCGGTCTGTGGATGACCCGCGGCGGCCGTGTCCCGGACAAGAAGTGGTTCGGCTGGTTGTCCATCGCCGTCATCCCGACGCCGTTCCTCGGGAACAGCGCGGGCTGGGTGTTCACCGAAATGGGCCGCCAGCCGTGGGTCGTGGCACCCAACCCGACCGGTGTCGACATGATCAGACTCACTGTCGACCAGGGCGTCTCGAATCACTCCCCGTGGACCGTCTGGGTCTCACTGATCACGTTCACGGTGGTCTACGGGGCGCTGGCCGTCGTGTGGTTCACGCTGATCCGCCGCTACACGATCGAGGGACCACTCGAACACGACGCGCATCCACCGGGTGACGACCACGACGAGCCCGAAGAACCGGGCAAGCCCGAGCAACTCTCGTTCGCGTACTAGGGGAGACGGTCATGGGACTTCAAGAAGTGTGGTTCATCCTGATCGCGGTGCTCTTCATCGGGTACTTCGTCCTCGAAGGATTCGATTTCGGTGTCGGCATGCTGATGCCGGTGCTGGGCAGGCGCAAGGACCCGAACGGAGACACGCGACGGCGGGTGGTGCTCAACACCATCGGGCCCGTGTGGGACGGCAACGAGGTGTGGCTCATCACCGGCGGCGGCGCGCTGTTCGCCGCGTTCCCGGAGTGGTACGCCACCCTGTTCTCCGGCTTCTATCTGCCGCTGCTGATCATTCTCGTCGCGCTCATCGTCCGGATCTGCGCCATCGAATACCGCGGCAAGATCGACGACGACACCTGGCGCAGGCGATGCGACTGGGGCATCGTCTTCGGGTCCTGGGTGCCCGCCGTGCTGTGGGGTGTCGCGTTCGCGAACATCGTTCGGGGCGTCGACATCGACGCCGACAAGCAGGTCACCTCGAGCCTCTTCGATCTGCTCAATCCCTATGCGCTGCTGGGTGGTCTGACGACAGCGCTCGTGTTCGCCCTGCACGGCGCGGTGTTCCTCGCGCTGAAGACGGCCGACGAAGTCCGCACGGACGCCGTCGAACTGGCGTCCCGGCTGGCGATCCCGGCCGTTCCGGTGGCAGGCGCGTTCGTGCTGTGGACGCAGTTGGCGCACGGCAAGGGCTGGACATGGATCCTCGTTGCGATCGCCGCCGCCGCACTCCTCGGGGTGGTCGCGTTCACCCGCGCCGAACGTGAGGGTTGGGCGTTCCTGCTCACGTCCATCGCGGTCATCGCCACCGTGGCGCTGCTGTTCGGCTCGCTGTTCCCCAACGTCATGCCGTCCACGCTGGACGCCGCGTACAACCTGACCATCGACAACGCCTCGTCGAGTCCGTACACGCTGAAGGTGATGACGTGGGCCGCCGCCTTCCTCACCCCGGTGGTGCTGATCTACCAGGGCTGGACGTACTGGGTGTTCCGCCAACGGATCTCGACCAAGCACATCCCGCCGTCGATCGGTCTCCCGCTCGGGCGCAGATGAGCACAGCGGTAGGCGACGCACCCCGCCCGGCCGACGAGCGCCCGGGCGGGGAGCGAGGATCCCGGCGTCCCGTCGATCCCCGCCTCTGGCGCTACTCCGCGGCGGCCCGCGGGTACCTCGTCCTCACCGTCGCGCTGTCGGTGGTCAACGTCGCGATGGTCATCGTGTCGGCGCTGATGATCGGCCGGGTGCTCGGTGGGGTCATCGTCGACGACGACACCGACGTCGGCCGGTGGTCCACCGAACTGGTGGTCCTCGCCGCCGCGGTCGGAGTGCGAGTGCTCGGCACCTGGCTGCAGTCCCGGTTCGCGCACCGGTCCGCCACGCGGGTCGTGGCGGAGCTGAAGGGGGAGGTCCTCGGCGTCGCCACCCGCCTGCGACCACGCGAACTCGATCCGCGGCGGGACGAGATCGCGACCGTGCTCACCCGCGGAATCGACGGTCTCGTGCCGTACCTGACCGGGTATCTTCCGGCTCTGGTTCTCGCGGCAACGCTCACTCCGGCGACGCTCGCGGTCATCACGTTTCAGGATCTGACGTCGGCGGCGATCATCTTCGTCACGCTGCCGCTCATCCCGGTCTTCATGATCCTCATCGGTCTGCTCACCAAGGGCAAGGCCGCCAAGACGCTGACCGCGATGACCACACTGTCCTCCCAGCTGCTCGACCTCCTGGCCGGCCTGCCCACACTCTGCGCGCTGGGCCGCGAACAGGGCCCGGCGACGCGGGTGCGCGAACTCGGCGACGCCCACCGCCGCACCACGATGTCGGCGCTGCGGGTGGCGTTCCTGTCGTCGATGGTGCTGGAACTGCTGGCTACGCTGTGCGTCGCGCTCGTCGCCGTCAGCATCGGACTGCGGCTGGTGTACGGGGAGATGGGTCTCGAAGCGGGGATCGTGGCGCTGATTCTCGCGCCCGAGGTGTACCTTCCGCTGCGGATGGTCGGAACCCAGTTCCACGCCGCCGAGGACGGAATGGCCGCCGCGAGCCGGGCCTTCGCCGTCATCGATACCGATCGTCCCGACGACGCCGCCGACGGTGTGGTCGTGGTGGATGCGGCCGGGGCGCGTCTCGAATTCGACGGCGTCGACGTCGCGTCGCGGCACGGCCTGGCGCCGCACGGACTGACCGGGACCCTCGAACCCGGCGCGGTGACCGTGCTGACCGGGCCCAACGGTTCCGGGAAATCGACTGCGGTGCAGGCACTCCTCGGCCTCGTCGAACCCGAGCAGGGGGAGGTACGCGTGGCAGGCGCCGCCGTGAGTTCGCTCGACCGGTCCGCGTGGTGGGCGCAGGTGGAGTGGCTCCCGCAGCACCCCGTCCTCGTTCCCGGCACGCTGGACGAGAACCTTCGGCTCATCGGCGAAGTCGTCGACCTCGAACAGGCTTGTGCAGCCACGGGTTTCGACGAGGTCCTCGCCGAACTCCCCGACGGCTGGTCCACGCGCGTCGGATCGGGTGGAACGGGACTGTCGCTCGGTCAGCGGCAGCGGCTCGCGCTGACCCGCGTGCTGGCCACCCGGCGTCCGGTCCTGGTGCTCGACGAACCCACCGCACACCTCGACGACGCGTCGGAGCGGACCGTGCTCGATTCCCTGCGGAGCCTGGCCGCCGCCGGCCGGACGGTCGTGGTCGTGGGGCACCGGCCGACCGTGCTCGCGGCCGCCGACCGGGTGATCGAGGTGAGCGCCGATGTCGCGTGACCCGCTGATCCGGGCACTGCCGCTCCTCGACCTGCAACCGGGACGGGTGGTGCGGGCCGTCGCCGCCGGCGTCGCCACGCTGGGTAGTGCGCTCGCGCTGGCGGCGCTGTCGGCGTGGTTGATCACGAGGGCGTGGCAGATGCCGCCCGTCCTGGACCTCAGCGTGGCCGTCGTGGCGGTGCGGGCGCTGGGCATCTCCCGCGGCGTCTTCCGCTACCTCGAGCGGCTCGCCACCCACGACACCGCCCTGCGCGGGACCACGTCCGCCCGCACCCAGCTGTACCAGCGGCTGGCCGACGGCGACCCCGCAGCCGCCGCCGGCCTGCGCCGCGGCGAACTGCTCGCCCGCACCGGGGCCGATGTCGACACCCTCGGTGACGTCGTCGTGCGCGCGCTCGTCCCCATTGCCGTGTCCGTCGTCCTCGCCGTGGCCGCCGTCGGCATCCTCGCGGTGATCTCGCCCGCCTCGGCGCTCGTGCTCGCAGTCGCGCTCGCGGTGTCGGGGGTCGCGGCGCCCTGGTTGTCCGCGCGGGCCGCCCGCCTGGCCGAGACGTCCGGTGCCGACGCGCGGGCACGGTTCAGCGAAGACGCCGTCACGGCGCTCGATCACGCCGCGGAACTCCGCGTCGCAGGTCGCCTCGACCGGACCGTGTCGCGGGCCGTCGCCGCCGAACACGCCGCGGTCGAGGCCACCGATCGCGCCGCCGCACCCAGCGCGTTCGCGGACGCCGCCACACCACTCGCGGTGGGCGTCAGCGTGATCGCGTCGCTGCTCATCGGCATGGGCCTGTACTCGTCGGGGACCATGAGCCCGATGGCGATGGGCATCCTGGTGCTCCTGCCGCTGTCCGCGTTCGAAGCCACGGCCGCGCTGCCCGCCGCGGCGGTCGCACTGACCCGGGCCCGGATCGCGTCGCGCCGCATACTCGCCGTGCTCGACGCCGCCGTCGCGGATCCGCACCCCGGCGACCGGGAGCTGGACGGACCCGCCGAGGTCGTCGCGAAGGACCTGCGGTGCGGCTGGCCCGGAGGACAGGTCACCGCCCCGCTCGACCTCGACCTGCGGCCCGGCTTCCGAGTCGCGATCGTCGGCGGCAGCGGGTCCGGGAAGACGACCACCCTGATGACCCTGGCCGGGTTGCTCCCACCGGTGTCGGGGACGGTCCAGGTGGACGGGCTCGACCTGCACCAGGTCAGATCCGAGTCTCTGCGCCGGAACGTCGGATTCTTCGCGGAGGACGCGCACCTCTTCGACACGTCCGTGCTCGAGAATCTGCGGGTGGCGCGCGGCGACCTCGAGGAAGCGGAGGCGCTGACCGTCCTGGAGTGCGTCGGGCTCGGGGGATGGGTGTCGGGTCTGCCGGACGGCGTGCACACGGCCCTCGCCGGTGGTGCCAGGGCGGTGTCCGGCGGACAGCGTCGCCGACTGCTCCTCGCCAGGGCGCTGCTGTCGTCCGCCCGGGTGCTGCTGCTGGACGAACCGACCGAGCACCTCGACGCCGACGCGGGCGCCGACCTGCTCCGGCGACTGCTCGCGCGCGACGGCGGACTGGTGTCGCCGCAGCGCACCGTCGTGGTGGTCACTCACCAGCTTCCGGAGGATACCAGTGCTGACCTGGTGATACGGGTCGAGAAAGCTGAGAGCGAAAATGCGTTGCCGACTCCGTGAGTGCGGCGTACTTTCTTCAGTACACGAGGAAGGAGGTGGTCTGAAATTGAATGACAGACGGACACGTGAGGTGGCTGCCAGCTAGCCGCTACCGCTGACGGAATTCACTGACCGCGCGAGCGGCGAGCGAATCCCAGGCAGCTACCCGGCCCCCGAGCCCCCGGTCTGGTCCAGATCGGGCCCGGTGCACCAGCACCGGAAGGCTCGGGGGCCGTTGTGCACTCCGCGCCCGTGAGTACTTCTTAACCGCCCGACGTTAACAAGTACTCACGGCAGCGCGGGCACGGGTTCGGCCCACTCCAACCGCCCCGCTCGAGAACCGTCCGGACCTCGGCCGCGACGTCGCACGAGCGCCGCGTCACCTCCTCCCAGCCGTAGACCAGCGTCGCCCTGCCGGCGAGTTCCGCCGCGTTGCCGCGACGACGATCACGCAGCGCCACCGACCGCGACGAGTGGTACCGCAGTCCGTCCAGCCGCACGAGGAGCGGAACGCCGCTGTCCGAGTAGTCCACGTCCTCGTAGAGGGTTCTTCCGTCGACGAGAACGGGCGACTGTCGTCGGGCGGCCGGTAGTCCGTGCGCGAGTTCGACGTCGACGGCGTACCGGTGCTCGAGAATCGACTGGACTCCGCCGGAAACGAACGTCAGCGCGTCGGTGAGCGCCTTGCGGTATCTGCGCGGTGGACGTTGCTCGATCCGTCGAAGCACTTCGTGCACCGGAATGTCGCTGCCGGTGACCAATGACACGAGGACTCGTGCGGCCGCCACCGCGGACGGCTCAGCGACGGCGAGATCGACGACGGTATCTGCCCGCGACGTTCGAGGCTGAAGCGTCGGGACGAGGATGTGTGCGTGCGCCCGGGACCGGTGCACCACGACCCCGGGGTGGAGGAGATCGCCCTCGCGGGGAACAGGACGGTCGGATCGCCGGCCGACCTTCCGATACGTCGGTCCCTGCGGTTCCGCGGACAACCCGTAGGGCACGGTGACGTGAATCGGCCCGTCCGGATCGATGGGCATCAGCCCCCATTCCTCGGCCGCGGTCCGATGGCTGAGAATTGCTCGGGAACCGCCGAACAACAGCGCCGCCCACAGCGTCATCGGCCGGTCGAGCGGACCGTTCGTGACGGCATAGACGCCGTGCAGAACCGCCGACCACTGGCCGGACTCCACCATGTGCTGAATCTGCCGGGTCGAGATACCCAGTCCGCGCAGTTGCCGGGCCGTGACGAGGCCGTGCTGATAGTCGAGGACGCGTTGGAAGTCGGGCCTGAAGTCGATCGTCGCAGTCGTCATGAACGCGACGGTGCGCACGCCGACCGACAGGATTCGCCCGAAACAGGCCGTTTTCAACTGACCTGTGGATGAACCTCAGGTTGTGGATAACCCGAGCCGTGAGTACTTGTTAACCGCCCGTGGTTAATAAGTACTCACGGGCGCTAGCCAACGTAGCGGGACAGCCGCGCGGAGAGGTGGGGGCGCAGCTCGCCGTCGGCGATGATGCGTTCCTCGACGTACGCGAGGTCGCCGCCCTCGACGATGCCGTAGAGGCGCTTGGCGCCGCCCACGAGAACACCGGAGGTGCTGCGGATCACGACGTCGGTCGCGAGTTCCCACGACGACTGGGTGAGGGCCTGGCCGTAGAACAGTTCGACGATGCCGGAGCTGTGGGCGAGGAGGAGTTCGACGACTTCCTCGTTGGTGCTGCCGGGAATGCCGTCTCCGCTGATCCGCCAGAAGCCGGTCTCGTGGAGGTCGGGGCGCACGTATTCGCCGTCGGCGTCGAGAACCCAGGTCTGGGATTCCCACTTGAGGTAGTTGCCACCGTTGTGGGAGACGATGATCTGCTGCCCGAAGGGGTAGTCGCCTGTGTCGGGGTCGTGGCCTTCCCCTTCACCGCGCCACACACCCACGAGGGGCAGTACTGCGAGGAGTTCGTTGTTCAGATCCGGGCCGAGGCGCAGATTTGCGGTGTCCTCGGGCAGCGGAAGGTCCGGAAGCTGCGGGATGTTCCGCGACGCCGTCGTCTTGGAACGCTCGATGGCGTCCGCGACGGCTGCGTCACCGCTACCACGACGCACGGTGGGGGTGTCCCCAGCGGGCGCGCTCGTAGTCGGGTGCTCGGAAGGCGGATCTGCGCCTGCGTCCGGGTTCTGACTCACGACTCGTCGGTGACCAGGCGGTAGATCGTGTAGAGCGAGAACCACGTGATCAACACGGCGGCAAGGACAAGAAGTACCTCGAAGAAGATAACCACGGGGACATCCTAAACCGAACCCGTCGAACGGTCGAAACGGGAGGCGACTTACGGTGACTGCGGCTACGGTTTCCCGAAGGCGACCACCCGGTCGGTTCCGAACATCCTCATGCGGTCGTCTCGTCTCCCGCCCCTCCCGGAGGTCCCATGCTTCGATCGAGTACTGCCGCCACCGGTCTGGTGCGGGCCGCGATCACGGCGACGGCGCTGCTGCTGACCGTGTCCGCGTTCGGCGCTCCCGGTCTCGCCGTCGCCGCGCCCGACACCGGCAGCGCGGGTTCGGGAAGTGCCGACACGGACCGTGTCGATCCGAACAACTACGCCGCCGACTGCCCCGACGTGATGATCGTCGCCGTGTCCGGCGCCACCGACTCGACGGAGGACCGCAACCCTCTGGCCGACGAGAATCGGCAGCTCTGGTCGAACTGGGTGGGCAACGTGACGGTGCCGACCGGCGAGGCGAACAAGGACGAACCGGGAACGGTGGGGTGGATGTACGTCCCCTACCCGTCCACGTACGGCCTGGGTCTGCTGCAACCCGTTCCGACATACCAGGATTCGATGTCCGCGGGTGTCGCGTCGACGAACAGGATCCTCGACGAGAACAAGGTGAAGTGCGGCGACGACACCAAGTACGTGCTGCTCGGGTACAGCGTCGGCGCCGAGGTGGTCGAACGGGTGTCGCGCGAACTCGGGCACCGCGACAGCAATGCTCTGGTCACCGCCGACGACATCGCCGGCGTCGCGTTGATCGGCGACCCGTACCGCCCAGCGGGCACCCCCTCGATGGGCGAACCCGGCCCGCCCGGCGGCGGATTCATGTCATCCGAGCCGGCCGACTACGGCGCTCTCGACGGCAAGATCACCTACGCGTGCCGGCCCTACGACATCGCGTGCGACGCGCCGCAGGAGATCGCCGTCCTCGAACTGGCGCTCGGGGTGCTGGGACAGATGCACTTCACCCTGCTGAACCCGGGCCAGACCGTCTCCGACTTCGCGAATGCGGTGACGAACATGGCGGCGCGGTCGATCGTGCACATCGTCACCCACGAAGACTGGTTCGCCTCCGACGAGTCCTTCCTGGACGTTCTCCGCAAGGTCGCCGACCGGACCTACGACCCCGACGGCCCGGACCGGAACATGCAGGTGTCCCAGGAACAGATCGTCGAGGCGCTCAACTGGGCGATGGGTCCCGGTTCGGAGGTCGTAAAGGCGAAGCTTGCGCAGGAGGGCCCGGGGTTCGTCGAGGACAACAGCGATGTCTTCGAACTGGTGATCAAGCCGTACATCTTCCTGGGCTTCATCCAGCACCTGTTCTACTGGAACAACAATCCGAACGACCCCTGGTACTGGGAGAGCGAGAAGGTGGTCGACTGGATCACCGCGCTCGCGCATTCGGAGAAGGACCGAAAGGCCGCTGAGGCGTCAGCCGTCCCTGTCCCGGAGGCGTCAGCCGTCCCTGTCCCGGCGGGCAAGTAGATCTCACACGACAGAATGGCCCCGCTCCGAATCCGGAGCGGGGCCATTCTGGTGTCGTCAGCTGGTGACTACTCGCCGACCGTGACGTCGACGTTGTGCACGCCTGCGCTCGACGGGCTCACCGTCGAGGTGCCGTTGCCGGAGCTGGACAGTGCACGCACGGTCCACTCGCCGGGAGCGGCGAAGAAGCGGAAGTCTCCGGTGCCCGAGGCGACGACCTCGGCGGTGAACTCTCCGCCGCCGTCGAGGAGACGCACGAACGCTCCACCGATCGGCTGGCCGTCAGCGGCGAGAACGCGGCCGGTGATGACCGTTTCCTTCTCGACGTCGACGCCCGCGGGCAGGGTCTGGGTCTGTACAGGTGCTCCACACATGGCTCAGTGAACCTCCAACTCGATGGGTGCGCCGACGAGCGAGCCGTATTCGACCCAGCTGCCGTCGTAGTTCTTGACATCGGACTTGCCGAGGATCTCCTTGAGCACGAACCAGGTGTGGCTGGAGCGCTCGCCGATACGGCAGTACGCGATGGTGGGCTTGGCCTCGTCGTAGCCCTTCTCCGAGTACAGCTTCTCCAGGTCGTCGTCCGACTTGAACGTGCCGTCCTCGTTGGCGGTGGTGCTCCACGGGATGTTGATGGCCGTGGGGACGTGTCCACGCTGCTGCGCCTGCTCCTGCGGCAGGTGAGCGGGAGCGAGGATCTTGCCGGAGAACTCGTCGGGCGAACGCACGTCGACGAGGTTCTTGTTGCCGATGGCGTCGATGACCTCGTCGCGGAACGCGCGGATCGAGAGGTCGGGTGCCTCGGCCTTGTACTGGGTGGCCTCGCGGGTGACGGTCTCCTTGGAGAGGGGACGCCCGTCGAGCTCCCACTTCTTGCGGCCGCCGTCGATCAGCTTGACGTCCTGGTGGCCGTACAGCTTGAAGTACCAGTACGCGTATGCCGCGAACCAGTTGTTGTTGCCGCCGTAGAGAACGATGGTGTCGTCGTTGGCGACGCCCTTGGCGGACAGGAGGTCGGAGAACTGCTGCTGGTTCAGGAAGTCACGACGGACGCCGTCCTGCAGGTCCTTCCGCCAGTCGAGGCGGATGGCGCCTTCGATGTGGCCGCCGTCGTATGCGCTGGTGTCCTCATCCACCTCGACGAAAACGGTCTTGGGGGCGTTGAGGTTCTGCTCAGCCCAGTCGGCGGAGACTAGGACATCGGAGCGAGCCATGGTGTTCCTTTCGATGTGTACTTACTTGTGTCGGGTGGAT
This sequence comes from Rhodococcus sp. JS3073, assembly GCF_026810085.1. Lineage (NCBI taxonomy): Bacteria > Bacillati > Actinomycetota > Actinomycetes > Mycobacteriales > Nocardiaceae > Rhodococcus > Rhodococcus sp. JS3073. The sequence continues at coordinate 2,753,761 of NZ_CP113951.1, read as the reverse complement.
CGTGCAGTGGTTCTCGGTGTGAAACTTTCAGGCCGCGGTGCGGAAGCGTGCGACGAGTGGATAGATCTGGCAGCCGAGGCAGAACCCGAATGCGGCGTTGAGGAACGCGGCGAACAGGGCGAATGCGGTGGCGACGGCGCCGACGACCCCGGAGCCTGCGAGGAAGCCGACGGTGCCGACGGCGGCGAAGACGAAGCCGACGAGCTGCGCGAAGCGGAGCGGTGCGGTGGGTTCGCGGTCGCTCACCGGAGCGAGTCGCGGCGCGACGACGGTGCCGAAGATCCGGCCGTACGGGCTGCGTCGCGGCCCGGTGGCTGCGCCTGCCGCGAAGACGACCGCTTGCAACGCCAGCAGAATTCCTGCTGCGACCAGCGAGAACGTCGACACGACGAGCACGGCGACGAGGACAGCGGTGGTGACCCAGGCGGCGAACCGGGGGCCACGAACGTCGACCTGCTCGAGCTCGAGTGTTGTGGACATGAGAAGTGCTCCTGCGGTGAGTCCTGAATGCTTGCCTGGCGCCGAACGACGACGGAAGACGTCGTCATCGGGATTTCGATCACGTGCGCGGAGTCCGCGGTGTCAGCAGAAAGCGACAGCCCTGGTGATCAGCAACAGGTACAGCAACAAGCCCCGAGGCGGCACAGGTCAACTGTGCGGCGACGGGTGAGCATGAGCTCGTGGCTGGATTGCACGACGACGAGTTTACCCGGTTCTTCAGGAATTTGAAGCCGGGGGCCGGGTGAGGGGTCCGAGAGCGGCCCGCAGGTCGGTCGCGGCGGGCACTCCGGACACCCGGAAGCGTTGCTGCAGGTCGGCGTCGAGAATGAACGTCGTCGGCAACGACAGAACGCCGAGTTCCTTGGCGAGAGCGGGATACTCGTCGATGTCGACCTCCACTTCGACGGGCGGTTCCGGTTCGCCGGCGAGGTCGGCGACGACCTGTCCGACCACTCTGCGCACCGCCGCGCAGGGGCCGCACCAGTCGGCGGAGAAGTGGAGGACGGTGGCCCGCCGAGGGTGTTCGGGCGACTGCGGCCCGATGCCGGCCGCCTCGAGGAGCAGCCGTCGCTGGTCGGTCACCACTGCGGTCGTCTCGCCGGTGCTCCGGACCGCTCCCTGGCGGCGCTGCCAGACGAGCCCGAACACGACGGCGGCGAACAGTGCGATCAGTAACAGTGTGATTCCGGTCATCGGCTCTGTAGTTCGTTCAGGTCGATCGTGACGTTGTTGCCGACGCCCTCGATGACGATCTGCGAGCCTTCCGCGTAGACCTCGGTCGGCTGGACGCCGAACGGGAGTTCCCGGGGGTCGATCGTCCGGGTGAAGAGGCCGAGGATCGCGGGAGCGAGGGGTTCGGGGATGGTGAAGTCGGCGTGGCCCTCGGGCCCGAAGTAGAAGTCGCTGGCGACGATCTTCACCTGACCACCGTCGAGGACCAGGTCGGCCTGCACGCTGACGGTGGTCTCGATGGGCCCGACGGGGACGGTGCCGGTGAGGACGACGCCGCCCGCGGTCGGCATCCCCGAGCCGCCGGAACCGCCGGTGCCGTCCGACTTGCTGGCTGGCGGGGCCGAAACCTGCAGGTCGGGGATGTCGAGGAAGCGTCCCAGGTCGGTGGCGTCGATGAGCATGCGGCCGGAGAGGTGATCGACCGGAAGGGACTTCACGGAGCCGTCGACGAGGTCGGACAGCGGCGCGGAGACACCCAGGAGGGTGGACTCGATCGTCACCTCGCCCACCACGTCACTCTGTACTCCCTGGGCGCGGATCTCGATGTTCTCGTACTTGCCGTCCCACGCCTGAGTGAGGAACGGAAAGCCGTGAACGGTCACCTCGGGATCCGCTGTGAGGGACGCGCCTGCCCGCAGTTCCCGCGACACCCGGTACTCCGCGTAGGCCGCCGAACCGAAGTCGACGACGAGACCGAGAGCCACGAGGAAGACGATTCCGATGATGAGTTTCCGCACGGCCCCATTGTGACGGACACCGGCCGGGGGAGTGTCGGTGCAACCTCCGCGCCGGTTGCCGGGGGTTCGGTGCAACGGACGCCGACGGCGGCGCGCTACTCTGTCACCGACAAAAGTGTCGATACCTTCAGTGTCGATCTACCTGGACCGGCGGATGAACGATCCGTCGGCCGGCCGGGTACGACGGCGACGAGATGGGAGGCTGTGTGGAGCTACTGCTTCTTACCTCCGACCCCAACCCCGAGGCAGTGCTGCCTGCCCTCGCCCTGCTGGCGCATTCGGTGCGGCCTGCCCCGACGGAGGTGTCCTCTCTCCTGGAAGCGAGCTCCGCCGACATCGCCCTGGTGGATGCGCGCACCGATCTCGCGGCGGCTCGCGGCCTCTGCAGGCTGCTGGGCAGCACGGGTTCCGCGGTTCCGGTGGTGGCGGTGCTCACCGAGGGTGGCCTGGTGGCGGTCAATTCCGACTGGGGCCTCGACGACATCCTGCTCCCCGGCACCGGACCGGCCGAGGTGGACGCCCGCCTCCGGCTGCTGGTCGGACGCACCGGCGGCGTCGCCAGCCCGGAGGCGTCCGGCAAGATCACGCTGGGCGAACTGGTCATCGACGAGGGCACGTACACGGCTCGTCTGCGCGGCCGTCCCCTCGACCTCACCTACAAGGAGTTCGAACTCCTCAAGTACCTGGCACAGCACGCGGGTCGCGTCTTCACCCGCGCGCAGTTGCTGCAGGAGGTGTGGGGTTACGACTTCTTCGGTGGCACCCGCACGGTCGACGTCCACGTGCGTCGTCTGCGCGCCAAGCTGGGCAGCGAGTACGAATCCTTGATCGGTACAGTCCGCAACGTCGGTTACAAGGCCGTCCGTCCCACCCGCAGCAAGTCGGGTGCGCCGGTGCCGCCCGTCGACGACCTCGACGCGGACGACGCGGACTTCGAATCCGCGGAAGGGCCGGCGATCTGAGTGAGTGCCTCCGTGCAGTCCTGGACTGATCGACTCGACGGCAAGCAGGCCGCGGACGTGTCCGCCCTGCTCGAACGCGCGACGGCAGCGGACGGAACCGCGCCGGTGTCGGAGCAGGGTGTGCACGCCGTGTCCGGCGCCGGGAGCGACGGTGTCCGTCATCTCGTCGAGACCGACGCCGATCGGATCGTCGGGTACGCGCAGCTGCAGCCGGGTCACGGGGATCATCCCGCGATGGCCGAACTCGCCGTCGACCCCGCGGCGCGCGGCCGCGGAATCGGAGGCAGGCTGGTCACCGAGGTCCTGTCCGAGGGTGGTCCGGACACGAGGGTGTGGGCGCACGGCAACCTGCCTGCGGCGCAGGCGGTGGCGCAGCGTCTGGGGCTGACCGGTGCGCGTGAACTCCTGCAGCTCCGGCGTCCGCTCGCCGATGCGGAACTCCCGGAACTCGTTGTACCGGAAGATATTTCACTCCGCGTGTACCGCGGAGTCGAGGATGATCCCGAGGTGCTGCGTGTCAACGCTGCCGCCTTCGCCTGGCATCCCGAGCAGGGGTCGTGGACCGAACGTGAAATGGCCGAACGGCGCGCGGAGGCCTGGTTCGATCCGGCCGGGCTGTTCATGGCGTTCGCCGCTTCGGACGAGCAGAGACTGCTCGGATTCCACTGGACCAAGGTGCATCCGAAGCAGGGCGACGAGCCGGCCATCGGTGAGGTCTACGTGGTGGCGATCGGCCCCGACGCCCAGGGGCGTGGTCTCGGCCGGTTGCTGACGCTCGCCGGACTGCACTATCTGCGTGACCGCGGGCTCGGTGCGGTGCTGCTGTACGTCGAGGGCGACAACGCCTCGGCGCTGCACACCTACGACCGGCTCGGGTTCGAGCGGTTCCACACCGACGTCGCGTACGCGCGCGCCTGAGGGGCTTCTTTACTTCCGCACCTGTTGTTCGTCTCGGAAATGTGGACAAATGCTCGGTCTGTTCACCTTCCGTTCACCGATCGTGGTCCAACTGGACATTAGCTACCCCTAGGTTTCTCCGTGGGCAGCGCCGTGTTGCCTGGTGCAGATTTCAACGAAGCGCACCTCATGTCGCCGCCCGATCGCGGGCGAGACGGTATTTCCGGAGGACTAGGTGAATCTCAAGCGCAGTGGCGCCCTGCTCGGTGCAGTGGCCCTGGGTGCCATGACCTTGGCCGCGTGTGGCAGCGACAACAACGCGGCGTCGAGCGGCGTCGACGCAGCGTCGTCCAACGCGACGTGCGAGGGCAAGGCCAACCTCTCCTCGGCCGGTTCCTCGGCCCAGAAGAATGCCATGGACCAGTTCGTCTCCACCTACATCTCCGTCTGCCAGGAAAAGGGTAAGACCGTCAACCTGGCGTACAACCCCAGCGGTTCCGGCGACGGACGTACGCAGTTCATCGCGAGCCAGATCGACTTCGCCGGCTCCGACTCGGCGATCAAGGCCGAGCAGGCCGAGCAGGCCAAGGCCCGTTGCGTCGGCGGCGAGGCCTGGAACCTTCCGCTCGTCTTCGGACCCGTCGCCGTCGCCTACAACCTCGACGGCGTCAAGGACCTGGTGCTGAACGGCGAGGTGACCGCCAAGATCTTCAACGGCACCATCAAGAAGTGGAACGACCCGGCCATCGCCGCGCTCAACCCCGGCGCCACCCTGCCGGACCAGGACATCACCGCGATCATCCGCTCGGATTCGTCGGGAACTACCGACAACTTCCAGCAGTACCTCACGGCCGCCTCCAACGGCGCGTGGACCACCGGTGCCGGCTCGGACTTCACCGGCGGTATCGGTGAGGGCGCCAAGGGTTCGGCCGGTGTCGCGCAGGCAGTGGCCTCCGCCCCGGGTTCGATCACCTACGTCGAGAAGTCCTACGCGGACCAGAACAAGCTGTCGGCCGCGCAGATCGACACCGGCTCCGGCCCGGTCGCGCTGACCGACGAGTCCGCGGCGAAGGCGATCGAGGGTGCACAGTTCAAGGGTGAGGGCGTGGGCGATCTGACGCTCGACCTCGGCTCGATCTTCGGTACCAAGGAAGCGGGTGCGTACCCGTTGGTGCTCGCCACCTACGAGATCGTGTGCTCGAAGGGCTACGACGCCGACACCTCCGCGGCGGTCAAGTCGTTCCTGACCAGCGCAGCCAACGAGGGTCAGGACAACCTGGCCGAGCAGGGCTACGTGCCGCTGCCCGACTCCATGAAGGAGAAGCTGAACGCGTCGGTCGCCGCCATCGGCTGATCGCACCGTTAGTCGTTCGGACCCGCCCATGACTCGATATTCTGACCAGGAAAGATTGCGAGCGCAGATGAGTGAAGCGCACATCGAATCAGCACCTCGCGCCTCCGGCTCCGCTTCTGGCGGAGTCGGGGTGGGCGGTCCGAACGGCACCCCGGAGGCCGAGTTGAGTACCACCAAGGCCGAAACCCCGACTCCGGCAGGTGCACCCCGCGGCAAGGCCGTCGCCAGGCCGGGGGACCGGATCTTCAAGTCCCTCGCAACCACCTCGGCCATCTTCATCTCCATCCTCATCGCCGCGATCGGCATCTTCCTGATCTGGCGCGCAGTTCCCGCACTGAGCAGGAACCAGGTCAACTTCCTCACCAGCAGTGAGTGGGTCACTCAGAACATCAACGCCATGGCGTTCGGTGTGCTCGACCTGTTCCAGGTGACGGTGCTCGTCTCGCTGTTCGCGCTGATCCTCGCGATGCCCGTCGCCCTCGGCATCGCCATCTTCCTCACCGAGTACTCGCCGAACTGGCTCAAACGTCCGCTGGCGTACGTCATCGACCTGCTGGCCGCCGTGCCGTCGATCGTCTACGGCCTCTGGGGTCTGCTGGTGTTCGCTCCCGCGATCAAGCCGCTTGCCGTGTGGCTCAACGAAAAGCTCGGCTGGTTCCCGCTGTTCGCGACAGGAAGCGGTTCCATCACCGGCGGTGGCACCATCTTCACCGCGGGCATCGTCCTCGCCGTCATGATCCTTCCCGTCATCACCGCGGTCACTCGCGAGGTGTTCGTGCAGACGCCGACGCCCCAGATCGAGGCGGCGCTCGCGCTGGGCGCCACCCGGTGGGAAGTGGTGCGGACCACGATCATTCCGTTCGGCAAGTCCGGCTACATCAGCGGATCGATGCTCGGTCTGGGTCGCGCCCTCGGTGAGACCATGGCGCTCTACCTGATCCTGCGCACCACGTCGCAGCCCTTCGGATGGTCGCTGTTCGACGGCGGCGCCACCATCGCCTCCAAGATCGCTCTCGGCTACGCGGAGTTCAACAACAACATTCAGGCCGGCGCCTACATCGCCGCAGGCCTGGTGCTCTTCGTGCTCACCTTCGTCGTGAACGCCGCGGCCCGCGCCGTGATCGCAGGAAAGAAGGACTGACCCATGACCGCGACCCTCGACAAGCCGGTCAAGGCCCCCACCTTCCAGGGGGTCGGTGTCCGCCGACGCATCACCGACCTCACCGCCACCGTCCTCGTGACGCTGGCAGTGCTCGTGGCGCTGGTCCCACTGGTGTGGGTCCTGGTCACCGCCGTCATCAAGGGAATCCCTGCCCTGACGTCGGCCACGTGGTTCACCCACTCGCTCAGCGGACTGACGTCCTCCGCGGCGGGCGGCGGCATCTATCACGCGCTGATCGGCACGATTCTGCAGGGACTCGTCTGCGCGGTGCTGTCCATTCCGCTCGGACTGTTCGTCGCGATCTATCTCGTCGAGTACGCCGACCGGAAGTCGCGACTCGCGAAGCTGACCACCTTCATGGTCGACATCCTCAGCGGTGTCCCGTCCATCGTGGCCGCCCTGTTCATCTACGCCCTGTGGATCGCGACGTTCGGTTTCCCCAAGTCCGGCTTCGCCGTGGCGCTCGCCCTGGTGCTGCTGATGGTTCCCGTCGTCGTCCGCAGTACGGAGGAGATGCTCCGCATCGTCCCGCAGGACCTGCGGGAGGCGTCGTACGCGCTGGGTGTTCCGAAGTGGAAGACGATCGCCAAGATCGTGCTGCCCACGGCACTGCCCGGCATCATCACGGGCGTCATGCTGGCGCTGGCCCGGGTGATGGGCGAGACCGCGCCGCTGCTGATCCTCGTGGGTTACGCGCCCTTCATCAACTTCAATCTGTTCGGTGGCGAGATGGGCACGCTGCCCGGCGTCATGGTCGCCGAGATGAACAACCCGACTGATGCCGGTACCAACCGCATCTGGGGCGCGGCGCTGACGTTGATCCTCCTCATCGCCATCCTCAACATCCTGGCCAAGATCGTCGGCCACTTCTCACAGGTCCGCAGCAAGTGACACATACACTCGATCTCGAACACCAATCAGTAGGGAGCCGGTAATGGCCAAGCGTCTGGATCTCAAGGACGTCAACATCTACTACGGCAAGTTCCACGCCGTCGCCGATGTCGGGCTGTCCGTCCCCCCGCGGAACGTGACCGCTTTCATCGGCCCGTCCGGCTGCGGCAAGTCGACCGTGCTGCGTTCGCTGAACCGCATGCATGAGGTGACTCCCGGTGCGCGCGTAGAGGGTTCGATCCTGCTCGACGGTGAGGACATCTACGGTTCCGGCATCGACCCGGTCGGCGTCCGCAAGACGATCGGCATGGTGTTCCAGCGTCCCAACCCGTTCCCGACGATGTCCATCAAGGACAACGTGGTGGCCGGACTGAAGTTGCAGGGCGAGCGCAGCAAGAAGCGTCTCGACGAGGTGGCCGAGCGGTCGCTGCGCGGCGCCAACCTGTGGAACGAGGTCAAGGACCGTCTCGACAAGCCGGGTGGCGGATTGTCCGGCGGTCAGCAGCAGCGTCTGTGCATCGCCCGGGCCATCGCCGTCTCGCCCGACGTCCTGCTGATGGACGAGCCCTGCTCGGCGCTCGACCCGATCTCGACCCTCGCGATCGAGGACCTGATCACCGAGCTGAAGAAGGACTTCACCATCGTGATCGTCACCCACAACATGCAGCAAGCGGCGCGTGTGAGCGACCAGACCGCATTCTTCAACCTCGAGGCCACCGGCAAGCCGGGACGTCTCGTCGAGATCGACGACACCGAGAAGATCTTCTCCAACCCCACGCAGAAGGCCACCGAGGACTACATCTCGGGCCGCTTCGGATAGAGCGACGCACACGAGAACGCCCCGGCCGGATCTGCGGTCGGGGCGTTGTCGTGTCCGCGGACGGACGTCGGGCGAACGAACGGGACGCTCGTACGGTCTGACCGTACGAGCGTCCCGTTCGCGCGAAAAGTGTTGGGGGAGTACTACAGGTCGGGGTACGAGGTGAGGGTGTCGGCGTCGACGGCGGGCGTCTGGGTCTCGTCGGGCAGCTTGCCGGTGACGAGGAAGATCACCCGGCGGCCCACCTCGACGGCGTGGTCGGCGAACCGCTCGTAGAAGCGGCCGAGCAGGGTGACGTCGACCGCCGCGGCCACGCCGTGCTTCCACTCGCGGTCCATGAGCACGGTGAACAGGTGACGGTGGAGGTCGTCCATCGCCTCGTCCTCTTCACGCAGGCGCGCGGCCCGCTCGGGATCGCGCGTCTCGAGAACCTCGCGGGCAGCGGCGCCGATGGAGACGGCGATGCGTCCCATCTCGGCGAAGTAGCCGTTGACCTCTTCGGGAAGCACGTGGTTGGGATGTCGGCGGCGCGCGATCTTGGCGACGTGGAGAGCCAGCGCACCCATGCGGTCGATGTCGGCGACGATCTGGATTCCGCTGACAACCGAGCGGAGGTCGCCGGCGACCGGTGCCTGCAGGGCGAGGAGGGCGAACGCCCGCTCCTCGCAGATGGTGCTGAGCTCGGTGATCTTGTCGTGCTCGCCGATCACCTGCTCGGCGAGGGAGAGATCTGCCTGGAGCAGCGACTGGGTGGCTCGCTCCATGGCGACCCCCGCAAGCCCCGCCATCTCACCGAGCAAGTCGGCAAGCTCGGTCATCTGTTCGTTGTAAGCCACGCGCATGAGGTCACAGCCTACGGTGCACGGGAAACCAAGTCACGATCACACGGTAAACGCAGAGTGAACGACGCGACCCGGTGGGCGCTCATTCGCAGGACGTGTCGCCCGCGTTCACAACCGCAAGGTCCGCGGGGATTTCCACGTCCTCGGGCTGGCCGATTCGCACGTCCGACATACTGAGCGGTGTGTCGATCGGGCTCGGTGTCTGGACGGTCCCGGAGAAGTTCGAACCGAGTGCGACCTCGACGACCGTCCCGAGTCCGCTGGTCGACTCGAGCACCGCACCCGGGAACGACGACGCCAGGGTCGCCGCCTCGGCTTCGTGGCCCGGCGAGAACCGGACGACGGTCTCGCCGCTGGTTCCCGTGTAGTTGCCGACGTTGTAGATCTGGAACCCCTCGGCGGCCAGTGAGTCGGCCACGGTCGCGGCCAGTCCCGACTCACCCGATGCGTTCGACACCTGCACGGTCACGCTGGACGGGTCGACGGCCTGGACCGACAACGGTGCCGGCGCTGCCTGCGGTTCGGGGGCGGAGGGCAGGGGTTCCGCACGCTTTTCGCCGGGCAGCGCCTCGTCGTCGATGATGGCGCGGAAGATGGCCTTGATGTCGTCGGTGCGGGGAATCTCGTTGCCCCACTCGGTGGTGCCTGCGGTGGGCACCGTCAGGAACGTGACCGCGCCCGCGTCGACGTTCTGCAGTGAGCGCCCGAGGGTGACCAGCGACTTCGTGTCGATGTTCTCGACGAACGTGTCGCGGGTGAACGCGTTGATGAAGCCGTTCAGTTTGCTGGGATTGAGCAGCACTTGACTGGACAGGGCGCCCCGCAGCAGGGCGGACAGGAATCTCTGCTGACGGTTGATGCGGCCGTAGTCGCCGTTGCCCTCCGCCTCGACATGTCTGGCGCGGACGAAGTTCAGTGCGGTCTTGCCGTCGAGCATCTGGGTGCCCGCCTCCGGCAGCACGGTGCCGAGGACGCCGTCCTCGAGCGGCTGGGTGGTACAGACCTTGACCCCGCCGATCTCGTTGACCATCGACTCGAAGCCGGCGAAGTCCATGCCGACGAAGTGACCGATCTTCAGACCCGACATCTTCTGGATCACCTTCACCAGGCACTTCGGTCCGCCGAGCGCGTAGGTGGCGTTGAGTTTGTCGCCGTCGGCGGCGGGAAAGGTTTCCTCGGTGTAGGTGCCGCTGGCGTTGTCCCAGCCCTGGCAGACGGGCCGCTCGACGTCGAGGTCGCGGGGGAACGACACCGCGACCACCCGGCTTCGGTCGGCAGGGATGTTGACGAGCATCACCGTGTCTGCGCGGGATCCCTCGGCGTCGTCGATGGTCCCGGCACCCACTTCACCGCTCGCGCCGGCGCGGGTGTCGCTGCCGACGATGAGATAGGTCTCGTCACCGGTCTGCCCGACGGCGTCGACGATGTCGGTCGACTCCGTGTCGAGTGCCGCGATCTGGTCGAACTTGCCCTCGGTGGAGCGGAGGTAACCCCAGACGATGCCGGTTCCGGCGAGTGCGACCACCGCCACGAGCGCGACGACGGCGCGTCCTGCTGCGCGGAGACGCTTGCGTTTACGGGTCTTGCTGAGGGCCAGGCGGGTGGTGTCCGGGTTGCCGACCACCTGCGGTACCGCGGTGGTCTCGGCGGAATCCGCGACCCATTCGGGCTCGGGCGTGCTCTGCGGGGGCTCCGGCTCCGGCGGCGGAGGCGCGGAAGGGGTCTGCCGCGGCGGAATCCCGGGAGGCGGCGGCTGCCGCTCGTCGATCGGGGGAATGATCTCCGTCTTGTCCGGATCGTCCGGCTCGCTCGGTTCTTCCCCGGAAACCTTCTTCACCAGGTCTGCGACGGAGAGCGCTTCGGTGGGTCCACCCGCGGCCCGGCGGCCGATCCGGCCACTGTCGTGGCGGGACGGTTCGGTGCGTTCTACCTGCGCACGGCGCTCGGCCGGCGCGGTCCGTTCGGGAGGTGCGGTCCGCTCGGGTGGCGCGGTCCGTTCGGGCGGTGGCTGTCGCGGCGGGAGACGCCGCGGCCGTCCCGACTGGGCTTCTCGGTAGCTGGGATCCGCGAGAGGACGCTCCCAGGGGGCGCGGGATTCGGGAGTTGGTGAGTCCGAGCTGTGATCATCACCCACCGATGCAACCTGACCTCTCCGCCGACTCCGACCTCCGTCGGCCTCGACGGATTCCAGCCATAGTACTTATCGAACGTCGAGGCTCCACACATGTAGCGAGGTGACGCGCGTCCGTGCTGTTAACCACCGGAATGCATGAGGTCGGCGCCGGCGGGCACCAGGCAGTCGTCGGGGTCGTCGAGCCACCCTTCGGGGAGCGCGACCGTGCCGGGCGACCCCTGCCGTCCGCGCGGTCCCTCGGCGTCCTTGGGGAACGGGATCGTCGGGTCGAGCTGGACGAGGAGGTCGTCGAGTTCGGTGAGGGTGCTCACGAGGGCCATCGCGACCCGCAGTTCGGACCCGGCGGGGAAGCCCCGCAGGTACCAGGACACGTGCTTGCGCAGTTCACGGAGGCCCTTGTCCTCGCCGTGGTGATCGGCGAGGAGTTCCGCGTGACGGCGGATGATCGTGGCCACCTCACCGAGGTTGGGAGGAGTGGGCTGCGGGTTCCCGTTCAGTGCCGCGCTCAGCTCCGCGAACAGCCACGGCCGGCCGAGGCATCCGCGCCCGACGACGACGCCGTCGCAACCGGTCTGCTCCATCATGCGGGCCGCGTCTTCGGCGGCGAAGATGTCGCCGTTCCCGAGGACGGGCACGTCCGTGACGTGTTCCTTGAGCCGGGCGATCTCGTTCCAGTCGGCTGTGCCGGAGTACCGCTGCGAGGCGGTACGCGCGTGCAGTGCGACCGCGGCGGCGCCTTCGCCTGCGGCGATCCTGCCGGCGTCGAGATGCGTGTGGTGTTCGGCGTCGATGCCGACGCGGAACTTGACGGTCACCGGGACGTCGGTGCCCTCGGTCGCCTTCACGGCCGCGGCGACGATCCGACCGAACAGGGTGCGCTTGTACGGCAGCGCCGCACCGCCGCCCTTGCGGGTCACCTTGGGAACCGGGCAGCCGAAGTTCATGTCTATGTGATCGGCCATGTTCTCGTCCACGATCATCTTGGCCGCGGCGTACGTGGTGTCCGGGTCGACGGTGTACAGCTGGAGTGACCGCGGTGTCTCGGTCGGACCGAACGTCGTCATGTGCAGGGTCGCGGGCTGACGCTCCACCAGCGCACGCGCTGTCACCATCTCGCACACGTACAGGCCGGACGTGCTGCCCGCGCGCTCCGTCTCGAGCTCACGGCACAGCGTGCGGAACGCGACGTTGGTGATCCCGGCCATGGGGGCCAGAACCACCGGACTGCGCAGCTCGAGCGATCCGATACGAAGGGATGACATTGACGACCTCTGGGAAAGTGCTGGAACAAAAACTGTGCCCGGTACCGAATCCGGTACCGGGCACAGGATAACTGTTTACGTCACGAAGCCTTCTGCTCGCGCTTCTTGGCCTCGCGGGCCAGCATGCGGTCGCGCTGCTCCTCGAACTTGGTGGCCTGGCCCTCGAGGTTCTCGAGGAACTTGCCGAGGCTCTCGCGGATCTCCTCGCCGCGGGCGGTGAAATCGGTCCGCTCGAAGATGTTCCACTTGCGCAGGACGGGCATCAGCACCTCTTCGAGGTGCTGACGCAGGTCGTAGATGCCGTGCTTGGCCATGAGCACACCGTTGCGCCGGAAGTTCGGCATGCCGGCGCCCGGCATCTGGAAGTTCTGGACGATCATGTTGATGGCCTCGAGCGCCTGATCGGGCGCGAGGTCGAGGGCAGCGCCGCACATGTTGCGGTAGAAGATCATGTGCAGGTTCTCGTCGGCGGCGATGCGCTGCAGCATCTTGTCGGCGATCGGGTCCTTGCACGCCTTACCGGTGTTGCGGTGGCTGACGCGGGTGGCGAGTTCTTGGAACGTCACGTAGGCGACGGAGTGGAGGAAGCCGGCGTCGACGTCGGCGGGGGAGGCGAAGCCGTTCGTCATGTGCTCCATGCGGAAACGCTCGAGCTGGACGGGGTCGACGGCGCGGGTCACGACGAGGTAATCGCGCATCACGATGCCGTGACGGTTCTCCTCGGCGGTCCAGCGACCGACCCACGTTCCCCACGCGCCGTCCTGCGAGAAGTTCTCGGCGATCTCGCGGTGGTACGAGGGCAGGTTGTCCTCGGTGAGGAGGTTCGTGATCATCGCGGCCTTGGCGACCTCGTCGAGCTGCGACTGCTCGGGATCCCAGTCGATGCCGCCCATCGCGGCGAAGTTGCGTCCTTCGTCCCACGGAACATAGTCGTGGGGATGCCATTCCTTGGCCATGGAGATGTGGCGGTTGACGTTCTCTTCTGCAACCGGCGACAACTCCTGCAGCAGTTCGAGTTGGGTCAGATCCCTCGCCATGTGTAATGCCTCCAGTAGCTCAATTTGACTTGTTCAGCCTACGGCACCGTAAGTAGGTTGGTAAACGCCGTCGGCGGCCCGGGAACCGTCCAAGTTACCGATCCGTAATGGATCTTCCGGGATGTGTCGCCGCCACGCGGCGAACCGTTACATGACAGTGTACTGATGAGCATGCGTGTGCGGTGACCAGCGTAATCATCGCAGGGAGAGATCATCACAGCGACGCGCGGACAGTTGTGGACGATCACAGATTTGTCGGTCTCCACAGATTCCCCGCCGTAACTCGAGCCGTGTCGGCGGTTGCGCGGAAACCCGTTCGTCCGAGCTGTCGGTCTCCTGGGAATTCGATCCACCCTAGGTGTGAATATCGCCACCCGCAGGGCGACGGTGGCCCCGCCGCCCCCGGGACCTACTTCTTTCCGCCGCCGAGCAGTCCGCCGAGCACGTCGCCCAGTCCGCCGCCCGCACCCTTTCCGAGCAGGCCGCCCAGGACCCCGCCGAGCCCGCCGGAACCACCAGTGCCTCCGAGGAGCCCGCCCAGGACGTCCCCCAGACCTCCGCCGGCCTGGCCCGCGCCCTGCGTCTGCGGAGCAGAACTTCCGCCGCCCGTCACCTGCTTGGCGATGTACGCCAGCACGATCGGCGCGAGGATCGGGAGCAACTGCTTCACGAGGTCGCTGCCCACTCCGCTGCCGCCGCCGACACCGCCGAGTGTGCTCGCCACTCGGTCACGTTCGCCGCCGAAGATGTTGGACACGATCTTGTCGCCGTCGTCCGTGTCGACCTGGTCGATGTCGATTCCGCCGTCGAGCAGTGTCGTGCCGCTGTGATCGTGGAGCGCGCTCCGGAGGGACGCGGCGCCGTTCGGATCTTGTGCGTTCGCGCCGAGCCCGCCGACGAGCGTCGGCAGCGCCGACTTCACCGCGGTCTCGGCGGTGGCCTCGTCGACGCCGAGTTGCCGGGCGATCTGGTTGATCGGGATCTGGGACAGAAGGTCGTCGATCGATGCCATTGATGCCTGCCTCGTCATGGGGTTCGTCGTCGACACCCCCGGACTCCCGACACTAGTGAATCCCGAATGTCCGTTATGCCGGTTGCGGTCGGTCGGAGGGCTGCCGACAATCGTCACATGGGCAACAACATGAGCCGCCTGGAACAGATCGTCGCCGAGTTGCCCGAAGCCGTTCGGGTGGACATCGCCCAGTGGGACGGACACCCGACGTTCCGGGTGCGGGGGAAGAACTTCGTGTTCAGTGACGTCGAGGCCACCCGGTTGACGGTGAAGCTCACCGTGGACGAGGCCGAAGCCGTCGTCGCAACGGAACCAGGGGCCGAGCCAGCGGGATACGGTCTCGGTAGACACGGCTGGATCGCACTGGACGTCGCGGACGCGGACGAGCCCCGGTGGGAACAGTTGCGTGAGTGGATCAGGACGTCGTACACGCTCGTCGCCCCGAAGCGACTGGCCGAGCAGGTGCTGGACGAAGAACCGTTGCCGACGCAGGGAGACCAGTCATGACGACCGAGAACAGCGCATCCACCTCCACACCGGCGAAATCGGGACTTCCGGCGTGGGCCAAGAAGGCCATCGGCATCGCCGTCCTCCTCGTGGTACTGGTCATCGCGTACTTCATCCTCGCGGCGTACCTCCCGCGGGCGTGGGCTCAGAACGTGGGCGGACTGGCCGACGGCAGCTTCGGCGGCGGCATCCTGTGGGGACTGTTGTTCGGCACCCTGTGCACCCTCCTGCCGTTGCTCCTGTTCCGCGGAGCGTGGCGGCTGTTCCGCCGGCGCCGGTTCAAGCCCGTGCAGATCGTGCTGCTGATCCTCGGTGTCCTGGTGGTGCTGCCCAACCTGCTGACGCTCAGTGTGGTGCTCGGCGGCAACAGCGCAGCGCACGCGGGCGAACGGATCATGGACGTCGACGCGCCCGGATTCCGCGGCGCGTCACTCGCCGGCGCCATCATCGGAGTGGTGTTGTTCCTCGGCGTCGCCGGCGTCAGCTTCACGTACCGCAAGCGCGGGGAGGATCTCGCCGAGATGCGAAGAGACACGAAAGCGAAGGACGGACAGGTGGGCGACGGGCCGCCGGCCGGACCGTCACCTGCCACGCCCTAGCGAGTTCACCACACGAGCACCGGTTTGATCACCGTGCCCGCGGCCTGATCGGCCACGGCGCGGTTGATGTCGTCGAATCGGTACTCGGTGACGAGACGGTCGAACGGGAATTTCCCGTCCGCGTGCAGCGCGAGCAGCTGCGGAATGAACTGCTGCACGGACGAATCGCCTTCGACGCAGCCGCGGAGGGTCTTGCCGTTCAGCATCAGGTCCTGGATGTTCACCGTCACTTCGGGCGCGCCCAGCCCGACGACCACCGCGCTGCCCCGCGCCCGCAGGCAGGACAACGTCTGTCCGATGACGGCGGGGATCCCCGTCGTGTCCAGGGTGTGGGTGGCGCCGCCACCCGTCGCCGCACGGATCGCGGCGACCACGTCCTGCGACCCGGGATCGATCGCGATCGCGCCGAACTCCTCCGCGAGCGCACGTCGGGCGGGTACCGGATCGACGGCGAGAAGCGTTGCGACGCCGACTGATCGGGCTGCGAGCAGCGCGGCGAACCCGACGCTGCCCGCGCCGAAGACGACCACGCTCGAATCACTGCCGGGCCGGAGCACGTTCAGTACCGCGCCTGCCCCCGTCTGGAACCCGCAGCCGAGCGGCGCCGCAGCGGCCAGGTCGACGGACCTGTCGACGACGACGACGTTGTCGGCCGTCGCGAGGACGTGCTCGGCGAAGCTGGACTGTCCGAAGAAGGCGGCGCGCACGGGTTCGCCGTTCTGGGTGACGGTGGCCGAGCCGTCCGCGCGCCGGCCCGAACTGTTCAGCCGGTGCGCGTCGACGCAATATGCCGGACCCGCGCTTCGGCATTGGTCGCAGTCGCCGCAGTGGCGATAACTGAGAATCACGTGATCACCGGGCACCACCCCGCTCACGCGTGACCCGACGTCCACGACGATCCCGGCCCCCTCGTGGCCGAGGACGGCGGCGCCGAGGGCGCGGGGGAGTGCCGCCTTGGTGAAGAGGTCTGTGTGGCACAAGCCGGTGGCGACGACCCGCACCAGTACCTCGTCCGCGCGGGGCTCGTCGAGTTCGACCTTCTCCAGCGTGAACGGAGAATCGGGTCCGCGTGAGACGGCTGCTGTGACCTGCATTGGAGCTCAGTCTCTTTCGAGCAGGAAGTAGTAGTGCCGACCGCCGTCGAGTACCAGCGCGGACTTGCCGTTCATGATGCCCATGAGCGTGGAGTCGTCGACCTTCTTGAAATGATCGAAGATGGGCGCGCCGTCGTACACCATGGTCGCGGTGACCTCTCCCCGGAACTCGATGTTCCACAAACTGGCTTCGCCGTTGCCGCCCTTGACGTCGGAGTAGAGGTTGCCGTCCGCGTCACGGCATATCAACGGCTTCGCATCCTCGAGAGAGTGGAACGTCTTTCCGTGCCAGCGGCTCGCGAACAGTTTCTCGTGGAGACGGTGTCCGGTGGCGAAGTCGTCGCCCTTCCAGCTGCCGAGGATGTCTTCGGCCCTGACGGTGTCGAGCGCCGCCCACACGGCGTCGAGTTCGTCGGGGGAGACGCCGCTCTCGCGTCCCCGGAGCTCGTGGAACGTGCTGCGGGCCTGATCGATGTCCATGAAACGGTCCTTGGCGTGAGGGGGTGTGAGGTTTACGAACCAAACTGTTCGTCAACTTCGCACGCTACGCCGAACCAGATGGTTCGGCAACGGGCAATTTAGGATGTCGGAATGCGAACAGCGGGAGAAGCCACGCGAGAACGGATCCTCGCCGCGGCCAAAGAAGAGTTCGCCCGACACGGAGTCGCCGGAGCCCGGATCAACCGCATCGCAGAGGCGGCCAGGGCGAGCAAGGACCGTCTCTACGCGTACTTCGACAGCAAGGAAGCGCTGTTCGACGCCGTCATCGCACAATGGATCGCCGAGACGACGGAGCAGACGGCGTTGCGGGGCGACGATCTGCCGGGCTACGTGGGCCGGTTGTTCGACGACTACGTGGCGCACCCCGAGAACGCGAGACTGCAGAAGTGGGCCGACCTGGAGATGCGCGAGCAGATCGCCGACAGCGATGCGCGGATCCTCACGCTGCGGCCCAAGATCGCCGAGATTCGGCGAGGGCAGCAGGAGGGGTTCGTCGATCCGTCCTGGAACGCAGGCGAGCTGCTGCTCGTGATCACCGACATCGCCCTGTCGCTGGCCGTCGCCCGTGGCGGCCGCAAGCCGGCGGGGGGAAAGTCGGGGGAGCGCACGGTGGCGCAGCGGCGGCAGAGCGCTGTCGAGGCGGTTCGTCGTCTGATCCGGGTGTCTGCGACGGCGGAAGCGCCGGGCCGCGAGTGAGTGCTTGTGCCCCTTACCCGGCATGTGCCGAGTAAGGGGAGAGTGCCCCCAGTAGGGCTCGAACCTACGACCTGCGGATTAAAAGTCCGTAGCTCTACCAACTGAGCTATAGGGGCGCGGGGCCAGAGTCTAGTGCGCAGACAGTGACCGAGAAAACAGGACCCCCGGCACGGCGCGCCGCGCGGGGGGTGAAAAGGGTCGGCTCGGGTGCGCACCCCCTGCAGCGCACCCGAGCCGACCCAAATTATACCACTTGGTGTGTTTTCGGCAGCGGTCCGGTTTCAACTCCATAAAGGACTTCAGGTTGGTTTCTTAGAAGTTTCCATGATCTACAGACTGCTGTGTCGGTTTTTTCAAAACGGGGATACTGTTATGTATGGCTCCACACTCGTCCTGACAGGGCGAAAACGGGGTTACTACATCTGGGAGAGGGATTCACCGTCATGGCACGTCAGCAGGAGCGTGCGCGACGCACTCGCGCTGCGCTGGTGGAGTCGGCCGCGATCGAGTTCGCGAAGCGCGGCTATGCGGCGGCGTCGGTCAACACGATCCTCGAGGGCTCGAATGCCACCAAAGGGGCGATGTACTTCCACTTCCAATCGAAGGAAGAACTCGCCCGTGCCGTCCTTCAATCCGGAGTGGAGCAATTCACCGCCCTGACCGACAGGTGGACGAGTCGCACGGACATCGGGCCGTTCGAAGCCCTCCACGGTTTCGTGATCGACCTGGCGAAGCTCTTCCATTCGAGCGTCATCGTGCGGGCCGAGTTCCGGCTGATCGTCGAACCCGAGTTCTATCCGGACGTGCAGTCCGGTGGCTCGCAGGTGTGGGGGCGCACCGCGCACGAGTTCGCGATCCGCGCGCAGCGCGACGGTCTGCTGCGCGCCGACGCCGACCCCGAGAAGTTCACCCGGGTTCTGGCGGCGTCTCTCGCCGGCCAGCGGTACATGTCCGACATGACGGCTCTGGAGGGTGACCTCGGCGAGCGGTTCGCGGAATCGCTCGAAGTGATCCTCGCTGCGATGGCTTCACCTGAATGGTTGGAGAAGTTTGCGAGGGACGGATGGCCGGATTCCGGCTCAGAACTGCCTGATTCGTAGTCTGACCTGGCGATTTGGGAAATTCTCGATCCGTGTCCTAAGCTATCCAAGCTCCCAACGGAACGCCGTTGAGGTACTGGTTCGGAGAAATCCGGCGGGCCCCCTTCGTCTAGCGGCCTAGGACGCCGCCCTTTCAAGGCGGTAGCGCGGGTTCGAATCCCGTAGGGGGTACGTTTGACCGGTGTCGAGCATGAGGTATGGTTCGACGGCAGTAAAAGTGACACGCAGTAACGCTTTACACTTGTAAAGCACAGCAGGACAAAGCAAGGCCCTGTGGCGCAGTTGGTTAGCGCGCCGCCCTGTCACGGCGGAGGTCGCGGGTTCGAGTCCCGTCAGGGTCGCAAGTGTGTTGCCGATACCGAGTATCGGCAACACAATGCGATAGGCATTCGGTTCGGGTGCCGTCCGGCCAGGTAGCTCAGTTGGTACGAGCGTCCGCCTGAAAAGCGGAAGGTCGCCGGTTCGATCCCGGCCCTGGCCACCACGATTCACCGAAGCTCCGTTGTCGAGAACGTCGACAGCGGAGTTTTTTCGTTCTCCCCCCACGTGAGTGCGAAAGTGTGTTCCGGCACGCTTTCGCACTCACGTGGGGTCAGGGGGCGATCCGCAGCGTGTCGACGAGGCCGTCGCTGAGAACGAACTCGTACCTCAGTTCCACCGGGCTTCCCGGGAAATTTCCTTCCACTGTGGTGGTGACCACGTAGCTGTCGTCGGCGACCGTCTCCGTTCCGGTCACCTCGACCGTGTAGGTGTACTTCGATTCGAGGTCCCTGCGCCATTGCCGGATGCCGTCGCGCCCGCGGACGGTCCGGCCTTCGTCGGTCACGGCCCCGTGCTCGGTGAAGCACGCCGTGAGCGCGTCCAGGTCTCCTGCGTCGGCTGCTCGAAAGTAACGCGTGACGATCTCGGGTGTCGTGGTGGTGCTCATGATGTTCTCCCTGTCCGTGTGCGGCAGTGTCGCGTGTATAGCAACGCTATAGAAGTAGCATAGCGGTGTGACAACGAAGAGTGTGGCCGGCAACGCCCGCGACCGTCTGCTGAAGGCAGCGGCCCAACTGCTCGACGAGGCCAAGGGCAAGCCCGTCTCCACCCGCGCCGTCTGCGACCTCGCCGGAGTGCAGGCCCCGACGCTGTACCACCACTTCGGCAGCAAGCAGGGCCTGTTCGACGCGGTCGTGGAGTACGGGTTCGGCCAGTACGTCCGGGCCACGAATCGGCGCGGGGACGACCCGATCGCCGACCTGCGGGACGGCTGGGACGATCACGTCCGCTACGGGCTCGACAATCCCTCGTTCTACGTCCTGCTGTACGGCCGGATCGCCCCGGGCACGCCGTGTGCGGTGACCTCGGTCGCCGAGACGAGACTCCTCGAGTTGCTGACCGAGATCGCGCAGCAGGGACGCCTGCGGGTGACGCCGACAATCGCCGCCGGGCAATTCGTGGCGGCGAACGTCGGCATGACCCTGCACCTCATCGCTCAGCCGGAGGGCGAGGCGGACCTCTCCCTGTCACGGGAACTGCGCGACAACGTGATCGCGGGGCTGATCCGGCCTGCGCCCGCTGTGCGGTCGGAGGCCTCGCGGGAGGTGGTCGAGAACGCGGACGCGCTCGCACGCGCCCTCGACGCCGACACGGGGCGGTCCGGGTTGAGTGCCGGCGAACTCCTCGTGCTGCGGGAGTGGCTCGACAAGCTGGCGGCAGCGACCTAGGACTCCGAGCGCCGCCGCAGGGTGTCGAAGATCTCGCGGTAGTGCAGGTGAGCCATGAAATGACCGCCGGGGCGGATGTTCAGCGTGGCGCCGGGAATTCGGCGGGCGAGCGCGGGCGGCCAGTGCGTGGGCACGAGTTCGTCCTCGCTTCCGCCCCAGACGTCGACCGGCACGGTCAGATCTTCGGGCGCGAACCCCCACGGCCGCATCCACGCGCGGTAGTCCTCCACCATCCCGGGCGCAGTCCGGAGAGCCTCGCCGGACATGAGCGAGAAGTTCCGGACGGGCTCGGAGCGGAGCACGGCTGCGTCCGCGGTGCCGAGGTCGCGGGCGCCGAGTCGCCGGAACAGCCGCGGAGCACGCAGCGCGACGGCGCCCATGACGCGAAAGCAGATCCGCGCCACCAGCGGAGCGTGCTGGGACAATCGGGTGAAGGCGCGGTCCCCGGCGGGAAGCTGGGCGAACACCCCGGGTTCGGTGAGGGGCAGGGCGCCGGCGATCACCGCGACACTCGTCACGCGCGACGCGACCCCGGATCCGACCGCGAGCGCGTACTGTCCGCCCATCGACCACCCCATGACGCCGAAACGGTCGACGCCGAGCTGATTTGCGAGGTCTTCGACGTCGCGGGCCCAGTCGAGGACCGTCCGTCCCGGCTGTGGATCCGACAGTCCGATCCCGGGACGGTCGGGGGACAGGAGACGGATGCCCGCATCGCGAGCGCTCCGGTCGGCGGCCGCGACGTCGAGGCGTCCAGCGAGTCCGCCGTGGGCGTTCACGACCACGAATCCGCCGGGGTCGCCGTACTCCGCGAAACCCATCAGGCGTCCGTCGCGCAGCCGGATCACACGATCCTCGGGTCCGACATGAACTCTGGGCACGGGAAACCTCCGGCGGTCGAGGTGAGTCTATCCGGGGGAACCCTGGGCAATCCGGACATCGTGAGGACCGGAACCGGTGCCGTCGCCGGACGACACCGAGGCGACTGTCGCTAGGCTGACGTCCATGAGCAGTGCTGAAGAGCCGCTGACAGCGGGCCGTGACGGGCTACTGTCGTTGCTTCGCAACGGGCAGCTGCCCTCGCGCGGGGCCAAGGCCCCGCAGCGGGAGCGTTACCAGCGGATCGTCGCCGCGGCGATGGAACTCGCCTCCGAAGGCGGGTACGACGCCGTGCAGATGCGGGCCATCGCCGATCGGGCGGGGGTCGCGCTGGGCACCGTGTACCGCTACTTCCCGTCGAAGAACCACATGCTGGTGATGGGCCTGCTGATGGTGTTCGAGGGAATGCGGTCCCGGTTCGAGGACGTCGCGATCCCCGGGGACACGCCGTCGGAGCGGATCCTGTTCGTGCTCCGCAAGAACACGGAAGTCCTCGAGAAGGATCGGCCGCGATACGAGGCCCTGGTGCGCGCGTTCATGTTCGCGGACGCGTCGGCTTCGGCCGAACTGGATGCGTTCGGCGCCCTGATGACCGAGATGTTCGCCAAGACGATCGGCGTCGAGCAGATCTCCGACGACCAGCTGAACGCCATCCGTGTGATCGGCGACGTCTGGATGTCGAGCCTGGTGTCCTGGGTGGCCGGCCGTATCTCGGTGGACGAGGTGATGGCTCACCTCGGGCTCGCGGTCCGCCTCGTGTTCCGGCGCCTCGGCGGCTAGTTTTTCAGCCGACGCGTCCGAAGTAGGCGTCGCGAATCACCGCCCTGTCATCGATCTCGCCCGCATCCGCATCCATGACGACGCGTCCGACGTCGAGGACCGTGACGTGGTCGGCCACGCTCATCGCAGCATCGACCGCCTGCTCGACGAGAAGCACCGCCAGCCCCGCCTCCTTGAGGACGGTCACGCGCTCCATCACTTCGTTGACGATCACGGGCGCCAGTCCGCCGGAAGGCTCGTCGAGCAGAAGCAGGGTGGGTTCGGCCATCAGGGCCTGCCCGATTGCCAGCATCTGCTGCTGCCCGCCGGACATCGCACCCGCGAGCAGACCACGTTTACCGCCGAGGACGGGAAACAGGTCGTAGATGCGCGCCACCTCCTCGCGGATGGCCGAGCGTCGCATCTTGCGGACGTACCCGCCGAGAATCAGGTTCTGTTCCACGGTCTGCCGGTGGAACACCCTTTTTCCCTCCTGCACGTAGGCCATGCCCTGACGGACCCGCCGGTGTGGCGGCACCTTCGAGATGTTGCGGCCGTCGAACTCGATCGTTCCCGCGGACACCTTGTTCAGTCCCGAGATGGCGCGCAGGGTGCTGGTCTTCCCTGCGCCGTTCCGCCCGAGCAGTGCGGTGACCTTGCCGGGCCACACGTCGAGCGAGACGTCCCACACCACCCGGAGGTCGCCGTAGCCGGACTGCACATTCCGCAGGCTCAGTAGGGGCTTCGTCGTCTGCTCGCTCATGAGGTCGCCTCTCCGGCCAGTTCCGTGCCCTCGGCGACCACGCCGAGGTATTCGCTGAGTACGCGCGGGTCGTGTTCGATCTCGGACGGCGCACCCGCCGCGATGACGCGTCCCTGGGCGAGTACGACGATGGTGTCGGCGAGTGCCAGTACCAAGCGGAAGTTGTGCTCGACCAGCACGATCGTGCATCCGGCATCCCTGAGCTGCCGGATCAGCCCGGCAAGACGTTCCACTTCGTCCTCGTCGAGGCCGGACGCCACCTCGTCGAGCAGGAGGAGCCGTGGCTCGGCGACCACCGACCGGGCGACCTCGAGAAGCCTCCGCATACCCAGGGGGAGTGCAGTAGCGGTCTCGTCGCGGAGATGCGACAGCCCCACGATGTCGAGTGCGCGTTCCGCCTCGGCGACGTCGCTCTCGCGGACCTTGTGGTGGCGGGGAAGCCGCAACACGGTCGACAGCATCGAAACTCGATCGGTGCTGTATCGACCCGAGGCCACGGCCTCGAGAACCGTGACGCCGTCGGGGATGTCGGGTGTCTGGAAGGTGCGCGCCACGCCGCATCGGGCGACCTGCTCCGGCGCTCTGCCCTGGACCTCGTTGTCGCCGATCAGGATTCGCCCGCTGTCGGGACGGTAGAACCCGCAGATCATGTTCAGCATCGTCGTCTTGCCCGAGCCGTTCGGTCCGATCAGTGCGGTGATGTTGCCCGGTTCCGCACGCAGCGACGCGTTGTCGAGTGCCTGGTTGCCGCCGAATGCCTTCGAGATGCCGTCGACCACGAGCGTCTGACCCGACATCGGGTCCATCGCGGATCGGTTCGCGGGCCTGGGGCGGGTTCCTGTTCTGCTGCCGGTCAGGCCCGCTGCCCGGTCCAGCCGTGCCGCGGCCTGCTTGGCGACTTTCGCGAGGCCACCACTGAGGAGGACGCCGCCGAGAATCAGGAACCCACCGTAGAAGACCAGGGCGTACTGCTGGAACTCGGACGATTGGTTCGGGCCGAGTTGCATGATCGCTGCCCCGACCGCCGCACCGTAGACGCTCGTCGCGCCGCCGAGGATGCACGCCGCCAGAACTGCTGTGGCGAAGGTGAATCCGAACGCCTCGGGTGATACATACATGTCGATGTTCGCGAACAATGCGCCTGCGAGGCCGGCGGGGAATGCGCCGATCGCGTAACCGAGAAGTTTCATCCGGAACACCGAGATGCCCACCGAGGACGCCAGGACCGGGCTCTGTTTCAGTGTGCGGAACGCGATGCCGTGCCGGGAGACCACCAGGTTGCGCATGACCGCGAACCAGAGGATCGCGACGATGACGACGACCGTGTAGAACCGGTCGCCGTCCACTACTTCCCCGAACAGGGTTGCCGGTTCGATCCCGCTGAGTCCGTTCCGGCCGCCGGTGGCGTCCCCGAAGACGGCGATGACGTCCGGGACGAGGAGTACGAGGAAGAACGAGGTCATCGCCAATGACCAACTCCCGAGCCGCAATCCGGGAATTCCGGTGACGATACCCACCGCGAGCGCGACCAGACCCGAGGCGATCAACTGCAGCACGATGTCCGTGTAACCGGCGATCGACATGAGCCCTGCGGTGTATGCCCCGGCCGCGTACATCGCGGCTTGGCCGAGCGCGAGTTCACCCGCATAGCCGAGACTGAGGTTGAGTCCGCTGACGACCAGCGCGAGGATGCAGGCGAGTTGCACCTGGCGGGACACCGCGAAATCGAGACCGAACTCCGGCAGGAACAGCACGAGGAGGCCGACGGCGAGTGGGAAGAGCCAACTCGGAGCCGATCGAATCAGGCGCCACAGGGACATTGTCTACACCACCCGTTCCCGCACCCGGCCGAACAGTCCGGCCGGACGCACCATGAGGATCGCGATGAGGACCACGAAGACCGCGATGTTGCTGTACTGGCTACCCAACTCGAGCGCCGCGAACGACTCGACGAGACCGACGGTCAGACCACCGACCAATGCGCCGGGGAGCGAGCCGAACCCGCCGATCGCCAATGCGACGAAGCCCTTGATGGCCAGCGCCGAACCCAGCGTGGCCACCGCAAACGTCTTGGGACCGACGAAGAGCCCGAGGAATCCGGCGAGCGCGCCGGAAAAGGCGAACGCACCGAGAGCGAGCGCCCGGACGTTGACACCGCGCAGGAGGGCGGCTTCGCGATCCTCGGAGATGCCCAGGAGGGCGAGACCTGTCATTGTCCGTGTCCCGGCCCGGCCGAGGACGACCACCAGCACGATCGCCAGAACCAGCAGCACGATCTCGACCGGATACGTGCGGCCGCCGAGGACCGTGATCGGATCGTTCGAACCGAAGAACGGGACGGTGAGCGGTTCGCTTCCCCAGATGAGCTGCGTCGCACCGTTGATCAGCGTCGCGGCGCCGAGCGTGGTGACGAGCTGATTCTGGTGATCACGGACGGGCCGGACTGCAATGATCTCCTCGATACCGGCCAGGATCGTCACCGTGACCGTCGCGGTCACCGCCACGACGAGGATCGGCAACTTCAAGGTGACCAGTCCGGTGTAGGCGACGAAGGTTCCGACCATCATCAGCTGGGCCTGAGCGAAGTTGAACGTGTGGGACGAGATGAAGACGATGTTGTAGCCGATCGCTACGAGCGTGTAGACCGCCCCCAGCGCGAGGCCAGACCAAACTATGGTCACCGGGATCTCCTGTGGTCGAGTGTCACGCGCTCGGGTTTCCGTACTGGCCGTTGAGGAGTGGGCTCGGAGGCACGAACTTGTACGCTTCGTCTCCGGGTTTCGACGCGTGCGAGTCCGCCGAGAAGTGATAGGACGGGGAGAACGCGGTCTCGGCGCTGTCGAGGACTTCCTGGTTCTCGAGCGCATCGGCGAGGGCTTCGGGATCGGACGAGGTTCCGGCTTTGTTCGCGGCAGCCACGACGAGGGGCAGTGCGTCGTAGTTGTCGGCGAGGATCAGCGTCGACGGGATGTCGCCCATGGCCTTCATGTTGTCGACCATGGTGTTGACCGCGGTGTCGTCAGCGTCGTGGACGGTGCTCGAGAGGACGTGCATGACCAGATTCGCCGTTGTCGGAGTGCCGAGCACACCTTCCGGTGCAGCCTTCGAGACCAGCGACGTTCCCGCGACCGAGGTGTTTCCGACGAGCGGAATGTTCCAGTCGAGCCGCTGAAGGCTCGCGAGTAGATACCCCAGTGGTGCCCCGTAGGCGTCCACGACGAGCGCCTGCGTGCCTCGGTTCTTCAGTGATTGCAGCTGCGCAGTCATGTCGAGTGCTGCGGTGTCGTACTCCTCGGATCCGGTGCTACTCACACTTTCACCGCTCAGCGCGTCTTCCATCGCCTGCCCGAACACTTCACCGTAGGCGCTGCTCCCGTGGACGACGCCGACGGACTGATATCCCTTGCCCTTGATGTATCGCGCGATGGTCTCGGCGTTTTCGGCCGGTCCCGACGCGAGGTCGAAGTTGAGCGGGTATTTCTCCGGATTCGCCGAATCCTCGGTGGGCCCGATGTTGAACGAGAGGATCTTGTTCTGCGCGAGGATCGGCAGGGTCGCGGTGGTGATGGTCGACGGGCCCGAGTTGAGAAAGAGGTCGGGCTTCTTTCCCGACGCGATGGCCTCTCGCAGCTTGGACACGGCAGTGGTGGCGTCGCCCGCGTCGTCGACGACGGTGATCTCCACTTGGCGTCCACCGACGCCGCCGGCCCTGTTCACCGCCTCGGCGCTTGCCTTCGCTGCGAGCACGGACGTCTGAGCATTCGCGGCGAGCGCGCCCTGCCCGCTGATTCCGCCGGTCACGAGCACCCGGTACGGGCCGCCGGCGGCGTCGGCGTCGTCTGCGCCCGCGCCGGAACAGCCGGTGAGCGCGAGCGCGGTCACGGCGAGCGCCGCAGTGAGAGCTGAGGATCGAATTCGCATGGGCGCCCCTTTGACGTCACGGAAAGCAAGCAAGTGCTTGGTTCGGCAAAAGGTAGCAGAACTAACGGTCGCTGTCCGCCGAATGTCCCACTCGGCGGGACGATCTCGACGTGCCGCGCTCAGCGAAACGACTGCCGGATCACCGGTTCTCGCCGCTCGAGGATGGTGGCGGTGTGCTGGCGCACCATGGCGTCGAGGTGCTCACCCTGCGGTGCGAGCCAGAAGTCGCCCCGGTCGATGCCTGCGAAGACCAACTCGGCGAACGTGTCGGCGTCGAGTCCGTCGGTGCCGAGCAGGTCGCGCATCTGCGCGACCATCCGGTCGACGGCAGGATGGGAGACCGCCCCGAACGGGTTGTCGAAGACGGACGTGATGACGGGCCCCGGCGCGAGCACGCTCGCGGACACCGGGGCGCCCACCATGCTCAGCTCCATCTGCAGGCACTCGGTGATCGCGACGACCGCGGACTTCGATGCGCTGTACGGCGACATCATCGGCCCGGGCGCGAATCCGCCGACCGATGCCGTGTTGACGACGCGTCCGCCGCCGTCCTGGTCGATCATGCGCGGAACGAACGCCCGGATCCCGTTGACGACACCCGTGACGTTGACACCGAGGGCGGCGTCCCAGTCGGATTCGCCGAGTTGCCAGAGGAATCCGGCCCGCATGATTCCCGCGTTGTTGAAGAGCAGGTCCACCCGGCCGAACGAGTCGTACGCGAGATCGGCCAGGGCGTGGACGGACCCGGAGTCCGCGACGTCGGTCGCGCACGTGAGGGCGGCTCCGCCCAGGTCCGCGGCCAGACGGTCCAGTGCGGTCGTGTCGATGTCGGCGAGGATCACGGCCATACCGCGGGCGTGCGCGTGCCGGGCTATCCCCGCACCGATTCCCGAGGCCGCGCCGGTGACGACGACGACCTCTTTTCACGTGTTTCCGGTTCCGTCACGGCTCGACCGTAGAACCGTCGTCGGCCGTCCCGGCCCGGGTTTCTCTCTCAGCGGGACGTATTCACGTGCCGCGACGCCACAGCGGTTCGAGGTCCGGGCCCTCGTCGCCCTGCTGTTGCGCACCCCGGAAGCGTGCCGCGAAGACGATCCAGCCGATGGCGGCCATGAGCAGGAAGCTGACCAGCCGGTAGACGACGATCGCGGACACCGCCTCGGCGCCGGTCATTCCGCTGGCGGTCAGTGCGGGGACGAGCACGGCGTCCATCACACCGAGCCCGGCGGGCAGGAGCGGGATGGCCGAACCCGCGGCGTTGCCCGCCGCGTACGCGACGGCGAGTCCGGCGAACCCGGGATGGGCGCCGACCGCGTAGCACGCGAAGGCGAGGCACGAGGCGTCGGCGATCCAGTTGAACAGCGACCACCCGAACGCGCGGGCCGTGTCGCGGCGATCCATCCGGACGGCGCTCATCTGGTTCACGATGTGCTTCCACTGGCGAACACCGGTCAGCGGTGGCTTCTTTCGAAGCGCGTTGAATCCGCGCAGCGCGGTGATGCCGACACCTTCGAGGGCGTCGGGCCGTGATGCGGCGTACTGAGCCACGACGAGGAAGGCGCACAGGCCGCCGAA
The DNA here is from genome assembly GCF_026810085.1 of Rhodococcus sp. JS3073. NCBI lineage: Bacteria > Bacillati > Actinomycetota > Actinomycetes > Mycobacteriales > Nocardiaceae > Rhodococcus > Rhodococcus sp. JS3073. Next base: position 2,725,315 of record NZ_CP113951.1, on the reverse strand, counting down.
CGTGAAGATCAGCGAGAACGGGTTGGTCTTGGCCCCGACGAGCAGCGCGCCCGCCAGTCCGACGAGCGCCAGCCCGATCGCCTGGAGGACGCCGGCCATCACCAGTTGCCACGTCGCGACCACCGGTGAGGCACCCCAGAGGCGCGTCTGCCGGTACGTGAACGTCGTCGCCAGAACCGGGCCGCCCGGCAGCGTCACGCTCATCGAATTGGAGGCGAACGTCACCGCGAGGGACTGCCGCTGTCTGACGTGCACGTCCGCGACCCCCAGCAGGCAGCGCTGGACCCGGGCGAAACTCGACATCGACGCGAGCGACGCCACGACCGCCGCGGCCACCCATCCCCATTCGAGGTCGCCGAGGTTCTGGACGCTCTCCGAGAGGTCCGGCCAGATGAGGATGATCTCCACCGCGAGCACGACGACGAGCAGGCCGCCGATCACCCATTCGACACGACGCCTGCGGGGCGTCGGGCGGGTGTCGTCGGCGTCAGTCATACCCGTCCATTACACATGGCCGCTGATCACACCGTGTATCCGCCGTCGACGTCGAGCTTCTGCCCGGTGACGAACCCGGCCCGGTCGCTCGCGAGGAAACAGACCGCCTCGGCGATGTCGGCGGCGGTGCCGAACCGGCGTAGCGGTATCCGGCTCATGGCGGCGTCGAGTGCGCGCTGGTCGAGTTCTTCGGAGTTGATCAGCCGCTCGGCCATGCCGTCGGTGAGCATGCCCGGGCCCACCGAGTTGAAGCGGACGCCGTAGCGGCCCTCCTCGGCGGCGAATCCCTTGACCAGCTGTTCGATCGCGCCCTTGGTTCCCGGCGACAGTCCGTCGCGCACCGGGAACCGGCTGGTGGCCGCGGTCGTGACCGCGACGACGGAACCGGACGCCTCCCTGAGTGCGGGCAGGGCGGCCTTGACGACGGTGAAGAAGGCGACGGCCTCCTGTTCGAGGTGCTCGGCGTAGTCCCGGGGAGCGACGTCGGACAGGTGGATCATCGGAATGTGCGGTCCCGCGGCGTGAACGAGGACGCCGAGGCCACCGAAGTGTTCGACGGTCTGCTTCACGACACTCGCGACGCGGGACTGGTCGGTGAGGTCGGCGGAGAACGCCTGCGCGGCGACGCCCCGGCCTTCCAGTTCACCGACTAGGTCCGCGGCGACATCGGCATTGGATCGGTAGGTGATGGCCACGTCGTGGCCGAGGGTCGCGAGTTGACGTGCGATGGCGGAGCCGATGCCGCCGGTGCCGCCCGTCACCAGTGCGGCGCAGCGACGTCGGGGGGTGCTGGTGGCGGGTGTCGCCATGAGGAACTCCAAGCGTGTGAGGAACGAGCGCCCCTAACCTAGCAACTGCTTGGTTTCGGTGTGCGGGGAACGGCTCACCGCGGCCGAGCGCAGCCTAGCCTGGCTACCCGACCAGGTCTTTTCGCCTTAGCCTGAACGCATGTCAGCAGCGAACGCCGAGCGGGCCGAGCCCTCGCGGCATCCCGACGAGCCGCACGCACCCAGTCTGGCGAGCCGCCTCAACTGGTTGCGGGCCGGTGTTCTCGGTGCCAACGACGGCATCGTGTCGACCGCAGGCTTGGTGGTCGGGGTGGCCGCGGCCACCACCGAGCGGTCGGCGATCTTCACTGCCGGATTCGCAGGTCTCGCAGCCGGGGCGGTGTCGATGGCCCTGGGCGAATACGTCTCGGTGAGCACCCAGCGAGACACCGAACGCGCGCTGTTGTCGAAGGAACGCCGCGAACTCGCCGAAACCCCCGGTGCCGAGTTCGAGGAACTCGTCGCGATGTACGAGGCCAAGGGGCTGAGCGACGACACCGCCCGGACGGTCGCGCGCGAACTCACCGATCACGATGCGTTCGCCGCCCACGTGGACGTGGAATTGGGCATCGACCCGGACGACCTGACCAACCCCTGGCAGGCCGCGGGATCCTCGGCGCTGTCCTTCACGCTCGGCGCGCTCGTCCCGCTGCTGGCGATCCTCCTACCGCCTGTGCACCTGCGCATTCCGGTGGCATTCGTCGCGGTGCTGGTCGCGCTGGCCCTCACGGGCACCGTCAGCGCCGCTCTCGGCGGCGCACAGCGCACCCGTGCAGTGCTCCGTGTCGTGCTGGGCGGGGCACTCGCGATGATCGTCACGTACGGAATCGGCCAGCTGGTGGGGACGAGCATCGTCTAGCCGGACGACCGTCACTCGCTCCGGCAGATCATGACCGGACACGTCGCGTGGTGGAGCAGATTCTGGCTCGTGGAGCCCATCAGCGCGCCGAGCAACGGTCCTCGGCCGTGGCTGCCGACGACGATCAGCTGGGCGTCCCCCGCATGCCGCAGGATGACGTCGGCTGCGGCGCCCTGCTCGGCCACCCTGGTCACCGACACGTCCGGGTATCGTTCCGACTCACCCGCGAGGCCCTCGGAGAGCAGTGCCTCCTCTTCCTGCTTGACGGCGTCCCAGTCGACGAGCATGCCGGTGCCGCCCGCGCCGAGTGTCGGGGAGCCCTGCCACGTGTGGACGGCGCTCAGCGGCGCCTCGAAGAACGACGCGAACTCGAATGCGTGGGCCACCGCGTCGCGGCTGAGGTCGCTTCCGTCGACCCCGACCACCACCGGGCGCTGGTCCGGTGTGGTGACCTCACCGCGCAGAACGATCACCGGGCAGGGTGCGCGGTTGGCCACGTGCAGCGCGGTCGAGCCGAGCAGCACCGAACGGATCGCTCCCGTTCCCGTGGATCCGAGCACGATCAACCGGGCCCAGTCGGCGGCCTCGAGCAGTGCGGTGCCCGCCGGACCGGGACTGATGGTCGTCTCGATGTCGAGACCCGGGAATTTCGGTCCCAGCAGCCTCTTCGCCGTCCCGATGATGGCCTCGCCGTCCTCGCGCAGCTGACTGAGGAACTGCGATTCCAGCATGATCGCGGCGGGACTGTACAACGGGCCGTCCTGCGGCAACGCGTGCACGAGCGACAGCGTGGCACCCCACTTCGACGCGACTGTGGCGCCCCACAGGGCGGCGGCGGTGGAGGCGTCGGATCCGTCCAGGCCGACGACGACCGAATGACTGGCGGGTGTGCTCACGTCTGGCTCCCTTCGCTCACGCTGTTGGGTACTCCCCGACTGTGCCCTACTTCCAGACTTTTCGGGCCACCTTCTTCGCGCTCTTCCACTCCGGTTTCACTTCGACTGCCAGTGCGTCACCGCGATCGAGCTCACGCTGCAGCATCATCCCGAGGCCCAGGCTCGACTCGGCGGAGTGCTGATCCTCCGCGACCATCGCGAGGATGTGGTCCCGTGCGACGACCGCGTCCTGGTACTCGCCGAGTACGTCCTGAAATCCCTTGAACCTCGTCTGCGCGCGGTCGGAGCCCTTCGGCGCCAGCGACCGCGTCGACTCGATTACGTAGCGCATTCGTTTGGCGCGCTTGCGCGCTCGGTGCGTCAGCTCGTCGCGCTCGGCCCGGGTGGTCGCGGCCGCCACCTTCCGCACGCGCCGGTGGACGGACTTCGACAACGTGCGCAGGGACTTCGCGACGGACTTCTTCGACGGGCCCGAGCCCCCGGACGCCTCGACGGCGGCGAGGAACGTGTCGAGCCCGGCGAGCAGGTCGAGGTAGCGCTGGGAGTTCAGGGCGGCCAGTGCCGCGGGCCGGGCCGTCGCGGCAAGCCCCGAGAAGTATTCGTCGAGGCGCGCCCGCACGACCTCGCGGTCGGGTATTTCCTCGGCGCCGCCCAGCCGATCGACGAGCCGGCTCCACTGCACCTCGGTGTCCCGCGCCGAGCTGAGGGCCTGACCGACCCAGCGGAGTTCGACGATCAACTCGTCGACGGTTTCCTGATCGCGCAGGCTGGGCCCGTACACCTGGAGGACACTCCGAATGCGCCGGGCCGAGACCCGGAGGTCGTGGACGGACTCCTCGAGGTCGCGCCGCACGCCGAGGTCGGCCGCCACGAGAGAATCCTTCTGCGCCGCGAGATACTCCAGCAGCAGCGTCCTCGGAGCGGAGCCCTTCTTCCTGCGCGCGGGGCGCGGGGTGCCGGTCACCGCGTCGCCGAGCGCCCGCCGCAGCTTCGACGGCGCGTCCGACCGGGTGATTCCAGCATCGGTCAGCCGGGAGTCGATGGCGTCGAACAGGTTTCGGTCGCCGGCCGCGAGTTCGACCTCGATCTCGCGCCACACCCGCTCGTCGGATCCGGTCCCCGTCTCGGGGACGGCAGCGATCACGACGTCCGAGACGACCTCGGCGAGCGTCGTTCCCGCCGCGTCCACGAGCCGCTGCCGCTCGCGGTCGGTGCTGATGAGCGCGACCGGGTTCAGTGCGGCGCCGCGGGTGACAGCCGTGAGCAGTTCCGTGAATTCCCGGGGCACCTCCGTCTCGGGGTGCTCGGCGTCCGGTGCCAGCTGCAGCTCGGTCCGCTCATCCGCGCCTGCCGGGATCTTCAGGTGCCAGCCGGCGTCGTCGCCGCCTTCCCGGCGGCGGAGGGTGATTCCGGCGCGGAGTAGCAGGAGTTCGCCGGTGTCGTAATACAGGGCGGACAGCTGGACGGTGTCGCGTCGCGGTTCACCATCGACACCCGGAAGTCCCGAGAGTGCCGGGAGTTGCTGATCGGATGACGCTTCGTACTTGCGTTCCACTTCGGAGACGGACGTCGCGGTACTCATGTCACCATCTTTCCGCCTGCCCGGGTGGAGGGAAAGAATGCGAGGTCAGCTCGGCCAGTCGAGGCTCCGGACACTCGCGAAGCGTCGTGTGACGCCGGAATAGGGGTCGACGAACTCGACGGACCGGGCCAGCAGCCGAAGCGGCGTCGAATAGTCGTCGGCGGCAACGTCGTAGAAGTCGGGATAGAAGTTGTCGCCGTGGATCGGGATGCCGAGCGAACTCATGTGCAACCGCAACTGGTGCGTCTTGCCGGTGTGCGGCAGCAGTCGGTACCGGGCCGCGTCGCCGTGGACCTCGAGGAGTTCGATGCGGCTCTCGCTGTTGGCGGGACCGTCCACCTCGTAGGCCTTCAGGACGCCCCGCTCCTTGACGATTCGACTGCGGACGGTGACGGGGAGCGGAAGGTCGGGGTCGTGACGGGCGACCGCCTCGTACTCCTTGACCACCCGGCGCTGATCGAACAGCAACTGGTAGTCGCGCCGGACCTCCCGACGCACCGTGAAGATCAGCACCCCGGCGGTCAACCGGTCGAGCCGGTGCGCGGGTGTCAGTTCCGGGAGGTCGAGGTCTCGGCGCAACCGGACCAGCGCCGACTCGGCGATGTACGCGCCGCGCGGGGTGCTGGCCAGGAAGTGGGGTTTGTCCACGACGAGGAGGTCCTCGTCGCGGTGGAGGATCTCGATCTCGAACGGCACCCGCTTCTCGACCGGCGGATCCCGGTACAGGTACACGAATCTGCGGGGTGCGAACGGGGTGGCCTCGGTGATCGGCTGCCCGCGCTCGTCGACGACTTCCGAAGTGGCCACCTTCTCGCGAAGGCGGGTCTCGTCGTGCGGAAAACGTGCGACGAGGTACTCGAGCACGGTGGGCCACGAGCCGTCGTCCGGCATCCTCAGCCGCGTCGGGTTGAGGCCGTCGCGGACGGGAAGTGGGGCGTCGGGCACCCCGTCACGGTAGTCGACAGGCTGCGGAAATCCGCCGTTGACCGCGAGGGGACTCATGGTTACTATCCGGTAAGTTTGTGACGCGGACCACCCTGACTGGTCGCTGAGGCGCGTCATCGGAGGATTTCACGGGGGTTCGTGGTGATCGTGCGTCGATGGGCGTTTCGACCGGGTGCGATAACAGTCGCTCTGGCGGTGGGGGTGGGGCTCGCGGTGGTGCCCACGGTGACGGCGTCGGCGGATCCGACGGGCGGGGCGGCCGGGGCGGCGTGGAACGCCGCGGTCGACGCGCCGCCCGAGTACCCGGTGATCGCGATCGACTGGGACGTCCCCATCACGATGAGTGACGGAACCGTGCTGAAGGCCAACGTCTATCGCCCCGCGGACGCCTCCGGCACACCGATCGACACCAAGATGCCGTCGGTCCTCAATGTCACGCCGTACACGAAGCTGGTCGGCAATCTCGTCGATTCCGTGTTCGCGGCGCCCGGGCTCGAGGACACCGTCGTCGACCTGGTGAACTCCTTCGACCTCGCCGGAACCCCGTTCGACGGCGTCGGTGAAGCGGCGAAGGTGCTCACCGGCGGCGGAATGCGCGTGTTCGGCATCAACCGCGACCTCGTCCGGAACGGATACACCCAGGTGGTGGTCGATGCGCGGGGCACCGGCTTCTCGCAGGGTGAATGGCAGGCGCTCGGTCCGCTCGAGCAGCAGGACTCCGTCGAGATCATCGACTGGATGAGCAAGCAGGGATGGTCGGACGGCAAGGTCGGCATGGCGGGGGTGTCCTACTCGGGGATCAATTCGCTGCAGGCCGCGGGGCATCAGCCGCCGGCGCTGAAGGCGATCTTCCCGACCGAACCGGGCAACGATCTGCTCCGCGACATCGTCGGAACGGGCGGTGGTCTCGGCGTGGGCTTCATGCCGCTGTGGCTGTCGCTGGTCAACGGTCTCAAGTTCGTTCCCGACGTCCAGGCCCTCGCGCAGGGCCGCTTCGACCAGCAGTGGCTGCAGGATCGGTTGCGGGATCCGCTGACGCTGTTCCCCGCACTCATCGAGGCCATGACCGCGCCGGACATCAACGGTCTCGACCCCGGCACGCTGCGGGTGGCGCAGGACGGCGAGTTCTACGAGGAGCGGAAGGCGCAGGCCGCGAACATTCAGGTGCCGACGATGCTCTACGGCGCGTGGCACGACATCTTCGCGAACAGCGAGCCGCGCGTCTACAACGACATCCCGCTGCCTGCCGGTGAGAAGCAGCTGATCATGAGCGACGCCTACCACATCTCGTTCGGCGGCGGCTTCGGTGAACAGGGTGCGCCGCCACGACTCGACGTCCTCGAACGCGCCTGGTTCGACAAGTGGCTGAAGGGCATCGACAACGGCATCGACGAGTACGGCCCGGTCACGCTGTATCAGCAGGGCAACGGCTGGACCACCACCGATCAGTTCCCGCGGGCCGGTGTCGACTACCAGCGGATGTACCTGTCGGGCGCCCCCAGCGGCACCGCCGGGCACGCCGCCCACGACGGCAGCCTGGTGTCGGCGAAACCCGGCGACGCGGCACAGCTCACCGTCGCACCCGGACTTCGCGGGCTCTGTTCCCGCGACGGTGCACAGGGCACCGCAGGCGCTGCCGTCGTCTTCGGGTCGGTGTGCAGCAAGGACTCCCGGTTCAACGAGGCCGAGGGCCTGACGTTCACCAGTGCGCCCGTCGCTCAGCCGACCGAGCTGTCGGGCCCGGTCAATCTGCACCTCGAAACCGTGCTGGACGCCCCGGACGGATTCTGGGCGGTGACGCTGAACGACGTCGCACCGGACGGAACGTCGACTCCGCTCACCAACGGCGCTCTCACCGCTTCCATGCGGGCCGTGGACGATTCGAAGAGCACCAGGTCGGCGAACGGTGACTACACCGAACCGCACCACTATCTGACGGTGGAGGCCCGTCAGCCGCTGGTTCCGGGTGAAGTGACGCCGGTGGACATCAACTTCGTTCCCACCGACGCGGTCCTCGAACCGGGGCACCGGCTGCGCGTCGACGTGTACGCCGGCAGCGTCCCCCGGTATCTGCCGCTCGGACCGATACTGGCCGACAGTCAACTGAAGCCGCAGCACGTCGCGTTGTCCCCGGATCGGCCGAGTTTTCTGAATCTTCCGCTGGTCGGAGCGCAGGCGTGGTGACGGGTTCACGACACGTCCCGAGATCCGTAGGGTTGACGTCATGACCAAGTGGACAGCTTCGGACATCGTCGATCAGAGCGGCCGCACGTTCGTCGTGACGGGCGCCAACAGCGGTCTGGGGGAGGTGGCCGCGCGGGCTCTGGGCAAGGCGGGGGCGCACGTCGTACTGGCCTGCCGCAATACCCACAAGGGAGAGGTCGTCGCACGGTCGATCGGTGACAACGCCGAGGTGCGCCGCCTCGATCTGTCCGACCTCGCCTCGGTGCGCGAGTTCGCGGCCGGCGTCGATTCCGTCGACGTGCTCGTGAACAACGCCGGCGTGATGGCGGTTCCGCAGCGCAAGACCGCCGACGGATTCGAAATGCAGATCGGCACAAATCATCTCGGGCACTTCGCGTTGACCGGCCTGCTGCTCGACAAGATCACCGATCGGGTCGCCACGATGTCGAGTGCCGCACATCAGGCGGGAACGATTCACCTCGACGACCTCAACTGGGAACGCCGCAAGTACAACCGGTGGAGCGCGTACGGGCAGTCGAAACTCGCGAATCTGCTGTTCACATACGAATTGCAGCGCAGGCTGTCCGCGGCGGGGTCACCCGTCAAAGCCGTGGCCGCGCACCCCGGTTACGCGTCGACCAATCTGCAGGCCCACACCGAGTCGGTGCAGGACAAGCTGATGGCCGTCGGCAACCGGATCTTCGCGCAGTCGGCGGAGATGGGGGCGCTGCCGATGCTGTACGCGGCCACCGCTCCCGACGTGATCGGCGGCAGCTACATCGGGCCGGACGGCCTGTTCGAGCAGCGTGGCCACCCGAAAGTGGTGGGCTCCAACAAGAAGTCGCGGGACGAGCACACCGCGCGGGCGCTGTGGTCCCTGTCGGAGGACCTGACGGGCGTCGAGTTCAAGTTCGGGTGACCCGACGCCCGTCAGGATTTCTCAGTCTTCGGTGACCTCGAGGGTGACGTCGATGTTGCCGCGGGTGGCGTTGGAGTAGGGGCACACCTGGTGTGCCTTCTCGGTCAGTTCGAGCGCCTCGGCGCGGGGCAGGTGGGGGAGGGAGACCTCGAGGGTGACGGCGAGACCGAATCCGCCGCCGTCCGTCGGGCCGATGCCGACGCGGGCGCCGACGGCCGAGTCGGCGACGTTCGCCTTCGCCTGACGGCCGACCAGCTGGAGTGCGGAGTGGAAGCATGCCGCGTATCCGGCGGCGAACAGCTGCTCGGGGTTGGTGCCGTCGCCGGACCCACCCATCTCCGTGGGGATCGCGAGGTTCAGGTCGAGCCGGCCGTCGGACGTGCGGGCGTGGCCGTTGCGTCCTTCTCCGGTGGCGAGGGCTTCGGCGGTGTAGACGATCTTCATGGTTACTTCTCTCCTGTAGGGGTGTTGACGCTGTGGAGCGATTCGGTGAGCCGCGACAGGGTGTTTCGGAGGGCGACGAGTTCGTCGATGTCCATTCCCGTCGACTGGGCGAGTTCCGCGGGGATGTCCTCCGCGGCGACGCGGAGGCCCGCACCCTTCTCGGTGAGGTGGATCCCGACGCGGCGCTCGTCGGCGGAGGAGCGCCTGCGTTCGACCAGGCCCAGGGTTTCGAGCCGCTTGAGCAGTGGCGACAGCGTGCCGGTGTCGAGGTCGAGGGCGTCGCAGATCTCACGTACTCCGCGACCGTCCTGTTCCCAGAGCACCAGCAGTACGAGGTACTGCGGGTAGGTCACTCCCAGCGAGTCGAGCATCGACCGGTATCTCGCCGTCATCGCCCGGGAGGCCGAGTACAGCGCGAAGCACACCTGGCGGTCGAGGGCGAGGTTGTCGGTCACCACTGAATAGTTGCACACAACTAGGTTGTGCACAATCAAGAATCGGAAACGGTGATTGCGCTTACACTGTTGGCCAGTGACACGGGGTGCTGCCCGGCGACGAGCCGGACGGCTGAGAACACACCCGTCGAACCTGAACTGGGTAATGCCGGCGAAGGGATGTCGCGGAGACAGCCGTATGCGCTCATCCGATATCTCGTCGCCGACCGAACGGAAGGTGACAGCATGCAGCTCGACAAGCAGATCGTCCTGGTGACCGGCGGTGGACGGGGCCTCGGCGCCGCCATCGTGCGGTCGTTCGCGGCGCAGGACGCGCGGGTGATCGTGAACTACCGGAACAGCCGGGAGGCGGCCGAGGAACTCGCGGCCTCCCTGGGCGCGGACCGTGCGGTCGCGCTCCGGGGCGACGTCACCGATGCCGGACAGGTGGCGGCGCTGTTCTCCGCGGCGGAGGAGCACTTCGGCTCCCCGGTGACCACGGTGATCAACAACGCGCTCGCCGACTTCTCCTTCAACGGCGACGCCCGCGACAAGGCGGACGTCGTCACGTGGGATGCCTTCGACGCGCAGCTGCGTGGCAGCGTGAAGGCGACACTGCACACGACGCAGGCCGCGCTGCCGGGCATGCGTTCGCTCGGATTCGGCCGGATCGTGAACATCGGCACCAACCTGTTCCAGAACCCGGTCGTCCCGTACCACGACTACACGGCAGCCAAGGCGGCGGCGCTGTCGCTGACCCGCACGCTCGCCTCCGACCTCGGTCCCGACGGCATCACCGTCAACATGGTCTCGGGCGGGCTGCTCCGCACCACCGACGCGAGCGCTGCCACTCCCGACGAGGTGTTCGACCTCATCGCGGCGAGCACCCCGCTGCAGCGGGTCACCACCCCCGACGAGTTCGCCGACGCGGTGCTGTTCTTCGCGTCCCCGTGGTCGCGTGCGGTGACCGGCCAGAACCTCGTCGTCGACGGCGGACTGGTCAAGGACTGACATGAGCGACGCCCGGCAACTGCACTTCAACGCGTTCCTCTACAGCTGCGGGCACCACGGCGCCGCGTGGCGGCACCCGTCGTCCCAGGTGGAGCGACTCTGCGACATCACCTACTACGAGGAGTTGGCGCAGACCGCGGAGCGGGGCTGCCTCGACGCGGTGTTCTTCGCGGACGGGCATTCGGTGCGCGACCCCGCGTCCGGAGGCATGTGGTTCCTCGAACCGCTCACCGCGCTGTCCGCGATGGCGCGGGCGACGGAGCGGGTCGGACTGGTGACGACGGTGTCCACCACGTTCTACACACCGTTCCACGCCGCCCGGATGCTGGCGTCGCTCGACCACATCAGCGGCGGCCGCGTCGGCTGGAACGTGGTGACGTCCATGTTCGACGCGGAGGCGCGCAATCACGGACTCGAGGAGATGCCTCCCCACGACGAGCGCTATTCGCGCGCCGCGGAATTCGTCGATGTGGCACTCGCTCTGTGGGATTCGTGGGAGCCCGATGCGCTCGTGCTCGACCGGGAGGGCATCTTCGCGGACCCGGCCAAGGTGAAGCCGGTCGAGCATCGGGGAAAGCACTTCCTCGTGGACGGTCCGCTGAACGTGCCGCACTCACCGCAGGGTCGTCCCGTGCTGTTCCAGGCGGGCGCGTCCGATCAGGGCCGCGACCTGGCCGCCCGGTGCGCCGAGGGCATCTACGCCGTCGCCTACGACCTCTCGGCCGCACAGAGCTACTACACCGACGTGAAGCGGCGCATCCGCACGGCCGGCCGCGACGCCGACGCGGTGGTCGTGATGCCCGGTCTCGTGACCTATGTCGGCTCGACCAGCGAGGAGGCCCGGCGGAAGAAGGAGGAACTCGACGCGCTCCTGCCCGTCGAACAGTCGCTGGCGCAGTTGTCGATGTTCGTCCAGCAGGACTGCAGTGCCTGGGACTTGGACGCACCCGTTCCCGCGCTGCCGCCGCTGTCGGAGTTCACCGGGCCGCAGGGCCGGTACGACACGATACTGCGGATCATCAAGAAGGACCGCCCCACCGTGCGGTCGCTGCTGGGCACGCTGGCGGCAGGCGGCGGCCACTGCACCATGATCGGAACCCCGGAATCGATCGCCGACGAGATCGAGGTGTGGTTCCGCAGCGGCGGGGCCGACGGCTTCAACCTGATGCCGCCGCTCTACCCGAACGGCCTCGCCGACTTCGTCGACGAGGTGATCCCCGTCCTGCAGAAGCGGGGGCTGTTCCGCGCGGAGTATGAGACAGAGACTCTGCGCGGCCATCTCCGGGGTCGCCCGTAGTTGCCACCACAAAGAACACAACCTTCTCTAAGTACGCAACAGTGACTGTGAGCGTCCCTCCCCCCGACACTGGCTGTTATCGCGATCACACCACGACGCGAGTTCGGACGAGGAGTGGCAATGCTGGTAGCACTCGGCTTTCTGATGGTGGCCGTGTTCATGTTCTTGATCATGTCCAAACGGGCCACTCCCGTGGTCGGGTTGATCGCCGTCCCGGTCGCCTTCGGTATCGCGGCCGGGGCGGGCCTCGGCATCGGCGACATGATCACCGACGGGATCAAGGCGCTGGCACCGACGGCCGCGTTGCTGTTCTTCGCGATCATCTTCTTCGGGATCATGATCGACGTCGGCCTGTTCGACCCGCTGGTGAAACTCATCCTCCGGCTCGTCCGCAACGACCCCATGCGGCTCGTCGTCGGCACCGCGGTGCTCGCGATGGTGGTGTCGCTGGACGGTGACGGATCCACGACATTCATCATCGTGACGTCCGCACTGCTGCCGCTGTACATGAAGCTGAAGGTCAGCCCCGTCGTCCTCACGGTGGTCGCCGGCCTGGCGAACGGCGCGATGAACATCGTTCCCTGGGGTGGGCCGACGGTCCGGGCCGCCGCGGCGCTGGGAATCTCGCCGTCGGACGTGTTCGTCCCGATGATCCCGTCGCTGGTGGTCGGACTGCTCGTCGTGCTGCTGTTCGCCGTGCAGCTGGGCTACAGCGAACGCCGCCGCATCGGCACGCTCGAACTCACCGACGAACGCCTCCTCGTCTCCGCAGGCTCCGGCCTCCGCCGGTCCGCGACCGGATCCGGATCCGGGGGCAACGGTGACACACCCCGAACCGGTGGCGGCTCCGGCGACGCCGGATCGGACGACGGCCAGGGCTTCGTCGACGGTCTCGATCCCGAGCGGCCCACGCTGCGGCCGAAGCTGCTGTGGTTCAACGCGCTCGTGACCGTGGCGCTCCTCGTCGTGCTCGTGATGGACGTGCTGCCGATCCCGGTCCTGTTCATGGTGGCCGCGTCGATCGCGCTGACGGTGAACTTCCCGCGGGTCAAGGAACAGCAGGAAGCGATCACCCGCCACTCGTCGAGCATCGTCTCCGTGGTCGCGATGGTGTTCGCCGCGGCCGTGCTCACCGGCGTGTTCCAGGGCACCGGAATGGTCGAGGCCATGGCGCAGTGGCTGCTCGAGATCATCCCGGCGTCGCTCGGACCGCACCTGGCCGTCATCACGGGCATCCTGAGCCTGCCGTTCACGTTCTTCATGAGCAACGACGCCTTCTACTTCGGCATCATGCCCGTGCTCGCCGAAACGGCGGCCACGTACGGCATCGAGCCGGTCGAGATGGCCCGCGCATCCATCACCGGCCAGACGTTCCACATGCAGAGCCCCCTCGTCCCGGCCATCCTCCTGCTCGTGACCCTGGCGGGTGTCCCGCTGGCCGACCATCACAAAAAGGTGCTGTGGCGCGCCGCACTGGTGTCGCTGTCGATGCTGGTGATCGGTGTGGTCCTCGGGCAGATCCCCTGGTGACCTAGTCCTCGGTGTCGGTGTCGGTGTCGGTGGCGGGCCCCTCAGGGGTCGCGCCACCTTCGCCGCTCCAGTCGGCGCCCGAAGTCTTGTCGTCCTCGGCCGGATCGGACATCACATCCTTGTCCGCGCCCGGGGCGCCGCTGTCGGTGGTCGTGGTCTTCGGTCCGGATGCGTCCTTCGGTGTCATGTCCGACGAATACCCCGACAGCGAGGTGCTCCAATCAGGCGGACCCGGGTTTGCAGTTCGAAAACTCCGTCGGGGATTGGCAGGTGAACAATACTTCGACGTAGTGTTCCCCGGGTTATCGACGATGAAGGAGTGGAACTGTGGCGCGCAAAGTTGTTGTCGAACGCATCGACGACATCGACGGAACTCCGATCAAGAACGGTAAGGGGGAGACCATTCCGTTCTCTGTCGACGGCGTCGACTACGAGATCGATCTGAAGGTCAAGAACGCCAAAGAATTCCACAAGACTCTCGACTACTACATCGAACATGCAACTCGGGTCGGTGGAAGGAAGCGTCGGCCGACTCCTGCAGTGGCACCGTCTCAGGGGCGTAGCCAGGCGAAGGAAATTCGAGAATGGGCGACGTCGCAGGGGTACGAGTTGTCCACGCGTGGACGTATTCCTGCCGAGATCGAGGAAGCGTACAACGCCGCTCACTGAGCCACGGTTCCGCGGGTGGTCGGCGCCTCCGGTCGCGCTGTCGGGGTCGGCTGGGGGGCTGGTCGGCCGTCAGTACCGGCGCGCTGCGTGAAATGACATGGAGCTCATGGCTACTCGCGTGACCGGGCGTCCCGGAGCGGGTGCGTGGACAACCATATCGTTTCCTGCGTAGATCCCCGCGTGGCCGCCCCCGTAGAAGAGGACGACGTCACCGGGCTGCAGGTCGCTCGCGTCCACGGCGGTCCCGTGTCGGAGTTGCTCGTAGGTGGTGCGCGGAACCGGTATGCCGGCCTGCTTGTAGGCCCATTGGACGAGACCGGAGCTGTCGAAGGCGCGGTGGTCACCGGCGCCGAGGGTGCACGGGATTCCGATTCTGGATGCGGCGGCGTGCAGTGCCTGGCGCCCCGGCCGCACCGGAGGCGGGCGGAACGTGTGAACCAGCTGATATCCGTGGTTCCCGGTGTGTGGGTTCATGCCGTCGTTACTCCCGTGCACTCGGTGTGGTGTCGCTGCTTACAGAGTGGTCCTCGCGCGGTCTGGGTGCACCGGCCGAATTACCCGGAGACGTGCCTGTCTTTCGCTGCCTCCGGCGCCGGATTCGACGGCCGGCGACGAAATCATTCGATCTGGTCGGTTTGGTACTCGCGAGTAGTGCAGGCCCCTCGTAACGTCGAACGGGTAATTGTTAAGTCAAAAGGAGTGGTCCGCTACGTCCTGTGGACTGGGATGAAGGAAGGCGGACGATGACGATCCGAGAATCGGCGAACTGTGCTTTCGGTGTCGCGCGCTTGGCGTTCGACGCGGGAGCTGCCCTCCTGTCCGTCGTCGTGGCTGTACCGGTTGCCTTCGCCGCGGGCGAGGCACGATCGATGGCACACACGGCACGCGGCGACATCGCGCCGGCCCCCGGGCCGTCGGACACCGAGCATGTGCACGACCTGGGGACCGTCGTCGAACTGATCTAACCGGCACCCAATCCCGCGACCGGCTCGTCACCCCGTGCTGCTGTGTGCCCCGGTCATGAGGGCGGCGAGGTCGTCCGGTTCGAGGAACGACGGGGGCGGCGGCGGCCCCCAGGCGTAGAGGCCATGAAGTCCGTGCAGCACCTCCGGGCTCCAGAGTTCGTCTTCGGGGACGGTGTCCATATCGGAGTAGTACTCCGAGAAGTTCCCGGCGGGGTCCTTGAGGTACCAGAAGAAGTTCGCGCCGGCATAGTGCCGGCCGAGACCCCAGATGTGGCGTTCGGGGTTGCCATCGAGCATCGCGTGGGCGCCGCGCCCGACCTCGTCGATGTCGTCGACCTGCCAACTGGTGTGATGCATGAAGTTCACCGGTGCGGACATGACGAGCACGTTGTGATGCTCGACCGAGCAGCGCAGGAACGCCGCCTTGTCGCCCATGTAGTCGCTGACCTGGAAGCCCAGGCCCTTGGTGAAGAACCGCATCGTCGTCTCGAGATCGGTGGACCCGATCACCGCGTGCCCGAGCTTGCGGGGACGCACCGGCTCGGCGCGGGTCAGGAACGGGGCCCGGCCCCAGCGGTCGATCCGGCCCGGACCGTTGTACGGCGTCGGCAACACCGCGGGCTCGATCACGATCCGGGGCCGGATTGCGACCCGCACCCGGGTGCCGGTGACCGGTTCGACGGCACCGACGGACGTGCCGTTCCGGTCGATCGCCACACCGAGCCCGCTCAGCCGCCCCGTGATCGCGGCGATGTCGTCGGGGTCGTCGGCGGCGACCGTCAACTCGACCAGTCGACGCGTGGGCGCGTGGACGATCTCGAGTTGGTCGCCGCCGTTGCGGGTGGCGAACACCCCGCCCCCGCGGTGCCCGAGACCGAAATCGGTGTAGTAGGCGATGGTGTCGTCGACGTTGGGGACGCCGAGGGTGACCTTGCCCAGTCCGTGCAGTGGCATGATCGCGTCCTCTACTTCGCGTCGGGGTGGGCGACGAACCGCTGGTGCAGCTGACCGATGCCGTCGATCCAGCTGTCGAGTTTCTCGCCGGCCTGCAGGAACCGCTGCGGGTTGCGGCCGACACCGACGCCGGCGGGGGTGCCGGTGAAGATCACGTCTCCCGGGTAGAGGGTGACGGTGCGGGAGAGGGCGGCGATCAGCGTCGGGACGGGGAAGATCAGGTCCCGGGTGCGGCCTTTCTGGACTTGTTCGCCGTCGATGGTGCAGCCGAGTTCGAGGTCGTCGGGATTGGTGAACTCGTCCGGGGTGACCAGCCAGGGGCCTTGTGGGGAGAACCCGGCGTAGGACTTGCCGAGGCCGAATTGCGGTGCGGGACCGCGGGTCTGGGTGATCCGTTCGGAGATGTCCTGGCCGGCGGTCAGGCCGGCGACGTGGGACCAGGCGTCGGCCTCGTCGATTCCGCTGGTTTCGCGGCCGATGACGGCGACGAGTTCGATCTCCCAGTCGACGTTGCCGCCGGCGGGAATCACGACGTCGGTGTCGGGGCCGGTGAAGCTGGAGGCGTACTTGGTGAACACCGGCGGCAGGTGGGTGGGGGATTCGAATCCGGATTCGGCGGCGTGCGCGTGGTAGTTCAGGCCGACGGCGAACACCTGCCGGGGAGCCGGCGACGGTGCCCGGAGGAGGGACCGGTCGATCGGGAAGCTCTCGTCGGCGAAGGCGGAAAGATCCTGTTGGGCCGCCCATCCGGTGATGTCGGCCCACGCCTGGTAGACGCCGGGCAGTTCGGGTTCGAACCGGCCGTGGGAGGCGTGGGCGATGTCGACGCCTCGCTCGGAACCCTCTTCTCCGATGACAAGGGCTGCACGGTTGTCGATGTTGGCGATACGCATGAAACGAGGTTCTCCTGGAGCGTTGTCTGTTGTGTGTGGTCAGAGGTCTGCGTTGACGGAGGCGGGTGTGGGCTTCGTTTCGGAAGGGTCGGGAGTGACCCGCCTCGGTCCCCGCGGGGACGGCAGGGCAACGAAGGCCACGGCGCACAGCACCGTCAGCGCCGCGACGACGTAGAGGACTGCGGTGTAGCTTCCTGTTCGGTCCACCACGGCACCGACCCACAAGGGCGCGATGCCGCCGCCGAGGACGAACGCCATGTAGGGGCCCGCATAGGCCTTTCCGAAGGCGGCGAGTCCGAAGTACCGGGAGGTGAAGTAGCCCACCATATCCAGCTCGGCTCCGAGCATGCATCCCAGCGTAAAGGCCAGGACGGGGGCGAATCCGACTCCGCCGACTGCGAACAGCACGACGCCGGTGGCGCACAGAAGGCAGAGCGAGGCTGCGACCGCGGTCGGCCGGAGGATGTCGATGAGCAGTCCGATCACCAGTCGGCTCAGAATGACCGCGAGTCCCATGATCGAAGCGATCGATGCCGCGCCGCCGACGCTCATCCCGTACTGCCGAAGCATGGGGACGAGGTACGGGACGAGGCCGGTGAAGGCGACCGACATCAGACCGAAGGTGAGAATCAGTCGCCAGTAGAGGGGGTTCCTGCGGATGGTGGCGAAGTCGTCGCCGTCGTCGGCCGGCCGGCCTGGCGTGCCCTGCGTACTTCTGCTTCGGGGTGCGACCTTCAGGAGGAAGAGGGTGGGGAGGGTTCCGGCAAGCGCGATGCAGGCCAACGTGAGGTAGCCGAGTCGCCATCCTTCGAGTTCGATGACGCGGCCGATGGCGACCGGAATGATGGCGCCGGAGAGTCCCATTCCCATCATCGTGATGCCGAGTGCGAGGCCTCTGGCGCGGTCGAACCAGCTGCTCACTGCTCGGGTGAAGGCAATCGGTCCGGAACTCGCACCGAAGAATCCGATCAACGCCATCGCTGTCATGTAGGCCGGCACGGAGTGCACGACCGTTCCCAGTGCGGCGAATCCGGTTGCCAGACATAGTGCTCCGGCAATCGTCGGCACCTTGACTCCGAACTTGTCGACGGCGTACCCGACGACGGGGGCGGCGAGTGCCATCCCGAAGGTCAGCAAGGTGATGGACAGCCCGTACATCGCAGCGCTGAGGCCGATCTCCCTACCGAGATCGCTGGTGAACAGACCCGCCGAGTAGATGGCGAGCCCGGAGACCCCGGTGCCGACACCCACGGCGGCCGCTGACAGAGTCGGCCACCCGCGCCGGAATTCGTCCCCGCGTGACATGGTCAATGCCTTGCTCCTTTGTTGCGGTGGTGATGACCATCACTGTTCCTGTTCTCGGGTTATCCGGGAAGCGGTAACTCGTGATGGAGGGAATTTGTATGGTGAATACGTCCTGTTCGGAGGGGTGTCCCGCCCACGCGAGTCCTAGCGGGCGGCGCGTCTCCCCAGAATCCGTCGCTGTGATGCCGCCGCCGAGTTCACGAGAGTGGACGGGTCACACCCGATCATTGCTCCGGCGCGTTTGACGAATCGTCCCCCGACAAGCACGGAATCGACATTGCCCTCGTGGGCGGCGAGAACCGCGGACGCCACCGGATCGAGCACGGGCGCCACATTCAGGTCCGTTGCACGCACCAGGATGATGTCGGCCTGCTTACCGGGAGTGAGTGAGCCGATGCGATCGCCCTGCCCGATCGCTCTCGCCCCCTCGATGGTGGCGAAAGCGAGCACATCGTGCAGGAGCAGCTGCGCTTGATCGGCCGCGACGGAGCTGTGACCACCCCCCATCCACGACCGGTGGTAGCCGAAGAGCATTCGCATCTGCGTGAACATGTCTCCGCTGCATTTGGTTTCGGTGTCCCCGCTGAGGCTCGGTCGTACGCCGGCGGCGAGCATGCGGTCGAGGGGGATGTCGCCGATGCCTTGCGAGTTGAGCTCGCAATGCACGCCGATCGACACGGTTGCACCTGTCTCGGCGATCATCTCGAGTTCGGCGTCGGAGGAGCGGCAGCAGTGCACGAATGTCAGGTCGTCGGCGAGCAGGCCCGCCTCGCCGTACTGCGCCACGGCGTGGACCGGTTCGTTGTGCGCGTACGCACCGGCATGCACCGACGTGCGGATGCCCAGGTCACGCGCAAGGGCGAGGTCGGCCTGCCACACCCCGGGCGCTGCCATCTCGGGGCCCCGGGCCGCCATCGCCAACGTCACGAGTCCGCCCGGGTCGGAGAAGTGCTCCTTTTGCAGCCGTTCGATGTCGGCCGGATGGGGGAGCGTGCTGTTCTCCGTCCACCGCCCGTCGTCGAGCAGCGGCCATCCGTGACCGAAGACGGCACGGATGCCGGCCTCACGCAGACCGGTGACCGCAGCGTCGGAATGCTCGGCTGAATTCTGGATGTGAGACCAATCGAAGAGGGTGGTCGTCCCGGAGCTCAGCGCCGAAACCGCGCCGAGGAGGTTTCCGACCCTGACGTCCTCGGGTTCGTACGCCGCGCCGATTCCCCTGAGCATGTCGTCGAAGTATTGGAGGGGGTCGAGTTCGGCGTATCCGTGCCGCATGACGCTCTGCCAGGTGTGGCGGTGAGTGTCGACGAATCCGGGGAGCGCGATCATTCCGTCGACGTCGACGACCTCGACGTCCGATCCGACGTCGATCCGCGAGTCGATTTCTGCGATCAGATCGTCGCTGATCAGGATGTCGGCTCGGTCGAAGTTTCCGATCGCCGGATCGACGCTGACGACCGTTGCTCCCCGGAGGAGTGTGCGGCGTGGTCGGGCATGACTCGGGTCCATGAGTGTCCTGTTCGGAGAGAGGCAGATTGACTGCCCTCAGTCTCATTTTCCCGCGGTTATTTGGGAATGCCGGGTCGCTTATAGTTTGTATCCATGAGCTCGATACAGCGGATCTCCGGCCATCGCGCCAAGCTGGACCTCAACCTCATCGTGTCCTTGGACGCGCTCCTGCGCGAGCGAAGCGTGAGCCGCGCGGCGATCGAAGTCGGTCTGAGCCAACCGGCGATGAGTGCCGCGCTCGCGCGGCTTCGGAGGTACTTCGGCGACCCGCTGCTCGCTCGGGTGGGCAACTCGTATCAACTCACGCCGCTCGCCCGCAGCCTGGTCGAGCGCACGACGGTGGCGATCTCGGCAGTCGATCGAGTGCTCGACGCCGAGCCGGGCATCGAGATCGAACGGTCCAGCCGCGAGTTCACCCTGATCATGTCCGACTACATGCTCGCCGCTGTCGGAGACACCATCACCCGCGACCTGCTGTCGCAGGCTCCGCACCTGCGCATCAACTTCGTGCAGTTGCGACCGGAGATCGTCGATCGTGCATCGGACAGTCTCCGCACCGCCGATGCCCTGGTCGTGCCCCGTGGCTTCGTCAGCGACCTGCCGTCGGTCGACCTCTTCTCCGACCGGTGGGTCTGCGTGGTGGCCGAGGACAACGAGCACGTCGGGGACGCAATACGGTTGGACCAGCTCACCGAGTACCCGTGGGCTGTGTTTCAGACGCATCCCCATGCCGCGACGACACCGCTGCATCAGGTCAGGGCGCAGGGAGTCGAACCGTACGTGCAGGTCGTCGGCGAAAACTATCTGGCCCTTCCGTATTTCGTCGCCCACACCGATCGTATCGCTCTTCTGCCGGAGCGATTGGCGGCCCGGATGAGCGGTGGAATGGGAATTCGGCCGGTCGAATTCCCCTTGACCCTCGCCCCACTGAACCATGCGCTGTGGTGGCACCCGATGTACAACGCGGATCCCGAACACCGCTGGCTCAGAGCGCAACTCGCCAAGTCACTCGCCTGAGTGCCGACCTCGGCGTGGGAGGGCCGCCTCGGGTACACCCGATGCGACCCTCCCGGACACCTCATTCGACGGCGAGACACCGCTTGATCGCCAGCTGGGCATCCTCCCGCGCGGGGGCGTCGGCGCAGGCCCAGGCGATGTACCCGTCGGGCCTGACCAGCAGGCTCTTGACGTCTTCGAGTCCGCTGGGTGCGAGAACGATGTGGCCGCTGTGTGCGCGGACCGGCGCGCCCTGCAGGGCGAGGTCCGCGTAGGTTCCCGCCCCGGTGGCGTCGATGAGGACGAGAGCGTGGTCGCGCAGCATCTCACCCATCCTCGTCGGACCGCTCCCGGTGACGAGATCCAGATCAGGACAGCGGTATCCGACCATCGGATGCTGGCGCGAATCAGCAGGGTAGGGGAAGGACAGCCCGTTGAGTTCGAGTCCGATTCGACGATTGACCTCCGGAATGGGCAACAGTTCGCGCTCGAACATCCGCTTGAACGCCACCCCCTCCGGCGTGAAGTCGAACTGGACCGAACACTGCGCTGCGACACTTCTCAGCAGCGCCTCCGCCACCGGGCGGCGTTCGGCCTCATAGGTTGCCAGGAGCGCCGGCCCTGCGTGTTCGTTGATGACCGCGGCGAGTTTCCAACCGAGGTTGAACGCGTCCTGGATGCAGAAGTTCATCCCGACGCCGCTGGCAGGATAGTGGATGCGGGCCGATTCACCGACGAGGAATACTCGACCCTGCTGGAACTTCGTTGCGATTCTGAGCGAATCGGTGAAACGAGACGCCCACACCAGATCGTCGAACGGCAGGTCTTTCTCCAGAACGTCGGTGAGGCATCGGCGGACCTCGTCGGCCGTTACCGGCTCCGCCGCCGGGGCGTGCCTGCGCTCGGCATGCACGATGTTGAACCGGGTGATGGACTCGTTCTCGCCGAAGGGAAACGAGGTGACCCAGCCCTTGTCGTTGTCGATCATCCGCCGTGCTTCGGGCCAGGGCCTGTCCATTCTCAGATCTGCCACGATTCCGGTGAATGTCGGCCCGTGTCCCTCGAAACCGAGACCGAGCTGCGACCGCACGATACTTCGCCCACCGTCGGCGCCGACCAGATAGTCGGCCGACAGGCTCACGGGTCCGTCCTCGGCCGCCGCGGTCACGGTCACGGCGGTGGACTGCTGGACGACGGATTCGACAGTCACGCCGTGCTTGACGACGACTCCGAGACGGAGCGCTTCCTCGAGCAACAGTTCCTCGGTGTGATTCTGGGGAAGAACCAGCCGAAACCCGAACCTCGATTCGAGGTGGCGCCATTCCACGGGTTGCATCCCGGCCCAGATATGAACGGGAATCAGTGGGTTGGAGCGAATGGTCGCGGCCCTGTCGATGAACGTCTGCGCAAGGCCCCGGGAATCGAGTAGCTCGAGAACTCTCGGCAGAATGGTCCCGGCCCGCGACTGCACCGGCTGTGTTCGACGTTCGAGGACGACGACGTCCACCCCGGCCCGGGCCAGTTCGGTTGCGACCGTCAGACCTGACGGTCCGCCACCGACGACTACTACTCGAGCGGTCATTTCGAATCAATCTCCTTGTTGTACGGCATGGCGGGAAGTGAGGGTGTGTGGCAGGACCGTTCCAGGTGTTCGTGCAGGAAGGCGGCGACTTCGGCGATCGTGGCCTCCGTGTCGAACGCGGGGTCCTCGTGATTGGCACCCTCGAGCAGGTGCAGGCGCACCGTCTCCCCGCGGCGTCGAAGTTCCTGTGCCATCCGCCGGCTCTGTTGCACCGACGTGACCGAGTCGCGTGTTCCGTGGAGCAGGAAGACCGGCACGTGGATGTCGTGTGCCTTCGCAAATGGGCTGATGGCGGCGAGTTCACGATCGCTCACCGTCGACTCGTCGACCCCCAGCAACCGGGCCCTCAGGTAGCGAGACGACGGCGGTGCGGGGACCCCCGCCGGCCAGTCCTGCTCGAGGATCTCGTGCGGTATCGGCGAGCCCGCGTCCGGACGGTCGAGGTCGCCCCGGGAGGTGAGGTCGTAACATCCGAAGTAGCCGACAACGGCCTGCACGGGTGGACCGGGCAGATCGTGCGGTGCCCGAGGGATCGCTGCACCGGTGGTGGCCAGAAGCGCGAGATGGGCGCCCGCCGACGCTCCCCAGAGAGCGACACGAGTCGCGTCGACCCCGAAGGCTTGCCCGGGACCTTTCAGCCACTCGAGCGCGGTCGCGATGTCGATGATCTGGGCGGGGAGGGGAGCCGCGGTGGAGGGGCGGTAGTCGATGCTCGCGACGGCAAATCCGTGCCGCGCGAGCCGCTCCGCCCGCGCGGCATGACTCTTGCGCGACCCGATCATCCAACCACCGCCGTGCAGGTAGAGGACGACGGCGGGGGCGGCAACGTCGATCGGCAGAGTCAGATCGACTCGGAGGACGTGCCCGCCGGGACGCCCGAACTCGATGTCGGGGCAGGATTGGATCTCGTATCGGGCGGGCTGCCCGACCGGGGTTCTCACGTTGACGTCACCTCTTCGCCTGGTCGCGGGTCCACTCGGCGATGTGGCCCGTGGCTCAAGGGTGGCGGATCAGGGAGTATTCGGGAATCGGCAGTTCTATATGGAGGGAATCCATCGGGCGAATAGCTTCAGTTCGGGGTGATATTCGGTGTCGGCGGAGGACAACAGGCCCCGGCGCGTCATACTCTGTCTCGTCATCGCGCCTCCCCGGGCCGACATCGTTGAAAGATGGTAATTCCATGACAGATTCACGGATCGCGTCCCTGACTCCCGCCGAGCTGGACGTCGAGCAGAAGGCGTTGTACGACAGCATCGTGACGGGCCCGCGCGCACAGGGGCACCAGCTGTTCGCGCTTCACGACGACCAGGGCAGGCTCAACGGGCCGTTCGGGTTGATGCTGCACGTGCCCGGACTCGGCTCTGCGCTGCAGGAACTCGGGAGTGCGGTGCGGTATCGGACGGCGATGACCGCCCGGATCAGAGAAATCGCGATACTCGCGGTCGCGGCCGCAACGGAGTGCGAATTCGAACGCTACGCGCACGAACGGGTCGGACGCGCCGACGGGCTGAGCGACGAAGAGCTGACGGCACTTCGGAGTGGCGAGTTCGGTTCTGAAGACGCCACCGAACAGGCTGCGTACCTCGTCTGCCGGCATCTGCTCGAGGGCGCCAACACCCTCGGAGACGAGGAGTTCCGTCGATTCGAAGCCCGCCTCGGTCACTCGGCACTGCTCGAACTCGTGGTCCTGGTCGGCTATTACCGCACCTTGTCACAGCTGATGAGTGTCTTCGACGTCGGGGCACCGGAGGGTGGAGGCGACGAGTAGACAATTGCACCAGCCGGATCAGCGCCGGCGGGGACGGCGCAGCCGGAGCCGGCTGTAGGTGACGACCGCGAGCACGCAACTGATGAGCACCAGCATGGCGATGTTGAGCAGCCACCACGATGCGGCGTGCTGCCAGAGCGTATCGGGCTCGGTGCCCGTGGCGTTCGTGCGCAGGTCCACCGTCGAGGCGGCGGCCGCGAATCCCCAGCGGGACGGGAAGAGCCACGACACCTGTTCGAGCACGGCGCGTCCGGTGATCGTGATCAAACCTCCGCACATCACCAGCTGCACCATGATCGTGACCACCAGCATCGGCATCACCTGCTCGTTCGAGCGGGCCACCGACGACAACGCCAATCCGACCAGGACGCACGAGCAGGTGGTGACGGCGATGTCCACGATCAATTCGACGGAACCGGAGGGAATCACGCTGCCCCGGCCCGGAAAACCCTTGCCCACGAAGACGATCAGCACCATGATCACCGACTGCACGATCGCGGCGGCGCAGAATACGACGATCTTCGCCGTCAAGTAGGCGGACGGCAGCAGCCCGGCGGCACGTTCGCGTTGATAGATCATGCGCTCGCCGACCAGATCGCGGATGGTCAGTGAGCAACCCATGAACGCGGCGCCGAGGATCAGCACGACCAGGATCTGGGTGAGTTCGCCGGATTCGTCGAGGCCCGACGGACCGAACCCGGTGTCGCCGGGCACGAGCACGGCCAGGCCGCCGAGCACGAACGGCAGAAGGGACAGGAAGATCAGGTAGCCCCGGTCGGCTCGGATCAGCCGCGCCTGGCGGCGGACGACGGTACTCAGCTGCTTGCGCCGCGACGTGTGCGCGGGACTGCCGAGAGGTCCGGGCGGGCTCGGTGGTGGCACCTCCACGGCGGGGCGGGTGGCGCGGTACTCGGCGAACGCTCCGTCGGGGTCGGCCACGACGCGGGCGAAGATGTCGGCCCAGTCGGTGCTGCCCAGCGCGGCCCCGACCCGGTCCGGCGGGCCCACGTAGGCGGTCTTGCCGCCCGGTGCGAGGAGCAGCACCTGATCGCACATCTCGAGATACGACAGCGAATGCGTGACGATGACGATGACGCGGCCCGAATCGGCGAGGCGGCGCAACGTCGCCATGATCTGCCGGTCGAGCGCGGGGTCGAGACCCGAGGTCGGTTCGTCGAGGATGAGCAGGGACGGGCCGGTGAGCAACTCCATTGCGACGGACGCGCGTTTGCGTTGTCCGCCGGACAGCCGGTCGACCCTCGTGTCGGCGTGTTCGGACAATTGCAGTTCGTCGAGGACCGTCGCGATCACCTCTTCACGGTCGGCCCGGGTGGTGTCCGGCGGCAGCCTCAGCTCGGCGGCGTAGCCGAGCGCCTGCCGGATGGTCAGCTGCCGGTGCACGACGTCGTCCTGGGGAACCATCCCGATGCGGGAGCGGAGCACCTGGTATTCGGCGTGCACACTGCGTCCCTCGAACTCGACCACACCTTCCGTGGGGCGTTCCGAACCGGAGATGATGGTGGCCACCGTGGTCTTTCCCGCGCCGGAGGGGCCGATCACCGCGGTGAGACTCCCCGGCTGGGCCCTGAACGTGACGTCCTCGAGCAGCCGCCGCCCGCCCTCGATGGTGAGCCCCACGCCGTCCACCCGCAGCCCGCCCGCGGTCGGAGTCACCGCCTGCCGCGGAATGAGCCGGGCCTCCTTCACGATGAGATCGGTGTTGCCGATCGTGACGACGTCACCTTCGGTCAGCTGCGCTCGCGACACCCGGGCGCCGCCGACGAACGTGCCGTTGACGCTCCCCAGGTCGTCGATCTCGAGGCCGGACGGCACGTTGTGGACGATCGCGTGGTGGCGTGAGGCAAGCACGTCCCGGACGACGATGTCGTTGTCGGGTGACCGTCCCACCGTGAGCGATCCCGTCGGGACCGCCGCGTGCGGTGTCGGGGGCGGGGCGCTCGAGGCCCCCACCTCGATCGTCGACTCGTCCCATCGACCGCCCACGTCCTGTCGCGTCGCGTCCGGATCTTCGACCGAGATCCGCACGACCGGCCCCTCGGCCGCGTCGCCCAGCCGGACGAGGACGGGGTTCGTGACGGGAACCTTTTCTCTGCGCTCCCCGTCGACGAAGATCCCGTTCTTGCTGTCGGAGTCGACGAGCTGCCATCCCTTGTCCCAGGTGAGCCGTGCATGCTCGCGCGACACCACGGGATCGACGATCGTGATCTCCATTTGCGGATCCCGGCCGATGCGGACGGCCTTGCCCGCGCCGTAGCTCGCCCGGCCGTGGTCGGTCTCGACCACGACCCGCGGGTGCGCTGTGTTCGCCCGGTTGTCCATCGCCACGGCCTCCGGTCAGCGTCATCGGGCGTAGAGCGTCGACTTCTCCATGGTCGCACGCGCCGCCCAGGGTTCGTCGGGATAACGGTCACTCTCGGTATCCCCGCGGCCCGGAAGTGAGGAACACTGAGCGGGGTGAGTACGTCCTTGGCGAATCCCGGTGTCGGACTGGCTGTGCTGTGCACCGTGATGGTCGTGTGCGCGGCCGTGGTCTACCGCGTCACCCACCTCGGCAGCCCACTCGTCGTGCCCGCCGCGGCAATTCGAGGTGCTGCCCAGCTCGCCGCGGTATCCCTGATCCTGGCTGCGGCTCTCGCGCATCTGTGGTCGTCGATCCTCGTCCTCGTGGTGATGTTCGCGGCGGCGGTGGGAACGTCCGCTCGCCGCGCGAAAGCGGGGCGGTCCGCCGCGTGGCTGGCGCTGTCGCTCGCGGCGGGTGTGGGAGTCGTCTTGCCGTTGATGCTGGTCAGCCGGGTGGTTCCGCTCGAAGGTGTCGCACTCGTTCCCGTCGGCGGGATCGTGCTCGGTGGTGCGATGACGGCTACCTCCCTTGCCGCGCGACGCGCGCTCGATGCGGTCGAACAACGGTGGGGTGAGGTGGAGGCGGGGCTGAGTCTCGGACTCGGCGTCCGGGATGCCCGCATGGAAGTGGTCCGGTCTGCCGCCTCGGATGCGCTGCTCCCGGGACTCGATCAGACCCGGACCGTCGGGCTGGTCACCCTGCCGGGGGCGTTCGTCGGGGTGCTGCTGGCAAGCGGTTCCGCCGTTCAGGCCGGGGCGGTTCAGATCCTCGTCCTCGTCGGGCTGCTGCTCGCGCAGACGTGTGCGGTCGCCGTGACGATCGAACTGGTGGCCAGGGAAGCCGTTCACCGGCCGAGACTCCACACCTCGCGAACGTGACGGATCCGGGTCTGGCCCGAACGCCGGTCAAGTGCATCGACGGTCCCGCATACTGGTCGGTGGTCGGTCCCTGCTGACGAGGCGGTGTCTTGTGGTGCATCCCGAGGTATTGGTGGTCGGAGCTGGTCCCGTGGGGCTGACGGCGGCGATCGAACTGCGCAGGCGAGGTGTCTCCTGCCGCATCATCGATCCCCTGCTCGAGCCACCGCAGTACGCGAAGGCGGTCGGGATCCAACCCCGCACCCTCGAGGTGTTCGAGAGCATGGGTGTGCTGCGGCACATCCTGGACGCGGCGATCCAGATGCGCGGGCAGATCGTGTACGTCAACGGAGACGAGGTCGCCCGTCTGGAGTTGGCGTTGCCCGCCGACGTCCCGTTCGAATTCATCGGGCTGCCCCAGTACGAGACCGAACGCATCCTCACCGACTACCTGGGCACGTTCGGCACCACGATCGAACGAGGAACCAAACTGACAGCATTCGAACAGGACGACGACGGCGTCGTCGCGACGGTCACCGGTGCGGACGGCGACGAAACCGTCCGAACCCAGTACCTTTTCGGCTGCGACGGCGCCCACAGCGTGGTCCGCAAGGGCCTCGGTCTCACCTTCGAGGGCGGTGCGTTCCTCGAGCAGTACATGCTCGGCGACGTCGAAGTCGACTGGTCGATGCCCCGCGGCTACGGAATCCGGTCGATGCATCAGACGGACGGCGAGACCGACGATCTGCTCGTGTGCATTCCGCTGCCCGGGCGCCGCCGCTACCGGATGTCGATGCTGGTGCCCCCCGACCTCGCCGGCACCGGCACCCCGGCGGCCGACAAGATCGCGCACGGTTTCGAAGCGGGACCGAAACCGGAGCTGAGCCACATCCAGGCCGTGCTCGATCGGCTGTCGCCCGAGCCGACGCGGGCGTCGAACCTCCGCTGGTCCTCGATCTTCCGGATCAGCCACCGCATCGTCGACTCCTACGGGCGCGGGCGGGTGTTCGTCGCGGGCGACGCCGCACACATTCATCCGCCGACCGGCGCGCAGGGCATGAACACCGGCATCCAGGACGCGCACAACCTGGCGTGGAAGGTCTCGCTGGCCGTGTCCGGTGCCGCGGCCCCCGATCTGCTGGACAGTTACGACGCCGAACGGCGACCCATCGGGGAGGAGGTGGTGGGTCGCACCGTGCGCAGCGCCCGGGAGGGGATCGGGGCGGGGTCGTCGGATCCCGACTACGTGATCCGGCGCGAGGCCCAACTCCTCATCAACTATGCGGACAGTCCGATCGTCGCCCAACCGGAGTCGAACGCGGCACTCGCGCCCGGCAACCGGGCGCCGGACGCCCGCGGGCTGACCCGTGCCGCAGTCGCGTCTCCCATCAGGCTGTTCACACTCCTCGCGGGACGGAACCACACCTTGCTGCTGTACGCCGACGAATCGGTCGACGCGCGCGGGCTGGAACTGCTCGA
The DNA here is from genome assembly GCF_026810085.1 of Rhodococcus sp. JS3073. Classification (NCBI taxonomy): domain Bacteria; kingdom Bacillati; phylum Actinomycetota; class Actinomycetes; order Mycobacteriales; family Nocardiaceae; genus Rhodococcus; species Rhodococcus sp. JS3073. Next base: position 2,696,553 of record NZ_CP113951.1, on the reverse strand, counting down.
GGCCGCGGCGACGTCGGTGCACGCGGCGACCCGGGGACTCGTCGACACGTATCTCGTCGCGTCGCCTTCCGCCGAGGTCGGGGAAACAGTGCTTCCCCTCGTCCGGGACCGTGACGGCGAGTTCGCGCACGCGTACGGCGCGGAGGGGTCCGCCGCGTTCGTCGTCCGCCCGGACGGCTACCTCGGGTTCCGGCAGAGTCCGGTCGCGGTCGACGGTCTCACGGAGTACCTGAAGTCGACTTTCCGCTGAGCTCGGGAGTGGTGGGCAGGCCGCGCCGGATGTCACCCGGCGCGGGCTTGCCGAGCGGCGCCCCGACCCGGGTGGCCGAGTCCAGCAGCCACGGCACGCTCGTGACCATCACCCCGGACGTGAACAGCAACCTGCCTTTGAGGCGCAGCGCATTCTGGTTGTGCAGCAGGTGTTCCCACCAGCGACCGACCACGTACTCGGGGATGAAGATGGTGACGACGCCGTCCGGGATCCGCTTCCGGACGGATTTCACATACCCCACGATGGGCCGGGTGACTTCACGGTAGGGCGATTCGAGGACCTTCAGCGGCACAGGGACCTCGTACTTCTCCCACTCCCGCTGCAGTTTTCCGGTGTTGTCGCCCAGCACGGTGACGGCCTCCAGCGTCGTCGGATGGGTGGCGCGGGCGTAGGCCAGGGCCCGGGCGGTGGGTTTGTTGAGCACGGACACCAGCACGATGGTGTGCACTTGGGAGGGGAGGGTGAAGCTGTCCTCGTCGACGACGAGAACAGCCGCGATCCGGTCGTAGTGCCGCCGCACCCCGCGCATCAGGAAGAACAGGATCGGCATGGCGATGACCACGAGGTAGGCGCCCTGGGTGAACTTCGTGATCGTGACGATGATCAGGACGGTGCCGGTGAGGACGGCTCCGGTGCCGTTGAGGGCCCGCCGGCCGTGGATGAGACGACGTTCGCGGGAGTCGGATTCGGTTGCCAGCACCCGGTTCCAGTGCCGGACCATGCCCGCCTGGCTGAGGGTGAAGGAGGTGAACACGCCGAGGATGTACAGCTGGATGAGGTGGGTGACGGACGCCTCGAACAGGACGATCAATCCGCCGGCCGTCACGGCGAGGAGCACGATGCCGTTGCTGAACGCCAGTCGGTCGCCGCGGGTGTTGAGCTGGACGGGGAGGTACCGGTCGCGGCCGAGCACCGAGGCGAGCAGCGGGAAACCGTTGTAGGCGGTGTTCGCGGCGAGCACGAGGATCAGCACGGTCGCGGCCTGGACGTAGAAGAAGCCGAAGTTGGTGGTGCCGCCGAACACGGCCGCCGCGATCTGGGCGATGACGGTGCGCTGTGGATCGGTCTCGCAGTTTCCGGCGAACCCGATCAGATCGCACGGGTTCACCGCGACGTGCACCTTGGTGACGATGGCCAGCGCGGTGATTCCCGCGAACATCACGATGGCCGTCGCCGCCATCGCCATGAGCGTCTTCGCGGCGTTGGCGCTCTTGGGTTTACGGAATGCGGGCACCCCGTTGGAGATCGCCTCGACACCCGTCAGCGCGGTACATCCCGACGAGAACGCGCGCAGCGCGAAGAACACGAGGGCCAGACCGGTCAGCCCGGACAGCTCCGGTTCGATGGTGTACCCGGCACTTTCGGCGACGGGCGTCGAGCCGGCCGCGACGCGGACGAACCCCGTCACGATCAGGATCATCACACCGGCGATGAACCCATATGTCGGGAAGGCGAAGGTGGTCCCCGATTCCCGGATCCCGCGCAGGTTCATCACGGTCAGCAGCACGACGAATGCCACGGCCAGCGCCACCCGGTGCGTGTTCAGCGCGGGAACGGCGGAGATGAGATTGTCGACGCCGGCCGACACCGACACCGCCACCGTCATGACGTAGTCGATGAGCAGCGCCGACGCCACCGTCAGACCCGCGGACGGACCGAGGTTCTTGGTCGCCACCTCGTACGAGCCGCCCCCGCTGGGGTAGGCGTACACCACCTGGCGGTACGACAGGGCGACCACGGCGAGAAGCACGACGACCCCGACCGCCAGATACGGCGTCAGATAGAAATACGCGAGACCGCCGAGAGACAGGATCAGCAGGATCTCCTGCGTCGCGTACGCCACGGAGGACAGAGGGTCGGAGGCGAAGATCGGCAGCGCCAGACGCTTGGTCAGCAGCTGCTCCCCGAGGTCGTCACTGCGCAGCGGGCGTCCCAGAGCCAGCCGCCGGACCGCTCGAACGAGAGCCACCACCAGTTCAGCGTAGAACTAGGCGCTTCGCGCCCGTGCGCCTTTCCGGTTGTTCCCGCCCTACCGAAAAGGCGCACGGGCCCGGAGGGCCTGGTGGATCATGGCCGAATGGACGCTGCCGGCTGGTTCCTGCTGGGCGCACCGTGGGAGTGCTCCGGCTCGGCTCGTGGCGAACAAGCGGCGCCGCACGCGTTTCGGGAGGCCGGCCTGTCTTCGATGGTCGGCCGGGATGTCGGCGACGCCGCGACCGTGATCAATCGCACCGACCGGGACGAACCGACGGGGGTGATCGCACTGTCCGAGACGGTGCGGGCCGCTCACGCGTTGGCGGACGATCTTGCGGTCGCAATGACGGACCTGCCGCGGCGGCGACCGCTCGTGGTCGGCGGCGATTGCAGCATCCTGCTCGGGATCTTTCCCGCGCTGCGCAGGCGCCTGGGTTCGGCGGGACTGTGGTTCGTCGACGGGCATCCGGATTATCTCGACGGACCGTCCTCGGACACCGGCGAGACGGCGGACATGGAGCTCGCGATACTCACCGGAGTGGGTGCCGAGGCGTTGATCACGCTGGCCGGGACACCCCCGATGGTCAGCGCCGGTGACACCGTCCTGATCGGTCATCGCACCGAGGGCCTGGACGCGGCGTCCGCCGCCGAACTGGTCCGGTTGCCATCCGACCTGCGCCGCATCGACGCGCCGACCGTCGTGCGGGACCCCATCGTTGCAGGTCGGCAGGCTGCCGCATGGCTGGCCGGCACAGGCACCGGGGTCTGGCTGCACCTCGACCTGGATGTGCTCGACCCCGAGTCGCTCACTGCGGTGACGTACCCCCAGTCGGGAGGCCTCGACTGGGATCAACTCGCCGACGTCGTCGCGCCTCTTGCGCGGTCACCTCGACTCGTGGGCGTCAGCGTCGCCGACTTCCGTCCCGATCTCGATCCCACCGGCGACCAGGCGACCCGGGTGCTCGACTTTCTCGGACGCGCCCTGCCGTGAGCGGGAAGATCCGGGTTCCTGTCGTCGTTGGACTGGGTCGGCACCGCCACGGATCTTCGTGATCGAGCTCACATCCGTCCCCGTCGGGAATTGATCGCATGCATGGCACGTTAGTTGAGTGAGTAACGCTCAACTTATAGGAGGCTGAGGAATGCCAGCATTCTTCGGGCCGGAGGGCCCAGGTCGCATCGACATCAGTCGGCTCATGAGTCGCTCCACCCAGGAGCTCATGGCTGCTGCTGCCCGCTTCGCCGCAGGTCGTGGCGATGCGGAACTCGATGCACTCCACGTTCTGCGCGTCATGACAGAACACGATCCCGTCGCATCTCTGATGCGCCGCGCAGGCGCCGACACGTCGGCCGTCGCCGATGCCGTCGAACTGCGTCTGCCCCAGAGCCGCGACACGTCAGGCTTTGCAACACCCGCACTGAGCGGCGCCCTGAAGACGGCGCTGCTCGAGGCGCACCAACTCGCGCGCGCCCTCGGTTCCACCTACATCGATCCCGAGCACCTCTTCCTGGCGCTCGCCGCGGATCAGGACCACGCCGCCGGACGCCTGCTCGCATCCGAGGGCATCACCCCCGAGCGCCTGCAGACCGCGGTGCAGGGTGGATCGGTGGAGGAGTCGTCGAACTCCGAGACTCCCACGCTCGACCAGTACGGCTTCGACCTCACCGAACGCGCACGCGGCGGCGGAGTCGACCCGGTGATCGGGCGCGCCGACGAGATCGAGCAGACCATCGAGATCCTGTCGCGCCGCACCAAGAACAACCCCGTACTGGTCGGGGAGGCCGGCGTCGGCAAGACGGCGGTCGTCGAGGGCCTGGCCCAGCGCATCGTCGACGGCGAGGTGCCCGACCGACTGACGGGAAAGCGCATCGTCCAGCTCGACCTGTCCAGCATGGTGTCGGGCACCCGGTACCGCGGTGATTTCGAGGAACGCCTGGGCAAGGTGATCGACGAGATCTCCGCCCACTCGGACGAGCTGATCGTCTTCATCGACGAGGTCCACTCCATCGCCGGCGCCGGTGGCGGCGCCGACGGCGCGATGGATGCGGGCAACATCCTCAAGCCGAAGCTCGCCCGTGGTGAGCTGCACATCGTCGGTGCGACGACGCTCGACGAATACCGCAAGCACATCGAGAAGGACCCGGCGCTCGAACGCCGTTTCCAGCCGGTGACGGTTGCGGAGCCGAGCGTCGAGGATGCGGTGGCGATCCTGTCCGGTCTGCGTGACCGGTACGAGGAGCACCACGGTGTCCGCTACACGGACGAGGCGCTTTCGGCGGCCGTCGAGCTGTCGGCCCGCTACATCGGTGACCGCTTCCTGCCGGACAAGGCGATCGACCTGATCGACCAGGCCGGAGCCCGGTTGCGGCTGCGGATGCCGAGCGTCGATGTCGAGGCTCTGCGGGCGAAGCTCGCGGAACTCGAGCAGGCCAAGGAGCAGGCCGTCGCCGACGAGCAGTACGAGAAGGCTTCGCGGCTGCGCGACGAGGCCATGGAGGTCCAGGCCCGGATCGACGGGAAGGCGGTCGGTGCGTCCGACGTCGCGCCCGAGGTGACTGCCGAGCAGATCGCCGAGGTCGTGTCGCGGGCGACTGGAATCCCGGCCAGTCAGATGACCGAGGAGGAGAAGGAACGCCTCCGCCGGCTCGAGGACGAACTGCATCGTCGTGTCGTCGGCCAGGACGACGCCGTGCGGGCCATCGCCCGGGCGGTGCGCCGTAGCCGCACCGGCATGAACGATCCGGATCGACCCGTGGGCAGCTTCCTGTTCCTCGGACCGACCGGTGTCGGCAAGACGGAGCTCGCGAAGGCGCTGGCCGCCACGCTGTTCGGTGACGAGAACAAGATGCTGCGACTCGACATGAGCGAGTTCGGTGAACGTCACACGGTCAGCCGGCTCGTCGGTGCTCCTCCCGGCTACGTCGGATACGGGGAGGCGGGACAGCTCACCGAGCAGGTCCGCCGGAACCCGTATTCGGTGATCCTGCTCGACGAGATCGAGAAGGCGCACCCGGACGTATTCAATACGCTGCTGCAGGTGCTCGACGACGGTCGGCTCACGGACGGTCAGGGCAGGACGGTGGATTTCAAGAACACCGTTCTGATCATGACCAGCAACCTGGGATCCGACATCATCTCCAGCAAGTCCGGTGCGCTTGGCTTCAGCACCGGTGACGCGGAGGCGTCGGAGAAGCCGCTGCGGGATCGGGTGATGGGCCGGTTGCGTGAGTCGATGCGTCCGGAGTTCCTGAACCGGATCGACGAGATCGTGATCTTCCGCAAGCTCGACACCGCTCAGCTGCACCGGATCACCGACCTGCTGCTGGATGACAGCCGGAAGCGGCTGCAGTCCAAGGGCATCGAGATCTCGTTCAGCGAGGCCGCGGTCGACTGGATTGCCGAGCACGGACACCAGCCCGAGTTCGGGGCGCGTCCGTTGCGCCGGTCGATCCAGCGGGCCGTCGACGATCGGATCGCCGATCTGCTGCTCGACGATGTCCTCGTCGAGGGTGGCAGCATCGCGGTCGGAGTGTCCGACGACGAGTTGGACCTCGTGGTCGGCTGATCCCGACGTGAGTGGCAGAGTGTGCTTCGGCACGCTCTGCCACTCACGTGTGTGGGTAGCCCCTTGCCCGCCCTCGCCGTCTCGGATCAGCACCCGGTAATGAGTTGTGCGTCGTGCACTGTCACCTGTGCGGTGTGCAGGGCTGCAGTGTGATCCGGGTGTGTGCCCGGAGCGTTGCCCTCCACGCCGGAGAAGAGCCGAATTACCGTCGACTCGCGGTGTGTGCTCGCCTCCAAGACGGTTACCTACTACCCAGCCTGCTTCAGTCGAGCAACTCGACTTCCCAATTCTCCTTCTGCACTTGCAGATCGATTTCCCGAATCTGCCGGGCGAGATCGTCCGCCGTCCGCCGGAGATCCCGGACGGGCAATGCCGCGACGAAGACGAGTTCGGAGCGGAGTTGCCTGCCATATCGGTCCTGCTCGCGTCCGGAGGCGGCATCCGCGGCGGCGGACACCACCCGGTGCCGGATTCGCAGCATGTCGCGGCGGGCCAGTGCGTCCGTGATGGTCGCGTCGCCCAGTGGCGCAGCGGTATTCGTCCGATTGATTCTTCGGACGAGGACCTCCAGGCGGTCCAGGACCTCCTCGAGTTCGACGAGTAGCGCCGCGGCGTCCTCGGCAGGCGACTCGCCCTCTTGATGTCGTGCATTCGTGAGGATGCGCGACTTCAGGTGCTCCACCCGGCGCGTCAGATCGCCGCGCTCAGCCAGTGCCTCAGCCAACTTCATGAGTGCCTCCTTTCTCGAAGTCGTTGTAGAGCAGCACAAATCGGGGATCTAACAGCGTCCGGTGGGGAGTGGACGGGTCGCGGCATCGTGAAGGGAGCGAGCGAAGCGCGTCGAACGCGCGGGTGAAGTCCCCGAACCGTTGTGTCGGAGAGGTGTCTCGGTGGGCGCTCATGCGCCTTTCGTCGAGTCGAATTCGAGCATCCTCAATAACTACCACATCCCCGCCCGTGTGGCGACACCCAATTCGCCCCAGGTGAGTGCCAAAGTGTGTTCCGCCGTCCGTTGGCACTCACGTGCTGGTGAGGGCGACTATCGTCGAGGGTATGCGAGCGGAAGACGGCGAATTGACCTCCAAGCACCAACCGTTGCTGGTGCTGAGCAAGATCAGGGAGATCCTCGATGCCTTCAGCCTGACGCGTCCGTCGATGACGCTGGGTGAGCTCCACCAGGCGACGGGTCTGCCGACGTCGACGGTCCAACGGCTGGTCAGCAACCTGGTGGCGCAGGAATTCCTCGACCGCACGGGCGACCAGATCCGGATCGGCGTGAAGATGGCGTTCTGGGCCGCGACAGCCACCAAGGGACTCGACGTCCTGGCTGTCGTCACGCCGGTACTGAAGGAGATCCGCGACGCCACCGGCGAGACCGCCAGCTTCTTCCGGGTCGAGCAGGGCTACCGCGTGTGCGTGGCCATCGCGGAGACCGAGCACGCGCTGCGCCGCAACATGTACGTCGGGAAGATCGTCCCCCTGCCCGCGGGATCGGCGGGCCGGGTGCTGCTCGCCTGGAACCCGGACCTCACCGAACAGGTCCTCGCCGGCCCCATCGAGCCGATGACCGAGGGCACCGTCACCGACACGGCGGTGCTGCGCGAACTGATCCACCAGGCCAAGGCGGACGGGTACGCCATCACCGCGGGGGAGCGGGAGGACAGTGCCTCGGGTTTGGCTGCGCCCGTGTTCGATTCGTCCGCCGACGTGATCGGTGCGCTGGCGATCAGCGGGCCGACACTGCGCATGCCGCTCGAACAGTGCGAGAAGTGGGTGGATCTGCTCGTCGGCAGCGCCGAGCAGGTCACCCGGACGCTGGGCGGCCGCTACCCGTCATGAGGCGCGCCGCAATCGCCCGTCCGGCTTCGTGCATGGCCACGGCGTCGGTAGCGACGATCACGTCGGCGAACCGGGACCGGTAGTCGCCGAGATCGTCACCGACGGAGCCGACGACGGCGTACACCGGGGACGCGCCCGCGCGGGCGAGGACCGCGGAGATGATCTTGCCCGCCTTCGTCTGTCCGTCGAGCCTGCCTTCGCCGACGACGATCGCCGACGCGTCCGCGGCCAGGGTGTCGAAGCCGATCACGTCGAGGATGTAATCGGCGCCCGAGCGTAATTCGGCGCCGTACCGTGCCCACATCCCGCCGGAGAACCCGCCTGCCGCGCCGGTCGCGTCGACACTCGACGGGTCGCGGGGCAGGGCCCGCGCCTTCGCCTCGAGTTGCCGCGTGAGGAGTTGCACGGCGCCCGCGTCGGCGCCCTTCTGCGGTCCGAACACCCTGGCGGCGTCGACATACCGGGTGGTGACGTCGGTCAGCACGGTGACGGAGGCGCCCCGGAGTCCGCCGCCCGCCTCGATGGCGGCGATTGCCCCGGTGCCGCCGTCCGTGGTGGCGGACCCGCCGGCCGCGACGACGATGTGCCGGGCACCGCGCCGGGCGGCGTCGGCGACGAGCATCCCGGTGCCGTAGGTGGTGGCGGTGACCGGGTCGCGGGGACCGTCGTGCGGCGTGGTGATCCCGGAGGCGGCGGCGATCTCGATGACCGCGGTCCCGTCGTCGGACAGTCCGTACGTCGGCCGGCACGGGCTGCCCCAGGGGTTGCGGGACCTGGTGGTGACCGGGCGCAGTCCGAGGGGGACGGTGAGAACGTCGAGGGTGCCCTCGCCGCCGTCGGCGACCGGCAGCCTGATCGCGGTGCCGCCGGACGACTCGACCCCGCCGGCGACGGCGTCGGCGACCTCACCGGCGGTGTAGGTGCCCTTGAAACTGTCGGGGGCGATCAGAACCGTCATGAGTTCCAGGCTTCCGGGTTGACCGGATGCGGCGGAATCCGGTTCTGTGCCATGGCCACAGCGTTCTCGGCGCACAGTCTCGCCATCTCGGCGCGCACCGACACCGTGGCGCTGCCGAGGTGGGGGAGCAGGACCGTGTTCGACAGTTCCGCGAGTCCCGGGGCGAGCGCGGGTTCGTCCTCGTAGACGTCCAGTCCGGCCCCGGCGATCTCCCCGGACTTCAGGGCGGCGACGAGAGCGGCTTCGTCGACGACGGGGCCGCGGGCCGTGTTGATCAGGATCGCGGAGGGTTTCATCGCCGCCAGCACACCCGCATCGACCAGGTGGCGGGTCTGCGCGGTGAGGGGCACGTGCAGCGACAGGTAGTCGCTGGTGGTGACGAGGGTGTCCCAATCGGTGTGGGTGACGAGTCCGGCGAACTCACCGAGTTCCGCGTCCGGCACCGGCCGGTCACCGGGCGGCCGCGGACAGAACAGCACCTGCATCCCGAAGGCCAGTGCCCGTTTCGCGGTCGCCCGCGCGATCCGCCCGAACCCGGCGAGACCGAGCGTTCGGCCCGAAACATCCTGGCCGAGAAGCAGGTTCGGTTCCCATCCGGTGAACCGTCCGGCGCGGACGAACGTGTCGGCCTCCACGGCGCGGCGGGCGGTGGCCATGATCAGCAGCATCGCGACGTCGGCGGTGGCGTCGGTGAGCACACCGGGTGTGTTGCCGACGAGTATCGAGTTCGCGGTGGCCGCCCCGATGTCGACGTTGTTGAATCCGACCGCGTAGTTGGAGATCCCGCGGATCTTCGCGGCGGCCAGGAGGTCGGCGTCGAACGTGTCGCGTAGCTGTGACACCACCACGTCGTAGTCGCCGGACACGCAGACCTCCCGCAGCCGGGCGGCGTCCGGAAGCTCGTCGGGGACCTCGACGCTTCCCGCGGCGCGCAGCAGCGTGAGAGCGGGTTCGGGGATCGGGGTGGTGACGTAGAACCGGGCCGCGCTCATCGGCCGCCGCCGATGACCCACTCGAACGCGGTGGCATTGGAGCGCGCACCCTGGGCGGCTTTGGACCGGTTGGCTTCACCGAGTTCGGCGAGAGTCTTCTCGGACAGTTCCACGAGGGATCCGAACGTGGTGGGGTTCAGCCAGTCCGGGCGGGTGGCGAACAGCAGGTCCTCGCTGGCGGTGTTGCCGCTGGCGCCGGGTGCGAACGGGCAGCCGCCGAGTCCGCCGAGGGCGCCGTCGACGGTCATCGCGCCTGCCGCGACCGCGGCGAGACTGTTCGCGACCCCCAGACCCCAGGTGTCGTGACCGTGGAAGACGATGCCCCGCTGCGGGGTTTCGAGCCGGACCCGGGAGACGAGCGAGTACACCTCGGCAGGGACGGCCTGGCCGAGGGTGTCGCAGACGACGACGTCGACGGCGCCGTGGGCGCGCGGATCGTTGGCGATGTCGATGACCCGCTGCTCCGGCACCCGGCCCTCGAACGGGCAGGTGAACGACGTCGCGATGCACAGCTGGATGCTGCCGCCGACTTCCTGTGCGAGTTCGATCGCGGCGGGCATCGCGGCGAGGCTGTCCTCGGTGGAACGTCCGATGTTCGCCTGGTTGTGGGAATCGGAGGCGGAGAAGCAGTACTGGAAATGGCGTGCGCCGGCGGCGGCGGCCTTCTCCACGTGCCGGGGCGTCGCCACCCACACCCAGCAGTGGTCCAGTTCCTCCGGGGTCAGTTCCGAGATCACCTCGACGGTGTTCGCCATCGGCGGGACGAGGTCGGGGCGGGCCATCGACCCGATCTCGAGCGCGGGCACGCCGAGTTCGAGAAGTCGCCGGGCGATCTCGAGCTTCCGGGCGGTGGGCAGCATCTTGCCCGTCAACTGCAATCCGTCACGCAGGGTGACGTCGCGGAGCAGGGTGCGTGATTCGAAGGACTGCGTCATGAGAGGCCACCTACTGTGTCGTTGACGATGGAGTCGATCTGTTCCGGGGTCTTACCGAGCAGCGTTTCGAGAACCTCCCGGGTGTGCTCGCCGAGGTCCGGACCGACGCTGCGGATGGGCAGCGACTTGCCGCCGATCACCGGGACGATGCCGGGGAACCCGACCTGCTTCGGCTCGGCCTCACCGGTGTCGACGGTGAACTGCTGAATCATGTTGCGGGCCGCGTACTGCTCGTCGCTGCAGATGTCGGCGGCGGTGTTGATCGGACCCGACGGCACGCCGGCGGTGTCGAGGATCTTCAGCGCCTCGTCGCGCGAGTACTGGATCGTCCACTCACCGATCGCCGCGTCGAGTTCGTCGCGGCGCGCCCACCGTCCGGCGTTGGTGGACAGGTCCGGGTCGGCGCCGAGGTCGGGGCGGCCGATGATGTCCATGTAGCGCTGGAAGATGGCGTCACCGTTGCCGGCGATGATGATGCTGTTGCCGTCGCTGCAGATGTACGCGTTCGACGGGGCGATGCCCTCCATCCGGCCGCCGACGCGTTCGCGTTTGATGCCGTACGCGAGGTAGTCGGGGATCAGCGACTCCATCATCGACAGGATCGATTCGTTGAGCGCGACGTCGATGATCCGATGCGGCAGTGACGGACCCTGCGTTCCGGCGACCTTCGCGGCCTCGCGCTGGAACAGGGCCATCACCGCACCGAAGGCCGCGTAGAGGCCGGCGATCGAGTCGCCGATCGACACCCCCACCCGCACCGGTGGCCGGTCCGGGTCGCCGACGAGTTCACGGAATCCGCCGGCGGCCTCCGCGACCGCGGCGAATCCCGGCCGCTGCGACATCGGCCCGGTCTGCCCGAACGCCGAGATGCGGGTGATCACCAGGTCCGGATTGGCCGCATTCAACGCGTCCGGTCCGATACCCCACTTCTCCAAGGTTCCCGGCCGGAAGTTCTCCAGCAGGATGTCGCACTTGGCGGCGAGGTCGAGGACGAGCTGCCGGCCTTCCTCGGTGCGCAGGTCCAGCACGATCGACTTCTTGTTGCGGTTGATCGTGCGGTACAGCATCGAGGTGTCGCCGGAGTAGAGCCGCCAGTTGCGCAGTTCGTCGCCGGTCTTCGGGCGCTCCACCTTGATGACCTCGGCCCCGAAGTCGGCGAGCATCCGGCCCGCGGTCGGAGCGGCGATGTAGTTACCCAGTTCGAGTACGCGCACCCCGTCGAGTGGCCGAATGGTGTTGTCGGAGAACATGGTGATCCTTAACTGGTTGTGACGCTCAGAGAACGAGGCTCATGGGCAGGACGAGCAGTATTGCGACGACCGATGCCACCGATACTCCCACCGAACACGTCTTCAGCGTGCCTCGTGTGGTCTGACCCATCAAGGACTGCAGCAGCCAGAACGTGTTGCTGGTGACATGCACCGCGAACAGGGAGCCGGCGCCGGCCGCGAGGGCGATGAGGACGGGGTCGAGGCCGAGGGTGGGCGCGATGGGTGCGAGGATGCCCGCGGCGGTGATGGCGGAGATGGTCACCGAGCCGACAGCGATGTGCAGGACGGCGGCGACCACCCAGACCATCAGCAGCGGAGCCGCGTGATTGGCGGTGAAGTACTTGCCGAGGATGTCGCCGAGGCCGACCGCGGCGATGGTCGCGGCGAGTGACCCGCCGACGCCGGTGAGGATGAGGATCTGGCCGCTCTCGCTGAAACCACTGGCGATCGCCTTCTGGATGCGGTGCTGGCCGACGCTGAACCGTCCGACGAAGCTGGTGCCGATCAGTCCGATCAGCAACGCGATGAGGGGTTCCGACACGAACGAGACGACCGGATTGCTGATCTCGGCGATGTCCAGGATCGCGCCGGTCGCGATGAGAAGGAGCGAGACGAGCAGCGGAGCGAGGAGCAGGATCAGCGGACGGTCGTGTTCGGTCCGCTCGGTGGTGACGGTCGCGGCGCGTTGCGCCTGGGCGACGCCACCGCCGGCATCGGGCCGAGGGGTGGTCCCGCCGCTGCCGCCGTCGGTCCACTCGTCCTCTTCGTCGTCGACGACCGTCTGATGGAAGTGCTCCTCGTCCTTCTCCGGGTTCCACCAACCGCGGGTGAACAGGAACGACATGATCGCGACCGAGATCGCGACGGTCGGGATCACCAGGATCAGCCCGAAGATCAGCATCTTGCCGAGCGGCACACCGAGAAGTCCGGCGAGGGCGAGGGCGCCGACACCGGGAACCATGAGGACGATGCCGCACTCCAGGCCGATGGCGAGGGCGGTGGCCATGCGCGCGGTCCCGACCCGGCCGACCTTCGGTGCGAGGTTGCGGGCGAGCGGCGCCGAGATGACGAGCAGGACGTCGAGGAAGATGGACTGCAGCAACGTCGCGATCGTCAGCGACATCGCATAGGGCATTCGTTTCGGCCCGAACACCCGCAGAAGTGTTCCGACCAGGCGCTGGATCGCGCCCATTTCTTTCAACATGGCGCCCATCAGGACGCCGAAGGCGATCAGGAGTCCCACTTCGGCCATGATGTCGCCGAAACCGGTGCTGATGACGTCCACCGTTTCGGCCGTGCCGAGTCCCGTCGTGAGTCCGAGGTAGGCGGATCCGACGACCAGTGACACCACTGGGTTGAACTTGAAACGCACGATCATCAGAACGACCGCCGCAACGGCGACCGTGGTGTTGATCAGGATTGCTACGTCTGACATGTGCGCGTCCTTATCGAGGAGGCGGGGCAGTGACTGGTGTCACAGGTACACCCATATTATGAGCACACACTCACGATATAAGCAATGGGCCTCCGGCCTCGTGTGGGTGGGATACTCGACGCATGGTCGCGCTGGATCCGTTTGCGGTGGGACGGCCGCCGGCCGCCGAGCGCAGGACGTCGGAGGACTGGAGTGAGATCCAGCTCTGGTCCGACCGCATGTACATGCCCTACGTCGTGCGTCCGCTCGGTGTCGGACTGTCACCCCGATCGAGCATGTACTCCACGAAGATCGGCGACATCACGGTCACCCGGTTCTCCTACGGAATCCCCGTCTCGGTCGGCGACTTCTCGTCCGACGCCGGAAACGCGCTCGTTCTCACGACCATTCGGGGCAACGCCCGGCACCACCTCGACCACGACGCCACCGCGAACACGCCGTCTGGTGACACGTTCGTCGCCGACTGCAGTCGCGTCGACTACCTCGTCGAGTTCTCTCCCGACCACGTCCAGCTCAATCTCACCGTTCCCCACACGTTGCTCGCCGACACGGCTGTGCGGTGGTGGGGATTCGACCCCGGAGATGTTCTCTGGCAACGTAAATGCGTCATCGGGGGCGGTGGATCCGGCTGGCAGGCGCTCCTCGGGTACGCGATGCGGACGACGGGAGAGCTACCGGGTCACGCTACCGAGGGGCGCATCGGGCTCAACCTGCAGGAGTTGCTCGTCGGTCACCTGCTCACCGAATGGGCGGCTCGCGCCGGAGTGGACCCGGACAGGTCCACCGGTCCGGCGGCGCCCGGCTATGTGCGGCACGCCGTCCAGTACATCCGGGAGTACGCCCGCGAACTGCCGACCTCCTCCGACATCGCCGACGCGGTGGGTGTCAGCGTCCGCACCCTGTCCGGGTCGTTCCGGAAATACCTGGACACCACCCCGGCCGAGTACGTGCGTGAGCAGCGGCTTCAGGGCATCCGGGAGGAACTGCTCACCGCATCGCCGGGTGCGACCGTCGCCTCGATCGCCGGCGCGTGGGGGTACGTCAACCTCGGTCTCTTCGCGGCGGCCTACCGACGCCGGTTCGGTGAGAATCCGTCGCAGACCAGGGCCTTCGGCCCCGTGAGTGGTTGACGAGTCCAGGGACTCCTGTCTGAGTTCAGGACATGCAGGACAGTTGATGTCTCAGGACATCGAGGACACTGACGACCCGTGCCCGGGACAATCGGGCATGGGTGGAAAAGGGTTTTCGATGAATCCGGACATCGTGGCCACGGTCTCGGCGGTCGCAGGCGGGGCACGGGTGAACGTGTCCCGCCTGTGCCGAGAGCAGGGCATCTCCCGCAATACCTTCTACGTCCTGGTGGGCAGGTTCCGCACCGAGGGCGCCGCAGCGTTCACCACCCGCTCGACCCGGCCACACCACAGCCCGACCCGTACCGGACCCGAGGTGTGTGAGGCCATCGTCCGTGCCCGCAAGGAACTCGACGACGAGGGCTTCGACAACGGCCCGATCTCGATCGTGTGGCGCCTCGAGGCCCAGGGACTCGACCCGACCCCGTCGCGCTCAACGGTGTACCGGGTACTGAGGGAGTGCGGACAGATCGTTCCTCAGCCACGCAAGAAACCCCGTTCACGCCGCAGTTTCGAGTACTCCGCCCCCAACGGGTGCTGGCAGATCGACGGCCTCGAGCATTATCTCGCCGACGGCACCGTGGTGTGCATCCTGCAGATTCTCGACGACCACTCGCGTCTGGACGTGTGCTCGTATGCCGCCCGGGCCGAAACCTCCGCCGACGCGTGGGCGGCACTGCAACGGGCGATGGACGGGCACGGGGTGCCGGTACACCTACTCTCCGACAACGGGCTCGCCTTCTCCGGGAAACGCCGGGGCGGGATGTCCGAGGTCGAACGCAACCTCGCCGCCCTCGGGACCGTGACGATCGCGTCCTCGGTCCGGCACCCGCAGACCTGCGGCAAGAACGAACGCGCCCATCAGACCTTGCGGAAATGGTTGGCCAAGCAGCCACCGGCGGCGACCCTGACCGAGCTGCAGTCCCAACTCGACACCTACCGGCAGCTCTACAACAACAGGCGCCACCAGGGCATCGACGGTATGACCCCGAACCAACGCTGGGACGCAACACATCCGGCCCAGCCGACGCCCGGGCCGGCGGCACGATCGGGATGCACCACCCGCCCCGTCTCGACTACCGGCGTGATCCAGTTCGACGGACTCTCGATCATCCTCGGCCGCCGACACAAGAACACCACCGCGACCGTCTACTGGCAGGGCGATCGTGTCGTCGTGATGATCGGCGACACGACCGTCCGCACACTTACACTCGACAGGACCACGCGTTACCAGAAACTGTCCTCAAAGTCCTGAGACAGATCTGTCCTCCAAGTCCTGAGACATGACACGAGTCCAGGGACTCCTCAACCACTCACGGGCGGCGGAGCCGCCTACAGCTCCGCGCGGACCAGCTTCGCCGCGTCGACGAGGTTGCGCAGCGACGCCTCGACCTCGGCGGGGCCACGGGTCTTCAGGCCGCAGTCGGGGTTGACCCACAGCCGTTCCACCGACACCGCCTTCAGCGCCTCCCGCAACGACGCCGCGATCTCCTCGACACCGGGCACCCGCGGCGAGTGGATGTCGTACACGCCCGGGCCGACGCCGAGATCGAAGCCGACGGCGTTGAGGTCGTCGAGGACCTCCATGTGCGAGCGCGCAGCCTCGATAGAGGTGACGTCGGCGTCGAGTCTCGCGATGGCCTCGATGACCTCACCGAACTCCGAATAGCAGAGGTGGGTGTGGATCTGCGTCGAGTCCGAGACACCCGACGTCGCGAGGCGGAACGCCCCGACCGACCAGTCGAGGTAGGCCGGCTGATCCGCGGCCCGCAGCGGCAGCAGTTCGCGCAGCGCGGGCTCGTCCACCTGGACGATCCGGATGCCCGCACCCTGCAGGTCCACCGTCTCGTCGCGGATCGCCAGCGCCACCTGGTTGGCCGAATCGGCCAGCGGCTGGTCGTCGCGCACGAACGACCACGCCAGGATCGTCACCGGACCGGTCAGCATTCCCTTCATCGGACGCTGCGTGAGCGACTGCGCGTACGTGATCCATTCGACGGTCATCGGGGTGCTGCGCCGCACGTCGCCGTACAGGATCGGCGGGCGGACGCAGCGGCTGCCGTACGACTGCACCCAGCCGTTGTCCGTCGCGAAGAACCCGTCCAACTGTTCGGCGAAGTACTGCACCATGTCGTTGCGTTCCGGTTCGCCGTGCACCAGCACGTCGAGGTCCAGCTTCTCCTGCAGCGCAACCACATCGGCGACCTCGGCGCGCATCCGGTTCAGGTACTCGGCCTCGTCGATCTCACCCTTGCGCCGCGCCGCGCGCGCGACGCGGATCTGCGTCGTCTGCGGGTAGGAGCCGATCGTCGTGGTCGGCAGCACCGGAAGCGACAGCGCCGACTGGGCTTCCCGACGTTCCGCCGCGGGACTGCGCCCCGGATCGGCCGCGGTGAGCGCGTCCAGCCGGGCACGGACCGTGGCGTCGTGCAGACGCGGGTCCGTGCTGCGAGTGGACGCTGCCGCGCGGGCGAGCGCGAACTCGTCTTCGACGGACTCGCGACCGCTGGTCAGTGCGGTGCCGAGCGTGACGACCTCGCGGACCTTCTCGGTGCCGAACGCCAGCCACGACCGAAGCGCCTTGTCGAGGCCGGTCTCGGCGTCGAGCGTGTACGGGACGTGCAGCAGCGAGCACGACGTCGACACGGCGAGCGAACCGGTACTTCCCAGCAGCGTGCCGAGCGAAGCCAGTGCCGCGTCCAGGTCGGTGCGCCAGATGTTGCGTCCGTCGACGACGCCGGCGACGACGTGCTTGCGGGTCAGATCGGGAACCGTGGCGAGAGTGTCGGATCCGGCGACCAGATCGATCGCGATCCCCTCGACACCGGTCGATGCGATCGCGGGGAGTGCGTTGCCGAGGCTGCCGAAGTAGGACGCGACGAGGATCGCCGGTCGCGACTCCAGCGCGGACAACCGGTTGTAGACCCGCTTGGCCGCCGCGATCTCCTCCGGTGTGCGGTCGGCGACGAGCGCAGGCTCGTCGATCTGCACCCACTCGGCGCCCGCGTCGGCGAGCTGACCGAGCAGGTCCGCATACAGCGGGACGAGTTCGTCGAGGCGGTCGAGGAGGGGTGCGTCCGAGCCGACGGCCTTCGACAACAGCAGGAACGTGACCGGTCCCACCACCACCGGGCGGGCCGGAATGTCCAGGGCGCGTGCCTCTTCGAGTTCGCGGAGCACCTTCGACGGGTCGAGGGCGAACGTCGTCGTCGGGGAGATCTCCGGCACCAGATAGTGGTAGTTGGTGTCGAACCACTTGGTCATTTCGAGCGGGGCGACCGTGTCGTTGCCGCGGGCGGCGGCGAAGTAGCGGTCGAGGTCGCTGCCGATGCCGGCGACCCGGTCGGGCAGGGCGCCGAGCATCGCCGCGGTGTCCAGCACATGGTCGTAGTACGAGAACGTATTGACCGGCACGGAGTCGAGGCCGGTGTCGCGCAGGCTCGTCCAGGTCCGGCGTCGCAGATCCCGGGCGAGAGCGTCGAGCCCTTCGGCGTCGAGGCGGCCGGCCCAGTACGACTCGACGGCCTTCTTCAGTTCGCGATTCGGACCGATGCGAGGTGAGCCCAGCACGGTCGCGGTGAAAGAAAATGTCACGGTATCTCCAGTTGCGTACGCGGTACGGCTACCGCCGGCAAACGGGTACACCTCTCGAGCCCAGGGACGTGCTGCAGCGCGAGAAGGTCTACACGCCCAATCCACGAGGCGGTAACCGTCGGGCACGGCGTGCCCGACACAGTCGGCAGGTCTTCGGACTCGCAGGCAGCCGGTGTGACATCACACCGGACCTAGTGGCCGTCGCTTCCCAGGCGGTTGCCCAGTGCGTGGTGACGGCGGTCGTTCCTGCTCACCGCTGCGGGACAGTCCCGGATTTTCACCGGGTTCCCTCTCACACGCGCGAACTCCGGGGAGTCCGACGTGCTTCGACGCCAGGTGCGGTCTTCGGGGCTCCTCACGACCGTGCCGGGCGAACCAGCTGCAAGGCCAGCATAGGCCTTCGGCCCGTGCGCGGTTAAGGGGTCCCTGGACTCGTCAAGCACTCACGGGCGCGAATCGCCTAGAGCCAGCCGTTCGACTCCGCGGCGCGGACGGCCTCGGCGCGGGTGCTGGCGCCGGTCTTGCCGATCGCCGAGGACAGGTGGTTGCGCACGGTACCTGCGGACAGGAACAGCGCGGCCGCGATCGAGGCGACCGGCGCACCGTCCCGCGCCGCCCGCAGCACGTCGGTCTCCCGGTCGGTGAGCGGCGATTCCCCGCTGACGAGACTGTCGGCGGCCAGAGCCGGGTCGACGACGCGCAGTCCGGCATGGACGCGCCGGACGGCGTCGGCGAGCTGGCGGGCCGGGGTGTCTTTAACGACGAACCCCGACGCACCGGCCTGCAATGCCTTGCGCAGGTAGCCGGGACGGCCGAACGTCGTCACGATCAGGACGCGGGTCTGCGGCATCTCGGCCCGTAATGCCGCGGCCGCGTCGATCCCGTCCAGGCCGGGCATTTCGACGTCGAGGAGCGCGACGTCGGGGGAGTGCTCGCGCGCCGCTGCGACGACCTCGTCGCCGCGCCCGACCTCCGCGACGACCGTCAGGTCCGCCTCCAGGTCGAGGAGGGCGGCGAGGGCGCCACGGACGAGTGCCTGATCGTCGGCGAGCAGCAGCCGGATCGTCACGGGACCTCTTCCTTCAGCACGTGCAACGAGAATCCGCCCGGTTGCGGATGGGTGATGACGACCCGGGCTCCGGCGGCGGCGGCGCGCTCCCGCAGGCCCACCAACCCGTTCCCGTGCACGGATTCACTGCAGCCGGATCCGTCGTCGACGACGGTGACCTCGCGTTCGCCCACCGTGACGGAGCAGTGCGTCGCGCCGCTGTGCCGGACCACGTTCGTGACACCCTCGCGGACCGTCCACGCGAACAACTCGCGCAGGCCGGTGGGTACCGACTCGGTGCTGTTGGGCAGCTCGGCCTCGATTCCGGCCGACCGCAACGCTTCCCCGGCCCGGGCGATCTCCACCGGAAGCGACAGCCCCCGGATTCCCTGCACGGCCTGCCGGACGTCTGCGAGCGCGTCGCGGGAAAGGCGTTCGAGGTCTGCCACTTCCGTGCGCGCCCGGTCGATGTCGATGTCGAGGAGCCGGCCCACGAGTTCGGCCTTGACGGTGATGACGGTGAGGGAGTGCCCGAGGATGTCGTGGAGGTCGCGGGCCATCCGGGTGCGTTCCTCCTGCACGGCGAGTCGTTCGCTCGCTTCCCGTTCCCGGACCAGTTCGATGTTGCGGTTGATCAGCTTGGTCACCCCGAACATCGCGAATGCGGCCGCGCACACGCCCAGCGAGAGCCCGGTGCCCGACCCCCAGTCCATCACCGCGGAGATCGCTTCCACGAGAACTGCGACGGTCAGCGCGGTGATCCCGCCGAGCCACGCGGGGAACAGCATGACCGCGGAGACGGCGAGGAAGACGGCGGCGGACAGCCCCGAAGACCCGACGGCGACCACCATGACGGCTGCGAGCCCGAACAACGCCACCACGAGTGGTACCGCCTGGTTCAGTGGTGGCCGAAACTCGTTGTGCGCGCGCCGGGTATGCGACCACCGGAACATCGCGAGGTACGTCACCGCGAAGGACAGCGTGGCGATCATCCCGATCCAGCCCCGGACCTGATCGCGGGCGGCCCACCCGTCGAGGAACGGCTGGAAGAGGAAGACGGTCCACGCGGCGGCGAAAATGAATCCGAAACGGCCCCATCGTCTGGTCACGACGGGGCCGTCGGGGGTGGTCACGGCAGTCACGATACCGCCGTCACACTCGCTCGGTGTCGCGCTGGAAGCGCCACGCCGCACCGCCGACGAAGATCGCCAGCCACAGCGCGACGTTCAGGAGCCACGTCCACTGCATCGCATCGCCGGTGAGCGGTGCGTGCACCAGTTGACTCAGCCCGTACGTGGGCATGAACTGCGCGATCGACGCCCACACCGAACCGTCCTGCAGCGGCATGAACAGGCCGCCCGCGAAGCCGAGCACGGCGAGCCCGGGGCCGAGGATCTGCATGACGTTCTCGCTCGGCAGCAGGTACCCCATGAACAGGCCGAACGCGGCGAACACCGCGGATCCGAGCAAGGTGATCAGGGCCGTCGTGAACCACAGGGACGTGTCCATCTGGACGGACGTGAACGCGCCCACCAGATAAACGACGCCGACCGCAGCCAGACCGAGCATCATCGCGACGAGCACCTTGACGAAGATGTACACCCCGGGGGACAAGGGGGTGAGCCGCAACTGCCGGCTCCATCCCGACGCCCGTTCCACCGACACCATCGCCCCGCCGCTCGTCGTCGCGATCATCGCGCCGTACAGCGCCATGCTGATCATCACGTACGCCGAGACGTTCCCGTTGCCCGCGCTCTCACCCGAGTAGCTCGGGTTCAGGCCGAAGATGAGGAAGAAGACGACCGGCATGACGAGAGTGATGATCATCGTGCGCCGATTGCGCAGCAGCCGGCGCAGTTCGAGGCCGAGGAGGGTGGTGTTGAGTCCGCCGAGCGGGGGAACACGGCGGCGTGCAGTGAGGGTGGTCATCAGTTGGATCCTTCCGTGCCGGAGTCGGAGGTGAGCGCGATGAACGCGTCTTCGAGTCCTCGGGAGACGATTTCGAGGTCGCAGGCAGGTGTCTGTGTGAGGAGGTGGCGGGCCACGGCGTCGGTGTCCGTCGAGTGGACGAGGACGCTGTCACCGCGAACTTCGATGCTGTCGGCGCCGGGAATCGCGAACAGCTGTTCCCGGTCAGCACCCGGGAAGTGGGCGCGCACCGTGCGTCCCGCAGCCAGTGCCTTCACCTCGGCAGCGGTGCCGTCGGCGACCACTTTCCCCTTGCGCACCAGCACGATCCGGTCGGCGTAGGCGTCGGCCTCCTCGAGATAGTGCGTCGCGAAGACGACCGTTCGGCCGCTGTCCGCGTCGGCGCGGATCGCCGACCAGAAGTCCCGCCTGCCCTCGACGTCCATGCCCGTGGTCGGCTCGTCGAGGATCAGCAGCTCGGGATCGGAGAGCAGTGCCATCGCGAACCGCAGTCGCTGCTGCTGACCGCCGGAACACTTGCCCACCAAGCGGTTTCCGAGATCGGCGATACCGGCCCGGGTGAGGACCTCGTCGACGGGCCGCGTGTCGGCGAACAGGCTCGCGGTGAGCCGGACTGTCTCCTCGACCGTCAGTTCCTTCAGCAGCCCGCCCGTCTGCATGACCGCCGAGACCAGGCCCTTCGCGATCGCGGTGCGCGGATCGGTGCCGAACACGGATACCTCGCCGGCGGTGGGGCGGGACAGTCCGAGGACCATGTCGACGGTGGTGGTCTTGCCGGCGCCGTTGGGGCCGAGGAACGCGACGATCTCGCCGGGCCGGATCTCGAGGTCCAGGCCTCGGACGGCGTGAACGTCACCGAAGTACTTGTGGACGCCTCGCAGGCTGACGGCCGGAGCCGGCGACGCGGAGGCGTTCGTGGAGGTGTGGAGCTCTGTCGATGTCATGCATTCAGCGTGCGATCCGGACGGCCGCCGACCCCGACACGTCCGTCACGACCTCACCGTGACAAATGTCAGGGGGCCGGGGTAGGTGTGGCGCCGATCGGGGGCAGCCGTTACTGTGGGCGCCATGCAGCGCGCATATTTCTGGTTTAGCAGGCCGGCCCCGGGTGGGCCGGTCGGCGTAACCACGCGCTGACTTCTTCCACCCCAGAGCCGGATTACAGACCGGCTCGCGGGAATCTCCACAGTCTTCGAGGGCCGGCCTGAGAACAGGAACCCGAACCCATGACTGTCACTCTCGACACCACCACCAGCAGTGATCGGCTGGACGACCAGCGCACCGTGAGCATCAGCCCGCTGGTGGCGCCGTCGGTCGTGCGCCGTGAACACGCCCCCGACGACGTCGCGTCCGCGACCGTGCGCTCCGGCCGCGCCGACACGGTGAACGTGCTGAACGGCGAGGACGATCGACTGCTCGTCGTGGTGGGCCCGTGCTCGGTGCACGACCCGGACGCCGCCATGGACTACGCCCGCCGCCTCGCCGCGAAGGCCGAGGAACTGCGCGACGACCTGCACATCGTGATGCGGGTCTACTTCGAGAAGCCGCGCACCACGCTCGGCTGGAAGGGTCTGCTCAACGACCCGCACCTGGACGGCACGTTCGACATCGACACCGGGATCCGCATGGGCCGCAAGCTGCTGCTCGACGTGTCCTCGCTCGGCCTGCCGGTCGGCTGCGAGTTCCTCGACCCGATCATGCCGCAGTACATCGCGGACCTCGTCACGTACGGCGCGATCGGTGCCCGCACCGCGGCCAGCCAGGTGCACCGGCAGCTGTGCAGCGCGCTGTCGATGCCCGTCGGGATCAAGAACTCGACGGAGGGCGACGTGCAGGTGGCCGTCGACGGCACCCGCGCCGCTGCGGCGAGCCACGTGTTCCCCGGCACCGACCTCGACGGGCAGGCCGCGCTGATCCGCACAGTCGGCAACCCCGACTGCCACGTCATCCTCCGCGGGGGCAGCGACGGACCGAATTACGACGCGGAGACGGTGGCGGACACGCTCGCCCGGCTGCGCAAGGGCGGTCTGCCCGAGCGGGTCGTCATCGATGCCAGCCACGGCAACAGCAGCAAGAACCACGAGAAGCAGGTCGACGTGCTGAACGACATCGCGGCCCGGCTCGAGGGCGGTGAGAAGGGGATCGTCGGTGTGATGGTGGAGAGCTTCATCGAAGCCGGTCGTCAGGACCTCACACTCGGAAAGGCCGAGGACCTCACGTACGGCCAGTCCATCACCGACGCGTGCATCGACTGGAACACGACGGCGGCGCAGCTGGACCGCCTCGCCCAGGCAGTGGCCGCACGCCGGAAGTGATCACCGCACACCTCTCGTGCGGAACTGCACGCTGATCCGCGGTCCGAGCGGGCGGGTGCTCTTCGGTACGCAATGCTCCCAGGTGCGCTGGCAGGAACCACCCATCACCAGCAGGTCACCGTGGCCGAGTGAGTACCGGATCGAGTGCCCGCCGCCGCGCGGACGCAGCAGCAGCGGACGCGCGGCGCCGAGCGACAGGATCGCGACCATGGTGTCTTCGGTGCGGCTCCGGCCGGTGTCGTCGCCGTGCCAGGCGACGCTGTCGGAACCGTCGCGGTAGAAGCAGAGTCCGGAGGTGGCGAACCTCTCGCCCAGCTCGGGCAGGTAATACCTGCTCAGGGCGTCGCGTGCCGCGACCAGCAGCGGGTCGGGGAGCGGCTCGCCTTCCGGGTAGAACCGGACGAGGCGTGGCACGTCGACCACCCGGTCGTACATCTGGCGCCGCTCCGCTTTCCACGGCACCGTCTCCGCGAGCGTCGTGAACAGCTCGTCGGAACCGGTCAGCCACCCCGGCCGCACGTCGACCCACGCTCCCGCCGTGAGCGTGCGACGCTGCACCGTCGGCCCGAGCTCGCCGAGTTCGACACCGAACGACGCGTCGTCGAACAGTGAAGCCTGGAGCGCATACCGCGCATCCGCGGAAGTCATGTCGCCATGCTACCCGAGATTCGAACGTATGTTCTCATCATTTTTCGTGCGGCGACCGCCGCCGGCGGCGGTACGCGCAGACGCACCCCGTCTTGGGTCGCCCACTGTTTCGGGCCCTGAAAGGAGTGCGGCTGCAAAGAAGTGGTGCGTCTGTGCACAACGCGGCCGGCGGTGGCAGTTACCGCGGCACCGCCGGCTCGCGGTCGTCGCCGGTGTCGATGGTCGCCTTCTGCCTGCTCGGCCACCAGAAGGCGCGACGTTCGAGTGCGGACAGGCTCGGTACCAGTATCGGTGCCATCGCGAAGGCGGCGATCGCGACACCGATCGCGACACCGAAGCCGAGTTCGGCGAGGTTGGCCAGTCCGGTGAGGGTCAGGGAAGCGAAGGTCAGCGCCAGGATCAGACCGGCGGCGGCCACGGTGGGGGCGTCGTTGGAGACGGCGATCCGCGCCGCCTCACGCGGGGTGTACCCGTTGCGGAATTCCTCGCGCAGTCGTGAGGCCAGCAGGATGTTGTAGTCGGTGCCGATCGCGACGACGAACAGGTAGAGCACGATCGGAATGGAGAAGTCGATCCCGTCGTAGCCGAGGCCGTGCAGGAACAGGAGCACGACGGCGCCGAGGGTGGCGACGAACGTGAGTGCCACGCACACCAGCAGGTTGAGCGGGGCCAGCACGGCGAGCAGCAGCAGGGCGAGAATCAGCGCGATCGCGACTGCGGCGACGGGGAACACGAGGCGCGTATCCGCCGCGAGTTGCGCGCGGACGTCGACGAACGTGGACGTCTGCCCTCCCACAACGACTTCCGAACCGGGTACCGCATTGTGAGCTGCATCGCGGATCGGGCCCTCGACGAGGTCGAGGGACGCGTTCGAATAGGGATCGTCGGCGAGTACGACGTTGACGAGCGCGGCGCGACCGTCCTGACTCGGTCGCGGCGGGGCGACCGAGGACACGCCCGGCACCTGCGTGAGAGCAGTGACGAGCGGGGTCAGCGACGCCGGATCGAGCGGCCCGGGAGCCACGACGTACACCTGGGTCGGGCTCAGCGCGCCCGCGGGAAAGGATTGGTCGAGGGTGTCGAATGCCTGCTGTGACGGCGTGTCGGAGGGCAGTTCGCCCAGCGTGTTGTACGTCGACTTGTAGCCGGACGCGAAGGAGGCGAGCGCGATCAACACGACGCCGACCGCGATGGCGAAGACGGCTGGGCGCCGCCCGATCGCGGTGCCGATCGAGGCGAACGGTGTGTGGGGGCTGTCGTGCCCCGGTCCGAGCGGCCAGAACAGGTGTCGGCCCAGAACGGTGAACACGGCGGGGATGAGCGTCAACGCCGTCACCAGCATGACGACCACGGCGACGATCAGACCGGGCGCGAGCGTGGTGAGCGAGCCGAGTTTCGCCAGCAGCAGTGCGGCGAACGCGACGATGACCGTGAGCGCCGACGACGCGACGACGCGCCCGACGACGTCGGTGGAGAACACGAGGGCTTCTCGATGCGTGTCGGTGGTGGACCCTGCCGCGGCCTGTTGCCGGAGGCGTTCGCGATAGCGGAACAACAGGAAGACGATGTAGTCGGTGCCGACACCGAAGAGGACCACCACGAGGATGGATTGCAGTGACGTGCTGACCTGGAAGTCGAACAGATCGGCGAGCACGGCGGTGAGTCCGGTGACCACCGACAGCACCACGCCGATCACGAGAACCGGCAGGACGGCGATGACGGGGCTGCGGAAGATCAGGCCGAGCAGGGCGAGGATGACGATCACCGTGGCAATCGTGATGACCTTGTCGGCGTTGTCGTATGCGGCGGTGGTGTCGACTTGAATGGCCGCGTTGCCGGTCAGCCCGCTCACCAGTCCGGTTCCGTTCAGTTGCTGCTCGGCGTCGCCCCGGATGACCGGCACGGCGTCGTTGACCCGGTCGTCGCCGGGTTGTCCGTCGAACACCACCTGCAGTGCGGCGGCCTTCCCGTCGGCGGACAGCGACGCAGGCGACCCCTGCACGCTCACCACACCAGGGATCGCCGAATTCTGCAGCGACGTCGCGAGATTCAGCGCCGTCTGCTGGTCGGCCGGCGACAGCGGGGCGGCGTCCGCGCGGACCACCACCAGGCTGCCGGTGGCGCCGGACAGGCTGGGGAAGTATTGGTTGCCGACGGCCTGCGCCTCGGAGGACTCGAATGAACTGGGCAGGAACGTCTGCTGGTTACCGGTGGTGTAGTCGTCGAGACTCGGTGCGAACAGAATGACGGCTATTGCCGCGACCACCCAGGCGGCGATGACCTGCCACGGGTGTGCGACGACGGTGCGCGCGATGTAGGCAAACATCATTCCCCGTTCCGGGAGATGAAGGTTCGGCCGCGCCCGGCCGGGCGGTCGAACCGTGCCCAGCCATCGTCGCATGCAGGGTGCCGCGAAGGCTACGGGTTTCGCGGCATCGACAGACCGCGGCCCCGCTCCGGCGTCAGGGAGCAGGGCCGCGGTACGTCATGGTGCTCGTTACCGCAAAGGGGTGAAATCCCGGCTGCCGAGGTAGTCGGGGCGCGGCGCGGGCGCCGAAAACGGATCCGTCAGGGTGTTCTCGGCACTGTTGAACACGATGAAGAGGTTGGAGCGCGCGAACGGCGTGATGTTGCCGTTCGACCCGTGCATGCAGTTGGAATCGAACACGGTGGCGGACCCGGCCGGTCCGGTCATCATGTCGATGCCGTACTCGTTCGCCATCCGGGTGAGCGTCGGCTGATCGGGCGACCCGGTGGGGGGAACGTAGCTGACCAGCGATTCCTTGTAATAGTCGTCGGGGGTCTCGCCGGCGCACGAGACGAACGCGCGGTGAGATCCGGGCATGATCATCAGCCCGCCGTTGTGCCCGTAGTTCTCGGTGAGCGCGATCGAGATACTTGCGGCGCGAGGAGTGGGCATGCCGTCCTCGGCGTGCCAGGTCTCGAAGTCGGAGTGCCAGTAGAACGGTCCGCCGGTGAAACCCGGCTTGAAATTGAGTCGCGACTGGTGGACGTAGACGTCCGAACCGAGGATCTGCCGGGCGATACCCACCACCTCGGGGCGGCGGATGATCTCGTCGACGACGTCGCTGAGACGGTGCACGTCGAACACGGAACGGACGGCGCCGTCGCCGTTCTCCCGTACGACGCGGCCGTCGCCGCGCAGCGTGTCCGTCTCGGCGAGGCGGGCCATCTCGTCGACCAGATTGAACACGTCGCGGGGTGGGATGATCGCGTCGGCGGAGTGATATCCGCGTTTGTCGTAGTCGGCAACCTGATTCGCGGTGAGCGGACCGGTCCGGGTATCACCCCGTTTCTGGTCCGACCAGGTGACCGGGTCCTGACGGACGGTCATCGTGCACTCGTTGCGGTCCCTCGTGGGGTAGTTGTCGGCTACGGCCGTACGCATAACTCGTGTTTCACCCTTTCGGATTGGACAACGCTTTACTCTTCCGACGTTCCCACTGGTCGTCGACGAATGCAACCCGGACACAGGTCCACCGAGGCTGGACTGGACCGCGACGGCGCGTCGCCGCGGTGGGATCGTCACGGACATGATCGATTCGGCGGCGGTACTCGGAGTGGCGGCGATCGCCCTCGGCATGGTTCTCACACCGGGGCCCAACATGGTGTACCTGGTCTCGCGCAGCATCACTCAGGGCAGGGCGGCGGGACTGGTCTCGCTGGCCGGTGTCGCTTTCGGATTCCTGTGCTATCTGGCAGCTGCGACACTGGGTATTTCGGCGGTGTTCTCCGCCGTCCCGCAGGCGTACACCGCGCTGAAGCTGGTGGGCGCGTGCTACCTGGGCTGGCTGGCGTGGCAGGCGTTGCGTCCCGGCGGGCACACACCGTTCGCGCCCGCCCGGGCGCTGCCCCGGGATTCGTCCACCCGGCTGTTCCTGATGGGTCTCACGACCAACCTGCTCAATCCGAAGATCGCGGTGATGTACCTGGCGCTGATCCCGCAGTTCGTCCACCCCGGCGCCGGGCCCGTGTGGTTGCAGAGCCTGCTGCTCGGCAGTGTCCAGATCGTGGTCGCGCTCACCGTGAACGCGCTGATCGTCTGCGTCGCAGGAACTGTCGCGACGTTCCTGTCCGGACGACCGGTGTGGCTGCGTGCGCAGAAGCTCGTGATGGGAAGCGTCCTCGGCGGTCTCGCCGTTCACCTCGCCCTCGACCGGACGCGGCCCGCGACGGTCTGAATCGGCAGTTGCCCAGTGGTCTGAATCATGCACACATGGGCATGTTTCGCGGGTACCGTCGGAGGCGACGACGACGAAGGGGTGAGAGATGGCCGAGACGATGCGGGCGCAGCGATTCCATGCCGACACGAAAACTATTGCCGTGGAGGATGTTCCGATTCCAGAACCCGGTCCCGGTGAAGTGCTCGTCAAAGTGGAGTTCTGCGGCATCTGCCATTCCGACCTGAGTCTGATCGACGGCACGTTTCCAGCGCTGCTGCCCGAGGTGACCCAGGGGCACGAGGCGTCGGGCACCATCGCGAAAGTCGGTGCCGGCGTGACCGACTGGTCCGAGGGGGACCGCGTCGTACCGTCCGCGGGCAGGCCCTGCTTCGTGTGCCGCAACTGTCGCCGCGGGGACCTCACGAACTGCCTGAACATCCAGCTCATGGCGTTCGCCTACGACGGCGCGTGGGCCGAGTACACGGTGGCGCAGGCCGGGGGACTGACCCGCATCCCGGACAACGTCCCGTTCGAGCAGGCGGCGATCCTCGCCGACGCGGTGTCGACGCCGTTCGGTGCGGTCGTGCGCACCGGCAAGGTGGTGGTCGGGGAGACCGTCGGCGTGTGGGGCGTGGGCGGAGTCGGCACCCACATCGTGCAGCTGGCACGTCTGGTCGGCGCCGTCCCCGTGATCGCGTTCGACATCAATCCCGCTGTGCGGGAACGCGCCCTGGAACTCGGGGCCGATTACGCGTTCGACTCCCGGGACGAGAACCTGAAGGAGAAGGTCGCCGAGGCGACGGACGGCCGGATGCTGGACGTCGCGTTCGATGCGGCCGGCCTGAAGGTGACGTTCGAGCAGGCACTCGACTGCCTGACGGTCGGTGGCCGGCTCGTCGCGGTCGGGCTCTCAACTGTTGACGTAGTGGCTAATACTTCCTATCACTGTCGGTTCATACGCATCGGCGAGGCGGCGGCAACCTGAGCATGTCCGTGGTGGGGGTCCAGAGGGGTCTAGAGGGCCGCGTCGGAGGACCGGTTACCGTCCCGGCGACAGGTTCCGGTCGGCGAGTTTTCGATCGGGAGGATAGCGACGTCAATCTGGGTCGATCTGCACCGGAGAGTGTTCGGGCCGACAGGGCGGAAGCAGTTGTATTGCCGGGTGTCCGGCTCGACCGGCCTGGAACCCTCGCTCGCCGATCAGGATGTGATATTGCGTGAGCGTGCCACCGGCACCGTCTACCGGGCCTACCAGGATCGTGGTTCCGGTCTTCGGGAGAGGCTCGAGCGGGTGTGAATCGGATGCGTGGCGATGCAGCCACCCGCCGGTTTGCGGTGGTGCGCGTGGTGGCGGGATCGGTGGCGCGGGTTTCGGGGTGGCGTGGATCGAGCGTGACGTGTCGGTGGTCGGCGTTAGGGTCGAGACCGTCGGTGAGGATGGGGACATCGCGTGGTCCTTCATCGAGTGACTTTGGTAGGTCTCTCGAAGAGTGACGCGATGGCCACCTTCGTTGGCTACGACACGCCGGTCAGATGCGGAACCGCTTCATACACCATCTTCATGGACGCAACCACCACCGCGCAGTTCGGTCTGTCCCAGAAGCAGGTGCTCGGCCACCTCGGCTACAAGAACGTGGACATCGAAACCCTCGCCGAACTGGTGTCCCGTGGCCGCCTCGACCTGTCGCGGTCGATCAGCGAGATCATCCCGCTCGAAGACGTCGCGAAGGGCATCGAGAAGCTCGCGAACCACGAGGGAGATCCCATCCGGATCCTCGTCAAACCCTGACACCGGCCGGTCCCGGGCCCGGCTCACCGGGACCTGTCGGTGCCCCGCTGTACCGTCGGGCCATGGGATATGAATTTCAAGTCACAGTGGACTCGGAGAACCCGCATACCCTGGCCAAATGGTGGGCCCAGACGCTCGGCTGGGAGGTCGAGCCGAGCAACGAGGAGTTCATCCGCGGGCTCGTCCAGGCCGGCCACGCACAGGAGTCCGACACCATCGAGTTCGAGGGTGTCCTGGTCTGGCGGGAGGGCCAGGCCATCCGCGATCCGGAACACCCGGAGCGCCCCCGCGTGCTGTTCCAGCTGGTTCCCGAACGGAAGACGGTGAAGAACCGGCTCCACCTGGACATCCGGGTCGGGGACGCCCGCTACGAGGTGGCCGAGAAGCTGGAGCAGGCCGGCGCCACCGTGCTCCACCGGGGCCGCCAGGGACCGAGCGAGTGGGTCACGATGGCTGACCCGGAGGGCAACGAATTCTGCGTCAGCTGACGCGCTGTCATGCCCCGCGGTAGGAGCTCGGGGTGCTGCCGGTCCATCGTTTGAAGGCGCGACGGAACGCGCTGGGCTCGGAGAAGCCGAGCCGCGCCGACAGGTCCTCCACCGTCTCGCCGCGCCGGAGCCCGGCGACGGCGGCGTCCCGGAGCACTTCCTCCCGCAGCTGGTTCAGCGACGTCCCCTCCTGCCGGAGCAGGCGGCGCAGGTGGGGGACGCTGATCGACAGCATCTCCGCAATGTCCTCGGCTGTCGAGGTCCTGCCTTTCATGCCGAGCTCGAGGACGCGGCGCACCTGCGCCGACGCCGTGCTGTCGTAGTCACGCTCCGACATCAGCAGCGTCGGTGACTCCCGGAGATAGTCCTCGAGCGTCTCCTCGGTCTGGATGATGGGCGCCCGCATCACCGCGTTGTCGAATTCGATTGCGGGAATATCGGAATCGAATGTCACCGGAACGCCGAAGATGTGATCGTAGTTCTCGGCGAGCTGCGGCAGCGGCGCCGGATACGGCAGTTCCACCGCCAGCAACCGGACCCTCTTGCCCACGAGCCACGCCGCGAAACGATGAAGCAGGATCAGCAGGAAGTCGGTGGTCACCCGCGTCGCCTCGATCGACGACTGCACGTCCTCGGTGGACCGTTCGGCCGCGGCCGGGCGGATGTCGATGGTCATCCGGGTGCCGCCGTTGACACCGGGGCCGATGTGCAGGGCGGGAAGTGACGGCAGGGCGCGCAGGATGTCGGCCATCCGCTCGAGGGCGGCGGACAGATCCGCGGTGTGGATCAGGGCGAGGCAGACGAGCCGAAACGTGCCGCGGGGGACGGGGGCCGGCCCGAGGCCGAACAATTCGTCGCCCGTGATCTGCCAGACCGCCTGGGTGAACGCGGTGACCTGGGTCGGCGTCAACCGGGCCAGCGGGTCCTCGAGCGACGCCGCCGTGATTCCCGCCGCCGTCAGCGCGGGGGAGAGATCGACCCCACTGCGCGCCGACAGTTCGAGCGACCGCCGCACGAAGTCGGCGGGGATCGTGCGGACAGTCACGATCCAGGCTCCCCGAGGGTCCGGAGCCGCCGCGCAGCCTCCTCGAGCACGTGATCCTGCTTGCAGAACGCGAACCGCACCAGCGGGTTCCACGGCTGCGGATGGTCGGTGAACACACTGACCGGCACCGCGGCCACGCCGATGCGCTCCGGGAGCCTGCGGCAGAAGTCGATGCCGTCGTGTTCGCCGATCGCGGTGATATCGGCGCACAGGTAGTACGTGCCGCCACCAGAATGGACCTCCAGGCCGGACGCGACGAGCGCGTCGTACAGCACGTCCCGCTTGGCCTGGAGACTGTCCCGCAGTTCCTTCACCCACTGCTGCTCGTGGCTCAGCGCATGTGCCACCGCGGGCTGGAACGGTCCGCCGCCGACGAAGGACATGTACTGCTTCGCGGTCCGGACGGCGTCGATCAGTTCCGCCGGACCGCACGCCCAGCCGATCTTCCACCCGGTGACATTGAATGTCTTGGCGGCGCTCGACACCGAGACGGTGCGTTCGTACATTCCCGGGAGAGTGGCCAGTGCGGTGTGCGTTCGGCCGTCGAAGACCAGGTGCTCGTACACCTCGTCGCTGAGAACCAGCAGGTCGTGCTCGCAGGCCAGTTCCGCGACGGCGGCGATCTCCTCCGGGGTGAACACGGTGCCCGTCGGATTGTGCGGGGTGTTGATCACCAGCATCCGGGTCTTCGGGGTGATCGCGGCCCGCAGAGCGTCGAGGTCGACGACGAACTTCGTGCCCGAGCGGGCGAGCGGCACGCTGCGCCGCACCGCTCCCGCCAGCGCGACAGACGCCGCGTAGGAGTCGTAGTACGGCTCGATCAGCACCACTTCCTCACCCGGTTCGACCAGACCCAGGATGGCGGCGCTGATGGCCTCGGTGGCGCCGACGGTGACCAGCACCTCCGAGTCGGGATCGTGGTCGAGCCCGTACCGGGCCAGCCGGTCGGCCGCGACCGCGTGCCGGAGCACGGGCATGCCGGGGCCGGGCGGGTACTGGTTGAGCCCGTCCGCGATGGCTCGGCGCGCGGTGTCGAGCATGGACGCGGGACCGTCGGTGTCGGGGAAACCCTGACCGAGGTTGATGGCGTCGTGGCGCACGGCGAGCGCGGTCATCTCGGCAAAGATGGTGGACGCGAACGGCTGCAAGCGCTGGACGGTGCGGTTGCGCGGCGTTGCGGGCATTACTGCAGCGTAGTCGGTGTGACGGCGAGGGTTGCACACGGCCGCGTCACGTTCTGCAGGGCTGTCTCGTCTTCTCTGTAGACGGCGCGCGAAGGGCGCCCGGTGACGATGGAGGACGCAATGCCCCGCATTCCCGCAGTGGCCCCGGCGGACGCGAGCCCGCTGGTGAAGGTCGCCTACAAATATGCTGCCCACAAGTTCGACGAGGTGCCCGAGCCGTTCACCGTGCTCGCCCATCACCGCAAACTGTTCGTCGCGTCGGCCCGGCACGAGCTGGCGGTGCAGAAGGCGTCGACCGTGCTTCCCGCGAACGTGCGGGAGATCGCCGTCTACCGCGTGGCGTGGACGATCGGCTGTTCGTGGTGCGTGGACTTCGGCACGATGCTGCAACGCCTCGACGGCCTGGACGTGGAGCGGCTCCAGCACATCGCCGACTACGCCGACTCGCCCGCGTACAGCGAGGACGAGCGCGCGGCCATCGCATACGCCGACGCGATGACGGCGACGCCCACCACGGTCACCGACGAACAGGTGGCGGACCTCGAGCGCCGGTTCGGCCGGGCCGGTGTCGTAGAACTGTCCTATCAGATCGGTATCGAGAACATGCGCGCCCGGATGTACTCGGCGCTGGGCATCACGGAGCAGGGTTTCGGCACCGACTCGTGCCGGGTGCCGTGGGCCGACGACGCCGCGGTCACGAAGGAAGGTCCGGGATCCTGATTCCGCCGAACTTCTCCGGATTGGCGATGTCGTACGCCGCGTAGACGAGTCCGTCCCGGACGGTGAACCCACCCACTCGCGGCGGCGAGCTGCGGTGGGCATCGTCGCCGGTGAGTGCGGCACTGAAGAAGCCCAGCTGGCCGTTGACCAGGACCGGCTGCATGACGGTGAACACAGCCGGCCCGTACCGCTTGATGAGGCCGAGGAAGAAGCGGGCGAATTTGTCCGCGCCGTGGATGACGTTGACGGCGGTGCTCGTAGTGCCGTTGGCGTCGCCGATGACGAGGGCGTCCGGGTGCAGCGCCGCGATCACCGCGTCGACGTCGCCGGCGGCGAGTGCCTCGAGCAGTCGCTGCACGGCGACGGCATGCTCGTCGTCGGGAACGGCGGGTGTGGTTGCGGCAGCGGCCTTGCGGGCCCGCGACGCGAGCTGACGCGCCGCGGGCGTCTCGATGCCGAGAATCCCGGCCACCTCGTCGAACGGGACCCCGAAACCGTCGTGCAGCACGAACGCGACCCGTTGCGCAGGGGTGAGCGTGTCGAGCACGATCAGCGCGGCGAGGCGGTTGTCCTCGTCCCGGACGACCGCTTCCAGCGGGTCCGGCTCGGCCGACGGCGACAGTCCGGTGACGATGGGTTCCGGAAGCCATTGGCCGACATACTGTTCCCTCCGCACCGCCGCCGACCGCAACCGGTCGAGGCAGATCCGCCCGACCACCGTCGTGAGCCACGGCCGGAGGTCGCGGATGTTCGCGGCCTTCGCGTCGTCGAGTCGCAGCCACGACTCCTGCACGGCGTCCTCCGCATCGCTGACACTTCCCGTCAGCCGATACGCCACGGAGAGCAGATGCGGCCGGTGGGACTCGAATTCGTCGACCAGCGTCGCAGTGGGCATGCCGATATCCTACGTGCGGTCCAGACATAAAATCCGTCGTGTGTGTAACCGTTGACCCTGGTGGTGGGTCCGGACGTATGGTGTGGCGACCACACCACGTCCAGGGAGTCTGCCATGTTCCAGTGTTTCGGCTGTCGTAGCTGACCTGGCTTTTTCGCACCCCTTTTCTTTCCGCACGTCCTGCTCACCCGTTCGGCGACCCGCCGGGCGGGTTCGGGAGTGCGCTCGCACGACCCGCCGCTTCGTCGTCCGCGGGCATCACACACTAGGAAGACCTTCGATGATTCGTCCACGTTTCGCGCGGACTCTGGCCGCAGCGGCCGCCCTTCTCACGTTCACCAGCCTTGCTGTCGGGTGCTCCAGTTCCGAGACGACCACGACAGCCGACGGGAAGACCGTACTTCGCTACGAGGGGACCACGGGACAGGTCTCGTTCCCGGAACTCGCGGCCGACCTGGGCTACTACCAGAAGGTCGAACTGAACTGGATCGGCGACACGACCAGTGGGCCGCAGAGCATCCAGAATGCCGCCACGGGGCAGACCGACTTCGGTGGCGCGTTCAACGGTGCGGTGCTGAAGCTGGCCGCGGCCGATTCGCCGATCACGTCCGTCATCGGCTACTACGGCTCCGACAAGGAGACGTTCAACGGGTACTACGTGCTCGACGGAAGCCCGATCACGTCGGCACGTGACCTGATCGGCAAGAAGGTCGGGATGAACACGCTCGGTGCGCACCACGAGTTCCTCGTGCGTGAGTGGCTGGCGCGGGAAGGGCTGACCCCCGACGAGATCAAGCAGGTCGAGTTGACCGTCGTGCCGCCGGTGAACACCGAACAGGCGCTGCGGCAGGGTCAGATCGACGTCGGCACGCTCGGAAGCGTGTTCCGCGACAAGGCAGTCGAACGCGGCGGTATCCGCCCGCTGTTCACCGACGAATCCATCTTCGGGTCCTTCACCTACGGTTCGCTGCTGTTCCGCAACGACTTCATCGCGAAGAACAAGGACGCCGTCGCCGACTTCGTGCAGGGCACGGCCCGCGCCATCC
Organism: Rhodococcus sp. JS3073; assembly: GCF_026810085.1. Classification (NCBI taxonomy): domain Bacteria; kingdom Bacillati; phylum Actinomycetota; class Actinomycetes; order Mycobacteriales; family Nocardiaceae; genus Rhodococcus; species Rhodococcus sp. JS3073. The sequence continues at coordinate 2,661,297 of NZ_CP113951.1, read as the reverse complement.
GCTGGACCCAGACCACGCCCCGCGACGACGTGATCGCGAAATTCAAGGACATCATCACCAAGCGCGGCCGCAACGAGACCACCGATCTCGTCGGCTACTGGAAGTCGCCGGGTGTGGCGGGTCCCGGTGGCGTGATCACCGACAAGGAGATCCAGACCTGGATCGACTGGCTGGTCCGCAACGGCGAACTCGAGGACGGCAAGCTCACGCCCGCCGACGTCTACACCAACGAGTACAACCCGTATGCCAACGGCACGTACCCCGCCGACAGCGGCCCCGACGGACAAGCGCTGGCCGCCAAGTGAACTCCACCCCAGGTCCCCACGAGAAGAAAGTGACGTCGATGTCCCACTCCCGGTTCCGGCGCGGCGCCGTGCGCGCCCTCGCGGCGACCGCAGCACTGTTCACGGTGGCCTCGGGAGTGGCGGGGTGCGCCGGCACGTCGGATACCGCCACCACCGAGGACGGGAAGACGGTCCTGCGCTACCAGGGGTGGGCCGGGGACGTGGGATTCCACGAACTCGCCGAGGACCTGGGGTATTACGACAAGATCAAGCTCGAATGGGTCGGCGACACCACCAGCGGCCCGCAGGACATCCAGTCGGCGGCCACCGGTGACATCGAGTTCGGCTCGGCATTCAACGGAGCCGTCGTCAAGCTCAATGCTGCGGGGGCACCGATCACGTCGGTGCTGAGTTCCTACGGTGCGGATGCCGGCGAGTACACCGGATACTTCGTGCTGGACGGCAGCCCCATCCGCTCGGCGCGCGACCTGATCGGCAAGAAGGTCGGGATGAACACGCTCGGTGCGCACCACGAGTTCCTCGTCCGGGAGTGGCTGGCCCAGCAGGGGTTGACCCAGGACGAGATCAAGCAGGTGGAGCTGACCGTCGTCCCGCCGGTGAACAACGAAACGGCCCTGCGCGAAGGTCAGATCGATGTGGCTGCCATCAACGGCATCTACCGCGAAACAGCCCAGGAGCGTGGGGGTATCCGGCCGCTGTTCACGGACCGGGATCTGTTCGGCGCCTTCAGTTACGGAACCTACGTCGTGCGCGACGACTTCCTGGCGAAGAACAAGGACGCCGTTGCGGACTTCGTGCAGGGCACGGCCCGGGCCATCCGATGGACCCAGGTGACTCCGCGTGAGGAGGTCGTCGCACGGTTCAAGAGCATCATCGACAGGCGTGGCCGCAACGAGAGCGACGAGGCCATCGACTACTGGCGCAGCTCCGGCATTCCCGTCGCCGGGGCCGTGATCCAGGAGAAGGAGTTGCAGACCTGGATCGATTGGCTCGTCCGCAACGGTGAGCTCGACGAGGGCAAGTTGACCGCAACCGACCTCTACACCAACGAATTCAACCCGTACGCCAACGGCACGTTCCAGCCCGAGAGCGGGCCCGACGGAGAAGTACTGGAAGGACAGAAATGAGCACCACCGCTTCGAACCCCGATCGGGTTCAGACGCCCAAGCTCCGCCTCGAGCACGTCACCAAACAGTTCGACGTGCGCGGGTCGAAGGACAAGTTCACCGCGATCGAGGACATCGACATCGATCTCGCGGACGGCGAATTCCTCGTCCTCGTCGGGCCGAGTGGTTGCGGAAAGTCCACGCTGCTCGACCTGCTCGGCGGACTCAGCACCCCCACATCGGGCCGGATCCTGCTCGACGGTCAGCCGGTGACAGGGCCCGGTCTCGATCGCGGAATCGTCTTCCAGCAGTACGCACTCCTGCCGTGGCGCACGGCCCGGCACAACATCGAATTCGGGCTCGAGGCCAAGGGACTGCCCAAGAAGGAACGGCGCGAACTGGCCGAGCACTACCTCGAACTCGTCGGCCTGAAGGGCTTCGGCGACCGGTACCCGCACGAGCTGTCGGGTGGCATGAAGCAGCGCGTCGCGATCGCCCGCAGCCTCGCGTTCGACCCCGAGGTGCTGCTGATGGACGAGCCGTTCGCGGCGCTCGACGCGCAGACCCGTGAGTCGCTGCAGGACGAACTGCTGCGCATCTGGAAGGCCACCGGCAAGACCATCCTGTTCATCACGCACGGCATCGACGAGGCCATCTATCTCGGGCAGCGGGTCGCCGTCCTGACGTCGCGGCCCGGCCGGGTGAAGACGTTCGTGGACATCGACATCGACCGCAGCGGCGAGGACGTCCGGTCCAACGAGCAGTTCCGGCACTACCGCCACCGCATCTGGACGCTGCTGCACGGCGAAGTGGAGCGTGCACAGGTAATCGAGAAGGAGGAAGCACATGTCTAGCGCACTCGCGTCACCGGAAGCTCCCGTCGCAATCGATCGACCCGGGACCTCGGCTCCGACGCCTCCTTCCACCCCGCCGGAGCCGGGTGCCGTCCAGCGTGCCGGTGCGGCACTGGGTCCGATCGCCTGGCGGATCCTCAAGCCGTCCGTTGCGATCGTCGCGTTCCTGGCGCTGTGGGAGATCGCTCCCCGAGTCGGGCTCGTCGACGAGGTGTTCCTTCCCCCGTTCACTACGGTGGTCGAGGCGTTCTTCGACCTGGTTCAGAGCGGTGAGCTGTGGCAGCACGTGTCCGCCAGCCTCTCCCGCGCCCTGATCGGCTTCTTCGTTGCCGTCGTGATCGCGATCCCGCTGGGTATCGCGATCGCCTGGTACCGCCCGGTGTCGGACTTCCTGAACCCGATCCTGGAGCTGTTCCGCAACACGGCGGCGCTGGCGTTGCTCCCCGTGTTCATCCTGATCCTCGGCATCGGTGAGGAGTCCAAGATCGCCCTGGTGATCTACGCGTGCACCTTCCCGATCCTGCTGAACACGATCTCCGGTGTGCGCACCGTCGACCCGTTGCTGATCAAGTCGGCGTCCTCGCTGGGACTGTCGCCCGTGCGCCTGTTCCAGAAAGTGGTGCTGCCCGCCGCCGTTCCCACCATCTTCACCGGAATCCGCATGGCCGCGGCGTCGTCGATCCTCGTGCTGATCGCCGCCGAGATGGTCGGGGCCAAGGCCGGCCTCGGCTACCTGATCACGGCCTCCCAGTTCAACTTCCAGATCCCCAACATGTATGCGGGCATCGTCGCCATCTCGGTTCTCGGGCTGACGCTCAACGCCGTTCTCGTACTGATCGAACGCAGGCTGTCCCGCTGGCGGGTCTAGTCACTTACCGGAAAAGAAAACCACATGTCACAGGATTCCCAGTTCCACCTCAACGCGTTTCTCATGGGTGTGGGACATCACGAGGCGGCGTGGCGCCATCCCCGTACCGAGGCGCACCGCGTACTGGACGTCGCGCACTTCCAGGAACTCGGCCGGATCGCGGAGCGGGGCAAACTAGATTCGGTGTTCTTCGCCGACGGTCTCGCCGTCGGACCGCGGATCAAGCACAACACGCAGGCGATCTTCGAGCCCGTCACATTGCTGTCGGCGATCGCCGTCGCCACCGAACACGTGGGGCTGATCGCCACTGCCTCCACCAGTTACTCCGACCCGTACAACCTGGCGCGCAAGTTCACGTCGCTCGACCACATCAGCGGCGGCCGTGCGGGGTGGAACATCGTGACCTCGGCCGGTGCGGACGAGGCGGCGAACTTCGGCGTCGACGGCATCCCCGCGCACAGCGGACGGTACGAGCGCGCAGAGGAATTCGTCGACGTCACGCTCGCCCTGTGGGACAGCTGGGAGGACGGCGCGGTGGTCCTCGACCAGGAGACCGGCGTGTTCGCCGACCCCGGCAAGGTTCACACCATCGACCACGACGGACCGCGGTTCCGGGTCAAGGGGCCGCTGAACTCGCCGAGGTCCGCCCAGGGCAGGCCGCTGCTGGTACAGGCCGGATCGTCCGAGAGTGGCAAGGAGTTCGCCGCGCGGTACGCCGAGGCCGTGTTCACCGCCCAGCGCACCCTGGAGCAGGGTCAGGAGTTCTACCGCGACCTCAAGGCGCGTGTCGTCAAGCACGGCCGGAATGCCGGCGAATTGAAGGTGCTGCCCGGCATCGTGCCGTTCATCGCGGACACCGAGGAGGAGGCGAAGGCGCTCGAGCAGTCGTTCACCGACCTGATCTCGCCCGAGTACTCGCTGCGGCAGCTGTCGACGATGCTCGGTGTCGACCTCACGAAGCATTCCCTCGACGCCCCGCTTCCGCCACTTCCTCCGCTGGACGAGATCCAGGGCAACAAGAGCCGGTACCAGCTGGTGAAGGATCTCGCCGCGGACGGTTCGCTCACCGTCCGGCAACTGATCGGGCTGCTCGGCGGCGGACGCGGGCACCGCACGTTCGCCGGAACCCCGGAACAGGTGGCCGACGAGCTGCAGACGTGGTTCGAGCAGGGTGCGGCCGACGGCTTCAACATCATGCCGCCCTACCTGCCCGGCGGACTGGACGACTTCGTCGACCGTGTCGTCCCGATCCTGCAGCAGCGCGGACTGTTCCGGACGGAGTACACGGCGACCACCCTGCGCGGTCACTACGGTCTCACGGACATCGGCAACCGGTTCGCGGGCGCGGTCGACGAAGCGAGCGCATGAGCGGCGAGACCGGTCTGAAACCTCTCGTCACCACCGTCTTCGTCCCCGCCGCGATCTTCGGCATCGGCCAGGGGGCCGCCGCCCCGGTCATGGCACTGACGGCCCGCGAACTGGGTGCGTCCGTCGCCGTGTCCGGGCTGATCGTCGCGGTCGTCGGGCTCGGCGCCGTCCTGGGCGACCTGCCCGCGGGCCGGATCGTCGCCAAATTCGGGGAGCGGCGGTCCATCATCGGCGGCAGTACCGTCGGCGCCGCCGGAGTGCTGGTCTGTCTGCTCGCGCAGACACCCTGGATGCTCGGTGTGGGCGCACTGCTGACCGGGCTCGCCAACGCCGTGTGGGGGCTGGCCCGCCAGAGCTACCTGGCCGACGCCGTGCCGATCGGGCTGCGCGCTCGGGCGATGTCGTCGTTCGCGGCGATGTGGCGGCTCGGCTTCTTCGTGGGACCGCTCCTCGGAGCCGCCGTGATCCTGGTGGTCGGCGCCCGCGGCGGGTTCATGGTGCAGTTCGTCGGCGTCGTGCTGTCCGGGTGGCTGATGTCGAGGGTCCCCGACCCGCCGAGGCGCCACGCAGGCACCGCCGGCACACACGCAACGCTGCCGTCGATTCTGCGCCGGCACCGGAAGTTGCTGGCCACCCTCGGCGCCGGATCGCTCCTGATGGGTGCGGCCCGCGCCTCGCGGGAAGCGGTGCTGCCGCTGTGGGCTGCCCATCTCGGACTAGATGCCGCCCAGGTCAGCCTCGTCTTCGGAGTCGGAGCGGCCGTCGATCTGCTGTGCTCGTATCCGGCCGGACACTTCATGGACCGATACGGCCGCCGGTTCATCGCGGTGCCGTCGCTGCTGGTGATCGGGGTGTCGTACCTGGTGCTGCCGCTCTCGCACGACCTTGTGTCGATCGGGGCCGTCGCCGTCGTGATGGGAATCGGCAACGGCCTCGGCAACGGCGTCATCATGACGCTCGGCGCCGACATCGCCCCACCGGCGACGCGCGCCGAATTCCTCGCCGCCTGGCGGCTCACCCACGACACCGGCATGTTCGCCGGGCCCTTCGGGGTCGGCGCGCTCGCCGCGGTGGTCCCGCTCGGGGCTGCCGTCGCCGCGATCGGGGGAGCGGCGCTGGTCGGCGCCGGACTCCTGTTCCGGTTCATCCCTGTCTATTCCCCGTGGCCACCGCCGCCCGCGTCGGAGCCCGATTCCTCACCGCTCGAAAAACAGGAAGCATAGGTACATTCGTTTCATGCGCTTCGGATTGTTCGTTCCTCAAGGTTGGCGTCTGGATCTCGTCGGAATCGATCCCTCGGATCAGTGGTCGGTGATGCGCGACTTCGCGTTGCGCGCCGATCAGGGTTCGTCCTGGGATTCACTGTGGGTCTACGACCACTTCCATACCGTCCCGGCACCGACGGAGGAGGCCACGCACGAGGCGTGGACCCTCATGTCCGCGTTCGCGGCGGTCACGTCGCGGGTGCGTCTCGGTCAGATGTGCACGGCGATGAGCTACCGCAACCCGGCCTACCTCGCGAAGGTCGCCGCCACCACCGACCTCATCTCGGGGGGACGCGTCGAGATGGGTATCGGCGGCGGCTGGTACGAGCACGAGTGGCAGGCGTACGGGTACGGGTTCCCCTCTGCCGGTGTACGTCTCGGCCGTCTCGACGAGGGCGTGCAGATCATGCGGCAGGCCTGGACCAACGGCGTCGCAACCCTCGAAGGCAAGCACTACCAGGTCGACGGAGCCATCGTCCGCCCACTTCCGTTGCAGGAAGGCGGCATTCCGCTGTGGATCGCCGGCGGCGGCGAGAAGGTGACGTTGAAGATCGCGGCAAAGTACGCGCAGTACACCAACTTCGACGGCACGCCCGAGGGCTTCGCGCAGAAATCCGAAATCCTGCGGAAACACTGCGACACCGTCGGCACCGACTTCGACGCCATCACCCGCTCGGCGAACTACAACGTCGCGATCGGCACCACCGAGGCGGAGGTCGAGCAGCGGTTGCTCACCCTGAAGGACCGGCTCACCCCCCACGTCGGCGCCGAGGCAGCCGAAGGTGCGCTGGGAGCCTTCCGCGGTATGCCCGGTGTGGGAACACCGGAGCAGATCGTCGAGAAACTGTCGGCGCTGAAGGAACTGGGCCTGTCCTACGGCATCTTCTACTTCCCCGAAGCCGCCTACGACACCTCGGGCATCGAACTGTTCGAGAAGGAGGTCCTGCCCGCGCTGCGCTGACAGCGTGCCGACGGGCAGGGTGGTTCGCCGGGCATAGAGTGGCGGGCATGTTCGTCGTCACCCTCGCCGCCGACAACGTTTGGCTGAGCCCGCCGGTCGTCACCGACGTCGACGCGATCTGCGCGGCGTGCAGCGAACCGTCGATAGCCGAGTGGACGACGATGCCCGCCCCGTATGCCCGCTCGGACGCCGAGCAGTTCGTGCGGCAGACGGTGCCGTCCGGGTGGGCGGATCGCAGTCCCACCTGGGCGCTGCGGGAACGCGAGGACGGTCCCGTGCTGGGGATGATCGGCCTGATGGCGCGGGACGTGACGGCTGCGGAGATCGGATACTGGCTGTCGCCGGCCGCACGGTCGCGGGGCCTCATGACGACGGCGGTGAACCTGGTGTGCGATTTCGCGTTTCGGCCGGACGGCATGGGGCTCGAACGCATCGAATGGCGCGCGTTCGTCGGCAACCTAGACTCGGCGGCGGTCGCCCGCCGGGTCGGCTTCCGGTTCGAGGGCGTCCAGCGCGCCGGACTCGTGCAGCGCGGCGTCCGGCGTGATTCGTGGGTGGCCGCCCTGCTCGCCGCCGACCCGCGGCAACCGGCCGAAGGCTGGCCCTAGGACATGTCTCCCAATAACTTGAGCCACTCGACGATGCCGGCGAGCAGGAATCCGGCGCGGTAGGTGAGGGCGAGTTTGTCGTAGCGGGTGGCCACCGCACGCCACTGTTTCGCCTTGTTGAAGGCCCGTTCGACCACGTTGCGCCCCTTGTAGGACTCCGGGTCGAAGTTCGGTGGCCGCCCGCCCGCGCGGCCCTTGTTCACCCGGTTCGCTGCCTGATCGGTCTTCTCGGGGATTACCGCCTTGATGCCTCTGCTGCGCAGCAGTTCCCGGTTTGCCCGTGATGAGTACGCCTTGTCGGCCCGGACCTCGTCGGGGCGCGTGCGGTGCGCTCCGCCGGCGAGCCGCGGGACGCAGATGCCCTCCAGCACGTGGGCGAACATCGGACTGTCACCGGCTTGGCCTGGGCCGACCAGCACCGACAGCGGGCGCCCGTGACCGTCGCACGCCAGGTGCGCCTTGCTGGTCAACCCGCCCCTCGACCGGCCGATGCCGTGATCGGCAGGCTCGTCACGCAGGTTCGTGTAATTCGGTAGATCCCCCTGTGTGGCGGGCGGCGTTCGCACCGTGCTGATGGACCCGGACCACTGTGGAATCGACCGAGACCGCCCAGTCCAGGTTCCCGCCGGCGTCGGCCATCGCGACCAGAGCCGTCAGCACCCGATCCCAGGTTCCGTCTCCGGCGTAGCGGCGATGTCGCTTCCACACCGTCTTCCACGGCCCGAAATGCGACGGGAGATCTCGCCAGGGCAACCCGGTCCGCAGTCGATACAGCATCCCCTCGACCACCACACGATTGTTCCGGAACTTCCGCCCCCGGAGCCCGTCGGAACTGGGCAACAGCAGCGCGAGCAACTCCCACTGCTTGTCCGTCAACACCTCAAACCGATCAACAACGTCTGCCACACCGAAGAGTCTGCAGCACAACACCACAAATCATTGGGAGACACACCCTAGCGGCCGATCAGCGCAGGCCCTCCGGAAGGTCGTGCTCGGACACCGCGACTCGCTGGTCGGGGCTGGTCCGGATGTGCTCCGACTCGGCGATCCGACTCTGCAGGAAGTCCCACTCGGCCTGATCGATGGCGTCCTCCGCGCGGGAACGCACGGCCGCGTCGCGGGTGCCCCACGCGATCGGCATCGGGCTGACCATCTCCCACGTGGCGGCGTCGCTGTGGGTGCTGCGGTCGTTCAGCAGTGCGACGGACGGCACCCTGTCGCCCACCCTCTGCTTCTGACCGGAACGGATCGGGACGTTGCGGGTGACGAGCGCGTACGACGTCCGGCCCGCGGAGGGCTTCGCGACGTCGATCAGCGACAGCAGAGTGACCGCACGGGGATGGACCTCCGAGACGACGGCAGGCACCAGGGGGCTCTTCGCGTACAGCTCCTCGATGCTGCCGACCTTCTTCGGCACCCAGAACGCCACCCACACGGACGTCAGTGCGGCGATCGCCACGACGACACCGAGGATGATCGACCAGGGGTGGGCGAGCAGGATCAGACCGACAGCGGCGGCCGCGAACAGCAGCGCCACCACGATCGCCGACACCTGCAGGCGTCGCATGTCGGCGAACGTCTGGTTGACAGACTTCGCGTAGGGCCGGTCGACGGTGAACTCGAAATGTCGCACGGCCCCAGCTTAGATCCCCCGGTCCGGGGGACGGCGGTTACCCGATGGCCGGGCCCAGTAGGTCGTCGGCGTCGGTGATCCGGTACGCGTACCCCTGCTCGGCGAGGAAGCGCTGCCGGTGGGCGGCGTACTCGGCGTCGAGCGTGTCGCGCGCCACCACCGAGTAGAAGTGCGCCTGGCCGCCGTCGTGCTTCGGTCGCAGCAGGCGGCCCAGCCGCTGGGCCTCCTCCTGGCGTGAGCCGAACGTGCCCGAAACCTGGACGGCGACAGATGCTTCCGGCAAGTCGATCGAGAAGTTCGCGACCTTGCTGACGACCAGCGTCTGGATCTCGCCCGCCCGGAACCGGTCGAACAGTTCCTCGCGCTCCTTGTTCTTGGTCGACCCCTTGATGACCGGGGCGTTCAACGCCTCACCCAGTTCGTCGAGCTGGTCGAGGTACGCGCCGATGATCAACGTCGGTGCGTCGGTGTGCCGCTCCAGGATCGACTTCACCACCGCGATCTTGGTGTGCGCGGTGGAACACAGCTTGTACCGCTCGTCGGGCTCGGCGACGGCGTAGGACATCCGTTCGGCGTCCGTCAGCGTCACCCGCACCTCCACGCAGTCGGCGGGAGCGATCCACCCCTGCGCCTCGATGTCCTTCCACGGCGCGTCGTACCGCTTGGGGCCGATCAGCGAGAACACGTCGCCCTCGCGGCCGTCCTCGCGCACCAGCGTGGCGGTGAGGCCGAGGCGTCGACGGGACTGCAGGTCGGCGGTCATGCGGAACACCGGGGCGGGCAGGAGGTGCACCTCGTCGTAGATCACGAGACCCCAGTCGCGGGAATCGAAGAGTTCGAGATGCTTGTATTCGCCCTTGGTGCGCCGGGTGATCACCTGGTACGTGGCGATCGTGACCGGGCGGATCTCCTTGCGCTCGCCCGAGTACTCGCCGATCTCCTCCTCGGTGAGCGATGTGCGCGCGATCAGCTCACGCTTCCACTGCCGTCCCGCGACGGTGTTCGTCACCAGGATCAACGTGGTCGCCTTCGCCTTGGCCATCGCCGCCGCACCGACCATCGTCTTACCCGCACCACAGGGCAGGACGACGACGCCGGACCCACCCGCCCAGAACGAGTCGGCGGCCATCTCCTGGTAGTCGCGCAGGTGCCACTGGCCGTCCGCGGACCCGGGGGACGTGCCGTCGAAGTCCAGGTCGATGGCGTGCGCCTCGCCGTCCACGTACCCGGCGAGGTCCTCCGCCGGCCAGCCGACCTTGAGGAGCAACTGCTTGAGGCGGCCGCGCTCGCTCGGGTGGACCACGACCGTGTCGTCGTCGACGCGGGCACCGAGCATCGGGGCGATCTTCTTGTGCCGGGTCACCTCGGTGAGGACCGCGCGGTCCAGGCTGACCAGCGTCAGACCGTGGGCCGGGTTCTTCACCAGTTGGAGGCGCCCGTACCGGGCCATCGTGTCGACGATGTCGACCAGCAGCGGCTGGGGCACCGCGTACCGGGAGAAGTTGACCAGCGCATCGACCACCTGCTCGGCGTCGTGTCCGGCGGCGCGTGCGTTCCACAGGGCCAGCGGGGTGATGCGGTAGGTGTGGACGTGTTCGGGCGCGCGCTCGAGTTCCGCGAACGGCGCGATCGCCTGGCGGGCGTCGTTCGCGCGTTCGTGATCGACCTCCAACAGCAGGGTCTTGTCGGATTGGACGATCAACGGTCCGTCGGTCACGGAAGCCTCCTCGAAAATGCGGTGCCGGATGTAGCCAGCCTGTCCATTGTCCTGATCTGAGCGACACCGCGCCACGTCGCGGCCTTCGACGCGGCCCGATACCTGCACATCCGCGGCGGTCGGGGCCTAAATTGAGGGGCAGCCGGATGGATCGACCCAGAGACGAGGCTCGCGATGACCCAGCCCCCCGACGACCCCCACCGTCGCGATCCGAACGTCCCCGGCGAACCGCCGAACAACCCGCAGCAACCGTACCCGCAGGGTGGGCCGCAGCAGCCGTACCAGCAGGGCCAGTACCCGCAGCAGCCGTACCCGCAGGGGCAATACGCCCAGCAACCCGGCCAGTATCCGCCCGGCCAGTACGGGCAGCAGCCTGGCCAGTACCCGCCCGGCCAGTATCCGCCGCCGCCGAAGAAATCGCGGAAGGGGCTGTTCATCACCCTCGGCGTCGTCGCCGTCGTGATCCTCGCCGCCATCGCCGCGTTCGCTGTGTTCGCCGTCAAGAGCGCCGACAAGAACGCTCTCGACGTCGGCGACTGCCTCTTCTTCGAGTCCGCGTCGACGACCGCGGCCGACACCTCACACGAGAAGCGGGACTGCTCCGACAGCGAGGCCACGTACGAGGTGGCGCAGAAGAACGACGGCGACGTCCAGTGCGCGGAGGACTACTTCTCCTACACCCTCGTGAGCGAGGGTGACGACGTGCAGACCACGCTCTGCCTCGTTCCGAACATGATCGAGGGGTCCTGCTACCTGCTCGAGGACGACGGCCGGATCGTGCCGTCCGACTGCACCGACATGCAGACCGTCAAGGTCGTCAGACGCGCGGACGGCCAGAACGACGAGACCCTCTGCAACGAGTTCGACAACGCATTCCCCATCGCGTTCTCCGAACCCGAGCGCACCTATTGCATCGAGGTCAATCTCGGTGGCTAGGGTCCTGTGAGTACTCATTGACCGCCCGGCGCTGACAAGTACTCACGGGAGTTAAATTCACGGGTATCTGGTCCGTTGAAGTGCACGTTCCCCTTCGATAGCGTTCGAGATCAAGCAAATCACGGCGCGCGGGGAAGGTGGGAACGATGGCGCGAACCCAGCCCGACACCCGGCGTGGTGCCGGTCGTTCCGGCGCCAGCGCGGGCACGGTGCTGCGTACCGTCCTCGACCGCGGGCCGATCGCGCGCAGCACGATCGCCCGGGTCACCGGGCTCTCACCCGCGACGGTGACCACCGCCAGTGCACAGCTCGTCGAACGCGGCCTACTGCGGGAACTGCCGGAGATCGCGGGCCCCACCGGGTTGGGACGGCCACATGTGCCGGTGGACCTCGACGACACCCGTTACGTCGTCTACGGAATCCATCTGGCGATCACCCACGTGACCACTGCATTGCTCGACCTCCGCGGGCGGGTGCTGGCGCGATCCCGCGATCCGCACTTCGGGCTGGGACCGGCCGAGATCCTGCGGAACGCCGTGACGACCCTCGAGGCGCTGGCCGCAGGGCACGGTGACGTGTCCGTCCCGATCGGCGTCGGTTTCGCGGCCGGCGGCTGGATCGACTCCGAATCCGGTGTGGTGCGTGAGCATCCGATCCCGGGGTGGAACGGGTACCCGGTCCGGGCGGATCTCGAGCACCGCACGGGGCTCGACGTTCGGATGGATTCGCACGCGCGCGCCCTCATCGACGCCGAGGTGTTGTTCGGGGAGCCGAGGGCGCGGGACAGCGTCGTGCAGCTCTTCGTCGGGAACGTGGTGGACGCTGCGTTCGCGACCGGAGGCGTGGTCCACCACGGTCCTCGCGCGGCGGCAGGCGCGGTGGCGCACGTGCCCGTCGAGAACAGTGTCGAGGAGTGCACCTGCGGGCGTACCGGATGCGTGCAGGCCACCCTGTCGGATCGGGTGCTGGTGCGCAGGGCGATGCAGCTCGGCATCATCGAGCGGCCGGTCTTCGGCGACCTTCTCGACGCGGGGCGACGTCGGCAGCCGGCGGCCCTGGCACTGTTCGAGGAACGGGCGCACGGCGTGGGGGTGGTGGCGGCGCGTCTGCTCGATCTGTTCAATCCCGAGGTTCTGATCGTCTGCGACCAAGGCGTGAGCCGGATTCCGGGGACCCTCGACACGGTTCGGCGGGCAGTCGGGGAGTCGTCGGCGACGTGTGACGACCCCTCTCTGTCGGTGCTGTCCACCAGTTTTCCCGGGAGGGCATTGCCGGTATCCGCCGGCTCGGTGATCCTCGCGGAGCTCTACCGGGCACCTCTCACCAGCTTCGTGCGGCCGCTGGCCGGCATATCGTGACATGTATCACAGAGCCGGAGTTAATTCGGTGGGAAGCAATGTTGACGTCGATTGCACTGGATCGCAAGGATATTGGTGTGAACACCACCATGGCGGACAGCGTGCGTACTTTCTCGTGTCGCTCCGAGTCCTGTTGTCGCCGCACGCGACCGGGTCGCATCTGACGTCTCCGCGCTGACCCCGGCGGACGCTCGAAACACCGTTCCGTTCTTCCTTTCTCGCTCCTCTGCGGCACCCGACCGACCGTGTCCGGTGTGCCCGACCGGAGATCACATCCTTCGAAGGATCAATCATGTCCAGTTCACTCGTGTCTTCCGCCGGGTATCGGCGCCTCACCCGCGCCGCCTTCGCCGGCGTCGTGGCGCTCGGGCTCGCGTCCTGCTCGTCCGGTTCCTCCGGCGGGCTGTCTCTCGATGATGCTGTGCCCGATCAGGTTCCGGACGGAACCTCGCTCAGCGTGTCGATCAAGACCACCCGGCTTCAGCTCGAGGCGACCGACCAGCTCGCGGACCTCCCGTTCACCGTGTCGGACTGGCCGGACGTCAGTGCCGGTCCCGACGTGATCCAGGCCTTCCGGGGCAACGCGGTCGATCTGGCCACCAACGCCGCGATCCCGCCGATCCAGGCGCACGCCACCGGGCTCGACGCGAAGATCGTCGCGGTCCGGGAGAAGGAGCAGCCGCAGTACCTGCTGGCCACCGCTCCCGGCTCGGACATCACGGAACTGCCGGACCTGCGGGGCAAGAAGATCGCGTTCTCACCCGGGCAGGCCCAGGGCGTGGTGATCCTGCGAACGCTGAAGGCGCAGGGTCTGACCACGGAGGACGTCCAACTCGTCGAGCTCCCCAGCCCGCAGTTCCTCACCGCACTGCAGTCGAAGCAGGTGGACGTCGCGCCGCTGTCGGAGCCGACGGTGACGAAGTACCTGAACCAGTACGGGCCGGACGGAGCGAAGGCGTTGGCGACGAACGCCGTGGATGCGCTCACGGTGCTCTGGGCGCCGGTGGAGGTCCTCCAGGACCCGGCCAAGGCCGCGGCGATCAAGGCGTTCATTCCGTTCTGGGCGCGCGGGGAGATCTGGGCGTGGGAGAACCAGGACGCCTGGATCCAGAAGTACTACGTGGAGAGTGAACAGGTATCGGCCGAGGACGGGAAGCGCATCGTCGCCTCCGTCGGGCAGCGCCCGGTCTACCCGGCCAACTGGGACGCGGCCGTCGAGTGGACGCAGGACACCGTCCAACTGCTCTCCGATGCAGGCTATTTCAGCGAGTTCGATGCCAACGAGTTGTTCGACCGCCGATTCGAAACGGTCGCCGCTGACGCCGTTCCGGCCGAGTACCGGGGCGGTGTGCAGAAATGACCAGTACTCTCTCCGCGCCCGCAGCCGTACTGGCACGTACTGTCGCCCCCGGTGTCGAGAGGCCCGGGCCCGGCGCCGCCGATCGGCAGATCCGCCGGCTCGGGTTGCGTAAGGCGTTCCCGTTCGCCCGGCTTGCCGGTGTCCTGCTCCTCCTCGCGGTGTGGGCGGTGGGAAGCCTGACCGGCTTCATCGACGCACGAAAGCTGTCGGCGCCCTGGACCGTGGTCACCACGGCCGTCGACCTGATCTCCACGGGCATCCTGCAGGAACACGTCCTCGCGTCGTTGAGCCGTGCCGCCATCGGTTTCGCGTTCGGCGTGGTGATCGGTACGGCCCTGGCCGTCGTCGCCGGTCTGACGCGGTCCGGTGACGCGCTGATCGACGGGCCGATCCAGCTCAAACGTGCCATCCCGACGCTCGGCCTGATCCCGCTGCTGATCCTCTGGCTCGGCATCGGCGAGACGTTCAAGATCGTGATCATCGCGCTCGGTGTCGTCGTCCACATGTACATCCAGACGCACAACTCGTTGACGTCGATCGACAACCGCTACGTCGAACTCGCCGAGGTCCTCGGGTTGTCCCGGGCCACGTTCATCCGCAAGGTCGTATTGCCGGGTGCGATGCCGGGATTCTTTCTGGGACTGCGCCTCTCGGTGACCGGTGCCTGGCTCACCCTCATCGTCGTCGAGGGAATCAACGCGGTGACCGGTCTGGGGAAGATGATGTACAACGCGCAGAACTACGGACAGTCCGACGTGATTCTCGTGGGGCTCGCGGTCTACGGCATCTTCGGTCTCCTGTCCGACTCCGTCCTCCGCTACGTCGAAAGGCGGTCGCTGTCATGGCGCAAGACGCTCGCCGGCTAGAACCCGCCGCCGTGCAGGTGCGGTCCCTCGTCCGCGGATTCGGCGACAAGACCGTCCTCGACCGCCTGGACCTGGACATTCCCGAAGGCCAGTTCGTGGCCCTGCTCGGCAAGAGTGGGTCCGGCAAGAGCACGCTGCTCCGGGCGCTCGCCGGCCTCGACTACGACGTCGAGGGCCGCGGCGGAACCCTCACCGTGCCCGAGGAGGTGTCGGTGGCGTTCCAGGACTCACGGTTGCTGCCGTGGCTGAGGGTGCTGGACAACGTGACGCTCGGACTGGGCCGCACCGGCACGAGTAAGGGTGCGGCGGCCCTCGCGGAGGTGGGCCTCGCCGGTCGGGAGAAGGCGTGGCCCAGCGAATTGTCCGGCGGTGAACAACAGCGCGTGGCGCTGGCGCGAGCGCTGGTCCGCGAGCCCGAACTGTTCCTGGCCGACGAGCCCTTCGGGGCCCTCGACGCGCTGACCCGGATCAAGATGCACGCCCTCTTGCAGGAGTTGATCCGTCGCCACCGCCCGACCGTCCTGCTCGTCACCCACGATGTCGACGAAGCGATCGCGCTCGCCGACCGGGTGCTCGTTCTCGACCGCGGGCAGATCGTCGTCGACGAGATCATCGACATCCCGAAGCCGAGAGCGCTCGGCGACAGCAAGTTCCACGAGTTTCGCAACACGCTGCTCGGCGCCCTCGGCGTCGAGGTAGCGGCACAGTAAGGGAGTTACACCATGAGTTCGTCCCCACAGCGCCGGCTCCATCTCAACGCATTCCTGATGGCGATCGGCCACCACGAGGCCGCCTGGCGCCTGCCCGAGAGCGATGCGAACGCCAATCTCGATATCAAGCATTACATCTCGTTGGCGCAGACCGCCGAACGCGGAAAGTTCGACTCGGTGTTCCTCGCCGACAGCCCGGTGCTGTTCAGCAATCCGGAACGCAGGCCGAGCGGCAAGCTGGAGCCGACGATCATCCTCACGGCGATCTCCGCGGCCACCGAGAAGATCGGCCTGATCGCGACCGCGTCGACCAGCTACAACGAGCCGTACAACCTGGCGCGGCGGTTCGCGTCCCTCGACTTCGTCAGCGGCGGACGCGCAGGCTGGAACATCGTCACCACGGCCGGCGCCGATGCGGCGCAGAACTTCGGGCTCGACGACACTCCCGCACACCGGAGCCGGTACGAGCGGGCCGCGGAGTTCGTGGAGGTGTCCACCAAGCTGTGGGACAGCTGGGAGGACGACGCCATCGTCGCGGACAAGGAGGTCGCGATCCATGCCGACTCCGCCAAGGTGCACGTCATCGAACACGAGGGCCGGTTCTTCAAGGTGCGGGGACCACTCAACGTGCCGCGGTCGCCGCAGGGATACCCGCTGCTCGTGCAGGCGGGATCGTCCGAGGACGGAAAGGATTTCGCCGCCCGGTACTCGGAGGCCATCTTCACCGCCCAGCCCACCCTGGACGAGGGGAAGGCGTTCTACGCGGACGTCAAGGACCGTGTCGCGAAACTGGGCCGGGACCCCGAGCAGGTGCTGATCCTGCCCGGCATCGTGCCGGTCATCGGGGACACCGAAGAGGAGGCCCGCGAACTCGAGGCCGAATTGGAAAGGTTGATCTCGCCGGAATACGCCCGCAAGCAGCTGGCGCAGCGGTTCAATCTCGAACCGGAGCAACTCCCGCTCGACGAGCAACTTCCCGAGGACTTGCCGTCCGAGGACGAGATCGAGGGCGCGAAGAGCCGGTACACGCTGATCGTGGACCTCGCCCGCCGCGAAAAGCTCACGGTCCGGCAGCTGATCGGGCGACTCGGTGGTGGTCGCGGTCACCGCACGTTCGCGGGCACCCCGCTGCAGGTGGCCGACACGATCGAGTACTGGTTCCGGAACGGCGCCGCCGACGGTTTCAACATCATGCCCGCGGTCCTCCCGTCCGGGTTGGAGAAGTTCGTCGACTCCGTGGTCCCGATTCTGCAGGAACGCGGACTCTTCCGCACCGACTACACCGAGACCACGCTGCGCGGGCACTACGGTTTGCCGCGGCCCGCCAATCAATTTGCGGTCGAGAAGGATTCCACGCTGGTGTCTGCGCAGTGACGACGGGAGCTCCGGGGGAGAACGCCGGCTGGCTGCGGTACCTGTTCGGATACTGTCTGCGTCAGCGGCGCAATCTCGTTCTCGCGTACGGGGCGGCGGCGGTGGCGCCCGCCGCCACCGCCACCATTCCGCTGGCCGTCCGGCACGTGATCGACAATGCCGCGGTAGACACGAATCATGCACTGGCGCCGTGGATCGCGGTGCTCATCGCCCTCGCATCGCTCCGTTTCGCCGCCGCCTACACGCGACGGTACCGGTCCGGGCAGCTGTCCCTCGGGGTGCAGTACGACCTGCGGGGCGACGCCTTCCGATCCCTGCTGCGGCTGGACGGCGTCAAGCAGGACGGACTGCAGACAGGGCAGGTGGTCAGCCGGTCGATCTCGGACATCACGCTGATCCAGATGCTCCTGCAGTTACTGCCGCACATGGCAGGGAACCTGCTGATGTTCGCGATCTCCCTGGCCGTGATGGCCGTGCTGTCGCCGATCCTCACCCTGGTCGCTCTCGCCGTCCTGCCTGCGCTGTGGTTCATCTCCATGCGTAGTCGCGTCGACCTGTTTCCCGCCAACTGGCACGCCCAGGAACAGGCAGCGATCGTGGCCGGGGGAGTCGAAGCCGCCGTCACCGGGGTGCGCGTCGTCAAGGGATTCGGCCAGGAAGGCCGCGAACTCGAAGACCTCGAGAAGCGGGCCGGCGACCTGTTCCGATCCCGGCTGCGCGTCGCACGCCTGACCAGCCGGTACAACCCTGCACTGCAGGCGGTCCCGATGCTCGGGCAGGCACTGGTCCTGGCGCTCGGAGGATGGCTCGCGCTGCACGGCACGCTGTCGCTCGGCACGTTCGTCGCCTTCACCACGTACCTGGCGTCGTTCGCCTCGCCCGTGCGACAGCTCGCGACGCTGCTGACCGTGAGCCAACAGGGCCGGGCGAGCGTCGAGCGCGTCCGCGAGGTGATCGACAACGCCCCGGCAGTCACGACCCCACCCGGCGCCGTGGACCTGCCAGATGGGCCGCTCGAGGTCGTGTTCGACGACGTGGCCTTCGGATACGATCCGTCGAACCGCCTACTCGACGGACTGTCGCTGCGGATCGCACCGGGGGAGACGGTGGCGGTCGTCGGTGCCGCCGGGTCGGGAAAGTCGACTCTGGCCATGCTCGTTCCGCGGTTGTACGACGCCGACGCGGGTGCGGTCACCGTCGGGGGGATCGACACCCGCCGGCTGTCGCTCGAATCGCTGCGCTCCGCGCTCGGCGTCGTCTTCGAAGACAGCTACCTGATGTCCGAGACAATCCGCGCCAACGTGTCCTACGGCCGGCCGGATGCCGACGAGACACTGGTGCGTGAGGCGCTCCGAGTGGTGCAGGCGGAGGAATTCGTCGACGCGCTTCCGGACGGGCTCGACACCGTCGTGGGGGAGCAGGGGGTGACGTTGTCGGGTGGTCAGCGGCAGCGGATCGCCCTCGCCCGAGCATTGGTGACCGATCCGCGGATCCTGGTGCTCGACGACGCGACATCGGCGGTCGACGCCCGTGTCGAGGCCGCCATCCACCACGAACTGTGCGTCGCGACCAGCGAACGGACCACCCTGATCATTGCGCATCGCCGGTCGACGCTCGCGTTGGCGGACCGCATCGCGGTCCTGGCGGACGGTCGCATCGTCGATGTGGGCACGAGCGCCGAACTCGACGAGCGGTGCCCGCTGTTCCGCGCGCTGCTGTCGAGCGCGGACGACGTGACCGCTCCGGACCCGTCACCCGACCCGCCGGACGTCGACGGTGTCACCGCCGAACTGTGGCGCCGGGAGGACGGCGACGAGGCATCCGGGATGTTCGACGCCAGAGCCGCAGCGGCTTTCGCGACCGCGGCCGCGGGCGCCAGTGGACCGTCGCGCGGAGGCGCGTCGGGCGGAATCCTCTCGTCGGCGCCGCCCAGCCCCGAAGTCATGGCTCGGCTCGACGACCTGCCGCCACTCACAGGCGACCCGGACGTCGCCGCGGACGAGGCCAGGGCCGCCGACCCGGCGTTCGGGCTCGGCTCGCTGCTGCGGCCGCTTCTCCTGCCGCTGGGCGCGGGCTTGGCGCTCGTCGGGCTCGACGCCGTCGCGCAGATCGCGGTGCCGGTCCTCGTCCGTACCGGGGTGGATCGGGGAGTGCTGCAAGGCGCCCGCGACCTGCTGCTGCTCGCGGCGGCCGCGACCATTCTGGTGGTGCTGCTGGACTGGGCCGTCAACATCGCCCAGGCGCGGGTCACCGGGCGGACGGGCGAACGGCTGCTGTACACGTTGCGGGTCAAGACGTTCGCGCAACTACAGCGGCTCGGTCTGCAGTACTACGAACGAGAACTGGCCGGCCGGATCATGACACGCATGACCACCGATGTCGACAGTCTGTCCAACTTCCTGCAGACGGGTCTGGCCACGGCGGTGGTCAGCGCGCTGACGATCTCCGGTGTTCTCGTGGCACTCCTGGTGATCGATGCGGAACTTGCCCTCGTGCTGGTCCTCGTGGTGCCCATCCTCGTCGCGGCCACCGTGGTGTTCCGCCGAAAGTCCGTGCCCGCCTACGCGGAGGCCCGTGATCGCGTCGGGATCGTCAACGCCTATCTGCAGGAGAATGTGACGAATATCCGCGTCACGCAGGCATTTCGGCGCGAAGACTACAACGCGGTCCAGTTCGCCCGGCGGGCCTGGGACTTCCGGGAGTCGCGGCTACGGGCCCAGCGGTACATGGCCCTGTACTTTCCGTTCGTCGAGTTCCTGTCGGTGGTGGCGACCGGGCTGGTGCTCGCGGCCGGTACGGCGCGGATCCATGCAGGGTCACTCACCGTCGGCACCCTGATTGCCTTCGTGCTCTACGTCGAACTGTTCTTCGCTCCCGTGCAACAGCTTTCGCAGGTGTTCGACGGGTATCAGCAGGCGGTGATCGGGCTGGGCCGACTGCGGGGGCTGATGAGGACACCGACCACCACCCCGCAGACGGACGATCCGATCGTCCTCGACCGCATCCAGGGCGGAATCGTGTTCGACGACGTCCACTTCGCGTACGAGTCCGGCAAGGGAGAGGCCCTGCGAGGGGTAGCGCTTCGCATCGAACCGGGCGAGACCGTCGCCCTCGTAGGTCAGACCGGCGCGGGCAAGTCGACGGTGCTCAAGCTGCTCGCCCGGTTCTACGACCCGACGGAGGGCGCGGTGCGGGTGGACGGCATCGACACCCGGTCGCTCGACCTCGCGTCGTTCCGGCAGCGACTCGGTGTGGTTCCGCAGGAGCCGCATCTGTTCGGCGCCACCGTCCGCGACGCCGTCGCCTACGGGCGCCCCGACGCGTCGGACGCGCAGGTCGAGGCCGCCAGCCGAGCGGTCGGGGCGCACGAGATGGTGTCCGGGCTCGCCCTCGGATACCTGCAGCCGATCGGGGAGCACGGGCGCAACCTGTCGGCCGGACAACGCCAGCTGCTGGCACTCGCCCGCGCCGAACTGGTGGACCCCGACATCCTGCTGCTGGACGAGGCCACGGCGTCACTGGACCTGGCCACCGAGGACCGCGTCCGGCTCGCGACCGAGAACCTGTCCCGGCGGCGCACCACCGTCGTCGTGGCGCACCGGTTGAGCACCGCGGCGCGAGCCGACCGGGTGGTGGTCCTCGACGGCGGACGGGTCGCGGAAGTCGGGACGCACGAGGAGCTACTGGAACGAGGGGGCGTCTACCGCGAGCTCTGGGACGCCTATGCGGCTTCGCCGCCCGTGAGTACTTATTAACCGCCGGACGTTAATAAGTACTCACGGGGCCGGAGGCCACGGTCAGGCGCCGATCGACGCTTTCATCATCGGCAGCATGGCCCACAGCTGGTCCTGCCAGTATCCCCAGCTGTGGGTTCCCGTCGCCGGAAAGTCGTAGTGCGCGGGAATGCCGAGGGTGTCGAGCCGCACCTGGAACGCACGGTTCTGGGCCAGCGCGATGGCCTCGAGGCCCATGCCGGTTCCGACGTTGAACACGTCGATGGCTGATTGCGGCTGATCGTGCGGGCCCGGGAGGCCGGCGCCCGCCGAGACCCACATCGGTAGTCCGCGCAGCAGCGGCGCGGCGACGAACGGATCGTTGCGGAGCCACGCCGGATCCCACGGCGGACCCCACATGCAGTCGGAGTTGTAGCCGCCGGAGTCGAGCATCGCCACCCGGATCGCCTCACGCATGCCCGGCGCCGACAGGTTCAGGTACCCCGACATCGAGCCGGCGAACGTGAACTGGTCGCGGTGGTAGGCGGCGAGGATCAACGCCGCGTTGCCGCCCATCGACAGTCCGGCGATGGCGTTGCTGGTGCGGCTGATGCCGTAGTTGTTCGCCAGGAAATCGGGCAGGTTCTGAGTGAGGAAGGACTCCCACTTGTAGGTGTACGGCTGACCGTTGGTGTTGCTGGGCGCGTACCAGTCCGTATAGAAGCTGGACTGCCCGCCGACCGGTTCGACCACGGTGATCCCGTGATCGGACAGCCACGCGGCGTTGGTCTCGTGCTCCCACCCGCTGACGTCGTTGGTCGCGCGGAGGCCGTCGAGGAGGTACAGGGCCTTGTTGCTGCCGTTGTTCGCAAGCCACATGCGTACTTTGATCTGCCCGACCCCGCCGGGGGCGTCGACCCAGTGCTCGCGCAGACGGCTGTACGGGTCTGCGGACGCCGTTCCGCCGCCGACGAGGACGAACGCCAGCGGCAGGATCACCACGGCAACCATGAGCCGGACGACGCTTCGTAACCAACCATGTGACGGCTTCGTTGCAGTGACAATCACGGTTCTGCCTCCTGGTAATCGTCCCCGGCCAGGTACATACCAGCATCACGGTATTGCGCGCCCCGGAATTCCTCGGCGTTTGCGCAGAATCGTTATCTGACCCGTGAGTACTTGTTAACCGCCCGTGGTTAACAAGTACTCACGGGTCAGACGACGCGGGCGACCGACGTGATGCGGTGGAGGGTGAACCGCCGGACCGCGCCGCTCGCCGGGTCGAACGCGTCGAGCTGACCGCCGCCGACGCTCACGGGATCGACGATGCGGTGCGTCGCCACGCCCTGCGCGTCGACGTACCCGATGGTCACGCTGGTGCGTTCCCGCGCCGCCGCGTTGAGCAGGGCGATGGTCGCGGCGCTGCTGGCGCGCGACCCGTCGGACCGGATGCTGCCGGAACCCTTGGCCGACGCGGCCAGGTCACCTGCGCGGAGAGTTCGGACGACCGCGTCGAGCTGGGCATCCGTGGCGACGGCCGGGGTGCGGCCGGCGGGAGCCTTGCGCCGGGTCAGGACCCGGGCGCCGCGGGGACGCAGGTCGACCAGGGCGCCGGACGAGTCCTCGCCTGCGGGCGCGAAACCGGCAGCCCGCAGTTCGCCCAGTACTTCCCGCAGCGGTGCCTGCGACACCGCGACCGTCGGAGCCAACGCGCGCAGGGCCAAAGATGCAGCGACCGGCGACGCCAGGACTTCCGCGAGCAGCGTGGGGTCCTCGCAGCGGACGAACGACGCCGCGACTCCCGCCCGGAGCCGGCCGTGCCGTCTCGCGACGTCGTCGATCAGATACGACAGCGACTGCGGAACGGGTGTGCGCGACCGGGTGGCGAACAGGCTGTGCAGTTCGGCTGCCGTCATCCCGACGTCGAGGGCGCGCCGGACGCTGTCTTCGCTGATCCGGTACATCGACGCCGCACCGGCGGATTCGATGTCCGCGACCAGGGTGATCTGCTCGAGCAGCTCCGGTGTCAGCGGTCCGGGGGCGACGACGGTGAGGTCGGCCTGGACGAGGACGTGGTCGACGGGTTCGGGCAGCGACGCGTGCATCTCGGCCTCGGCGTCGCCGCCGTGGAGCAGTGCGCGTCCGGGTGAGCTGAGTGCCCCGCGGGCGACGAG
Source organism: Rhodococcus sp. JS3073 (assembly GCF_026810085.1). NCBI lineage: Bacteria > Bacillati > Actinomycetota > Actinomycetes > Mycobacteriales > Nocardiaceae > Rhodococcus > Rhodococcus sp. JS3073. The sequence continues at coordinate 2,638,121 of NZ_CP113951.1, read as the reverse complement.
TCCGAGCGTCGCGGCCTCGTCGAGGGTGCGATCCACCGCGTGGACCCGCAGCCGGGCACCCCAGCGGGGGCGACGCCACGCCAGCAGTCGGCTGACCTCCGCGGGATCCGCAGAGTGTCCGCTGCCCAGCTCCGCCAGCAATCCGAGGATCGCCTGCCGGTCGCGCGGCGCGGACGGCGCGCGCACTTCCTCGGACAGCGCGGCGACCGGTTTGTCGTTGGCGTCGCGCATGCCGATGAACCACGCCATGCGCGGCAGTTCCAGCCACGCCGCGGCCAGAGCGTGCCACCGCCGGGCGACCGGCGCCGTGAGCCAGTTGTCGACCGCGGTGGTCGGGGCCCAGTAGTTCTCCCCGCTGTCGGTCGTCGGGGCCGGGTCCGGGGTGCCGCTCGCGATCAGTCCCGCGGCAGAGAGAAGTTCGACGAGCAGGCTCAGCCTGTTCTCGTCGATGCCGGACGTCTTGGCGATCCGCCGCAGTTCGCGGACACCGAGACCACCCGCCCGCAGCGCGGGCGCCGGGACCTCGCCGAGAGCCTTGACGACGTCCTCGCAGTGGCGAACCAGTTCGAGCGCTTCACCTGCCGCGGCGGCATTGATGTCGGTCGGCTTGTGCTTACGGCCGGTCACGGTGGGAGGGGCCAGCGAGGTGGGGTCGAAGACGGCCTCCCCGCGCAGGACCTGCCGCACCTGATAGGGCAGTTCGACGGTTTCCTCGTCGATCCACCGCAGCAGCCCGGCGGCGAGGAGCCGCTGCACGGGACGGTCGGGGGGTGTTCCGGGGGCCGCGTCCCGGGTCCGTCCGATCGAACTCGACTTCGACAGCGTCTCGAGGATGTCCCGCTCGACGCTCTGCAGGCCGGCCAGCGCGGCCGTGATCCCGGGTTCGTCGAGCGTCTCGACGGGTTCGGCGCTGCGCCCGACCCGCCACGGGATGGTGGCCACGACAGCGGGAACGATGCGCAGCGACGTCTTGTCACCCCAGACGATCCCCACGGACCGCAGGCCGTCCAGCGTGGCGTCGACGGTCTTCTTCGTCGCCCGCGACCCCACCGCATCCTGCAGGGTGGCCCGCGGCACGGCGACCTCGTCGGCCCGTTCGAGCGCCAGGAGTTCGAGGATGCCGAAGTCCAGCGACGTCAGGTTGTCGGCCGCGCGGGCCACCGATGCCCGCTGTTCGGCGCGGCCGGCGAGGACGACGATCGTGGCCGGCGGTGGGACCGCCAGGTCGGGGCGCTTGCGGAGCAGATCCGTCAGTTCGGCGTCGCTGCGCGCGGCCAGCCAATCCGCGAGGGTCGCGGCGCCGCGGGGGGAGGCAGCGGTGCCGTTGGTGCTCGCGGTGGCGTCGTCGGTGTCGGTCATCGACTATCAGATTAGAGACCTGGGCTGTACGTCGCCGAACGCTCCTGTCAAAATGGCACCGTGGCTAACAATTCGAAGAAGCAGTACGTGGATCCAGGGTGGCCCGAAACCGCCGATGGAGATAGCGCCGTGACCGAACTGTCGTCGAGCCGTGCGGGCGGATTGTCCCCGTTCGGCGAGGACACCGAGTTCCCGCTACCGGCGGACTCGCTGCCCTACGCGCATCCGCACACCGTGATCAACCGCTGACCCGACGACAGAAGAGGGGCCCTGCACCGGATCGGTGCAGGGCCCCTCTTCTGTGAATTGCGGGGGATTACTGCGGGAGCAGTCCCTTGTTCGCGTCGATGAGCTGCAGGATCTGGGGATCGATCGCGATGCCCTGAGCCTTGACGGCCTCGATCGCGTTGTCGACGACACCGGCGTACTGCGAGGTGCCGTTGGTGCTGGGGACGCCGCCCGTGAGGTCGGGGAGTGCCGGCGCCGCGGGGGCCTCGGGCACGGTGGCGGGGGCGTTGCGCTGGGTGGGTGCGCTGCTCAGGCCGAGGCTCGAGGAGCAGGACGGCCATGCGCCCCAACCCTGGGAGTCGAGGACCTTCTCGGCGACGACGATCTGCTCTTCACGCGAGGCCTGGTTGGCGGTGGCGGCGTACTGGGTTCCGCCGTGTGCGTTCCAGGTGCTCGGGGAGAACTGGAGTCCGCCCTGGAAGCCGTTTCCGGTGTTGATGCCCCAGTTTCCGCCGGACTCGCACTGCGCGAGGCGGTCCCAGTCGGAGTCGGGTGCCGCGTTCGCGGTGCCCGAGAAGGCTGCTCCGGCGACGCCCATGATGGCGCCGGTGACGGCGACCTTGGCGACGGTGCGGCCGGTGGTGGTGGGCTTGCGATGGCGTCCGCTCATAGTGGTCGAGATCCTCTCCACACGCGCCTGCGAGGTCAGCTGTCGGGTTCGGGCTGAGAGGTCGCCCGGCCTCGCCTCTCCTGGCTGGAGAGGGTCTGGCTTCACCCCAAGATCCGAGTGTGCGAGGCACATCCGGACCGGTGTCCGTCTGAGAACTTGCGTTCCCTGGAGGACTTTGGGTCCCCCGTCCTCGTCCCTGGAATGCTTCGTCGGGACTCCGGTACCCGCGGGACGAGGCTTGGCGCGGCGGGCCGGATGTGGCCGATGTTTCCTCGGCCGGTGACGACGGTAACGGGCCGAGGCCGCAGTGTCACCATTTGATAACGCGGAGTGTCTTCGCCTGTTGCGGGGCCTCATTGGGCGCGCAGAGACTCTTCCCAGCTAGTGGGGACAAGTCGTGCGTATCGCCGAGCCGTTGCCCTTCCGTTACCGGGCCGTTATGTGAGGAAGCTCACATCACTGGGGAGCGTCGACGATGTCCTTGCCGAGGGGCATCAGCGAGATGGGAATCATCTTGAGATTCGCGACCGCGAGCGGGATCCCGATGATCGTGATCGCCATGGCGATTGCCGTCACGACGTGCCCGATCGCGAGCCACAGACCAGCAATGACGAACCAGATGACGTTACCGATCAGCGAGGCCACACCGGCCGTCGGCTTGTCGACCACGGTCTTCCCGAACGGCCACAGTGCGTAGACGCCGACTCGGAACGACGCGATGCCGAACGGGATCGTGATGATCAGGATGCAGCAGAGGATTCCCGCGACGAAATACCCCAGCGCCAGCCACAAACCGCCGAAGATCAGCCAGATGATGTTGAGCAGAATTCTCATGATCGTCCCATCGGTCGGTGGTCGGGTGTGTCAGCGCGAGCGTCTGCCCTGCCTCAGTGCCGCGACGATTCCGAGGAGGAATCCGATCGGGCACGCGAGGGCGACGAGATAGAGAACGAGGCCCGGTTCGGAATCGGAGAGCACCGGGGTCAGGAAGATCGCCACGATCGCGACGAAGCCGATCGCGAAGAAGGCGAGCGCGACGCGCAGTAGTCCGTCGCCCCTCCGGGGCGTGTGAGGAGTGCTCGAAGGAGTCGATTCGTGGGCCACACCAGCAACGATAGTGCCTGGAAACCCGAATGCCGGAGGGGGTGTCTGCAAGGTAGACTGTGGGCACTGCGCGTCCCGCACCAGAGGTGGGGCGCGCTGTTTTGCATACCAAGTGCAACCAACTGCACTCCAAGTGATGAGCGGGTGAACGCGGTGCCGACCGGCAAGGTGAAGTGGTACGACGTCGAAAAGGGCTTCGGCTTTCTGTCGCAGGAGGAGGGGGAGGACGTCTATGTGCGTTCGTCCGCTCTTCCCGAGGGCGTCGAGGGCCTCAAGGCCGGCCAGCGTGTCGAGTTCGGCATGGCCGCCGGTCGACGCGGACCCCAGGCGCTGAGCCTGAAGGTGCTCGACCCGGCGCCGTCGCTGCGTCAGAACGCCGCGCGTAAGGAACCGTCCGCCAAGAAGCACACGCCGGACGAACTCCACGGCATGGTCGAGGACATGATCACGCTGCTCGAGGCGAAGGTCCAGCCCGACCTGCGCAAGGGCAAGTACCCGGACCGCAAGACCGCCCAGCGGATCTCCGAGGTGGTCCGCGCCGTCGCGCGCGAGCTCGACAGCTGATTCGACCGACGAATAGACGAATAAAGGCCCCGCGCTTCGGCGCGGGGCCTTTCTTCGTGAGGGGTCGTTCTAGGCGGTCTTGATCGACCAGGCGGCCCGGGCCTGCGTGAGCCCCTGCTCGTCGATGACGGCGGACGGCAGCTGGATCTCGACGCCCGCCAGCTGCAGGTCCTCCGAGGACGGCACGGTCACGGCGCGGGTCTCACCGGCGCGGTGAGCCTGTTCCTGGACGATGACCTGTCCCGACGCGTCCTGGTAGACGACGAGCATGCGCCACGGCGCCTCGACGATCTCCTGCGGCAACGACAGCTGCAGCGCGGATCCGGGCGGCACGTCGAGTTCGGCGAGGTCTCCGGTTGTGCAGTCCTCGAGATACAGGTTGCAGTACGCCAGCGGGGGGACCTGCTCGGCCCGGTTGTGCGCGAAGGCCGTGATCTCGGGCAGGCGGGGCGAGGAGTTGCGGACGAGTGCGTACAGGACTCCGACGAAGGCCACCAGGACCACCATCAGCCCCACTGCAATCAGTGCCAGGATCTTCTTGGTTCGCGCCTGCATTCTCACTTACTTCACATTTCCTGTCGATCGGTCGGCCCGGTGGGTCGAGTGGGGCTCGGTCACTTCTTGTTCGGCCAGGTCGGGACGTTTTCCGCCGAGCCCGGGCAGGAGGGTGCTCCCGCGGTAGGTGAGGACGGTCTGGACGAGCCCGATGGTCATGACGGCAGAGACCACGGAGAATCCGATCCAGTATTCGGTGGGCAGGAGGACGCCCAGCGCGCCGCCCACCACCCAGCTCAGCTGTAGGACCGTCTCCGATCTGCCGAATCCGGACGCGATCGATTCCTCGGGCAGGTCGTGCTGCAGCGAGGCGTCCAGCGACACCTTGGCCAGGGCGCTGGCCGCCGACGCGACGAGGGTTGCCAGGGCGGCGGTCAGCAGGTTGTCGGTGATCGCGGCGAGGACGGCGATGATCCACACGGCACCCGTGCAGCGCAGCACGATGAGGGCGGGGCGGCCGAGCTTGATCCGGGCGCCTGCGGCGTTGCCGGCGAAGTTGCCGATGCCTGCGGCGGCGCCGACCAGGCCGAGCATGGCGGCCTGCACGAGCGGCTCGTGGTCGGTTCTCGACTTCGCGACGAACGCGATGTACAGCGTGAGGAACCCGGTGAGCACGCGGATGGTGCTGTTTCCCCACAACCCGGTGATGACCGCGCGGCCGAGCGGTTGCCTGCGTTTACCGGATTTCGCGGTGGCAGGCGCCTCGGGCTGCAGCACCCGGGTGCGTCCCAAGACCTCGGTCGGGTGTTCGTCGCCGTGGTACGTGAGGGTGGCGGGGACCTCACCCTCGGTGACCTCGACCCACGACGGGATCCGCATGCTGAGGTATGCGCCGAGTGCAGTGATGACGGCCGCGAACCACAACGCGCCGACGGACCCGGTGGCCATGGCGAGACCACCCGCGAGGGCGCCGGCGCCGATGGTTCCGCCGAGAAGTCCGAACACGGTGAGCCGGGAGTTGACCCGCACCAGGTCGATCTCCGGTGGCAGCACACGTGGTGTGACCGCACTCTTGAGCACCGAGAAGGACTTGCTGAGCACCATCATTCCGAGGGCGGCCGGATACAGCACCCAGCTGTCGAAGTTGAAGACGAGAACGATCGCCAGGATCGTCCGGAGGCCGAACGACGTGGCCAGTGCGACGCGTCGGCCGTGCTGGAGCCGGTCGAGCATCGGACCGATCAGCGGAGCGATGACGGCGAACGGGGCGATGGTGATCAGAAGGTACAGCGCGACCTTCGTCTTGTCCTCGCCCGTCGCGGCCGAGAAGAAGAGGGTGTTCGCCAGGGCGACGGCGATGGCCGCGTCGGTGGCGTTGTTGGCCATCACCGCATAGGTGAGCGCGGTCAGACCCGACTTGTCCGCTCCGTCCGCCTTGGCCGCGCGATGGAACGTCGCGATGCCCTTGTTGGTCAGTTCCCGGCTGCGCATCGCCGCGACCCGGGTGACGGTGAGTTTGCGCGGCATCGGCGGCGCCTTGGGGGCGTCGGCCCGCTCCTCGTCGGAACGGGGACGCTGCCCGCCGCCGACCGGATGGAGGGGTGGGAGCGGTGTGCGTCGACCTCCCGAGCGTGCGGCCGGCGGGTATTTGTCGTAGCCGGGATGAACGGGGGGCCCGGAATTCTCGTCAGGAGCCCGACCGCCGTCAGGCTCGTAGGGTTCGCGCGGTCCGGTCACTCCCTAATTCTGTCCTAGTCGGGAGACATGCGACCACAGCAACCCCGGCCAATGCTGGTCAGATCGGCCTGTCAGGGAACGAACCGCACCTCGAACATGCGCGGCCAGTACTTTCCGGTGACGAGGAAGCGGTCCGTTCCCGGGATCTGGGCGATGCCGTTGAGGACGTCGACGTCCCGCGGGCCCGGCGGAAGCGCGTCGCGGAGGGCCGAGGCGTCGACCTCCGCGGTGACCCGCCCGTCCGAGGGATCGATGCGGACGAGGGTGTCGGTGGTCCAGACGTTCGCGTAGATCGCGCCGTCGTCCGCGCAGTCGAGTTCGTTGAGGCGGGACAGGGGGCTTCCGTCGTGCACTGCCTGCACGGTGCGCCGGGGTTCGAACGTGACCGGGTCGCGGAACGTGAGGGTGGGTGAGCCGTCACTGGTGACGAGGGCGTCGGGCAACGCGCAGATGCCCCACCCTTCGCCGTCGAACGGGACCCGCCGCTGTTCGGCGAGTGTCGCGCGATCCCGGGCGACGGCCACCCCGTCGCGCCACGTCAGCTGCCAGACCGTGCCGCCGTTCACCGTGATGCCCTCGCCGAACAGGGGCGACGGCAGGTCCGCGCGCGCCCGGACGGTGCCGCTGTCGAGGTCGGTGGCCTGTACCCAGGACTCACCGGGGCGACCGGTGCCCTCGAGCAATTCGGCGCCGTCGATCTCGAGTCCCTGGGTGAACGCATTCGGGTCGTGGTCGAGGGTGCGGAGGATCTCCACGCGAAGGTCCGCGCCGGACGCGCCCGCCGCCACGGGACTCTGCGGGGAGCACGCGGTGACCATCCACGCCACCGCGAGCAGGGCTGGGACGAGGTGCCTCCGGCCGGTCATCGGACCAGCATGACAGCCCAGGTGGGCACGCACTTGCGGTGGTGCGGCAAACTGGTGGTGTGAGTGTTGCTTCTTCCGACGAGCGCGCAGTGGCGCGTCCCGTACTGACCGACGCCGTCGAGCTCGCCCGAACCGCCTTGGTCCAACTGCAGGAAGGGGGAGTCGGCGACTACCTGGGCGTCACGTCCGAGGACGCGTGCGCCGCGACTCACCGTTTCGTTGCGGACCTTCCGGGCTACCGGGGCTGGCAGTGGGCGGTGGTGGTGGCTGCCGATCCCGAAGCGGACCACGCCACCGTCAGCGAGCTCGCCCTCCTCCCCGGACCCGATGCGCTGGTCGCACCCGAGTGGATTCCGTGGGATCAGCGCATTCGCCCCGGCGACCTGTCCGCGGGCGACCTGCTGGCACCGCCGGCCGGGGACCCCCGCCTCGTCCCCGGCTATGTGGCGACGGGTGACCCCGAGATCGACGAGGCCGCCCTCGAACTCGGCCTGGGTCGCAAGCAGGTGATGAGCCTCGAGGGTCGCGTCGACGCTGCCGAGCGCTGGCACGACGGCGACTACGGCCCAGATTCCGAGATGGCCAAGGCCGCGCCGTCGACGTGTGGGCTGTGCGGCTTCTACCTCCCGCTCGCCGGTTCGCTGCACGCGTCGTTCGGGGTGTGCGGCAACGAGATGGCCGCCGACGGGCACGTGGTCGACGCCACCTACGGTTGCGGCGCCCACTCCGACACACTGCTGCCCTCGGGTGCCGGTTCGCCGCAATTCGCCGCCTACGACGACGGGGCCGTCGAGATGGTCGAGCGGGCCGTCGCCGAGACGGAGAACGAGCCCGAAGCCGCTGCCGAGGTCACCGAGGCCGAGGAATCCGCATCGACCAGCTAGCCGATCCTTTCGGCACCGCCGCCCTGAGGGATTCGACGCTTCTGGCGTGGCGAACGTCCCCGACCCGTCTGCGGGAGGATGCGGCGGCCGAATCCGATCTGGCGCGCGCCGGCTACCGTGACCGGCTCCTCACCGAGCTGGCTCAGAATGCGGCCGACGCCGCCGCCCGCGCCGAAGTGCCCGGCGAGCTGTCCGTGCAACTCGACGGACGTGTCCTGAGCGTGTCCAACACGGGCACCCCGCTGGACGAGCCGGGAGTCCAGGCGCTGGTCGCGTTGCGGGCGTCGAACAAGTCCGGGACGACCGTCGGCCGCTACGGCGTCGGTTTCACGGCGGTGCTGTCGGTGAGCGACGAGGTCGAACTGCGGTCGACGTCCGGTTCGGTGCTGTTCTCCGGGGAACGGACGAGGTCGGAACTCCGGGCACTCGACGGTGCGGACCCGGGAGCGGACGTGCCCGCCCTGCGGCTGGCGTGGCCGACGGAGAACCGCCCGGCCGCAGGCGCGGCGTCGGAAGTCGTGTTGACGCTGCGCGAGGACGTGGACGGTGAGTCGATGCTCGCCTACATGGCCCGCGAGGCGCCCGACCTTCTGCTCGAACTGCCGGCACTCGTCTCGATCACCGTGGGCGACAAGCAGTTCCGTCGTCGCGAACGACCACTCGATTCCGGGTTGACCGAGGTCGCGATCGGCGACGACCGCTGGTGGCAGTACGAGTCCGGGCGCGCACGGTGGCTCGTCCCGGTCCGTGACGGCGTCGTCTCACCCGTGACGGAGGACGTCCTGCGCGCGCCCACCCGGTCGGACGAGGAACTGTCGATACCCGCGATCCTCGTCGCGGACATCGCCATGCAACCCGACCGCAGGCGCATCCTGCCCGGCGCAGCGATCGCCGAGTTGGCGTCCGGATACGCCGAGTTCGTGGCCGCCGTGCCGCCCGAGCAGCGACTGTCACTGGTTCCCGTTCCCGCATTCGCACGCAGCGAGGTGGACTCGGCGTTGCGCGACCACCTCGTCACCGAACTCCGGGAGCAGCCCTGGGTGCCGACCGTCGGCGGCACGAACAAGGCCCCGACTCGGGCGTCGGTGGTCCCCGGGCTCACCGAGGAACTCGCCGAAATCCTCGCCGAGATCGTCGACGGCCTGGTCGTCCCGGATCTGTCCGGGCCGCGCTGGGCACCCGCGCTGGCCGCCGTCGACGCCCACCGCCTCGGCCTGGCCCGCCTCACCGAACTTCTCAGCGGCATCGAACGGGCACCGTCCTGGTGGCAGCGCCTGTATGCGGCGCTCGAACCGCTGGCTGTCGACGCCCTCGCGGCGGAGGAGCTGGCGTCGATCCCGGTTCCGCTGTCCGACGGACGCACGGTGACCGGTCCGCGAACGGTGTTGCTGGGGCACGACATCGACGGTGTCCTGGGGGTCGACTGGACGCGGCTCGTCCACCCGGATGCCGCGCACCCGCTGCTGTCGAGGCTCGGCGCGAAGACCGCCACGGCCGTCGACCTGCTCTCGGATCCGGCGTTGCGGGCCGAGATCGAGGACCTCGACCCCGACGACGCGGCGGCGGCAGAAGAACTGTCGACCGCGGTGCTGGCACTCGCCGGGCGCGTCGACCCCGGCACACTGCCGTCGTGGCTCGGACAGCTGCCCCTCCCGGATGTCGACGGGGAGTTGCGGGGCGCGGACGAATTGCTGTTGCCCGGAGCGCCTCTCGCCGAGGTCCTGGTCGACGACTCACCGTTCACGGGCGTGGACGCCGCGTTCGCCGAGCGGGTGGGGGAGGACGCCCTCCGCGCCGTGGGCGTCGGCTGGGGCTTCACCGTGCTGCGCGCCGAACTCCCCACCGGCCCCGACCACGACCTCGACGACGAGGACCGCTGGTGGGACACGCTCGACGACGACCCCGACGAGATCGGGGCGGTGCGCGACCTGGATCTGGTGGACGAGGACCGCTGGCCCCAGGCGCTGACGATGCTGGCCCGGGACCCGTCGACGCGTCCGCTGCTCGCCGACCGCGCCGGGTACACGGCCTGGTGGCTCCGTCACAACGCGGAGGTGGACGGTCAGGTGCTCGGTCTGCTCCGCGATCCCGCCGACGAGACGTTCGCCGGACTGCTCGACCCCGTCGAGCACCCGGAGTCCGCCGTGTTCGCGGCGGCCCTGGCGCCGTCGACGGTCGACTCTCCCGAACTGGCACAGCTACTCCTGGATCGACTGGCCGATCCGGATCGCGAACCGAGCCCGGCGGTGATCGCGCGGGCGCACAGCCTGCTCGCCGCGGCCGCGGCCGCGCATTTTCTCGACCTCGAGGAAATTCACCTGCCCGAACACGTGCGCGGCCTGACGGGCGCACTCGTCGACCCCGGCGACGCCCTGGTGCTGGACGCACCGTGGCTGGCCGCCGCGGTGCCGCGCGAGCGTCTGGTGGTCGGGAGCCTGGACACCGCCGAGGCTCTCGCCGATCTGCTCGACCTCCCCCTCGCGTCCGCGGCGATCCGTGGCACCGTCACCGGCTCCGGCCGTGCATCGTCGTGGGATCGCGAACCCGCCGCGGTGCTCGCCTTCGCCGCACTGGGCCGCGACCTGCCGCACGGTCCCGTCGTCGTCCATCCCCGGCTCACGGTGAAGCTCACGGGCGCGGTCGACACCGAGATCGCGGTCCCGTGGTGGGTGGACGAGCAGGGGACCACCCATTGCTCCGAGTCGTGGGCCGAAGGCACGTGGGGCGCCGCCGGTGTCGTTTGACCAGAGCGTTCTCGACAGTGCCGTCGGGGACCGCACACCGTGGTTGATCGACGTCGTCACCGTCGTCACGCACAGCGGCGGAACGGTCGCGGCCTGGATCGTGTCCACCGTCCTGACGATCGCCCTCCTGCTCCAGGACCGACGGCGCGAAGCAGTCCTCGTGGCCGGCGCGATGCTGTCGGGTCTGGCCGTGATGACCACGCTCAAGAATCTGTTCGAGCGGCAGCGCCCGCCTCTGCCGGATCGGCTGGTGGAGATCTCGTCCTTCTCGTTCCCGTCCGGCCACGCGATGATGACCGCGATCCTCGCGAGCGTTCTCGTCGCCGTGACCCTCCGGGTCGTGCTGGTGGGGCACGTCCGGATCGCGCTGGTCTTCCTGCTGGTGCTGTACACGCTGGCAGTGGGGCTGTCGCGCGTCTACCTCGCCGCGCACTGGATGACCGACGTCCTCGCCGGGTGGGCATTCGGTGTGCTGTGGGCGGCGTTCTGGATCCTGCTGACCCGCACCCGGCCCCGCCGCGCCCTGACCTCCAGCGAGATCTAGAGCAGTCCCTGCTGTGCCCCGCGGCTGCCGCGCCGGGCCGCCCGCCGCTGCAACGCGAACAGTCCATAGCCGAGGAATCCGACGACGACCCCCGCTATACACGTCGGAAGCGCATCCGACCACCGGTCGCCCGTGACGATCACCACGACGATCGCGACCGCCCACGCCAGCGTTCCCAGTATCAGCGCAGGTCGCGGGTCGGCGAGGCGCTGAGTGAGGGGTGGGCGATCTGCGGATTCGTTCACCGAATGAACGCTACCCTCGCCGTGGTGCCCTAATCTCCAAGGGCGACGCGCGACTTCTGGCGATGGGGACTGAACAATGGGTGCTGCTCCGAAACTGCTCGACAACTACTTCAAGATCACCGAGCGTGGTTCGACGGTAGGCGCGGAGGTCCGCGGCGGAGTGGTGACGTTCGTCGCGATGGCATACATCGTGGTGCTGAACCCGCTCATCCTCGGCAGCTTCTCCGCCGACGACGCCGTCGCGAAGACCGACGTCCTCGGCAACATCCTCCCGGTCAACCAGGTGGCCGCGGTCACAGCCCTGGTGGCGGGACTGATGAGCATCGTGTTCGGGGTCGTCGCGAACTATCCCTTCGCGATCGCGGCGGGCCTGGGCATCAACAGTCTTCTCGCCGTCACCATCGCACCGCAGGTCACCTGGCCCGAGGCGATGGGCCTCGTGGTGATCGACGGTGTCATCATCGTCGTGTTGGCGCTCACCGGATTCCGGACGGCCGTCTTCAATGCCATTCCGGCCGAGCTCAAATCCGCCATCGCCGCCGGTATCGGCATGTTCATCGCGTTCATCGGTCTTGTCGACGCCGGGTTCGTGCGGCGCATCCCGGACGTCGCGGGCACCACCGTCCCCGTCGGCCTGGGCATCAACGGATCGATCTCCTCCTGGCCGACCGTGACGTTCGTGTTCGGTGTGCTGCTGATGGGTGTTCTGGTGGTGCGCAAGGTGCGCGGCGGTCTGCTGATCGGCATCGTCGTCACCACCGTGCTGGCCGCGATCATCGAGGCCGTCGCCGGCGTCGGACCGTCGCTGGGCGTGAACCCCCAGGGCTGGAACCTCAGCGTCCCGGCCGCTCCCGATGTGCTGGCGGAACTTCCGGATCTCAGCCTCGTCGGCGACGTCAGCATCTTCGGCGCGTTCACCCGCATCGGCGTACTCGCCGCCAGCCTGCTGGTGTTCACGCTCGTGCTCGCCAACTTCTTCGACGCCATGGGCACGATGACCGGGCTCGGCAAGGAGGCCGGTCTCACCGACGAGGACGGCAACCTGCCCAATATCGGACGGGCCCTGGTCGTCGAGGGCACCGGCGCCATCGTCGGTGGCGGCGCATCGGCGTCGTCCAACACCGTGTTCGTGGAATCCGCCTCGGGTATCGCCGAGGGCGCCCGCACCGGACTCGCGAATGTGGTGACGGGACTGCTGTTCCTGGCCGCGATGTTCCTGACCCCGCTGTACTCGGTGGTGCCGATCGAGGCCGCCGCGCCGGCGCTGGTCGTGGTGGGCGCAATGATGATCGGTCAGGTCCGCGACATCGATTTCACCCAGTTCTCGATCGCGCTGCCCGCGTTCCTCACCATCGCCGTCATGCCGTTCACGTACTCGATCGCCAACGGCATCGGCGTCGGATTCGTGTCGTGGGTCGTCCTCAATGCTGCGAGCGGTGGTATCAAGAAGATTCACCCGTTGATGTGGGTGGTGGCGCTTCTCTTCGTGGCCTACTTCGCGGTCGGTCCGATCACCGACGCAGTAACGTAAACGGCGGCCGATCGGTCCCGTATTGTCATTCCCGTGACCACGGATACGCGAGCACTCGCCAGCGACCTTTCCCTGGCTGTCGTGCGCCTCACGCGTCACCTGCGTGGGCGCCGCGTCGACGCCCAGGTATCGCTGACCCAGCTGTCGGCTCTGGCCACCCTTGCCCGCGACGGCGCCATGACGCCGGGCAATCTCGCGGCGCGTGAGAAGGTGCAGCCGCCGTCGATGACCCGGGTCATCGCGTCGCTGGTCGAGCTGGGGCTGGTCGAGCGGGCACCGCATCCCACCGACGGACGGCAGATCATCGTCACGCTGTCGGACGCCGGTCATGCGCTGATCGCCGACGAGACCCACGCCCGTGAGGCGTGGATGAACGAGCGGCTGTCCGGGCTCGACGAGGCTCAGCTGAAGACCCTCCGCGACGCGGTCGGCATCATCACGTCCATCGTCGCCGACTCGGAGTAGCCCGCCGCGGCTGCGCGGAAACCCCTTGCCGGAGAACGTAGCCGGCATCCGAGGTGATCCGGCCACCGATGTCCACCCCGGGCCGGTCGATGGTGCGCCGGGTCCGGGAGCAAGATGGATGTGTGCCGCCCGAATCCGAGACCACCGACTCAGCCCAGCCGAAGACCGGCATGTTCGCCGCTCTCCGCACCCGGAACTACCGGTTGTGGGCGTCGGGGCAGATCGTCTCCCTCGTCGGAACGTGGATGCAGCGGGTGGCGCAGGACTGGCTCGTCCTGACGTTGTCGAACGGCAATGCGCTCGCGGTCGGCATCGTGATGGCGCTGCAGTTCGGCCCGACCCTGTTCCTGTCCGTGTGGGGCGGCGTCCTCGCCGACCGGTACGACAAGCGTCGCATCCTGATCGCGACGCAGGTGTCGATGGCGTTGTGCGCGCTGGTGCTCGGGCTGCTCGACGTCGGCGGGCTGGTGGCCCTGTGGCACGTCTACCTCATCGCGTTCCTGCTCGGCTGCGCGTCGGCGATCGACGCGCCGACGCGGCAGTCGTTCACCATCGAGATGGTCGGCAAGGAGTCCTTGCCCAATGCGATCGCCCTGAACTCCATGACGTTCAACACGGCTCGCATCATCGGCCCTGCGATCTCCGGTGTGCTGATCACCCTCATCGGCACGGGGTGGGTGTTCCTGCTCAACGTGGGCACGTTCACCGCGGTACTGATCGCCCTGCTGATGATGAGTACCCGCGAATTGTTCACGGCGCCCCAGGCGGAACGCGGGAAAGGACAGGTCCGCGAGGGTTTCCGGTACGTGTGGGGCCGCACCGACCTGCGGGTGCTGATGGTGGCGGTGTTCATGGTGTCGACGTTCGGGCTGAACTTCCCGATCAGTCTCGCCGTTCTCGCCCGCAACACGTTCGATCGCGGCGCGGACGCGTACGGACTGCTGTCCACGACCCTCGCCGTGGGCACGCTGGCCGGCGCCACGATCGCCGCGAAACGCAAGACCCCGCCGCGGCTGCGCACATTCCTCGGGGCTGCGGCCGCATTCGGGGCCTTCGAGATCCTGGTGGGACTCATGCCCACCTACGTGCTGGTCGCGATCATGCTCGTCCCGACCGGCGCGCTCACTCTGACGTTCACGACAGCGGCGATGAACATCCTGCAGATGTCCGTGCCGTCCGAGATGCGTGGCCGGGTGATGGGCATCTACATGCTCTGTTTCCTCGGCGGCACCCCGCTGGGCAGCCCCGTTCTGGGATGGCTGGCGGACGTCCTCGACCCTCGCGCCCCGCTCGTGATCGGCGGCGCGATCTCCCTGGTGAGCGGGATCGGCGCGGCCCTGTACCTGATGCGGCACCAGCGGGTGCGGGTGACGGTGCGCAGGCCGGACGCCGGCAGCTATCTCCCGGTGATCGAATTGCACAACGTTCTCGAACCGCACCCCGTGGTGGTCTGCGACGCCACCGAGCAGGCCGTGGAAGCGAGCCGCGACCCGCGGTCCTGACGGCTGCCGGAACCCTTCAGACGCCGACCGCCGTCGCCACGGCCCGCCGCGTCAGCACTCTCGCGAGGTGGCTGCGGTACTCGGCGTCGGCGTTGCCGTCGGTGACCGGGTCGGTACCCTCGGCGGCGTGCTCGGCCGCCGCCCGGATCAGCTCCGGGTCCGCGGCATTGCCGACGAGCGCGTCCTCGACGCCGCGAGCCCGCACCGGCACGGACCCCATGTTGGTCAGTGCCACCCGGGCCTGCCGGATCGTGCCGCCGTCGACCTGGATCGTCGCGGCCACCGCCACGATCGACCACGCCTCCGCGACCGTGTTGAACTTCTCGTACCGCGCCTCCCAGTCGGTGTGCTTGGGAACCCGCACGTCCACGAGGATCTCGTCCGGTCGCAGCGTCGTGGTGTAGTAGCCCTCGAAGAAGTCGGCGACCGGGATGCTCCGCCTGCCCGCGGTACCCACGGCGGTCAGGGTGGCGTCGAGTGCCAGTGCGGGGGCGCAGAGGTCGCCCGCCGGATCGGCATGCGCCAGAGCGCCACCCAGCGTGCCACGGTGCCGGATCTGCGGATCGGCGACGGTGCGGGTGGCCTCGACGAGCAGCAGTGCGTGCTCGTGGACGAGCGGGTCGCGGATCAGGTCGTAGTACGTGGTCATCGCGCCGATCACGAGGCTGTCCCCGTCGTCGCGGACACCGCGCAACTCACCGATCCGGCCCAGGTCGACGAGCGTGCTCGGCGAGGACAACCGCAGCCGCAGCACCGGCAGCAGGCTCTGGCCGCCCGCGAGTATCTTGGCGTCCTCCCCGGCCTCGGCGAGCGCGGCCACGGCCTGTTCGACGGTGGTCGGGGCCACGTAGTCGAAGGTCGACGGAATCATCGGGCACCTCCCTGAGCGGACTGGATGGCGTTCCAGACCCGCATCGGTGTACACGGCATCTCGACGTCACGCACCCCGAACTGGCGGACGGCGTCGAGGACGGCATTGACGACGGCCGGCGTGGACGCGATCGTCCCCGCTTCACCGACTCCCTTGACGCCGAGCGGATTACCGGTGGCGGGTGTCTCGGTGCGGCCCGTGGTGAACGTCGGCAGATCCGCCGCCGACGGCACGTGATATTCGGCGAAGGAACCCGACAGCAGGGTGCCGGACTCGTCGTACACCGCCTCCTCGTACAGGGCCTGCGCGATGCCCTGGGCGAGTCCGCCGTGCACCTGCCCCTCCACGATCAGCGGGTTGACCACGTGCCCGATGTCGTCGACGCACACGTAGGAGCGGATGCCGACCTTCCCGGTCTCGGTGTCCACCTCCACCGCGCACAGGTGCGTGCCGTGCGGGAACGAGAAGTTCTCCGGGTCGTACGCGGCCTCGGAATCCAGATTCGGTTCCACACCCTCGGGCAGGTCGTGCGCGGCGAACACGGCGAGCGCGACATCGGCGATGCCGACCGCCTTCTCGGTGCCCTTCACCCGGAACCGGCCCTCGGTGAACTCGAGATCGTCCTCGGCGCACTCCATCAGGTGCGCCGCGATGGGCCGGGCCTTCGCGATCACCTTCTCGGCGGCTTTCACGACGGCGATCGCGCCGACCGCCAGCGACCGGGAACCGTACGTGTCCATGCCACGCGGCGACGTCTGGGTGTCGCCGTGCAACACCTCGACGTCCTCGAACGGAACCCCGAGCTGATCCGCGACCACCTGGCTCCACGCGGTCTCGTGTCCCTGGCCGTGCGCCGAGGAACCGGTGACCACCTCGACCTTGCCGGTGGGCAGCATCCGGATCGCCGCGTGTTCCCAGCCGCCGGCCCCGTAGGCCAGGGCGCCGAGGGTGCGCGACGGCGCCAGACCACACATCTCGGTGAACGTGGACACCCCGATGCCGAGTTGCACCGGGTCCTTCCGCTCGCGGCGCTCCGCCTGCTCGCGCCGGAGCCCGTCGTAGTCGAACAGCTCCCGCGCATGCGCGGTGGCCGCCTCGTAGTTGCCGGAGTCGTACGTCAGGCCCGCGACGGTGTCGAACGGGAACTCCTCGTGGGTGATCCAGTTCTTCGCCCGCAATTCCAGCGGATCCAGCGACAGCTCGGTCGCGAGTTCGTCCATCATCCGCTCGATCGCGAACGTCGCCTCCGGGCGCCCCGCCCCGCGGTACGCGTCGGTGGGCACCTTGTCGGTGAACACGTTGGTGCACGTGAAGTGATACGCCGGGAACTTGTAGATGCCGTTGAACATGAACGCGCCCAGGATCGGCACCCCCGACGTGACCAACCGCAGGTACGCGCCCATGTCGGCGAGCAGTTCCACCTTCATCCCGGTGACGGTGCCGTCGCGGCGGGCGGCCAGGGTCAGTTTCTGGATCTGGTCGCGCCCGTGATGGGCCGCGACCATCGATTCGCTGCGGGACTCGGTGTACTTGACCGGTTTGCCGAGTCGCCGTGCGACGAGCAGTGCGATCACTTCCTCCGGCGTCACCTGGAGCTTGCCGCCGAAACCGCCCCCGACGTCCGGGGCGACGACACGCAGCTTGTGCTCCGGGATGTCGAGCGTCATCGCCAGCATGAGCCGCAGGATGTGGGGGATCTGGGTGGCCGACCACATGGTGATCTGGGCGCCGGTCGGGTCGACCACCACCGA
Source organism: Rhodococcus sp. JS3073 (assembly GCF_026810085.1). Taxonomy (NCBI): domain Bacteria; kingdom Bacillati; phylum Actinomycetota; class Actinomycetes; order Mycobacteriales; family Nocardiaceae; genus Rhodococcus; species Rhodococcus sp. JS3073. The sequence continues at coordinate 2,620,561 of NZ_CP113951.1, read as the reverse complement.
GCGGGGTTCCATGAACGCCGGGATCAGCCGCTGCTGCCGGAACGTCCGCTCGACGAGTACCTCGGCGTCGCGGATGGCCTCCTCGACGTCGCCGCCGGTGCCGGCCTCGGCGGAATCGAAGGTCCAGGTGGCGCTGACGTTCGTCCCGAGATCCGGGTGCACGAAGTCGGCGCCGTCGGCGGCCGCGGCCGCGAGATCGAGCACGACCGGCAGTTCGTCGTACTCGACGTCGATCGCCTCGAGTGCGTCGTGCGCCTCGTAGGCGCTGCGCGCCACCACGACCGCGACGGCCTCGCCGGCGAAGTTCACACGGTCGACCGCGAGCGACGGGGCGGGCGGCGACTTCATGTCCGGGGTGATCGGCCAGGCGCACGGCAGGCTGCCCTGCTCGCCGGCGAGATCGGCGCCGGTGAGGACCGCGACGACACCGGGCATCTCGCGGGCGGCGGAGGCGTCTACACCGGTGATGCGGGCGTGCGCGAACGGGCTGCGCAGGATCGCCAGATGCTGCATGCCCGGCAGCACCAGGTTGTCGGTCCAGCGGGTGCGGCCCGTGACCAGATGCTCGTCTTCCTTGCGTGTGCGGGCCTTCCCGATTTCCGGTTCGGCGGTGGCGGTCATCGCACACCTCCCTGCGCGGTGTCGGTCTTCGGTGCATCCGCCGTCGGTGTTTCCGCGGTGCCGCCGCCGCGCAACCGCTGCGCCGCGTCCTGGACCGCGCTGACGATGTTCTGGTACCCGGTGCAGCGGCACAGGTTGCCTTCCAACCCCAGCCGGACCGCCCGCTCGTCCGGGTCGGGTTCCTCGGCGAGCAGGTCGAGAGTCTGCATGATCATGCCGGGGGTGCAGTAGCCGCACTGCAGTGCGTGGTTGTCGCGGAACGCCTGCTGCACGGGGTGCAACGTCCCGTTCCGGGACAGGCCTTCGACGGTGAGGACGTCGCCGCCGTCGGCCTGCACGGCGAGCACCGAGCAGGACTTGACGCTGTGACCGTTCAGGTGAACGGTGCACGCCCCGCAGTTTCCGGTGTCGCAGCCGATGACGGTGCCGACCTTGCCGAGCCGGTCCCGCAGATAATGGACGAGGAGCAGTCGCGGCTCCACCTCGTCCGTGTATGCCGTTCCGTCGACGGTGACAGTGATGCGCATCGCGCCTCCAAAGCCGGGAGCCTCAGGTGATACGTCCTACTCTGCGCCGACGGAGCGCGAACAACACCCGAAATCGTGGAACCGGTTCCGGATCGGTCACGTTCGGCGCGCGACCTCGAGCAGTTCCTGCAGTGTCGCGAGACTGTGGCCGGCGAGGAGACGATCGACGTACGGCAGCGCGGCCGCGATCCCGGACTGCACCGGCTCGTAACCGTCCGCGCCTGCGTGCGGATTCACCCACAGCACGGTGCGGGCGAGCCTGCGCAGCTGAGCCATCTGCTCGGCGAGCAGGGCCGGGTCACCGCGCTCCCAGCCGTCGGAGAAGATCACCACGACGGCCCCGCGCGCCACACCGCGCCTGCCCCAGCGGTCCAGGAACGCGCGCAGCGTCTCCCCGAGACGGGTGCCGCCCGCCCAGTCGGGCACGGCCCGGCCCGCGGCGGCGAGCGCCACTTCCGGGTCGCGGACCCGCAGCGCCCGCGAGAGCCGCGTCAGCCGAGTACCCAGGGAGAACACCTCGGTGCCTGCGGGGTTGCCGCGGGCGACGACGTGCGCGAAGCGCAGCAGCGCATCGGCGTACGGGCTCATCGATCCGGAGACGTCGATCAGCAGCACCATCCGTCGTGGCCGGGTGGCCTTGCGGTGGTGGCTCGGCCGCACCGGTTCGCCGCCCGCCGCGAGCATGCCCCGCACCGTGCGCCGCGGGTCCACGGTGCCCCGTCGGGCCGGACGCATCCGGATCGCCGGGCGGGTCGGGGGCCGCGGGCGCAGGGAGGCGATCAGCTCGGCGAGGTGCGCGCGCTCGGCCGCGGTGAGGCCGGCGATGTCCCGGTGGCGCAACACCTCGGTGTCGTCCGCGGCGACCCGCAGGTGCGGCGCGTCGCCACCGGTCTCGCCGCCGTCCGTCGTGGTCAGAGCCGCGGTCCTGGCGCGGCGAGGCTGTTCCCCCGACCGTGGCGTGCGCGCCGGGACGGTACCGCCGAACCAGCCCGCGAACGCCGAGTCGTACCGCGGGATGTCGTCGGGACCGCGGCACAGCGTCGCGCGACCCGCCCAGTACACCTGACCCGGATCGCCCACATCCACCTGGCGCAGGGCCCGCGTGAACGCGGCGACGGCGTCCGACGCGACCGACAGCCCCGCCGCCGCGAGGACATGCGCGAACCCGGCGATGCCCACGAGCGGGTCGCCGATGCCCGGGGTCGTGGACATGGTTCTCACCCCGCCAGGAGCCGGTCCAGTCCGGCACGGGCCACCCGTTCGAGGTCCTCGCGGTACTTGAGGACCGCGCCGAGCGTCGCGGCGGCGGTCTCCGCGTCCAGTACGTCCCGATCGAGTTCCCGCAGTGCGCGGGCCCAGTCCAGCGACTCCGCCACCCCCGGCGGCTTGAGCAGTTCCATCTCGCGCAGGGAGCGGACGGCCCGGGCGACCTGGTCGGCGAGTTCGGCCCCGATTCCGGGAATGCGACGGCGCAGGATCGCGACCTCCCGCGCCAGATCGGGGTGTTCGAGCCAGTGGTAGAGACAGCGGCGTTTGAGGGCGTCGTGCACCTCGCGGGTGCGGTTGGAGGTGAGCACCACCAGCGGCGGTGTCGCCGCCCGCACCTCGCCGAGTTCGGGGATGGTGACGGCATTCTCGTCGAGCACCTGCAGCAGGAACGCCTCGAACTCGTCGTCGGCGCGGTCGATCTCGTCGACGAGCAGCACACACGGGGCTTCGGTGAGGGCCCGCAGCAAGGGGCGCGCCAGCAGGAACCGCTCGGTGTACAGCGAGCGTTCGACCGTGTCGGCCTCGAGCAGTCCGTCGCTCGCCGCCTCCACGGTCCGCAGGTGCAGCAACTGCCGCGGGAAGTCCCAGTCGTAGAGCGCCTGCGCGGCGTCGATGCCCTCATGGCATTGCAGGCGGATCAGCGGCAGACCGAACGCCTCCGACAACGCGCCCGCGAGCGACGTCTTGCCGGTCCCGGGTTCGCCCTCGCAAAACAGCGGACGTCCCATACGTATGGCGAGAAACGCGGCCATCGCGACACCGTCGTCGGCGAGGTAGCCGGTGGCGTCGAGCGCCCGCGCCAGCTCCGCAGGCGAACCGACCGTCGGCGTGGAATCACTCACGCCCGCGAGCCTAGGTGAGTGCCCGCGCCCGGGTACGCGACTCGGGTCAACCGCCCGGCTCCACCCTGCCGCGGTCCTCGCTCAACCGCCGGAACATCGCGGTGGCGCCGAACCTCGCGGCCGCCCGCTCGACGAGTCCCGGCGCGATCTGCGCCAGCGCGAGCAGCGGGCGGATCGGCGCTCCACTCTCCACGATTTCGGGCCGGTCACGCCGGATCCCCCGGATCACGGCGGCCGCGACCTTGTCGGTGCTGGTCTCGCCCGTGATCCGGCCGGCCCTGATTCCGCGTACCGTCATCCGCTGGTACATGCCGTCGCCCGCGATGAACCCGGGGCACACGACGGAGAAACCGACCGGCAAGCCCGCGTACTCCGCGCGCAGCGACTGGGTGAGACCGATCAGCCCCGCCTTCGTCGCGGCGTACGGCGCGCAGTACGCCGGACCGATCTTCGCCGCCAGCGATGAGATGAACACCACGTGACCGCGGCCGCGGCCCAGCATCCCGGGCACCACCCGGCGCGTGAGAAGCAGTGGCGCGGTGAGATTCACGTCGACCATGGCGGTGAGCTCAGCGGGGTCGAGTCGGGTGAAGGCCGAGACGTTCTCCACGCCGGCGTTGTTCACCAGCAGGTCGAGGGGACCGACCGCCGCCTCGGCGCGTTCGATCAGCGAATCGAGTTGATCGAGGCGGTTCAGGTCCGCGGGCACGGCCTCGGCGCGCACACCGAGCGCACGCAGTTCACCGACGAGTTCCGCGAGTCGGTCCTCACGCCGGCCGGACACCGCGACGGCGACGCCCTCCCGCGCGAGGGCCCGGGCGACGACGCGGCCGAGACCGCCGGAGGCACCGGTCACCAGAGCCGTGCGTCCGTGCAGTTGCTTCATTCCTTCGAGCTTTCGCGCTCGGCGGAGGGGAGTCAACGCCGTGACGCCGCGCATACGGCACGATGGACCAGTGGTTCACGTCATCGACATAACAGATCCGGCCGACACCAGGCTGGACGACTTCCGCGATCTCAATTCCTCGGACCGCCGTCCCGACCTCCCCGAGGGCAAGGGCCTGGTGATCGCGGAGGGAGTGCTGGTGGCGCAGCGCCTGCTCACGTCCCGGTTCGACCCGATCGCGCTGCTCGGCGTCGACCGGCGGCTGGAGGAACTCACGGACGACCTCGCGGGCGTGGACGTGCCGTTCTACCGGACGACGGCGGACGTCATGGCCGAGGTCGTCGGGTTCCACCTCAACCGGGGTGTGCTCGCGGCGGCGCGCCGTCCCGCGCCCCTCGAACTGTCGGACGTGCTCGAGCACGCCCGGACGGTCGCGGTGCTCGAGGGCGTCAACGATCACGAGAACCTGGGCTCGATGTTCCGCAACGCGGCGGGCCTCGGCGTCGACGCCGTGGTGTTCGGCAAGGGCTGCGCCGACCCGCTGTACCGCCGGGCGGTCCGGGTGTCGATGGGGCACGTTCTCCGCGTTCCGTTCGCGCACGTGACGAAATGGCCACACGATCTGGACGCGTTGCGGGAGCGCGGTTTCCAGCTGATCTCGCTGACCCCGAACCCCGAGGCGGTGACGCTGGCCGAGGCGATGACGGGGGAGAAGGTGGCGTTGCTGCTGGGCGCGGAAGGTCCCGGCCTCACCGAACACGCCATGCGGGCCACGGACATTCGCGCCCGCATCCCGATGGCACCGGGAACGGACTCGCTCAATGTCGCGACGGCGGCGGCGATGGCGTTCTACGAGCGCGTCCGCACGGGCCGGTGAGAATGCTGCACCCTCATTCCCCGTATCCGCCGCCGACGGGAACACCATGGTTCACCGGACTTCTCGTGGCGGGGTTCGCCGCGGCGGTGGTGGCGGTCGCGATCATCGCGTTCGGCTCGCAGCTCGCCCGGATCAACCCCGCCCTGGCGGTGTTCCTCGAACTCGTCGTGGTGGCCGGGGTCGCGCCGTCGGTGTGGCGACTACGCCGGACGCCGGTCTGGCGGTGGCTGGTGTACGGGGCCGCGGCGGGAGTTGTCGCCGGCTGGACTGCGCTGCTCGTCGGCGCCGCCTGATTCAGGCCGGAGTCGTCAGAAGCCGAAGTAGCGGCGGAGGAGTCCGCCTTTGCGAGCGGGCGGCGGCGGAGCGGGCGCGGGCACCGGGCCGGGGGCAGGGGCAGGGGCGGGCTGTTCCGCCTCGACGGGAGGCTCGGCCGCCGGACCCTCGCCGGGTGGGTGAACGGTGAAACCGTGCACCGTGAGCGTCTTCGGGTCGATCTCGGTGCCCTCGGGGGCGCCCGTGTACCGGAAGCCCAGCCATTCCCGGTTGGCGCCCTCGGCGAACTGCTGCGGGTGGAACGGCAGCGACTGCGGGTCGGGCAGGACACCCGCCGGATGTTTCAGCGGAAAGTCACCCGCCCAGAACGGCAACTCCCACACCAGCGGGATGCCGAGGTCCTCGTGGATGTGGACCGGCGTCGCGCTGAACGACCGCGTCAGGTGCCCGTCCTCCCACATCGCGAACGAGCCCCACGCGATGTCGGGCTTGGACGCCACGTAGTACGTCTTCGCGAATTCGGTGGGCCGGACGCGTGTTTCGGGCAGGCCGGACGGTCGGGGAACGGCCAGGTCGGGCCCGCACACGACGGTGACGCCGGGGTAGGAACCGATGTGCACGGTCCCGGCGGCATCGAGGCGCGCGGCCTCGGCCAGCGGAACGGGGCCGGTGGGGGTGGCCGTCAGATCGGGATAGAGCCGGGAGGCGAGCTGCTGCGCCGCGTCGAGGTCAGGTTCCGGGTGGCCGCGCAGGACAGCGGCAGGGTCGGGGACGTCGACGTACCAGATCGTTGATACCTTGGCCCCCACGGTCATCCCTCTCTTCCGGTGTCTTCCTGAAAGAGTACGACCCCGACCGTGTTCCCGGCCTGCTCACCGTGCAGACGGTCAGCGTCCGCTGCTGCGGACACCGAGCAGGACGTCGTCCCAGGACGGGAGGGCGGGTTTGCCGCGCTTGTCCTTGTTGTTCGTCTGGTGCGGGGCGATCTTGGGCGCCGCGGGTTCTTCGGACGGGGCGGGCTCGTCCTCGGGCTCCTCGGTGACGTCGGCCTCGATGATCTCCTCGGGCTCGATCGTCGGCACCTCCACCTCGGTGGGGAACTCGGCGAGTTCGAGTTGCTCCGGCTCGTCGGACGCCACCGGCGCCAATCCGCGGAGCGGACGGCCGAAGTCGGGATCGATCAGGTCGAACGCGGTGTCGTCGAGCGCCACGATGGTGCCACCGTGCGCGTCCGGCTGGTACCGCCAGTGCGCCGCGTTGGTGGTCCGCCCGGCCTGCCACTGCAGTTGGGCGACCCAGTGATTGTCCTCGTCGCGCCACGCGTCCCACGTGGCGTCGTCGATGTTGTGCCCGCGGGCGCGGAACGCCTGCGTGACGATCTCGGCGAGCGTGGGAACGGCGGGGCCGTTGTCGCGGACCGGGTGTCCGCCCTGCGCCATCTCGGCCGCACGGGAACGCTCGAGCAGAACTGGATAGGCGAAACGCTCCACCTTCGCCAGGGGGATACCGGCCTCGTCGGCGACCTGTTCGACGGAGGCGCCGGCGCGGATGCGGGCCTGGATTTCGCGGGGCCTGAGCTGACTGTCCATTTCGATCTCAATCTGGCCGAGTCGAGCGATGTCCCCGCGGGATGCGGCGCGGAGTTTGTCATCGGCGGGAAGCCGGAATTTTTCGCCGGTACTGGCATCTGCGCACACGACGTGCGATCCATCGGGCTCGAGACCGATCACTCGAAGCTCTCGCACGTTGACCTCCTTATCGCGCCGGCTCGCGACTTTGCACCTGGGCAACTGTAATTCATTCGTGACAGCCCGCGCGGCAGGACACGCGCGGGTAAATCCCGTCCCGGCGTCGCGGCCGCGCTACGCTTCCTCGTTTCGTGATCGGTCCTTCGTGCGGGGTGTGCGCTGCCGCGTGCGGGTGGCCTCGACCGGGTCGATCGCGGGTGCAGACCAGTGTTCGGCCAGCTCGAGACTGGGTTCTCGGCCCGAGGCGACGTGCCGGAACGCGATCTCCGCGGCGCGGTCCGCATCGCCCGCCGCGATGGCGTCGTACAACTCGGCGTGCTCGTCGCATTGCTGTCCGGGGTCGCGTTCCTTGGTGAGGTGGAACAACCACTGCACGCGCGTCGCGAGGGGTTGCAGCATCGACTGCAGCAGGGGACTGCCGGACATCTCCACGATGACGGCGTGGAATGCGGCGTTCGCGGCGGCGATGGCGGGCTTGTCGTCGCGGGCGGTGGCTGTACGTGCCGCGGCGAGTTCGTCGCGCAGTGCCGTCAGGTGGGAGTCGTCCGCTCGCTGCGCGGCGAGCCGGGCCGCGAGCACCTCGAGGCTTTCGCGGACGTCGAAGAGGTCGCGGACCTCGTCGACGCCGAACGGGGCGACGATCGCTCCGCGGCGCGGGACGATCACGACGAGTCCGTCGGTCTGGAGCTGCTGCAGGGCCTCACGCAGCGGGATGCGGGACACCTGCAGCTCCGCGGCGAGGTCGCGCTCGATCAGGCGCTGGCCCGGCGCGAGCTGCAGGTTCACGATGCGGCGGCGCAGCTCTTCGTACGCGGTCTCGCGCAGCGACTTCGGCGCCGACGCGTCGGCTGCACCGTTCACCCGGTCTCCTGTCGTCGTGGCCACGTCAGCCACCGTAGAGCGCACCCAAGCGCCGCCCTCGAGTGGATGCGGGTCCTTACGTCTGTGTAACACGGCGGAAATGACGCGCCTCCAAGATTCAAATAACGGTATACCGCTAACTGTGGCGGTTCCTGAGTCAAGGAGTCCAGCGCGTGAACACCACCCTCTCCGCCCGAGCCCGAACCCTCGTCCCCGCGCTGTGCGCGGCCGCGACTCTTGCGGCGACCCTGACGGCGTGTTCGTCGTCGGACGCAGGCACCGCCTCCGGCGACACCCTCCGCGTCGGAGTGTTCTTCCCCGGATCCGTCTCCGACACGGGCTTCATGGAATCGGGGTACCTCGGCTACCAGCGACTCGAGGAAACCCTCGGCGACCGGGTGGAACTGAGCTACGTCGAGCAGGTCGCCGCCGCCGACTACCAGCAGGCCCTGGTGCGGTTCGCGACCGCGAACGACCTCGTCGTCTCGCTCGGCGGTCAGACGGACGCCGACGTCCGCAAGGTGGCACCCCAGTTCCCCGACGTGAAGTTCGTCGAGATCGGCGGACCCGCCGACGCGTCCCCGCTGCCGAACCTCGCCTACTACGACCCGCAGCAGGCGGAGGCCGAGTTCCTCAGCGGAGCGGTCGCGGCGACGGCGTCGAAGACCCCGTCCGTGTCGTTCGTCGGCGGTGTCGAACTGCCCGCCATCGTGAACGCCGCGAAGGCCTTCGGCAATGGCGCCGAGTTCGCGCGGCCCGGCACCCAGGTGCTCACCCCGCAGTACGTGGGCGACTTCAACGACCCGGCCAAGGCGAAGCAGGCCGCGCTCGCCAACTACGGCGCAGGCGCGGGCGCCGTGGGGCAGATCGTGAACCTCGGCAAGTCCGGGCTGGAACAGGCCGCCGCGCAGTCGGGCGCGCTGATGGTGGGTGGCCCGATCCCCGGCGACTGCTCGAACCCCGCCTACGTCGGCTACGTGCACACCGACATCGGCAAGGAAGTGGAGTACGCCGTCCAGTCCACCCTGGACGGAACGTGGAAGGCCGAGAACGTGGCGTTCGGCCTCACCTCCCCGAACGACGGCACCGACTTCCGGCTCTGCAGCGCCGACCCCGCCGTCGCGGACGCACTCGCCAAGGCGAAGACCGCCCTGGCCACCGGTGCCGTCGAGCCCTACCGAGCGGGCTGACATGAGCACACCAGCACTGCACCTCACGGGAATCGGGAAGAGCTTCGGCGACGTCCGGGCCCTCCACGGTGTCGACCTGTCGGTGCTACCCGGAACGGTGCACTGCATTCTCGGGGAGAACGGGGCCGGGAAGTCGACGCTCTGCAACGTGGTCTACGGCGGTCTGCGACCGGACACCGGAACGATGACCCTCTCCGGTCGCCGATACGCGCCCGGTTCGCCCGCTGCCGCGATGGCGGACGGCGTGGCCATGGTGCACCAGCACTTCAGTCTCATCGGCACGATGAGCGTCGCCGAGAACCTGCTGCTCACCGGACGGGGGCTGCGATTGCGCCGCGCGGAACTGCGGACCCGCCTCGATCGGCTCGCCGACGACTATCACCTGCGGATCGACCCGGACGCGCTGGTCTCGGCCATGCCGATCGGTGCGCGGCAGAAGGTGGAGATCGTGAAGGCCCTGCTCACCGACCCCTCACTGATCCTGCTGGACGAGCCGACCGGGGTACTCGACCCCGACGAGATCGACGCCCTGATCGAGACGTGCCAGGCCGTCGCGGCGGCGGGCAAGGCAGTCGTCCTCGTCACCCACAAACTCGGGGAGGTGGCCCGCGTCGCGGACGCCGCCACCGTGCTGCGGGGAGGTGAAGTGGCAGGTGGGGGCCGCATGTCGGAGCTGACGATCCCCCAGCTGACGACGGCCATGGTCGGCAGGCCGGTATCCGAACTGAGCCCGGTGCTCGCCGCGGGCGTCGGCACGGAGAGCGACGGCGGCGCGATGCCCGACCGGCGGGCGACCGGCCGGGTCGTTCTCGGGCTCCGCGATGTGCGAGCCACCCGGGCGGACGGCAGCGTCGCCCTGTCCGGCGTGGGATTCGAGGTGCGGGCCGGTGAGATCGTCGGGATCGCAGGAGTCGAGGGGAACGGGCAGAGCGAACTGGTCGCCGTTCTGTCCGGGGCCACCACACCCGAGTCCGGCACGGTCACGCTCGGCGACGCCGACATCACGTCGGCGTCTCCGGCCGAACGCACCCGCCTCGGTCTCGGGGTGGTGCCGGAGGACCGGCACCGGGAGGCGATGGTGGCAGAACTGTCCCTGTCGGAGAACCTCTTCCTCGGCCGCCTGCACCACTTCCGCAGGATGGGCCTGCTCGATCGCCGCCGGATGGACGCCGCGGCCCGGGACCTGATCGAGCAGTTCTCGGTGCGGACACCCGGACCGGGAACATCCATGGGTTCGCTGTCGGGCGGCAATCAGCAGAAAGTCGTCTTGGCCCGCGAACTGTCGACGGAGAATCTGCAGTGTCTGGTCGCGGCGCAGCCCACCCGCGGACTCGACATCGGGGCGGTCGAGTTCGTCCTGAACCAACTCCGCAGCTGCGCGTCCTCGGGGAACGCAGTCCTGGTCGTGTCCAGCGAGATCCCCGAACTGCTCGCGCTCTGCGACCGCATCTTCGTCAGCTACCGCGGCGCCCTGCTCGGGCCCGTCGACGCGTCGGCGGGCACTGCGCGGCAGCACCTCGGTGAACTGATGACGGGAACGGCGGCATGACTCGACTTCGAACCTGGGCACATCACCCACTTCCGGTGGCGATCGCCGCGATCGCGGTCGCGGGACTCGCCGGAGTGCTCCTCGCCGCGGCCGCGGGCGCCACCGTGACCGAGACCGCCGAGGCACTGTCCGAAGGGATGTTCGGCAGCAGCTACGCGATCGGAGTCTCGCTCAATACTGCTGCGGTGCTGGCTCTCGTCGCGGCCGGATTCACCGTCGCACACCGGGCCGGACTGGTGAACGTCGGTGGCGAGGGCCAGCTGTGCGTCGGGGGCATCGCCGCGACCGCGGTCGGCACCACTCTGGGCGAGGGCACCCCCGCCCCGATCGCCGTCACCGCGGTTCTCCTCGCCGCGGCCGGTGCCGGGTGGGCGTGGGCCGCGATCGCCGCGTACCTGCGGGTCCGCCGGGGCACGAGCGAGATCATCACGACGCTGCTGCTGAACTTCGTCGGCCTCGCGCTGGTGCTGCTGATGGTGCACGAGCCCAGCCTCCTTCGCCAGCCCGTCACGTCCTCGGAGACACTGCCGCAGTCCTCGCCGCTGATCGAGTCCGCGCACCTGCCGCTGCTGGGGATCGAGCGCTCGCCGGGGACGATCGCGCTGTGGATCGCGGTGGTCGCGGTGCTGATCGTCGGGGTCCTTCTGCGCCGGACGGCGATCGGTGTGCGACTGCGCTCCGTCGGGCTGAATCCGGACGCGTCGGCGCGGCTGGGACTGCCGGTCGGACGGCTGCGGTTTCTCAGCCTGTCCTGTGCCGGCGCGTTCTCCGGGCTCGCCGGTGGGATCCTCGTCGCGACGGCGCCGTTCGTGCTCGTCGAAGGATTCTCCTCCGGCTACGGGTTCTCCGGGCTGGTCGTCGGGCTTCTGGCGCGCGGTTCCATGCTCGCCGTCGGCGCCGTGTCACTGCTGCTCGGATTCCTCGTGTCCGGCGGAATCAATCTCCAACTCGCAGCCGGTGTTCCGGCATCGACCGTCTCGATCGTGGAATCGCTCATGATCATCCTGATCGCGGGAGCGGTGCTGTGGACCGCGGCCGGCCGGAGATCGAGATCCGCGGCCGCGACGACCGCGAAGACCCACGACGTCCCCGACCTGGCTGGAGCGAAGCAATGATCGATACGGTCTCGGACATCGCCGTCAGCGGCGTCGGATTCGCACTCCCGATCCTGGTAGCCGCGAGCGGGGAACTGGTGAGCGAGCGGGCAGGCGTACTGAACCTCAGCCTCGAGGGGATGATGCTGACCGGCGCGTTCGCCAGCGTGCTCGGCGCCGTCACCACCGGATCCGCGGTGGGCGGTCTCGCGGCCGGACTGGCGGCCGGGTTGCTGTTCGGACTGCTGCAGGCACTGCTGAGCGTCACGCTGCGCGCCGACCAGATCGTGGTGGGCATCGCGAGCAACGCCCTCGCCCTCGGGGCCACCACCTACGGCGCCCGGCTGCTGCTCGCGGACGGCAAGGGGCAGAACGCCCCGGGGTTCGCCGCCCTCGAGATCCCGCTGCTGCACCGGATCCCGATCCTCGGACCGGCGCTCTTCTCCCAGACGGCACTCGGCTACTTCTGCTACGCGGTGGTCGGGCTGCTGGCCGTCACCCTGTCGCGCCGGACCCGCGCCGGTCTCGTCGTCGACGCGGTCGGGGAGGACGCGAAGTCGGCCGACTGGAGTGGACTGCCGGTGCGGAAGGTCCGCTACCTGTGCGTGCTCGTCGCGGGACTGACGGCGGGCTTGGCCGGGGCCCAGCTGGCGCTGTCCGAGGTGCGGTCGTTCAGCGACAACATGACCGCCGGAATCGGGTACCTGGCCGTCGTGGCCGTGATCGCGGGCAGGTGGCGCGCGCTCGGCGTGATCTGGGCGTCCGTGTTCTTCGGGATCGCGCAGGCGCTCCAGTTCGCGCTGCCCGCGCTCGGTGTCAGCGTCCCCTTCGCCCTGCTCGTCATGCTGCCCTACGTGATCGCAATCGTCGCGGTCAGTGGATTCATCCGCAACAGCCGCTCACCCGCAAACCTGACCGTCGCGTTCGCGCGCACGTCCTGATCGATCTCTCAGCGAGGAAACTCTTGTGACACTGATTCTTTCCCACTCCGACGTGGCCGGCCTCATCGACCGCGCCGAGGTGTTCGCCGCGGTGGAACGGGCGCACGCCGCCCTGACCGCCGGGACGGCGTCCGTACCCGCCCCACCCGCAATGACCCTGCAGTCCGCGGCGTTCATCCCGATGGTCGCGGCGGCGCAGTCCGCCGGCGCGGCCGCGGTGAAGATGCTCGTCGATCTTCCCGGCAACGCCGCCCGCGGTCTGCCCGTGCAACGTTCGGCCGTGCTCGTGACGTCCGCGGACACCGGCGAGTGCGAGGCCCTGCTCGACGGCCGGCTGATCACCGCCGTGCGCACCGCCGCCGCCAGCGCCGTGGCCACGAAGCATCTCGCCCGCCGAGGCAGCCGGGTGCTGGGATTGGTGGGCGCCGGGACCCTCGCCGTCGAACACGCCCGGGCGATCACCCGGGTGTCGGACGTCGACACGGTGCTGGTGTGGTCGCGCTCGGATGCCACGATCGAGGAATTCCGCAGCCGGACAGAGGATCTCGGAATCTCGGTCAAGCCGATGGACTCGCCGGAGGCGGTCACGCGGTCTTCCGACGTCCTCTGCACACTCACGCCGTCGAGGAACCCGATCGTGCGGGGCGCCTGGTTCGGCGAAGGCTTGCACGTCAACGCCGTGGGCGCGCCCCCGCGCGCGGACCACCGGGAGATCGACGGCGACGGAATGCGACGTGCCCGCGTGGTCGTCGATTCGGTGGCCACCACGATGACCAAATCGGGGGAGACGCTGCTGGCGCTCGCCGAGGGCGCGATCACGCACGACGACGTCGCCGTGGAGTTGGGCGACGTGATCGCGGGCCGCACCGTCGCCCGCACATCCGATCGGGACATCACGCTGTACAACTCCGTCGGGATCGGCCTCCAGGACCTCGCCGCGGCGCGCATACTGATCGACAGAGCCCGGGAACGGGGCGTCGGAACAGAAGTGGATCTGAGTCGATGAGTCAGAGCGATGTCGGCGACGTGGACCTTGCGCACCTGCGGCGAGCCATCGAACTCGCCGACGAGACGGGCGACGCGGGCAACAGACCGTTCGGTGCGGTGGCGGTCGGGGCCGACGGTCACGTGATCAGCGAGGGCGCCAACTCCGTCGCGACGTCCGCCGACGTCACCGAGCACGCGGAACTCGACGCGATCACCACCGCCTGCGGTGAGGGACGAACCGGCGACCTCGTCGGCGCCACCATGTACGCCAGTGGTGAGCCGTGCCCGATGTGCAGTGCGGCGATGGTGTGGGCCGGCATCACGCGGGTGGTCTACGCGGCGTCGTCCGCGGACTTCTCCCGGATTCTCCCGGACGGTCCACGGTTCACTCTGGGCTGCTCCGACGTGCTCGAGTCCGCGAGCGTCGAGATCGAGGTCAGCGGACCGCATCTCGGCGACGAGGCGCTCGCGCCGTTCCACCGTTTCCTCGACACGGACTGACCCTCGAAACGCCGTCAGCCCCCGGCACCGAGGTGCCGGGGGCTGACGGACGTGTGCGCCGGGACTCAGCCGAGCTGCGAGACGACCCAGTCGATGCTCTTCGTGAGCTGCGAGACGTCCTCGGGATCGATCGCCGGGAACATGCCGACACGCAGCTGGTTGCGGCCCAGCTTGCGGTACGGCTCCGTGTCGACGACGCCGTTGGCGCGCAGGATCTTCGCCACCTGGGCAGCGTCGATCTTGTCGTCGAAGTCGATGGTGCCGACCACCTGCGAGCGGTGAGCGGGATCGGTGACGAACGGGGTGGCGAATTCGCTGGCCTCGGCCCACTGGTACAGCCGCGAGGACGAATCGGCGGTACGCGAGGTGGCCCAGTCGAGGCCACCCTTGCCGTTCAGCCAGTCGATCTGGTTGGCGAGCAGCAGCAGGGTGGCCAGTGCCGGGGTGTTGTACGTCTGGTCCTTGGAGCTGTTGTCGACTGCGATGGGCAGCGACAGGAAGTCGGGGGTCCATCGACCCGAATCCTTGATCTCCGCGACGCGCTCGAGCGCCTTCGGGCTCATCAGCGCGATCCACAGTCCGCCGTCGGCGGCGAAGCACTTCTGCGGGGCGAAGTAGTACACGTCGGCGTCGGCGACGTTCACCGGCAGACCGCCGGCGCCGGACGTGGCGTCGATGGCGATGAGCGCATTCTCCGAGCCCGCGGGACGCGAGACGGGAATCGCGACACCGGTGGACGTCTCGTTGTGCGCCCAGCCGATGAGGTCGACGGACGGATCCGAGACCGGCTCGGGCGCACTGCCCGGGTCGGCGGAGACGACGATCGGGTCGCCGATGAACGGGTTGTTCTTGGCGACCGACGCGAACTTGGAGCTGAACTCACCGTTCGTGAGGTGCAGCGACTTCTCCCGGATCAGGCCGAACGCGGCCGCGTCCCAGAACGCGGTGGTGCCACCGTTGCCGAGCACCACCTCGTAGCCCTCGGGCAGGGAGAACAGATCGGCGAGGCCGGACCGCACGCTGGCGACAACGTCCTTGACAGGCTTCTGGCGGTGGCTGGTGCCGAACACCGAGGAGCCCACCTCGACCAGCGACTGCAGCTGTTCGGGCCGAACCTTGGAGGGTCCGCAGCCGAAACGACCGTCGGCGGGCAGGAGGTCTGCGGGGATGATCGGTGTGGAGGTCATCGCTACTTTCTGTTCCTTACTGGTTCTGGCGGGGGAGACGGTCAGCTGGTGTGGGCGATCTGGTCCCAGCCCTCGACGGACTCGGGGGTGCGGGGTGCGGGTCCGGTGTAGATGGCGGCGGGGCGGACGAGTTTGCCGAGGCGTTTCTGTTCGAGGATGTGGGCGCACCAGCCGGCGGTGCGGCCGCAGGTGAACATCGCGGGCATCATGTGCGCGGGGACCTCGGCGAAGTCGAGGATGACCGCGGCCCAGAATTCGACGTTGGTTTCGATGGCCCGGTCGGGGCGGCGTTCGCGCAGTTCGGCGAGGGCGGCCTGTTCGAGGGCGGCGGCCGCTTCGTAGCGGGGGGCGTTCAGGCGTTGGGCGGTGGCGCGGAGCACCCGGGCGCGGGGGTCTTCGGCGCGGTAGACGCGGTGCCCGAAGCCCATCAGCTTTTCCTTGCGGTCGAGGATGCCCTTGACCAGGGTGCGGGCGTCGCCGGTCTTTTCGGTGTCCTCGATCATCGGCAGGACGCGGGCGGGGGCGCCGCCGTGCAGGGGGCCGGACATGGCGCCGATGGCCCCGGAGAGGGAGGCGGCGACGTCGGCGCCGGTGGAGGCGATGACGCGGGCGGTGAAGGTGGAGGCGTTCATGCCGTGTTCGGCGGCGGAGACCCAGTAGGCGTCGATGGCGGCGACGTGGGCGGGGTCGGGGTCGCCCTTCCAGCGGACCATGAACCGTTCGGTGACGGTTTTCGCTTCGTCGATTCGTCTCTGGGGGACGGCGGGTTGGTAGATGCCGCGGGCGGATTGGGCGACGTAGGACAGGGCCATGACGGAGGCGCGGGCGAGTTGTTCGCGGGCTGTGTCGTCGTCGATGTCGAGGAGGGGTTGGTATCCCCAGATGGGGGCGAGCATGGCCAGGCCGGCCTGGACGTCGACGCGGACGTCGCCGGTGTGCACGGGCAGGGGGAACGGTTCGGCCGGGGGCAGTCCGGGGCCGAAGCGGCCGTCGACGAGCAGGGCCCACACGTTGCCGAAGGTGACGTGCTTGGAGACGAGTTCTTCGATGTCGACGCCGCGGTAGCGCAGGGCGCCGCCGTCCTTGTCGGGTTCGGCGATGTCGCTGGTGAACGCGACCACACCTTCCAGTCCGCTGACGAAATCGTCCGGTATTGCCGCGCTAGCTGACATAGCTCGTGGACTCTCCTCGTTCGAGTGCCCCCGGTCAGAGCGGCACTGTCTCGGCGTTCGACAATTGCGCTCGGCGTGCATGCGGGATGGGCAGGCACCTTCGTCCGCGCAATCGACTTCCCTTCCCCGGGCATCGCACGATCGCGGCTGCAATCCGAGGGGACGGGTTCGGTCCCCAAAACTTTAGCCGGTGTCACCGGAGAGTTGATCAGTGCATACCCGGGAGTAGCGTTCTCGGCTGTGTCTCCAGATGCAGAACAGCCGAAACCGGTGAACAAGGACCTCGCGGCGATGCGCGTCGGTTACGCACACCAGGGCGCTGACGGACGGTACGTCGACTCCGATCTGGACGCCGACCAGCTGAGCGACGGCTGGCTTCCCCTGATGCGCCTGTGGCTCGAGGACGCCGTGGAGGCCGGGGTTCCCGAACCCAACGCGATGACCCTCGGAACCGTCGACGAGCACGGACATCCGTGCACCCGCACCGTCCTCTGCAAGGGACTGAGTGCCGACGGTGTGCTGTTCTTCACCAACTACGACTCGGACAAGGGCCGCCAGCTGGAGGCGGTGCCCTACGCGTCGGTCACGTTCACCTGGGTGCCCGTCGCCCGGCAGATCACCGTCCGCGGTCCCGTCGAGCGCGTGAGCGCCGAGGTCACGGACGAGTACTGGCACAGCAGGCCCCGCGGATCCCGACTGGGGGCGTGGGCGTCCGAACAGTCGAAGCCGATCGGTTCGCGAGCCGAACTGGACGCTGCGCTGCTGCACGCGGCGGAGCGCTTCCCCGTCGACGTCGACATCCCGGTCCGGCCGGACTGGGGCGGAATCCTGATCCGCCCCGCGGTCGTGGAGTTCTGGCAGGGCCGCGCCAACCGGATGCACAACCGCATCCGGACGTCGCTGGTCGACGGCTCGTGGACGGTGGAGCGACTGCAGCCGTGACAGCCGGGGAATAGTGAGCACGGGAAACGAGCTAAGGGAAGAATGACCGAGACCGTCACCGAGAAGAAGAAGCGACGGCTACTCGCCGACACGGCGCCGCTGCAGAACCGGGACTACCGCCGCCTGTGGGCGGCCGGGATCGTGACGGTGATCGGCGGGCAGCTCAGTGTCGTCGCCGTGCCGCAGCAGGTCTACGAGATCACCCGCAGCTCGGCGTACGTGGGTCTGACCGGTGTGTTCGCGCTGGTACCGCTGATCGTGTTCGGGTTGTGGGGCGGCGCGCTGGCCGACGTCATGGACCGGCGGAAACTGCTGACGATCACCACCGTCGGACTCGGTGCCACGTCCGTGCTGTTCTGGGTGCAGGCAGCGATGGGCCTGGACAACGTGTGGCTGGTACTCGGACTGCTGGGGTTGCAACAGGCGTTCTTCGCGGTCAACCAGCCCACCCGCAGCGCGATCATCCCGCGGCTCATTCCGGCGGAACAGCTGGCCGCCGCCAACTCGCTCAACATGACGGTCATGCAGTTCGGCGCCATCGCCGGACCGCTGCTCGCCGGTGTGATGATTCCGACGGTCGGGCTGTCGACGCTGTATCTCGTCGATTCGATCGCACTGCTGGCCACGCTGTGGGCAGTGCTCCGGCTGCCTGCCATCCCGCCGACAGGGGAGTCGCGCCGGGCGGGGCTGCGCGAGGTGTTCGACGGATTCGCCTACCTCGCGACCCAGAAGGTGCTGCTCGCGTCGTTCGTCGTCGACATCATCGCCATGGTGTTCGGCATGCCGCGGGCGTTGTTCCCGCAGATCGCGCACGACACGTTCGGCGACCCGGCATCGGGCGGTGTGGCGCTCGGCCTGCTGTTCGCGGCGATGTCCTTCGGCGCGGTGGCAGGCGGGGTGTTCTCCGGTTGGCTGCCGCGGGTCCGGCGGCAGGGCCTCGCCGTGATCGTGTGCATCGTGCTGTGGGGTCTCGCGATGGTGGGCTTCGGCGTGGTGGTGGGGGTCGCGTCGCCCGGCGGCAGCCCGGTCCTGTTGTGGATCGCTCTCGCGTTCCTCGCATTCGGTGGCGCCGTCGACATGGTCTCCGCCGCGTTCCGCAGCACCATGCTCCAGCAGGTCGCCACGGACGAGATGCGCGGACGACTTCAGGGTGTCTTCATCGTCGTCGTGGCCGGGGGTCCGCGGATCGGTGACGTCGTGCACGGCGCGGCCGCGGCGGCGGTCGGGACGAGCGTGGCTGCCGCGGGCGGCGGCATCCTCGTCGTCGTCGGTGTGGTGATCGCCGCGCTCGCGTTCCCGGCACTGGTGCGGTACAAGGTCACCCGCTAGGTTCCTGTGCGCCATCACATATTTCGTGCCCATCTCGGGCACACTGAAGTGCATGGGTGAACCGCAGTCTTCGAAGACGGACAGGCCTGCCACGGCCGGATTCGAGATCCGGGGAGGCGGCTACCGGGCCGGTATCGCGGCCACCGGCGCCGGTCTCCGGCTACTCGAATGGGATGGTCCGGAGGGGCCGATGGCGCTCACCGAGACGTGGGACCTCGGAACCCGGCCACCGTTGTCGGCCGGGTTGATCCTCGCGCCGTGGCCCAACCGGATCCGCGACGGCCAGTTCGTCTTCGACGGCATCGACCATCAGCTCGAGATCACGGAACCCACGTTCGGCAATGCCAGTCACGGATTCGTCCGGCGCCGGGACTGGCGTGTCGCGAATCACGACGACGACCGCATCGAGTTGTCGATCGACGTCGGCCTCCACAAGGGGTGGCCGTACCCGCTGCGGCTCACCGTCGCCTACGTCCTCGACGAGGACGGCCTGACCGTGACGCACACGGCCACCAACACGGGAGCCATCCCGGCACCGTTCGGGATGGGCTTCCACTCGTACGTCCGCGCCGGCGACGTCCCGCTCGACGAGTGCACGCTGCACCTGTCCGCGGGCACCCGGCTGCCCCTCGACGAGCGCATGCTGCCGAGTGGGGGTTCGCAGCCCGTTGCCGGCACCGAATACGACTTCACCAGCCCGCGCACGTTGGCAGGCGTCGCTCTCGACACCCCGTTCAGTGCACTGGACGTCGACGCGGACGGCAGGTCGCGACACGAATTGCGCGCGCCGGACGGCACCGGAACGGTCCTGTGGGCGGCCCGTGAGTTCGGCTGGCTGCAGGCGTTCGTCGCGGATCCCGACGCCGGCAAGTCGTATCCGGGCCGCGGGCGGGCGCTGGCGCTCGAACCGATGACGTGCCCGCCGGATGCGTTCAACTCCGGGATCGATCAGTTGGTGCTCACTCCGGGGCAGCAGTGGACCGGTGTGTGGGGCATGTCCGCGCTGGGGTCGTAGCGGTTCAACTTTCGAGCATCGGGTGCCCACTTGGTGAGACGGTGTAACACCGGTCGCGGTCGGGCCGATACGTCGGGCGGGGGTTCTTCTGTCGCGGCTGCGGCGCTCTGTATCACCCTCTGTTCTTCCATCACCGCGTCGGGCGGCGCGGCGTGCGTTCTCCACCGCGCTCGGCATCTGTGCAGGTAACACGGCCAGTCCAGTCTCGGGTCACTGGCCCTCACCGATTCCGCTTCCGCGCCGTGCGGGCAAATCGGACACTCGCGGATCCCGTTCGGCGACCCTTCTCCGTGGTCGCCGCGCATCCCGCGGCGGACCCGGATCACGGGCTCTGAGCGGACCCGCCTTCGGCACGCAGGCCAGAGTGGGGCTAGTTTCTACCTGAATGAAGTTGTTACTCATTGGTTTGAGCTTGAGAGGGATGCTTCGTGCCTGACAATGACACAAAGCCCACGCTTACCTACCCTGGTGGTGAGCACACGATGTCCATTGCCAGGGCAACCGAGGGCAATGACGGTATCGAACTGGGCAAGCTGCTCGCCAGCACCGGGTACACCACCCTGGACCCGGGTTTCGTCAATACCGCCTCCACCAGCTCCGCGATCACCTACATCGACGGTGAGCACGGGATTCTCCGCTACCGCGGGTACCCGATCGAGCAGCTGGCCGGGAAGTCGACCTTCATCGAGGTCAGCTATCTGCTGATCTACGGTGAGCTGCCCACCACGGCGCAGCTCGAGTCGTTCACCGACCGGATCCGGCGCCACACGCTGCTGCACGAGGACCTCAAGAGGTTCTTCGACGGATTCCCGCGGAACGCACACCCGATGCCGGTCCTGTCCAGCGCCGTCAACGCGCTGTCCGCGTACTACCAGGACTCCCTGGACCCGGCCGACCCGGAACAGGTCGAGTTGTCGACCATCCGCCTTCTCGCGAAGCTGCCGACCATCGCGGCCTACGCGTACAAGAAGTCCGTCGGGCAGCCGTTCCTGTACCCGGACAACTCCCTGAACCTGGTCGAGAACTTCCTCCGGATGACGTTCGGCTTCCCCGCGGAGCCCTACGAGATCGATCCCGAGATCGCCAAGGCTCTCGACATGCTGCTGATCCTGCACGCCGACCACGAGCAGAACTGCTCGACGTCGACGGTGCGGCTCGTCGGTTCGTCCGACGCCAACCTCTTCACCTCCATCTCCGGTGGCATCAACGCACTCTGGGGCCCGCTGCACGGCGGCGCCAACCAGGCGGTGCTGGAGATGCTCGACGAGATCAAGGCCAGCGGTAGTAATGCGGACGAGTTCGTCCGCAAGGTCAAGAACAAGGAAGACGGCGTGAAGCTCATGGGCTTCGGGCACCGCGTCTACCGCAACTACGACCCGCGCGCGGCGATCGTCAAGCAGACCGCGCACACCATCCTCGAGAAGCTCGGCGGCGACGACGAACTGCTCGACATCGCGATGGCCCTCGAAGAGGCGGCGCTGACCGACGACTACTTCGTCGAGCGCAAGCTGTACCCGAACGTCGACTTCTACACGGGTCTGATCTACCGCGCGATGGGCTTTCCCACGCGCATGTTCACCGTTCTGTTCGCCATGGGCCGCTTGCCCGGGTGGATTGCACACTGGCGCGAGATGCACGAAGATCCGGCTACGAAGATCGGCCGTCCGCGCCAGATCTACACCGGTTACACCGAGCGTGACTACAAGGACGTCACAGGTCGCTGATCGCGGATACCTGTGCCGAACGATAGAGCCCTCACCGAGGAGGACATATGACCAAGCCCGAGATCGAGTTCCAAGACGGACCCGCCCCGACCGACCTGGTCATCAAGGACGTGGTGGTCGGAGACGGCGCAGAGGCCGTCCCCGGGGGCACCGTCGAGGTGCACTACGTCGGCGTCGAATTCGAGTCCGGCGAGGAGTTCGACTCCTCCTGGAGCCGCGGCGAGTCCATCCAGTTCCCGCTGCGCGGCCTCATCAAGGGCTGGCAGGACGGCATCCCCGGCATGAAGGTGGGCGGACGTCGTCAGCTCACGATCCCGCCGGAGCTCGCCTACGGTCCCGCCGGCGCCGGACATCAGCTGTCCGGCAAGACGCTGGTCTTCATGATCGACCTGCTCGACGTGAAGGAATAGTCTCCGCAGTACCCAGAGCCCCGCATCACCTCAGGGTGACGCGGGGCTTTCTGCTGTCCGTGGTTCCGCTCTCGGTGGCTGGTGTGTGGTGTCGGTGTGGAGTTCGACGACGAGGCGTGCGCCACCGAGCGGGCTGACCTCGAAACGTGCGCTGCCGTTGTGCAGTGCCGCCTGCTGCGCAACGAGCGCGAGGCCGAGGCCCGACCCGCTCTTCGTCGCGTTGGAACCGCGGTGGAACCGTTCGAACACCGCGGCCCGTTCGGCCTCGGGCACTCCCGAGCCGTTGTCGTCGACGACGACGGTGGTGATGCCGTCGGCCGCTCTCAGCGTGATCGTCACCGCGGTGGCAGCGCCGTGCCGGACCGCGTTCTTGATGGCGTTGTCCAAGGTGAGACGCAGCCCACCGGGCATGCCCCGGACCGTCACCGGGGTCGCGTCGACGGTCACCTGCAGGCCCGGATTGTGACGCATCGCCTCCTCGGCGGCGAGGTCGCTGATGTCGACGAGGTCGCAGTCCACGAAGTCCTTGTCGGTCGACAGTTCGCCGCGGGCGAGGCGCTCGAGGTCGGACAGCGTCGATTCCACCCGGCCCTGTGAGCGGGCGAGGTCGCGGAGGATCTCGTGCTGCTGGTCCGGCGTCAGGTCGAGAGTGGTGAGGACCTCGAGGTCGGTGCGCATCGCGGTGAGCGGGGTCCGGAGTTCGTGTGCCGAGACGGCGGCGAAGTCGCGTGCGGTGGCGAGCGCGGCGGTGGTCGCGTCCTGCGCCTCCGCGACGTCGCGCAACATCGACTCCGCGGCGGAGGCCAGTTCGTCCGCCTCCCGGACACCGGAGGTCGTGGGCGTCAGCTTCGGTTCGCGGCGCACGATGCGGCCGGTCAGGTCGACCAGCGGGCGCACGGCACGACCGCCGAACAACCAGCCGAGACCGCTGGCCGCGGCGATGGCGAGCACTCCGACGAGCGCCACCTGCCGTTGCTGCTCCGACGTCACGTCTTGGGCTTCAGCGTACGGCACGGCAAGGGAGATCCGGGTGCCGAGGAGCGGCACGGTCGCGGTGTACGCCCGGTACTTCGTGTCACCCACCTCGACGGTCTGCTGGCCCGGGTCGAGTTCGGGCAGTTGGGTGGGGGTGCTGACCAGCACGGTGTTGCCGTCGGCCGAACGGATGGTGATGGCGAACGCACCCTTGTCGCCCAGTGCCCCCAGGAACAGTCCCGCGGTGGCAGCGTTGGGAACCAGGACATCCGACGCCGTCTCCAGCCGCCGGTCGAGTTGCGACAGGTTGTTCCGGTTGATCGCCAGCGACACCAGGATGCCGAGCGCCACGACGATGATCGTCGCCCCCAGTGCGGTCGCGGCGGCCACGCGGGTCCGGAGGGAGAAGGACCGTTTCACGACGGTTCCCGGAGCACGAACCCGACTCCGCGGACCGTGTGCAGGATGCGCGGCTGACCACCGACTTCGAACTTGCGACGCAGGTAGCCGACGAAGACGTCCACCACGTTGGTGTCGGCGACGAAGTCGTACCCCCACACCAGTTCGAGGAGCCGCTCACGGCTCAGCACGATGCCGACGTTGCGGGCGAGAACCTCGAGGAGTTCGAATTCCCGTTTGGTCAGCGTGATCTCCTCGCCCGCCATGAACACCCTGCGCGCGGACGTCCGGATCTCCAGGGCACCGACGCGGATCGGTGGGGTCGCGGGCGAGCCGGCAGGCGCGGCGGCCGTCGTTCCGTGCCGCCGCAGCATCGCCCGGATCCGAGCGATCAGTTCGGCGAGGACGAACGGCTTGACCAGGTAGTCGTCGGCGCCCGACTCCAGTCCGGAGATGCGGTCGTCGACGGTGTCGCGGGCGCTGAGCACGCAGATCGGGATGTCGTTGTTCATCGCGCGGAGCGCGGTGACGACACCGGTGCCGTCGATGACCGGCATGTTCATGTCGAGCACCATCGCGTCCGGGCGTTGTTCGCTGACCACCCGGAGCGCGTCGGCGCCGTCGACGGCGGTGAGGACGGTGAATCCGGACAGCCGCAGGCCGCGTTCGAGGGAAGTCCGCACGTCCTCGTCGTCGTCGACCACGAGGACACTGGCTGAGTCGGTGACGGTCACTCCTGCATTGTGCCGTGGGCGCGACCCGCGAGCGTGCGGATGGCAGTTGTGGGAGCGTGTCTCGTCCGTACACTCGTTGGAGATGTTTTCTTCGCTGCAGGCATTCGAACTGACCGAAACCAACCGTGACTGGCTGATTCACCGGCCGGCCGAGATCGCGACCTACGTCGTCCTGGCGCTCGTGCTGCGTTTCGCGTTGCACCGGATGATCGACCGGATGACGCGGCCCCGGGAGCCTTCGGACAAACCGGCCATGCTCCGTCCCCTGCGGGAACGGGCCCCGCGCGGCGTCAAGGAGGCGATGGTCAACGAGCGCCGCGCGCAACGCGCCCGGACGATCGGGTCGGTGCTCAAATCGACCGTGTCGATCGTGGTGCTCATCTGGGTGGTGCTCCAGGTCCTCGCCGTCCTCGGCGTCAACGTCGCGCCGTTCATCGCGTCCGCCGGTGTGATCGGTGTCGCACTCGGTTTCGGTGCGCAGAACCTCGTCCGGGACTTCCTGTCGGGCATCTTCATGCTGCTCGAGGACCAGTACGGTGTCGGGGACGTCGTGGACCTCGGCGAGGCCGTGGGAACTGTCGAGACGGTGGGTCTGCGGGTCACCACGATCCGCGACGTCAACGGCACTCTCTGGTACTGCCGCAACGGTGAGATCGTGCGCGTCGGCAACATGAGCCAGGGTTACGCGGTCGCGGTGGTCGATCTGCCGATCGCGCACGCCGCCAACGTGCAGCGGGCGTGCGAGGTGGCGCTGGAGGCCGTCACCGAGGCGGCCAAGGGCGACACGATCGCGGCCGACGTACTCGAACCCCCGGAACTGCTGGGCGTCAACTCGGTGACCGCGGAATCGGTCACACTGCGGATCACCGCGCGGACCAAGCCCGGCAGGCAGTGGGCGGTGCAGCGGACGTTCGCCCGCGCTGCGCTGTCGGCGTTCGAGCACTACGACATCGACGCGCCGTACCTGTCGGTGCTGTCGTCTGCTCGCTCCACCAACTGATCGTCCCGCGCTTCGCTACCGTGACAGGTATGGACACCGCACTCGTCTGGTTCCGGCGCGACCTTCGGCTCGGTGATCTGCCGACGCTTCACACGGTGGCCGAGTCGGGGGCGCGTGCGCTCGGGCTGTTCGTCCTCGACGATCGGCTGCTGACAGCATCGGGCGGTGCTCGCCGGGACTTCCTGTTCCGCAGTCTCGCCGCACTGGACGACCAACTCGACGGCCGGTTGCTGGTGGTGAAGGGCGATCCCGTCGACGTGGTTCCGAGGATCGCGGAGAAGGTGTCGGCCGAAGAAGTGCACGTGAGTGCGGACTACGGGCCCTACGGTCGCGAGCGTGATGCCGCCGTCGCCGAGCACGTCGATCTGGTGGCCACCGGTTCGCCGTACGCCGTGGCGCCCGGCCGGGTGACCAAGACGGACGGGGAGCCGTACCGCGTGTTCACCCCGTATTTCCGGCAGTGGCTCGAACACGGGTGGCGCGCGCCGATCGACACCGGGCCCGCGACGGTGGAGTGGATGGACCCGGGTGACGTGAAGACGCGGCGGGTGACGATCCCCGAACCCGAATCCGACGGGTGCCCCGCGGGTGAGGCGGCGGCGCTGCAGCGGTGGGCGGAGTTCTGTGAGGACGACCTCGCCGGGTACGAGGATGCGCGGGATCGTCCCGGTCTCGACGCGACCAGCCGGATGTCGGTGTACCTGAAGTACGGCAACATTCATCCGCGGACGATGCTCCGCGACCTCGCGCGCCGCCGCAGCAAGAGCGCCGAACAGTACCGGCGGCAGCTCGCGTGGCGGGACTTCTACGCCGACATCCTCTTCCAGCGTCCGGACAGTGCCCGCGAGAACTATGACCGCCGCTTCGACCACATCCGCTACGACAGCGGGCCCGACGCAGAGGAGGCGTACACGGCGTGGTGCGAGGGCCGGACGGGGTTCCCGATCGTCGACGCCGGGATGCGCCAGCTGAAAGCCGAAGCGTGGATGCACAATCGGGTGCGGATGATCGTCGCGTCGTTCTTCGTCAAGGATCTGCACCTGCCGTGGTGGCGGGGTGCCCGCTACTTCATGAACCAGCTCGTCGACGGGGATCTGGCGAACAACCAGCACGGCTGGCAGTGGACCGCGGGATCGGGGACGGACGCGTCGCCGTACTTCCGGGTGTTCAACCCGACGACGCAGGGCGAGAAGTTCGACCCCGACGGCGAGTACGTGCGCCGGTGGGTGCCCGAACTGCGCGGCATCTCCGGGAAGGCTGTTCACGCTCTGAAAGACGGCCGCCCCGAGGACTATCCGCCGCCGATCGTCGACCACGCCCACGAACGGCAGGAGGCCCTCGCCCGCTACGGTGAGATCAAGGCCCCGTGAGTACTTGTTAACCGCGGGCGGTTAATAAGTACTCACAGGCGCTTGCGCACGAGAAGCCCGAGGAAGGCTGCCGCGGCGAGGACGATGACGAGTCCGCCGTAGATGCGGGTGGTGTCGACGAGCCCGACCTTCCCGACGAGGTATCCGGCGATCAGTGCCGGAACGCTGTTGGCGAGGTAGGCGATCACGTAGATGCTCGAGAGCAGTCCCGCGCGCTCATGCGGTTCGGCGAGCGGCATGACGGTGCGGATGGTGCCCTGGAAGCCGGCGCCGAACCCGATGCCCGCGACCGCGGTTCCCGCGAGAATCCACAGCGCGGAGGATGTTTCGGCGCCGATCAGGGTGATGGCGACCCCGGCGACGAGGGCGGAGGCTCCGACGTACAGGATGCGCCGTGCCGCCACGTTCCGCAGCAGGAACACCGCGAGTGCGCCGGTCCCGGTGAGCGTCGCGACCATGATCGCGCCGACCAGCGACGTGTGGACGTCGAGCGCGTTGCGGGCGAGCGAAGGTCCGAGTGACAGGTAGAAGCCGCCCAGCGCCCACACGGCCACCAGGCAGGGACCCGTGAGGACGAGCATGCCCAGGGCGGTGGACGGGACCGCGAGCGCCGGCCGCATCGATGCCAGAGCCCCCTTCTGCCGGACCGCCGTTTCGGGTGCGGCCCAGATGCCGAGGATCTCGACGAGGAACAGTGCGCAGAACACCAGGAACACGGTGCTGGTGGGCCGGGGAAGGTGCTCGCTGATCAGGCTCGATCCGATGGCGCCCAGCGCGAGGCCGACGGTGGGCGCGATGCTGTTGACGGTGGCGCCGCGTCCGGGCGTGCGTTCGAGGTCGAGGAGGGTGGAACCGAGCGCGCTGATCGCGGCGCCGGTCGCGAAACCCTGCACCACCCGGGCGAACAGCAGGAGGCCGATGCCTTCGGCCGTCGCGAACATGATCATCGAGGCCGCTTCGAACACGAGTGCCGTGATCAGCACGGGTCGGCGGCCGACGTAGTCCGAGAGCGACCCGACGGTGAGCAGCGCCAGCAGCAGGCTCACGGCGTAGATGCCGAAGACCAGCGTCGACTGCAGCGACGAGAAGCCCCAGTTCGCCTGGTACACCTCGTACAGCGGTGTCGGTGCGGCGGACGCGCCGAGCAGGGTGGCGATCACGACCGCGACGAGCGTGAAGGCGGCTCCGCGGCGCAGTGCGGGTCGAGACGTCGGTGGTGCTTCGGGCGCGTCAAGCGTCGTCATGGCGTACTCCCGGAGAACGTTAATGCAAAAGGTTTGCGTTAACGGACGCTACGCCGTCACCGTTCTTAATGCAACGTCTTTGCGTTAGCATGGGGGTATGAGTCCGGCTCCAGGTCCACGCCCCGGCGGTCGCAGCGCCCGCATCCAGCAGGCGGTGCACGCGTCCACGCGCAAACTTCTCGACGAGCGCGACCGAGCGGACATCACCGTCCCGATGATCGCCGCCGACGCCGGTGTCACCCCGTCGACCATCTACCGGCGCTGGGGTGACATCACCGAAGTGTTCGCGGACGTCGCGCTCGAGCGACTGCGTCCCGACGCGACCCCGCGTGAAACCGGCAGTGTGCGAGGCGACCTCGTCGCCTGGGCGCAGGACTACCTCGAGGAGATGTCCTCGCCGGTGGGGCGGGCGTCGTTGCGCGACGTCGTGATGAGCGGCGACACCGTCAGGTCCGAGGACGGCACCAATCAATTCAAGTGCGCGACGTTCTGCCGCACTCAGATCGAGGCGATCCTCGGGCGCGGCGAACCGGTCGGCTCGCCGGTGCAGGGCGTGGTCGAGCACGTGATCGACCATGTCGTGGCGCCGATCATCTACCGCATCCTGTTCGACCTCGACCCACTCGCAGCGGACCGCGTCGAGGTGCTGGTGGATCAGGCACTCGACGCGGCCGTCCGGGTGTGAGAGGTCAGCCGCCCAACTGCTTCTTCAGCGCGTCGAGGACGGCGATGTCCTCGATGGTGGAGGGCACCGTGTACTCCTCGTGGTCGGCGATCTGCCGCATCGTCTTGCGCAGGATCTTGCCCGAGCGGGTCTTGGGCAGCGCCTGCACGACCGTCACGTCGCGGAACGTGGCGACGGCGCCGATCTGCTCGCGCACCATCGCGACCAGTTCGTTGCGGAGTGTCTCCGGGTCGATCTCGACCCCGGCCTTGAGCACGACGTAGCCGCTGGGCCGCTGGCCCTTGAGTTCGTCGCGGATCCCGACCACCGCGCACTCGGCCACCGCGGGGTGTCCCGCGACCACTGCCTCCATGCTGCCCGTCGAAAGCCGATGTCCGGCAACGTTGATGACGTCGTCACTGCGGCCGAGGACGTACACGTACCCGTCCTCGTCGATGTAACCGGAGTCGCCGGTCAGGTAGTAGCCGTCGAACGTGGCGAGGTACGACCGCACGTACCGCTCCGGGTCGCGCCACAACCCGGCGAGGGTGCCCGGAGGCAGCGGCAGCCCGATCACGATGTTGCCCTCAGCCCCCGCCGGAACCGCGTTCCCCTCAGCGTCGACCACCTCGACCCGGTACCCGGGCACCGGGACGGTGGGGGAGCCGGCCTTCAGCGGCATGGGTTCGAGCCCGCGCAGGTTGGCGCAGATCGCCCAGCCGGTCTCGGTCTGCCACCAGTGGTCGACGACGGGACGGTCCAGGACGCGGGTGGCCCACGCGTACGTGTCGGGGTCGAGGCGCTCGCCCGCTGCGAACAGCGTCTTCAGGGAGGAGATGTCGTACTTCTCGATCTCCTTCGCGTCCGGATCGGCCTTGCGGACGGCGCGGATCGCGGTCGGTGCGGTGAACAGTGCGGACACACCGTGATCGGAGATCACCCGCCAGAACGCGCCCGCATCCGGGGTTCCGACCGGCTTGCCCTCGTAGAGCACGGACGTGGCACCGGCCAGGAGCGGACCGTAGACGATGTACGAGTGCCCGACCACCCAGCCCACGTCGGACGCGGTCCACCACACGTCGCCCGGGCCGATGTCGTAGATGTTGCGCATCGACCACGTGAGCGCGACGGCGTGCCCACCGTTGTCACGGATCACGCCCTTCGGCTTCCCGGTGGTGCCAGACGTGTAGAGGATGTACAGCGGGTCCGTCGCGGCCACCGGAACCGGCTCCGCGGGTGCCGCATCCGCCATCAGGGTGTCCCAGTCGAACCACGCCGCCCCGCCACCCTGGTAGTCGGCGGCCGAACCCGGGATCTGCGCCCGGTCCTTGACGATCACCGTGTGCGGAGGGGTGCCGGACAGCTCGAGCGCCTTCGCCACCATCGGCAGGTAGTCGACGGTGCGCCCCGGCTCGAGGCCACCCGATGCCGTCACCAGGACCACCGGTCCGGCGTCGTCGATGCGGGTCGCGAGTTCCTTCGCGGCGAAGCCGCCGAACACCACCGAGTGCACGGCACCGATGCGGGCGCAGGCCAGCATCGCGATCGCCGCTTCGGGGATCATCGGCATGTAGACGATCACCCGGTCACCGGCCACCACACCCTGGTCCTTCAGGACGCCGGCGAACCGGGACACCTCGCCGAGAAGTTCTGCGTAGGTGTAGGTGCGGGACGCATCGGGGGCCATCGCCGAGTCGTAGATCAACGCCGCCCGATCCCCGTTGCCGTCCCGCACGTGCCGGTCGAGAGCGTTGAAGCAGGTGTTCAGCGAGGCATCCGGAAACCACCGGTACATCGGGGCGGCGGAATCGTCGAGCGCCCGCGCCGGCGGCGTCTCCCATTCCACGGCCTCGGCGGCGGCGAGCCAGAAGTCCTCGGGACTGTCGGTGCTCCGGCGGTACACCTCGGCGTAGCTCTGACCATGGTTGTCGCTCGAAGGCGGAGTCCCCGGGGAGCTCATCGATGCACGTCCTCTCGTCGTCGTGTGACCCGAAACACCCTATGCGACGTCGGGTGTTCGGGACACCGTCCGGACGGCCGGGGCGGACGCCTGCGCTGGGCGGTGGTTTTTCGTCGCCCAGCGGAGTCGCGCCGTGAATCGGTCAGAGGCCGAGGGAACCGGCGATCATCGGCCAGGAGTTGTGCAGGTCGTCCTGCCAGTAGCCCCACGAGTGGGTGCCGGTGGGCCGGAAGTCGAACGTGGCCGGGATTCCCAGGGCGTTCAGCCGGTCGGCCAGCCGATGGGTGCACTCGTTGGTTCCGGCCTCGATGATGCCGCCGATGATCACCTGGTTGGCCAGCACGCCCACATCGCCGTTGATGTCCGGGCCGTTGAGATTCTCGTGGACGCCGGGCAGGCCGGTGGCATTGCTGATGTACAAGTCGATGCCGCGCAGCTTCTCGGCGTTGACGACAGGGTCGTTGGCCACCCAATCGGGGTCGTCGGGCGGTCCCCACATGTTCTCGACGTCTCCGCCTCGGAAGCTGACGACGAAGGTGACGTAGTCCCGGCCTGGTTTGGTGCTCGTCTCGGCGCACCCGCTGAACGCGCCGACCGCGCGATACAGAGAGGGTGCGGCCTCCGCCAGGCTCAGGACGGACGTACCCGACATCGACAGGCCCGCGATGGCATTTTCACCGTTCGTTCCGAGTGTGGCGTCGACGATCGGGGGAAGTTCCTCGGTGAGGAATGTGGTCCATTTGTTCACGCCGAGGACGGGATCGGGCTTCTGCCAGTCGGTGTAGTAGCTGTACGCGCCGCCGACAGGAGTGACGACGTTGACGTTCTTGTCGGCGAAGAAGTCGACCACGTCGGTCCTCGCCTGCCAGGTTGCCGAATCCTCGCCACCACCGGCGCCGTTGAGCAGGTACAGGGTCGGCCGGGGCACGCTCGTGTCGGCGGGGCGAATCACCTCGAGGAGAATCACTTTGTCCATCGCCGCCGAGTAGACGTACATGTTCAGCTGACGGTCGTCGATCTCCTCGATGTGGTCGAGGACGGATCCGTCTGCCGACGCCGGCTTGTCGGCGGGAAGGGCTCGCCACTCGTCCGCCGACGACGCTGCCACCTGACCGAACATGGCCGACGACGCAACGACGGCGACCGCCAGGAGTGCCCGACAGTGTCCGATCGCGCTCATAGCCGCTCCTCGTGCTTGACTGCGGTGCCCGACAACCGTCCGGTGGTGCTCAGAACATTTCCCCTTCACGGTAACCGGCAAACATTCCCCGGGGCGGCCGAACGGGACACCCCACTTCGCCGCGACGCCCGCCCTATCGTGGAAGCATGACGCTGCTCGCCGAGGACCTGCTGTTACTGCTGCTGGACGACGCTTCGGGGAAGCCCGTCGTCGACGGGACCCGGATGCCGCGCGTCCTGGCAGGCGCCGTTCTTCTGGAGCTGGCGCTGGGTGACGTCGTCACCCCGGCCGAGCCCGCCGAGGACGTGAAGAAGGGGCGTCTCGTCGTCCGGGACGGAGCACGTCCGCAGGATCCGCTGCTCGTGCGGGCCGTCGACCGCATCGGTGCGTCCAAGCCGATGAAACCGGAAGCAGCCATCGAGAAGCTCGCCAAGAACCTCCGTGACGAACTCGCGAAACGAATAGTGGCCGCGGGATGGGTTCGGGAGGAGAAGGGCAAGGTGCTGGGCATCTTCCCGACCACGCGGTGGCCGGAGGTCGACGGCAGCCACGAACGCGCGCTGCGGTCCGAACTGGGCGCCGCACTCCTCGACGGGGTCACCCCCACGCCGCGCACCGCCGCGCTCGTCTCGCTCCTGTCCGCGGTCGACGCGGCCCCGAAGCTGTTCCCGGACGCCGATCGTCGCGCCGTGAAGAAACGGGCGAAGGAGATCGCCGAAGGGGACTGGGCAGGAAAGGCCGTGCGCAAATCGGTCGAGGCGGTCAACGCCGCAATCATCGTCGCCGCCACCGTGCCCGCCATCGTCGCGGGGAGCGGGTAGGCGGCGGCGTCTTCTTCGGGGGCTTGTGGAGCGCAAGGGATTTCGCTAGGATAGAACACATGTTCGATACGGGGGTATTCGATCGGGGGGTTCGCGAGACGGTCTGCTGTCTCGCCGACGGGGAATCCGATGTGGGTCTGGTCGAGTTGATGACCGACCTGCATCGCAGCGAAGCGGTGGTGGCCGAACGGAAGCTGGCGGTGATCGCCGAGCTCTTCGTGCGCCGCACTACCGAGGTCGAGTCCGACGGGGCGTGGACGTCGACCGCGCACGAAGTGGTCGAGGCCGAGATCGGTGCCGCGCTCACCATGGGCCGAGCGGCGGCGGGTCGGCTGATCGGCCTGGGCATGTCGCTACGTACCCGGTTGCACGCCACACGCGAGGCAATGGCGCGCGGTGATCTCGACCTGTACCGTGTGCGCCTGATCGAGGACGCGACGGCAAACGTCAGCGATGACCGGATCGGCGAGGTCGAACATCAACTCCTCGAACAGGTTCTGGCCCCACCGCGCTCCGGTGGAACCGGGTTGACCGGTCGCCGGCTGACGAATGCCGCCAACCGCATCATCGCAAGGCTCGACCCGGCAGGGGTGCGGGCCAAGCGGGAGAAGGCGCAGGCAGACCGGTTCGTCGGAGTCTGCGCGGCAGAGGACGGCATGTGCCGAATCCTGGGTTCCATCCCTGCGGTGCGGGGTCGCGCATTCGACGCGCGATTGCGTGAACTGGCAAATACCGTGTGCCCGAAAGACCTTCGAACGTACGAACAGAGACGAGCCGACGGATTGTCCGCGCTCATCGACGGGGCCGGGTTCGTGCACTGCGAATGTGGGCGGGTCGACTGCGGCCAGGATTCCCGCCTAGCGACGACGGCGCGCAAACCTCTCGTGCACCTGATCATGCTCGACGCCACACTCGCGGGCGGCGACGAACCGGCCTACCTCGACGGCTACGGAATCGTCGACGCAGCGCACGCACGCGAGATCGCAGCCGACGCGGAAGTCGAACCGGTGCGGGCACCGAGCTCTGTCCTCCCGACCACGTACCGCCCAGGCGCCGTGCTCGACACCTGGATGCGGGTGCTGGCCGGCGGGTGTGAATGGTTGCACTGCGATGTGGCGGCATGGAACACGGACCTCGATCATCATCGGCCGTTCGACCACTCCGATCCCGCGACCGGAGGTCCGACGGTGGCCGGGAACATGACCGCCTTCTGTCGAAATCATCACCGGCTCAAACATTCCGGACATTGGGCGGTGACCGCCGATGGTGGAATCGAGTTGGTGGCGCCCACCGGTCACCGGTACCGACCGCGGTCGTCGGGGCTTGTGGGCGTCGGAAGTGACCATGCTGCCGGAAGTGACCATGCGGCCGTCGCGGCCCGCCGCCGCACCCGTGCGCAGAACAGGGCTGCCCGGATCCGGGCGGAGCGCCGCCGACGGCAGGCGCACCTGGATGCGGTACGGCACAGGCGTGCGACGCCCAACCGGTCGTCCGGCACCGGCGCACCCGACGAACCCGCGCCGTTCTGACGGGCGGTGTTTCCGGGCCCACCGCCTGCGCGCCGAAAAGGGTTACCGTGGAATATAGGTGGTTAGCAAGAGTAAAGAACTGTCCATGTGATTGCTACGGTTCGGACTCGGTTCGCCGCCTCGCAACTGACCATGCGCTGAAGGAAGAGCGCCAGCGACAGCCGGAGGAACACATGTGCGGAATCGCCGGATGGATCTCGTTCGAACGCGATCTACGCGTCGAGCAGTCCACCGTGGATGCCATGGCCGAGACGATGAACTGCCGGGGGCCGGACGATCGCGGTACGTGGGTCGTCGAACACGCCGCGCTCGGGCATCGAAGGCTCGCGATCATCGATCTGCCGGGTGGGCATCAGCCGATGAGCGTGGACACTCCCGGCGGGACCGTTGCGATGGTCTACTCCGGTGAGGTGTACAACTTTGGTGAACTGCGCGAAGAGCTGTACGGGCGCGGTCACCGGTTCGCCACGGACTCCGACACCGAGGTGGTGCTCCACGGATACCTGGAATGGGGAGAGGCCGTCGCGGAGCGGCTCAACGGCATGTACGCGTTCGCCATCTGGGATTCGCGGACCGACGCACTCGTGATGATCCGCGACCGGATGGGTATCAAGCCGTTCTACTACTACGAGACCCGAGACGGCGTCCTGTTCGGTTCGGAACCGAAAGCGATCCTTGCCAATCCGATCGCCGAGTCGACCGTCACGATGGATGGGATCCGGGAGTTGTTCGCGTTCGTGAAGACACCGGGCCATGCGGTGTGGGAGGGCATGCGTGAGGTGGAGCCGGGCACGGTGGTCACCGTTTCCCGCACCGGACTGCGGACGCACCGGTACTGGACCCTGCAGACCCGCCCGCACACCGACGACCGGGACACCTCCGTCGCGCACGTCCGCGAACTCCTCGACGATATCGTGCGCAGGCAACTGGTCGCCGACGTGCCGCGCTGCACCCTGCTGTCCGGTGGACTCGACTCGTCCGCGATGACCGGCATCGCCGCCGAGCAGCTCGCGGAGGTGGGCGAGACGGTTCGCACGTTCGCCGTCGACTTCGTCGGTCAGACCGAACATTTCGTCGCGGACGAACTGCGGGGCACCCCGGACACTCCGTACGTGCACGACGTGGCCCGGCGATCCGGGACCGCGCACCAGGACATCGTCCTCGACTCCGACGCACTGGCCGACCCCGCCGTGCGCGCGAAGGTCATCCGGGCACGAGACATTCCCATGGGCCTCGGCGACATGGACGCGTCGCTGTATCTGCTGTTCAAGGCGATCCGGCAGCACTCCACGGTGGCGCTGTCCGGTGAGTCGGCCGACGAGGTGTTCGGCGGGTACAAGCAGTTCTTCGACCCGAAGGCGCAGCAGGCGAACACCTTCCCGTGGCTCGTGCAGTTCGCCGAGCACTTCGGCGACGAGAGCAACATCTTCACCCCGGAGGTGACGGCGGGGCTGAACATGGACGACTACGTGCAGGACTCGTACGACGCAGCGGTGGCCGGGATCGATCGGCTGGACGGCGAATCCGACTTCGAATGGCGGATGCGCAAGATCTGCTACCTGCATCTGACGCGTTTCGTCCGGGTCCTGCTCGACCGCAAGGACCGCGCGAGCATGGCCGTCGGACTGGAGGTCCGGGTGCCGTTCTGTGATCACCGGCTGGTCGAGTACGTCTACAACACGCCGTGGTCGCTGAAGACGTTCGACGGCAAGGAGAAATCGTTGCTGCGGGCGGCGACCAGGGATGTGCTGCCGCAGTCGGTGATCGACCGGGTCAAGTCGCCGTACCCGTCCACCCAGGACCCGAAGTACGCGGTGGCGTTGCAGCAGCACGGTAAGGACCTGCTCAGCGACCCCTCGCACCCGGTCTTCGGCCTGGTCAGTGCGGACTGGTTGTCCCGGGCGGTGTCCGTCGACACCCCGCAGATCAGTCAGGTGTCGCGTCGCGGACTCGAGCGCACGCTCGACCTCGCGCTGTGGATGGACATGTACAACCCGACGATCAAACTGTCATAGGGTATGTCTCCCAATCCCCATTCGGCGCTCCCGGCGCCCAATCGCCGCCCTGCTTCGTTGTCGTCGGCGCCGATACAACAGCGGTATCGGCTTCTCCTCCGCCTTGCCGGACGACGATTGCTTCGCCAGGCGCATCCGAGAGAGACTGGGAGACACACCCTAATCCAGGCCGAGGTTCCGGTAGCGGGCGAGCCGGGCCGCGAAGCGTTCGCTCTCGGGAACCCCGGTCAGGGCACGGAGTTCCCGGGAGATGGCCTCGCCGACCCGCTTGGAGAAATCGACGGCCTCGTCGGCGGCGTCCGGATGCTCGGGGATGATGGCGTCGATGACACCGTCGCGCAACAGGTCGAGCGAACGGATGCCCTGCGCGGCCGCCATCTCGGGGGCGTGCGAGGTGTCGCGGTGGACGATCGCGCTGGCGCCTTCGGGGGGAAGCGGGGCCAGCCACCCGTTCTGCGCGGCGAGCACGCGGTCGGCGGGGAGGAAGGCCAGCGCCCCGCCGCCCGTGCCCTGACCGAGCAGAACGGACACGGTCGGCGTCTTCAACGTCACGAGGTCGGAGATGCATCGGGCGATCTCGGGGGCCAGTCCGCGTTCCTCCGCCTCCTGCGACAGCGCGGCACCGAGGGTGTCGATCACCAGGACCAGGGGGATCTGCAACTCCTCGGCCAACCGCATGCCGCGGCGCGCCTCGCGGAGTGCGGCGGGCCCCATCGTGTTCAGCGCCGACTGTCCGGCGCGGTCCTGGCCCAGCAGCACGCACGGCGCGCCCCGGAAACGGGCCAGCGACAGCAGCACCGTCCCCTCGGTTTCACCCTGGCCGGTGCCGCTGAGGGGCACCTGCTCGGTGGCCGCGTGCCGCAGCAGGTGCCGGATCCCGGGCCGGTCGGCGCGCCGCGACAGCATCACCGACTGCCACGCGGGCACGTCGGGGATGTCGACGGCCGGCGGCGCCGGTTCGGTGACGGCGGTCGACGTCGGCGGATCGATCAGCACCCGCAACGCCCGATGGACGAGCCGGCGCAGGCGCGTGGCGGGGACGACGCCGTCGATGACGCCGTTGCGGTACAGGTTTTCGGACGTCTGCACGCCCTCGGGGAACTTCTCGCCGTACAGCGCCTCGTAGACGCGGGGTCCGAGGAACCCCACGAGTGCGCCGGGCTCGGCCACGGTGATGTGCCCGAGGGAACCCCAGGACGCGAAGACACCGCCGGTGGTCGGGTTCCGCAGATACACGAGATAGGGGAGATGGGCGGCCTTGTGGGTGGCGACGGCCGCCGCGATCTTCACCATCTGCACGAACGCGACGGTGCCCTCCTGCATGCGCGTGCCCCCCGACGTGGGTGAGGCGAGCAGGGGGAGACCCTCACGGGTGGCGCGTTCGATGGCGGAGACGATCCGCTCGGCGGCGGCCACGCCGATCGAACCGGCCAGGAACGCGAACTCGCACGCGATCACCGCGACCGGGCGCCCGCGGACGGTGCCGACGCCCGTGATCACCGATTCGTCGACACCCGACTTCTCGGCGGCCTTCTGCAGGTCGGCGCGGTACTTCTCGTTCGGCCGCGCATCGACGGGCGTGGTGTCCCAGGAGACGAAGCTGCCTGCGTCCAGTACCAGCTCGAGCACGTCGTGGGCGGAGATCTTGGCGGCCATGGCCCTGAGAGTAGCGGTCGGGCCGGGGCAGCAGATGTCTGCTACGGCGGGTGACGGTCGCCCACGCGGTCGCCTGCACGGCCGGAACACGGCAAACAGCGACCGGGTGGAACCCGGCAATCGACACCGAGACCGCCGTCGCGGTGTCTAAAGTCAGATGGGTTGACGCAGGCCGGGTACGAGAACGACGACACATTTCCCGAGTGGAGCAGTCATATGGACCTCAACACCATCACCGATGTCGTTCGGCGCCCACCCGACCGGCCGGGTGCGCAGTGGCGGGAAGGTGACGCCTGGCTGGCAGGCGGAACGTGGCTGTTCTCCGATCAGCAGCCCGACCTGCGCCGTCTCGTCGATCTCACGGCGCTCGGCTGGGACACCCTGGTGCCGAGCGATGCCGGCCTCGAGATCGGAGCGACGTGCACCGTCCGTGAGTTGTATGCGCTTGCGCCACCGGACGACTGGAGCGCCGCCTCGTTGTTCGCAACGAGTTGCGAGGCGTTCCTGGCATCGTTCAAGATCTGGAATTCGGCGACGGTGGGCGGCAACATCTGCATGTCGTTGCCCGCAGGCCCGATGATCACGATGACCGTCGCGCTGGAGGCGACGTACACGCTGTGGGCGGCCGACGGGTCCGAGCGCACCGTCGACGCCGCCGACTTCGTGACGGGCAACCACGAGAACGTGCTCACGCCGGGTGAGATCCTGCGGCGCATCGACATCCCCGTCCGCGCCCTGCGCAAGCGTCACGCGCACCGCCGCTTCACGCTGACGCACCTGGGCCGGTCCACCCTGTTCATGATCGGCACCCGGTCGCCCGACGGCGACGACCTGCTGCTCACGATCACGGCGGGCACGACGCGTCCGATCCGTTTCGCGTTCGACGCCGTACCCGCCGCCGAGGCGCTGCAGCAGCGCATCGACGCGCTGCCCGAGGACGTGTGGTTCGACGACCCCAACGGCAGCCCCGACCACCGTCGCCACCTGGCGAAGCATTTCGCCGAGGAGATCCGGACCGAGCTCGTGGCAGGAGACCGGCGATGACGTACACCGTGAACGGCAGGGCGTTCGACGCGGAGCCGAATCCCGGCCAGTGCCTGCGCACGTTCGTGCGCTCGCTCGGTCATCACGGCGTCAAGAAGGGTTGCGACGCAGGTGATTGCGGAGCCTGCACGGTGTGGCTCGACGGCGATCCCGTGCACAGTTGCATCACGCCCGCATTCCGCGCCGAGGGGCGGGAGGTGACGACGATCGAGGGCCTCGGTTCGCCGGACGACCTGCATCCGCTGCAGCGGCAGTTCCGGGACGCCCCCGGGTTCCAGTGCGGCTTCTGCACCGCGGGCATGATCATGACCTCGGCGACGTTCACGGACGCGCAGAAAGAGGACCTGCCGCGCGCGCTGAAAGGCAATCTCTGCCGCTGCACCGGCTATCGGGCCATCGAGGATGCCGTGAACGGTGTCGCCGGGGTGGAGGTCGCCGAGCCGGGTCGCGCGGTCGGCACCAGCGTCGGGGCGCCCGCGGCCACCGATGTGGTCACCGGCCGCGCCGAGTTCACGATGGACACCGAGATCGAGGGCATGCTGCACCTCAAGGTGCTGCATTCCCCGCACGCCCACGCCCGCATCGTGTCGATCGACAAGACGGCGGCGCTCGCCGTCCCCGGCGTGCACCGCGTGTACACGTGGGAGGACGTGCCCCGGAAGCGGTTCACGACCGCGATCCACACCGATCACCTCGTCGACCCCGACGACACGTACATCCTCGACGACAGGGTCCGCTTCGCCGGCCAGCGAGTGGTCGCGGTGCTGGCGGACACGGTCGGCGCCGCGGAGGAGGGCTGTCGCGCGGTGGTCGTCGAATACGACGTGTTGCCTGCGGTGTTCGACCCTGAGGAGGCGATGGCCGACGGCGCACCACAGCTGCACGGTTCGGACGACCCGTTCGTCCGCGATCCCGTGCACAACATCCTGCTCGAACTCCACGGGGAGGTGGGCGACGTCGAGGCGGGGTTCGCCGAGGCCGACGTGATCCACGAGGGCACCTATTTCACCCCGCGCGTGCAGCACGCGCATCTCGAGACGCACGGGTCGATCGCCTGGATGGAGGATGGCCGGCTGCACGTGCGCACGAGCTCGCAGTCGCCGTCGATCGCCAAGGTCAAGCTGGCCCACCTGTTCGACCTGCGTCCCGACCAGTTGCGCGTGTTCTGCATGCGCGTCGGAGGAGGTTTCGGCGGCAAGCAGGAGGTGATCTCGGAGGATCTGGTCGCGCTCGCCACCCTCGACACGGGCCGGCCCGTCTGCTTCGAGTTCACCCGGGAAGAGGAATTCACGACGGCGTCGCCGCGTCACCCGATGAAGCTGACCATCACGCTCGGCGCCCGGGCCGACGGCACACTCACGGCGTTCCAGGTGCGCAACGTGTCGAACACGGGCGCGTACGGCAACCACGGGGGCGAAACATTGTTCGCCGCCGGAGCCGCCATCTCGGCCTACCGGTGTCTGAACAAGAAGTTCGATGCGTACTCCGTCTACACGAACAGCGTGCCCAGCGGAGCGCTGCGCGGGTACGGCATGACCCAGCCCGCCTTCGCGGTCGAATCCGCCATGCACGAGCTGGCGGTCGCACTCGACATCGACCCGCTCGAGTTGCGGCGCCGCAACATCGTCCGCCCCGGGGACTCACTCGTGGCAATCGAGGACGGTCCCGACGACGTCGTGTTCGAGGAGGACGGGCTCGGGCAGTGCATCGATCTCGTCGACGCCGCACTGAGGCGGACCGGGAACGGGCAGGTGCTGGGCGAAGACTGGCTCGTCGGCGAGGGCACCGCGAGTTCGCTCCACGAGACGGCGCCCCCGACCGAACACATCTCGGAGGCGTGGGCGACGCTCGGCGACGACGGCGTGTACGAACTCGCCGTCGGTACCGTCGAATTCGGTGAGGGGACGTCGACCGCGCACGTGCAGATCGCGGCCACCCATCTCGGTACCACGCCGTCGCGGGTGCGTCTCGTGCAGTCCGACACCGACCGGACGGGTTTCGACACGGGGGCGTTCGCGAGCGCGGGCCTCTTCGTCGCAGGCAACGCCGTGTCGCGGGCGTCGGAGGCCCTGCGCGACCGCATCCTGGCGTTCGCCGCGGCGCACATCGGGGTCGACGTGGCGTTCTGCGCGATGGACGACGACGGGGTGCTCTGCGACGGCACGCACGTGCCGCTGACCGAACTCCTCGACGCCGCCCGCCGCCGCGGCATCCGGTTCACCGAGGCGCGCAAGGCGTACGGGTCGCCGCGCAGCGTCGTCTCCAACACCCACGGTTTCCGCATCGCCGTCCACCGGGTGACGGGCGAGATCCGCATCCTCTACAGCGTCCATGCCACGGACGCCGGGGTCATCATCAACCCGGTGCAGGTCCGCGGCCAGATCGAGGGCGGCGTCGCCCAGGGCATCGGATTCGCGTTGACCGAGAACTTCCGCGTCGACGACAACGGCGTGATGATCAACCCCAACCTGCGCAACTACCGCATCCCCACCTACGCCGACATTCCCCGTACCGAAGTGCTGCTGGTCGATTCGGCGGACTCCGTCGGACCGATGCGTGCGAAGGGAATGGCGGAGTGCTGCATCAACCCGGTGGCACCTGCGCTGGCCAACGCGCTGGAAGACGCGACCGGTGTGCGTTTCCGCGCGTTGCCGCTCACCCCCGAGCGGATCTACCACCGAATCGGCGAGAACCGATCGGTTCCGACGACCTGAGCCGTGAGGAGAGGGCGATGGACACCGAAAAGCCCACCGAGAAATCCACCGGCAACGCCGCGACGGTCATCATCGGCCAGAAGGTGCGCGCCGGATCCGAGGAGGCCTTCGAGGCCTGGCAGCAGGACATGAACACCGCCGCGTCCCACTACCCGGGTTTTCTGGGCGCCGAGATCTCGGCGCCCACCGCCGTGCAACCCGACTGGGTCGTGGTGTACCGCTTCGATTCCGTCGCCCACGTGCAGGCCTGGATCAACAGCGCCACCCGGCAGGGCCGCCTGGACCAGGGGCAGCAGTACTTCGACGGTCCCGCCACCCAGCAGGTCATCAGCGGGGGGACGCGCGAGTCGGATCCGCTGGTGACGGTCGTCGTGACGCACCGTGTCGGTCCGGAGCACGTCGACGACTTCCTCGCGTGGCAGGATCGACTGCGAGTGGAAGAGAGCAAGTTCGACGGCTTCCGCGGGAGCGAACTCTTCCGCCCCATCGAGGGCGTCCAGGACGAATGGACCGCGCTGTACCGCTACGACAACGCGGCCGACCTCGACAGGTGGCTCACGTCGACG
Organism: Rhodococcus sp. JS3073; assembly: GCF_026810085.1. Taxonomy (NCBI): domain Bacteria; kingdom Bacillati; phylum Actinomycetota; class Actinomycetes; order Mycobacteriales; family Nocardiaceae; genus Rhodococcus; species Rhodococcus sp. JS3073. The sequence continues at coordinate 2,578,745 of NZ_CP113951.1, read as the reverse complement.
AAGCGTCAGGAACTCCTCGCCGAGGGCGAGAAGTTCCACGATTTCGAACTGCGCACCATCGACAACTCCTTCGGGAGCTGGTTCGCGTTCGACGAGAACGGCAACGAGGCGCCGCCGCCGTCCGAAACCAAGACGTCGATCGCGGTGTGGGTCGGTCTCTATCCCACCGTCGTGATTCTCACCCTCGCGCTGTCGCCGCTGAAGATGCCACTGTGGCTCGGTCTGCTCGTCGGAAACCTGCTGTCCAGCTTCATCATGAGCTTCGTGACGATGCCGTACTACGTCAACCGTGTGCTGGGGCGTTGGCTGCGACCGCCCCTGGACGTTCCGGTAGCGAGAACGAACCGTCGAGGGATCGCGATCGTCGCCGGGGTTATGGTGTTCTGGGTCATCGTCTTCTACCTGGTGACCCGCCAGTTCTGGACCCTGCCCTGAGAAGAAAGAAATGGGTGCCTCATGTCAGCTTCGGAGATCCGCGTGAGCCGAACGATCGATGCGCCCGTCGGCGCGGTCTGGGCGGTCATCACCGATCTGGACAATGCGGAATCGGTTCTGAGCGGTGTGGAGAAGCTCGAGAGGCTGGATTCGACGAAGTACGAGGTCGGTACGCGGTGGCGTGAGACCCGGGTGCTGTTCGGCAAGTCGTCGACCGAGGAAATGTGGGTCACGGAGATCGACCCGGAGAAGCGCACCGTGGTGAAGGCGTCGTCCCACGGCGCCGACTACACGACGGTGTTCACCCTGGAGCCTGCTGGTGACGGCACCACCCTGACCTTTCACTTCTCAGCGGAAGCAACTGGGCTCGGCGCATTTTCGAAGTTCATGATGAAAGTGTTCGGCTCCTTCGCGTTGAAGGCGACCACCAAGGCGATCCGGCGCGATCTCGACGACATCGCCGACGCCGCCGAGAAGCGGGCCGGCTGACCCACTGCATCTGCCGGCCGACTATCGGCCACCGAGTGGCACGGACCCTTGCGCTGCGGGGAGCGCGGGGAGGGCGCCCAACGGCAGCGGCACCAGCGTGGTGGATTGGGGTTCGGCGCGGCCCAGACCGAACTTGCGCACCTCGGTGCCGCCGGGCCCGGAGCCGCTGACGAGCAGGTCGGCGCCGCTGGTGGTGCTGGTGGTGGCCACCTGGACGCCCGTCCCCGGAGTACCGCCGGCGAATGGTGCGAACGACGCGATCTCAGTGAAGACGACGTCGCCGGAGTGGTGATTCGGACTCTCGAGATACATGCCCGGTTCACCGTCGAGGCGTGAACCACTCGACCACACGCGGACAGTGCCGTCACCGCCCAGCATGCCGGTGACGATGCTCTTCGCTCCACCTTCGGCGCCGGCCACCCATCCCGTCGAGAGTGAGACACCGCCGACGTAGCTCTCGTCGAACGCCAGGAACTCCGACGTCATCCGCGGTCCGCCGGTGTGGCCGGCGTGCTCGTCCGCGGTGCCGTCGGCCGCCGCGGCGGCGGTCGGCTCGAACAGGTCGTAGCGGAACGTCTTCACGCGAGGCGCTTCTCCCGGGCCGGGGGCGGTGACGATACTTGCCCGGCCCGAGCCGGCGTCGACCAAGCCGGTGGCGACGGTGACCCCGGACTGCGATCCGGGGTAGGGGGTGAAGCTCGAGAACACCTCGGGTGCCACGCCCTTCTCGGTGGGCAGGGTGGACGAGAACACCTTCACCTGCGATTCGGTGCCGGGGCCCGTGCCGGCGATGATGTTGTCGGCCAGCGCGTTTCCGTCGATGTCCACACCCGCGACGTTGACGCCTCCGCGGAAGCCGTCGTCGAACGGGGCGAACCGGGTCAGCTCTGCGGTGAACGGGCCGGAGCCCACATCGTTGCCGTCGTAGGCGACGACCTCCGGCGCCACGCCCGCACCGGTCCCGGCGACGAGGTCGAGGATCATGTCGCCGTTGACGTCGGCCATCGCCACCGTCGGGGTGCCCTCGAAGGCCGGGAACGGTGTGACCGCGGCGATCACCTTGTCGCCGTTGCCGTCGTGGACCTGCACGGTCGCGGGAGTGCCCGCCGAACCTGGCACCGCCACCGCGTACGTCGACACCTCGGGAATGACGTTGACGGTGGCCATCAGACCGTTGTCCTCGTGGTTGAGGCGATGGCAGTGGATCACGAAAGTGCCCGTGTATTCCGTGAATTTCGTGCGCAGCGTCACCGATGCGGGCACGAGCGGGTTCTCGTTCGCGTCGGTGACGGGCGCCGGCACGTTGACGTTGTCCTCGCCCCACGGTTGCACCCCGGTCCGGGTACCGGCGATCGGGTCGACGATCTCCATCACCTGGAAGTCGTTGACGTGGATGTGCATCGGATGCTCGTCGTTGTTGAGGTTTGTGATCAACCATTCCTCGACCGAGTTGAGGCGCGGCTGGATCAGCGGGATGTTCGGGAACGTGTTGTCGTCGAACTCGTACGTGAAGGCCTTGGGGTCGCTGTTGCTGGCCTTCTCGTTGCCGAACCCGCCCGAGACCGTGAGGGTGCGCTTCACGTCCGGTGTCATCACCGACGTGTCCACGAAAGACGTGTACGCGTCGAGGTTCTGGCCGGGCTCGAACGGCGTGGTCTGCCCTTCCCCGCTGTCGGGTGTGACGTGCAGGAGGGTCTGGGTGGGGAAGGTGAAGAAGCCGTCGGCGTAGCTGATGACCGACGGGTCGACCGTCACCGTGCCCAGTTCGGCCGGCGGGTTGTCGGTGCCGTTGTCGGTGTAGAGAACGCCGGGGTTGGTGACGGGTTTCGCCCCGTCCAGTGGTGGCATGTCGAGCACCAGATCGCCGGTGTCCGGCATCGTCACGGCGATCGCGTACCGCGACCCCGGCGGGATGACGAGCCGGGTGCCGTCACCACCGACGGGCAGCTGCACCTGGGTGAAGGGATTGCCGTCCTGGCCGACGACGGAGAACTTCGGGTGGTTGCCCGTCGCGGTCTCGGTGAGTCTGAGCGGCATGTAGGCGAAGTCGCTGATGTTCGCCAGCGACCAGATCTCCGTCTGGCCCGGCTTCAGTTTCAGCTCCGGCTGAAACTGCCCGTTGACCGTGTACTGCACGTCGCGTTCGTTGTCCGGCAGCGATGGGTCGGCGGGGACATTCGTCGAATCACTGCTGAAACTCTGGAGATTGCCCGGCACGAACTGGTTCTGCCCGCGATGATTCGCCGGCGACAGCGGCCCGGAATACCAGTTGGTGACGTACTGGGCGCCCTCCGTGGTCTCCGAGAAATTCACGGGTGCGAGACTCGGCTCGTACGTTCCGTCGGCGAGCTGGGTCCCCTCCGGCGGCTTCAGTGTGCTCACGAACTGTGGCCAGTTGGGGTCGTTCAGCTGGTGGCCGTTGCCTTTACGGTCGAAGACGAAGTTGTACTGCAGCGCCATGTCGCGGATGGGAACGTCGTTCTGCGTCACCAGAGGAAGGTTGCCGTCGGGCCTGCCGATCTCGAGCAGTCCCGCGAGCCCCGCGTACGTCTGCTGCGCGGTCATCGTGTGACGGTGGCTGTGGTACCAGTACAGGCCGTTCGGCATGTCCTTCGGCACCGCGTAGTCGTAGACGTTGCCCATTCCGGCGGGGATGTCGAGCAGCACGTTGTCGGCGTTGCCGTCCGGGCTCACGTGCAGACCGTGGGTGTGCAGGTTCAGCGGCGCCGATTCGAGTGCCGGGGGATAGATGGGGACCTCCCCGCCCGCCGGCGTGAACGCGGGGTCGTAGAAGTCCTCGATCGTCAGGTTCCGGAGATCGTTGTCGTAGTGGATGATCAGGCGCTCACCCGGATCGACGCGCAACGTCGGTGCCGGGTAGAGGTCGTCGCCCGTGGTCGAGCCGTTCGAACTCGTGCCCTGCAGAACCTCGTATCCGAAGACCAGGAAGTTGGACACCGGTTCCGAGACGGTGTCGAGGTCGACCGTGCCCTGATGGGCCGACAGCCGAACCTCGAGCACCCCGTTCTCGCTCGACAGCCTCACCGGTTCCTTGAAGGCGACCGGGGTGCCGTCGGGGCCGGCGTTGCCACCGCCCGCCGTGGTCGGCTCGTCGGACGTGCACGCCGTCAGCATCAACGCCATGGACGCGACCACGGCGACGGCGACGGCGACGATCGGCTTCCCGCGACGGACGACCATGGGTGTTCCCCGTTCCACGACGGCAGCTGAGCAGCATCGATCGACGATTCGAACACTACACAGCGAACTTGGCCGTGCGCTGGGAATTCACTACCTCCCGAGTGCTTCCCTCCACGACACGACCTTGCCGATCCGCAGGATCGAGCGCTGGTAGATCTTCGCGGCCAGCACGCTGAGCGCGGCAGTCACCGCGAGCATCAGAGCGACGGTGACGACCACCTGGACCGGGGACGCCACGCCGGCGGCGATGCGCAGCGGCATCAGGATCGCCGAGAACGGCGGAATCCAGCTGAGGACGTTGCTGAGGGTGCCGTCCGGGTTGCTCACCGAGGAGAAGGCGCTGAAGAACATGATGACGATCAGCACCATCAGCGGTGATGCGGTCGCGTTGACGTCCTCCTGCCGCGACACCATCGACCCGGCCGCGGCGTAGAGGACGGCGAAGAACGCGAATCCGAGCACGAACCAGCCGAGCGTTCCGGCCAGCACCCCGATCGCCGTCCCCGTCACGGTGAGCACGCCCGTTGCAAGTCCGGCCGCGACACCGACCACACCGTAGGCGGTCAACTGGACGAGACCGACCGCGCCGATGCCGATGACCTTGCCCCAGAGCAGTTGCAGCGGACGGAGGGTCGACAGGAGCAGTTCCACGACCCGGCTCGACTTCTCCTCGACGACACCCATCGCCACGTACATGCCGAACATCATGATCTGCATGTACAGCAGGACGACCACGGCGATGGAGAGGGCCACGCGCTGGCCCTTCTCCGGGTCGGGCGGATCGAGTGCGTCGACGGTGACCACCGCCCGGCCGGTCGCTTCGGCGAGTTGGGCGGGATCCACGCCCTGTGCCGCGAGCGCGCCGGCCTGAGCCTGCTGCACCACGGCCGCGTCGATCACGGTGCGGAGCCCGGAGCCGATCTCGGATTCGGTGACGGCCGTGACGGATCCGTCGGTGCCGGGAATCAGGGCGACGTCGAGGTCACCGCTCCCCACCTCGTCCCGCGCGGCCTGCTCGTCCGCGGCCGGGACGACGTCGACCGGTGTCCCGACCGCATCACCGGTGGCGACGAGAGCCGGCGCGAGCGACTGGTCGCCGACGAGTCCGACGGTGGCGCGTTCGTCGTCGCCGCCCGAGAACAGCGAGTACGCGACGATGCCGCCCACGATGGCCAGCAGGATGATCACGTTGCTGATGACGAAGCTCTTCTTCGCCACCTGGGTCAGGAATTCGCGGCGGGCCACGAGGCCGATCGCGCGGGCGGGGCTCAGTGGGGCACTCATGCCGTGACCACCTCTCGGAACAGATCGGTCAGGGTGGGCCGGTGCAGCGAGAATTCGTGCACCGGTCCGGTCTTCAGGGCGGTGTGCAGGATCAGCTGGTCGTCCACGTGGGCGTCGAGCGACAGCAGGGTTCGGCCGTCGAGATGACTGATAGTCGTGACGCCCTCGAGATGGTGCGCCCAGCCGACCGGCGCCTCCGGTGCGTGGACTTCGAGTTGGGCGTTGCCGCCGCCGCGCAGTTCGTCGACGGTGCCGACGGCACGCATCCGGCCGTGGCTGATGATGCCGACGCGGTGGCAGAGGCGCTGGACGAGTTCGAGCTGATGGCTCGAGAAGATCACCGGCACTCCGGTGTTCGCCTTCTCCACCAGCACGTCGCTCATGACGTCCACCGCGACGGGGTCGAGCCCCGAGAAGGGTTCGTCGAGAACCAGCACCGCCGGATCGTGGACGAGCGCAGCGGCCAGCTGGACGCGTTGCTGATTGCCGAGCGAGAGTGCGTCGACGGTGTCGCCGACACGGTCCGCGATGCCGAGGCGTTCGGTCCATCGGGCGACCGCCTCCCGCGCCGCCGAGCGGGAAATGCCGTGCAGCTCGGCGAGGTATTCGAGTTGCTTGCCCACCTTCATCTTCGGGTACAGCCCGCGTTCCTCCGGCATGTATCCGATGGTGCGCCGCACGTCCAGGTCCACCGGCTTGCCGCCGAGCCGGACCTCGCCGGAATCGGCGGACAGGACACCCAGCGCGATGCGCATGGTGGTGGTCTTGCCGGCACCGTTGCTGCCGACGAAACCGAAGATCTCGCCGGGGCGGACCTCGAAGGACAGGTCGTCGAGTGCGACGACCTCGCCGTACCGTTTGGAGATGCCGTCGATCGTGAGGGTGTGAGACATGGGTCCTTCCCGTTCTGGAGTGCGGGTGTTCCTAGGAAGCGAGGTCGTCGGGGTCGGGATCGGGTTGCGTCCAGCCGAGGATCATGGCGGGCGTGCAACCCCCGACCATCAGCGCAGTGACGACGAGCAGTCCGGCGGCGTACGGCACGTTGCCGTGATCGCCGTCCAGCGCGCCGACGAAGATCAGGTACAACGCGGGGACGAGCGTCAGCAGCTGGGTGACCGTGAGTCCGATCGACCGGGCACTGTTGCGCTGCTGGATCTCCCACTCGTCGAGAGCGTCGCGCGGAGCGTCCCCCTGCCGCCCGGACACGATCTGGAGCATCGTCCACAGGGGAAAGAACAACAGGCACGCGGGTAGCCACAGCAGCGGCCCGACGACCATGTCGAAATGGCACACGATGCCGACGGCGGTCATGAACACGAACGTGACCGCGAGGGCGACCACCAGGATTCGTCTGCGGCTGCGGGTCCGCCACCTCGGTAGCCACGTCCGGTAACGGCGTTCGTTCTGGAGGAACCTGCGCGTCCGGAACCCCTGGTACCGCTCGATCAGATTGGTCTCAGGCATGGGAACTCTCCCCGCTTCCTGTGGTGGACGGCGGTCGGTCGGTGCGGTACAGCTCGGTGGACAGGGGGCCGAACTCGGTGCGGGAGAAGATGGCCTCCACCGGCAGTTCGAACACCCACGAGATACGGAACGCCAGGTCGAGGCTGGGGTAGTGGTCGCCCCGTTCGAGCGCGCCGACGGTCTGGGGATTGACGTCGATGAGTCCCGCCAGCTGAGCCCGGCTCATCCCGCGCTCGGCGCGAAGGACGCCGATGCGGTTGTAGATGGGGAGGGCGTCCCCACGCCGTACTGGGCTCATGCAACAAAGTGTTGTGAAAACCCAACAGTTTGTCAACGGTGTACAACGGCGACGGGCGCCGAAATGACAGGTTGACCCTGGGAAATTGCGTGGCAGAGTGGAGGCGATTCGCGCAGGACGGCAGGAAAGGACAGGATTACAGACGTGACCTACACCATCGCTGAACCCTGTGTCGACGTTCTGGACAAGGCATGCATCGAAGAATGTCCTGTCGACTGCATCTACGAGGGCGGTCGGATGCTCTACATCCACCCCGACGAATGCGTCGATTGCGGCGCGTGTGAGCCGGTGTGCCCCGTCGAGGCGATCTTCTACGAGGACGACGTCCCGGACCAGTGGGTGGAGTACACCAAGGCGAACGCCGACTTCTTCGACGACCTCGGTTCCCCCGGCGGCGCGGCGAAGCTGGGCAAGGTCGACTACGACCCGCCGTTCGTCAAGGCGTTGCCACCCATGGCCGAAGGCGACTGACTACTCCTCGGACAGCCGGCCGCCGTCCATCCGCCACCGGCGGGTGCTGCGTGTCGAATCCAGCATCCGCCGGTCGTGGGTGACGAGCAGCAGCGTGCCGTCGAAGTTCTCCATGGCCTGCTCCAGCTGTTCGATCGCGGGGAGGTCCAGGTGGTTGGTGGGCTCGTCGAGCACCAGCAGGTTGACGCCCCGCGCCTGCAGCAGCGCCAGGGCGGCGCGGGTGCGTTCACCGGGTGACAGCGACGCCGCCGGCCGCAGCACGTGGTGCCCCTTGAGCCCGAACTTCGCGAGCAGCGTCCGCACGTCGGCGTCCGGCCAGTCCGGGACCTGCGCCGCGAACGCGTCCGCCACCTTCTCGCCGCCCTCGAACAGGCCGCGGGCCTGATCGATCTCGCCGATCGCCACACCCGAGCCGAGTGAGGCTGTGCCCGCATCCAGGGCGATCTTGCCGAGCAGCACCTTCAGCAGGGTCGTCTTACCGGAACCGTTGGCGCCGGTGATGAGGATCCTGTCACCCCAGTCCACCTGAGTGGTGACCGGGCCGAACGTGAACTCGCGGTCCCCGCCCCACGCGACGGTGGCGCCGTTCGCCGTCGCCACGACCGACCCGCTGCGTGGGGCGGCGGCGATCTCCATCCGCAGTTCCCATTCCTTGCGCGGCTCCTCGACCACCTCGAGCCGCTCGATCCGGCGCTGTGTCTGCCGGGCCTTCGCCGCCTGCTTCTCGGTGGACTCGGTGCGCAGACCCTTGCCGATCTTGTCGTTGTCCTTCGCCTTGCGACGCGCGTTCCGGACGCCGTGCTCCATCCAGTTCCGCTGCATCTGCGCGCGGTCCTCGAGGTCCGAACGGGTCCCGGCGTACTCCTCGTACGCCTCCCGCGCATGCCTGCGCGCGATCTCCCGTTCGGCGAGATACGAGTCGTAGCCGCCGTCGTAGACCGCGATCTGCTGCTGGACGAGATCGAGCTCCACGATGCCGGTCACGGTGCGCGCCAGGAATTCCCGATCGTGACTCACCACCACCATGGCCGCCCGGCTCTCGGCGACGAAACGCTCGAGCTGCTCGAGCCCCACGAGGTCGAGGTCGTTGGTCGGCTCGTCCAGCAGCAGCACGTCGTACCGGGACAGCAGCAGCGACGCCAATCCGGCGCGCGCGGCCTGCCCACCGGACAGCGACGTCATGTACGTGTCGAGCGGCACCCCCAGCCCGAGTTCGCTCACGACCTTCTCCGCGCGCTCGGCGAGGTCGGCGCCGCCCAGCGCGAGCCAGCGTTCGAGGGCGGGGGAGTAGAGATCCTCCTCCGACTCGCCGAGCGTTTCGGCGGCCGCATTCATGGTGTGCTCCGCCTCGGTGACGCCGGTCCTGCGGCCGAGGAAGTCGAGCACCGTCTCGCCGGCGATCCGGTCGGGCTCCTGGGCGAGGTAGCCGACGGCCGCGTCGGGCGGGCTCAGCACGATGCTGCCCTCGACGTCCGCCGAGCCGACCCCCGCGAGGGCGGTCAGCAGCGTCGACTTGCCGGCACCGTTGGCCCCCACGAGTCCGGTCACGTCGCCCGGGGCGACGGTGAGGTCGAGGCCGGCGAACAGGGTGCGCTCACCGCGCGAAGCCGACAGTTCGCTGATGCGCAGTGTTGCAGTCACCCGGCGATTATCCACTCAACGCTTGACGAGGCGGAACCAGCGGGGGTCGGCCTTCTTGAGCGGTCCCGGCATACCGGTCGTGTCGGCGTCGACGTCCGAGACGAGTTTCCACTTCTCGAACGTCCGCTCCACGTCGGAGCGGGAGACCCCTCGCGGCAGCGGGCCGCGATGCCCCGGCCCGAACGCGAACATCAGCAGGGTGGCGTGCGGTTCGCTCACGGTCGTGACGTTCTCGGCGTACGCGACCCGATCGTGGTCGCTGAGCCCGTGGTAGCACCCCACATCCAGGATCAGGTGGTACCCGCGGCCGACGGCGTGCTCGAGGTCGGTGGCGTCCGCGTGCATGAATCGCACGTCGACGCCCGCCTTCCGGGCCTTGGACCGCGCCTTGTCGAGGGCCAGCTGGACGGTGTCGATCCCCGTCACCTGCCACCCCCGCCGGGCCATCTCGATGGCATGGTCACCGGTGCCGCATCCGATGTCGAGGACCTCACCCGGTGGTGCGTCGAAGGGATCGAGCAACGTCTCGATCTGGCTTCCGAAGATGCGGCCCGCTTTCACCCAGGGCGTGATCTTGAACCGATAGGCCAATGTGTATCCGAGGCCCATGTCCGCCCCTTCCACCGGGCGCGTCACCACCTGAACGCCGATGCCGTCGGATTACCCGGTCGTGCCGAAACAACACGCGAAAGTCCACATTCTGAGACGGTCGGGAACATCTGGTCCGGGTGCCCGGTTGCACAGTCTCATGGGTTTCAACAATGCACAGAGTCCTGTACCTACGGTCACGCTCAACGACGGGAACAGCATTCCTGCCCTCGGCTTCGGCGTGTGGCAGGTGCCGGACGACGAGAGCCACGCGGCGGTCACCGAGGCGCTGAAGGCCGGGTACCGCAGCATCGACACCGCCAAGATCTACGAGAACGAGACCGGAGTGGGCCGCGCGCTCGCGGACTCCGGCATCGCCCGTGACGAGTTGTTCGTCACCACCAAGCTGTGGAACGACGACCAGGGCTACGACTCCACGCTCCGCGCGTTCGACGACAGCCTGAACCGCCTCGGGCTCGACTACGTCGACCTCTACCTCATCCACTGGCCGGTGCCGTCCGCGGACCGCTACGTGGACACGTTCAAGGCGTTCCAGAAGATCAAGGCCGATGGGCGTGCGCGGTCGATCGGCGTCTCCAACTTCACCCCGGAGACCCTCGACCGTCTGATCGCCGAGACGGGCGAGGTGCCCGCGGTCAACCAGGTGGAGCTGCACCCGCGGTTCAACCAGGCCGACCTGCGCGCCTTCCACACCGGCAAGGGCATCGCGACCGAGGCATGGAGCCCGCTGGGGCAGGGCACCGTCCTCGAGGACGAGTCCATCGCGAAGATCGCTGCGGCGCACGGCAAGACGACCGCACAGGTGATCATCCGCTGGCACCTGCAGATCGGCAACGTGGTCATTCCCAAGTCGGTGACGCCGGAGCGCATCGCCGCCAACTTCGACGTCTTCGACTTCGAGCTGACCCCCGACGAGATCAACACCGTCGGGTCGCTGACCCGGGCCGACGGGCGCATCGGCCCCGACCCGGACACGCTGGGCGCGTAGGCGGAGGGCCTAGAGCCGGAAGTCCGCGAAGTCGAAGCCCGGGGTGACGACGCAACTGACGAGAGTCGGTTCGTCGCCCTCGGGCTTCGCTCGTTGCCAGTGCCGCGGCGGGACCAGCAGCTGTGGTTGCTGGCCCGCCGCGACGTCTGCGCCGAGGATCTGCGCGTGTGGGGACGCGGGTTCGCTTCCGTCCCCACCGAGTTCGAGCCGCAGGGGGCTGCCCCGGTGATACAGCCAGATCTCGGCGCTGCGCACGCTGTGCCATTCCGACTGCTGCCCGGGCATCAGGAGAAACAGGATCGCGGTACCGGCCGATCTCGGTCCGGGGTAGTCGCCGGGCAGGCTCCCCTCCGGAATCGTGACGTCGCTGCGCCACGTCTCGCGGTACCAGCCGCCTTCGGGGTGCGGGGCGAGGTCGAGGGTTCGGGCCCACTCCGGTAATTCCGTCATGGCCGCCATTCTGCCGCCCGGCGTGCCGACCGGGGGTGCGGTTGCACCACCCCTGGGGTGTCTTATCTCCGAGGGCCGGAGCCGCCAGAGTCGTAGGTGTTCAGAAAGCGGGGGCACGAAATCCCGCACACCAGCGACGAACAGGAGACAACATGCTCGGAATCATGCTCGGACTCGGCGGAGCCGCAATCGGACTCGGAATCGGCGTCATGGCCCTCGGGGTCGGACTCCTTCTCAGCGACGCGACGATCAAGCACGATGTCGGCGAACTCCCCGACTGACTCCATGTGGGTCGACACCCGTCGGGGGCGGGTGCGGGCGCGAACAGCGGCCCGTACCCGCCACCCGCTGGCGTGGTTTCACTCCGTCCTGACCCGCAAGCGCGGTGTTGCCGTCCAGACACCGCCTGCCAGTGCCGGCGAGGTGCTCGAACGCCTCGCCGAGATGCCGCTCAGCGTCTGGACCTACGGTTTCGATCACGAGTCGGTGCGGCACCTGGGCCCGATGGCACAGGACTTCGCGACCGCATTCGGTCTCGGTTCCCACGACCGCCGCATCGCGATGGTCGATGCGAACGGGGTGTGCATGGCGAGCATCCAGGCCCTGTACCGGCGGGTCATCGCGCTCGAAGCGGAAGTGGAACGCCTGCGGAGGTAGCGTCCCCGTCCGGTGCCGCATCCCGGCGTCCGCCGGGCCGCCACCAATTGGCGTTGCCCAGCAGATACATCGTCGCGGGCACCAGCACCATCCGCACGATCGTCGCGTCGATGAGGACCGCGGTCGCGAGGCCGACGCCCATCATCTTCACGGTCACGTCCCCGTCGAGCGCGAACCCGGCGAACACCGCGACCATGATCGCCGCGGCGCTCGTGATCACCCGGCCCGTGGATGCCAGTCCCTCGACGACGCTCCGGTGCGAGTCGCCCGTGTCGAGCCAGCGCTCACGTATCCGGGAGAGCAGGAACACCTCGTAGTCCATCGACAGTCCGAACAGGATGGTGAACATCAGGATCGGCACCCAACTCGACACGGGAAGCGCATGCGGAAGGCCGAGTAGCTGGGCGCCCCAACCCCATTGGAACACCATCACCATCACGCCGTAGGCGGCGGCCACCGACAGCAGGTTCATCACGGCCGCCTTCACCGCGACCACCGGTGCGCGGAAGACGAACGTGAGCAGCACGACCGACAGCGCGACGACGAACGCGATCACGAGCCACAGCCGTTCGGCGAGGCGGGCGGAGATGTCGGCGAACGTCGCGGTGAGTCCGGTGACGTGGACGCCGTCGGCGGCGTCGGACCGGATCCGCTCCAGCAGTTCGGTGCTGCGGGGGTCGCTGGGACCGGTGGTCGGCTGCACCGAGATCAGCGCGGCCGTCGAATCGGCGTTCAGCAGGACGGGCGTCACCGACGCCACCCCGGGCTCGGCGGCCAGTTCACGCGCGAGAGCCGGAAGTTCGGATGCCGGAACCTTGTTCAGGTCGACCGCCACCATCAGGGGTCCGTTGGCGCCGGGCCCGAACTCGGAGTCGATCAGGTCGTACGCCTGACGGATCGTGTTGGCGGCCGGCGCGCTGCCCGCGTCCTGCGGCCACGTCCGCATGCCCAGAACCGGAGCGGCGAGGAGCAGCAGCACCCCGAGCGCCGTCAGGGCCCACAGCCACGGGCGGCGGCTCACCCGGATCGCCCACCGTTCCGTCAGCGGCGACGTCGTGCGACGTTCGGCCCGGGCACGGGACCGTTTGCCGAGCACCCGCGTGCCCGCCAGCCCGCACAGCGCGGGCACCAGCGTGACCGAGGTGAGCATCACGATGCCGACCATCGCGAACGTGGCGTAGCCGAACGACGCGTACATCGGCAGCCCGGACAGTCGCAGCCCGAACAGGGAGACGAGGACGGTGGTGCCGGCGAAGATCACCGACGTCCCGGCCGTGGAGTTGGCGGCGGCGACGGCGTCCCGCACCGACATCCCGGACCGCAGTCCCTCGGTGTACCAGGTGACGAGCAGCAGCGCGTAGTCGATTCCGACACCGATGCCGACCATCGTGGCGATGGTCGGGGCGATGGTGCTGATGCTGGTGAACCCGGCCATGATCGTGATGAGGCCCGACCCGATGCCGACGCCGACGAGCGCGACGGCCAGGGGCAGTCCGGCGGCCACCACGGAGCCGAATGCGAACACCAGGATGATCAGCGCCAGGATCATGCCCACCGCCTCGGCGGTGCCCGACGGCTTGGAGATGTTCTCCGGGACCTGCCCGCCCAGTTCCACCTGCAGCCCCTGCGCCTGAGTGTCGGCGACCGCGGCGTCGAGGGCGTCGACGCCTTCGCTGCCGTGGAAGTCGGTGACCGGGATGCGGTAGTTGAGGCTGATCACGGCCGTGTCGGAATCCTGGGACAGGCGGGGCGGCGACACGGCACTCACACCGTTCACCTCCGCCAGCCTGGTGCCGAGGTCGGTGAGGACCGCGGGGGAAAGCGGGCCCGTGTCCGAGTGCACGACCACCCGGGCGTCCGCCCCCGACATCTCCGGGAATCGTTCGCTGAGCAGAGTCGTCCCCTGCTGCGACGGCAGACCGGGCACGTTGTAGTCGTCGTGGTTGGTGCCACCGAACGCGGACGCGGCGGCGAACACCAGGACGAGCAGCGTCAGCCACGTGGCGATCACCCGCCAGGGATGCGCGGCGGCGGCCGAGCCGAGGCGCGCGAGCAGGGAACTCATGGGGAAGCCTCCAGGAAAGCCGGATGGTTCTGTCGCCTCCGACTGTGCGCCCGGCCGCTAGTGGCCCACTTGGAACTCGCTTGGGTGGGTGGTCACCCGGGTGCGCGCCGCCTCCACCCAGGGCGGGCAGCCGCAGCGTTCGGCCAGTTCCAGCGCCGCAACGTAATGCGTTCTCGCGTCCTCGGGCCGGTCGAGGAGCATCTCGAGGTCGCCGAGGATCGTGTCGACGGGCCCCACCGCGAACGCCGCCGTGTCGCCGCCCCCGATCTGACCGCTGTACGGGCTCAGCTCCGCGTGCACCGCGGCCGCCTCGTCCCGTTCACCCAGCCTCGCGACGACGATGCCCCGCAGCGACATCATCAGGGAGTGGAAGAAGTCGCGGCGGACCGGGCGGAGGTGACGCCGGACCTCACGCGCCCGGTCCGGTTTGCCGTTGCCGAGAAGCGCGAGGGCATGCAGATCGGCGATCACGTCCATCGCGGCGCTGTCGACGGTCTCGATCACCGCCTCGAGTTCTCCGGCGCGTCCCTCGGTGAGCCGGAGCGTGAACTGCGCGAGAGCGAAGACACTGTCGGCGTCGAGCCCCGCCCGGGTCATCAACTCGTGGCCGCGCACGTAATGTCGTTCCGCCTCGGCCAGATCGCCGGTGAGGTGTGCGACCATGGCGCGGCTCATCTCCCGGGTCGCCTGCGCCTGCTGGAACTGATACCGGTCCGCCAGTTCCGACTGGATGCCCATGTGATGCTCGATCGCCGGGATGTCACCGTTGCCGGACGCGATCTCGGCCAGCAGGTGGTGGCCCAGCATGGTGAACACGGGGAGCTGCGTCCGGTCACCGATCCGGAGCAGCTCGTCACCGATGACGTGGCCGCCGAGCGTGCTGGTCGGCGAGCCGGTGCCGGCGTGGACGGCGCAGAGCACCAGCCCGAGCAGCACCGGATCGTCCAGATCCCGGGCCAGAGCTTCGGCCTCCCGGACCGCGGAACCGGTGCGCTCGTGGTCCTCCGCCCCGATCTCGTGGACGAGCGTGACCAGCAGCCGGCACCGCACCGCCGGCTCCAGCTCCTCGTCCCGCAGCAGCGCCTCGATCTGCAGGGCGACGGCCGTGTCCACTTCGCCGTACCGCCGGTTGATCCACGGCGTCGGGGTGTCGACGAACGCGAGCACCCGGATCGCCAGGTCGGTTCGGCCCGCGTCCTCGGCGAGTTCCAGAGCCCGCTTCCGGGAACGGGCCCCGTCCAGTCCGATGCCTGCGGCGAGTTGCGTCCGACTCAGCTCGGTGAGGAGTTCGACGCGCTCGTCCACGGACGCCGCTGCGTCCGGCGGCAACCGGTCGGCCGCGCGAAGGGCGTTGTCGAGAAAGCTGATCTCCGCGTCGTGGGCGTAGCGGTCGGCGGCCTGCGCCGCGGCCGCCACATTGTGGTCGAGTGCCTGCCGTGCGGTGGCGGCCGACAGCGCCTCGGTGAAGTGGTGGGCGAGAGCCGCGACATCGTGTGGACGCAACTCCTCGAGTGCCGTCCCGACCCGGGCGTGCCACCGGCTCCGGCGCAGCCGGGTGAGGTCGGAGTAGAGCGTGTCGCGGACGAGGGCGTGCGTGAATCGGACGGTCCCGGCGCGCGGCTCGCCGAGAAGTCCGGCGATCACGCCCGATTCGAGTGCGTCGAACACGACGTCCTCGTCGACTTCGGCGGCACGGGTGAGGACGTCGATGTCGGATTCGCGGCCCACGACCGCGGCCAGTCGCAGGACGGACACGGTGAGCTCGGGGAGACGGGCGATCCGCCGGCGCAGGACGTCCCGGATCCCCTCGGGAACCTCCGACGTGGCTACCAGTTCGCCCTCGCTGGCCAGGAGCCGGGCGCTCTCCTGCAGGTAGAACGGGTTTCCGCCGGTCCGGTCGGCGAGCGCGCGGAGAGTGTCGGGATCGGGGTCGCGTCCCGCCACGTGCCGGATCAGCTCCGCCGAATCCTCGGGACCGAGTCCGTCCAGGCGGATGCGTGTCGGCTGCAGCGACGCGAGATCGGCGAAGCAGTTCTCCAGGTTCGGGTCCACCTCGTCCGGGCGGAACGCGAGGAGCAACAGGATCGGCGACCGCTGCTGCGCGAGCCGCACGAGGATCGACAGGGTGTCCTCGTCGGCGCGGTGGACGTCGTCGAGAACGACAGCGAGAGGACCGTGATCGCGGACGGTCCCGATGTAGTCGGCGACGGCACGGTGCAGCAGGAACCGTCCGCTCGGATCGTCCGGCCGCGTCGCGTGCGAACGGTCGTCGGCGAGCAGGGGTGCGAGCGCGTCCGTCGCGGCACCGGGGTCGACCGTCTCGCACAGTGCGCGCAGGATCTCCACCCACGCCCAGGCGGGCGGGGCGCCGTCCACTTCGGGGCAGCGACCCACCGCCACCTGCCATCCCGCGGCGTGCAGTGTTCGACGGAACCGGCGCAGCAGGGACGACTTCCCGGATCCGGCGTCGCCCCCGAGGAGGACCACAGGGGCGCCGGGGTCGGTCATGAGGTCGGTCAGGGTCGCCAACTCCTCGCTGCGGCCGAGGAACCAGGCGTCCGGCGTGGTGTCGACGGGCCCGGTGGCGGGGGCGGGGTGAGACGGGACGGTGCCGGTGAGGATCTGGCGTTCGAGTTCCGTCAGGGCGGGACCGGGGTCGAGGCCGAGTTCGTTCGCCAGCCGGTCGCGGGCCTCGCGCAACGCGGCCAGGGCGTCGGCTTGTCTCCCGCTGCGGTGCAAGGCCAGCGCGAGCAACCGCCATCCCTCTTCCCGGAGCGGGTGGTCCCGGGTGAGGGCCTGCGCGTCGAGCACGGCGCCGGCCGCGTCGCCGATCGCGACGGCGGCTGCGACCAGACGTTCGCGCGCCACCGCCCGCAGTTCGTCGAGCCGGGCGATCTCGGCGAGGGCCCAGTGCTCGCCGGCCACCTCGGCGAATGCCGGCCCCCGCCACAGGCTCAGCGCGTGCTCGAGATCGGCTCGCCCGGTGTCGGAGGCCGACCGGATCAGGTTCTCGAACTCCCACGCGTCGACACCGGACGGGGGCAGGGTGAGCGCGTAACCGGGGGCCCGGCTCACCAGGACGGTGGAGTCCGCCCGCGGCGCGCGGTGCGGCTCCAGTGCCCGGCGCAGATTCGAAATGTATGCCTGAAGTGCACCGACCGCCCGCGGCGGGGGAGCGCCGTGCCAGAGATCGTCGATGAGCCGATCCACCGGGACCACCTCGCCGCGCGCGACGAGCAGCAGCGCGAGCACGGCGCGCTGGCGGGGGCCGCCGAGGTCCACCGTCCCCGATTCGTCCTCCGCCTCGAGCGTCCCGAGTACTCGAATACGCAGCATCGTGCCAAGGGTAAGCACTAGTGGCCTCCAAGTGCTCTCCAAGACGCCGAACCGACCCTGAGTGCATGACTACGTCAACTGCTCACACAGTCCGGCCCGACACCCGCGAGATGGTGGTGGTCCACAACTGCTTCCGTCGCCAGTTCGCCGCGCTGCCCGCACTCGTCCGGGGTGTTCCCGCCGGCGACACCGCCCGCGCCGGGGAGGTGGTGACGTTCTTCGAGGAACTCGCCACGGCGCTGCACCACCATCACACGAGTGAGGACGACCTGCTGTGGCCGAAGCTCCTCGACCGCGCGCCCACCGACGCGGCGCTGGTGTTGCGGATGGAGGAACAGCACGAACGTCTCTCGGAACTGCTGTCGCGGGCGCAGTCGCAGGGCGCCGCGTTCACGGCGGATGCGGTGGACGGCGAACCGCTGGCGAGGACGCTGACCGCCCTGTCTGCCGCGCTCGACGAGCACCTCGGCGAGGAGGAGCAGCGCATCCTCCCGATGGCGGAGCAGTTCCTGACGCTCGCCGAGTGGCAGGAGATGGGCGATCGCGGCCGCGCGTCGATCCCCAAGGACCGGTTGCTGGTGTTCCTCGGCTTCATCCTCCAGGGTGCGACCCCCGGCGAGCGTCGAATGTTCCTGTCGGAGATGCCCTTCGCGGCCAGGATGGCATGGTCGATCCTGGGGCGGCGGGCCTTCCGCAAGGACTACCGACGGATCTACGGCACCGAACCGGCAGCCTTCTGACGCCGGATCACCTTGCGCCGCAGCCGGCCCCGGCTGGTGCGCTCCCACAAGCTCGGCGGGGTGCGTTCGGGATCCATCAGTTCGTTCTCGGCGAGCGGACTGTCCTCGTCCTCGACCGTCTCCGGCTCGAACTTCTCGAGGGTGCGGCCGCCTCCGCGTAGTGCCTCCACGGTGCCCACGAACGACGACGTCCTTGCCAGGGTGTCCTCGAACAGCCCGGCCGGGACACCGAGGTGTTCGCAGACGAGCTGACGGCGAATGCCGAGAATGGTCTGCCGCAGCTCGTCACCGTTCGCCGTGTCGGCGGTGACCTCGACCGCCAGATCACACTCGGTGTCGAACCCCATCGACCGGTTGTTGAGGTTCGACGAACCCACGCGCAGGAGACGGTCGTCCATTACCAGCACCTTGGCGTGGACGTAGATCGGCTCACCACCCGCCGTGACGGGGTAGTAGACGCCCAGCCGGTTCCCGGTATCGGCGTGCCAGAGCAGGTGCAGCAACCGGCGGCGGGCGCCGTCCATGGCCTTCTGCTCGAGCCAGCCGTCGGCGTTGCGCGGCAGCACCAGCACGATCTCCGGTCCGTCCGGTTCGCGTAGTCGCGCGGCGATCGCCTCGGCGAGGGTGCGGGAGGCCAGGTACTGACTCTCGATGTACAGCGACCGCTCGGCGCCGGCGATCGCGGCCAGATACAGGGCCTCGATCTCGCGGACCTCGTCCCGATCGGACAGTTCCGGGAGCGTGCGCGCGATACCCACGTCGACGGAGCGCATCGCCGGCTTCAGCCCCTCCGGCCACGGCGTGCTGCCCGCGACCTCGTCGACCGGCGCCAGATCCTGCCCGGTCGCCGCCTTCCACCGGGTGCGGGCGAGCTCGCCGATGGCCTTCGCCGCGTCCCCGTCGACGGCGGTCGTCGCGTCGTGCCACGGCCCGTACCGCTTGCCGTTCGGCTGCGTCCGGTAATGGTTGCGATCCCGATGTTCCGGGGTGTCCCACCGGTCCACGGTCATGTCGATCCCGCCGCAGAATGCGAGCGCGTCGTCGATGACGACGATCTTCTGGTGGTGGGCCGAGCCGATCGGGTGGGCGGCGTCGAGTTCGAAGTGCAGGCGGTGGTCGGTCACCCAGTTGACCACGAAGATCGGTGTCATGCCGCGCCCGATCGCGGTGAACGCCCCGATGTTCCATTTGAGCAGGTAGATGTCGAGATCCGGGCGTTCCCGGGTCAGCCAGGCCAGGAACCGGCCGAGCTGGTTGGGGCCGTCGAGCGTCTTCTCGTCCGGCTCGAACTTGATCCTCGTGTCGAAGTCCCAGCCGATGAGGATGATGCGCCTGCGAGCCTGCAGCATCGCGGACTTGGCATGGCGGAAGTAGTCCGCCGCATCGACGATGCACGCGAGACGATCGGCGTGGGCAACCTGCCAGCACGTGTCGCCGGGAGTGAGGATCGTGCCGTCGTCGCTCATGTGTTTTATGTTCTCCCCGTCTCGTTCGTCCCGCCCTCCCCTGCGGGAGGACGATTCACAGTACTGCGCCACCCCCACCCAGCTACCGTTGAGAGGTGCGGAGGTGGTGGCGCATCGTGGCGTTGCTCGCACTGGTCAGCGTGCTGTGGGCACCAACTGTCGGTGCGGATCCGCTGCGGGCCGGATCGAGCCCCGGCACCGTCGTCGCCTCGTCGGAGTTGCCGGCGGAGCTCTGGCTCCGCGGAACCGGCAGTGCCTACCGGATGACATATCTGACCACCGACCGGCACGGCATCACCCCGTGCACCGGGATGCTCTTCGTGCCGCCCGGTGCACCGCCCCCCGGTGGCTGGCCCGTCATCGCCTGGGCGCACGGAACGGTCGGGGACTCCGACGCCGACGCGCCCTCCGTGACGGGGGTCGACAAGGAATCCGCGGACTACGTGAGCAGCTGGCTGCAACTCGGCTACGCCGTGGCCGCCACCGACTACGTGGGCCTGGGCACCCCCGGGGTGCCGCCATACCTCGACGGGAAGGTCGCCGGACGCAGCGTCGTCGACTCCGTGCGCGCCGCCCGG
Organism: Rhodococcus sp. JS3073; assembly: GCF_026810085.1. Classification (NCBI taxonomy): domain Bacteria; kingdom Bacillati; phylum Actinomycetota; class Actinomycetes; order Mycobacteriales; family Nocardiaceae; genus Rhodococcus; species Rhodococcus sp. JS3073. The sequence goes on along the minus strand of NZ_CP113951.1, from coordinate 2,558,573 downwards.
GAGATCGATGCCGACCTCTCCGCCACATGGATGGCGGTCGGACTGTCCCAGGGCGGGCAGGCCGCGGTGTTCGCCGCACACACCGCCACGACGTACGCGCCGGAACTCGACTACCGCGGTGCCGTCGCGAACGGGGTGCCGTCGAACATCGAGATGGTGGCGAACTGGAGTGGCCCATTGTTTCCGCCGCAGGGCCTCGCCGGTCTCACCGTGTACATCTCGTACCTGATCGCCGGGGTCCGTGACGCCTACCCGCAACTGGACATCGACAGCTATCTGACCCCGGTCGGGAAGCAGTTCGTCGACGCCGCTCCCGAAGTGCCGTTCCGGCAGTTCGCGGCCATGACCCGGAACGTGTCGGTGGCGCAGATGCTGGCGAGGGCACTCGACGTCCCGGCGCTGCAGGACGCGTTGCGCGAATACCTCGAGGTCCCGGTCTCGGGTTACGACCGTCCGCTGCTGCTCGTGCAGGGGATCACCGACGCGTCGGTGCCGATCCCGCTGACGGAGAAGCTCGTCTCCGAGATGCAGAGTGCAGGAACGGATCTCGACTACCGGGTGTATTCGGGTGGTCACTTCGGCAGCATGTACCAGGCCGGTCCCGACCAGGCCGCGTTCATCGCCTCGCTGATCAGGTAGGGCGCGCTGATCCGGCGGGCACGCCGAGGTGCCGGGTGAGCTCGCGCGCCGCGGCCTGTCCGGCCCGGTTCGCGCCGATCGTCGACGACGAGGGGCCGTAGCCCACGAGATGAATCCGCGGATCCGACGCCACCTGGGTGGCCAGGCGTCCCGTCATCGTGATCCCGCCGCCCGGCCCGCGGAGCCGCAGTGGCGCGAGGTGATCGAGTGAACTGCGAAAACCCGTGCACCACAAAATCACATCGACCTTCAGTTCGCGGCCGTCGTCCCAGCGGACGCCGTCCGCGGTGATCTCGCTGAACATCGGTTGCCGCGCCAGCGCCCCGCGTTCGCGAGCGGCGCGGATCGCCGGCGTCACGGGCAGGCCCGTCACCGACACCACCGAGCCCGGCGGCAGCCCGCGACGGACCCGGTCCTCGACGAGAGCGACGGCGGCGCGGCCGATCTCGGGCGTGAACGGCTCGTCCCGGAACTCCGGTGGGCGACGCGTCACCCATGTGGTGGTCGTGACGCGGGAGATCTCGTCCAGCAACTGCACCGCCGAGATGCCGCCGCCCACGACGAGGACGTGCCGTCCCGCGAAGTCTTGCGCCGAGGTGTAGTCCTTGGTGTGCACCTGGCGGCCGGTGAACGACTCGGCGCCGGGGTACCGGGGAATGAAGGGGCGTTCCCACGTTCCGGTCGCGTTGATCAGACCGTGGGCCGATACGACGCCGCCGTCGGTCTCGATCCGCAGACGCTCGCCACGGGCACACACCACCCGCGTGTGCACGGGACGGTGCACCGGCAGTTCGAACTGTTTCTCGTACGTCGCGAAGTACTGGGGAACCGCGCTCGCCGCATGCACCAGCGCGGCCTCCGGATCGTCCGGGTCCACGCCGATCGTGTCGGCGAAGCCGAGCCCGGGCAGGTCGTGGACACCGTTGACGGTGCTCAGTGTCAATGACGGCCACCGGAACTGCCACGCGCCGCCGGGACCCGGGGCGTGATCGAGCACCACGAAACCGGACTCCGGTTCCACCCCGAACCTGCGCAGATAGTAGGCGGCGGACAGCCCCGCCTGCCCCGCGCCGATCACGGCCACGTCCACATCGCTGTTCATGTCGGTCCTCACCTCCCCCCTCACAACTACCGGAGAGCCTCGTGTGTTCCGGTCGATTCAGCTGTGGTTGGCTGACAGACGTCCAGTCGGGTGGACAGGGGAGAATTCGTCAGTGGACTGCAATCACGAAGAAAGCGAGTGGACATGATCGGGACGAGTCGTGACGGCGACGTCTTCACCCTCGAACTGCAACGCCCCGACCGTCGCAATGCGTTGAACACCGAGATCTGCGAACTCCTGCGGGAGGAGACCGAGAAGTCGGTCACCGACGGCGCGCGGGTGATCGTCCTCACAGGGCAGGGCAGCGCGTTCTGCGCCGGCGCCGACCTGTCGGGCGACGTGTACGCCGACGGATTCACGGACACCCTGCTCGAGATGCTGCACACCATCGACTCGGTGCCCGTCCCCGTCATCGCCGCGATCAACGGCCCCGCGATCGGCGCGGGCAGCCAGCTGGCGCTCGCCGCGGACCTGCGCGTGGTCGCTCCCGAGGCGCGCTTCGCCATCCCCGCGGCCAAGCTCGGGATCTCCGTGGACCGGTGGACGGTGCACCGTCTGGCCGCCCTGATCGGCGGCGGACCGGCACGAACGATCCTGCTCGGCGCGGAAGAGGTCGGCGCCGACGAGGCGCTCGCGCACGGCCTCGCCAACAAGCGCGGCGACCTCGCCGTCGCGCAGCAGTGGGCACACTCGATCGCGCGCCTGGCGCCGCTGTCGCTGCAACATCTCAAGATGGTGCTCAACGACGACGGCACCCAGAGCCCGCCACCGCCCGAGCAGCTCGCGGCGCTGCACGCGGCGTGGAAGAGCTACGACGCGCAGGAAGCGCGCACGGCGCGCGCCGAGAAGCGTCCGCCGGTGTTCCGGGGCCAGTAGCCGCTCGCCACACCTTTCCCGCACGCGTGGTTACAGTTGTCGGGGTGAAAGCGAAGAGCGCTGTGACGACTGTTCTGGCCACCGCCGCCCTCGGGTGGCTGACGCGGGCTGCGTGGGGGCTTCCGTCTCAGATCGGCGCGTCGCGTGCCAAGGTGCGCCCGTACGCCGCGACGTCGCCGCGGTACCGCGACCGCCAGTTCCACAACACCGATCCGAGCAGCATGATGCTGCCCGGATCGGAGACCGGGATCGTCAAGGCACTGATCACGCGGGGCAGCGCGGGACGCCCGCGCAGGCCGATCCCGCTCGCCACACCCCTCGCGCCTGTCGAGGCCGCCGACGCAGCCGTCACCTGGTACGGCCATTCGAGCGTGCTCGTCGAGGTCGACGGGTACCGGGTGCTGGCCGACCCGGTGTGGAGTCACCGGGTGTCGCCGTCCGCGATTCTCGGTCCGTCCCGCATGCACCCGACCCCGGTCCCGCTGGCCGACCTGCCCGTTCTGGACGCGATCGTCATTTCGCACGACCACTACGACCACCTCGACATGGCCACCGTGCAGCAACTCGCCGCCACCCAGAAGGCGCCGTTCGTCGTTCCGGTCGGGCTCGGTGCGCACCTGCGGCAGTGGCGGGTGCCGGAGGAGCGGATCGTGGAACTCGACTGGGACGAGTCGACCACGCTCGGCGAACTCACGCTCACGTGCACCGAGGCCCGGCACTTCTCGGGCCGCGGGCTGGTACGCAACACCACCCAGTGGGCGTCGTGGGTGCTGGCCGGACCGAACCGGAAGGTGTTCTTCGGCGGCGACAGCGGGTACACCCCGCGGTTCGCCGACCTGGGCCGCCGGTACGGTCCGTTCGATCTCACGCTGCTGCCCGTCGGCGCCTACGACACGCGGTGGGCCGACATCCACATGAACCCGGAGGAGGCGGTGCAGACCCACGCCGACCTCAACGGCGGCGACACCGGCCGCGGACTGCTGGTGCCGGTGCACTGGGCCACGTTCAACCTCGCGTTCCATTCGTGGTCCGAGCCGATCGTCCGGTTGCTCGCCGCCGCGCAGGAGAAGGGCACCCCGGTGGCCGTGCCGATGCCCGGACAGCGGATCGACGCGTTGAAGCCGACGGCCCAGACACCGTGGTGGTCCGCGCTCGGCTGAGTCCGGCGCGCATCCCCTCGGAGCCGAGCCTCGTTGCGTAGCCTTTGACCATGGCATACGACGAAACGGGCACCGACAGCGTTGCAGTCGTCGCAGTGGAGGGGTTGACGGCCGCCCAGGTGGCGGAGCGGGTGGCGGCAGGCAAGACCAACGACGTTCCCGATCGAGCCAGCCGATCCGTGCGCGACATCGTGCGCGCCAACGTGTTCACCCGGATCAACGCGATCCTCGGTGTCCTCCTGATCATCGTGCTGGCCTCCGGTTCGATCATCGACGGGATGTTCGGCCTGCTGATCGTCGCCAACAGCGGGATCGGCATCATCCAGGAAGTGCGGGCCAAGCGGACCCTCGACAAGCTCGCGATCGTCAGCCAGACCAAACCGGTGGTGCGCCGTGACGGTGCCGCGGTCGCGATGGCACCCCGGGAGGTCGTGCTCGACGACATCATCGAGCTCGGCGCCGGCGACCAGATCGTCGTCGACGGTGTCGTGGTGGAGGCGATGTCGCTCGACGTCGACGAGTCCCTCCTCACCGGTGAGGCCGACCCCGTGCACAAGGACGCCGGCCAGCAGGTGCTGTCGGGAAGCTTCGTCGCATCCGGCAGCGGCTGCTACCGTGCCACGAAGGTCGGAAGCGACGCGTACGCCGCCAAACTCGCGGACGAGGCCAGCAAGTTCACGCTCGTGCACTCGGAGTTGCGCAGCGGCATCGACAAGATCCTGAAATTCATCACATACCTGATGATTCCGGCGGGTCTGCTGATCATCTACAACCAGTTGTTCTCCAGCGGCGAGTCGATCCGGCCGGCGCTGAGCGGGATGGTGGCGGCGCTGGTCCCGATGGTGCCCGAGGGTCTGGTGCTGATGACGTCGATCGCGTTCGCGGTCGGGGTGGTCCGGCTCGGTCAGCGGCAGTGCCTCGTGCAGGAGCTGCCCGCCATCGAAGGTCTCGCGCGCGTCGACGTGGTGTGCGCCGACAAGACCGGAACGCTCACCGAGAACGGCATGCGGCTGTCCGAACTGCGCTGCGCCGACACCGCCGACACCGAACCGTCCCGTGCGGCACTCGCCGCGATGGCGGCGTCCGACCCTCGGCCGAACGCCAGCGTCCTCGCGATCAAGGAGGCGTTTCCCGACGACCCCGGGTGGGGTGACGTCACCGCGGAGGCGCCGTTCTCCTCGGCCAAGAAGTGGAGCGGACAGTCGTACGGCGCCCACGGCAACTGGGTCCTCGGTGCGCCGGACGTGCTGCTCGACCCCGGCAGCGACATGGCCCGGCAGGCCGAGGACGTGGGATCCTCGGGACTGCGCGTGCTCCTGCTCGGCAGTTGCGACGTCCCGGTCGACCACCCCGCGGCGCCGGGTGCGATCACGCCGCGGGCACTGGTGATCCTGGAGCAGCGGGTGCGTCCCGACGCCCGCGGCACCCTCGAGTACTTCGCGAGTCAGAACGTCACGGTGAAGGTCATCTCGGGGGACAACGCCGTGTCGGTCGGTGCGGTGGCCGGATCGCTCGGACTGCCCGGCGGCGACCGTCCCGTCGACGCCCGCGAACTGCCCGACGACCGCGACGCCCTCGCCGAGACCCTGGAAACGTCCACCACATTCGGCCGCGTGCGCCCCGATCAGAAGCGGGAGATGGTGGGGGCCCTGCAGTCTCGCGGGCACACCGTCGCGATGACGGGCGACGGTGTCAACGACGTCCTGGCCCTCAAGGACGCCGACATCGGGGTGTCGATGGGCTCGGGCAGCCCCGCAACCCGCGCGGTGGCGCAGATCGTGTTGCTGGACAACAAGTTCGCCACTTTGCCCTACGTGGTGGGTGAGGGCCGCCGGGTGATCGGCAACATCGAACGCGTCTCGAACCTGTTCCTCACCAAGACCGTGTACTCGGTGCTGCTGGCGTTCCTGATCGGTCTGTCCGGTGTGCTGTCGCAGATCTTCCACTTCGAGCCCATCCCGTACCCGTTCCTGCCCCGGCACGTGACGATCGCCGCCTGGTTCACCATCGGCATACCCGCGTTCATCCTGTCGCTGGCCCCCAACAACGAGCGGGCGCGCTCCGGTTTCGTGCCGCGCGTGATGCGTCTCGCCGTGCCGTCGGGTGTGATCATCGGTGTCACGACGTTCATTTCGTATCTTCTCGTCTACTCCGGCCCGGATCAGACGGAGACGCAGAAAATCCAGGCGGGCACGTCGGCACTGATCACGCTCATCATGATCGCGCTGTGGGTGCTGGCCGTGGTCGCGCGGCCGTACGTGTGGTGGAAGCTGGTGCTGATCTTCGGATCCGTAGCGGGATATCTCATCCTGTTCGCGTTGCCGTTCACGCGGGAGTTCTTCAAACTCGATCCGACCAACGTCGGTGCCACCACCTCCGCTCTCGTGTGCGGCCTGGTCGGAGTGGTTCTCGTCGAGATCGGATGGTGGGTGACGGGCCGCCTGCACGGTGAGCATCGCCGCCTCTTCGCGGTGCCGGAAGACCTGCCGGGTGTGCACTGACGCGACTACCGCTCGCGACGATTCGAACGGTTGGCGTCGCCGAGTCAATGCTGTGAGACTGGGTGCACGGCGAGTGATCGAACTCGGTCGGAATGCGTGCGCATGCACCGGAGGAGGAAGAACGATGAGTTTCGTCGACACACTGAAGGGCCTGCTGGGCAAGGGGAGGGAAGCCGCTTCGCAGAACGCGGACAAGGTTCACGGCGCCATCGACAAGGCCGCCGACGTCGCGGACAGCAAGACCGGCGGCAAGTACAGCGACAAGATCGACAAGGCCGCCGACGCGGCGAAGAAGGCTGTTCCTCCGAAGGAGTGAACACCTCGCACACAGACGCGCGTGGGCCCCGGTTCTCGGACCGGGGCCCACGCGCGTCTTCGGAGATGACCCGCGCACGGCGGGCGGGCGCGGCAGAATCGGTGTCGTGAACGGCGTCCTCGTGCTCCTCGTCATCATCGCGGCCATCGCCGTGACGAGTTTCGCGAAGCGCCGGGACCTCCAGGCGCCGCTGGTGCTCGTCACCATCGGGTCGGTGGCGTCGTTCATCCCCGGGATGCCGCGCCTCGAACTCGACCCGGAGGCCATCCTCGGTGTGGTGCTGCCGCCGCTGCTGTACTCCGCGGCGCTCAAGTTCTCGGTGGCCACATTCCGGCGCCACCTCGCACCGATTCTCCGGCTGGGGATCTTCACCGTCTTGGCGACCGCGGTGGGGGTGGCCTTCTTCGCCAACTGGCTGGTCCCCGAATTCACGCTCGGCGCCGCGCTGGTCCTCGGCGCCGTGGTCGCGCCGACGGACGCGGTCAGTGCCGTCGCGGTCGGCCGCAGGCTCGGCCTGCCGAACCGGGTGATCGCGATCCTCACCGGTGAGGGACTCGTCAACGACGCCACCGCGCTGACCCTGTTCACCGTCGCCGTCTCCGCCGTCGTCGGGGCGAAGATCCCGGTCCATCCCGTGGTGTTCTTCGGCTACGAGGTGGTCGGCGGGGTCCTGATCGGACTGGTCCTCGCGAAGATCGTCGAGTGGGTGCGCCACCGCATGTACGACTCCCCGCTGGAAACGGTGCTGGGGCTGATGCTCCCGTTCGCCGCGTATCTCGCCGCCGAGGAGGTGCACGCGTCCGGTGTGCTGTCGGTGGTGGCCGCGGGGTTCCTGATGGGGCACAAGGCCACCGACGCCTCCGTGGCCACCCGCATCCAGGAGCGGTCGCTGTGGGAGAGCGTCGACCTCCTGCTCGAGATGTTCGTGTTCGCCTACATGGGACTGCAACTGAAGTTCGTCATCGACGACGTCCGCGACCAGGGTCTGCCGGTGCACCACGTCTTCTTCTACGGCTTCGCGGTCCTCGCCGTGGTCATGGCGATACGGCCGGCGTGGATCCTGCTGCACTGGCTCCGCCGCCGGTTCGGGCTGGCGATCGAGGCGCCGGGCGGCTCGGTGGAACTCGGGTGGCGGGAGAGCCTCGTCGTGTCCTGGGCGGGCATGCGCGGGGTCGTCACACTCGCCGCCGCGTCCGGCGTGCCCGTGGTGATCGCGAGCGGGCAGCCGTTTCCGGGGCGCGAGGTGATCCAGGCGATCGCGTTCGTCGTGGCCGTCGGCACGCTGCTGATCCAGGGTGCCACCATGCCGCTGCTGATCCGGAAACTCGATCTGGCGGATCCCGGCGAACGTGAACGCGAGGAGGCCCAGGTGAACCTGGCCCGCGCGATCTCCCGCGAATCCGGCGAACGGGCCCTCGTCGAATTCGCCGAACACCCGCCGGAGGGAATCAACCGAGCCGACCTGATCGACATCCTCGACCGGGTGCGGCGGTCGATGCGGGCCAGGCTCCAGGCCGAGGAGGCGGAGGACGCCGCGGAGAAGCAGCGGGCCGGCGCACTGTTCGACCACTACCGGCGCGCCGCCCTGCGCGCGCAGCGCGAGGCGATCATCGCCGCCCGCGACGCGGGAACGCTCGACGACGAGGTGATGCGTAGCGTGTTGGAAGGCCTCGATGTGGAGGAGGCAGCAGCCGAGGAGCGGGTGCGGAGACGTCGCGAATGAGGTGCGAGGTGGGTGTGCGTCCGGTGCGAACCGCCGTGGTCGCCCTTGCCGGTGTCGTGGCGCTGACCGCCTGCACCACGGACGAGGCGTCCCCGAACCCGTCTCCCACCACCTCGGTGGCCGCACCCTCCGCCCCTACCGTTCCGTCGGCGCCGACCGGCGATCAGCGTGGCGCGCTGACCAGCCGGGAGCCGGTGCCCGACATCGATCCGGCGATCACCGCCCTCGGCGCGACGGCCACCCGGGTCGTCTACCGGTCGACGTCCGGTGTCGACGGCGGCGGCTCGGAGGTCGTGGGCACGGTCTTCACTCCCGCCGGCCCCGCACCGGACGGCGGCAGGCCCGTCGTCACGGTCGGGCACGGCACCACGGGCGTCACCGACGAATGCGCCCCCTCGTCGTCACCGACCCTGCTGGGCACGACGAACCTCGTCCGCCCGCTGCTGCAGCACGGGTACGTCGTGACCGTCACCGACTACCAAGGGCTCGGCACGGACGGTCCGCATCCCTACCTCGAACCCGACACCGCCGCCTACGACCTGATCGACGCGGTCCGGGCGGCGCGCAACGTGGTGCCGGACGCGTCGACGCGCTGGGCGGCGATCGGGGTCTCACAGGGTGGTCAGGCGTCGTGGTCCGCGGCCGAGCACGCGGACGACTACGGCGACGGGCTCGAGTTCGTCGGTTCGGCGAATCTGTCACCCGCTGCCGATCTGTCGGGGATCGTCGCCGACGGGACCGTCGACCCACTGTCGTTGCCGCAGAAGATGTTCCTTCCCTATCTCCTCGAGGGACTGAAGGTGATGCACCCCGAACTGAATCCGGACGACTACATGCGCGGCGCGCTCGCCGCCACGCCCGACGTCACGCTGTCGTGCGTCGTCGCGAAACTCCCCGAGAAGTGGACGGTGGCAACCCAACTCACCCCGGCCGACACGGGTCCGCGGACGGAGGCCGACGCCGAGCGCATGCGCGGGTGGCTCGAGGACATCGCCCTGCCCCGGAACGGCGCGGGCGGGCCGATGCTCGTCGTGGTCGGGGACCGGGACAACCTCATTCTGCCGCAATGGACTTCGCAGGCCGTCGATCACGCGTGCGCACTCGGGGACGTCGTCGAGTTCGACTCCCGGCCCGGGCAAGGGCACGCGGACGGGCGCTCCGTTCCCGGGGCGGTGCAGTGGATCGCCGACCGCTTCGCCGGTGTGCCCGCACCCGACACGTGTCCCGAGGGAGGAACACCGTGAAGAAGGCCGATCTCGCACGGCTGCGGGCGCTGTGCCTCGCTCTGCCCGAAGCGACGGAACGGGTCAGTCACGGCGAACCGGCGTGGTTCGTTCGCAAGGCGCCACAGTTCGCGACGCTCGCCGACCGCCACCACGACGACCGGGTGTCGTTCTGGGCGGCGGCTCCGCCGGGGGCGCAGCAGGATTGGGTGCAGCGTGACCCCGGCAGGTTCTTCGTCCCGCCGTACGTCGGGGGACGCGGGTGGATCGGCGTCTATCTCGACGTCCCGCAGGACTGGGACGACGTCGCCGACATCGTCGAGGACGCCTACCGCACCGTCGCCCCGAAGACCCTGATCGCCCGACTGGACGACGGCGAATGACGGGAACCGTCGTCGCCGTCGTCGCGTTGCTCGTCCTCATTCCCGTCGTCGCGTTCACCGCCGTGTGGCTGCGCGCCCGGCGAGAGCTGACGACACCCACCGAACGGGCCGTTCACACCACCCTGCACACGGCGTCGCTGGCGGCGCGCCCGTTGCGGCGGGGGCTCGACGAGACGTCGGCGGAGGAGGCCGCACCGCACCTGCGCCAGCTGACCGGCGCGCAGGCGCTGGGGGTCTTCGACGCCGCCGGTGACGTCCTCGCATGGAGCGGACCGCACGAGGCCATGACCGAACAACTGCACGACGCGGCCGCCCGCGCCGTCGACGGGGAACGCCGGGTGCTCGTCGCCTACGGCGGCCTCGTCCGGGGCGCGGGCGACAACGCGGTGCGGGCACTGATCGCCCAGCCCCTGCTCATCGAGGCGACCGGCGTGGTCGGGGTGCTCGGCATCGTCACCACGGAAGACCCCGGCCCGGGCATGCTCGGCGCCGTCACGGAGGTTGCCCGGTACGCGTGCAGCCAGATCGAACTCGCCGACCTCGACGCGTCCCGCGCCCGACTCGACCGCGCCGAGGTCCGGGCGCTGCGCGCACAGATCAGCCCCCATTTCATCTACAATGCGCTGAACACGGTGGCGTCGTTCGTCCGCACCGACCCGGATCGCGCCCGGGAACTGATCCTCGAGTTCGCCGACTTCACGCGGTACTCGTTCCGTACGGCAGGGGAGTTCACCCTGCTCGCCGACGAACTGCGCAACATCGACCGGTACCTCACCCTCGAACGCGCCCGGTTCGGCGACGCCCTCGCGGTGAAATTGCAGGTGGCGCCGGAGGTGCTGAACGTGGTGCTGCCGTTCCTCGCGCTGCAACCGCTGGTCGAGAACGCGGTGCGGCACGGAATCGCCGCCAAACCGGACGGTGGCACCGTCAGCATCGTCGCCGCCGACGAGGGCACCGACTGCGTGATCAGCGTCGAGGACGACGGGGTCGGCATGGATCCCGAACTGCTGCGGTCGGGGTCACTGGACTCGGTGGCCGAGACGTCGGGGGTGAAGGAGGCGGCGCACGTCGGGCTCGCCAACGTCGACGACCGCCTGCGCGCCGCGTTCGGCAACGACTACGGACTCGTGGTGGAGACCGCGCCCGGTGCGGGCACCAAGGTGAGCATGCGCGTCCCGAAGTTCCGGCGGGGGATCTCGACATGAACGGGGAGGGTCCGTGCGACGATTGCTGTCGTTGTGAACCACACTGACGACAAGTCTCCGGACGCACCCCTCACCGTGCTGGCCGTCGACGACGAGAAACCCGCCCTCGACGAGCTGGCGTTCCTGCTGCGCGCCCAGGACGCGGTCGGGGACATCCGGACCGCGGGCGATGCCACCACGGCGCTGCGCATCCTCCGGGACGGGGAGATCGACGCCGTCTTCCTCGACATCAACATGCCCGGACTCGACGGTCTCGAGCTGGCCGGGATCCTCGCGAACTTCGCATCCCCGCCGCAGGTGGTGTTCGTGACCGCCCACGACGACCGGGCCGTCGCCGCATTCGACCTCGGCGCCGTCGACTATCTCCTCAAACCCCTGCGCGAGGAACGGCTGGCGGAATCCGTGCGCCGCATCGTCGAAGGGCGCCGCAGGCGGGTCGACGCGGGACCGGCCGCCCCCACCGACGAGGTGATCCCGGTCGAACTCGGCGGCATCACCACGCTCGTGCACCGGTCCTCCGTCGAGTGGGTCGAAGCGGACGGCGACTACGCCCGCCTGCACACCGCGGACGCCTCCCACCTCGTCCGCATCCCCATCTCGGCACTGGAGACGCGCTGGGCGGATGCCGGGTTCCTGCGGGTCCACCGCTCGTACCTCGTCGCGTTGCCGCGGGTCACCGGAATCCGGACCGTCGGCAACGGTCTCGTCGTGTGCCTCCGCGCGCACGGCGACCACCCGCCCGTCGAACTGCCGGTCAGCCGCAGGCACACCCGGATGCTCAAGGACCGGCTGGTCCGGGCGCCGAAACAAACGTGGACCGCGCGATGAGCTCGCCGGAGCGGGTGCGGGTCGTCCTCGCCCAGCGCCGCGGTGCGCGGATCGTCCGCACTCGTGTCGAGGTGCAGGAACAGACCGCGGTCGGGGACGCGATGATCCGGGGGCTCGTGCGCACCCAGCTCGTGCTGGCCATCCGGCTCGCGCTCCTCGCGGCGTGCCTGCTGTGCGCGGTGCCGCTCGTGATGTTCCTGTTCCCGGCGTTGTCGGACGTGGCGGTGCTGGGGATCCGGCTGCCCTGGGTGGTGCTCGGGGCGCTCGTGTACCCGGTGCTCCTGACCACCGGCTGGATCTATGTGCGGCAGGCCGAGCGCAACGAACAGGAATTCGCCGACCTGGTGGACGACTGAGCATCCCGTGACCCCGGACCAACCCATTCCCTGGCTGACCCTGGCCGGTCTCGCCGCGGCCGCGGTCGCGACGGTGGCCATCGGCATCTACGGGGTGCGGTTGGCGCGCACCACGTCCGACTTCCTCGTCGCGTCCCGTAGCGTCGGACCGCGGTGGAACGCCGCCGCCATCTCCGGCGAGTACCTCTCGGCCGCATCCTTTCTCGGTGTCGCCGGCCTGATCGCGAAATACGGCGCGGACGCCCTCTGGTACCCGATCGGCTTCACGGCCGGCTACCTCGGGCTGCTGCTGTTCGTCGCCGCACCGCTGCGACGCTCCGGCGCGTACACGGTCCCGGACTTCGCCGAGTTCCGGCTCGGCTCCCGTCGCCTCCGCACCCTGGCGATGCTCGTCGTCGCCGCCGTCTGCGCGCTGTACCTCGTGCCGCAACTCCAGGGCGCGGGGCTGACCCTGAACATCCTGCTCGGGGTGCCGACCTGGGTCGGGGCCGTCGTCGTCGGGCTCATCGTCATCGCCAACGTGGTGGGCGGCGGCATGCGGTCCATCACATTCGTCCAGGCCTTCCAGTACTGGCTCAAACTCACCGCGGTCGCGATCCCGGCGCTGGTGCTGTCGGTGTACTTCTTCGGCGACCACCACGAACTGGGCGCCGCCGCACCACCCACCGTGAGCGAGCAGACCACCGTCGACATCACCACCGACGTCGTCGTGCAGGTGTCCGAACCGGTGACGGTCGGCGGGTCGGGGACGATCGACGGGGTAGAGGCGACCGGCGACGTTCGCCTCGAGCCGGGGGAGCACCACCTCGGCGAGGGCACGTCGATGACCCTCGAGGCGGGCGCACCGGTTCCGGTGGTGGCGGGCGCGCCCGCCGACAACTCCGACTGGATCGCCCCGGGCTGGGGATTCGGCGGCGACCACCCGATGTACCAGGTGTACTCGCTGATCCTCGCCACGTTCCTCGGCACGCTCGGGCTGCCACACGTGCTGGTCCGGTTCTACACGAACCCCGACGGGCGGGCCGCGCGGCTGACGTCGCTGGCCGTGGTCGGGCTGCTCGGAGTGTTCTACCTGTTCCCGACACTGCTCGGGGTGTTCGCGCGGCTGTACGTCCCGCAGCTGCTCATCACCGGCACGTCCGACGCCGCGGTCCTGCTGCTGCCCGGTTCCGTGATCTCCGGGTGGGCCGGGCAACTGCTCGCCGCGCTGGTGGCGTCCGGGGCCATCGCGGCGTTCCTGTCCACGTCGTCCGGCCTGCTCGTCAGCATCGCCGGAGTGCTCAGCACCGACGTCCTGCGCGGGCGGATCCGGGACTTCCGGCTCGCCGCCGTGCTGGCCGGAGCGGTGCCGCTGGTGCTGTCACTGGCGGTGACGTCGCTGGACCTGTCGCGCACGGTGGGGCTGGTGTTCGCGGTCGCGGCGTCGACCCTCTGCCCGCTGCTCGTGCTCGGCATCTGGTGGCGTGGTCTGACCGCCGCCGGGGCGGGTGCCGGGATGGTCGCAGGCGGACTCGTCGCCGGCTGTGCGGCCGGGGTGTCGGTGCTCGGCGGCTTCACCGCCGACGCCTGGAACGGGTGGCCCGCGGCGATGGTCGCGTACCCGGCCGCCGTCAGCGTTCCGCTGGCCTTCGTCACGATGGTGCTGGTCAGCAAGGTGACGAAGCGCCAGATTCCCGCAGACCTCAGCAGGATCTTCACCCGCATGCACGCCCCCGAACGCCTCGATGTGGGCTCCGACCGCGAGAGGGAGCTCCGCTCCCCGTGAGTGCTTGACGAGTCTCTGCACTCCTCGAGCACGCACGGGCGGCGGAGCCGCTCGTCGCGGTCGGGGGACCGTTCGACGCACAGTCCGGCAGCTCGCCGTGTGACAGGCACCACAACCTGTTTCTGTGACTCAACTCTCACTAACGTCGGTAACCAGTTCACTTCACACGACCAAGGAGTCTGCAGTGACCACAGCCGATCTCAGTGAGGGCGCACCGCAGAAGCGGCGTGCCCCTGATGCGCAAGCCTTCGTAGACATGCAGGCGAGCCCGGAGTTCCAGGAGTTGCGACACCGCCTGCGGAGTTTCGTCTTCCCGATGACGGCGTTCTTCCTCGCCTGGTACGCGGCGTACGTCCTGCTGGCCACGTACGCGCCCGAGTTCATGGCCACCAAGGTGATCGGCAACATCAACCTCGGCATCATCCTCGGTCTCGGCCAGTTCGTGACCACGTTCGTGATCACCGCGCTGTACGTCAAGTTCGCCAACCGGGAACTCGACCCGCGCTCCGCCGCGATCCGCGACGAGCTGGAAGGACCCCTCAAGTGATCACCACGCTCGCAGTCGGCACCGACGTCGGGAACCCGCTCCTCAACATCGCCATCTTCGTGGCGTTCGTCGTGATCACGATGACCATCGTGATCCGGGCGAGCCGCACCACCAAGAAGGCCTCGGACTTCTACACCGGCGGCGGCCAATTCTCCGGACCGCAGAACGGTTTCGCCATCGCCGGCGACTACCTGTCGGCGGCGTCGTTCCTCGGCATCGCCGGCGCCATCGCGGTGTACGGCTACGACGGCTTCCTGTACTCGGTCGGCTTCCTCGTCGCCTGGCTGGTGGCCCTGCTGCTGGTCGCGGAACTGCTGCGCAACACCGGCCGGTTCACGATGGCGGACGTGCTGAGCTTCCGGCTCAAGCAGCGTCCCGTGCGGATGGCCGCGGCGCTGTCCACGCTGGTGGTCTCGCTGTTCTACCTGCTCGCGCAGATGGCGGGCGCCGGCGGACTCGTCGCTCTGCTGCTGAACATCGACGGCAAGGTCGGTCAGGGCGTCGTCGTCGCGGTCGTCGGCGTGCTGATGATCGTGTACGTGCTCGTCGGCGGTATGAAGGGCACCACCTACGTCCAGATGGTCAAGGCGGTGCTGCTGGTCGCCGGTGCAGGCATCATGTTCTTCCTCGTGCTGTTCGCGGTGCGCGGCAACTTCTCCCAGCTGCTCGCCGACGCCCAGGCGACGGTCGCCGGCTCGACGAACGAGGCGATCGCGGGCCGCGACATCCTCGCTCCCGGCGCCAAGTACGGCATCAGCTCGATGAGCAAGCTCGACTTCATCTCGCTCGGTATCGCCCTGGTCCTGGGCACCGCGGGCCTGCCGCACGTGCTGATGCGGTTCTACACCGTCCCCACCGCCAAGGAAGCCCGCCGCTCGGTCACCTGGGCGATCGGACTGATCGGCGCGTTCTACCTGTTCACGCTCGTCCTCGGCTACGGTGCCGCCAAGATGGTCGGCCCCGACGTCATCCTCGCAGCACCCGGCAAGGAGAACGCGGCGGCGCCGCTGCTCGCGTTCGAACTGGGCGGCACCATCTTCCTGGCCATCATCTCCGCGGTCGCGTTCGCAACGATCCTCGCGGTGGTGGCGGGGCTGGCGATCACAGCGTCCGCGTCGTTCGCTCACGACATCTACGCCAGCGTCATCAAGCGCGGACACGCGTCGGAGGAGTCCCAGGTGCGGGTTTCCCGGATCACGGTCGTCGTGATCGGTCTCGTGTCGATCGTCCTGGGAATCATGGCCATGGGCCAGAACATCGCGTTCCTGGTGGCGCTCGCCTTCGCGGTGGCCGCCTCGGCCAACCTGCCGACGCTGCTCTACTCGCTGTTCTGGAAGAAGTTCAACACCACCGGCGCCCTGTTCAGCATCTACGGTGGCCTCGTCAGCTGCCTGCTGCTGATCGCGTTCTCGCCGGCGGTGTCCGGCAAGCCGTCGTCGATGTTCCCCAACGCCGACTTCGACTACTTCCCGCTCGCCAACCCGGGCATCGTCTCCATCCCGCTGGCGTTCCTGCTCGGTGTCGTCGGCACCTACGTCGGCCGCGGCAAGGCGGAAGATCCCGCCAAGCAGGCCGAGATGGAGGTCCGCTCGCTCACCGGTGTCGGTGTCGAGAAG
The DNA here is from genome assembly GCF_026810085.1 of Rhodococcus sp. JS3073. Taxonomy (NCBI): domain Bacteria; kingdom Bacillati; phylum Actinomycetota; class Actinomycetes; order Mycobacteriales; family Nocardiaceae; genus Rhodococcus; species Rhodococcus sp. JS3073. Next base: position 2,542,333 of record NZ_CP113951.1, on the reverse strand, counting down.
GCCGTCTCCCACTGATGCCTTCGGCCTGTGAGTACTTATTAACCGCCCGCGGTTAATAAGTACTCACAGGCCGTTAGGCTGCACCAATGGCGAAACTCACGGTCAAGACCGATGTTCCCCTCAGCCCCCAGGACACCTGGGACAAGGCCTCGAATCTGCAGGACTTCGACAAGTGGTTCGTCGTCCACGACGGCTGGCGCGGCGAACTTCCCGAGACTCTCACGGCCGGAACCGAGATCAGTTCCGTCGTCACGGTCAAGGGACTCCGCAACCGCGTGAAGTGGACGATCAAGGAGTACGACGCCCCGAACCGCATCGTTCTCAAGGGCGACGGCAAGGGTGGCGTGAAGCTCGGAATGGTGCTCGACGTCAAGGCGAAGGGCGACGCGTCCGAGGTGGCGTTCACCATCGAACTCGGTGGCGCACCGCTGTTCGGACCTATCGGCTCGGGTGTCGCGAAGGCGCTGAAGGGCGACATCGAGAAGTCCCTGAAGACGTTCGTCGAGCTGTACGCCTGATTCAATCGAGGACGTGCGCGCCGCCGGTGTCGGTTATCCACTCGGCGGCAAGGGCGTCCAGCGTCCCGTCGGCGTAGAGCGAATCGACGGCCGCCGAGACGCACGGGGTGAGCGGGCTGTTCTTCTCCAGCACGAGGCCGAAGAATTCGGTGACGGCGTTCGGGCGCGGGAACTGCCCGACGAGGACACTGTCCTTCACCTCGTTGGCGGTGATCTGAAACCCGGTCGGGATGTCCACCACCAATGCGTCGATGTCGCCCGCGGCCAGGGCGGCCTTGGCGTCGTCGGTGGTGGTGAAACTGACCGGTGCCTGGCGGGGCTGCACGGTCTGGGTGATGGCGTCGAAACTCGTGGACCCCACCTGTGCCCCGAGGCGGAACGGCGCGAGGTCGGCGAGGGATTTGGCTCTCGCAGCGGGAGAATTCTTCAGCGCCAGCACCGACTGCGTGACGGCGTAATAGGGCGAACTGAAATCGACCGTCTCGCGCCGGGTGTCGACGATCGTGAACTGGTCGATGGCGAAATCGAAGTTCTTCTCGCCGGCCGCCAGCGCGTCGTTGAATGCGACGGTCTCGAATTGCACCTGGTCCGGACCGTATCCCAGCTTCTCGACCACTTCCCGGGCGACGGCGCCCTCGTAGCCCTTGCCGTTGGACGGGTCACCGTCGGTGAACCACGGCTGGTACGACGGACTGTCGGTGGCGATGGTGACCACGCCGTCCCGCGAGGTGACGCCGCTGCCGGGGGCACAGTCGCCGACCGCGCGGGTGGACGGAAGTTTGGTGAACGCTTCGGGAATCGTCGAGGCTTCGGCCCGGGCGTCGACCTCCGACGCGGTGTCGGTGGAGCAGGATCCGGCGAGCAATGTCAGTGCAGCGGATATGGCGGCGACGGCTGTCTTGGGTCCTCGGTGCACCCCGCCATCTTGCCTGGCGGGTAGCGATCCGGCCAGCGCAGCGGCCGCGCGGCGCACAATATGTATGTATTGGCGTAGGGAGGTGCGCGTGGCCACGGCGGGAACCCGGCAACTGACGGTCGACGGACATCGCCTGTCCCTGACCAATCTCGGCAAGGTCCTCTACCCGGAGTCGGACACGACGAAGGGTGAGGTCATCGACTACTACACGCGGATCGCGCCCGCCATGCTCCCGCACGTCGTCGACCGTCCCGCCACCCGTAAACGCTGGCCCAACGGGGTGGACAGCGAGCCGTTCTTCGAGAAGAACCTCGCGGCCTCCGCGCCGGCGTGGTTGGAGCGCCGCGCGATCGAGCACTCGGATCGGTCCGTGCACTATCCGCTCCTGAACTCGGTCGCGGCGCTGGCGTGGGCGGGGCAGCAGGCCGCACTCGAACTGCACGTGCCGCAGTGGCGGTTCGACGGCCCTCATCGGGGTCCCGCCACCCGGATCGTCTTCGACCTCGACCCCGGTCCCGGTGTGGGCCTGGCCGAATGCGCGGAGGTGGCACGGGCCGTGCGCGACCTGGTCGCGAACCTCGGCTGGACCGCGTACCCGGTCACCAGCGGCAGCAAGGGTATTCACCTCTACGTGCCGCTCGACCGGAAGCTGGACGGTTCGGGCGCGTCGACCGTCGCGAAACAGGTGGCGACGGGACTGGAGAAGCTGCGGCCCGAACTCGTCACCGCCACCATGGCCAAGGCGGTGCGCGCGGGAAAGGTGTTCGTCGACTGGAGCCAGAACAATCCGTCCAAGACCACCATCGCGCCGTATTCGCTGCGGGGACGCTCCCAGCCGTATGTCGCGGCGCCGCGGAGCTGGGACGAACTCGACGACCCCGACCTGCGACAGTTGCGGTTCGAGGAAGTTCTCGCACGGTGGGAGTCGGACGGCGACCTGCTCGCCGGACTCGATCCGCCGATCGAGGACGACGCCGCCCTCGCCGAGTACCGCCGCAAGCGCGATCCGGGACGGACTCCCGAGCCGATGCCGGACGCGGTGCGGCAGGGGGAGGACAACAGCTTCGTCATCCAGGAACATCACGCCCGGCGTCTGCATTACGATCTGCGGCTCGAACGAGACGGGGTGCTCGTCTCGTGGGCGGTGCCGAAGAACGTGCCGACGACGACGGGGGAGAACCGGCTCGCCGTGCACACCGAGGATCACCCGCTCGAATACCTCACGTTCTCCGGGACCATCCCGAAGGGCGAGTACGGCGGCGGCGAGATGACCATCTGGGACACGGGAACATACGACACCGAGAAGTGGCGCGACGACGAGGTGATCGTCCAGTTGCACGGCGAGCAGGTGGAGGGCCGGTTCGCGCTGATCCGCACGAAGGGCGACCAGTGGCTGATGCATCTGATGAAGGATCAGACACCGGGCGGCTCGCACACGTCCGAATTGCCGCGCGGACTGTCGCCGATGCTCGCGAGCCCCGGCACCCTCGACGGGCTGGACGCCGACGAGTGGGCCTTCGAAGGGAAGTGGGACGGGATCAGGGTGATCGCCGAGATCAGTGGCGGTGAGCTGAAGCTGACGAGCCGGGCGGGCAACGACAAGACCCGCGACTATGCGCGATTGGGGTGGCTGGCAGACGCTCTCGGCGACCACGAGGTGGTCCTCGACGGTGAAGTCGTCGCGTTCGACGAGCGCGGTGTCGCGAACTTCGGCCTGCTGCAGCAGGGCAACGAGCCGCACTTCCTCGCGTTCGACGTGCTGTACCTCGACGGGGTGTCGTTGCTGCGCAAGAAGTACACCGACCGGCGCCGCGTCCTCGAAGCCCTGGCGGCCAAGGTGGACGACCTCGTCGTTCCGCCGCAACTGCACGGGTCCGCGCAGGACGCTCTGGACGAGAGCCGCGGCAAGGGGTGGGAGGGTGTCGTGGCGAAACGCCGCGAATCCGTGTATCTGCCGGGCAAGCGGGGGTCGAGTTGGATCAAGGTGAAGAACTGGCGCACACAGGAAGCTGTGATCGGCGGGTGGCGCCGCGGTCAGGGTGGGCGGTCCACGGGAATCGGGTCGATACTGCTCGGCGTCCCCGCGGACGGCGGTCTGCGCTACATCGGGCGCGTCGGAACCGGCTTCACCGACCGAGATCTGCAGGAACTCGCGTCCACCCTGGGGCCGCTCGAAACCGATACCAGCCCGTTCGTCGAAGACCTGCCGACCGCCGACCGCAAGGGGGCCGTGTGGGTGACGCCCACGCTGGTCGCGGAGGTGCGATTCATGGATTGGACCGGCTCGAAGAGGTTGCGGCACCCCAGTTGGCGTGGGCTCAGGGACGACAAGGCACCCGAGGACGTCGAAGTGGAGGTCTCGTGATGGCCGGTATCCGATTCCAATCGACCCCGGAGAACGAGATCCCCGTCTCGGTGCCGGTCGACACGGTGCTGGCCCGCACCGAGTCGCTTGTGCTGTGGCTGACCGATGTCCACGTGTACAGCTGTGGTGTCGAATTCACGATCCAGGCACGCAGATCCGAGTCCACGGTGCTGCTCGACATGTTCGGCTTCGGCAAACCCGCGTCGCCGAAGAGCAGCGGGCCGTTTCTGTTCGGGGTCGAGTACGCGGACGGCAGTGTGTTCACGAACCTTCCCGGCGCCCGCATGGTTGACGGCCTGCACGGCGGGGCAGGCCGCGGTGGACCGCTCACCGCGGACAAGACGTACTTCCTCCAACCTCTCCCGCCGCCGAAACGCTGGTCGATGATCACGGCGTGGCCGTATTTCGGTGTCCCGGAGTCTCGGACCGACCTCGATTCCGCCGTGTTCGCCGACGCCGCGGAGCGGGTGGAGACATTGTGGCCGGAACCGGTCCACGCGCTCGTCGAGGCGCCGGACGGCCGACAGCAGCAGCCGGCGCTCGAGTTACCGCCAGGGGGCTGGTTCGAATGGGCCCACCGACTCGGTGTCGAATGATCCGGGCGGTTCCTGCGTCGGGGTGTGCAGCGCCGGGGGCGTGAAGACCGGCAGGGGTGCGGACGTACTCGTGTTCTCCTCGTGATGTTGCTCGGAGACACTCACGTCGGCGATCGGTGACGCCGTGCCGCTCGCGACGGCGATCCCGGCGGCGCCGACGACCGAGAGGACGAAGGCCGCGCCGGACCCGATCGCGATGCGGGACTTGGTGTGGGACATGGTGTGAATTTCCTCCGGTGATCAGGGGCCGACGACGGTTCCGCCGTCGACGGGGCCGGCTCCGCCGGGCGACTGCGGGGCTGCGGGCGGGGCAGGCTTCGGGCCTCCGCCGACGGGGAAGGGATTGGTTTCGGGTTCGAGAACGCCCGGCTCGACCTGGCCCGGTCCTTCGAACGGACCCTTCGGCGGGTGAACGGGGTCGACGACGACGGGCGGATCGACGACGACGGGCGGATCGACGACGACAGGCGGGTCCACCACGACGGGCGGCTGAGCGATGGGCGGTTGGGCAACCGGCGGCTGGGCGATCGGTGCTCGGACGATGGGCGGTGCCGCCACGATGGGCGGAACGACACCCGGTCCCGGTGCCACCGTTTCGGTGTCGGCCGAATAGCCGGGCGCCGAGTACCCGGGATTCACCGAGTAGCCGGGGTCTGCGACGACCCGGCCCGGGGTCGGCGCGATCACCGGAGCCGGCTGCTGCTGCGAGATGGCCCCCTCCGAGCTCGGGGTCGGAGCCCCGTCGGTATGTCCACCGGCAAGAACGATCACTGCGGCTCCTGCGAGGGAGAACGTGAGGGCGGCGGTTGCGCCGATCGCGATGCGGGTTGCGGTGTGGACGATGGGGTGCCTCCAGTGGATTGGGGTGTCTAGCTGGGCTGATAGACCAAGCTTGCGCCGGACGCGTGCCTGTCGACAGGCACCCCAGGGTGCGCATCTCCCACCCCGCGGCGGAACCGCGGGCAAACCTGCACAGAATCTTCACAAGCTCTGACGGGGATCCGCACGTCCGCCCAATACAGTCGGGGAATGAGCCGGCGAAGAGTGCTCGTCGTCGACGACGAGGCAACGATCTGCGACGCGGTCGCGGCGCGGTTGCGTGCGGAGGGCTTCGACGTCGTGACGGCGCCGGACGGCCCCTCCGCCGTCGCGGAGTGCGAGGCCTCGTCACCCGACGTGCTGGTGCTGGACGTGATCGCGCGAAGGAGTTGCTGGCCGCGCATCCCGTCGGCTCGTGTGAGCGGGTGAGGTCGTAGCGCCTCCCGCGCAGTTGCCGACGGATTTGCCGGAATCACAGGCAATTCGTTCGTTGCCTGGGAATCCGGCCAATGTCTTTGCAACTGTGGCGCGGGTCGGCTACCCACTCACGACAGGTCGCGGAAGGTCATGACGAAGCCGGTCATGGCGGCGAGCACGGCCAGGACGTAGACCGGTACCTGCACCCAGACGGGTGCGGTGCGGTTCGCGGTCATCGCCGCCGCCAGTGCGACGACGATGAGCACCACACCGTAGAACGGGGTGCGCTGAGGGTGGTCGCCTCGTGCCATGCCCACCAGTGTGCACCGCGTCGGCGGCTATCCGACCGCCTCGGGCACCCGCGTCTGCGCGACCCACCGGCCGCGTTGCCGGGTGATCTCGATCGGGTGGTCGAAGCATTCGCTGATGGTGCCGGTGGTGAGGACGTCCGCGACGGGGCCCTGTGCGATCACCCGGCCGTCGCGGATGAGGACGGCGTGGGTGGTGGTGGTCGGGATTTCCTCGAGGTGGTGGGTGACGAGGATGCTGGCGAGGCTCGGGTACGTGACGCGCAGTTCGTCGAGTGCGGTGAGGAGTTGTTCTCGCGCAGCCAGATCCAGGCCGGTGGCGGGCTCGTCGAGCAGGAGGAGTTGCGGCTCGGATATGAGCGCCCGCGCGATCAGGGCCCGTCCGCGTTCGCCCTGGGACAGGTTGGGCCACAAGGCATCCGCGTGCTTCTGCATGCCGAGGGATGCGATCAGTTCGTCGGCTCGGGCGACCTGGCCGGCGGTCGGTGACCACCTCGGCACGAATTCGGGTGTGTTGGTGAGACCGGTCAGCACGACGTCGCGCACCGTCAGTGGCGCGTCGATCCGGTGTCGCGGGTTCACGTGCCCGATGTGGGCGCGCAACTCACGCATGTCGACTCGGCCCAGCTGATGGCCGAGGACGTGGACGGTGCCGTGGGTCGGGTGCGCGAAAGCGCCGAGCATGCTCAGCAGGGTGCTCTTGCCCGCACCGTTCGCACCGAGCAGCACCCAGTGCTGTCCGCGTTCGATGTGGAGGGTGATGTCGCTGAGCAGATACCGTCCGCTCCGCACGAGGTCGACGTGCTCGGTGCTGACGACCGAGTTCGGGGTGGTCACTGATGTTCGCCTTTCCGCAGTATCGACATGGTCGGATCGAGGTTGGCGGCGGTGGCGGCGACAGCCGCCTCGGCATCGCCCGCTTCCAGCGCGCGCACCAGGTCGTCGTGTGCGCAGTTGGTGTCGGGTCTGCCCGGTTCGTGGTCGACGAGTTCGGCCAGCGCTTCGACGAGCAGCGGCCGGATCGAATCGAACAGGGCGGACAGGATCGAGTTGCCTGCGATCTCCAGGATCGAGGCGTGGAAGTCGAGGTCGGCCGCGACGAAGACGGCGGTCGACTCGGCGGTGCTGTCGTGTCGGGCCGACAGCTGCTCTCGTAGTCGCCGAAGATCCTCGGGGCGTGCGCGTTCCGCGGCGAGCCGGGCGGCCTCGATCTCGAGGGCGCGCCGTACCTCGTATACCTCGAGCAGGCGGGCGCGGCGCAGCAGCTTCTCGAGTCCCGCACCGCCCGTGGGTGGCTCAGCGACGAACGTGCCGACGCCGTGCCGCACGTCGAGCAGGCCGTCGCGGGCGAGCAGCCGGACGGCCTCGCGCACGGAGGAGCGGCCGACGCCGAGTTCGGTGGCCAGTTCGGCCTCGCTGGGGATGCGGCTGCCGAGGGCCCACTTGCCTTCACGGATCCAGGCGGTGAGGAGTTCCTCGAGCTGGGGAACCAGCGGTCCGCTGCGGAGGGTGTGACGTCCGGCCATTCGGCGACGCTAGCACAGTCCTCAGACGTCTGAGGACTGTGGCGGAGCTTATGGTGAACCGGAGAGAACCAACGCAGCAGAGGAGAGGTGCACCATGGCCATCGCCACCGCCGACCGTGTCACGCGAGAAGAGTTGCTCGACTTCGTCCGTCCGCGCCATCGCAGCGTGCTGATCACCCGGAAGCGCTCCGGCGGCCTGCAGATCTCCCCGGTCACGTCGGGACTCGACTCGGAAGGCCGGATCGTCGTCGCCACCTACCCGCAGCGCGCCAAGGCGGCGAACGTGCGACACGACCCCGCCGTGAGCGTGTGCGTGCTCTCCGACGAGTTCAACGGCGCCTACGTGCAGATCGACGGCACGGCCGAGGTGCTGGACATGCCCGACGCGCTCGAGCCGCTGGTGGAGTACTTCCGCGGCATCTCCGGCGAGCATCCCGACTGGGACGAGTACCGGGACGCCATGCGGAAGCAGAACAAGAGCCTGATCCGGATCGCCATCGACGAGTGGGGACCCATCGCGACCGGTGGCTTCCCGCCGGACGCCGAGCGCGGATAGGTCCCGGTCACCTACTCGACGGCACCCGCCGAGCGCAGGTGCTCGATGCCCGTCGCGTCGTACCCGGCCTGCGCGAGGATCGCATCGGTGTCCTGCCCGGGCCGCGGGGCCGGGCGGGGAACGGGCGCCGGGGTGCGGCTGAAGCGCGGTGCCGGTGCGGGCTGGCGGATGCCCCCCACCTCGACGAACGTCTCCCGTTCCTTGTTGTGGGGGTGCTCGTGCGCTTCCCACGGCGAGAGGACGGGCGACACGCACGCGTCGGAATCGGCGAAGAGTGCCGCCCTGTCGTCCCGCGGCCGGGTCGCGAACACGTCGGCGAGGCGCTTCTTCAGTTCCGGCGCCGCATCGAGGTCGTACTGCGACGGCAGATCCTCGCCGCTCAACCCCAGCACGTCGAGGAGTTCACCGTAGAAGTGCGGTTCGACGCACCCGACCGCCACGTGCAGACCGTCGGCGCACTCGTAGGTGTCGTAGAACGCGGCGGCCCCGTCGAGGACGTTCTGCCCGCGACCTTCCTGCCACAGGCCGGCGGCGTTCATGCTGTGGACGAACGCCGTCAGCAGTGCCGCGCCGTCGACCATCGACGCGTCCACCACCTGCCCACGGCCCGAACGGGAACGCTCGTGCAGCGCGGCCAGGATCCCCATCGCCAGCATCAGGCCGCCACCGCCGAAGTCGCCCAACAGGTTCAGCGGCGGCACCGGCCGCTCGCCGGCGCGCCCGATGGGTTCGAGCGCGCCGGCGAGCGCGATGTAGTTGATGTCGTGGCCGGCCCGCGGCGCGAGGGGTCCGTCCTGGCCCCAGCCGGTCATCCGCCCGTAGATCAGGCCGGGGTTGCGGGACAGGCAGTCGTCGGGGCCGATGCCCAGGCGTTCCGCGACGCCGGGCCGGAAACCCTCGACGAGGATGTCGGCGCCCTCGACGAGTCTCAGAACGGCCCCCCGCCCCTCCGGGGTCCGCAGGTTCACCGCGATCGACCGCCGTCCGCGGTCGAGCACCCCCGACGGCGCCATCAGCCCGCTGCCGCCGTCGCCGGCCCGTTCGACGCGGATCACGTCCGCGCCGAGGTCGGCGAGGATCATGCACCCGAACGGGGCGGGCGCGAGGCTCGCGATCTCGACGACGGTCAGCCCGCTCAGCGGCCCGCCGGTCACGACACCCCCTGCGCGTCGCGGGGCAGTCCGAGCATGCGTTCCCCGATCACGTTGAGCTGCACCTCGGTGGTGCCGCCGTAGATGGTGGTGGCGCGGCCGGCGATCAGCTGCTCCATCGCCTTGTCGCTCGGCTCCCCGGGAATGCTCACGGCGCCCGCCGCCCCCAGTTCGGCGACGACGAATTCGGCGATCGACTGCCCGAGCCCCATGCCCAGCAGTTTCCCGACGCTCGACGTGGTGCTCACGTCCGCCCCCGACAGCTGCTTCAGCACGATCCGTGAACCGATCAGATCGATGGCCTGGCTCTCGGCCACCAATTCGCCGACACGGAAGCGTGCCAGCGGGCCGAGGTCACGGCCGCGGGCGAACTGCAGCAGATCCTTGTCGGTGGCGTAGGCCTCCATCTTCTGACTCAAGGCCACCCGCTCGCCCGCGAGGGTCGTGCGGGCCACGTTCCACCCGTCGTTCACGGTCCCGACCACGTTCTCGTCCGGGATGAACACGTCGTCGAGGAAGACCTCGTTGAACAGGGCCGACCCGGTCATCTCGCGCAGCGGCCGGACGGTCACCCCCGGCGTCGACATGTCCAGCACGAAGTACGTGATGCCCTCGTGTTTCGGCCTGGACGGGTCGGTGCGGGCGATCAGCATCGCCCAGTCGGAGAACTGCGCCACCGTGGTCCAGATCTTCTGCCCGGTCACCGTCCAGCCGCCGTCGACCTTCTCCGCCTTGGTGGTCAGCGACGCCAGGTCGGAACCGGCCCCGGGTTCGCTGAACAGCTGGCACCACACGAGATCTCCGCGCAGCGTGGGGACGGCGAGATCCCGTTTCTGCGCGTCCGTGCCGTGGGCGACGACGGCCTGCACCGCCCAGCCGCCCATCAGCAGCTGCGGCATCGAAATTCCCGCCGCCGTGATCTCTCGGGCGATGACGATCTGCTCGAGCGGGGACGCGCTGCGCCCGTACGGCTTCGGCAGGTGCGGCTGCACCCAGCCGCCGTCGCCGAGGGCGATCAACTGGTCGTCCTCGTCGAGGCCCACCAGCGGGGCGAGTTCCGCCCGCACCAGGGTGCGGATCGCCTCGGCGTCGTCCGGCAGTTCCAATTCGGAGGTGCGGGCGGTGCCTGCGAGGGACTGGTCGGCCACCCGAGTGGCCCGCTCCTCGCGGGTGCCGAGCAGCCCCCGGATGGCCAGCGCCCGGCGGTAGTACAGGTGTGCGTCGTGCTCCCAGGTGAATCCGATGCCGCCGTGGACCTGGATGCAGTCCTGTGCGCACTGCACTGCGGCATCGGGGACGACGACGGCGGCGATATCCGCGGCGAAATCGGCGGTGTCGTCACCGTTGTCGAGGGCGGACGCGGCGTCCCACAGCACCGCGCGCGCCTTCTCCAGTGCGATGCCCATGTGGGCGCACTTGTGCTTGACGCCCTGGAACTGGCCGATCGGGCGCCCGAACTGCACCCGTGTCTTCGCGTATTCGGACGCGGTGGACACGCACCACGACATCACGCCGATCGCCTCGGCACCGAGGACGACGGTGGCGAGGGACCGGACACGCTGCTCGCCGAGCCCGTCGAGGATCCGGTCGGCGCCCACCTGAACGGCGTCGGCGGTGATCCGTGCCGAACCGCGGAGCACGTCGATGCTGTCCTGCACCGTGACGGTGACGTCCGCGGAATCGATGACGGCCCAGCGGACGTCGTCGCCGACGGTGATCGGGAGTAGCAGGAGGTCGGCGTGTTCGCCGCCGAGGACGGCGTCGGCGACCCCGGTGACACGGTATCCGCCCTCGTGCGCCGACGCGTCGAGTGGGCGGCCCAACGCGACTGCGGCGGTGTGTGATCCGTCGAGGAGTCCCGGCATCAGCTCGATGCCGACCTTGGAATCCGCGGCCGCCACGAGCGCGGCGGACAGCGCTGTCGGGACGAACGGGCCCGGAGCGGCCGTCCGCCCCAGGGCTTCGAGAGCCACCGCCAACGTGAGGAGCCCGGCGCCGTGACCGCCCTTGTCCTCGGGGATGTGCAGTCCCAGCAGGTCCTGACCGACGAGTGCATCCCAGAACGGCGGGAACTTGTCCTCGCTCGTAGACTCGATCGCGGACCGGACGCGATCCGCAGTGATGGTGCGTTCGGCGAATGCGCGGACCGAGTCGGCGAGGGCCCGGTGTTCCTCGGTGAGCCCGAGCCCGAGCTCGTACGTGTTCTTGGCCATGTCGGGGCCCTTCAGCCGAGCCGGTCGGCGAGGTCGGCGACGGTCCACGGGCCTTCGCTCTCGATGGTCGTGACGTCGTGCCAGCCGGCGAGCTCGGAGATGGCCCCGCCCTGCACGGCGAACACCTTGCCGGTGATCTTGCAGTTCGCGTCGGCGAGACGCGCGACGAGCGGAGAGATGTTGGCGGGGCTGAACGCGTCGAACTCGCCCTCCGGCACCTCCTCGGCGAACAGCGCGCCCATGCCCGGGGTGGCCAGCGTGAGCCGGGTGCGGGCGATCGGGGCGATCGCGTTGACCCGGACGCCGTAGCGTTCGAGTTCGTCCGCGGCGACCAGGGTGAGTGCGGCGATGCCCGCCTTCGCGGCGCCGTAGTTGCCCTGGCCCGCGTTGGGCATGAACGTGCCCGACGCGGACGCGGTGTTGATCACGGACGCGTGCACGGTCGCGCCCGCCTTGGTCTGCGCCTTCCAGTACGCCGCCGCGTGGTGCAGGGTGGCGGCGTGTCCCTTGAGATGTACGGCGATGACGGCGTCCCACTGGCTTTCGGTCATGCCCGCGATGAAGGCGTCCCGCAGGATGCCGGCGTTGTTGACGAGGACGTCGAGTCGGCCGAACTCGCGCACCGCTTGGTCGACGAGTCCTTCGGCGCCGTCCCAGGATGCGACGTTGTCGGTGTTCGCGACTGCCCTGCCGCCCGCGGCGACGATCTCGTCGACGACCTGCTGCGCTGGGCCCGCGTCCTCGCCGGTGCCGTCGTTCGCGCCGCCGAGGTCGTTGACGACCACGGCAGCGCCCTCGCGGGCGAAGAGCAGTGCGTGCTCCCGGCCGATTCCGCGTCCGGCGCCGGTGACGATGGCCACCCGTCCGTCGAGTGTTCCCATGTGCGTGCTCCTAGGTTTCGGTGTCCGCGATGACGGCGAGGCCGTCCTTGATGACGAGTGCGTCGCCGACGGTGGTCTCGTAGGCGTACGACGTTGCCGCGTCCGTGGGCTCGGCGACCTGCCGGAACTGCGTGCCGATGTCCTGGCCGGGCAGCACGGGTTTCGCGAACCGCACGGCGAGCCGGCGGAGCCGTTCGACCCTGCCGTCGGCGAGTTCGGTGAGCGCCGCCCACGAGGTGAACGCCATGGTGCACAGGCCGTGGTTGATGATTCCGGGAAGTCCGGACATCCGGGCGATCTCGTCGTCCAGGTGGATCGGCATCGGATCACCGGAGGCGGGGGAGTACCGGAACGTCTGGTCCTCGTCGATGTGCTGGGTGATCGACGCGACCGGGGCCTGTCCCCGTAGGGACTCGTCGAACCGGTGCGCGGGTGCCTGCTCGCCGAGTCCGGCTCCCGCGTCGACCTTCCGGAAGAACGCGGTCATCCACTGCTCGTTGACCAGTTCACCGGTGTCCGTGGTGGTTTCGACGTAGACGACGACGGTGGAGCCGTTCTCCCGGCCCTCGAATCCGATCGGCTTCGCACGGACCACGAGGGTGTCGCCGGGGCGGATCGGACGGTGGAAGTGGAAATCCTGCTCCCCGTGCACGAGCTTCATGAGCAGTTCGACCGGGGCGACGGACAGTGCCGCCGGTGCCATCGACGTGAACGCGGGGACCACGGCGAACACCGGGGGCGCGACCTCGCCGGCGAGATGGCGTTCGATGGGATCGTTGGTGGCCGCGGCGTAGTCGGCGATGCGCTCGGCGGTGACCTCGAACCGCTGCGGATCCGTCCACTGGCCGACGCCGCTCGTATCGAATTCGACTGTGGGGGTGGTCATGCGGATCAGCCCACCATGTCGGCGAACCCGGCCAGGGAGGCCTCCAGATCCGCCTTGGCGTTCTTGGCGACGGCCTTGCCGATGGGGCCGACGATCATCGTGCCGGTGAAACTCGCGTCGATGATCGCCGTGGATCCGGCGCCGTCCGGCTCGACTTTCAGCGTGAATTCGACGGTGACCCCGGCCATGCCGGTGCCGGAGATCTTCACCATCTCGGGGACCTGCACCTCGGTGACGGTCCACTCGATCTTGTTGGCCATACCCATCACGGAGACGACCTCGGTGAACTTCGATCCGAGTGCCACCTGGGCGGGGATCTCGCTCTTCCAGGACTGGTGGATGGTGAGCCACTCTTCCCAGCGGGACAGGTTGGAAAGCGCGTCCCACGCCTTGTCGGGGGAGGCGGGCAGGGACGCTGCGACGGAAACGGAAGCCATGGTGTACTCCTGGTGTTTCGAGGTGAAAAGAATGGTGAGAAAGGAGGATCAGAGCGCGCGGTAGGCGGTGACGACGACGGCGCCACCGAGGCCGATGTTGTGCTGGAGGGCGACCGCGGCGCCGTCGACCTGCCGCTTGTCGGCCGTGCCGCGGAGTTGCCAGGTGAGTTCGCTGCACTGGGCGAGTCCGGTGGCGCCGAGCGGGTGGCCCTTGGAGATGAGACCACCGGACGGGTTGACCACCCAGCGGCCGCCGTACGTGGTGTCGTCGTTGTCGACGAGTTTGCCGCCCTCGCCCTCGCCGCACAGCCCGAGCGCCTCGTAGGTCAGCAGTTCGTTGGTGGAGAAGCAGTCGTGGAGCTCGATGACGTCGATGTCGTCCGGTCCGATGCCCGCCTGTTCGTACACGCGGGCCGCGGCCGTGCGGGTCATGTCCGCGCCGACCAGGCTGATCGCGCTCCGGTCCTCGAACGTGCTCGGGAGGTCGGTGACCATGGACTGGCCGACGATCTCCACGGCCTGCCCGGCGAGGTCGTGCTTGTCGACGAACTCCTCGCTCACGACGACGACGGCACCGGAGCCGTCCGAGGTGGGGGAGCACTGCAGTTTGGTGAGGGGCCCGTAGATCGGCTTCGAGCCGAGGATCTCGTCGAGCGTGTACTCGTCCTGGAACTGGGCGTACGGGTTGTTCTGTGAGTGGCGGTGGTTCTTCACGCCGATCTTGGCGAACTGTTCCGCCGTGGTCCCGAAGCGTTCCATGTGTTCCTTGCCTGCGGCGCCGAACATGTACGGGGCAGGCGGCATCGCGAACTCCTGGAGTTCGGCGAGCGCGAGGAGATGGCGCATCATCGGCTGTTCCCGGTCGTCGTACGTGGACCCGAGCGAACCGGCCTGCATCTTCTCGAAGCCCAGCGCGAGTGCGCAGTCCACCTGACCGCTCCGGACCGCCTGTGTGGCGAGGAAGAGCGCGGTCGACCCCGTCGAACAGTTGTTGTTGACGTTCACGATGGGAATGCCGGTGAGGCCGAGTTCGTACACCGCCCGCTGTCCCGACGTGGATTCGCCGTACACGTATCCGACGTACGCCTGCTCCACGAGCGCGTACTCGATCCCGGCGTCCTCGAGTGCCCTGCCGCCTGCCTCGCGCGCCATGTCGGGGTAGTCCCACTCGCGTGCACCCGGCTTCTCGAACTTCGTAATCCCGACGCCGACGACGAACACCCTGTTACCCATTGCGGCTCCCTGAGTCTGGAGAAATTTGTGTGTGACACCCTGTCTCACCAAAGTATGTGAGACAGACTGTCCAGTCAACAGTCGGATGGGTAACGTGTGCGTGATGCCGGACAAAGTGGAAACCGCCGCGTCGCCCCAGGGCGACGGCCGCGCCACGCGCTGGGAGGACCACAAGGCGGAACGCCGAAGCCGGATTCTCGAAGCCGCGATGGACGCCATCAACGAGGACGGTCCCGACGTGGGCGTCCAGCAGATCGCGAACCGCGCCGACGTGCCGCGGTCGGTGGTCTACCGGATCTTCACCGATCGCGGCGACCTCGACGAGCAGTTGCGCGGCCGCATCATCGAACGGCTGATGGCGGACCTCGCCCCCACGTTGACACCGGAGGGGACCGTGGGCGAGGCGATCGCGCGCGCGGTCGAGACATACCTGAGGTGGATCGTGGAATATCCACGGCTCCACCAATTCCTCGGCACCGGATCGCCGAGCAGGCGCACCACCGGCTCGCGTGTGGTGACGGGAACGAAGACCGCGATCGCACTCCAGCTGTCGGGGTTGATCGCGACGGTCCTCGACACGGTGGCCGGCAATTCGGATCTGGCCGAGTCGCTGGCCTTCGGTTTGGTGGGGCTCGTGGATGCCAGCGTCAACCGGTGGCTGAGCAACCCGCAGCCGGCGCTCGGCAGCGACGAGCTGGCCGAGTTCCTCGAGGTGTCGATCTGGCAAGTGCTGCACGGCAATCTGGCGCGGATCGGCGTCACCATCGACCCGTCGACCCCGGTGTCGGAACTGCAGTAGTCCGCCGGGTGTGGCCAGCTACCATGGCTTTCATGCCCTCCCGGCGAGGTTCACCGGCCGCTTCCGAGCAGGCCTGGGTGTCGGACACGGCGGTCGGCGACGCCGTCGCGCGCTTCGCCAGTGCCTGGGAGTCCTCGTCGTCCGCGCCCGATCTGGTCGCGTATCTGCCCACCTCACCCGCGCTCCGCCGCGTCACGCTCGTCGAACTGGTCAAGGTCGACCTGGAGAACCGCTGGCTGCGCGGCGACCACCCGAAGCGGCTCGCCCAATACTGTGAGGAGCTGCCCGAACTGCGGCGGTGGCCGTTGCCGCCGGACCTGCTGTACGAGGAATTCCACATCCGGCGGCGCAGCGGGGAATCGGTCGAGGCGAGCGAATACACCCAGAACTTTCCGGGCCAGGCCGGTCAGCTCGACGAACTACTCGGCACCGGCGAGTACCAGAGCACCTCGCTCCACCACGGCGAGAAGACCCCGACCGTCTATGCGGGGAGCGTAGCCACCCTCGACGATCTCGAGGTGGGCCAGCGGATCGACGACTTCGACCTCATGACCGGTCTCGGCCGGGGCGCGTTCGCGCGGGTGTTCCTCGCCCGGCAGCGGTCGCTGCAGAGACTGGTCGCGGTGAAGATCTCACAGGACCGCGGCACCGAGCCGCAGACCCTGGCCCAGTTCGACCACGACTACATCGTCCGGGTCTTCGATCAACGACTCCTCGCGGGCCGCGACCTGCGACTGCTGTACATGCAGTACGTTCCGGGGGGAACCCTGCTCGACGTGGTCGGCCGGGTACGTGAGACGCCGCCGGACTCGCGCAGCGGCGCCGTGCTGCTGGATGCGATCGACCGGGCCCTGGTGGGCAGGGGCGAGATCCGGCCCAGCGAATCCGCCGTTCGTCAGGAGATCGCGACGCTGACCTGGCCCGAGACGGTGGCCTGGCTCGGCCGCCGGCTGGCGCAGGCGCTCGATTACGCCGGCAGGCACGGCGTGCTCCACCGCGACGTCAAACCGGCGAACGTGCTGCTGACGGCCGAGGGCGTCCCGAAGCTCGCCGACTTCAACATCAGTTTCAGCGGGAACATCGCGGGTGCCAGCCCGGTGGCGTACTTCGGCGGCTCGCTGGCCTACATGTCGCCGGAACAGCTCGAGGCGATCCACCCGGACCGGCCGGGCGCACCCGGCGATCTCGACACCCGCAGCGATCTGTATTCGCTCGCCGTCGTCCTGTGGGAGTTGCTGACCGGCAGAAGACCTTTCGACGACAGCGACGCCGAACTGCACTCCCACCCGCCCGGCGACCGCACCACTCTCGACGCGATGCTCGCGCGGCGGCGCGGACCGGACGAACCGGCCGCCGCCGCGCTGCCCGCCGACTGCCCGAACGCGCTGCGGCGAGTGCTGCTCACATCGCTGGCGCCGGCACCGAAGGATCGGTTCTCCTCCGGTGCCGAACTCGCCCAGCAACTCGACGTCTGCCTCGACGCGCACGCCCGCGATCTGGTCGATCCGCCGCCGGGAAGCTGGCGGCTGCGGATGCGGCGGTGGACGCACCCGATCATGTTCCTGGCCATCGCAGTTCCCAATCTGCTGGCGATCCTCTACAGCTACCAGCACAACAGCACCCTGATCATCAGCAAGCTGCCGCCCGCCGCGCAGGAGAACTTCGAGCGGATCACCCGGATCGACTACACGGTCGCGTTCCTCATCGGAGCCGTGGGCACGCTGTCGATGGTGCTCTACCTGACGATGGTGGCCGGCGGGCTGCGCCGAGGGCGGGTCTACACCGGCGCCCAGCTCGCCCGGGCGCGCCGGGACACCCTGCTGCTCGGCCAGCGGTGTGCGCTGCTCTGCCTCGGTCTCTGGGTGGTCAGCGGCCTCGTCGTGCCGATCACGCTGGAGGTGAGCGGCAGTGAGGTTCCGTGGAACACGGTCGTCCACTTCGCTGCATCACAGCTCGTGTGCGGAGCGATCGCGGTGGTCTACCCGTTCTTCTTCGTGAACTTCTACGCCGTCCGCTGCCTCTACCCGGTGTTTCTGCGGCACGGCGAGATCAGTGCCTCGGACGCCCGGATGCTGCGACGGCTCGGGCGGCGCAGCACGCTCTTCCTCGCCGCGGCGGCCGCCGTGCCACTGCTCGGGATCGCGGGGGCCACGTTCATTCCCCCGGAAGACCTGCCCCGGGTGATCGTCGCGCTCCGCGTCCTGTGCGTCGGCAGTGTCGTCGCGTTCGTCGGGGCCTACTGGATGTTCCGGATGCTGTCCGAGGACCTGCAGGCGCTGCACCGCGTCGTGTCCGGTGCGCCGCGGCACGAGTGATCAGGCCGACCCCGTGAACGTCAGCCACAGCAGCGACACGTTGAGCACGACGATCAGCGACGCCGCCACCCAGGCGGCGACCGTGGTGGCCGTCGCGTTGCGGTGGACGCCCATCAGGTCGCGACTCGACGTCATCCGCACGAGTGGGATCACCGCGAACGGGATGCACAGGCTGAGAACCACCTGACTGAGGACGAGCGCGAACGTGGGATCCACCCCGACCGCCAGCACGACCAGCGCCGGGATCAGGGTGACCACCCGGCGCAGCAGCAGCGGGATGCGCATCGACAGCAGGCCGTACATGATCTCGGAGCCGGCGGCGCAGCCGATCGACGTGGACGCCAGGCCGGAAGCCAGCAGTCCGACGGCGAAGATGACGGCGACGGTGGGGCCGAGCGAACTCTGGATGGCGGCGTGCGCCCCGTCGATCGAATCGGTGCCGGGGATGCCGCGCAGGGCCGAGGCGGCGAGCAGCAACATGCCGATGTTCACCGCGCCCGCCACGATCAGCGCACCGACCACGTCCCACTTCGTCACCCGTAGCAGTCGCGCGAGGCGGGGTCCTTCCAGGTCGTTCCCGTGCCGGTCGCGGGCGAGGGCGGAGTGCAGGTAGATCGCGTGCGGCATCACGGTGGCGCCGAGCATGCTCGCGGCGAGCAGCACCGTCTCGGTGCCCTCGAAACGCGGCACGAGTCCGGCGAGCGCGTCCGTGCCCGACACGTCGGTGAACGCGAGTCCGGTGAGGAACCCGACGGTGATGATCGTCAGGAGTCCCATCACGACGAACTCGAACGTCCGCTGACCGCGGCGGCTCTGGATCGACAGGATGCCCATCGACACGACGCCCGTGATCAGGCCTCCGACGAAGAGTGGAACGCCGAACAGGAGATTGAGTGCGATCGCGCCGCCGATCACCTCGGCGAGGTCGGTGGCGATCGCCATCGCCTCCGCCTGCAGCCAGAACGCGCGGCGGTTCCCGGTCCGCAGGCGGGTCCCCAGCATCTCGGGCAGTGATTTGCCGGTGACCAGCCCGAGTTTCGCGGACAGGTACTGCACCAGCACGGCCATGGCATTGGCGAGCACAAGGACCCAGACGAGCAGGTACCCGTACTTCGCGCCCGCGGTGAGGTTGGCGGCCACGTTTCCGGGGTCGACGTACGCGATGGCCGCCACGAAAGCGGGCCCGAGGAGCGCGACCGTTCGAAGGCTGCCCTTGCGGGGTGTGCGGCGCGGGAGGAGAGGGCGGGGTGCCTCGATGCTCACGGAGCTCCTGGTCGTGGTCTGTCGATCTACCTGCTGATTCGTATCTCCGCACTATAGATTTAGGTATGGCGAACTTTCAAGCGTGAGGTGCGGATCGGCTCGGAATTGCCACCTCGGCGCTATATTGACTAGAACGTGTTCTACTCGCGGAGGAAGGGAGTCCCGATGGGTCAGGTTCTCGACAGAATCGAAGGCGTCGCCGAGGAGATTCGCGGGCAGGCCGTCCGGTCGGAGGCGGACTGCCGGCTCACCGACACCGCCGCAGGCCTCCTGCGCGACTCCGGGGCGATCCGATTGCTGCAGCCCAAGCTCTACGGCGGCTACGAGGTCCACCCCCGCGAGTTCGCCGAGACCGTCATGGGAGTCGCCGCACTCGACGGTGCGAGCGGATGGGTCACCGGGATCGTCGGCGTGCACCCGTGGGAACTGGCGTTCGCCGACCCACAGGTGCAGGAGGAGATCTGGGGCGAGGACAACGACACGTGGATGGCGTCCCCGTATGCGCCCATGGGTGTCGCGACCCCGGTCGACGGCGGGTACGTCCTGAAGGGGCGGTGGTCGTTCTCGTCCGGAACCGACCACTGTCAGTGGGCCTTCCTCGGTGCGATGGTCGGTGACGGCGAGGGTGGCATCGCGATGCCGCCCTCGTCTCTGCACGTGATTCTGCCGCGCACCGACTATGAGATCGTCGAGGACACGTGGGACGTCATCGGACTGCGGGGAACGGGAAGCAAGGATCTGATCGTCGACGGTGCCTTCGTCCCGGGCTACCGGACGTTGAACGCGGCGAAGGTGATGGACGGGCGTGCACAGAAAGAGGCGTGCAGGCCGGAACCGTTGTTCAACATGCCGTATTCGTGCATGTTCCCGCTCGGCATCACCGCCGCCGTCATCGGCATCACCGAGGGCGCGCTGGCCTGTCACATCGCGGTGCAGAAGGACCGCGTCGCCATCACGGGGCAGAAGATCAAGGAGGATCCCTACGTGCTCAGCGCGATCGGGGAGTCCGCCGCCGAGATCAATGCGTCGCGGGTCTCCCTCATCGAGACCGCAGACCGGTTCTACGACAAGGTCGACGCGGGCAAGGAGATCACGTTCGAGGAGCGTGCGATCGGACGCCGCACCCAGATCGCCGCGGCCTGGCGCGCGGTGCGTGCCGTGGACGAGATCTTCGCGCGCGCCGGCGGCGGCGCGTTGCACTACAAGACTCCGATGCAGCGCTTCTGGCGGGACGCGCACGCCGGTCTGGCCCACGCGGTCCACGTGCCCGGACCGACCAATCATGCGAGCGCGCTCACCCAACTCGGCGGTGAACCGCAGGGGATGATGCGCGCCATGATCTGAAAGCGCCGGGAGGCCGAGGCGCGCCCCGGCCTCCCAGCATCGGATCAGAGTGCGGCTGCAGCGAATCCGGTCTCGAGGTCGGCGAGGATGTCGTCGATACCCTCGATGCCGACGGCGAGCCGGACCAGTCCGGGAGTCACACCGGCGGCGAGCTGCTCCTCCGGGGTGAGCTGCGAGTGCGTCGTCGACGCCGGGTGGATCACCAGCGAGCGCACGTCGCCGATGTTCGCGACGTGGCTGTGCAGGGTGAGCGCGTTGACGAACTTCTTACCGGCATCGACACCGCCGGCCAGTTCGAACGTCACGATCGCACCCGGACCCTTCGGGGTGAGCTGCTGTGCGCGCCCGTGCCACTGCGAGGACGGCAGACCCGCGTACGCCACGGACGTCACCTCCGGGCGCGCCTCGAGGAACTCGGCCACCTTCTGTGCGTTGGCGACGTGCCGCTCCACGCGCAGGCTGAGGGTCTCGATGCCCTGCGCGATGAGGAACGCGTTGAACGGGGCGACCGCGGAACCGAGGTCGCGCAGCAACTGCACGCGCGCCTTCAGCGCGTAGGCCGGAGCACCGAGGTCCGCGAAGACGACACCGTGGTAGCTCGGGTCCGGGGTGGTGAAATTGCTGTGGCGCCCCTGGGTCCAGTCGAACGTGCCGCCGTCGACGATGACCCCGGCGATTGCCGTGCCGTGACCGCCGAGGTACTTGGTGGCCGAGTGCACCACGATGTCCGCGCCGTGCTTCAACGGTTGCAGCAGGTACGGTGTGGCCACCGTGTTGTCGACGATCAGCGGGATCCCGTTGTCGTGGCCGACCTTCGAGATTCCGGGGATGTCCAGGATGTGATTCTTCGGGTTGGCGATCGTCTCACCGTAGAACGCCTTCGTGTTCGGGCGGACGGCGCTGCGCCACTGCTCGAGGTCGTCGGGGTCCTCGACGAACGAGACCTCGATGCCGAGCTTGGGCAGCGTGTAGTGGAAAAGGTTGTAGGTGCCGCCGTACAGGTACGGGCTGGAGACGATGTGGTCGCCCGCCTCCGCGAGGTTCAGCACCGCAAAGGTTTCCGCCGCCTGCCCGGACGACAGCAGCAGCGCGGCGACGCCGCCTTCGAGTGCGGCGATGCGCTGCTCGACCGCGTCCTGTGTGGGGTTCATGATGCGGGTGTAGATGTTGCCCGGCTCGGCCAGACCGAACAGCGCGGCAGCGTGATCGGTGCTGTCGAACGTGTACGAGGTGGTCTGGTAGATCGGCAGCGCCCGCGCCTTGGTGGTTGCGTCGGACGTCTGCCCGGCGTGGATCTGCTTGGTCTCGAACGACCAGTTGACGGTGGGATCGATGTTCTCGGTCACGAGTGGTGTGCTCCAGATTCGGTGAGGTGGATGTGGTGAATCAGTTTTCGCCGGTGCGTGTTTCGACCACGGTGTGGACCGGGGTCTGATTGCGGGTCAGGTCGAGGACGGGGCAGTGCGCATCCACTGCTTCCTGCAGTTCGAGGTAGCGCTCCCGCGGTTCCGGGCCGGTCAGCGTCACGACGACGCGCACTTCACCGAACCCGGCACGGACGGCGTCGTCGAAGCCGAAGAACCCGCGCACGTCGAGGTCGCCCTCGGCGCTCGCCGAGATGTCGTCGACGCGGACACCGAGCTTCTCGGCCCAGAAGCGGTACGTGACCACCTGGCAGGAGAGCAGTGAGGCGAGGTAGTACTCCACGGGATTGGCGGCCGAGTTGTCGCCGCCGAGCGCCGGCGGCTCGTCCACCTCGACGCTGTACTTGCCGAGCGTGACGGTGCTCGCGACGGCGTCGTGCGCCTGCGCGGAGGCACGGAAGACGACGTGAGCGTTCGCGGAATCCTGGGAAACGGCGTCGCGGGTGGCGCCGATGACGGACGTGAGGTGCGACACGGATGCAGTGGTCATGACAGTGCGAATCCTTCGAAAACGAGGGTGTGCGGGAAGAACCCGGCGTGGAGAACGTCACGCCGGGACGGGTCCGATCAGGAGATCGGACACCTCGAGGTACACACCAGTGCGAAATCGACATGGCGACGCCGCGTCAGCAGCTCACCTGAGTCGATCACGCCGGATTCGGTCACGGATCAGACTGTAACCGCACGACACGCATTCCGACCAGTCCCATAGGAAATTCCGCTCACGGAGTGGGCAGCGCTCGGCACAGGGCGTCGAGCGTGGCCGGGAAACGCGCGGACGACGGTGTGCTGTAGCCGACGACGAGTCCGTCGGGCCGGTCGGCGGGAGCGCCCGGATGACGGAACGTGCGCAGACCCGCCACTGCGAGACCGAGTGCCGCGGCGCGGTCGACGGTGGCCGCCTCGGTCCCGTCGGGAAGTTCGAGCACGGCGTGCAAACCGGCCGCGATGCCGGTGACGTGCACGTGTGGTGCGCGGGCGGCGAGGGTGTCGACGAGGGTGTCGCGGCGGCGGCGGTAGAGGGTGCGCATCCTGCGGACGTGCCGGTCGAATGAGCCCCGCTCGATGAAGTCTGCCAGGGTGAGCTGGTCCGTCGCGCTGACCCATCTCTCGTATCCGCCCTTGACTGCCAGGACACCGTCGATCAGGCGTTCCGGCAGCACCATCCATCCCACGCGGATCGCGGGGGAGAGGGTCTTGCTCACCGTGCCCAGATACGCCACCTCGTCCGGGGCCAGACCCTGCAGGGCGCCGACGGGTTGGCGATCGTACCGGAACTCCCCGTCGTAATCGTCCTCGATCACGGTCGCCCCCGTCGCGCGTGCCCATTCCACGAAAGCCGTTCTCCTGCTGGGATGGAGCGGCCCGCCGGTGGGGAACTGATGAGCCGGGGTCAATAGCGCCGCCGACAGCGGCCTGACTGTCGTATCCGGGGGCTGCGCTCCGCGGTTGTCGAGGTACAGGGGGACGGTGGAGACCCCGGCGTCGCCGAGAAGTTCGCGATGCAGATGCAGCCCGTAGCCCTCGACGGCGATCGGCCCCTTCCCGGCGCGGGCGAGCAACCACAGTCCGTGCCCCGAGCTCGCACTCACCACGATGTGGTCGGGATCGGTGCGCACTCCACGTGCGCGAGAGAGGTATTCGGCGAGGGCGTGTCGGAGTTCGGGGCGTCCCCGCGGATCACCCGGTCCGAAGGCGTCGTTGGGTGCCGCGGTGAGCGCCCGGCGGGCCGACGCCATCCAGGCGGCACGCGGAAATTCCCCGACATCGGGCGAACCGGGCATCAGGCTCAACGCCGGTCGGGGTGCGGCCGCGGAGCGGGTGCGCGGACGCCGGGCGGGCTCGCCTGCCCGCTCGGCGACCCGGGTCCCCGATCCCTGCCGGGCGGTGAGCCAGCCCTCGGCCACCAGTTCGGAGTACGCCTCGGCGACGGTGTTGCGGGCGATACCGAGGTCGAGGGCCAGCGTGCGGGACGGCGGGAGGGTGGTGCCTGCGACGAGCCGGCCCGATCGAATCGACTCGCGCAGCGCGGAAACCAGGTTCGCGCGCACCCTCGGTGCCTGTCCGCCGCCGGACGCGGTCAGGTCGAGGTGGAGGTCACGGCCCAGACCTGAATTGGCCCACGTTTCCATGTATGAATTGAACCATGCAGATGGGCTACTTCGCGCCTACGGTTCTCGTATGACCACAACAGAGCGCAAGACCCGAGTCGATCTCGCACGCAAGGCCCCCGCCGTCTACAAGGCGATGATCGCCCTCGACGCCGCGGCACGGCAGGGCCTCGACCCGGAGCTGGTCGAACTCGTGCTCACCCGTTGCTCCCAGATCAACCACTGTGCCTGGTGCATCGACATGCACACCGCCGATGCCCGCACGATCGGCATCAGCGAACAGAAGCTGTACCTGCTGGGCGCGTGGGAGGAGGCGCACGGGCTGTACACCGACAAGGAGCGTGCGGCGTTCGCGCTCGCCGAGGCGATCACCGTGCTGACCGACGGCTTCGTCCCCGACTCGGTGTACGAGGAGGCGGAGGAGCACTTCGAGGAGACGGAACTGGCGCAGCTCATCTCGCTGGTGCTCACGATCAACGCGTGGAATCGCATCGCCGTGAGCACGCGGAAGACCCCGCGGGTGCGCTGATCCCGGGTACCGACCTGCCACATCGCGCCCGCTGCACTGCCGCCCGCTCAGAAGTTTCCGCGGGCGGCCTGTTCGCGTTCGATGGCTTCGAAGAGGGCTTTGAAGTTGCCGATGCCGAAGCCGAGGGAGCCGTGGCGTTCGATGAGTTCGAAGAACACGGTGGGGCGGTCGACGAGGGGTTTGGTGAAGATCTGCAGCAGGTAGCCGTCCTCGTCGCGGTCGACGAGGATGCCGCGTTTCTGCAGTTCGGCGATGGGGGCGCGGACGTTGCCGATCCGGGCCCGCAGTTCGGGGTCCTCGTAGTAGGAGTCGGGGGTGGCCAGGAATTCGACGCCCTCGGCGGTGAGCTGGTCGACGGCGGTGAGGATGTCGTTGGTGGCCAGGGCCAGGTGCTGGGCGCCGGGGCCCTGGTAGAAGTCGAGGTATTCGTCGATCTGCGACCGCTTCTTGGCGAGGGCGGGTTCGTTGAGGGGGAACTTGACCCGGTGGTTGCCGTTGGAGACGACCTTGCTCATCAGCGCGGAGTAGTCGGTGGCGATGTCCTCGCCGACGAACTCGGCCATGTTCGTAAAGCCCATGACCCGGTTGTAGAAGTCGACCCAGTGGTCCATCTTGCCGAGTTCGACGTTGCCGACGACGTGGTCGAGGGCCTGGAACAGGCGCTTGGGTGCCCCGTCGCGTTTGGTGTGGCCGGAGGTGCGGGCGGTGTAGCCGGGCAGGTAGGGGCCGGTGTAGTTGGTGCGGTCGACGAGGGTGTGGCGGGTGTCGCCGTAGGTGGCGATCGCGGCGAGGCGGACGGTGCCGTGCTCGTCGGTCACCTCGTGCGGTTCGTCGAGGACGGTGGCGCCCTGGGCGCGGGCGTGGGCGATGCACTTGTCGACGTCGGGGACGGCGAGGGCGATGTCGACGACGCCGTCGCCGTGGGTGCGGTGGTGCTCGATCAGCGGGCTGGCCGGGTCGACGGCGCCCTTGATGACGAAGCGGACGGCCCCGGATTCGAGGACGAAGCTGTGGTGGTCGCGGTTGCCGGTGGTGGGTCCGGAGTAGGCGACGAGGGTCATCCCGAACGCGGACTGGAAGTAGTGGGCGGTCTGGGTGGCGTTGCCGACCACCCAGACGACGGCGTCCCAGCCGCTGACCGGGAACGGGTCGCGGGTGCCGTCGTATTCGACCAGCCCGACCAGCTGCTCGAGCTGGCCGAGGTCGAGACCTGCCAGGCGTTCCTTGTCGGTGAGAGTCTGCTCGATCGTCATGATGGTGCCTTTCCTTGCAACGGTTTTCGGATACCGGGAATGGGAGTGCGACTGTGCACCGGGGGAGTGGCGAATGCCTGACACAGAGGTAACCGGGCCCCGATCCGGTCGTCAACCGACACCCGGACAACTAGCCGCATCGACGGATGCGGGCGGGCACGCACCGGCTTTCCTATACAATCTGAATACTTCAATGGGGCAATAGAAATGGACTGCGATGGTTGCGCGGAGTGAGATCGGCGTCGGAGTGCTCGCCCGCGCGGTGGCGATCCTCGATGTCGTCGAGTCGAGCCCGATGGGCGCGAGCGACCTCGCCCGTGAACTCGACCTGTCCCTCTCGACCACGTACCGGCTGGCAACCGACATGGTCAAGCACGGCCTCCTGCGCAAGGATCAGGAAGGCCGTTTCTATCTGGGTCAGCGATTCGTCACCACGGCGTTGAGCGACCTCGCGATTCCAGCGCTACGCGAATTGAGTGAAAAGACAGGGGAATCCGCGCAGTTGTGGGTTCGCCGAGGCGAATCCCGTCTCTGCGCCGCGAGCGTCGATTCCCAGCACGAACTGCGGGTGGCACTGCCCGTCGGAACGTTGGTCCCGCTACCGCAGGGGTCGAGCGGCCACGTGTTGTCCGGAGACTGGGAGGCCGACCCCGAAGCCGTGAAATCAGGTTGGTGGGTGTCGGTTTCGGAACGGACACCGGGGTCCGCGTCCATCAGTGCGCCGGTCCGCCGGCACGGCGAGATCGTGGCCGCCGTGTGCGTGTCGGGTCCCGAGGGGCGGATGGGGAAGAACCTGGGTGCGTCGATGGGCCGCGCAGTCGTCGCTGCCGCGCGGCAGATCGAGAAATCCGTTCCGGGCGACTGAGTCGCTCAGGCGATGTCGAACGTGGTGACGTCCGCCGACCGATGTTGCTGCGCCAGTTGACGGTAGACCGCGGCGTTGGCGGCGTTGTGGGCCACCTCGTCGTCGGTCAGTTCGCGACGCACCTTCGCGGGCACGCCTGCGACGAGTGAGCGCGGCGGAATTCGCGTGCCCTCGAGGACCAGCGCGCCCGCCGCGACCAGCGACTGCTCGCCGATCACCGCACCGTTGAGGACGGTGGCCCCCATGCCCACGAGGGCGCCGTCGCCCACGGTGCAGCCGTGCAGGACGGCGTTGTGCCCCACACTGACGTCCCTGCCCACGACGACGGGGAATCCCGGGTCGACGTGAACGGCCACCCCGTCCTGGATGTTGCTGCCCTCGCCGAGGGTGATGGAATCGCAATCGGCACGCAGCACCGCGCCGTACCAGACGCTGGTCTCCGCGCCGAGAGTCGCGGCGCCGATCACCGCGGCCGTCGGCGCGACCCAGGTGCTCTTCTCCGCGCGCGGCGACCGTCCATCGATCGCAACGACGTGTGGTTCTCTCACCGTGTTCTCCTCCTGTCGAGCAGTGAATTCCTGCTGCATTGCGCAGCGTCCCGTCGTCCATTGTCGTGTGGCGCGGACTCCGGGCATTGCCAATTGTGACTGCTGCCACTACCGTCATTCTTATCAGACGGGAATCTAACTGCCAAATAATGAGAATGTGCAGGTTAGGAACCCAGTCGTCATCCAGTTCAGATCGACGAGGGAGAACTCTCACATGCAGGTCCCAGAGAACGGCCCACTGCACGGCATCCGTGTGCTGGAACTCGGCAACTTCATCGCAGCCCCCATGGCGAGCCGCATCTTCGCCGACTTCGGCGCCGAGGTGGTCAAGATCGAGCGACCGGGCGTCGGCGACGAACTGCGGGGCTGGCGTCGCCGCCGTGGCGCGACATCGATGATGTTCCGCACCATCGCGCGCAACAAGCGGTCCGTCACCCTCGACCTCCGGACCGACGAGGGCCGCGCGATCATTCTCGACCTCGCCGCGAAGTCGGATGTCGTCATCGAGAACTTCCGTCCCGGAACGCTCGAGCGGTGGGGAATCGGGCCCGACCAGCTGACGGCCGCCAACCCCGACATCGTGCTGGTCCGGATCTCCGGCTACGGGCAGACGGGCCCGTACCGGGAGCGCACCGGATTCGGCGGCGTCGCCGAGGCCTTCGGCGGACTGCGGCACGTCACCGGCTATCCGGACCGTCAATCGGTCCGGGCGGCCGCCCCCATCGCCGACACGCTCGCCGGACTGCACGGCGCGATCGGCGCCCTGATGATGTTGCTGGCCAAGGCAAGGCAGGGTGATCACTCGACCCCGCGCGTCGCGGACGTGGCCCTGTACGAATCGGTGTTCATGGCGATGGAATCCCTCGTCCCCGACTACGACGCGTACGGCATGGTCCGCGAACGGACCGCGGGCAACCTGCCCGGCGTGGTACCCAGCGGCGTCTATCCGTGCGACGGTGGATCCGTCATGATCGCCGGCAACTCGAGTGGCGTGTTCGGCCGGTTGATGCAGGCCGTGGGGCGTGACGATCTGGCCGACGATCCCGAACTCGCCGACGGGGATCAGCGATTCCGTCGGGAAGCCGAACTCGACGAGGCCATCTCGTCGTGGACGTCTGTGCGTCGCCCCCGCGACGTCGTCGCCGAACTCGGCGCCGCCGGTGTGCCCGTGGGCGAGGTGTACGACGCGGTGCAGATCGCCGACGACGAGCACTACAACGCCCGCGGCATGCTGCAGAGCCTGAAGGTGTCCGTCGACGGGGAGCCCGAAGAGGTGCGCTTCCCCGGAGTGGTCCCGCAGCTCGACGGTGAACCCACGCAGATCCGCTGGGCCGGCCCCGAGCTGGGTGAGCACACCGACGAGATCCTCGGCGGATTGCTGAATCTGTCGGGTGATCAGCTCGACGACTACCGCGCCCGCAACGTCATCTGAATCGGAGGAAAGTGAAATGTCAGTCACCATAACGGATGTCGTGCTGCGAGACGGACTGCAGGACGAGGATGTGGTCGTCTCGACCGACCACAAGATCGCCGTCGCGGACGCACTCGTCGCCGCCGGTGTGAAGCACATCGAAGCGGCATCGTTCGTCTCGCCCACGCGTGTGCCGCAGATGGCGGACGCCGACGACGTCATCGCCCGGCTGCCCCGCACCGACCCGTCGGTCACGTACAGCGCTCTGGCACTCAACCCGCGTGGAGTGCACCGTGCGATCGCGACCGGTATCGACGAGATCCAGGTCGTGACGTCGGCCAGTGCCGGGCACAGCACGGCGAACACGGGCCGGAACCCGGACGAGGCGCTGCACGGACTTGCCGAGGCATTGCAGAAGTACCCCGACCGGAGTTTCCTCGGAGGTGTGTCGACCGCGTTCGTCTGCCCGTTCGAGGGCATCATCGCCCCCTCCGCGCTGGTGCGGGTGGCGAGCGCGATGGCCGCGATGGGTGTGCGCCGGCTCGGGCTGGCCGACACGCTCGGGACGGCCACCACCGAGCAGGTGCTCGCTTCGGCCGGGGCGGTACGCGACGCCCTGCCCGACATCGAATTGAGCCTGCACCTCCACAATGCGCACGGTCAGGCCCTGGGCACCGTGATCGCCGCGCACCGGCAACTCGGGATCACGCACTTCGACAGCGCCATCGGCGGGTACGGTGGCTGCCCGTTCGCGCCGGGCGCCCACGGCAACCTCGCCACCGAGGAACTGGTCGCGCACCTGCACGCGCACGACATCGACACGGGTATCGATCAGCAGGCCCTCGGCCTCGCCGTCGACACCGTGAAACACGCTCTGGCCCAAGCTCGGCCCCTCACCGCAGTGTGATCTGCGAACTCACCCCGAAAGGCCGACCATGGTCTACGCAATCTCCATCGTCGCTCTGATCGCGATCTTCACAGTGGCGACCCTCACCCCGATCAACATGGGCATCCTCGCGTTCGCCGGAGCGTTCGTCATCGGCGGCTGGGTGTCCGGGATCCCGGTCGAGGACATCATCGACGCCTTCCCCGGCAGCACGTTCATCATCGTCGGCGGCATCACGCTGCTGTTCGCCATAGCCAAGGCGAACGGGACCATCGACCTCGTCATCGAGGCCTCCCTCCGACTCGTGCGCGGCAGGCGGTGGGCGATCCTGTGGATGATGTTCCTGCTGTCCGGACTGCTGATGGCCCTCGGGTCCGTCCTCGCGGTCGGGATGCTCGCCCCCATCGCGATGCCTCTCGCGGCCAAGAACAAGATCAACCCGTTCCTGATGGGCATGGTCATCAGTCACGGCGCCCTGGCCTGCGCGTTCTCACCCATCAATCTGTACGGCGCATTCATCAACGGACTGATGGACTCGACCGGCGTCGGAGCGAATCCCCTGGTCCTGTTCGCTCTGCCGTTCGTCCTCAACCTGGCCATCGCGATCGTGCTGTTCCTGATCTACGGCCTCGACCTGATCGGTCGCCGCACTCCGCGTCCCGTCGAGGAGACGTCCGACGGCGGAGGATTCGGCGGCTCCTCATCCTCACGTGGGCCGTCCGGCGGCGTGACTGCGGGCAACGGCCCGGGCGGGAACACCGCGACCCTCACCGATCGCGAGGTCATCGAGGAGGCGCTGATCCACGAAGGCGTGAAGCCGGTGAAGATGAACCGGTACCGGTTCGCGACGCTCGCCGGCATCGGCTTCCTCGTCGTCGGGTCGGTCGCGTTCGGAATCGACGTCGGCGTCAGCTCGATCTGCATCAGTGCGGTGCTGCTCCTGATGGCGCCCAAATCGCACCCCAAGGTCATCGACAACGTGGCATGGCCTGCCGTGGTGCTCGTGTGCGGGATGCTCACCTACATGGCGGTCATGACACAGAACGGCACGCTCGACTTCCTCGGCGATGCGGCGTCGGCTCTCGGATCGCCGTTGCTGACCGCGTTGATCCTCTGCTACGCGGTCGCGATCATCTCCGCGTTCGGATCGTCGATCGGTACCCTCGGCATCGCGTTGCCCCTCGCCGCGCCGATGCTCGCGATGGGAGAGGTGGGCGCCGTGGGATTCGTCGCGGCCCTGGCATTCTCCGCGACGGTGGTCGACGTCAGCCCGTTCTCGACGAACGGTGTGATGGTGCTCGCCAACGCACAGGTCGAGGACAAGGGCCGCTTCCAGCGCAAGATGCTCGCCTACTGCGGTCTGATCGTGCTGTCGGCCCCGATGTTCGTCTGGGCGCTGGTCGTCGTGCCCACGTCCGTGTAGGCCGGCCCGGTCGTGCCGGTCACCGTTTCCCACGGTGACCGGCACGTCTCACGGTGCAAGGGTGGGCACGGTGAACTTTGTGTACTTTAAGCTTCATGTAATGGACTGTTGTCCAATAGTTTTCGATTCAACTGTGCGAAAAGCAGTGCCACAGTGACACATGCCACAAGATCCCGTCCGTTTCGGGCGTTTCGTCGTTCTCCGCCCGTAAGGTGTCGACATGTCGATCCTCGAGAACGAGAAAGCACCCCCATCCGGTGCACCCGCCCCCGGACCGACCCTCGGCGAAAGGTTGCGAGATAACGCGCGATACGACCTACCCGCGTCGCTCGTCGTCTTCCTCGTCGCACTACCACTGTCGCTCGGTATCGCGATCGCGTCCGACGCCCCGATCATGGCGGGGCTCATCGCGGCGATCGTCGGCGGTGTGGTGGCGGGTTCCATCGGAGGTTCACCGCTCCAGGTCAGTGGTCCTGCCGCCGGATTGACCGTGGTGGTAGCAGAATTGGTGGCCACGTTCGGCTGGAAGGCCACGTGCGCGATCACCGTCGCGGCCGGATTCCTTCAAATCATCTTCGGGCTCAGTAGAATTGCCCGTGCGGCCCTGGCCATCGCGCCGGTCGTGGTCCACGCCATGCTGGCGGGTATCGGAATCACGATCGCCCTCCAGCAGATTCACGTCCTACTCGGTGGTAGCTCGCACAGCTCGACCGTCGAGAACATCACCCAGCTCCCCGGGCAGCTGACGTCCGCCCGGTACAGCGACGTCCTCGTGGGATCGGTGGTCATCGCCGTCCTGCTGTTCTGGAAGAAGATCCCCGGCAAGCTGCAGGTGCTCCCCGGCCCGCTGGTCGCCGTCGTCGCCGCCACCGTTCTCTCCCTTGTCTTCCCGCTCGACATCGATCGAATCGCGTTGGACGGCTCCCTGTTCGACGCCGTGGCACTGCCTTCGATGCCGGACGGCCCGTGGCTCGCAGTGGCCACCGGTGTACTCACGGTCGCGCTGATCGCGAGCGTCGAGAGCCTGCTGTCCGCGGTCGCCGTCGACAAGATGCACGGCGGCACGCGTTCCGAGTTCAACCGTGAACTCGTCGGTCAGGGCTCGGCCAACATGATCTCGGGTCTCATCGGCGGCCTGCCGGTCACCGGTGTGATCGTGCGCAGTTCCACCAACGTGGCCGCCGGGGCGCGCACCCGGGCATCCGCCGTGCTGCACGGCGTGTGGATCCTCGTCTTCGCCGCGCTGCTCACCGGACTCGTCGAGCAGATCCCGATGGCCGCGCTCGCCGGCCTCCTCATCGTGATCGGCATCCAGCTCGTCAAGATGGCTCATCTGCGGACGGCCCGGCGCACCGGCGACCTGTGGGTGTACGGCGTGACCGTGGCCGGCGTGGTCTTCCTGAACCTGCTCGAGGGCGTGATCATCGGTCTCGCACTCGCGGTGGTCCTGCTGCTGTGGCGGGTCATCCACCCCAAGATGCGGGCCGAACCTGTCGGCTCCGAGGATTCCGGGCAGTGGCGCGTGACCGTCGAGGGGTCGTGCAGCTTCCTGTCTATGCCGGCATTGACCGGGCTCCTCGCGAAGGTGCCCGAGGGCGCGCACGTCACCGTGGAACTGGCGGTCGACTTCCTCGACCACGCCATGTTCGAGGCGATCGACGACTGGAAGCGTCACCACGAGCGGAACGGCGGAACGGTCGTGATCGATGCGCTCGGTCCCGTCGACATGGACGCCGTCGGCGCATCGCCGCCCAGGCGTGGCATCGGAGTGGTGAGCCCCCGCGGGTTCGCGCCGTGGAAGAGCTGGCAGCCGCGACACACCGACACCGAGGAGTCCACCAGCACACCGGCGGCGCTCCGACCGGTCCTCGCGGGAGTGTCGGAGTACCACCGGCGGAACGCGGCTCAGCTGCAGCCGCACCTCGACGACCTCCGGGACGGGCAGCGCCCCGACTCGTTGTTCCTCACCTGCTCCGATTCACGCATCGTGCCGAACGTGATCACCAGCAGTGGGCCGGGCGACCTGTTCACGGTGCGCAACGTGGGCAACCTCGTCCCGACCGGGAAGCAGGACGTGTCCGTCGAGGCGGGACTTGCCTTCGCCCTCGACGAACTCGAGGTCAGCTCGGTGATCGTGTGCGGCCACTCCGGCTGTGGCGCGATGAAGGCCGTGCTCGCAAGTGCGCCGCCCGAGAACGACGGGTCCGATCGCGACGCAGTCGAACAGTGGCTGACGTTCGCGCAGCCGAGCCGGAACGCGTTCCTCAGCGGTCATCCGGTGGCGCGAGCAGCGGCCGAGCTCGGATTCGACGAGGTCGACCAGTTGGGCATGGTGAACGTGGCGGTCCAGGTACAAACCCTCGGGCGCCATCCCCTCGTAGGCGCGGCGGCGGCCGAGGGCCGAGTACGCGTCGCGGGAATGTTCTTCGACATTCGGTCCGCGCGCGTACTCGAGATCACCTCGACCGGTGTGTCCTACCTGGACCACGTCCCCACATGATTCAGAGGAGATGGACCCTCTTGTAGAGGCGCTTGGACGGGCCGCCGACGAGGCCGACGCCATCGAGGAACTGCATCAACTTGGAACCGGACGTACGGACGGTGTCCTTGTAGTGCTGGTTGTTCTTGGCCTCGGCGGCGGCCCGCTCCGGGTCGAGTCCGGCATTCGCATACACGTCCTTGCGGATCATGCTCTTCATCACGAAATACACGACCACCGCGGTGTTGAGGCGCTCGAACTGCAGTCGTGCCCAGCTGGCGCCCTCGATGCGGCGTCCGACCTCTTCGCGAGCGAAGCGGATGTGGCGGGCCTCCTCGAGGACGTGGATCTTGCTCACCGTTCGGGTGACGGGCTGCACGCGCTCGTCCTTCATGAAGTCGCGCTGCATCATGTCGAGGATCTCCTCGGCGGCCATCACGCTGGCGTACGCGTTGGCGCCGCGAAAGAAGCCGCCCCAGATGCGTCCGAGCTTGTGGATCGCGGGGTGCGGGCCGTAGCTCGGCATGTTCAGGCGTTCACCGGCGCGGGCGAACATCACCGAGTGGCGGCATTCGTCGGCCACCTCGGTGAGCGCGAACTGGACGTGGCGCGAGTGCTTGTCGCGGCCGTACACGTCGCGCAGCAGCATCTGCATGAGCAGGATCTCGAACCACAGTCCGACGCTGGAGACGCTGGCGGCCTCGTGCTTGGTGAGTTCGATCTTCTGCTCTTCGGTCATCTCGTCCCACAGGGCGGTGCCGTAGAGCGTGCTCCACTCGGGGGTCAGACCGAACTTGTCGTCGGGGATCGGTGCTTCCCAGTCGACCTCGACCATCGGGTCGTAGGACTTGCGTGCCGACGACGCCAGCAAGCGCTGGGCGGTCTCTTCGCGGTCGGAGACGACGATCGATGCGGTCATCACTACCCCTTGATCTGTGACTAGGCGGTCAACTAACTGTGACATTCAGTAACTGATACTGAACGATACAATGACGGCGGTCACAAGGGCAATGTTCGCTCAGTCGACGTCGGCCAGTTCTTTCGGCGATTCGGTCGTCGGCGCGGAGCCCTTCCGCCCGGGAGCCCACACCGCGAGCAGCAGCGACGCGGCGAACAATACGCAGGCCAGCACGATGGATGCCTCGTCGAAACCCTTCAGGAACGAGTCCCGCGCGAACGTCGCCAGCTGCTCGCCCTGGGGGCCGGCAACTTCGGCGACCTGCAGTGCCGCCGCCAGGGAACTGGACACGGGCTCCTTCGCGGCCTCCGGAACGGCGTCGACCGCCGGCTGCACGTGGGTGCCGTACCCCGCGGCCAGGACGCTGCCCGCCAAGGCGACCCCGATGGCCGAACCGATCTCGCGCGCCGTGTCGTTGACGGCCGACGCGACACCCTGCTTCGCGTCCGGGGTGTTCTGCACGATGGCCGCTGTCGCGGGTGCCGTGCACAGTCCGATACCGAAGGCGGCCACGATGAGCGGGCCGCACACTTCCGCGTAGCTCGAATGCGCATCGAGCCGCACCAGGAGGAGGATGCCGAGGCCGAGCAGTGCGGAACCGGACGCGAGCAGCGGCCGGAGCCCGACGTGCGGGATGAGCATCGGCATGACCGCGGACATCGCCACGACCGGCACGGCGATGGGGGCGAGCGCGAGCGCAGACTGCAGAGGGGAGTAGTTCAGCACCAGCTGCAGGTACTGGACGACGAGGAAGAAGAGGCCGAGAGACGCCAGGAACTGCAGTAGGAGCGACATCGACCCGGAGCCGAAGGCGCGGTTGGCGAACAGCCGGACGTCGAGCAGTGGGCGTTTTCTGCGCAGTTCCACGAGGGCGAACGCGGCCGCGGCGGCGAGGCCACCGACGAGCAGTCCGAGCACGACGGGATCCAGCCAGCCGCGCTGCGGCGCCTCGATGGTTCCCAGGACGAACAAGCCGACCGCGGCGGCGATCAGCGCGGTGCCGGGCAGGTCCAGTGGTGGGCGTTCGGTCTCCCGGGAGGAGGAGATGGTGAAGCCCGTGACGAAGATCAGGGCGGACACCACGGCGAGGCTGATGAAGATGGCGTGCCACGACCACTTCTCGAGCAGGAGTCCGGAGACGAGCAGGCCGGCGATTGCGCCGGACCCCGCGACGCCCGACCAGATGCCCACGGCCCGGCCTCGGTGTGCGGGCGGAAAACCGGCCGTGAGCAGTGACAATGTTGCGGGCATCACGAGGGCGGCGCCGACGCCCGCTATCGCCCGGGAACCGATGATCCACTCGGGGCTGTCGTTCAGGATCGGAATGGCGGAGCCGAGGCCGAAGATCAACAGCCCGACCATGAGCAGCCCTCGCCGGCCGTACCGGTCGCCGAGCGCGCCCGCCGGAAGCAGCAGGGCGGCCAGGGTGAGGGTGTAGCCGTCGACGATCCACGTCAGCTGGCTCTGGGTCGCGCCCGTGTCGCGCGCGAGGTCGGGGAGCGCGGTGTTCAGTGCCGCCATCGCCGCGACGACGAGTGCGACCGCGCAGCACGCGACCGTCAGCATCCAGATCTGCCGAAGGGTCCAGCCGGTGGTGTTGCTCTGTTCGGTGTCCTGCGGTGGTGCGGAGTCCCGAGAGCGCACGATGAAGTCCCTCCGTGGAAGTAACGAGACTGTCAGTATCGTTGGTAGACTGACGGTTCACAAGAGGTCGGGCAGTGGCAGGAACGGGCGGTGCAGATGACCGAGCAGGATCCCCGCAGGCAGCGCTCCCGCGCGAGACTTCTCGACGCCGCGACAACTCTTCTCGCGAAGGGCGGCACCGACGCCGTCACGATCGACGCTGTCACCAAGCTGGCGAACGTGGCTCGGGCCACGCTCTACCGGCACTTCGACAACGGCACCGAACTGGTCGCCGCGGCCTTCGGGCGGCTGATCCCACCCGCGCCGACAGTGCCCACCGACGGCGACCTCCGCGACCGGCTGGTCGAGTTGATGGTCAGTCAGGCGAAGCTCATCGAGAGTGCGCCCATGCACGTGACGGCCATGTGCTGGCTGGGCATGGGCCCTGCGTTGGACGACTACTCGAGCGCGGCCGCCGTCGAATCGGACAAACCGGAACTGCGGACGCTGCGGCAGACCATCGTCGAGCAGTACCGGGCGGCGTTCGACCAGGTCTTCGGGACACCCGAGGCAGCCGAACGCCTCGGTGCATTCGACTACGACCTCGCCCTCGCGCAACTGATCGGACCACTCGTCTTCACCCGGCTCGCGACCCTGACCCCGCTGGGACGGGTCGCGTGTGAGCAGATCGTCGACGACTTCCTCGCCGCACGCGCCGCCCAGGTCGCCGCCGGCCCCGCCGAGCCGGCACTCCTCGAGATACCGCCTGCTCAGGCATTGTGACGTCGACAGCTCCGCACGTCGTCATTACCGTGGCACGTACGCGCGGCACCGGATGCCGCGCGTATCGAATGAATGGTGTGGGAAGGTTTCTCGATGATCACTGATGCACTCAACTGGCTCCTCGGTGCTTGGGGCGGCGTCGCCGCCGGCAGCAGCGGATACTCCATCCCGCCCGGAACCCTTCCCTTCGGAAGCTGACGGTCGCTAGGCGTCCCGGTCTCGGCGCAACACGAACTGTTCGAGTCTTCGTATCCCTCGAACGCGTCGTGGGCGTAGCTGCTTGAGGTAGTAACCGGGAGCGTCGGCGAGTTCGTGGGCGAGCGCCTCGTCGATCAGCACCGTGCCGGGACGCGCCGAACCGGTGAGTCGCGCCGCGGTGTTGACGACGGAGCCGTAGAGGTCGCCGAACCGGACGAGCACCGGACCCATCGCGAGACCTACCCGCAGTTCGGGGTCCGTCTCGTCCGGCAGAACCTGCTCCCGCAGCTGCAGGGCGATCTCCGCCGCATCGGCCGGCGACTCGACGGCGAACATGACCTCGTCGCCGACCGTCTTCACCACCCATCCCTGATGCCGGCTGATGACCGACGTCGACGCCGACTCGAATCGTTCCAGAAGGTCGCTCAGTTCCCGGGCGCCGAGCTGACGGGTCAGCGACGTGTACCCGACGATGTCCGCAAAGCCGACGACCAGTTTCCGGCTCGCGACCTCCTCTCCGGGGTTCCCCACGTTGCGACCGGTGGTCGAGGC
Source organism: Rhodococcus sp. JS3073 (assembly GCF_026810085.1). NCBI lineage: Bacteria > Bacillati > Actinomycetota > Actinomycetes > Mycobacteriales > Nocardiaceae > Rhodococcus > Rhodococcus sp. JS3073. The sequence goes on along the minus strand of NZ_CP113951.1, from coordinate 2,504,747 downwards.
GATGTGCCTGCGCCACACGTACGCCTGCAGAGACTCGACCGCCGGAAGGATCTCGGCGGTGAGTTCGCGTACCTGCTCCCGGATGGCCTGCTCGTCGCTGCCCGCGGACCCCGCGAGCTGATCGACGATGTGGGTGCTGATCAATGAAACCTGCCATTCGGCGAGCCGCGACATCGACTGGCCGAGAGCACGAGCCGCCGCCACTTCGCGTTCCGGCGAGATGATCCCCTGGTCGACGAGCGACGCGATGGTGCGCAACGCGGCGGCGTCCCCCTCGGTGAACATGACACCGTCCGGATCGGTGTCGACCGCGAAACCCATCGACACCCACAGGCGGTCCGCCCGTTCGAGGGACACCCCCGCGAAGTCGGCGATCTCGGCCCGCGTGTAGCGGCGGGGCCCGCCCAGAAGCGACTCCTCGAGATCGGCCTGGACGTCGCGGAGCAGGCTCGGTGAGATCTCCGTCGTCGTTGCGGTCTCGTCGCCGTTCTCCGGTGCTTCCGACGTCACGTCGTTCCTCTCGATACGTTCGATCCGCACGCAGGGTCGCGGTGCGTCCAGTCCCTCAATCTGCCACTGTCCGAGCCCGTCCGATGCGGAACCGTCGGTGGGGTGTGCGAGAGTTGCGGTGCTCACGAGCGTAACCAGGAGACAGACCAGAAAGGACAGCGCATGCCGCCCCGTAGACGTTCCGGTGCTGCCGCACCGGATCACCTGACCGCGGAGAATCTCGAGACCCTCGCTGCCGCGATCGCGGAAGGCAAGCGGGCCACCGTGTATCTGCGCGAGGCGATGCCCAGCCTCGGGCTCGAGGCCGGAGCCTCGGCGAAAGTTATCTCCGTGCAAGGCAATACGGTCTTGATCCGCCCCAAAGGTGTCGACGACGAGCTCCCCTTCGAAGCAGAGGAGCTTCTGATGAGACGAACTCCCGCCCCCAAGCCCGCGCCCGCCGCCCCCGCGGCGCCGGCCGTGCACCAGGAAATCGAACCCGGTCCGCCCCCCGCCCCCAAGACTGCAGCCCCCAAGACACCCGCCGCCAAGACCGTCGCGACGCCTCAGCCCGCCGCCGCGGTCCCGAAACCGGCCGCGGCACCGGCCAAACGCACCAGCAAGAAGGTGCCCGCGGGAGTCAGCGTCACCATCCACGCCGGCGCCGACAACGACTGGAGCGTCACCGTCGCGCACGGAGCCAAGCGCCCCGGCAAGGCCGTCCCCGTCTCGCCGGACGCCGTCGAGCGCGCCGTCCGGGAACTCGGGGAGGAGACGGCGATCGAGGCCGTCGAGTCGATCATCGTGGCGGCACGCAACCTCGCGGCGGCCCGGGTGGACGAGCTGAGCCGGCAACTCGAGGACGCCCGCAAAGCACTGGAGGCGCTCGGCGCCGTCGAGTAGTACCCGGGCGGGTCACGGTCGCGGTCTCTACATCGGCATTCCCCCACGCAGGTCCTGCGCGGGTGGGATTCTTATGGGGAGACACGCGGCCGTCGGGGCTCATCCGGGAAGGTTCGAAAAATGTTGAAACGATTCGCGGCGGTTGTTGCGGCGACAGCGGGAATTCTGGGATTCGTTGCGGCGGGGTCCGCGACAGCAGCTCCGGCCGCCGTCTTGGGGGGCGGTTCGGGGATCGTGGTGAACGACGAACTCGTCTGCTCACTCACCACCATCGGACACGACAACGCGGGCCGGCTCGTCGGCCTGACGGCGGGCCACTGCGGTGAAGCGGGCTCCTACGTGGTGCCCGAGGCCAGTCAGGACAGCGGCATCGTCGGCGAGTTCGTCATCTCCAATCCCTCGCTCGACTACGCGGTGATCCAGTTCGACCCGGCGAAGGTCGTCCCGGTCAACAGGGTCGGCGGCGTCACCATCACCCACATCGGCGCACCGGCAGCCTTCCCGCAGGTGGCGTGCAAGGAAGGCCGCACCACGGGAAACACCTGCGGCATCGTCTACGGCGACCTCATGCAGACGGGGGAGACGTGGACCCAGGCCTGCGTGATCGAGGGTGACTCGGGCGCGCCGATGGTCGTCGGCACCACCTTGGTGGCCATGGTCAACGCCTACCTCGCGGCACCGTGCATCGGCCCGGAGATCGGCACCAACCTCAACTCGATCATCGCCGACATGAACGCGAGCGGCGGTCCCGGCGCCGGGTTCCGGCCCATCTAGGCCCTCCGGGCCCGTGAGTGGTTAACGAGTCTCTGGACTCGTCGACCACGCACGGGCGCGAAGCGCCTACCCGCAGACGGCGCCGCCCGAGGCGGAACCGACGAGCTTCGTGTACTTTGCCAGGACCCCGCGGGTGTAGCGCGGGGGCAGAGGCTCCCACCCGTGCTTGCGGCCGGCGAGTTCCTCTTCGTCGACGAGCAGTTCCAGCGTGCCCGTTCCGACGTCCAAGCGAATCTGGTCGCCGTCGCGGACGAACGCGATGGGTCCGCCGTCGACGGCCTCCGGCGCCACGTGGCCGACGCACAGGCCGGTGGTGCCGCCGGAGAATCGGCCATCGGTGAGCAGGAGTACGTCCTTGCCCAGCCCGGCGCCCTTGATCGCGCCGGTGATCGCGAGCATCTCGCGCATGCCGGGACCGCCCTTGGGGCCCTCGTAGCGGATGACGACAACGTCACCATTGGTGATCGTGCCGTCCTCGAGGGCATCCATCGCGGCGCGTTCCCGTTCGAAGACGCGGGCGGTGCCGGTGAAGACGTCGGAGTCGAACCCCGCCGACTTGACCACCGCGCCGCCCGGGGCGAGGGAACCCTTGAGGATCGTGATTCCGCCGGTCGGGTGGATGGGCGAGCTCATCGCGCGGAGCACCTTGCCGTCCGGGTCGGGAGGGGCGATGGCCGACAAGTTCTCGGCCATGGTCTTCCCGGTGACGGTGAGGCAGTCGCCGTGCAGCATCCCGGCGTCGAGGAGGGCCTTCATGATGACGGGTACGCCGCCGATGTGGTCGACGTCCTTCATCACGTGCTTGCCGAACGGTTTGACGTCCGCGAGGTGCGGGACGCGGGCGCCGACGCGGGAGAAGTCGTCGAGGGTCAGTTCCACATCGGCTTCGCTCGCGATGGCCAGCAGATGCAGGACGGCGTTGGTGGAACCACCGAACGCCATGACCACGGCGATGGCGTTCTCGAACGCCTCCTTGGTGAGGATGTCCCTGGCGGTGATGCCGCGGCGGAGCAGTTCGACGACGGCTTCACCGCTGCGCCTCGCGAATCCGTCGCGTCGACGGTCGGTGGCGGGCGGGGACGCGCTGCCGGGCAGCGACATGCCGAGCGCCTCGGCGGCGCTGGCCATCGTGTTCGCGGTGTACATTCCGCCGCACGCGCCCTCGCCGGGACAGATGGCTCGCTCGATGGCGTCGACGTCCTCACGGCTCATCAGTCCGCGCGAACAGGCGCCGACCGCCTCGAACGCGTCGATGATGGTGACGTCGCGTTCGGTGCCGTCCGACATTTTCGCGATACCCGGCAGGATCGAACCGGCGTAGAGGAACACGCTCGCGAGGTCGAGGCGGGCCGCGGCCATCAGCATGCCGGGCAGCGACTTGTCGCAACCGGCTAGCAGCACCGACCCGTCGAGGCGTTCGGCCTGCATCACCGTTTCCACACTGTCGGCGATCACCTCACGGGAGACGAGGGAGAAGTGCATGCCCTCGTGTCCCATCGAGATGCCGTCGGATACGGAGATGGTGCCGAACTCGAGGGGATATCCGCCGGCGGCGTGCACGCCGTCCTTGACGGCCTTCGCGAGCCGGTCGAGCGACAGGTTGCAGGGGGTGATCTCGTTCCAGGACGACGCCACGCCGATCTGGGATTTCCCCCAGTCGTCGTCGCCCATGCCCACCGCACGGAGCATTCCGCGCGCTGCGGTCTTCTCCAGTCCGTCGGTGACGTCGCGGCTTCGGGGTTTTGGATCCGGGGTACTCATGTATGCCAGCGTAGGCGGGACCCTCGGCGGCGGTTGGTTAAATGCGTTGCCGGGGATCGCGACCGGTCAGGGCGATCAGGCGATCCTGAAGCGGCGCGTCGTCGGGAACGTCGACGGGGTCGGCGAACAGCCCGCTCTCGGAGAGCATCTCGCGTTGGCCGTCGAGATCCGACCAGACGCCGGCGACGAGCTGCGGGTCGAGTGTGTCGTCGGATCCGGTGGCCTTGGAGAGGTCCCATGCGTGGATGGTGACGTCGGCGATCTGCTGCCGCAGGTACGGCTCGAGCGGCACCGTGCCGTAGGACAGGTGCACCTGCGTGTGCGGGTCGGTCGACGACCACGCGTGGATGGCCGCGTCCGAATACCGCTCCCATTCCGACCGCATGTCGCCGTGCAGGGGCTCGATGTCCGGGGTCGCTTCGCCGACCGTCTTCCCGGCGAGCAGTGGGGGAACCCACTGCTGTTCCTCGATGACGTGCCGCACCAGCTGGGTGACGTCCCATTCGTGGTCCGGGGTCGGCGCGGACCAGTCGGTGATCGCGGCGACCCGTGCACCGAACTCGCGGTGGGCGATGCGGGCGAGTTCGAACCAGTCGAATGCCATGTCTTCAGGGTAGAGGCAGCCGGGTCACGATCAGCGCGATTCCAAACGATGCACCTGTCGGGGTGCTCGGGAAGGATGGGGCGCATGACCAACATCCCCACCGTGCAGTTGTCCGAAGGCCTCACCGTCAGCGCGCAGGGCTACGGCGCCATGTCCGTCGCCCCCGTGTACGGCCCCGTCGATGCCGCGGAGGCGCTCGCGACCCTCCACCACGCCATCGACATCGGAGTGACGTTCATCGACACGGCCAACGTGTACGGCGACGGCGCGAGTGAGGTCGCAGTGGGCACGGTGCTGAAGGAACGCCGCGACGAGGTGCAGCTGGCCACCAAGTTCGGTCTCGTCGGCAACATCGCGAACGGCAGGCGCAGCATCAACGGCAAGCCCGAGTACGTGGCGCAGGCCCTCGACGAATCGCTGACCCGGCTCGGTGTCGACGCCGTCGATCTGTACTACCTGCACCGCGTCGACCCCGAGGTGCCCATCGAGGACACCGTCGGCGCGATCGCGGAACAGGTGAAGGCCGGAAAGGTCCGCAACATCGGACTGTCGGAGGCGACCGGCGACGAGTTGCGTCGCGCGTCGCGCGTGCACCCCATCGCCGCGATCCAGAGCGAGTGGAGCATCTGGAGTCGCGACGTCGAGAAGCACGTGGTTCCCGCGGCAGCGGAGCTGGGCATCGGCTTCGTGCCGTACTCCCCGGTGGGCCGGGGCTTCCTCACCGGAACGTACGACCCGGCCACGCTGGGCGACAAGGATCTGCGCCGCCGGTTCCCGCGTTTCGGGGACGAAGCGCTGCCCGCGAACCTGAAGGTGCTCGACGTCGTCCGCGAGGTCGCCGCCGAACTCGACGCGACGCCCGCCCAGGTGTCGCTGGCGTGGCTGGACGCGAAGGGCCGCGAGTTCGGAGTGCCGTCCGTGTCGATTCCCGGCACCCGGTTCGCGGCGCGCGTCACGGAGAACGCCAGCGCGCTCGCACTCACGCTGAGCGAGGGGCAGATCGCGCGTCTGGACCTGCTCGCGGATCTCACCGTCGGTGAGCGCACGGCCGATCCGACCTGGGTGTCGCTGGGCCGCGAGTGACTTCACCCGGCGGGTAATACCTGCTGGGGGGTAGTTTGATCTGCGATGAGCAGAGTGTGGTTGGTGTGGGGCGTCGGGGTTGTCGCTTATATCGTCGCCGTCCTGCATCGAACCTCGTTCGGTGTGTCGGGCCTCGCGGCGACGGAACGATTTTCGATCAGTCCGAGTGTGTTGTCGGGTTTCGTCGTACTCCAGATCGTGGTGTACGCGGGGATGCAGATCCCTGCCGGTGTGCTCCTCGACCGGTACGGGTCGCGGATCATGATTTCCGCGGGCGCCCTCATCATGGCGTCGGCGCAGATGCTCCTCGCGCTCACCGAATCGCTGCCGCTGGCGGTCGCCGCGCGCGTTCTCGTCGGCGTCGGCGACGCGATGACCTTCATCTCCGTGCTGCGCCTGGTACCGCAGTGGTTCGCGCCGCGGCGGGTCCCGCTCGTGTCGCAGTTGACCGGCATCTTCGGTCAGATCGGTCAGATCCTGTCGGCGTTGCCGTTGATGCTGTTGCTGAACGGGCCGGGCTGGAGTTTCGCGTACGGCAGCGCGGCGTCGCTCGGGTTGCTGTCCTTCGTGCTGGCCGTCTCCGTCATCCGCAATGCCCCTCCCGGTCTGGAGGTGGTGGCCGCGCCCGCCGGACTGCGGGAGGTGGGCAAGCAGATCCGCGCCGTGTGGGGTCGTCCCGGCACCCGGCTCGGGTTCTTCACCCACATGGGCACGCAGTTCTCGATGACCACATTCGCCCTGCTGTGGGGTGTGCCGTACCTGAGGTCGGCGCAGGGGTTGTCGCCGGCGGAGGCCGGTTCGCTGCTGACCCTGTCGGTGATCTCGGCGATCGTGGCCGGGCCGATCATCGGCATCCTCAGCGGCCGCTTCCCGATGCGCCGCTCCTATCTGGTGCTGGCGATCATGATCAGCAACGCGGCGATCTGGACCGTCGTCCTGTCGCTGCCCGGTCCGGCGCCGATCTGGTTGCTGATCGTGCTCGTGATGGTGATCTCGGTGGGCGGCCCCGGTTCGATGATCGGCTTCGACTACGCCCGCATGTTCAACCCCAGTACCAGCATGGGAACGGCGCAGGGGATGGTCAACATCGGCGGCTTCCTGGCGTCGTTGCTGGTCATCCAGGCGATGGGTCTGATCCTCGACGCGATGGGCGGGTATTCGTTCGACGCGTTCCGGGTGGCCTGGCTCGTGCAGTACCCGGTCTGGATCGTGGCGATCACGGGTGTTCTGGTGACGCGTGGGAAGACGCGGAGGCAAATGGGGTTGGTGCTGCGGCCCATCCGTCAGGTGTGGCGGGAGCGGGGCGGTCGCTGAAAGGGCTAGTTACACTCTTACATGATGTGTAACACTATAACGCATGAGCAATGAGCGATCGGCAGATCACGCCGTCCTGACGGCACCCCCGATGCAGTGGGACGCCTGGGGCGCGCCGGAAAAGCACAAGGTCCTCTCGGACGGCATCAAGGGACTGCTGCAGCAGGCCCTCGGCGTCACGATCAGGGAGCCGTCCGACCGAGCGGCCGACGATGTCGTCCTGGCTCCGAGCGCACTGTCCGACCAGCAGGTCGCCGCGCTCGCGGGCATCGTCGGAGAGCAGTTCTGCAGCACCGCGCACTCCGACCGGCTGCTGCGTTCCGGCGGCAAGAGCACGCTCGACCTGCTGCGTCGCCGCAGCACCGAACCACAGAACGCGCCCGACGCCGTGATCACTCCCGGTACGGACGACGAGGTCGCCGACGTGCTCCGGTACTGCGCCGGCAACGGCATCGCCGTGGTGCCGTTCGGCGGCGGAACGAGCGTGGTCGGCGGACTCGACCCCGTGCGCGACCGATTCGACGCCGTCGTCTCGCTGGACCTGCGCCGGTTCGACGCGCTGATCGACCTCGACACCGACTCCGGCATCGCGACGCTCGGGGCGGGCGTGACGGGTCCGCGCGCCGAGGAACTGCTCGGCGCGCACGGCTTCTCGCTCGGGCACTTCCCGCAGAGTTTCATGTTCGCGACCATCGGCGGCTTCGCGGCCACCCGGTCGTCGGGGCAGGCGTCCGCGGGGTACGGGCGGTTCGAGGACATGGTGCAGGGACTGCGAGTGGTGACCCCCACCGGGACTCTCGACACGGGGCGCGCCCCGGCCTCCGCGGCGGGTCCGGACCTCGGCGAGCTGTTCGTCGGGTCGGAGGGAACGCTCGGCGTCATCACCCGGGTGCGGGTGCGGGTGCACGCGGTCCCCGACACCACCGTCCGGGAAGGGTGGAGTTTCCCCGACTTCGAGACGGGCGCGGCAGCTCTGCGTGCGCTGCGGCAGGAAGGTGCGGTCCCGACCGTGCTGCGACTGTCCGACGAGGCGGAGACTGCGGTGAACCTCGCGACCACCGACAAGATCGGTGAGGAGACCGTCACCGGCGGCTGCCTGGCGATCACGACGTTCGAGGGCACCGCCGAGCACACCGCGGAGCGGACGGCGGAGGCTCGCGCCGTGCTGGTGGCACACGGCGGCACGTCCCTGGGGGAGGGGCCCGGAAACGGTTGGGAGCACGGCCGTTTCGACGCACCGTACCTGCGCGACTCGCTGCTCGACGCGGGAGCGCTGTGCGAGACACTGGAAACCGCGACCACCTGGGGCAACCTCGCTGCGCTCCGCACGGCCGTGACCGCCGCACTGACGGAATCGCTGTCCGGGCAGGGCACCCCGCCGCTCGTCCTCTGCCATATCTCACACACGTACCCGACCGGCGCCTCGCTGTATTTCACCGTCGTGTCCGCGCAAGCGGAAGACCCGATCGAACAGTGGCAGAAGGCCAAGACCGCCGCCGGTGATGCGATCGTCGCCGCCGGCGGAACCATCACGCACCACCATGCGGTCGGAGTCGACCACCGGCCGTGGATGCGGGACGAGATCGGCGACCTGGGCGTCGCGATTCTGCGGGCGGTCAAGGATACGGTCGATCCGGCGGGAATCCTCAACCCCGGCAAGCTGATTCCGTGAGCACGCGGCAGGTGATCGAGAAGGTCACCGTCCTCGTCAACCCGCTCGCCGGGCACGGGCACGCACCCGTCGCGGGACGGAAGGGGGTGGCGCGTCTGCGGGAGCGCGGGGTCGCCGTCACCGAGATCATCGGGACGGACGCCGATCACGCGCGCATGCTGGCCCGCCGGGCGATCGACGACGGCACCGACGCGCTCGTCGTCGTCGGCGGGGACGGCGCCATCAGCATCGGGTTGCAGGCGGCCGCGCAGTCCGGGACCCCGGTCGGGCTGATCCCGGCCGGCACCGGCAACGACCATGCGCGCGAATTCGGTATCCCCGTCGGCGATCCCGTCGCCGCGGCCGACGTCATCGCCGACGGGGAGGTACAGGAGTCCGACCTCGCCAGGATCACGCTCACGGACGGCGCGGTGGTGTGGGCGGGCACGATCGTCGCGAGCGGATTCGACTCGCTCGTCACGGACCGCGCCAACCGGATGTCCTGGCCGAAAGGCCCGATGCGGTACAACCTCGCGATGCTCGCGGAACTGACGCAGCTCCGCCCGCTGCACTACACCATCGAACTGGACGAGGAGTCGTTCCAGGTGGACGCCACACTCGTGGCGGTGGGCAACGGACGCTCCTACGGCGGCGGCATGCAGATCTGCCCGGGCGCCGACAAGACCGACGGCCTGCTCGACGTCACGGTCGTCGACTACGGGCGCCGGTCGAGGCTGGTCCGGCTGTTCCCCCGGGTCTACAAGGGCACTCACGTGGATCTCCCCGACGTGCAGACCTACCGCTCGCGGAGGGTGCGGTTGCAGTGCGACGGCATCACGGCCTACGCGGACGGCGACCGGGTCGGTCCGCTGCCGGTCACCATCGAGGCGGTGCCAGCCGCCCTGCGCATCCTCAGTCACACCCCGGCCTGAGCGGTCAGAGCCCCCGCAACCGGTCGATCTCGCGGCGTTCGCGTTTCGTGGGCCTGCCCGCGCCGCGATCGCGCTGCGGTATCGACGCGAGGACTTCGCGCGGTGGGGGCGGTGGAGTGTTGTCGGCATAGCACTCGACCGCCACCACCGCGCCTACCCGTTTGGTGATGGGCCGGACGACCTCGACGATGCGTTCGACACCCGCCGCGCGGATGCGGACCTCGTCACCGGCCTTGACCGGCTGCGCGGGTTTGGCGGTGGTGCCGTTGACCCGCACGTGCCCCGACCTGCAGGCGGCCGCCGCCGCGGAGCGCGTCTTGAACAGCCGGATCGCCCAGGTCCAGCTGTCGACCCGGACGCTCGCGGGGTCGGTACCGGAAATCGCCACCCGACCAGGATACGAAAGCGCGCGCCGAGGTGGCCTGCGGGCGCGTCACTCGTTCGGCGGAGCGGGACTCGACCGGGCGAGGGTCGGTTGCACGGCTGGACCGGTGACGTCGCAATGTGGTTTGCAGGCAACCGAATCCGGGACGGGACCAAGCGGGGTGGGAGCGGGCGGGGCCGGCGCCCGGATCAGGGCTGCGGCGATGGTCGCCCCGACCAGGAGCAGTGCGATGCAGATGTACATCGCGATGCGGAAGCCGTGCGAGAAGCTGTCGGGGTCGATCATGCTTTCGGCGTCGATGCCGGCGATCCCGGGGAGTGCGGCCACCGCCAGCAGCTGGCTGGTGCGCGCGACGGCGTTGTTCACTCCGGAGGCGATGCCGGACTGCTCCACCGGGACCGACCCGAGCACGGCGGCGGTCAGCGGCGCGACCATGGCGGACAGTCCCAGGCCGAAGACGACGACGCCGGGCAGTACGACCGTCCAATAGTTCGCACCCGGCCCGATCCGTGTCATCAACAGCAGGCCGACCGCGGCCAGTGCGGGCCCGACGGTCATCGGCAGTCGGGGGCCGTGGGTCTGTGCGTAGCCGCCGGCGCGGGAGGAGAAGGCGAGCATCGCCAGCGTAATCGGGATGGTGGCGACCCCGGCTTCGATCGGCGAGTATCCGGCCACCAACTGCAACTGCAGGACCAGCAGGAAGAAGACGCCGCCGAGTGCGGCGTACACGGCGAGCGTCACCAGGTTCGCCGCCACGAACATGCGCGACGCGAACAGGCTCGGCGGCACCAGCGCGTTCGGTGAGCGCCGTTCCACCACGACGAACGCGATCAGCGCGACGGCTCCGACCACCCCGGCGATCAGGTTCATCTCGATCAGACCGTAGGTGAGCGCGCCGAGACCGATCACTGCGCACACCGAACCGAGCACGTCGAGGTGATCGGACGGATGCGGGTCCCGGCTCTCGGGGACGTGCCGCATCGACGCCCACACGACGACGACGGCGAGCGGAAGATTGATCAGGAACACCGACCGCCAGCCGGCCACTTCCACCAGCCAGCCGCCCAGTAGCGGTCCGATCGCCCCGGCCACCCCGCCGAGTCCCGACCACAGTCCGATCGCGGCACCCCGGTCGTCCTCGTGGATGGACGCCGAGATCAGTGCGAGGCTGCCGGGGGTCAGCATCGCGGCGCCGACACCCTGCAGGATCCGCGCGATCACGAGCATCGTGATGTCGGGTGCGATGCCACACAGGAGTGACGCCACCGCGAACCAGACCGTCCCCCAGACGAAGACGCGGCGTCTGCCCCAACGGTCCCCGAGTGCCCCGCCCAGCAGAATCAGCGACGCCAGGGCGAGGGTGTAGCCGCTCAGTACCCACTGCATTCCCGCGACATCCGACCCGAGGTCCTCGCCGATGTGCGGCAGGGCGATGTTCACCACCGTGCCGTCCAGTAGCGCGAGGCTCGAGCCGAGAACGGTGGCGGTGACCACCCACCGCCCCTGGCGGGTGCTCAGGCGTAGAACTGTCTCGGTCATCTCCCCATGGTGCGCCGCGGTCCGGGCCGGTGCGGTGCTCGTTGCGATTTCTCGCGCCGGCTTCGGCATACTCGAGCACGTGTACATCGAAGTCGACGACCTGTCCCGCGCGGCCGTGCACGGACTGCTGGCCGAGCACCTGGCGGACATGCGTGCGACGTCGCCGCCCGAAAGCGTGCACGCCCTCGACCTGCCCGGTTTGCGGGACCCCTCGGTCACCGTGTGGACGCTGTGGGACGAGGAGGCCGTGCTGGGCACCGTGGCTCTGCGTGAGCTCTCGCCGGCCGAAGGCGAGATCAAGTCGATGCGGACGGCCACCGAGGCGCGCGGGCGGGGAGTAGCCACCCGGCTCCTCGCGCACCTGGTCGACGAGGCGCGGGCACGCGGGTACGTCCGGCTCAACCTCGAGACCGGCACCGAGGACTTCTTCGCCCCGGCCAGGCGTCTGTACTCCGAGTACGGCTTCACCGAATGCCCCCCGTTCGGGGACTACGGCAACGATCCGAACAGCATCTTCTTCACACTCGCCCTGTGACGGCCCTGTCCGTGCGACACTTTCCGCCACGCACCTCGATATACGGAGAACTCATGGACATCATGCGCAAGGTCGCGGTCGGGGCCGTCGCGGTGGCCGGCCTGTCTTTCTTCGCCGCGGGGACGGCCGCAGCAGACCCGGTGCCGGCACCCATGCCGCCGCCGCTACCAGCGCCGATGCCGGTCCCGTTGCCTGCAGGGACATACCTCGGCACCACCAATGTTCTCGGTGGCGACCTGATCTGGAAGGGCAAGACGTTCGGACCCGGGTGGGTCATGGACAACTTCGGGGTGTTCTTCCCGTACATCTTCGGCATGACCACTCCGGAAGCGAGCGGTTCCCTCGTCACCGACTACAGCCCCTCCGGGTTGCCTTTCCTGACCGACCGGATCACCCCGAGGCCCGACGGGACCTACGAGGGCACCGTCTACATCAACGGCAACCCCGTGGCGGGGTACGCCCTCCACAAGTAGGCAACCGGCAACGGTCTACACCTTCGACGGGGCGAGCGGTTCGGGGGTGATCGAATTCGGCGCCGCGGGGGTGGCGCGGCGGGTGGGGATGGCCAGCGTGATGGCCGCGGCGACGAGTGCGACACCGCAACCGATCAACAGGCCTGTTCGGAAGCCGCCCTCGGTGGGCAGGGTGTGGCCGGCGACCTGGACGCTCATCTGGGCCAGGACCACTCCGACGACGGCCGCGGACACTGCGGTACCGACCGAGCGCATCAGGGAATTGACGCTGTTGGCGGACGCGGTGGCCGATTGCGGCACGGCGCTCATCACCAGGGCGGGCATCGCGCCATAGGCCAGGCCGACTCCCGAGCCGCAGATGCAGGTCACCACGACCAGGCCCCACGTCGACCCCATCAGGATCATCGACGACCCGTAGCCGAGCGCGATGACGAGGCTTCCGACGAGCAGGGTGACCTTCGGTCCGCGGGTGGACGACAAGCGGGCCCCGAAGGGGGACACTGCCATCATCATCAGGCCCGAGGGGGCCATCCACAGGCCCATGGCCAGCATCGACTGTCCCAGGCCGTATCCCGTCGACGTCGGCAACTGCAGGAGCTGCGGAACGATCAGGGACTGGGCGTACATGGCGAAGCCGACCACGACGGACGCGGCGTTGGTCAGCAGCACCTGACGGCCGGCGATCACCCGCAGGTCGACCAGTGGTTCGGGAGTGCGGAGTTCCCACCAGCCCCAGGCCGTCAACGCGATGACCGTGGTCGCGAACAGGCCGAGGGTGGTACTGCTCGTCCAGCCCCAGTCGGCGCCCTTGGATACGGCCAGCAGGAGGGACACCAGTCCGACTCCCAGTCCGACTGCCCCGATGGGATCGAAGCGGGCCGCGGGTCCGTGGACGGGCGTGGCAGGCACGAAGAACCAGAGCAGCACGGCGATCAGCGCGCTGAGCCCGGCGGCGCCCCAGAACAGCGCGCGCCAGCTCGAATTCTCGGCGACCGTTGCGGCGAGCGGCAGACCGAGGGCACCGCCGATGCCCATCGACGAGCTCATCAAGGCGATGGAGGAGTGCAGGCGCTCGGGCGGCAGCAGGTCCCGCAGTGCGCTGATTCCCAGCGGAATCATGCCCACTCCGATGCCCTGCAGCCCTCGGCCGATCACCATCGGGGCCAGGGACGTCGCGAGTGCACAGACCACCGAGCCGAGGACGAGCGGCACGGTGCAGATCAGCATCATTCGCCGCTTGCCGTACAGGTCGCCGAGACGTCCGGTGACCGGTGTCGCCACGGCGCCGGCGAGCAGCGTCGCGGTGATCACCCAGGACGCGTTGGAGGCGGTCGTGTCGAGCAGTCGGGGGAGGTCGCCGATCAGCGGCACCACGAGGGTCTGCATGAGTGCGGCGACGATGCCGGTGAATGCCAGCACGGCGACGAGGCCGCCCGGGCGGACGGCGGGCGTCGGACTGTCCACACGAATCTCCTCAACTCTGCGAAACACAATTTGTGCACCATACACAGCGTATGCATGGTGCACAACATGTGTATCGTGCAATGAGCTCAGGAGGGACGTTTTCCGAGGTAGGCGGCGGCGCCACCGCACGCGACCACGGCAGCCACGGACAATCCGGTCGATGTCCACGCCCACGAGTCCGGCCCCAGCGTGCTCTCGGATCCGACGAGCGGCGCGTACGCCGTCCACCCGTAGTCGGCGATCAGCGGGACCGCCAGCGCGGCCGGGGCCGCCAGCGACGTCGCGGAGACCGGTTCGCTCGACGGCAGACTCGACGCGACCGCGTACGAGGCCGCGAGCGGCAGGAGGAGCCACGTCGCACCGAAATGCACGGTGTCCCACGGTGGGTTCTCGAACAACGCCGACGCGGCCACGACTGCGAGCGCCGCGATGCCGGACACCGGCTGAGGGAAGCGCCTGCCGAGCACGGCACCCGTCAGCACGAGCGCCGCGGCCACCAGCAGCCACGGCCAGGAGTCCGGGAACGCCGCCACGCCTATGTCCCCCGCGGCGACGAACGCCATCGCGGCGAGCAACACGATCCCGGTGCGGCCCTCCAACCACAGCGAGGCGGCGATCACCACCACGACGAGGACGAGTCCGAACATCCACCGAACCTGCATCGCACCGTCGGAGCCCACGTTCCAGACACGACGGACGAACCACCAGTACAGCACCAGCCCGACCAGCGGCAGAACGATCCCGACGACGAGGGCGCGCCCGCTCACTGCGACCTCCGTCCGCTCGCCGAAGTCGCCGAGGTCGCCTGACGCGAGCGTGACGGCCAGAATCACGGCCGTGAGCACGAGGAGGGTCAGTGTCACCGGCTCGAACAGGGGTTCCGGAAGGTAGTCCGCGTAACGCCGGGGAGCCGACGTCCAGAAGTGGTCGATCGGGCCGGCGAGGAGGAATCCGGTGAGAACCCCCGCCGCGAGTGCGGTCTGCAACCACGCCCGGTCGGCGGTGGCACACAGTCCGACGAGTCCGCCGAGCAGAAGGCCCGCACCGACTCCGCCGAGATACACCTCGAAATCCCACGGCCCCGTCGCCGGAGCGACACCCAGCAGCGCGAGACCGGCGAACGACAGCGTCGACAGGATCCGGCGGGCACGCACCAGCGCTGCCACCAGGACGCCGACGATCGCGGCGAGGGAGGCGCCTGCGGCCGGACCGGCATACAACGCGTCCAGGCGGTCGCCGCCGACCACGAACGCGAAATCACTGGACGTGGTGGACGTCAACGCAATTCCCGCGACGAACCCGCCCAGCAGCAGGCAGACGTGCGAGATCCTGAATGTCATCTCCTGAGCATCGCGTACGGGCACCGGCCTTGAAGTGACCGACGCGCAGGAGAAGGCTGGAGGTCGTCGCTGTGCTCTCGGCAGAGAAGGGGTGGTCCGCTTGGTCATCGACAACGACGTCTACAACCGCGTGGGGGAGTCGTGGTGGGAGGAAGACAACCCACTCAACCTGCTGCACGGAAGCCTGACGCCGGGACGATTCGCCTACTTCCGCAAGGTGCTCGGCGAGACGGTCGGTCATGATCATCGCGGACTCCGCGCCCTCGACGTCGGGTCGGGCGGCGGGTTCCTCGCGGAGGAGTTCACCCGCATCGGGTTCCGGGTGACGGGCATCGATCCGTCCCCGGTGTCGGTGGACACCGCGCGGCGTCACGCAGCCGGCTCGGCACTCGACATCGAGTACCGCATCGGGTCGGGCGAGCAACTGCCGGTGCCGGATGCCGCGTTCGACGTCGTCTACTGCTGCGACGTCCTCGAGCACGTGTCGGATCTCGACGGTGTGATCGCCGAGACGTCCCGCGCGCTGAAACCCGGTGGCCTCTACCTGTTCGACACCATCAACCGCACGTTCGCCAGCAAGCTCGTCGCGATCAAGATCATGCAGGAGTGGCGGATGACCCGGATGTTCGACACTCCCATCCACGACTGGTCGATGTGTATCCGTCCCGCGGAACTGGCTCCGATCATGGAGCGGCACGGGCTGCGGCTCGGCGAGTTCGTCGGGCTCGGCCCGCGGTCGAAGAATCCTCTCCGGCTCCTCGACCTCGCGCGGGCCGGCGGAACACGGCTCAGTTACGGGGAGTTGAGCCGCCGACTCGACTTCGGGCAGATCAGGAGCACGGCCATCTCCTACATGGGATTTGCGGTCAAGAACGGCGAAAGCCCGCCGCGACAGCGCGACGGGCTTCCGGAGGGGCGTGATCAGCTGTAGTCGTAGAAGCCCTTGCCGCTCTTCTTGCCGAGGTGTCCGGCGTCCACCTTGCGCTTGAGCAGCGTCGGGGGAGCGTAGTGCGGCTCCGCGAACTCCGCGTACAGCGACTCCGCCGCGGCGAGGGTGATGTCGAGGCCGACGGTGTCGATCAGCGTCAGCGGGCCCATCGGGTAGCCGCAGCCGCCCTTCATGGCCTCGTCGATGTCCTCGGCGGTGGCGTAACCCGACTCCAGCATCCGGACCGCCGACGTGAGGTACGGGATGAGCAGCGCGTTCACGATGAAACCCGCACGGTCACCGGCCCGCACCGTCTTCTTGTGCAGCGTGTTCTTCGCGTAGTCGGTGACCGCGAGGACGGTCTCCTCCGACGTGACCAGGCTGACCACGATCTCCACCAGCGGCATCACCGGCACCGGGTTGAAGAAGTGGACACCGACGACCTGCCCGGGACGCTGCGTGGCGTTGGCCATCTTGATCAGCGGGATGGACGACGTGTTGGACGCCAGGATGCCCGACGGCTTCACGATCTTGTCGAGCTTCTGGAAGATGTCGACCTTGAGGGACTCGATCTCCGGTGCCGCCTCGATCACGAGGTCGCGGTCCGCGAAGTCCTCGATGTCGAGGGTGACCCGCACGCGGGCGAGCGCGGCGTCCGCGGCGTCCTGGTCGAGTTTGCCCGCCTTGACCCCGCGGGCCAGGGACTTCTCGATCCGGGCCTGCGCGGCCTCGGCGAATTCCGGCTTGGTCTCGAGGATGAGAACCGAGCTGCCGGCCTTGATGCATACCTCGGCGATGCCGGCACCCATGGTGCCGCCGCCGATCACGCCTACTAGTTCCACAAATTCTCCTCACGTAGCCGTGCGTGGTTAGCGAGTCCAGAGACTCGCTAACCACGCACGGGCGGCGTAGCCGCCTACTTCAACAGTGCACGCGACATCACGACGCGCTGGATCTGGTTGGTGCCTTCGTAGATCTGTGTGATCTTCGCATCACGCATCATCCGCTCGACAGGGAAGTCGGTGGTGTAGCCGGCGCCGCCGAACAGCTGGACGGCGTCGGTGGTGACCTCCATGGCGACGTCGGAGGCGAAGCACTTGGCGGCCGCGGAGATGAAACCGAGGTTCTTCTCGCCGCGCTCGGCGCGAGCCGCGGACGTGTAGACCATGAGGCGCGCGGCCTCGACCTTCATCGCCATGTCGGCGAGCATGAACTGCACGGCCTGGAAGTCGCTGATCGACTTGCCGAACTGCTTGCGATCCTTGGTGTAGGCGAGAGCGGCGTCGAGGGCACCCTGCGCGAGGCCGACTGCCTGCGCGCCGATGGTGGGACGGGTGTGGTCGAGGGTCTGCAGCGCCGTCTTGAAACCGGTGCCGGGCTCGCCGATGATGCGGTCGCCGGGGACCTTACAGTTCTCGAAGTAGAGCTCCGCGGTGGGCGAACCCTTGATGCCGAGCTTCTTCTCCTTCGGTCCGACGACGAAGCCCTCGTCGTCCTCGTGGACCATGAACGCGGAGATGCCGTTGGCGCCCTTGTCGGCGTCGGTGACGGCCATGACGGTGTACCAGCTGGACTTGCCACCGTTGGTGATCCAGCACTTGGAGCCGTTGAGGATCCAGTCGTCGCCGTCGGCCTTGGCGCGGGTGCGCATGCTGGCGGCGTCCGAACCGGCTTCACGCTCGGACAGTGCGTAGGACGCCATGGCCTCGCCGGACGCGAGCTGCGGCAGGACCTGCTGCTTGAGCTCCTCGGACCCGTTGAGGATGAGGCCCATGGTGCCGAGCTTGTTGACGGCGGGGATCAGGGACGAGGAACCGCAGACGCGGGCGACCTCTTCGATGACGATGCAGGTGGCGACGGAGTCGGCGCCCTGGCCGTCGTATTCCTCGGGGACGTGGATGGCGTTGAACCCGGAGTTCACGAGGGCGACGCGGGCCTCTTCGGGGAAGCGTGCGTCCTCGTCGACCTCCTTCGCGTAGGGTGCGATCTCCTTCTCGGAGAGCGCGCGGATCGCGGACCGCAGTTCGTCGTGCTCTTCACCGAGCTTGAACAGATCGAAGTCCGGATTTCCGGCCATGGGGCGCTCCTTGCTGAGTCTCGACGGCACCGAGTCTGAATAGGCACTCCGTGCCAAGGTCATTGTCGTTCAGGTGGGCCGCAACGTTCGTGGTCGGCAAACTACTGCCACTACAGTGCAGTCAACCACGGCACTGAGTGCCAGTCAAGGGTGGTTGTCGTCACCCGGCCACTCAGCCCCGGCGCCGGGACAGCTGGGCTTGGATACGCCCGGTGATCTCCTCCACCGGCGTTCCCGGCGGGTACGACACCACGAGCACAGCGTCCTGTTCCTGCGTCGATGCCCCCGGAGCGACGCCGAACGTCCGGCGCACGTCGAGGAGGGCCCGCTCCAGTTCGTCGGCGGTCGCGTCGGGGTCACCCTTGATCATGTTCCGGAGCAGGAAGTTGTGGCACGCGGTGACGGCGGCCGCGAATCCGATGACCTTCAGGACCGGTTCGGTGGGTACGACGCCGCGCAGGTAGTCGACGAACAACCGCTCGTAGCGGAACCCGGTGACGATCTCCCGGTCGCGCAGGGCGGGAACCCGCTGGACCACCTGGTACCGGCGGGCCGACAGCTCCCGATTCTCGCGAAACCGGTCGAAGACCAGGCCCGCCGTCCTGCAGACCGCCGCCCACGGGTCGTCGGAATCCGTGGACAGATAATCGCCTGCCTGCTGCAACAGCGATTCGTGATCGGCGAAGATCACGTCCTCCTTGGAACGGAACTGCCGGAAGAACGTCCGCCGGGACACGCCCGCGGCCGACGCGATCTGCTCGACGGTCGTCGCCTCGTACCCGTTCTCGGAGAACAGCCGGATGGCCTGCGCCACGACGTGGACGCGGAAATCCGCGGGATCGATGCCGGGTGTGTCGACGCGCTCGGTCATGGGGCCCAGTATCCATTGGCGGCTTTGACCCCGCAGTGCCCTGGACCCGGCGCGCCCTGCGGGCGGATACTCGAAACAGTGCGTCCGTCCTGGTAGGGCGGGGCGAGGTCGAGTTCGAGTGTGCCCTGGACAAAGTGAAGGACCCGTTCCGGGGGCGGGGGAAACGCGCCGCCCCGCGGACCTCCGTGTCCCGGGGGAGGGACTGACCGATTCCGCTCCGGGCGGCGGCGAACCGTTTCCGCTCTCGGCGGCGCAGCGGGCAACGTGGTTCGCGCAGCAACTCGAACCGCAGGTCCCGATCTTCATCGCCCAGTACGTCGAGTTCCACGGTGCGCTGGACATCGACCTGCTGCGGCAGGAGACGGTGGAAGCGGCCCGCGAATTCGAATCGCCCTTCCTCAAGGTGTACGACGTCGACGGCAGGCCGCTGCAGTACGTGGACCATCGGACGGACACGTCGATCGCGTACGTCGACTTCCGTGCCGAAGAAAATCCGGTGGTGGCGGCGCACGAATGGATGGAACGTGATTACGTCACGCCGCTCGATCTGAGCGCCGACCGGCTGGTGGAGACGTCGATCCTGCAGATCGGTGACGCGCACTTCCTGTGGTACAGCAGGATTCACCACGTCGCCCTCGACGGCTACGGCGCCATGACGATGCTGCGCCGGATCGCGCACCGGTACTCCGCGAAAATCGCGGGCCGCGAACCGGATCCGAACCGCGCGGTGAGCCTGCGGCAGCTGTACGACATCGACAGCCGGTACCGCGCATCCGAGCGTTTCGTGACCGATCGGGAGTACTGGGCGGGGCGGGTGGCCGGGCTCGAGGGCACCACGCTGGCGCGGACGGCGGGGCACGTGTCGGCCACCAGTACGGTGGAGAGCGCGGTCCTCTCGGACGACGTCGTGGCCGTTCTCGATTCCCGCGACAGCCTGTCGGCGGCGACCATCATCGCGGCCGCGGCGTGCTACCTGTCGCGACGCACCGGCAGAACCGATGTGCTGGTGACCATTCCGGTGTCGGCGCGCACCACGGCGGTGCTGCGCAATTCCGGGGGCATGCTCGTCAACGTGGCCCCGATGCCCGTCAGCGTCCGGGCCGACGACACCGTCGCGGAACTGATCGAGAAGGTCCAGCGTGAGCTGGTCGCCGCACTGCGGCACCAGCGGTGCAGCCTCGACGACATCCGCCGCGACGCCGGCGACACCGCGACGACGGCACTGTACGGGCCGATGGTGAACGTCATGTTGTTCCGCCAGGAGGTCGCGCTGGGTCCGCTCCTCGGCGATTTCCACATCGTCACGTCGGGTCCGGTCGAAGACCTGCTGATCAACGTGTATCAGAGCGGCACCCCCACCAGGATCTTCGTGGACTTCCGCGCGAACCCCAGCCGCTACGAGGACGACGAACTGCGGGAGCACCACCGGCAGTTCGTCGAGTTGCTGGAAGAACTCGCCACCGCAGACCCGGCGTCCCGGGTGGGCAGCATCCACGAGATCAGTTCCCGCACCGGTGAACGACTTCTGCGCGAGGCGGCGGAAATCGAGTACTGGCGCCGGCAGCTGGACGGATTGCCCGACCTCCTGCCGCTGCCCACCGACCGTCGGCGGCCCGCGAGGTTGTCGCAGGCGAGCGACCGGGTCACCGTGGTGGTGCCGGGGGAATTGCACCGGCGTGTGGCCGCACTGGCCGATGCCGCCGGGACCAGCGGCCGGATGGTGTTCCTGACGGCCCTGTCGATCCTGCTGGGCAGGGTCACCGGAAGCAGCGACATCGCCGTCGGAACGGTGGTGGACGTGGGCGATCGCACCGACACCGTGGTGGTGCGGTCGCGGTACGCGAGCGAGATGTCGTGCCGCGACTACCTGGCGCACGTCCGGGACGTCGCCATCGAGGCGGTGGCGCACACCGGCGTTCCGTTCGACCGCCTGGTGCGGGAACTCGGAGGGTCGGCGTCGGACGCGTACGCACCGATCGTCCAGGTGCTGCTCGACACCCGCGCGCCCGGCTCGGCCGATTCCACCGTGTCCGGTCTCGACCTGCGCGTCTCCGTCACCGAGGCGGCCGACGAGTCGGGCGGACCGGCGGGCGTCACCATCGAGTTCTGTTTCGCCGCCGACCTGTTCGACGCCCTCACGATCCGGGTGGCCGCCGAACGGTACCTCCGAATTCTCGGCGCGATGGCGGCCGATCCGGATGTCCCGGTCGGTGACATCGAGATCCTCTCCGAAGACCAATATTCCGCGCTGACCCCGGTACGAGGACGGCCGGGCCGGTCCGAGCGCACCCTGTCCGACGTGTTCGCGGACGCCGCCGCACTGGATCCGGCGGCGACGGCCCTGTCCCGGCAGGGCGAGGAGTTGTCGTACCGCGAACTGGACCGGTGGTCCACGCAGGTCGCGCGGATGCTGATCGACCGCGGGGTGGGACCGGAATCGTTCGTCGCATTGGCGCTGCCGCGTTCGTTCCGGTCGGTGGCGTCCGTGTGGGCCGTCGCGAAGACCGGGGCGGCATTCGTTCCGGTGGACCCGAACTACCCGGCCGATCGGATCGACTACATGCTCGCCGATTCGGGTGTGGTGCTGGGTCTGACGGAGAAGTCGGTGCGCGGCCGCCTGCACGACTCGATTCCGTGGTGCGTGCTGGACGATTCGGACTTCCAGGCCGGCTCCGCCGCCCGCTCCGATCGTCCGCTGACCGACTCCGACCGCATTCGGCCCCTGCACCTCGACAATGCTGCGTATCTGATCTACACGTCCGGCTCGACGGGGCAACCGAAGGGCGTCGCCGTCACACACCGCGGGCTGGACAACTTCGCTGCCGACCAGCAGGAGCGGTTCGGTGCCACGAGATCGTCCCGGACGCTGCACTTTTCGACCCCGAGTTTCGACGCGTCCGTCTTCGAGTACCTGCAGGCTTTCGGGGTGGGCGCGACGATGGTGGTGGTGCCGCCGTCCGCGTACGGCGGCGCGGAACTGGCCGACCTGCTGAAGTCGGAACGTGTCACGCACGGCTTCGTCACCACCGCCGCGCTCGGCACGATCCCGCCCGATGCGCTGGTCGACTTCCTCGACGTGGTCGTGGGCGGTGAGGCCTGCCCGCCGGAGCTGGTGGCACGGTGGGCGCCGGGTCGCAGGCTGTACAACGCGTACGGTCCCACCGAGACCACCATCATGGCGAACATCAGCGCGCCGATGACCCCCGGCGACCCGATCACGCTGGGCGGGCCGATCCGGGGCGCCGAGGAAGTGGTGCTCGACGCCCGGCTCCGTCCGGTGCCCGTGGGGGTACCGGGTGAGCTGTACATCGCCGGGTGCGGCGTGGCCCGGGGGTATCACCGGCGGCCGGGCCTCACCGCGGCGCGGTTCGTCGCCGACCCGTACGGCCGGGGCCGCATGTACCGCACCGGTGACGTGGTGCGGTGGCGGCCCGACCACACGCTCGAGTACCTGCGGCGCAGCGATTTCCAGGTGAAGGTGCGCGGTTTCCGCATCGAGCTCGGCGAGATCGACGCGATGCTGCAGACACATCCGGACGTGCGACTGGCCGTCACCATCGGCAGGCCGGGACCGTCCGGGGACACAGTCCTGGTCTCGTACGTCGTCCCGGCCGCGGGCAGGCCGATCGAGACGACGGAACTGCTGCGGCAGGTGCGGAACCGGTTGCCGGCGTACATGGTTCCGTCGGTCATCGTGGTGCTGGACGAGATCCCGTTGAACCCGGTCGGGAAGCTGGACAGGGCGGCGCTGCCGGAACCGCGGTTCCTGTCCGCCGCCGCCGAGTTCAAGGCGCCGACCGACCCGGTCGAGGAGTCGATCGCCGAGGTCTTCACGGAGGTCCTCGGCGTCGACCGGATCAGTGTCGACGACAGCTTCTTCGACCTCGGCGGCAATTCTCTCGTGGCGACGCGGGTGATCGCGCGCGTCAACGCGGCCCTCGGATCGGACGTGGGTGTGCGGGCGTTGTTCGAGGCGCCCACCGTCGAACTACTGGCGGCCTACGTTCGCCGTGCCGGTACGGAGCTCGTGGACCGGCCACCCCTGATCGTCGGGGATCGGCCCGAGCGGATTCCGTTGTCGCTGGCGCAGCAACGGATGTGGTTCATCAACCAGTTCGACCCGGCGTCGGTGGCGTACAACATCCCGATGGCCGTGCGCCTCACCGGTCCTCTGGACGCGGACACGCTGCGGGCCGCGGTGGGGGATGTGATCGAGCGGCACGAGTCGTTGCGCACCGTGTATCCGGCGTCGCCGGACGGGCCCTACCAGGTGGTCGTCGACACCGCGGACGTCCTCCCCGACCTCACCCCGCACGTCGACGGCGACGAGTCGCTGCACGAGAGGATCGCGACCCTCCTCGCCGGCGGGTTCGACGTGAGCGCGAAGGTCCCCTTGCGCGCGGCGCTGTTGTGGACCGGCCCCGACGAACACGTGCTGGTGATCGTGGTGCATCACATCGCCGCCGACGGGGCGTCACTCGCGCCGCTGGCTCGCGACCTGATGGTCGCCTACTCGGCGCGCCGGTCCGGGACCGTGCCGAGCTGGGAGCCGCTGCCCGTGCAGTACGCCGACTTCAGCGTGTGGCAGCGTCGCCTTCTCGGCAGTGCCGACGACGCGGACAGCCTGATGTCCCGGCAGCTGCGGTACTGGCGCGATGTGCTGGCCGGACTACCGGAGGTCAGCGCGCTGCCGCTCGACCGGAACCGGCCGGTCACCCGCTCACTCGAGGGCGCGACCGCGGCGTTCTCGATCGACGCGGGCCTGCACCGGCAACTGCTGCTCCTCGCGCGCGAGCACAACGCGACGCTGTTCATGGTGATGCATGCGGCGCTCGCCGTGCTGCTGTCGAGGATGTCCGGATCGGGTGATGTCGCCATCGGTACCCCGATCGCGGGCCGCGGCGAGGCGGCGCTGGACGACCTCGTGGGGATGTTCGTGAACACGCTGGTGCTACGAACCCCGGTGGAGTCGGACGAGGTGTTCGTCGACGTGCTGGCCCGGGCCCGGGACACCGATCTCGGCGCGTTCGGGCACACGGACGTTCCCTTCGAAAGCGTCGTCGACGAGCTCGCTCCCGGCCGGTCCACATCCCACTCGCCGTTGTTCCAGGTGCTGCTCGAATTCCAGAACACCGTGCGCGCCCACCTCGAGCTGCCGGGTCTGACCGTCGAAGCGGTGGACGTCGACCCGGGTGTCGCCAAGTTCGATCTGCAACTGTCGCTCGCCGAACACCACGACGAAAAGGGCACCGCGGCAGGGATGTCCGCTGCCTTCCTGTTTGCGACGGACGTGTTCGACCGGACGTCGGTGGACGGGTTCGGGGAGCGTTTCGTCCGGGTGTTGCGGGCGGTGGTGGACGACCCGGCGGCGGTGGTGGGCGACATTCCGGTTCTCGGTGCGGCCGAGCGCGATCTGGTGCTGGACCGGTGGAACCGCGAGGGTGCCACTGTCGACGCGCAGACCGTGGTCGAGCTGTTCGCGCGGGTGGCCGCGGTAACCCCGGACGCCACCGCGGTGGTGAGCGGCGACGAGACGATGACCTACGGTGAACTGGACGAGCAGGCGAACCGGTTGGCACGGTTGCTGATCGCCGAGGGTGTGGGAACCGAGTCGCTGGTCGCGGTGATGGTGGATCGCACGCCTGCCCTCGTGGTGACGTTGCTGGCCGTGCTCGCGGCCGGTGGCGGGTACGTGCCCGTCGACACCAGCTATCCCGCCGAGCGGGTGGCGGCGATGTTCGACGACGCGCAGCCCGTCTGCGCCGTGGTCAGCGCCGAATTCTCCGCGCTGGCACCGGCTGGGATTCCGGTGGTGGTGATCGACACTCCGGCGACGGCCGGTGCGGTGGCGGAACTGTCCGGGCTGCCGGTCACCGATTCGGACCGGTTGCGGCCGCTGCGGGCCGACGCCATTGCATACGTCATCTTCACGTCGGGATCGACCGGGCGGCCGAAGGGCGTGCAGGTGTCGCATCGGTGCGTCGTCACGCTGCTGGCCAACACCCGGGAACTGTTCGGGTTCGACGCATCCGACGTGTGGACGCTGTTCCACTCGTACGCTTTCGACTTCTCCGTCTGGGAACTGTGGGGTGCGCTCGTCCACGGTGGCAGGCTGGTGCTGGTCGACTACTTCACCGCACGGTCGCCGGACACGTTCCTCGAACTGCTGCGCCGGGAACGGGTGACGGTGCTGAACCAGACCCCGACGGCGTTCTACCAGCTGACGGAGGCCGACCGTGCGGCGAGCGCCGTCGAGGACACTGACCAGACACCACTGTCGTTGCGGCACGTGATCTTCGGTGGCGAGGCCCTCGACGTCGGGCAACTGGAGCGGTGGTACACCCGGCACGACGACCGGACCCCCGTGCTGGTGAACATGTACGGCATCACCGAGACCACGGTGCACGTCAGCTTCCTCGCCCTCGACCGCGCGCTGGCGGCGTCCGTGCCGGGCTCGGTGATCGGCGGCGGACTCCCCGGTCTGCGCGTCTACGTCCTGGACGGCCGGCTGCATCCGGTGCCGCCCGGGGTGGTGGGCGAGCTGTACGTGTCCGGCGACCAGGTGACCCGCGGCTACATCGGCCGGCAGGGTTTGACCGCGACGCGTTTCGTCGCCGACCCGTTCGACCACCACCGGGCGGGGGCACGCATGTACCGGTCGGGCGACGTCGTGAAGTGGGGTGCGGGCGGACGGCTCGAGTATGTCGGGCGCAGCGACTTCCAGGTGCAGCTGCGCGGTTTCCGGGTGGAACTCGGCGAAGTGGAGGCCGCCCTGGCCGCGTGCGCCGGGGTCGCGCAGTCGGTGGTCGTGGTGCGCGGCGACGACCGGGACGGCGACCGGCTGGTGGGTTACGTGGTCCCGGAGGCGGGTGCGGATGTCGACGCGGCGGCGGTTCTGGGCGCGGTCGGGGAGACCGTACCGTCGTACATGGTGCCGGCCGCGGTGGTGGTGATCGACGCCCTGCCCCTGACGGTCAACGGCAAACTCGACCGGAAAGCGCTGCCGGAAGCAGATTTCGGAACGTCGACAGTGGGATTCGCCGCCCCGCGCAATCCGGTGGAGGAGATCGTCGCCGCCGTGTTCGCCGACCTGCTCGGCGTCGTCCGGGTCGGGGCGAACGACAGCTTCTTCGCGCTCGGCGGGAACTCGCTTTCCGCGACCCGGCTCGTCGCCCGCATCAACGCTGCGGTCGGCAACCGACTGGGCGTGCGTGACGTGTTCGACGCCCCGACCGTCGCCGGGTTGGCCGCCCGCGCCGAGGCCGGGGGCTCCGGCCCGGAATCGCGGCCGGCGCCGACCCCGCGGGATCCGTCGCGGGAGGTCCCCGTCTCGCTCGCACAACAGCGGATGTGGTTCATCAATCAGTTCGACACGGCCAGCGCGGCGTACAACGTGGCGATCGCGCTCCGCCTCGACGGCACTCTCGACGCGCAGGCGCTGCAGGCGGCCGTGACCGACGTCGTCGAGCGCCACGAGTCCCTGCGCACCGTGTTCCCCCTCACCGACAGCGGTCCGCGGCAGGTGATCCTCGCGGCGGAGAACGTGGCGCCCGCTCTCACCCCGCACGCCGTCGGGTCGGCGGACCTCGACGCCGAACTTCACCGGCTGCTCTCCGCCGGGTTCGACGTGACGACGGAGGCGCCGGTGCGGGCCCGGCTGTTCGGGGTGACCGAGCGCGAGCACGTGCTCGCCGTGGTCGTGCACCACATCGCGGCGGACGGCTTCTCGATGGTTCCGCTCGCCCGCGACGTCCTGTCGGCGTACACCGCCCGGTGCCGCGGCGCCGCGCCCGACTGGACCCCGCTTCCCGTGCAGTACGCCGACTACACACTGTGGCAACGAGACTGGCTCGGGGGCGAAGACGACGACGGGTCGCCGCTCGCCCGCCAACTCGCCTACTGGACCGCCACGCTGGACGGCCTCCCCGACGTACTGGAACTGCCGACGGACCGGCCCCGCCCGGCCGCGCGCACCCTGGGTGCAGGCCGGGTCGAGTTCGAGCTCGACCCCGATCTCCACCGGAGCGTCGTGCAGCTCGCCCGCAGGCACGGATCGACCGTGTTCATGGCCCTGCACGCCGCGCTGGCGATCCTGCTGTCGCGGCTGAGCGTGTCGGACGACATCGCCGTGGGCACACCCATCGCCGGCCGCGGCGAGGCCGAGCTCGACGACCTGGTCGGGATGTTCGTGAACACCCTCGTGCTCCGCACCCCCGTCGACGGTTCCCGTACGTTCGCCGAGCTGCTCGTGCAGGTCCGCGAGGCCGATCTCGGGGCGTTCACGCACGCGGACGTCCCGTTCGAACGCGTCGTGGAGCGCCTGCGTCCCTCCCGGTCGACGGCGTACTCGCCGCTGTTCCAGGTGATGCTCGAATTCCAGAACACCGAGCGCCCCGAGCTGGAGCTGCCGGGCCTGCACGTCGAACCCCTCGACCTCGCGTTCGACACGATCAATTTCGACCTCCAGCTGACCCTGCGGGAGAACGTCGACGCCGACGGGCATCCCGCGGGCATCAGTGCGGCACTCGGGTACGCCACCGACATCTTCGACGCCGACACGGTGGCCGCGTTCGCCGAGCGCCTGGTCCGGATCCTGAGCGCTGTCACCGAGTCGCCGGACGCCCCGGTCGGTGACGTCGACGTCCTCGGCGCCGGCGAGCGGGCCGCACTGACGTCCGCGAGCGGGGGCCCCGGCGTGGCGGCACGGACGCTGCCGCAGTTGCTGAGGGCCGCCGCGGCCGCGGACCCGGATGCTGCGGCGCTGTCCTTCGACGGGCGTCCGGTGTCCTACCGGGACCTCGACGAGTGGTCGAACAGGCTCGCCCGCCTCCTGATCGAGCGCGGCGTCGGCCCGGAACAGGTGGTGGCGCTGGCATTGCCGCGGTCGATCGAATCCGTGCTGGCCGTCTGGTCGGTGGCCAAGACCGGGGCCGCGTTCCTGCCCGTCGACCCGAACCATCCGGCCGAGCGCATCGAGTACATGCTCGGCGACTCCGGCGCCGTCGCCGGTCTCACCACGGCCGCGCTGCGGTCGGCCCTCCCCGCGTCGATCCCGTGGCTGGTGCCGGGCGAGCCCGGGACCGAGGCCGAGCTGGCGCTGCTCCCGGCGGCGGCGGTGACCGACACCGACCGCACGTCGGCGTTGCACGTGGACCACCCCGCGTACGTCATCTACACGTCGGGATCGACGGGCCGACCGAAGGGCGTCGTGACCACACACCGCGGTCTGGCGAATCTCGCTGCGACGGAGCAGAACACGTTCGGCACGACCGGGGCGTCCCGGACCCTGCACTTCGCGTCGCCGAGCTTCGACGCCTCGGTGCTCGAGCTGATGCTGGCGGTCGGGCCGGGCGCGACGATGGTGATCGCGTCCCCGTCCGTCTACGGCGGCGACGAGCTGGCGGAACTGCTGCTGCGCGAGCGGGTCACGCACTGCTTCGTCACCCCGGCGGCGCTCGCCTCGGTCGATCCCGCCGGCCTCGAGAGCGTGCGGTGCGTCGTGACCGGCGGCGAGGCCTGCCCACCGGAACTGGTGGCCCGCTGGGCGCCGGGCCGGGCCATGTTCGACGCGTACGGTCCGACCGAGTCGACCGTCGTGTCGAGCATCAGCACCCCACTGACGCCGGGCCTACCGGTCACGATCGGCGCGCCGACGCTCGGGTTCACCGAGGCGGTCCTCGATCAGCGGCTGCATCCCGTGCCGGCGGGGGTCGCGGGGGAGCTGTACCTCGCCGGACCCGCGCTCGCGCGCGGCTATCACGGTCGGTATTCGCTCACCGCGGAACGCTTCGTGGCCAACCCCTTCGGGCCTGCGGGCGGCCGGATGTACCGGACCGGCGACCTCGTGCGCTGGACGGCGGACGGACAACTCGACTACCTCGGGCGCACCGACTTCCAGGTGAAGATCCGCGGATTCCGGATCGAGCTGGGCGAGGTCGAGTCGGCGCTCCTCGCACACGGCGACGTGGCGGCGGCGGTCGCCGACGTGCGCCGGGACGGCCACTCCGGCGACCGGCTGATCGGGTACGTGGTCCCCGAACCCGGAGCGGACATCGATCCGGGTGAGGTGGTGCAGTTCGCAGGCACGCGGCTCGCGTCGTACATGGTGCCCGCGGCCGTCGTGGTGATCGCGGCACTCCCGGTGACGGTCCACGGCAAGCTCGACCGGAAGGCGCTGCCGGAACCGGACTTCGGGGTCGCCGTCACCGACAGTCGTCCGCCACGCACCGAGACGGAGGCGCTGCTCGCCGGCCTGTTCCAGGATGTGCTGGGACTCGAGTCGGTGGGTGTGGACGATTCGTTCTTCGCGCTGGGCGGCGACAGCATCATGTCGATCCAGTTGGTGGCCCGCGCGAAGGCCGCGGGTCTGATCCTCTCCCCGCGGGACGTGTTCGAGCGCAGGACCGTCGCCGGTCTCGCCGAGGTGGCCCACTACGAGCGCGCGGATGCCGTGGTGCTGGAGGAACTGCCCGGCGGTGGCGTCGGCCCGGTTCCGCTGACACCCGTCGTCGCGTGGATGCTGGGGCGCAGCGGCGGCCGGCTGAACCGGTTCTCGCAGGCCGTGCTGGTCACCGCGCCGCCCCGGCTCACCCGTGACGATCTCGCCGCCGCCGTCGACGCCGTGCTGGACCGCCACGACATGCTCCGCGCGCGGCTTGCCGTCGACGAGTCGGGGCAGTGGGCCATGACGGTGCTGCCGACCGGATCGGTGCCTGCCGACGCGCTGATCCATCGCGTGCCAGTCACGTCGTTCGACGCCGGCGACTTCGATGCGGTGGCGAGAGCGGAACTGAATGCGGCGGCGGACCGCCTGGACCCGGCCTCGGCCAGCATGGTGCAGGTGCTCTGGTTCGACGGTCCCGGCGGGCAGGGGCGGTTGCTGCTGGTCGCACATCATCTCGTGGTCGACGGCGTGTCGTGGCGGATCCTGATCTCGGATCTGGCGGCGGCCCACACTCGCGTCGCCGAGGGCCTGCCCGCCGCGCTGCCTGCCATCGGGACGTCGATGCGGCGGTGGGCGCACGGACTCACCGATGCCGTCGCGGCCCGGCGCACGGAAGCGGGGCGGTGGCAGTCGATCCTCGACGGCCCCGATCCGCTTCTCGGCTTCCGGGCGCTGGATCCGGCCGTCGACGTCGATGCCACGACGGGCCGCGTCACCGTGGACGTACCCGCACACGTCACCGAGGCACTCCTCACCACATTGCCCGCGGCCTTCCACGGCACCGTCGGCGACGGCCTGCTCACGGCGCTCACACTGGCGACGATTCGGTGGCGGCGCCGTCGTGGGGTCGAGACGGCCGACGTGCTGGTCAACCTCGAGGGGCACGGCCGCGAAGACCACGTCGTGCCCGGCGCCGACCTGTCCCGCACCGTCGGGTGGTTCACCACACTGTTCCCGGCGCGACTCGACCTCGCGGGCGTCGACGTCGATGCCGCCCTCGCCGGCGACGACGCCGCCGGGGCCGCGATCAAAGCGGTCAAGGAACAGCTGCTCGCGATCCCCGATCACGGCATCGGTTACGGGATGCTGCGGTACCTCGATCCGGTCGGCTCCGCGGCGCTGAGCCGATTCCGGCCACCGCAGGTGAGTTTCAACTACCTCGGCCGGGTGGCGACGAGCGCGGGCGAGGTGCCCTGGCTGCCCGTCGCGGGCAGCGGGGACCTCGGCGGAACCCAGAACTACGACATGCCCGCCGCCTGGGTGGTGGACGTCAACGCCGCCACCACCGTCCGGGACGGCGCACCGGTGCTCACGGCGACGTGGTCGTACCCCGCCGGTGTGCTGGCCGCCGAGGACGTCGAGGAGCTGTCCGCACTGTGGGTTCGAGGACTCACCGCCCTGGCCGAGCACGCGAGCCGTCCGGGCGCGGGCGGGCTGACACCGTCCGATCTCGATCTGGTACCCGTCGGGCAGGCAGACATCGACCGGCTCGAGGGCACCTACCCGGACCTCGCCGACATCTGGCCGCTGTCACCGCTGCAGGCGGGTCTGCTGTTCCACGCGCAGCTGTCCGAGCATCGCCTCGACGCCTATCAGGTGCAGCTGGTCCTCGACCTGCGCGGCACCGTCGACTCCGCGAGGCTCCGCCGCGCCGCACAGGGCCTGCTCGACCGGCACACGAACCTCCGGGTGGCGTTCGCGGACACCGGCGGCGGACCGGTCCAGGTGGTACTCGATTCGGTGACCGCGCCGTGGACCGAGGTCGACCTGACACATCTCGACGACACCCGGCTCGCCGCGGAGGCGTCGGCACTCGTGGCGGCCGACCGCGCCGTCCCGTTCGAGATGTCCGAGGCGCCGCTGCTCCGATTCACGGTGCTGCGCACCGCACCCGACCGGTGCCGGCTGGTCGTCACGCATCACCACATCCTCCTCGACGGATGGTCCACGCCACTGGTGATCAAGGACCTGCTCGTCCTCTACGCCACGGACGGCGACACGACGGCCCTTCCCCGCGTCACGTCGTACCGCGACTACCTGCAGTGGATCGGCAGGCAGGACCACGAACGCTCCACGGCCGCCTGGGTATCCGCCCTCGCCGGCTCGGACGAGCCGACATTCGTGGCACCGGCGGCGCGCGGCGAGCAGAGCTTCGCCGAACCCGAGGACGTGCGCCTCGACGTGGGCGAGGAGAAGACCCGGGCGCTCGAGGCGCTCGCGCGCGAGCACGGGCTGACGATGAACACCCTCGTCCAGGTGGCGTGGGGGCTGGTGCTGACCACGCTCGGCACGCGCGAGGACGTGGTTTTCGGAGCCACGGTGTCCGGCCGCCCACCGGGAGTCGCCGGCATCGAGTCGATGGTGGGGCTGTTCATCAACACGGTGCCCGTCCGGCTGCGCCTGCGCCGCGAGGAGACGCTCGCGGAACTGCTGCAGCGTTTCCAGCGTGAACAGTCCGCCCTCCTCGATCACCACTACGTGGGACTCACGGAGATCCAGCGCGCCGTGGGCGCGGGCGCCGCGTTCGACACGCTGACCGTGTTCGAGTCGTATCCGGTGGACCGCATGGGATTGTCGGAAGACACCGACATCGACGGCATGCACGTCGCGGGGATCGAGGGGATCGACTCCACCCACTATCCGTTCACCCTGATGGCGCACGTCGACACCGGACTGCACCTGCGACTGCGCTACCAGCCGAACGTCTTCCAGGGCGAGTTCGCGGAGTCGGTGGCGGCCCGCGTCGCGCGCGTCGTGCAGATCCTGCTGTCGGACATCGACACGCCGATCGCCCACCTCACGCTGCTGTCGGAGGCCGAACTCCAGGAGTACACCGCGGTGTCCGGCGCCCCGGCCGGGCCGCCGAAGACCCTGCCGGAGATCCTCACGGCCTCGGCCTGGAACCGGCCGGAGGCGCCCGCGCTCGTCTTCGACGGACGCGAGACGAGTTACCGCGAACTCGACGAGCGGTCGAGCGCGCTGGCCCGCGTGCTCATCGATCGTGGTGCCGGACCGGAGACGTTCGTGGCGCTCGGGTTGCCCCGGTCACGGGAATCGGTGCTCGCGGTGTGGGCGGTCGCGAAAGCGGGCGCGGCGTTCGTGCCCGTCGACCCGAACTATCCCGCCGACCGCATCGAGCACATGCTGGCCGATTCCGGTGCGGCACTGGGTGTGACGACGTCGGCTCACCGGCACCGATTGCCCGGTTCCGTGCCGTGGCTGGTGCTGGACGATCCGGTCTTCGACCGCACGTGGTCCGCCGCACCCTCCGCCCGCGTGACCGACCTGGACCGCCGGTCGGTGCTCGACGTCGACCACGCCGCGTATGCGATCTACACGTCCGGATCCACCGGCAGGCCGAAGGGTGTCGTCGTCACCCACCGCGGTCTGGCGAACCTGCTCACCGAGCAGACCGAGCACTACACCGTGTCGCCCGACGCCCGGTGCCTGCACATCTGTTCACCCAGCTTCGACGTGGCGATACTCGAACTC
Source organism: Rhodococcus sp. JS3073 (assembly GCF_026810085.1). Taxonomy (NCBI): domain Bacteria; kingdom Bacillati; phylum Actinomycetota; class Actinomycetes; order Mycobacteriales; family Nocardiaceae; genus Rhodococcus; species Rhodococcus sp. JS3073. The sequence continues at coordinate 2,471,688 of NZ_CP113951.1, read as the reverse complement.
GTCCAGTCGTGTGCCGCGGGGGCGACGCTCGTGATCGCTCCCCCCGACGTCTACGGCGGGGCGGAACTGGCGGCGCTGCTGCGTCGCGAACGCGTCACCCACGCCTGCATCACCCCGGCCGTCCTGGCCACCGTGGAGCGCGACGGTATCGAGCACCTCGAGGCGCTCGTCGTGGCCGGCGACGCCGTCGGCGACGAACTGGTCGCCGCGTGGGGTGCGGATCGGGCGATGTTCAACGGCTACGGCCCCACCGAGGCCACCATCCTCACCACCTTCAGCCGGCCGATGAGACCGGGAGAACCGGTCACCATCGGGGGCCCCGTCCGCGGCATCGCGCTGTCGGTCCTCGACGCGCGGCTGCAGCCCGTTCCGGCCGGGGTGCCGGGTGAGCTGTACATCGCGGGAACGGCTCTGGCCCGCGGATATCACCGGCGGCCCGCTCTCACCGCGGAGCGGTTCGTCGCCGACCCCTACGGCGGCGGCCGGATGTACCGCACGGGCGACGTCGTGCGGTGGCGTCGCGACCACACCCTCGAATACCTCGGGCGCAGCGACTTCCAGGTGAAGATCCGCGGTCAGCGCGTCGAACTGGGGGAGATCGATTCCGTTCTCACCACCCACCCCCACCTCGACTTCGCCGCGACCCTCGGCAGGCCGGGCCCACTGGGGGACACGGCGCTGGTGTCGTACGTGCTGCCGCACGACGGCGAGGAGGTCGCGGCACCGGACGTGCTCGCGTTCGCGGGCCGGATCCTGCCCAAGTACATGGTGCCCGCCGCAGTGGTGGTCCTCGACGAGATTCCGCTGACCCCCGTCGGCAAACTCGACCGGAAAGCGCTGCCCGCACCGGAATTCACGTCGGCGACCCTCGGGTACCGGGCGCCCACCACTCCGATCGAGGAGGCCGTCGCGCAGGTGTTCGCCGACGTGCTCGGTGCCCCGCGCGTCGGCGCCGACGACAGCTTCTTCGAACTCGGCGGCGACTCGCTCAGCGCCACCCGGGCGGTCGCGCGCATCAACTCCGCCCTCGACGCCGGGATCGGTGTGGCCGCACTGTTCGACGCGCCTGTCGTCTCCGATCTGGCCGTCCGGATCGACTCGGCCGCGACGGCGACCACCCCGTCGGTGGCACTCACCGCACGACCGCGCCCCGACCGGATCCCGTTGTCGCTGGCGCAGCAACGGATGTGGTTCGTCAACCAGTTCGACACGTCCTCGCCCGCCTACAACATCCCGATCGCCCTGCGACTGACCGGCACCCTCGATCACGCCGCCCTGCTCGCAGCGGTCGGCGACGTGGTCGAACGCCAGGAATCGCTGCGCACCGTGTTTCCCGGGTCGGTCGACGGACCGCACCAGGTGATCGTCGATCCGGGGCGGGCCACGCCCGGCCTCGATCCGGTGGCCGTCTCCGATGATCGTGCTCTGCGGGACGCCCTCGCGGCCCTGGCCGGCACCGGTTTCGACGTGAGTGACGAGATCCCGTTCCGTGCCCGGCTGTTCGAGCGGGGGCCGGAGAAACACGTCCTGGCGATCGTCGTGCACCACATCGCCGCCGACGGGTTCTCGATGATGCCGCTGGCCCGCGACGTCATGCTCGCGTACACCGCCCGGACCGTGGGGGAGACACCCGGCTGGACCCCGCTGCCGGTGCAGTACGCCGACTACAGCGTGTGGCAGCGGGACTTCCTCGGTGCGGTGGACGAACCGGACTCGGTGCTGTCGAGGCAACTGGGCTACTGGACGGACACCCTGTCCGGTGCGCCCGAGGTGCTGCAGATCCCCGTCGACCGGCCGCGCCCCGTCCAGCGGTCGTACCGCGGGGGCGTCGTGGAGTTCGACGTGCCTGCCCGGCTGCACCGGGCGTTGAACACGATCGCGACCCAACATAATTCGACACTGTTCATGGCGGTCCACGCGGCGTTCGCCGTCCTGCTGTCCCGGTTGTCGGGCACGGACGACGTCACGATGGGCACGCCCGTCGCCGGTCGCGGGCAGGCGGTGCTCGACGACGTGGTGGGCATGTTCGTCAACACGCTCGTCCTGCGGACCGTGGTGGATCCGCGGGCGTCGTTCGGTGAGGTACTGACGGCGGTCCGGGCCGCCGACCTCGGTGCGTTCGAGCACGCGGACATCCCGTTCGAGCGGCTGGTCGATCATCTCGCCCCCGAACGATCCACGTCGCACACCCCGCTGTTCCAGGTGCTCATCGAGTTCCGGAACGCGGAGGGCACCCACCTCGAACTGCCCGGTCTCACCGTCGACTCGCTCGACGTGGACCTCGGCGTCGCGAAGTTCGACCTGGAACTGAGCCTCGCCGAACAGATCGACGCGGACGGCGCGCCCGCCGGACTCGCTGCCGGACTGCGGTTCGCGACGGATGTGCTCGATCGCGACACCGTCGCCCGGTTCGGGGAACGGTTCCTCCGGGTGCTCGAGTCGGTCGCCGGTGCCACGGAGCTCCCGGTGGGCGACATCGAGATCCTGGACGCCGTGGAGCGCGACCTGCTGCTGCCGGCGCTCGCCGGGCCCGCCCCGCCGGACGCGACCCTGGCGGAACTCTTCGAGCGGGCGGCGCAGCGATCCCGCCACGCGACGGCCGTCGTGTGCGAAGGCGTGTCCCTCACCTACGACGAGCTGGATACCCGGGCGAATCGTCTGGCGCGGCTGCTGATCGCGCGGGGCGCCGGCCCCGAGACCCTGGTGGCCGTCGCCGCGGCGCGGTCGGTGGATCTGGTGGTGGCGCTGCTCGCGGTGGTGAAGTCGGGCGCCGGGTATGTGCCCGTGGACGTCACGTATCCGGCCGAGCGGCTCGCGTTCGTGTTCGCCGACGCCCGCCCGGTGTGTGTGCTGACCACCGAGGCCGAATCCGACGCGGTCCGGGCGAGCGGGGTCCCCCTCCTCCTCGTGGACAGCCCGGACGTGGCGGCCGAACTCGACCGTGCGTCGCCGCTGCCGGTGACCGACGGCGACCGGACCGGGCCGCTGCGCCCGGACTCGGTGGCGTACGTCATCTACACCTCCGGATCCACGGGGCAGCCGAAAGGCGTTCAGGTGGCGCACCGCAACGTCGTCACCCTGTTCGCGGACACGCAGCCGCTGTTCCGGTTCGACGCATCCGACGTGTGGACCATGTTCCACTCGGCGGCGTTCGACTTCTCCGTCTGGGAGCTGTGGGGTGCGCTGCTCCACGGTGGCCGGCTGGTGGTGGTCGACTACTTCACGACCCGCTCACCCGACATGTTCCTGCGCCTGCTGCGGGACGAGAGCGTCACCGTCCTGAATCAGACTCCCACCGCCTTCTACCAACTCGCCGAGGCGGACCGGGTCGCCGGCACCACCGCACTCGCCCTCCGCGTCGTGGTGTTCGGCGGCGAAGCCCTCGACCTGGGACAGCTCACCCGCTGGTACGCGCGACACGTCGACACCACCCCGGTGCTGGTGAACATGTACGGCATCACGGAAACCACCGTGCACGTCAGCCACCTGCCGCTGGACGAGGAACTCGCCGCGTCCGCGTCGGCCTCCGTGATCGGCCGGGCATTGCCCGGACTGCGCGTGTACGTGCTCGACTCCCGCCTGCACCCGGTACCGCCGGGAGTGGTCGGGGAACTCTACGTGTCGGGCGCGCAGGTATCCCGTGGGTATCTGGGCCGGTTCGCGCTCACGTCGACCCGGTTCGTGGCCGACCCGCACACACCCGGTTCGCGGATGTACCGATCCGGCGACCTCGGCCGGTGGAACGCGGACGGGCAGCTGGAATATCTGGGCCGCAACGACTTCCAGGTTCAGGTCAGGGGGTTCCGCATCGAGCTCGGTGAGGTGGAGTCGGCGCTCCTCGCCTGCGAAGGCGTGGCGCAGTCGGTGGTGCTGGCGCGGCGCGAGCGACTGGTGGGCTACGTGGTGCCCGAGGCGGGCCGGGTGCTGGACCCGGCCGGAATCGTCGACACGGTCGCCGGCCGCCTGGCGGCGCACATGGTGCCCGCGGCCGTGGTGGTACTCGACGCCCTGCCCCTCACCGTGAACGGCAAACTCGACCGCCGAGCGCTGCCCGAACCGGACTTCGGACGGCAGGTGTCGCTCGGCCGCGCACCGGCGACGGAGACGGAGCGGATCCTCGCCGGCCTGTTCGCCGAGGTGCTCGGCCTCGACTCGGTGGGAGTCGACGACTCGTTCTTCGCGGTGGGCGGCGACTCCATCATGTCGATTCAGCTCGTCACGCGGGCGAAGGCGTCCGGGGTGGTGATCACCCCGCGGGACGTGTTCGAACGCAGAACGGTTGCCGCACTCGCTGAGGTCGCGACCGCGGGCGAGCAGACGGTCACGTTGGAGGAACTGCCCGGCGGCGGCGTCGGCGAATTCCCCCTGACCCCGATCGTGCACTGGATGCTGGGCAGGGACGGCGATTTCCGGCGGTATTCCCAGGCCGCGCTGTTCACGACTCCCGCCGCACTGGACGAAGACACGCTGACGGCGGCGATGCAGGCCGTCCTGGACCGGCACGACATGCTGCGCGCCCGGCTGTACCGCAGCGACCGGGCCGAGCGCGGCGCGGCGATGGCGGTCGCGCCGCCCGGCTGGGTGCGGGCGACAGCGGTGCTGCGCACGGTGCCGCTCGACGCCGTGGACTCGTTCACCGAGGCCGCGTCCCGCGAACTGGGCGCCGCCGCGAGCCGGCTCGACCCGGAGTCGGGTGTGATGGTGCAGGCGGTGTGGTTCGCGAGCAACGCGACACCGGCCGCCGCGGGACGGCTGCTGATCGTCGCCCATCACGTGGTGGTCGACGGGGTGTCGTGGCGCATCCTCGTCCCCGACCTCGCCCTCGCGTGCGCTCAGGTGCTGGCGGGTGAGTCGCCCGCCCTGCCCGGCACCGGCACGTCGATGCGCCGGTGGGCGCACGCCCTCACGGACGTGGCGCAGGAACCCTCTCACACAGCCGAACTCGACCTGTGGCGGCGGATGCTCGACACCCCGGACCCGCCGCTCGGGTCGCGGCCCCTCACCGCCACCGACGTCCAGACCGCCGACGTCGAGGTCCGGATCCCCGTCGAGGTGACCGAGGCGCTGCTGACGACGCTGCCACAGGCCTTCCACGGGAGTGTCGGAGACGGACTGCTGACGGCGCTGGCGTTGGCGCTGGTGCGCTGGCGCCGGGCGCGGGGGATCGAGTCGTCCGGCGCGCTGGTGAATCTCGAGGGGCACGGTCGTGAGGAGCAGGTGGTTCCGGGCGCCGATCTCGCCCGCACCGTCGGCTGGTTCACCACGATCTTCCCGGTGGGCCTCGACCTGAGCGGCGTGGACGTCGACGACGCGTTCGCGGCCGGCCCCGCCGCCGGTGCCGCGGTCAAGGCGGTGAAGGAGCGGTTGCAGTCGATCCCCGACCACGGCATCGGGTTCGGGCTGCTCCGGTACCTCGCCCCCGAGACGGCTCCCGTGCTCGCGGCCCTGCCGGGCGCGCAGGTGAGCTTCAACTACCTCGGCAGGCTCGGTTCGGGTTCCGCGCCGGACGGCGCCTGGACGCCGGTCGCCGACGCGGGCCTCGCCGCCGCCGCGCATTCCGGGCTGCCCGCGGCGGCCGTCGTCGACGTGAACGCCAGGACCACCGACACCGCCGCAGGTCCCGCCCTGACCGCCACGTGGTCGTTCCCCGTCGGGGTGATCGCGGCCGACGACGTCGGCGAACTCGCGAGCCTGTGGGTCGGCGCGCTCGAGGCCATCACCGCGCACGCCAGGTCCGGTGGCGGCGGATTCACCCCGTCCGACCTGAACCTCGTCCGGCTCGGCCAGAGCGCGATCGACGACCTCGTGCGCCGCTATCCGGCGATGACCGACGTCTGGCCGCTGTCACCGCTGCAGGCGGGCATGCTGTTCCACGCCGAACTGGCCGACGAATCGGTGGACGCCTACCTCGTCCAGCTGATTCTCGACCTCGGCGGCGACGTCGATGCGGCTCGACTGCGCCGGGCCGCAGCCGCGCTCCTCGACCGTCACCCGAACCTGCGCAGCGCGTTCTGTCACGACTCCGAGGGCGGGGCCGTGCAGGTCGTCTCGGGCCGGGTTGCCGTGCCCTGGCGGGAAATCGACCTGAGCGGACTGGGCCAGGACGCGGCGGCCGCCGAGATCGAGCGACTACTGGCCGCCGACCGGACCACCCCCTTCGACATGGCCACCGCACCACTGATCCGGTTCCTGCTGGTGCGGACGCCCGGCGGACGCCGGCGACTGGTGTCGACGAACCACCACATCCTGCTCGACGGCTGGTCGATGCCGCTGATGATCCGGGAACTGCTCACGCTGTACGCCACGAATGCCGACCCCGCGCCGCTGCCCCGGGTACGGGACTACCGCGACTACCTGGCGTGGATGAAGGGGCGCGACACCGACCTGGCCGCGCGGGCCTGGGCGGACGCCCTCGCGGGGGTCGAGGAACCGACGCTGCTGGTGCCCGCCGACCGGGCTCGGCAGCTGTCGACCGTGTCGCGGGAGTGGGTGTTCGACCTCGACGAGGACCGGACCGACCGGCTGCGCGAATCCGCGCGCGCTCGCGGGCTCACCCTCAACAGCATTCTGCAGACGGCATGGGGCATCGTGCTGGGGATGCTCACCGGACGCGACGACGTCGTGTTCGGCGCCACCGTTTCCGGCCGGCCGCCGGAACTCTCCGGCATCGAGACGATGGTCGGGCTGTTCATCAACACCGTTCCGGTGCGCGTCACGCTGCGCCCGGAGGAGACGCTCGGCGCGTTGCTGGAGCGGGTGCAGGCCGAGCAGGCGGCGATGCTCGATCACCACTACACGGGTCTCGCCGAGATCCAGGACGCCGCGGGTCCCGGCGTCGGGTTCGACACCCTCACCGTGTTCGAGTCGTACCCGGTGGACCGGGCCGGGCTGTCGGAAGACACCGACATCGCCGGGCTCCGCGTGACCGGCGTGGATGCCCGCGACGCCGCCCACTACCCGCTGAGCCTCGTCGCGTCGGCGGCGGCGAGCCTGCACCTGAAGTTCGAGTACGTGCCCGACCTGTTCGCCCCCGGCGCGATCGAGGACATCGCCGAGCGGGTGGTGCGGGTGCTCGACGCCTGCGCCGGACCCGACGTTCCGCTGGCCCGGCTGTCACTGCTCACCGAGCGGGAACGCGCAGAACTGGTACCGGTCCGCGGTGGTCCCGCCGGCTCCGTCCGCACGCTCCCGCAGATCTTCACGGACGCCGCCGCGGTCGACCCCGATGCGGTCGCCCTGTCGTCCGGCGACGTCGAGGTGTCGTACCGGGAGCTGGACGAGCGGTCCAATCGGCTCGCCCGTGCTCTGATCGCCCGCGGACTCGGACCGGAAACGTCGGTGGCCGTGGGTATCCCACGGTCGATCGAGTCGGTGCTGTGCGTCTGGGCGGTGGCCAGGACCGGGGCCGTGTTCGTGCCCGTCGACCCGAACTATCCGGGCGAGCGCATCGCGCACATGCTCACCGATTCGGAGTGCGCACTCGGGCTGACGACGTCCGAGCATCGCGCCCGCCTGCCCGAAAGCATCGGCTGGCTGGTCCTCGACGACCCCGCGTTCGCCGCCGAGTGCGCGGCCGCATCCGCGGCACCGGTCGGCGACGGCGACCGCACGGCACCGGTCACCCTCGACACGGCCGCCTACCTCGTCTACACGTCCGGGTCCACCGGCAGGCCGAAGGGCGTGACCGTGACGCACCGCGGTCTCGACAATTTCGCCCGAGATCAACTCGCCCGCTTCGGGGCGGATCCCGGGTCCCGGACGCTGCACTTCTCGACACCGAGTTTCGACGGATCCGTATTCGAGTATCTGCAGGCGTTCGGCGCGGCGGCGACGATGGTGATCGCGCCGACCACCGTCTTCGGCGGCGACGAACTCGCCCAGCTGATCCGCGACCGGCACGTCACGCACGCGTTCGTCACCACGGCGGCGCTCGCGTCCCTCGACCCGGCGGGGCTGGATCAGTTCACCGACGTCGCGGTCGGCGGCGAGGCCTGCCCACCCGAACTCGTGTCCCGGTGGGCGCCGGGGCGCCGGTTGTACAACGCGTACGGGCCGACCGAGACCACAGTCATGTCCAACATCAGCGATCCCCTGACCCCGGGGGAGCGCATCACCATCGGTGGACCGATCCGCGGTGTCACGGAGTTGGTGCTCGATTCCCGGCTGCAGCCCGTTCCGGCGGGGGTTCCGGGGGAGTTGTACCTCGCCGGTGCGGGACTGGCGCGCGGCTACCACCGGCGCCCCGGGCTGACGGCGGAACGGTTCGTCGCCGACCCCGCCGAGCCAGGGCAACGGATGTACCGCACCGGCGACATCGTGCGCTGGACCCCCGAGCGCACCATCGAGTACCTGGGCCGCAGCGACTTCCAGGTGAAGGTGCGCGGGTTCCGCATCGAACTCGGCGAGATCGACACCACCCTCATGGCGGACCCCGACGTCCGGTTCGCGGTCACGGTCGCCTACCGCGGCCCGGCCGGGGACACACTCCTCGCGTCCTATGTCGTGCCCGCACCCGAGCGAGCCCTCGACACCGAGACGATCACCCGCCGCCTCGCGGGCAGACTGCCCGCCCACATGGTTCCGTCGTCGATCACGGTGCTGGACGAGATCCCGCTGAACGCCGTCCGCAAGTTCGACCGCAAAGCCCTGCCCGCACCCGAATTCGACGTCGGCGCGCGCGAATACCGGGCACCCGCCGATCCGGTCGAGGCGACGGTGGCCGAAGTCTTCGCGGAGGTCCTCGGGCTCGACCGGGTGAGTGCGGATGCGGGATTCTTCGACCTCGGCGGCAACTCACTGAGCGCGACCCGCGCGGTGGCCCGCCTGCGTGCCGCACTCGACACCGACATCGGGGTGCGGGCGCTGTTCGAGGCGCCCACGGCCCAGGCGTTGGCCGCGCGCATCGAGCACGCGGGGGCGGGTCCGTCCGGCCGTCCCGCCCTCACCGCCGGGGACCGCCCGGACCGCATCCCGCTGTCGTACGCCCAGCAACGCATGTGGTTCATCAACCAGTTCGACACGAGTTCGCCCGCCTACAACATCCCGATGGTGGTGCGGCTCACCGGCGACCTCGACGTGGATGCGCTGACCGCCGCGGTCACGGACGTCGTGACCCGGCACGAGTCGTTGCGCACCCGCTTCCCGCTCCGCGACGGCGAACCCGTCCAGGAGATCCTCGCGCCCACCGGCCACCAGGGCTGTGGCCGATCGGAACAAGCGCCGACGCTCGGGCCGATCGCGGTCGCAGACGAAAGTCGCCTCCGGGAGGAGCTCACCCGGCTGGTGTCGGCCGGCTTCGACGTCGCCGCCGCCGTACCGCTGCGCGTCGCCCTGTTCTCCCTGGACCCGACGGACCACGTGCTCGCCGTCGTGGTCCACCACATCTCGGCCGACGGTTTCTCGATGGCACCGCTGGTGCGGGACGTGATGATCGCGTACGAGTCCCGCGTCCACGGTCGCGCTCCCGCATGGACGCCGCTGCCGGTCCAGTACGCCGACTACACACTGTGGCAACGCGGGCTGCTGGGTTCGGAGGACGATCCCGGGTCGCTGCTCTCGCGGCAACTGGCCTACTGGGAGTCGGCGCTGGCCGGGCTGCCCGAACTCCTCGAACTGCCTGCCGACCGTCGGCGTCCCGCACAACAGTCGTTCCACGGCGACCGGGTGCGCTTCGCGATCGCCCCCGGCCTCCACGAGCGGATCCGGACGGCGGCGCGAGAGCACCGGTCCACCGAGTTCATGATCGTGCACGCCGCACTCGCGGTCCTGCTCGGGCGGCTCGGCGGCACGGGGGACGTGGCGATCGGGACCCCGATCGCGGGCCGCGGTGAGGCGGCGCTCGACGACCTCGTCGGAATGTTCGTCGGCACGCTGGCCCTGCGCACCCCCGTCGAGGCGGGACAGCCGTTCCGTGACCTGCTCACGCGGGTGCGCGATGCCGATCTCGGCGCCTTCGCGCACGCCGACGTGCCCTTCGAACGGGTGGTGGACGCCGTCGGACCGGTGCGGTCGACCGCCCATTCGCCGCTCTTCCAGGTGTCCCTCGAATTCCAGAACACCGAGACTCCCACGCTGCGGTTGCCGGGGCTGAGCGTCGAGGGGCTCGATCCCGACCTCGACGTCGTGAAGGTGGACCTCGAGGTGATCCTCGACGAGCGGTTCGCCGCGGACGGCACGCCCGCGGGCATGGTGGGTGCGATCGACTACGCGACCGACCTGTTCGACGCCGACACGGTGCGGGGTTTCGCGGAACGGTTCGTGCGCATCCTCGACACGGTCACCGCGGAACCCGTCATTCCGGTCGGCGACATCGAGATCCTCGGCAGCGACGAAGTCGCGGCGCTCACCCCGGCGCACGGAGCACCCGACGCCCCGAATGTCCTTCTGCCGGAACTGCTGTCGGCCGCGGTCGATCGAGACCGGGGCGCCGACGCGGTGTCCTACCGGGGCAGGACGATCAGCTACCGCGAACTCGACGAGGCGTCGAACCGGCTGGCGCGCCGGCTGATCGAGCACGGTGCGGGTCCGGGAACCACCGTCGCTCTGAGCCTGCCGCGCTCGATCGAATCGGTGCTGTCGGTGTGGGCCGTCGCTCGAACGGGCGCCGCGTTCCTGCCGGTCGACCCCGGGTATCCACTCGACCGCATCGAGCACATGCTCACCGACTCCGGTGCCGTGTCCGGGGTGACCCTCCGGGCACCCCGAGATCGGCTGCCCGACACCGTGAACTGGATCGTGCTCGACGACGCCGAAGACGAGGAGCGGATCCGGGTGCAGTCGCCCGCCCCCGTCACCGACGGGGACCGGACGGCACCGCTGCACGAATCACATCCCGCGTACCTCATCTACACGTCCGGATCCACGGGTATCCCCAAGGGAGTGGCCGTCACGCACCGTGGCCTGGCGAACCTCGCCGCGGAGGAGCGCGACCGTCTCGCCGTTACCCCCGGCTCCCGGGTGCTGCACTTCGCGTCGCCGAGTTTCGACGCGTCCGTGTTCGAACTCGTGATGGCATTCTGTGCGGGTGCGACGCTGGTGATCGCTCCGCCGACGATCTACGGCGGCACCGAACTGGCCGGACTGCTGAGCGACGAGCGCGTGTCCCACGGATTCGTCACCCCGACCGCGCTGGCGTCGATGGACCCCCTCGGCTTCGAGTCGCTGCGGACGCTGGTCGTGGCCGGTGAGGCCTGTCCACCCGAACTCGTCGCCCGGTGGGCGCCCGGCCGCCGGATGTTCAACGCGTACGGGCCGACCGAGACCACGATCATGTCGAACATCAGCGACGTGCTGGTGCCGGGCGACCCGATCACGCTCGGCGCACCCACCCGCGGCGTCTCGGAGGTCGTGCTGGATCCGCGGCTCCGCCCGGTGCCGGTCGGTGTGGTCGGTGAGCTGTACGTGTCGGGACGCGCCCTGGCGGCCGGGTATCACCGTCGGCCCGGTCTGACGGCCTCCCGCTTCGTGGCCGCGCCCTGGGGTGTCCCGGGCGAGCGGATGTACCGCACAGGAGACGTGGTGCGGTGGCGCCGGGACGGCACCCTCGAGTACGTCGGGCGCACCGACTTCCAGGTGAAGATCCGCGGGTTCCGCATCGAACCCGGCGAGATCGACGCGGCACTCACCACCCATCCCGACGTCGGGTTCGCCGTCACGGTCGGCCGTGCCGGGCCTGCGGGGGAACCGCTGCTCGTCTCGTATGTCCGTCCGATCGGCGGCGCGGACGTCGACACCGCGGAACTCACCCGTCTCGTCGGGGAGCGGTTGCCCGCCCACATGGTGCCCGCCGCGATCGTCGTGCTCGAACAGATTCCGCTGACGCCGGTGGGCAAGCTGGATCGCGCCGCACTGCCCGCACCCGAGTTCCTGTCGGGCGCCCGCTTCCGGTTGCCCGCGAACGACCTGGAGGCGGCGGTCGTGGACGTCTTCGCCGACGTCCTCGGGCTCGACCGGGTGGGGGCGGACGACAACTTCTTCGAGCGGAGCGGCAACTCCCTGCTCGCCACGAAGGTGATCGCCGCCCTGCAGGAGAGACTCGACCGGAAGATCCCGCTGCAATGGATGTTCCTCGATCCCACCCCGTCCGGCCTCGCAGGCAGGATCGCACTGCCGTCGGCGGAGGGCGGTGTCATGGAGGCACTCGGGGTGGTGATTCCGCTGCGCACCGAGGGCACCGGACGGCCGCTGTTCTGTGTCCACCCGGGAATCGGGCTCTCCTGGGGGTACGCGGGCCTCATCCGGTATCTGCCCGCCGACCGCCGGGTGTACGGACTCCAATTGCCCACGATCAGCGGGGACGGCGACTACCAGTCGATCGAACAACTTGCGCACCGGTACGTCGAGGAGATGAAGGCCATCCAGCCGGAGGGGCCGTACGACCTCCTCGGCTGGTCGCTGGGCGGGGTCATCGCCCACGCGATGGCCGTCGAACTCCAGAATGCCGGTGAGGAGGTCGCCACCCTCGCGGTCATGGACAGCTATCCCGACAACGGAGAGGATTCGCTGTTCGGGAAGCTCGACATGCGGGATCTGCTCCGCGGACTGGGGCTCGTCGTCGCGACCGACGGCGACCTCACGTACGAACGCGCGGCGGAACTCCTCAACGAATCGTGGGGCAGTGACTCCGGACTGCGCGGAGAACACCTCGAGCGAATCAACGGCGGATACGAGAATTCACGAAAACTGGTCCACCGGTTCGAGCCGCAGGTTTACGATGGCGAGCTGCTGATCTTCCCCGCGACCGGCGACGACGACGGCACCACGCGCGCCCGGTCGGCGGACGAGTGGAGACCGCTGGTGACCGGTCGAATCGTGGAGCACCGGGTGGACTGCGGACACAACGACATGATCGAGCCACAGTCCCTCGCCGTCATCGGGCCGGTGCTGTCGAGGTATCTCGAAGCCGGTCGCACCCCGCGCCGCGACGACCGAATCCGCTGAACAGAGCCGCGCCGCTGTGCAACGATGGGGTCTGTGCGCCCTGTGGACGGCGAACGAGTTTTCTGGGGGGCGGGGAAAAGCTACCGCCTCCCGCATTCGCGAGCCAGGATTCGGACGCGGACACGCTGTGAGCGGTCGGGGATACCTTATGGGGAGGAACCGCCGTGAAGCCCGTCGACACGCGGAAGCCGGCCACACACGATTCCGAAGGGGAGCCGTTCCCGCTGTCCGCGGCACAGCGTGCCACCTGGTTCGCCCAGCAACTCGATCCCGCGGTGCCGATCTCGGTAGCGCACTACGTGGAACTGCGCGGCGACCTCGACATCGACCTGCTGCGACGGGAGACCATCGCGGTGGCCCGCGAGTTCCAGTCGCCGTTCCTCAAGGTCGTCGAGGTCGACGGCCGACCGATGCAGTACGTCGACCACGCCACCGATACGTCCATCGCCTTCATCGACTTTCGCGGTGAGGACGATCCGGTCGCTGCAGCCCACGCGTGGATGGACCGGGACTACCAGGCCCCACTAGATCTCGACACGGATCGACTGTTCGAGACCTCGATCCTGTGCGTGGGAGAGTCGCACTACCTGTGGTACAGCCGCATTCACCACGTCGCGCTCGACGGATACGGCGCCATGACGCTGATCAATCGCATCGCGCACCGGTACTCGGCCGCGGTGGCCGGTCGCGAACCGGATCCGAATCGCGCCGCGACCCTGCGTGAGCTGTACGACGTCGACGCCCGCTACCGGTCGTCCGACCGCTTCGTGGCGGATCGGGAGTACTGGGCGAAACGAGTCGAGGCAGTCGACGGATCGACCCTGGCCGACGCGCCCGCGCCCGCGCTCGCCAGGAGCAAGGTCGAGAGTGCCCTGCTGTCCGAGGCGGCCGTGTCCGGTATCAACAGCGCCGACAGTCAGGCAAATGCCACCGCGGCCGTCACGATCATCGCCGCCTTCGCCTGCTACCTGTCGCGGATCACGGCGAAAACCGAAGTCCTCGTGAATGTTCCGATGTCCGGCCGGACCACGTCGGTGCTACGCAACTCCGGCGGCATGATGGTCAGTGTCGCACCGTTGCCGATCACGGTCGACGAGGACGAGACGGTCGCGGACCTCGTGTCGCGGGTCCGGCGAGAGCTGATGGGCGCGTTGCGGCATCAGCGGTGCAGTATCGAGGACATCCGCCGCGACGCGGGCACGGGCGGTGGCGCCGAACTCCACGGACCCATGGTCAACGTCATGCTGTTCCACCAGAACGTGCAGCTGGGCCCACTGGTCGGCGAATACCACATCGTCACGTCGGGTCCGGTGGAAGACCTCCTGGTCAACGTGTACCCGAGCGGGACGCCGGCCGACATCTTCGTCGATTTCCGGGCCAACCCGAACCGATACGAGGATCCTGCACTGCGCCTGCATCACCGGCACTTCGTCGCACTGCTGGAAGAGTTCATCTCGGCCGACCCGCAGGCCCGGGTCGCGACGATCCACGAGGACACGGCCCGCGACGGTGAGCGACGGCGCCTCGAGGCGCATCACCTCGAGTACTGGACGGATCGCCTGTCGGGGATGCCCGAAGTGCTGAACCTGCCGTCCGATCGGCCCCGGCCCGTCGCACAATCCGGGCGGGAAGATCGCGTCGACGTTCCGATCGGCGCAGAGACACATGCCGCAGTGGCGGCACTCGCGCGGGAACACGACACCACCACGTTCGCGGTTCTGCACGCAGCCTTCACCGTTCTGCTGAGCCGGCTGTCGGGTGCCTCGGATGTGGCGATCGGAACCACGACCACGGTGGACCACGGCCGGGACCTCGTGGTTCTCCGTACCCGCGTCGAACCGGGCACGTCCTTCGCGCATCTCCTCGGCCACGTCCGCGACGTCGACCGGGAGGCGTTCGAGCACGGCGACGTTTCTTTCGAACAGGTGGCCCGGACGCTCGCCATAGGTGATTCGCCCGCGTACTCGCCGATCGTCCAGGTCCTGCTCGAGTGCCGGGATGCGGCGGAGACGCCCGGGATCGGCCGACTCGACCTACGGGTGACCGCGGCCGAGACCTTCGACGCCGACGGCAACCCGTCCGGCGTCACCACGACTCTCGGGTTCGCGACCGACCTGTTCGACCCCGACTCCGTACGTCGCCTCGGCGAACGGCTCCGCCGAATTCTGGAGTCGGTCACCGGCGACCCCGGGCTCGCCGTCGGCGACATCGACATCCTGTCCCATACCGAACGGGCCACCCTCGTTCCGGTCTCCGGCGTGCCGGGGCGAGCGGGTCGCACACTGCCCGAACTGTTCTCAGCGGCGGCACGAGCCAATCCCACCGGTGTGGCGCTCTCGTATCGCGGTGTCGAGGTGACGTACCGCGAAGTGGACGAGCGCTCGAACCAGCTGGCACACGTCCTCGCCGAACGGGGCATCGGGCCGGAGAACCTCGTGGCACTGGGCATGACTCGCTCGATCGAGTCGGTGGTGTCGATGCTGGCGGTGGCCAAGTCGGGTGCGGCCTACGTGCCGGTGGACCCGAACTACCCGGCCGAACGGATCGAGCACATGCTCGACGATTCGGGCGCCGCCCTGGGCGTGACAGTGTCCGCCGTCCGTTCCCGGCTACCGGACGCGGTTCCGTGGCTGGTGCTCGACGACGAAGAATTCCGGACCCTCTGCGCGAGGCAGCCCGTGTCCGTCGTGACCGATGCCGAGCGGGCGCGGCCGCTCCGCGTGGAGAACCCGTCCTACGTGATCTACACGTCCGGTTCCACGGGCCGGCCCAAAGGCGTCGTGGTCACGCACGGTGGCCTGGACAACTTCGCGGCCGAGCAGCGCTCACGATTCGGAGCGACGCAGGAATCACGGATTCTGCACTTCTCCACACCGAGTTTCGACGCGTCCGTCTCCGAGTACCTGCACGTGTTCGCCGCGGCGGCCACCATGGTGATCGTGCCGCCCACGATCTACGGCGGAACCGAGTTGTCCCAGCTCCTGAAGTCGGAGCGGGTCACTCACGGATTCGTCACCACTGCCGCGCTCGGAACGGTCGAACCGGACGGACTCTCCGACTTTCGGGACGTGGTGTTCGGCGGCGAGGCGTGCCCGCCGGAACTGGTGAAGCGGTGGGCGCCCGATCGCAGATTGTTCAACGCGTACGGGCCCAGCGAGGCCACCGTCATGTCCAACATCAGTGCACCGATGTCACCGGCCGGGGCCATCACGGTGGGCGACCCGCTCCGCGGATTCCACGAGGTCGTCCTCGATGCGCGGTTGATGCCGGTGCCGGCCGGTGTGGCCGGGGAGCTGTACGTCGCGGGCGACGCCCTCGCTCGCGGGTATCACGGAAAATCAGCGCTGACGGCGGAACGGTTCGTGGCCAACCCCTTCGGCGGCCCCGGTGAGCGGATGTATCGAACCGGGGACGTGGTGCGGTGGCGTACCGACCGCACACTGGAGTACCTGGGCCGCAGCGATTTCCAGGTGAAGATACGCGGCTTCCGTATCGAGCTCGGCGAGATCGACTCCGTCCTCCACGCCCATCCGCGCGTGCGGACCGCGGTGACGATGCCGCGAACGGCACCGTCCGGCGACACGGTGCTCGTGTCGTACGTGCTGCCGGCAGCCGGGCACCAGCTCGCGACTGACGAGTTGATCGACTATGCCGCAGAACAATTGCCGACGTACATGGTGCCTGCGGCGATCGTGGTACTGGACGAGATCCCGATGACACCGGTGGGGAAGCTCGATCGTGCGGCATTGCCGGCGCCGGAATTCCTCTCCACGTCCACCGAGTTCCGTGCTCCCGCCACTCCGGTGGAGCGGGCCGTGGCGCGAGTGTTCGCCGACGTGCTGGGCGTGGAGCGCATCGGGCTCGACGACAGCTTCTTCGACCTCGGCGGAAACTCACTGGTCGCGACGAAAGTGGTCGCGCGGGTCAACGCCGCACTCGGCGTCGACCTCGTGGTGCGGACCTTGTTCGAGGCACCGACGGTGGAGGCGTTGGCGGACCGCATCGAGGGTACTCACGCGAGGCGTCTCGACCGCCCGGACCTGGTGGCGCAGACACGTCCCGACCGGATCCCGCTTTCGCTTGCCCAGCAACGTATGTGGTTCGTCAATCAGTACGACACCTCGTCGCCTGCCTACAACATTCCGATGGCGCTGCGCCTGTCCGGAACTCTCGACGTGGAGGCGCTCCGGGCGACGGTGGCGGACGTCCTCGAACGACAAGAATCGCTGCGCACGGTGTATCCGGCGTCGGTGGACGGACCGCATCAAGTGATCCTGCCGCCGGGGGAGGTGCTTCCGGATCTGGTGCCGACGGTCTGCGACGACGAGGACGCGGCGCGCGCGCGAATCGCCGAGTCGACTGCTCGCGGTTTCGACGTGAGCACCGAGGTGCCCGTGCGTGGTGCCCTGTTCCGGACCGGCCACGACGAGCACGTCCTGATGCTGGTGGTGCACCACATTGCGGCGGACGGAGCGTCGCTGGCCCCGCTCGCCCATGACCTGATGGTGGCGTACTCGGCGCGGGTACAGCAGCAGGCGCCGGCCTGGCAGCCACTCCCGGTGCAGTACGCCGACTACAGCCTGTGGCAGCGGGCGGCCCTCGGCAGTGACGACGATCCCGACAGCGTGATGTCGGCGCAGTTGAAGTACTGGAAGCAGACGCTGTCCGGGCTCCCCGACGCCACGGATCTTCCATTGGACCGGCCGAGGCCCGCGGACAGAGCACTCCAGGGTGGGATCGTCCGGTTCTCGGTGTCGGCGGAACGGCATCGGGAGCTTATCCTCCTCGCGCGGCAACACAATTCCACGATGTTCATGGTGATGCACGCGGTGCTGGCCCTGCTGGCGGCGCGGCTGAGTGGTTCCGGAGACATCGCGATCGGAACGCCGATCGCCGGGCGCGGCGAGGAAGCCCTCGACGACGTGGTGGGGATGCTCGTCAACACCCTGGTCTTGCGGACGACCGTCGACCCCGCCGCACCGTTCGCCGAGGTGCTGTCGCGGGCGCGGGAGGCGGATCTGGCGGCGTTCGGCCATGCCGAGGTGCCGTTCGAGAGCGTGGTGGACGCGGTCGCGCCGACCCGCTCGACCGCGTATTCACCGCTGTTCCAGGTTCTGCTGGAGTTCCAGAACACCGCCCCGGCGCACCTCGACCTGCCGGGACTGTCGGTGGAGATCCTCGACGTCGAACCCGGTGTGTCCAAGTTCGATCTGCAGTTGACGCTCGCGGAGCGCTACGACGCGTCCGGGACGGCAGCAGGCATCGACGCGTCGTTCACGTTCGCGTCGGACGTGTTCGATCCGGAGACGGTCACGGGATTCGGGGAACGGTTCCTCCGGATTCTGGCGGGTGTGGTTGCGGATCCGGATGCGCCGGTCGGTGATGTGGAGGTTCTGGGGCCGGGTGAGCGGGTGTTGGTGGTGGGTTCGTGGAATGTGACGGGTCACCCGGTGCCGTACACCACTCTCGTGGACCTGCTCGGCGCGCAGGTGGGGCGGACTCCGGACGCGGTCGCGGTGGTGTGTGGTGATGTGGTGTTGTCGTACGCGGAGTTCGATGCGCGGGTGAATCGGTTGGCGCGGTTCCTGATCGCGGCCGGGGTGGGTCCGGAGTCGTCGGTGGGTGTGGCGGTGCGTCGTTCGGTGGAGATGTTGGTGGGGTTGTATGCGGTGGTGAAGGCGGGTGGGGCGTATGTGCCGATAGATCCGGATCTGCCTGTCGAGCGGGTGGGGTATGTGGTGGGGATTGCGGATCCGGTGCTGGTGTTGACGATGTCCTCGGGTCGGGTGGTGGTGCCTGCGGAGGTCCCGATCGTGGAACTCGACACTGTCGATGTGTCGGCCTTCTCGGCGGATCCGGTGCGGGATGGGGAGCGGCGTGCGCCGTTGCGTCCTGCTCATCCGGCGTATGTGATGTTCACGTCGGGGTCGACGGGTCGGCCGAAGGGGGTGGCGGTGCCGCACGAGGGCATCGTGAATCGGTTGGTGTGGATGCAGGATCGGTATGGGTTGTCGTCGGATGATGTGGTGTTGCAGAAGACGCCGGTGACGTTCGATGTGTCGGTGTGGGAGTTGTTCTGGCCGTTGATCGTCGGTGCGCGGTTGGTGATCGCGGAGCCGGACGGGCACCGCGATCCGGCGTATCTCGAGCGGGTGATCCGCGAGGAGTCGGTCACCACTGTGCATTTCGTGCCGTCGATGCTCGAGGTGTTTCTGGCGGGGGCGAATGTGGAGGGGTGCGGTGCGCTGCGCCGGGTGTTCGCCTCGGGTGAGGCGTTGCCGTCGGCAACGGCGGCACGTCTGCGCGGGGTGAGCGAGGCGGAGCTGCACAACTTGTACGGTCCGACGGAGGCTGCGGTGGATGTGACGTTCCACGAGGTCACCGAGGCGGATCGGGCGGTGGTGCCGATCGGGGTGCCGGTGTGGAATACGCAGACGTTGGTGCTCGATTCCCGTCTGCGGCCGGTGCCGGTGGGGGTGGCGGGGGAGTTGTATCTCGGTGGGGTGCAGTTGGCGCGGGGGTATCAGGGTCGGCCGGATTTGACGGCGGATCGGTTCGTGGCGAATCCGTTCGGTGTGGGTTCGCGGTTGTATCGGTCGGGGGACCGGGTTCGGTGGTTGCCGGGTGGGGAGTTGGAGTATCTGGGGCGTACGGATTTTCAGGTGAAGTTGCGGGGTCAGCGGGTCGAGTTGGGGGAGATCGAGGCGGTGTTGTTGCGCCGGGAGGAGGTGGCGCAGGCGGTGGTGGTGCTGCGCGGGGACGGGTCGTCGGGTGATTATCTGGCGGGGTATGTGGTGCCGGTGGCGGGTGCGGTGGTGGACGAGCGGGCGGTGCGGGAGTCGGCCACGGGGGTGTTGCCGGGGTTCATGGTGCCGTCGGTGGTGGTGGTGCTGGCGGAGTTGCCGGTGACGGTGAACGGCAAACTCGACCGCAAGGCCCTGCCCGAACCGGATTTCGGCAGCGCAACTGTGGGTTTCGTCGCACCCCGGACCCCGATCGAGGAGATAGTGGCCGCCGTGTGCGCAGACCTGCTCGGTCTCCCGAGGGCGGGCGTGAACGACAACTTCTTCGCGCTCGGCGGAAACTCCCTGATCGCCACCAGGTTGGTCGCGCGGATCAATGCGGCCGTCGGAGACAGGATCGGCATTCGCGACGTGTTCGACGCCCCCACCGTGGCCGGTCTGGCGGCGCTGGCGGCGTCGCAGGAAGGGCTGGAGGCCCGGCCACCGCTCAAGCCGAGGGAAGGTACCGCGGAAGTCCCCGTGTCGCCGGCCCAGCAGCGGATGTGGTTCATCAACCAGTTCGACACCTCCTCGTCCGCATACAACGTCGCGTTCGCGCTCCGGCTCGAGGGCCGGCTCGACCTGCATGCGCTCCAGGCGGCGGTTGCCGACGTCATCGAACGGCACGAGGCTGTACGCACCCTCTTCCCACTCACCGAGAACGGGCCGCGCCAGGTGATCCTGCCCGCTGCGAGCGCGGTGCCCGACCTCGTACCGGTCGCGCTGTCGGGGGAAGCCGAGTTCCGTGAACAGTCGCGGAAAGTGCTGTCCGCAGGATTCGACGTGACGACGCAGGTGCCGTTGCGTTCGCGATTGTTCAGCCTCGCCGAGGACGTGCACGTGCTCGCGGTGGTGGTGCATCACATCGCGGCCGACGGTTTCTCGATGGCACCGTTGGCCCGCGACGTCATGGACGCATACGGGGCCCGGGTGAACGGGTCGGCCCCGGACTGGGCCCCGCTCGAGGTGCAGTACGCCGACTACGCGCTGTGGCAGCGCGACTGGCTGGGATCGGAATCCGATGAGAATTCGCCCATTTCGCGACAGCTGGCCTACTGGACCACCACGCTGTCGGACCTGCCCGAAGTGCTGGAGTTGCCCACCGATCGCCCTCGCCCCACCGTGCGGTCACTTCGCGGCGGCCACGTCGAGTTCGTGATCGGGCCGGAGGTTCATGCCGGTGTGGTCAGGCTGGCGCGGCAACACACCACGACGGTGTTCATGACGTTGCATGCCGCGTTGGCGATCATGCTGGCACGCGTGAGCGGTGCGGACGACATCGCCGTCGGAACGCCCATCGCCGGTCGCGGCGAGCGCGAACTCGACAACGTGGTGGGCATGTTCGTCAACACCCTCGTCCTGCGCACCCACGTCGACGGAGGCGCCACCTTCTCCGAGTTCCTGGACAGTGTTCGGGAAACCGATCTCGGCGCCTTCACCCACGCGGAGGTCCCGTTCGAACGTGTGGTGGAAGTGCTGAGTCCGTCCCGGGTGACGGCATACGCGCCGCTCTTCCAAGTGATGCTGGAGTTCCAGGACATCGAGCGCCCCACACTGGAATTGCCGGAACTGCAGGTCCGGAACATCGACCTCGAGATCGACACCACCAACTTCGATCTGCAGTTGACCCTGGCCGAGACCGTCGACGTCGACGGCAACCCGACCGGCATTGCCGCCGGGCTGGGCTACGCGACCGATCTCTTCGACGAGGACACGGTGCTCGGCTTCGCGGAACGGCTCCTGCACATCCTCGAGGCGGTCACGGCCGACCCCGGCGCCCGGGTCGGAGACATCGACATTCTCGGACCGCTGGAACGTGCCGTACTGTCCCCGGTGACGGGCGGTGCGGCGGTAGAAGCACGGACACTGCCGGACCTGATGGCCGAGGCGGCCGCGAACGATCCGGACGCCCCGGCGTTGGTCCTCGACGGGCGTGTCGTGCGCTACGGGGACCTCGACAGGCGGTCGAACCAGTTGGCCCGCATGTTGATCGAGCACGGTGTCGGCCCGGAATCCGTCGTCGCACTGTGTGTGCCGCGGTCCGTCGAATCCGTCCTGGCCGTCTGGGCGGTGGCAAAGTCGGGGGCCGCGTTCCTTCCGGTGGATCCGGACCATCCGGCCGCACGGATCGAATTCATGCTCACCGACTCCGGTGCCGTGTGGGGTGTGACGGGCTCGGCGCAGCGCAGCGCGCTTCCGGAAGCGGTGCCGTGGCTGGTGCTGGATGACCCGGCCTTCGAGGACCGGCTGTCGCACTACCTGTCGTCGCCGGTCACCGATGGCGAGCGGACAGCGACGATCCGGATCGACAATCCCGCCTACCTCATCTACACCTCGGGGTCGACCGGCAGGCCCAAGGGTGTGGTCACCACCCACCGCGGCCTCGCCTCCTTCGCCACCCAGGAGCGGGAGACGTTCGGCACGACGCCCGAATCCAGAACGCTGCACTTCGCATCGCCGAGCTTCGATGCGTCCGTTCTCGAACTGCTGCTGGCGATCGGCGCGGCAGCCACGATGGTGATCGCACCGCCGTCCGTCTACGGCGGTGCCGAATTGGCGCAGTTACTGGAATCCGAGCGGGTCACGCACTGTTTCATCACCCCGGCAGCACTCGCGTCGGTCGATCCCGATGGTCTCACTGCCCTCGAGTGCGTGGTGACGGGCGGCGAGGCGTGTCCGCCCGAACTGGTCGCACGATGGGCGCCGGGCCGTCGCATGTTCGACGCCTACGGGCCGACCGAGTCGACGGTCGTGTCGAGTATCAGCGACGAACTGGTACCGGGGGTTCCGGTCACCATCGGCACACCCACGCTCGGTTTCGCCGAGGTCGTGCTGGACTCGCGACTGCACCCGGTGCCCGCCGGTGTCGTAGGGGAGTTGTATCTCGCAGGCCCGGCCCTCGCACGCGGGTACCGCCTGCGGTTCCCGCTGACCGCCGAACGATTCGTCGCCGATCCCTTCGGCCCGCCGGGAAGCCGGATGTATCGCACCGGCGACCGGGCGCGCTGGCTTCCCGACGGTCAGTTGGAGTACCTCGGGCGCACCGATTCCCAGGTGAAGATCCGGGGCTTCCGGATCGAACTCGGTGAGGTCGAGTCGGCGTTGCTCGCCCACGGCCCCGTGGCCCACGCGGTCGTGAGCGTGTGGAACGGGGACGGCGGCGGCGATCGGTTGATCGGTTACCTGGTGCCCGAACCGGGTGCGACGCTCGATTCGAGGGCAGTCCTCGACTTCGTCGGCGGCCGGTTGGCGTCGTACATGGTGCCGTCGGCGCTCGTGATGCTCGAATCGCTTCCGCTGACGGTGCACGGAAAGCTGGACCGCGCAGCGCTTCCGGCCCCCGACTTTGCGGGTTACGGGAGTCGGCCGCCGCGAACCGAGACCGAGGAGCTTCTCGCCGGACTGTTCGAGGAGGTGCTCGGACTGGACTCGGTGGGTGTGGACGATTCGTTCTTCGCGCTGGGCGGCGACAGCATCATGTCGATACAGTTGGTGGCCCGCGCACGGGCCGCCGGTGTGATCCTCTCTCCCCGAGACGTCTTCGATCACCGGACCGTCGCCGGCCTCGCCGGGTCGGCGCGATTCGACAGCGAGGGCGCAGTCGCTCTCGACGAGCTGCCGGGCGGTGGCGTCGGCCCCCTGCCGCTGACACCCGTCGCGCGCTGGATGGTCGAGCGTAGCGGGGGACGGCTCGACCGGTTCTCTCAGGCGCTGTTGCTGGCGGCGCCCGCCGATCTGACCCGCGCGGTGCTCGTTCGCGCCGTCGAGGCGGTACTGGACCGGCACGACATGCTCCGCGCGCGTGTGTCCGTGGAAGGCATGGACGTGCTGCCTGCGGGCGCGGTGCCGGCGGAAGAACTGGTCCGTCGGGTGCCGGTCGACACGGTGGCGCGAGACAGCTTCACCGCTCTTGCGACCACGGAACTCGATGCTGCGGCCGACCACTTGGACCCCGCCGCGGCCCGCATGGTGCGGGTGGTCTGGTTCGACGTCCCAGGCGACGCCGGGCGACTGCTCGTGGTGGTACACCACCTCGTGGTCGACGGTGTCTCGTGGCGCATCCTCGTCGCGGATCTCGCGTCGGCGTGCGGCCAACTCCGGGCCGGTCTCACACCCGCGCTGCCGGCGGTCGGAACGTCGATGCGGCGGTGGTCGCACGGCCTGTCCGACGCGGTGCGGCACCGGACCGGCGAACTGGCCTCGTGGGAGAAGATCCTCGACGGACCGGACCCGCTGATCGGTTCGCGCCCACTGGATCCCGCGATCGACGTCGACGCGACCGTCGGCACCGTCAGGGTCGACGTATCGTCGGCGACGAGCGGTGCCCTGCTCACCACGCTTCCGGACGCGTTCCACGGGAGTGTGGGCGACGGGTTGCTCGCCGCGCTCGCATTGGCACTGATCAGCTGGCGACGGGAACGGGACGCCCCCGTGTCGGACGCACTGATCACCCTCGAAGGCCACGGCCGCGAGGAGCAGGTCGTCGCCGGCGCGGACCTGTCCCGCACAGTCGGCTGGTTCACCACCGTGTATCCGGCACGGTTGGATCTCGCCGGAATCGATGTCGACGACGCCATGGCAGGTGGTGTCGCGGCAGGGCAGGCGGTCAAGGCCGTCAAGGAGCAGTTGCTCGCGATCCCGGATCACGGGATCGGCTACGGACTATTGCGCTACCGGGGCGATGAGACGTCGGAGTCCCTCAGCCGATTCCCGGCTCCGCAAGTGAGTTTCAACTACCTCGGTCGAGTGACCACCACGGACGGAGCCGAGGACTGGCTGCCGGTGGAGAGCACGCTCGGCGGCACTCGGAATCCCGACATGCCCGTCGCATCCGTGATCGACGTCAACGCCGTCGTCTCCGACAGTCCCGAGGGACCCCGTCTGATGGCGTCGTTCGTCTTTCCGACCGGGGTCCTCCGCGAGGTCGAGGTCGCGGCGTTTGCGGATCTGTGGCGCCGCGCCCTCGACGGACTTGCCGCGCACGCATCACGACCGGATGCGGGCGGGCTGACGCCGTCCGACGTTCCGCTGGTGTCGGCGAACCAGCAGCAGATCGAGCGCTGGGAGGAGCGTTTCCCGGCACTGCGGGACGTGTGGTCGCTGTCTCCACTGCAGTCCGGATTGCTGTTCCATGCTTCCCTGGCCGCGGAGTCGATGGACGTCTACACCGCGCAACTGCGCATCGACCTCGAGGGTGCGGTCGACGCCGAACGTCTGCGCGCCGCCGCGGCGGGGCTGCTCGCGCGTCACCCCAGCCTGCGGACCGCGTTCGTCTACGACGACGGGGTGCCCGCCCAACTGGTGGTCGACACGGTGGACGTGCCGTGGCGGGAGGTAGATCTCGACGGGCCGGCCCCCGACACGGAACTCGCGCGCCTCCTCGACGAGGACCGCAGCGCCCGATTCGACCTCACCCGACCGCCGCTGCTCCGGCTGACCCTGTTCCACACCGCACCGGATCGCTTCGTGCTGGCGGTCACGAATCATCACATCATCCTCGACGGCTGGTCGATACCGCTGCTGGTGCGGGAACTGCTGACTCGCTATGCCGCCGACGGCGACCCCGCCGGAGTGCCGGAGCCGCCCTCGTACCGCACGTATCTGGAATGGGTAGCGACCCGGGACGCGGAGGCGTCGGCGCGGGCCTGGGAACGAGCGCTCGAGGGTGTCGAGGAGCCGACGCTGGTGGCGCCCCACGCCTCCGCGGCGCTCTACGGTGTGCCCCACGAACTCGACGTCGAACTGCCCGCCCCCCTGCTCGATGGACTCGCGGCGGCGGCGGAGCGCGCCGGCGTCACCATGAACACGGTGATCCAGGCGGCGTGGGGGATGCTGCTGTCCCGGTTGCTTTCTCGCGACGACGTGGTCTTCGGTGCCACCGTGTCCGGACGCCCGCCGCAGCTGTCCGGTGTCGAGAACATGCTGGGACTGTTCATCAACACGGTGCCCGTGCGCGTGCGGGTGGACCCGGACGAGAGTGTCGCGCGGCTGCTCGCCCGCCTGCAGGACGAGCAGACGTCCCTGCTCGACCACCATCATCTCGGCCTCGGTGAGATTCAGTCGCGGGTGGGTCGGGGCAATCTGTTCGACACGCTGTCGGTGTTCGAGTCGTTCCCGATCGACACGTCCGGACTGGACGAGAACACCGACATCGGGGGCATGCGGGTGACCGGTCTCGATGCCCGCGACGCCACGCACTATCCGCTCACTCTGCTGTCGATCCTCGAACCACGGCTGCGATTGAGTCTGCGCTACCAACCGGGAGCCGTCGACCGCGGCAGTGCCGGAGCGCTCGCCGACCGCCTCGTCCGGATTCTGGTGACGATCGCCGGTGACGTCGACACCGCGGTCGGTGATGTGGAGGTTCTGGGGCCGGGTGAGCGGGTGTTGGTGGTGGGTTCGTGGAATGTGACGGGTCACCCGGTGCCGTACACCACTCTCGTGGACCTGCTCGGCGCGCAGGTGGGGCGGACTCCGGACGCGGTCGCGGTGGTGTGTGGTGATGTGGTGTTGTCGTACGCGGAGTTCGATGCGCGGGTGAATCGGTTGGCGCGGTTCCTGATCGCGGCCGGGGTGGGTCCGGAGTCGTCGGTGGGTGTGGCGGTGCGTCGTTCGGTGGAGATGTTGGTGGGGTTGTATGCGGTGGTGAAGGCGGGTGGGGCGTATGTGCCGATAGATCCGGATCTGCCTGTCGAGCGGGTGGGGTATGTGGTGGGGATTGCGGATCCGGTGCTGGTGTTGACGATGTCCTCGGGTCGGGTGGTGGTGCCTGCGGAGGTCCCGATCGTGGAACTCGACACTGTCGATGTGTCGGCCTTCTCGGCGGATCCGGTGCGGGATGGGGAGCGGCGTGCGCCGTTGCGTCCTGCTCATCCGGCGTATGTGATGTTCACGTCGGGGTCGACGGGTCGGCCGAAGGGGGTGGCGGTGCCGCACGAGGGCATCGTGAATCGGTTGGTGTGGATGCAGGATCGGTATGGGTTGTCGTCGGATGATGTGGTGTTGCAGAAGACGCCGGTGACGTTCGATGTGTCGGTGTGGGAGTTGTTCTGGCCGTTGATCGTCGGTGCGCGGTTGGTGATCGCGGAGCCGGACGGGCACCGCGATCCGGCGTATCTCGAGCGGGTGATCCGCGAGGAGTCGGTCACCACTGTGCATTTCGTGCCGTCGATGCTCGAGGTGTTTCTGGCGGGGGCGAATGTGGAGGGGTGCGGTGCGCTGCGCCGGGTGTTCGCCTCGGGTGAGGCGTTGCCGTCGGCAACGGCGGGACGTCTGCGCGGGGTGAGCGAGGCGGAGCTGCACAACTTGTACGGTCCGACGGAGGCTGCGGTGGATGTGACGTTCCACGAGGTCACCGAGGCGGATCGGGCGGTGGTGCCGATCGGGGTGCCGGTGTGGAATACGCAGACGTTGGTGCTCGATTCCCGTCTGCGGCCGGTGCCGGTGGGGGTGGCGGGGGAGTTGTATCTCGGTGGGGTGCAGTTGGCGCGGGGGTATCAGGGTCGGCCGGATTTGACGGCGGATCGGTTCGTGGCGAATCCGTTCGGTGTGGGTTCGCGGTTGTATCGGTCGGGGGACCGGGTTCGGTGGTTGCCGGGTGGGGAGTTGGAGTATCTGGGGCGTACGGATTTTCAGGTGAAGTTGCGGGGTCAGCGGGTCGAGTTGGGGGAGATCGAGGCGGTGTTGTTGCGCCGGGAGGAGGTGGCGCAGGCGGTGGTGGTGCTGCGCGGGGATGGGTCGTCGGGTGATTATCTGGCGGGGTATGTGGTGCCGGTGGCGGGTGCGGTGGTGGACGAGCGGGCGGTGCGGGAGTCGGTTGCGGGGGTGTTGCCGGGGTTCATGGTGCCGTCGGTGGTGGTGGTGCTGGCGGAGTTGCCGGTGACGGTGAACGGCAAACTCGACCGCAAGGCCCTGCCGAAGCCCGAATTCGGCACGACCACGGTCGGGTATCGCGTACCCGTCACCCCCGCGGAGGAAGCGATCGCCACGGCCTTCGCCGCCGTCCTCGGTGTCGATCGCGTCGGGGCCGACGACAGCTTCTTCGACCTCGGCGGAGACTCGCTCAGTGCCACCCGAGCGGTCGGACGCATCAACAGCGCGCTCGACACGACTCTGGGCGTCGCGGCGTTGTTCGACGCACCCGTGGTGTCCGATCTGGCCGTCCGGATCGACTCGGACGTGATGACGAGTTCCGCCCCCGCGCTCACCGCGACGGCGCGGCCCGAGCGGATTCCCCTTTCCCTCGCGCAGCAGCGGATGTGGTTCGTCAACCAGTTCGACACCTCCTCGCCTGCCTACAACATCCCGGTCGCCCTGCACCTGGACGGAGTGGTGGACCTGGCTGCACTGCGCGCGGCACTCGGCGACGTCATGGAACGGCACGAGTCGCTGCGGACCGTGTTCCCCGGCTCCGCCGACGGACCCCGGCAGGTGATCGTCGATTCCGCGCCCGCCACCCCTGATCTCGATCCGGTCCCGGTTGCCGAAGGAGACCTGCGCGTCTCGCTCGCCGCATTCTTCGGCGTGGGATTCGATGTCACCGAGGACCTTCCGATCCGGGTGCGGCTGTGGGAACTCGCTCCCGAACGGCACGTCCTCGCCCTCGTCGCGCACCACATCGCGGCCGACGGCTTCTCCATGGCACCCCTGGCGCGGGACGTGATGCTCGCCTACACCGCCCGCGTGCAGCAGCAGGCACCCGGCTGGGCGCCGCTGCCCGTGCAGTACGCCGACTACAGCCTGTGGCAGCGGGAGGTCCTGGGCACCGAAGACCAGCCCGATTCGATGATGTCCGGTCAGCTCGGCTACTGGGCGCGGACGTTGTCCGGCATCCCGGACGTGTTGCCACTGCCTCTGGATCGGCCACGACCCCTCCAGCGGTCGTTCCTCGGGGACGTCGTCCCGCTCGACATCCCACCCTCCGTCCACAAAGCTTTGACCGAGCTTGCACGCCAGCATAATTCGACGCTGTTCATGGTGGTGCACGCCGCGCTGGCCGTGCTGCTCGAGAGAGTGTCGGGATCGGACGACGTGGTGGTGGGAACCCCGATCGCGGGCCGGGGCCACGCGGCACTCGACGACGTCGTGGGAATGTTCGTCAACACATTGGTGCTCCGCACAGCGGTGGCACCAGGATCGTCGTTCGCCCACGTGCTCACCGACGTGCGGTCGGCGGACCTCGGCGCGTTCGAGCACGCAGACCTCCCCTTCGAGCGGCTGGTGGACGAACTCGCACCCGAGCGGTCCACCGCGCACCCACCCCTGTTCCAGGTGTTGCTCGAATTCCAGAACGCCACCCGCACCCATCTGGAACTGCCCGGGTTGACCGCCCGGTCTCTCGACGTCGATCTGGACGTCGCGAAGTTCGATCTGCAGCTGAGCCTGGTGGAGCGAGTCGACGAGCAGGGGGTTCCGGCCGGGATCGGTGCCGGCCTCCGCTACGCGACCGACGTGTTCGATCGTGCGTCGGTGCAGAGTTTCGCGGAGCGCTTCGTGCGCGTGATCGAGGCCGTGACCACCGACCCGGCCACACCCGTCGGGGACATCGACATCCTGCACGCGCGCGAACGCGAACTCCTGCTCACCGCAGCGCATCGGCCGGGGACCGACGTCCCACCGCTGTCGCTGGTGGACGCGTTCGATCGCATGGTGGCATCCGCGGGCGACGCCGTCGCGGTGCGCTGCGACGGCGCGTCGACGACATACCGCGAACTCGACGACCGGGCCAACCGACTTGCGAGGCTGCTCGTGGCCCAGGAAGTAGGTGCGGAAACGCTGGTGGCGGTGGGAATGACGCGGTCGATCGACCTCGTCGTGGCACTGCTGGCGGTGGTGAAGTCGGGTGCCGGTTACCTTCCCGTGGACGTGGCCTCTCCCGCCGAGCGGTTGGCCTTCCTGCTCGGCGACGCCCAGCCGAAGTGTGTGCTCACCACGACCGCGGACGCCGAGACCTTCCGCGGCGCCGGGATTCCGGTGGTTGTCGTGGACGACCCCGAGATCGTGACTGCGCTGCAGCGGTTCTCGTCGCTGCCGGTGACCGACGACGACCGCCGTGCTCCACTGCACCTGGACTCGGTGGCGTACGTGATCTACACGTCGGGCTCCACCGGCCGGCCGAAGGGCGTGCAGGTCTCGCACCGCAACGTGATCACGTTGCTGGCGAACACCCAGACGCTGTTCGGATTCGGACCGGGCGACGTGTGGACCATGTTCCATTCCGCCGCGTTCGACTTCTCGGTGTGGGAAATGTGGGGAGCGCTCGCACACGGCGGCCGACTGGTGCTGGTGGACTACTTCACGGCGCGCTCACCCGAGAAGTTCCTCGAACTCCTCCGCGACGAAACAGTGACGGTCCTGAATCAAACCCCCACCGCCTTCTACCAATTGGCGGAGGCCGATCGCCTCGCCGGTGGTCCCGGACTGTCGCTGCGGTACGTCATCTTCGGCGGGGAGGCCCTCGAATTCGGACAGTTGCGGCGCTGGTACGCCCGCCGGGGCGACACCGCGCCGGTCCTGGTCAACATGTACGGCATCACGGAAACGACCGTGCACGTCAGCCACCTGCCGATCGACCGGGACCTCGTCGAGGAGGAGTCCGCATCGGTGATCGGCCGGGGACTGCCCGGACTGCGCGTGTACGTGCTCGACGGACGACTCCATCCGGTGCCGCCGGGGGTGCTCGGGGAGATGTACGTCTCCGGGCCGCAGGTCTCGCGCGGGTACCTCGGCCGGTCCGCCCTCACATCCGGTCGATTCGTCGCCGACCCCTTCACTCCCGGGGCCCGGATGTACCGGTCGGGCGACCTGGGCAGGTGGAACGGGAACGGCCAGTTGGAGTATCTCGGCCGCAACGACCTCCAGGTGCAGGTGAAGGGCTACCGGATCGAACTCGGTGAGGTGGAAGCGGCGCTGCTCGCGTGCGAGGGGGTGGCGCAGTCGGCCGTCGCGGCCCGCGGGGACCGGTTGGTGGGGTACGTGGTGCCGGAGACCGGCGCCGCGATCGACCCGGCGGCGATCATCGATGTGGCCGCGGTGCGATTGGCATCGCACATGGTGCCGGTCGCGGTGGTGGTTCTCGACGAGTTGCCGCGGACGGTGAACGGCAAACTCGATCGGAAAGCGCTGCCCGAGCCGGACTTCGGACAGCGAGTGACCGCGGGCCGCGGCCCGGTCACCGAGACCGAACGGATCCTCGCCGACCTGTTCGCGGAGGTTCTCGGCCTCGACTCGGTGGGGGTCGACGACTCGTTCTTCACACTCGGCGGGGATTCGATCATGTCCATCCAACTGGTCACCCGCGCCAAGGGCGCCGGGATCCTGATCTCACCGCGCGAGGTGTTCGAGCGCAAAACCGTTGCCGGGCTGGCCGCGGCGGCCGGGACGGAAGACGAGACCGCTGTTCTCGACGAACTGCCGGGAGGCGGGATCGGCGAGATTCCACTGACTCCGATCGTGCGGTGGATGCTCGCCCGGGGTGGGGATTTCCGTCGCTACTCGCAGTCCGCACTGTTCACGCTGCCCGCCACGGTGGACGAACGCACCCTGACGGAAGCTCTGCAGGCCGTGCTGGATCGGCACGACCTGTTGCGGGCGCGGTTGTACCGCACGTCCCGCACCGAAGAGGGCTGGTCGATGGAGGTGCAGGCGGAAGGGTCGGTGCGGTCGGCGACCCTTCTCCGCCGGGGACTGATGGACGATGTCGGCGCCGAACTGGACAGTGCCCTCGACCGGCTGGACCCGGAGTCGGGCGTGATGATGCAGGCGGTCTGGCTGGACGGGGCCGACCATCCGGGGCGCGTGCTGATCGTCGTCCATCATCTGGCGATGGACGGTGTGTCCTGGCGGATCCTGATCCCCGACCTCGCGGCGGCGTGCGCGCACCTGCAGTCCGGCGCGGCACCGGCGCTGGAGCCATCGGGGACGTCGATGCGCCGGTGGGCGCACGCACTCGCCGACGCCGCGCGTGAACCCCGGCGCACCGCCGAGGTCGAACTGTGGCAGGGAATGCTGAACGCACCCGACCCGCTGCTGGGGTCGCGCCCGGTGACCGACTCGGACACCGCTGCCACCGTCGCGGATGTCGAGGTTCACGTGCCTGCCGGGTTGACCGAGACGCTCCTGACGACCGTGCCGCGGGCCTTCCACGGCGGCGTGGGCGACGCGCTGCTGACGGCACTGGCCATGGCGCTGACGAGCTGGCGGCGGCGCCGCGGGATCGAACTCTCCGGCGCGCTGGTGGGTCTCGAGGGACACGGTCGTGAGGAGCAGGTGGTGCCCGGCGCCGATCTCGCGCGCACCATCGGCTGGTTCACGACCCTCTTCCCGGTGCGACTCGATCTGAGCGGGGTCGACCTCGACGACGCGTTCGCCGCGGGCCCGTCCGCGGGGGCCGCGATGAAGACCGTGAAGGAGCAACTCCTCGCCGTTCCCGACCACGGCATCGGTTTCGGACTTCTCCGGTACCTGAACAACGAGACGGCGCAGGTTCTTTCGCGGCTGCCGATGCCTCAGGTCAGTTTCAACTATCTCGGGAGAATGGGCCGGACCGCCACGAAGACCGACCAGGGGTGGGTGCCGGTCGACGAACCCGGACTGCGCGAGAAGTCGGCGGTGCCCGTCGCGGCCGTCGTCGACGTCAACGCGATGACCGTCGACTCGGGCGACGGCCCCCAGCTGAACTCCACGTGGACCTACCCTCCGGGCGTCCTCACCCGCGAAGAGGTCGAGGAACTCGCACAGCTGTGGGTGCAGGCACTCGCCGCTCTCGGCGCTTACGCGGAGTCGGGTGGCACCGGGTTCACGCCGTCGGATTTCGATCTCGTCGAACTCCGGCAGGAAGCCATCGAGGACCTCGAACACGCCTGCCCGGACCTGACGGACGTATGGCCGCTGTCACCCCTGCAGTCCGGCATGCTCTTCCACTCCGAACTCGCCGACGACTCCCTCGACGCCTACCTGGTGCAGGTGAGCATCGAACTCGACGGCGCCGTGGATCCGCGTCGACTGTGCCGCGCGGCCGATGCCCTGCTGGACCGCCACGCCAATCTGCGCGCCGGCTTCGTGCACGACGCCGAGGGCAACGCCGTCCACGTGATCCGGCGACGGGTGGCCGCGCCCTGGCGCGAGATCGATCTTCTGGACGACGACGACGCGGCGTCCGCGGTCGCGCGACTGCTGGCCGAGGACCGGGTCCGCCCGTTCGACATGACACGTGCCCCGCTGATCCGGTTCATGCTGATCGCGACCGCGCCGAACCGCTACCGGCTGGTGTCGACCAACCACCACATCCTCCTCGACGGCTGGTCGATGCCGTTGCTGGTCCGGGAGTTGCTGACGCTCTACGCCACCGACGGGGACCCGTCGCCGCTGCCGCGCGTACGCGGATACCGCGACTACCTGGCGTGGATGGGCCGCCGGGATCAGGGCGCCTCCCGCGAGGTGTGGGCGCGGGCCCTCGCCGGGATGGACGGACCGACGTTGCTGGCCCGCTCGGACGTGGGACGGCGACTGTCCACGATGTCCGACGAGTTCGTCTTCGACCTGGACGAGGACCACACCACCCGCCTGCGCGACGTCGCGCGTTCTCGTGGACTGACCGTCAACACGCTCGTTCAGGCCTCGTGGGGAATTGTGCTGGGTACGTTGACCGCCCGGGACGACGTGCTGTTCGGCGCCACCGTCTCGGGGCGGCCGCCCGAACTGGCCGGCATCGAGACGATGGTCGGACTGTTCATCAACACCCTGCCCGTCCGGGTGAGGCTGCGCCCCGACGACACGGTGGGTGCTCTGCTGGAACGGGTGCAGGCCGAGCAGGCGGCGTTGCTGGATCACCACTACCTCGGGCTGGCCGAGATTCAGAGTGCCGCCGGCCCGGAGGTCGGATTCGACACGCTGACAGTGTTCGAGTCGTATCCCGTCGACCGCGCCGGGCTCTCCACCGAGACCGACATCGCCGGAATGCGCGTCACCGGAGTGGATGCGCGCGATGCGGCCCATTATCCGCTGAGTCTCGTGGCATCCGTCGACTCCCGTCTGCGCCTGAAATTCGAGTACCTGCCGGACGTCTTCGACGCGGACACCATCGACGACATCGCCGGGCGCGTGCTGCGGGTGCTCGACGCCTGCACTCGTCCGGACCAGCCGCTGGCCGCGTTGTCGCTGTTGACCGACCGGGAGCGCGCCGATCTGGTGCCGGTCCGCGGCCGCCCGGGCGGATCGACCCGCACCCTGCCGCAGATCCTCGAAGAGGGGGCCGCGCTGGATCCGGGCGCAATCGCACTCTCCTATGGGGACGACGACGTGCGCTACGGCGATCTGGACGAGCGGTCGAATCGCCTGGCGCGCGCACTCATCGCCCGTGGGGCGGGCCCGGAGACGTTCGTGGCCATCGGCATACCGCGGTCCCTCGACTCGATACTGTCGGTGTGGGCGGTGGCGAAGACCGGTGCGGCGTTCGTGCCGATCGACCCGAACTACCCCGACGAGCGCATCACCCACATGCTCGCCGATTCCGGAGTCACCCTCGGCGTGACCACATCCGCACACCGAGACCGGCTCCCGGGCACCGCACACTGGCTGGCCCTCGACGAACCCGGCTTCGCGACGGAGTGCGCCGAGCGCCCGGGGGCACCCGTGACCGACGCCGACCGGAGCGGTCCGGTCACGTTGGACACCGCCGCGTACGCCGTCTACACGTCCGGGTCCACGGGTGTCCCCAAGGGCGTCGTGGTCGCCCATCGCGGACTCGACAACTTCGCACTCGACCAGCTCGAACGATTCGGGGCGACACCGCAGTCCCGGACTCTGCACTTCTCCACACCGAGTTTCGACGGGTCGGTGTTCGAGTACCTGCAGGCCTTCGGTGCCGGCGCGACGATGGTGATCGCGGCGCCCACCGTCTTCGGCGGCGAGGAACTCGCGAGGCTGCTGGCCGACCGGAGCGTCACCCACGCGTTCATCACGACCGCCGCGCTGGCGTCACTCGATCCGGCCGGGCTGGTGCATCTCACGGACCTGGTGTTCGGCGGCGAGGCATGCCCACCCGAACTCGTCGCCCGCTGGGCACCGGGCCGTCGGCTGTACAACGCGTACGGACCGACCGAGACGACGATCATGTCGAACATCAGCGACCCGATGGTTCCCGGGGACCCGATCACCATCGGCGGCCCGATCCGCGGGGTGACGGAACTGGTGCTCGACTCCCGGCTGCAGCCGGTCCCCGTGGGAGTTCCCGGTGAGTTGTATCTCGCCGGCGCCGGCCTGGCCCGCGGCTACCACCGCCGACCGGCACTGACCGCCGAACGGTTCGTCGCCCACCCCGTCCGCCCCGGCGAGAGGATGTACCGCACCGGCGACATCGTGCGGTGGACGGCAGACCACAGCATCGAGTACGTGGGCCGCAGCGACTTCCAGGTGAAGGTGCGCGGGTTCCGCATCGAACTCGGCGAGATCGACTCTGCCCTCATGTCGGAGCCGGACGTCGGATTCGCCGCCACGCTCGCGCACCGCGGTCCCGCGGGGGACACCCTGCTGGTGTCGTACGTCGTTCCGGCGTCGGGGCGCTCCCTCGACCCGGTCGTACTCACCCGGCATCTGGCGGACCGCCTGCCGTCCCACATGGTGCCCACCTCGATCACGGTGCTGGAGAGCATTCCGCTGACGGCGGTCGGCAAGCTGGACCGCACGGCACTGCCCGAGCCCGACCTGCTGTCCGGGCCAGGGCACGACCGGGTGCCGGTCGGTCCGATCGAGGATGCGGTGGCCGTCGTCTTCGCGGAGGTGCTCGGACTGGCGCGCGTCGGCGCCGACGCCGGTTTCTTCGACATCGGTGGCAACTCCCTGAGCGCCACCCGGGTGATGGCACGGCTGCGCGCGCTGCTCGGCACCGAGTGTGGGGTGCGGGATCTGTTCGAGGCGCCGACGGTCGCCGCGCTCGCGGCGCGGATCGAGCACGCCGGTGCCGGGCTGTCCGGACGTCCGGTGCTCGCGGCCCGCACCCGGCCCGAGGACATCCCGCTGTCGTACGCGCAGCAGCGGATGTGGTTCGTCAACCAGCTCGACACCACCTCGGCTGCCTACAACATCCCGGTCGTGGTGACACTCGGCGGGGACCTCGATGTGGACGCGCTGAACTCGGCGCTCACCGATGTCGTCGCCCGGCACGAGTCGCTGCGCACGATGTTCCCGGTCCGCGGGGACTGGCCGGTTCAGCAGATCCTGCCCGCCGAGGGTGCGGTGCCCACTCTGACCCCGGTCCCTGTCGCGGACGAGCACAGCCTGCGGGAGGAGCTGACCCGGCTGGTCTCGGCGGGTTTCGATGTCACCGAGCGGATCCCGCTGCGGGCCGGGCTGTATTCGCTGAGCGCCACCGAGCACGTATTCGCCGTGGTGGTGCATCACATCTCGGCGGACGGGTTCTCGATGGTTCCGCTGGTGCGCGACGTGATGACGGCGTACGGCGCCCGCATCGGCGGCGGCGCGCCCGACTGGGCGCCCCTGCCGGTGCAGTACGCCGATTACGCCCTGTGGCAACGGGAGTCGCTGGGTTCGGACGACGATCCCCGTTCGTTGCTCTCACGGCAACTCGACTACTGGACGACCGCGCTCGCGGGCGCCCCCGATCTCCTGGAACTCCCCACGGATCGGGATCGGCCGTCCCAGCAGTCCTTCCGCGGCGCGCGCGTCCACTTCTCCGTCGGCAGCGACCTGCACCGTCGCATCGGCGAGCTGTCGCGACGTCTCGGCTGCACCGAATTCATGACCGTGCACGCCGCCCTGGCGGTGTTGCTCAGTCGTCTCGGTGGAACCCCGGACGTCGCCGTCGGCACCCCGATCGCCGGGCGGGGAGAGCTCGCACTCGACGATCTGGTGGGCATGTTCGTGGGCACGCTCGCCCTGCGCACGCAGGTGGATGCGGCCGAGTCGTTCACCGCCCTGGCCGCGCACTGTCGCGATGTCGACCTCGGAGCCTTCGCCCATGCCGACGTTCCGTTCGAGCGGGTGGTGGAGGCGGTCGGCCCGACCCGATCCACGGCGTATGCGCCGCTCGTCCAGGTCTCACTGGAGTTCCAGAACAACGAACGACCGGTCCTGACACTGCCGGGACTGGAAGTCCGTGGAATCGATCCCGGGCTCGCCGTGGTCAAGGTGGATCTCGAATTCCTCCTGGCGGAGGAGTTCGACGCGAACGGTGCTCCGGCCGGGATGAACGGCGCCGTCGACTTCGCCACCGATCTCTTCGACCCCGACACGGTCCGCGGCTTCGCCGACCGCTTCGTGCGCATCCTCGACGCCGTCACCGAGAATCCGGACCGGCCGATCGGCGACCTGCCCCTCCTCGACGAGGAGGAGTTGCGGGCGATGGTGCCTGCCCGCGGCGAGCCGGAGGTGCGCCCAGCACTGTGGCCCGATCTGCTGACGGCGGCCGCCGCACTCGACCCGGACTCGGTGGCCCTGTCGTTCGAGGACCGGCGGGTCAGCTACCGCGAACTCGACGAGTGGTCGAACCGGGTGGCCCGGGTCCTGCGCCGCCGCGGGGTGGGACCGGAGACGTTCGTGGCAGTCGGAATGCCCCGGTCGATCGAGTCGGTGGTCTCGATCTGGTCGATCACCAAGGCCGGCGCGGCGTTCGTTCCCGTCGACCCCACGTACCCGCGCGATCGTCTCGACTACATGCTCACCGATTGCCGGGCCGCGCTCGGCCTCACGGTGAGAAGTCGCCGGAGCACCCTGCCCGACACCGTTCCGTGGCTGATGCTCGACGACGAGGACTTCGCCGCCCAGGCGGCGGACGTGTCGTCCGCACCGATCACCGACGGGGATCGGACGAGTCCGTTGCACCTCGCCCACCCGGCCTACCTCATCTACACGTCGGGGTCGACGGGAAGGCCGAAGGGCGTGACCGTCACACACCGGGGCATGGCCGATTTCACCGCGGAGACGCACGAACGGTTCCAGGTCACGCACGAGTCCCGGGTCTCGCAGCTGGCGTCCCCGAGTTTCGACGCGTCGGTGTTCGAGCTGATGATGGCGTTCAGCGCGTCGGCGCGGGTGGTGATCGTGCCGCCTGCCGTCGTCGGGGGCAGCGAACTGGCGGATCTGTTCCGTCGCGAGCAGGTGACCCATGCGACCATCACGCCGACCGCGCTTTCCGCCCTCGACAACGACGGACTCGATTCGCTCCGGGTCCTGGACCTGGTGGGCGAGGCGTGCCCGCCGGAGGTGGTGGCGCGGTGGGCGCCGGGGCGGAGCCTGCACAGCGGGTACGGGCCCACCGAGACCACGATCCAGGCGAGCGTCAGTGCCGCGATGCGTCCCGGCGAGGGTGTGAACATCGGGTCACCCGCACGGGGATTCGCGTTCCTGGTCCTCGATGAGCGGCTGCAGCCGGTCCCGGTCGGTGTGCCCGGCGAGTTGTACATCGCCGGACCGGGTACGGCACGGGGGTACCACAACCGGTCGGCGCTCACCTCGGAACGATTCGTGGCCTGTAACTTCGGGGAACCGGGCACCCGGATGTACCGGACCGGTGACGTGGTGCGCTGGCAGAAGTCGGCGAGCGCGGCGACGGGGAATGTCGCACGCGACGGCACGCTCGAGTACGTCGGGCGCAGTGACTTCCAGGTGAAGGTCCGTGGTTTCCGCATCGAACTCGGGGAGATCGACGCCGTGCTCGCCGGTCACCCGGCGGTTGCCTTCGCCGCCACCATCGGTCACACCGGCCCGTCCGGCGACACCGTGCTCGCCTCGTATGTGCGGGCTCAGGACGGGCAGGAGGTGGAGCCGGCGGGGCTGCGCACCTACGCGTCCGAGCGCCTGCCCGCCCACATGGTGCCGTCCGCGGTGGTCGTACTCGATCGGATTCCGATGACGCCGGTGGGCAAACTCGACCGGAAGGCGTTGCCCGCCCCGGAGTTCGGGTCGACCGCTGCGGCGTTCCGGGCACCGGCCACGGAAAACGAGCGCATCGTCGTGGACGCCTTCGCGGAGGTTCTCGGGGTGGACCGGGTGGGCACCGCGGACAGCTTCTTCGATCTCGGCGGAAATTCCCTCCTCGCCACCAGGATCGTCAGCGCCCTGCAGGCAGAACTGGACCGGAGGGTTCCGCTGCAATGGATGTTCCTCGACCCGACACCGGCGGGGATCGCCCGTCGCCTCGACCTGCCACACCGGAGCGCCGGAATGGAAGAGGCATTCGCCGTGGTGATTCCGCTGCGCGCGCAGGGAGGCGGGCGACCCTTGTTCTGCGTGCATCCGGGGATCGGCCTGTCCTGGGGGTACGCCGGTCTGGTGCAGTATCTCCCTCCCGACCGACCGGCCTACGGACTGCAGCTGCCCACGATCAGCGGTGACGGCGATTACCGGACGATCGAGCAGCTGGCCCACCGCTACATCGAGGAAATGCAGGCCATCCAGCCCACCGGCCCGTACGACCTGCTCGGCTGGTCGCTCGGCGGAGTCATCGCGCACGCCATGGCCGTCGAACTGCAGAGAGCCGGCGAAGAGGTCGCCACCCTCGCCGTCATGGACAGCTACCCCGTCGGCGGCGAGGACCCGCTGGCGGGCAGGCTGGAGATCCGGGACCTCCTGCGCGGGCTGGGACTCCAGACCGAGGGCGACGGCGAGATGACCTACGAACATGCCGCGCGGTTGATCGACGAATCGTTCGGGACCGAGACCGGAGTGCGAGGGCACGACCTCGAACGGATCGCCGCGGGATACGAGAATTCGAGGTGGCTCGCCCACCACTTCGTGCCCCGGGTATACGACGGTGACCTGCTCATCTTCCCCGCCACACGCGACGGGGACGGGGCGACGCGTGCCCGGTCGACGGACGAGTGGCGGCCGCTCGTGACCGGCCGGATCGACGCGCGGCCCGTGGACTGCGGGCACAACGAGATGATCGAGCCGCAGTCCCTCGCCGTCATCGGGCCGCTGCTGTCGCGCGTGCTCTCCGAACGGCCGTGAATCGGATCAGGCGATGCGGAACTGCGCGAGACCGCGAATCGGCCACTCGCCGTTGACGTCCGATGCGTCGCGACCCTGCCGGACGAGGTAGTCGGCGAAGTCGCGTTGCCGTTCGGCGTGCCAGCCGGCCTGATGCGTCATGATGTCGAGGGCCCGCAGATTCGGGTACTCCTGCGCGAGGGTCCGGGCGAGGTGTGCGGCGGCGATCGCGTCGGCCTCGGCCTCGTGGGCGTCCTCCAGCGCGATGCCGTAGTGCTCGCACACCGCGCCGAGTGTGCGCCTGCCCTTCCGGTACCGGTCCATCTCGCGATCGATGACGTAGGGGTCGACCACGATGCCGGTGACGAGTTCGGTCAGCCCGAGGCGCAGTCCCTCGGTGTGCATGACGGTCAGGTCGTAGGAGGCGTTGAACGCGACGACGGCATGGTCGCGGGTCCATGCATCGTGCAATGCCTCACGGATCTCGCCGTATCCGGTGGCGTAGTCCTGTCCGTGGGCCCGGGCGTACTCCGTGGAGATTCCGTGCACGTCCGAGGCCTCCTGCGGGATGGGGACCTCCGGGTCGAGCAGCCAGGTTCGCGACTCGAAGTGGTGAGCGTCGACGACGGCGATACACGCGGAGACGATGCGGGCATCGGTGGGGTCGGGTCCCGTCGTCTCCAGGTCGAACGCGCAGATCGGTCTGTCCGACCAGCTGGTCATGGGGCCCTCTCGGTGGTGATTCGGTGCCCGCCCAGTATCTGCCGCGGGACCCGCCGGATCCGGGACCGACACGGCGGGGATGCCAGGTTGTCGTGGCCGGTCGCCGGGGGTATCGTGTCCTCCGGTCTGCAGTTCGCCGAGGTCGTGAACTGCCCTTTCGAGAGAGCAAGGAGGTGTGGCATCCGAATGAGAAGCCAACCTCCGAGTACCAACTGAAACCGTTCCACCGGTAGGTGCGCGGTTTCACGGTCCGTGTTCCTCAGCGCCGTTCCGCGCTGCCCACTTTCCCTCGAAAGCCCCGTGTCATGCCTCAGCTGCGTCCGATCCGTTCCCTCCTCCCCAGCCGTTCCGCCGGTCTGTCCGACGCCGACGCCGGTCACGCGGTGACCCGCCGGCCCGTCGAACCGACGCCTGCAGAGGAAACGGTGGTCAACAGCGCCGTCTACCGCGACGGCCGGAAGACGGCCACCCCGGCCACCCTGTCGGAGGCCCTCGCGAGCCTGCCGGACGCGTCGTCGATGGCGTGGATCGGGATGTACCGGCCGAACGACACCCAGTTGTATGCGGCAGCAAAGCAATTCGACCTCCACGAGCTGGCCGTCGAGGACGCGATCGTCGCCCACCAGCGGCCCAAGCTGGAGCGCTACGGCAAGACGCTGTTCGTGGTCCTGCGCGCCGCGCGGTACTGCGACGAGACCGAGCGCGTCGAATTCGGTGAGCTGCACGTCTTCTGCGGTCCGACGTTCGTGCTCACGGTCCGGCACAGCGAATCCCCCGACCTGTCGGCGGTCCGCCGCCGGATGGAGAGCAACCCGGACCTGCTCCGGCTCGGACCCGAGGCAGTCCTCTACGCCATCCTCGACGCGGTGGTCGACGGGTACGCACCGGTGGTGGCCGGACTGCAGAACGACATCGACGAGATCGAGACCGAGGTGTTCAGCGGAGCACCGGGCGTGTCACGGCGCATCTACGAACTCACCCGCGAGGTCATCGAATTCCAGAGGGCCACAAGGCCGCTGCTCGGGATGCTGCGCGGGTTGTCGGCGGGATTCGAGAAGTACAACACCGACGAGGAACTGCAGCGTTATCTGCGTGACGTCACCGACCATGCGACGGTCGTCGTGGAGCGGGCCGACAACTTTCGTCAGCTGCTCGGGAACATCCTCACCGTCAACGCCACCCTGGTGTCGCAGGAACAGAACGAGGAGATGCGCAACCTGACCCAGGCCAGCTATGCGCAGAACGAGGAGATCAAGAAGGTGTCGGCGTGGGCGGCGATCCTCTTCGCGCCCACCCTGATCGGGACCGTGTACGGCATGAACTTCGACCACATGCCCGAACTGCACTGGGTCGGTGGGTATCCGTTCGCCCTGTCGCTGATGATGCTCACCTGTGCCGGCCTGTACACGATCTTCAAACGCCGCGGCTGGTTGTGAGCGGGGCCGGCTGCGGGCGGTGCCCGCAGCCGGCCGGCGCCTGCCGTCAGAGTTCGTCGACGCAGACGACGAACTTGCGCTCGGAGTATTCGTAGCCGTTGGACGACGTGCTGCACGAGTCCACGGACGTGGCGCCCTGCACGATCTCCGTCACCTTCACACCGTCGACGGCCGTGGTGTCGCCGCAGTCGATGCGCGCGGGATCCTCGCCACCGACGTCCATGCACCCGCCGACGACCCAGTCCACGTCGAGGCAGATCGCGCCCTGCTCGACGCCGCCGAGGGTTTCGTAGTAGTACGAGTCGGCGTCGCTGATGCACTGGCTGTTCTTCGCGGCCTTGGCGATCACCTTGTAGTTCGAATCGGCGCTGCCGCACACCGCCTTGTCGATCTCGGCGTCCGTGACGGTGCCGCCGAGCTTCACGCACTCACCGATCGCGACCTCGAAGTCGACGTCGCCGCCGGCGTCCTCGCCTTCCTGCCCATCGATCACGGTGGTCGATTCGCTGGACGTGGTGGCCGCGGAGGCACCCGACTCCGGCACCGCGGTGGGCGTCGTGTCCGAACCGCACCCGGCCACCAGAACTGCCGTCGCCGACAACGCGACGACTGCGGTACACACCCGCCGAACTAACCCTGTCATGTCTGACCCCTCCGTCAGGTGACCGTCCGCCACCCGTTCCTCCGAGATGACCGCTGCCACCTCGATCGTGTCCACCGCGATTGCCGTGTCGCGCATTATTTGATTACATCGCTGTCCGATTTGCCAATCGTGGTGACAGTATGGACGGGTGGATCTCCCCGTGATGCCTCCGTTACAGCCGATGCTCGCGAAGGCTGCGTCGTCCGTTCCGGCGCAACCGGAGTCCGGGCTCGCCTGGTCCTACGAACCGAAATGGGACGGTTTCCGCACCCTCGTCTTCCGCGACGGCGACGAGGTGGTGCTCGGGTCCCGCGGCGGAAAGGATCTGGCCAGGTACTTTCCCGAACTCGTCCGGGCGGTGAAGGACGAACTGCCGGAGCGGTGCGTGGTGGACGGCGAACTCGTCGTCCCACGCAGCATCGACGGCCGCACCCGGCTCGACTGGGAGTCGTTGTCCGAGCGCATTCATCCGGCCGAGAGCCGGGTGACGATGTTGTCGGAGAAGACCCCGGCCCAGTTCGTCGCGTTCGATCTGCTCGCCCTGGGCGACCGCGACCTCAGCCGGGAGGACTTCTCCGTGCGCCGTGCGCAGCTCGTCGACACCATCGGCGGCGGACCCAGCTGCCACGTCACCGCGGCCACCGAATCCAGTGCGACGGCCACCGAGTGGTTCGAGGCGTTCGAGGGGGCCGGCCTCGACGGGGTGGTGGCGAAGAAGCTGGTCGGCCCGTACCTGCCGAACAAGCGGGAAATGGTGAAGGTGAAGCACGCCCGCACCGCCGACTGCGTCGTCATCGGATACCGGCCGCACAAGAGTCAGCCGGGGATCGGGTCGATGCTGCTCGGACTGTACGACGGCGACCAGATGGCGATGGTCGGCGGTGCATCGGCGTTCACGGCGGCGCGACGGATCGAACTGCTCGCCGAACTCGACGAGCTACGCGTCGGCGACGACGTCGTCGCGGACGGGGCGCCGACGCGGTGGCAGTCGGGCAACGACCGAACCTGGGTGCCGTTGCGCCCCGAACGCGTCGTCGAGGTGGCGTACGACCAGATGGAGGGTGCCCGGTTCCGGCACGCCGCGCGGTTCCTGCGCTGGCGCCCGGACCGGACGCCCGACGAGTGCACGTTCCAACAATTGGAGGTCCCGGTGCGATACGACCTTGCCGACGTCCTGGCCGGAGGTTCCTAGATGGCGAGTCCTGCCGAAGAACTCGACGTCGACGGCGTCGCCGTGCGGCTGTCGAATCCCGACAAGATCTACTACCCGAAACTCGGCGCCGAGGGTGGCACGAAACGGCACCTGGTGGAGTACTACCGGACCGTGGCTCTCAACGGTGCGCTGCTGACCGCCCTGTTCGATCGGCCGACGCATCTGCAACGGTTCCCGGACGGGATCGAAGGCGAGGAGATCTACCAGAAGCGGGTTCCCGCGAAGCGCCCCGACCACGTCGACTCGTGCGAGGTCACGTTCCCGTCCGGCCGCAAGGCCGACGTGCTCCGCGTGCGTAGCGCCGCGAACATCGTGTGGGCGGCGAACCTCGGCAACATCACGTTCCATCCGTGGGCGGTCCGGTGCCCCGACGTCGATCACCCCGACGAACTGCGCATCGACCTGGACCCGCAGCCGGGGACCGGATTCGACGACGCCCGGGCGGTCGCGCTGGACGTGCTCCGGCCGCTGCTGGACGAACTCGGCCTCGTCGGCTACCCCAAGACCTCGGGCGGCCGCGGGCTGCACGTGTATCTCCGCATCGAACCGCGCTGGGACTTCATCGAAGTGCGGCGTGCCGGCATCGCCCTCGCGCGGGAGATCGAGCGGCGCAGCGGCGACCGGGCCACCACGTCCTGGTGGAAGGAGGAACGCGGCGAACGCATCTTCCTCGACTTCAACCAGAACGCCAGGGACAAGACGATCGCGTCCGCCTACTCGGCCCGCAAGACGCCGATCGCGACCGTGTCGACACCGGTCACCTGGGAGGAACTCGTCGACGTCGACCCCGACGACTTCACCATCGCGACCGTGCCCGCGTTGCTCGAGAAGCGCGGCGATCCCATGGCGACCATGGGTGACGTGGCGCAATCGCTGGACGTGCTGCTGGAGATGGCGGAGCGGGACGCCGCGAACGGTCTCGGCGATCTCCCGTACCCACCCAATTACCCGAAAATGCCGGGGGAACCCAAGCGGGTACAACCGAGTCGGGACCGAGACCGCAAATAGCCGGCGCTCACGTAGGCTCGGGACGGTCGGGTCGGGAACAATGTGAGGTCGCCATGGAACGTACGACAGTCGGTACTGCCGGACTGGTCCTCGGTGTCGTCGCGACGGCACTCGGGACTCTGATGATCGCGCCGGCCACCGCGTCGGCCGTCTCCCTGTCCTGTGTGTCACCACCGGGCCGGGGTGACACCACGGTCGTCGACCGCACCGCGTGCGGGGCCAACGCCGACACGAGCAGTAATTCGGCGGCGTTCGGCACGGACGGTGTCGGTTTCGCCGATGCAGCGCACGCGGGTGCG
The DNA here is from genome assembly GCF_026810085.1 of Rhodococcus sp. JS3073. Lineage (NCBI taxonomy): Bacteria > Bacillati > Actinomycetota > Actinomycetes > Mycobacteriales > Nocardiaceae > Rhodococcus > Rhodococcus sp. JS3073. Next base: position 2,426,701 of record NZ_CP113951.1, on the reverse strand, counting down.
GCGCTCGGCGCCGGACTGGGCGGCGGTGTCGGTGCGGCCGAGGCGCGTCGTGGCGCCGTCGCCGCGGTGGCGGTCGGGCCAAAGAGCGTCGCGATCGGAACGGTCGACACCGCCGGTCCCGCGCTGGTGCTGAGCGGTCCGGGAGGGCAGGCGCTCGTCGCGGATCCGGCGAAGGGCGTGGTGTGCGCCGGTGGACCGTCGCTCGCGATCAATTTCCTTGCAGGTCAAGCGTGTCTGAGCGACGGCATAACAGTGTGGCGGCTTCCCTGAACGACACCCCGGTCCGCGTCGTATGGTGACGGTAGTCACAATGGGCTGACGCAACTGCCGTAGGACATACGGCAGCGAGATCGGAGGTGGTCGATGACGACCAGCGTTCGAGTTCCCCGGCCCGCGTCCGCACCGCGGACGGAGCTGCACGTCGACCCGCGGTTCCTGCCGCTCGCCGACCGGTTCTTCGCGATGTACCGGCAACCTCAGCACGGCGGCGGGGCGCTCACCGCGTACTTCCGGGGTGAGAAAGTCCTCGACATCTGGGCGGGCTGGGCAGACCGCGACCGCCGGTGGGACCGCGACACCGTCGCCCTGTCGTTCTCGACGGGAAAGGGCGTGGCCAGCACGGTCGTCCACCGGCTCGCCGAGCGTCGGCTGATCGACTACGACGCGCCCGTCGCGCGCTACTGGCCCGAGTTCGGCGCCGCAGGCAAGGACGGCATCACCGTCCGCGAACTGCTCACCCACCGGGCCGGGCTGCACAAGGTCCGGGGTCTGATGCGGAGCCCGCTCGATCTCCTCGACTACGACGCCGTCGTCCGGGCCCTGGCTGCCACCCCGGCGGATCCGCGCAGGCTCCGCGGTCCCGGGTATCACGCCGTCACCTACGGGTGGCTGGTGGCCGAACTGATCGCACGCGTCACCGGAAAGCCGTTCGTCCAGGTCGTGCAGGACGAAATCGCAGGCCCGCTCGGCGTCGACGACTTCTGGTATCAGGTTCCCGGACAGCACCGTCCGCGGATCGCGAAGCTGTTTCCGCACATCAACCCGGCCGGACTCAACTGGGAGCTCACGTCGAACGTGCTCTCGCTCGTCGGTCCCACCCGCGGCCTCGCCGAGGCGGCGATGCCGCAGGGGTTCGACGTGCTGGTCCGGAATCCCGCGGTGCACGACGCGGTGATGCCCGGCTGGAACGGCGTGTTCAGCGCGCGGGCGCTCGCGCGCATGTACGGCGCCATCGCCAACGGGGGCAGGCTGGACGGGCACCGGTTCCTGCGCAAGTCCACCATCGCGCAGATGTCGCAGGTGCAGACACACGACCGCGACTACGTCCTCGGTATCCGGCCGCAGTGGTCCCTCGGCTACCACCGGCCGATCCTCGCGTCCCGGGAACAGCCGCGGAACGCGATCGGGCACTACGGCGTCGGCGGGTCCGGTGCCTACGCAGACCTCGACAGCGGACTGTCCCTGGGCTTCGTCACCAACCGCCTCGGCAGTTCCCTCACGGCTCTCGGTGATCTTCGTCTGGCCCGGCTCGGTGTCGAGGCGCAGGCGATCGTCCGGAACGGCAAGTAACCACGAAAGGAATCCTGATGAGTGATCACGTGTACCGAGTTGTCGAGGTCGTCGGTTCGTCGAGCGACAGCACCGACGCGGCCATCAAGAACGCCATCGCGCGGACCAACGAGACCGTGCGCAACGTCGAGTGGTTCGAGGTCGTCGAGACCCGGGGTCACGTCGAGAACGGCGCCGTCGCGCACTACCAGGTCACAGTGAAGGTCGGATTCCGTGTGGAGCCGGGCGACGCGGTCTGACATCGCGCACGGTTCTCGCGCAAAATTGGAACACGTTATAGTCTGGTGTCACATCTCGACGTTGGACTGCGCGTACTCAGGTAGGGGAGAACCGTGGCTTATGTGATCACGCAGCCGTGCTGCAACGACGCATCGTGCGTCGATGTCTGTCCGGTCAATTGCATCCATCCCACACCGGACGAGAAGCCGTTCGCCACCACGGAAATGCTGTACATCGACCCGGACACCTGCATCGACTGCGGGGCCTGCGTCGAGGAGTGCCCGGTGGAGGCCATCTACGCGGAGAACGACCTCGACGAGGTCGACGAGCCGTACCTCGACATCAACGCGCAGTACTACACCAAACACCCCATCGGCCCCGACTGGCCCGAGCCGCTGAAGCTGCCTCAGATCGACGCAGCCCTCGGCACGCTCCATGTCGCGGTCGTGGGGTCGGGTCCGGCCGCCTGCTACGCCGCGATGGAACTGACCGCGAAGCCGCGCATCGAGGTCGACATCTTCGACCGCCTGCCCACCCCGTACGGGCTGGTGCGCGCCGGTGTCGCGCCGGACCATCCGGGCACCAAGGGCGTCACGGACCAGTTCCGCTCCGTCGTCGGCAAGCGCACGGTGCACTGTCACTTCAACGTCGAAGTGGGCCGGGACGTGAGCCACGAGGAACTGCTCGCACACCATCACGCCGTCATCTACGCGGTCGGCGCGGCGGGCGACCGCGCGCTGGGCATTCCCGGCGAGGATCTGGTCGGCAGCCACGCCGCCACCGAGTTCGTGGCCTGGTACAACGGTCACCCCGATTACGCCGACCGCACGTTCGACCTGTCGGGGGAGCGGGCCGTCATCGTCGGCAACGGCAACGTGGCGCTCGACGTGGCCCGCATCCTCGTCACCGATCCGGAGATCCTGGCCAAGACGGACCTCGCGGACCACGCCCTCGAGGCCCTGCGGGCGAGCAACATCCGTGAGGTCGTCATTCTCGGGCGACGGGGCCCCGCCCAGGCCGCCTACACCAATCCCGAACTCCTGGCGCTCGGGCGCATGCCGAACGTGGACATCGTCGTCGACCCGGAGGAAGCGGTGCTCGACCCGGCGAGCCGCGCGTTCGTCGACGGTGACGAGGCCGAGCCGTCGCACCGCCACAAGGTGCGGCAGGTCGAGGAGTTCGCCCGGCGCACCGCCGATCCGGCGAAGAAGCGGATCGTGCTGCGTTTCCTGACGTCACCCGTGGAGATTCTCGGCACCGACGCCGTCGAATCGGTGCGCGTCGCGAAGAACGAGTTGGTCGCGGACGCGTCCGGCAGGCTCAGCGCCAAACCGTCCGACGTCACCTCGACCCTGGACACCGGCCTGGTGCTGCGCTCGATCGGCTACCGCGGTCAGCCCGTGGCCGGTATCCCCTTCGACGACCGTCGCGGCGTCGTCCCCAACGAGAACGGCCGGGTGATCGATCCGGAGACCGGCGCGCCGGTGCCCGGCGTGTACGTGGCGGGCTGGATCAAGCGCGGACCGACGGGCGTGATCGGCACCAACAAGTACTGCTCCGCGGAGACGGTCACGATGCTGATCGACGACTTCTCCGCCGGGCGGCTCGACGCGCCCGCCGAACGTGAGGCCCTCGACCGGCTGATCGCCGAGCGTGCGCCCGACGCCGTCGACTACCAGGGCTGGCAGCGGATCGACAAGACCGAGCGTGCCGGGGGCAGGGCGGCCGGTCGGACGCGCACCAAGTTGATCACCATCGAGAGCATGCTCGCCGCCGCTCGTGCCGAGACCTGATCGTGAGCGCTTCTTGACCACTCGGTGACACCACCACCCCGCAGGCCGCGGAGCGGCAACGATTGCGGGCAAATTGCTCGCGGCCGGATGATGTGTGTTAATGGCAGTGCGCGATTGGTAGGTCCGTCGGGGACGCGCGTTGCACACGTCGTCGAACGAGAGTGGTCATATGGGCAAGTCAGGAATCGGTTTTTCCAGGAACAAGCACTGGTCTTCGCGCGTTGCTGTCGCACTGACCGGGGCCGTCGTCTCCGGAACTGCGCTGGTCGGGGCCGCACAGGCCGCACCGCTCTTTCCCGGTGGACCGGAGATTCCGAGTCTTCCCACCCTGCCCGGACTGCCCGGCGCGCCGCAGCTGCCGCTTCCCGAACCGGCACCCGCGCCCGCGAACTTCTCGGCTCCGTCCCTCAACCCGGGTGCGGGCGAGGTCGTCGGTGTCGCGCAACCGGTGATCATCCGCTTCAACGAGGCGATCGGCGACCGCGCCGCCGCCGAGCGTGCGATCAAGGTCACCACCAGCCAGCCCGTCGAGGGTGGTTTCTACTGGATCAACGACAGTCAGGTCCGCTGGAAGCCCACCGAGTTCTGGCCCGCGAACACCGAGGTGACCGTGGACGCCGGCGACTCGCACTCCACGTTCACCATCGGCGACGCACTGGTGGCGACCGCGGACGACAACACCAAGCAGATCACCGTCACCCGGAACGGCGAAGTGGTCAAGACCATGCCGACGTCGATGGGTAAGACCGATCACGAGACGCCGAACGGCACGTACATCATCGGCGACAAGTTCCGTGACATGTACATGGATTCGTCCACGTACGGGGTCCCGGTCGACTCGGCCGAGGGGTACCGCACGTACGTCGAGTACGCCACCCGCATGTCGTACAGCGGCATCTTCGTCCACGCCGCACCGTGGTCGGTGGACGCCCAGGGCAACACCAACGTGAGCCACGGCTGCCTCAACGTGAGCACCGAAGACGCCAAGTGGTTCTACGAGAACTCGAAGAAGGGCGACGCCGTGGTCGTGCAGAACACCGCGGGCGGCGTGCTGAGCGGCTCCGACGGTCTCGGCGACTGGAACCGCTGACCCGATCCGACCACGTTCTTCCCGTAGCCCGCACAGTTCAATGTGCGGGCTACGGCAATTTACCGGCTATTCGTAAACGGTCGTCAGACTGCCGCAGTGAGATCGAGTCCGGAACGAACCCTGCCGTCGCCGGGAAAGCAGGGATTGCTCGGGCGTCCGTGGCGGGACTACGCGCTGTTCGCAGCGCTGGTGGGTCCCAATCTGGTTCTGCTCGTTCTGTTCACCTACCGGCCCCTGGTCGACAACATCCGGCTGTCGTTCTTCGACTGGAACATCGCCGACCCTGTCGCCACATTCGTCGGCTGGGGCAACTACCGCGAGTGGTGGAGTCGTCCCGACACCTGGCAGATCGTCGGGAACACCGTGGTGTTCACCGTCGCGACCGTGGCGGGATCGATGGTCGCCGGTCTCGCGCTCGCCATGCTGCTGGACCGTAACCTGCACGGCCGCAACCTCGTCCGCTCGGCTATCTTCGCGCCGTTCGTCATCTCCGGCGCCGCGATCGGCGTGGCGTTCCAGTTCGTGTTCGATCCCCGGTTCGGGTTGATCCAGGATCTGCTGCACCGTGCCGGGGTCGGCTCCGTCCCCGACTTCTATCAGGATCCGCACTGGGCGCTGTTCATGGTGACGGTCACCTACATGTGGAAGAACCTCGGCTACACATTCGTGATCTACCTTGCGGCACTGCAGGGTACGCGACGTGAGCTGACGGAGGCCGCGGAGATCGACGGGGCGGGCCGGTGGACGACGTTCCGCCGGGTCATCCTCCCGCAGCTGCGTCCGACCACCTACTTCCTCTCGATCACGGTGATGCTGGGCTCCCTTCAGGTGTTCGACATCATCAACGTGATGACCCGGGGCGGTCCACTCGGTACCGGAACCACCACCATGGTGTACCAGGTCTACAACGAGTCGTTCCGCAACTTCCGGGCCGGTTACGGCGCCACCGTGGCCACGATCATGTTCCTGGTCCTGCTCGGGATCACCGTCTACCAGGTGCGGATCATGGATCGCGGTGACGGCCGGTGACCGCGGACACGGTGCGCGATCAGCGCACCGCGGATGTGCCGGTGACGGAAGACCCGGCCCGTGACCATCGCCGGCGGGAAGCGCTCGCGACGGCGCTGGGATACGCCGCGATGGTGGCGGTGCTGGTCATGGTGGCCCTGCCGCTGTACTGGATCGTGATGACGTCCTTCAAGGATCGCCCGGACGTCTACACCATGCCGGTCACCTGGTGGCCCGGAACGTTCCATCCCGAGAACTACTCGGAGGCCACCACGTCGGTGCCGTTCTGGACGTTCCTGCGTAACTCGGTGATCATCACCGGGGTGCTGGCCGTCGTGAAGTTCGGGCTCGGCGTGTTCAGCGCCTACGGGCTGGTGTTCCTGCGGTTCCCGGGCAAGAACCTCGTCTTCCTCGGCATCATCGCCGCATTGATGGTGCCCAACCAGATCACGGTCATCTCCAACTACGCACTCGTCGCCGAATGGGGCTGGCGGAACAGCTTTCACGGCATCATCGTCCCGCTGGCCGGGGTCGCGTTCGGAACGTTCCTGATGCGCAACCACTTCCTGTCGATACCCACCGAGATCATCGAGGCCGCACGGATGGACGGCGCAGGCCACTTCCGGCTGCTGTGGCGGGTGGTCCTGCCGGTGTCGGGCCCCACCATGGTGGCGTTCGCGATCATCACCGTCGTCACCGAATGGAACGAATACCTGTGGCCGTTCCTGATGGCCGACGACGCCTCCGTCGCGCCGCTGCCGATCGGGCTGACCCAACTCCAGAACAACGACGGGCTCACCAACTGGGGTCCGGTCATGGCGGGAACGGTACTCACGATGCTGCCGATTCTCGTGGTTTTCCTTGTGCTGCAACGGCACATGATCAAGGGCCTCACGTCGGGTGCGGTCAAGGGATAGCGGAGAACGAGGAGAGACATGAATCGGATGAACCGTCGGGGATTCCTCGGGCTGGCGGGTGCGGTGGCCGCCGGTGCCGCGCTGACGGCGTGCGCCGGGTCGGGGTCGGGCACGTCGGCGCCGTCCGGTGCGGCGGGCGACGCGAACACCATCACGTTCTGGTCCAACCACCCCGGCAAGTCGCAGGACGTCGAACGTGAACTGATCAACCGGTTCCAGGCGAAATACCCCGACCTCACCGTGAACCTCGTCGACGGCGGAAAGAACTACGAGGAGGTGTCGCAGAAGTTCAACGCGGCCCTGTCGGGTGGCGAACTGCCCGACGTCGTGGTCCTGTCGGACGTCTGGTGGTTCAACTACGCCCTGACCGGCGCCATCGAACCGCTCGACGGACTGTTCGGGGAGGTCGGTGTCGACTCCGCCGACTACGTCGACTCGCTGCTCGCCGACTACCTGTTCGAGGGCAAGCACTTTGCCCTCCCGTACGCACGGTCGACGCCGCTGTTCTACTACAACAAGCAGGTGTGGGCGCAGGCCGGTCTGCCCGATCGCGGGCCCGCCACCTGGCAGGAGTTCGACGAGTGGGGTCCCGAACTGCAGCGGGTGATGGGCGGCGGCAAGCTGGCCCACGGCTGGGGTGACGCCAAGAACTACCTCGGCTGGACGTTCGAGGGACCGGTCTGGACGTTCGGCGGGGCGTACTCGGACCAGTGGGACCTGAAGTTCGGCGACGAGAAGACGCTCGCCGCGGGGACGTTCCTGAAGGACATGATCCACACGAAGAAGTACGCGGCCGTGTCGAGCGACATCGCCAACGAGTTCGGCGCCGGCATCCTCGCCTCGACCATCGCGTCGACCGGTGACCTGTCGGGGATCACCAAGTCGGCCGCGTTCGACTTCGGCACCGCGTTCCTCCCCGCGTCGGGCGCGCCGGGCTGCCCGACCGGCGGCGCGGGCCTCGCGATTCCGGCGCGGATCTCCGACGAGCGCAAGAAGAACGCGCTGACGTTCATCGACTTCGTGACCAACGGCGAGAACACCGCGTACTTCTCCCAGAACGTCGGGTACATGCCCGTCCGCAAATCCGCTGTCGAGGACCCGGCCATGAAGGCGTACCTCGACGCGAACCCCGACGCGCGCACCGCCGTCGACCAACTCGCGAAGACCCGGTCGCAGGACTACGCCCGTGTGTTCGTCCCCGGCGGCGACCAGATCATCGGTACCGGACTCGAACAGATCGCGCTGCAGAACGCGGACGTGGCGACGACGTTCGCGGGCGTCGGGACGCAACTCCAGCAGATCATCGACCGCCAGATCACACCCAAGTTGCCTCAGTAGGAGGAGAAGGAACATTCATGGCCCACGTGCAGTTCGCAGGTGTCACCCACCGCTATTCCGGAGCGGATCGACCCGCCGTCGATCGACTGGACCTCGACATCGCGGACGGCGAGTTCCTCGTCCTCGTGGGTCCGTCCGGGTGCGGTAAGTCGACCAGCCTGCGGATGCTGGCCGGCCTCGAGGCCGTCGAGGCGGGCCGCATCGAGATCGGCGGCACCGACGTCACCGCGCTGCCGCCCCGGGCGCGGGACGTGGCCATGGTGTTCCAGAGTTACGCGCTCTACCCGAACATGACCGTCGCCGACAACATGGGTTTCGCGCTCCGCAACGCCGGCGTCGGGAAGGTGGACCGCACCGCGCGGGTGCTGGAAGCGGCACGGATGCTCGAACTGGAACCGCTGCTGGATCGCAAACCGGCGAAACTGTCCGGCGGGCAACGTCAACGGGTCGCGATGGGCCGGGCCATCGTGCGGCACCCCAAGGTGTTCTGCATGGACGAACCGCTGAGCAATCTCGACGCGAAGCTGCGGGTGAGCACCCGCTCGCAGATCGCGGGCCTGCAGCGCCGGCTCGGCACGACCACCGTGTACGTCACCCACGACCAGGTGGAGGCCATGACGATGGGCGACCGGGTGGCGGTCATGCAGGGCGGCCGCCTCCAGCAGGTCGCCCGGCCCCGCGATCTGTACGACAACCCGGTCAACACGTTCGTCGCCGGGTTCATCGGTTCGCCCGGAATGAACCTCATGGACACCCCGATCCGCGACGGCGTCGCCGAACTGGGCGACTTGCGTATTCCCGTGCCGCGCTCGGCGATCGGAGACGGTTCCGTGATCGTCGGAGTGCGCCCGGAGTCGTGGACGCTGGTGGGGTCTTGGCGCAAGGACTCGTACACGGTCGATACCGACCTGCTCGAGGAACTCGGGGCGGAGTCCTTCGTGTACGCCTCCGGGACATCCGGGAAGGTGGTGGTGCGGGTGGACCGCACCCGCACCGTCGCCGCGGGGGAGAGGGTGCACCTGCAGCCGAAGCCCGGCGAGGTGTACTTCTTCTCCGCGGCGACGGGGAACCGTCTGCGGTAGTCGCTACCAGATCTTGACGCGCTCCTCCGGATCGAGGTACAGCGCGTCACCGGGCTGGACGTCGAACGCGTCGTGGAACGTGTCGAGGTTGCGGACCACACCGTTGCAGCGGAACTCCGGCGGCGAGTGCGGATCGACGGCGAGCCTACGGAGCGCCTCGGCGTCCCGGGCCTTGGTGCGCCACACCTGCGCCCAGCCGAAGAACACCCGCTGGAGACCGGTGAGACCGTCGAGAACCTCGGGGTCGGACCCTTCCGTCGCGATCCGGTACGCCGCGATGGCGATGGACAGGCCACCGAGGTCGCCGATGTTCTCACCGATGGTGAACTCACCGTTCACTGCGTGGCCGGGCAGCGCCTTCGGCTCGAACTCGTTGTACTGCTCGATCAGCGCCTTCGTGCGCTTGCCGAACTCGGTCCGGTCGTCGTCGGTCCACCAGTCGACCATGTTGCCGTCGCCGTCGTACTTGGCGCCCTGATCGTCGAAGCCGTGGCCGATCTCGTGACCGATGACGGCACCGATTCCGCCGTAGTTGGCGGCGTCGTCGGCTGCGGCGTCGAAGAACGGCGGCTGCAGAATGGCTGCGGGAAAGACGATTTCGTTCATACCCGGGTTGTAGTAGGCGTTGACCGTCTGGGGTGTCATGAACCACTCGTCGCGGTCGACGGGGCCACCGAGCTTCGCGAGGTCGCGGTCGTACTCCGCGGCGTAGCCGCTGCGGTAGTTGCCGACCAGGTCGTCGCGGGAGATGGTGACGGCCGAGTAGTCGCGCCACTTGTCGGGGTAGCCGATCTTGGGCGTGAACTTCTCCAGCTTGCGCAACGCGGCCTGCCGCGTCTCCGGGCTCATCCAGTCCAGGTCGGAGATGTTGCGCCGGTACGCCTCCTGCAGGTTGGCGACGAGTTCCTGCATGCGGGCCTTCGCGTCCGCCGGGAAGTGGCGTTCGACGTAGAGCTTGCCGACCGCTTCGCCCAGCAGATCCTGAACCAGGGACACGCCGCGCTTCCAGCGCTCACGGATCTCCTCGGCGCCGGTCAGCGTCTTCCCGTAGAACGCGAAATTCTCGTCGACCAGGGCCTGCGTGAGGTACGGGGCGCGGGAGCGGATGACGTTCCACGTCGCCCACGCCTTCCAGTCGTCGAGATCCTCGGACGTCCACAGCTCGGTCAGGGTAGTGAGGAAGTCGGGCTGGCGGACCACGATCTCGGCGAACTGCTCGGACGTGCCGCCGAGTGCGCCGATCCACGACGACCAGTCCAGCCCGGCCGGGAGCTGGTCGAGGGTGAGCAGGTTGTAGCTCAGCTCGGCGTCGCGACGCTTCACGACGTCCCAATGACCTGCCGCGATCTTGGTTTCCAGTTCGAACACGCGCTGCGCGTCGTAATCGACGCCGGCGAGGGCGAACATCTTCGCGATGTGCTTCACGTACGCGGTGCGGATCTCCGCGTAGTCGTCCTGACGGTAGTACGACTCGTCGGGCAGGCCGATGCCCGACTGACTGAAGTGGACGAGGTAACGCTCGGAGTTCTTGGCGTCCGTGTCGACGTAGTGACCGACCGCCCCGCCGACCCCCGTGCGCTGCTGGCGGCCGATGACGGCGGCGAGCGCGGAGAGGTCGGCGGCCGAGGCCACGTCGGCGAGCTCACCGGCGATCGGTGCGAGCCCCGCGGCCTCGACCACGTCCGCGTCCATGAAGCTGCCGTACAGGTCGCCGATGCGCTGGGCGTCGGTCCCCGGCGCCGCGCCGGAGTCCGCCGCCTCCTCGATGATGGTCTGGACGTCGACCTCGGCCTTGTCGTACAGCGTTCGGAACGCGCCGTCGATCGCCCGATCCGCGGGAATCTCGTAGTCGTCGATCCACTTGCCGTTCACGTGGACGAAGAGGTCGTCCTGGGCGCGGGTGTCGTTGTCGAGGTGAGTGAGGTCGATGCCGGAGCGCTGAGCCGTGGTCATGCGTTCCATCCTTACACCGTTCCGCGCCGGGAGGTCCACCACTGCGCTCAGGGCGAAACCAAGGGCCGGGGATCGATCAGACGTCGATGCCGAGGTTGATCGCCGCGAGGTAGCCGTCCGACTGCTTGGCGACGGTCAGCAGGCCGGCGTCGTCGTAGATGCTGTCGGTGGAGTTGTTCACGTTGTTCTCCCGTCCGGTGTGATCGGAGTACGGCGCGGTCGCGTACACCTCGTCGAGCAGGGCCTCGTCGAAGAACAGCTGGGTGGTGAGCACCGTCTTCTTGTCGATGTGCACCTTGAGGTGGATGTGGGTGGTCCGGCTGATGTACCAGCCGGGGAAGACGGTGGTGAACTGGGCGATGCCGTTCGCGTCCGTGGTCTGGGCGCCGCGCAGGTAGGTGCCGTCGTCCGTGGTGGTGGCCTCGCTGTCGCCGACGCTGTAGGACCCGTCGGACGTCTCACCGGAACCGCCGGACATGTCGCCGCCGGGGCCACCCGCACCGGGACCACCGGGACCACCGGCCGGGGGCTGGCCGCCACCGGGTCCGCCTGCCGGCGGCGCGCCTGCGGGGGCGCCGTTGCCGCTGAGGTCCGCGGCCTTGGAACCCGACTCGAAGCCGGAGTACACGCCGCCCGCGTCGCAGTGCCAGATCTCCACGACGGCATTGCTCACCACCGCGGCGGAGCCGTCCGCGGAACAGTTCGTCAGGTCCTGCACCCGCAGTGCAAGCTGCAGGTCCGTGCCCGGCCGGTCTTCGCGGATGTCGCTGCGGATGGAGTCGACGTCGAACCAGTACGGTCCCTGCGTCTCCTCGACGGCCAGGACGCACTGCGGTGCCTGGTCGAGCAGGGCGGTCACCGTGTCGGCGCTCGTCGTCGTGGCACTGGATGCGGTTGCGGTCGACGTGGCCGATGCCGACGTGCTGCTGCTCCCGTTTCCGGTGCAGGCGGCGATGAGCCCACCCAGACTCACCGTTCCACCGACCGCCAGCGCGCGGCGGCGGCTGATGCGCAGACGGCTCTTCTCGACGTCCTTGTTCACTATGCGTACCTCTCCATGATCGGGCTGTGACCCGATCGTGGCGCACGAACCTGCGCGCAGCGTGCCGTCCGGCTGTGAACTTGCTGGGAACTCACCCGCCGAGGCGGGCGTGCATCTCCCAGACGAGGACCTCGGCGCCGGAGTGCGAGGTGACCTGCTGGCCACCGGAGGCGCTCAAACGGACGGCGTCCCCCTCGTACAGGGTGCCGACACCCTCCATCTCGGCGGTGCCCCGGGCCACGAAGACATGGAGGAACGGCGCTTCGGGAAGCGTCACCGATGCGCCGGGGAAAAGTCGCGCGACATGCAGAGCCGCGTGCTTGTTGCTGATCCGGATCGCCGAATTATCCTTGTATTCCGGCATTCCGGACGCAACGGGCACGAGCCCGCCCTTGAGGATCTCGTCCTCGATCTCGAGTTGTTCGTAACCCGGAGTGAGGCCGGCTTCGTCGGGTACCACCCACATCTGGACGAAATGCACCGGCTCGTGGTGCTGCTCACCGTCGAGGCGCCAGCTGTCGTTCTTCTCGGAATGCATGATGCCCTTGCCTGCGCTCATGCGTTGCGCAAGGCCGGGATAGATGATGCCGGAGTGGCCGATCGAGTCCTGGTGCACGAGCGAGCCGCGCAGCACCCACGTGACGATCTCCATGTCCTTGTGCGGATGCGTGTCGAATCCCTGACCGGGGAGCACGGTGTCGTCGTTGTTCACGAGAAGCAGACCGTGGTGTGTGTTGTCGGGGTCGTAGTGCTGGCCGAAGGAGAACGAATGCTTCGAATCCAACCAGGAAATCTTGGTTTTCAGCCGATCGCCGGCGCGATGAACATAGACGTGAGGGGTGGTGACTGCTGGCATATCGGTCCTCCTTCGGGTGGTACCCGGTCCAGAGTACGAGGTGCCGGCTGCGGGTACTCGCAAGACGGTGTCGATTGTGCATCGAATTCATCGCCTACCGGCAGCGGTGGAGGACCCGCGTCGAAGGCGAAATGAGGTTGCGCAGTGCGACATTGGAGTACCGAGCGCTCGTAAGGCGATGTTCGGCAACAGCTTTCGCCGACGGTGGGAAAAGCGTGAAAGACGGGCGTCCAGTTCGTGCCGCCGCGAATGCCCGCTTCGGCCGGGCCCGCGGCGTACAGTTCGAATTGTGCGTCCGGAAGTCGCAGGATTTCCGGTTCGTCGCAGACAGCGGAAGGAGCGTGATGAAGGCGAATTCGGATCGACACGATCAGCACCTCCCCGAGCACCAGCGGATCGCAGACCTCGTCGACGACATGGAAGACCGGCTGGTGGCCGAGCGTGAGGCGAAGGGAATCGCGGGCAACGCGTCCGAGCGGAAGCAGGCGGAACAGGTCGAGCCCGACGACCAGGCTCCCGAATAACACCCGTGAGTACTTGTTAACCGCGGGCGGTTGACAAGTACTCACAGGGGGTTACTCGAAGAAGCGGTACACGGCCTCGACGACTACCGCGGGACGTTCGCTGCCCTCGAGTTCGATCTGTCCGGCGACGGTCACCTGGACGCCGCCCTTGGGCAGCTCCTCGACGGACTGCAGCGTGGCGTTCAGCCGGACGCGTCCCTCGGCGGGCACGGGGTTGGTGAATCGGACCTTGTTGAGACCGTAGTTGACGGCCATGGTCACGCTGTCGACGGTCAGGACCTCGTCCCACATGGGGATGATCAGCGACAACGTGAGGTAGCCGTGCGCGATGGGCCCGCCGAACGGGCTCTCCGCGTTGGCGCGCTCGGGGTCGACGTGGATCCACTGGTGATCGTCGGTGGCGTCGGCGAACGTGTTGATCCGCTGCTGGGGGATGTCGATCCACGAGCTGGTGCCCAGCGGCCGGCCCTCGAGTGCGGCCAGGTCGGCGAGGGTGGCGACGCGGGTGGTGGTTGCGGTGGTCACGATAAGTCTCCTGGTGGTTCGGTGGGGCCGGGGGTCAGTGCTTGATGCCGAGGACGCGCAGCGCGTTCTGCTTGAAGATCAGCGGCGCGACCTCAGGTTTGATGTCGAGGTTCTCGAAGTCCTTCATCCAGCGGTCGACCTGGATGACGGGGAAGTCGGAGCCGAACAGCACCTTGCCGCGGAGCATGCTGTTCGCGGCCTTGACCAGCTGCGGCGGGAAGTACTTCGGCGACCACCCGGACAGGTCGATGAAGACGTTGGCCTTGTGGGTGGCGATGGAGATCTGCGAGTCGACCCACGGCACCGACGGGTGGGCCATGATCACGGTGAGGTCCGGGAAGTCGGCGGCGACGTCGTCGAGCAGCATCGGGTCGGAGTAGCGCAGTTTGATGCCGTGGCCGCCGGGCAGCCCGGCGCCGATCCCGGTCTGACCGGTGTGGAACAGGGCGGGGACCCCGGCCTCGGTGATGGCCTCGTAGAGCGGGTAGAACTTCCGGTCGTTCGGTTCGAATCCCTGCATGCTGGGGTGGAACTTGAACCCCTTCACGCCGTAGTCGTCGACGAGCCGGTGGACGCGCCGCACAGCGGCCTTGCCCTGCCAGGGGTCGACGGACCCGAATGGGATCAGGACGTCGTTGTGGCGGGCCGCGCCCTCGGCGATCTCCTCGACGGAGTTGGTCGAGTGTCCGCTGGCCGAGGCCGCGTCGACCGTGAACACGACGGCGGCCATGTTGCGCGAGCGGTAGTGGTCGGCGATCGCGTCGATGGACGGGGTGCGTTCCTCCCCGGACTTGAAGTACTTCTCCGAAGCGGCCATGAGTTCGTCGTCGAGGGACCGGTGGCCGCAGCCGTCGATCTCGACGTGGGTGTGGATGTCGATGGCATCGATCGTGTCGAAGTCGATGCCGTACTCGTAGCGGCTCACTTCGCCATCAGCTCCTCGGGGAATTCCTCGCCGACGGACTGGACGGCGTCGCCGAACGTGCCAGTCCACTGAGCCGCGATGTCGTCGGCCGACCAGCCACCGTCGTGGTACTCGACCGCGGTCAGGTCGGGGTGCGACCACAACGCGAGGCGGTCGCCACCGACGGCGAAGGCCTGGCCGGTGATCTCGGCTGCCGCGTCGGACGCGAGGAACGAGATGATGCCAGCGGCGTCCTCGGGGGTGCCCAGGCCCACCTCGCGGCGGATGATGTCGGGCAGCGGCTCGCCGTTCTTCATGCCCTCGATGTAGGGGGCGAGGAAGGGGACGGTCTCGGTCATCGCGGTCGCGGCGACGGGGCAGACGGCGTTCGCGGTGATGCCCGCACGCTGCAGTTCCATCGCCCAGGTGCGGACCATGCCGACGATGCCGGACTTGGCGCCCGAGTAGTTGGTCTGCCCGAAGTTGCCGCGCTGGCCGGCGGGGGAGCCGATGCAGATGATGCGACCACCGTCGCCCTGCTCGCGGAACTTCAGGACCGCTTCTCGGACGCAGGTGAACGTGCCGCGCAGGTGCACGTTGATGACGGCGTCGAAGTCGTCGTCGGTCATCTTCCACAGCACTTTGTCGCGGAGGATGCCGGCGTTGGTGACCATGACGTCGAGGCGTCCGAACGCGTCGATCGCGCCGGCGACCAGCTTCTGGGCGGTTTCGGTGCTGCCGACCGGGGCGACGACGGCGACGGCCCTGCCGCCCGCGGCGGTGATCTCGGCGACGGCGGCGTCGGCGGTGGCCTGGTTGACGTCGTTGATCACGACCGCGGCGCCGTGGCGCACGAGGTCCTTGGCGTACGCCAGTCCGAGGCCCTGTCCGCTGCCGGTGACTACGGCGACTTTGTTGCTGAGGTCCATGTCGGGATTCTCCTAAGGTCGTGTTCGCTGAATCACACGTAATCATTGATGATTGAGAATGTCAATGATTAAGGTCTGCTACTCTACCGACAATCATCAGAAGGGGGTCGTCGCATGGCAGAGTCGCAGGCGTTATCGGACGACATCGGGTTCCTGCTCTCGCGCGTCGGCGGAATGGTGCTGGGCGCGGTGAACAAAGCCCTCGTACCCACGGGCCTGCGGGTGCGTTCCTACTCGGTCCTGGTCCTCGCCTGCGAACAGGCCGAGGGCGTCAACCAGCGCGGGGTGGCCGCCACCATGGGTCTCGACCCCAGTCAGATCGTGGGGCTGGTCGACGAGCTCGAAGAACGCGGACTCGTCGTGCGCACCCTCGACCCCTCGGATCGCCGCAACAAACTGATCGCTGCCACCGACGAGGGACGCCGGCTCCGCGACGACGCCAAGGCGCGGGTCGACGCCGCGCACGGACGCTACTTCGTGGGCATCCCCGACACGGTCGTGAATCAGATGCGGGACACGTTGCAGAGCATCGCCTTTCCCACCCTCGTCGAGTAGGGCGCAATGACCGAGCTCCTCGCCCCGGCCCCGCCCGGCATGTCGTTCCTCGCCACGTTCGTCGTGGAGGTGGCCGAGCCGGTGGAGATCGGTTCCACGCCCGAAGGCACACGGCGCATCATTCCCATCGTCGGTGGTCGAGTGGAGGGCCCCGAGCTGCGGGGCACCGTGTTGCCGGTCGGGGCGGACTTCCAGTTGCTCAGCTCGTCCACGCTCACCGAACTCGAGGCCAAGTACGCCATCGAGACCGACGAGGGCGACCGCATCTACGTCACCAACTTCGGGCTCCGCTCGGGTACCGCCGAAGACATCGCCCGGTTGGTCGACGGCAAGCCCGTCCCACCCGAGCGCATCTACTTCCGCTGCACACCACGGCTCACCGCCCCCGAGGGCCGATGGTCGTGGCTGCGCTCGCGGATCCTCGTCGGCACCGGGGAACGCCTCCCCGGCGAGGTGCGTCTCACGGTGTTCGTGGTGGACTGACCGGCCGTGGAGATCCGCTGGATGAAGTCGTTCGTCGCCGTCGCCGAGGAACTCAACTACGGCCGGGCCGCCGAGGTCCTGCACATCGCGCAACCAGCGGTGAGCCAGCAGGTCCAGCAGCTCGAGAAACGCCTCGGCGTGAAACTGTTCGACCGCACCACGCGGTCGGTCCGGCTCACCGCGGCGGGGGAGCGCTTCCTGCAGCCGTGCAAGGACGCGCTCGCCGGGATCGATCGGGCCGTCGATGCCGCGGTGATCGCGGATCCGGCGGTCGAGGGTCGCGTCCGGGTCGGTTTCAGCGGCGCCTACGGGCAGACCGAATTGTCCTCTCTGGCAAGGTCGGTGCGCCGTCGGTACCCCCTGATCGATCTCGTCCTCGAGGGAGCGACGGTCAGCGGGCAGATCCTCGACGAAATCTGGGAGGGACAACTCGACCTCGGCATCGTCTCGGACGCGGTGTCCCACCCCCACGTGCTCACGCGGCAGATCTCGGTGGAGTACCTCAGTGCACTGCTCCCGAGCGATCACCCACTCGCCGACCGGAAGTCGATCGACCTCGCGGAACTGCGCGACGAAACATTCGTCGCGAATCCCGCCGCCACCGGATCCACGCTCCGCCGCGATCTGCTCGCCGCGTGCCGGGATGCCGGGTACACGCCGAACATCGTGCAGGAGACCACCGACGGCATCGTGCTGACCGCCCTCGTCGCGGCGGGGGTCGGTGTGGCGCTCGTTCCGGGTGACGTGCAGACGTATCCCAATCGGGTGGTGCTCGTTCCCCTCGATACCGGACGATACGAAGTCCGGGCCGCGCTGGCCTGGTCGGACCGTCCCGTGTCGCCCGTAGTGCAGACGGTTCTCGACCTCGCCGCCGAGGTGCTGCCGTCGCCGGATGCCGTCCGCGACGAGCAATAACGATCGCTTATCAATCGGTGCCGATACTGCTCTTGGACGGTGATCGGTTTCTTTGGCAGAGTCTCCCTCGGCGGCAGCGGATGTGACCTGGACAACTCCGATCCCCGGTGCCGCACCCGCCTCGAGGCCTCTCCGAACTCCCGGATGCCCTTCACATTCAGGTAGGAACCACATGACTTCCACATTCGACGGCCGCGCCGTACGCGCCGACACGAGCGTCCGGTCGCCCCACGCGCGCCGGGCAGCCCTGGCCTCCTTCGTGGGCAGCACACTCGAGTACTACGACTTCTTCATCTACGCCTCCTTCTCCGCGCTCGCGTTCAACAGCCTGTTCTTCCCGGATCTCGGTTCGTTCTGGGGGACCATCGTGTCGATGGCCACCATCGGGATCGGTTACGTCGTCCGGCCTCTCGCGGCCCTCGTCTTCGGGCACTTCGGGGACACGCTCGGCCGTAAGCGGATGCTGGTGGTGACACTCGTGATGATGGGCGTGGCCACGTCGCTCATCGGCTGCCTGCCGACGTACGGGGCGATCGGCGTCGCGGCGCCGATCCTGCTCGTGCTGCTCCGGGCCGTCCAGGGTGCGTCGGCGGCGGGCGAGTCGGCGGGCGCTGCGTCCCTGGCGCTCGAACACGCACCCGCCCACCGCCGGGCGCTCGCGGCCAGCTGGGTGAACACCGGCGCCGCCGCGGGAATGCTGCTGGCATCGCTGGTCGTTCTCGTGTTCTCCGGACTGCCCGAAGACGCCTTCCTCAGCTGGGGATGGCGTATCCCGTTCCTGCTCAGCATCTTCGTCGCACTCGCCGGGCTGGTGATCCGCCGGATGCTGCCCGAGAGTGAGGTGTTCGAGGACGCCGTGTCGAGCGACGAGCCGAAGGAGATGCCGGCGAAGGTGATCTTCCGCGACCATTGGCCGAGCGTGCTGCGGGTCGTGGGTTGCGGACTGTTCGCCGTGGTGTCCACCATCTTCAGTGCCTTCGCCCTGTCGTGGGGCACCCACGAGGCCGGTGTGTCCCGGACGGTCATGGTCGGCGCGACCGTGCTCACCGCCGCCCTCGCGCTCGTGGCCCAGCCCGCCGCGGGGATCCTCGCCGACCGGATCGGGCGCAAACCGATCTTCATCACCGGCAATCTCGTCTGCGCCGTCGCCATCTCCGGATTCTTCTGGGCGGTCAGCCAGCGTTCGACGGCCCTGATCCTGGTCACGGCGTGCATCGTGATGGTGGCCGGCTATTCGCTCGTCAACGCCGTCGGTCCCGCGCTGTACGCCGAGATGTTCGAGACGCGCATCCGGTATTCGGGCATGGCGATCTCCGGGCAGTTGGCGCTGGTGGCCACCGGATTCGCCCCCACCATCGCCGCGGCCCTCGTCCGGCCCGGACCGAACGGCTGGATCCCGGTGGCCGTGTTCACCGCGTGCTGCTGCCTGGTCAGCGCGCTCACCACGCTCACGGTCCGCGAAACCTACCGGACCAGCACCACCGACCTCGGCAAATGACCGATCTCCCATCGAAAGTGACCGAAACTGTGAAACACGATGTACTGATCGAGAACGACGTCGAGGCGACGATGCGGGACGGGATGGTCCTGCGCTCGACCGTGTACCGCCCGAACGGATCCGGACGCTTCCCGGTACTGCTCACCCGCACCCCGTACGGCCGCGACCTGTCCGTGAACTCGGGCTACCTCAACCCCACCACCGTCGCGGCTGCCGGATTCGTCGTGATCATGCAGGACGTCCGCGGCAGATTCGGCTCGGACGGCGAGTTCGTGCCGTCCGAGAACGAAGGTCCGGACGGCTACGACACGGTGCAGTGGGCCGCCGAACTGCCGTACTCGACCGGCGCCGTGGGCATGTGGGGACGGTCGTACTTCGCCGAAACCCAGTGGCGTGCAGCCCAGGAGAAGCCGCCCGCCCTGCGCGGCATCGCCCCCGGCATCTCCGCAGGCGGCAATGCGCGGTCCGGTGGGCTCGTGCGCGGCGGCGCCGTGGAGTTCGGTGCCCGGCTCGGGTGGGGGCACCACTCGGCCGGACCGCCCGAGATCGCGAAACTGTCCCGCACCGACCCGGTCCGCGCGGAACGCGAATGGGCGTCGTGGGCGCGGATCGATCGGGCGATGTCCGAGGACACGTTCTTCGACGTCCTGCCCGTCCGCGACATGGCCGTGGACGCCCCGGCGTTCTTCGCGTCGCCGATCGTCGAATCGCTCGGATTCCCGATCGATCACCCCACCCGCGACCTGTGGGACAGCGCGAGCGACCGGGCCGTCGACCTCCCCTCGCTGCACATCGGCGGGTGGTACGACATCTTCGTGAACAGCACCCTCGACCAGTACTTCGGCCAACTGGCGCACAGCGATTCCGGGGCGGCCCCCGCTCCGTACCTGATCGTGGGCCCGTGGAGTCACACCAACTTCTCCGGGCTCGGTGGGTCGGTCGTATTCGGCAGTCCCGCCAACCAGGCGGTGCTCGACTCGGGCCAGGACCTGTCGTCGGTCCACGCGCAGTGGTACACGTCGGTGCTCGGCGACGAGGAACCCGACATGCCCCGGGTCCGGATCTTCGTGATGGGGGAGAACCGGTGGCGGACGTACGACCGTTTCCCGGAGCCCGCGCGGACGGCCGAACTCTTCCTCGCACCCGGCGGAACCCTCGTCGCGGAAGCCGAGGAGACCGACGGGTGCGTCGATTACGACTACGACCCGGCGGATCCTGTGCCGACGGTCGGTGGGGCGACGATGATGCCGGGAACGTTCGCGCCGGGCGCACTGGAACAGAGCCGCGTCGAATCCCGCGACGACGTCCTCGTGTTCACCGGTGAGGCACTCACCGAGCCGTTGACGGTGATCGGCCGGGTGTCCGCGACGCTGTTCGCGTCGTCGAGTGCGGTCGACACCGATTTCGTCGTGCGACTGTGCCGGGTGACCGCGGACGGTACGTCGATCACGCTCACCGACGGCATGGTCCGGGCCCGCTACCGCGACGCCTACCGGACCCCCGGGACGTATATGTCCGCCGAACCGAGCCTGCTCGTGCCCGGGGAGGTGTACGAGTACGCGATCGACCTGTGGTCCACGGCTGTCACCTTCCAGCCGGGTGAGCGGATCCGGATCCACGTGACGTCCAGCAGCCATCCCCGCTGGGACCGCAACCTCAACACCGGCGAATCCGCCTACGAATCATCGGAATTCGTGGTCGCTCACCAGACCGTGCACACAGGTCTGCGTCACCCCAGCCGCGTGTCGCTGTCCGTGGTGCGCTGACGCGCCCGTGAGTACTTGTTAACCGCCGGAGGTTAATAAGTACTCACGGGTCGCGAAGCGGCAAGGACGCCCAATGCGTTGTAGCCGGCCTGCCTTTCAGCAGGCCGGCTTTCGCGTAGACCAGGGAGCCCGTGCACACGCTGGTCATCAACGGAACGTCGATGCGCTGACGCGCCCGTGAGTACTTGTTAACCGCCCGCGGTTAACAAGTACTCACGGGCGGAGGTTCGCAGGTCGGGTTTGCGGATCTTGCCGGTGGCGGTGCGGGGGAGTGCCTCCGCGATCTGGATGAACGTGGGAATCTTGAACCCCGCGAGCTTTTCTCGCAGCCGGGCACGTACCGTCTCCGCGTCGAGTGTCGTGCCGTCGGCGGCGACGACGAAGGCCATCCCGGTCTCACCCCACTTCTCGTGGGGGACGCCGATCACCGCCGCCTCCCGGATGCCGTCCAGTCTCAGCAGGGCCGCCTCGACCTCGGCGGGGTAGACGTTCTCGCCGCCGGAGATGTACATGTCCTTGTAGCGGTCGCAGATGAAGAGGAAGCCTTCGTCGTCGAAGTAGCCGGCGTCGCCGGTGTGCAGCCAGCCGTCGACGATGGTGCGGGCGGTCGCCTCGGGCTGATTCAGGTAGCCGAGCATCACGTTCGGGCCCTTGGCGACGATCTCGCCGATCTCGTTCGGTTCGGCGCTCGACCCGTCCGGGCGTACGACGTCGACGTCGGTGAAGAACGTCCGCTTTCCGGCGGAACCGATCTTGGTGCGCACGTCGGCACTCGACAGCATCGTCACCGAGGGCGCGGTTTCCGTCAGCCCGTATGCCTGCGTGATCGCGACGTCACGGTCCTGCCACGGGGAGATCAACGCTTCGGGCAGCGGAGCCCCGGCGACGCAGATGGCCCGCAGGCTGGACAGGTCGGCGTCCGCGAACCGGGGGTGGTGCCAGAGTTCCTGGATCATCGTGGGGACCGCGAAGAACGTGGTGATGCGTTCCTTCTCGATCGTGTCGAGGACGACGCCGGCATCGAACTTGCGCAGCAGCACCACGGTGCCGCCGTTGAGCAGTGTCGGTGTGACGGCGCCGCCGATGCCGCCGATGTGGAACAGCGGCGCCACCGACAGCGTGCGTTCCTTCGACGTCATGTCCTGGGCGAGAAGCTGGTTCAGCGCGTTCCACAGCATGTTGCCGTGGCTGAGCATGACGCCCTTCGGTGCGCCGGTGGTGCCCGACGAGTACATCAGCACGGACAGGTCGTCGAGGCCGACCTGCTCGTCGATGCGGGTGTCCGGCTGCCCGGCGCGCACGCCCTCGTACGTGTGGCTGGACCACGAGTCGCCCAGGCCGATCCAGGTGGTGACCGGGGTGTCCGACTGCGCCAGCTCCTGCGCGACGTCGGCCTGCTGATCACCGAAGATCACTGTGGTGCACCGTGAATCGCCCAGCACGTAGCGCGCTTCCTCGGCGGTGAGGCGTGCGTTGAGCGGGAGATATGTGGCGCCGAGCAGCCCGGCCGCGAACATCACCTCGAGCGCCGCCGGGTCGTTGAACCCGAAGAAGCCGACGCAGTCACCCTTCTCGACGCCGAGGGCGCGCAGGCCGTGGGCGAGTCGGCGGGTCCGCAGGGCCATCTCCTCGTAAGTGACGGCTCGTCCGTCGAAGACGAGCGCCTCGTTCTTCGGCGTCATGGCGATGCGGCGCTCGAGCCACGAGCCGATGCCTTCGTTGTCCATGGTGACTCCTCGTTCTCTTTCGAAACTACTCTCGAGCTTGTGGCGGGATGGGTGTGTGTCAGGCAGACGGGGTCTCGGCGCTCAGGTCGTTGTCCTTGCTCTCCTTTGTCGCGACGAGGAAGACGGCGCTGACCACGCACAGTGCGATGATGAACAACCCGACCGGGATGATCGATTTGCCGGACGACGCGAACAGCGACGCCAGGATGACGGGGGTGAATCCCGCGCCGATGAGGGTGGCGAGCTGGTATCCGAGCGACGCCCCGGTGTAGCGCGCCCGGGTGCCGAATTGTTCGGAGATGAACGCCGCCATCGGACCGTAGGTCGCCGAGTGGCAGATGGTGTATCCGACGAAGGCGAGCGCGATGAACAGGAACTGTCCCGTGCTCAGCAGTAGGAACAGTGGGTAGACGCTGAGGATCATCGCGCCGAGACCCGCGAGCATGACCGGCCGGCGGCCGATCCGGTCGGACAGTCGCGCAGATCCGAGAACCAGGAAGATCGCGCAGAACTGGCAGAAGGAGAACGCCAGCAGCGCGTCGGACCGCTGGGCGCCGCTCGCCACGGCGTAGGTGATGGCGAACGTGGTGAACGCGGTCTGCATTCCGAAGCTCGCGATGCAGCTCATGGACGCCACGACGACCGCGCGGGGCCGCTTCAGGATGGTGACGATCGGCGGGGCGGTCTCCTTCTTCGCCGATTCCTTCAGCGCCGCCGTGAACAGCGGGCTCTCCGACACCTTGGACCGGATGAACAGGCCGAGGGCCAGCATGAACGCGGAGATCAGGAACGGGATGCGCCACCCCCACGTCAGGAACTGCTCGTCGGGGAGGAGCGATACGGCCGCCAGTGCGAGGGTGCCGAGCAGTGCGCCGGTCGGGGCGCCCGCGTTGGTGAACGCCGCGGCGAAACCGCGCTTGCCGGATTCCGCGTGTTCCAGCGACATCAGCGCTGCGCCACCCCATTCGCCGCCGACGGCGAGTCCCTGGCAGACGCGGAGGAGGACGAGGATCACCGCGGCCCAGGACCCGATCATCTCCGGCGGCGGAATGAGCCCGATCGCGAACGACGCGATGCCCATGACGGTCATCGAGATCAGCAGCATGGCCTTGCGGCCGACGGTGTCCCCGAAGTGACCGAAGACGATTCCGCCCAGTGGGCGCGCGACATAGCCGGCGGCGAACGTTCCCATCGACGCGATGCTCGCGGCCAGGGGGTCCAGATCGGCGAAGAACACCGGACCGAAGACGAGGGACGCTGCGGTGGCGTAGAGCAGGAAGTCGTAGAACTCGATGGTGCTGCCCAGGTAGCTCGACAGGATCACCCTGCGAACTTCCGTCTTGCGTTGGGTGGCCGACATGGTGCCGGCGGTGGCGGTGACCGTCATCGATACTCCTTGGCCGAGCGTGGGACAACAGAGCGGTTCGCGTGTGTAGCGCGGATCACAATTAAACATTAATCATTGAACTTGTCAATGGAAGAGATCGCCAACGCTTCTGCGGTTATCGCGCCCGTCACGCACGTGTGAGCTTGCGCCCGATGATTTCCTTCATGATCTCGGTGGTGCCGGCGTAGATCGGCCCGCCGCGGCAGTCGAGATAGTCCTGGGCGACGTCGTACTCGCGCATGTATCCGTAGCCGCCGTGCAGTTGGACCGCGCGCTGCACGACCCGTTGCTGCAGCTCGGTGATCCACCATTTGGCCATCGCCGCGGTCACCTCGTCGAGCGTGCCGTGTGCGGCGTCGAGGATGCAGCGGTCGGTGAAGCACTGCGCGATCTCGATCTCGGTGGCGAGTTCCGCGAGGTAGAACCGGTTGGCCTGGAAGTCGGCCACCCTCTGGCTGAATGCCGTGCGGTCGCAGCTGTACGTCAGGGCCTGGTCGAACGTGCGTCGCATCGACGCCATGGACGTGACGGCAACGCTGAGGCGTTCCTGGGGCAGATTGTGGCGCAGGTAGCCGAAGCCGTCGTTCAGCTCGCCCAGGACGTTCTCGCGGGGGACGCGGACGTCGTCGAACACGAGCTCGGCGGTGTCCTGGGCGGTCAGGCCGACCTTGTGCAGCGGTCCGTTGCGGGTGAATCCGGCCGTCCCGTCTTCGACCACCAGCAGGCTGACGCCCTGCTTGCCCGCTGCCGGATCCGTCTTGGCCACGACGATCACGAAGTCGGCGAGCATTCCGTTGCTGATGAAGATCTTGGTGCCGTTGAGGAGCAGATCGTCCCCGTCCGGGAGAGCGGTCGTGGAGATCGCGGCCAGGTCGCTACCTGCGCCCGGCTCGGTCATGGCGATGGCGCCGATCTTCTCGCCGGTGCACAAGGGTGTCAGGAACCGATGCTTCTGCTCCTCGTTCGCCAGCGAGACGAGGTAGGGCGTGACGAGGTCGTTGATGCCCGCCAGGCCCATCACGACGGCGGGGGCGCCGACGCGGCAGAGCTCTTCGATGACGATGGCGTTGAAACGGAAGTCGTCGATTCCGCCGCCGGCGAATCGTTCGTCGACGTTGATCCCGAGTAGCCCGAGCTTGCCGGCCTGACGGTAGACGTCACGGTCGACCTGTCCCGCATCGGCCCAGTCGCGAAGATGCGGGGCCACGTCCCGTTCGGCGAACCGGCGCACCGTTTCCCGGAACGCATCGTGATCGGCGTCGAAGATGGTCCGTTCCAGTGCAACCGAAGACATGCAAGGTTCCTTTCGTCGGCACACGTGCGACGCACGCGTGCATACCCGAAAGGAACCTATCTATCAATCATTGATAATGTCAATGGTTGAGGATGTCCGACAACTGGGCGCCGGTGTCAAAGGCTGGTGTCAATACCAGTACTTCCGCCCGCCGACCGCGCGACCCGTCGTGCCCAGCAGCAGTAGCACGAGGCCGATGACGAGAAGGATGATTCCGATCGTCGTGAGGATCGAGATCCCCGCGACGAGGCCGATGACGAGCAGGATGATTCCGAGAACGATCACGGTCTTCCCTCTTTCGGTTGACGGTCTGGAACTACTGACTCGGTTGCGGCACTTCACAATCGATCTTCGGGTTCACGCCCGCGTAATTGAGTGGGCCGGCGATCACGGTGACCGCGATCGTCCCGGCGCTGGCGCAATCAGCCGTCGCGTCCTTGAAGTAACCGCGCTGCCACACGGCAATGGCGCCGATGATCAGCCAGATGATCACGATGAGCGTCACGAGTCGTCCGATACGCATTTCCGACCTCCCGTGTGGGCACCGGCGCCGAGCCGGTGCGCGTGACGTAATCTCGAACGCTATGTCGACGACGTGTCGGTCGGCTTCGCGTGCGCTCCATGGGTATTGGTGGAGTCCGTGCCGTTGGGGCGAGCGTTGGCGGGCCCCGTTCCGGTGGTTCGAGCGTCGGTGACGCGAGCGTTCGTGGGTCCCGCTCCCGTGGTTCGAGCGTCGGTGGCCCTGGCGTCGTTCGTCGGAGTGTCCGTCGTCTTGACGTCGGGATCGAGCTCGTCGGCCCGCTGCCACTCGTGCTTCAGGTCGTCACGAGACGTGGTCGCCGTGTTCTGGTGCGTCTGTGCATCGACCTGCAGCCTCTTGGCCTCTGCCGCCTTGGCCTCGGCTTCTGCTTGAGCCCTTCTGGCGTTGGCCGCAGTTTCCTCCGCGATCGCCTCGCGCTTCTCGACGACGGACGTCTGCTCCTGCGCCTTCGCGCGGATGCTGTCGGCCTGCTGACGGTTGCGCTCGTTGCGCTTGCGTGATGCCGCAACGGCCAGCGCGATCAGGGCGAGAACGACGACGATCGCGACGATGATCCAGATGACAGTCATGGTGTCCATTGGTTACTCCCAGCGGTTGTGTTGTTAAAGTACCCCGCGTCGAAACCCGGCAAACAGACCGAGAGCCAATCGCAATCAACCGTCGAATTTCGGCACGACATAGGGTGCGGGCATGGAGATCCGCTGGATGCGCGCGTTCCTCGCCGTGGCCGAGGTGTCGAACTACGGCCGGGCCGCCGAGTCGTTGCGCATAGCCCAGCCGGCGGTCAGCCAGCAGATCCAGCAGCTCGAGAGGCATCTCGGAGTGAGGCTGTTCGACCGGGGTACGAGACCCATTCGGCTGACTTCCGCGGGCGAGCAATTTCTCGAGCCGTGCCGGGCCGCGCTGAAAGCCGTTGCCTGGGCCGAGCAGTCGGCGTCCGCGGGCAATCCCGCGGAAGAGGGTCGCGTGCGTGTCGGATTCAGCGGCGCCTACGGACAGTCGAAGCTGCCTCTGTTCGCCCGCACCGTGCGCAAGAGATATCCGAAACTCGAGTTGGTTCTCGACGGGGCGAGACCGAGCGGGCTGATCCTCGACGACATCTATTCCGGCAAGCTCGATCTCGGTTTCGTCTCGGCGGCGCTGTCGCATCCCGAAGTTTCGACGAGGCTGATCTCGGTCGAGCCTCTGGGTGCGCTGCTCTACGCCGACCACCCACTGGCGACACGCTCGGAGATCTCGCTGTCCGAACTGCGCGACGATCCGTTCGTCACCAACCCGGCGGCGTCCGGATCGACTCTGCGTCTGGACGTGCTGGCTGCATGCCACGACGCGGGATTCACGCCGGAGATCGCGCAGGAGACGTCCGATGGAACGACGCTGACCTCGCTCGTGGCGGCGGGTGTGGGCGTCTCGCTCATCCCCGTCAGTTCCCATCGCACCGGAGCCGTCGACGCCGTCGTCGTGCCCACGGACGGCGGACGCCACCGAATCCGCGGTGCGCTGGCGTGGGCCGACAGGCCCCGGACACCGTTGCTCGAGACCGTCCTCGCGGTCGCGGAGGAGCTCATGCCGACGATCGACGAGTTCGATAAGTAATTCTTATCGAAAGTATGCCAAGTTGATCTTGGACTGTGATGAAGGCGTTTGGCAGAGTCGTCGGCGCAGCGGTGGTGTGATCCGCGGCACCTCATCATCCTCACTCCGGTCCGAAAGGTCCTCCCATGAGCGTACGAGCTGGTTCGGCTGCGCCCCCGAACTCGCAGCAGCCTGTCGGCACCCCGGCGAGCGTGCCCGCGCGTCAGCCCTGCAAGGCGGCTTTCGCAAGTTTCCTCGGCAGCCTCGTCGAGTACTACGACTTCTTCATCTACGGGTCGGCGGCCGCCCTGATCTTCCCGACGGTCTTCTTCCCGTCGGAGAGTCCGGCGACCGGCACGTTGGCGGCACTGGCGACCTTCGGCGTCGGATATATCGCCCGCCCGATCGGGGCCGTCGCGCTCGGACACTACGGCGACCGCATCGGACGCAAACGTGTGCTCGTCTTCACGCTGGTCCTGATGGGAGTCTCGACGTTCCTCATCGGATGCCTGCCGGGCTTCGGGAGCATCGGGATCGCGGCGCCGATCCTGCTGGTGGTCCTGCGGCTCATGCAGGGTGCTTCGGCGGCGGGCGAGCAGAGTGGCGCGAACTCGCTGACCCTCGAGCATTCGCCGGAGGGTTCCAGGGCGTTCTACACCAGCTTCACGATGAGCGGCACCCAGGCGGGGCAGCTCGTCGCGACCCTGGTGTTCATTCCCGTCGCCGCGCTGCCCGAGGACATGCTGATCACCTGGGGTTGGCGAATCCCGTTCCTCGTCAGCGGAATCCTGACGATCGTCGCGCTGTTCGTCCGCCGGACGATGGAGGAGACACCGGTGTTCCGGGAGGCGGAACGCGACAACGATCTGGTGGAGATACCCGTCGTCGAACTGTTCAAGAACTATCGGCTGCAGATGCTCCGGGTGATCGCGTGCTCGCTCTTCGCCGTGTCGGGCACGATCATGACGGTCTTCGCGCTCGCCTACGGAACCGGTGAGGCCGGTCTCGAACGCCAGATCCTGCTGTGGGCGGGCGTCATCGCAAACATCATGCAGCTGTTCGCCATTCCGCTCTGGGCGATGCTGGGCGACAAGATCGGCCGCCGCCCCGTGTATCTCGCCGGAATCGTCGGCGCCATCGCCGCGTTCTTCTTCTACTTCGAGGCGATGAGCACAGGTTCCGTTCCCCTGATCTTCGCGGTGTCGGCCTTCTTCGGTGCCGCCGCATCCGGTGTCAGCGGGGTCGGTCCGACGTTCTTCGCGGAAATGTTCGACACCCGAGTGCGGTTCTCCGGCATCGCCATCTCGACACAGATCGGGTTCGCCTTCGCGGGCTTCGCCCCGAGCATCGGCTACGCGCTGCTCGGAACCGGCACGCACGGGTGGATACCGGTGGCGGCTTTCGGCTCCGTCTGCCTGCTGGTGGCCGGTCTCTCGGCGGTGACCGCTCCGGAGACGCGCAGCGTCGCGATCACCGATCTGGGCAAGAAGTAAATCGACCCCCGAACCGCCTCGGTGCGGTACCCCATCACGAGGAGAATCATGAAGCTCGACCCCGACATGTCCGTCCTGCTGGACAAGCTGAACGACTGGGACGCCGCCGCAGGTCCCCAGACGACGATCGAAGGCGCCCGCAAGCGCATCGAGGAGATGCGTGCCCTCTACTTCGAGCCCGAACTGCTCGAGGTACGAGAAGTCGAGAACGTCACCATCCCGTGCCCGGCCGGTGACATCCCCGCCCGGATCTACCGGCCCGACACGGAGGAGCGGACTCTCTCGACCGTCCTGTACCTGCACGGTGGCGGCTGGGTGATGGGCGGCCTCGACTCGCACGAGTCGCACGCTCGACGCGTCTGCGCCCGCACCGGCTCCGTCGTCGTCGCCGTCGACTACCGGCTCGCGCCGGAACACCCGTTCCCCGCCGGCTACGACGACTGCCTCGCATCACTCCACTGGATCCACGACACCATCGAACAGCTGGGCGGCGACGCGTCCCGAGTCGCCGTCGCCGGAGACAGCGCGGGCGCCAATCTCGCGGCGTCGGTGGCCTTGGCGGCCCGCGACGCGGAACTTCCTGTGCGGGCACAGCTGCTGCTGTACGTGCCGGTGCATCTCGCGAAGCGTTACCCGTCGATGGACGAACTCGCCGAAGGGTATTTCCTCAGGGTGCCGGCGGATGAGGACATGGGTGCCGGCTACCTCGAAGATCGCAGCCTGGCCCTCGACCCCCGTGTCTCGCCGATCGAGGGTGACCTGAAGGGGGTGGCACCCGCCATCGTGTGCGGGGCCGAATGTGATCCGCTCCGCGATCACGC
This sequence comes from Rhodococcus sp. JS3073, assembly GCF_026810085.1. Lineage (NCBI taxonomy): Bacteria > Bacillati > Actinomycetota > Actinomycetes > Mycobacteriales > Nocardiaceae > Rhodococcus > Rhodococcus sp. JS3073. Next base: position 2,396,897 of record NZ_CP113951.1, on the reverse strand, counting down.
CCCCGCGTACGCCGCTGCGCTGGAGGCCGCCGGCGTGCCGGTTCGACTCCGGATCTCCCCGGGCATGCTGCACGGGTACTGGAGCATGGGCGTCGTGCCTCGTGCCAACGAACTCGCGAACCAGCTGTGCGAAGAACTGGCGGAACTGCTCGCGCCGGAGTAGCTCGACATTCCACTACCGTGAACCGCATGAGCGAGTTGCTGGAACGTGACGGTGTGCGCGGACATCTCCACCGCCCTGCGGGTGACGGGGTGGCGGGGCTGGTCCTGACTCATGGAGCGGGAAGTGACTGCAACACAAAGCTGTTGCGCGCCGTGACCGACGGGTTCGTGGAACGCGGCATCGTCGTCCTGCGGTTCGATCTCCCGTTCCGTCAGCGCCGCGCGTCGGGCCCGCCGCACCCGTCGAAGGCGGCGGAGGATCGGGACGGTGTCGCGGCCGCGGTGGCAGTGATGCGGGAGTTGGTGTCGGTGCCGGTGTGGGCCGGCGGGCACTCGTACGGCGGGCGGCAGGCGTCCATGCTCGCTTCGGAGCGTCCGGGTCTCGTCGACGCCCTCTTGTTGCTGTCGTACCCGCTGCATCCGCCGGCCAAGCCGGAGAAGCTCCGCACCGAGCATCTGCCTGGTCTCCGCACCCCCTCCGTGGTGGTGCACGGTTCGAAGGACCCGTTCGCGACCACCGACGAGATGCGGTCGGCACTCGAACTGATCCCCGCGCCGACCACGCTCGTCGAACTCGAGGGCGCCCGCCACGATCTGGCCCCGGACAAGTTCCCGGTGGTCGAACGGGCGGTCACCGCCATGCTCGACCTTCTGTAGGGCGAGCGGGGACGGCCACACGTGGTCGGTATGTTCGGTGAATGAGCAACGTGCAGATGGACGCGCCCCACTGGTTCACCACGGCGTTGGCGTCCCCCGTGGACACCGGCCGGGTCGACGTCGCCGGTGCGCAGGTCCACTACCGTGCATGGGGGCCGTCGGGCTCACCCGGCATCGTGCTCGTTCACGGCGGCGCGGCCCACAGCCGGTGGTGGGACCATGTGGCACCCATGCTGGCCACGGGCCGTCGCGTCGTCGCACTCGACCTGACCGGGCACGGCGACAGCGACCGGCGCGCGGAGTACGGCCTGGAGCAGTGGGCGGAGGAAGCCCTGGCCGTGGCGAAGCCCGCAGGGATTTCGGGGCCGCCGCTGTTCGTCGGGCACAGCATGGGCGGCATGGTGTCCTACGTGGGCGCGCAGCTGTTCGGCGAGGATCTGGCCGGCGTCCAGCTGATCGATTCGCCCGTCCTCGCCCGCACACCGGAAGAGGAGGAGGCACGCAAGCAGCGGGCTTTCGGTCCGAAGAAGGTCTACCCGTCCAGGGCCGAGGCCCTCGAGCGGTTCCGGTTCGTCCCGCCGCAGGACACCGCGGTGCCCGCGGTCCTGCGTCACGTGGCCGAGAATTCGATGGCGGAGGTGGACGGCGGCTGGTCGTGGAAGTTCGATTCCACGTTCTTCGCGCGCCACGGCAGCGATCACCTGGGCGGATCCGACCCACGCTGCCGCATCGCCTACTTCCGCGCCGAGAACGGCATCGTCACCGACGACATGATGGACAGCATGCGCCGCCGATTCGGACCCACCGCTGTGGTCGTCGAGATCCCCGACGCCGGACACCATGTGATGATCGACCAGCCGCTCGCACTGGTCGTGGGCATCCGGACGGTGCTCGCGTCGTGGGACGTGGAAGATTCCGTGGCCGGGATGCCGGGCTGAGTCAGTCGCCGGATCGGACGGCGGCGACGAACTGTTCGATCAGCGCCGCATCCTTCACACCCCGTGAGGATTCGACGCCGCTCGACACGTCGACACCCCACGCGCCGGTCGCGTCGACGGCGGCCCGGACATTGTCCGGGTGAAGTCCGCCGGCGAGGATCCATTCGCCGTCGGGTCGGCTCTGGTTCGCCCAGTCCCAGGGCACGCCTGCCCCGGCGGTCGCCCCGTCGACGAGGATGCGGTCGGCGCCGAAATCGCCCGACGTGTCACCGGCGACCACAGCACGGATCACGCCGAGGCCCGCCTCCCGCAACCGCGCCACGTCGTCGGCGGACTTCAGGTCGTGCACCTGGACCGTTCCGAGACCTGCCGCGGCGGCGACCTCGATCACCTCCGGCACGGGGCTCCCCTTGAAGACGCCCACCGCGACGGTGTGACCGGTGACCCGGCGGACCAGCGGCGCGGCATCCTCGGGGGAGATCCGGCGGACGCTGTCGGCGAACACGAAACCCACGGCGTCGACGCCGAGGCGCACGGCCAGATCGACGGAGGCCTCGTCTCGCAGACCGCACACCTTGATGAATGTCACCCCCGCAATTTTACCGGTCGCTCCGAGTCGCCGACGCAGCGCGGGTTCGCGCTCTAGGCTTCGTGACGTGGAATGGCTCAGCGACCTCAGCGTGATCTCAGGGCCTCTGCCCTGGATCCTCACGGTGATCGGCGCGCTCGGCGGCGTGTGGCTGCTCGCCGCCCGCGCCCCCTGGTACCGCAGGAAGGCGATTCCGATCTGCCTGGCCGTGTCGGTGGTCGTCACCGTCGCCCTCTACGTGATGGTCGAGAAGGTTCTCCGGCCGTTCCCCGACCCCATCGAGATTTCCATCTACGTGTGGATCGGTCTGGGGCTCTTCGCGATCGTCCTGCTCGTGCCGAGGATCCGCGCCGGCCGGACGGTGAAAGCCGCCGTCGTGTCGGTTCTCGCGGCACTCGCCGTGATACTCGCGTCGGCGACGCAGATCAACCTGGTGTTCGACGCCTATCCCACGGTGGGCACGGCATTCGGGGCGGAGCCGTTCGACCGGGTTCAGATGAACGACGTCGGCAGCGCCACCGGGAACGTGGTGACGGGAACGCCTCTCGACGCGTCGTGGACCGCCCCGCCCGGAATGCCGAGCGAGGGGCGGGTCCTGACGGCAGCCGTCCCCGGAACGGCGTCGGGGTTCGCCGCCCGCGACGCCGAGATCTACCTCCCGCCCGCCTACTTCGCCAACCCGCGCCCACTGCTGCCGGTGCTCGTGATGCTGGCCGGTCAGCCCGGTTCGCCGGAGGACTGGTTCGCCGGAGGCAAGCTCGCCACCACGATGAACGAGTTCGCCGCGAAACATGGGGGACTGGCCCCGATCGTGGTGGTGGCGGACGGCACCGGCTCGCAGATCGCGAACCCCCTGTGTGTCGATTCGAAGCTGGGGAACGTGGCCACGTATCTGGCGAAGGACGTTCCGTCCTGGGTGAAGTCGAACCTGCAGGTGAACCCGGATCCCCAGGCGTGGGCCATCGGCGGCCTCTCCTACGGCGGCACCTGTTCACTGCAGATGGCCACCAACTATCCCGACGTGTACCCGACGTTCCTCGACATCTCGGGTCAGGAGGAACCCACGCTCGGCGACCACCAGCGCACCCTCGACGAAGGATTCGGCGGTGACGAGGCGGCGTTCAAACGGGTCAACCCGCTCGATCTGATGGCGTCGAAGAAGTACCCGGACTCGGCCGGGGTCTTCGTGATCGGCAGCGACGACGACGCCTACAAGCCGGGGGCGCAGAAGGTCTATCAGGCCGCGAAGGACGCGGGCATGGACGTCCAGTACGTCGAGGTGCCGGGCGGGCACAGCTTCGCCGTGTGGTCTGCCGGACTGGAGAAGGAATTGCCCTGGCTGGCACAGCGGTTGGGGCTGATCGGTTCGTAGGCACTCGTCACGGCGGAGAGGAACGACATGACGACGGCAGCGCGGTCACTGCGGGTGGGTTCGGCCTTGCCCGACCCGCCGTTCGAGTTCCGGGACGGTGAGACACCGGCGGGTTTCGATGTCGAGTTCACCCGGGCCGTCGCGCAGGTCCTCGGCCTCGAGTGGTCGCTGGTTCCATACCGGGGCACCGACTTCAACGGCATCTTCGATGCGCTGGCCGGCGATGAATTCGACTGCATCGCTTCGGGAACCACCGTGACGCCGGAGCGGAGGACGCGCGCGGACTTCTGCGCTCCGTACCTGGTGTCGGGTCAGTCCCTCGCCGTCGACACGTCGCGGCATCCGGGAGTGCGCGGGGTGGACGACCTGGGCGGCCTGACCGTCGGTGTCCAGCACGGCAACACCAGTCAGCCGATCGTGGAGAGGCTGGTCGCGGAGGGCCGAGCGGGCGCGATCCGGGTGTATGCGTACGACCGGATCGGGCAGGCCCTCGACGACCTGTCCTCGGGCGGGTGCGACGCCGTCATGAAACTCGCTCCTGTCCTCACCTGGCTCGTTCGGGACCGCCCGCACGTGGAGGTGGTCGAACGGGGAATCTCCCGCGAGGAGATCGCCGTCGCGGTCCGCACGGGGGATCACGCGCTGCGCGAACGCATCGAGTCGGCGCAGCGCACCCTGGCCGCGGACGGCACCCTCGACCGGCTGAGGTCGAGGTGGCTCGGGATCGGCGAACCGGAAGGCGGCTCGTACTGACCGGCACACCTGTCCAAGAATAGGAACGTGTTCTATATTTGCGGCAACCCTTTCTCTCAGTGACTGGAGTGCCCGGCATGTATGAGTGGTCAGATACCGACCTGATGTTCCGCGACGCGATCCGCGGGTTCATCGACAAGGAGATTCGACCGCACGTCGACAAGTTGGAGACCGGCGAGCTGCCGCCGTTCGACATCATCCGCAAACTCTTCGCGACCTTCGGCCTGGACGAGATGGCTCGTGACGCGCTGACGAAGTCCCTGGACCGCGAGCGCAGTGGGGATGCCGCGTCCGGCGCGAAGGAGGAGAAGTCCGGCGGCCTCGGCGGTGCGGGCAGCATGGGTGTCATCATGAACGCCGAACTGGCCGGCGTCAGCCTCGGCCTCGTCGCCTCGCTCGGGGTGAGCCTCGGGCTGGCGGCGGGCACCATCCGCAGCCGCGGGACGCTGGCGCAGAAGGAGCGTTGGCTGCCCGGCCTGGTCACGTTCGAGAAGGTCGGAGCGTGGGCCATCACCGAGCCCGACTCCGGCTCGGATGCGTTCGGCGGCATGAAGTCGTACGTGCGCCGCGACGGCGACGACTACATCCTGAACGGGCAGAAGACGTTCATCACCAACGGTCCCTACGCCGACGTCATCATCGTCTACGCGAAGCTCGACGAGGGGACCTCGTCCGTCGACCGCCGCGACCGGAAGGTTCTCGCCTTCGTCCTCGACGCGGGCATGGAGGGGCTCACCCAGGGTGCGCCGTTCAAGAAGATGGGCATGAACTCCTCGCCGACGGGAGAACTGTTCTTCGACAACGTGCGCGTCACCCGCGACCGTCTGCTCGGCGAGACGGAGGACGGCGGCAAGTCCGACGGCAAGACCAGCGCGAAGGAGAGCTTCGCGGCCGAACGGATCGGCATCGCGTCGCTGTCGCTGGGCATCATCAACGAGTGTCACCGGCTGTGCATCGATTACGCCAAGTCCCGCAAGCTGTGGGGCAAGGAGATCGCCCAGTTCCAGCTCATCCAGCTCAAGCTCGCGGAGATGGAGATCGCCCGCATCAACGTGCAGAACATGGTCTTCAACGCCATCGAGCGCACCGCGGCGGGCGATCAGGTGAGCCTCGCGGAGGCGTCGGCGATGAAGCTCTACTCCTCACGGGCGGCCACGGAGGTGGCGATGGAGGCGGTGCAGTTGTTCGGCGGCAACGGGTACATGGCCGAGTACCGGGTCGAGCAACTGGCGCGCGACGCGAAGTCGCTGATGATCTACGCAGGCAGCAACGAGATCCAGGTGACGCACATCGCGAAGGGTCTGCTGGCGATGTGAGGTGTGGCCCCCCGGGAACAAATGTCGTACGGCGTACGTTAGTGGGGTGTCGTCAACGAAAGGACACCACCGTGAAGGTCACCGCGAGCGCACTGTCGCTCAACGTCGCGGACCCCAGTGCGTCGGCCGAGTTCGCCAAGTCCCACCTGGGCTTCGTCGAGGAGATGGCCGCCGAGGGCTTCGTGTCACTGAAGCGCGCGGACGTCGGCTTCAATCTGGTCTTCCTGAAGACCGGACTGGAGACCTTCAAGCCCGCGCGGATCGCCGGTGACGCCGGCCAGGGGTTGCTGATCGCGCTCGTCGTCGACGGCATCGACGGCGAATACGAGCGACTGCAGGCGGAGGGCGTCCCGATCGTGACGCCCATCGAAACCGAGCCCTGGGGCGAACGCTACTTCCAGATGAGCGACCCCAACGGGGTGATCATCCAGCTGGTCGAATGGATGTAGCGGTCACACCGAAGCGAGGAACGGCTCGACGGCCGCGAGCACTTCGGTGCTCGCGGCCACGGCCGTCGAGTGGTCGAAACCGGGCAGGATCGTCAGCGACGTACCGGGAATCAGTGCTGCCACCCGCTGGGTGTCGCCGATCCGCTCGGCGTCGTCCGAGCCGACGAACAGCAGGGTGGGGACGGCGATCCCGCGCAGGACGTCGTCGTCCACTCCCGGCTCCACACCGGAACGCCGCATGTACGCGGCGAGCGCCTTTGCGTCGTTCGCCATGAACGCCGCCCGGGTGCCGGCGTCGATCGGCCACGCGCGCCGGGCATTCCACTGACCCAGGAACGCATCCATGCCGTCCCGTTCGAGGACGTCGATGCAGCCCGGGAAGAACAGGCGGTCGAACGCGCCGGCCTGCGGTCGGCTGCTGCCGCCCCCGACGATCAGGCTCTCCAGGCGTTCTGGCGCCCCGACTGCCAAGGCCAGCGCGACCCGGCCGCCGAGCGAATACCCCAAGACGTGCGCGCTGGGAAGATCCAGGTGGTCGAGGACTGCCAGGACGTCGCCGCTGACCAGATCCATCGCGTACGCGCTCTCGTCGTGCGGCTTGTCGCTGCGCCCGTGGCCCCGCAGATCGACCAGGATCAGCCGGTATCGGTCACGCAACGCGGCGACGTAACCGAAACCGCGCCAGATCGCGTGGGAGAGCGCCGTGCCGTGGATGAGAACGAGGGGCTCGCCGTCGCCGACCGTCTTGTACGCGATCCGGACACCGTCGACGGGGTTGGTAGCGTGCTGCACCCGCCCAGTCTGCATCACTCAGAAGTCGCGGCCCTCCGACACCCACTGCAGATCCTCCGAACGCGCACCCTCCACGTGCTCCCCGGCCGAGTTCAGCACCGCCAGCTGCGCCGCATCGAGTTCGATACCGAGAGCACCGGCGTTCTCCGTCACCCGTTCCGCACTGCGGGTTCCGGGGATGGGTACGACCGGAAGTCCGAACTCGCGGCCTTGCGCGTAGAGCCACGCCAGCGCAACCTGTGCGGGTGTGGCACCCAGCACGTGTGCGACCGAATTCACCGCGTCCACCACGCCGAGGTTCCGCCGCAGCGTGCCCGCCGCGAACCGGGGGAGAGTCCGCCGGAAGTCGTTGGGCGCCAGGGTGCCGACGTCGGTGACGGTCCCGGTGAGGAACCCCCGGCCGAGCGGCGAGTAGGGGACGAACCCGACACCCAGTGCGGCCGCCGCCGGCACGATTCGCGCCTCGACGTCGCGGCTCCAGATGCTCCATTCCGACTGGATCGCCGTGATGGGATGCACCGCGTGCGCGGCTGTCAATTCCCCGGCCGTCACCTCCGACAGTCCGAGGTGCCGCACCTTGCCCGCCGCCACCAGTTCGGCCATCGCACCGACGGTGTCCTCGACCGGAACCGACGGGTCGGGGCGGTGCAGGTAGTAGAGGTCGATCGTGTCGATACCGAGCCGGCGCAAGCTGGCGTCCACCGCCTCGTGGACGTAGGCGCGGTCGCCGCGGATCGAGGCGCCACCCTCGCTCCGTTTCCTCGGATCCCCCAGAATTCCGAACTTGGTTGCCAGCGTGACTTCCTCGCGCCGACCCTTCAGCAACTGCGCGATCAACCGTTCGTTGTCGCCGGCGCCGTACACGTCGGCGGTGTCGAGGAAACTCACTCCGAGATCCACCGCGTGATGCAGTGTGGCGAGCGCCTTCCCCGGTTCGACCCCGCCGTAGACGGGTGTGAGAGCCATTCCTCCGAAACCCATGTCGGAGACGGTGAGCGAGTCACCCAGGGTTGTCGTACCGATACCGGTCATGCTTCTCCTCGTCGTTGTCAGGTGCGGTTGTCGTCGGTCCCTGCGATGAGGGCCCGGTAGTGATCGACCTTCGTGCCGAGGGCCGCCAGGGCGTCGTCGAGCCTCGCCTGCTGAGCGCGGATGCGTTCGCGGTGCTCGAGGAGCAACGACAACCGCCGCCCGTAGGTCTCGGTGCCGCCGGCCAGCAGCACCGCGAATCGCTGCATGTCACTGGTCGGCATGCCCGTGGTCCGCAGCTTCACCAGCAGTTCGATCAGCCGCACGTCCCGCTCGCTGTAACGGCGGCGACGGTCCGAACCCCGCGCGATTGTGGGAATCATGCCCTCGCGCTCGTACCAGCGCAGGGTGTCCTGTGTGAGGCCCGTGATCGCCGCGACCTCCGAGATGCTCGCGAACGCTCCGGTCGACTGCTCCAACTGGGTGGCCATGACTGAACCGTACGACCTGGAGTGCACTCCAGCGCAAGACCTGGGGGCGCCCCCGTCTCGTCGATCTGTCCGCACCGGGAGCCCGTTTGCCGGACACATTGTCGGTTGTCGCTGCCGGCCTGGGCGAACACAGTGCTTCTATGGCAATCACCGAGGGCACCACGAGCGACGCGACCGCTGCCGAACTCGAGTACGGCGACCGTGTCCTGGCCGTCGAACCGGGCGGAAACGAATTCATCCCGCACGAGGTCCGGCACGGGACTCCACGTCAGCTGTTCTGGACGTGGATGTCGCCGAACCTGGAGTTCGCCACGATCTTCATCGGGGTCCTGTCCGTGTCGGTGTTCGGGATGACGTTCTGGCAGGCGACGCTCGGGCTCGTCCTCGGGACGGGCCTCGGGGCTGCCGCGCACTACATTCTGTCCGCGCGAGGTCCCCTGCACGGCGTTCCGCAGATGGTGCTCGGACGCCTCGGCTTCGGCTACTGGGGCAACGCCCTTCCGTCGGCGTTCATGTCGATCATGTGCGGCGTCGGCTGGTTCGCCACCAACAGCGTCAGTGGAGCGTTCGCACTCAACACACTGACCGGTCTGGCGCCCCTGCCCTCACTGCTCGTGATCGTCGTCATCCAGACCGTGTTCGCGTTCTTCGGGCACAACCTGGTCCAGGCGTTCGAGCGTTATGCGTTCCCCGTGCTGGCCGTGATCTTTGCGATCACCGCCGTGGTCGTGCTCGCGAAGTCGAACCCGGGGGCACCCGCGGTCGAGGGCGGTGTCGGCGGAATGGGCGGGTTCCTCCTCACCGTCGGAACGGCGTTCGGCTACGCCGCCGGGTGGACGCCCTACGCCGCCGACTACACGCGCTATCTGCCCGCTACCGTCTCGACGGTCCGCACCGGGCTGTTCGCCTCGGCCGGACTGTTCGTCTCCTGCGTCGCACTGTCGGTCGTCGGCGCCGCCTCCGTGACGATCGGCGCACCGGCATCCGACAACCCGACCGACGCCTTCACCGCGAATTTTCCCTCGGCGCTGGCGAACCTGACGCTGCTCGCCATCGCACTCGGGGCAGTCGCGGCCAACGCCCTCAACGTGTATTCCGGGTCGATGGCCTTCGTGACCATCGGGCTGAAGTTGCCGCTGAAGACGCAGCGGGCAGTGGTCACCATGATGTTCGGAGTCGTCGGATTCCTCGTGGCGTGGTGGGCGCTCGCCGACGCCGCCGCGAGCTACGAGGCCTTCCTGCTCATCGTCGCCTACTGGATCGGACCGTGGCTGGGCATCATGTTCGCCGACCAGTACCTGCGCCGCGGACAGCGGATCGACAACCTCCTGTACAACCGCGAGTACCGCAACCGGGGTGGTCTGACCGCGTTCGTGATCGCCCTCGTCGGATCCGTCCTGTTGTTCTCCAATCAGGAGAAGTTCGTCGGCTACGTCGTGCGCGCGGTACCCGAACTCGGCGACATCACGTTCTTCGTCGGCTTCGTGCTTGCCGGAGCGCTCTACTTCGCGATCAACGGTGCCAGGATCTCACGTGGCCAACCTGTTGGCGCACAGGGCAAGTAGCAGCGAACCGTACATCGACGGCGAACCCGGGTCGTATCCGAGCAACGCCCGGATACGCTCGAGACGCTGATACAGCGATTGCCGGCCGAGATGCAGCGCCGACGCCGAACTGGTGGCGCTGCACCCGTGCCGAAGATGCACCTCCAGCGTACGGACCAGGTCGCTCGAATGGGTGCGATCCCACTCCACCAGCGGCGCAATGGTTGTCGCGACCATCCGCTCCCTGACGTCGGGAGGTAGCCGGTCGAGCGTGAGTTCCGGGGCGAGTTCGCGCGTCGTCGTCACCACCCGTCCTGCCAGCCACGACCGCCGGGCAGCCATGGCGAGGCGCAGTCCCGAGCGGGCGGTGTGCAGCGCGGCACCGACGTCTCCGGGAGCGAAGTCGCACGGATCGCCGACCACCACCGTCACCCCGTCGGTGATGTTGGACGCCAACGATTCCTGAAAACAACCGGTGACCGTACCCACCGCGTCGACCGCAGATGCGGGTAACGCGATCAGACCGAACGTGCTCGCGTGGACCTCCGCACGCAGGCACGGCTGTCCGAGCAGTTTCGCGGCCGAATCCAGCAACCGGGTGGCGATGCGCGAACCCGGCGAATCGATGGCGATCGCGACCACCCGGTTGCCCGGCGCGGGATGGAACCCGGCAGCGGCGGACCGCACCGTGAGGTCGACCTGCCGGACGTCGCTGCGATCCAGCAGATCCGACACCAGCGCGGCCGCGGCACGCTGAGGACGTCCGGCGAGGCTGCCCGAGTAGGTGAGTGCCAACCCCAGCGACGCCGTGGACCGTTCGAGCAGCGCACGCAACACGGAAGAGTCCATGGTGGAACCCGGCCCGGCCGTCAACGTCCCCCACGCGCCGTCCCGCGAATGGATGGTGGCCGTGACGGTTCCGGCGTCGGCTGCCGCCCAGGCCGCACGGTCGTCGTCGACGCCGTGCGCCGCGACCAGCGCCCCGCTGCCGCTGGTGACGATCAGCGGGCAACCGCTCGGCTCACTGATGCGCTCGAGCAACCGGGCCACCCCGTTGCCTGCCATCAGTTCGGCGTCGAGGACGCGGGACAGTTCGTTCTGGGTCCGCAGGGCCGACACCTCCCGGGAGATGATCTCGGTGTTGGCGTTCTGGCAGAGTTCGATGAACGGGACCACCGTCCGGAGCGCGATCAGCGGCAGGTCCAGGGCGGCCGCCTCCTCGATCATGTCGCCCGGAACGGCGTCGAACGTCCGGCCCAACTCGATCGCCACGCCCGCGACGTTGCGTTCCCCGACCTCGCGGAGATAGTGCCTGCGCGTGCCGGGATCCACACCGGACAGACCCAGCCCGGTGGTCAGCAGCAACTCGTCCCCGGACAGCAGCGGGCTGATCTCGTAGATCTCACTGGAGTGCACCCAGCGCACCGTGCGGCCGAGCTGCGACTTCCCGGCCAGGACCTGCGGGTTCGCACCGAGGAACTGATTACGGAGCAACTCGCGCACGGTCAACGACATCGTCGAACCCTCCTCCGGAGGCGGACAGTCTGTACAGGTTAAGTCCTGTTCGTTACCACAGTGTGTCCGTTGTGGTCGCAGCGTCCGAGACGGAAGGTAGAGGCATGTCGATCTCTGTGAACTCTGCGCGGATGGCCCTCGACCCCGAGGAACTGCTGACCGTCGCGATCGCCGAAGCCGAACTCGGCAAACGCGAGGGCGGGATACCGATCGGGGCTGCACTCTTCGCCGGTGACGGAACCCTGCTGGGCAGCGGCCGCAACCGACGGGTCCAGCACGCCGATCCGTCCGTCCACGGTGAGACGGACGCGTTCCGGGCCGCCGGGCGCCAGCGCGACTACCGCTCGACGATCATGGTGACGACCCTGTCCCCGTGCTGGTACTGCAGCGGTCTCGTCCGGCAGTTCAACATCGGCGCGATCGTCGTGGGGGAGAGCGTCACGTTCACCGGCGGCCACGAATGGCTCCGCGAGAACGGCGTGGACGTGACCGTGCTGCGCGATCAACACTGCATCGACCTCATGACCGAATTCATCGAGAACCAGCCCGAACTCTGGAACGAAGACATTGGAGTAGCCGAATGACCCCGATCGCCACCGTCGACATCGCACTCTGGCGGGCGGGCGGACCCTCCGCCGCGGCCGTCGCCCGGGACGTCGACGAGGGACTGCAGCGCGCCGGTTTCCTCCTCGTCCGGGGCCACGGGGTGACGCGCGACCTGGCCGCGGACGTACGGGCCGCCGCGCGCCGGTTCTTCGCACTCCCCGAAGAGGTGAAGGCGCGGTACTCGGCGATCGTGGGCGAACGCGGCTGGATCGGGCCCGGGATGGAGGCCAACGGCTATGCCGAAGGCACCGAGACGCCTCCGGACCTCAAGGAGACGTTCGCCATCGGGGCCGAGACGTGCACCGGGGATCCCGTCGTCGACGACGTGTGGTTCAAGCCCAACGTGTGGCCCACCGAAGTGGTGGAACTGCGCGACCTACTCACCACCTACACCGAGGCGATGCGCCGGCTCTCCGACGACCTCCTCGCCCTGTTCTCGGCGGCACTCACACTGCCCGCCAACCCCTTCGACGGACTCGCGGACCGCCCGACGTGGACATGCAACATCAACCACTACCCACCGATGTCATCGGTAGGGGAGCCCGAGCCGGGCCAGTTCCGCATCGGGCCGCACACCGACTTCGGCACCGTCACCGTCCTCGACCGGGAACCCGGCGCGGGCGGACTCCAGGTGTACACCGACGAAGGCGGCTGGGAGGACGCGCCGTACGACCCCGACGCTCTCACCGTCAACATCGGTGACCTCCTCGAGTACTGGAGCGGCAAGCGCTGGCCGTCGGGCCGGCACCGTGTGCTGCCGCCGCAGGCCGATGCCCCCGAAGAAGACCTGGTGTCGCTCATCTACTTCTACGAGCTCAACCACGACGCGCAGGTGACACCGCTCGAGCCGCCGATCGGAACCGTCGCCGGGCTCGGGCCCGTCACGTCGGCAGACTTCATCAAGACCCGTCTCGACGCGATCACGCTATAGGCCCCGCCCGTGCGCCATTTTTGGTAGCCGGGGCTACCCGAAAGGCGCACGGGCGCGAAGCGCCTCGTCGGTCAGCTCCAGCCACCGGGTGACACCGATGTCGGAGAGGAACTGCCGGTCGTGGCTGACCACGATCAGAGCGCCGCGGTAGCTGCGGAGCGCCTGAGTGAGGTGCGCGAGGCTCGGCAGGTCGAGGTTGTTGGTCGGCTCGTCCAGCAACAACAGCCGCGGGGCGGGTTCGGCCAGCAGGATGGTCGCGAGCGCCGCCCGCAACCGTTCCCCACCCGACAACGCGGATGCGAGCACGTCGGAATCGTTGCCGCGGAACAGGAACCGTGCCAGCTGGGCGCGGATCTGTTCCTGCGACGCGTGGGGCGCCGCCACGGCCACGTTCTCCGCCACCGTGAGCGATTCGTCGAACACGTCGAGGCGCTGCGGCAGGGCCTTGAACGGAACCCGCGGTCCCGCGGCCACGACGGCGTCGAGCAGGGTCGTCTTCCCGACGCCGTTGCGTCCGACGAGGGCGATCCGCTCGGGACCGACGACGTCCAGCGACACCTGCTGCCCGCCGAGCAGGCTCACGTCCCGGACGGAGACCACCTCCTGACCCGAGTGCACCTCGGTGGCCGGGAGATCGATCCGCACCTCGCGGTCGTCCCGCAGTGCACTCTCCGCCTCCGTCAACGACACCCGCGCTTCGTCGACCTTCGCGATGTGGTTGTTCCGCAGCTTCCCCGCGGATTCCTGCGCCTGACGCTTCCGCAGCCCCATCACGATCTTCGGCTCGCGCTTGTTCTCGAACATCTTCTGCCCGTACCGCTTACGACGGTCGATCTTGATGCGGGCCTCGACGAGTTCCCGCTTCTGCTTCTGCACATCGCTCCGGGCATCACGCACCGCCGCCCGCGCGGCCTCCTGCTCCGCCTCGACGATCTCCTGGTAGGCACTGAAGTTGCCGCCGAACATGCGGACCTCGCCACCACGCAACTCCGCGACGGAACTCATGAGATCGAGCAGGTCGCGGTCGTGGCTGACCACCAGCAGGGTGCCCGGAAACTGCTGCACCACCTCGTAGAGCTTGCTGCGGGACGCGCTGTCGAGGTTGTTGGTGGGCTCGTCGAGGAGCAGCACCTCCGGTTCCTTCAACAGTTGCGCGGTGAGGCCGAGCAGCACCGTCTCGCCGCCGGACAGGGTGCCGACGGTGCGATCGAGGTCGGACGTGCTGCCGAGCACGCGTTCGAGACCGAGCCGGTGCAGGGTCGAGACGGCTCGTTCCTCGATGTCCCAGCGGCCGGTCGCCGCATCGAAATCCTCGGGTGTGCCGTCGCCGGACTCGATGCGGTGCAACGCCGCCCGGAGGTCGGCGATGCCGAGGATCCGGTCGACCGTCAGCGTGGGATCGAGTGTGATGTCCTGCGGCAGATACGCCACCTCACCCTGAGCCGTCACCGACCCGCGGTCGGGGTGCAGGCGCCCGGCGATCAGCCGGAGCAGCGTGGATTTACCGGAACCGTTGAGACCGACCACGCCGGTGCGTCCGGGTCCGAAGACGGCGTCGAGGCCGTCGAAGACCGGCTCGCCGTCGGGCCAGGTGAACGTGAGGTCGGACAGGGACAGATATGACTGGGCCATGGGGTACTCCCGAGGTGTGTGCGGATGAAGACTCGCGTGACTACCTCGTCAGGAGCAATGGACCGTTCCCCTCTGTCTGACGCGCCCGGTGCGCATCGGTGACGTTCACGATAGGACGCCGCCGATGCCCGCGCAATCGAATTAAATCTGGGGGCCGTCGGCCCTGAGTTCGTCCACCTTCGCCATGGCTTCGCGGAGTTCGGCGAGCCACTGTTCGCTGTGCTGGCCGGCCAGGCGCACCGTCCACATCAGGGCGTCCGACCGCGACCGTGCCACACCGGCGTCGACGAGCGTGTCGAGAACCTTGCGTTCGGGTTGGCGGAGCCGGGTCATCACCGGAACGGCGAGGTGAGTGAACAGCGTCTTGTGGCCGTCGAGGCTCACGCCCCACGCGACCTTGCGCCCGTATCGCCTCTCGGCCTCGTCAGCGATGCGCATCCGATCGCCCCGGGTGGTTTCGCGGAACCGGGAGATGCGTCCGTCGATGGCGGCCTCGGAACCGGAGTCGGCGGATTCGACGGGCGGCAGTTCGCCGACCACCACGATCTCCTCGCGGTCGACCTCGACGGTCGCGGGGCCGGTGAACCAGTCGTCGGGAAGACGGCCGGCGAACCATTCGGCCGCATCGGTCGCATCGGGGACATCCGCCTGCTGCCATCCACCGGGCCGGCCGAAGCGGCGGGGGCCCGGACCTTGTGTGTTCCTCATGGCGTCCTCCTGGGGACCCTGGTGCCGCGATCACTGTGATGCAGCACTGATTACATGATTACACCGATTATTCGAAGCGCGCCACCACGTCAGGCATGATCGAGTCCGTGCGCACCTCAACCGTTCGTCACAGCCCCATCCGTCCCACCCCCACCCGGAAGGCAGCGGCCGGAATCGCAGTCCTCGCGTCCGTGCTCTCCGCCTGCGGACTCTTCGGGCCGGACCAGCCCGACACCGTCTCGCAGCAGTTCGCCGACGCCCTGAACAGTGATGACGTGCAGGCCGCTGCCGAACTCACCACCGATCCGGCCACGGCCACCGCCGCGATCACGGCGATGTACGACGGGCTCGGAAACAAGGACGGAACGTTCACCCGCACCGACGTGCAGGAGTCGGGCGACGACGGCGGAACGTTCACGATGGACGTGTCGTGGCCGTTCGCCCCGGGGCAGGAGTGGAAGTACAGCACCACCGGCAACGCCACCAAGGATGGCGACGACTGGAAGATCGTCTGGGACCCGGCGGTGCTCGCACCCGGTCTCACCGACGACACCACCGTCCGGTACACCACCACGACCGGGGCGCCGCCGAAAGTCCTCGCCGCGGGTGGTGCACCGATCCTCGAGCAACAGGTCGTGACGCTCGTCAACCTCGAACAGGGTGCGGACACCGCGGCGGTGGCCTCGTTTCTGTCGCCCATCGCCCCGACGATCACCGCAGCCTCGCTCCAGCAGGATCTGGCCGGCGCCCAGGGCAAGCCGGTCACGGCCATCTCGCTGCGCGCCGAGGACCTGGCGCCGATCGAACCGCAGTTGCGGCAACTCGCCGGAGTGACACTGGCCCCGCAGACCAGGCTGCTCAGCACCGACAAGGCGCTGGCCTCACCCACCCTGGCGGGCCTCGGCGACCTGTGGCAGGAGGGGCAGGACGCCTCCGCCGGCTGGGCGGTGCAGCTGGTCGGTCAGGACGGCGCGGCGAAGAGCATCGCCGGTGAGCAGGGACCCGACGCCCCCGACATCGCGACGACCCTCGACCTCCCGATGCAGATGGCTGCCGAGCGGGCGCTCGCCGATGTGCCGCAGCAGGCCGCGATCGTCGCCCTGCGACCCTCCACCGGCGAGGTGCTGGCGGTGGCGCAGAACGCGCCGGCCGACGCACTCGGGCCGATCGCGCTGACCGGCCTCTACCCGCCGGGATCCACGTTCAAGACCGTGACGACGTCCGCGGCCCTGCAGGCCGGTGCCGCCACACCGGACACTGTTCTGCCCTGCCCCGGCACCGAGAACATCGAGGGCAGGCAGATCCCCAACGACGACGAATTCGACCTGGGCGCGGTCCCGCTGCACACCGCCTTCGCGCGGTCGTGCAACACCACCATGGGACGGTTGGCGGTCGGCTTGCCGCCCGACGCCCTGCAGCAGGCCGCGCTGCAGTTCGGGCTCGGCGTCGACTACGTGACGCCCGGGCTCACGACCGTGACCGGCAACGTGCCCGTCGCCGACAGTCTGGCGGCCCGTGTCGAGTCCGGGATCGGGCAGGGGCAGGTGACCGCGACGCCGTTCGGGATGGCCATGGTGGCCGCCTCCATCGCGAACGGTTCGACGCCGTCGCCTATGATCGTGCAAGGCCAACCGGGAACAGCCGACAAGACGGCACCCACCGTGCCTGCGAACGTCACCTCCGACCTCCGGACGATGATGCGTGAAACTGTGACGGGCGGTACCGCTACTGCGCTGCAGGACATTCCGGGACTGCTCGGCAAAACGGGCACGGCCGAGTCGGGAAATGGTCCCGCGCACGGCTGGTTCGTCGGAATCAAGGACGACCTAGCATTTGCCGTATTTATAGCAACAGGTGACAGTTCGGCCCCTGCTGTGCAGGCTGCGGGGCGTTTTCTTCGATAAACCCGTTCGCGCGTTGCTGTTCGGGGATAAGTTGTGGCTCAACCGTAACTCCTTCGTAGGCAAATGGTGCTTGTTACGCATGTGACTGAAAGCAAGATGGTGGACATGGGGAATGGACGATCGCTTGGCCGCCGCAACAGATACGTGATCGCCCTGACGTCGGCTGTCGTTCTGGCGGTGATTCTGGCGTCGTGTGTGCTGTCGAAAGAGGAGGCGACCGCTCAGTCGGTCGTCGACGACTTCGTCAACGCACTGAACGAGGGCGACGCCGCTGCCGCGGCAGCGCAGACCTCTTATCCCAACGCCGCGGAGACGGCGATTCAGCAGATGTTCGACGGACTCAAACCCGAGGACGCCAAGTTCGACCTGACCCAGTTCATGGATCTCGGCTCGGACTCCGGCTTCTTCACCGTCGGTGCCGCTTGGCATTTCGGTGAGGGCAAGGATTGGACCTACCAGGTTCAGGGTGGTGTGCGGAACCTGTCCGTCGGCTGGCGCATCTCCTGGGATCCGTCGATCCTCGCGCCCGACCTGGGCAACGGGCGTATCGTCCGCTACGACCGGACGGACGCCGCTCCGCCGCGGGTCTTCGACGCGTTCGGTGCGTTGCTCATGAACGAGCAGACCATCAACTCGGTCACCCTCGATCCCGCCACGATGCCCGATCCTGTCGCGACCACCCGGCGTCTCGCGGAGGTCCTCGAGCCGGTGGCGCCCCTCGTGACGTCCGACACGATGATGGCGGAGATGGCCGAGAAGCCCGGCCAGCAGGTCACCGCCGTGCTGCTGCGCGACCAGGACTGGGAGTTCCTCGAGGAGGATCTCGCGATCCCCGGCGTCGTCACCATCAAGACGCCGAAGCTCATCACAGCGGATCGGCGCATCACGACACCGCTGCTGGATCCGCTGCGCAAGGTGTGGCAGGCGAACCGGGACGCCACGGCCGGCTGGGCCGTCCACCTCGTGGACCCCGACGGCACGCTCATTCCGCAGGCAGGATTCCAGGGCCCGCCCGGACCGGACATCGTCGCGACCATGGACTCCCGCCTGCAGCTGGCAGCCGAGGAAGCCGTGGTCAGTGTCGGCACCCCCGCGACGATCGTCGCGATCCAGCCGTCGTCCGGCGCCGTGCTGGCCGCCGCGCAGAACAATCAGGCGATGGAGCAGGGGCCGATCGCGTTCCAGGGGCTCTACCCCGCCGGATCGAACCTCGACCTGGTGAAGAAGGCCGCCGGACTGCAGAAGGGCGTCGACCCGTCCTCGCTGTCGATCGAGGACATCGAGAAGGCGGGCAATCAGCTCGGGCTCGGCATGAACTACAAGATCCCGGGCCTCGACCATCAGACCGCCGTCTTCACCGCCGACCAGTCGGGCATGAACCAGGTGATGAACCGTAAGGACAGCGACCTGCCCGCCGTGACACCATTCGGGATGGCCATGCTGGCCGCGTCGATCGCGCGGGGCAGCGCGCCCGCGCCGATGATCGTCCAGGGACAGCCGGGCACCACGGACGTGGCCGCTCAGCCGCTTCCGGCGAACGTCAACGACCAGCTCCGTGGCATGATGCGCGACAACGTGGTGCGGGGCGGGGCGTCGTTCCTCAACGGCTACCCGGACCTCATGGGCATGAACGGTGCGAGCGGCGACGACCGCTGGTTCTACGGCTCGCGCGGCGACCTGGCCTTCGCGGTCTTCGTCGCCGACGCCGACGGTGGCGACCGCGCGGTGAAGATGACCGACATGCTCTTCCGTGAGATGGCGAAGCCGGCGAACTGAGGGCGGGCCGTCCGCGCTGAGGGAGTAAGTGAGCAAGGGTAAGTTTCTACCTTGTGTCCCTGCTTGATATCGGTCTTCTCGTCGTAGCGGGGTTCTTCGCGGGACTGGTCGGCTTCGTCACCGGCCTGGCGTCCATCGTGTCGTATCCCGCACTCCTCGCGGTCGGTCTGCCGCCGGTCACCGCGAACGTCACCAACACGGTCGCGATGGTGGCGGTCGGCGTCGGCGCCCTGTCCAACTCGACGCGGGAGGTCGCCGACACCGGTCCCAAGCTGTGGCGCTGGGCGCTGTACTCGGCTGCGGGCGGCCTGGTGGGCGCGGGAATCCTGTTGGTGGCTCCGGCGGGATCGTTCGAGGTGATCGTTCCGTTCATGGTGGCGTTCGCGGCGCTGGCATTGCTGCTGCAACCCCGACTCCGCGCGCTGGCGGGCGGGCGGGACATGCCACGCGCGTACTCGGTGTCGTTGTTCGTCGTCGCCATCTACGGCGGTTACTTCGGCGCGGGTGCCGGCGTGATCTTTCTGGCGATCGCTTTGATCCTCACCTCGGAGAAGATCTGGCGCGCGACCATCCTGAAGAGCTTTCTCCTGGGCGTCGCGAACCTGGTGGCGGCGATCGGGTTCGCGGTCTTCGGTCCCGTCCACTGGGGCGCCGCCGCAGCGATGGCGATCGGCGCCCTGGCCGGTGGGTGGTGCGGCCCGCCCGTCGTCAGGCGGATACCACCGTCCGTCCTCCGCGTCGTCATCGCGATCGCGGGATTCGGGTTGGCCGTGTGGTTGTGGGTGCGCTGACGCTCAGTGCACGCCCTTCATCAGACGCCGGATCCACGGTGAGCCGACGGCGAGAAGCACACCGACGGCGATCGAACCCAGCCCGACCGCGGTGAAGTACGGGACTTCGTTGTTCTCGTCGTAGTAGCCGGCCAGCGTGCCCGCCATGGCGGTGCCCAGGGCGACGGACAGGAAGAACAACGCCACCATCTGGGTGTGGAAGGCCTCGGGCGCCAGCTTGGTCGACAGCGACAGCCCGACCGGGGACAGCAGCAGTTCGGCGAACGTGAACAGCAGCAGGATGCCGGCCAGACCCAGCAGCGGTGCGCTGTTCGCACCGCCACCCGACATCGGGATGAACGCCAGGAACGCGATACCCATGATGACGGTGCCCGCCGCGAACTTGATCGGCGAGGACGGCTGACGAGGTCCGAGCTTCGTCCAGGCGGCCGCGAAGACGCCCGCGAAGATGATGATGAAGACCGGGTTGATGGACTGCACCCACGACGGCGGGAAGTCCCAGCCGAACAGGTTGCGGTCGAGTCGTTTGTCGGAGTACACCGCGACGGTGGTGAACTGCTGCTGGAACAGCGACCAGAACACCGCGCTGGCGATGAACATCGGGATGAACGCGTAGACGCGGCTGCGCTCGACGGCCGTGATGCGGCGGCTCGACAACATGATCGCGAAGTAGCCGATCGCTGCGACGATGGTGAGGCCGACCACGATGTCCGACATGTTGGCTGCGGTGATCACCCCGGTCAGGGAAAGGGCTGCAATCACCACGACCGCGGCGGCGCCGATCGCGATCCATTTGGGTCGCTGCGCGCGGGGGAGGGGATTGGGCGGTTCCGCCCCGATGCCCCGGAGGCGCTTGCGGCCGAGCGTGTACTGGATCAGTCCGAGCGCCATGCCGATTGCGGCGAGCGCGAAGCCGGCGTGGAATCCGATGGCGTCTTGCGCCCAGCCCGTCAGCAGTGGGCCGACGAGGGCACCGAGGTTGATACCCATGTAGAAGATGGAGAATCCGGCGTCGCGGCGTTCGTCGTCCGCGTCGTAGAGATCGCCGACGAGCGAGGTGGCATTGGCCTTGAGCCCACCGCTACCGAACGCGACGCAGACCAGGCCGATGCCCACACCCCTCAGGCCCGGGAACACGGCCAGGGCGATGTGGCCGAGCATGACGAGGATGGCGCTGTAGAACAGGGTTCGTTCGGAGCCGAGGAGCCGGTCGGCGATCCAGGCGCCGAGGATGGTGGACAGGTACACCGTGCCGCCGTAGGCACCGACGATGCTGGTCGCGGACGATTCTGCGATTCCGAGTCCGCCGTCGGCGGCCGAATAGTAGAGGTAGTAGATCAGGATGCCCTGCATCCCGTAGAAGGAGAATCGCTCCCACATCTCGACGCCGAACAGGTTCGCGAGGGCGAACGGCTGGCCGAAGAAGCCGCGGTCGGACCGCTTCTCGTCCCGGGCCGGATCGATGGTGTCACTCATGGGAAAACTGTCTCACCTCGAGCGGAAGTTCGTGTGCCGTCGGGGCGGATTCGCCGCTATCGGGTGGCGGCGCGCGACTTAGTCACGATCTTGGCGACGGCACGCCAACCGAGGAGGAATACGGCGAGCACGGTGCCGGCCACGATGACGAAACTGAACGCCGTTCCCTGGCCGCTGACCACGCGCAACAGCATGCCCACCACGAGCGTCGAGAGCCACACCACGATGCCCGTCGGGACGAGGAGGAATCCGTCGAACTTGTCGCGGTAGAGCGCGACGGTGGCGAGCCAGCCGACCGCGAGGCCGGTCAGAAACGGCCACGCCGTGGTGGCCAGACCCGTCAGGGCGTTGGCTTCGTCGTGGCTGCGGCGGCCGAACGCGCAGAACACGATCACGAGAACGACGTCCAGGGCGAGCGCGGGGAAGTACTTCTTCACACGGTCAGCCTAGAGGGGCCGCCTTCGCGACAATAGGTGGACTCGCGCCAACAGTGGACCGGGAAGAAAATTGTACTCGGTCCAAGTTGGAGTTAAGGTTCGATTCATGGCGACGGACAGCGGATCAGGTCTTCGCGTCTCGAAGAAGCACGAGACCTGGCGGACGCTGCATGCGTGCGCCCTCGACCTGGTGGACACGCGCGGATACGACGACGTCAGCGTCGAAGAGATCGCGGCAGCGGCACGGGTGTCCAAGAGCACGCTGTTCAACTATTTCGACTCCAAGGAAGCGCTGCTCTTCGACCCCGGACCGGGTGACCGTGAGCGGTGGCAGAAGCTGGCGGACGAGCGTCCCGACGGCGAACCGATGTGGGCGTCGGTCCGCGAGATCATCCGCGCGAACATCGCCCACAACGCCGCCACCCTCACGGTGCAACGCCGGATTCTGGACGCCGCCCCCCACCTCGCGCAGTCGACGAAGGCCGCCGGAGAGCGATTTCAGCAGTTCGTCCAGGAGTGGGTCGACGCCCGGGTCCGACCAGATCGGGTCGACCCGCTCTGCAGTGCGCTGCTCGTCAACACGGCGTTCGCCGTACTGCGCACCGCGTATCTGCAGTGGCGGCCCGGCGACGACGCGCAGCGGTTCCTGGGGTTGCTGGATTCGGCTTTCGCGGAGATCGAGGCCGGGGTCCTCGACCTTCCCCGGTCGCGGACCGGCGTCGCGTCCGACGAACGTCACTGACGTGTGGCGTGGGCGGACGGTACCCAGGACGGCATTGGCGATCGCCGCGGCCGGAGCGCTGGTCGTCGAGGTTCTGGTGTTGGGTCCGTACATCGCGCGAGCGTCGGGCACGTTGCTGCACCCGCGGTGGCGGTGGCTCGTGCTGGCGGTGATCGCCGAGATCGCGTCGATGACGACGTTCGCGCGACTGCAGCGGCAATTGCTCGCGGCAGGCGGTCTGCGGGTGGCACTCCATCGTTCGATCGCACTGACTTTCGCGTCCAACGCGCTGTCCGTCACGCTCCCCGCCGGCCATCTGGTGTCCGCCGGATTCACGTTTCGGAGGTTGCGCACGTGGGGTGCGAGCACCCCGCTGGTCGCCTGGACGATGCTCGCGTCGGGGATCATCAGCTCCCTCGCGCTCGGGGCCCTCGGAATTCTCGGCGCAACCGTCGGCGTCCGGGCGCATGCCGATCCCATCACCGTCGGCGGCGAGATCGTGGGAGTCCTCGGACTCGCCTTCGCGATCCGGGAGCTGGTGCGCCGTCCGGAACTGCTCGTGTCTGCGGGGGAGCGGGTGCTCGGCTGGGCCAACGCGTTTCTCCGGAGACCCGCGGCGTCGGGCGTCGAACGCGTCCGTGCGCTCGTCGAGCAACTGGCCCTCGTCCGGCCCCGCCCGCGTGACTGGGTGCTCGGCGGCGTGTTCGCGGGGTTGAACTGGATCGGCGACCTGCTGTGTCTGGTCGCCGCGTGCCGCGCGGTGGGCGTCACCGACGTCGGGATCGGCCTCGCGATGACGGCCTACGTCGCGGGCATGGCCGCGTCGAGCATCCCTTTGATTCCCGGCGGGATCGGCGTCGTCGACGGCGCCCTGATCGTGGCGTTCGTCGCCGGCGGGCTGGGCACGGACGAGGCGACTGCCGCCGTGATGCTGTACCGGCTGATCAGTTTCGCGCTGATCGGCGCGATCGGGTGGGCAGTGCTGTTCGCCGCCCGGTATGCCCGCGGCACGACCGCGCCCCGTCGTCCGGGTGGATGACGGGGCGCGGGGTGCGGGTGGGGTCAGGCCTGGAGGCCGGCCTCGATCTCGAGGGTGATGGTGATCTTGTCGCCGACGACGGCTCCGCCGCCTTCGAGGGGCATGTCGATGGTGATGCCGAAGTCCTTGCGGTTGAGGACGGTGGTGGCTTCGAAGCCGGCGACCGGGCCGTTGCCCATGCCGGGGTTGACGCCGTTGAACTCGAGGGCGAGCTCGACGGGGCGGGTCACGCCGTGGAGGGTGAATTCGCCCTCGACCACGTAGTCGTCGCCCTTGGCGCGTACGGCGGTGGAGGTGAAGGTGGCGGTCGGGTACTGCTCGGCGTCGAAGAAGTCGGCGGACTTGATGTGGGCGTCGCGGTCGGTGTTCTTGGTGTCGATGGACGCGACCTGGATTTCGGCGTTGACGGCGGCGGTGCCGTCCTCGGCGACGGTGATCGCGCCGGTGAAGTCGTTGAACGTGCCGCGGACCTTGCTGACCATGAGGTGGCGGACGGAGAAGCCGACGGTGGAGTGGACGGTGTCGATGGCCCAGGTTCCGGCGGTGAGGTTGGGCAGGGTGGCGGTGGCGGTGGTCATGAAAACTCCTCGGATCGTCGACTCAAGTAGTTGAATCTTTAAGTTCTCCTGGCTTCAACTATGGGTCCGGTGAATTTCTTCCGCAACCCGAATGTGATGCCCGTCACATACCGCACGTGAGTGGCGAAGTGTGCCCGGGGGCGCTTTCTCACTCACGTGGGGGGAGGCAGGCCCGCGCCGCGGCGAGGACCGTGGCGCCGGCCGCGTCGAGCGGTTCGGTACTGCGCAGCGCGCGGGCGAGGACGAACGCGCCCTCCAGGCTGGTGACGAAGCCCAGGATCAGGCGCCTCGCATCGGCCTCGTCGAATCCGCGCTGGCGCAGGAGGGCGCTGCCCGAGTCGATCCAGCTCGTGAACACGTCCGCCGTGGCAATGCGGAGCACCTCGTTGGTGCTCGCGACCTCGAGTGCGACCGTGGCGATGGGGCAGGCGTCCGCGTAGTCGGTGGCCACCAGGGTCTCGCCGGCCAGCCGGAACCCGACCTCGATCCCCTCGAGGATGTCGGGATGCGCGTCGAGAATGGAAAAGACCAGCCGGGCGTACTCCTCGCCCGACGATCGGATGACCTCCTCGCCGAGCTGCTGCTTGCCGCCGGGGAAGAAGTGGTAGATCGACCCGAACGGGGCGCGCGCCTCCGTGGCGACCTGCTTGAGTCCGGTCCCGGTGTAGCCGTTGCGGCGGAAGAGGTCGCTGCTGGTGCCGAGAATGCGGGCCTTCGTGTCGTTCACTTTGCTGCCCTCCGACCGTTGCGCTCGGTGCGTACCTCATCGTAACGTGATTCTCAGTAGAACGATCTATCAAATGGAGTGAGTGCCATGAAGCAGATCGAGCTCTCCGCAGGCACCGTCGAGTACCGGGACACCGGGGGTGACGGCCCCGTTCTCGTGTTCATCTCCGGGCTGACGATCGGTGGCACCGTATGGCGACACGTCGTGGAGCAACTTGCCCCGGACTTCCGCTGCATCGTCCCGAACCTCCCGCTCGGCGCGCACCGCATTCCGATGCGTGAGGACGCCGACCTCTCGCTACGCGGTCTCGGCCTGCTCATCGGCGAGTTCCTCGAACGACTCGATCTCGCGGACGTCACCCTCGTGCAGAACGATTGGGGCGGCACACAGGTGCTGATCGCGCTCGGCGACACCAGCCGCGTCGGGGCTCTCGTCCTCACCCCGTGTGAGGCGTTCGACAACTATCCGCCCGGAATTCCCGGTCGCGCAATAGGTCTCGCGGTGGCGATCCCCGGCGGTCTCGCGTTGACCATGCAGGCGCTGCGATTCCGGGCCATGCGCCGGGCACCCGCGGGGTGGGGCTGGATGAGCAAGCGGCCCGTACCGAAGTCGGTGATGGACGGATGGTTCCGGCCCGCGACCACCGACCGCCGGGTGCGACGAGACCTGCGCAAGTACACGACGTCGCTGCCGCCGAAGTCGACGCTGCGGGAGTGGGCGGAAGCGAACCGGAGTTTCGACCGGCCGGTCCTCGTGCTGTGGGCCGTCGAGGACAAGGTGATGCCCCGCGACCACGGCCGGCGCCTGGCCGAGCTGTACCCGCACGCCGAACTGCAGGAGGTCGAGGACAGTTACACGTTGATGCCCGAGGACCGTCCGGACGTGGTCGCGGAGGCTTTGCGGCTTCGCCGCCCGTGAGTACTTGTTAACGTCCCGCGGTTAACAAGTACTCACGGCTCGGTACACCGCCCGGATCGCGGAGGCCGTCACCGACTGATGCGAGCCCATGCCCCACACCGTCCGATCGCCGACGCGGCACTCGGCCAACGTGATCGCCGCGCTGTCGCTACCCGGCCGCTGCGAGTGCTGCGTCAGGGAGAGGACGTCCACGTCCACGCCCTTCGACATGAGGACGCGGGTCATCGCCTCGACGGGGCCGGAGGCCACCGCCTCGCCCGACACTTCCACGCCGTCGACGTCGAACACGACGAACAGCCGGTCGCCGTCCGTGCCGTGCTCGACGGACCATCGGCCGAGCCCGCCCCGGTAGCCGTACTCGGCGCAGAACAGCGTCCACAATTCCTCGGCGGTGATCTCGAGCCCCGACGAGTCCGCCGCCTCCTGCACCTTCGCGGCGAAGTCGATCTGGAGCCGCCGCGGCAGCGTGATGCCGTGTTCGCTCTGCAGGAGATGCGCGATGCCGCCCTTGCCGGATTGGCTGTTGATGCGGATGACGGCCTGGTAGTCGCGTCCCACGTCCGCCGGGTCGATCGGCAGGTACGGCACCGCCCACGGCGCGCTCGCCGCATCCAGCCCGGCTGCCGCCGCGGACGCCCGATGCTCCGCGAATCCCTTCTTGATCGCATCCTGGTGGGTGCCGGAGAACGCCGTGTACACGAGGTCGCCGCCGTAGGGGTGGCGCTCGTGGACGGGAATCCTGTTGCAGTACTCGACGGTTCGCCGCACCGCGTCGATGTCGGAGAGGTCGATCATCGGGTCGACGCCCTGCGCGTGCAGATTCAGGGCCAGCGTCACCAGATCGACGTTGCCGGTCCGCTCACCGTTGCCGAAGAGGCAGCCCTCGACCCGCTGCGCACCCGCCAGCACCGCCAGTTCGGCGCAGGCGACCCCGGTGCCGCGGTCGTTGTGCGGGTGCACCGACAGGATGACCGACTCCCTCCGCTCCAGATGCCGGTGCATGTGCTCGATCTGGTCGGCATACACGTTGGGTGTCGAAACCTCCACCGTGGCAGGCAGATTGTGGATCACCGGACGGTCGGGGCTCGCGTCCCACAACCGGGTGAGGCTGTTGCACACGTCGAGCACGAAGTCCGGCTCGGTCAGGTTGAACACCTCGGGCGAGAACTCGAAACGCCGTCCCGGATGGTCACCGGCGCCGCGTGCCACCTCCTGCGCGGCATCGAAGATCAACCGGTGCAGCTCTTTCCGATCCTTGCCGAGAACGACGGAGCGCCACGTCGGCGCCGTCGCGGTGTACATGTGCACCACGACGTTCGGCAGTCCCTCGACCGACTCGTACGTCCGGGCGATCAGATCGTCGCGGGCAGCGGTGAAGACGACGATCGTCACGTCCTCGGGCACCAGGTCCAGACGCACGAGGTCGCGGACGAAGTCGAAATCGGTCTGGCTCGCGGACGGGTATCCGACCTCGATCTCCTTGTAGCCGATCGAGATCAGCAGTTCGAAGAACCTGCGTTTGCGCTCCGGACCCATCGGCTCGGCGAGGGCCTGGTTGCCGTCGCGCAGATCGACGGGCACCCACAGCGGGGCGGTGGTGGTGCGCCGCGCCGGCCAGGTGCGGTCGAGGTCGGGGACGGGAACGCGGTCCCAGATCGCGCGGTAGCGATCGGAGGGCATCGGCGACGGTTGCTGGTTGTTCCACGTGGGGACGGTGCTGGTCATGACGGTCTTCTCCTCGGAAGGGGGTACACGAGTCGACCGACGCGGCGAAACCCCGCGGCAGGGTGCCGGCCTTCAGGCCCCGCCGCGGCAGTGGAGGAGAAGTCCACGGAACGCCACGGCGCTAGACTAGGAGAAAATCACTCATCAGACAACCTGAGGAGCTGTGCGTGACCTCGTCGATACGACGCCACCTGCTGACGGACCAGGCGGCGGACCTGCTGCGCTCACGGATCGCGAGCGGTGAGTGGGAGGTCGGCGCCAAGCTGCCCGGCGAGACGACGCTGGCGGCCGAACTGGGCGTCGGACGGTCGACCGTCCGCGAGGCCGTCCGGATGCTCGCGGGTCTCGGCATGGTCGAGTCACGGCAGGGGGCCGGCGTGTTCCTCCGCAGGTCGACGCCGCGGCAGGACTGGGACCGGGTGCTCCGGACCGAGGAGATCCGGCACGTCGTCGAGGTGCGCCACACCGTCGAGATCGAGGCGGCCCGGCTGGCGGCGGCCCGGCGCGACGAGGCCGATGTCGCGGCGCTGCGCCAGGCGCTGCACGCGCGGTCCGCGGCGTCCGGGACCGGTGCCGCCGCGTTCGTCGACGCAGACATCGCGCTGCATCGCGCAGTGGTGGTCGCGGCGCACAACCCGGTGCTGACCGAATTGTTCGAGACGTTCGTCCCGCGGCTGCGCGAAGCGCTGCTCGACCTGACGGCGGCGCTGGACCTGAGGGTGGGCAGCGAGCCCGAGGCCGACGCCCACCGGCTTCTGGTGGAGGCGATCGCCGACGGCGACGCCGAGGAGGCCGTCACCTCATGCGGCTTCGCCGCCCGTGAGTACTTGTTAACGTCCGGCGGTTAAGAAGTACTCACGGCTGGGAGTCGGGCTCGGGGTCCCCGGTGTGTGGCGTGCGCTTCGTGGTCGGTGAGGTCTGCTCCCGGCGCTCGAACTCGAGGTCCATCTCCAGGTCTTCGTGCTGGTTGTGCCGGAACAGGATGAGGAAGACCACCCATCCGACGAGCGCGACGAGGATGTAGCTCACCATGCGGTAGACGAACACGGCCGCGAGGGCCTGCGACGCGGTGGCCCCCGCCGCCGTCAGCGTGGCGATCAGGGTGCCGTCGACGAACCCCAGCCCGCCCGGGGCCAGCGGAATGCTGCCCACGGCCTTGGCTGCGGCGAACGCGATCAGCAGACCGGCGAACGACGGTTCCGCGCCCACCGCCCAGCACGCGAAACCGAGGCACGCGACGTCGGCGAGCCGGTGCACCGCCGACCACCCGAACGTGATGACGGAATCCTTGCGGCTCAGCTCGACCGAATCGAGCTGGCTCAGGATTTCCTTCCACCGCTCGACGCCGGTCTCGGGGGGATTCTTGCGGAACTTGTTGTATCGGGTGAGTACCCAATGCCCGATCGACTCGATCGAGTCGGGGTTACGTGAGATGTATCGCAGCCCGTAGAACAGGCCGAACGCGGCCACCAGCGACAGTGCCAGCGTGACCGGACTCACCTTGGTGCCGACGGCGAACGCGCCTGCGGCGCCGAGCAGTGCGAGGCTGCCCGCGGCGATCACTCCGGAGATCGCCAGCTGCCAGGACGCGACGATGGGGGTGGCACCCCACTTGCGGGTCTGCTTGTAAGTGAAGGCGGTGGAGAACACCTGACCGGCAGGCAGGCTCACGGCCATCGCGGTGCTCGCGTAGATCACCGACACCGACTTCAGCTGGCTGACGACGACACCACCCGCCTGCAGCAGTCGCTGCTGGACCGCGCCGTACCCGCTCAGGGAGACGGCCTGGGCTGCGATACATGCCGCGACCCACCCCCAGTGGATCTCGGTGAGTGCTTTCCACGAGTCGCTGAGCGTGGGCCACAGGTAGATTCCCTCGACGGTCAGCAGGGCAAGGAGGCCGGCGCCGAGTAGCCATTTGATCCACCAGTATCGGCTTCGCTGCCGAGGAGGCTCGGCAGTGGGCGGGTCGGATCGAGGCTGGGCCACCTGGCCAGCGTAACCAACGGGTAGCGGATTACTCCGGATAGTCCTCCGGCCAAGCCAGATGGGTGTTGCGGCGACGCCCCCGCAACTGGACCTGTTCGCCGAGTTCCCAGTGCGCCTGTTCGTCGTCGTCCGCGAAATACAGGGCACTCGTCGATGCCAGCACGCGGCTGGGGTGCAGCTTGGCGAGTTCGGTGAGCCGCGACGCCTCGTTGACGGGGTCGCCGATCACCGTGTATTCGAAGCGTTCGGCGGCGCCGATGTTGCCGGCGACGGCGAGGCCTGCGGAGACGCCGATGCCGACGTCGAGGCCGGTGATCTCGTTCAACGCGAACCGCAGCTCCCGGGCCGCCGCCAGCGCCGCCGTCGGCGCGTCGGGGCGGTCGAGGGGGGCACCGAAGATCGCGAGAGCCGCGTCACCCATGAACTTGTTGACGAACCCGTGGTGCCGGTCGATCACGTCGACGACGACGCGGAAGAACTCGTTGAGCAGGTTCACGACCTCGCCCGGGGGACGCTCCGCGGCGGCGCCGGTGGAGCCGACCATGTCGACGAACAGCACCGCGACGAACCTCGTCTCCCCGCCGAGTTCGGTACCGAACTGCAGTGCCCGCCGCGCGACGTCCTCGCCGACGTGCTGGCCGAACAGTTCGCGCAGCAGCCGCCGTTCGTCCGATTCGCGCATCATGCGGTTGAACCCGACCTGCAGTCGCCCGATCTCGCTGCCGTCGAACACTTCGACGCGGACGTCGGTGGCACCGCGCTGGACGCGTTCGATGGCCCGCCGCAGCTGTTTGATCGGGTCGGAGATCTGGCTGGCCGTCAGCATCGACAGCGCGAACGCCTGCGCGATCGCGATGATCGACAGCAACATGATCGCCCACGCGAGCGCGTTCGGGGAGAACACCAGGTCGGTGGTTATCTGCGTCACGCACAGCAGGATGATGCCGATGACGGGCATCAGTGTTCCGAGCCCCCACGTCATGGCCATCCGGGTGCCGACGCCGGGTGCCATGGTCCGGTCGAACTCGCCCTCGCTGAGCGCGCGGGCGGCCACCGGTCGCAGGATGCGCTCGCCGAGCATGTACGTGAAACCGAACGTCGTGGTCGCGGCCATGCAGACGGTGACGATCACCGCGACCGCGAGTTCCGGCATCTCGGTGATGGTGAGCAGCACGAAGATGATGCCGCCGAGGATCCACAGCACCAGGTGCACGATCGCCTGTCGCAGCGGTGCGTGCAGCGCCGACATCTGTTCGCTGCGCGTCGGCGGACCCCCACGCAACTGCCAGCGCACGACCGACCGCAGCATCATCGCCGCGGCCGTGAGACTCACCACGGCGGCGAACGCGAGATAGCCGCCGAAGATCGCGACGTTGCGGACCCGGTCGGCGATGATTTCCTGCGATTCGGGGATCGGCACGCCGTACCGCACGAACGCGAAAACGAGGATGGCGCCGATGAAATTGGCGAGGAGCATCGACACCATATAGAGCGGCCATCTGCTGCGGACCGTCGCCGCGATCGCTCTATAGGATTTCCGCACGCCGTTCAATTTAGCGGGGGGTGTATCGGGTGGCGTAGGACACGTCCCCCTAACGGCTCATATGCGTGCCCTGCGCGCGTGTTTCCCGCGCGGATCGCCCGGCACTGCCCGAACCTCGATACGCTCCGCAGGTGAACGCGAACGAGCAACGCTCGGACACTGCCGCGGTAACACAGGGCGGAAGTCACCCCTCGGCGTCTGTGCATCCGGTGGTGCGGGTTGCGGCCGAGTGGACGTGGCGGCTCCTCGTCATCTTCGCGGGCCTGCTGACCCTCGGATACATCGTGACCAGGCTCGACACCGTCCTCATCCCGGTGGGTCTGGCGCTGCTGTCGTCGGCGCTGCTGGTGCCGCTCGTCGACTGGCTGCAGGGCAAGGGCGTGCCGCGGTCTGCTGCCGTCCTGGTCGTCCTCATCGGTTCGATCGGCATCGTCGCCGGGATCATGACGTTCGTCGTCGAGCAGTTCATCGAGGGTCTTCCCGGCCTCACCGAACAGTTCGAGGCGAGCGTCACACAGATCCAGGGGTGGCTCACCGACGGCCCGTTGCACTTCAGCGAGGATCAGATCCGGCAGGCCGGCGACTCGGTGGTGAAGTCCATCCAGGACAACCGCCAGCAGCTGACGAGTGGGGCACTGACCACCGCCACGGTCGTCGGCGAGATCTTCACCGGTGCCCTGCTGACACTGTTCACCCTCATCTTCTTCCTCTACGGCGGAACTCAGATCTGGGAGTTCGTCACCCGCCTCGTCCCCACCGCGTCACGGCGGCGGGTCCGGCTGGCGGGGAGCCAGGGGTTCGGCTCGCTGATCGGATACGTCCGGGCCACGGTGGCGGTGGCCGCCGCGGACGCCGTCGGTATCGGCGCGGGACTGGCGATCCTGGGGGTTCCGCTCGCCCTGCCTCTGGCGTCGCTCGTGTTCATCGGTGCGTTCATCCCGATCGTCGGTGCGTTCCTCACCGGGTTCCTCGCGGTGCTCGTTGCCCTCGTCACCAAGGGATTCCTCACCGCGCTGATCGTGCTCGGCATCATCATCGGGGTGATGCAGCTCGAGGCCCATGTGCTGCAACCCCTGCTGCTCGGGCGTGCGGTCCGGTTGCACCCGCTCGCAGTGGTGCTGGCCATCACCACCGGCATCGTGCTCGCCGGGATCGTCGGTGGCCTCCTGGCGGTGCCGATCGTCGCGCTGCTCAACACGGCGGTGCGCTCGCTGCTGTCCACGGATCCCGAAGCCACCTACGACGCACTCGAGGTCGACGATCCGGCGGTCCCGCTCTATCCGGCCGAGGCCGACGGCCCGCACCCCGGCGGCCCGCACCCCGGCGGCCCGCACCTCGACGACACTGCGCAGACCCATGACCGACCGGAATGAGCACCGCACCCGACTGCACTACCGCCCGCGAGCGACGACCGAGCTCGACACCCAGCCGGACGCACCGCTGTGGCGGGCGGCGCAGGCATTCCGCCTCGTCACACTGGTGTACGCGATCAGCTATCAGTTCGTGTCGGTGCAGTACTACACCCATCAGCGGCTGAGCTGGTTCCTCGTCGCCCTGATGGCGGTGTGGTCGGGACTCTCGGCGGTCCTGTTGTCCCACGGGAAGGTCCCGCGCTACCAGGTGGTGATCGCCGACCAGCTGATCGTCATCGCGCTGATGGCGTCGACTCGTGTTGTCTCCGATCATGATTGGTACAACAATCATCAGACTCTGCCGACGACGCTGTGGGTCACCAACGCGGTGATCTCCGCCGCCGTCTTCGGTGGACCCTGGCTCGGGATGGCGTCCGGTGTGCTGATGGCGACGGTGAGCGCGGTGGTGCGCGACCAGGTCAACCTCGACCTGTGGCGGGACGCGACGGCGCCGGTCCTGGTGTCGGTGGGTCTGGCGCTCGGGCTCGCCACCACCACCGCGCGGCGCGCACAGGCCCAGCTGGAGCAGGCGGTGCGGTTGGCCGCCGCCACCGAGGAACGGGAACGACTGGCCCGAGAGGTACACGACGGAGTCCTGCAGGTGCTCGCGCTCGTCCGCCGCCGCGGCAACGAGATCGGGGGACCCGCAGCCGAACTCGCGGATCTCGCCGGCGAGCAGGAGGTGGCGCTGCGCATGCTCATCTCCGAGCAGGGTGCGGGCGTGGCGTCGGATCTGGGTGGGAGCGCGATCGACCTGCGACTGCTGCTGGGCACGCGGGCGAGCACCACCGTGTCGGTGTCGACCCCGGCGGATCCGGTGACGATCGAACGCGGCCGGGCGACGGAACTCGTCGCGATCGTCGACACGGCACTGTCCAACGTCGCACTGCACGCGGGGACCGGCGCCAGGGCCTACGTGCTGCTGGAGGATCTGGGCGACGAGGTGATCGTCAGTGTCCGCGACGACGGCAGCGGAATCGCTCCGGGACGGTTGGCCGAAGCGGAGGCGGAGGGTCGCATGGGAGTATCGAAATCCATTCTGGGCCGCGTCGGTGCGCTCGGCGGCACCGCCGAACTCGACACCGAACCCGGGCAGGGCACGGAGTGGGAGATCCGCGTGCCGAAGGGAGACGAAACGCATGGGTGACACGGAGACCGACGAGCAGATCACCGTGATGGTCGTCGACGACCACCCGATGTGGCGGGACGCCGTGGCCCGCGACCTCGAAGGCGCCGGGTTCACCGTGGTCGCCACGGCCGACGGCGTCGCCACCGCGGGACGCCGGGCGGCCGCGACCCGTCCCGGAGTGGTGCTCATGGACATGCAACTGCCCGATGGAAACGGCGCCGCGGCCACCGCCGCCGTCCTCGAGGTGTCGCCGGACAGCCGGGTGCTGGTGCTGTCGGCGTCGTCCGAACGGGACGACGTCCTCGACGCGGTCAAGGCCGGTGCGTCCGGGTACCTCGTGAAGAGCGCGTCCGTGGAGGAACTGCTGGACGCGGTGCGGGCCACCGCGGCGGGGCAGGCGGTGTTCACACCGGGTCTCGCCGGACTCGTGCTGGGGGAGTACCGCCGGATGTCGAGTGCGCCCGCCGACGAGCAGGGCCCCGCCGTTCCCCAACTCACGGAACGGGAAACCGAGGTCCTGCGGTTCGTCGCGAAGGGGCTCAGCGCCAAGCAGATCGCGACCAAACTGTCGCTGAGTCACCGCACCGTCGAAAACCACGTCCAGGCGACCCTCCGCAAGCTGCAGCTGGCCAACCGCGTCGAGCTCACCAGGTACGCCATCGAGCAGGGTCTCGAGTAGCCGTGAGTACTTGTTAACCACGGGCGGTTAATAAGTACTCACGGGCGCTAACCTGGTCGGTATGGAGGCACGGGACCTACGCGTATCGGATGCGGAGCGCGAACACGTCGGCGAATTGTTGCAGCGGGCGGTCGGCCAGGGGATGCTCTCGCTCGGTGAGTTCACCGAACGGATGGACACGGCACTCGCCGCGAAGACGCGGGCGGAGCTGAACGTCGTCCTGGTGGATCTGCCGGGAATCCAGCTGATCTCCGAGTTCACGCCGCCGCCGTACCCCGACCAGCCGTACGTGTCTCGTCCGGCGCCCCCGGTTCCGCCGGTCGCGCACCGGTCGCCCGCGCCGCCGCCGGGCGACGTCATCCGGGGCCGGATGTCGTCGGTCAGCCGCACCGGCTCGTGGAACGTTCCCCCCGCACTCGAGGTGAACACCCGGCTGTCGACGGTGACGCTCGACTTCACGCGGGCCGTCATGACCACGCAGGTGGTGCACGTGACGATCGACGACTACGCGAGCACGATCTCGCTGGTCGTGCCGGAAGAGGCGACGGTCGACCTCAACGGCGTCGAAACGGTCGGCGGTTCCGCGACCAACAAGGTGCGGACCGGCCCTCCCATCGGCCCGCTGCACGTCGTCGTCCGGGGCAAGGTCAGGTTCGGGAACGTGACCGCCAAACACCCTTTCGGCACCTCGATTCGGCGAATGTTCGGGTAGCACGACCCAGGCCTCTCGAGTAGGCCTACTCATGTGTGGGGGCCGTTGCCGCAGGACGATTGATCCATGTCCACACCTGGTACTCCTTCGATCGACCCGCGGCTGGTCGCGCAGCTTTCCGTCGACTTCTCGGCGCTCGGGCAGCAGATGCGCCACGTGGGTGAGAACCTCGCGGTCCTGCAGGCGCAGCTCGCGAGCATCCCGCAGCCCCAGCCCCAACCGCAGCCGCAGCCGCAGCCGATGTACCGACCGCCGGTGCCGCAGGCACCCCCGCCGCCCGCACCGGCCGTCCCGTACCGCCCCGTTCCGACGCCCCCTCCCCGGGTAGTTCGCGAACCCTGGTGGCAACGCGACGGGGTGATCAGCCGCGTGCTGGCCGTCGCGGGTGTCGCCGTCACCCTGATCGGTGTCGTGATGCTGCTGGTGCTGGCGGCGCAGGCCGGATTCTTCGGTCCGGAACTGCGCGTCGTGGCGGGCGGGTTGTTCTCGGCCGGTCTCGTCTACACCGGTGCCCGTGTCTTCGGGCGGCCCGGCGGCCGGGTCGGCGGGATCGCGCTCGCGGCAACGGGTATCGCCGGCGCCTACCTCGACGTCG
This sequence comes from Rhodococcus sp. JS3073, assembly GCF_026810085.1. Lineage (NCBI taxonomy): Bacteria > Bacillati > Actinomycetota > Actinomycetes > Mycobacteriales > Nocardiaceae > Rhodococcus > Rhodococcus sp. JS3073. The sequence goes on along the minus strand of NZ_CP113951.1, from coordinate 2,361,322 downwards.
TGGCCGTTGCGGTCGTCTATCACTGGTTGCTGCCGGTGCTCGCGATGGTCGTGGCACTCGGGATCGCGGGAGCCGGTGTCGCACTCGCGGTGAGGTGGGGTTCGCAGCCCCTCTCGCTGCTCGTGGTGACCGGCGCCGCCGTGCTCGCACCCGTCCTCACCGAGGGCATCACGCTGACCCTCATCGGGTTCCTGTTCGTCATCCAGGTCGCCAGCTTCCCCGCGCAACTCGGTCGCGACTGGCTGTACCTGGGGATCGCGCGGACGTGCCCGGTGGTGATCGCGTTGCTGATCGCGATCGCGAGTTCCGGACTGTCCGACCGGCCGGAGCGGTTCTGGCTGCTCGCGTCCGCCGCACTGGTCGCGCTGTTCGGACTCGTCTCGTCGATCATCCTGTTGCGCAGCAATTCTCGTGACGTCACCGCGACCGCGATGATCGTCACCACGGCCGTCCCGACGCTGGTGATCGGCCACCTCTTCGACCGACTCGGGTCCACGCTCATCGCGCTGGCACTAGCGGCCGCGATGTTCGCCGCGTTCGCGGCGGCGCGGACGTTGCCGCGACACGCACGGTTCGCACTCGCGGGCATGGGTACCCTCGCCCTCCTCGAGGCCTGCCTCATCGGATCGAGCGAAGACCTCGCGCCGCTCGTCCTGCTCGGGGTGGCGGCACTGTTCCTCACCATCGGCGGGCAGGCGGACTCGCGGATCGCGTATGCCGTCGGCGCGGTCTTCACCGTCGTCGGCGGGTTCGCCTTCGTGATCACGGCGCCGCCGTTCGTCCTCGTCGACGAGTACAGCGCGCTCGACTCACTCAGGGTGACCACGGTGCTGTCCTCGCTGGTGCTGGCGGGAACCGTGTTCCTGTTCGTCTGGTACGCGCACACGCTGAAACTGTTGAGCGACACCACCGCCCAGCCGTGGTGGGTGCTTGCCGGGCTGGTGATCCTGTACGCCGTCACCACGGCGACGGTGTCCGCGGGCACGGCGCTCACCGGGACGTCGGCAGGATTCATCGCCGGGCATTGCGCCGCGACCATCGCGTGGATGGCGGCGGCGACGGCGGCACTGGTGTTCGGACTGGCCCGCCGCGACTACGCGCACACGGCACTCGGGGTCGGACTGGGATTGACCGCCGCGGCGCTGGCGAAACTGTTCCTGTTCGACCTGGCCACCCTCGACGGCCTGTTCCGCGTCCTCGCGTTCCTCGTGGTCGGGCTGCTGTTGCTCCTCGCCGGCACCCGCTACGCGCGTGAATTCGCGGAGCGGGAGGCCGGACGGGGAATGCCGAACGGCTCCGTCAGCGCCGGTTCTGCCGAGCGATGAGTTCGCTGACGCTGACGGCGTTGCCGTCGTCCGCGCGGTGCCTGCCGCTCGAGGCGTCGTCCGGATCGACGGGCGGCTCCTCGACGCTGCGGCGACGCGAGCCGTTGGCCGGCGTTCCGTTGGGAGGTGCGCCGTTGGCCGGAGCTCCGTTGGCAGGTGTGCCGTTGGTGCGCCTGCCGCCGTTCACGGGTTCCGAAGGCTCGGCGGCGCGACGCCTCGACGGGATCGGCGGCACCGGGCGGGCAGGGGACGACTGGGGGGTCTCCTGCTCGTACGGTGCGGGCACCGAACGCGGTGAGCGGGTCGGCAGTGACGGCGCCGACGCACTGGGTCGCGGTTCGGCGGGCGAGGAGATCGGTCGCGGTTCGGCGGCCGATGTGGACCGCAGGTCCGCGAGCCAACTCTCGATGGGACGTGACTCGGTTGCCGGACCCGGGGCGGGGGCCGCCGGACGGGGCTGCGGTGCGGGGGCCGCCGGACGGGGCCGCGGCGCGGCGCGCGACGGCGGTGCGGGGCGCGACGGCGGTGCGGGGCGCGACTGCGTCGGCGCCGGACGCGGCGGAGCAGGCTGCGGCAGCACGGTGGTCTGCGGTTCCGCGGGCGGAGTGTCCTCGATCTCCTCCGGTGCCCGGGCGGGACGGCCGGTCGCCGACCGGCGGGCCTCGTTCTGCGCCCGGCGCGCCTTCGCGTCGTCCTCGGACATCTTCGCGGCCAGCGCCCGCGCGGTGACCAACGGGATCGGTTCTGTGAGCGGTTCCGGTTTGCGGGGTGCGGGCGGCGCCGCGAGCTTGCGCTGCGGCGGGACGGCACCGATCGGGGTGAGCTCCGGGACGTCGGTAGGCATCAGCTCGTTGTCGAGGATGGGCTCACCGAGACCCGTCTTCTCCTGGATTCGCTTCATCCACGCAGGCGCCCACCAGCAGTCGTCGCCGAGGAGTTTCATCGTGGCGGGCACGAGGAACATACGGATGAGGGTCGCGTCGATGACGAGCGCGGCGATCATGCCGTAGGAGATGTACTTCATCATCACGAGTTCCGAGAATCCGAACGCACCCGTGACGACGATGAGGATGAGCGCGGCCGCGGTGATGATGCGGCCCGTGTGCGCCGTGCCGATGCGGATCGACTCCGTCGTACTCGCCCCCTGCGCCCGTGCCTCGACCATGCGCGAGAGCAGGAACACCTCGTAGTCGGTGGACAGGCCGTAGACGATCGCGATGATCAGCACCAGCACCGGCGACATGATCGGGCCGGGGGTGAAGTTCAACCACTCCGAACCGTGACCGTCGATGAAGATCCACGTCAGGATGCCGAGCGTGGACCCGAGGCCGAGCGCGCTCATCAACGCCGCCTTGATCGGCAGCACCAGCGAGCCGAACGTCAGGAACATCAGCAGCGTCGTCAGGACGAGGACGGAGATCACCATCGTGGGCAGGTGGTCGAGCAGCGCGGCGATACTGTCCTGCTCGATCGCGGGGGTGCCGCCCACCAGCACCTGCACGCCGTCCGGGCTGTCCATGGCGCGCAGATAGTCGATGGTCGGCTTCGACTCGTTGCGGTCGACGAGGCCGGCCTTGAGGACGACCACACCGTCCTTGGCCGCGCCCTCCGGGGTGAAGCGCTCGATCAGCCCCGGCGCGCCGCTGGCTTCCTTGATGATCTGGCCGAGCGCCTTGTTGTCGGCGTCGGACACGACGAGCTTGACCGGTTCGGTGCGCAGGTTCGGGAAGATCTCGTCGAACTGTTCCTGCGCGGCTCGGGTCGAGCTGTCCGGGGGGAGGTAGGTCTCGTTGATGCCACCGAACTTGATGCCCGTCAGCGGCACGATGAGGAGGAGCAGACCCACGACGATCGGGATGGTGACCTTGAGCGGGTTACGCATCACCCAGCGGGTGAGCCGGCCCCAGATGCTCGCCTCGATCTCCTCGGTGTTCTTGGTCTGACGGAAACGGTCGAGGCTGAGGGCGTCGACGCGCTTGCCGAGGATGCCGAGGATCGCGGGCAGGATCGTGACCGACGTCAGCGCCGCCAGGCCGACCGTGGCGATGGCGCCGTAGGCGACGGACTTCAGGAAGCCCTGCGGGAACAGCAGCAGACCGCCGAGGCTGGCGACGATCATCGTCGCCGAGAAGACCACGGTGCGGCCCGAGGTCATCACCGTTCGGCGGACGGCGGAGCGGGTGTCGTACCCCTCCGCCATCTCTTCTCGGAATCGGCTGACGATGAACAACCCGTAGTCGATGGCCAGACCCAGCCCCACGAGGGAGACGACGGGCGCGACGAACGAGTTGACCTCGGTGAAGTTGGTGATCAACCGGACGACCCCGTTGGCCCCGACCACGGTCAGGCCGCCGATGATCAGCGGCAGCGCCGCCGCGACGACACCACCGAACACGAAGAACAGCAGGATGCCGACGGCCGGGATCGCAAGGAGCTCCATTCGCCTGATGTCCGTGGCCATCGTGTCGTTGAGCGCACCCGACACGGGCTGGAGGCCGGCGAGTTGCACGTCGACGCCGTCGATGTAGAACTCGTCCTTGACGTCGCGGAAATTCGCGGTGACCTCGGTGTCGTTGTCGCCGACGATAGCGATGCTCTCGATCGCGTGCTGCTTGTCGGCGTCCGCGGCGGACGCCAGCTGCGGTGCGCTGCCGACCTTGAAGTAACCGCCGTTGATCTTGAGGATCTTGTCCGGGTGTTCCGCGGCCAGCCGCTCGAGGTTCTCGACGACCTTCGCCTGGAACTCGGGGTCCTCGATCGTCTTGCCCTCGGGCGCCGTGTAGAGCGCCACGACGTCGCTGTTGGTGTCGCGACCGAAGGTGCCGTCAGCCAGCTTGGCCGCGGCGACCGACTCCGAGCCCGGATCGTCCCAGCCGCTCTGGCTGAGATGCTTCTCGAGGCCCAGGCCGTACGCGGCCGAACCGAGCAACAAGGCAACCATGATGCCGATGACGGTGAATCGGGCCCGGTAGACGACGCTTCCCCAGCTCGCGAACACTGATCAACTCCTACTCGGCAGCACTCTTCCGCCCGACGAGCAGGGCGGAAAGCGGTCGGAACGGCTGCAACCAGGCACCCTCGTCGGGCAGTGTGTCGAGGCTGACCCGAGGGAGTGGCTCCCGGAACACGCCGGGGATGTCCTCGAGATCGACGAAGTCCAGAAGGTCGGACGCGACCGCCCAGCTGGCGTGCTCGCGGAACCCGAGTATCTGGACCGGAATGCCGGTCGCGGCGATGTCCTCCAACGGTTCGCGAAACGCTTGACCGTCGGCGGAGGCGACCATGACACCGGCCAGCCCCTCGCCGTGACGAAGCGCGATGTGGTCCAGCATGTCGGAATCGACGTCGCTGTCCTCATCGATCTTCGGCTTGGCGAACACCGCGAAGCCCACATTACGCAAGGCTTCGACCCACGGTCTCACGACATCGGCGCTGCCAGCCGCGATGTTGGTGAAGACCGTCGCCTCGGGTTCGAGTGTGTCGGTGCCGGACGCGGACAGTTCCGCGGTCCGGGAGAGCAGCCAGCGGCCGAGCGCGTCGAATCGTGGCCGGTAGGCAGCCGTGGGCCGGCCACCGAGGATGGCGCCGAGACCCATGTCGAGGTTGGGTGCGTCCCAGACGAGAAGGACCCGCTTCTGGTGGCGTCCGTCACGTGCACCCGCCGCGGGAGATCCTGACGACACCGCGGTGCCTGCCGGGACCGCGCCGGCTATGTCGGAGTACTGCTCGCTGACGCTCATGACCTGATCTTCCCCCAAATCAACTCGGTGATCGCACTGCCGACCTGGTGGGCCTTGTCTTCGAACTTCGTCACCGGACGCTCGTGCGTCATCGGCGATTCCCAGTCGAGGGAGGTCAGGAGGGGTTCCGCGTTGCCTGCTTCGGCGATGGCCTCGGCGTACTCGGCATGGTCTGTTGCGACATGCAACACACCGCCGGCCTGCAGGCGGCTCGCGATCAGGGCGAAAGTGGGGGACTGCAACAGGCGCCGCTTGTGATGACGGGCCTTCGGCCACGGGTCCGGGAAGAAGACACGGACTCCGGTGAGCGATTCCGGTTCGATCATGTTCTCCAGGACATCCATCGCGTCGCCGCGCAGGACCCGGATGTTCGGGATCTCGTCCCGTTCGATCTGTTGAAGCAACTGTGCGAGCCCGGGCCGGTAGACCTCGACGGCCATGAGGTTCACGTGGGGTTCGGCCTTCGCCATCGCCGCGGTGGCGGTGCCCGTGCCCGAGCCGATCTCGAGGATCAGAGGTGCGTCGCGGCCGAACCACGACGGCGCATCCAGGCGATTGTCCGAGACGTCCGCGCCGATCCGGGGCCATTGCCGGTCCCACGACTCCTGCTGCGCCGCGGTCAGAGCGCCCCTGCGTGAGCGGAAACTTGTCACCCTCGGGTGGAGACGGGACCCCTTCGAGTCCTTCGTCTGCCCCTCCTCGGGGACGGCGGGTGCATCCTGATCAGCGTGGTTCACCGGACCATTGTCACGCATGAGGGGCGTTTCTGGCATACGGGTCTGAAGTTCACCTTGAGACTTTTTCGGTAATCCGGTGCCCAGCCTGCACGGTTGCGCACGCCGATTCGGGGTGAGTCTGACAGAATCGGCGCGGGACGAAGGGGGTGACTGCGTCATGGGCACTGCAGACGCCGGGGGCGAGGAATTGGCGGATCTCGCCGAACGCGTGACGGCACTGGACGGGTTTGCCGGCGACCGTGTGCGCGGTGCGGTGGCCGCGTTCCGGGCGCCGATCAGGGTTCAGACCGCCGGTCGAGCGGGTGTGGGCAGGTCGACCGTGGCCGCGGCGCTGACCGCGAACGGGATCGCCGACGCCGTCGTGGAGGAATCGGACGCCGTCGACGTGCCCGGCGCACCCGACCCCACACTGGACGGCGACGTCGTGGTCTACGTCCTCGTCGAGTCGGTGCGCGACGCCGACCGGGACGCCGTGCGGACGCTGGATCCGGCGCAGGCTCTATTCGTTCTCAACAAGTCGGACACGTTGGGCGCGTCGCGCGCGGCAGCCGACGCCTGGGCGACGGCGACCGCGCGTGCCGCCGAGTGCTCGGACGAAGGTGGCCTCCCGGCTCTGCCCCTCATCGGAACACTCGCGATCGCAGGAAGGTCTCCGGAGTCCGGAATCGACGCGGTGTCGGCCGCAGTCTCCGGCCGGATCGCACGAACCCGGGCGCGCCGAGCCGAGACCCTGCTGAACACACTGCGGTCGCAGGCGGCGCGGACCCCGGCGTCCCGCGACGTGCTGGAGCGGTATCTCGCCGGCGACCACGCCGTCGCGCTCGCCGCCTCCGCGGCCCGGCTGCATCTCGCAGACCGCATCGCGGAGGCGCCGGAGCCACCGCGCAGCGCCGCGGACGCCGCCCGGTGCGCCGACTGGTGGCGGGCGCAACTCGCCCGGCAACCGACGGCCCGCCGGCGCCGCGCGGTCGTCGACGTCCGGCGCCATTACGTTCGCGTCTGGCAGCAGCTGAGCGGCAGCCCCGGAACGTGACGACGCAACAGCTGTCCGATCTCCCTGCGGAGACCGTCGACGCGGTGACGCGGTGGAACCCCGACGGCGTCGCCCGGCTGAAGTCCGGCGAAGCCCCGCAGCGAGGTGTGTTCGTGGCGGGGCCGCGGCGCGCCGGGAAGACCACCCTCGTCGGCGGGCTCCGCGCGCTCGACGCGTCCGCGCTCACATTCGTGGAGGACCCGATCGACGCCCGGGTGGTCCTGATGGTGCTCGACGCCGCGGCACCACTCGGACGGGAGGAGCTGTCCGTCCTCGACGTCGTCGCGCGACCGGCCGTTCCCGTGGTCTTCGCCCTCACCAAGACCGATGTCCACCGCAACTGGGCAGGGGTGAGCGAACGCAACCGGGCCCTCCTCGCCCGGCATGCGGCACGATTCGCCGACGCGGAGATCCACCCGGTGGCGGCGGGTGGCTCCGGGGTCGAGGCGCTGCTTTCGGCACTCCTGCGTGCCGCCCGAGCCCAGGCCCCCGACCCGCGCTCCGCCACCCTGACCGTGCTCGAGCAGACCCGGCGCATGATCGTGGCCACCGCCCGGTCCGTGCGGGAGACCGAGCCCGGCGCGGAACTGCGCGCCGAGCGGGTTCGCGCGCTGACGCTGCGGGACGGCCGGCGCACCGAACGGGTCGCGCAGCTCCGCGGTCAGGTCCAGCTCGCGAAGGTCGAGTTGATGCACGAGGTGGCCGCCCAGTGTCGCGCGGCCGGAACCACTGCACGCGCCGAGATCGACCGCGCCGGCCGCGGGACTCTTGCGGGCTACCCCGACCGGCTGGCCGAGATGGTGCGCGAGAAAAGCGGTGCGGTCGATGCCGCGGTGACCGCGCGCCTCGACGACCTGCGGTCGCGGGTCGGCGTCACCGTGTCCGCGCCCGAGACCGCCGTTCCGTTGCCGGAGCCGGTTGTGCCGGACGGACCCGAACCGCGACACCGCGGACTCGAAGACCGGATGACGATCCTGATCGGTGCGTCCGCCGGGCTCGGACTGGGCAGACTGGTGGTCTCGCCGTTGTCGATGGTGCCCGCGCTCGACATCGCGACCATCCCGCTGACCCTCGCGCTGGGGGCCGTCGCGGCGTGGTGGCTGACGCGGGCGCGCGGGCACGTCGCCGAGCGTGCCCACGTGCGGCAGTGGGCCACCGAGGCGTTGGTGCACGTGCGGTCCCAGTGGGAGCAGTTCGTCCTCGGCCGGTTGCTGGCGGCCGAAGCTCAGGTGAGCGAGGCGATCATCGCCGAGAGCCGGGTCTGCGCCCGGGACGTGGACGAGCGGGTCGCGCAGATCGACGTCGAACTCCGGCGCCTGGTCGCGAGGCGCAACGGTCAGCTGTCGTCCTGCGAACGCGACCTCGGGGCCGTCGATCGTGGGCTGCAGGAGGTCCGCCTGCAGTTGGGGGAACCGAATCGCCGCGTCGAACGTCTGAATACATAGGTGTCTGACCGATGTTCGCCCGCTTTCGTGTGGGATCGTGTTGATATGTCTTGATTTGTGCGGGAAACTGGTCCGAAATGCGAAGGGAGACCGCGGTGGCGACGACTGAGAGTTTTCTGGTCCCGGACGTGCCGGACCTCGATCCGAACACTTTCGGTCCCGATTCCGGCGCGGTCGCGCTCACCGATCCGACCCACGACATCGACGGAGACGGCGTCCTGGACACGCAGACCTTCGACGCAGGCGACGCCGTCGTCATCGCCTCCGACCTCGACTCGGACGGCGACGCAGACCATCTGACGATGATCCACGAGGACGGCGCGTACGCGTCCTGGGAGTTTCGCCGCGACGGCGACGGCGTCGTGCACTGGCAGCAGACCGATGGTGGGACTCTCGGTAACGGCTGAACACCTCCGAAATCCGCACTCCAGACCCGGGAAAGGCCCCTGGCAGCGCTACTGAATCGTTTCTGTGACCATTCCAACCGCACCCGATTCCCCGAGATGGGACTCGCGGCGTTAACCTCTAGGGATAGGACACCCGGCGCCCGCGTCTTCCATGTGGCATGGACGGCCTGGCTGGACCCCGCCGAGAGGGGAAATCGGACCGTCTGGCACTCGCTGCGAGGTTCTCTCAGCGGACGGCAGATGGTCCGGTTCCGGCTCACCCCAGGAGAGTTTGATGACCTCAGCGACCATTCCCGGTCTGAACGGAACTGACGGCACGCCCCCCACGGAGCACAGTGAGCTGCTCGCCTGGGTTCGAGAGGTTGCCGAACTCACTCAGCCCGACCGCGTCGTCTTCGCCGACGGCTCGGACGCAGAATGGGATCGACTGACCGAGCAGCTCGTCGAGGCCGGTACGTTCACGCGACTCAACGACGAGAAGAAGCCGAATTCGTTCGTCGGCAACTCGGACCCGTCGGACGTCGCACGCGTCGAGTCCCGCACCTACATCTGCTCGCGTGAAGAAATCGACGCCGGGCCCACCAACAACTGGATGGACCCGACCGAGATGCGGTCGCTCATGACCGACCTCTACCGCGGCAGCATGCGCGGACGCACCATGTACGTGGTGCCGTTCTGCATGGGCCCCCTCGGTGCCGACGACCCGAAGCTGGGTGTCGAGATCACCGACTCCGAGTACGTCGTCGTGTCCATGCGCATCATGACGCGCATGGGTACCGCCGCGATGGAGAAGCTCGGCACCGACAAGCCGTTCGTGAAGGCGCTGCACTCGGTCGGCGCACCTCTCGAAGAGGGCCAGGCGGACGTCCCGTGGCCGTGCAACGACACCAAGTACATCACCCACTTCCCCGAGGATCGCGAGATCTGGAGCTACGGTTCCGGCTACGGCGGAAACGCCCTCCTCGGCAAGAAGTGCTACTCGCTGCGCATCGCGTCGGCGATGGCCCACGACGAGGGCTGGCTGGCCGAGCACATGCTGATCCTCAAGCTGATCTCCCCGGAGGACAAGCCGTACTACATCGCGGCCGCGTTCCCGAGCGCCTGCGGCAAGACCAACCTCGCGATGATCCAGCCGACCATCCCCGGATGGCGCGCCGAGACCCTCGGCGACGACATCGCGTGGATGCGCTTCGGTGAGGACGGCCGCCTGTACGCCGTCAACCCGGAGTACGGCTTCTTCGGTGTCGCGCCGGGCACGAACTACGGGTCGAACCCGAACGCGATGAAGACGCTCGAGGCCGGCAACTCGCTGTACACGAACGTCGCGCAGACCGACGACGGCGACGTCTGGTGGGAGGGACTCGAGGGCGACCCGCAGCACCTCACCGACTGGAAGGGCAACGAGTGGACGCCCGAGTCGGGCGAGAAGGCCGCGCACCCCAACTCGCGCTACTGCACCCCGATGTCGCAGTGCCCGATCCTCGCTCCCGAGTGGGACGACCCGCAGGGTGTTCCGATCTCCGCGATTCTGTTCGGTGGACGCCGTAAGACCACGGTTCCGCTGGTCAGCGAGTCCTTCGACTGGCAGCACGGCACGTTCCTCGGTGCGACGCTGTCGTCCGAGCAGACCGCGGCCGCCGAGGGTGCCGTCGGCACCGTCCGCCGCGACCCGATGGCCATGATCCCGTTCATCGGCTACAACGCCGGCGACTACCTGAACCACTGGATCAACCTCGGCAAGCACGCGGATTCCGAGAAGTTGCCGAAGATCTTCTACGTCAACTGGTTCCGTCGCGGCGACGACGGCCGCTTCCTGTGGCCCGGTTTCGGCGAGAACTCCCGCGTGCTGAAGTGGATCGTCGACCGCATCGAGCACAAGGCCGGCGCCGAGTCCACCCCGATCGGATTCGTTCCGACCGCAGCCGATCTGGAGCTGGGCGGCCTGGACGTCAACGCCGACGATGTCGACGAGGCCCTGAAGGTCGACGTCGACGAGTGGAAGCAGGAGCTGCCGCTCATCGAGGAATGGTTCGAGTTCCTCGGCGAGAAGGTCCCCTCCGGCATCCGTGACGAGTTCGAGGCTCTGAAGCAGCGCCTGAGCTAGTCTCTCCCCGGTGACCGAATGTCACAGTGGTTCAGTTCGACTGAACCACTGTGACATTCGTCGTTTCAGGGGAGATGTCTGCAGTAAACGCATACCATTCGGTTTGTAAAGCCTCGATTCTCGAAGCTCGCACCCGACGAAAGGATTGCAGATGCAGACAGGGACCACCAGGGGCATGAAACGACTCGCCGGAGGTGCCGCACTCGCTGCCGCAGCCGCCGCCACCGTAGCCATGACCATGCCGGCGACCGCTTCCGCAGCACCGGAAGTCCAGCCTCCCACCGTGGTGACCGCGGTCGACGGAAACACCCTCGGCATCACCGTCACCAACCCCAACGTCCTGAATCTGCTGGACGCCCAGTCCTGCGGTGCGGTGGCATTCGACGCCACCAAGCTGCCCGCCGTGCTCGCCGATCCCACCGTCGTTCTCGAACCGGGATTCGTCGCGTGGGCCACCAACCCGATCGAGCGCGTCGTCGCGAACGCGGCAGGCAACGCGGTCAAGACGTTCACCACACCGGAACTTCCGGATGGCGCGTACGCGGTCCTCGGCGAATGCCTGTCGCTGACCACCGTCGCCAACCCTCAGACCACGCTGCCGCAGATCGTCCTGGTCGGCGGCCCGCTGGGTGGGGTCCAGTTCGGCAGCTAGCTAGACCCGCAGAACCGGCGGCGAGCCGGCGATCTCACACCATGATCGTCGGCTCGTCCTCTGTCGACAGGGTGAGTATCGCGCGGACCACGTGGGAGTTCCGTTCCAGCCGGGCCTCGAGGTCGCGGAGGGTGTGGGCGACACGAGACTCCGCGTAGTCGCCGACGAGGTCGACACTCGCCACCAAGTACGCCTGCCGCGGTCCCAGGTACTCCATGCGGAGAAACGTCACCCGGTCGACCTCGGGCAGCGCCTCGAGGGCCTCGATGCCGGCCTGGCGCAGGGCAGGAGACGCCTCCTCGCCGATCAGGAATCGGCGATTGCGGTCGATCAGGATCAGCGCGATGACCCCGAGCAGGATCCCGACCAGGATGGAGCCTATTGCGTCGGGGATCGCCGATCCCGTGATCTGGTGCAGCAGAACGCCCAGGAACGCGATGACCAAACCGATGAGCGCCGCGGCGTCCTCCGCGAACACGGCCCGCGTGGTGGGGTCCGACGTGCGCAGCGCGTGGGCCAGGACGTCGCGGTCGATGGCGATGGCCTCGGCGCGCAACTGCCGGTACGCCTGTTGGAACGAGATGGACTCGAGCACGAACGAGACACCGAGCACGACATATGCGACGGCGAAGTTCGTGGCAGGCTCGGCGTGCACGAGTTCCTGGATGCCGTGCGTGACGGACACCCCCGCACCCAGGGCGAACAGCCCGAGCGCCGCGAACATCGACCACACGTAGGCTTCCCGCCCGTACCCGAGCGGATGGATGCGGTCCGGCGAGCGCTTGGCCCGGGAATTGGCGATCAGGAGCAGGATCTCGTTGCCCGAGTCGGCCCACGAGTGCGCGGCCTCCGCCACCATCGACGCCGAGTCGGTGACCACGGCGGCGACGGTCTTGGCCAGTGCGATCAGTATGTTCGCGCCGAACGCGAGGACGACGGTGAGTGCGCTCTCGCCTTCGGCGTCTCGGGTGGCGTCCGGAGTCGATGCGGTCACCCGATCACGCTAACGCCTGTGCGTGGTTGAGGAGTCCAGAGACTCGCCAACCACGCACGGGCGGCGAAGCCGCCTACCCCGTGTAACCGGGCGGCATCAGGACGGACTTGGTCTCGCAGAACGCATCGAGCCCCTCCGGTCCGTTCTCGCGACCGATCCCGGAGGCCTTGTAGCCGCCGAACGGTGATCCCGGGTCGAACGCGTACCAGTTGATGGCGTACGTGCCGGTGCGGATCTGCTTCGCGACGGCGAGACCGTGGTCGATGTCGGTGGTGTACACCGAGCCGGCGAGTCCGTAGTCGGAGTCGTTGGCGATCTTGATCGCCTCGTCCTCGGAGTCGTAGGGAATCACGGACAGGACAGGTCCGAAGATCTCCTCGCGGGCGATCGTCATCGAATTGTCGACGTCCGCGAAGATCGTCGGCTCCACGTACCAGCCCTTGTCGAGGCCTTCCGGACGGCCACCACCGAGCACCACGCGGGCACCCTGTTCCTTGCCCTTGGCGATGTAGCCCTCGACGCGGTCGCGCTGCTTCTCGGAGATCAGGGGCCCGAGTTGCGCGGCGGGGTCGGACGGATCACCGACGGTCATGAATCCGGCACCCGCCACGAGGGCGTCCAGGACCTCGTCGTAGCGGGACCGCGGGGCGAGGATCCGGGTCTGCGCGACGCACGCCTGACCGGTGTTCATGAGCCCGGACATCACCAGCATCGGCATGGTGGACGCGAGGTCGGCGTCCTCGAGGATGATGGCCGCCGACTTGCCGCCCAATTCGAGGGAGCAGCGCTTGAGGTTCTGCGCGGCGATGGCCCCGATCTTGCGGCCGACGGGACTGCTGCCGGTGAACGTGATCTTGTCGATCCCGGGATGCGACACCAGGTATTCACCGGTTTCGGCGCCGCCGGGCAGAACGGAGATGACGCCCTCGGGAACCCCCGCCTCGGCGAAGATCTCGGCGAGAAGGTGTGTGGAGAGCGGAGATTCGGGTGCCGGTTTCAGCAGGACTGTGCAGCCCGCGAGCAGCGCCGGGGACAGCTTGTTGACCGCCAGGAACAGTGGAACGTTCCACGCGAGGACCGCGGCAACCACACCGACGGGCTCCCGCAGCACCTTCGTCTGCCCGAACGCACCGGTGCGGGTCTGCTCCCACTCGAACTCGTTCGCGAGTCCGGCGTAGAAGTTGAGGGTCGCGAGCGACGGCGTCTGCTGCATCATCCCGACCATCGCGGGCGGCTGACCCATCTCGGACGAGATCAGCGCGTTGAGGGCGTCGCCGCGCTCCTCGATGAGTTTCGCCGCCTTCGCGAGGATCTCCCCGCGCTCGGCGGGAGTCGTCTGCGGCCACGGACCTTCGTCGAAGGCCCGCCGGGCCACGGCGACGGCGTCGTCGATGTCGGCCGGCGACGCGACGGGACAGCTGCCGACGCGTTCCTCGGTTGCCGGAGAGAACACTTCGAGCACCTGATCGGTGGCCGGGGCCACCCACTTGCCGCCGATGTAGAGCTTGTCGTAGTCGGTCATGAGTCCATTCCTCGTGTCGTTCCCCCCGGTCAGGAGGCGGTGTCGGTGAAACTGTCGAATCCGTACCGTGCGTGTGGGCCGATCGCCGCGACCTCGAACAGCCCGGTCCCGACGACCGTCTCGCCGTCGTCCTCGAGCCGGAAGCGGGTGAGATTGTCGACGGGGCAGAACATCCGGAGTCCCGGTTCGATCTCGGACGCTCGTTTGCGCAGTCCCTGCACCACGAGTTCGCCCTGCCACATGCCGTGACGCCAATCGGCTTCGAGGCCGTACCCCGTGCCGATACCGATGTAGTTGGGAACCAGCAGGTCGCAGGTGACGGTGACGACCTCGCCGGTCGGGCGGTGGAAACTCAGCGACGCCGACGTGACGTCCCGCGTCCCCGGTTCCAACTTCAGCTCGTGTTCGGGTCGGCCCAGCCATTCGGGTTCGCGGTCGGCGTCCGGCCAGATGCGGACGGCTTCCTCGACGATGCGCCTGCCGAGTTCGTCCTCCTGCAGGACGACGGAGACGGAGTAGTCCTCGAACTGCATCACCGAGTAGATCCAGAAGAAGTTCTGGATCCCGTCGACCGCCCGCCGTCCGGGGGGCTCGGACTCGCCGACCGGGCGCACTCCCCACGACCGGTCACGGTTGCCGCGCCAGGTGTCGGGGGTGACGGGGCGGCGCTGCCCGTCGATCGTGAGTTCGCCTGCCCAGGTGCCGGTCTGGACGAAGCGGCTCGTGTCGAACGTGACGCGCTCGAGTTGCCTGCGGAAGTGGCGGGGCTCCAGCGTCGCGGGGATCGCGCCGTCGAAGGTGAGGTCGAAGGAGAGGTCGTAGTCGCCGGGCTCGAGCACGACGCGCAGGCGTTGCAGACCCTCGAGGACCTCGACGCGGAACGGTCCGACGGTGCTGTCGGAGCGGTCGTGACCCAGGGCCGCCGACCCGCGGACGACGATGTGGTCGTCGCCGCGGCGGAGCACCGCGAACGCGTCCGTCACGCCGAGGTTGGGGTACTGCCCGAGTCCGATGATGAGGAAGAGGTCGGACTCGGCCGACGGATAGCAGTTGAAGTAGTAGCGGTCGTAGAAGTTGCGGTCGGACGTGGCGACGCGCCGAATCGGTTCGGCCACCTGATGAATGGGGTAATCGTCCATCGGGGAGAGCGGGTTTCCGGCGTAGTCGGCGGTCATCGGATCTTCTCCCAGTACGTGCCGTCCAGCATCGCCTCGAGCGACGCGCGGTGCATGATCATGTCGTCCGGATCCTCCGGAGCGACGGCCTGCCCGAAGTGGATGGCGCGCTCCTGGATCCGCAGCATGATGGTGGCCTGCCGCAGCGCCGCGTAGGCGGTGTAGTACTCGAGATCGCGGGGCGTGTGGCCCGTCAGTTCCTCGTAGAGGGCGGCGAGGTCGTCGAGTCGCAGGAAGTCGGGCATCCCGTCGAGTCCGGCCGACGCGGCGATGTCCTCGAAGAACCGGTGCAGGTACGTCATCCAGCCCAGGTCGAGTTCGCGGGGCCCGAGTGCGGCCATCTCCCAGTCGAGTACGGCCACGGGCCGGAAGTCCTCGAACATCATGTTGCCGATCCGGGCGTCGCCCCAGCAGAAGACGGCGGGGGAGGGGTCGTCCGGGAGATTGTCTTCCATCCATGCGAAACCGCGTTCGATCAACGGGGACCGGGGACCGGACTGCGTCGTCCACTCGTAGTACCCGCGTTGCTGCCGGATGTGCGCGGCGAGCGCCTCGGTGACGGTGGGACCCGAGCCGGGCAGTCGCAGGAACGCGAACCGCTCCCACGGCCGGTCGATGTCGTGCAGTTGCGCAAGCACATTCACCGCACTGTGCTGCAGCAGCGCGCGCTGCTCCTCGGTCGCCTCCGTCACCCACGACCCGAAGTTGTAGGGCATCACGTCCGGCGGGACCTGCCCGGAGACGCGGGCCATGACGAAGAACGGGGCGCCCAGCGGACCGGGATCGGATTCGGACCAGTAGACGACCGGGACCGGGACGGCGGAGTGCTCCCGGACCTGCGCCATCACCTGGAACTGTCCGTCGAGGTCGTACTCCGGGAAGACGGGCATCGTCGTGTCGGCAGGCGCGACCCGCGCGACCAGCGGGTGAACCTCGCCGGACCAGGCGGCGTCGAAGAGGATCGTCTCGCTCGACATGCCGTTCGCGTCGGGGAGATGGACGTGCGTGACCTCGGGTGCGGCGTCGGCGGGCAACTGGGCGGCGAGCCAGCGGTGCAGCGCGTCTCGCAGCACCTCCGGATCGCGGCGGGAATCAGTGGGCCGGGCGACTTCGGACGAGTGATCGGAGTCGTCGGCGGATCGGGCAGTGCTCGTGCTCACGGTCACCTCCTCTCCTGAACGTGGTGTGACCCTGAACACTAGAACACGTTACAGAATTTCGGAACAGGTGAGGAGATCCCGCTGTGTCAGCCCTCGCCGACGGCCAGGACTCCCGCCCCGACGAGCGTTCCGGAGGCGCCGAGTTCCGCCGGGACCACCCGCAGACCCGCGACGAACGACAACCGGGCGTGCCGGGCGGCGGCCGTGCGCATCGGGTCCCACAACGCGGGCCCGGCCTGCGCGAATCCGCCACCGATCACCGCGAGGTCGACGTCGAGGAGGGCTGCGGCGGACGCGATTGCCTGCCCCAGTGCGGTCCCTGCGCGGTCGAGGGCGGCCACGGCGACGTCGTCACCGTCCGCGGCGGACCTCGCCAGCGCGACGCCCGTCGTCCCGCGCCATCCCTGGGACCGGGCCCACCGCACGGACGACGGCCCGCTCGCCACCGTCTCCAGGCACCCCACCCCGCCGCACGTGCACGGCTCGGTTCCGCCAGGGACCACCAGGTGACCGATGTGTCCCGCGTTGCCGGTCCGGCCGGTGGCGATGCGGCCGCCGAGGACAACTCCGCCGCCGATGCCGGTGGACACGACGAGGCTCAGCAGGTCGGGGACACCGCGCCCGGCACCGTGGTGGTGCTCGCCGAGAGCGGCGGCGGCGCCGTCCATCGCCAGCCTCGCAGGGACGCCGGGAAAAAGTTCGTGCACGAGGCCGACCAGGCCGAACCTGCCCGCCCACTCGTCGATGTTGATGGGTGACGCGGTGCCGGCGACCGTGTCGACCGGTCCCGCGCAGGCGATGCCGACCGACGTGATTTTCGCCGCTCCCGCGACCTCCCGCAGCAGGGCGGCGCACGCGTCCGCGACTCCGGTCGCCGGCGTCGGGGTGGTCGCCGGGTGGGGCACAGTGCCGTCCGCATCGACGATCCCGGCAGCCATCTTGGTGCCGCCGATGTCCAGAGCCAGCGCGACCACGGTCAGTGCTTCCGCATCACGAGAACGAGGTTGCTCACCAGGAACTCCCGCAGTCCGGGGACCCGCACCATCCACCACGCCCAGCGCGGGTGGTAGCGGGGGAAGGCCGCCAGGAAGTCCGCGTCCGGGGCCCGCCGGGCCCACCGAAGCCCGTCGGCCGCACCCACTTTGAACAGGGAGACGCCGTACCGGTTCTTGGGTTCGCGGCCGTTCTTGCGCAGGTAGCGGCGGGCGGCGTACTCACCGCCCAGCGCGTGCCACGGCCCGGTCTCGTGGCCGCCGAACGGGCCCCACCACAACGTGTAGGACAGCACGATCAGGCCGCCGGGTTTCGTCACCCGGACCATCTCGTCCGCCATTGCCCACGGTTCGCTGACGTGCTCGGCGACGTTGGAGGAGAAGCAGATGTCCACCGAGGACGTCCGGAACGGCAGCGCCAACCCCGACCCGCGCACCGCGCCGCCCACGGCGAGGCCCGCGGCATGCATCTCCGACGGATCCGGCTCCACCGGGACGTACCGGGCGCCGGCCTGCTGGAACACGTCCGCGAAGTAACCGGGTCCGCCGCCGACGTCCAGGACCGTCGTCCCCGTGAGATCCGATTCGGTCAGACCGCCGTACAGGTCGCCGATCAGCTCGACGGAGTCGCGGGCGAGGGTGCCGTAGAACAGGTCGGGTGCGGTCTGTTCGTGCCGGAAGTCGCTGAGCAGGCCGAACGACCGCTTCAGGGTTGCCCGTCGACCGAATCGCCGGGTCACGGGAGGCGTCGTCACGAGACTGAACCTTAGCGAGTGCAGCCGCCGGGCCCCCAATCCGTTCGCGGTGGCTGCAACATCCCGTGGAATGCGACCGATAGGGTGTTCGGGGACTACCGCGCGGAACGTCCCGCCCCGAGACCACATGTACCGCACCGACCACAGGAGTATATGAACGTGCGAGAGGTTCTGCTGCTCTGCTGGCGCGACACCGGTCACCCGCAGGGTGGCGGCAGTGAGCGGTACCTCGAGGAGGTCGGCGCCCAGCTCGCGGCGCGGGGAATCAAGGTCACCCTCCGCACCGCCGGTTACCGCGGCGCGGCCAAGAAGGAGACCGTCGACGGCATCGAGATCAGCCGGGCGGGCGGGCGGTACAGCGTCTACCCCCGCGCCCTCGCCGCGATCGCCGCGGGCCGGCTCGGGTTCGGACCGCTGCGAGGGATCCGCCCCGACGCCGTCATCGACACCCAGAACGGCATCCCGTTCTTCTCCCGCGTCGTCGCCGGCGCACCCGTGACGCTGCTCGTGCACCACTGCCACCGCGAGCAGTGGCCCGTGGCAGGCCGGTTGATGGGCAAGATCGGCTGGTGGGTGGAATCCCGGTTGTCGCCGCGCACCCACCGGGACGACCAGTACCTCACCGTGTCGCTGCCGTCCGCCGACGAACTCGTCGAACTCGGCGTCGAGCGCGAACGGATCGCGGTGGTACGCAACGGCGCCGACGACATCCCGGTCGGCGTGGACATCGGCGGCGCCGACACCCGGACCGCGCACCCCAGCGTGTGCGTCCTGTCCCGGCTGGTGCCGCACAAGCAGATCGAGGACGCCCTCGAGGCCGTCGCGGCGCTGCGTCCCACGATCGCCGACGTGCACCTCGACGTCATCGGTGGCGGCTGGTGGGAGCAGAATCTCCGCGACCGCGCGCACGAACTGGGCATCGGCGACGCCGTCACGTTCCACGGGCACGTCGACGAAACCCGTAAGCACCAGTTGCTGTCGCAGTCCTGGGTGCACGTGATGCCGTCCCGCAAGGAGGGGTGGGGTCTGGCCGTCATCGAGGCCGCCCAGCACGGGGTCCCGACCGTCGGTTACCGCAGCTCCAAGGGGCTGACGGATTCGATCGTCGACGGCGTGACCGGTGTTCTGGTCGGCAGCGCGGAAGCGGCGACGGCCGACGTCGGCGAACTGACCGCGGCCGTCAACACCCTCCTGCTCGACCCCGAGACGCGCATGGTCCTCGGCGAGAAGGCGCGGGTCCGCGCGGGTGAGTTCTCCTGGAAGCACACCGGGAACGGCGTCCACGAGGTGCTGGCGGGCACGGCCGCGGGCCTGCGGACGTCAGGGCTGGTGTCGCCGGCGCTGGCGCGTCCGGGCCTCGAGCACGCCCGCGCCGAGTAGACCACCGGTCAGCAGCAGCGCCCAGAGCACGTGGGCCGCGATCACCGTCGCGCGCGCCCGGTCGGACGCCTCGTGCCGTGCGACGTCGCCGTCGACGCGGTACAGCTCCAGATGCTCGTCCGAGAACTGTCGCACCAGACCGGCCAGGGTGGTCGCGGATTCGCCGCGCGGTCCGGGCGTGTCGCGCTCGACCAGGACCCACCGGACACCCAGCGACGCGAGATCGGCGGCGGAACCGCCGGTGAGCAGCACCCGTTCCACCTGCTGAGCCCGGGACCCCTCACCCTTCACCGTGCCACCGGCCACCACCAGCTCGCCCGTCTGCAGGGCGTCCTCGGGCAGCATCCTCGGGGCGGGGTCCAGGACGGGCGCGGACCCGCTGTAGGAGAACTTGCGGAACATGCCGGTGGGCAGCACGGCGACGTCCCCGCTGTGCGCGTCGCGCTCCACCTCGGCGGCCACCTGCTGCCACGACGGCGGATAGTGAACCGGGCGCAGCGCGCCACCGACTCCCCACGCGAGGTCGGGGAGGGCGAGCAGCACGACCAGGACGGCCGAGACGGACCACGTGGCGGGGCGTCGCAGCACCGCGGCCGCGGCGGCGAGCGCATACAGCGGCGCCGCGAGCGCCACCCACTTCTGCGCGTCCCGCAGCAACCCCGCGCCGGGGACGTTCTGCACCAGCCAGCGGCCGATGTCGAGACCCCACGCGGTCGCGCCGAGTGCGGGCAGCAGCACCGCCACCAGCGCGATCGCCGTCAGTGCGGCGACCACGGGATGCCGTCGCCGCCGCCACAGCGCCGGCAGTCCGCACAAGACGACCGCGAGCAGCAGGACCGTTCCGACGAGTGCGAACAGCGTGGTCCGGGTCTCGGGGACGGCGGTCTCGTTCCACACGCCGCCGAGTCCGGCGAGACTGCCGAGAGTCGCCAGCCCCGGCTCGGCGCGCGCCGCGAACGCCGCGACCCCGGCGGGATCGGAGCCGTCCCCGCCGCCGCCGCCCAGGGCCGTGGCGACCAGCCACGGCGCGCTCGCGACGACGAACAGGCCCAGCGCGCCCGTCACCCGGAGCCACGCGGCGGATCGTCCGCCGGGGAGCGCGAGGACGGCCACCGCCGTCACCGCGGCGAGCAAAACCCCGGTGGGCGTCAGACCGGCCGCGGCGAGGCAGGCCGCGAGGGCGAACCATCCCCGGCGGTGACCCCGTCGAATCGCGACCGCCGCACACACCGTCCACGGCAACGCCGCGTAGCCGGTCAGCAGGCTCCAGTGACCCTGCAGCAGTCGCTCGGCGACGTACGGGTTCCACACCGTCACCGTCACGGCCACGAGCTGAGGTCCGAGCCCCGCCGTCGGCAGGACGGTGCGGACCATCCGGGCCGCGCCCCAGCCGGCCGCCCACAGCGCGAGCAGCAGGATCGCCTTCACCACCAGGCCGCCGTCGACGACGGCGCTCAGCGTCGCGAGGAGAGCGTCCTGCGGCACGGCCCGTGCGGCGGCGTCCGTGAGACCGAGCGCCGAGTCCGTCGGATACGAGCGGGGGGTGCTGACCGCGTCCCGCAACAGCAGGTAGCCCGGACCGAGCAGCGGCCCGAGGATCAGCAACGCCAGAAGGAGGCTGTAGACCGCCGCGACGAACGATGCTCGGCGCCGGGCGGTCATGGGCCGTCACGATACGTGGTGCATCGACCCGGCTCGCACGGCACGTAGTGCATCATGGGGCGCATGCCACGCCCGACCCTCACCAGCTCGGCGGTCGCCGGGGTGACGATGGTGACGGCGGGCTCGATGATCGCGAACATCGCGTCCTACCTGCTGCATCTGCCGGCGAGCCGCTGGCTCGGTCCGGCGGGCTACGGGGAGTTCGCGAGTCTCCTGGCGGCCCAACTCGTCCTCGCCGTCCCCGCTCTCGCACTGCAGACCGTCGTCGCCCGCGAGGTGGTCCGGGGCAAGGGCGCCCACGCGGTCCGGGTGCTGGGGTACCGCTGCGCGGTGATCGTCGCGGTCGCGGCGATGCTGCTCGCACCCCTCGTGTCCTGGGCCCTCGACACCGGCGTGCTCGCCACGTTCTCGGCGCTGATCACGGCGCCCGTCCTGGTCCTGCTCGCCACCGAACAGGGACTGCTGCAGGGCGCGGCACGGTTCGGCCCGCTCAGCGTCGTCCTCGCGGCAGCCGGTGTCGCGAAGGTCGTTCCCGCGGTCGTGGTGCTGGCCGTCGGCGCCGGGCCTGGGCTCGCCCTCGCCGCCAGCGCGGTCGGCACCGGGCTGGTGGCCCTGTGTGCGCGCCTGTTCGCCGATTCCGGGATCACCGGGGAGTCGAGCACCCGGATCGGCGTCGCGGCTGTGCTGAAGGCGTCGCAGGTGCAGTTGGCGCTGATCGCGTTGTCGTCGATGGACCTGGTGATCGCCCGGATCGTGCTCAGCAACGACGACGCCGGCCTGTACGCGCTGGGCGCTGTCGCCACCAAGGCCGCGTTCTGGCTACCGCAGGCCGTCGGGGTGGTGCTCTATCCGCGGATGGCGAATCCCGCGCACTCCGCGCAGGCGATCCGGTCGGCGCTCGCCGTCCTCGTCGGACTCGGTGCGGTCCTCGTGGCAGGCGTCGCGGTGGCCGCCCCGCTCGTCCCGCTCCTCGTCGGCGACGCGTATCAGCCCGTCCAGTCGCTGCTGTGGCTGTTCGCGCTCCACGGTGCCTGCCTGGCCGTCCTGCAGGGCGCCCTGCTGTCCGCCATCGCGGGGGAGCGGACGCACCTCGCTGTGATCGCCTGGATCGGCTTCGCCGTCGAGATGACCGCGATGCTGACCCTCGCCTCCACGATCGGGCAGTTCATCGCCGTCGCCGTGACGGTCGCGTCGAGCACCGCGCTGGTCGTCAGCGTCCTCGCCGTGCGCAGCGCGCGGCGTGATGCCCCGCGCCCGATGTGACATCCGTTCGGTCCGACGAGCCGCCTGTGACACCGCACAGTCCACCCCCGGAATCGACGAAGGGGACCTCGGTGTGCACTACCGAGGTCCCCTTCGGGCCGGACTACGTGGCGTCCGGCTGTACTGCTCTATCGCTCGTCGTACCGGCGCGGATCTTGCACGGGAATCTCTTCCGTCTTGTCCGTGGTCCAGTCGTGCTGCTCGGTGGGAGCCTCCGACTTGTCCAGGTCGACGTGCCGGCCACCGTCGCTCGGCGGGTAGTCGTCGCCGGCGGTGTGCGCGGGCTGCCTGCCCTTGCCTCCGCGCAGACCCAGGACGAGACCTGCGATCAGCGCGATGACACCGAGGATGCCGGCGATGATCGGCACGGTGCGACCGAACGTGCTGATCTTGTCCATGCCGTCCTTGGCCTGCTGGACCTGGTATTCGATGGTCTGCTCGTTGAAGGGCAGTTCCACCTTCAGGACGTCGATCTCCGGCTTGTCCTTGTTGCGGGCGTAGTACTGGTGCAGCTGCTCCTGGCCCTTGACGACGACACCGGTCTCGGGCTCGACCCACAGGTCGCGCACGTTGGTGTACCAGCGTGTCATCGTGACGGGGAGGGTGCCGCCGGGGACGCCCCACGCCTCGGCGGGCAGCGTCAGCTTGTTGGTGGGCGAGCTGACCACCTTCGACAGGTCGACCGGGTCGATCGTCTGGTTGTAGTGGTACACCTTCAGGCCGTTGATCTCCGTCTCCTCGACGAAGTTGATGTCCTGGGTGGCGCGCGCGTTCAGGTCGAAGTAGGGGTAGCTCTGCTTCTCCGAGTTGAACGGGAACTTGTACTGCAGTCCGTCGCGCGAAACTTCCTCGGCAGGCTGGTTGGGCTGCGTCTGGATGGTGCCCACCGGATCGTTGGTCGGCATCGACGTCTTGCGGTCGACGGTGTTGCGGTCGACGATCGCGGACAGCAGTCCGGTGTCGCCCTGCTTGTCGGTGCGCCGCAGCGTCTGCCCCGCCTGGAGAGTGACGACGTCCGCGTCCGCGGGGTCTTCGGTGGTGACGTAGCGCTGTGACACCAGTGGAACGTTCGTGTTGACTTCGGCCTTGCCTGCGAGAAGAGCCTGCGAGTTGAGCACGCTGCCGGAACCTTCGGCGATCGTGGTCACTTCGAGGTCCAAGGGCGTCTTCTCCAATTTGCCCACCGTGTAGGTGGGAATGAGAATAGCGACGGCCAAGAGGAAGGCACCGAGGCCCACCAGAATGCAAGCAAGTATCCGGCTCGGCCCTGAGCGCTCCGCCATGCTTTCTCTCCTAACCCAATTCTGTCGATTGAGATTCCCCCACCGGCAGCACGGCTGCACGGATCGCATGGAGCCCACATCGACACCACGTGAGGCAAAACACTAACAGTCTCGAATGCGCATTTGCCCCATCGGATAGTAAACGCATCGGCCGTTCGCCAGCGAAGTGACTCGAACGGAGTTTTCCGTCACAGCCCCCGGACCAGGCACACTGTTGGTGATGAGCACCTCGGCCACCACCACGAGCACGACCGCACCGCCGCGCAGTTTCATTCCCGCACTCGAGGGAATGCGCGGTCTCGCGGCGCTGGGGGTGCTCGTGACGCACGTCGCGTTCCAGACCGGTGCGACGCACGTGCCCATTCTCGGGCGCATCTGGGGACGATTCGATCTGGCGGTGGCGGTCTTCTTCGCGCTGTCCGGATTCCTGTTGTGGCGCAGCCATGCCGGGGCGGCGCGGGGGATGGGCCCCGCCCAGGGAATCGTCCGGTACTGGATCTCGCGGGCGACGCGCATCCTGCCCGCGTACTGGGTCGCCGTGGCGGTGGTGTTGACGTTCCTGCCCACCGCGAACGCGAGTTACCGCACGTGGTGGGCGAATCTCGGTCTCGTGCAGGTGTTCGTGCCCCTCACGCTCACCGACGGTCTGACCCAGATGTGGAGCCTGTCCGTGGAGGTGGCCTTCTACCTGGTGCTTCCGTTGCTGGCGTTCGCGCTGGTCCGGTTGCGGGGTCCGGCTGCGCGGCTGCGGGTTCCGGCGATTCTCGCGTTGATCGCGGTGAGTCTGACGTGGGCATTCGTCCCGGTGTCGACGCCGGGTGGCATTCATCACGACAACTGGCTGCCCGGGTACCTGCCCTGGTTCGGAGCCGGGATGTTGCTCGCCGAACTGGCGGTGAGTCCGCCCGGCCGGATGCACCGCTGGGCGCATCATCGCGTCCGGATGTTTCTCGTCGCCGCAGTGGCATTCACGCTCACCGCGACCGACCTCGCCGGCCCGGAGGGGCTGGTGCGTCCCGAACCGTGGCAGTACGCCGTCAAGATGGCGCTCGGCGCCGTCATCAGCTTCGCGCTGATGGCCCCGCTGGTGCTGTCCGACACGTCCACCCACCGCTACCTCGCGAGTCCGCTCGCTCTCGCCGTGGGCCGCTGGTCGTACGGCATCTTCATCTGGCACCTCGCGGTGCTGTCGATCGTCTTTCCGGTGTTCGGGCTCGTTCCGTTCACCGGCCACTTCGTCTACATCCTCTTCCTGACGACGGTGATGAGCGTCGCGGTCGCGTCGGCCAGCTACGCGTTGGTGGAGGAACCCGCTCGTCGCGCCGTCAAGTGCTGGGAGGCGCGCGCCAGGAGCGCCGACCGTCCGAGTGGCAGCACGGCCAGCCCGGTGGCGACGAGCGCCAGCAGCAGCGGGAACTGAACGAGGAACGAGTGCCCCACGTACCCGCCGGGCGCGCGCCACGGGCCGGTGGAGAGCATCGCCATGCCGAGCATCGTCGCCGCTCCGGCGACACCCACCAGCACGCGCGCGGCGGTGGCGGTTCCGCGTAGCCGGACGAGGGTCACTGCCAGCAGCGTCACCACGACCGTCGTCGCCGCGCCGACGGGACCGCCGATCACGGTGGCGGCAGCGAGGATTCCCAGCCACCCGACCGTCGCGCTGCCCCAGGTCCGGGGTGCCGGGCCGGGATCGCGCTCGCGTCCGCGGCGCGGCCACAATGCGGCGGCGATCAGCGGAATCAGCAGCAGCAGACCGCCGAAGATCCCCAGGCGGTACCAGTGGTCGGTGGGGAAGTCGAGGGTCACCGTCCCCTCGGTTCCCGCGGGCAGGATCCACCCCTGCTGCCAGCCGTCCACGACGATCGGAGTCAGCTCGCTGCCGTCCGGTGCCGTGGCCACCCAGCCGACGTTGGTGCTCTCGGGGACGACGACGACCCGCTCCGTGTCCGAGCGCGGCACCGTGAGTTCCCGATGGTTCTCCGTCCACGCGGTGGTCGACACCTGCTCCGTCGGAACGGCCTGGGCCTGCGGTCCGGCGTCGAGGCGGAGACTGTCGACGAAGAACGCCGACCCCGGGTCGACGGTCACGTCCTGGGATCCGGCTCCCAGCGGAACGGGGCCGGCCGTGTCGCAGAGGGTCGCGGGAACCGGGCCACCGGAGAGTACTTGCCCGACGGTTGCCGTGACGCTCGTGCGCACCGGCTGCCCGCCGATCGACACGACCGGTCCCTCCTCGCAGGGCACCGTCACGTCGCGGGCGCCGGCGTCTTCGGCCGGACCCGACCCGGGCAGCAGGACACCGTCCTCGCCCAGCACCCCGACCTCGGCGAGGCCCGCGGGCTGCAGTTGCGCGAATCCCAGCGCGTTCTGATCGAGGGTGCTCTTCCAGGACACGAGGCTGAGTACGATCCGGTCGGTCACCCGGGGTTCGACCGTGACGGTCCCGTCGTCCTCGTCGACGTCGCGCACCTGCGGTCCGTTCCCGAGGTCGACGGCGACGCGGTCGGGGGCGGCGGGCACGGCACCCAGGCTGGGTGTCAGTTGCAGGCCGGTGACCAGCGTGGGTTCGGGAAGGTCGATCGTGAGGGTCGGTTTCGCGCCCTTGCCGCCGGTGGTGTCCTGCTTCGCCGACCAACTGGTGCGCGGATCGTTGTCGGTGGCGGCGAACGCCGACCCGCGAAGGTCGGTGATGTTGCTGGTCCCGTGGGCGGACGGCCGATCCCTTTGCGTGAGAAGCTCTTCCAGTGGTGCGCCGTGCCGTGCCCGCAGCACGAGTTGCGGCGTGACCGCGGTGGGTTCGGGCACCGACAACGTTCGCTCGAACGTGCCGACCTCCTCGGGCGGCAGGATGAAGGCGTTGCTGCACCGCACCCGGTCCGGGGACTCGGCGCACGAGTTGCGGCCGGGGAGTTCCTGGCTGAGATCCCAGCCCGAGACGGATGCGCCCTCGGGGGTGGGAGGCAACACCGTGCGGTACCGGATCGGCACGGTGACCGGGGCGTCACGCTGGGAGAAGTCCTCGACCGACACCTCGCTGATGCCGAACTGTGTTCCCGCGGAACCGTTCTCGGTTCGAGTAGCGGTGATCCGCACCCACGGGGTGACGCCGCCGGGTACGGACACGGCGATCGGTTTGCCCGGGGCGTCCACCTTCACGGCGGTGCTGCCGTTGGGCGTCGACACCTCCATCCAGCGGACGGGGGCGCCGATCGCGGCCGGGCTCGTCGTGATGTGCAGCAGTGAGCTGGTGAGCGGGGTGTCGAAGTCGATCTGGAGCCACTGGCCCAGCGCCCGCTCGATGCCGTTGCTGAACCAG
Organism: Rhodococcus sp. JS3073; assembly: GCF_026810085.1. Classification (NCBI taxonomy): domain Bacteria; kingdom Bacillati; phylum Actinomycetota; class Actinomycetes; order Mycobacteriales; family Nocardiaceae; genus Rhodococcus; species Rhodococcus sp. JS3073. The sequence continues at coordinate 2,334,377 of NZ_CP113951.1, read as the reverse complement.
CCCGTCGCCGGGTCGCCGTCGACGGTCGCGGCGGCGCTGCTGGCGGGGGAGGTGCCGCCGAGTTGCGTGGCGTCGGAGGCCGCACTCGACACGCTCAGCGTCGCGCCCTCCCACCGCCCCTCCACCAGCGGGGTGTCCGCCACCGGATAGTCGGGGACGAGGTTGAACGTGCGGCGCGCGTCGTCCGGGGTGCGCAGCGCCGAACTGTGATTGTCGACCTGGCCGTAGTCGGTTTCCCGGTTCCGGGGCGTGTCCGTGACGGTGACGTCGTCGACCGGCAGTCCGGCGCGCTTCGCGTCCGCGGCCAGCAACACCGGTCCGGCTCCGGGCAGGGCGCCGTTCTCCCGCAGGCGTTGCAGCGATTCCGGCCCGCCCTGCACCCGGGGGATGCCGTCGAGGGTCGCGGTGTACGGCCCGCTCGTCGTCGGCGAACCGTCCGGCATCGACACCTCGAAGATCTCGATCGCCGGGTACCGGGGCCGCAGGTCGCTGTCGATCACCAGGCCCTCGACGTCTCCGGGACCGATGTCCTCGCCGAACTCCGCGACCTGCGTGAATCCGGGCGAGCCGGTGACCGCCTGGTGCGCGAGCAGCGGGCGCGTCGACCGCGACGTCTCGGGGTCGAGGTCGTTGCGGAGCACGAGATAGTGGATGCCCTGCCCGAGCAGGGTCTGCGCCATGCCGTCCGAGGGGCGGCCGTCCGTGATGAGCCGCTGGATCGAGTCCATGGCCCGGATCGTGCCGGGCGGTGTCAGCGGGACGGCGTCGCGGGACGCCCACGGCGTGGACGCCAGCGCCTGCATCGGCTCGTCGCGGGTCAGACCCCAGAGCTGGCTGCCGAACGGTGCGCCGGGCACCACGAGCGCTCGCTCCGCGTCGGAACCGTCGGGGCTGGCGCCCCCGGCGTTGTCCTGCAGCCACGAGGCGGCCTGCTGCCAGTAGTCGGGGACCTCGGAGTACGTGCCCCGCGGTGCCAGCTTGCCCGTCCACGCCAGCGACGTCGCCAGGGTGAGGGCGACCAGCACCAGGCTGGTCACCGCGACCATCGGTTCGCGCTCGGGGTGCGCGAACGCGCTGCGCCACCGGGCGACCGGCACGGAACCGGGCAGCGGCACCTTCGCCAGCAGGTGCGCCAGCCCGAGCACGAGGGGCAGTCGAACGAGCGGCTCGAGTTTGTGCACGTTCCGGAGGGGTGCCCCGGTGGAGTCGAGGAACAGTCGCACCTGCTCGGCGAACGGGGAGCCCAATTCCCCGATGTACCCGGCCGCGAGTCCGGCGACGCCGACGAACAGGATCAGAGTGAGGCGCCCGCGGGCCGGCATCGACCGCATGCACAGTCCGGCGAGACCGGCGGCGGCGATCAGGCCGGTCGCCGCAACCGCGGCGGGCTGGGTGACGAGGACCGCGCCTGCGATGCGCTCGGGGGAGACGAACGGCGTCCAGCTGTCGGTGCCGCGGAGGATCTCGGCGAGGGACGTCCATTGCGTGGTCACCCCGGACGATTCGATGTAGTCGAGGAACGGCGGGCTCACCTTGCCGAGCAGCAGCAACGGCACGATCCACCACAACGTGGCCAGCGTCAGGAACGGGAACCACCACGCGGTGAACACCCACCACCGACGGTTCGGCCGGTGCGCGATCCACCACAGGCCTGCGACGAGGCACGCGGCTACGGTCGCGACGGCGTTGACCGCACCCATCAACGCGACGGCCAGCGCCGACTGGGCCGCCAACCGTGCAGGTGAGTGCCACCGTGTGTCCCGGGACGCCTTGCCACTCACGTGGGAGAGGGCGACGACCACGGGCAGAAGGACCCACGGCGCCAGCATCATCGGGAGGGTTTCCGACGAGATCGAACCCAGGGTGGTGAGGACACGGGGGGAGAACGCGAACGCGACACCGGCGATGATCCGGGACGAGCGGCTGCCGACGCCGAGTGCTTCGGCGAGACGGACGACGCCCCAGAAACCGGCGACGAGGAGCAGGGCCCACCAGACCCTTTGGGTGATCCATGGCGGGACGCTCAGGACGTCGCCGAGCGCGAAGAACGCGCCGTGCGGGAAGAAGTAACCGTAGGCCTGGTTCTGCACCTGGCCCATGGGGGCCTGGCTGCTCCACTGATGCGCGGCCCGTTCCAGGAATCCGATCGGATTCTGGGACAGGTCGTACTTGGTGTCAGCGGCGAGCCGGCCGGGGGTTTGGAGGAACGCGAGAAGAAACGCTACGACAGAGGCGCCGAACAGCCACCGCCGTGACAGAGGCTCCGCCGAGGGCGCCATGGACGACATGGCCGCCGACTCGGGGGAAGTGCGGGAACTTGTTGAGCCGGCGCTCTCAGCGGCTGCCGTACTCAACCTGGTTCAGGAGCGAGGAATCCGCGTTGCCGCTGCGGTCGATCTCGGGACGCGTGTTGTCCTGTGCGGCTGCGGTGATGCCGAGCGTCGCCACGGTGCCGAGAGCGACACCGACCACGGCGCTGACCACACCGGGCACAAGGAACTTCCCCATCAGACATCTCCCACCGTCGTGCCATCGACGCACACGGCTACTCCCGCGTACGAATTGCTCGGGTCAAGGTATCACCCGCGGGCCGCCGAACTGCTGATTGGTGCTCGCGGGCCACTGTTTCTGCAGTTCACGGGCTTTGCTGCACCCCGAGCGCCCGGAGTAGCGTGCGCAGTTTGGTGGTCGTCTCGTCGAGTTCGGACTCCGGGTCGGACTCGGCGACGATGCCCCCGCCCGCCGTCGCCAGTGCCTCGAGTCCGTCCGCGGCGATCTCGGCGCAGCGGATGGCCACCACCCAGTCGCCGTCGCCGTCCCCGTCGCACCATCCGACGGCGCCGCCGTAGAACCGCCGATCCTCCTCGACGTCCCGGATGGTCGCGAGGGCGAGGTCGGTGGGGGTGCCGCACACGGCGGGGGTCGGGTGCAACAGGGCGGCCAGGCTCAAAGCACTGGTCGACGGGTCGCGCAGCACTCCTTCGATGGGGGTCGCGAGATGCCACACCTCGTGCGTGCTGGTCAGGACCGGGGAATCCGGGACGGTCAGCTCGGTGCAGAGCGGCGCCAGGACCTCCCTGATCCAGGCCGTGACGAACGCGTGCTCGGCCAGGTTCTTCGTCGACTCCAGGAGGCCGCGACCTTCCTTCTCGTCGGCCTCCGGATCGGCGCGACGCGGGGCTGTTCCGGCGAGGGGACGGCAGGTGACGCGTCGCCCGCGTCGGCTGAGCAGCACTTCGGGGCTGGCGCCGACGAGGCTGCGTCCGCGGAAGCTCTCGCCGGCCGCGGAGAGGTCGACGGCGAACCCGTTGGCGGTGGGATTCTGGTGAATCATTCTCGCGGCCAATGCTTCTGCCGAGATGGGATTGTCCGCGCGGAGGGTGACGCTGCGGGCGGCCACCACCTTGCCGAGCGTTCCCTCGCGCAGCCGGTCGACGAGGGACCGCACCCGGGCCACGTGCTCGGCGGGGTCGGGGATTTCCCGCGTGAGGTGTACGGACGGGAGGTCGGGAACGCTGCCGGGCCGCCACGGGCCGTCCGTGAACTCCCACGACTCCGGGGCGGTCAGCGCGGCGGGACGTTCGGGATCGAACGGCAGCGCTCCGACGATCAGTTCGGTGCCACCGTTCGCGAGGGCCGTGACAGCGGCTGACGCGGTGTCGTACCCGTGCCGCACACCGGACGTACGCAGCGTCCGGTCGGCGCGGGAGAGAAGGAAGCCGTCCATGGTCACCCGACAGTAGTCGGGCGTCCGGACTACTTCCCGGGAGGCACGATCAGCACCGGGCGGTGGCTGTGGCGCAACACGTGGTCGGCGACGCTGCTCTGCAGCAACGACCGCAGACCGGTGGTGCCGCGGGTTCCGGTGACGATGATGTCGACCGCGAGTTCGTCGGACGTCTCCACGATGGCCGTCCAGATCGTGCTGGTGCACTCGATGCAGCGACCCTCGGTGGCGAGCCCAGCGGCCTCGGCGAGTTGGACGCCCTCTTCGTTGGTGACCTTGGCGTCGGAGAATGCGACGTCCTCGGTCTCCTCGTCGGGCACCCACTCGGGTTGCATCACACCGGACAGGCCCGACATCCGCGCGGCCTGACGGACCATCGGCTCCCACACCGTCACCAGCACAGCGCGATTGGAGGCGAGGAAACGACCTGCGCACTCCACCGCACGCTTGGCGTTGTCGGATCCGTCGTAGGCGATCAACATCAAACCACCGGGCACTACGACCTCCTGAGTACGGGTTTCCTCTGTGTCCAGATTACCAAGACGGGCGGCAGCGGTCGCCGATTCGGGGCCTGCCACGGGGGCGCCGGTGGCGAACTGGGCTACCGTCGAACCCATGCGGATCAAGTATGCACTCGCGCTCGCTGCCTGTACCGGCCTCGTCGCCGGGTGTTCGTCGGGTGGTGGCGAGACGGTCGCGGAATCGTCGTCGGCGACAGCGACGCCGTCGCCGTCCTCGGTCGAGCCGGCGTCGCACACCGGCACCGCAGCGCCCGCGGCCGCACCGGCGTCGTGCGAGACGGAGTTCCTGCAGTCGTTGCCGTTGCGGCGCAAGCTCGCTCAGCTGCTGAACGTGGGAGTGACCGGCACCGCGGATGCGGCTCAGGTGGTCCGCGACGAGCAGATCGGCGGCATCTTCGTCGGGAGCTGGACCGACGAGGCCATGCTCGCGAACCGTGAGATTCCCCAGGTGGCGTCGGCGTCGTCGCTGCCCCTGATGGTGACGATCGACGAGGAGGGTGGGCGCGTGTCGCGTGTCGAGAACCTGCTCGGAGCCGATCCGTCCGCCCGGCAGACCGCGGCCACGATGACGGAGGAGCAGACGTATCAGATGGCGCTCGAGCGCGGTCGCGGACTGAAGGACCTCGGTGTCACCGTGAACTTCGCCCCCGACGTGGACGTGAGCAGCCAGCCCGACGACAGCGTCATCGGCGACCGCTCCTACTCCGACGATCCCGCCGTCGTCACCCGCTACGCCGACGCCTACGCGCGCGGGATGCGGGACGCGGGAATCCTGCCCGTCATCAAGCACTTCCCCGGCCACGGATCGGCGTCCGGCGACTCGCACACCGGGGCCGTCACCACCCCGCCGCTCGAGCAGTTGCAGACGAAGGACCTCGTCCCGTTCCGGAACCTGGTGTCCACCGGTGTCGGCGTCATGCTCGGCCACCTCGAGGTGCCGGGTCTGACCGCACCCGGGATCCCCGCCAGCATCAGCCCCGACGCCGTGGCGCTGCTGCGCGGCGGCACCGGATACGGCGCTCCGCCGTTCACCGGCCCGATCTTCACCGACGACCTCAGCGGCATGCAGGCGATCACCGACCGCTACGACATCACGGTCGCCGTCGAGACCGCGCTGGAATCCGGTGTCGACGTCGCCCTGTGGCTCACCACCGACGACGTCCCGCGGGTCCTCGATCACCTCGAAAGCGTTGTGGCCTCGGGCAAGCTGCCGCAGCAGCGTGTCGACGAGGCGGTGCTGACCGTCGCACGAGCCAAGGGCGTGCTGGCCTGCTAGTGCGCGGTCCGCGACAGCGTGCTGGTATTCTTCTCGTCCGCCGGTCGGGCCCGCTTTATTACCGTAGAGTAAGATAGCGGGTTCGACGATGATGGAGGACGAATGGCCGGCGGCACCAAGCGACTGCCGCGCGCAGTGCGCGAGCAGCAGATGCTCGACGCTGCTGTCGACGTCTTCTCCGACAGAGGTTTTCACGAGACGTCCATGGACGCGATCGCGGCCAAGGCGGAAATCTCCAAGCCGATGCTGTACCTGTACTACGGCTCCAAGGACGAACTGTTCGCGGCATGCATCCAGCGGGAAGGTCTGCGCTTCGTCGAGGCGCTCGCTCCGGCGGGCGACCCGGGGCTGAGCCCGCGCGAACAGCTGCGCCGGGCCCTCGAGGGGTTTCTCGGGTTCGTGGGCAAGCACCGCAAGTCGTGGATGGTGCTGTATCGCCAGGCGATGGGGCAGCAGGCGTTCGTGGGGTCGGTGCAATCGAGCCGCGACCGGCTGGTCGAGCTGACCGCGCACCTGCTCGAGTCCAGCACCAAGGATCCGGAGCCGGGGCAGGATTTCGAACTGATCGCCATCGCCCTGGTCGGTGCGGGTGAGGCCGTGGCCGACCGCGTCGCCGGCGGCGAGATCGAGGTCGACGCCGCCGCCGATCTGCTGGAATCCCTGGCGTGGCGCGGTCTCGCGGGTAAGAAGAAGCCGGAGTGAACGGGACGTTCGTTCGATCAGATCGAACGAACGTCCCGTTCGTCCCCGTCAGCGCAGCGTCGCGGTGAGGTGCGGGTACCCCTTCTTCGGGTGCTTGATCGACAGATCCCAGCCGTCGCCGGTCTGATCGGCGTACACGTTCAGCGTGGACGGCAGCAGGATCGGCTTGCCGAAGCGCACGCTGTACGTGACGGCGTCCGGGATCCGGCCCTCGACCGTCCCGAGGACGGCGGCCGCACTCCACATGCCGTGCGCAATGGTCCTGGGGAATCCGAAAGCCTTGGCGCCCAACGTCGACACGTGAATCGGGTTCCGGTCACCGGAGACCGCGGCGTACTTGCCGATCGTCTTCTGATTGACCCGCAGTGTCCGCAGCGGACGCGGCGGCTCCTCCTCGGCCTTGGGCTCGGGGCCCGGCTGACCGGACAGCGACGTCTTCTGCTGACGCAGGAATGTCGACGTCTGCTTCCACACCAATTCGCGTCCGACCCTGATCTCGCTGATCACGTCGATCAGGAGTCCCTTGCGGTGCTCGCGCAGATTCTCCGCGTGCACCGACACGTCCAGGGGCTCGATCACCGAGATGGGACGGAACTGCTCGATGACGTTCTCCGCGTGCACGGAACCGATGGCGGGGAAGGGGAAACCGTCGGACACCATCAGCTTCATCACGACCGGGAACACCAGCGTGAACGGGTACGTGAGCGGCAGGTGGTCGCCGAACCGCAGCCCGGTCACCCGGTCGTACGCCGCCAGGTTGTCGGGGTCCACCCGCACCCCGTTCAGGACCAGCGTCGTGTCCGGGGCGCTGTGCCCGCTCGCGCCGATGACCGGCAGCGCGCTGCGCACGGCACGGGTGTAGATGTCGAGCGTGCCCGGCTTCTCCGTGAGTTGCACGACCTTCCCGGACATCAGGCGCCCAGCAGGCTCTGGCCGCAGACACGGACGATCTGCCCGGTGACGGCGTTGGACGCGGGGCTCGCGAAGTAGGCGACGGTCTCGGCGACGTCGACGGTCTCGCCGCCCTGCAGCAGGGAGCTCATGCGACGTCCGGCCTCGCGGGTGGCGAAGGGGATCGCCGCGGTCATCGCCGTCTCGATGAAGCCCGGTGCGACGGCGTTGATCGTGATCTTCTTCGTCGCGAGCACCGGTGCGGAGGCCTGCACGAGCCCGATGACACCGGCCTTGGAGGTGCCGTAGTTGGTCTGGCCCCGGTTGCCCGCGATGCCGGCGATGGAGGAGACGTCGATGACGCGGCCGCCTTCCTTCAGGGCGCCCTTCGCGACGAGGACATCGGTGATGCGCTGCGGCGCAAGAAGGTTGACGCCGATCACCATGTTCCAGCGGCCCTCGTCCATGTTGGCGAGGGTCTTGTCGCGGGTGATGCCTGCGTTGTGGACGATGATGTCCGCGCCGCCGTGCCGTTCGAGGACGAACTCGGCGAGCTTGTCGGCCGCGTCGTCCGCGGTCACGTCCAGGGCGAGGGACGTGCCACCGACCTTGTTGGCCGTCTCCGACAGCGCCTCACCGGCGGCCGGAATGTCGGCGCAGATGACGTGCGCGCCGTCGCGGGAGAGGACCTCGGCGATGGTCGCGCCGATGCCGCGGGCCGCACCGGTGACGATGGCGACCTTCCCGTCGAGCGGCTTGTCCCAGTCGGCGGGTGCGACGGAATCCTCGGCGCCGACACGGATGACCTGGCCGCTGACGAACGCGGACTTGGCCGACAGCAGGAAGCGCAGCGTGGATTCGAGACCCGACAGGCCGGCGGACGCCTTCGGCGAGACGTAGACGAGCTGAGCCGTGGCGCCGCGCTTGACCTCCTTGCCGACGCTGCGGGTGAAGCCCTCGAGCGCGCGCTGGGCGATGTGCTCGTCGACGCCGGACGTCTCTTCGGGGGTGGTGCCGATGACGACGACCCGCGCGGACGGCGCGAGGTTGCGGACGACCGGCTGGAAGAACTCGAACAGCTGCTCGAGCTCGGTGACCGAACCGATGCCTGTGGCGTCGAACACCAATGCGCCGTAGCTGTCGTCACCCGCTCCCGCAGCGGGGTAGTCGGACAGCAGTTCGCGCAACGGCTCGACGAGACGGCCCTTGCCGCCGATCAGGACCGGACCGGCGAGCGGCGGTTCGCCGTGCTTGTATCGCCGCAGGTTCTCGGGTCGCGGCAGTCCTGCTTTCGCGGCGATGAACGCGCCGGGTGCGGATGAGAGGAACTGGGAATAGAGGTCGGGAGCTCCCTTGCTGGCTGCCACGGTCCTACCTTCTGTCGTCGTTTGGCGGTCAGTCACCGAGCACCGGGTGAAGTGCGGTGTCGACAAGTAACTTACTCCTGAGTAAGAATAGTAGCCAACAGGTAATCGCACCAGATCCTTGGAGACGTCAGTGACCAGCAAAGCTCGCACCAATTCGAACTCCGCAGCGGCGCCGAAGCCACGCGGAAAGCAGCAGCGTCCCGTCGCGATCGTCGGCGGAAACCGCATTCCGTTCGCCCGCTCCGACCGGAAGTACGCGCAGGCGTCCAACCAGGACATGTTCACCGCCACCCTCGACGGACTGGTGAGCCGCTTCAACCTCCAGGGCGAGAAGCTGGGCCTCGTCGCAGGCGGCGCCGTGCTCAAGCACAGCCGCGACTTCAACCTGATGCGCGAATGCGTCCTCGGCAGCGCCCTGAGCCCGTACACCCCGGCGTTCGACCTGCAGCAGGCGTGCGGCACCGGACTGCAGTCGATCGTCGCCGTCGGTGACGCGATCGCGGCCGGCCGCATCGACGCGGGCGTCGGCGGCGGCGTCGACACCACGTCGGACGCGCCGATCGGCGTCAACGACGAACTCCGCGAGTTCCTGCTGTCGCTGAACCGCGCGAAGAGCACCGGCGACCGCATCAAGCTCCTCGGCAACGTCCGCCCGTCCATGCTCGGCATCGAGATCCCCCGCAACGGCGAGCCCCGCACCGGGCTGTCCATGGGCGAGCACGCCGCCATCACGGCAAAGGAATTCGGCGTCCGCCGCGAGGACCAGGACGAACTGGCCGCTGCCAGCCACCAGAACATGGCCGCCGCCTACGACCGCGGATTCTTCGACGACCTGGTGACGCCGTTCCTCGGGCTCACCCGCGACGACAACCTGCGGCCCGACTCCAGCGCCGAGAAGCTGGCCAAGCTCAGGCCGGTCTTCGGGGTGAAGGCGGGCGACGCCACGATGACGGCGGGTAACTCCACCCCGCTCACCGACGGCGCGTCCGCGGTCCTGCTGTCCACCGACGAATGGGCCGCCGAGCGCAAGCTTCCGGTGCTCGCGCATCTCGTCGACTCCGAGACCGCGGCCGTCGACTACATCCACGGCACGGACGGGCTCCTGATGGCTCCGACGTACGCCATCCCGCGCCTGCTGGCCCGCAATGGCCTCACCCTGCAGGATTTCGACTACTACGAGATCCACGAGGCGTTCGCGTCCGTCGTGCTGGCGACGCTGCAGGCGTTCGAATCGGACGAGTACTGCAAGGAACGCCTGGGTCTCGACGGTGCTCTGGGGTCCATCGACCGCAGCAAGCTGAACGTCAACGGGTCCTCGCTGGCGGCGGGCCACCCGTTCGCCGCGACCGGCGGCCGCATCGTCGCCTCGCTCGCCAAGATGCTGGCGGAGAAGGGCTCGGGCCGCGGCCTGATCTCGATTTGCGCCGCCGGCGGCCAGGGTGTGACGGCAATCATAGAGGCGTGATCCGACTGGCCTTTCCGGTAGCTGGGAGACCGGAAAGGCCAGCGTGCGCGCAGTGCGAGCGGGGATCCGGCAACGAGGGGTGGCCGGATCCCCGAAATCTTTTCCGACAGGTGTAACGCTGGAGATTAGCTGGCGATATCCCTGTCAGCCCCGTGTTGCTGCCTGACCCCCGACCTGGCAGCAGCGCGGGGCTCTTGCATTTCCGGCGGCCGGTACGCTGACGTGGGGGTCTCGACCGGGCCTCGCTCGGATCGGATCGCGCTTGAAATGCAACGAGCACCGACGGCAAGCTGAGGCCCGCACGAAGGACAACTCGGTGAGAGGGCCACGGTGAACGACGAAGACGGCGACAAGGGGAGCAAGGCACCCGAACGGTCGACGCCGGACCCTTCCGCGACGCCCGAGAGTGTCGAACCCGAGACCGTGGCCGATCCGCCCGCTCCGGAACCGGACGAGGTCCCGGCTCCCGACGAGGCTCCGGCTCCCGACGCTTCCGTTCCCGAGGCTCCGGCGCAACAGCCGAGTGCCGACGATGCCCCGACAACGCAGCTGAACCTCGGTGACCTGGGGGAACGCTCCGAGGAGCAGGCTCCCGACGCGCCGTTGTGGGTGGAGCCGCCGGCGAACGAGGACGTCACTCAGGTGATCCCCGCGATTCCGCCGGGTCCCGTTCCCGGGCCGACGCAGGCGTACACCCCACCGGCCGACGACCCGACCGTGGTGGCTCCGGCCGCCGCGGCGCAGGTCCCGCCGCAGCCGGCACCGGAACCTTCCCCGCCCGCCGAGCCGTCCGCAGAACAGACCGCTCCGTCGCGTGCTCCCTGGGTGAAGATCGCAGCAGTCACCGGCGGTGTGATCGCCCTGATCGGCATCGCCTACGCCGCGGACCTCGCGGTGTCTTCCGGGAAGGTCCCGCGCGGGGTGACCGTGGCCGGCGTCGACGTGGGCGGTTCGTCCCGCGAGGAGGCGGAGGCCACGTTGCAGGCGCAGGTCGGCCCACGCGTCGATCAGCCGCTGACGGTGACGGCCGGCGACGTGTCGACGCAACTCGTTCCGTCGGCCGCCGGGCTCGGTGTCGACTGGGAGGCCACGCTCGACCGGGCCCATTCGCAGCCGCTCAACCCGTTCACGAGGCTCACCTCGTTCTTCACGACCGACGAGATCGGTGTGGTGTCGACTCGCGACGAGGCCGCGCTGGCCTCCGCCGTCGACGGTCTTCGCGGTGAGACCGATCGTGCGTCCCGCGAGGGGACCGTCGTGTTCGAGGGCCCGACCCCGGTGCCGGTGGACCCGTCGACCGGGCAGAACCTGAACGGTGAGGGCGCCGAGGCGGCGTTGACCGAGGAATGGGCGTTCGGCCGGCCGGTGGAACTGCCCGTCGACGTCGTGCCCGTGACGGTGACGAAGGAAGGCGTCCAGAGGGCGCTCGACGAGGTGGCGACGCCCGCTGCCTCCGCCGATCTGGTGGTCACCGGTCGCGACGGCAAGGTCGCGACCGCGGCGCGGCAGCAGATCGGTGCGATCGTCGGCTTCGAACCGGACGGCAACGGCGGGCTGAAGCCCACCTACAACATCGAGGCTGCGACCGGCATCCTGGCGCCGCAACTCGTCTCGACGGAGATCGTGCCCAAGGACGCGACGATCACGCTCGACGGGGGATCGCCCACGGTCGTCCCCGCGGTCGTCGGCGATCTGGTGCAGTGGCCCAAGACGTTGGAGACGCTGCCCGAGTTGTTGCGCGGCAACGGTTCTCACACCACCGCCGCAGTGTACGGGCCCGTCCCGCCCGCCCTCACCACGGAGGCCGCGCAGGCGCTCGGTGTGAAGGAAGTGATCGGCGAGTTCACGACCGGCGGCTTCTCGGCGGCATCGGGTACCAACATCCGGCTCGCCGCCAGTGAGATCAACGGGGCGCTGATCAAGCCGGGCGACACGTTCTCCCTCAACGGGTACACCGGCCCGCGGGGCACGGCTCAGGGATATGTGGAGTCGGGCATCATCAACAACGGTCGCCCGGACACCGCCGTCGGCGGCGGTGTGAGCCAGGTGGCGACGACGCTGTACAACGCCGCATATTTCGCCGGCATGGAGGACGTCGCGCACACCGAGCACTCGTACTACATCTCGCGTTACCCCGAGGCGCGCGAGGCCACCGTCTTCGAAGGTGCCATCGACCTGCAGTTCCGCAACACCGCCAAGACGGGTGTGATGATCCAGGCCATCGGCGGCGCCTCGGACCTGACCATCCGGTTCTGGGGAACCAAGTCGGTCGACGTCGAGTCGATCACCGGCAACCGGACCAAGCCGACGGAGCCCGACACGGTCACCCTGCCCGCCGGCGATCACTGCATCGCCTCCAGCGGCGCACCGGGATTCACCGCCAGCGACACCCGGGTGATCTCCGACCACGCCACCGGCCAAGAAATCTCCCGGGACACCAGAACCGTCCGGTACGACCCCGTCCCGATCGTCAAGTGTGAGGCACCCGCGGCCCCACCCAAACCCGACGAGCGCACGCCCGCCGCCTCACCGGCCCCGCCCGCCCCGGCGGAAAGCCCGAAACCCACGACCCCGAAGCCGAATCCGAACGACGGCGAGTAGCCGCACTCGTTCTCGGTTCGCGCACCGCTTTTCGAGCCCGAAAAGATGAGTGCGAACCGAGAAAGGGTGCGACTACAGCGCCCGCACGGTAAGTCGCTGGGCGGAGGGGAGCGGCGCCTGCGTCACCCAGCCTCGTGGCGACGCGGCACGCGCGATCGCGCGACGGACACGCTCCGCCACCCGCTCCGGCGACTCGAGGTCGTCCCAGGTCCACCGCACCACCTGGAAACCGAGGTCGCGCAGCGCATCCTCGCGTTGCTTCTCGGCGAAGACCGCGTCGCCGGGGGATTGCCCGGGTTTCAGCAGCCGTCCGTACTTGACGCGTCCGTCGAACTCCCCGAGCACGATGCCGTCGAAGTGGAAGTCGACGCGTCCGATTCGGCGCCCGCCGGGTTCGAACACCTCGCCTTGCTGGAGCGGGACGGGGAGCCCGGCACTCGCCAACTTCACCCGGCTTCGCGATTCACCGACACTTTCGCTGTGCCCGCTCACGAAACGGACGACCCTCCGCGCCGCATCGACGCCGTGACGACGCGCAGCGCGGGCGAGTTCGGCGTCCAGGTCCTCTCGGCTGATGCCGAACCTCCGGACGGCCGCGTCACCCACCACGACGGCCTGCTCGAACGGCAGTGTTCTCGCGAGGTCGATCACGGTCCGCGCCGGGAGGGTCAGCGAATGCCCGTCCACCACTGCCACGTGCTCTCCGATGGGCGCGCAGTGAACCGTGACCCGCCGCTTGATCCGGCCACCCCCGCGTCGGTTTCTGGTGACGTGCACGCGGTCGAGGGGCTTCTTCCACAGTGGCAGCCCGTAGATGACCGCTGCGGATTGGTGACTCAGCACCGCGTCGTCCGACGCGGCGTGAACTGTCGAGTCGATCAGGAAGCGATGACGTTCCTCCTCGTCCAGCGCGGCGTACGTCGACGCGGAGAGGTACGCGCCGCGGCTGATGCGGTGCCAGTCGCCGCGCGTGTACATACGCCGGATCTCGTCGTCGCTGTAGCCGCGGTCCAACGCCTCCTGGCGCCGCAGCATCGCCCCCGGGCCATATTTCATGGGAACGATTCTCGCCGGGATGGCGTCGAGAAAAGGGGTCCGAGCGACCCGGCTGTGGATGGACCGGGTCTTGTGGACAACTCCCGCACTCTTTCTCGGCTCGCGCACTGCCTGTGGGGGCCGAAAAGGGGTGCGTCGACTGAGAAGGAGTGCCAGAGGTCAGAGGGCCGGGAGACGAACAAGCCCGGCGGCCGGGAAGAATCCCAGCCGCCGGGCCGTGTGAAACCGATCAGAACGCTGCTTCGTCGAGCTCCATGATGTCGTTGTCGATGTTGGCGACGATGCTGCGGGTGGCGGTCAGCTCCGGCAGCACGTTCTTCGCGAAGAAGGACGCGATGGCGACCTTGCCCTCGTAGAACGCCTTGTCCTTGTCGGAGGCACCCTCGTCGAGGGCCTTGATCGCGATCTCGGACTGGCGGAGGAGCTGCCAGCCGATGAGCAGGTCGCCGACGGACATCAGGAAGCGGACGGATCCGAGGCCGACCTTGTACAGCTCGGACGGCTGCTCCTGCGCACCCATGAGGTACCCGGTGAGGGTGGCGGCCATGGTCTGGACGTCCTCGAGTGCGGTGGCGAGCAGGGCGCGCTCGGCCTTGAGGCGACCGTTGCCTGCCTCGCTGTCGATGAACTTCTTGACCTCGCCTGCGACGTGGGCGAGCGCCACACCGCGGTCGCGGGCGATCTTGCGGAAGAAGAAGTCCTGCGCCTGGATGGCGGTGGTGCCCTCGTACAGCGAGTCGATCTTGGCGTCGCGGATGTACTGCTCGATCGGGTAGTCCTGCAGGAAGCCGGAGCCGCCGAAGGTCTGCAGGCTGTCCGTCAGGTACTGGTACGCCCGCTCGGAGCCGACACCCTTGACGATGGGGAGCAGCAGGTCGTTGACGCGGAACGCGAGGTCCTTGTCGGCGCCGGACACCAGCTTGGCGGTCGCCTCGTCCTGGTGCGCCGCGGTGTACAGGTACACGGCGCGCAGGCCCTCCGCGTACGCCTTCTGCATGGCGAGGGCGCGACGGACGTCGGGGTGGTGGGTGATGGTGACGCGCGGGGCGGCCTTGTCCGTCATCTGCGTGAGGTCTGCGCCCTGGACGCGTTCCTTCGCGTAGTCGAGGGCGTTGAGGTAGCCGGTGGACAGGGTGGCGATGGCCTTGGTGCCGACCATCATCCGGGCGTGTTCGATGACGTCGAACATCTGCGCGATGCCGTTGTGGACCTCGCCGACGAGCCAGCCCTGGGCGGGAATGCCGTGGCCGCCGAAGGTGACCTCACACGTGGCGGAGACCTTCAGGCCCATCTTGTGCTCGACGTTGGTGACGAAGACGCCGTTGCGCTCGCCCAGTTCGTTGGTCTCGAAGTTGAAGTGCGTCTTCGGGACGAAGAACAGCGACAGTCCCTTGGTGCCGGGGCCTGCGCCCTCGGGGCGGGCCAGGACCAGGTGGAAGATGTTCTCGAACAGGTCGTCGGAGTCGGCGGACGTGATGAACCGCTTGACGCCCTCGATGTGCCAGGAGCCGTCGTCCTGCTTGATGGCCTTGGTGCGGCCTGCGCCGACGTCGGAGCCGGCGTCGGGTTCGGTGAGGACCATGGTGGCACCCCAACCGCGCTCGACGCAGGTGGCGGCCCACTTCTTCTGCTCTTCGGTGCCGTTGTGGAACAGCACGTCCGCGAACGCGGGTCCGGCCTGGTACATGTGTGCGGCCGGCTGGGCGCCGAGGATCAGCTCACCGATGGCCCACACGACGGATCGGGGGACGGGAACGCCGCCGATCTCCTCGGAGAGTCCCATGCGGTACCACTCGGCGTCCCACAGCGCGCGGAACGACTTCTTGAAGGATTCCGGCAGGGTGACGGTGTGGTTCTCGGGGTCGAAGACCGGAGGGTTGCGGTCGGCGTCGGCGAAGGACTCGCTCAGCGGTCCCTCGGCGAGGCGGGCAACTTCGCTGAGCATGTTGCGGACGGTGTCGGCGTCGAGATCGCCCCACACGCCTTCACTCAGCGGCTGCTCGAGACCGAGTACCTCGAAGAGGTTGAACTCCAGGTCGCGGACGTTGCTCTTGTAATGGCCCATGTCTTCTGTCTCTCCCAGTGAGATGGTGCGGTCTATCCGTTAGTACCGCCCAAGTTATTACTCGTCGGTAACATCAGCGATATTACGCCCCATTTACCTGACTGCCAAGACTCGAGCGGTGCGCGACGACGAGCGCGTCGATCGCCGTTCCGGCGTCCGTCTCGCGGAAGCGCCGTTCGGCGACGTCGACGGCAAGCCGCCCGTCGAACGAATTCACCAAATCATCTGGCGTGTACAGGATTTCAGGGTCCTGAGGACCCCCCACTCCTTGCGACAAGTTAACGGCGTCATGCCCCAAAATCATGAGGATTCCGTCAGGTTTCAGCGCAGATATGGCGCGGTTCACAACCTGCAGACGCTCCTCGGGGGCGAGATGGAGGTAGATCATGAGCACGAGGTCGTACTCGCCGCCGAGGTCCGAATCGGTGACGTCGGCGACGCGGTAGTCGAGCCGTTCCCGGACCGAGCGGGGTGCTTCGGCGGCCACCCGGCGGGCCTTGTCGAGGGCCACGGCCGAGTAGTCGAGCCCCGTCACCTCCCAGCCGCGGGTGGCGAGCCAGTGCGCGTTGCGGCCCTCCCCGCACGCGAGATCGAGTGCGCGACCGCGGGGGAGCGAGGTGACCCGCTCGACCACGACGGCGTTGGGTGGCGCGCCCCACACCAGTTCGCTCTGTGAATACCGTTCGTCCCAGGCAGCTGCATCCATGCCCCGACGCTAGTACGCGGGCTACGGAGTGAGCGTGGTCCGCATGAGGAGCACGTTGTAGTTGTTGTGCACCGTCGTGAGGAAGTAGAGATCGCGCCCGGACGACCACGGGTGGATGTAGGCGCCGTACGCGGTGGGCAGCTCCCGGGTGTCGACGAGCACCTCCGGTGGGCCCCACGGTCCGGTGACCGACGGTGAGCGTCGCATGACCACGGAGTTGTACTGGTCGGTGGTCAGCATGAGGTATTGGCCGAGGTACTCGTTGTACGCGACGGACAACTCGCCGACCCCGCCCGGCATGATCGGCTTGGCGACGTCGGGATTGCCCTTGATCCACTTGGCGCCGTCGAAGTACTCGTACGCGCCGAGATCCATGATCTGGGGTTCCGGGACCCGCGCGATGTGGACGAGTCCACCGCGGCCTGCGGGCGTGCCGTATTGGTAGACGAAGCCGTCGGCCTTCACGAACGCACTCATCTGGAAGTTGGCGTTGCCGCCGACGTTCGGGCGCTGCGTCTCGGGCGCGACGGTCCAGTTTTCGCCGTTGTCCTGGGAGTAGACGAGACCGGAGTAGTTGGTGTCCCACGTTCCTGCCGGTCCCCAGTTCTTCACCGACATCATGCTGAGGACCTGGGTGTTGCCGACGGCGACGCCGGCGGTGGGGATACGGCTGATCTCGACGAACGGGATCTTCGGGCTCGGGACGAGCTCCTTGGACTGGCCGAAGATGTCGCGGGGTGAGCTGTCGAAGTTCATCCCGTCCGCGAGGATGCCGTCCGAGCTGCGGAACAGTGTGCTGCTGCGCCAGGCCCACAGGCTGCCCGACAGCAGGTTGGGCAGTCCGAGCCCGGCAGAGTCGCCGAACGCCGTGAGGACCTGGCCCTGGCCGTTGTCCCACATGATGCCGAGGTCGGTGCCGAGGACGTTGGCGTCCTGGGTGCGGTTCGGGCTGAGCATGCCGGTCTGCTGTGCGACCGCCTGGGTGCGTCCGGTGAGGTGTGGAATCCCGTTGGTGCCGTTGAGTCCGGGGATCGGATTGATGGCGTTGGGATTCGCGGCGGCCGGGCCGGCGAATGCGATCAACGTCACGGCCGCGCCGACGAGCGACGCTGCTGCAAGAGCTCTGGTTCGCTTCACGAAGGACACTCCATCTCTAGCAGCAGGCGGCACTGCGTGGCCCGAAGAGACCACTCCCCCTACCGGTGATCAACTGCTGGAAATCGCCAGAAGTCTAACAAGTCTGTTCTTACGAAAGTGTCGGTTTGACCGCCGTGTTCGTTTCATCGGCGGCCCTGCCGAACCGATATTACCGACGAGTAACAGGAACCGGTGCTACCCGCTGGGCGGTCGCCGACGTAACGTGTGCTGGCGACAAGTCCACACTGCGCGTAACCACGCGGGACCTGATGAGGAGATCGATCGATGGGAAAGCAGATTGCCACCGTGGCTGGAGGTCGGCAGTCCGCCCTTCTCGGGCTCGGCGTGTACCGGCCCGAACGGGTCGTCACCAACGACGAGATCTGTGAACTGATCGACTCGAACGACGAGTGGATCCAGTCGCGCTCGGGAATCCGCAACCGGCGGTTCGCGGCGGAGGACGAGAACGTCGTCACGATGTCCATCGCCGCCGGGCGCAAGGCGATCGAAGCGAGCGGGATCGATCCCGAGCAGATCGGCTGCGTCATCGTCGCCACGTCGACGTACCTCCTGCTGACGCCGCCCGCCGCGGCGGTGGTGGCCGACGCCCTGGGCACCAACGGGCCCGGAGCCTTCGATCTCGGCGGTGGATGCGCGGGCTTCTGCACCGCGCTGACGGTGGCGTCGGATCTGGTTCGCGGAGGATCCGTCGACTACGCCCTCGTCGTGGGTGTCGAGAAGATGAGCATCACCACCGACCCGACCGACCGCTCGACGCGGTTCATCTTCGGTGACGGCGCCGGCGCCGTGGTCGTGGGCAAGAGCGACGTCGCGGGCATCGGGCCGGTGGAGTGGGGTTCGGACGGCGCCCAGGCCGACGCCATCGTGCAGGATCTGGATTGGTACGAATACATCACGACGCCGGGTGCCACGCGCCCGTACATCAAGATGGCCGGTACCGCGGTGTTCCGCTGGGCCGCCTTCGAGATGGGCAAGGTGGCACTGCGGGCGATCGAGAAGGCCGGCATGTCGGTCGACGATCTCGACGCGTTCGTCCCGCACCAGGCCAACTCGCGGATCACCGAGGTGATCGCCCGCAGCATGAAACTCCCCGAGAACGTGCCCGTGTCCGACGACATCGCCGAGAGCGGCAACACGTCGGCGGCGTCCGTGCCGCTCGCCATGGAGGAGATGCTGCAGTCCGGCGCCACCAAGCCCGGCGACACCGCCCTGCTGCTCGCCTTCGGCGCCGGGCTGTCCTACGCGGCCCAGGTCGTGACGATGCCGGTACTCGCGAAGGACTGACCCGGCCCCGTCGGGGACAGGAAAGCAGGGGTCGATGAGCGTCACCCGGCAGTCGGTCGCCGTCGCCGTGCTGATGTCCTGCGCCGTCGCCCTCGCTGGCTGCGGCGGCGGGAGCACCGGCGGCGGAAGCACCTCGACGGTGTCCGGCGCTGCGGTGGAACTGAACTCGGGCGGTGACTGCGCGGGCCGCGACGTCACCGTCAACAGGGACGGTGCCGGGGTCGTCCTCGACGGCGAGTGCGGCACCGTCACCATCGAGGCCAACGGTGTCTCGGCGACCATCGCCACGTCGAACGCGGTCATCGTGCGCGGTCAGGACACCAACGTCGTCGGTGGGCAGACCGGAACGCTCACCCTCTCGGGTCGCAGCAACAGTTCCACCATCGACGTCGTCGAGTCGATCGACGTGCAGGGCAACGCCGTCACCGTGCTCGGAAAGCAGGCGGAGCGGATCTCGATCAGCGGAAGCGGGAATTCCGTGAACGTGGACGACTCCGGCGCGATGACGGTGAGTGGCAACGACAACGTCGTGCGCGCCGTGTCCCTCGACTCCCTCGAACTCACCGGGTCCAACAACTCCGTCGACTGGGATTCCGGTGCGACGGCCCCGGCCGTCGACACGGGCTCCGAGAACCGGCTCACCCCTCCGGGCGCGTGATCACCGGGCTCCGCAGCCGGTGAGCACCGCGGCCATCGCATCGCGCTCGGGCGGGGTCACCCAGAGGCGGTACGCCACTTTCACTTCCACCTGACGCGCCACGTAGGTGCAGCGGTACGCCGCCAGCGGGGGCAGCCACGTCGACGCGTCGGCATCGCTCTTGCGCTGATTGGTGGGTCCGTCCACGGCCTGCAGGTTGCGGGGATCGTTCGCGAGGTCCGCCCGCGTCTGCGCGTCGAGGAGCTGAGCCCCCTTCTGCCACGCGTCCGACAGCGCCACCACGTGATCGATCTGCACGGCGTCCGACGTCTTCGTGCCCCGGGTGAACGCAATGATGGTGCCCGTGTAGAGATCCCGCAACGTGCCCGACTGCACCACGCAGTTGCGGGTACGGTCGCGTGAGGTGATGTCGACGAGGTCGCGTCGCAGGATGTCGTTGCGGGTGTCGCAGCCGTTGCGTCCGAGTTCGACCGACACGTTGTCGGTCCAGCTGGCGCCGAACAGTTCCCGGTCGTACCCCGTCTTGGGTGCCCGGCCCTTCACCTCGAGGGTGGACAGTTGGGTGAACGCCGTCTGTATCTGTTGTGCGTCAGTGACTTCCGAGGGCGCGGCCGGTCCGGTTCCGGCGGCGAGGGTGTCGTCGGGGTCCGGGGAGAGCATCGTGACGAGCACGACGACGAGCAGCCCGGCGAGGATCCAGGGCCACTTGGTGCGGATTGTCGTGATGATGGACCCGGTGTTCGGTACCGCAGAGCGGGGCATGAATCTCTCCTGAAATCAACGCTGTTCGTAATTTCTATCAGGAGTGGCCCCGCGGGCCGGGATCGGTCCGGGTTTACGTGATGGTGCCCTGCAGTAGGGGAATCAGCAACTCGTCGTCGGTGAGTGCGCCGTGCTGCCCGGGGAGCGCGGACAACCTCGACTCCGCCTTGCGCCGGACCACTGCGACGCCACCTTGTGCGATGGCGACGACGTCTCCGATGCGGCCCTGCACCTCGGATCGCACGGCAGGGCCGAACAGTCCTGCGGTGACGGCCTCGTCTCGCGTGCCGATCCACATGCGGTGTCCCAGTTCGTTCCTCCACCGGGCGGCGACGTCGTGCCCGGCTCCGGCTCGGGTGTGGACGTGCCTGCACCGGGGTTCGCCGGCGAGCGCCACCACGTCGTCCGACAGGGCGGGAGTGGCGTCGAAGTCGATCTTGTCGGCATCGTCCACGGTGACCATGCCGTGGTCGGCGGTGACGTACAGCGTGGTGTCGGGTTGTGCCGCCGCGAGTCCCGCGGCGAGCCTCTCGACGAGCCGGTCGACGAGGGCGACCTGATGTAGCCAGGATTCGGATCCCGGTCCGTAAACGTGCCCGAGCGTGTCGATTTCGCTGAGGTAGCAGTAGGTGAGGGTCCGTTCGCCTGAACGGGCCGCGGTGACGACGTGCGCGATCAGGTCACCGTACGCGTGTATTCCTGCGAACGTGCCGCCGCGGAGGACGGCGCGGGTGAGCCCGGACCCGTCGAACTTTGCGGGCACCACGGTCGTGCACGTGATACCGGCTGCCGCGGCGCGTTCGAACACGGTCGGTGCGGGCTGGACGACCTCGGGCACCAGCCGGGTGAGTTCGTCGCCCTTGTGGCCCGCGCGCCACGACAACCAGTTGAGCGTGCCGCGAACCTCACGAACGTATGACTGGTAGCCGGTGATTCCGTGACCGCCGGACGGCAACCCCGTGCCGAACGACGCGATGCTGGTGGCGGTCGTGGTCGGGAAGCCCGCCCGGATCGGCCGTCCGGTCAGGCTGTCGAGAAACGGGGCGTGTTCGCGGTGGCGCCGCAGCAGCGTCCAGCCGAGTCCGTCTATCAAGAACACCACGGTGTGCCTGCTGTCCGGCAGGTGCAGCCGGTTGGGTTCGCCGGCAACACCCAGTGAGGCGAGGACTGACGGCATGAGGGTGGACAGCGTGGGCTGCGAATACACGTCGAGCGGGGGTGCCGAAACGGTCATGACTCCCACTATGGTGGATCGGCTCGGCCTGCACTACGCGGAATCGGCCGAGACTGCGCTCTGGGTACCGGCTCAGCCGACTCGGTGGTACAGGTCCACGGGCTGGCCGTCGGAAGGGAACGGCAGCGAGGTGTAGTTGAGCGGGGCGACGTAGCCGGGGCTCACCTGCCAGTCGAATCGTTGCAGCAGGTGGTGCATGACCGCCTTGATCTCGGCGCCCGCGAAGTGCATTCCCAGGCATTTGTGCACGCCACCGCCGAACGGCTCCCACGCGAACCGGTGGACCTTGTCCTCACGGCGTTCGGGTGAAAACCGCTCGGGGTCGAACCGCTCCGGATCGGGCCAGTACTCGGGCATGTGATGGGTGAAGTGCACGACAACCGACATGTACGTGCCCCGGGGGATGTAGTGGCCGAGCACCTCGGTGTCCTCGACCGCACGGCGAGCGACCACCGGGACCGGCGGAACGAGACGCAGGCATTCCTTCATGACGAGGTCGAGGTCGGTCAGTTCGTCGAGTTGATCGTACGTCGGGGTGGACGTGCCCAGCGCCGCCGACTGCCGCCTGCAGCGCTCCCGCCAGTCGGGGTGCTGACCGAGATACTGCATCATCGTCGACAGCGTGATGGTGGACGTGTCGTGGGCGGCCATCAGCAGGAAGATCATGTGATTGACGACGTCGTCGTCGCTGAAGCGTTGCCCCTCTTCGGATTCGATGTGGCACAGCGCGGAGAACAGGTCGTCGCCGGTGCTCGCTCGTCGCGCGGGCAGGTAGCGGCGGAAGAACTCCTCGAGTCGTGTGCGCCCGTCGATGCCGCGCTTCCATCGCGTTCCGGGCAGGGGGTAGCGCACCACCGACGTGGCGGCCTGCACGCAGTCGATGAAGGCCTTGTTGATCTCTGCCATCTCCTGGGGCGTCGACCCCTCGGCGCCGCCCATGAAGATGCTCGTGGCGAGATCGAGTGTCAGCTCCTTCAGCGCGGGGTACGCGGCGAAGCCCGGGGTGGGCTGCCAGGCGTCGAGCCCCTTGTCGATCGCGGGATGGAGTGCCTCGGTATAGCGCGACAGCCGGTCCCGGGTGAAGGCCTGCTGCATGATTCGCCGGTGGGCGAGGTGTTCGTCGCCGTCGAGGAGCATCAGCCCACGGTGGAAGAACGGCCCGATCAGCACGCTCCATCCGTCGCTGTTGACGAAGGCTCGGTCCTTGTTCTGCAGCACCGTCTGGCAGCCGTCCGGTCCGAGTACGGTGACCCACCGCTTGCCCGCCATGCTCAGCCACGACACGGGGCCGTAGCGCTCCCAGCGGCTCTGCAGCAGTCCCATCGGGTCGCGGAAGTATTCCAGCGAGTGTCCGATGACGGGGAACCCGGCATTGCCCGAGATGGGGTGCAGTGCGCTTTCGGGTGGGGGAGCAGCGAGAACTTTGGGCATCGGCCCTCCTCGTCGGCATATGTGACAGGACCCTCTGTCAGATGTGTGTAGTGTGCGTCACGCCTGCGGGTCTGTCAACATCGAGTCATGAGTCAACCGGCGCGCCAGTACCGCGGTCGAAGTTCCGAGGAACGCGCCGCGGACCGTCGCGCGCGACTGCTCGAGGCGGGACTGCAGGTGTTCGGCACCGTCGGCGGCGAGAAAGCGACGATGACCGCGATCTGCGCCGAGGCGAAACTCACGGAACGCTATTTCTACGAGAGCTTCAGCAGCCGGGACGACCTGCTGGTTCAGGTGATCGAGGGCATCGCCGCGGAGATCGGGGAGGCCGCGCGGGTCACTCTCCAGACGGTGACCGGTGACCCCGAAGTGCGGGCGCGGGCGGCGATCGCAACCTTCGTCGACATCCTGACGGCGGACCCGAGGAAGGGGCGGGTGTCGATCATCGAATCGGCGGGCGCCGAACCGCTGCGGACG
The DNA here is from genome assembly GCF_026810085.1 of Rhodococcus sp. JS3073. Taxonomy (NCBI): domain Bacteria; kingdom Bacillati; phylum Actinomycetota; class Actinomycetes; order Mycobacteriales; family Nocardiaceae; genus Rhodococcus; species Rhodococcus sp. JS3073. The sequence goes on along the minus strand of NZ_CP113951.1, from coordinate 2,310,996 downwards.
CGACGACGTGAGTTGTTGCGGGCGTTCGCCCTGCTGGTCGCGGAGGAATCGAAGGAACTCTACGGCGACCGGGCGTGGTCGTCGCCGCAGGACGAGATCACCGCGCTGCTGTTCGTGGGTGGGCTCGCGGAACTCATGACGGCGTGGCTGAACGGCGAGATCGAGGTGTCTCCCGAGCAGATCGTCGACGCCGCGACCTACCAGTTCACGTCCACCGCGCACCGCTGAGCGGGTCCCGGGCGGAAACGTGACGGGTGTCACGTGCGAAGCTGTGGGCATGGTGGATATCGCACGCCCGCAGTTGGAGGGCACGGTCGCGGTAGGCGAGGGGCGTCGGCTCGGCTTCGCGGAGTTCGGTTCGGCACAGGGCAGGGCGGTGTTCTGGCTGCACGGCACGCCCGGAGCGCGGCGTCAGGTGCCGATGGAGGCGCGCGCGTTCGCCGAACGCGAGCACGTCCGGCTGATCGGGATCGACCGGCCGGGAGTCGGCTCGTCGACGCCGCACCGCTACGGCGCCGTGATCGACTTCGCCGAAGATCTGCGCACCGTCGCCGACACGCTGGGCGTCGATCAGATGGCCGTGGTCGGCCTGTCCGGCGGCGGCCCCTACACGCTGGCCGCGGCGTACGCGATGCCCGACCGCGTGGTCGCGACCGGCATCCTCGGGGGTGTCGCGCCGACGAAGGGTCCCGACGCGATCCGCAGCGGGCTGATGGATCTCGCCGTCCTGGCGGCTCCGGTGCTGTCGGCGGGCGGTGTCCCCGTCGGGTTGGCGGCGAGTTCCGTGATCAGGCTGGCGAGGCCGTTCGCGTCGCCGATCATCGACCTGTACGGGCGGCTGTCTCCGGAGGGCGACCGCCGTCTGCTCGCGCGCCCGGAGTTCAAGGCGATGTTCCTCGACGATCTGCTCAACGGCGGTCGCAAGCAGCTCAGTGCACCGTTCGCCGATCTCGTCCTGTTCGCGCGGGACTGGGGATTCCGGGTGAACGCGGTGAAGACCCCGGTGCGCTGGTGGCACGGCGACTGCGACCACATCATTCCGCTCCGGCACGGGCAGCACATGGTGTCGCTTCTTCCCGACGCCGAGTTCCACACGATGCACGGGGAAAGCCATCTCGGGGGACTGGGCATGTCGGAGGAGATTCTCCGTTCACTCCTCGACATCTGGGACGCCAAGGAGGCGCAGGCACCGTTCGGTCCGGTGTGACGGTGGCGTGATCTGCGCGCCACCGTCGCCGGGTCAGGACTGCAGGGTCGTGATCTGGAACGTGGCGCCCAGGGGATCGGCAACGGACGCGAGCCGCCCGAACGGTGTGTCCTCCGGTTCGCGCCGGACGCTGCCGCCCAGGTCGGTCACCTTCGCGACCGCCGCATCCGTGTCCTCGACACCGATGTAGAACTGCCAGAACGAGGGGACGCCTTCCGGCAGGAACGAGTCGGCGTCCATGACTCCGGCGACGGTGCGGTCGCCGAGGTTCGCCTGCGAGTACCGGAATTCGTCTGTGTCGCCGAGGGTCTGATAGGTCCAGCCGAAGACGTCCGCGTAGAAGGGGAGCGCCGCCGCATAGTTCCGCGACAGCGTTTCGTGCCAGACGGGCGCTCCGGGCTCGTCCACGAGACCGAAGCCGTCGTGCCGATCGGCCTGCCACACGCCGATGACGGCGCCGGCGGGATCGCCGAGGATGGCCATCGTGCCCTGGTCGCCCACGACCATTGCGGGCATCATCACCTGGCCGCCCGCCTCGGCGGCCTGCGCGGCGGTGGCCTCCGCGTCCTCGGACGCGATGTACGTGGTCCACACGTTGCCGTACGGGTTGCCCTGCTGCTGGGGGCCAAGGCCCGCAATGGGTTTACCGCTCTTGCTGAAGATGGAGTAGCCGCCGTACTGCGGATCCTCGTTGGTGTCGGACCTCCACCCGAACAGCCCGGTGTAGAACGGGATGACCTGTCGTGGGTCGGAACTGGTGAGATCGATCCAGCAGGGAGCGCCGGTGAGGGACGGACGGTCGGGCATCGCGGTCTCCTAGGACGTTGGTGGTCGGGGTAGCGCGCGGTGTGGTGCCGGTCACAAACCTACGCGTCCCGGCGACCTGCCGTCGGTTCGTGATGCGCTGTGGAAGACTCGGCGCATGTCTGCGAGCGAGAATCAGGACAGCCCGGGCCGGGCCCGCCAGAATGTGATCTATCGCGACGGCGTCCTCGGCCGCACACCCTCCGTTCCCACCGACTTCGACACGCTGGAGCGACGCGCGCGGCGGAAGATGAGCGCGAAGGGGTGGGCGTACGTCCACGGCGGCGCAGGCCTGGGTCGCACGATGCAGGCCAACCGCGATGCGTTCGACAAGTGGCAGATCGTTCCCCGGGTGCTGCGCGACGTCTCCAAGCGCGACATCGGGGTCGAGTTGTTCGGGCGCAGGATTCCGGCCCCGGTGCTGCTCGCCCCGGTGGGCGCGGCCGAACTGGCCAGGCCCGAGGCGGATGTGGCGATCGCCGCCGCGGCCGCCGAACTGGGTGTGCCGTACATCTTCTCCAACCAGGGCTGCGCACCGATGGAGGAGAGTGCGGCGGCGATGGGCGACGCTCCCCGGTGGTTCCAGCTGTACTGGAGCACCGACGACGATCTCGTCGACAGCCTGCTCCAGCGCGCCGAGAACATTCGCGCGGACGCCGTCGTCGTCACCCTCGACACGACCATGCTCGGCTGGCGCCCGGAAGATCTCAACCTCGGCTCGCTGCCCTTCGCGCAGGGGCAGGGAATCGCGCAGTACACGTCCGATCCGGTGTTCCGCCGCATCGTGCACGAGCGGATCAAGACCGCCGCGAGCAAGGCGGACGTCGAGGTGACACTCGGCGCGATCCGGTCACTGGTGTCGATGACCCGGCGCTTCCCGGGCCGCTTCCTCGACAACCTGCGGTCGCCGGAACCGCGGGCCGCCGTGGAGACGTTCCTCGACATCTACTCCCGGCCGTCGCTGAGCTGGTCCGACATCGAGACCCTCCGCAGCAGGACGTCGCTGCCGATCCTCCTCAAGGGCGTGCTCCATCCGGACGACGCCAGGCGGGCGCTCGACGCCGGCGTGGACGGCATCGTCGTCTCGAATCACGGTGGGCGCCAGGTGGACGGCAGCGTGTCGTCGCTGGACGCCCTCGTGGACATCGCGCCCGTCGTCGACGGCAGGCTGACGCTGCTCCTCGACAGCGGAATCCGCACGGGAGCAGACGTCTTCAAGGCCCTCGCCTTGGGTGCGGACGCCGTGACGCTCGGCCGGCCGCACCTGTACGGACTGGCCCTCGCCGGTCAGGCCGGTGCGCGGGACGCCACGGCCAACGTGATCGCCGAGTTCGATCTCACGATGGGTCTCAGCGGCCTGACATCGGTGGCCGAGATCGACCGGGACGCCCTGCGCAGGGCATAGGCCGTCAGAGTTCCGCGATCGTGATGATCCCGTCCTGAAGGGCCCGGACCAGCAGCGTCGTCTTGGTGGACGCGTCACGTCCGACCAGCGCGTACTTCTCGCGGATACGGGTCAGATGGGTGTTGACCGTTCCGAGAGCGATGTGGAGGTCGGCGGCGACGGCGAGCTTGGAGTCGCCCCGCAACCAGTGGCGGAGAACCTCGATTTCGCGCGCCGACAACGCCGGCTTCTGATAAGTGCGGGCGACTGGCGGTTCGTCCGTATGTGGGGGGTGCCCGAGTGCGTCGGGTGCAGTGGTCATGCCGATCTCATCTTTCTGACATGTACAGAGAGCTACAGGTACCCGACGTCCCTGCAGGCAGTTCAGATTAACTGGTGGTGGCGGCGCGTGTCGCGCCAGGCCCGGATCAGCTCTCACAGCCGACGCCGTCGCCGTCGCGATCGAGATGGGTGCCGTAGCCCGGCTCGCCGATGTGAACCGGCGCGGCACCGGCCGCCTTGGCCGCCGAACAGTTCTTGTAGTAGACGTCGCTCGGCGGTGCCGTGTCGACGAACGGGACGGGCGCGGGTGCCGGAGCGGGAACGGGAGTGGGCGCAGGTGCCGCTTCCGGCACCGTGGCGGTACTCGGAGCGGGCGCGACGGCAGGCGTCGCCGCCCCGCAGTCCTGCAGAACCCGGGCGATCGCATCGTGTTCGGCCTGGGTCACCCACAGTCCGTACGCGGCCTTCACCTCCACCTGATCGGTCACGTAGGTGCACCGGTAGCTCTTGTTCGGGGGCAGCCAGGTTGCGGCGTCTCCGTCCGATTTCTGCTGGTTGGTGGGGCCGTCGACGGCTTTCAGGTTCCGCGGATCGTTGGCGAAGTTCACCCGGGTCGCGGTGTCGAGCTGCTGGGCTCCCTTCTGCCAGGCGTCGGACAGCGCGACGACGTGATCGATCTGCACGGCGTTCGACGTGCCCTCACCGCGGACGAAGGAGATGGTGTTGCCCGTGTACGGGTCGAGGAGCGTTCCGGTCTGTACCGCGCAGTCGCGCGTGCCCGGCTTGAACACGATCTGTTCGAGGTCGCGCCCGAGAATGTCGTTCCGCGTGTCGCATCCGTTGTGGCCGCCCTCGACCATGACGTCGTCGGTCCACGCCTGACCGAAGAGATCCCGGTCGTAGCCGGTTTTCGGTGCGCGTCCCTTGATCTCGAGGCCGGCGAGTTGCTGCAGCGCGGCGGTCGCGTCGGCGGCGCCGACCGCGGCGGGTTCGGCCGGCGAAAGGGCGAGGGCAGACGAAACCGGCACCGTTGTCGACGAATTCGACGCGGCATGCACGGTCGTCGAATCGGCGAGCGTCGGCGTCACAGACGCGGATACCGCTGTGGCCTGGGCCGATTGGTCGTCCCGTCCGGGGCTGAGGAACGAGACCGCGGCCACGGCTACGACGATCCCGCCGGTGATCCAGGGCCACTTCTTGCGTACGGCAGATGGTGAGGGCGGGGGAAACGTCATGCCGGTCCTTCAATGAACGTGGGGGGTCGGATGTTCATCGCGCGGAAGGTCGCTTCCGTTACTCGGCATCGGGAACTGTTAGCATGCCCGGGACCGGAATTCGTGCGGGTAGAGGGTTGCGTACGGTTTGCGTGATCGAACTGTGTGATGTTGTTTTAGTGTGGTTTAGCGCCGTGATGTTGAAGGGTTGGGCGGCGAACACGTGAAGTATCGGATCGCGTTGGCGTGGTTCCACGCGGGGCGCTGCCGATCCAGGCTCGGCGGTTGCCGTCGGGCACGATTCCGGTAGGGGATCCGAACGGGCGGCATCTCATTCGGCGGGTTCTGTGGGCGCGGTGGTGGCGTAGCGCTCGGTGTCGCCCTCTGATCAGAGCCGATGTGGGACGCCAGACCGGGTGGGGCGTGTGGTAACCGAAATGCGGAAAGCATGGCCTGAGTGTGCCGGAGGCGGTCACCGAGATCGGTTCCGGCCGAGGCGGGAAACGCACCGCACTTCACAGGCTACTGGCTGATTGGAGTGTGTCGACGATCGCGTCGAGCATCGGAACCGCCTCGCCGGGTTCGAGTTCGGGTTCGGGTTCGAGTGCATCGGCCCAGTGTTGTCGGTGCCCTGTCGTACGCTGCTCGTGTTGACCGACGACGGGGTGGTTGGTGGTGGGGGTGCGATATGACCGAGGTGATAACCGCGTTGTGCGCTCGCTGGTGCGGGAAGTGTGGTGCACGCCGCAATGCCGCGGCTGATGTGACCGCTGCGGCGGACCTGGCGTGACGTCCACCGCTGGGCTGATCGATCCCGGTGCCCAGGTCACCGCACCGACTCCCGGCCGGACTCTGGACGCGACTGTCGAACAGGGCGTGGACTCATCTCGGGTGGTGATCCGTGCTTTCGTGTACGTCCTCGATCCGACCCCCGAGCAGGCGTCGGCGTTGCGGTCGCACTGTGGGGCGCAGCGTTTCGCCTACAACTGGGCACTGTCGCAGATCAAGGCGAACCTCGACCAACGCGCTGCGGAACGATCCTACGAGATCCCTGACGCGGAGTTGACGCCGCCGGTGTCGTGGTCTGCGTACAGTCTGCGCAAACACTGGAATATCGTCAAGAACGACGTCGCCGTCAACGCCGTCACTGGGCAGGTGTGGTGGCCGGAGAATTCGAAAGAGGCCTACAGTTCCGGACTCGCGAACTGCGCGGCCGCCCTATCGAACTGGTCCGACGCCCGATCCGGAAAACGCAAAGGTCCGATGGGATTTCCCCGTTTCAAGAGCAAACGGGCGGTGCTGTCGTGCCGGTTCACCACCGGCAGTTTCGGGTTGGTCACCGACAGCGGGGATCGACGCCACATCCAACTCCCACGGATCGGCGTGGTCCGGTCTGCCGAATCGACCCGCAAATTGGCACGAAAGACGATCGCCGGGACGGCGCGGATTCGGTCGGCGACCCTCTCGTTTCGTCGGGGCCGGTGGCAGGTGTCGTTCTCGGTCGAAATCGCTCTCCCCGCGCGGGCACTGCCACCCGCCACCACCGGTACCTCCGCCGCGGTCGGCGATTGCGGTGTGGTGGTCGGAGTCGATGTGGGGGTCAAACACCTCGCAGTCCTCTCGAACGGGGAGATGATTGAGAATCCGACGCACGCACGCAAGCAAGCGAAACAACTTCGTAGCCTCGGGCGCCGTGCGTCCCGCCGTGTCGGCCCGGATCGTCGCACCGGTCAACAACCCTCCCGGCGCTGGCTGCGCACCCAGGAACAGATCCGGGCGGTGCGCATCCGCATCGCGAACAGTCGCCGCGATCACCTGCACAAACTCACCACCCGACTGGTGCGGGACTTCGATACCGTCGTCGTCGAAGACCTCAACGTCGCGGGAATGACCCGCTCCGGTGGCACCTACAAGCGGGGGTTGAACCGGGCTCTGCAGGATGCGGCGTTCGCCGAGATCCGGCGACAACTGACCTATAAGTGCGAATGGGCTGGCACCGGTCTGCAGGTGGCAGACCGGTGGTATCCGTCGAGTAAGACCTGCTCGAACTGTCAGGTAGTGAAAGCCAAACTACCGTTGAATGTTCGGGTGTTCAGCTGCGATGCGTGCGGATTTCGCGCTGATCGTGATCACAATGCTGCTCTCAACCTCGCTGCACTCGCAGCGGTTGTTGACGGTGGTGCGTCTTCGGCGAGTTGCGGACGAGACGTAAAAGACGCCCGACAGAAACCAACCATAAGACCCGCCACTCGGTGGGCTGACGGTATCGCTGCGGGAACACCACCTGGTGGTGAACGTGACCGGGGTAACCCGGATACTCATGCAGACGGCACTAAACGACACTCAGCATGAACGGCGGTACACGGTCGTGACACGACACAATTTTCGGGGGAAATTGCGAACAGCGGCCGTGACGGCCGTGACCGTGGTCTCTCTCTGCCTCGGCGGCACCGTCGCGGCCGCCGATCCGATCGTCGACACCGGTCGGGCGCTCGGCTCCGCGGTGGCGCCGAACGGGTCGAAGCTCGATCACGTCACCGTGATCGATCCGAGACACCTGACGTTGCACGTCTTCTCGGCGTCGATGCAGAAGGTGGTGCCCGTATACGTGCAGCGGCCCGCCGACACGAGCGTGCCGAGGCCCACGCTGTACTTCCTCGACGGTCAGGTTCGTCGGGAGAAGACCGACGTCGAAGAGTTCCTGGCCGACCAGAACGTGAACATCGTCAGCCCTTCCGGCGGCGAGAACGCGTATTGGACCGACTGGAAGAGCCCCGACCCGGCGATGGGGGTGAACAAGTGGAAGACCTTTATGACTCAGGAACTTCCGCCGGTCGTCGACGAGGCCCTCGGCACCAACGGAGTCAACGCGCTCGCCGGCATGTCACGGGTCGGCACCGCAGCGCTGCAGTTGGCGATCGCCGCCCCCGGACTGTTCCGTGGTGTGGCCGCGTACAGCGGTTGTGCCCTGACCAGTGATCCGCTCGGGCAGCTCCTCATCAAGATCACCATGGACAACTACGGTTACGGCAATCCGGTCAACATGTACGGCAAGGCGGACGATCCGGCGTGGGCGGCGAACGATCCCTACGTGCACGCGGCCGAACTGCGCGGAACGGAACTGTTCCTCTCCAACGGCAACGGTCTGCCGGGCCGCCACGAGACTCTGGACGGCCCCGGGATCGACGGGAACGTCGCTACACTCGCGCGGCAGATCTACGCGGGTGGCCCCATCGAAGCGGTGACCAACTACTGCACCCATCGATTCACGGATCGCCTGGGCGAGCTGGGAATACCTGCAGCCGCAAGTTTCCGTAACTCGGGCACACACTCATGGGGATACTGGCAGGACGACCTGCACGATTCCTGGCCGGTGCTGGCCCGGGCGCTGGGAGTGTGAGCGAAGTTCCTCCGGTGTTTCCCGGCGGCGAGGTCACCGACGACCTCGAGATCACGCGGTCGCTCGTCGTTCCGGCCGCCGAGTTGCAGTGGCGGTTCTCTCGAGCCGGCGGCCCCGGGGGTCAGGGAGTCAACACCACGGACTCGCGGGTGGAGTTGCGGGTGAACCTGTGGACGTTGTCGACGCTGTCGCCTGCACAGCTCGAGCGCATGCAGGTTCAGCTGGGGCACAGGCTCGTTGACGGGGTGGTCGCTGTGACGGCGTCCGAAACCCGTTCACAGCTGCGTAATCGGCGCGCGGCGCGGGCCCGGATGGCGGCGCTGTTGCGCGCGGCTGTTCTGGCCGAACCCCGCACCAGGCGTCCGACCAAGGCGACCAAGGGTTCGCACCGACGAAGACTCGACGCCAAGAAGCAACGCGGCCAGACCAAGAACCTGCGGAGGAAGCCGGACATGTAGGTGGTTTCACGCACCGGGAAATGGGGAACTTCCCGGATGTGTTGACCCCTCGTGTGCCGGAAGATGAGTACGGAAGCGCCGTGACGGATGACCGGAGGCGGCGAGGTCGGGGGATCGAGGTCACATGAGTGTGCTTGACGAGGAATTACATTCGGCAGCGTCGGCTGCCGCGGCGGGGGATCTCAGGGCCGTCGAGCGGGTGATGACGACGTTGTGGCCGCAGGTGGTGCGCTATTGCCGCACCCGCGTGGGGAATTCCACGCAGGTCACGCGGCCGGCGGACGAGGTGGCTCAGGAAGCGCTGCTCGCGGTGGCGCGGGACCTTCCGGCTCTCGCTCGCAGTGACCATCCCGTCCGCGCGGTGTATCGCATCGTGAGCCGGACCGTTGCGGACGTGCACGGCGGCGCGGCCGGAAGCCCCGACATTCCGGCGGAAGTCGCCGGGTTGCTGCACCATCTCGACGCCACCGCCCGGGAGATCGTGCTGCTGCGGGTCATCGACGGGCTGTCCGTGCACGACACCGCGGGCGTCCTCGGGCTCCCGGTGGGCAGGGTCCTCGTCGTGCAGCACGAGGCGCTGAAGACACTGCGGACGAAGGTGGCCTGAGCGGTGTCAGCGCCGGTCGGACAGGACGCAGAACTCGTTGCCCTCCGGATCGGCGAGCACCACCCAACTCTGCTCGCCCTGACCGACATCCGCGTGCCGGGCGCCGAGCCCGAGAAGTCGTGCGACCTCGGCCTGCTGATCGTCGGGCCGGAAGTCGAGATGCAGCCGGTTCGGTAGCTGCTTCCGGTCCGGAACGGCCACGAACAGGATTTCGGGGTGACTGTCGGCCCGGGGCCGGATGTGGACGTCGCCGTCGGAATCGGTCACGGCGCCCCAACCCAGAGCCTCGGCCCACCAGCGTCCCAGGGCCGCCGGGTCGACGGCGTTGACCACCACGGCTTCCCATTGCAGTCCCATGCGTCAACGGTACGGGGAGCGGCGGACGCCCGTCACCGATTCACTGCAGCGTCGGATCGATCGGTTCGACGCCGAGGCGTTCGGAGTATTGCTCGTTGAGTTCGCGCCAGCCGTAGTCCATCGCTTCGGCGCCGACGATCGGTCCGATCGGATTGCCGTCGAGCAGGGCCTCGGCGACGTCCAGGCACATGTGCCACCCGGCGGCCGTCATCGCCGCGGTTCGCTGGTCGTCGAGCGTGTGGCGCAAGGTCAGTCGCGTGCCCGCGTCGGTTTCCTCGATCGTCCAGAGCAGGAGGTCGTCGCCCCAGGTGTGTTCGAGGACGTGAGGTGCTTCGGCCCGGGTCACGGTGCCGTCGAGTTCGGTGCGGTCCTGCCCGTCGACCATGATCAGGGTGGCGGGACCGACTGTTCCGAGGTTCCGGTCCGCGGTGTACGGCGCCCACTGCGGAAGTTCGCCGGGGTCGGTGAGCGCGGTCCACAGCGCCGACGGCGAGTGGGTGAAGTCGCGGACGAAGGTCAGGGTCCAGCGGGTGCCGTCGGGTCGTGCTTCGACGTGCCGCAGTGGGCCGGGGCGGAAGTCGCGCCGTGCGTCTGGCTCGGTCATGAGGGAGTCTCCTTCGAATCGAGGTGCCGCTCGAGGGCGTCGAAGTGATGCGTCCACAGCAGGCGGTAGGGCTGCAGCCACGCGTCGAACTCGTCGAAGGGTTCGCGGTGCAGGCTGTAGATGCGATGCTGGGCGGCGGTGCGGCAGGTGACGAATCCGGCCTGGCGCAGCACCCGCAGGTGCTTGGACACGGTCGGCTGCGGCAGTGCGAGCTGGTCGACGAGTTCGCCGACGCTGGCGTGGCCGGACCGCAGCCGTTCGAGGATCCTGCGCCTCTGCGGTTCGGCGACCACGGTGAACACGTCCGGTGCCATGCTCCCGAGTATGCGCGTACGCGTATATACGCGTCAAGGAATATGAATGTCCGGTTGCGGCATGAACGCGATCGACAGCAGGGACCGGACGAACTCGCGCAGAGCCCGCTCGTCGGACGTGTCCACGATCCCCTTCGTGGTGATGAGCGAGCCGATGATGCGGAACGCCCACTCGGAGATGGCGGTGGAGCTCACGCCCGACAGCTGCTCGCGGGAGAACAGGCGCTCGAAGTGGGGGGCAAGCAGTTGCGCCCCGAGTTCGATCATCGGCTTCGCCTTGACCGTGAACCAGGGCAGCACCACCTCGGGGTCGTCGCGCAAACCCTTCTGCAGCAACCGGTGTCCGCGTGCGTACTGGACGGCGAACACGACGGCGTCGACGAATCGCACCTGGAGTTGGCTCTGCCGTCCCCGCAACACCGGGTCCAGCACGACGAAGAACCGGGAGATCTCCCGCTGGAAGAGGGCCTCGAGGATGGCGGACTGGTCGCCGACGTGTTTGTAGAGCGTGGGCCGGGACAGTCCCGCCCGCTCGGCGATGACCGCGTGGAGCCGGGTGCTGTACCCGAGTTCGATCAGGCACTCTTCGGCCGCATCGAGGATCCGTTCCCGGAGTTCGCCGGGGGTCGGTGTCGTCGGCCGCGTCCTCACGGCCCTGATTGTGCTGGTCGGGTGGGGTGGGCGCAAACAGAAGCCGCAAATGTGAATTCGAGTCACAGATAACCATTGACCTACGTCACACCCGGGTTTACGTTTTACCTATAAACGGCAACGAGATGGAATCGCGCTCGACGAAGGGAACAGCGATGTCTCAGCGTTCACACACGATCGACCGGGAGGAAGTCGCCGGCAGGCTCCTCGCAGGCTCCGTCAAGCGCTCGTACGCTCCCGTCGTCGACATCGACTGGGACGCGCCCCTCCAGGACGGCAAGTACTTCCTGCCGCCGCAGGTCCTGTCCCTGTGGGGAACCGAGATGTGGGACCGGATGAGCGAGGCGCAGCGTATCGAGCTGTCCCGGCAGGAGTCGGCCAACATCCTCAGCGTCGGAATCTGGTTCGAGAACATCCTCAACCAGGCGCTCCTACGCGCGCTGCTGCACAACGATCCGAGCTCGCTGCACACCCGGTACGTGCTCACCGAGATGGGTGACGAGTGCAGGCACATGACGATGTTCGGACGTGCCATCGAGCAGATGGGCGCCAAGCCGTTCCAGCTCCGGTGGTATCAGGCTGTCGTCGTCAACGTGCTGCCCAAGACATTTCGCGGAACCATGCTGTGGGTGGCCGCGCTCATCGGCGAGGAGATCTTCGACGCCACGCAGCGGCGCGTCCTCGAGGACCCGCAGTTGCAGCCGATGATTTCCCGGCTGATGCGGATCCACGTCACCGAGGAATCCCGGCACATCCGATTCGCGCGCGAGGGGGTGCGTCGCCGCGTCGCGGAAGGCCACCGGATCGACAGGCTGTGGGTCGGAACGCTGCAGGGGGTCGGCGGCCCGCTGTTCCAGCGGCTGTTCACCAACCCGGCCATGTACGAGCGGGCCGGACTGGATGCGAAGGAGGCGCGTCGACAGGCACTGGCAAACCCGAATTTTCGCGAAAATCAACGCCGCGGGTTCGAGTCGCTGGCCGCGTTCCTCGAGGAGAACGGCCTGATGCGAGCGACCTCCCGCGCGCTGTGGCGGCGCGGGGGATTCCTGTGACACCGGGGACCTCCGAGCCGGACGTCCTCGTCGTCGGCACCGGATTCGCCGGATTGTGTATGGCGATCAAGCTGAAGGAGGCGGGGGAGGAGAACTTCGTCGTTCTCGAGAAGACCGATCGGGTGGGCGGAACGTGGCGGGAGAACACGTATCCGGGATGTGCCTGCGACGTGATGTCGCTGATGTATTCGTTCTCCTTCGCGCCCAACCGTAAATGGACCCGGATGTACGCGCGGCAGCCCGAGATTCTCGACTACATCGAGAGGGTGGTCCGCGACTACGATCTGGCATCACGCATCCGGTTCGGCTCCGAGGTGATCTCCTACGACTTCGACGAGGGAACGGACCGGTGGCGGGTGGAGACTCGGTCGGGTTCCGTCTATCACCCGCGAATCGTCGTCGCGGGTCCGGGACCGCTGCACAAACCCAGCATTCCCGACTTCCCCGGCCGGGAGTCGTTTTCCGGACCGGCATTCCATTCCGCCGAGTGGGATCACGCGGTCGACCTGACCGGCAAGCGGGTGGCGGTCGTCGGCACCGGGGCGAGCGCCGTGCAGTTCGTTCCCGAGGTGGCGAAGGAGGCGGCGCACGTCGACGTCTTCCAGCGGACACCCCACTGGATCCTGCCGAAGCTGGACCGCCCGATCACCGCAGGTGAGAAGGCGGTGTTCCACGCAGTGCCCGGTGCCCAGAAGGCCTACCGCGGCGCGATCTACTGGAGCCACGAATCGTTGATCGCCGGTTTCCTGCACCCACGACTGATGACGGTGCTGGAGTCGGCTGCCCGGGGGCTGCTGCGCAGACAGGTGCGCGACCCCGCACTGCGTGCCACCCTGACTCCCGACTACACCATCGGGTGCAAGCGAATTCTGGTGTCCAGCAATTTCTACCCCGCCCTGCAGCGTGAAGACGTCGAACTGGTCACCTCGGGTATCTCGGAGATCACCGAGTGCGGGATCCGCACCGAGGACGGAACGGTGCACGAGGCGGACGTCATCGTCTACGGCACGGGGTTCGCGGTCGGCGACCGGTTCGAGAACGAGCACATCGTCGGCCGGCGCGGGCTGACGATCCACCGGGCCTGGCGCGACGGCATGGAGGCGTACCTGGGTGTCGCGGTCGCGGGGTTTCCGAACTTCTTCCTCATGATGGGGCCGAATTCCGGTGGCGGCAATCAGTCGATCGTCTTCGTCATCGAGGCCCAGGCGCATTACATCACCCGATGCCTGGCACTGATGAAGAAGCGCGACGCGACGCGGATCGAGGTGCGTGCGGGCGCGCAGCGCGAATTCAACCGGGTGGTCCACCGCAAACTCGCGGGCTCGGTGTGGAATTCGGGTGGGTGCGACAGCTGGTACCTCGATTCCACCGGCCACAATCGTGCTGCGTGGCCGGGGTCGAGCGTGTCCTACTGGCGGCGGATGCGCACCCCCGACGACCGGCACTTCGAGCTGAGTTCGTTCGCGGAGCGCGAGGACGACACCGAGTACAGCGGGCCCGGCGTGCTCACGTCCGGCGACCTGACCGTGCCCGTCGAGGTCTTCCTGAACGGTCACATCGAACCGCTGGACGGTCTCTACCACTGGTACGGCCGCGTCGTCGGCGACGGCGTCGACGCGGCGAAGCAGCGCAACCGCACCCCGCTGTTCCTCACGATCGGGGACGGTCCCGAAGTGCCCGCCGCCCTCGCCGAGCGCGACCCGTGGGGCCACTACCGGATAGCCGGGGTGGGCACGCCCCCGTTCCCGCTGGCGCCGGTCGAGGTCGAGGTTCCCGTCTCCCGGGCCAAACTCGCCTCGGCGGAATAAGCTTGTAGCTGAGCGTGTATCACACGTCGGACTCGAGCGGGAAGGGTGCTGATGCGCGACGTGCTGGCTGACCTGGTGGCGGTGTGGACCGCGGGTGGGACGGCGGGTGTCGGAACCGTGGTCCGCACGTTCCGTTCCGCGCCGCGACCGCCGGGGGCGTCGATGGTCGTGGCGCCCGACGGCAGCGCGTCCGGTTCGGTGTCCGGCGGGTGCGTCGAGGGAGCGGTCTACGAACTCGCATCCGAGGTCACGGCGTCCGGCACGCCGGTGCTGCAGCGGTACGGGATCAGCGACGAGAACGCGTTCGAGGTGGGTCTCACCTGCGGTGGAATCATCGACATCTTCGTCGAGCCCGTCTCGCGGGACAATTTTCCGGAACTCGGTGAGATCGCCCGGGACATCGAGAACCACCGGCCGGTCGCGGTGGCCACCGTCGTGGCGCATCCCGATGCGGCTCGGGTGGGGCGGCGGCTGGTCGTCCGGCACGAGCACGTGAGCGGTTCGCTCGGCTCGGACCGTGCCGATTCCGCGGTCACCGACGACGCCCGGGGCCTCCTCGCGGCGGGCGGCAGCACGGTGCTGACGTACGGCACCGACGGTCAGCGTCGCGGCGAGGGCATGGAGGTGTTCGTCGCCAGTTACGCGCCGAGACCGCGCATGCTCGTGTTCGGGGCCATCGACTTCGCCGCCGCGGTGGCCCGGCAGGGCGCCTTCATGGGATACCGGGTGACGGTCTGCGACGCCCGTCCGGTGTTCGCGACGCACGCCCGATTCCCGACGGCCGACGAGGTGGTGGTGGACTGGCCGCACCGGTATCTCGCCGCCCAGGCCGAGGCCCGGGCCATCGACGGCCGGACCGTGATCTGTGTGCTCACCCACGACCCCAAGTTCGACGTCCCTCTCCTCGAGACGGCGCTGCGCCTCCCGGACGTCGCGTACATCGGCGCCATGGGATCACGCAGAACGGACCTGGATCGGCGCGAACGCCTGCGCGAGGTCGGCCTGACCGACACCGAGCTCGACCGGTTGTCGAGTCCCATCGGCCTGGACATCGGCGCCCGGACACCCGAAGAGACGGCGGTGTCCATCGCCGCCGAGATCATCGCCCGCCGGTGGGGTGGCACGGGGCGCCCGCTCGCGGAGTCGAGCGGTCGGATCCACCACGAGGAACCCGTCGATTCCTGCGTCGACTAGGGCGGTTCACCCGGGGTTGACGGACCACCGGTTCTTGCGGAGGCTGAGAGCATCCACATTTGTGAGGTAGGTCACAATGCAAGTACCAGGATCCTTCGAATACGAGAGGGCCACGGGCGTCGAGGACGCCATCGCCCTGCTCGACCGGCTGGGCGACGAAGCCCGACTCGTCGCAGGCGGCCACAGCCTGCTCCCCATGATGAAACTTCGCCTCGCCAACCCCGAGTACCTCATCGACATCAACGACCTCGAGGGCGAACTCGGCTACATCACGACCGAGCGGTCGAGGCTGCGGATCGGTGCGATGACACGGCACCGCCGGCTTCTCGAATCGGATGAACTCGCGGCGGCGTTCCCCCTCTTCCGCGACGCGGAGAAGGTGATCGCCGACCCGGTGGTCCGCAACCGCGGAACCATCGGCGGATCGCTGTGCCAGGCGGATCCGGCCGAGGACCTCACCACTGTCTGCGCTGTTCTCGACGCCACCTGCGTGGTGCGCGGGCCGGGCGGACGCCGCGAGATCCCCATGTCCGAGTTCCTCGTCGGACCGTACGAGACGGCGCTCGCGCACAACGAGATGCTCATCGAGATCGTGATACCGGTCCACGGCCACAGCTCCAGCGCGTACGCCAAGGTCGAACGGCGGACCGGAGATTGGGCGGTCACCGCGGCCGGAGCGGCCGTCACGGTGGAGGGCGGCGAGATCGCCCGGGCAGCGGTCGGTCTGACCGCCGTCAACCCGGATCCGTCCGGACTCTCGGATGTCGCCGACTACCTGACCGGACGGCCTCCGTCCGAGGAGGCGTTCGCCCAGGCCGGGCGGATGGCCGCGCGGGCCTGCGAGCCCCTCGCCGACGCACGCGGCACCGTCGACTACAAACGCCATCTCGCATCCGAACTCACGATCCGCACACTCCGTACAGCGGTCGACCGGGTGCTCCGCAGCGACGTGGAGCACGAGCCGACCGGAGAAGAGGCATAGCCATGCAGGTGAACATGACCGTCAACGGTGAAGCAGTGAGCGCCGAGGTGGAACCGCGCATGCTGCTGGTCCATTTCCTCCGCGACCAGCTGGGCCTGACCGGGACCCATTGGGGCTGCGACACCAGCAACTGCGGTACCTGCGTCGTCACCGTGGACGGCGATCCGGTGAAGTCGTGCACGATGCTCGCCGCGATGGCGGGCGGGCACGACGTCCGCACGGTCGAGGGCCTCGAACACGACGGCGAACTCGATCCCGTCCAGCAGGGCTTCATGCAGTGCCACGGACTACAGTGCGGGTTCTGCACCCCCGGCATGATGATGACGGCGCGAGCACTGCTCGACCGGGAGGAGAGCCCGGACGAGGCCACCATCCGGGAAGCGATCTCCGGGCAGATCTGCCGCTGCACCGGGTACACCACGATCGTGCGCTCGATCCAGTGGGCGGCGGATCATCGGGCGGGCGAGGCCGCCGAGCCGGAACCGGCCGGCGACTTCGACGCGGAGGTCCAGGAGGACAAGACACGGGGCGCCGAGGGCGCACCGATGACAGTCGAGGAACACGCGACCACCGGAAGTGCATCATGACCACCGTCGAATCCCGTCCGCCGTCGGGCGACGCCGACGTCGTCGACAACGACAAGAAACCCTGCGGCCACGGCCGCATGCTGCGCAAGGAGGATCCCCGCTTCATCCGGGGGCTCGGAAATTACGTCGACGACATCACGCTCCCCGGCATGCTGCACCTGGCGATCCTGCGGTCGCCGGTCGCGCACGCGCGGATCGTGAGCATCGATACCACTGCGGCACAGGAACACCCGAAGGTGACAGCAGTGGTGACGGGGGCCGACCTCGCCGCGAAGAACCTCGCATGGATGCCGACGCTGTCCAACGACGTGCAGGCCGTGCTGGCCACCGACAAGGTGCGGTTCCAGGGCCAGGAGGTCGCGTTCGTCATCGCCGAGGACCGTTATTCGGCCCGCGACGCGCTGGAACTGATCGACGTCGAGTACGACATGCTCGATCCCGTCGTCGACGCGCGCGCCGCGCTCTCGCCCGATGCGCCGGTGATCCGCGACGACCTCGAAGGCAAGACGGACAATCACTGCTTCGACTGGGAGACAGGCGATGCCGCCGCGACCGATGCCGTGTTCGCGAAGGCGGACGTGGTGGCGAAGCAGGAGATCGCCTACCCCCGGGTGCATCCCGCACCGATGGAGACGTGCGGTGCGATCGCGGACGTCGACCGGGTGTCCGGCAAGCTGACGCTGTACTCCACCTCGCAGGCCCCGCACGCACACCGGACGGTCTACGCCCTGGTCTCGGGGATCCCGGAGCACAAGATCCGGGTGGTGTCCCCGGACATCGGCGGGGGCTTCGGCAACAAGGTCCCGATCTACCCGGGATACGTGTGCGCCATCGTCGCGTCACTGGTGACCGGCAAACCGGTGAAGTGGATGGAGGACCGCAGCGAGAACCTGATGAGCACCGGGTTCGCCCGCGACTACATCATGGTCGGTGAGATCGCCGCCACCAAAGAGGGCAAGATACTCGCGATCCGCACGAAGGTGCTGGCCGATCACGGAGCCTTCAACGGCACGGCAGCCCCGGTGAAGTATCCGGCCGGTTTCTTCGGCGTCTTCACCGGCAGCTACGACATCGAGGCCGCGCACTGCGCGATGACAGCCGTCTACACCAACAAGGCGCCCGGCGGGGTGGCGTACGCCTGCTCGTTCCGCATCACCGAGGCGGTGTATCTGGTCGAGCGGCTCGTCGACTGCCTGGCGTTCGATCTGAAGATGGATCCGGCGGAGCTTCGGCTGAAGAATCTGCTGAGGCCGGAACAGTTCCCGTACACCAGCAAGACGGGGTGGGTGTACGACTCGGGTGACTACGAGACCACCATGCGCAAGGCCATGGACATGATCGGCTACCAGCAGTTGCGGGAGGAGCAGCGGGAACGCCGCGAGCGCGGGGAGCTGATGGGGATCGGTATGTCGTTCTTCACCGAGGCCGTCGGCGCGGGCCCCCGGAAGGACATGGACATCCTCGGCCTGGGCATGGCCGACGGGTGCGAACTGCGCGTGCATCCCACCGGGAAAGCTGTCCTCCGGTTGTCGGTGCAGACCCAGGGGCAGGGTCACGAGACGACGTTCGCGCAGATCGTGGCGGAGGAACTCGGGATTCCGCCGGACGACATCGACGTCGTGCACGGCGACACCGACAACACGCCGTTCGGGCTCGGCACGTATGGCAGCCGGTCGACGCCGGTGTCGGGGGCGGCCGCGGCGCTGGTGGCCCGCAAGGTGCGGGACAAGGCGAAGATCATCGCGTCCGGGATGCTCGAGGCCTCGGTCGCGGATCTGGAATGGGAGAAGGGCGAATTCCATGTGAAGGGTGACCCCACGGCGAAGGTGACCATCCAGGACATCGCGATGCGGGCTCACGGCGCGGGCGACCTGCCGGAGGGCATCGAGGGTGGACTCGACGCGCAGATCTGCTACAACCCTGAGAATCTGACGTACCCCTACGGCGCGTACTTCTGCGTCGTCGACGTCGACCCCGGCACCGCAGTGGTGAAGGTGCGGCGGTTCCTCGCCGTCGACGACTGCGGCACGCGCATCAACCCGATGATCATCGAGGGGCAGGTCCACGGTGGCATCGTCGACGGCATCGGTATGGCGCTCATGGAGATCATCGAGTTCGACGAGGACGGCAACTGCCTCGGCGGGTCACTGATGGACTACCTGATCCCCACCGCGCTCGAGGTCCCGAAGCTCGAGACCGGCTTCACCGTGACCCCGTCGCCGCATCACCCCATCGGCGCGAAGGGCATCGGGGAGTCCGCGACGGTCGGATCGCCCGCGGCCGTGGTGAACGCGGTCGTGGATGCGCTCGCCCCGTTCGGGGTCCGGCACGCTGACATGCCGCTCACCCCGTCCCGGGTGTGGGAGGCCATGCAGGGCCGCGCGACACCCCCGATCTGAATGTCGCCCGTCGGCTGCGAGGAGGCTTGATGGATCTGAAAGAGCGTGCGGCGCAACTGACACGCGACCGCAGGCCGTTCGTCCATGCGACCGTCGTGCGGGCGCAGCCGCCCACGTCCAGTCATACCGGCGACGAGGCGATCCTCCTGCAGGACGGGACGATCGAGGGGTTCGTCGGCGGTCAGTGCGCGCAGAATTCGGTGCGCACGGCCGCCCTGGGCGCGCTGGCGACCAACGAGAGCGTGCTGTTGCGGGTCCTTCCCGACGGGGCCGTGCAGTTCCCCGAGACTCCGGGCGCGTCGGTCGTGGTGAATCCGTGTCTGTCCGGCGGCGCCATGGAGATTTTCCTGGAGCCGCAACTGCCACCGCCGTTGGTGCGGATCTTCGGCACCACTCCGATCGCGCAGGCGTTGGCGGGCATAGCGGGACTGCTGGGCTTCACCGTCGAGCACGACGACGCCGGGATCGAACAGTTCTCCGGCACGACGGCGGTGGTGCTCGCCGGGCACGGCGGGCCCGAAGCCGAGGTCATCCGTGCGGCGCTCGACGCGGGGGTCGGGTACGTCGGGCTCGTCGCCAGCCGTACACGTGGCGGGGCCATCCTCGACACCCTGGGTCTGACCGAGTCCGAACGGGCACGGGTGCACACCCCCGTCGGCCTGAACATCGGGGCGCGGACGTCGGCGGAGATCGCGGTGTCGATCGCGGCCGAATTGGTGCAGGAATTGCGGACCGCGGGACTTCGCGCGCCCGAGGACGATTCGTCGCCGCGGGCGGCGGTGGCGGAGGTGATCGATCCCGTGTGCGGGATGCGCGTCGTGGTGGGGCCGGATACCGCCCACCTACGGCGGGACGGCAACGACTTCTGGTTCTGCGGGCCGGGTTGCCGGGCATCGTTCGCGCAGGAGACGGCGGTATGACGGCGGCGTTCGAGGATGTGGCGGACGTGGTCCGGCGCTTCGATGCGGAGGACTACCTTCTGGACTTCGGCACCGCGTCGGCCCTGTATCTCGCGGCGGCCCTGCGTCGCCCGCTCCTGCTCGAAGGCGAACCCGGGGTCGGCAAGACCACCGCGGCGAAGGCTCTCGCGACCGTCCTCGGCGCCCCGCTGATCCGGTTGCAGTGCTACGAGGGCCTCACCGCGAACGAGGCCCTCTACGACTGGAATTATCAGCGTCAGTTGCTCACCATCCGGCTGGCCGAATCGCGGGGCGACGGCCTGACCGAGGACGACCTGTTCACCGAGGAATTCCTGCTGGAACGTCCCATCCTTCACTGTGTGCGATATCGGGGACCGACTCCGCCCGTCCTGCTGATCGACGAAATAGACCGAGCCGACGACGAGTTCGAGGCACTACTCCTCGAATTCCTGGGGGAGGCGTCCGTCACCGTTCCCGAACTGGGAACGTTCACGGCCGAACATCACCCCGTCGTCGTGCTGACGTCCAACCGGAGTCGCGACCTCCACGACGCGCTGCGCAGGCGGTGCCTCTACCACTGGATCGACTATCCGGAGCCGGCGCGGGCGGCCGCCATCGTGCGTCGCACGGTGCCCGCGGCGGCGGCGCCCCTCATCGAGCACGCCACCCGGTTCGTCGGCCGGGCCCGCGAACTCGACCTCGACAAGCCGCCCGGAATCGCCGAGACGATCGACTGGGTGTCCGCACTCGCGGCGCTGGGTGTGGCAGATCTGGTTCGCGACGACGCGATCCAGAGCCTGAGTGCCCTCGCGAAGACCCCCGACGACCGCACAATAGTTCAGGACGCATTCGCCGACTACGCGCACGGCCTGGCCACCGGATGAGAGGTTACTGCCATGAAGATCGCCAACGAGTTCACCGTCAGCGCCCCGATCGAGCAGGCGTGGGAGGTGCTCAGCGACCTCGAAGAGGTGGCCCCCCTGCTACCCGGAGCGCAGATGACCGGGCGGGAGGGTGACGACTACCTGGGGAAGGTGAAGGTCAAGGTCGGCCCGGTGACGAGTGAATTCAAAGGCAAGGCCGCCTTCGTCGTGCGTGACGCCAAGGAGCATCGTGCCGTGATCGATGCCCGCGGGAGGGACTCGCGCGGTTCCGGCAATGCGTCCGCGACGATCACCGCCCAGTTGCACGAGGTGGGCGACCGCACCCGCGTCACCGTGGACACCGACATGAAGATCGTCGGCAAACTCGCGCAGTTCGGCAGTGGGATGATCCAGCAGGTGTCGGAGAAACTCATGGGGCAGTTCGCGGAGTCACTGGAAGCGAAGCTCGCCGGGGGGCCCGCCGACCAGGCCGCGGCCGAGCCCGAGGCGGCCGACTCCACCGGCACCACGACGCTGTCCGTGGCCCGGCCTACCGCCGAACCGGCGCCGCTGGACCTGCTGGCGCTGTCCGGTGCGGGTGCATGGAAGCGGTACGCCCCGATCCTCGCTGCCATCCTCGCGGGAATCGTGGTCGTGCTCGTGGTGGGCCGCCGCAGGCGATGAGCACGTCGGGCGTCCTGCGGGGTGTCGATCTCGCGGCGTTCGCGGTGGCACTGGTCGCCCGGTTGCGTTCCCGTGGTGTCGTCGTCTCGGCGAGTGGCCCCGCGGTGTTCGTGCAGGCGCTTCATCTGTCGCCGCCGAGCTCGCGGTCGCGGTTGTACTGGTCGGCGCGTCTGACGCTGGTCAACCGCGTCGACGACCTCGCGCCGTTCGACGCGGTGTTCTCCGCGGTCTTCGACGACGCCGTGCTGTCCGTGGACCCGCACGCACGGCGCGCCGCGGCGGGACGGGAGGCGGCCCTCGCCGGTGTCCGCGACGGTCGCGACCGGCCCGGTGACGCGCAGGACGTCGACGGCGTGCCGTGGGTGACACGACCGATGATGACCGGCGGCGACGACAGCGGCGAGGACGACATCCACGACACGCTCACCGCCGTGCCGGACACCCTGCCGAGCAGACTCGTGGCTCGCGCCGACGAACCCTTCGCCCGATTCGACGCCGGCGACCTCCGGCTCCTCGGATCCTGGCTGGAGAAGGCCACCGCCGCGTGGCCGTCCCGCCGCACCCGGCGACGCGAAGTGCATCGCCGCGGCCGGCGTATCGACCTGCGGGCCACCATGAACCGGTCGAGGGCCACGGGCTGGGAGCCGGTGGTCCTCACGAAAAGCCGCCCGCGGCACCGTCCGCGACGCATCGTGATGCTGTGCGACGTGAGCCGGTCGATGCAGCCGTACGCCGCGATCTATCTCCATCTGATGCGGGCGGCGGTGCAACGACAGACCGCGGGCAGGCCGGAGGTGTTCGCGTTCTCCACGTCGCTGACGAGACTCACGCCGGTGCTCGCCCACCGCAGCGCCGAGACCGCGGTCCGCAAGGCGAACGACAAGGTCGTCGACAGATTCGGCGGCACCCACATCGCCGGCAGCGTGAGCGAACTGCTCGCGTCCCCGCACGGCAACGCGCTGCGCGGCGCAGTCGTGGTCATCGCGTCCGACGGCTGGGACAGCGACGACCCGAAGAGCTTGGCGCATGCCCTCACCCGGGTTCGTCGCCGGGCTCACCGACTGGTGTGGCTCAACCCCCGGGCCGGTGACCCCGACTTCCGGCCGCTGGCCGGATCGATGGCGGCTGCGCTGCCGTTCTGCGATGCCTTCCTCCCCGCGCACTCCGTGTCCGCGCTCCGCGACGTGCTGGACACGATCAGCCGGATGCGGTAGTGGGTGGCGCGATTTCACCCCCAGGGTGCCTGGCCGTCGTCGCGTCCTTCCCCGAAGCTCTTGGGACGGTGCACACCGCTCTTCAGCTCACAGGAGGAACCCACATGTCGACTACCAGAACTCCCGCCAAAATCGTGGCGGCCATCGGGGCGATCCTCGCAGCCCTCTCGATTTCCCTGGTGGGAACGGCCGAATTCGCCGGCGCCAGACCATGTCAGAACGATTGTCACGCACCGGTTCCCAAACCACCGGTCGACGGCTGTCAACTCTGCAACCCCAACCCCCCACCGCCTCCGCCGCCACCGCCCCCGCCGCCACGGTAGGGAAGAGTCCGGCATGCCAGACACGCGCCTCGGCCGCACGGTCGGGGCGCGTGTCGCGTCACGGGGACGCCTCGACTAGTCGTCCGCGCCACCGGGATCCGACACGCCGTCGGCCTCGTCGCGGTCGGCCCACTCGAGCAGCGGTTCGAGCGAGAACACGGCGTCGTCGATTCCGGCATGCAGGTCACCGAGTTTCGCGAAGCGGTCGGGGACGGTGGCGATGGTGAACTCGTGCGGGTCCACGTCGTCGATCTCGTCCCACGTCACCGGTGTCGACACCGTCGCGTCGGGCACACCCCGCACCGAGTACGCGCTGGCGATGGTGTGATCGCGGGCGTTCTGGTTGTAGTCGACGAACAGCTTGCGAGGATCCCGGTCCTTCCGCCACCAGGTGGTGGTGACGTCCTGCGGTGCCCGGCGCTCCACTTCTCGGGCGAAGGCCAGCGCGGCCCGCCGGACGTCGCCGAATCCCCAGTCGGGCCGGATCCGGACGTAGACGTGCATGCCGCTACCGCCGGACGTCTTCGGCCAGCCCGTCGCACCCAGTTCGTCGAGCACCTCGTGCACCACACCGGCCACGCGCCGCACCGTGTCGAATCCGCATTCGGGCATCGGGTCGAGATCGATCCGCCACTCGTCGGGACGTTCGACGTCTGCGCGGCGCGAGTTCCACGGATGGAACTCGACCGTGGACATCTGCACCGCCCAGATCACGTCCGCCGGGTGCGTCACGCACAGTTCGTCGGCGTGACGGTTGTACCGCGGAAACGTCACCCGCACCGTCTGGACCCAGTCCGGCGCACCGTGCGGCAACCGCTTCTGGTGCACCTTCTCGCCGCTCAGGCCGTCCGGAAAGCGGTGCATCATGCAGGGGCGTTCGCGCAGTGCGCGAACGATCCCGTCGCCGACGCTCAGGTAGTAGTTCGCGAGGTCGAGTTTCGTGGCACCGGTGGCGGGGAAGTAGACGCGTTCCGGGTGCGAGATCCGCACGGTCCGGTCGCCGACCTCCAGTTCGACAGCGGGAGCCTTGCTCTTGCCGGTCGCCATGCAGTCAACCTAACCCGCGTTCGATCCCTCCCGCGCTGTTTGCCGACGGTTTCGCTGGAATCCCCGGCAATTGCGCGAGAATCCGGCCAATGTCCGTGCGTCTGTGGGGCGGGTCAGAAGCCCGGCGCCCGGCCGCCGTTCCAGAGTTGTTCGGTGACGTCGTGGAAGCAGACGAGGGTCACCGGATCGTCCTGCCGACGCAGGATGGGCCGGCTGACGAGTGCGCGCACTCGGGATCCGTCCTGATGTGCGAGGTCGATGGGTGTGGTGGCGGACTCGCGGAGGTGCTCGACCGCGTCGGCACCCGTCGGCGCGTCGTCCAGGTCGAGGAGTTCGGACACCGGGCGTCCGCGCAGTGACGCGACGGGATGACCCAGCATCTCCTCGAAAGCACTGTTCGCGTGGACGACGGTGCCGTCGTTCTCGACCGCCAGGACGGGAACCGGAAGGCGTTCGAGCAGGACGAGGGCGGGTAGCTGCTCGAGGTAGCCCAGGGGAGTTTCCGGGGTCGGGCGACGTCTCTCCTCATACTCTGCCTGTGCGCTCACAGCCCTAATACTCTCACCGATTCCGACCGCCCGTCCCGTTGTCGACGTAGACGGCGGTTCAGCGGTGTGCCGACTCGACCATCGGTTCGGTCGCGAGGATCCGTCCGTCGCCGCTGACGATGGTCAGGGCGGACGGGGTGAGCCGGTATTCGGTGCCACCGTCGCCGGTGGCGACGAAGCCCGAACCGCTCGACATCGGGTCGTCGACGGAGATGGCGGCGCCGTCGCTGATGCGCACACCCTGGTAGTAGTAGCGCCCCACTCCCGTCTCGCAGACCACGACCAGAGACTTCGTGGTGCGGCCGATGAACACGGCCGGGTTGGTGTAGTTGCACCGTGCATCGGACGGGGCCAGGAAGCCCTGCCCGTCGGCGCCCGACACCTCGCCGACGATCGGCGGCGCGGGAGCGGTGGTCGTTCTGGGTGTCGTCACCGCAGGCGGGATCGTCGCCGGGGCCGCGGACGCGACGGGTACGTCCTCCGTGGCCGGGATGCGCACCTGACTGCTCGTGGCTGCGGCGACAGTGGGCGCGTCCGGGTTGTTCCGATCCAGCACGAGCCATCCGACCACCCCGCCGAGTGTCAGCAGCGCGATCATCAGCAGGGTGACCGTCACGGGCACGGCCACCGATCGTCGTGCCGGCGGCGGGGCCACGTAGGGGGGTGCGGGGTAGTACGGAGCCGCCGGGGGCTGCGCGGGCGGCCCGCTGCGGAACGCGGTCGGCGGGTAGACGGGGGGACGGCCGCGGTCGTCGACGCGCGTCGGTTCGGATCGCATGCCCGGCGAAGGTTGCGGGCGGGTCGCGATGTCGGTTTCGGTCTTCCGCTCACGGGCGGTCAACGCGGACCGGGCAGCGGCCGCGAAGTCGCCGGCCGTCGAGTACCGGTCACGGGGGTCCTTGGCCAGGCCTCGGGCGATCACCTCGTCGAACGTGGGGGGCACGTCGGGTCGAATCGAGCTGGGGCGGGGTACCGGCGTCGTGAGGTGGGCGCGGATCGCGCTGCTGATGCTGGTGGACGGGAACGGGATGGACCCGGTGAGGCACTCGTAGAGGACGCAGGCCAGCGAGTAGACGTCCGCGCGCGCATCGACAGGAGCATTGTCGAACCGCTCGGGCGCCATGTACGCGTACGAACCGACGGCGCTGCCGAGGGTGGTGAGGCGGAGGTCGGAGCTCGAGTGCGCGATACCGAAGTCGACGAGGTACGCAAATTCACCGGCCGTGACGAGGATGTTCTCCGGCTTCACGTCGCGGTGGATGAGCCCGTCGGTGTGCGCGGCGTCGAGCGCCGCCGCGATCTGGTCGACGATCGCGACTGCGTGTGCGGGGCCCATCGGGCCGCGTGCCCGGAGCAGCGAACGGAGATCCTGACCCACGACCAGGCGCATGTCGATGTAGAGCACACCGTCGATCTCGCCCCAGTCGTGAATCGGAATGACGTGCGGCTCCTGCAACCGGGCCGCGGCGTGCGATTCACGACGGAACCGCTGCTGGTAGGTGGGGTCTTTCGCGAGGTCGACGTCGAGGATCTTGAGTGCGACGGTGCGATCCTTGGTGGTGTCGTACGCCTCGTACACCTCACCCATTCCACCTCGGCCGAGCAGAGCCCGGAGATGGTAGTGCCCGAACTGCGAGCCGACCCGTGCACCTGCCGCCATTCCATTCCCCTCGAAGCCGGAATCAGCACGATACACGCGGTTGGCGCGCTGTCCGGTCCGGGGTGACGAATTCGTTTCCTGCAGTGGGGGATCTGGGCTCAGTCGAGTACGGCCAGTTCGGGGACGGGGACGACGAATCTGCCACCCCAGTCGCGGATGTACGACATCTCCCGAATCACCTCGTCCCGCAGGTTCCACGGGAGGATCAGAAGGTAGTCGGGGCGGGTGTCGCGGATGTGGTCGGGCGCGTGGATGGGAAGGTGGGTTCCCGGCAGGAACCTGCCCTGCTTGTGGGGGCTCCGGTCGACGGTGTAGTCGAGTAGGTCGTCTCGGATCCCGCAGTAGTTGAGCAGGGTGTTGCCCTTGGCCGGCGCGCCGTAGGCGGCCGTCGACAGCCCGCGGTTGCGTGCACCGATGAGGAATTCGAGCAACGCGCGTTTGGTGCGCTTCACCCGCTCCGGGAAGGCGGTGTAACCCTCCGGAAGGTGGAGACCCGCGACTTGTTCGAGCTCGCCCAGCTCCCGCAGTCGCCGGGACGTGATGTGACGGGGATACTCGGCGTGACAGGCGTAGATCCGCAGGGACCCACCGTGGGTGGGGAGTTGTTCGACGTCGAACAGCCGCAGGCCGTGGGCCGCGAACACGCGCGTGACGGTCAGCAGCGAGAAGTAGGAGAAGTGCTCGTGGTAGATCGTGTCGAACTGGTTGTGCTCGATCAGCTGGAGCAGGTGAGGGAACTCCATGGTGATCACGCCGTCCGCCGCGAGCACGGTTGCCATTCCGGCGACGAAGTCGTTCAGGTCGGGAACGTGCGCCAGGACGTTGTTGCCGATCAGGAGGTCTGCGCGGATGTCCTCCCCGACGAGTTTGCTCGCCATCGATGTTCCGAAAAATCCTACCCGGGTGTCGATCCCGCGCCGTATGGCCACCTCCGCCACGTTCTCGGCCGGCTCGATGCCGAGCGACGGGATGCCGGACTCCACGAAGTACTGGAGCAGATACCCGTCGTTGCTGGCGATCTCGACTACCTGCTTCGAACTGTCGAGGTGGAACCGCGCCGTCGTGTCCCGGACATACGCATGGGCATGATCGAGCCAGCTCTGCGAATACGACGAGAAGTAGAGGTAGTCGGTGAAGATGAACTCCGCCGATTCGAACTCGGCGAGCTGGACGAGAAGGCACTTCGAGCACACGTACGCATGCAACGGGTAGAACACTTCTCGTCGATCCAGTTGATCGGCAGCGAGATACGAGTTGGCGAGTGGCGACATCCCGAGATCGCAGAACGACTGCTCCAGAGGGGTACCGCAGTGCCTACAGGGAGTACTCATGATCGTCCCCCTCGGAGCCCAGTCCGTCGTTCCAGATCTTCCACGGGGCCTTGTCGTTGTCCCAGAGTTCGTTGAGGTAGATCTTGTCCCACAACGTGTCCATCCCGCGCCAGAAACCGGGGTGCTGATACGCGGAGAGTTCGCCGTCGGACGAAAGCCGCTCCAGCGGGGCCCCTTCGAAGACGGTGTCGTCGCCGTCGATGTAATCGAGGACGGACGGTTGGGCCACGAAGAATCCGCCGTTGACCCAGCCGCTGCTGCCACGCGGCTTCTCCTCGAACTGCACCCGGTCTTCCTCCATCCGCAGTGCGCCGTAGCGGCCGGGCGGTTGCACGGCGGTGACCGTCGCGATCGAACCGGACTGCCGATGGAACTCGGCGACCCGGCGAATGTCCACGTCGGTGACGCCGTCGCCGTACGTGAACGAGAAGACGTCGTCGCCGATGTGCTCCTTGGCCCGCAGCAGGCGCCCACCGGTCATGGTCGAGGCGCCCGTGTCGAGCAGTGTGACGGTCCACGGTTCGGTCTTGGACGAGAGCGTCTTGGTCGTGTCGGTGGCCAGGTCGATCGTCACGTCGGACATGTGCAGGAAGTAGTTGGCGAAGTACTCCTTGATCATGTAGCCCTTGTAGCCGAGCAGGATGATGAATTCGGTGACGCCTGCTTCGCCGTAGATCTTCATGATGTGCCAGAGGATCGGTCGCCCACCGATCTCGACCATGGGCTTGGGCCGGCTCTGCGACTCCTCGCTGATTCGAGTGCCGCGTCCACCGGCGAGAATGACGGCCTTCATGAGAGTTCCTTACCTGGTCGAAGAATGGTGTGTAGTACGTCGCACACCCGGTCGACCTGCGCTTCGGTCAGCATGAGTGCCGACGGCAGATTGATCGAGCGCAAGGCGATGTCGTAGGCGGTCTTGTTTCGACGCGCCGCTGTCGCCGCCGTGTGATATCCCGCGAACGCGGGCAGTGAACTCAGGGGAGGCAGGAAGGGGCGGGTGTCCACCGAGTGCAGATCGAACAGCTCCATCATCCGGCGGGCACGCAGACGGTAGTCGGGGTGGAGAACGGCGGTGACCATCCAGAACGTGTTCGTGAGGCCGTTCCGCCGGTGGTTCAGCTCCAGTCCGGGAACGTCCGCGAGACGCTCTTCGTACCATTCGAAGATCTGCCGCTTCTTGTCCAGGAGTTCGTCGATGCGGGCCAGCTGGGCCCGTCCGAAGGCGGCCTGCAGACTGCTCATCTTGTATTTGAAACCCAGCTCCTCGGTGGTGAAGAACCGGTGGTCCGCCGGAGTGCGACCGTGATCGCGTAACCGTTGGATCCGTTCCGCGAGGTCGCTCCGATCCGTCACGACCATTCCGCCCTCACCGGTCGTCAACGTCTTCGTGCCGTGGAAGCTGAAGGTTCCGATGTCGCCCAGCGCGCCGGCGAAGCGACCGTTCAGCTTTCCGCCGATGGCCTGGGCGGCATCCTCGATGATGGGAATGCCGGCCGCGACGGACCGGACGGCCGCCATGTCCGGTATTCCGCCGTACAGGTCGACAGTGACGATGGCCGCGGTCCGGGAGGTGATACACCGCGCGAGCGAATCGGGTGACAGGCACCAGGTCTCGGCGTCGATGTCGGTGAAGACGGGGGTCGCGCCGACGTAGGTGACGGGGGCGGCCGTCGCCACCCACGTCGATTCCGGCACGATCACCTCGTCGCCGGGGCCCAGGCCGAGAGCGAGCATCGCGAGATGCAGCGCGGAGGTGCAGTGCGGCACGGCCGCGGCGAACTCGGTTCCGAGGTAGTCGGCGAACTCGCGCTCGAAGAGGCCGACCGATTCGCCGGCGTGGGTGTACCAGTCGTTCGCCGCGGCCTCGGCGACGTACCGGACCTCGAGGTCCGTCACCCACGGCCCGGCAACGGGGATTCGGTCCCGCTCGTGCAGTGCCGCTCGCTCTTCGACGTCCGGGACCGTCCTCGGCCCGATCATGTTGCTGACCAGCGCAGGTCGCTGTCGAGCCGGCCCCGGTCGAGGTGCTGCTGGATGGTCCTCAGCCGGAAGAAACGCGGTCCCTCGAAATGCTCCGCGGTCATGCCGCCATCGGAGTACGCCACCCACAACTCCTCGATTCCCTGGCGCAGGGTCCACTGGGGGCGGTAACCCGGCAGCTCTCTCTCGATCTTGGAGAAGTCGACGCGGTAGTCACGGATGTCGGACGTGGCACCTTCGGAATGTCCGACAACGCAATCGGGCACGACGTCGGCGACGAGTCGCGCGATGTCGAGCACCTGATAGTTCTCGCCGACCCGCCCGACGTTGAAAGCCTGATCGTGGACGACCTGTCTCGGCGCTGCAAGTACCTGAGCGAATGCGTGTGCGATGTCGAGGACGTGGACGAGGGGCCGCCACGGGGTGCCGTCGCTCTGCAGCAGCACCTTGCCTGTGGTCACCGCGTGCCCGAGCAGGTTGTTGACGACGACGTCCGCACGCAGGCGGCGTGAGAAGCCGTACGCCGTGGCGTTCCGCAGATACACGGGTGAGAAGTCGTCGTCCGCGAGCCGGGACAATACCTGCTCGACTCGCACCTTCGATTCCCCGTACGGCGTCACGGGGTTGAAGGCTGCCCCTTCGTCCAGCTCGAGATCGCTGCCCGCGCCGTACAGGCTGCACGAGGACGAGAACACGAACCGGCCGACGCCGGCCGCCTTTGCCGCCTTCGCGAGCCGGACGGATGCGGCGAGGTTGATGTCGTACGTCAGGCTCGGATCGATGTCGGACAGTGGATCGTTCGACAGTGCGGCGAGGTGGACGACGGCGTCGAAGCCTTCGAGGTCCGTCGGGGTGACGTCCCGGACGTCGATATCCAGCATCGGTAGCGGATCGGGAGGCGCGAGGAAGTCGCAACCGTCGAAGTAGCCGGTGTCGAGGCCGACGACCTCGTGTCCGAGGCGGACGAGCAGCGGAGTCATCTCGACGCCCAGGTAGCCCAGGTGTCCGGTGACCAGAATTCTCATGGGTGATGATGTGCTGTCGGTCATTCCACCGGCTCCTCGGTGATCGTTCTACGTGACTTCGAGTACGGACGGGTCGAACACGAGGACGCCGTCGGTGCTGCCGCCCTGGTCGTACTGCGCAACGATCTCCTCGGGCACCCGGTCGTAGGTGTCGGCGCGCAGGTAGTCGCGGACGGAGGTGCCGGTCGAATGGGAATCGACGTTCGAGGGGCCCGCTTTCGCGATCAGATCGTCGAGGCTGATCGTGCGGAAATCGAAACTGAATCGGGCCTGACCGGTCGTGTTCGGCACCGTTGCGTGTAGTTGGGCGCCGGAGAACGACAGGATCGATCCGACCTCGCCGACGATCCGGACTTCGCTGCCGGGATCCTGTCCGCTGAGCCGCGGGTGCGGTCGCGGGTCCTCCTTGATGTAGAGCGCGGCGTCGCGGCGGGAGGATCGATTCCATTCGTAGGCGTCGAACTCGGCGCTCGAATTGTCGGTCGGCCGCTGCCAGTATTCGGGATGGAACGCCATGCAGCTCTTGTCGGTCACCCCGAGAATCGGTGCCCACCAGTTGTTCTGACACTGCGGTGAGGAGTACCAGGTGTCGCGGTGCGGCGTGTAGTTGTATCCCAGACCCGCGGTGAGATAGGAGGCCGGGGGCACGGCGCGCAGTTTGGGCACGTCGAAGTACGTCCGGGTGATGTCGGCCCCGAGGTCCACGAGGACATTGCGCAGGAGTTCCTTGGAATGGGGATGGTGGGTGAAGCCGGTCTTCAGTGGCCCGAGGATGCGCACGTATTCCTCGACCGGAAGGTCGTCGTGCGCGGTCAGCGGATTGTGCGCACCGAAGGCGGCTTCGATCAACTCCCAGGCGAATTCACTGAAAGCGCGGATCGAGTCGCGAGGCGGGAAGCAGAACACCTCGCCCGAGAAGATTCGCTCGCGTCGGGCCTCGTCCGTGACATCGGACTCGGTGGAAATAACGAATGCCATGGGTCTGTCCTCACATCTTGTCGATACTCGGTAACTGTCGGAGGCCGCGTCGAATGTCGCTCGACGGCATCGCCGTCCGCCTGGTGTGCTGTGGCGCGGACTGGCCCGCAATCATCAGGGTCTCGCGCTTCGCTGTGAGCGCGGCATCCGAATTCGCCATCGTGTTGATCTCCCGCCCCGGCCCCCACCGGCCGACTCGCCTCGAAGGCGACGGTGCCGGCTCAGGTTCCGATCAGACCAGTCTTCCACATTTGGGGATTAAAACAAACCTCTTCCCCGTTATAAACGAACTATTTGTTCTCGAAACTCGTTTCTGGTTTGTCAGCCGCCGGTACTGACGGCACCCGAACCGGTGCGGTCGAATTGATAGACGATCGTGTGGTCGTCCTGCAGCCGGATCGACCACTGCGGGCTGTGCCGGAACTGACTCTCGAATCTCGCTACCGCCTCCGGAGTGAAGTACCGGTAGTAGTCGATGGCGTCTAGTGCCTGCGTCGTGAACACGAAAAAGGTTTCTGCACTGCTCGATTCCGCAACCAGTGTGATGTCCTCGAACTGGCGGGCATCGGGAAAATCCTTCGGGAACTCCGGCCAGCGGTCGACGATCGGCGTGTCGAAGTCCTGATCGTGCTTGGCCAGATCGGCGTAGTCGGCGGTGGCGCGGCTGGGGAATCCCGCCGAATCCAGGCTGGTGATCATGGCGGGGCCGTGGATGTCTGCGGTCAAGTCGTCGAAAAGGGTGACCTGGGACCGATACTCCACGACGAGCGACCACAGACCGTAATAGCCTTGCAGCCCGGCGACGGCCGCGCCGCTGAGGGCGACCGCAGCAACCAACGCGGTCGCCCGTCGGAGCGCGACATGACGACCGGTGCGGGTGATCGCAGCGACGAACAGGGGAGCGATCAGGATCGCGCACCCGGGTAGTGCATACAGGTACACCCGGAAGATGGCCTCGCCGCCGTAGTTCTGCAGAAAGAGCAGGGAGAACGAGCTGAAGGCGATGATCACCGGTGCGAGGAACGGCCGGCCCTGACGCCACCACACGATGATCCCGACGACGGCGAGCACGATCACCGCGGCGGACAGTCCCCGGCACACCGTGGACGTGACGAGCTTGCCGAGGGAACCCGCGTACTCGACGTTGCTGGATCCGTTGGCCACGGGGTTGGCGCCCGAGAACAATCCGTGCGGGAGCACGACGTACATGCGCGGCACGAGATAGCCGACGAGCATCGCGAGATACGGGATAGGGAGCCACCACGGCCGGATCTGCCGAGTCACGACCAGCGCCATGATGACCCCGAGCAGCCAGTACGGCGTGAGCTGATGCGTCGGGATGAGGGCGGCGAACGCAAGAAGAGCGATGTACCCCGCATGGTGGGAGGTCCGGGAGGCGATGAGCAGCGCCAGGATCCCGACCGCCATGAGCAGTGCGAACGCCTGGGGGGCGAAGTAGTCCTGCCCGACCCAGTTCACCAGTTCGACGATCATCGCCGCGGCGAGCGCATGCCGGATTCCCAGCCCCAGCAACATCGCCAGGGCGCCGACGAGTAACGCCAGCAGGGCATGGATCACCGGGGCGAACCATTGTGCGACCAGCAGTGAATCGACGGACGTGATCTCGCCGAACCACGCGAATGCCGTGAAGAAGGCAGGCCATTCGCCGTA
Source organism: Rhodococcus sp. JS3073 (assembly GCF_026810085.1). Taxonomy (NCBI): domain Bacteria; kingdom Bacillati; phylum Actinomycetota; class Actinomycetes; order Mycobacteriales; family Nocardiaceae; genus Rhodococcus; species Rhodococcus sp. JS3073. The sequence goes on along the minus strand of NZ_CP113951.1, from coordinate 2,277,448 downwards.
CACGTCGATACCGCGTGGCGGAAGCGTCTGATGCTGCTGGAGATAGTCGACGACGCCGATGTGCTTGTACGTCCAGGTGTAGATCGGTGCTTCGGTGATCAGGCTGACGGTCGCACGCTGGACGACGATCACGGCGCCGATGATCGACGCGGCGGTGACGAAGTGGTTCCTCCGCAGCGCCCAGACGAACGCCCCGACCAGCGATGCGACGACGAGGACGAGTCCCGGCCCGGTGCCGACGGCCAGCAGGCCGAACTCGGAGTAGGGCACGTCGATCAACCCCGGCAGGACGGCCAGCCAGGCTCCCAGCATCGCCAGCGTCCAGAGCAGGGGTGCGTTGCCGCGCACTGCAGTTGACCGGGGAATGGCCGGGACGAGAGTGGCGAGTCCTCCCGAGTGCCGCGCGTGGAGAACGGCCGAGAGGGCGACGCCGGCGACGAGGGTCAGCAGGAACGGAACGGGAACCCAGCGATTCGCCCACCCGAGGACCGCGGTGAAACCCGTCATCATCGACAGACCGGTCACGGGTATCGCGGCGGCGACGGCGGGCGCCTGGAGCCGCATCCATGTCACCACGGCCAGTCCCGGCCCCGTGAGGACGAACGTCGCGAGCAGGATCGCGCGCAATTCCGGTGACAGCGGAGCCAGTGCGAGCGCACCGACCGCCGCCGACATCAGGGCGAGGCTGTCGTACCGACCGGACTCCACTGCGTCGGTCGTGGTCGCGACTGCCGCGGGCCGGGGTACGTCGAGCTGAGGCGCGGACCTAGTCACCGGTAACACGTACCCAGTCGACGACCATCGCGGCCGGGAACGGCGTGCTGCTGTCGGGAGGGCCGGGCCATTCTCCGCCGACGGCCACGTTGAGCAGGAGGAAGAAGGGCTTGTCGAACACCCACCGTTCGTCCGGCGGGAGGCCGGCCGCGGTGACGGCGCCGGTGATCTGGCCGTCCACCCCGAACGTCACCCTGCCGGGGGCCTTCTCCACCCAGTACGTGTGGAAATCGTCCACGAAGGTGTTCGCCACGTCGGTGGTCGGGCCGGCCTGCCAGTCGCCGCCGGTCGTCCTCGGCCCGATCACGCTGCTGTACAGCTGGCCGGCACCGCTGATCGTCTCGACCACGTCGATCTCGCCGCTGTCCGGCCAGCCGACGACGCCGAGGTCCGTGCCGAGAAGCCAGAAGGCCGGGTGCATTCCCGCTCCGCGGGGGAGCTTGGCACGAGCCTCGGCGCGACCGTAGAGGAGGGACGTGCGTCCCTGCGTCGTCACGCGGGCGGACGTGTATTCACCGCCGTCGTTACGGGCCTCGATCACCAGGTGCCCGGCACCGTCCAGTCGGACGTTAGAGGTTGCGGACGTGTAGGTCTGGGACTCGCCGTTGCCCCAGCCGCCGCCGCCCGTGTCGTACGACCACCACTGAGGGTTCGGTGGCGTCCAGGCGGGGCCGTTGAAGTCGTCGAACATGAGAGCCTGCTGCTTCTGGTACGACGAGACCGACTGCACTGCAAGGTCGGTGGGCGGAGCCGCCGCCTGCGCGATCAGCACGGCGCTCACGCCGATCAGCGACGCACGGGCCGCTCGAACCCACGATCGTCTACTCAACTCGCTCACCTCCCGGATCGTCTGCGGGAACCTCGTCGTACCCGCCTTCGTGTGGGGCCCGCCGAAGCCAGAGGATCACCGGGCCGATCAGAACCAGCGCCGACACCGCCTCGGCGGCAAGGTAAGCCCAGCCGACGCCGACGACACCGATCGCCCGGGTGCCGATCAGGGAGCCGGCGACGATGATCAACGTGGAGAGGCCGCGGACGACCAGTGCCAACGTCAGCCTGCGGTGCACCCGCGCCAGTCCCTCGTAGACGGCGCCCACCACGGACAGGGGAATGAACACGCCGGCGAGGTAGAGCAGACCGGTGCTGTGTGTCCGGTACTCGGCGCCGACGACCCCGAGGAGGAGGGGGCCGACGACCACCAGTCCCACCCCGCCGGCACACGCCACCACGGCGAGGGTGCGCACCAGTCGGCGGGACAGCGACGCGACCCTGCCCGGGTGGGCGGCGACTTCCGCGACGTACGGGCTGACCACCAGGTGCACCATCAGATACAACGCGCTGATCATCGCCCACGCGATCGCGAAGTACGCATTCGCCTCGGCGCCGACCTGCGTGACCACGATCAGCGGCACCACGAGAGGCCCGATCGCCCACAGCGCCGTGATGCCGAAGGACGACCCGAAGTACGACCACAGTTCACGGCGCGGCGGCAGGTTCGGTGCCGCGAGGAACCGGGGGTGGGAGCGGGATCGTCGGTGCAGCGCAACCAGAATGCACGCTGCCGCCGCCGCCGCGGTCGCACCCCACGCGGAGACGATGGACACGGCCACGTCGGTGCCGGCCAATGCGAGCAGCACGATGAGTTTTGCCGCCGCATGGAACGAGTTCTTCGCGGCCGACCACCGCGCCACCCCGAGTCCGGCGGTGGCCTTGTCCTGCAGCGTGAACACTCCGAGAACCATCACGAAGACGGGGAAACAGACCATCGCCCAGCCGGATTCGAACAGTGGGTCGCGGGGACCGAACACCACCAGCGCCGTCCCCGACAGCAGGGACGTGGCGGAAACCAGGAGGAAGCCGTGCTTGAGCAGAGCTCCGGTGTGGGTGCCCGCCAACGGCAGGAACCGCTCGTACATCGTGTCGATGCTGAGTATCGACAAGGTCGACAGCATCACGGCGGACGTGATCAGTGCCGAGGCCACCCCCACTTCGTGGGCGGGGAACAGCCGGGCGGCCGCGGCCCAGAAGGCGAGTCCGAGCACCCCCGCCAGGACGTTGGCGAGAATCAGGGAGTTGGTGTTGAGGCGCAGGTTCCGCTCGGCCGGGTGCTCGGAGTCGACCCGGCTCGCCTCGATACGTGGAATGCCGGGAGTCACGGCTCGACCATCGGATGGTGGGGGACCGCAGTCGGCTGTTGCGGGGTCCGTTTCCGCAGCGGCGCAGGCGACCGGCCTTCCCGACGCGCCGACCGATAGGCCCAGGGGCCCTTCATGATCGATCGGACGGTGGTAGAGCCGAGGCCCGCCGGCAGGAGTTCCGCGAGATCCGCCGGTGGAGCCGTCTCCTTCGACGAGGCACGGAGGTGGCGGACGAGCGCGCCGCCGCGGCGGGCCGCTGTCGTCGCCGCGAGCGTGGCCATCTCGGGATCGCCCGCGATCTTCGCGAGCCACGCTCCGAGTCCGAGTCCGTAGCCGCGGGACTGGACGAGAAGGCCTTCGCTGTCGTCGCGGTGCCGGTGCCACACGATCGCCGCCGGGTCGTGAACGAGCTGGCGCCCCGAGCGCAGAATCCGGAAGAACATGTCGATGTCCTCGCCCCCGCCCGTCGGAGCGCCCGCGCCGAGCGCCTCGTCGAAACCGCCGAGGCGGCGAACCACGTCGCGCTCCACCGCGAAGTTGGCGCCCGTGCCGTAACAGCGAACGGTGAAGGGAAACAGGGGAACGTCGGCGGGTGGTTTCGCCCAGTCGAAGACGCGGGCATCGGTGGAGTCCGACCAGCCGACCCGCCGATCGAAGTAGGCCTGCGCCGGTGTCCGGATCTCACCGGCAGGCACCATCCCGGATACGCACGACACCGACGGGCCCCGGCCGAAACCGTCGACCAGCGCCGAGAGCCAGTGCCGATCGACGACCACGTCGTCGTCGGTGTACGCGACGATGTCGCCGGTGGCCGCCGACAGTCCGGTGTTGCGTGCCCGGGACAGCCCCGGGAGAGGCTCACGGATCAGGCGCACCCTCGGATCCGCGAGACCGAGGACGTACTGCCGGGTGGCGTCGGTTCTGGGGGCGTTGTCGACGACGAGTACGTCGAACGACGGATAGTCCACCGCGAGGACGGATCGGAGGGCCGCTCGCAGCATCGACACCCGGTCGCGGGTGCATACGACGACCGTCACCGGCACGGCATTGCCCTCGGCCACGCGAGCCGGACCGGCCCGCACAGGGCGGTCCGGCTCGGTGACCCGCAGTCCCGCGACTCGGCGCCTGAGCTCGCCGAAATTCACGGAACTCTCCGACACCTCGATCTCGACGAACCCGAGCGGGCGTCCGTCGGCGCGGACGAGCAGTCGCGCCCGGCCGTAGCCCTCCGCGCCCGCCAACCGGCAGCGGACCGGAATTCCCGCCGCACGCCCGGCCCGGTCGGCGTCCTCGATCGCGCCGACCCACACTTCGCCTATCCACACCGCACCGTCCCAGTCCGGCCGCTCGGGACTGTCCAGGGCGGGGCGGAGAGTGAGAGCGGGTGCGGCGGGATCCATCAGGACCTCCCGGTGTGCAGCCGGATGGCGGCCCTGCCCTGAAGGTATCCGGCGGTCGTGACCGCCAGGCCCAACAGCACGACCGCTGCCCGCGCGAGTCCGTCTCGCCGCATCGAGAGGCCTTCACGCAGCACCGCTCGCGGTAGGACATGCAGGGTGTAGGTGCGTTCGCTGCTCAGCGCATCAGATGCGGTGGTCAGTTCCGCGACGACAGCCTTCGACAGTCCTTCGTGATGGCATCTCCGCACGAAATACCGCAGGGTGGCCCGGTCCGCCGACACATGGTGCTGTACCCGCATGTCCGGATCGAACAGGATCTGGTTGGAAGTCCGGTTCGCCCGGATGCGGATACAGAGTTCGGTCTCCTCACCGCCGACGGGAACGGAGCCGACGCGGCCCACTTCGGATCTGAATCCGCCGACGGCGTACAGAACCGAGCGGCGCATCGACATGTTGCAGCCGATGGGGTTGCGGACGGGCGCGACCCGCGTCGGCTGGCCGACGTAGCTGCAGCCGACCACCCAGTCGAACTCCTCCGGCAGCCACGGGGGACGAACCCCGGACCAGCTCGGGACCGCATACCCGCCCACGCCGGCAATTCCGCGATTCCGGTAATGATGTATGAGGGCCTGCGTCCACCCCGGCTCGGCGCGGGCATCGTCGTCGACGAACGCGACCACGTCGCCGTGGGCGGCTCGGACACCGGTGTTGCGTGCCCCGGACAGTCCCCGGGTATCCGCGTTCGCCAGGACCGTCACCCGCTCGTCCTCACGGAATCGGTTGCACGCACGCACATACAGCTCGTCGCAATGATCGATCACCAGGATGAGTTCGGGATCGGGCCCGTCCTGCGACAGCACCGACTCCACCGACCGGCACAGGTCGAACCAACGCCGAGTGGTGTAGGCGCAGATGACGACCGAGAGGGATTCGGCTGGGCCCGTATCGAATTCGTCGGTCGCGTCCAGGACTGAATGCCCGGTGGCCGGGACCTCATCGGGCAACGTAATCACCGCGATCGCGGGACCGCCACGAGTAGACGGATCGGCGGGTGAGCGAAGTGGGCCGCTCGATCGACTTCGCAGTCATCTTCGTGCCGTTGCGGTGTTCCATCCGGACGGTCCGCAGCACCCGGAAACCGTCGCGCACCACGTTGAGATTGCTCTTGCCACTGATCCGCCGCCGCTCGAAGCTCGGTATCTCGACGATGCCGAGGCCGGATGTCGCCATCCGGACGTTGATCAGCGTCTCGATCTCGAAGCCGTCACCCCAGTGGGCGTCGGGGCGGTCCGTCGCGGGCAGTGACATCACACTGACGTGCCGCCGCCAGAACGCGTTGTAGCCGTAGCAGAGGTCGGTGAACGCGACAGCGAATTCCATGTTGACGAAGGAATTCAGCATCCGATTGCCCAGACGGCGGGTGAACGTGATGTCGGCGCTTCCACCGCCGGCGATGAACCGGCTTCCCTTCGCGAAGTCTGCGCCGCGGACCAGCGCGTCGACGAACGCCGGGATCTCGGCGGGGTCGGTGGATCCGTCGGCGTCGATCATCACCACGATGTCGGACGTGGCGTGTAGGAAACCGCAGGCCAGCGCATTGCCCTTACCCTTACGGGTCTGCGTCAGGATCTTCGCGCCGGGCCACAACCGTCGCGCGACGGCGACGGTGTCGTCGACGGAATTGCCGTCGACGAACACGAGCTCGTCGATGCCGGTCGGCATCCGGGCCGCGACGAACGGTAGATTTTTCGCTTCGTTCAGTGCCGGCATCACCACCGACACGGTCGGTCTCGGCGTGGTTTTCCTCGGATTGTCGTTGGGGTGTATCTCGGTCACGTGTGCATCCATCGCCTTCACGTCCGTTGCGTCATAGGGGCTGTCGAGTGCCCGCGTCCTGCTGATGTCTGGGTTCACTCCGGACGAGTGCGGGGGTCCGGAGGCTGTTCGTTGCGGTGATCTGTTCGTTGCGGCGATCTGTTCGTGTCCAGACGGATTCACCCCGGCCGTTCCCGGCCCTTCTCCGATCCGAGTGCACGCCGGCGTCTCGATGCACGGAGCGCGCTGAGTGCGAACAGCAGACTTCGCCGCATCTGCATGTCGTACGAATTGATCCGGCCGAGTACTCGGTCGGACAGGGGGATCTGCCATTCGGGATCGTGGATCAATCGACTCGTGAACTCGAGCTGCTGGGCGAGTTGCGAACGTGCCGAGGTCAATGCGGTATTCGAATCGCTGCCGATCCGGAACGATGCCAGCGTGCGCGGCACACCGACGAAGTCGCCTTTTCGAACGAGTCGCGACCACAGGTCGAGCTCCATCGGAAAGAGAAGCTCGCCCCGGAACCCGCCGCACCGATCGAAATCGACCCGGCGGAACATCCCGGCCACCGGGGGCCCGATGGGGTTGCTTCCACTCCGGACGATTCGCCGGACCACAGTTTGTCCCGAATTGCGCCCGACGATTCCCCCGAGCCCCCGTGCCGGCCGGAGCAGCGTGCCCTCGTCGTCGATGAAATCGGTCCGCACGGATACGAGCGCCACGCCGTCGTCCGCCGCGAGCACAGCGGCTTGTGTTGCGACGCAATCGGGCTCGATGGTGTCGTCGGCGCAGATCAGTTTGACGAATCGTCCTCGGCTCTCGCGTATCGCGAGATTGAAATTGTCCACCATCGGCACCGTCGCCTCGTTCCGGATGATCCGGACACGGTCGTCGTGGAGGTTCTCCAGGATGTCGGGGGTGCCGTCCGAACTGTGGTTGTCGACGATCACGATTTCCAGGTCGGTGAAGGTCTGCGCCAGAACGCTGTCGAGCGTTGTCTGCAGATGACGCTCCGCCTGATAGGCAGGAATGCACAGAGAGACGGTCGGTGGTCGCTCCCGGTCCCGGCCCGGTACAGACCCTGTTTCGGCCTCGCGCCTCGACGTGTGCGCGGCGTCCGAATTCGTCACCATGCTGTTCTCCCACCCCGGCCCCGCACCCGCCGATTCGCACGGACCACGGCGTCACTCAGGTTGCGCTCTCGTCCCGGCCGCACGTCCATGCGCTGCCGTGAAGAGTGCCGTGGTTACAGCGTTCTCGGCTTGGGTTCCGATCAGACCAGTGTTCCACATTCAATGTCAGAAACATACCTTTCCCCCGTTATTGGAAGAATTACTCGACCGTGTGTGGGTTTTTCTGAATATGGTTCTCGTTGCCTGCGCGGGCGGGCCAGTCCTTCGAAACGTGGACCGTCGAAAATCCGTTGCTCGACCTCGCTGCTGTCCGTATTGTCACGTGGCTTTGTCAACCCGTCGACAGAAGGAGTTCATCTCGTCATGGAACCCGTCACCGAACGTGACATCAGGTCGTCGTTCATCAACTGCTCCAAAGGCGACGCCAAGCGCCTACCCGTCCCTCGTGACCTGGACGATCGGCCCTGGGACGACCTCGACTTCCTCGGCTGGAGCGACCCGTCGTTTCCCGGCCGCTGTTATGTCGTCGTACCGCGGGACGGCGGTCTCGTCGGCGTCGCGTTGCGCTACGAAACGGGCGGTTACCGCCGGGCGCAAATGTGCACGGTCTGCATGACGACGCACGCCAATGGCGGCGTCTCGCTGATGACCGCGCGCAAATCGGGTGAATCCGGACGCCGGGGCAACTCGATCGGCACGTACATGTGCGCCGATCTCGCCTGCTCGCTCTACGCGCGCCGGAAGAAATCGCCCGCACTCGGCAGGCAGTACCGCGAGGATCTCGAGCCCGAGGAGAGAATCGAGCGGGTCCGCGACAATCTCAACGCCTTTGTCGCGAGGGTCTACGGCTGACCCACCCCACACCGGCCCACCCTGCAGCCCGGTAGCTGCTCACAAGAATCGGAGGTAGATGCCATGCGCCGACATTCGAGGACCCCAATTCCCGACGCACCCCGAGTTCGGAGACACTGCAACGAAACTCGGGGTGGGCGGGACTCCTCTCCGGTCGAGACGGCCCGGACGCGACCGGACCGTGCCGTCCGGAGAGGATTTCCGCTACGCTCGGCGGCGCCGAGAACTGAAGTGGGCAAACGCCTTCGCCATGAGCGGGGTGGTGACGAGCATGATGACCAGGCGCAACACCTGAGCGGCCGCGACGAACGTGACGTTCGAGGCGGTGGATGCCGATACGGCCAGCACCGCAGCCAGACCCCCGGGCGTGGTGGCGAGATAGGCCTCGAGCAGGCTTGCGCCGGTGAGGTGGGAGAGTAGGACGCCCAGGCCGGCGCAGGCCGCCCCGACCAGCAGGGTGAGCAGCGCGGCGTACGGCAGGATTCGTCCGATCGCCCGATCGAACGCAAGCCCGGCCTGCCAGCCGATGAGGATCAACGCGGCGGTCATCAGCATCGGCGGGACGGTGACCGCGTCGCTCCAGCCCCCGAGTTCGACCCCGGCACTCACGGCCAGCGGACCCAGCGTCGCGGGTGCGGGCAGTCGAACGAGTGACGCGACGGCGGTTCCGCCCACGATGAACAGTGCCAGGACCGGCAGGCTTACATACCATTCGGACCCGCCGCCATCGGTGGTCGTCACGGTCTCCGCACCGGTATCGGCGCGGAAGCCGAACGTGACGATCATCGGCATCGACACGACGACGAGCGCCACCCTCAGGTACTGCACCACGGCGACGATGCGGTCGTCGCCGCCGAGTTCGCGGGCCATCGCGACGAGTCCGGTGGCGCCGCCCGCGGTCATGGCGAGGGATCCCGTCACCGCGTCCACGTCACGATGCAGCGCGAGGAGTGCTCCGGCCGCCACGCTGAGCACCAGGGTCGCGGCCGCGATCGAGACCACCGGCACCCACATCGAGCCCAGGGCGGCGATCGTGTCCCGGTGCACCATCAGTCCGACTGCGCTCGCCAGCACACCCTGCGCAAGCTTTCCCAGCGGCCGGGGCACTCGGGACGGGCCCCGTCCGGTGACGGCCAGGGTCGCCGCGACGATCAGGGCCGAGAAGAGACCCGCCGCCGTCAGTCCGACGCTCTCACCGAGGGCCAAGCCGCCGACCGAAAGTGCGATCAGTGCAGCCCAACGGAGTCCGCGACTGCGCAGGTCGGACGCGCGCGTCGGCACGGATCGTTCGGTGGTGTGCACGTCGTTCACGTGTTGACGCCTACTCCGGGATGCTGTCCCTGTTCTATGGTGCGCATTAGTGTATACCGTAGCTCATACCACTGCGAACGTTAGGATGTATGCATGGCGGGCGAGAGCAAGAGCGAACAGGTATACGAGCAGCTCAAGCAGGACATCTTGACCGGGACCCTGTCCCCGGGTCAGTCGCTGAGCGCCATCGACGTGGGCACGCGGTTCTCGGCGTCGCGCACCCCGGTTCGCCAGGCCTTCCTTCGCCTCGAGGGGGAGGGGCTGGTCTCCCTCATCGACCGGCAGGGCGCGCGGGTCGCTCCCATCTCGATCAAGAGCGTTCGGGACCTGTTCGAGCTACGCATCCTGCTCGAGGCGGCCGCGGCGCGGATGGTCGCCGAGGCCGTCACCCGGGACACCGCGGCCCGGCAGCAATTCGACGAGGTAGCGGCGGCACTCGAGGCGATCTCCGAGGAGACCCCGTCCGAATCCCGGCGGGATCGCTTCTACGCACTCACGGAGACCTTCGACCAGGCCGTGATCGCGCACACCCGGAATTCGCAACTCGCCCGATCGATCGCCGAACTCCGGCCGCACACCGAGAGGCTCCGCAACATAGCCCACTCCCACCCGGACCGTCTGGACGTCTCGCTGGCGGAGCACCTGTCGATGTGCCGTGCGATCCTCGCCGGCGACGGACCGGCGGCGGCCGCGGCCTGTACCGAGCATCTGACCCAGACGCAGAAGACCATCCTCGACGCGGTCGTCAATCCGCAGGGATCGGCCGTCGCCATCGACCTGGTCACCGCGTAGTCGGCGCGGTCAGAGTGCGAGGATGGCGGGGACGCTGAGGACTGCCACGTAATACCCCATGAACAGGACGCCGGCGTGGATCTTGAACGCCCGCGACAGCAGACCGCCGACGAGTCCGACGGTGAGGGTGACGGCGAGGCCGAGGATGCCGCCCTCCCAGATGCTGATGACGACGACCAGGCCGGTGAACGTGGCGATGATCGCCTCGTGGCTGACGTACCGGACGACGAGCGTGGCCGCGCGGTGGGCGAAGTTCATCGCGAACGGGTACGCGATGATCGCGGCGATCACCACTGCGCCGAGACCGTAGAGCAGGAACTCCCAGTTCGTCAGTGCCGTGGACAGGTTGCGGATCTGCCCGGTGCCGTCGTCGGTGGTGAAGACCGGTGGCGCGTTGAACAGGGGTGCGGCCGGCCCTGCGGCGACCGGGCTCAGCGGCAGACCGAACGCGATGAGTGGAATGAGCGCCTCGGCGATGTAGGTGGATTCGGTGGTTCCGTTGCGGGCGGCGATCACCGACGTCAGCCGGTGGTAGCCCTGCTTGACCCGTGAGCCGACGACCTCACCCATGAGCACGGTCATCGCGACCGGGCTGAAGACGAACGTGGCGCTCGAGACGGTCGCGGTCGCCGCGACCTGTGCGGTCTGTCTGCTGTCGAGCATCCGGAAGGGGTTCGGGAAGTATCCCTTCCACCCCTTGATCTCCGGGGCGAGCCACACCGTCGCCGGTTCGGTGCGGGCCATGTCCTTGCGTCCCGGCGCACCGAGCACGAGGAACAGGTCCGCGATGAGGGGGCCGACCGCGATGCCGAGGAAGTAGCTGATGTTCAGGGAGATGTCGTAGCTCTGCGTCAGCGACTTGAGGGCGAGGATGAGCACGACGAACGGCACGAGCGCGGCCACCCCGGACCACTTGCCCGGCGACGTGTAGGCGATCGCGACGGCGGCGACGAGGAACAACCACGGTGCCACCGACTGGACGGTGTCGGCGACCGGTGCGAGCAGGGTGGCGAACAGCACCGCCACCGGGACGGCGATGAACGCGGAGATGATCGCACCCGAGATCGCCTTACGCAGGGCGATGTGCGGCACACCGAGGCTGCGCAGCAACCGCGCCTCACGCATCAGCGGAACGGCCATCGTGTCGCCGGGGATGCCGAGCAACGTGGTGGGCACCGCGTGGGTCATGTGCTTGGCGACGGCGCCGGCGAGGAAGAAGGTGAACACCGCCGCGGGCGGGGCGCCGAGCAGGATGACCAGCAGGGTCAGCGGGGCGATGGTGGCCGTCTCGTCGGTCCCGGACACCAGCCCGATCAGGGAAAACACGACGGCGCCGATGACGCCGAGCGCGATCGCGATCAGGACGTCGTTGGTGAACAGCACGCTCATGATCGTCCGCCCGTCTCGGGCGTCTGCGTCTCCGCCTCGACGAACCGGTCGTAGAGGTCGAGTTCCTTCAACTCCCGGACCGTCTGTGCGGGCAGGTCGCTGACCGACCCCAGCCCCTGGCGCTCTTCCTGCAGAACCCGGATGACGTCGCCGACCGTGTCGCCCTCGGACGAGTCGACGGCGATGTTCCGCTTGGGGCGGAACAACTTCCCGCTGACGACGCCCGCGACGAGGCAGGCGGCGATCCCGACCAGAAGTGCATATGCCTCTGCCAGAGACGAATCCGTGACGAAGGAGTTGAAGAGTGCGGTCGCGCCGAGGAGCGCGCAGACGCTCACGACGATACCGATGACGACGGAGGCGGCGAGATCTCGCCCGGCCACCGTGTCGCCCCACACCTCGAGATAACGAGGCCGAGTCTGATCGTCGGTGGGCGGGGGAGCCTGCGGTGCGGGCTGGCTTTCGATGGACATCGTCTGTACTTCCGTGTGAGGGGTGTCGTGCGCTAGGAGCGGGCGGCGGTCAGTGCGGTCGCCACCCGCGACGGGCTGGGATGGCCGATGTGTCCGGCCATCCAGCGGGAGGTGTCGGTCAGTGCGTCGAGATCGATGCCCGTGTCGATGCCGAGGCCGTGCAACATCCACACCAGGTCCTCGGTGGCGAGGTTCCCGGTGGCACCCTTCGCGTAGGGGCATCTGCCGAGGCCTCCTGCCGCGGTGTCGAATTCGGTGACTCCCGCGATCAGTGCGGCGTGCACGTTGGACAGCGCCTGGCCGTACGTGTCGTGGAAGTGTCCTGCGATGGAGTCGATCGGAACACCGGCGGCCTGCACGGCGTCGAGCACGGCGCGGACGTGTCCGGGGGTGGCGACGCCGATGGTGTCACCGAGTGAGATCGACGAGCATCCCATGCCCGTCAGTTCCGCGGCGATGTCGGCGACACGGCCGGGGTCGACCCGCCCCTCCCACGGATCACCGAAGCACATCGAGATGTAGCCACGGGTGCCGATGCCTTCGGCGGACGCACCGTCGATGACCGGCCGGGCGTTGTCGAGCGCCCCGGCGATGGTGGTGTTCAGGTTCTTCCGGGCGAACGCCGCGGTGGCGCTGACGAAGACGGCGATCTCCCGGGCGCCCGCGGTGAGCGCCCGCTCCAGTCCCCGCTCGTTGGGGGCCAGCACGACCTGGCGGACGGTGTCGGGGAGGTCGAGTTCGGCCACGAGCGCTGCGGCGTCGGCGAGCTGCGGAATCCATTTCGGGGAAACGAAACTCGTCACCTCGAGCGCTCGGACCCCGGCGGACACGAGCCGACGGCAGAACTCCGCCTTGACCGCGGTGGGAACCAGGGTCGACTCGGCCTGGAGCCCGTCGCGCGGTCCCACCTCGTAGACGCGAACCGTCGAGGGTAGGGAGGGATCGGCGAATTCGTGGGGCGCCGGACGCCACACCGGTGCGAGATCCGCGGGGGTGGTCATGTCAGTGTCCGGAACGAAGGTCGGCGAGCACCTTTTCCGCGTGCTCGACCCGGATGCGCTGGTCGTCGATGAGCCGCTTGACCACGACGTCGAGTTCGTCGCTGGTGGCGCCGGCCGAGGCGGCGATGGTGCGGGCGTGCAGACTCATGTGGCCGCGCTGGATGCCCTCGGCGGCCAGGGCGCGGCAGGCGCCCAGGTTCTGCGCGAGTCCCACCGCGACGATCACGTCCGCCAGTTCCGAGGCGGTGGACACGCCGAGCATCTTCACCGCGGCCTGCGCGACGGGGTGGACCTTGGTGGCGCCGCCGACCAGTCCGACGGCCATCGGCACCTCGAGGGTGCCGGAAAGGTGACCGTCCGCGGTCTTCTCGAAGTGCGAGAGCGCCGCATACCGGCCGTCCGCGGCGATCGCGTGCGAGTGGCAGCCCGCCTCGACGGCGCGGGTGTCGTTGCCGGTGGCCAGGACGGCGGCGGTGATGCCGTTCATGATGCCCTTGTTGTGGGTGGCGGCGCGGTAGGGGTCGGATTCGGCGAGCGCGGAGGCATGCACGATGTTGTCGACCACCTCGTCGCCGCCGAGCAGGTCCTTGTCGAACACGGCCCGGGCCCGGGTTATGCGCAGGTCCGCCTTGTTCGTCAGGATCCGCAGCAGGGTGCGCCCGCCGGAGATCTCGGCGAGTCGCGGTGCGATGGCCTCGGCCATGGTGTTGACGGCGTTGGCGCCCATGGCATCTCGCACGTCGACGTGAATGTGCACCACGACGTGGACGCCGGTGCGCGTCGGGACGAGTCGGACGGTGAGGTCGCGGGCGCCGCCGCCGAATCGCACGAGCATCGGGTCCTGGGCGTTGGCCAGTTCGAGGATCTCCGTGCGTGCCTCGAGCACCCGCAGCCGGGACGCCTCGGGGTCGGGGCAGTCGAGGATCTGGATCTGGGCCTGCATCACCGGGTCGGTGCTCGAGGTGTGGAAGCCCCCGTGCACCCGGGCCATCCGGGCGGCGTTGCTGGCCGCGGCCACCACGGACGGCTCCTCGGTGGCCATCGGAACGAGGTAGTCACGCCCGTTGACCGTGAAGTTGGTCGCGACACCCACCGGGATCCCCATCACCCCGACGACGTTCTCGATCATGTGATCGGCCTGCTCGACGCCGAGACCCCGCTCGGGATCGAACACGGCGACGTCGAGGTCGGACAGGCCGGTCCTCTCGGCGACCACCGTGCGGCGCTGCTGCGCGCTGGAATCCTTCAGACCGGGGATGCGGCTGTTGACGGGCACTGTGTTCCTCCACGTACTCACGGGCGGCCGGACGTGTGGTGCGCCCCGACGACAACCCTGTCATGTGCTTCGGTTCACACGGTATGGGCACTCCGCCGACTTCGACATGTATCGATCGCACATGTATTTGCTCCAGGAATGTGTGACTGTCACTGTCCGCGTAGTTCGTCGAGTCGGACCGCAGCCGAGATTCGGAACAGGTGTTCGTCGCTCCGCCACTCGGGCCCCAGCAGCATCTCCAGTCGGTGGAGGCGCTGCAAGATCGTGTTGGTGTGGTAGTTGAGAGCCCGCGCCGTCTTCGTCGGGCTGCCCTCGTTGCGGACGAATGCGCGCAAGGTGGCGAGCAGGTCTGTGCCCTTACTGTCGTCGTACGCGCGCACCGGACCGATGGTCTCGTCGATGAACGCGTTCAGCGTCCGCGCGTCGGTGTCGAACAGCAGCGCATACGGCAGATACGCATCGGTGCTGACCGCCGCGTCGGTGGTGTCGAGCGCCGCCAGCAGCCGAGCGGTGCGGAGCCCGGACTCGAATCGGGCGGGGAGCGTGTCCGGAGACTCCGCCCGCGGCGTCGTGATCGCGAGGACCGGGCCGTGCAACGTTTCGCGCAGGTAGTTGCGCAGTTCCGCGACGAGTTCGGGTGGGGCGGTGGTGGTGAGAACGGCCACGACGACGCCCGCGTGTTCCCCGACCAGGCCGTGGCCGCCGACGAAGGCGCTGGCCGCGCGGGCGGCGGTGGCACGGTTCTCAGCCGGGACCGAGATCAGCACGACAGTGTCGAGGGCGGCGAGGGTGACTCGCTGGGCGCGTACCCGTCGTTCCAGATCGCGGCGCCGTTCGGGTGCCGGGTCGAGCAGGTCCGCGACCAACTCGACGCGGGCCCGCAGGTCTGTGTCGGCCACCGCGTTCTGCTGCAGTACCAGCAGTGCGCCGACCTGCGCGGCACGTTCGATGGTGCGCTCGTCGACCGGTCCGAGTTCGATGTCCCCGGACCCGACCAGCACTGCGCCGAAATACAGTTCGCCCGCGATGACAGCGGCCACGATTGGCGTCACGGGGTCGTCGACGCGAACGCAACGGCCGGTGGTCCGGCTCGTCGTGATGGCATCGAGCACCACCGGCGGCAACTGGACCGATACCTGCCCGGCAGGCGTGGGGTGGGAGGCGACGGGGTGCAGATCCCGGTCGACGATCGTGACCGTCCGCCCGAGTGCCGTCGAGAGAGTGCCTGCCACCTGCTCGAATCCGCCCCCGACCAGGACGGCCTCGATGAGTTCCTGGTGCACCACAGTGGACCGGTCGCGGACCTGCAGGTAGTCGGTAAGCCGGTCGAGTGCCGTGCGTGCCTCGTCCTCGGACCTGCGAACCTGCTCGAGGGTACTGGCGGTCTGCAGCACCACCGACGCGTGATCGGCGAGCGCGGACAGCACGGCGATCTCGTCCGGCGTGAAGGCGTACTCCTGGCGGGTGGCGGCGAACAGCACACCGAGCACGTGACCGTCCGACAGCATCGGTACCCCGAGAATCGACACGATCCCCTCCGCCGCAACCGCATCGTCGATGAGTTCCTCGTGCGGTCCTTCCGCGTAGTCCTGATAGCGCAGAACCCATTGCGCGGCACGAGAATCGGCGATCTGACTCGCCAGCCCCATTCCCGGGGGAACGCGGAGGTGCTGGAACTGCGGTGTCACCGATCCGGCGGTCTTGCGGACGTTCAGTTCCCGCGTCGACGGGTCGAACTCGGACAGGTACGTGACGTCGGTGCCCATCATCTCGTGGGCGCGGCTCACCAACCGTCCGAGGAGGGCGTCGATGTCACGGAGTTCGGCGAGTTCGCGGGCACTCGAGAACAACACCCCGAGTTCGCGCTCCCGTCGCCGCAAACGGCTCAGCTCGACCTGGTGCCGGCGCACCTTCTCCGCGAACGCCGCCCGGTCGGCCGGACCGGCAGCGACACGGTCGAGCGCATCGCGCACTGCGGCCGAGTCGACCGTCAGTTCGCCGACCATCGCGTCGGCGAGTATCCCCAGCGCGTCTCCGCTCTCGAGTGAATCCATGCGTACAGCCTGCCCTGACCACCGGAGAAGTCCCTACTGATCGAGATCAGCGCCCGCACGAATCCCGGCAAACGGGCAGATGCCGCCGTCGGAGCGGCGGCATCTGCCCGTGCGGGATCATCCCTTCTTGAGGATCACGGTCTTCGTCTCGGTGTATGCGTCGAGGACCGCCGCACCGTGCTCACGTCCCCAACCGGACTGCTTGTAACCGCCGAACGGCAGGGCGGGGTCGAGCACGTGGTAGCTGTTGATCCACACCGTCCCGGCTTTGATGCCCGCCGCGACGTTGTGGGCCTTCGACACATCCGACGTCCAAATGCCCGCGGCGAGACCGTACTCGGTGTCGTTGGCGGTCCGGACGATGTCGTCGATGTCGTCGAACGGTATCGCGGTGACGACGGGTCCGAAGATCTCTTCCTTCACCACCCGCATGTTCGGTGTGGTGTCGACGAGGACTGTCGGCTCGACGAAGTAGCCGACGTCGCCCTTCCGGCCCCCACCGGTCACGGCGGTGGCACCTTCGGCCCTGCCGCTGTTCAGGTATCCGAGAACGGTGTCGAGTTGTTTCTCGGACACGACGGGACCCATCTGGGTGTCCGGGTCGAGGCTGTCGCCGACCTTCAACGTGGACGCGATCTCGGCGACCCCTTCGACGACCCGGTCGTACACCGTGGACTGCACGAACAGCCGTGACCCGGCCTCGCAGGCCTCACCCTGATTGAAGAAGATGGCCATTGCCGCACCCTCGATGGCGGCGTCGATGTCGGCGTCGCCGAAGACGATGTTGGGGGATTTGCCGCCGAGTTCGAGGGTCACCTTCTTCAGGTTGCCGCGCGCGGCACCGACGATGTGCCGTCCCACCTCGGTCGACCCCGTGAACGAGACCTTGTCGACGCCGGGATGAGCGCTGAGTGCGGCGCCGACGTTCTCACCGTCGCCTTGCACGATGTTTACCACGCCGTCCGGGATACCGGCCTCGCGGAGCACCTCGCCTAGTAGCGCTGCGCTGAGCGGGGTCTGTTCCGCCGGCTTGAGGATGACGGTGTTGCCCGCGGCGAGCGCGGGGCTCAGCTTCCAGGCCGCCAGGAGCAGCGGGAAGTTCCAGGCGACGATCGCGGCGACGACGCCCACCGGCTCGCGCACGGTGTACGCGAGGTAGTCGCCTGGCGCTGCGGTGGAGGTGACCGGAATTGTGCTGCCCTCCAATTTCGTGGGCCACCCCGCCATGTAGCGGAACCAGTCGGCGGACAGGGGGACATCGACGAGACGTGCGTAGGTCAGTGGCTTTCCGTTGTCGAGCGCTTCGACGAGCGCGAATTCCTCGACCCGTTCCTCCAGCAGATCGCCGACCCGCCAGAGAATCTTGCTTCGCTGTGCCGGAGTCATGCGTCCCCACGGTCCGTCGAGTGCTCGGCGAGCAGCCGACACCGCCCGGTTGACGTCCTCGTCGCCGCCGAACGCGACTTGCGCCAGAGTTTCACCATTGCACGGATTGACAGTGGGGAAGACTTCGCCGGATGCGGAGGGAACATTCCGGCCGTCGATCAGGTGGAGAACGGGGCTCGCCAGGAAGTCGGAGACCTCGGGTGACGGGGCGGGTGCTGTCGTTGTCATGGTGTGCTCCTCGATGGTGTATTCGGCCTGTCGGCCGAGGGTGGGCAGAGATGTGGACGGTGGTCCGCGCAACGGGGCGCGGCTCTCGCTCTGCGCGGAAGATCGTCAATTGCCCGGAACCGCAGTGCAGTTCGTCATCCGACGGCTCGTGGACGACGCTAGCCTCCCGCGCCGAACGTCATCTGTGTGGAAACCGGACAGTTTCTTGACAACCCCGTCGGAATGCGCAGAATTTGGAGTGCGACAGGCACCGGTTCCGAGTACCCGGCACCGGTGACCCTGCCCAGAAACCGGGAGGTGTCATGCCCTATTGGTCCACCTCGGGTCTGAGCACTCGCGATCAGGCGAGTTACTGGGGTGACGTCGTGTGTGAGGCCTTCACTCCACTGGCGCCGCAGCGTGGGCGTGCCCAGACTGCCCGTAGCGCGACCCCGGACGGGATTCCCGGATGGGTGCGCTCGGAGGTGCTGGTCGAGACGAACTGCGCCGAGATCTCCTCGTGCACACAGCTACTGACTCACGGACCCAGGGAAGTTCGCCGTGCGCCCCTGGATGCTGTGTTCGTGAATCTGCAGTTGGAGGGAACGTGTTACGGAGAGCAGGATGGACGTCGCTGCATCGTCCGTCCGGGCAGCTATGCAGTGTTCGATACGACGCGCCCGTACTCCCTCGAGTTCCGGGAGCCGGACGACGCGGCCAGTTGGAGGGTGCTGTCATTTCGCATTCCTCGGGATCGGTGGAGCGCGAACGTGCGGGGCGACGGGGCGACGGCGCGCGCCATCGACACCACGAGCGGACCGGGAAACGTCGTCGGGGCAATGATGTCTTCCCTCTGGCGGGAGCGCCCCGCCTTCGACCAGACCACTGTGAGAGCCCTCGAGCGTTCCTTCACGGATGTTCTCGCCGCGGTGACCGAGCCCCCGGCCGGAGGAACCCGCACCGAAGATCGTGATGCGGCGCTCCGCCAGGTCGTCCGCCACTACATTCGCGCAGCAGTCCCTCTCGGTCGGGTGACCGCGGAGGCTGCCGCGCGCGAAGCCGCCGTCTCGGTGCGAACGCTGCACCGCCTGTTCCAGGCGGTCGGCGCCACGTTCGCGGAGTGCGTTCGCGACGAGCGCCTACAGGGGGCGATGCAGGACCTGGCGGTGGCGCCCGACTCGGTGACCGTGAGTGAGATTGCTGGGCGGTGGGGTTTCTACGACAGCTCGCATCTCACCCGCACGTTTCAGAGTTGTCTCGGTTGCACGCCCACGGAGTTTCGCGTCACGAGCAGAGCGTCGGGTGGCCGACCGGTCGTACGGGGTCACCCTCCCACGATTCCCGCGGCGGACAGCATCGGATCGTAGTCCGGCCGCTTCATCAGGGCGTGGAGCTGCCGGCGCCGAACGCCCATGTTGCCCCCGTCGTAGAGCGGGAAGCACAGGACGTCTTCCATGATTCCGGCGATCGGAGTCTGGTCTCCGTAGGAGTTCACTCCCACCACACGCATCGTGTCGTACACCACCTGTACCGCAAGTTCGGACGCGTAGATCTTGACCATGTGGCCGAGCTCTTCGTCGGCGCCGCCCGTCTTGTCGTAGAGATCGCACGCTTTCCAGGTGAAGTATCGAGCGGCTTCGATCCGGGTCTTGATGTCGACCAGCATGTACCCGACGTTCTGGTAGTCGATGATCGGGACCGGACCCGAACGCCTGTCGCTCTTCGCGAACGCGAACGCGAAGTCGAACGCCGCCCGCATTCGGCCGACACATGCGGCCCCGATGATCGACGAGGTCCAGTTGAACGTCTTCCGGACGATCTCGATGCCGTCACCGGGCTTTCCGATGATGTTTGCGGCAGGCACGCGCACGTCGGTGAAGGTGATGCGAGGTGATGCCGTGGCACGGTGCCCCATGGTGTCGATATAGGACTCGACAGCGACGCCGGGCGTGTCCCCGGGCACGACGATCACGGCCATCGACTCGTTCAGGGGAAGTGTCGGATCCGTACGGCAGAGAACGCTGATCAGTGCGGCACCGTTGCCGTCCCAGCCCGAACCGTTGGTGGTGAAGTGTTTGTCCCCGTTGATCACCCATTCGTCGCCGTCCAGGCGCGCGAATGTTTGCACACCTGCCGAGGCATCCGCATTGTCGAAGTTCGCGCCGCCTGCGGTCTCGGTGAACGCCCACGCCGCGAGCAGCGGTTCACTGCCGGCGAAGGGCGGCAGGAATCGGGCCTTCTGATCCGCGGTTCCGAAGTGGATGATGGGCTGCAGCCCCAATCCGGTGCCGAGCAGCGCACTCGGGACGTTGATGTCGGCACGGGTGAGTTCTTCTGCTGCCAAGGCGAAATCGAGCGAAGGCATAGCCGTTCCGCCGTACTCGACCGGCAGCAGTGCTTTGAGGAATCCGGCATGCACCATGTCCTGATAGAACGGTTCGATCGCCGCGAAGCGTGCTTCGGGCGTCGGAAGCGTGGCGATGACGCCTTCGACGAGACTGAGCCGCTCGTCGGCGAATGCTCGCGCCGTCTTCTGCAGGGCTGCCTGGTCTGGGCTCAGGTCGAAGTCGATTGTCATTGGGATCAGATCCTCCGTCGATTGTGTGACCCCGGACACGTCCGGGTGTGACACATCAATGGTGGTCCTGCGACGGCCCTCGGAATTGGACGGTTGCGACAGGACTCTGGGATGGCTGTGCCAGGACCTGATCGCTCACCGCTGTCAGATCAGTCGGCAGCGCCGGCGATCCGCTGCGCCGCTTCGTGCAGCGCTCGGGAGATCGCGTACATGCTGGGCGTGTACTCCCGGCGCGCCAGCGACGCGATGTAGATCGACCGGGTGGGAACTCGGTCCTCGGCCCGGAACCGGACTGCTCGGACGTCGGGCCGATGATGCGCGACCGCGAGACGCGGGACCATCGCGATGCCCATGCCCGCGGCGACCATCGCTTCGATCTCCTGATAGTCATGGGCCTCATAGGCGACGTCCGGGGTGAAGCCCGCGCCTTCGCAACTGCGGTAGAGCACCTCGGCCGCCGGGTGGTCGGCGTTGCGGATGATCCACCGAGCACCGCGCAGCGAGGCGACGGCGACGTCGTCCTGGGCGAGTTCGCCGTCCGCCGGCACGAGGAGCTGTGTCTGGTCCTCCATCAACGGGACCAGCGACAGCGACTTCTCGGTTTCCTCGGTCCACGCGTAGCTCCACAGCAGCGCGAGTTCCACCTCGCTCGAGCGCAGCATGTCCAGCAGGCGGGGGCGAACGGCGGAGTGGACACGGACGTCGATGCCTGGCCATCGGGCGTGGCAGTCCTTGAGGGCATCCGACAGCAGTGACGCGCTGACGGTGGGGAAGGACCCGAGCCGGACCGTGCCGCTCTCGAGTCCCCGGAGGGCTTCGAGATCCCCACGCGCGGCCCGCATCTCGCGACGGAACAGGCGTGCCCGGGCGGCGAGGATTTCGCCCGCTTCGGTCAGCCGGACGCCTCGGGGCAGGCGGGTGAGCACCGGCTGCCGGATGTTCTGTTCGAGCTTCGCGATGCGCTGGGACGCGGCCGACGGCGTCATGTTCGCCTGCTCGGCGCCGCCGGTGAGTGAACCCGCGTCGGCGATGTCGAGCAGCAGGAAGAGCGTGACGACGTCGAACGTGTTCTGCATGCCATCTCCCAGCGTTCAGTTGTGCTAAACGAAATGGTAGCAAAACGGCATTGTTCTGAACGCAGGCCGTCCATAACGTGATGTGGGACACGACCAACAGAAGGATGTACCGTGCAAACACCAGCAACTCTCATGCGAGGCGGAACCAGCAAGTGTTGGTTGTTCGATCACCGAGACGTTCCCGATGACCGGGTTCGTCTCGAGGACCTGCTCATCGAACTGTTCGGCGCCGAAGATCCTCGCCAGCTCGACGGGGTGGGTGGGGGCACCTCCGTCACGTCCAAGGCTGCCGTCGTGATGCCGAGCGCGGATCCCGACGTCGACGTCGATTTCCTGTTCGCGCAGGTGGCGATCGGCGCCCACCGGGTGGAATGGGGCAGCAACTGCGGGAACTGCGCCACCGCGGTCGCGCTCTGGGCCGTCGACAAGCTCGGACTCTCCCGTGGGGAGTCGCACACCGAGGTGCGGATGCGCAATCTCAACACGAACGCCGTCATCCACGCGCGGGTTGCCACACCGTCGGCGTCGTCCCCGGCCCGCTTCGACAGCGTCAGCGTTCCGGGAGTCCGGGGGACCGGGACGGCCGTCGATCTGGCCTTCGTCGACCCCGCGGGCAGCACCACCGGCAGCCTGTGGCCGACGGGGAAGCACCGGGACAGCATCGTGGTGGACGGTATCCGTGTCGACATCTCGATGGCCGACGCCGGCGCCCCCGTCGCCCTGGTACGCGCCGATTCGCTGGGAGTCTCCGCCGCGGCGACGGAAGAACAACTGCAGCAGTACGTTCCGATGCTGCGCCACATCAGGGTGCGCGCCGCCGTCGCGATGGGTTTGGCAACGTCGATCGAGACCGCACCGGACGCCATCCCGAAGGTGGGTCTCGTCGGACCGGCCGTGCCCTACTGCACGACACTCGGCGAAGACGTCGACGCTGCGGACTACGACATCTCCGTCCGCATGTTGTCGATGAACGCCCCGCATCCCACGATCGGTCTCACCAGCGCGGTGGCCGTCGCCCTCGCGGCGCGTTCGGGTGACTCGACCGTCGGCTTCGCAGGCGCAGCGGCCCCGGCGAACTTCGCCGTCACGATCGGCACCCTCGGTGGGCGAGTGCGATGCACCGTCGAGAGGGACGGTGGGCACGAACGGGTGCTCCTGCAGCGAGCCGCACGACGCATCGCCGAATCCACTCTGTACTCCCGCGACCGGCTTTCCGCCTGACTTCGACCAGCACGCACACAGCGAACCGAAAGAACGACTATGACGTCCATCGAGATTCTGCCACTCATCGCGCTGGTCGCGATGTTCGTGACAGCAACCATCTTTCCGATCAACATCGGCATTCTGGGCTTCATCGGGGCCTTCGTCGTGGGGGCGTTCGCGCTCGGTTACGACGACAAGGAGATTCTGGCCGAGTTCCCCAGCTCGATCGTCCTCACCATCATCGGTGTCACGTACTTCTTCGGAATGGCGAAGCGGAACGGAACCATCGATCTTCTGGTCAACGCCTGTATCCGGGCCGTCCGCGGCCGTGTGACCGTCGTTCCGTGGGTCTTCTTCTTCTCGGCGTCGGTGCTGACCGCACTCGGCACGTTCAGTCCGGCCGCCGTCGCCCTGATCGCGCCGGCCGCGATGGCCTTCGCTGCCCGCACGCGAATGAGTCCCCTCGTGATGGGCATCATGACCATCAACGGGGCGCACGCCGGTGCGTTCTCGCCGATCTCGGTTTCCGGTGTCCTCGTCCGTGACATCGTCGAATCCAACGGCCTCACGATCGCGCCCTGGACGTTGTTCTTCGCCAGCTACGGGATCAACACGCTGCTCTCCGTGTTCACCATCGCCGGTTATGCGGTCCTCGCCCGGGTACGCGACCTCGACTACTCGGCCATGGGCGCGACGACCGGCGACGGAGGCGATGGCGGCGCGAGCGGTACGCGCGGCGACGGGCCGTGGACGCCGTCCACGGGCGGTTCCGCGGCGGGCACCCAGGTACTGACCCGCGTGCACCGCCCGTCGACGGACATCGCGCCCGCGATCGAACCCGTCACCAGGGTGCAGAAGCTGACACTCGTCCTCATCGCCGCGGTACTCGTGCTGGTGCTCGTGCTGCACCTGCCCATCAGCTTCGTCGCCATCGCCGCCGGTGCGATCCTGGCGTTCACCGACCTCTCGAAGCAGAACGAGGCGATCGCGGGCATCAGCTGGTCGACGGTGCTTCTCGTCGCGGGCATGGTCACCTACATCTCCCTCCTGCAGGAGCTGGGCACGATCGACCACCTCGCGCAGATGGCGATCAAGGTCGGTGCACCGCTGCTGGTGGCGCTCGTGCTCTGCTACGTCATCGGCGTGACGTCGGCCTTCGCCTCGTCGACGGCGTTGCTGACGGCGGTCATTCCGCTCGCACTTCCCCTCCTGGAAACCGGTGCACTCCCGGTCGTCGGGGTCGTGGCTGCACTGGCCATCTCCGCCACCGTCGTCGACGTGTCACCGTTCTCGACGAACGGAGCGCTCGTGCTGGCCAGTGCCCAGAACATCGAACGACGGGCGTTCTACCGCCAGCTCCTCCTCAACGCCGCCGTGGTCGTCGCGGTTGCGCCCGCGCTCTGCTGGCTGATTCTCGTCGTGGCGCCCGGACTGTTCGGGTAGGTAGCCCGGTCTAGTACTTCGGTCTATGTCGGATACTCTGGGTGTGCCTCGGCTCGGCGAGCGAAAGGGTCTGCACATGCGAAGCGACGACGACGCCCGGAGCGGCGGCTCCGTTCCGATGCCCCGGCAGGCCGTCACCATGCAGGACATCGCCGATCGCGTGGGCGTGTCGAAGGCATTGGTCTCCATGGTGTTTCGGCGCGTTCCCGGACCGAGTGCCGAGACGCGGAAACGGGTTCTCGACGTCGCGGACGAGCTCGGGTACCGACCGAACCGTACGGCCGCACTGATGTCGCTCCGGCGGACCCACCTCGTGGGTGTGATGGCGGATATCCGCAACAGCTTCCACGCCGAGATGGTCGAGTACATCGTGGCCGCGGCCGACGATCACGGGTACGAGGTGGTGCTCGGTGCGCTGACTCCCACGCACGCCGAACCGAAAGTCGTCGAAACACTGCTCGATTTCCGCTGCGAGGCCCTGATCCTGCTCGGCACCGAACTGAGCACCGACGTTCTCGACACGCTCGGGGAGCGGGTACCGGTCGTCGTGGTCGGTCGGCGCGTCGGAGACGGTGCGGTCGACGTCGTGCGGACCGCGGACGGCAAGGGTATCGGCACCGTCGTCGACCATCTCGTGGACCTGGGGCATCGCCGGATCACGCACCTCAGCGGTGGTCCGGGCACGATTGCGGCCGACCGGAGGTCGGGATACACCCGGGCAATGCGTCGTCACGGACTCGAGATCGACGTCGTCGAGGGCGACTTCACCGACAGCGCCGGAACCGTGGCCGCGGAGACTCTGCTCGGGCGGTCGAAGCTTCCCACCGCGGTGATCGCGGCCAACGACCGGAGTGCCATCGGGCTGATCGGCGAACTGCGGAGCCGGGGTGTGCGGATTCCCGAAGACGTCTCCGTCTCCGGATACGACGACAGCGTGCTCGCCCAGCTCGCGCACATCGATCTGACATCGGTCAATCAGCAACCGCGGGAGCAGGCCGCCACCGCGGTCGACGCGGTCATCCAACGGTTGGACCGGGGGAGGACCGAATCGGTGGCGACCGTCCTCCGGCCGCGGCTCGTCGCGCGTCGTACCACCGGACCCGCGCCGGCACCGGTGGAAGGATCCCAGTCGGGCGTGTCCTGACCTGCGGCGGCCGTCAGCGTTCGGCGGGCCGGGGTTGCTCGGCCGGCGCGGGCAGCGTGCCCAGATCGTGGGTGTAGAGCCAGGTGGTGGCCTTTTCGTAGAAGTGCCCGAAGGCGATCGGCATGACGAGGTCGCGGAGCCGGCGAGCGAGCGGGCCGCGGGTCTTGGCGTCGCGGTTGATGCGGGCCGCCTTGGCCATCTTCCCGATCCGGGCGCGGCGGAGCCGGTCGTACTCGGCGAGACCTTCTCCGGTCGAGTCGGCCTTTGCGAGTGCCCGAGCCAGGACCACGGCATCTTCGATGGCCATGGAGGCGCCTTGCCCCGCGCCGACCGGGTGGGCGGCGTCGCCGACGAGGACGATGCGTTCGTCATGCCGGACCGGGACTTCGGCCAGTGTGTGCATGAGCGTCGGACGGTGCAATTGCGTGGTCGCCCTGATGATCTCGAGCGGCCGCGGCTCGAACCGGTACAGCTCGGCGAGTCGATCGAGCCACCGGTCCTCGCCGACATCTGTCAGTTTCGGAGGCCGGGGATCGGCAACCTGCGCGGACCACCACACGGTTCCGTCCGGCGCCGGGATGTGGAGAAAGGCGCCGCTGCGCGCGAAGACCATGTTGAACGTGCCGGTCTCGGCCGGGACGCCGGCGGCGATGCCCGAGACGCTGTAGAGCCCGCCGTATGCGGGTCGGGGCGCGCCGGGATCGAGGACCGAGCGGGTAGCTGACCAGAGACCGTCGGCGCCGATCAACAGATCGGCGCGTGCGCTGGAACCGTCGGCGAACTGCGCGCGGATACCGTCGCCCGCGGGCTCGGCGCCTGCCAGCCGGCGGCCGGTGACGATCCGTACACCGGCCTGCTCGGCGCATTCACGCAGCACCTCGACCAGGGAACCGCGCATCAGGGTCGTGCTGTGCAGCGGATCCCCCGACAGCCGTCCACGCGGAACTTCTGCCAGCAGCCTGCCCGTACCGGACCACATCCGCTGAGTGGGCACCGCGAAACCGGCCTCCTGGACTTGGTCCAGGCAGCCGAGGGTCTTCAGCCCGCGCAGACCGTTGGATGCCAGACTCAGAAATGAGCCCACCTGTCCTGCCGGGTCGGGGTGAGTTTCGTAGAGGGTGACGTCGGAGCCGATGCGGCGCAATGCGATTGCAGTCGCGGCCCCGGACACACCTCCTCCTGCAACGATGACCTCCATGCGTCCTCCTGAACTATCATTCACTGAATCCCTCCTCAGTGAAAGTGTATTCAGTGTGCGCAGGGAGAGGGCGTTCGTCAAGGGGTGCGGCCCGTTTGCAGGCCCGCCGGGCCGGGGCTTGACAGGGCGCCGTGACTCAGCTCATAGTAGTCGTACTAGACCGGTTAAATAGACCGAACTAGCCGGAGGGCGTCTTCACTCTCGTGCGGGTGTCTGCGGGTAGCCGACGTGCACTCCCGCCGGGTCAACATCACACCGAAAGGCTTCCACTCATGACTTCCAACTCGATCGGTGTCGCCGTCATCGGCGGCGGCATGGCCGGACGAGCACACGCCGCCGGATATCGCATGGCGTCGACGCTGTTCGGAACCGACCGCCCCGACGTGCGTCTGGTCGCGATCGCCGACACCAACCAGGCCGTCGCCGACGACACCGCGAAGCGGTACGGGTACGAGCGGGCCGAGTACAGCTGGCAGGCCATTGCCGAATCGCCGGACATCGACGCCGTGAGCGTCGTCGTCGCCAACCAGTTGCACCGGGAGATCGTCGAAGGCCTCCTCGCTGCCGGGAAGCACGTGCTGTGCGAGAAGCCCCTGGCCGGGTCCATCGCGGACGCCGAGGCCATGGTCGCCGCCGCCGCGGACGCCGACACGATCGCGACTGTCGGGTACACCTACCGCCGGTCGCCGGCCATCCAGGCGATCCGGGACGAACTCGCGACGGGCCGTCTCGGCGACATCATTCACTTCAACGGGCACTACTGGTGCGACTACGGCCTGGACCCGGCCTCGCCGATCACCTGGCGGTACCGCGGGGGTCCCGGAACCGGTGCGCTGGCGGACGTCGGCAGTCACCTGCTCGACATGGCCGAATTCGTGTGCGGTCCGATCGTCGAGATCAGCGGCGCGACCTTCGCCACGGTGATCACGGAGCGTCCGGTGCCCGCCGGGGTCACCTACGGCCACACCAAGGCCGAGACCACCGGTGAGATGGCACCCGTCGAGAACGAGGACCTCGCGACGTTCACGGCGCGCTTCGAGAACGGCGCGGTCGGCACGTTCTCCGCTTCCCGTGTCGCGCACCAGCTTCCGGACGGGCTCGGTTTCGAGCTGTTCGGGACGTCCGGCTCCGCGGCGTTCGACCTGGCTCGCGCCGCCGAATTCTCGGTGTCCAGCGAGGGCCTCGACCGCACCGTGAACGGTCAGCGTCGGGTGATCATCGGACCGCAGCACCCGTACATCCAGGGTGGCCTGCCGATGGATGCCGGCGGTGTCGGCCACGGCAAGGCGGAGTTCTTCGCGTACCAGGCCCGTGCCTTCCTCGACCAGATCGCCGGCATCGACGTCCTCGGCCCGTTGCCGTCCTTCGCCCACGCGCTGCGCGGCATGCAGATCGTCACCGCCGTCGCGGAGTCCGCCCGCGCCGACGGAGCGGCCGTCAAGATCGGCTGAACCGCACCACCCCGAACCGCAAAAACTCTGAACCGCAACTTCTTCCCACGACGCAAGGATCCCTCATGAAACTCGGTGTGTACACCGCCGTCCTGCACGACCGCAGCCTGCGCGAGGCGCTGGAGACCATCGCGTCCCTCGGACTCGAGGGTGCGGAGATCAACGCGGGCGGATTCCTGCCCACCCCGCACCTGCCCGTCAAGGAACTCCTCTCGGGCGAGGTGTCACCGCAGGAGTACCTGAAGGTCTTCGACGAGACCGGTGTCTCCATCGCCGGCCTGAACTGCAACGGCAACCCGCTGCACGCGGATCCCGAGGTGGGCCCCGAGGACGCCGAGGACCTGCGCAACGCGATCAAGGTGGCCGGCCTGCTCGGTGTGGACCGGGTGGTCACGATGTCCGGGCTGCCCGCCGCGCACGCCGGCGGCCAGTGGCCGGCATGGCACGTGAACACCTGGGACAGTGGCTATCTCGACTCCCTCGACTACCAGTGGGATCAGGTCGCGGTGCCGTTCTGGAAGGAGATCGACGCGCTCGCCCGGGAGAACGGCGTCAAGGTCGCGATCGAGATGCACCCGCAGAACCTGGTGTTCAACCCGCCGACCCTCGCGCGTCTGGTCGAGAAGACCGGTGCGACGAACGTCGGCGCCGAGATGGACCCGTCGCACCTGTTCTGGCAGGGCATCGACCCGGTCGCCGCGGTCGACTGGCTCGGCGACCTCGTGTTCCACGCCGCGGCGAAGGACACCCGGATCAACGAGAACTGCAAGATCTACGGTGTTCTCGACGACCGGTTCACCCGCATCCCGGCCGACCAGAACCCCACCGGACTCGGTGGCAAGCATGTGGTCAACAAGTGGCCCGAGGACTCGGCGTGGGACTTCGTCGCCGTCGGCCGCGGGCACGACGTCGATTTCTGGTCCCGTTTCCTCGCTGCGCTGCAGCGGGTCGACCCCGACATGGCGGTCAACATCGAACACGAGGACGTCGAACTGGGACAGCTCGAGGGACTGCAGGTCGCGGCCCGCACCCTGAAGGACGCGGCTTCCGCGGTAGCCTCGCGCTAGAAGCCGGTGACGGCGGCCAGCCGGTCGAGGACCAGGCGCAGCGGCGGCCACGTCGACCTCCCGCGGCGGGTCACCGCGTATGCCGTCAGCACGACCTTCGGGTCGGCGAGCGGGAGGACGGTGACTTCGGTGCGGGTGGGACGGTCGGCGGGCAGAAGGCCGACGCCGTAGCCGGCGGCGATGAGGTCCTCGACGAGGTCGAGGCTGTCGATCTGGTGGGCGATGTGTGGTGTGAAACCCGCGAGCGAGGCGAGCGTGCGGACGGCGTCCTCGTCGGCGGTGTTGCGGGAGTTCACGATCCAGGGCGAATCGGCGTAGGCGGCGACGTCGGCGGGCTTGTCGTCGGCGGGCGCGGGCACGCCGAGTCCCCAGGGGGTCGACCACAACGGGACGGCCTCGAGCGCGGCGCCGGGGGACGCCGGTGCCAGGTTGTAGTCGTAGGTCAGGGCGAGATCGAGTTCGTCGTCGGCGAGCAGCGCGAACGCCTCGACCGGTTCGTATTCGCTGATCACCACGTCCACCTGCGAGTGGGTGCGTGCCAGTTCGGCGACGACCGGGAGCAGCGACACCCGGATGCCCGTCGCGAAACCCCCGACGCGCAGGGTGCCGACCGGCTCGGCGTGGGGGTCGAGGTCGAGCCGGGCGGCGTCGACGGCCGCCAGGATCGTGACGGCGTGGTCGGCCAGCCGGCGACCGGCCGGAGTGAGCCGCACCCGGCGGCCGGTCGGTTCGACGAGCTGCGCACCCGTCTCCTTCGCGAGTGCGGCGATCTGCTGGGAGACGGTCGAGGTGGTCAGCCGGTGTGTCTCGGCGACCTCACGCATGGAGCCGAGACGGGAGAGCTCGAGCAGAAGATGCAGGCGTCGGGTATCCACCCACATATTGTTCGCGATATCCGAACGGTTTGTCCATGAAAGTCACGTGGACGTGAACGGTCCACGTGTCATTCAATGCAGACATGACCAGGAACTCGACCCACGTCGGCGCGACGATGGCGCTGACCTCGATGCTGTGCGTGCAGAGCGGACTCGCGATCTCCGTCGGCGTGTCCGAGCGCGTCGGCGCCGAGGGCGCCGCCTGGTTGCGCCTGGCCTGGGCAGGGGTGTTGCTGGCCGTGATCGTGCGGCCTCGTCCGAAGGCGTTCACCCGTTCGTCCCTCGGCGCGTGTGTTCTGCTCGGGGTGGTCACGGCGGCGGTCACCCTGCTGTTCATGGCCGCGGTGGACCGGATCCCGCTGGGAACCGCCAGTGCACTGGAGTTCCTCGGACCCCTCGGCGTCGCCGTCCTGCACGGACGAGGTCGCCTGAAGTGGCCGGCGCTGGCGGCCGTGGGGGTGCTGCTGCTGACGCAGCCCTGGGCCGGCGGCGTCGACCCGGTCGGAATCCTGTTCGCGCTGGGCGCGGCCGCATGCTGGGCGCTCTACATCGTGCTCACCCAGCGCGTGGGCGACGAGGTGGCCGGTCTCAACGGGCTCGCGGTCTCCATGCCGGTCGCCGGGTTGGTCGCGACCGCCGTGGGCGGGCCGTCGATGCTCGGAAAGATGACGCCGGACCTGTTGATCATCGGGCTGGGTTTGGCGATACTGCTGCCGGTCGTGCCGTTCACGCTGGAGATGCTCGCCCTGCGGCGGCTGAACACCGCGGCGTTCGGGACCCTGATGAGTCTGGAACCGGCGTTCGCGTTGATCATCGGGCTCGTGGTGTTGCATCAGGTTCCGGACCACGCGGCCGTTGCCGGGATCTGTTTCGTGGTCGCGGCCGGGATCGGAGCAGCGCGGGCCGGGGCGCGGACGGTGCCCGACGAGGGTGAGGTCGTGGAGTCTGCCACACCGTTGTCCGCGTCGACCTGCTACCTTGAACGTCGTTCAAGTTTGCAGCAAGAGGAGTCGTCATGACAGAGGTCGGGAGTGCTCGGGTGTCGAGGCTCGGTATTTCAGCGCGGGACATGGCGCAGATCGCGGTATTCGCCGCGCTGATCGCGGCGCTCGGACTGCCCGGCGCCATCACGGTCGGCTTCAGCGGGGTGCCGATCACGTTGCAGACGCTCGGCGTCATCCTCGCCGGCGCGGTGCTCGGGGCTCGCAAGGGCACAGCCGCCGTCGCGGTCTTCATCGCCCTGACCCTGATCGGCCTGCCCCTGCTGTCCGGTGGCCGCACCGGACTGACCGCGCTCGCAGGCCCCAGCGCCGGATACCTCATCGGCTGGATTCCCGCGACGCTGATCATCGGCCTCCTCACCGCCCGGATCCTGCCGAAGTACCCGGTCGTGCTCGGCCTGCTGATCAACGCGCTCGGCGGGATCGTCGTCATCTACATCTTCGGCACCGTCGGACTCCTGCTCCGCACCGACCTGGGCGTCGGCGCCGCCATCACCACCAACTTCGCCTTCATCCCCGGCGACCTGCTCAAGGTTGTCGTCGCGACCGTGGTCGCCAAGAGCGTGCATCGCGCATACCCCGGCCTGATCCGTACGTGAGTTCCGAACTCGGCGGCTCCGGCGATCAGCCTGCCCTCGACTTCGACGGCCGCACCTACACGTACGCCCAACTCGACCGCGCCATCGACCGATGGATCCTCGAGCACGGCCCGGGTGCCCCTGCCTACGACGCGTCGACGCTGCCGGTCCCGGACGCCCTGATCTGCGTCTGCGCCGCGGCGCGGCAGGGGACGGCGGTGATCGTCGAGAACCCCGAGGCGCGTCCCGACCGCGCGGTGGTCCCGCCGTCCGCGTTTCTGCTGGTGGCGACGTCCGGCTCCACCGGAAGGCCCCGTCCGCTCGCGCGCACAGCGGCCTCCTGGTTCGACAGCTTTCCCGCGTTCACCGCGATCACCGGCATCGACGCCACGGACCACGTGCTGATCACCGGCCCGTTGCACGCCACGATGCACCTGTTCGGCGCAGTGCACGCACTGTGGCGAGGCGCGTGCGTCACCGACGACCCGTCCCGGGCGACAGTGGTGCACGCCGTCCCCGCCGTTCTCCGTGAGGTGGTGGGGAAGGCCCCGAAGCTGCGCACGGCGGTCGTCGCGGGCACCGCCCTGGACGACGGCGCCCGCGCGGTGGCCGACGGCATCGAGATCGTCGAGTACTACGGCGCCGCGGAACTCTCCCTCGTCGCGGCGCGCCGGGTACCCGAGCCGCTCCGGCTGCTGGACGGTGTCGACGCGGACATCCGCGACGGCCTGCTGTACGTCCGGTCGCCGTACAGCGTCATCGGAGTCCCGGAGTGGTTCGGCGTCGGTGACCTTGCGGAAATCGGTGACGACGGCGAGCTGACGGTGCACGGCCGGGGCGACTCCGCGATCAACGTCGGCGGCACCACGGTGATCGCCGAGGACGTCGAGCGCATCCTCGAGACGCTCGACGGTGTCGCCGCGGCCGCCGTCGTCGGATCGCCGCATTCGGTGCTCGGCGAGACCGTCACCGCCGTGGTGGAGCTCGACGGCACCGCGGAGATCGCTGAGGTCCGTTCGCACGCGCGCCGGACGCTGACGAAGGAAGCGCTGCCCCGCCGCTGGGTGCCGATCGAGTCGATGCCGCGGACCGCCAGTGGCAAGGTCGCCCGAGGCCGAGTGAGAGACTGGCTGGCATGAGCTCTGTCCCTGTTCTGGTGGCGCCGCGTCGGACGCCGATCGGCAATGCCGGGCACGGGTTCGCCGATCTGACCACCACCGATCTGGCCGCCCCGGTGCTATGCGAGGTCCTGACGTCGCTGCGGGGCTCGGGCCTCGGTGCCGAGGTCGACGACGTCGTCCTCGGCAACTGCCTCGGACCGGGCGGCGATCCGGCACGGGTCGCTGCCCTGCAGGCGGGGATGGGTGTGGAGGTTCCCGGTGTCACCGTCGACCGGCAGTGCGGTTCCGGCCTCGACGCGGTGATGCAGGCCGCGCTCCGTGTACGCAGCGGCTCCGACGAGCTGATCCTGGCGGGTGGTGTCGAATCGGCGAGCACCGCGCCGTGGCGGTTCTGGCCGCCGGTGCCGGGCGCCGATCCGGTGCGCTACACCCGCGCTCCCTTTGCGCCGCACGGCTTCCCCGACCCCGACATGGGGGCGGCCGCGGACGATCTCGCGCGGGCTCGCGGCATCAGCCGAGAGCGGCAGGATGCGTACGCGGCGCGGTCGCACACGCTCGCGGCCGCCGCCGACTTCTCGTCGGAGATCGTGCCGATCGGTGCGATCGAGCGGGACCAGCGCATTCGCACAGGCATGACCGAGGCCAGGCTGGCGCGGTTACGCCCCAGTTTCGGTGCCGGCGGGACGGCCACGGCGGGGAACTCCTGCGGCATCTCGGACGGCGCCGCGGTGCTGGCGGTGACGACCGAGTCGCTGGCCGCCGGACTGCCCGCGTTGCGGGTCCTCGGCTCCGCCGTCGCGGGATCGGACCCGGCTCTGCCCGGACTCGGACCGGTTCCCGCGATCCGCAAAGTCCTGAAGCGAACCGGACACGACGTGGCGGATCTGGGCGTCGTCGAGATCACCGAGGCCTTCGCGTCGGTGGTGCTGGCGGTGTCGGACGAACTCGGCCTGGACGAATCCGTGATCTGCCCACAGGGCGGCGCCATCGCCATGGGACATCCGTGGGGGGCATCGGGGGCGATCCTGCTGGTGCGCTTGGCAAGTCAGATGCTGCGCGAGGACGGACCCGCGCTCGGGCTCGCGGCCTGCGCCATCGGCGGCGGGCAGGGCATCGCGATGCTCGTGGAGCGTGTGTCGTGAGTGAGATCGTCTTCGATTCGGTGACGCATGCCTTCGGGGACCGCCCGGTCCTGCGCGGCGTCGACCTGCGTTTCTCGGAGCGACGTGTCGGCATCATCGGTTCCAACGGTTCCGGAAAGTCGACTCTGGCGCGCATGATCAACGGCTTGCTGAAGCCGACCTCCGGCACCGTCACGGTCGACGGTGTCGACGCCGCGAGGAAGGGCGCGCAGGTGCGCCGCAAGGTCGGGTTCGTGTTCACCGACCCCGACACCCAGATCGTCATGCCCACGGTGTCCGAGGACCTGGCGTTCTCGCTGCGCCGGTCCGGTCTGAGCAAGCAGGAGATCGCCGCCCGCGTCGAGGAGATCCTGGTGCGGTTCCGGCTCGACCAGCACGCCGATCACCCCGCGCACCTGCTGTCCGGGGGCCAGAAGCAGTTGCTCGCCATCGGCGCCGTCCTCATCCGCAGGCCCGAGGTGGTCATCGCCGACGAGCCGACCACGCTGCTGGATCTGCGGAACGCCCGCGTCGTCTCCGAAGCACTCGATTCGATGGACCAGCAGGTGATCGTCGTGACCCACCAACTGGCACTGCTGGAGAGTTTCGAGCGGGTCATCGTCATCGACGACGGTCTCGTCGCGTTCGACGGCAGCCCGGACGACGCCGTCCCCGCGTACCGGCAGTTGGTCGAATGATCGGCCTGTACCGTCCGGGTGACTCCCTCCTGCACAGGATGCCCGCCGGGCTGAAACTGCTGCTGTTGATCGCGTCGATCGTCACGGCCACCGTGTTCGTGCGCACGCCGCTCGAGGTCGGTGTCGTCGTCGTCGTGGTGGGGCTGCTGTTCGCGGTGGCCTCCATTCCGTGGCGGGTCGCCGTGGCGCAGTTGCGTCCGGTGGTGTGGATGTTGTTGATCATCGCCGTGTTCCAGGTGCTGATCACGTCGCCAGCGCGAGCGGTCGTCGTGTGCGGGGTGCTGCTGATCTCGGTGGCGCTCGCCGCGTTGGTCACGCTCACCACCCGGGTCACCGACATGCTCGACACGGTGTCGCGCGCACTCGGGCCGTTGCGGAGGTTCGGGGTCGACCCGGATCGGATCGGACTCCTGCTCGCGTTGGCGATCCGGTGTATCCCGCTGCTGACCGGGATCGTGCAGGAAGTGGCGCAGGCGCGGAAGGCGCGCGGGTTGCAATGGTCGATGACGGCGCTGGCCACCCCCGTGCTGGTCCGTGCCCTCCGGACTGCGGATGCGATGGGCGACGCCCTCGTCGCACGGGGAGTGGACGATGACTGAGCTGCTCGCCGAGCGTGTCGCCAGACGTGCCGCCGAGAACCCGGAGACGACCGCGGTCGTGTCCGCACGCGAGACCGTCGACTACGGCCGGTTCTGGTCGCGGGTCGCTCGCACCGCAGCCGGGCTCGACGGCATGAACCGGGTCGCAGTGCTGCCGACGTCGGACGTCGGGTCGCTGGTCGTCGTGACGGCGGCGATGCACGCGGGAGTCAGTGTCGTGCTGCTGCACCGGCACCTCCTGCCGGCGCAGTTGACGCGGGTGCTCGAGCTCGCGAAACCCGGCGCCGTGGTGGCCGCGTCGCACCAGCACACCAGGCTACGGAGACTGGGGTTCGACGGGACCGTCGAGACGGCGGACAGTCTCGAATCCGACGGCGCCGCGGACCGGGCGCGTCCCGACACCGAACTGCTGGTCGGCATCACGTCCGGCACGACCGGTGAGCCGAAGCTGTTCGTGCGCAACCAGCGATCGTGGGCGACGACCCTCGACCGCTCGGACGCGACGTTCGACATCGGCAGCGGGGACCGCGTGGCGGTGCCCGGAGTTCTCGACCACACGCATTTCCTGTACGGCGCGCTGCACGGGCTCACTCGCGGTGCGACGGTGGATCTGCGACCGGTCACGCACTCGCTGCGCGACGCGGCCACACATCTGTACTCGGTCCCCACCATCGCCTGGGACGTGGTGCGGTCGGGGATCGGGCCGGCCGGCAGCGTCCGCGAGGTGCTGTCCTCGGCGGCCCGGTGGCCGCGGACGGGGCGTGAGGCGTTGCAGGAGGTGCTGCCGAATGCGTCGCTCGTGCACTTCTACGGCGCCTCCGAACTGAGCTTCGTGTCCTTCGACCGGGGTCTCGGCACCGTCGACGAGCATGCGGCGGGCGAACTGTTCGACGGCGTCGACGCGGAGATTCGCGAGGGCCTCGTTCACGTGCGCAGCGACATGCTGTTCGACGGCTACCTCACCGAGGACGGCGTGGTGAACGGCCCCGCCGACGGGTGGATGACGGTGGGCGACCGGGGCCGCGTGGTCGGCAACAGCCTGCAGTTGTTCGGCCGCGACAGCGACACGGTGATCCGGGCGGGACTCAATGTGGAACCGGCCGCCATCGAGGCGGCGTTGACCGCACTGTCGGGGATCTCGGAGGCGGCGTGCATCGGCGTGCCGGACAGCCGGATGGGCGAGGCACCGGCCGCCGCGATCGTGGTGGACGGCGACGGGCCGAGTTCCAGCGAGATCTGGCGGCATCTGCGCGCCACGTTACCCAGCCCGAGCATGCCGGTTCAGGTACTCGCGGTCGACAGTTTGCCGCGCACACCGCGCGGCAAACTCGACCGTCAGGCGCTCGCCGTCACCCTGGCAGCGTCTCGGAACCGGAATCCCGCGTAGCGCGTCAGATTTCGAGGCTCAGCAGGTGATAGCTCAGCGTCTTGCCGTGTCCGTCGAGTGCGGGTGAACCCGTGACGCCGCCGCCGAGGACGCCGGGCAACTCGAACACCATCGCCATCAGGTTCGGCTGGCACGTGCGCCGGGCCGGGCCGGTAATCAGTGCACCGTAATGGGCGGCGACGACGTCCTCGGTCAGTCTCAGCGCGAGATGGCGGTAGGCGGCGTCGTCGCGGGCCAGCACGGCGACGATGAGGGTGTCTCCCTTGTCGCCCGCACGAACGTCGGCGAGTGCGTCGATCTTCTGAGCAGTTGCGGGCGTGGTCATTTCGTCACCTCCGTGAGATGCACCCGGGTGGGCACGAGATCGCGAGGGAGGGTGCACGAGCGGATCGCGAGTACCTCGGTCGCCGAGCGCCGGGCGCCGCCGCCGCCGGCCGGTCCGTTGGTGTACAGGCTTTCCACCTCCCAGCCGACGAGGTCGGCCTCCTCGCGGGTCCGTGCGCGGGCAGTGACCCGCAGTCGCACCTCGTGCGCATCGGTGTCCGTGTCGAGGCCGCGGAAAGCCGCACCGGCGCCGATGTATTCGACGGAGACGGCGTCCTCGGTGAAACCGTGCACGTCGACGAGTCGTTCGGTCACGATGTCCGCGGCGAGCCGGGCGCGGGGGTAGGCACGTGGGCCCGCGTAGCTGATCTGCCCCTCACCGAGCCAGCCGCCGCGGAAGCCGAGGGTGACCTTCAGCTGCTGCGGGCGGGGGCGCCCCGTCGCACCGGCGATGGCGACCCGGTCGGGTCCGACGCTGGTGAACGACACGTTGCCGAAGTCCGCGGTGACGTCCGGGGTCAGATACGAGGTGGGATCTCCCACCTCGTACAGCAGTTGCTCGGCGCAGGTTCGTTCGGTGAGAATGCCGCCGGATCCGTCGAGCTTGCCGAATGTCGCCGATCCGTCGGCGAGGACGTCGGCGAACGGGAAGCCGAGATCGGCCATGCCCTTCACCGGTTTGGTGACGGGATCCGCGTAGTACCCACCCGTGAGTTGTCCGGCGCACTCGAGCAGGTGCCCGATCGCGGTTGCGGCGCCGATGGTGTCGTGATCGGCCAGGTCCCACCCGAAATGGTGGGCGAGCGGGGCGACGTAGAGGGAGGGGTCGGCCAGACGTCCGGTGACGACGACGTCGGCGTCCAGTTCGAGCGCGGGGGTCACGGCCTCCGCCCCGATGTACGCGTTCGCGGAGACGAGTTCCTCGTCGTGCTCCGCCAGGCGTTTCCCGGTCTCCCACACGACGGGGTCGTGGCGTAGCACCTGCTCGAGCACCGCGTCGCCCGTGATGGCGGCGACGCGCACCTGCCGGTCGGCGGACCGGGACGCGATGCCGGCGACCAGGTCGGCAGCGGCGAGAGGGTTCGCCGCACCGGCATTGGTGATCACCGTGGTCCCGGACGCGAGCGTGTGCGGGAGAACCGCGCGCATGCGTGCGGCGAGGAGCGGATCGTAGCCTTGGTCCGGGTTCTCGAGACGGCGCGCGTTGCCGGCGGCGACGGTGCGTTCACCGAGGCATTCGAAGATCAGGTAGTCGAGGTCGGCATGCCGGGCGAGTTTCTCGGCGGGGTCGATGCGATCCCCGGAGAACCCGGATCCGGCGCCGAGTCGCACGCTCCGCGAGGCTGTGTCGCGGGTGCTCGATGGTGTCACGGGCTCGAAGTCCTTTGCTTGTTCGACGTGTGGTGGGTGGGCCGGCCTGCGGTGGTCGCGGCCGATCACAGTGAGATGGCTCCGGTGAGCAGCGCCACGACGGTCATCACGATCGTGGTCCCGAAGGCCCAGCCGAAGATGAACCGCTGGTGCTTGCCGAGGTCCACCTTGCTCAGCCCGATCAGGATGAACGTCGCCGCGGTCAGCGGGCTGAGCGGGAATCCGGTGGTCATCTGGCCGAGGATGGCGGCGCGGCCGATCTCCGCGGGGTCGCCTCCGAACGATGCCGTGGTTTCCGCGAGCACCGGGACGACGCCGAAGTAGTAGGCGTCCGGGGTGAAGACCAGACTGAGCGGCATCGACGTGACGGCGGTGATGACGGGGATCAGGGAGCCGGCGGACTGCGGAATCCAGGAGACGAAGGTCTGCGCCATCGCGGTGATCATCCCGGTGCCGTTGAGGATTCCGGTGAGCACGCCTGCCGCGAGGATCATCGCCACCACCATGGTGACGTTGCCGCCGTGCTTCGCGAACAGGGCCTGCTGGTCGTCCCACTTCGGGCGGTTGACGGCGAGCGCGAGTGCGAATGCGATGGCGAAGGCCACCTCCAGCGGCACGAGCTGGAACAGCAGGATCACGATCAGAACGAGGGTGAGCACGGTATTGAACGCCATCACCGCCCGTTGGCGTCCGGTGCGCACCGGCGCGTCGGAGACGTGCGGCGTGCCGGGACCACCGCCGCCGGGAGATGCCAGTTCGGTGACGCCGAGCCGTTTACGTTCCGTGCGGCCGATCATGTAGGCGGCGAACAGGACCCACAGGATTCCGGCGCCCATCGCGGGCAGGACCGGCGTGAAGATGTCGGCGCTGGTCAGGTCGAGCGCGGCCATGGCGCGGACGGTCGGTCCGCCCCACGGAATCATGTTCATCAGTCCCGCAGCCAGGCACACGATGCCGGTCAGCACGACCGGGCGCATCCCGAGTTTCTGGTAGATGGGCAGCAACGCCGAAATGGTGATCAGGAAGGTCGAGGTTCCGTCGCCGTCGAGCGCGACGAGCAGGGTCAGCACCGCGGTTCCGACGGCGATCTTGGTGGGATTGCCCCCTGCCCACCGGACGATCCGGCGGATCGCCGGGTCGAACAGTCCCACGTCGACCATCAGGCTGAAATACAGGACGGCGAAGGCGATCATGATGGCGACGGGCGCGACCTTCAGTAGGCCGTCGCCGACCATCTCCCCGAGGTCGGGTGCCCATCCGCCCACGATTGCGAACGCGACGGGAACGAGGATCAGTGCGACGAGCACCGAGACCCGTCGGCTGAACGCGAGCGCCAGGAAACAAGCGATGGTGGCGAACCCGAGCGCGGCAACCATGTGACCTCCTTCGAAATGGAGTCTCAGTGTCGCGCGCCTCACAAATGTGCGTCAAATATCAATGAACGATCGATTCATGAGTTCAAGTCATGAATCGATCGCGCAGGATACCGGCCATACTGATGCGCATGAGCATCAATCTCGGGATTTCACACCTGAGGAGCATCGTCGCCATCGCCGACTACGCGAGCTTCACCGCGGCGGCACACGCACTCGACGTGTCTCAGTCCTCGCTGAGCCGCTCGGTCGCCGAGGCCGAGCGCAGACTCGACGTCACGCTGTTCGAACGCACCACTCGCCGCGTCGAGCTGACCACGCACGGGCACGAGATCATCGAGCACGCCCGGCGGATGCTCCACGACTTCGACGACGGGCTCACGCAGATCGAACGATTCGTCACCGGTGACCGCGGAATCGTGACGGTGGCCTGCCTGCCCTCGCTCGCGGCCACGTTCCTTCCTCCCTACGTGGTGAGCTTCCGCGAGCAGCACCCCGACGTGCGGCTCCAGATACGGGACGGACTACGGCAGGAGGTTCTCGACGCCGTGTACTCGGGCACGGTCGACCTCGCCCTGGTCACCACCTCGGGGCTTCTGCCCGGACTGCAACAGGACGTCCTGACGAGCGACTCCTTCTATTGCGCCGTCGCGCCGACACATCCGTTCGCCGATCGGCCGGTACTGCGGTGGTCGGATCTCGCCGGACAGCCGTTCATCGCGTTCGGACCCGAGAGCAGCATCGCGGCGCCCGTCCGCCGGGCCGTCGAGGACGCACGCATCGAACTCGGGCCCGTCATGCAGGCTCAGAACATCGGCGCGGTAGCGGGATTGGCGGCGGCCGGGCTCGGTGTCACCGCGGTACCCGAACTCGTGCTTCCCATGATCTCGTTCGCCGGTCTCGTCCACATACCGCTGCAGCCGACGGTCGAACGCACCATTTCACTCGTCCAGGTCGCCGGCCGACCCCAGACGGCGAGCACCCGCGGTTTCGTGAACATGCTTCTCGCCGACCGAACTCCTGATCGAGGAGCCGATTCCGGCTAGAGTTCCGGCATGTCACCTTCAGCCCCAGATCACCATCGACTGAACTACGTGGAGTTGTCGGTCACGGACCTCGCGGA
Organism: Rhodococcus sp. JS3073; assembly: GCF_026810085.1. NCBI lineage: Bacteria > Bacillati > Actinomycetota > Actinomycetes > Mycobacteriales > Nocardiaceae > Rhodococcus > Rhodococcus sp. JS3073. The sequence goes on along the minus strand of NZ_CP113951.1, from coordinate 2,236,713 downwards.
CGCGGAAGCGTTCTACCGCTCGGCATTCGGCTGGGAGTTCAACTCCTACGGCCCGCAGTACGCGGGCATCGTCGGTGCGGACGGTGAGGAGGTCGGCGGCCTGCTGCAGGTGCCGGAACGGAAACCGGCAGGCGGACCGCTGGTGTTGCTGTACTCGGTGGATCTCGACGCTTCGGTGGATGCGGTGCGGGCGGCGGGCGGCACCGTCGTCAACGGCCCGTACGACTTTCCCGGCGGGCGCCGCTTCCACTTCACCGATCCGAGTGGCAACGAACTCGGTGTCTGGTCGTCGGCCTAGTGTCCGGCAGATCTATGTCGTGTCTCGAAAACGGTTTCCCTACTGCATGGCCAACGGCCGTGCTGAGAGCAGGTGTCGCTCATGGCATGTCGTATCAGTGAGCTCGTGCTCGGCTGCCGCGACCCTGAGGTGCTGGCGCGGTTCTGGTGCGAGGTCCTCGACTTCGTCGTGCTCGATCGCGAGGACGACGGATCGCTGGAGATCGGACCGCGCGAAGGGTTCGGCGGTCCGCAGCCGACGATCATCCTCAGTCGCAGGGATGACCCGGAGAAGGGGAAATCCCGGCTGCACATCGACGTCAACGCCACCGACCGCGATCAGGACGCCGAGCTCGACCGCCTTCTGAAGCTCGGTGCGCGCCCGGCCGACATCGGCCAGACGGGGCAGGAGCAGTGGCATGTCCTGGCCGACCCCGAAGGCAATGAGTTCTGCCTGCTCAGGGCCCGCTTGGGCCCACTCTGATGCTCATCGGTCGCATCTCGACACCAGTTACGCAGGCTCCTGACCTCAGTCGTGGTGTGCGACAGGGCCGGTGGTCGCGCGGCGGACGAGGTGCGGCGCGAGCACGAGGTCGACCGCCTTGTCGCCGGCGATCTGAGCCAGCGCTCCGTCGACGGCGGCCTCGGCCATGTGCGTGGCGTCCTGCGAGATGGTCGTCATCTGCACGTGCGGAATCCTCGCCAGGCGGGAGTCGTCGTAGCCCACGACGGAGATGTCCGCGGGCACGTCCCGGCCACGGCGGACCAGTAGGTCGAGTACGCCGGTGGCGCACCGGTCGTTGAAGGCGACGACGGCGGTCGGGGGAGTGGCCATCTCCAGAAGTGTGTGCATGCCTTCTGCGCCTTCGGTTTCCGTCGTACCGCCGGCCACAACCGTAGCCGAAGCCGACAGTCCGTGCCGGTCCATCGCGGCCAGGAAGCCGGCCCGCCGGTCGGCGCCGCCGGGAGCGTCGGCGCCGTCGATGTGGGCGATGTTCCGGTGCCCGAGCTCGGTGAGATGGTCGACGGCCAGGGTGATGCCTGCGACGTCGTCGCCCCGTACGGCGCCGACTCCGGGCAGGCCGCTTGCGCGCGCCACGACGAGGGAGGGCACGCGGTCGGCCAGCGCGCCGAGTTCATCGGTGTCGAACCGGGTGCCGAGGAGGATCGCGGCCTCGCAGCGCTCGCGCATGAGCGCCTGGACGGCGACCTTCTCTGCGCGACTCGGGGCAACCGCGCTGAGCATCACGTCGTAACCCCGGCGGGTGGCCGCCGCGTAGATCTGTTCGACGAGATCGCCGTGGAACGGCTGCTGCAGTTCGAATACGACTCCGAGCAATCGGGAACTGGCCTGGCGCAGTTTCTGTGCGCGACGATCGGGGACGTAGCCCATCTCGTCGGCGATGTCGAGCACCCGCCTGCGAGTGGCCTCGCTGGCGCCGGGGACGCCGCGCATCACGATCGAGACGAGCGCTGTGGAGACTCCTGCCGCGCGCGCGACGTCGCCCATCGTCGGGCGGGCGCCACCGGTCGATCCCGCCACCGGTTCGACCACGTGCACGGCTCCTGTCTTCCCGGCCCCGCGCTGTTCCGCTCGAAGCTGCTCTTGACCAATGATCGCACGAGATCTACGGTCTGAAACTAGAACGTACTAGTTCGCCTCGACCTCCACCCTTCCTCTGCACTGGAGCGCACCCATGTCACTCACTGAAGCCGCAACCGTCCACCCGACGGCGCCCGCTTCCCACCCGGTCCGCATCGCGACGATCGGTGCCGGACGCATCGGCTCGAATCACGCGGAGATCGTGGCCCGCCTGGTCCCGGGGGCGTCGCTCGTCGCGGTCAGCGACCCGGTCGGTGAGTCCGCGCAGCGTCTCGCCACCACGTTGGGGGCGCCGCTCGCCACCACGATCGTCGACGACGTCCTCACCAGCGACGAGGTCGATGCGGTGCTGATCACCGCCCCCGCGCGGAGTCATACGGACCTGGTCGTCGCGGCCGCGGCCGCCGGCAAGCACGTGTTCGTCGAGAAGCCGATGGCAGTCACTCTCGACGACGCCGACCGCGCCATCGCGGCGGCCGCCGACGCAGGCATCGTCCTGCAGGTCGGCTTCAATCGCCGATTCGCTCCCGGATTCGCCGCCGCCCGCGCCGCGATCGACGCGCAGAAAGTCGGGACCCCGCACCTGCTGCGTTCCCTGACCCGCGATCCCGGACCGTATACCGCCGACCCGGCACGGGTTCCGCAGTGGACGATCTTCCTGGAAACGCTCATTCACGACTTCGACACTCTCTGCTTCCTCAACCCCGGCGCACGCCCGGTGCGGGTGCAGGCGGTCGCCGACGCCCTGGTGCGACCGGACGCCAAGAGCGCAGGGCACCTCGACACCGCGGTGGTGACCGTCCAATTCGACAACGGTGCCATCGCCACCGCGGAGGCAAGCTTCAGCGCGCTGTACGGATACGACGTGCGCGCCGAGGTATTCGGCTCCGGCGGCATGGTCACCGCAGGCAGTGGGCTCAGCACCGACATGACCTATTACGGACCCGACGGGCTGCACGCCGACACCGCGCGCCGCGACACCGACCTCCTGCACTCCGCGTACGTGGGGGAACTGACCGCTTTCGTCGACGCGATCCGCACTCACACACCGGCCGTCGTCACAGGTCAGGACGCCCGCACCGCGCTGTCGATCGCACTCGCCGCCATCCGCAGCGTAGAGACCGGCTCCGCCGTCGACCTGGACCGGTGACACCGATGGCCACGTACGCGCTCGCTGCCAGCGCCGAAATGCTCTACCTCGACCTGCCGTTCCTGGACCGCGTGCACCGCATCGCCGAACGCGGACTGCAGGTCGAGATCTGGGACTGGTCCACCAAGGACATCGACGCGCTCGCCGCCAGCGGTGCCGAATTCTCCTCGATGACCGGCTATCTGGAGGGCGACCTCACCGAACCCGACGGCATCGAGGCGCTGCTCACCACGGCGCAGCAGTCCCTCGACGTCGCGAAACGGCTCGACTGCCCGCGGTTGAACCTGCACGGAACCGGACTCGACAACCGGGGACTGCCGGTCCGACCGGTCGAAACAGTCACGCCCGCAATGTGGCTCACCGCCGCCGGCACCCTGCGGAAGATCGCCGAACTCGGCGAACAGGCGGGGCGGGTGTTCACGCTCGAGAACCTCAACCTCGCCGTCGATCATCCCGGCACCCCGTTCGCGACCGCGGCCGACACTCTCGCTCTCGTCCAGGCGGTCGACAGCCCCCACCTGCGCATGAATCTCGATCTCTATCACGCCCAGATCGGCGAGGGAAACCTCATCGAACTCGTCCGAAAGGCGCTGCCCTACATCGGGGAGATCCAGGTCGCCGACGTCCCGGGGCGCTGCGAACCCGGAACCGGCGAAATCCACTACCCGGCTGTCGGCGCCGCCCTCCGCGACATCGGCAATACCGGCGTCGTCGGACTCGAAGGGTGGGCGAAGAACGATTCGGACGACGCGCTCGACGCGTTCGAGGCGGCATTCGGTCGGCCGTAGCAGTCCGCCTGTCACACGTGGGTCATCGTCGGCGTTCGCGCGCCGATCGGCCGCTGCTCGATCGCGTGGCCGGACAGTCGTCCGGTGTGGTGGGCCTCGATCATCCGCTGCTCCGCGCGCTGGGACCCGCGCAACAGCAGGGAGGAGGCGGCCGCGGTGTCGAGGAGCGCGCGCAACGCCGGTTGCTCGGCGGCCAACGCCCGCCACGCCGCATTCAAGGGGGTGCCGTCCTCGACCGCCTGGTCGAGGCGGGCCGCGAGGTGGTTGCTCCAGCGGTGCTGAAGTGCGAGCAGGATGTTGTCCGCCGAGCCGAAAAGCTCGATCGCGCCGGGTACTTCGCCGAACCGCAACGCCGGCACGGGGTCGACGTGCGCCCGCGCCAGGATCTCTTCCAGTACCGCCCGGCGTGCACGGAAATCGTTCCACGACATCTCGGCCACCTCCGTAGTTCCGTTGATGACGGCAACGCTACGGATCCGCGGCAGCGGTTTCGCCGTGCCACGGTCGCGTTCTCGTCTCCTACCGTGGGCGGAGGGGGTCTCCGCTCCGGAGACGACGCGGTGCGGGTGGGTCTTCGCCTACGCTGGTCGTGTGCAGGTGACGACATTTTTTCGTCGACGCGTGGCGGAGAGTGAGTACGACTATCCGCTCGCTGTGCCGGTGTTCGCGCACATCGCCGTCGTCGTCATCGCCGGTGCCGCTGTCGCGCAACGCGACGGCTTCGTTCCGCCGGGGTGGGTCCTGCTGTGTGGCCTGGTCGCCGCGGTGACCCCCGTTGCGGGAGACATGATCAGACCGGGGGTGGTGCTTCCGCGTCCGTTCCTGGCCGTCGTCGTCATCGCGGCGGCCGCACTGTTGCTCCTGCAGCAGCCTGACACCGCGTTCGACTTCGCTCCGCTCATCCTGGTGATCCTGACCGCCGAGGTCGCGGCAACGGCGTCACTGGCCGTCAGCCTCGCCACCTTGGCCGCCGCGATGGCAGTCCTGTCTGCGTTTGCACTGACGGGCCGACTCGACGGTGCGCCGTACGCTCTCGCCGGCGTCGTGCTGGGCTGGGCCTTCGGTTACCTGATGCTCACGCAGTTGCGTCTCCTTCACCAGGAGCGGGCCTCGAAGGCGATCCAATCCGAGCAGGCCGCCACACGTGAGCGCCAGCGAATCGCTCGCGAGGTTCACGACGTCATCGCCCACTCGCTGAGCATCACGCTGCTGCATCTGACCGCGGCCCGTCGCGCGCTCGAGCAGGACCGCGACGTCGACGACGCGGTGGATGCGCTCTCCGACGCCGAGCGACTCGGGCGGCAGGCGATGGCCGACATCCGGCGTACCGTCGGGTTGCTCGACGCAGGCCCGGCCGGCACCCGTCCCGAGCCGAGTGCCGCCGATCTTCCCGATCTGGTCGACGACTTCCGCCGTGCGGGTCTGCCGGTGGCCTTCGACATGCGCGGAAACCTCTCCGCGGTGACCGGCACGGTCGGACTCGGCATCTACCGCATCACGCAGGAGTCGCTGGCGAACGTCGCCAAACATGCACCCGGTGCGAGCGCCGACATCCGGCTCACGATCGAGCCGGAACGTGTGATCCTGGAGATCCGCAACCCGACCCGAGGTCGGGTAGCACCACCGAACGGCTCACCCGGTTCCGGCCTGCGGGGCATGCGCGAGCGCGCCGCGCTGCTCGGCGGCAAGCTCCGCGCCGGCCCAGACGGCAGGGGATGGTCGGTGCACGCCGCGGTTCCGTTGCCCCGGGACTCCTGCCGGCCGGCGATCCTCCGTCACATCCCGGGGCTGTCGTGACGGGCCCGGAGATCAGGGTGCTGCTGGTCGACGACCAGGAACTGGTGCGGTCGGGGCTGCGCCGGATCCTGCGGCGAAAGGACGGTTTCGTGATCGTCGGTGAATGCGCCGACGGCTCGGAGGTGCCGGGCGCGGTGGCGGAGCACACCCCGGACGTCGTGCTCATGGACCTCCGGATGAAGAAAGTCGACGGCATTCGCGCGACCCGCGATCTCCGGTCGGGCGCTGCGCCGCCGCCGGTGCTGGTGCTCACCACGTTCGACGACGACGAACTGCTGTCCGGATCGCTCCGCGCAGGTGCGGCGGGGTTCATCCTCAAGGATTCGCCGGCCGAGGACCTGATTCGTGCCGTACGTACCGTCGCCGAGGGCGGCGCCTGCCTCGACCCCGCAGTGACGGGACGCGTTCTCGCCACGTACCGCACCGTCGCCCCGTCGTCCGACGGGGGCCGGAGCCGCCTCTCCGAGTTGACCGCGCGGGAACTCGATGTGTTCGCGCTCATCGGGCGTGGGCACAGCAACAGTGAGATCGGGCGGGAGCTGGGGATCTCGGGCGTGACGGTGAAGAGCCACGTCGGGCACATCTTCCTCAAACTCGATCTCCGCGACCGCGCGGCCGCCATCGTGTACGCCTTCGATCACCGCATCGTTTCCCCGGGCGACACCGGCCCGGATCGAGTTTCCTGACGCCGGGCCGCATTCTGCGTTTACTATTCGTCCACCCCCCCACGAAGGAATCGATCATGATCGCAATCGGTGTGGTTCTCATCGTCATCGGCTTGGTCGTCAAGATCTCGTCACTGTGGATCGCGGGCCTCGTCGTCGGCGTCGTCGGTCTCGTTCTCCTGCTCGTCGGATTGCGGGGCCGCAAGGTGGGCGGACGACAGTACTGGTACTGACGGCCCGCACGAGGCCGCACATCCGGCCAACGAATCGAGTCTCCCGGCCGACGGCCCAGTCACGTTGCGGCCGTGTCGTATCGAAGGATCGTGCGTGAGATTCCGTGCGCGGTTGGAGTCGAAGCGCGGTATCCGCGGTGTGCCGCTGACGATTCCCGACGGCGTCTGGACGGTGCACATCGAGGCGGTCGGCGGTCGCGGCGGTGACAGCTGTTGCGGCACGGTCGCTCCCGGTGGCAGGGGAGCGGTCGCCGGTGGTGACGCGTGGCTCGTTCCGGGATCGACGGTGTACGTCCGGGTCGGCGAGAACGGTCACGGCGGCGGGTCGGACGCTCTGACGCAGGTCGAGGGCGGCGGGGGCAGCGGCGGCACCACCGACTGGCGCCGCCACACCACTCCGCCGAACGTCAACGGCGGTGACGGGGGCGGTCTTTCGTCCTTCGTCCTCGATACCGGAAGGTCGAGCGTGCTGGTTCCGCATCGTATCGACCTGCCGCTGGTCATCGCGGCCGGGGGTGGAGGCGGAGCCGGCTGGTACGGCGGTGGTGGAGGTGCCGCCGGGGGACGGATCGGCGGCACCGACGAGGCGGACGAGCCGCCGGGAGGCGGAGGCGGCGGACTTTCCCTCGTGCCGTCGGGCGGCACCATCGGACTGTTTGCGCCGGATTCGGTGCCCTCCGTCGTCGTCACCTTCGAGCTTCCCTGAAGGGTTTGCCGGAGCCGCGGGCAGCCGACCCGAGGTTATGCGTGAGTCGGAGTCACGGCAAATTGTTTTCCGCAAAGTCTTGGCTGAGTCCAGAAAAGTAAGTCATAGTGGGTGGGTGCCGTCGATGCCGGATTACGCAGCGCTGCTGCGCGGGGCTGAGCTTCGCGTGACCCGCCCGCGGGTCGCGGTGTTGGAGGCCGTGCACGCGCGTCCACACGCTGACACGGAGACGATTTTCGGAGCGGTGCGCACCGTTCTGGAAGGGGTGTCCCGGCAGGCCGTGTACGACGTGCTGCACGCAGTGACCGCTGTGGGACTGGTGCGGCGGATTCAGCCGCCCGGCTCCGTTGCTCGTTACGAGTCGCGGGTCGGAGACAATCACCACCACGTCATCTGCCGGTCGTGTGGGGTCATTGCGGACGTCGACTGTGCCGTCGGCGAGGCACCCTGTCTGACCGCGTCCGACGACAACGGTTTCCTCGTCGAGGAGGCCGAGGTCATCTACTGGGGTCTGTGCCCCGACTGCTCGACATCACAGACTTCTCGATCGAACCCATGACCACAGCCCAATTTGGTCTCTCCCGGAAGGAATGTTGTGTCCGATAGCTGCCCGGTCGCTCATGAGGGAAACACTCAGAGCACCAGTGAAAGTGAAAACCCCGTAATCCCGTCTCCCACTCCGGCGGCGAACCGCCCGAGATCGAACCGCGACTGGTGGCCGAACCAGCCGGAGCCGTCGGTGTTGCACGCCCACACGTCCAAGTCGAACCCGATGGGCGAGGACTTCGTCTACGCCGAGGAGTTCGCCAAGCTCGACGTCGAGGCACTCAAGCGCGACGTCATCGATCTGATGACGACCTCGCAGGACTGGTGGCCCGCCGACTACGGCCACTACGGCGGCCTCTTCATCCGGCTGAGCTGGCACGCCGCCGGCACCTACCGCATCGCGGACGGTCGCGGCGGTGGTGGTCAGGGCGCCCAGCGTTTCGCCCCCCTCAACAGCTGGCCCGACAACGCGAGCCTCGACAAGGCCCGCCGGCTGCTCTGGCCGGTGAAGCAGAAGTACGGCAAGCAGATTTCCTGGGCGGACCTCCTCGTCTTCGTCGGCAACTGTGCCCTGGAGTCGATGGGGTTCAAGACCTTCGGGTTCGGATTCGGCCGCGAGGACATCTGGGAGCCCGAGGAGATGTACTGGGGTCCCGAGGACACCTGGCTGGGCGACGAGCGCTACAGCGGCGATCGCGAACTCTCGGGTCCGCTCGGGGCGGTGCAGATGGGTCTCATCTACGTGAACCCGGAGGGGCCCAATGGCCAGCCGGATCCGCTGGCAGCCGCCCGCGACATCCGGGAGACGTTCGGCCGCATGGCGATGAACGACGTGGAAACCGCCGCGCTGATCGCAGGCGGCCACACCTTCGGCAAGACTCACGGCGCAGGCGACGCCGACCTGGTCGGTCCGGAACCGGAAGGCGCCCCGATCGAGCAGCAGGGCCTGGGCTGGAAGAGTGCCTACGGTACCGGCGTGGGCAAGGACGCGATCACCAGTGGTCTCGAGGTCGTGTGGACCCCCACGCCGACGAAGTGGGACAACAGCTTCCTCGAAGTCCTGTACGGCTACGAGTGGGAGCTGACCAAGAGTCCCGCGGGTGCCTGGCAGTGGACCGCGAAGGACGGCGCAGGCGCGGGCACGATCCCCGACCCGTTCGATTCGTCGGCGGGGCGTGCTCCCACGATGCTGACCACGGACCTCTCCCTGCGCATCGACCCGGCCTACGAGAAGATCACCCGGCGTTGGCTCGATCACCCGGAGGAGTTCGCCGAGGAGTTCGCCAAGGCGTGGTACAAGCTCCTGCATCGCGACATGGGGCCCGTCACGCGCTACCTCGGCCCGTGGGTTCCGGAGGCGCAGCTGTGGCAGGACCCGGTCCCCGCAGTCGATCACCAGCTGATCGGTGACAGCGAGATCGCCGCGCTCAAGGGCAAGATCCTCGACTCGGGCCTGTCCATCTCCCAGCTGGTGTCGACCGCCTGGGCGTCGGCAGCGACCCACCGCAGCACCGACATGCGTGGCGGCGCCAACGGGGCGCGAATCCGGCTTGCGCCGCAGAAGGATTGGGAGATCAACAACCCCACTGAGCTGGCGACGGTCCTGCAGACCCTCGAACAGATCCAGCAGGACTTCAACTCGTCGCAGTCCGGCGGGGTAAAGGTCTCGCTCGCGGACCTGATCGTGCTCGCCGGCGCCGCGGCGGTCGAGAAGGCGGCGAAGAACGCCGGCCAAGACGTCACGGTCCCGTTCACGCCGGGTCGTACCGACGCCACACAGGAGCAGACCGATGTGGAGTCGTTCGCCGTACTCGAGCCGAGGGCCGACGGGTTCCGCAACTACCTCCGAGAGGGAGAGAAGTTGCCTGCCGAGGCACTTCTGGTCGACCGGGCGTACATGTTGAACCTGACCGCTCCGGAAATGACGGTTCTCGTCGGTGGCCTGCGTGCACTGAACGCCAACTTCGGCCAGACGAAGCACGGCGTCTTCACCGACCGGCCGGAGGCGTTGACCAACGACTTCTTCGTCAACCTCCTCGACATGGGTACGCAGTGGAAGGGAGCGGCCTCGGCCGAGAACGTCTACGAAGGCACCGACCGTGTGACGGGTGACGCCAAGTGGACCGCCACCGCCGTCGATCTCGTGTTCGGTTCGAACTCGCAGCTGCGCGCTCTCGCCGAGGTGTATGCCACCGACGATGCGCAGCAGAAGTTCGTGCAGGACTTCGTTTCTGCCTGGAACAAGGTGATGAACCTCGACCGGTTCGACCTCGACTGATGACGGTTGATCGGTCCAGGGCCGATCAATCCTGAACTGGCCCGGCACCCGCGAGTTGATACTCGCCGGGTGCCGGGTTCAGTTGGTCGACAGTTTCTCGGCGTTACGGACCGCGGTCTCGAGGTGCCTGTCCGCGGTGCTCAGGTCGAGTCGGGCGTCGCTGAGGCTGTCGATCACCTGTTCCCGCGAAGCGCCGGTGGTTGTGCTGTCGAGTAGGTCGAACGCGTCGGTCAACTCCTTGATCCGGTCTTCGAGCGCTTGCAGATCGGTACGCAACCGCGCGGTGCGTTTGACGAGGTCCTCGACGTTCATGGCTGCCCTATTCATCCCCGGACGCGCTGTCGCATCACCACTACGTCTGTCTACCCGCGGATCCGCGTATGAAACCCGGGGGTCGAGCGGCGACCTATCGGTACACCAGGCCGCCGTCGATCAGTCCCGCCTGCCCGGTCATGTAGTCGGAATCGGGCCCGGCCAGATACGACACGTACGCCGCGACGTCCTCGGGCGTCTGCGCGCGGCCGAGGGCGATGCCGCCGACGAACTTGTCGAACGTGGCACCCTTCGGCGCGCCGGTGAGGGCCGCGAAACGCTCGTCGATGGTGACCCACATGTCGGTGCCGACGACGCCGGGGCAGTAGGCGTTGACGGTGATGCCGTCGGATGCGTACTCCTTGGCCGCGGCCTGGGTGAGTCCGCGGACCGCGAACTTGGTCGCCGAGTACACGCCGAGCATCGGGAAACCCTCGTGGCCGGCGATCGACGACGCGTTGATGATCTTTCCACCATGTCCGAGTTCCCGGAACTTGGCTGCCCCGACCTGGATTCCCCACAGCACGCCTTCGACGTTCACGGCGAGGATCCGGTAGACCTCCTCGGGTGTCACGTCGGCGATCGGGTTGACCTGGGCGATTCCCGCGTTGTTGACGATGATGTCGAAGCCGCCCAGCTCGCGCTCGGTCCGGTCGACAGCGGTCTGCACCTGATCGCGGTCCGTCACGTCGGCGACCAGTGAGATCGCCCTCGCGCCCACGGCCCGGACCTCGTCGGCCACCGCATCGACCCGGTCGCCGTTGACGTCGACGAGCGAGATGTCGGCGCCGTCCGACGCCAGTCGCAACGCGATCGCGCGTCCGATGCCTTGGCCCGCGCCGGTGATCAACGCGACTTTGCCCTTGATGCTCATCCGTGACTCCTGTCCATTGTGACCGTCCTCACAGAGGAGCCAAGCATCATCGACAGCGGGTCTGCAAGGGTTGCACTCGGTTGCAATGCGAATTCGCTCGTTGTCGATTGTGTTTGCCCCCAATGGAAATGACCGGAATCCGGCCCTTGGTTCGGTGCCCGTAGCAGCGGTAGGCTCGGCCGGGTGAGTACCACCGGTTCGGTTCGACACCGCCTTCCCGCTGTCGGCTCCGGCGTCGATCTGCCCCGGCACGCGAGGTTGTTGAGTCAAGTGCACGAGGCCGTGCTGTCGGGTCGGCAACCGCCCGCGCAACCGCGCGACGTCGTCGGCCGGTCGTGGTCGCGGCTGCAGGCGGACGGGATCAGCCCCGACCGCTGCGAGGACGTGGTGCTCGCCGACTACGCCGAGGTCGAGGCCCGGCGCACGCGTACTGCCCTGCGATCGGTCCTCCCGGAGCTTCGCAACACGTTGACCCTGGTGGCGGAAGACGCGAACTTCATCGTGGTGATCGCAGACGCCGACGGGGTGGTGCTGTGGCGGGAGGGGGCACGCGGGGTGCGGAAGGCCGCGGACGCGCTGGGGTTCATGGAGGGCGCCCGGTGGTCCGAGGGGGCGGTGGGCACGAACTCCATCGGAACAGCGTTGGTGGAAAATGCTCCCGTGCAGCTGTTCTCGGCCGAACACTACGCACGGTCGCACTGCGGGTGGTCGTGCACGGGGTCTCCGGTGCACGATCCACGGAGCGGCGAGGTGCTCGGCGTGGTCGACATCAGTGGCTCGGCGATGTCGGTGCATCCGACGACGGTGGCACTGGTGCAGACGGCGGTCCGGTTGGCCGAAGCCACGCTGTGGCAGGAACACATGATCACTCTGGAGAAGCTGCGAGGTCATGCCGCACCTGTGCTCGGGGCGACCGTCGGTCCGGCCCTCGTGGTCGACCGGCACGGTTGGGTCGCCGACGCCCGCGGCCTCGCCGTCCCCGAGCGGGTGGCACCCCCGTGCCCCGGCACGCCGCTGTTCGTGCCCGGGTTGGGGTTGTGCATGCCGGAACCGCTCGGTGACGGCTGGCTGGTGCGACGCGGGGGCAGGCGGACGGCCATCGCAGTGGAACTCGATCTCGGTGACACCCCGCGCGCAACGGTGCGAGGCGACACGAGCTGGACCCGAGCGCTCTCGCCCCGCCACGCGCAGATCCTGCGACTGCTGACCGAAACCGGTTCCGCTGGAATCGATGCCGCGTCACTGAGTGTGGCGATGTTCGGTGACCGCGACCACGTGGTGGCCGTCCGTGCCGAGATCTCCCGGCTCCGGAAGAGTCTCGGCCCCGTTCTGTCCACCCATCCGTATCGGTTCGCGGACGGCGTCGACGTGCATGTCATCGATTGAGCGGAAGCTCCGGATCGAGGTGGCTGACGCAGCGCCGATGACCCGAATCGTTGATCACGGGCCGACGCTCCTGTCGGGTCCGACGGCTGAGAGATGAGTGAGCGGGTCCGCGAGTTCGCGGCCGTGGTGGGCCACTGCCTGTGCGTAGAGGCGGCCGGCGCGGTAGGAGGAGCGGACGAGGGGTCCGGCCATGACGCCGGCGAATCCGATCTCCTCGGCCGTCTTGGAGTGCGCGACGAACTCCTCGGGCTTGACCCACCGTTCGACGGGGTGGTGGCGGGGGGAGGGGCGCAGGTACTGGGTGATGGTGATGATGTCGCAGCCGGCGTCGTGCAGGTCGTGCAACGCCTGGGTGACCTCGTCGGGGGTTTCGCCCATGCCGAGGATGAGGTTGGACTTGGTGACGAGGTTGTCCTCGCGGGCGGCGGTGATCACGTCGAGGCTGCGCTGGTAGCGGAACGCGGGCCGGATCCGCTTGAAGATGCGGGGGACGGTTTCGACGTTGTGGGCGAGCACCTCGGGGCGGGTGGAGAACACCTCGGCGAGCTGGTCGGGTTTGGCGTTGAAATCGGGGATGAGCAGTTCGACGCCGGTGCCGGGGTTGAGCTGGTGGATCAGGCGGACGGTTTCGGCGTAGAGCCAGGCGCCGCCGTCGGGGAGGTCGTCGCGGGCGACGCCGGTGATGGTGGAGTAGCGCAGTCCCATCGCCTGGACGGATTCGGCGACGCGGCGGGGTTCGTCGCGGTCGAGGTCGTCGGGTTTGCCGGTGTCGATCTGGCAGAAGTCGCAGCGGCGGGTGCATTGCTGCCCGCCGATGAGGAAGGTTGCCTCGCGGTCTTCCCAGCATTCGTAGATGTTGGGGCAGCCGGCTTCTTCGCAGACGGTGTGCAAACCCTCGCGTTTGACGAGGCTTTTGAGCTCGGAGTATTCCGGGCCCATCTTCGCTCTCGTCTTGATCCAGTTCGGTTTGCGTTCGATCGGAGTCTCCGCATTCCGGATCTCCAGTCGAAGCAGCTTGCGGCCGGGCGGGGCCTGCGCGGCGTCGGACGATGTTTCTGGTGTGGCAGTCACGTGTCGATTCCTGGGTGGTGGTCCGCCGAACCGTGGTGCCGGAGGGCGACCACGGCTCGGCGGGATTGCTACATGTTGATCGGGCGACCCAGCGCGGCCAGGACCGATTCGTGCATGGCCTCGGACAGCGTCGGGTGCGCGAAGATCACTTCCGCGAGATCGTCACCGGTGGCCTCCAGGGATCGGGCGATGCCGAAGCCCTGGATCTGCTCGGTGACATCGGGACCGACCATGTGGGCGCCCAGCAGTTCGCCGCTGTCGGCGTCGAAGATGGTCTTGACGAACCCGTCCGCTTCACCGATGGCGAGCGCCTTGCCGGAGGCCTGCAGATCGAACTGCCCGATCTGCAGGGAACGACCGGTCGCCCGCGCCTGGTCCTCGGTGAGGCCGAGGCTGGCGACCTGGGGTCTCGAGTACGTGCACCCGGGGACATAATCCTTGTCCAGCGGTCTCACGTGCGGGGTGCCCGCCAGCTTGTCGACACACAGCACACCTTCGTGGCCGGCCTTGTGAGCGAGGCACGGGCCTCCTGCGACGTCACCGATGGCGTAGACCCCGAATGCGGTGGTGCGGCACCACTGGTCGGTGGTGACGAAACCGCGGTCGACCTCGACGCCGAGGTCCTCGAGCCCCAATTCCTCGACGTTGCCCTGGATGCCGGCTGCGACGAGAACCCGCTCCACGACACGCTGTTCGAGGGTTCCGTCCGCCGATCTCACCGTCACGGATACGGAGTCCGCGCCGACGGTGAGTTCGGATACCGAGGCGCCGGTGTGGATCTCGATGCCGCGCTTCTCGAACTGCCGTCGCACGTGGCCGGCCACCGCGGCATCCTCGACGGGCATGATCTGCGGTGCCAGCTCGACGAGCGTGACCTCACTGCCCAGATCGTGGTAGAGGCTGGCGAACTCGACACCGATCGCGCCGGAACCGATGACCAGCAACGACTTCGGAAGGTCCTGAGGAACCAGTGCGTCGAAGTAGGTCCAGACCCGATCGCCGTCCGGTGTCACCCCGGGCACCGACCGCGGGCGCGCACCCGTGGCCAGGATGATGTGGTCGGCCCGGTACTCGGTGAGCGGCGACGCCGAGTCGGAGCTGTCCCGAACCCCCACCACACCCTTTCCGGTCAGGCGTGCGGTGCCGGTGATCACGTCGATACCGTTCTTCTTCATCAGATATCCGATGCCGTCGGACAACCGGCTCGACACCCCACGGCTGAACTCGACCAGTTGTGCCATGTCGAATTCCACACCGCTGGTGGAGAATCCGAGGGGACGCAGATTTGCCAGCGTGTGGGCAACGTCGGCGCCGTGCAGCAGCGCCTTGGTGGGAATGCAACCCCAGTTGAGGCAGATTCCGCCGAGCCGGTCCCGTTCGATCACCGCGGTGCGGAGTCCGTGCTGAGCGGCGCGGATGGCGGCGACGTAGCCGCCGGGGCCGCTTCCGATCACCAGGACATCGTATTTGTCAGTCATCTATACCCCTAGACCAGCATCAACGCGGGTGACTCGACGAAGCGCCGCAGTTCCTGCAGGAACGTCGCGCCGAGGGCGCCGTCGATCACCCGGTGGTCGCAGGAGAGCGTCACGGTCAGCACCGTGCGGGCCTCCACCCGGCCATCGACGACGACCGGCCGTTGCTGCCCCGCACCGACGGCGAGGATTGCGCCTTGCGGTGGGTTGATGATCGCGTCGAATTCACGCACGCCGAACATGCCGAGGTTCGAGATGGTGAACGTGCCGCCCTGGAACTCCTCGGGGGTCAGCTTGCCGGTCTTGGCCTTCGTCACCAATGCGTGGACCTCACCGGAGATCTCGGCGAGGCTCTTACTCTCCGCCCCGCGAACGATGGGCGTGATCAGACCCGACGGCAAGGCGACGGCCACCGAGATGTCGGCGGCGGAGAATCTCAGCACCGACTGGGCCGCTTCGTCGAACTGGACGTTCATGTCGGGGACCCTGCGCAGCGCCGCCGCGCAGGCCTTGACGACGAAGTCGTTGACCGACAGCTTGACCGAGGGCACGGTCGCGTTGATCTCCTTGCGGAGCGCGAGGAGATTGTCGATCTCGAGGTCCACGGTGAGCCGGAAGTGCGGGGCGTTGCGTTTCGATTCCTGCAGCCGCTGACCGATCGCCTTCCGCATCGAGTTGAACGGGATCGTCTCGAACTCGGGCGACGTGTGCTGTGGGGTGTCCGCTCCGCCCGTGGACGCCGCCACCGGATCGGGAAGCAGCCGAAACGTCCGTTCGGCTTCCCGGACGTCCGACTCGCAGACGCGTCCCCGCGAACCGGTGGCCCGGCAATCGTGCAGATTGATGCCGAGGGATTTCGCCAGTCGACGCGCCACCGGCGTCGCACTGACTCCGCTGTCGTCGTCGGACGAGCGTCCTGGCACACCCGATCGGGTCGGAGACGGTGCTTCCGCGACGGTTCCACCTGCCGAGCGAATCGCGTCGTGGACATCCGCGACGGAGATCCGGCCGTCGCGACCGGTCCCGGCCACCCGGCCCAGGTCGATCGACAACTCGCCTGCCAATCGGCGGGAGTGCGGTGTCGCGAACACGTCATCCTTCGTCTGTCCCCGTAGCGAATCCGGGACAGTCGTCGCGCCGGGCGTCCTCGCCGGCTCCTGTGCCGCCGGCGCCGGCGGGGTGGGTGTCACCCGCGGTTCCGCGGGGGTGGGTTGTCCACCCGGCGACCGCTCGGGCTCGGATGCGGGGACGGAATCCGCTCCGATGCCGGTCAGGAATTCCTCGATCTCGGCGTCGGAAACGGCCGCGTCAGCCGATACGGCCAGGACCGCACCCACCGGCAACGTGGCACCCGGCTCGGCGACGATGCGACGAAGCGCTCCGTCGAACGGCGCCTCCAACTCGTTGGTGATCTTGCTGGTCTCGATCTCGCAGATCAGATCGCCCTTCGAAAAAGGGGTTCCTTCGTCGATCAACCACTCGGTGACGGTGCCCTCGTCCATGGACAGGCCCCATTTGGGAACTTCGATCAATTTGATGTCACTCATGATCAGGCGGTCACCACCTTGCGTACCGCGGCCTCGATGCGCGCCGCGTTGGGAAGCCATGCCTGTTCGAGCACGGGGGAGAACGGCACCGGGGTGTGCGGTGGGGTGACCAACTCGATCGGTGCCTTCAGCGAACCGAACGCCTTGGTGGCGATCAGCGCGGCGACATCGTGACCGAATCCGCATCGGGCCGCGGACTCGTCGACGATCACCACCCGCCCGGTGGACGCGACGGATTCGAGGATGCCCTCCTCGTCGAGGGGTGAGACGGTCCGCGGGTCGACCACTTCGACGGAGATGCCCTCGGTGGCAAGTTTGTCGGCGGCCGTATTGGCGGCATTCACCATCGCCGACAGCGCGATGATCGTGACGTCCGTGCCCTCCCTGGTGTAGTTGGCGACACCGAACGGGATGGTGTACGGCTCGTCGGGCACCTCGCCCTTGAGGTCGTACAGAGTCTTGTGCTCGCAGAACACCACGGGGTCGTCGTCACGAATGGCTTGGATGAGAAGACCTTTGGCGTCGTACGCGTTGGACGGGGCCACCACCTTGAGACCGGGAACCGCGGCGAACACGTTGTACGGGGACTGCGAATGCTGCGCCGCCGCCGAGAATCCGGCACCGATCATGCCGCGCACGACGAGTGGGGTGCGGGCCTTCCCGCCGAACATGTAGCGGAACTTCGCGGCCTGGTTGTACAGCGCGTCGTAGCAGACTCCGAAGAAGTCCCTGAACATCAGTTCGGCGACCGGACGCAGTCCGGTCAACGCCGCGCCGGCCGCCATACCGATGATCGCGGACTCGGTGATCGGGGTGTCTATGACCCGGTCGGAACCGAATTCTGTCCACAAGCCCTTGGTCACACCCAGCACACCACCGAACGCCTCGAGTTTTCCGGACTCGAGTTCCGGATTGGTCCCCGCCTGACCACCACGCAGATCTTCACCGATCTGCACTACCGTCGCGTCGCGTTCCATCTCCTGGGCGAGCGCGGCCTTGATTGCTTCGCGATACGTCGTCTTCGACGTTGTCATTTCTGTTCTCACTCTCAGTACGACACGTAGACGTCGGTCAGAAGGTTTGCAAGCGGCGGGTATTCGGCCTTCCGGGCCTTCGCGACGGCATCGTCCACGCGGGCTCGCGCGTCGGAATCGATCGCGTCGAGTTCCTTCGCGGACACCTTCTTGCTGTCTGGGTGGTTGCGGAAGTTCAGCAGCGGGTCCTTCGTCTTGCGCAGTTCCGCGACCTGATCCGCGGTGCGGTACAGCTGCGCGTCACCCTCGAAGTGTCCGTGCCAGCGGTACGCGATCGCCTCGATCGAGGTGGGGCCGCCTCCCATCCGGGCACGCTCGACGGCCTCACGGGTTGCCTCGTACACGGCGAAGAAGTCGGTGCCGTCGACGGTGACGGCAGGCATGCCGAAGGACGCCGCGCGAGAGGCGATGCTGGGTGCGCCGACGGCGTAGTCCCGTCCGGTGGCCTCGCCGAATCCGTTGTTCTCGGTGACGAAGACGATGGGAAGGTCGAGCACGACAGCCATGTTCATGGCTTCGAAGACCGTCCCCTGGTTGGAACCGCCGTCGCCGGTGAACGAGGCCGCGACGCCGCCGTTTCGTAGTGTCTTCGCGCTGAGCGCCGCACCGATGGCCAGGGAGGGTGCCCCGCCGACGATGGCGTTCGCTCCCAGCATGCCGACCGACAGGTCGGCGATGTGCATCGAGCCGCCCTTGCCGTGGCAGAGGCCGTCGTCCTTGCCGAAGATCTCCGCCATCATCCCGTGCAGGTCGCAACCCTTGGCGATGCAGTGCCCGTGGCCGCGGTGGGTGGACCCGATGTAATCGGTATCCTGCAGGTTCTCGCACACGCCGACGGCAATGGCTTCCTGACCGGAGTACAGGTGGATGAATCCGGGGATGTCGCCGGTGGCGTTCTCCTCGTGGAGGCGGTCTTCGAACGCTCGGATCTCGGACATCTTCCGATACGCGCTCAGTAACGAGTTCTTGTTCAGCGCCATTGCACTCCCTTGGTTGCTACGTTTCGCCGGCTACGTCGGGGCCCGCGTCGGAACGGTTCGTGCCTCGTGTAACCCGGGTCATGAATGTAGGGAGATATGACGTGCGCAATAAACGTTGCAGCCGATTGCAATGTGTCAATCGGTGGATGCGAAACAGGAGCGGATCTGGCTCGAACACGTCGAACTCGGCGAGGCGGCCGACTCGTAGTCGGGAGGAGGGTGACGTAGAGGCAGTCGAGCAGCGAGGGACACCAGGCTCATCGGCGGCCGGGATTGCCTTGGTCACCTCACGACGTGCGATCACCGACCCCGGACTGGACGACCTCACGAAGCACGTTCTTCCGGACCTTGCCGGACACGTTGCGAGGTAGGGAATCGAGATTGATCGTCTCGGACGGCTTCTTGAATGAAGCCAGGCGTGCGGTGATCCAGGCGACCACCTCATGGTGTGTCACGGGATCGTCGTCTGTCGGCACGATGCACGCGATCGGAGTTTCTCCCCACTTCGGATGCGGTTTGCCAACAACGGCTACTTCACGAATCCGGGGGTGCTCGGCGAGGACCGATTCGAGTTCGGCCGGATAGATATTCTCTCCGCCGGAGATGATCATGTCCTTGAGACGATCCACGACGTAGAAATAGCCGTCCTCGTCCCTGTGGACGACGTCGCCAGAGTGGAACCACCCACCGTGGAACGCGGCTTCGGTCTCCGCCGGACGATTCCAGTAGCCCTGCATCACCCCGGCACCGCGGTAGACGATCTCCCCTGGTGCACCGACCGGGACGTCGTTCATGTCGGCGTCGACGACTCGGGCTGCCACCGTCGGGACCGGTCGGCCCACCGACCCGGGTCGTTTCAACCACTCGTCACCGGAAATCCAGGTGGTCACTGCCGACGTCTCGGTCTGGCCGAGGGTCGATACGATCCGGACACCGGGAAGAACTTCCGCCATTTTGCGCAAGAGTTGCTGCGAGGCAGGGGCGGCCCCCCAGGACACGGTACGGAGGCTGAGATTCCTCGAAGGCAGGCTCTCGGCGGCGCACACCATCTCCCATTGAGTGGGCACGAGGAACACATTGTTCACCATTTCGGTCTCGATCAGGTCGAGGAACGTCTCCGCGTCGAAGTTGCCGCTGGGGTTGATCACACACGTCTGCCCCATCGTGAGACTGCTGAGCAGCGTGGTCATAGCTGCTATGTGAAAGAAGGGGGTGGTGACAAGACGAACCGCGTTCTCGGAGAACAGCTGGTTCATATGAATGGACGTGACGGCGCCCGCAAGCAGGTTCTCGAAGCTGAGCATTGCCCCCTTCGGAAGACCTGTGGTTCCCGAGGTGTACATGATGACCGCGACGTCGCCCGTCGAGGCCGGCCCAGGCAGTGGTGAAGGGGGTCTGTCGCCGGGTGTGAGGTCGGCCAGCCGTGTCGATCGGTTATCGGATCTGCTCCGGCCACCGTTCACGACGTAGGGGAGATCGGGATGGCGCCGCAGCGTGGGTTCTACCAGGGCAAGCAGATCGTCATCGACGATGACGGCCGACACGGCCGCATCGGACGCAAGGAACTCCACCTCCGGTGGGGCGAGACGGAAGTTCACCGGAACGGCGATGGCCCCCAGGTGGTGGACCGACAGCAGAGCAATCGGAAACTCGGGTCCGTTCGACATCGCGAACAGCACGCGGTCACCGCGGCCGATTCCTCGGTGTTTCAACCACTGTGCCAACTGTCGTGACCGGCCGTCCAACTGGGACCACGTCAGGGATCGACCTGAATACCGCATGGCAGCACTGCCTGGCTTCACCGCAGCGTGTCGAGCGACTTGATCAGTCCATGTGAGGTGCCCGCTGGGGCTGGTCACTTCCGGATCATACGGTGCACTGTCGCGGGAAGTTGCTCGGTTCGCTGATGTATTCATATGTCTCACTGTGTCCTTGGCGCTTGCTGGTTGATCGGGTGTGGTCCCGCGACTGTGCATGAGGGGTGATCGACGGCAGGAGAGCCTGTTTCAACTCGTGTGTGACTGCGCGGTGCAGGAAGAGTCGCGATCCGTCGCATTCCTGGTCGGTGAGACGAACCCGTATGCGGACAGCGCTCGACTGCAAGCGATTCCGAACCTATCGGCACTAGCGACGAGAGGTTCGAACGATTGTAAGCTAACCCGCAGCGTGACTTCCGTCAACTGTCTGACACATCCCAGGAGTACTCCATGGCTGAATCGCCATTGCACACCGCCGAGTCATCGTGGTCCGAATCCATTGTTCAAACTGTCGACGCACCTGCGCATCTCCGCCGATTGGCCGACGCCACCCGGGCATTCATGGAGGCGCAGATGCGAGCAGACGTCGACGTGGCAATCGCCGATGACGTCGCTTCTCGGCTCGAACACCTCACCCGGCGTCTCCGCTCGTCGGTGCCCGATCGGACTCCGGGTGACCTGTTCGATATTGGAGGGCCGCTGCGGAATGACTTCGGTAACGCCGTGGTCGGCCGTCGGAACCCGGTGGCGCCACCGATGACCGTTCACCGACTGCCGGACGGTCGTGCACGCGCGGAACTCGACCTGGGATGCCTTTACGAGGGCGCTCCGGGACAGGTCCACGGAGGGGTTTGTGCGATGCTCCTCGACCAATTGCTCGGTGAGGCCGCAGGTGCCGGCGGAAATGCCGGTATGACCGTGTATCTCACGACGACCTTCAAGCGGATCACCAAGCTCGGGCACATCAGGTTGGAAGCGTGGACCGCTTCGGTCGACGGCAGAAAGGCAATTGTGCGCGGCCATCTTGCTGATGGCTCCGGAGCGACCTGCATCGAAGCCGAAGCCCTGTTCATCATGCCGCGATCGCACGTGGGCACAGTGAACGAGAGCTCGCGGGGTGAAATCAGCTGATTCGGGGGCCACGTGAACGGACGGCACCAATCACGCCGCGGCTCGTGGCACGGGAACGGAGATACCCGGGGACGTGCCACACGCTGCGGAAAGCCCGCCCCGGCGTGAGTTTCCATAGGAAGGGTCTATCGGGGCGATAAGCAATCGCAGTTTGCTTGTGTGTCATGGGTCACCTTCAATGGGTCTACTGCATCTTCGTACTGCACAGATGGCGACCGTGCGATCCCATAACAAAGGACTCCCGTGACCACAGGTGAAGTCGCTCGAGACAAACAGACCCCCCATTCCTCCTCTGGCGCAGGAATTCTGAAAAGCAGTGGCCGCGCGTGGGGGATGACCGGACTTGTCGTCTTCCTCTATATCGTCAACTGGGGTGACAAGGTCGTCTTGGGTGTCATTGCCCAGCCGCTCGCCAGGGAACTCGGCTTGACCGCCTCTCAAATCGGTTTGGCCGGTTCTCTGTTCTTCCTCGCCTTCACTATTGGGGGCTTCTTCGCAGGCCCAATCAACAAGTATGTGACACTGCGGTGGTCACTGCTGGCGCTCGCCGTTGCATGGTCCGTGGTGATGCTCCCGCTGGTTGTCGCCGCGAGTGTGACGATGCTCATCGTCAGTCGCATGCTCCTCGGGCTCGCCGAGGGGCCGAGCGCTGGGCTCATGCATACCGCTACGTACTCGTGGCATCCTCCTGCCAAGCGTGGCCTTCCGAGTGCGTTATTGACTGGTGCCTCGTCGATGGCCAAGATCGCCCTGGCGCCGATACTGACGTTCGTAACCATTGAATATGGATGGCGTACAGCAGTTCTCGGGCTCTGCGGGCTCGGCGCAGTCTGGGCGGTGTGCTGGCTGGCAAGTTGGTCCGAGGGCCCCTACGCGGGCAAGGCCTCCGCCGAGTTGGATTCGGACATTGGAGGAACCGAACCCAGCGCTCCGTGGCGCACGATATTCCTCTCACGCACGTTCGTCAGTTGCGCCGTCCTCGTCATAGTCGTGTACGCATTGGTAACCATGGTGTTGACGTGGCTGCCGTCGTACTTCGAAGTCGGACTGGGATTCAGCGCCATGCAGGCCGGATCGTTGTTCGCGTTGCCATCCATCGTCAGCCTCGTTCTGATGATCATGTCGGGCGCGGTCACAGACCGCCTGCGGCAACGCGGCGCCTCGGCTCGTCTGGTCCGGATCATCGTGCCCTGCATCGGTGTCATCGTGTGCGGAAGCGTTCTGATGGCAATGCCTGTGTTCGACACCCCGATCGTGGCCGTCGTGGCTATCTCGATCGGCTACGGATTCTCGGCAATGGTTTTCCCTCTGGTGAATTCGGCCATCTCGGAACTGTGTCCGCCGCAGCAGACCGCAGGAACGATGGGTACCTTCATTGCGCTGATGGCTGTCGGTGGCCTGATCGCACCGTATGCCACCGGTTTGATCGTCGACAACGCAGCGACTCCGGCCGCGGGTTATCTCTTGGCATTCCAATTGCTCGGAGGGCTCGGACTCGTCGCGGCAGTCCTGGCATTGGTCTTCGCGCACCCCGACCGTGATCGGAAGCTCATCCGTGAACGGTCGTAGCAACCCGTACCCGAATCATCGTCCGTCGAGGCTGGGGATCGGAGAGAGCAGCGTCGTCACCGTGGTCGCCCGTCCGCTGGTCCGGAGACTTCAGGTTGGATGGATGGATAACAGTCGGCGAACGTGGTGGTGATCGCAGCAGATCGTTCTGGTGGGCGCAGGACGTCGCGAGTGGTCTCTTGCGGGTTCTCAGTCCGGACTGGCGCCAATCCGGCTGTGCTGGAGGGGGAGTCGGACTGCCTCACCGTGGCCGTCTCCACTGGAGGATCTGCACACCTCCGGCGTGATGGTCTGGCATTCGGCGAGTTTGCTGTCGACGTCGTCGGGGATGTCATTTCCGTCCCCGCCGGGGTGGTGCGGGTTCGCGTTCGCTGCCGGATCCACTGAGCAGTTCACTGAGCGTTTCGCCGACGCCCTCGAGGACGCCCTTGGTCTTGGATTTCGTGCTGCCGCTGCCTTTGACGTCGGAGACGAGGTCGGTCAGGCCCTTGGGTTCGCTGCCGATCTCGAGCCGGTTCACCGCCTCGGCGAACCGGAGGTAGGTGTCGACACTGGCGACGACGATGCGGGCGTCGATAGTGAGCAGTTCGATACCGACCAGTGAGACCCGCACGTAGGCGTCGATGACCAGGCCCTTGTCCAAGATGGTGTCGATGACGTCGGCCAGGCTGCTCGAGCTCGGACCACCCGTTGTGGTCATCGCTGCACTCCCCGCTTCCGGGTGCCGGAGGTTTTCGCCGGGGCGCTTCGCTTGCGGGGCGGCTCGTCACTACGCCTGCGGGTCGGTTGCCGCGCCGGTCGTTCCTCGGCCTTCTCTGCCATCCCCTCGTCGTCCTCGTCCTCGTCATCGTCCTCCTCCGGTGGCGGTGCCTTCTTCGGCCGCTTCTTGCGCCCCACCAGGCCCACGGCGTCGTGGGTGAGCTTCCGCACCCTGCCCGTGGTGTCCTCGTCGGCTTCGTCGGTCTCGTCGGTCTCGTCCGGTGGCGGTGCTTTCTTCGGCCGCTTCCTGCGCCCCAACGCACCCACTGCGCCGAGTGTGCCCCCGGCGAGTTTCGCGACCGTGCCCGCGGTGTCGTCGGTGACGTCCCCGACCGTCTCCGCGGTGTCGTCGGTGACGTCTGCGGCCATGTCCGCGGTGTTCTCGACCAGGTCTTCGGCGGTCTCGAGAATTTCGTCGGAGCCGGAGAGCAATCGGTTGTTGAGGGCGTCGATCCGGGCGGTCGCGGCGGTCATGGCTGCCACTTTCACGGCGTCGAGGAGTTGGCCCCGTACCGATTCGCTGAGTTCGGCGAATTGGGGTGAGGATTGGAGGAGTTTGGTCGCCCGGTCCACCATCTCCTGAGGTCCCCCGGCGAGGCGGCCGGCGCTCGCCGCGGCGAGCAGCAGTCCCAGTTTCGTCCGGTGTGCTCGCCCCATCCAGTAGCCCACGACCACCGCTGCCGCGATCTGCAATCGGGTCATCATTGTCGACTCCCTTCACCCGGATCGGCGATCGTTGGACGACCCCGGTCGGGCTGGAGCAGCCGCCGGCACCCGAGATCAGCGAGTGCCGTGCGGACCACTCCGAATCGGCTACCCCCAACGACTCATTTTCAATCGGTCAGGAGTTGGAATTGATCGGTGCCTGTGACGTGTGGCGACACCGGCCGGCCGGTCGGCTCCTCGAACGCCGTCCACCCTGGTACAGGCCGGTTCGCGGACGGACTCGGCGCGGCCGTCCGTGCCGCGCGGTGACCCGCGCGGCTTCGCGAAGCGGTCGAAGTGACCGTCTTCTGCTTCGGGCGCGCGGCGCCGTTCTTCTTCACCGGCAGCGTGAAGGTGGTGTGACCCCGCCTGTGCCTGGCCGTTGGACCGGTCGGGGGCCTGCCGGCCTTACTTGCCCATTTCCGTCGTGCCGGGGTCGGCTGTCAGGTCGTCGGTGTCTGCGAACACCAGCCGCCCGTCGTCGAGGGCGACCGCCCACCGGTGCACCGGCGCCCAGGCGTGCCCGCGCTCCTCGGTGTCGGTCAGCTCGGCGTAGTCCTCGATGATCCGACCCGTCTGCGCCGCTTCGGACGGTCGGCGCACCAGCACACGTGCGCCCGCGCCGAGCGGACCAGGTTCGGGTTTCGGTGTGTTCTTGTTCTCGGGCATCGATCTACACCTTCCGGTCGGCCACGCTGGGCCACGCGCCCGGATCATAGGCACAATGGCGTCGCGCCCGCTGCGCGATCGGCCATCCTCATGGCCTCCGGGTTGTCACGCCGCGGACCGGCGCCGCGCTGCACCCCCCGGGGGGTGTGCGACCTTCAGGGCGATCCGCGTATCGCACTCGCTTGCGGGTACCTGCTGAGGACGGTGCGCGCCGCGATGGCAGACCGGGCAGCCTCGTGGGTCACGCGAATGCACACGAGAAACAAATGTCCCGATAATTCACTGTCACCCATTCTCTATTTGATTTGCCGGAACAATATGGGCGGTTTGTTGATTTCATTATGTGAGAAAGTTTCTTGTTCGCGAAACACTCATCGACCCCGATTGCGATAGGCACAGTAAGCGGGGCTTGATGATCCCGTGGATTCATCACCGGGAAAGGAGTGAATTCTGATGGGTTCTGCAGGAATCGACTTCAATGTCGCGTTCGAGGCGTTCCTGAAGTGGCTGAGCGTCACCTTCGGCGGCGGCATCGGATTTGGATGACCGACGGAGCAATCCGGGACAGCGGTGCCCCGGCTCGCCTGGGGGCGGCCGGGCCACCGCCCTGATCAGCGCGATCACTCGCGAGGCTACCGCCTGCCCCCAACCGCCGTCCTCGGCCGGGAAGTGCACTCGGTGTACGGGGACCGGTCGGCAGAGAGTCGATATCGTCACCCTGAAATCGGGCCGGCCCGACCCGGAATGACCTTGTGCGAACCGCGGCTCGAGAATCTGGGCCGCTCGAATTGGGCGTCGCCCGTAAATGTGGGCCGCCTCCGAATATGTGCACGTGATTTTTGCCGATTCTGGATGCCCGATAGTCCCGCATTATTATCTCCCGTTGCACGAGAGTGGCGGATGCCGGACTTCCCGGCGCGCAGCATGTACAAAGGGCGCCCGCCGTCACCGTCACTTCTTCGGCCCGCATTCGGCGGCGCGCGGGGACCGCGGCGTTTGGGATGCACGCCGACCCCGCTGGGGCTATGGGAGTTGGGTTCGGGCCGCATCCGGTCTCTCAACCCCGCCACGGCCAATCTGGAGGGGTTCCTGGACGGCGCCGAGGCGTCTGCGCGCACGGCCGCCGAGTTCTTCACCGCCAGCGCGGTGAACAGGCCGGCCCTCGTCTGGGCCTAAGCCTCGGCGGAGATCACAGCAGATCGTGGACCTGCTCGAGCGCGCTGGCGACCTTTGAACGTGCGGCCTCGGCGAGCCCCCGTACCGGCAGCGGGAGATTGGGCGATTCGACGAGGCCGAGGTGTTCGGCGATGGCGGATACGACGCGCAGGCTCCCATGGGTCCGGAACAATTCCCAGATGGGTTCGAGTCGATTCGACAGCGCGGTGGCGGTGTTCTGGTCGTCGTTCCGGGATGCGCGGGCAAGGGCCAGACATGGCTTGGGAAGCACGCCGGCAAGCACGCTGTACCAAACGTCGCAGCCGGCGTCGAGGCCTGCCGCGGCGAAGGGGTCTCCGCTGACACCGATCGTGACCGTCGACGGGATGTGAGATCGGAGGGACTTCACTCGACCGGCTGCCTCGGCGGGGTCGACAGGGACACCGGGAATCTTGATCGATCCGATCTTCGGAAGTTCGGCGATGCGGCCGTGCAGTTCATCGGTGAAGGTGAAGTGGGTGGTACCGGGATTGTCGTAGACGCACAGCGGCACGGACAGTTCACGTGTCACCGCTTCGTACAGGCCGAACACTTCCTCTGCGGTCAGTTGTTGATAGGACATCGGTGCCAGCAGCACCGCGGCGGCGCCCGCATCTTGTGCATCCTCGGCGAGGGAGCGGACGTGCGCCGTGCGCAGCGACCCGATACCGATCATGACCGGTGTGGTGCCCGCTGCGGCCACAGCGAGCTGTGCGACCCGCTTGCGCTCTTCTCTGGTCAGGTAGGCGTAGCTACCGGTGGACCCGAGGGCGCCGATGGATTCGACACCCGCGTCAGCCAGTCGCGAGACAATTCCGGAGAACGCGGACTCGTCGATTTCCGTCTCGTTCATCGGCGTAAGGGGGAAGGCGGACAGTCCGGTGAACATCGTCGAACCTCACTTCGCTCGGGTGTGGGACAAAACTCGTCGAGGCGAGTGGGACGGAAGGCGCACAGCAACTACGTCGGTCGAGGGGTCATTCAACCGATGACGACGGTGCGCCCATCGAGTCGTCGAGCACGGGTCGGCTCCATGTCTGTTGCGGACCTTTGCCTTTCGCGACGAGGCCCAGCTCGCGCAGTTTGGCGATCGTCATCATGGTGTTGAACATGGGGTTCGGGTTCGCGCCCGATACGCCAAGCGCCTGGGAGCGCGCAACGAAGGCGTCGACGAACGCCGGAAGGTCGTCGATGCCACCGCTGAGCAGTGCCTGTGCGGCGCCGTCCAGCGCCGCAGCCTGATCGAGCAGCGTCGACAGACGCTCGGCTGCGGTCGGGCGATCGAACACCTCGAACGCATGGCCTTCGGTGACGATGTCGACAGCATCGGTCTCGACCAGCGTCAGCGCCTGGGCGAGCGCGGCGAAGATATTCATCTGGTTGGCATCGTGCATCGCGCCGCACGGGCCGTTCGGTTCGTCGGACAGGTGCAGCAACCGCGCCTCGGGAAGGTGGACGACGACCTGGCCGGCGCAGTGGCCGTGGGTGCGGATGACCTGAACGGCACCGTCTCCGAACGACCAACCCGACATGTGTTGAGAGCCGATGGCGAGGTGCTCGAGCGGGAGTTCCTCGTAGGTCCGGGTGATGTCGGTGATGGGAACGTAGGGCTGGTACATGGCGAGGAGCTGTCGAGTTGCCGCAGACGGATCCTCGAAGCCCGGTACCAAGCCGGACACGCGATCAAGGCTCGTTGTCCAGTAGGGGAGCCCGTGATCGTGGTACTGGCTCGCGTCGTGTGCGCTGACGAAATGGTGCACGTTCGATTTGTCGAGTCCCTTGCCGAGGTCTGTGATGATGTCGTTGTTCCCGACATGGTCGGGGTGACCGTGGGTGGTGAGCAGCAGGATCTTCGACCACGGAGCGAGGTCGTCGGCAGCGGTCCGGATCGCGTCGCGGATGACGGATGTGACCCCGCTGTCGACGAGTACCAGGAGATCTCCGGCTCGGTGAACGATCACGTTGCCCACGTCTGGTTGGCGAGCGGCCATATCGAGCTCTTGACCCGCAATCATGCGTGTCCGAACGTCGATCTCGATCTGTTCGCCGAGTGCCACCCGTTCGTTCTAACACGTCACTCGACTTGGGCGCGGCGGTTCACGACATCTCCGCCTGACCTTTAGAAGTCGTTTGGATCAGGCCGCTCGATCGAGCGTGGCGTGAGTACGAGTCCTCTGATGTGTGAGGCGATGGCGCTCATGGACGTAAGCCACACGTCGTCCTGGGAACTGACATATCGAATCAGTTCCTCGAGTACTAAGGCTCGGGACGGCCGGCCGGACAGGAAGGGGTGGTTGGTGAGTACGAAGCACCCTCCGACCGAACGGATCCCTTCGAACTCGAGACCCCAGATCTCGGCGGCCTTGCGCGGGCTTTCGATCAGGCCCGACCCGGAGAAGTCCGGGATGTAGCAGTACTGTTCCCAGTCGTCGAGTGCCCATTGGATGGGTATTTCGACTATCGATCTCTTGCCCGAAATGGAGAGCTCGTAGGGGTGCTCGGCGTCCATGAGGCTGCTGTCGTAGAGAAAGCCACGATCGGCCAGCAGCCCGGGGGAGTGCCAGTTCAGTTCCCACATGGGGGCCCGGTAGCCGACCGGGCGTTGCCCGGTGACGGTCTCGAGGGCATCGAGGCCGCGGTCGAGGATCGTCGCCTCCTCCTTTGCGGTGAGGCCGGCCATCGATTCGTGCAGGTAGCCGTGGTGGGCGATCTCGTGGCCGGCATCGGCGATCGCTCGAATGACATCCGGATACCGGTGGGCGGTGTACCCCGGGACGAAGAAGGTCGAGGTGACGTCGTGCCGGTGGAGCAGGTCGAGGATGCGGGGTACGCCGACCAGGGGTCCGTAGGCCTGGTGAGACATCGCGGTCATGCGGTCCGCGTGCTGAGTGGACACGCCGAGCAGGGCTGATTCGGCGTCCACGTCGAAGGTGAAGCAGGCCGCGGCCTTCTTCCCGTGGGGCCACTGGACTGGGGCGGCGGGTGTCGTCATGTCTTAACGGTCCTTTGCTCCCGGTGACGCATTGGTGCTCACGACTTCTTCGCCAGCAGGGAGGTGAACTCGTACGCGAGATTCGCTGCGGCCACGCCGGTGATCTCGGCGTGGTCGTAGGCGGGGGAGACCTCGACGATGTCGGCGCCGACGAGGTTGAGTCCGTCGAAGCCGCGGATGATGTCGAGCAGTTCGCGGCTGGTCATCCCGCCGGCCTCGGGGGTTCCGGTCGCGGGGGCGTGCGCGGGATCGAGCACGTCGATGTCGATGGAGACGTACAGCGGTGTCTCACCGATGGTCTGGCGGAGCTGGTCGATGATGTCGTCGATCGGCCGGCGGGTGAATTCCCGGCAGTGCACGATCTGGAAGCCGAGTTCGGCATCGGATGCCAGGTCGTTCGGCGAGTACAGCGAGCCGCGGATGCCGACGTGGGCGCTGTGGCCGTAGACGAACAGACCGTCCTCGGCCGCGCGTCGGAATGGGGTCCCATGGGTCAGGGGAGTCTCGAAGTAGGTGTCCCACGTGTCCAGGTGCGCGTCGAAGTGGACGAGGGCGACCGGTCCGTGCACCCGGTTGACGGCCTTGAGCAGGGGGTACGCGATGGTGTGATCACCGCCGAGGGTGACGAGTGTGGCGCCGTCCTTGATGAGCTCGTAGGCGCTGGTTTCGATCTGGGCGACGGCGGTGTCGATGTCGAAGGGGTTGAACGCGATGTCGCCGGCGTCGACGACCTGCTGGCGTGCGAAAGGCTCGACATCGAGGGCCGGGTTGTAGGGGCGCAGCAGGCGGGAGGACTGGCGGATGTGTGCGGGGCCGAATCTGGCACCGGGGCGGTAGGTCACCCCGGTGTCGAAGGGGATGCCGACGACCGCGACGTCGTAGCGGGGAACGTCCTCGATGCGGGGGAGCCGGGCGAAGGTCGAATGACCCGCGTAGCGGGGGACGCTGAGTCCGTCGACCTGTCCTACCGGCGCGGTCGTCTGAAAGTTGGCGGAGTTGCTGGTCACGCTCGGCATCGGGTTGTTCCTCCATTGATCTGAATTGTCTGGCCGACGTAGGCGCCGATCTCTTTGTGCGCCAGTAGGGCGACAGCTGCGGCGATTTCGTCGGGTCGGCCGATGCGGCCTACGGGGATGTCGTGGGCGTACTGATCGTGCATATCGGTGAGGCTGATCTGCGCGTCGGCGGCGTCGACTTCGAGTTGGGGGGTGTCGATGACACCGGGTGCGACGGCGTTGACGGTGATGTTCTCCGGCGCGAGTTCACGTCCGAGGGACTTGGTCAGGGCGATCAGCCCGGACTTCGACGCGGCGTACGCGGTGGCGCGAGGCCAACCGGTGACCCCCCATTCGGAGGTCACGATGACGATGTTGCCGCGGCCGCGCCGTCGCATGCCGGGCAGTACGGCCTGAACGGTGTGGAAGGTGCCGGTGAGGTTCGTCTCGACGATCTTCCACCAGTCCTCTTCCGGGTGTTCGCCGAGTGCGCCCATGGACATGTACGCGGCATTGCAGACCAAGATGTCGACGGACCCTTCGCTGCGTTCTATCTCGGCCACCGCGGACCGGATCGAGGCGGGGTCCGACATATCGGCGGGCACCGGGAAGCCGTCGATCTGTTCGACGACGGCTTTCATGCTCGCGTTCTCGCTGCGGCCGTTGACACCGACTCGCGCCCCATCGGCGGCGAGGCGCTGCGCGATGGAACTGCCGATGCCTTGGGTGGCGCCGGTGACGAGTGCGATCCGCCCCTGCTGGTGCTGAGTTTTCATCAGATCACCGCTCCGCTGTTGGGGGACAACACTTCTCCGGTACAGAAGTCGGCTTCCTCGAGGAGGAACTGAACGGTGCGGGCAACTTCGTCTGGCCGGCACAGCCGCCGGGCCGGCAGGGTGGCGAGGTATTCCGGGGCCCGCCACGGCGAATCGGGTGCCAGCATCGGTGTGTCGGTGGGGCCGGGGGCGATCGAGTTGACACGCACCCCGTCCGGTGCGACTTCGGCGGCGAGGCTGCGCACGAATCCGATGACCGCCCCTTTGGCCGCGGCGTAGTGTGCTTCGCCGTCGCCACCGCCGATTGCCAATTCGGAGGAGATCGCGACGATCGATCCGTGTCCGCGGTCGAGCATCTGCGGTAACACGGCGTGGGCGGTGTTGCGCAGGCCGCCCAGGTGTACTCGAAGCATCCTGTTCCAGGCGTCGCCGGTGATGTCCGAGACGGGGGCGGTGGAGTAGTGGCCGGCGGCGGTGACCAGGGCGTCGATCAGGCCGACGTCGCGTTGTACCGATCTGATCGCCTGCGTGACGCTCTCGGAATCGGAGACGTCCGCGACGACGTGGTAGCTGGTGTGCGGGGTCGGTACGAGGTCCAGGCCGGCGACCGTCCAGCCGTGGTCGGTCAGTGTGGTGGCGACGGCGGCGCCGATGCCGGACGCGGCGCCGGTGACTACTGCGATGCGGGTCATTGCGGTTCCTTTCCGGTAGTGCTCGGGATGCGGTCTCCGACCGGTCCGATGATGCGGTCTTTGACCGCGAGGTAGACCACGGCACCGATCAGGCCGAGCCCGACCGCGGTGATCAGCATGCTCCAGTTGATGTACCAGGGCTGGCCGGGCTGGGTGCGCGGCCACACCACGTTGATCGTCTGGAAGATGATCCACACCGCGGCGAAGTACGTCACCGGCGCGCTCGCGCGGCCGAGAGTGAATCGCCCCGGCGTCCACTTGCCGGTCAGGTGTGCGATGGCGGCCCCGATGACCGGGATGCCGAACGCGATGTAGAAGCCGATCACGGTGAAGTTGACGAGAATGTTGTAGAAGCTCGATCCGGCCAACAGAACCAGTAGGGCTGCGACGAGGGCGGTCAGACCGATCGCGTTGATCGGCATCCGTTCCGGCCCAGCGAGTTTGCCGAGCACCGAGGATCCGGGAAGTCCGCGGTCGCGGGCCGCTCCCCAGATGCACCGGGAGACCGCCGCCTGGACCGCGAGGAAGCTGGAGACGAATCCGATGACGAACATGATCAGCAGCGGCTTGGCCACGCCCGATCCGAGGTGCGCGAGAAGGGTCGATGCCACCGGATCGCTCGACTGTTCGGCGAGCACCTGGTTCAGATTCGGAATCGCCAGAATCAGTGCCGCGCTGGAGAACATCACGATCAGGCCCACACTGAGCAGGCCGAGGATAATCGCCTTGGGCACGTTGCGTTCGGGGTCGTCCACTTCTTCGGCGATCGAGCCTGCGGATTCGAACCCGACGAACGCGAAGCCGGCGTACGCGATGGCCAGCAGCATCGGCCCCGACGCCCACGCGCCGGCGTTCGGCAGTCCCTCGAACAGCGTCGAGAAGGGGTTCTCCCGGTAGAACAGGAGCAGGACGATGCCGAGACCGACGGATCCGACGACCTCGCAGATGATGCTGGCGATGATCATGATCTTGAGAATCTGCCGGCCGATCATGTTGGTTGCGGTACCGATCGCGATGATCGCCACCGCCAGCGTGGTGGTCATCCACCGGCTGGGATGTTCGACCCCGAAAACCTCGATGATGAATCCAGCGGCGGCGTAGGCGAGGGTGGACAGGGCGATGGTCAGACCCCACATGTAGGCCCACGCGGCTGTCCATCCCCAGGTGGTGCTGCGGACATGTCGCGCCCACTGATAGACGCTGCCGGCGTAGGGCCATCGTGACGACAGTTCACCGAAGACAGCTGCGACGGCGAGCTGACCGACCAGCACGATCGGGAACGCCCAGAAGAATTGTGGCCCTGCGGCGAACAGGCCGAGGGTGAAGATCGCGTACAGCGCGACGATGGGGGAGACGTCGGCGAAGGCGAGTGACAGCGCGGAACGGAAGTTGAATCCGCGGTTGAGTTGTTCGCTCTCGGGTGGGTGGGAGGAGCGGGCGTGATGCACGGCGATCTCCGGGTTGTCCAGTTCCATGGTGGTGCTCCTCACAAAAAATCCTGGTGAGGCCCAACTATGGTCCCTGAACAACCGGGGGTGAATACTCAAAAAGTATAGATTTGACTATCTCATTTAGATGAAGATCCAACTCGGTAGGAGAAATGCTCATGGGACTGAGCGTGGGCGATCTGCTGGACACACCGCATCTGCGCCTCGAGCTTCAGGCCGGCCGTGAGGGCATCGGCAAACGGGTGACCTGGGCGCAGACCTCGGACCTGGACAGGCCGTGGGAATGGATGACCGGCGGCGAATTGCTCATGAAGAATGGCCGCACCCTGCCATCCACCTCGGCCGGCCAGGTCGCCCTCCTCGAGGGCCTGGTCGAACACGGAATCAGCGGTCTCGTGCTCGGGATCGACCCCGCGACACCGCCCTTGGACCCGGCAGCCGCCGCGGCGGCGGACTCGCTGCCCCTCCCCGTCATCTACGCCCCCTATTCGGTGGGGTTTGCCGCGATCGGGAGGGCCGTCGCCGACGCCAGTACCGCGGACGAGGGTCGTCGGATGGCGGTGACCGAGCGGGTCTACACCATGATCCGCAGATCAGTCACCCAGCCGGCGCGAGACGGGGCGCTCACGCAACTCGCCCGCGATCTAGCGTGCAAGCTCGCTGTCCTCGACGCAGAGACCGGGCGCCCGGTTCTCGACGACGCCGATGCGATACCGGACGGGCTCCGAAACGCGCTGTTGACGGAGGTGCGCCGACGCGACGGCGCCCTCCCCGGGGTTGTTCATATCGAGGTCGCAGGCACGAGAGCGCAGGTGGTGGAGGTTCCCGACGAAGAGCCCACCGTTCTGCTGACCTACGCGCACCGCGCGGCCGCCCCCGATATCGTGCTGCTCCAGCACATCGCCACAGCGGCGGCTGTCCTGCTCGCCCAACGAGGCATTCGCCGCGAACACGAGCGGCGTATCGGTGGGGAACTGTTGGCGCATCTGCTCGACAACCGGCTCGACGAGGACGACGCTCTCCGGCAGCTCTCCGAGCGCAACCTCGTCGCGGACGACTGCGTGCTCGTCGCCGCCCGAGGCGGGAGCGAGACCGGGGAGCAGCACGTCCATCTGAGCCTCGACCGGCGCAGGATTCCCAACCTCCTGCTCAAACGGTCCAGCCTGCTCTACGCACTCCTTCCCGCGTCCGCGGACGCGATCAGCGTGCTGCACCGCCGCCTGGGCCCGGATGCTGCAGTCGGCGTCAGCGACCCGCTCGGCTCACCTGCCCGGGCCGCGGCCGCGGTTCGTGAGGCGAACTGGGCGGTGCGCGACGCGGCGAACGCTCCCAGCCGGCTCAGCAGGTATGCGGACGTTACGTTGTTGTCGGTCCTGCGGGATACCGAAGAAGCGCAGGTTGTGGTGGACCGTGTCCTGGGCTCACTGTTGCGCTACGATGCCGATCACGGAAGTGATCTGACGAGAACTCTCGACATCTTCCTCACCCATGACCGTTCCTGGCAGCAGGCCGCCGCCGCGACGGGCGTCCACCGCCAAACCGTGGTCTACCGAATGCGTCGGGTGGAGGAGATCACCGGCCGCAACCTCTCCGCGACCGCGCACATCACCGAGCTGTGGTTGGCACTGCGGGCACGTGACCTGCTGAGTACACCCGGCTGAGAAACACACCGGCCGATCCGGGCCCGCAACCCGATCGCCGCCGACACCTGTCTGGAGCTCCGACCGTGCTACCCACCATTGAACAGATCATCAAGATGCCGGTCGTGCAGTCAGGGCGCCCCGAAGTTGCTGCCGGCAAAAGGCACATGCACCGCACGGTGCGGTGGGTCCATGTGAGCGAGCTCGCGGACATCGCGCAGATGCTGCAGGGCGGGGAACTGATTCTGACCACCGGTATCGCCCTCGCGGACACCGAAGAAGAACTGCGTGAGTACGTCGCGGCTCTGGCAACCGCCGGGGCAAGTGGTCTGATCATCGAGCTCGGTCGACGCTTCACCACCCCGCCGACCAGCCTGATCCGCGCCTGCGCGCGCCGGCAGCTCCCACTGATCGTGCTCCACCGGCCTGTCGAGTTCGTCCGACTCACCGAGACGGTCCATACCCAGATCCTGCACGAGCAGATGGCGGCACTGCAGTTGTCCGAACGCGCCCACGCCACCTTCACCGCACTATCGGTCGACGGCGCGAACGTGACCGACATCGTCCGGGAAGCCGCGCACATGGTCCGGGCACCAGTCGTCTTCGAGGACCTGATGCGCCGCGTGCTGGCCTACGAACCGGCGGGCCGGCCCGTCGATATGTTGTTGCAACGGTGGGATGTGCGCTCTCGTGCGGCTCAATCACGCGCGAGAACGGCGGTCTGTGGACCCGAGGAGTGGGCGGTCACCTCCGTCGAGGCCAACGGCGACGTCTTCGGCAGACTGATCATGCTGCCTGCGCATCGGGCCACGTCCGAGGAGCTGATGATCCTCGAACGCGCGGCGACCGCCTTGACCCTCAACCGTGTCCTCGAACGCGACCGCACCGCTATCGAAATTCACGCCCAGCGATCGATTCTGACCGACCTCATCGATGGCCGGTACCGAAGTGAAAGCGAAATACACTCACGCGCAGCGTCTCTGGGGATTTCTCTCGGCAAGCGCCAGTTGGTCGCGGTCGTGGTCGACGGACTCGCGCACCCTGGGGACGGCGCGACCGGTGACCGCCTGCAGGCGGTGGCACGAGCACTCGACGCGGCGGGCATCGTCGCCTTGCTGACCACATTGTCCAACGGCACCGTCGGAATCCTCATCGCCCTCGACACCGCCGGACAGACACCGGCTACGGTCACCAGGCTGGCCACCCAGCTGCGACTACTGTCGCCGCAGAAGCCACCGCTGATCGGCATGGCCGACCCGATCACCGGACTCGATGCCGTCCGCGGCGCATTCTCCGAGGCCCTGCACATCACCGCAGCCGCGCGCGCACACCCCGAGGACAAGCTGTACTTCCAGCTACCCGACATCAGACTGCGGGGACTGATCTACACCTTCGCCGACGACCCCCGGCTCCAGGCGTTCGTCGAACGCACCCTGTCCCCGCTCCTCGAGTTCGATGCACGGCATCGAACCGATCTCACCGCGGTGCTGCGGGTCTATCTCGAACACCGTGCCAACAAAACCGAGGCCGCGCGGGCGGCGCGCCTGTCTCGCCAGTCGTTCTACGAACGCCTGGCCACCATCGCGAGGATCCTCGAGGTCGACCTCGGATCCGGTGAGGTGTGCACGTCGCTGCACGCCGCCCTGATGGGCTGGGAGTCGCGACAGCACCCCGACAGTTAGGTGGGACAGGACACGCCGACGCCGCCCGGCGTGTCGATTACCGGGCCCGTGAATGTTCCTTCGGGATCACCGTGGTCCCCGTTGCTCGGACCACGACGACCGGCTCGTCGAGTACGTCGGCGGCGCTGGGAGCCAGATCGTACCGCGATGCGATGATCTTCCGGGCCTCGAACTCCACGGTGCGGCTGGTGTTTCCGATCCTCACCACACGCCCGGTGGCTTCGATGAAGTCCCCGGCGTAGACCGGGGCGAGGAACTCGACCGAGGAGTATCCGACGAAAAGGCCTTCGTCTCCGTCGGTGATCACTGCGATCTCGGTGATGATGTCTCCGAACAACTTCAGCATCCGCGCACCCTCGACGAGGTTACCGCCGTAATGCGCCTCCTCCTGTCCGATGCGCACCCGCAGTGTCGAGGTGATTTCCTTGTTCTTGCTCATGGTGAGTCTTTCCTTTCTCGGTGAATGCGCCTACGCGCGTTCGATGACGGCGTCGACGGCGGTCGCATGATCGCGGCCGACGATGAGGGGGTTGATGTCGATACTGAGGATGGTCGGGTGCGCGAGGGCGAGGTCGCTGACCGCGCGGAGCGCAGTCAGGACACCGGGCCGGTACAGCGCGCCCCCGCGTGCGGCGTCCATCATGTTGCCGACGGTCGACTCGTCGAGGAGACGGGCCGCCGCCTTCTCGTCAACGGGGCCGACGTGCACGGCGGCGTCGTTGTGGAACTCCGTCCACACCCCGCCGACGCCTACGACGATCGTGGGCCCGAAGACACGGTCACGCTTGTACCCGACGATCACCTCGAGTTCACCCCGAATCTGTTCGACGACCAGGAAATTGAGGTTCAAGTCGGGATTCTTTGCGATCATCTCGGCTGCGGCCTGCTCGACATCGACCGGGCTGATCGCGACCAAACCGCGCTCCGTCTTATGGGTGATGTTCGGGGCGATTCCCTTCAGGACGATCGGGGTGGACAAGGCGCGGGCGGCGGTGGCGGCCTCAGTGGGGTTGTCGGCGTGAAGCCGGCGTGGAGTCGTCACACCCATCGACGCGAGAATGCCGAGGGCCTGGTCTTCGGTGACCGTCCCGCCCGGCGGCAGGTCGGGGACGACGAGAGGACGCTGCCAGGTGCTCTCCGCGACATCCTGGACTCCGGTTGCCAGTTTCGCCAACGCGGACAGTCCCGGGCGCGCCCCCCGCATCAGCGGAATCGCCGCCTTGCGGCAGTACTCGACCAACACCGGATCGATCTCGTCGCTGACCGGGCTCAGCAGTACCGGAAACTTTCCCTGCGCGGAGTCGGTGTCGTGCAGGTACTGAGCCAGAGCGAGCCCGAGCTCACGTTCATGCGGGCCGGACGCGCGGTGTTGGTCCATCGCGACCAGGAGGATGTCACCGGGTTCCTGCGCTGCATGGTGGATCGCGGTGGGGTAGATGTTCGTGTAGTCGTCAGCGCCCCAGGGGTCGAGTGGGTTGCGGACACCGAGAAATGGCCACCGCTCCCGCAGCGCTTTCACTGCGGCCGAGCTCATCAGCGGCAACTGCAGTCCTACCGAATCCGCGATGTCGGCGATGAGATTGCCTTCGCCCCCGGAGTTCGTCACCACGTGGGTGCGTCGTCCCCGGGGACGACCGCGGCCGGCCCCGAGAAGCTCACCGAAGGCCATGAGTTCGTCGAGGTCGTCGGCGATCAACGCGCCGGCCTGACGGAACGCCGCGGTCGTGAGCCGAGCCCCTGCCGCCAGCTTTCCCGAGTGCGCAGTCACCCCTTCGGTTGCGGTGTCCGAATGCCCGACGATGCAGACGGCGAGGGTTTTGCCTGCCTCACTCAGCCGACGGGCGGCGGTAAGGGTTCGCGTGGCATCGGTGAGTGTTTCGATGAACGCGAGGACGGATGCCGTATGGGCGTCTTCGGTGAAGAAGTCGAGGTAGTCGGCCAACCCGGTCACTGCCTCACTGCCCGACGACACCGCGGTGGACAACGGCACCCGGCCGCCGGCGTTGACGAATGCTTCGATGATCGCGCCACTTTGTGCCACTACCGCGACGGTGCCACGGCGAACGTCCGAGGTGACCGTTCCGACGTAGGGTGCCGCCCGGGTGACGAGGTCGAGAACGCCCATGCAGTTGGGACCCACCACCTCGAATTCGTACTCGCGACGCAGCGCAGCCAAACCGTCGGAGACGGCGAGGGCATCGGCGCCGGAGTCGGTGTAGCCGGCTCCCGGGATGACGAATCCGCGGACGCCGGCCTCGAGGCCTTCCTGGACGATCGGCAGGATCCGGTCGGTGCGAACCTGCACGACCGCGAGGTCGGGAGTCTTGTCTATCGCACTCAGCGACGGCACACCTGGAAGTCCCGCGACCTCACTGTGGTTCTGCGCCACGGGAATGAGGGACCCGGTGTATCCCAGTTCGAGGCAGTTCCGCAATGCGACGCTGCCGATGAACGAGCGAGGGGAGGCGCCCACTACCGCGATCGATTGGGGCCGCAAAAGTCTGTCCAGAAGCATGGGATCACTGTGCGAGCTGACAGGTGAGCTGCACCACTGACAATGTGTTCCCAGATGCGCGAAGCCCCGGACGATCTGTCGATTCCCGAACCCGTCGGCCGCTGCGAGACTGCCAGTAATCCCCAGACCTACAGGAGATCTCATGGCAGTTACCGACTCATTCCGTGCATTCGTCGTTCATCACGCCGACGGTCACACCACCAGAGAGGTTCGCGACGTGCGCCTCGACGACCTCGGGGCGGGTGACGTGGTCATCCGAGTCGCCTGGTCGAGCGTGAACTACAAGGACGGCCTCGCCAGTTCGGCGAACGGCAAGGTCGCGCGCCTCGACACGTTGATTCCCGGAATCGATCTTGCCGGGACGGTGGTGGATCCAGGATCGTCGGGCCTCGACATCGGTACCGAGGTCATCGTGCACGGATACGACCTCGGCGTGGCGCACAGTGGTGGTTACAGTCAGTTCGCCCGCGTACCGTCGGACTGGGTCGTGCCCCTACCCGAAGACCTCACGGCACGCCAGGCGATGAGCTTGGGAACCGCCGGCTTCACTGCAGCGCTCAGTGTCCGCGCGCTCGAAGTGCAGGGTCTGCAGCCCGGCAACGGACCGGTCCTCGTCACCGGTGCCACCGGCGGCGTCGGTAGCGTCGCGGTGAACATTCTCGCCGCAAAGGGCTACGAGGTCGCGGCCTCGACGGGCAAGGAGGACGGAGCGGCGTGGCTGACCAAACTCGGCGCCACGGAGGTACTTACCCGCGCCGAGACGTCGGCGGTCGACAAGCCACTGCAGCGCGAACGGTGGGCCGGGGCGATCGACTGCGTCGGTGGTAACACCTTGGCCTACGTTCTGAGCAGCCTCAAGTATGACGCCAGCGTCGCCGCGTCGGGAAACACCGGCGGGGTGAAGCTTCCGACCACGGTCTTTCCCTTCATCTTGCGTGGAGTCAGCCTGATCGGAATCGACTCCGTTCAGTGCCCGATCGGACTGCGCCGGACCGTGTGGCAGCAACTCGGCACGGACCTGCGCCCGGGCAACCTCGACGCCCTCGGTACCTCGGAGATCACCTTGAACGAGCTGTCGGGCGCGCTTGGCAACATCCTCGACGGGGAAACGCAGGGGCGCACACTGGTGCACCTCGACTAGCAACCTGGGTATCACACGACGCGGACGGGAGGATGGATGTGCTGCCCGTGCGGCGGCCGGTAGAAGTAGTTCGCTGACCGATCCCGGAACCGGGGCGTCAAATGGAACATGAGCTAGTCGGTTTCGGACCTGGTGCCGTGTTATTCCGATCGACCGACGGTCCGGGGTCCGGGTGGGCGCCGAGGGTGACGAGGGCGTCGATGCCGGGCAACGGGTGCAAGGCGGGAGGCGGCACGCCTTAGGCGACGCGCCGTCTCAACTCTCGGCGAGGCATTCCCGCTGGCTTCAGACTCCGCGACCGAGGTCGGCCTTGGCGCGCAGTCGCTCGACCTCCGCGCGGGAGTGCCGGACCGCCTCGGAGTCGGAGCCCTTGTCGCGGGCGACATCGTGTGCGAGGTCGAGGATCGCGCGGCGTAGGTGCTTGCGTGCCCGGCGGGACCGCCTGTCAGGGGCCGATTTCAGGAAAGCCTTACGCGCTTTCTTGCCCAGAACGCCGTCGACCTCGGCTGCAGTGAGGGCCCCTGCCTCGACCTCGGGGGCGAGGATGTCGCGGACGAATTGATGCTCCCGTGGCGCGGCCCGCCGGAAGGCGATCGTCAGCATCGTGAATCCGATGACGATCGAACCGAACATGACGCCGATGAGGACGAGCGGGTTTCCACCTCCGAGTCCAGCTGCATCGTCCCACGTGAAGTGCAGGAACATCCCAGCCGCCACGAAAGCCGACCCGAGCCCGATTCTCCGGGGCTGCGCCTTGGTCCCGATGAGGTAGAGGGCGCCGGCGCAGACCAACGCGCTGAAGAGCGGGTGAGAGATGAAGCTGACGCCGATCCGGGTCACGGACATCTGCACGGCGTTACCGACCGGGTCTGTTCCGAACGTCCGGGCAGTGGAGTTGGCGGCGTAGAGGAAGTCCTCGAAGATCGCGAATCCGAGTCCGATGAATGCGCCGACGATGAGGCCGTCGTTGGCGGTGCGGATCAGTCGCGGGGCGAGGCCCATCAGCAGGATGAAGCCGCACAGCTTTGCGGCCTCCTCGGTGATCGGTGCCGTAGCGCCAGCGGCCCAGTTCGCGCTCCACTCCTGGCCGAAGAGCTTCGGGTAGATGCTGAGCATCGCTGAGTTGACGGTCATGGCGAAGGCGAACGTTGCGGGGATGGCACCCCACAGAAGTGCGGCCGCGACGAGTCGGCCGGGTTGGCGCTCCCACCGGTCGATGTGACGGAACCAGGCGAACCAGGCGAGTCCGCACAATCCGCAGAGCACGGCCGATATCGCGAATCCGTCGGCGTAGAACCCGGCCTCTGGTGCGAAGTACGCCCAGGCCTGGAACAACCCAACCGCAGTGAGCGCCAGGTAGACCCAGAAGGAGAGGTTATGGGGTTGGACGAACTCGAAGCGCTCGCCCCACCCGGAGACCTCCAACGCCTCGCGTTGGCGTCGTTGGGCCGCGGTGCTCGACGAGTCGGTCGCCGTGTCGGTGTCGCTCATGCGTTGTTCCCGTCGACGGTGTGGATGCTGGCGATCATGGCCCGGATGTTCTCGGCGGCCGCGGTCATCTGGGTGGGCGGACCGTATGCCGTGATCTTCAGGCCGGTGCCGTCGAAGACGAAGGCTGCGACCAGACCGTCGACGGCGAGGCTGCTGTAGGGCTGGACGACGCCGGTCTGTCCGGTCGTCGTGGTGAGGGTGCTCCGGTTGCCCTCGACGCGGAACGTCGGGTCGGTGGTGCGGGAGGTGACTTTCTCGACCTGGTCCAGCAGTTGGTCCGGGGTGCCGTCGAAGGAGTCGGGCGAGACCTGGAAGGTGATCCCGTCTCCCGCGATGGTTGCATCGCCGGCCTTTCGGCCCGATTCCCCTTGACCGACGCGGAAACCGGTCTCGATGTCCCATCCTGTGGCCGGGGTGAAGGCGATGGTGTCTGTAAGCGCGAGCTGTTCGCCGGCGCGTATCGGGTCGTCCCAGTCGATGGACGCGTCGATCCGCGGCACGACGACGGTCAAGAGTAAGAAGACCGCGATGACGAAGAGTGCGGGCGGCAGTGTTCGTCGATCGATACCGAGCACCCGGTGCTCGGCCGGTACCCGCTTCCGGTGGGCTCCGGCATGGGTTTGTGTCACGGGCTCCCCTGGGTGGTCGGATGTCTCTAGGCGTTCAGGACATTCGGATGGTACCGCTCGGTCCATGGCTCGGCAGGTCACCCTGCTTTTACCAGGTGTCGTATAGGCAGTTTCATCGAGCGCTGTGCAGTGGGACCGTGCAGGCCGACTCGGCGAACGACAACTTCCAACCTGTTGTCTGCACGATCTCTGCCGGCTAACCGTCTGAGGTCTTGGAACGATGGGCGGAGCGCATGCTCAACGGAATTTCACAGGGTGAATCTCTCTGCGAACGAGCACCTTTGAGATACCAGTAACGCAGTCACCGGCTGGCGGGGTAGCGACTCCAGGGTGTGGCTGCGAGTTCGGCGTGCCGGTGGAGGCGCGATCTGCACGACTGATCGGGCCACCGCTCGCCATGAACCTCGTCCGCTTGGGGTGCTCTCGAAGGAACACGCCTCGTCCAACCACGTTGCAGTGCAATTGTGTTGGCACGGTGTCGGCGGAAATCGCGGCTGTCTCTCGTCGGGTTGCGCCGTATCGATCGGCGATCGACCGTCACGGCGCGATGACAGGGTTACGGCCCCGACGTGTGGGCGGCCCCCGTGGTCGAGGGCCGCCCCAGGGGATGGGTCAGAGCCATCCGGGTAGCACGAAGATTCCCCAGGCCACGAGCGGTCCGACGAGTGTGACGAGTGCGCTGTATTTGAGGATCTGTTTGTAGAAGCGGTCGCGGTCGACGTCTTGTGCGTTGGCGAGTACAAGGGCGCCATTGGTCGAGAAGGGGCTGACGTCGACGATGGTCGAGGAGACGCTCAGTGCGACGATCACCCCGACGGCGCCGATGTTGCCGGACAGCAGGAACGGGACGGCGAGGGGGATGGTGGCACCGAGGATCGCTGTGGACGAGGCGAACGCCGAGACGATGGCGCCGATGTAGCAGAGCAGTAGTGCGACGAGCAGCGGCAGTCCGAGGCTCGCGACTGCGTCGCCGACGTATTCGACGGTTCCGGC
The DNA here is from genome assembly GCF_026810085.1 of Rhodococcus sp. JS3073. Taxonomy (NCBI): domain Bacteria; kingdom Bacillati; phylum Actinomycetota; class Actinomycetes; order Mycobacteriales; family Nocardiaceae; genus Rhodococcus; species Rhodococcus sp. JS3073. The sequence continues at coordinate 2,193,214 of NZ_CP113951.1, read as the reverse complement.
CTCCTGCAGCACGCCGACGAACGTGAGCACACCGCCGATCAGCAGTACCGTCGACCAGCTGATTTGCGCGATCGCACCCTTCTGGGCCTTCGGGGAGGCGAGGGCGAGCACGACTGCGACGGTCATCGAGATGAATCCGACGTCGAGGTCGAGGACGAGCGCGAAGAGCGCGAGGGCGCCGAGGCCGATGAGTGTGAGTATCTGATCGAAGGTGATGGCGCGGACGGCGGTGGCCAATGCGGGGCTGTTCTCCGCGGTGACGGTCTGGGTCGGTGCGGTGGTTGTGGTTGCCCCGTGCCCTCGCAGGCGTGTGGGTGCGGCGCTCGCTCCGCCGACGGTGCCGTCGTCGTGGTGGTGTTCGTCGTGCACGCTTCGTCCGAGGAGGTCACGGCCGCCGAGGAAGACGAACAGCAATACTCCGATCGCCGCATTGAAGAACAGGCTGCCGAGGAACAGGGCCAGGGGGCTGCTGACGAGGCCGGCCTTCGACGCGATGTTGTTGACGGTGACGCCGTAGATGCTGATCGGCGAGAAGCCGCCGGCCTGCGCCCCGTGAATGACCATCATGCCCATCAGGAGTTCGAACGGACCGCCCACGTCATCCGCAAAGCCATCGAACGCGGCGAACTGCCCGAAGACGTGGACCCCCGTGAGGTTCTCGAAACCCTTTCCGCCCCCTTGTATTTCCGGCTACTGGTCGGCGACCAACCTCTCGAGAGTGCCTTCATCACCCGCTGTATCGACCACACCATCGCCCTCTACAGCATGGAGTTGCGATCATCGCACGAACCCGAGGATCCCCTTACCGGATAGCGACCGGGCTGAGGATTCTGGCAAATTCGGGAGAATCACGTACCGACACGAATTCGAGAATCCGCAGTTCGAAAGCTCGGAGAAGTGACATGTGAGCCGCGAACCTACAGTGTCGGTGGATATGTAGGTTCCACTTTTATTGTGTCGGTTCCCCAGCTCATGTCGTTCGGGACGCCACGCATTCCCAGATGTCGGGATTGACCGCGCAGCCTCGATCGCCTGGACTTCACGCACTCCACGCGTTCTGGTGCATAGATCTGAGGTGGAGGGGGACCCCGACCGCAGCAGAGCGCGCGTGCGTGGGTTGATGGCGGCGCATCCGAGTCACTACGACCATGTAGAGCCGTAGGTTCACCTGGACCCGGTCGGTGAGCCGAGGACGTTGAACGGCACTGGTTGCTGAGCAAGTCACGGACGCGATCCCACGTGCTGCCCATCGCTTTCGCGGTATTCCACCCGGACGAGGCGGCACCCTGTACGCGGCGAGCTTGCCGACGGGGCGCGAGGAGATCGACCGCCGGTGCCGGAGGGACTACCGTTCTCGGTCACCCGGGTGACCGTCGGCGCCGATCAGCCGAGGTTGACCCGGCACCGGGAACCGCAGTGGCCGAGGCGAACTGGGAGCCCGCGGGAATCTCGTCATCGAACTCGATCGGGGGCACACTCGAATGGACTTGGGTTCTTCAGAACTTCCCGACGGCGTCGAGGTTGGCGAACACCTCACCAGCCATGAAGACGTTCGCACCTGCAGCCTCGTTGAGGGCCTGCGCGAAATACGGGGAGAAGCGGAACGGCCAATACGTCGGGCCGATCCCGCCACCGTGCGGCGTCATGACCGTCGGCATCATCTCACCGACATTGTAGGTGGCGACAATCCTCTCGCCCTGGGCGACCCCGTTGACCTTCACGGTCCCGTAGGCGCCGTCCATCCTCAGCCAGATATCTTCAACCACAACAGAATTCCCAGTCTTGCCGATGAACCTCGGCCCGCCGGGATAGAACACGCCCATGCACGCGTCGATATGGTTGGTTTGCGAGCCGATCGGCAGATAGAGACCGGTCTTCGCGGGCTTGGCCTCGAACGGCGCGATGCCTTCGACCGCGATCGCGTTGTCGTTCATCAGCGTGACGATTCGCGGGGGGAAATCGAAGTTGGCATATCCGGACTGCGTGAAGTACGGCAATCTCATACACTCGGCCTGAGCAGTCGGCAGGGGCGCGTGAAAAGATAACGCCAGAACCAGGAAGACCCAAGCGACTGCTCCTACAAACGCACGCAAGACACGCATCTCTGCTCCAATCTTCGGGTTTGTTCGGCGTGGCACCGGGCGACAAGTGGCGCCAAGAAGCCACATATAGTACGGTACGCGCCCCGCGCCTGGCATCAAATCGCCATTTTGCTCGGATTGACTTTTTTTTGGGAGAATCCCCAGCGGTGCGCGGAGAAGAGCTGGTGGTGCCGTCGAGTTCAGGCAGAGCTCTACCTCTGCGCGATCAAGGGCTGCCACTCCATCCGGATCCTCGGCAATTCGATCGCCGATCCCGATGACTGCGGACCTGGCATGTTCGGCGCTGCGAAATGCTGTCGCGCTCCGCAACCCGGCACCGTCGTTCATTCCGCTCGCGGCATCGAGTGCGGTTCTGGGGTCTTCGTAGAATTGTTGTCCGGCATTGGTTTACGAGGATCAATGAGGACGACGAGGGCACGTGGTGACGATGCGGCGATGGAATCGTTCTTCGCGTCTCCGCAACGCAATGTCCTCGACTGCCGTGCGAGCGGCCGTGAGGTACCTACTGTTGGCGATCGTGGAATGGATCGAGACGACCTACCACCGGCGGAGCCGGCGTCGCTGTTTCGGACGTGCACGCGATCGGCGGTACGCAAGAGCTGGGCGCCCCGATCCCAGTGCCGCATGGCAACCGAGCCCGGATTTAGCTGTGCAAGAGAGCATGTGTTTCCTCGAGGTATGGGATCGCGATCGGAAGAACCGTTGCGGGATAACCGATCCGGAACGTCGCGACCGGGCACTCGTCGGCTCCACGAATGTTTCGGTCAAGGATTCGACGACCGGGCGGGAAGGGTTCGATTGCCGAAAACCTACCCTGGCAAGTGACCCGAGGCCCTGGTTTGCGCAGCCTGCTTATCTCCCGCTCATCTTCCGTCTGGAGAAGTGCTCATACATTTCCTGCGAAGATTCGAAGCCGATGCGACCAACTCCCGTGTCGGCGGGGTCCAGAGGATGCTCCTGCAGGGTCGATGCCGCGGGATGTCCTCCGAATGGTCTTTGTGGTGTTAACGGGACAGCCATCCACCGTCGACGGACAGGGCGGTCCCGGTGACGTAGGCGGACGCGGCCGAGGCGAGGAAGACGGCCGCACCGGCAAGATCTTCCGGTCGGCCCCAGGTGCCGGCGGGAATGCGGCGCAGCATGTTCTCGGCCCGCGCGGGGTCGTGCCGGTGTGCAACGGTGAATTCGGTTTCCATGTAGCCCGGCGCGATCGCATTGACGCGGATGCGCTGGGCGGCCCATTCATTTGCCAGCGCCTTTGTCAGTCCGAGGATTCCGTGTTTGGAGGCGGCATAGGACGGAACCTCCATCCCGCCCTGGAAGGAGTTGATCGAGGCGATGTTGATGATACTGGCGGCATCCTCACCTGCGGCGAGGACCGAGTGTGCGAAGGCCTGGCTGAGCAGGAAGGGGGTGGTGAGGTTGAGGTCGAGCACCGCCGACCAGTCCGTGGGCGTGGTTTCGGTCGCGGGGCCGCGGCGGATGATGCCGGCGTTGTTGATCAGGATCGTCGGATGCGGGAACTCGGCTTTGGCCCAGGAGATCAGCTCGGCCGCGGTGTCGGGTGTCAGGTTGCTGAGGTCGGCGGTGCGGGTGGCGCAGTGAACGCCGCGGGCGCGCACCTCCTTGGCGACCTGGTCGAGTTCGCCGATGTCGACGGCGAGGATGTCGGCTCCCGCCTCGGCGAGTGCGATGGCCAGTGCGCGGCCGAGGCCGCGGGAGGCACCGGTGACGAGGGCGGCGTTGCCGTCCAGCCGGAACAGGTCCATAACCGTGGTGTGGGCGGGTGTGTTCATGGGAGAGGCTCTTTCGAAAGGTGGTGACCGGGCCGGTGTGCGGGGTGAGCGCCGCACACCGGCCCGGAGGCTTCATCAGTTGCGGGTGGCCTCGTCGAGGACCCGGTCGTGTTCGAGGGAGGTGCGGGCGGTTTCCTTGGCGGCTATTACGGCGATGATGGTGATCACGGCGAGGACGGCGAGGTAGATGCTGACCGCGATGGTGTTCTTTTCCTCGACGGTGCCGAGCAGTGCGACCGCGATGACGGGGGCGAGACCGCCGGCGAAGACGGAGGCGAGCTGGTAGCCGAGGGAGGCGCCGCTGTAGCGGACGCTGGTGCCGAACAGTTCGGAGAACATCGCCGCCTGCGGCGCGTACATCAGGGTGGTGAAGATCAGCCCGATGAAGATCGCCGCCGCGATGACGGTTTGGTTGCCGGTGTCGATGAGGGGGAAGAACACGAAGCCCCAGATGCCGGCACCGAGTGCGCCGGTGAAGTACAGCGGTCGCCGCCCGACCCGGTCGGACAGGGCGCCGATGATCGGGGTGAGGAAGAACTGCGCGACGGAGGCGATCAGCACACCCGCGATGGCGGCGCTCTTGGGCATATCCAGGTAGGTGACCATGTAGGTCATCACCACGACCGTGAAGATGTAGTACGAGGTGTTCTCCACCAACCGCAGGCCCATCGCGATGAGCACCTCGCGGGGGTATTTGCGTAGGACCTCGATGATCGGTGCGTGCTCGGCCTTGTGGTTCTCGAGGGCTTTTTTGTTGGCGGCGAAGACCGGGGATTCTTCGATGCTCAGCCGGATCCACAACCCGATGAGGACGAGAACGGCGCTGAGCAGGAAGGGAATTCGCCAGCCCCAGGAATCGAAGGCTTCGTCGCTCTGGAACAGTGCCAGCACCCACAGCACCACCGCCGAGAGGAGGTTGCCGAGTGGCACTCCGGCCTGGGTCCACGACGTCCAGAATCCTCGGCGGTCGTTGTCCCCGTGTTCGGCGGCCATCAGGACCGCGCCGCCCCATTCGCCGCCGACGGCGAAGCCCTGGAGCAGTCGGCAGCCGATCAACAGCAGCGGTGCGGCCATACCGATGCTCGCGAAGGTCGGCAGTAGGCCGATGGCGAAGGTGGCGGCGCCCATCATGAGCAGGCTGACGACCAGCATCTTCTTGCGTCCGAGTTTGTCGCCGTAGTGGCCGAAGACGATGCCGCCGAGCGGGCGGGCGAAGAAGCCGACCGCGAACGTGGCGAACGCCAGCAGGGTGGCGGTGGCCGGTTCGCTGTCGGGGAAGAACAGGGGCCCGAAGACCAGTGCAGCGGCCGAGCCGTAGAGGAAGAAGTCATACCATTCGACGGCCGTGCCGATCATGCTGGCGAAGGCGACCTTGACGATCGAGGTGCGCCCGGCCGCGTGGGTGGCGGGTTCGGCCGCAACGTCGGGTGTGGACATGGCGTGTCCTTTCGGGACAGGGGTGGGGTCCGGTGTGGTCATGGGACGAGCACGACCTTCATGTCGTGACCGGCCGCGGCGCGTTCGAGCGCCGAAGCCGCATCCGTGAGGGAAATTTCGGTCACCAGCTGAGGCCACGGTGTCGGGTCGGCGGCCATCGCGGCGGCAGCGGCCCGGTAGTCGACCTTGGTCGATCCGTAACTGCCCTGCAGACGAATCTCCTTGCGGGTGACGGCGTTGAAGTCGACCGGTCCGGTACGGGCGAACAGGCCGACGACGGAGATGGGGCTGCCGGGCAGGACCGCGGCGATGGCGGCATCGAGCGCGGCCGTCGAACCGGAGGCGTCAACCCATGCGGTCGGGATGAAAGGCAGCGCGTCCCGGTCGGCGATCACGGTGCGCAGACCGAGCGCGCGGGCGAGCGGCAATCGCACGTTCTCATCGTTGCCGACCCCGGAGAGCACGACATCGTGGCCGTGTTGGGCCAGGACGAGGGCGGCCATCGTGCCGATCGGTCCGGGCCCGGACACCACCACCCGGGTGGGTCCGTCGGTGGTGTTCTCGATGTGCGCGACCGCGCGGCAGGCGACCGACAGTGGTTCGGTCAGCGCCAGCGTCGACGCCGGCAGGCCGCGGTCGACCTCGACCAGGCGGACCTCGGGGACGACGAACGATTCGGCGGCGGCGCCGTCGAAGGACAATCCGAGGACGGTGCGCCGGGGGCAGATCTGCCGGAAACCGCGCTCGCACAGATCGCACACGCCGCAACCGTCGATCGCAACGGGGACAACGCGTGTGCCGAGCCAGGCCGGGTCGACGCCCTCGCCGAGGGCTTCGACGTATCCCACCGCCTCGTGTCCGAGCACCACCGGGGGGCGGATCCATTCGTAGCCGGTGTCGTGACGCCAGGCGTGCACGTCGCTGCCGCACAACCCGCAGGCCTCGGTGCGTACCCGCACCTGCCCCGGGCCAGGTTCGGGCTTGGGCAGATCCTGCACCAGGACGTCGTGGGGAGTGGCACTTTTCTTGGTCAGAGCTCGCATGGGAAACCTGCTAACTTTCGCCCGCTGCCGGGCTCAGGGATGAAAGAGTTTGGGGCACCGGCGGACACCGCCCCTGAGTGCCGAGGCACTCGGTGTGGTTGCACCATGTCAGGCGGTGTCCGCCGCAGTGTCAGCGGATGAAGCGGTCGACGTAGTCGGCGCCGAGACCGATCTTCTCGTAGTGCGCGCGGGCCTTGTCGATCTTGCTGAAGACGTCTTCGATGCCGACGGTGTTGCCGTCGACGTCGACGTAGATGTACGCACCGCTCACGTGGAACAGGGTCGCCATCTCGGTCACGTCTTCGGGGACCTCGAGGGTGTGGATGTCACCGGGCGGCTCGAACGCGTAGGTGCCCTCTTCTGCCCACCAGTCGTACTCGAGGTAGTGCCAGCGGCCCCGCAGGGTGAACGCGTGCACCGCCCCGGCGTGCCGGTGCCGGGACAGGATGCCCGAGCGGCGCACCCGCAGAATGTTCACGAAATAGCCCTGGCTCGCCGACAACACCAGCGGGCGGAACTCGACATCCTGGGACTGCGGAACCCACAGCCGCTCGTCACAGTCCAGATCCAGTGCACCCGGAACGATCAGATCGTCACTCATCCCGTACGGCTTCGGACCCATGTAGGGCACAGCCTCTTCGTTCTTCATGCCAACGGTGGAACTCACGATGCTCTCCTTTCGCTTAATCGCATAAGCGACGGTACATCGTTGTGTTTCAGCGCACAAGCGGTGATGTTTCAACGAATCATCAATGCCGCTAGCTGGCTAAATGAATGGAATCCGAGTAGTCGATCGGTATTCTTAAGTGGTCGGCGACTGGGTTCCGTGCAACTTAAACGAATCAGTGAGATGTTTGTGCAGGACGCTGCGCGGCGTCGCCCCTGGGGGCATCACTTAACCGCGTAAGCTGGCGCGCATGACCGACAGCAAGTCCAACGGTGGCCGCACCCGGCGAGTGACGATGAGCGATGTCGCCCGCAGGGCGGGGGTATCTGCTGCCGCGGTCTCCTACGCACTCAGCGGGGCGCCCGGGGTCAGCGACGAGAGCCGCCAGCGGATCCTCGCCGTCGCCGAGGAGATGGGGTTTCGACCCAGCAGGATCGCCCGGGAACTGCGCTCGGGCACCACGAAAGCGATCGGGTTGCTCCTGGCGGACATCGCCAACCCGTTCTACACCGAGGTCGCCGGGGGAGTGGTCGCCGCCGCCGCCGAAGAAGGCTACGAGGTGTTCGTCTCCCACGTCGGCGTGGACGGTTCGCGGCAATCGGACGTCGCGTTCGCGCAGGTCGACCGGAACTGCAGCGGCCTGATCTTCACCTCGCTCGTCGCCGCCGACAAGCCCCTCCTCGACAAGCTTCGCCACGAGAAGATTCCCGTTGTGCAGCTCTACCGCCAGATCGAAGACGAACCCTCCGACTGGGTCGGCATCGACGACTACTCCGCCTCGTTCGAAATGGCCTCCCACGTGGTCGCCACCGGGCGCCGCAAAGTCGCCATCCTCGGCGGCCCCGACACCTCGAGCGTGTCGGTCAACCGCATGAACGGATACCGTGACGCGCTGGCCAAAGCGGGTCTGCACGCGGTCAACGAACCCGACGTATGGGGAGAGTTGACCCGAGCCGCCGGCGCGTTGCGCGCCCGAGCACTCTTCGCCGAACACCCCGAGATAGACGCCATCGTCTGCGGTAACGACATGATCGCGCTCGGCGTTCTCGACGTCTCCCGGGAAATCGGCAAGCGCGTGCCGGAAGACCTGGCCCTGACCGGGTTCGACGACATGAGCTTCTCCAGCGCCGGCCCCCTCCAGTTGAGCACCGTGACCGTGCCGCGGGATCTGATGGGCCAACGCGCAGCACGCATGCTTCTCCAACGTCTCGCCGGCGACAAGGGCCCCGCACGCAAAGAGCTACTGCCGTATGGGATTCAGGTGCGAGACACAACCGCTCGACGCGTATAACGCGCGTTTGGCCGAGGGATACTCGAGGATCGGGCGGCTCGGTTCGTAACCGCCCTGACGTGCCGTCCGTCATTCCCGGAGGCTGACACACCCTTGGCGGAAGCACACTGCTTTCACAGGAGGGAGGAGGGAGAGGAGAGGGGTGTTCACCTATGGCGAGCAATGATGCGGGCGTGGGTACCTCCACGAACTGACGGTGCGGTCATCACACGTGAGCGGGACCTCCAATCACACCTGATTCCGCCTGCACGTAGAGATTGTCGACGTCCGCCGAGGTGGGGGAGATGCTCCGCTGTGGGGGCGCTCTCGGCGACCGCCAGATCGTGCGGAGTCGGTGGTGCGTGCGATCAGCACCGTTCCCGAGGGAGCTACCGCTTCGGTGCGGTTGCCGCGTGCGTCGGCGGATTCGCCTGCAGCGATGAGCTACCGGGACTACCGGTGGATTCTCAACGACCCGTTCGACTCCTTCATGGCGAGTGGTGTCCACGGCCAGCGGTTGTTCGTGTCCCGCGGACTCGATCTCGTGGTTGGTCGCGCATTCCGGATCGCAGATCATCTCGCCGTGCGTCGCCGCACCACCGTTCCGGCGGTGTTCACCCGGATCGGGACACACTTGTCGGCGTCAGCGGTGAAGGATGCTGCTGATCAGGTCTCCGACGGTGAGAAGCTGTTGGTCCTCGAAGAAGCGGCCCTCGAGGCAGAGGCCCACTGACAATCCCTCGGCGGTAGACCGGCCGGGGACGGTCAGCATCGGGACCCCGGCGACCGAACCCGGCGCCGAGTTGCGGGTGACCGTGGGGAACACCGACTGGGGGCGCCCGTTGACGTCGATGGTGTCGTCCTGTCCGATGCGGGGCGGGAGAACGTGAACGGTGGGGGCGATCAGCGCGTGCACTCCGGCGGCGGCAAACGTCTCCTCGTACAGACGCCGAAGTTGCCACCGTCTGTGGCGGGCGTGCTCGTATGCCCTGACGGTGACTCGGGTGGCTGCGATGGACTCGAAGATCGCCCGCACATCCGGCGACCCGATCGCGTCGATCAGATCCGCGATATCGACGGGGCCCTGTTGTCCGCGAACATTGTTCACCCGCGCCGCGAGCAAGCGTTCAGCCTCGTAGAAGACCAATGCGATGCCAGGCTCCGCGGCGAGCGTCAGATCGTCGGGCATGCACAATTCCACGATCGTCACACCACTCGCGCGCAGGTCGTCGAGCGCGAGATGGGTCGCCTCGGCGACCGCGGGTTCCATGTCGTCGTACCGGCTCGGGACGGTTCCCAGTACCAGATCGGCTGGATCCGGCACACCGACCGTCGGACCCGTTCTGGTGATGACGCGGTCGACGAGGCGCACGTCCTCGACGGTCCGGGCGTGAATACCGATCGTGTCTCGTGACGACGAGAGGTTGACGACGCCGTCGCTCGGGTAGCGGCCGGTGGTGGGACGGAATCCGGCGATCCCGCAGAACGCCGAGGGGATGGTGACCGATCCTCCGGTGTCGGTGCCGAGACTGAAGGGCACCGTTCCCAGCGCCACCGCCGCAGCGCTGCCTCCGCTCGATCCGCCGGCCACTCGGGAGACATCCAGCGGGTTCCGAACCGGGCCGTAGGTGGCGTTGTTGCTCGTGATCCCGAATGCGAGTTCGTGCAGATTGGTCTTGCCGACGACCACCGCTCCGGCCTCACGCAACGCGCTGACCACCCCGGCGTCGACATCGGGGACGTCGAGTGCGAACAGCGGGCTCCCACCTGTGGTGGGCATGCCGGCTACATCGATGTTGTCCTTCACCGCGAACGGCACACCTTCGAGCTCACCGTCGGCGACGGGTGGAGCCAACTGGTCCACCACCGAGATGTAGGCGTTGTGCGAGCCTCTCGCGGCCACCGCCGCGCGGTGGCAGTCGCCCAGAAGCATTCGTCGCCGGTGCGACTCGAATCCGAGCCATTGACTGAGCGTGAAAGTCATCGGCTAGAACCCACGGCCGGGATTGAGCAGCATCTTCGGGTCGAGTGCCCGCTTGATGCTCGCCTGCACACCGAGCGAGACGTCGTCGAGTTGACGGGTGAGCCACTCGCGCTTGAGTTCTCCCACGCCGTGCTCGCCGGTGATGGTTCCGTCGAGGGCGAGCGCTGCAGCGCAGATGCGGTCGGCGGTGACCATCGCCCGATTGCGGGCGTCCACACCGAGGTCGGGGAGCAGGAGCATCGGGTGGACGTTGCCGTCACCGGCGTGACCGACGGTGGCGATGCGGATCCCGGTGTCCTCGGAGATGTCGGCGATGGTGGACAAGAGTTCCGCCAGCCGTGTTCGCGGAACACCGACGTCTTCGATGATGGTCGGGAATTGCTCCATCGTGGCCCACCCCGCGAGCCGCCGGGCCTGGAGCAGCATCTCGGACTCTGCGGGATCCGACGTCGACACGGACAGGTCGGCCCCGGCCTCGTCGCAGCACGCAACCATCCGATCGACCTGGTCGAGCGCATCGGCTCCGTCTGCCTGCCCGATCACGAGAAGTGCTGCGTCCCGGTCCAAATCCATTCGCTGATAGTTCTCGACCGCGTTGATCGTGGCGTTGTCCATGATCTCGAGCATGCTCGGTGTGACCCCGGCGGCGAAGATGGAGTTCAAAGCCCGACCGCCGGCGTCCAGCGTTGGGAAAGACGCCACGAACGTCGCAGTGGCGGCAGGCGTGGGTCGCAGTCGGAGAGTCGCCGAGGTGATGATTCCGAGGGCGCCCTCGGAGCCGACGAAGAGCTGGGTCAGGTCGAGACCCGCGACGTTCTTGACGGTTTTTCCGCCGGTGCGGAGCACGCGTCCGTCGGCGAGGACGACTTCGAGGCCGAGAACGGAGTTGCGGGTGACCCCGTACTTCACGCAGCGCATGCCGCCGGCGTTAGTCGCGAGATTGCCGCCGATCGTCGACACTTCGAAGCTTCCCGGGTCGGGCGGGTAGAACAACCCGGCGTCCGCGACCGCCCTGCCCACGTCTGCGTTGACGACTCCCGCCTCGACCACCGCGGTGTGGTTCGTCGCGTCGAACTCGCGGATCGAGTTCATGCGTTCCATGCTCACCACGACGCAGTTGTCGAGAGCGGTTGCTCCGCCGGACAACCCGGTTCCCGCGCCGCGCGGCACGACGACGGTGTCGGTCTGCGTTGCCCACGTCATGATGCTCGACACCTGGGCGGTGGTCCGGGGACGCAGGACGGCGATCGGCTTGCCTGCGGCCACCAGGTCGGCGCTGTCGCGGCGGTAGCCTTCCATCGTATCGGGGTCGGTGACGACGATGTCGGCGGGAACGAGTTCCTTCAGTGTCTCGATGAGATTCATGCGTAATCCTGGGTCGTCGTTCATGATTCGTCGAAGTTGGTGCGCACTTCGATCAGGGTCGGGTCGTCGGCGGCCAAGGCGGACTTGAACGCGGTGGTGAAGTCTTCGGCGGTCGCGACCGCGGTGCCGTGCACGCCGTATCCTTCGGCGAGGTGGACGAAGTCGATTCCCGGTACGTCGAGGCCGGGAGTCTCGCCGGTGTTCAGGATCTTCGAAAAACCGCGCAGCGCACCGTAGGTGCCGTTGTTCAGGATGACGATGACCACCGGGATCTTGTACTGTGCAGCGCTCCACAGAGCGGTGATGCCGTAGTTGGCGGAGCCGTCGCCGATCAGGCCGATGACCTGACGGTCCGGGGAGGCGAGCTGCGCCCCGACAGCGGCGGGAAGCCCGAAACCCAAACCCCCGGATGCGGGGAAGTAATAGCTGCCCTGGTGCGAGAGATCCATCTGCGACCAGAACGCGTCGGACGTCGACGTCGACTCGTTCACGTAGATCGCGTCGTCCGGAGCGCCCGCCCGGACCAGGGCGAACAGCTGCGCTGGATCGAGGCCGGCGCCGACCGAAACGGCCTCCTCGAAGTCCCCGAGCGGGGGAAGAGGGGAGCGGTCGCTGGGTTTCACCATGTTCGCGAGGATTTCGAGCGTGCTGCCAACCGGGGCAACGTAGGCCTCACCGATCGGGGCGCGCGCCGCTTCTCCGCCGTCGTCGGTGACGTGGATCAGCCGGGCGCCGCCCGGGAGGTAGTTGCCCGGAACGTACTGGTGGTAGCGGAACACGGGCGCGCCGACGACGAGGATGAGATCGTGCCCCTCCAGGGTTTCAGACAGGTCGGCGACGCCGGCGGGGAGAACGCCGCGGAAGCCCGGATGGCGCGTCGGGAAGGGGCAACGTGAGGGGGACGGGGCGATCCACACGGGTGCGCGGAGTTTCTCGGCCAGGAGCACCGCATGGGCGTTGGCACGATCGGCGTCGACCGCCGGTCCGAGCACGAGTACCGGGTTCGTGGCCGACTCCAGAGTCTCGATCAGATCGCTGATCTGATCACCGGACAGGGACGCGGCACTGTGCACGTCGCGCGCGAGGAGGCCGGCGGATTCCGGGGGAGCCTCCGCGGCCCAGTCGTCGTAGGGAACCGACACGTAGACCGGACCCTTCGCGGGCAGCAGCGCGGTGTGGATGGCCTGATTGATCGTGCGCGGCACGTCTTCCGCGCAGGTGGGCTCGCTGCTCCATTTGACCAGCGGCTTCATCAGCGTGCCTGCGTCGACGTTGGACAGCATGACCTCCTGCCCGATCGTCGAGCGAACTTGCTGGCCCGCGGTGACGACGAGTGGGCTGTGTGAGTAGACCGAATTGGTCAGCGCGCCCATGGCATTGCCGGAGCCGGAAGCCGCGTGCAGATTCACCAGAGTCGCCTCACCGGTAACCAGCGAGTACCCGTCCGCCATCGACAGGACGGCACCTTCGTGCAGGCCGAGCACGTAGCGGAAGTCGTCGGGCATTCCGGAGAGAAAGGGGAGTTCGTTCGATCCCGGGTTGCCGAACACGGTGGTGAGCCCCCGGGCCCGCAACAGTTCGTACGTCACTTCACTCACCGTTGCCATCGGTTCTCCCTCGTGTGATCGGCGACACCGACTGTGTCTCCGCGTCCACGCTAACGCTCCTGGGACAATAGCTCCAATGAATGTTTCCAATAGGGGCATAGATATCATTCATGCATCCGACCGAACGCAGTCTGCCGGCCGACCGCGGTGTGTCGCGATCGGCCGGCAGACCAGTGAGGTGTACAGGTGTCAGAACGGGAACTGTTGGGCCAAAGAGCGGCTGGTGCGCCACTGCCACTGGGTGAATTCGTCCCAGCTGCTCTGCGTCCCGAATCGCGTGCCGTTGCCGGACGCTCCGGTACCGCCGAACGGGGCATACGCGTCGTTGTTCAGGGTCTGGTCGTTGATATGGACCATCCCCGTGCGGAGCTGATCGGCCAGCCGTTCTCCGCGTTCGACCGAACCCGTCTGAATCGCGGCGACGAGACCGTACTCGGTGTCGTTCGCGACGGCGATGGCTTCCGCCTCGTCCTTGACGACCACGACGGGAGCGACCGGACCGAAGATCTCTTCCTGGAAGGCCGGCATCGACGGGGTGACGCCCGCGAGAACGGTCGGCCGGTAGAAGAGTCCCTCGAACGTTCCGCCTGTGCGAATCTCGGCACCGGCGTCGCGGGTTGCCCGGACGATGCGATCGACGTTGGCGACCTGGTGTTCGTTGATCAGGGGGCCGAGCGCGACCTGTCCGGTGTTGGGGTCACCGACCGGGAGGTTGGCGGCGCGCGCCGTCAGCTTCTCGAGGTAGCGATCGGCCACCGATTCGAGGACGATGTGCCGGCCGGCCGTCATGCAGACCTGGCCCTGGTGGAGGAAGGAGCCCCAGGCGCCGGCCGAACTCGCGGCATCGAGGTCGGCATCGTCCAGGACGATCAGGGCGTTGTTGCCGCCGAGCTCGAGGGAGACACGCTTGAGCGTCCGTCCCGCGGTCGCGCCGACCTGGCGTCCGACGGACGTCGAGCCGGTGAACGAGATCAAGGAGACGACAGGGTGTTCGGACAGCGCCTGCCCGGGCTCGGCGTCACCGGCGAGAACGTGCAGTACTCCCTCCGGCAGTCCTGCCGCCGCAAACAGTTGAGCGATCACGACGCCGCCGCTGATGGCGGTCTGCACGTCGGGCTTGAGGACCACCGCGTTACCGAGAGCGAGGGCGGGTGCGACCGCTCGCATCGCCAGGACCAGCGGGAAGTTCCACGGGCTGATGACGCCGACGACACCCAACGGAACACGGCGTCCGATGCTGACGCGGCCTTCCTGGCTGGTGGGCAGCAAGTGACCCCACGGCTGGGTGGGCAGGGCCGATGCTTCCCACAGCTCGGAGAGAACCAGGTCGACCTCGAAGGCGGCCTTGCCCGGGACGGCGCCGCCCTCGCGGATCAGCCAGCGTTCGACCTCGGCACGGTTCGCGTCGAGTGTCATTGCGGCCTTACGCAATACGTCCGCGCGGGCGTGACCGGTGCGGGCAGCCCAGCCCGGCTGAGCGGCCGCCGCGCGGCGGGCGGAGCGGTCGATGTCGGACGCGTCCGCTGCGCCGATTTCACCGAGTACCGCGCCGGTGGCGGGCTCGGTCACCTTGATGCTGCCGCCCGAAGCGGTGACCCAGTTGCCGTCGAAGATTTTGCCGGACCAGGTCTCGCCGCCGAGAAGGTCAGTCATGTCAGCTCCCATTCATAGAGTCGATAACGTCGATCACTTCACGGGAACGAAGCGATGTGGAACACACTGTGCCCCGGACGTGGGGGCCCGTGTTGTCCCGGAGCGACAGGATTGTTGCCGTCAGGCGACAGTGTGGGGGAGCGCCTGGTGACGGGCGTCCGACGGCGTCATCCCGTACTCGGCACGGAACGCGCGCGTGAAGGCTGGCGCGTCGTAGAAGCCGTACCGCGACGCCAAAGACGAGATGGTGCGGTCGAGCAGATTCGGGTTGGTGAGGTCCCGGTGCACGCTCGCCAGCCGTTCCCGGCGGATCACCGCGCTGAGGGTGTGGCCGTAGTCGGCGAAGATGCGCTGCAGTGTGCGCGGCGACATGTGTAGCGCCGATGCGATCGAGCCGACGCTGAGGCCCGGGTCGGCGAGATTGCGGCGAACATGGCGGAGGATCTGCTCCCGAACCGCGGACGAGGGCGGCGCCGAGCGAGTCTCCGGCGCGGTGAGTACCGCAGACACGAGGCTCATGCCGGCGTCACCGAGCAGGGTGGCAGCCGAAGGGTCCACGTCGGCGCCCTCGGCGACCGCGGTCGTGACGAAGTGCTCGAGGAGCGCGCCGGACCCGGCTCGCACGTCGTAGGTGCGTTCCAGACACTCCCGGATCTCGTTCGGCGTGAGAACGAACGAGTGGCGTGGAAACGTGACGACGGAGCACGACCAGGTGTCCGTGAAGGACAGTTCGTACGGCAGTGCCACGTCGTACATCACCGCACGACCTCGGTCGACGACGAGTTCCCGGTCCCCTTGATGCAGGACCGCGCGACCCTTCTTCACCGCGCAGAGCTTCAACGACTCGGACGGATTCCGCCGGGCGGCCCGGGGGCTGCGGCTCAGCACCTGCGGTGTCCCCGAGATGGTGAAGGCCTCCACGGTGCCGAGCACGACCGCCTGCATCGTCCCCGTGACCTGGGCGTCCGAGGCAAGCCGAGGTGCGAGTCCACCGAATTCGGTGGACATGATCTCGCTCCAGGAGTCCGTCACTCGATTCACGTCGGCATCACCACACCACATCTTCGCCTGCATGACAGTTCTGCTCGAACAGTATGACGCTACGCGGACGGGACGCTTCGGGTTACCGTGCCGAAATCCGCCGGGTCGCCTCCGGCGGTTCCGAGAAGGCGTACGTGTTCGGGTGTGAGTTCGCTGATCATGCGGACACCCATCAACTGGAGGGTCCGCATGATGTCGGCGCGCAGGATCTCGATGGCACGTTCGACTCCGCGCAGGCCGCCGGCCATCAGTCCGTACAGATAAGCCCTGCCGACGAACGTGAAGTCCGCCCCGAGCGCGAGCGCGGCCACGATGTCGCCGCCCGTGAGGATCCCGGTGTCGAGGTAGATCTCGGTGTCCGGTCCGGCGAGAGCCTCTTTCACACGTGGCAGCAGACGAAGGGGCACCGGTGCCCGGTCGAGTTGCCGGCCCCCGTGATTGGACAGGACGATGGCGTCCGCGCCGTGCTCGACACATCGGCGGGCGTCGTCGACGGTTTGCACACCTTTGACGACGAGTCGTCCGGCCCATTCCCTGCGCAGCCAGTCGAGATCGTCGAAGGTCAGCGTCGGGTCGAACATCTCGTTGATGAGCTGGGCGACCGAACCCGGATAGGAGTCGAGGGACGCGAAACTGAGCGGCTCCGTGGCGAGGATGTCGACCCACCACCTGGGATGGCGCGCGATGTCTGCGAATGTGCGCGCGCCCAGGGCCGGAGGGACGGTCATCCCGTTGCGCACGTCGCGAAGTCTGGCGCCACCGACCGGGGTGTCGACGGTGACGACGAGAGTCCCGTACCCCGCGTCCCGGGCGCGGTCGACGAGAGCCATGGACTTGTCGCGATCACGCCACAGATAGAGCTGGAACCACCGCTGCGCGTCCGGCGCCGCGGCCCTGACTTCCTCGATGGACGCGGTGCCCATCGTGGAGAGCACGAACGGCATTCCGTACTTCTCGGCGGCGCGGACACCGGCGATTTCACCTTCGGAGTTCATGAGCCGGGTGAAACCGGTCGGGGCGATTCCGAACGGCAACCCGCTGAGCTGTCCGCCGACGGTGGTCGACAGGTTCGTCGACGAGACGTCGCGCAGGATCCCCGGCTGGAATTCGATGTCCCGGAAGGCGCTGCGTGCCCGCCCCAGCCCGATCTCCTGCTCTGCTGCGCCGTCGACGTAGTCGAACACCATCCGCGGTACGTGCCTGCGGGCGATCGTCCGCAGATCCCCTATGGTGCAGGCTTTGTCGAGTGCCGCCCGACGGCGGTCCAGACTCGGGCGTTCGAAACGAAGGAAGGGTTTGACGCCCGCCCAGGAGGGGAGCTTCGTCATGTCGTTGCGTCCTGCCGCGCAATTCCGGGCACCGTTGGCGCATGTTCGACGTCAGGATTCTTCCGCTGCCGAGGGACCAGCAGCGCCGCGATCGCACCGATGACGGCGATCAGCGCGAACAGGTAGAAGGCGGGTGCGACATTCGACCCGTTGGCGATCACCAGACCGGTCAGCGTCGGACCCGTCACGCCGCCGAGCCTGCCGACGGAGGCAACCCACGCCGTTCCGGCCGCGCGGCTCGATGCCGGGAAGTACGAGGCGGCGAATCCGTAGATCAGGACCTGAGCGCCGATCGTTCCGGCACCGGCGACGAACGCAAGGGCGAACAACAACCACGAGGACACGTCCGTGCTGAGGACCAGGATCGCCACCGCGGCACTCGCCAGCGACGCTGCGGTGACAGCTTGCGGGCCGATCCGGTCCGACAGACGGGAAGCGAACAGCGGCACGATGATGGCCCCGGCATTGAGCACCAACAGGAAGGTCAGTGCGGAGCTGCTGCCGAATCCGGACGACTGCATCAACTTGGGAAGCCACGTGTTCAGCGCGTAGGTCAGCAGCAGCCCGCATGCGCTGAGCAGCCCGAACAGCAGGGTCGCGCGCCGCAACTCCCGGGTGAACAGGGCCCGCGGCCCCACCTTCTCACCGGGACGCGGAGGCTCCGGACGATCGATTCCGGCGCGGTCGGCGATGCGGTTCGCTTCGTCGACACTGCCGCGGGCGAGCAGGAAGCTCGGCGACTCGGGCAGCAACTTCAGCATGATCGGCACGAACACCAGGAGCGGTACGAGGCCGATCCAGTACATGGCCCGGACACCGAACGCGTCCACCACCACGAGTCCGAGCAGGGACGCCAGAACGCCGCCCCCGGGGAAGCCGGCCCACACGATGGCACTGTAGGTGTGGCTCTTGCCCTTGGGCGAGAACTCGACCGCCATGGCGGCAGCCAGTGGAATGAGTGCGCCGACGCCCACGCCGACGAAGAAGCGTGCCACTCCGAACAGTGTGGCGTCGGGGGCGATGGCGCACACGCCCATCCAGGCCGAGAACCACCCGGTGGCCGTGATCATCAACGTTCGGCGCCCGAGACGGTCGGCGATCCCGCCGACGAGGATCGAGCCGACCAACATGCCGACGAGCGCGTAGCTTCCGATCACTCCGGCTCGTGCCGGGGTCAGGTTCCACGCGGGGTCGGCGAGCATCGAGGGCAGGGTGGTCCCGTAGGCCACCATGTCGTAGCCCTCGAACACGACGGCCAGCAGGCACAGCAGAAGCACGACGCGCGCCGATGTCCCGGACCCTTCTCGTTGTCCCGTGGCTGATTGATCGCTCATGTCGGCTTCTCTCTCGCAATGGTGTGAGGGTTCATCGGGCGACTGGCGAGTGACCGTCGGGTCTGGCTGCGCCACATCGAACCCGGGGATGTGCGCCGACAATTCGCCGGTTGGTTATCCCCTGGAGGCGGCCCTCGCTGTGCTGCACGTCACGGTATCCGGCCACGTGGAATAGCTCCAATGAATGTTTGACATACCCCCATCGATGGTGTCTATTGCAGTTCATGACCGACTTCGACCTGAATCTCGTGCGGACGTTCCTGCTCCTGTACGAGACACGCAGCGTCACACGAACTGCCGAACGCCTCTCGCTCACCCAGCCGTCGGTCAGCCACGCCCTGAGCCGGATGCGGAAACAGTTCAACGACAGCCTCTTCAGCCGATCGCCGTCAGGTCTGCAGCCGACGGAACTGGCGAGTGCGATGTATCCGAGGCTTCGTCAGGCGTTCGAGGTCATCGACACCACGGTGAGCGGTGTGGGCCAGTTCGTTCCCGCGACGTCGCGCCGCACCTTCCGACTCCACGCCACCGACCTCGGCGAAGTGAGCCTGCTACCGTCGGTGCTCCGTCTCATCGCGGAGATTGCTCCGGGGGTCGACGTCCACATCATTCCGCTCGACTTCGCCGTGGTCGAGACCGAACTCCGGCAAGGGCAAGCCGACGCCGTCATCTGCACCCCGAGGATCACCGCCCCCGACTTCGAACGCGACGTCCTGCTCCGTGACAGCTATTGCGGAATCTGCAGCGCATCGCATCCGCGGGTCGGCACCGATCCGACACTCGACGAATTCTTGAACGAGCGCCACGTCGCCGTCGATGTGAGCGCCGGCCACACGGACGTCGACAGGTCGTTGTCCCTGCTCGGCCACTCACGCGACGTCGCGTTGCGCATCGCGCATTTCGCGGCGCTTCCGCAGCTGATCGAGAAGACGCCCCATCTCTCGATCATCCCCCGGTCGGTCTCGGACAAGTTCTGCCGGATGGCCGACGTGAAAACGTTCGAACTCCCGTTTGCCGTTCCAGCCGTGGAGATTTCTCTCTACACGTACAAGAGGGTGCTGCCGGATCCCGGTACCGAATGGTTTCGAAGAACCGTGAAGATAGCCCTGGGTGTCGAAGCGCGCTAACCGGGCCGAGGTTTTCGGCGCCAACGGCTGAGCGCCCCGCACACTCACCCCGAGGGGAGCTGCATCTGGTGAGGGACATCTACGCCACTCAAAAAGAAGGCCGAAGTCCGGGCGTGGCTGGCCGAACATCCACGTATCCAAGTGCATTTCATCCCCGCCTGGCATCGTGGCTGAACCTCGTGGAGGTGTCGCCACCGTCGATAACAACGGAGTATGCACTACGCCCAGGTCATCGTGACCAGGGGATTCACACCGCCTCGCCGACGCCCTCGCCGACGCCCTCGCCGGCAACGGAGTGCACCCACTCGACTGACGACGCCAGACCGACGGCACCGGTCACCACCGGTCTTGACGACTGCACGTCCGGAATCTTGATGTCCACAGATCCGGAGATCTCATGTCCGCCGGCCCGGACTTCCTCGTGTCCGTTGACAGCTGTATCTTCCGAATTCGCTGAAGCGCTGAGTATCCCGGCCATACCGATCAAACGAGTAACGGTGTCCGTTGTCCATTGTCAAAACGAACCCTGGTGACCGTAGAACGGCGCCCAGTACGCCTTGCCTCGTCGTCCGGAGCCAATGGTCGCGATCGTCAGCTACTGCTCCGGACCAGCCCCCTGTCAAAAGGTGCTGGTGGTCCATTCAATTCGTGAATTCTCCTTTGTTGAACGAAGATTCCGCCCTCGAGCAGTCCCATGTAGTGGGAAGATCGGTGCGGATTCAATTGCGCCCCGAGGAGGCACCATGAAGTCCGTTTCCGGTATCCGCAGTTCCCTTCGCATCCTTGCTCGCTCGCTCCCTGTGGCAGCCCTGATTCTCCTTCCCACCGCCGCGGCGACACTACCGGCACAGGCAGCGCCGGCGGTGGTCACCGAAGACACCTTCACTGATACCACTGACCGTGTCGGACCCGCCTCGT
Organism: Rhodococcus sp. JS3073; assembly: GCF_026810085.1. NCBI lineage: Bacteria > Bacillati > Actinomycetota > Actinomycetes > Mycobacteriales > Nocardiaceae > Rhodococcus > Rhodococcus sp. JS3073. The sequence goes on along the minus strand of NZ_CP113951.1, from coordinate 2,172,542 downwards.
ACTGCTCGGCCGGGCCGCTGTACAACCTCACCGAGACCTTCAACTTCTCCGTGCGCACTGTCGACACGAGTGCAGGCGTTCAGCGCGTCAACCTCCGGTACACGGTGTCGGTGACAGGGGTTCCCGTCGAACCAGGCCTGCCCACCGTCACCGCCACCGGAGCCAGCGTTGGTGGGCTTACCAGCGGTCCGGCCGAAACCAACTCAGGTCAGCTACTGATCAAATGGTCGTTCTCCGACGGCACTCAGCTGACCGAGCGCTCATTGTTTCACTACACCTTTGCCAACGGGGACTTCACGAACTTCCGAGTAACCTGCAACAGCATCCCGTAACGAACGGCCGAGTTAAGCTGGCGACCGCGCTGAACAGCTTGGTCTGGCCGGTATGGCGATGGCTAAAACGAACCCGAGAACCGCAGAACGGCGCTCAGCCCGTTTCGCCTGCATCGCCCCTAACAAGCGCAAGTGGCCGGCGCAGAAATAGCCGGGAAGATCGGTCTCACCTCCTGTCGTAACGTCAAGCGGACGGGCTCAACTCGGAGTTGTACGACTCGGCGTTTGCCGTAGCCCCACCATCGATCGACAAGACTGTGCCCAAGACGAACGAGCTCTGGTCGGAGGAAAGCCAAACCACAGCGTCTGCCACTTCATCCGGAGTTCCGAGCCGATTCAACGGTTGCGGGGCCAGAATCATCTCCTTCGCGGCCGCGGGTAGCTGGGCAACCATGGGTGTGCCGATGGCGCCGGGAGCGACTGCGTTGATCCTGATTCCCATGTTGGCGTATTCGCCGGCAGCTGTCTTCGTCAGTCCGACGACTCCATGTTTGGCGGCCACATACGCGCCGGCCCACAACGTTCCGACGAGCCCGGCCTCGGAGGCTGTGTTGACAATGGTGCCGCCTCCGTTGCTCTTCATGTATTGGATTTCGTACTTCATCGCGAGCCATACGCCTTTCAGGTCGACTGCGATGATGCGGTCAAACTCGTCCTCGTCGATCTCAGCCATGAACCCTGTTCCCGAGATCCCGGCATTGTTGTGCGCGAAGTCGAGTCGCCCGAAGTGCGCGACTGTCTCGTCGACCATGTCCCGGACTGATGTCGAATCGGCGACGTCAACCGGGATGAAGATCGCCTTTCCCCCGGCCTCTTCGACGAGGGCGACGGTTTCGAGTGCTTGGTCGCGAACGTGTTCCAGGTCGGCAACCACGACACCGGCGCCCTGGCGGCCGAACGCCACTGCCGTAGCGCGGCCTATGCCTCCGGCCGCACCGCTCACCAATCCAGCTTTTCCTTCAAAATCGCGCATTTGCATATCCCTCAATGATCTCTTTGTTGTGTGTCAGCGCCACCGGGCGTGAAGACCGTTTGCAAAGGTGGAGCCCATATTTTCGCGGTCTGAATCTCTCCAGGTAGACCGCATTGAGAAGCCTCGACGGCTATCGAACAAGCCATCCGGCATCGACAGGGAGCGCAACCCCGGTGACGAAGCGACCCGTATCGGACACCAGATACTCGACGGCGGCACTGATGTCCTCCGGGTCCACCCATGGTTCTGGAAGAGCATGGAGCGCGGGGAGCACGGCGGCGACATCATCACGGGTGGGGGCTTGGTGATCGGGAAGAAACAGCTGGTAGAGAGCGCTGTTGTGCACCATTGCCGTGTCCGTAGTTGTCGGGAGAACTGCGTTGACACGAATGCGGTCAGGACCCAACTCGATCGCCAGCGCCTTCATCAGACCGAGCACTCCATGCTTTGCAGCTGTGTAGTGAACGAGATTGGCGTTGCCCTTGACGCTGGCCGTCGAGCCGGTCAGAACGATCGCACCGCCGAGGCCGCCGGCGCGAAGATGTGGGATAGACGCGCGGACCGTATTGAAGACCCCCGTCAGATTGACGTCGATCATGTCGTCCCAGATGTCATCCGACATCGAATCGGCGGGACAGAAGCTGGCGAATCCGGCGTTGGCAACGACGATGTCGAGGCCTCCCAGCTCCCCGACAGCGGCGTCAAGCTGGTCGCGCAGTCCACCGCGATCACGAACATCGATCCGAGCGGTGACAATACGGCGGCCCAGAGCTGTGACTTGTGTAGCTGTCGTAGCGAGATCCATATCGGAGGCCATCGCATACGGAGCCGTGGTTACCGACCCACAGATATCGAAGGCAATGACGTCCGCCCCGTTGCGGGCAAGACGCACAGCGTGGCTTCGTCCTTGTCCGCGTGCCGCCCCAGTGATGAAGGCGACCTTGCCGCGAAGCGGTAGTGATCCCATTAATTCGTCAGATTTGGTACTCGTCGATGAGTGGTTGCAGCAACTGTGCTGCAATGTCAGGGGTGACAAACTCGGCGGGATCGATCTCTCGAATGGTTCGGCTAGCCGGGTTCTCGTAAACTCTCTCGCCGATGAGAAGGCAATCCTCACTGTACGGCCAAAAGGTGCTCAACCAATGCTCGAGTTGGTAATAACCTTCCGAATTCTCGACTGTCAGTCCCATAGCCTCGATCTGATAGCCACGCAGGTGGTGCGCGAAGTGCGACTCGATCGCCAACCCCCAGTCGGCAACCGCCATCTTTTCGCTCAACGGTCCGAACACCGTTCCTCCGGAGCCATCGAGCGCGGAGTAGAACGTTGCTACTTCATCACGTCCATTCAGGGTCAGGGACTGATCCATGTAGAACATGAAATAGTGAGGATTCTCTACCATCAGGTTGTCCTGCAGGATTTCTTTCCAACGCCCTGAAACCTCCAGCATTGCATGCAGCCTGTAGTTCTTGATCATCGCAATATGGCGAGGATCGGACGTCTTTTCGAGCAGTTCATTGGGGCTCACGCATACATTGCGCGGATCGAAGTTGGGCATGGAAGTCTCCTGTTTACGGGCTGTGCGGGGCTGATAATGCGACGGTCAAAAAGGACCGCCTTTAATGTGTTGCATGACAAACCTACGTCGATAGTGTGATCTACGCCATCCCGATTCTTTCGATCGTCTTCGGGAAAACCGGATGAGAATCTCGGTAGCCCTTGAGCCCGGCTGGAACGTCCGGGGTCTGCCCGCCGCACGCCTCCTCCCGCGTGCATCCGCACCCCAGGGCAGGCGCCCGCAAACCCCCTCGCGCGTCGGCGGTCACCCCAGGGCGTCCTGCAGATCCGGCAATCCACCGCAGCCCTTCACTGGTTCAACGCTAGGTAGATCCCCAGTGTTGCCCAGGCCACTCTGTGGGATCATGAAGTAATCCCCGCTGCTGGAGGAACCTGCGATCGCCCAATCTGGTGTCACGGATCTGACCCTCCGAGTGTGCGCGACGACAATCGGTCTCGCGCCACAAGAGGTGGCGATAGATGACAGAGGGTGAGTCGAGCGGATGAGTCGAGCGGAGCACGGCGATGGCGGAAGCCGGCTGAATCTGAATCTGCGGCGGTTGATGCTCTTTCAAGCCGTTGCAAAGCACCGGCATTTTGGTCGTGCTGCACAGGAACTCTTCGTCTCACCGACATCCCTGAGCGAGCAGATCAGAAAACTGGAAGACGAAATTGGTATCCAGCTGTTCGATCGCACTCCTCGTGGCGCTCAACTGACACAGGAGGGGCAGGTTCTATTAGAATCCGCCGGCCGAATCATTAAAGAAGCCGATCGTTTTGATGCGCTGGTTTGGTCCATTCTCCGGGGCAGTAGAGATAAGATAAGGTTAGGTTTTGTACCCCTTGCGGCGGGGCCGCTAACGGCAGTCTTCGTTCGGCGGTTCGAGGATGATTTTAAGCAATTCGAACTTGAGCTCATCTCCGTCGACTTTTCTGAGCAGAATTCATCCGTACAGTCATCGGAGATAGACGCATGCATCGCGAGAGGGCCACTCGACCTTACTGGCCTGCGTTTTGTGAAGCTCGTTTCCGAGCCTCGAATGGTCATGATCTCGCGCAGTAATCGGATGGCAAACGCAAGCTATCTCACCATCGAAGATTTGCAATCCGAACCCAGAGTGACCCGAACCAACGTGCCCAACGATTGGCACAATTGGTGGTCACTCGATCCTTCTCCCAACGGCACGAGCCCGCCTTACGGGCCATCGGTTCTAACGTTCGAAGAGCAGATAGAATTGGCGGCAATCGATAGAGCAATTAGTATCGTTCCAGCGTCGGCAACTTTTTACTATCACAGGCCAGATATTGCATTCATACCGATCCGCGACGCACCACCAAGCGAAGTCTTTCTCTGTGCGCGTGCTGATCGCAACCATCCAGGCGTCGATGCGCTCTTCGACGTGGCGCGGAGTACCTATTCGGCCACCTCCGAGGGGTAGCCAAGCCATAAGGACAGGCAACTGGTTCATCCTGGGCGGCCGCATCGGTGGCCTGGCCGAGCTGCGTCCGGGAGTAGCTCGAGTGAGGTCACCACCTGCTCGTACGACGACTGATCGGGCCAACAGCGACTGTCGACCAGCCCCACATCTACGGTTTACTTCCCCCACGGTGTGGTGGCGGCACCGATTGGAGAGTCACGCCGGACCCGGATATCTCTGTTAATACATGAAAGCCGCGAAGGCCACTGGTCCGAGGGGCTTTCTCATATCTGGCCGCGGTCGCCACATCTACCTTCCGGATCCAACAGCAACAAGATCGCCGGTTGTCGTAGCGTGCGACCGACCATCGTTGCGCCGGAACCCGCCACAAGCGGGCCACACCGAAGAACACGGTCGCCGCCAGCACCCCGAGAGCCAGCGCAATCAGTGGAGCCCGCCGCCCCGCAGTCGGGTACGCCGCCGCACCGAGCATCAGGCCGGCACCCACCGCGTTCAGGGTCAGGGCCGGTTCGGTCGCCACCGCCACAACAGCAGGCAGGCCGATCGCTGCGGCGCCCACGAGCGCGGTGGCGGCTGCGCCGATCCCGGAACGCAACCGCAGCAGCATCGTCAGCACGGCGACGGCAACGACTGCTGCGATAGTTCCGGCCCACTGCGGAGTGACCAGCACCCCGCTCAGGCCGTCCTTCGCAGCGATGGTGTGGTCGAGTACCTCCGATTCGCGGAGAGCGAGGCCAGCGAGCACACCGCCGATCAGGGCGGCAACGATCGGGCCACACCGATCAACGAGATCGAGATTCACCGGCAGACCGTAACCCGCAGCATTGGCAGAGCCCGGCATTCCGGGTGAGCCTTAGCTGTGGCCGCGTTGGTGTTCACTGCGGATGTCGGGACCTCGGCGTCAATGGCTGAGGTGTCGTTGGAGTGCCGGAAGATCGGCGAAAGCCGATCCTTTTTTCGGTGTGATGACCGTATCGTCCATGTCCTGGGGGTATGGCCGCTGTTCGGTCTGGGACTGTTGCTCGCGGCACCGCCTGTGGTGGCGGCATTAGCAATGCGAAAGTGGGTTTCCTGGTTTGCCGTCGCGGCACTCGTCGGTTTGGCGATCGCCGGGCTGGTGAATTGGGCGTAAGCCTCTTACTGGGGATTGCTTCTCTTCGCTGTTCCCTTGGCGGTCCTTGGATCAATCGTCGCGACGTTCCAGCGAGCTGTCCCGCGTCCGGGGAGGTCAGGACGTGGTCCTGCGGCAGCGGCGTAAGGGCAGTGCTGAAGACGCCGATCGAGAGTAGTAGAGAAGTTGCGACCTGTACCGCTTTCTCAGTGTGGTGAACCGACTGGGGTTCGGTGTGTTCCGGATGAACGTCGGGGGATCAGGGTCGGGAGGGCACGCCTGATCGGGTTGTCGACGAGGGCGGGTTCGAGCATGAGATCGAGGGCGGTGGCGGCGATCTGGTCGAACGGGGTGCGCACCGAGGTCAGCGGGACGGGAAGTAGATGTGCGAGGGGGATGTCGTTGTACCCGACCAGTGCGATGTCGCCGCCGATGGATAGGGACCGTTGATGGGCGGCCGCGATGACGCCGAGCGCGAGATTGTCGTTGGCCGCGAAGACCGCGGTGGGCGGGGTGGAGGAGTTGAAGAGTCGGCGTCCGGCTTCTTCGCCGCTTTCGATGCCGAAGGTGGTTTCGATGAGCCGGTCCGGGTTGACCGTGATTCCTGCCTCCTGCAGAGCCCGCCGCGCTCCGGCGAGGCGTCCGGTGGCGGTGGAGGTGAAGAGCGGACCGGACAGCACGGCGATGTCGGTGTGCCCGAGGTCGATCAGGTGCCGGGTAGCGAGGTAGCCGCCGGCTTCGTCGTCGCCGATCGAGGACGGGCTGATGCCATCGGTGCGCAGGACGAGTGCGTGTGGCACCCCCTGCTCGCGAAGCTCGCGCGGTAGCGGATCCTCGCGGAGGCTGGAGGCGATAATCAGGCCGTCGACGTTGCGGGCGAGGAGAGTGCGTGCCGCCTCGCCTTCGTCGGTGGGGTCGTCACCGGTCGTCGCGACGACGGTGAAGTAACCGAGCCGGGTCGCGGCACGGCTGATGGCCTCGAACATCAACGCCATAACGGTGTCGCTCAACCGCGGGACGAGCACTCCGATGGTCGCAGTCTGGCCGCGCCGCAGGCTGGAGGCGAAGGTGTTGCGCCGGTAGCCGAGTTGATCGGCGACCGCGCGCACCCGTTCGGCGGTGGCCGACCGCGAGGGCGGTACCCGATCGTCGAGCACCCGGCTCACGGTCGAGGTGCTCACGCCGGCTGCCTCCGCGACTTCCCGCAGCGTGACCACCCTGCTCTTTTCCCGCATCCGCTGCGCGCTCCCGTTCGCTTCCATGGCCTTCCTCTCTACCGCCTTCGGTGGTCTGTCGACCCACTGAGAAGGCCTGATCACCGCGTCCTCCGTGGTGACCCTTGACACAGTTACCGATCGTAGCGCACGATGAAATCGTTCACGGGAACGTTCCCGGGAACGTTTGCAAAGTTTCTTCGAGGGAAAGAGCACCCCATGAGCACACTCGACCTCCGCGGCCTCACCCCGGCACCGGTGACCCCGTTCACCCGGGACGGCGCCGTCGACTACGACGCCATCCAGCGCCTCGGCTCGTGGCTCGGCAGTGTCGACGGCGTCAAGGGCCTGGTCGTCCTCGGCCACGCCGGTGAGGGCACCTTCCTCACCCAGGACGAGCAGGTCCGCGTCATCGCCGCGTTCAAGGACTCCGTCGACGGCCGGCTGCCGATCATCGCCGGCATCACCGGCGAGGGCACCGCCGTCTCGGTGGAAGAAGCCCAGCGCGCCGTGGACGCCGGCGCCTCCGCCGGTCTGGTGTACCCGTCGCACGGGTGGCTGCGGTTCGGCTACCAGGACGGCGCACCGCAGGATCGGTACAAGGCCATCTACGAAGGCTCCGGTCTGCCGCTGATCCTGTTCCAGTACCCGGACGTCACCAAGGCCACCTACAACCTGGACACCCAGCTCGAGATCGCCGCCCAGCCCGGCGTGTTCGCCACCAAGAACGGGGTGCGGAACATGCGCCGCTGGGACCGGGAGATCCCGGTCCTGCGTCGCGAGAACCCCGACCTGCAGATCCTGAGCTGCCACGACGAGTACCTGCTGCACACGGTGTTCGACGTCGACGGCCTGCTCGTCGGCTACGGCGGACTCGCTCCCGAGCCGCTGGTCGAGCTCATCGCCGCCGGCAAGGCCAAGGACTACTCCGCCGCCCGCGCGATCCACGACCGTCTGCTGCCGGTGACGGCCAACGTCTACCACCGCGGCTCGCACATGGAAGGCACCGTCGCCCTCAAGGAAGGCCTGGTCGCCCGCGGCATCCTCGAGCATGCCACCGTGCGTCCGCCGTTGCTGCCGCTGGCAGAGGGCGCGGGTGCCGAGATCGCCGCCGCTCTGCGGTCGGCCGGGCTGTCCTCGGTCACCGTTCCCGTTTGACCCGGCCCACCCCTCGCCGGTTCAGGATCCGGATTCTGTAAGAGAGTCCGTTGCGTGCGGTATCTGAGCACCGCGCGCTGGTCCCGCCGCCCGGCCCGCACACCCCCCGGGCCGGGCGGCGGCACCACCCCCGAGTAGTCCCGGGCCACTTCCGGCCCGCCGCGGCCGTGGTCGCCGTACTTCCCCCTTCGAGCCGGCGGCGCCGTCTATCCTCGGCGCCTCACTCCGCATCGGCGGCTCGAACACCAGAAAGTAGGCTCATCGATGAGCACATCAGCCGATTCCGCCGGAGGCACATCAGTGGTCGCAGGCGCACCCCGACCACCGGCCGGCTCTCACTGGTCGCAACGCACCTTCGTCCGGACCCTGGCGATGGCGGGGCCGGCGTTCATCGCCGGGGCATGGCAGTTCGGGCCCGGAAATCTCGCCAGCGCCGTCCAAGCCGGCAGCGAATACAGCTACTCGCTGATCTGGGTCATCGCCCTGTCGACGATCTTCATGCTCGTCTACGCCGACATGAGTGTTCGCCTCGGCATCCGCACACCCGTGTCGATGATCAGCTCCGTCAAGGACATCCTCGGTCGCCGCGTCGGAACCGCCGCCGGGATCGGCGTCTTCATCATCACCCTGTGTTTCTCCGTCGGCAACGCCGTCGGCTCCGGGCTCGGCCTGTCCATGGTGTTCGGCGGCTCCCCGCTCATCTGGTCCGCGGTCTGCACCGTCTTCGTCGGCCTGATCCTACTGTTCCGCAACGTCTACCGCACCGTCGAACGCGTCCTGCTGGTCATCGTCGCACTCCTGGCCGCCACCTTCATCTTCAGTGCCGTCATCGCCCAACCCGACTGGTTCCAGGCCGTGAACGGACTCGTCCCCTCCATCCCACCCGGCGGGCAACTGCTCGTCGTCGCCCTGGTCGGTACCAACTTCTCCCTCAACGCCGCGTTCTTCACTTCCTACGGAACACACGAACGCAATCGCACCGCAGCCGAATACCGCCAAACGACTATCGCCGACACCATCCCCGGGATCGTGGCCCCGGGCATCATGACCTCCCTCGTCATCATCGTCGCCGCCGCCGTCCTCGGCCGGCAGAACGCCGAAGCCACCACCCTCGCCGGGCTGGCCAGGATCTTCGAACCCATCGCCGGACCGGTCGGATCGACGATCTTCGCACTCGGCCTCTCGGGTGCCGCATTCTCTGCCATGGTCGCCAACGCCACCGCCGGCGGCACCATGCTCTCCGACGGACTCGGCAAAGGCCCGTCGCCCAGCACCCCGACCGCCAAACGCACCAGCGCCGCGATCCTCGCCTTCGGCCTCGTGATCACCATCCTGTTCACCAAGTCACCGGTGCAACTAATTATCTTCGCCCAAGCCCTCACCGTGCTCATCGCACCCTTCCTCGGGTTCTTGCTGTTCGTGATGAGCAACAACACCCAGCTGATGGGCAACCTCCGGAACACCTGGTGGAAGAACGTCATCGGCGCCCTCGGCTTCGTATCCATCCTGTCGCTCTCCGGCCTGCTGATCTACGAACTGCTCGGCTGACAACGACGCAGCCACCCACCGAGCCCGGCCCTGGTCGACACACTGCGAATGCGGTGTGTCGACCACCGCTCTCGCCGCGCGATTCCACACCGCAGCTCCGATTCATCGACCGGCCGCACCTCCGACCGGTTGGGTAGTAGTCCATGCTGAACACGACCCTGTCCACCCACCTGTATGCACCGCTGGCCGACCTCTGGGACTGGCAACTGCACGCTGCCTGCCGCAACCACCCCCAGATCGTCGGCGAGCCTTTCGGAATCTGGGGCGGCACCACCGAATCCGATCGCCGATCCCATGTCCTTGTGCGCACCGCATCACTACCACGTCAGCGGAACCCGCCCGGCCAAAGACCTGGCCTACGGCGGCTGACCTCTCCCGGTCACACCCGCGTCCGGGTGGAACGAACCACCTCGCCTGAAACCGAATCGCGACCCGGGCCCATCCGAATTCATTGGTCGGGTCTTGCGGAAACCGTCACATCCATTCCAGGAAGCGAGCATATGCCGGTCTTCGTCATCGAATACACCTACACCGCCGAGACCGCCGAGGGGCGCGACCAACACCGAACCGCTCACCGCGCCTGGCTCGCAGACCTCGTCGACCAGCGGACCGTGATCACCTGCGGCCCCTTCGCCGACGACTCAGGGGCGTTCATCATCGTCGATGCCGACAATGCAGAGGTCGTCGAGCATCTCTTCGCGAACGACCCCTTCGCGATCCATGGACTCGTACCGCAGCACCGAATCATCGAATGGACCCCGGTCTTGGGTCGGGTCACCCGCTGAGCCAGAGGGACCTCCCTGCCCACTCAACGAATTGCACAATTCGCCTCGCCGGGCTATCGGCGTTCCGGCAAGCAAACCTGCACCGGAACGAAGTTGCGTCCCCGCGCATGCCGGCGGAAGTCGGCCCTCGTTCCGTAAGCGGATCCTCGATCGGGACGAGCACAGACCCTTCCGGGTGCGCGCTGGGCGCGGCGCTGTTCGCGTCCCGGTGATGGTTCGGCTTGCGGAAAGGCTGCATTTGCCGCCGGCCTGGGTAGATCTGTCGTTGTGGATCGATAACCTCCGCCGCGAAGCGATCACTCGATCGATTGGCAGGCCGGTGGATCGAGGACGAGTTCGGCGTCGGCTGGCGCAAAGCGGGCATTGATCGTTACGCGGTCGATCGAATGCTGCTCCCCGAACAAGGAATAGGGGTCATAGGGCCCGAACTCGAACTCCAGCGAGCGTAACGAACCCCCGTCGGCGAGCTCGACTGCAATCGGGCCATCTAGCCGGCCAAGGATCCAGCGATCCCCCCAAACCCGGTCTGGTGTGCCCGCGAACTCATCCTCAGGCAGTGCTGCCGAGTCTTTGAGTTCAACCTCGAAGGTGTCGGTCGACCGGACCTGGACCTGCTTGATCTCGTCGCGCAGACTCTCGACGACTGCGCCGGTGACCCGCAATGTTTCTTCGACGCTAATGGTGTCGGTGAAGTAGCCAACCGGCGCATGGGGGTTCATCCAACACCGCTGTCCGGCGCTACCGGTGGATCCACCGCCAGTCTCGCTTACCGTGCTTTCTGTACCTTCTCCTCTAAGGCCGACCACGGTCCCGATCTCAAACTTGGCTTGCGGTTGCGCTTCACCGACCTCGAACCGAAATCGACCGTCCGGTAGGGATACGAGTCCATCGCCGGACCAACGCGTATCCGCACTCTTGGCCTCTACCGAGAGCGTGAGCACCTCCGCGCCGAATGCCTCATTCGCCGCTCCGCCTACGCGCGACTCGGGCGTGACAACTCCACCGGACGGCGTCCGCGCCTCGTCGGCTGAGCAGCCGACTGTCATTGATGCAGAGAGCACGCACAGGACGCTCGCTGCGAGGGTGCTCATGCCGCTTCGTCTCGGTCGGCTCAACATGCACGACATCCCTTCGCTCAACTGACGCTAGAGGTTGTCTGCCCATCCTCCGACATCATTAGTACAGGTCACACCTGTCCGCGCGTGGACAAAGACGTCGCCGCGCCCAACACCCCCGAATGGCGTCGACCGGTCAGCGATCGCTGACCGGCGCAACCTCCTGCATCATCGGGAGATGACTTCACGGGGCGTTGTCCGGTTCTGGAAGAGAGAAGACGGGTGAGGCACCATCGACTGTGTTCAGACGCCGGGTGGCTGCTGGGCAGTAGCCGGACACCGGTCTCTCCGGCAACGGCGGCGGGTGCACTCGCTACCTTGGTTACCGATCGACCGATGATTCTCGCGCTCGCGCGCAGTCTCCATGATGTCAGCCGTTCAACCTGGAGGTCGCCGTGCGCAATTCCCTCACTCGCGCCACCCTATGGTCTGCGGTCGCAACCGAACGCGCCGCTCTTGCCGATGACCTCGCTGGTCTTCACGAGGCGCAGTGGGCACAGCAGTCGCTGTGCGGACGGTGGGTGGTAGAGGAGGTCGTTGCTCACCTCACGGCGGCGGCGAGTATCGGTGCGCTTCGTTGGTTTGGCAGTGTCCTGGGGGCACGGTTCGACTTTGACCTGCACAACGACCGGCGTCTGGCCGAGTACCGAGGCGCGACCCCCGCCGAGACTCTCGAGTGGTTCCAGCGGGTCGTCACCAGCACGACGTCGGCGCCGGGTCCCACCGCGGCGTGGCTTGGTGAGGTGGTGGTGCATGCCCAGGACATCCGGCGGCCGCTCGGGTTCGCGCGCACGCCCGCCGTCGAGACGGTCACCGAGGTTGCCCGCTTCTACGCCCGGCGGGACTTCACCGTGGCCGGCCGCAGCACCATCGCAGGTCTTCGTCTCGAAGCGACCGACGGGCCCTTCACGACGGGAGCCGGCCCGATGGTCAGCGGCACGACCCTGGCGCTCACGATGGCCATGGCCGGTCGCGGTGCCTACTGTGATGACCTCACCGGGCCGGGCGTGCCGACACTGCGGGACCGCTGCACAACCTGACTGCGCTTGAGATCGTCCGCTGACGGAACCTGCACCGGGACGAAGTGGCGTCGCACCGCATGCCGGCCAGTCGGCCCCTCGTTCCGTAAGCGGATCGTGCAGCGGGCATGTACTCGTGGATGATCTGCCCATGCCCACATCCTCGGCCCACGCGGCATGCAGGACTGTCTTCGGCTCACCGACTGCCCGGGCTGAGCAGCCTCGACCAGTGAACCGGGCACATAGCGTCGACGATTAAGCGGGTGTCACGGCGGTGTGAGGTTGTATCGGGCGATCACGTCGGGCAACCAGTCGGGTTCGCCGAATTGCAGACCGTAGCGCTCGGCAATTGCGGCGATCTCGGCGATATCCCGCTCGCCGGCGGCGATCAGTTCGGACACTTCCAGGAAGCAATGTTCGAAGCCGGCCGGACTGATGATCTCGATCATGCGCGCCGGGACGGTGCCGGCGTTCCACATGGTGTGCATCTCACCCCGGGGTTTTGTGATGTATCCGCCGGATTCGAGAACGGCTTCCCGGTCGCCGGAGCGGAATCCGATCGCACCCTGGGTAACTATCGAGAATTCGTCCTCCCGCGTATGTAGATGTGGCGGGACCAGCGCACCGACCGGGAACGGGTGCTCGACGACCGACAACACCCCACCGGTGTCACGGCCCCAGAGCTTGAATTCGACCCCGATCGGGCCCAGGTCACCGGTCTGCCCGGTCCCCGGCGGCAGGACGACCAGCGGTGGGGGATCGATTTCGCTCACGCTTCTCACCTACTCACGACGTTGACAGATCGGGTCACAAGGTCTCTGCTCAACTTTTCGCCGACGGCGCCGGCATTGTCAACGTTCTGGCGCATAGCCGATCGATAATCCTGGCTCCGTGATCGATGCGCAGGCGATGCCAGAATTCGAGGATGGTCGTGGCGGCCATTACCGGCACTGATCGCAAGGTCCGGCAGTGATGCCGAGGAGCACGTGACGCTGATTCGTACCCATGATGCCGATTGAGGAACCTGCACCGGAACGAAGTTGGGTCCCCGCACATGCCGGCGGAAGTCGGCCCTCGTTCCGTAAGCGGATCGTCATCCGGTGCTCCGGTAGGCACTAGGACCCTTCGATGGTCCACGTGGCGATTCGCGGGAAGGCAGCTTCGAGTTCGCTGACCAGATCCGTCCACTGTGGCCCGTACACAAGCAGCGTGCCGTGGAGGGCGAGGAACGCGGCGACTGCGGGGTCGGGGTCAAAGCCATAGATGAGCGCGTTCAGTGCGCCAAATACGGGGTCGACAGGCTGTCCATCGAAGACGGACACGAACTGAGTGACCGGCATTTCGGGATCTCCGCCGGTCTTCGCCCGCACGGCCGCGGCGTAGATGTCCTTCGGTCGTTCCCACAGCCCGGCCTCGAGGACGGTGACAGCGTTCGACACCCACTCGATGTCGAGAAGTCCGGCCTTTGTCAGAGCGCGCCGCGGAAGCCACTGGGCAACCGACCGGAGTTCGTCGTCACGCAAGGCCAGAAGTTTCTCGGCAAGCAGACGGTCGAGATGTGCCACGTCGCTGACCGCGGTGAAGTTCCGAAGCTGGAATCGTGACACACTGGCGGTTCACCAGGCGTTTGAGCTTCGGCCGTCCCGGCGCCTGCGGATTCGGCGCCTGCACCGACTCGCGAGCCGCTGCCGGCGCGGCAATCAGGACCTCCGGGTCGACCTCGCTCCACGCGGTGTCGGTCTTCTTCAGCCTCACGAAACCCCGTTCACGAGGGACTGGCCACAGTTGCACCAAATAGTCTTCGGTCGGTTCGGTTACGTCCATGTCCCAGTTCGCATCACGGCCTCGGGCGTGCACCCGTACCCGGTACCGACCCGGCTCGACGACCGTCAGATCGGTGAAGTCCTCCACTGGGTCGCCCTGCAGGGTCATCACACACAATGTGGAGGCGTTGATGGTGCACTCGGCAACGTTCTCCCACTCCTCGAACAACGTGCTGTCAGGTTGGTCGCGAAGTATTTCCACGCCGATCGAGAACAGGCCGTACGCGACACCGGTACGGACCGTCAGGAAGCCGCTTCCTGCGTCGACGAGACTGCTCTCGACAGCGACCGCCAGGGTGTCTGCCATCTCGATGGAATGGATGGATGGATGGAGCCGATGACGGGAATCGAACCCGCGTATTCAGCTTGGGAAGCTGATGTTCTGCCATTGAACTACATCGGCGCGCACGATATTGGGCGCCCTTAGGCAGGCCCAACACCCTGCGGCGGAAACATTATCAGATGGTGATCCGGACTACCCGGGCACACTCGCGGTGTGTCATACGAGCGGTTTGCCGGCCTTCATTCGGCGTCGCAGATCGAACATGAGCAGGTTGTAGGGGAACTCCCGGATGCGGACGGGGATGCGCCTGCTGACGGCACCGATGGTGCGCAGGGTCCGGTCGAAGCGCTTCTGGTCTTTGTCGGTCCACGTGAGGTGCATTTCGTCGCGGAACTGCTGGGGGAGGAAGCCGTTGGTGAAGAACATGTTGAGCCGGCCGAACAGGCGGGAGACGATGGCGGGCAGGAATTCGAGGCGTGCGATGGAGAGGACGTGTTCGCGGATGGTGTCGTCGATGGACACCTTGTCGAGGGCCTTGTTCCAGTACTCGTCGAACGCGACGCGGTCTTCGGGCCACATCTCCGGGGGTACCTGGAGGGTGGTGCCGAACGTGGCGCCTTCCTTGTAGAAGAACTCGGCGGCTGCGGGGGAGAGGTCGCCGTGCAGGGCGCGGTTGACGTCTTCGAACCCGCGGTAGATGCAGGCGGCCACCCACAGCTGCAGTTCGGGGTCGAACGCGTTGTACTGCACGGGGCTGTCGGGGGTGGAGCGCACCTTGGCGTGGGCGCGGTTGACGCCCGTGCGGAAGGCCGCCTTCTCCTCGTCGGTGCCGCGGGCCGCCACCACGAGGTAGGTCAGTGTGGTGCGGGTCCGCTTGATCGGATGCCTGAACAGCTGGCCGCTCTCGACCTTGCTCTCGTATACGCCGTACCCGACCCCGGGATGGGCGAGCTGCATGATGATGTTCGCGGCGCCTGCCAGTAGTCCGGCGCCGTCCATGACCTGATCGAGACGGTCCGGTACTTCGAGTGACGTCGACATTCTTGTTCCCTCTCCCCACCACGGATTCACTATCTGAACACGACCGTACTCACATATATGTTCGCCGTCCAGAGTCCGGTGGAAAGATGGTGCGCATGGCTACCGCACCGATGAACGCGAACGTCGGAAACTCGACGAGCGACGGTGGGCGCGTCTATGGCGGCCAGGAGCGTGACCAGCGCAAATCGGAACGGCGCGGCCAGCTCATCGAGGCGGGACTCGACCTGCTGGGCAGCGCGGACGGCGACCACGCCTTGACCGTGCGCGGAGTCTGCAAGCAGGCCGGACTCGCCACCCGCTATTTCTACGAGAGCTTCACCGACCGCGACGCGCTCACCGTCGCCGTCTACGACCACGTCGTGGACCGGATCGCCACCAGCACCCTGGACGCCGTGTCGAACGCCGGGCCGGGTGAACGCGACATCGTGCGCGCCGGCGTCCGCAACATCGTGCGGGAGGTCGCCGAGGATCCGCGTCAGGGCCGTCTCATGTTCTCGGTGGCGCAGTCGAGCGCGGTGCTGGCGCAGCGCCGCCTCGACAGTTCGCGGCTGTTCGCGGGCCTGGTCACGAAGCAGACGGTCGGGTACTACGAGGTGGCCGAGAGCCCGCGTCTCGACCTGGCCGCGCACTTCATGGTCGGCGGCCTGGCGCAGACCCTGACGGCGTGGTTGAACGGCACCGTGACCCTCCCCGAGGAGGAGCTCGTGGACACCTGCACCGAACTGCTGCTCTCCATGGCCATCCACACCCGTTAACCTCTACCTGTGCTCCTCTCCGATCGCGATCTCCGTGCCGAAATTTCCGCTGGACGTCTGGGCATCGACCCGTTCGACGATTCGATGGTCCAGCCCTCGAGCGTGGATGTGCGCCTCGACAGCCTGTTCCGGGTCTTCAACAACACCCGCTACACGCACATCGACCCAGCTCAGCGGCAAGACGAGCTGACGACACTGGTCGAGCCGGCCGAGGGGGAGCCGTTCGTCCTGCACCCCGGCGAGTTCGTTCTCGGCTCCACGCTGGAGGTGTGTTCGCTGCCCGACGACCTGGCGGGACGCCTCGAGGGCAAGTCCTCGCTCGGCCGCCTCGGACTGCTGACGCACTCCACAGCCGGGTTCATCGACCCCGGCTTCAACGGACACATCACCCTCGAACTCTCCAACGTCGCGAACCTGCCCATCACCCTGTGGCCGGGCATGAAGATCGGCCAACTGTGCCTCCTGCGGCTGTCAAGCGCGGCGGAACACCCGTACGGCAGCTCCGCCGTCGGCTCCAAGTACCAGGGCCAGCGCGGCCCGACGCCGTCGAAGGCCTACCTCAACTTCGCGCAGCGCTGAGCCCCGCGGCCCGCGAAAGAAAACTGCAAACCGAGTGGTCCGCTACTCGTGTGCATTGCGGCGGGTGGGAGAAGACTGGGATTCGAAGTTGCCCTCTTCTGGGCGTTCGATCCCGGAGGTCGCCAACTGTTGTCGCAATATTGCTGGCGAGGTGTATTGGGTCTATACGGATCGCGGTTCGGGTCTCGAGGGACCGGCGGGCGGGGTGCGGCCGGATGCTCGGCGACGCGACCAAGGGGTCGGTTCACGGTGGGGCCGGGGGTGTGGCGAGATCGGTTGGCCCGGTTCGCAGGTGGCGTGGACCGAGCGGTGCTTGTCGGGGGTCGGCGTTACAGTCGAGGTCTTGTGAGACAAGGCCGATGAATCGCTGGTGGAGGGTTGGTGGATGACGTCATGGTTGCTGGCAACGGTGTCCGGCCGGTTCGATCGGCTGCGGTCGAAACGGAATCAACGCGGGCTTCTCGACGATGCCGCCGCTATACCGAATTGGCGATGCTGACGGTCCGCGGCATCGCTTTCCGTGCGGTGAAAGATCGTGCCAGGGGGCCGTCGGCGGACGTTCTGTCCGGCGCAGCGCTGGCGGTCTGGCGGGCGGCGGGAGTTGATCCCGGCGATCACAGCACCTGCCCGCTACACCCTCGCGGATGCGACGGCACCGGTCCACCATTCGGTTTTGGTTGCTGCGGCGGCGACCTCTGTCGTCAACTGGACGTGACTCGGTTCGTTCGGCTGTGCCTGGATCCTGGTTGGCCGGCATGACCGGGCCGGGAACGACTGCGCCGCGGCAATTCGCGTTCACCACCCGCCCATACGGGGCAGTCGACGATGCAACCGGTGAGCCGATCGGCCTCGACGACGTCGATTTGCGGGTGGGGTGGCTCCTCGACCTGGTTACCTCGGCCGGCGGCGAGTTGGTGTCGCGGCTGTGGCTGCCGGCGACGTTCGATGTGCTTGTCGCCGGTCGTGACCGCCAGGACCGTAGGTTGCCCGTGCAAGGTCATGCCGCCGCGGCACGTCTCGGCTGGAACCCGATCTTTCCGGACGGGGTCTATGTGCCGTCGCGGGTGACCCGGGTGGTGACGGCGCAGGTGATGGCGACCCTGCGGACCCTGGCCTACCGGGACGCCGCGATCACGGCACTGTCGGCCCGATTCGACCCGGCCACCGGGGTTGTGGCGCCGCCGGCCGGGTCGGCGGACTACGTGCCGTCGGGCTTCGCTCGGGGCGTGCAACGTCAGCTCGTCGCCCGCTCTCGCCGCGGCGGCGGGGCACCGGCCGGCCGGTTGCGGATCACCGAGGTGCAGGGTCCGCCGCAGACGAGCGCGATGGCACGGCTGTCGGCCGCCGATCGGCAGCTCGCGCAGCTTGCCGTCACCGGTGACGAGCTGGTGTTGACGGTGAAGTTGCCCACCTGCCCGAGGCCGGCGGGGCGGGCGCAGTGGCAGCGGGTTCGGCTGACCGCCGCCGTCCCCGCGCACCTGCACGGCAGAGCTGTCTCCGACTGGCATCTGCCGACCCTGGTCCTCGACCGCCGGGGTCTGTTGTGGCGGTGCGCCGCTACCGAGCTCGTCCCTGAAGCCGATCTAATGGACGGCGCGGTGGCGGTGGGCGTCGATTGGTCCCCGTCCACTCTGGGTGCGGCCGCCATCGCAGCCGAGGGCCCAGGCGGGTTGTCCTCGGACTATCGGGGCTGGACCTACGACGATCGCGGCCTCGGAATCAAACTGGCCCGCCTGCAAGCCGAAGGCCAGATGCTGCACCGGAAGGCTGCCCGGTTGACACGACTGGCCGCCACCGCCCCGCCCGAGGTCCGCGCCCAGCTGGAGGAGAAGATCGCCGTCCTCGACGCGCACCGCACCGCGGTGGGTATCAAGCGTGGAAAGATCAACCGGGAACTCGCGTTCCACTTCGCCCGCCAGGTCACCGACTACGCCACCGACGCCCAGGCGCAGGTGATCGCGGTGGAGGATCTCACCACCCTCGAGACCCGCGGACACGGGCGGGTCAACAATAATCGGGCGGCGCAGTCCGCCCGCTGTAAAGCAGTCACTGCGCTAGCGCACACCGCCGCGGGTGCCGGTATCACGGTGGTCTCGGTGCCCGCCCGAGGTTCCTCTGCACTGTGTCCGGGCTGCGACGAACCGCTCTCCCGCCCCGGCGGCTACCACACCGCGTGGTGCCCGGGCTGCCGGGTCGGCGGCAACCGGGACCACGTCGCGGGGGTGAACCTGGCCAAACGCGCGCTGCTCGGTAAAGGCAATGTCACTCGTCGGCGTGGGCAGTTGTCCACGGTCCGGGGGGCCGAGCATGCGCCGGTGCGCCGGTGCCGCGACAAGCACAGTCCGACACCGCGTCGGCCGCGGCATCGCCGGGTCCGCCATAGCCTGCCCACCGCAATACAGCGGATGGGGGTGACTCCGAAACAGCATGTTCCTGCACTACAAGCGTCGGTGTGGGACACGGTCAAACCCACACCACCGCAAGGTGATGCGGGTAGCCGCGACAAACGTACATCTCTATCGCCCGCCACATCAGTGGCAGACAGTATGAAATCTACGTAGACGCTGCCATGAAAGACGTAGTTGCCGGGTGGTCCTGCTCGAAGAGGACCGCCTGGAATTGGACGTGGGCGACGCCTTCTCACCCTGGCGGTGGGAGGTACCTGCGGGGATATAATTCTCTGACCTGGTTTTCACACTCAGTGACGCGGTTCCGCCGCACTCGGGCTGACGGATTGGCGCGCCCCGAAAGGATTCCGATGTCTACTCGACAAGTGGTGGGCCGGTTGGGCGCAGTGGTCGCCGTCGCCGGCGCACTGTCGTTCGCAGTGCCCTCGGCCGTCTCCGCGGCGCCCTTCATTCCCGGCTCGATGTCGACGTGCGCTCCCGGCGCCTGGCTGACGTTCAACGCGGAGCGGGTCGCGCCCGACAGGATCCGGTACACCACCGCCGCGCCGCTCGCGCAGTGGAACGGTGCCATCGTGCAGTTCACGAACCTCACCACCGGGTTCCGGGGTGTCGCGTTCGTCAACGACGCGGTTCCCGCCGCCGTGGGATTCGGCCCCGTGTTGAGCGAGATAGCGGGACTGCTGCCGTGTTTCGTCAGCGCGGGTGTCACCATGTCGTAACCCCTCAGCTGGGGTCGGAGCCGCGGACGGCCGCCAACCACACCGCGACGGCAGCCGACACACAGGTCGCGCCGGCGAACGCCGGAGGCCCACCGCCCGCGACGTACACCCACAGCGCGCCGACGAACGGCGCCGCCACCGCGAATTGGGCGTCGAGGACGAGTCGGCGGACCGGCCGAGCGGCCATGCGGGCGCGGACCGGGCCGTCCGGATCCGGACGCGACGGGTTGTCGATCAACCGCCCGGCCGGCTCCGAGCGACGCGCTCGACCGGAGGGGAGCAGTCGACGGCCTTCGCAGACCACGACATGGCGACGCCCCGCGCAGTGCACGGTCGCCGCGGTCGGGGTCGGCAGGGTGATCAGGACGGGATCGAAGAACACCGGAATCCACAGTGAACCCGGTTCCTCACGAACCTCGATCCAGGACCTGCTGGTCAGCCGATGCTGCTGGCGGACCCGGTGCACCGTGGCAGGGCGCCCTGGCTCCGACCCTGAACGGGTGGCAGCGAACCATGTGTAGCCGGTGACACCGAGCACCGTCGCCGCGACCACGACCAGTGCGCTGAGCTGATCGGCGTCGGCGACCACGGCGAATGCGCCGCACACCACCAGCGCACACGCGCCGACGGCAACGGGGTAGCGGACGGCCGCGAACCCGCTAATTCAGGAAGCCGATCTTCGTGTAGTCGTAGGACGCGAGTCCGGCGGCGCCGAAGTTCGCCAGGTTGTCACGCACCGCGACGTTGCCCGGCGCCTGCACCAGCGGCAGCGAGAATCCCTCCTCGAACACCGCGGTGTCCACCTCGTTGGCCAGTTCGATCGCCTTCTGCGGGTCGAGTTCCGAGATCGTCCGCTCGATCAGCGCGTTCAGTTCGGGCGAACCGATCCGGCCGTAATTGCCCTGCAGGTCGTCGGGGTTGTACGCGTAGATCTGGGGCAGGCCGCTGAGCGGGAACGGGTCACCCACCCAGGAGAATTGGGCGATGTCGAAGTCGCCGGGCTGGATGACATCGGTGAAGAATCCCGTGCCGCCGCGGGTGTCGATGTTCAGTTTGACGCCGATCTGCGCGAGGTTCTGCTGAAGGATCTGCGCGATCTGAACCCAGGTGGTCGACTGGTACATCACGTCGCGGATCTCGAGCCTGCGCCCGTCCTTCTCCCGGAACTCGCCGTTGAGTGTCCAGCCGAGTTCGTCGAGCCGCCTCGCGGCCTCCTCGGGGTCGTAGGAGACGGCTGCGCTGTTGTCCTGGTAGCCCTCCTGACCGTTGAGGTAGACGTGGTTGTTCAGCGGTTGGGGATCGTCGACCAGACCGTTCTGGATCGCGGTCGCGATGCCTTGCCGGTCGATTCCCTTGGACAGCGCCACCCGCAATTCCGGATCGGCGAGGATTGATCCCTCCGCGCCGTTGAACGTGATGTGCGAGAACTGGTTTCCCGGAGCCCGGCGGATCGCGATGCCCGCCGAACCCTGTGCGGTCTTCACCTCGTCGATGGTGCCCAGTCCGGACGCGTCGATCTCGTTGTTCTGCAGAGCGGGAATGCGCGCGGCGTCGTCGAGAACGCTGTAGGTGATGGTGTCGAGTTTCGGGGTGTTGCCCCACCACGCGGGGTTGCGGCCCAGTGTGATTCGGTTCTGCGCCCTGTCGATCGACGCGATCCGGAACGGTCCCGACGTCAGCGTGACCCCGTCGCGCAGACTCTCGTTGAACGCCTCGGGGGTCGCGGTCACCGACTTCGGGTAGAGCATCGAATTGCCCGCGAACTGGCCCTTCCATTCGGCGTACGGCTCGGCGAACGTGATCACCGCCTGACGGTCGTCGACGCCGCGCTCGACCCTGTCCACCCGCTCGAACCCGGACGTGTTCGCGATCAGGAAGTCCTTGTTCTCACCGCTGAGCGCCGCGGCCTGGGACTGGATGTCCGCCCACGTGATCGGGGTGCCGTCGGACCACACCGCCCTCGGGTCGATCGTGTACGTGACCTGCTGGGGGTCGGTGCCGGTGAGCGCGACGTCGGTGAAGTAGTCGTGGTTCACCGACAGCGCGCCCGAGGCGTCGGTGCTGAACGCGCGGGGCATCATCGGCTTCAGCATGCCGGCGATCTCGGTGTCGTTGCCGTCGTTGGACAGCGTGTTGAAGTTCGGGGGGAAACCCGACAACGCCAACCGCAGGTTTCCGCCGTCGCGCAGCTCGCTGGGGTCGTGCGGGTTGATGTCGTTGGTGGTGCCGATCGATCCGGATCCGGCCTCGACGTCGCCGGTGTCCGAACCGCCGCAGCCACCGAGAACAAGTCCGATGGCCAGGATCGATACCGCGAGGCGGGTGCGTGCCGAACGAATCCTCATGGGGTGCCCTTCCTCGAAGTTCGCTGACGCTAGTGTGCCAAAAACGTCGGATCCGGAACGGGAATTGCCTCGAGGAGCGCCCGGGTGTACTCGTGCTGCGGATTCTCGAAAATCGTCTGCGCGGCCCCCGACTCGACGATCCTGCCCCGGTACATCACCGCGACGTCGTGCGCGATGTTGCGGACCACCGACAGGTCGTGGGAGACGAACAGGTATGACATGCCCCGCTGCTCCTGGAGATCGCGCAGGAGGTTGAGCACCCCGGCCTGGATCGAGACGTCGAGCGACGAGACCGGCTCGTCGAGGATCAGCAGTTCCGGGTCGAGGGCGAGGGCCCGGGCGATGCTGATCCGCTGCTTCTGGCCGCCTGAGAAATCGGCCGGATAGCGATCGGCGTGCTCGCGGCGCAACCCGACGAGGTCGAGCAACTCCGGTACCCGGCGGCCGACCTCCTCACGCCTGCGACCGTCCAGCCGGAGTGGCTCGGCGAGAACGTCGAACACCGGCAGCCGGGGGTCCAGCGACGCCGTCGGATCCTGGAAGACGACCGCCATCTTGCGCCGGATCGCGCGCTTCTCGGGTGTGCTCAGCGCTGCGACGTCGGCGCCCAGCACCGCGATCGAACCGGATTCCGGCGCGGCCAGGTCGAGGATCTGCGTCAACGTGGTCGATTTGCCCGAGCCGGATTCACCCACCAGCGCCAGCGTGCGGCCGGCTCGGATGTCGAAGCTGATGCCGTCGACCGCCCGGATCTCGCCCCGCTTGCGGCGGAACACCAGACCGCTGGTGATCGGATACGTCTTCACCAGATCGGTCACCTGCAGCACCACCCGCTGTTCGGGTGCCATCGCCGCGGTGGGGGCGGATGCCGGCTGGTCCCGCCGATACGCCGTGAACAGGTCCCGGGTGTCCGTCTCGTCGACGCGGATGCACGCAGCCTGGTGACCGGGTCCGGTCGAGACGAGTTCCGGCTCGGCGAGCAGGCAGGCGTCGACCGCGAGCGGGCAGCGCGGTGCGAACGTGCAGCCGGGTGGCAGCGAATGCAGCGCGGGCGGGGCACCGGCGATCGAGACCAGGCGGCTCCGGATCGGCGCATCCATCCGCGGCACGGACACGAGTAGCCCTGCGGTGTAGGGCATTCGGGGTTCGGCGAACAGTTCGCGCACCGGCGCCGACTCCACCACGCGGCCCGCGTACATCACCACCACGCGGTCGGCCAGTGTCGCGGCGATGCCCATGTCGTGGGTGATCATCACGACGCCGGCGCCGGTGAGGTCGCGGGCCTTGCGCAGCAGGTTCAGGATCTGCGCCTGCACGGTCACGTCGAGGGCGGTGGTCGGCTCGTCGCAGATGATCAGCGCGGGGTCGTTGGCGATGGCGATGGCGATCACGACGCGCTGGCGCATGCCGCCGGAGAACTCGTGGGGAAACGCTTTGGCGCGCACCGCCGGATCGGGTATCCCGACCAGGTCGAGCAGGTCGACGGCGCGCTGCGCGGCGTCCTTCTTGTTGGCTGCCCGGCCGTGAACGAGCAGTGCCTCGGCGATCTGGTCACCGACCCGGTACACGGGCGTCAACGCGGACAGCGGGTCCTGGAACACCATGCTGACCGTCTTCCCGCGCAGCGACGACAGTTCCCGGTCTCCCATGCCCAGCAACTCGCGGCCCTGCAACCGGATGGAGCCGGTGACGCGCGCATGCTCGGGCAGCAGGCCCATCACGGCGAGTGACGCCACCGACTTACCCGAGCCCGACTCACCCACGATGGCGAGCACTTCGCCGTCGGAGACGCCGTAGCTGACACCCCGGACCGCCTCGATGCGGCCTTCCTCGCTGGGAAAGCTGACCCGCAGGTCCGCGATGTCGAGCAACGGTTGCCCGGTCACCGCTTCGCCTTCTTCTTCCTCTTGCGGGACCGGGCGCGCGTCGAGCTGGGGTCCACCGCGTCGCGCAGACCGTCGCCCACCAGGTTCGCCGACAGCACGGTGATCACCAGCAGACCGCCGGCGAACAGGAACAGCCACGGGTAGGTGAGGGCGGATTCGGTGCCGTCGGCGATCAGCGACCCGAGGGAGATGTCCGGCTTCTGGACGCCGAATCCGAGGAAGCTGAGCCCGGTCTCGGCGAGGATCGCGGCACCGACGTTCAGGGTCGCGTCGATGATCAGAATCGACGCGATGTTCGGGACGATGTGGCTGGTGATGATCTTGTGCGTGGGGGCGCCCATGTACCGGGCCGCCTGAACGAATTCCCGCTCGCGCAGGCTCAGCGTCATCCCCCGGACCATCCGGGCGGTGATCATCCAGCCGAACACCGCCAGCAGCAGGATCAGCAGGACGATCGAACTCGAGGACTTCAGCCGCGGGGTGAACACGGCGATGATGATGAAGCTGGGAACGACGAGCAGCAGGTCGACCAGCCACATGATCACCCGATCCGGCCAGCCGCCGACGTACCCTGCCAGCGCACCGACGAGCGCTGCGATCGCGGTGGAGAAGATCGCGACGCAGATCCCGATGATCAGCGACTTCTGCAGCCCGCGCAGCGTCTGGGCGAGAACGTCCTGGCCGATCTGGTTGGTGCCGAACGGATGTTCGGCGCTGGGCGGCTGCAGGAGCGCGGTGTAGTCGAGTTGCTGATAGTCGTAGGGGAGCAGGTACGGTCCGACGAAGCTGCCCACGAACAGCAGCACCAGGACGCACACCCCGGCGATGGCGGGCTTGTTCCGGAGAAAGCGCCGCCACAGCAGGGTCCGGCGACCGACGGCCGACACCGCCGCATCGGTGGACGCGATCTGGATCTCGGTCACCCGACACGCACCCTCGGGTCGAGCGCCGCGTACACCACGTCCGAGAGGAGTCCCGACAACAGCACGATCAGCCCGGTGAACGACGTGATCGCCACGACGATGTTGGTGTCCTGATTGTCGATGCCGATGACGATCCATTCGCCGATGCCGTGCCAGCCGAAGATCGTCTCGGTGAACGTGGCGCCGACGACCAGCGCCCCGAATCCGTAGGCGAACAGTGTCGCCATCGGGATCAGCGCCGTCCGGAGCCCGTGCTTGAGCAGTGCCGCCCGCCGGGTCAGCCCCTTCGCCCGCGCGGTCCGAATGAAGTCGCTGCCCAGAACGTCGAGCATCGCGTTGCGTTGATACCGGCTGTAGCCGGCGATGCTGCCCAGCGCCAGCGCGATGGTCGGTAGCACGAGATGCTGCATGCGGTCGACGAACTGCGGCCAGTACCCGGTGATCGTGCTGGCCGAGGATTCGCCGGTGTACAGGAAGATTTGGTTGCCGGTGGCCGAGTTGATCTGGAGAGCACCGTATTTCAGCAGGGTCGCGACGAGGAACACCGGCGCACTGAGAATCAGCAGCGACACGACGGTGCTGAAATAGTCACTGAACTTGTACTGCCGGATCGCACCGGCGGCGCCGATCAGCACACCCAGCACCGCTCCGATCACGGAACCGAGGATCAGCAACCGCATGCTCACCAGGATCCGGCGGCCCAGCTCGTCCGACACCGGCTGACCCGTGATGGTGGTGCCGAAGTCGCCGTGGACTACGCCGCCCAGCCAGTTCGCGTACCGCACCGGGATCGGATCGTCCAGATGCAGTTCGGCGGCCTTCGCGTCGATCACCGATTGCGGTGGCCGCGGATTGCGCTGCTCCAGGCTGTCGAGCGGACGGAACGTGAGCGAGGCGAGACTGAACGTCAGGAACGACGCCAGCAGCAACAGCACCACGTAGTTGAGCGCTCGTCGTAGCAGGAAGCCGGCCATCCGTCCCCCTCGCAACTAGGCTCAGGGTACGAATTATAGGAGCGTGCCGCCGGGCGTCAGCTCGACTCGGCGAAACCGGTGCCGCGTCCGAATTTCCCGCCACGCACGTCGCGTCGTCGCTTGTTAGCGTGGCGGTGTGACAATTCGTGCCGGGGCCGTCGAACCATTGACGCGGCGCACGGCTCACCTCACGACGTACGACGAGCACGCGGTGACGGTCCCGCGTTCCGGCGATCGTGCGCTGGTGGCGGTGCCGCGCGGGGTGACGCCGTCGGCGTTCGCGTGCTACCTGCACGGGCGCACGGGGGACGAGAGGTCGATCGACGATCGCGCCGGACTGCGGGACGGCCTGCTGGACGCCGGATACCTGGTCGCCAGCCCATACCTGCACGGCGACCAGTGGGGAAACCGGCTGGCGCAGGACGCCGTGGTCGCACTGGACGAGTGGGTGTCCCACCGGTGGCCGGTGACACGTCGGTTCCTGATCGGCGAATCGATGGGCGGTAACGCCGCCGCCAACGCCGTGCGCCTACACGAGGTCGCGTGGGACGGCGCGGTCTTCATCGCGCCATCATTGTCGCTGCGCGCCGTGTGGGAGCGGGGCGAACACGGACGCGACACCGTGCGGGACGCCTTCCGCTTGTCCGCGGACGGGCACGACCTCGAA
This sequence comes from Rhodococcus sp. JS3073, assembly GCF_026810085.1. Taxonomy (NCBI): domain Bacteria; kingdom Bacillati; phylum Actinomycetota; class Actinomycetes; order Mycobacteriales; family Nocardiaceae; genus Rhodococcus; species Rhodococcus sp. JS3073. The sequence goes on along the minus strand of NZ_CP113951.1, from coordinate 2,145,890 downwards.
CCGAAGACCGAGCGCTGGGACGCCGTCCGGCACGAGCCGGGAGACTATGTCGGAGTGCCGATTCGGGTGTACGCGTCGCGGGACGACGAGGTGGCGAACATTGCCGGCGTCACGGGACCGTGGGTCGAGATGCTCCGCCGCGGCTCGGACACCGTCGAATTCGTCGAGGTGAGCGGCCCGCACGTCTCGGAAGACCACTTCCGCACCGCGGAGGTCGTGCAGTTCTTCGAGACGATCCGGTGAAGACAGGGAGGCCTTCTCGGCGAAGGCCTCCCCACGAGTTCAGGCCTCGGTGCGGTGCGTGGTGTCCAGGCGGAAGATGTTGGTGAAGAAGTCCTTGACGGCCTGGATCTTCTCGTTGGTCAGCTCGAGGGCGTGGCGACGCGATTCTTCGAGCGCGGTGGACATGGCGGCTTCCTTTCGTCGAGGGGGCACAGCATGGCGATCGACAGTCTGCCTCACGATGCTGACGTCCGCATGACGAACAGGTGTCCTCCGTGCAACTCGAACAGCAAGCGGGGGAGCACCTTCGGCTAACCTGGCACGATGACGACGAGCAGCACAGACGGCCGGGTCGCGATCACCTACTGCACCCAGTGCCAGTGGCTGTTGCGCGCAGCGTGGATGGCGCAGGAACTACTCGGCACGTTCGGGCAGGAACTCGGCGAGGTCGCGCTCGTCCCCGGCACCGGCGGGATCTTCCGCATCACCGTCGACGACGAACTGATCTGGGACCGCAAGGAACAAGGCGGCTTCCCCGACATCACCGTGCTCAAGCAACTGGTCCGCGACCGGGTGGCGCCCGACCGCCACCTCGGGCACAGCGACCGTAAGAGTCCCTAGGATCAGATTCCGACCGCGCGCTCGAGGGCGCGCAGTTCGTGTCCCAGCCGGGCGGGGATCGACTTCAGGTCGGGCACCGCGCTGCGGCAGCCGGTGACCCCGAACGAGATGATGTCGTCGTTGCTGGTGCAGGTGATGTTCAGGCCCTGGCCGTCGACGGGCACCGACAGCGGGTAGATGGCGTCGAGCCGCGCCCCGTTCCAGTACAGCGGTGAACTGGGGCCCGGAACGTTGGAGATGATGAGGTTGAACGGCGGGCGCACCCGCGAGTTGTGCCCGAACAGCATGCTCGCGCCGATCGGCGCCGCACCGAGAGCACTCATGGCGAGGATCTGCGTGGCGCTCATCGTCTCGTACGCCTCCTTGCCCTCGCGCATGGACGTCCGGATGGCGTCGAGGCGATCCGCCGGTTCGGGGAGGTGGGTGCCGAGGTTGCACATGAGCACCCCGATGTTGTTGCCGTTCGACGCCTCGCGCTGACTCTTCAGCGACACCGGCACCATCGCGATCAGCGGCTCGGCGGGCAGCTCATTCTGATCCTCGAGGTAACTGCGGAGTGCCCCGGAGGACATCGCGAGCACGACGTCGTTGATGGTGCTGTCGGACAGCTTGGCTACGAGCCGGAGACGTTCGAGCGGCCACGACTGCGCCGCGAACTGGCGGGCACCGGTGATCGGCACGTTGAACGGGGTCTTCGGTGCGGACAGGGCGAGCGGGCCGCCCTGGTCGCGGAAGGCGCGGGACACGGTGCCTGCGAGCGCGGGCACGAGCCCGGCGACCTCACCGACGGTGTCGCGGGCGGTGCGGAACGTGGAACCGGCCAGACCCGACAGGCTGAACCCCTTCGACGGCGTCCGCTGCGGTCGCGGGCCGCGCGGCTGCCACGGAGCCGGCACGTCCCGATCCTCCGAGTTCTCGCTGAGCGCGTTGCGCAGCATCTTCATCGCGGTGACGCCGTCGGCGACCGCGTGGTGGATCTTGGTGTAGACGGCGAACCGTCCGTCGCTCAGTCCCTCGATCAGATGCATCTCCCACAGCGGGCGGCTGCGGTCGAGCAGCGATCCGTGCAGCCGCGAGCACAGTGCCATCAGCTCGGCCTCGCCTCCGGGGGCGGGCAGCGCGTCGTGCCGGATGTGGTGGCCGAGGTCGATGTCGTCGACGGTCTCCCAGCTCCACTGACCGAGCGTCGAGAAGGACCGGTGGGCTCGCTTGGCGAGCCGGGGCGTGACGATCCCGTCGCCGTCGGCGAGCGCGCGGTCGAGCATCGCGCGCATGTCGTACGTGTCGGCGCCTTCCGGGAGCTGGAAGATCTCCACGCCGCCGACATGCATCGGGTGCTCACGGGACTCACCGAGAAGGAACATCGAGTCGAGAGGGGACATGGGGAGCGGCATCTGAGGCCCTTTCCATCCCGAAGACGACTTCCCGGATCGCGGGAGGGCTCGTCTGTGGTCTGAGGTAACGGGAGATGGTGACGTTCCTTTTGTCAGGGACCACCACCGGATAACTAATTGATATGGGACGGGTCACGAAAGAGTGACGCTCGTATTTCTACAGGTTTCGCGTGAGCCATGCCACTAGACAAGCGTCCAGTTTGGAGGGTGTCATTCGGGCGGTGTACACCGAACGTGAACTCCGTGTGAACATCCGAATTTTGTGCACTCAGTGCGGAATTCATGAATCCAGGCCTGCATAGGGCCGAAAGTCCCTACTCGGTAAGAATTGTGGCATGAACAAGCCATGGGCGGTTGTCAAGCACGTGTCGTTCGAAGGACCGGCTCTCGTCGGTACTTTGCTGGCGGAGCGGGGAATTCGCTACACCGAGTACCCGATGTACCGAGCGTCGGAACTCCCGGCCGTTCACGACATCGGCGGCCTCGTGGTGATGGGCGGTCCGATGGGCGCCCGAGATGACGTTACCCGCCCGCAACTTCCGCGAGAGCGAAACTTCATCAAAGAAATTGTGGGCGCCGGACTCCCGATGCTGGGAATCTGCCTCGGCGCTCAGCTTCTCGCCGCCTCGTTCGGCAGCGATCCGCCGGGGGCCGACCCCGGAGAACGGTGCCGGGACGGTCACGGTGTCCGAGGACGGGACGCGCGATCCCGTGTTCGGTTCGGTCGGTGCCGAGGTGCCCGTCGTCCACTGGCACGGCGACACGTTCGACCTCCCCGGCGGCGCGGTCCGGCTGGCGAGCAGTCACCTCTACGAGAATCAGGCCTTCGCGATCGGCCGCCGCGCGTACGGGTTGCAGTTCCACGTCGAACTGACCCGCGCGCAGCTGCCGGTGATGCACGCCCACATGCCGGCGGGCACCGCCCCGTCGGGGGAACACCTGGACGACGTGGAAGCGGCCGGACGGATCATGATCGGCTCGTTCCTCGACCTCGCCGAGAGCTGAGAGGATCGGGCGAGCGGTCGCCGATGAGTTTTGCGCACCGCTGCGGTCTGTACCGATGACCTTCCGCACTGGGCGGAACCCGAGAAGGAGAATTACATGTCCCGGATGCTCTTCGTGAACCTGCCGATCAAGAACCTCGACGCGACCAAGACGTTCTTCGGCGGACTCGGCTTCGAGTTCAACTCCACGTTCAGCGACGACTCCTGCACCGCCATGGTCATCAACGAGTACACGTCCGTGATGCTCCTCGTCGAGTCCCGGTTCAAGGACTTCATCGAGGGCGGCATCTGTGACACGTCGAAGTCCGTCGAGGCCCTGATGTGTATCTCGGCCGACAGCCGCGAGGAGGTCGACAGCCTCGTCGACAAGGCCCTCGCCTCCGGCGGGACGTCGTGGGGCAAGCTCCAGGACGAAGGCTTCATGTACGGACGCGCGTTCCGCGACCTGGACGGTCACGTCTGGGAGGTCATGTGGATGGATCCGGCCGCCGTGCCGGCGTAGGGGTCAGGCGGGCGGGGTCTCCGATAGTCCGAACTTCTCGAACAGATCGACGTCGAAGAAGCAGACGACGTGGGAGACCCCGTCAGCCGTGACATCCAGGACGTGGAGCTGGAACGGACGGTGGACGCCGTCCTCCCCGCGCATGTACAGGCCGAGGGCCGGCTGTCCGTTGGCCGCGGTGGGCACCAGGCGCATGTCGCCCGGCCCCTTGGCCGGACAGTTTCCGCTGATCAGGGTGCCGATCGACGCGCCCCCGCGATACCAGCCGTCGAACGGGGGCATTTCCCAGACCGCGTCCTTGGTGAACAGTTCGACGATCGCGTCGATGTCGTAGTCCTCGAACGCGGCGACGTAGCGGTCGAGGAGCTCGCGTTCCTCGGGGGATTCCGGTTCGACGAGAGAGTCGGCCGTCGGTGTGGCCAGTTCGAGTTGCGCGCGTGCGCGCTGCAGCAGGCTGTTGACCGCCGTCGTGGTGGTGTCGAGAGCCGCCGCGACCTCCGACGCCTTCCACTGCAACACGTCGCGGAGGACGAGAACGGCGCGCTGACGTGCAGGAAGATGCTGAAGGGCGGCGATGAACGCCAGCCGCACCGACTCGCGCGACGTGACGACCGTGGCGGGATCGTTCGCGTCGTCGTCGATGAGACGGTTGGGGAGCGGTCCGAGCCACGGCACCTCGTGTCGCTCGACGAGGTCGGCCGTCGGGTCGGAGTCGGGAGCGCCCAGCCCGCTCGGCAGCGGACGCTTGGATTTGCTCTGCAGGGCCGTCAGGCACGTATTGGTGGCGATCTTGTACAGCCACGTCCGCAGCGACGCCTGCTGCTGGTAGCCGTCGTACCCCCGCCAGGCCCGGATGAACGTCTCCTGCATCTGGTCTTCGGCGTCGTGAAGTGAGCCCATCATGCGATAACAATGGGCGAGCAACTCGCGCCGGTAAGGGTCGGCGAGTGCGAGGAAATCCCCGTCGAGCGACTGCGCAGCCGTCATGGTTGGAGCTTACTGCGGCCGTCCGACAGATGTCGGGCCCTCGCGCCCGCCGACCCCCGCGCTCAGCCCCAGTTCACCATCGGCTGCCCCGTCTCGAGCAGGGTCTTCATTCCGCTGAGCACCTCGTTCCAGCCGCCGCCCGCGCCCTCGGACTCGCGCCTGCCCGCGACGATCTCGGCCAGGCCCGGTGCGTTGGTGAGGTCGTGTGTGACAGTCAGTTTCGCGACTCCGGGCCGGCTCGACTGCACGATCTCGTAGGTGAGAGTGGTGAAACCCTCCACGTTGTCGGCGTCCATCAGCATGCGCCACGTCTGGACCAGCTTCTTCGGCGGATCGGATTCGATCACCTCGCCGTCGACGATCACGTCGGGCACGCCCGGGTATTCCTTCATCGCGTCGTCCGCGCGTGAGCGGAAGGCGCCGCCCGCGCGGAGGTCGTAGTCGACGAGGCCGCCGTAACCGTACTGCTGCGACCACTCGGGTTTGGTGATGGCGTCCCAGATGGCCTCCGGTGTCGCCTTGATGTAGACGGCGTAGATCTGGAATGCGTCGGCGGTAGTCATTTCTCTTCCTCCAGTTCGGCTTTCAGCTGAGCGAGCGCACTCGTGTGACGCTCGGTGTACTTGTCGATCCACCGGTTGTGGATCAGCTGTATCGGCACAGGATTGAGGTAGTGAAGTTTTTCCCGGCCGGAGCGGCGCGTGACGACGAGTCCCGCGTCTTCGAGCACACGCAGATGCTTCATGACCCCGAATCGCGTCATCTCGACCTGCGACTCGAGTTCGGTGAGCGTCTGACCGTCCTGGGCGAACAATCGGTCGAGTATCAGGCGCCGGGTGGAATCGGCCAGCGCCTTGAAGACGTGATCGTCGTCCATGAATCGACAATAGGTGACCATTTAGTCACATGTCAACGCCTGTGAGTACTTGTTAACCGCCGGCGGTTAACAAGTACTCACAGGGGGAAGTTCGCGTCCGGTTCATGCGCCCGCCACGGTGCGTCCACGAAGCAGGGCAACGCGGTACCTACCGTCCGGAGGTCCCGGTTCGTCACCATGGAGGTTTCAGACAGTGTCCACTGCACCACTCAACCGCCGCGGATTCCTCGGTCGCACCGCGCTCACCGGCCTCGGTGTGGCACTCGCCGGAAGCGTCGAAGCCCTCGTCCGGCCGGCGTTCGCGTCCGCAGCACCGGGACAGGCGATCGGCTACGGACCGCTCGTGCCGGACCCGAACCGCATTCTCTCGCTCCCGGTGGGTTTTTCGTACACCGTCGTCGCCCGGTCGGGTGAGACGCAGTTGGACGGTGGAGTACCGGTGCCGAGCGATCCCGACGCCATCGGGGTGTTCGCGCGACCCGGCGGTTCCACACTCGTCACCAATCACGAGATCGGCAGCGACGAACCGTTCGGCGTGCCCGCCCTCGACGGATTGACGTACGACACGGGCGCGCGCGGCGGCACGACCACGACCGCGGTCGGCGCCGATGGTGCACGGCAGGGCCAGTACGTCAGCGTCGCGGGCACCGTGAACAACTGCGCGGGCGGCATCACCCCGTGGGGAACGTGGTTGACGTGCGAGGAGACGGAGGCTCGCGCGGGGGAGGACGGGTTCCTGCTCGACCACGGTTACGTCTTCGAGGTGGACCCGGCGAGTCAGGACGCGAACAGGGGCAAAAGTCCTGTGCCGCTGAAGTTCCTCGGCCGGTACGCGCACGAGGCCGTGGCGGTGGATCCGGCGTCGAGCACCATCTATCTCACGGAGGACGCGTCCGGGCCGAACGGCCTGTACTACCGGTGGACGCCGCCGCAGGGTTTCCGGGGCGGGCCGAACGCGCTGCGTGAACTCGCGCAGTCTCCGGGCGGCGACACCGCGGGTGCCCTCCAGGCGATGGCGTGCTTCCAGGGCGGAACCCACGTCCCCGACCTGTCGCAGGCCACCGAGCCTGGCACCGTGTACACCGTGCAGTGGGTCGGAGTGCCGGACCGTGACGCGACGAGCACGTCGGTGCGCGAGCAGTTCGGGAACGACGTCGTCACCCGCAGCCGCAAGCTGGAGGGACAGTGGTGGGGCGACGGCGGCGCCTACTTCGTCGCGAGTTACGCACGGACCAGCGACGGCAGCGTCGCCGAGCACGACGGCCAGGTGTGGTTCTACGACCCGGCGAAGCAGACGGTCACGCTGAAGATCCTGTTCGGTGTCAATCCCGATCCCGCAGTCGACACCGGAAACTACGACGGCCCCGACAACATCACCGTGTCGCCGTACGGCGGCGTGATCCTCGCCGAGGACGGCGAAGGAATCAGCCACCTCGTGGGCGTCACGGCGGAGGGGGAGCCGTTCGTGATGGCTCGGAACGAGTTGAACGACAGCGAATTCTGCGGTCCGGCATTCAGCGCGGACGGGAGGATCCTGTTCGCGAACATCCAGTCGCCGGGGCTGACGCTGGCGATCAGGGGTCCGTGGCACCGTCCCCTGTGAGTACTTGTTAACCGCGGGCGGTTAACAAGTACTCACGGGGCGAAGACCCACCCGCGGAGCGCGAGGAACCGCAGCCCGCCGACGACGGCGCTGACGGCGATGACGAGCGCGACCTGCGCCGGGCCGTCGGCGCCGGGGAAGAGCATGTGCAGGAGGGCGAGCGCGAGCGAGCTGACGGCCAGGCCGAGCAGCGCGAGGGTTCCGCCCTCCCACTGCGCGACGAACCAGCGGACGCGGTCGACGGCGCGGAAGGTGAGCCGCCGGTGGAGTTCGTTGGCCAACATCGAACTGGTCACCACGCCGACCAGGTTGGCGACGAACGACCCGTACACGTCGAGGGTGAAGAACGCGAGAGCGTAGAGCACATTGCTCGACGTTCCCACCAGCGTGAACCGGGTCAATTGAGCGAACACGCCGCCGGCCCGCCCACGTAGAGGGGGATACGTGGGCGGGCCGACGGCGTCGTGGAACTGAACGATCATCTCATTCAGCGGATGAGGGCACCGTTGCCGGTGTCCGCCACGTGGCCGCCGCCGAGGACGCCGGCCACCTGCTCTTCGCTCAGTCCCAGCTCGCGCAGGCGATCCCAGACCGCGTCGAATTCGACGAGCTTGGCGTTGAGGTCGTTACGCAGGCGGTTGACCTCGTCGCGGATCTTCTCCGCTTCGTCGATCGCTTCCAGCGTCCGCTCCGGCTGCGGCAGCAGCATGGAGAGGAGACGGTCCCGGGCGTCGGCGCTCAACCCGGCGAAGGGCTGCCGCTGATCGGCGGGGGCCTCGTGCCTGCCGCCGCGGACCTCGGACGACTGGATCGGCGCCGTGTCGGGCTCGAGTGCGTACTCCGGGACGGGGGCGTACTCGGGTTCCTGGACGGGCTCCTGCTCGCTCGACAGGTCGATGGTGCGACGCAGCGGGCGGTTGGGCAGCAGGATGACGGCGATCAGGGTGATGACGGCGACGACGGCGGCGATCAGGAAGATCCGGCCGGTCGCGTCTCCGTATGCGGCACGGATGACACCCTGCACGGGAGCGGGCATGGACGTCAGGTCCAGGCTTCCGCCACCGCTGCTCGACCCGGCGGGGATGCCGAGCTTCGCGAAACCGTCGGCCGACAGGTCGGCGACGCGGGTGGCCAGCACCGAACCGAGAACCGAGACGCCGATCGCGCCACCGAAGGTCCGGAAGAAGGCAACCGAGCTGGATGCCGCACCGATGTTCTGGACGCTGACGGTGTTCTGCACCGCGAGGACCAGGTTCTGCATCAGCATGCCCATGCCGAGACCGATGATCGCGATGTACGCGCCGACCAGGGTCAGGCTGGTCTCGTGATCGATGGTGCCGAGCAATCCGAAGCCGACGATCATCAGGACGGCGCCGCCGACGACGAACGGCTTCCACTTGCCGAAGCGGGTGATGAGCTGTCCGGATCCGACCGTGCCGAGGAGCATGCCTGCGACCATCGGGATGGTGAGCACTCCGGCCATGGTGGGGGTGTAGCCACGCGAGGTCTGGAAGTACTGGCCGAGGAACGTGGTGGAGCCGAACATTCCGACACCGACGGCGACGGACGCGATGATGGCGAGTCCGGTGGTCTTCTCCGTGACGATCTTGAGCGGGATGATCGGCGACTTGGCCTTGGCCTCGACGAGGATCGTCGCGGCCAGCAGCAGCACACCCGATCCGACGTACATGACCGTCTCGCGGGAGAACCACTCGTAGTAGCCCGCCTTACCGGCGAACGAGACCCAGATCAGCAGGATGGACACACCGGCGGTCAGCAGCAGGGCGCCGAGCCAGTCGATGGAGACGTCATCCTTCTTCTCGGTCGCGAGGTGCAGCGTGCGCTGCAGCAGGAACAGTGCGATGACGGCGAGCGGCACGCACACGAAGAAGCACCAGCGCCAGCCGAGGGGGCTGTCGACGATGACGCCGCCGAGGATCGGGCCACCCGACATCGACACGGCCATGACGGCACCCATGTAACCGGAGTAGCGGCCGCGCTCACGGGGAGCGACGATGGTGCCGATGATGGCGACGACAAGCGCCGTCAGGCCACCCATGCCGATGCCCTGGATGACACGCGCGGTCAGCAGGATCGGCACGTTGTGCGCGAAGCCGGCGATCACCGAACCGATGACGAAGATGACGATCGCGCTCTGGACGAGGACCTTCTTGTTGAACAGGTCGGCGAGCTTGCCCCAGATGGGTGTCGAGGCGGCGTTGGCGAGCAGTGCGCTGGTGATGACCCAGGCGTACGCGGTCTGCGTGCCCTTCAGGTCACCGATGATCGTGGGAAGGGCGGTGGCGACGATCGTGCTGCTCAGCAGTGCGGTGAACAGCGCCGCGAGCAGGCCCGTGAGGGCTTCGAGGATTTGGCGGTGCGTCATGGCCGTCGTTTCTTCAACCGGCGGCCGAGTCTGTGTTTCGGTCATACGCTTTGTGTTCCAATCGGGTTCGAGCTCGTGACGATCCGGTGTTCTGGATCGAAGAGTGTTTCCTTCAGGTGCCGGATGGACTCGAGGGCAATCGCTGCCTCGGTCTCGTTCCATCCGGTCATCAACTTCTGCATTCGTGCCGCTCGCTGTGTTCTCACGTGCTTGACGTACGCCATTCCCTCCGGCGACACGCGTATTCGGAATGCGCGTCCGTCGGCGGGATCCGAGTGGCGGGTGACGTAGCCGACGTCCACCAGATCGGTGATCTGGCGACTGAGTGAGGACTGCCTGACACACAGCTCGGAGGCGAGTTCGTTCTGCCGGCATTCCCCCCGGGCGGCGAGAACGAGGAGGACCCCCGTCAACGCGCGCGGGATGTGACCGTCACCTTCCGACACCAGGGCGTCGCGAAGCACGCGGCCGAAGAGGAAGACCTCGTCGATGAGCGCTTCGGTGGTGCCGAGAGATACGGACGACACGGAAGGCACTGACGAGACGGACATGGCAACCCCTGAAGGACGACTTACTTGATGCAAGCAACTATATACATCGTTAGTGCAAGCAAGTAAGTCATTTCGGTGTCTGGTGCATCACAAAACGAAGTGACCTATTATCTGCGTATGAATGCAGATATGCGCGCTTGCCGGCGCCGGCTCGACGAAGACCAGGTCGGGCTGGTAGTCGAGGTCTTCCGCATGCTCGCCGACGCCACCCGGGTCCAGCTGCTCTGGCAACTGGTGGGAGGCGAGCTGTCGGTGAACGAGTTGGCCGAACGGGTGGGAAAGCCGGCGCCATCCGTCTCGCAGCACCTCGCGAAGCTCCGGATGGCGCGGCTGGTGCGCACGCGGAGGGAGGGGACGTCCATCTTCTACAGCGTCGCCAACGAGCACGTGCAGCAGCTGGTCACCGACGCCGTGTTCAACGCTGAACACGCGGGCCCCGGCATCCCGGGACACCACCGCGCCGCCGGCGACCTGCAGGTCATCTACGAGGACCCGGACCTCGCCGCGGAGGGAGGCGGCTCGTGACCGGCCACGGACATTCCCACGGGCACGGGCACGGCCACCGGCATTCGGGCGGTGTCCGCGGGGCGATCCGCGAGATCTTCGCCCCGCACAGCCACGACTCCGCGGACAGCGTCGACGACGCACTCGAGGCGAGCGAGATCGGGATCCGGGCGGTGAAGATCAGCCTGGTGGTGCTGGGCGTCACCGCCCTGGCCCAGGTGATCGTGGTGGGGCTGTCCGGTTCCGTCGCTCTCGCCGCCGACACCGTGCACAACTTCTCCGACGCGCTGACGGCGGTGCCGCTGTGGATCGCGTTCGCCCTCGGACGGCGGGCGGCCACCCGCCGATTCACGTACGGCTACGGCCGCGCCGAAGACCTCGCCGGGTTGTTCGTCGTGGTGATGATCGCATTGTCGGCGGTCGTCGCGGGTGTGGAGGCGACCCGCCGCCTCCTCGATCCCGTGCCCATCGACCACCTCGGGTGGGTGGCCCTCGCTGGTGTCATCGGTTTCGCCGGCAACGAATGGGTGGCGCTGTATCGCATCCGCGTCGGCAGGCGGATCGGCTCTGCCGCGCTCGTCGCCGACGGCCTGCACGCACGGACCGACGGATTCACCTCCCTCGCCGTGGTGCTGGGCGCCGGCGGTGTCGCGGTCGGGCTTCCACTCGCCGACCCGGTGGTGGGCCTGGTCATCACGGCCGCGATCCTGCTCGTGCTGCGGACCGCCGCCCGCGACGTGTTCCGGCGGCTCATGGACGGCGTCGACCCGGAACTGGTCGATGCCGCCGAACGGGCCCTCGCCGCCGAACCGGGGGTGGTCGGGGTGCGGAGCGTGAAGATGCGGTGGATCGGGCACCACCTGCATGCCGACGCCGAACTCGACGTCGATCCGTCGACCAGCCTGCGCGACGCACACCGTGTGGCGCACACCGCCGAACACGCACTCACCCATGCGGTCCCGAAGTTGAACACCGCCCTGATCCACGCCTATCCGGCCCACGACGCGGAGCAGGTCGGTCAGACGGCGTGACTCGCGGTCAGAACGGCTCGGGCCCGGTGGCGACCGGACGCCCGGGATCGGACGACCACTGCGACCAGGACCCCGGATACAGGGCGGCGTCGACGCCGGCGAGCGCGAGTGCTGCGACCTGGTGGGCCGCTGTCACACCCGATCCGCAATAGACGCCGACGGGACGTCCGGGTTCCGCGCCGACCGCGGCGAACCGTTCGCGCAGTGCCTGGACAGGCGCGAACCGTCCGTCGGGCCCGAGATTCTCGGACGTCGGGGCGCTGTGAGCGCCGGGAATGTGCCCTGCGCGGGGATCGATGGGTTCGGTCTCGCCCGAATACCGCTCGGCGGCACGGGCATCGAGAAGGCAGGCGTCGGCGGCGAAGTCGGCGGCCTCGACCGCAGTGAGCGTCGGCAGGTGGCCTCCAGTCAGCACGACGTCACCCGGGAATCGTGGGTGCTCGTCACCGGATCGGACGGGGTGGCCCGCCGACGTCCACGCGCCGAGGCCACCGTCGAGCATCGTCACGTCGGCAACTCCGGCCCAGCGCAGCAGCCACCACGCCCGCGCGGCGGCAAGGTTCCCGGTGGCGTCGTAGACCACGACAGGGCCGCCCTCCCGGACGCCCCACCGGCGCGCGGCGTCCTGGAGGTCCGGCACCGTCGGCAGCGGATGCCGGCCCAGTTCCGGGGATCCCGGCGCGGCCAGTTCGGTGTCCAGGTCGACGAACACGGCACCGGGAATGTGCGCGTCGAGATAGTGCTGCCTGCCTTCGGTGTCGCCGAGCGCCCACCGCACGTCGAGAAGGACCGGCGGAGCGTCACTGCTCAACGATTCCGCCAACTCGTCGATCGTCACCACAGGGCTCATCGGACCACTGTCGCACAACGAAGGTTCGGTGTGCCGGGGAGGCGAGAACCTGGCACTCTGACACTGATGACGGGACGTCGCACGACGGCGCTGCTGCTTGCGGCCGCGGTGTTCGGGTTGGCAGGGTGCGGGGCGGCCGAGTCCGCGCGGAGGTGGACCTGGACGGGTTATCGTCAGCCTCCGGAAGGTCGCTCACCCGGTTCAACGCGTTCCCGTGGCACGAAGTTGAACTGAGACTCCACTCGTTTTGTCCAGAGGGCCGCTTCGGCCCCGAAGCGTGGGAGAGTGGCGCGTCAGTACAGTCCCGGACTGAAGAGGCGTAGACCGGCTCCGCTCCGGTCCCGGCTCAGCCGCCGCGACGCGCGGGTGCCCGGCCGTACGGTTGCCGCACGGGCGCGGTAACCGGCAGTTCGGGGATCGGCCGCGTCACCGGGAACGAGTCGAGAGTGAACGGGTTGCCGTGATGGGCGAGCTGAACCGGTTCGCCGGACAGCAGACGGTAGGTTGCGGTCATGGCGCGGATGTCCACGTGGATCTGGCTGCCCCGCACCGTCATCCGGAACGACAGATTGACCAGCTGTGGTGGTATCCGCGGCGCGAACGAGATGTCGCCGCCGTGGTCGCGCATCCCACCGAATCCCGCGACACACGCCATCCACGTCCCGGCGAGCGAGGCGATGTGCAATCCGTTCTCCACGTTGGCGTGGAGGTCGTGAAGATCGGTCAGAGCGGCTTCGGCGAGGTAGTCGTAGGCGAGTTGAAGTTGCCCGACCTCGGCGGCCATCACGGACTGCACGCACGCTGACAGGGACGAGTCCCGAACCGTCAGGGCTTCGTAATAGGCGAAATTGGCGACCTTCTGTTCGTGGGTGAAGGCGTCGCCCCGCAGATACATCGCCAGCACGAGGTCGGCCTGCTTCACCACCTGCTTGCGGTAGAGGTCGAAGTACGGGTAGTGGAGCAGCAGCGGATAATGTTCGGGGGGTGTGCCTTCGAAGTCCCATTCGGCGTGGTGCGTGAAGGCGTCGGACTGCTGGTGCACGCCGAGAGCGTCGTCGAACGGAATGCGCATGTGCTCGGCGGCATCTCGCCAGAGTGCCGCTTCCTCGTCGTCGACACCGAGCTCACGCGCCAGCCCCGGGCGCCTCTCGCAGGCGATCGCCGCGTCGTGCAGGTTCTTCTGCGCCATCAGATTGGTGAACACGTTGTTGTCGGCGACAGCGGTGTACTCGTCCGGCCCGGTGACACCGTCGATTCGGAACTCGCCCTGCGCGTTGTGGTGGCCGAGTGACGTCCACAGCCGGGCGGTCTCCACGAGCAGTTCGACGCCGCATTCGGCTTCGAACTCCTCGTCCCCGGTCGCGGCCAGGTACCGGGACGTGGCCGCGGCGACGTCGGCACCCACGTGGAAGGCCGCGGTACCCGCGGGCCAATAGCCGGAGCATTCTTCGCCGTTGATCGAGCGCCACGGGAACACGGCGCCTGCCTGCCCCAGCTGTACGGCGCGGTTCTTCGCCTTGTCGAGCGTGGAGTGCCGCCAGCGCAGCGCGTCGCGGGCCGAGTCCGGCACCGTGTAGGTGAGCAGCGGCAGGACGAAGGTCTCGGTATCCCAGAACGCATGCCCGTCGTATCCGGGCCCGGTCAGACCCTTCGCGGGGATCGCGCGTGACTCACCGCGAGCACCCGCCTGCAGCACGTGGAACAGTGCAAACCGCACCGCCTGCTGAAGTTCCGCGTCGCCGTCGATCTCGACGTCCGCCGTCTCCCAGAATGCGTCGAGGTACTCCCGCTGCCTCTTCAGCAGGGTTTCCCAGCCGGTTTCGAGTGCTCCGGCGAGCGCCCCCTCCACCTGGCCGCGCAGGGCCGGAGTCGACCGCCGCGCCGACCACCCGTACGCCAGGTATTTCGTCACCTTCAGGCGTTCACCCTGCGGGATGTCGACTGCCACGGTGAGCCGGGCCAGATCCTCTTCGGTCTCGATGCTGCACCGCCCGTTGGACGGGTACTCGACCTCGTGGTCCATACCCGCGGCCATCCGCAGTCCCGACGCCCTCGTGTGATGGGCGAGCACAGCCTTGAAGTCGTGGGCGGCAGCGAAATCGGAGACAAGTGGACTGTCCAGGGCGGCAGCTACTCTCGGGTCGTCCGTGCGGGCCGGGATGTGTTCGTTGGCGAGCAGATCCGACTGCAGGACGAGTTCGATGTCGCCGTCGAGGGGCTCGACCTCGTAGTGGATGGCGGCGACGGCGCGCGAGGTGAACGAGACGAGTCGTTCCGAGTGGATACGCACCCGGCGTCCGGTCGGTGACGTCCACTCGGTGGTGCGGCGCAGGGTGCCCGAGCGGAAGTCGAGGACCCGCTCGTGAGCCGGTGCACTCCCGTACCGCATGTCCATGGGCTCGTCCTCGACGAGCAGGCGGATGATGCTGCCGTCGGTCACGTTCACGACGGTCTGCCCGTCCTCGGGGTAGCCGTAGCCCGCCTCCGCGTACGGCAGGGGACGTTGCTCGTAGAACCCGTTGAGGTAGGTGCCGGGGAGACCGCGTGGTTCACCCTCCTCGAACGTGCCACGAATCCCGATGTGTCCGTTGGACAGTGCGAAGGTGGATTCGGTGGCGTGCAGTGCCTCCAGATCCAGTCCGCGCCAGCGCAGCTGCCACGGCGAGATCTCGTAGCCCTTGTCGTCCATGCTCACCTTTCCAGGAGTTCGGCCAGGTCGTTCACCACCACGTCGGCGCCGTGCTCCCGTAACGCCTCGGCCTGATCGTTCCGATTCACCCCGACGACGTAACCGAATTCGCCTGCCCGCCCCGCTTCCACTCCGGAGAGGGCGTCCTCGAACACGGCCGCCTGATCGGGATGCACGTTGAGGGCGCGGGCGGCCGCGAGGAACGAATCCGGCGCGGGTTTACCGCGGAGACCCTGCTCGCTGATCACCACCCCGTCGATGCGGACGTGGACGTAGCGGCTGAGGTCGGCCGCGTCGAGGACGGCCTTGCCGTTCGCGGACGACGTGACCACGGCGATCTTCAGGCCGGCGTCGTATGCCGCGCTGATGTAGCGGACCGAACCGGGGTAGGGGCTGACGCCTTCCTCTTCGATGACTTTCAGCAGCAGCCGGTTCTTGCTGTTTCCGACACCGTTCACGGTTTCGGCGCCGGGCGGATCGTCCGGCGACCCCTCCGGCAACGTGATGTTGCGGGACGTGAGAAACGTCCGGACTCCGTCGGCGCGGGGGCGTCCGTCGACGTAGTCGTAATAGTCCTGGTCGGTGAACGGCCGGAAGTTCGCGCCCTCGCGATGCTTCAGGAACTCGTCGAACGTGCGTTTCCACGCCTTCCGGTGCAGCACCGCCGTTGCCGTGAGCACACCGTCGAGATCGAACAAGCAGGCCGAGATCGCATCAGGCAGTCCCATCACCTCCCCGACGGTACCGCCGTCGACGGCGGATTCGCTGAGGCGCGCGCAAATCCTGCACCCGACCGGTATCCGGTCGTTGACTTCCCGTCGACGGCGGCCGAATACTGAGAGTTCCAACCGACTGTTGCGGAGTGCACCGTGAACGTGGAGGAACCGGCCCCGTCGGAGCAAGTGAAATCCCTCGCCGTTCGTGCGATGGAGATCATGTCGAACGGAAGCCGAGCCGATTTCGATTCCGTCGTCCACACGGGCGCAGTCAACCGGGAGAGCATGTCGGAACCCCCGCGGACGCGAGGGCGCGGACCCGACGCGTTCTACGCCTCCGCCGTGTGGCTGCGCGCCGCGTTCACCGAACTGCGGTTCGACGTCGAGCACGTCGTCGTCGAGGGCGACCTCGCCGTCGTCTACACGATCATGAAGGGCAGGCACGTCGGACCCTTCGTCGTCTACGACGAGCAGGGATCGATCGACCAGGTGTTCGCGCCCACGGGGCGATCGTTCGCGGTCAAGCAGTCGCACTGGTTGCGCGTCGAAGACGGCCGTGTCATCGAGCACTGGGCCACCCGGGACGACCTCGGTCAGGCCGTCCAGCTGGGTTGGGTGCCGCCGACGCCGCTGTCCATGGTTCGCAATGCCTGGGCCAAACGTGCAGCGCGCAGGAATGCGTCGCACTGACCGCTGACCATGTCGGAACGGTGACGATTCCTCGCAAAAACGCCAAACCGTACCAAACGGACCGTATGTTTCGTTCGATCGATAGATACTCGAACGAAGGAGATCGTCCTTGAAACGCTCGGTGGTTATCGCGGCAAGTTGTGCACTCCTGACGCTGTCGGCCTGCGGGTCCGACAGTGAACCGACGCCGGCATCCGAAACGTCCAGCTCGACGACCACGGCGACGTCCACCCCCGCCACGACGGCTCCGCCGACATCGGAGCTCGCACCGCCTGCCGTCGCACCGGAGTCGAACGGAGGCGGCGGCGGTTCGTCGGGGACCGGGCAGGGCGGTCCCGGCGGGGGTTGGCAGGCTCCGGTCGCCGGTCAGCAACAGGCGCCGGTGGTGCCGCCGCCGGCCGTCGTCGAGAACCCGCCGGCGGCGGTCGAGCAGCCTCCAGTAGGCGAGCCCCCGGCGGGTGAGAATCCGGACGCGGAGAATCCGGCGGGTGAGAACCCGGACGCGGAGAACCCGGCGGGTGAGAACCCGGACGCGGAGAACCCGGACGCGGAGAACCCGGACGCGGAGAACCCGGACGCGGAGAATCCGGCGGGTGAGAATCCGGACGCGGAGAACCCCGACGGCGGCACTCCTTAGTCGAAGTAGCGGCGAGTAGCGGGCGTCTCGAGCATCGGGGCGCCCGCCTCTGGTGCTCGCGTCATGAGGTATGGCTGTGTCCATCGAGATTGCGTGTCGGCCAACTGGGATGCCGGAGCGTGAAGTCGCCGCCCAGAGGGCATGGGCGCCGATCCTGGGCTGCGACTTACGCGCATCGGCTGTACCGCGGCTGTTGACGGCCGGTAGTCCGGAGACGATCGTTGTAGACATGAAAGTCGGGCCGCCCGCCCATACCGGATGGTGGCGCGGGCGCAGGTTGCCGCGCAGACCACAGAGCGGATCATTGATGCGACGTCCTGAACCCACTGGCAGCAGGCGATCGTGACCTGTTGTTCTCCCAACGGATTCCGCCGACAGACGTTCTCGTCTGGCTCGATTTCGCAACGATCGGCTCGTCGGCCGAACGCACCGATCAGTCCCAGCTCGGCCGCCTGCGAGTCCAACTGCCGGACCGACTGCCCGAGCAGCTTTTAACGGGCCCGACCTCGATCGTCTGGAGGCACCCCATGGCACGCATTCTGTTCGTCACCTGGGATGGCGGCGGCAACGTGCCACCCGCTCTCGGCATCGCGACGGAGGCGCGCAACCGCGGTCACCAGGTCCGATTTCTCGGACACGCCCAGCAACGCCGGCGAATCGAAAGCCACGGTTTCCGGTTCACGCCCTACACCCATGCACGACCCTGGCAGTCGACGACCAGACATCCCGGTATCGCGGGCGTGTACCAATCGCTTGCAGTCTTTACCGACGCCGGGCCCGGAATCGATCTACTCGAGACCGTCGCGCGCGAGCCGGCCGACGTGGTGGTGGTCGATTGCTTTCTGTACGGGGCCCTGCAGGCCGCCGCCGACGCGCACCTGACGCGTGTCACGCTGGTGCACACCTACTACGAGTTCATGTATCGAGTACTACGAGTTCATGTATCGAGGCGTGACACGTGGTACGACGCCCGTGATGGCCCGTCTGAAAGGCCAGCGGCCACTGAGGCTGTGGACATCATCGGACCTTGCGCTGGTGACGACCGAGAAGGACCTCGATCCGGCCTCACGTCGAAGCCTGCCCGCCTCCGTCCACTACACCGGGGTGGTGCGACATCCGATGCCGTCCACGTTGACACCCGTGTCCGAACGCGATCCGCTGATCCTGGTCAGCCTCAGCAGCCTCAACTTCGGCGGACAACAGCGGGCCCTGCAGAATATCCTCGAGGCTGTCGCGGGACTGCCCGCCCACACCGTTGTCACTACCGGACCGTCGGTCGATCCGGCAACCTTTACGGCGGGCCCGAACACCGAAGTGCACGGCTACGTTCCACACGAACAGATCCTGCCGACCGCCACGCTCGTGATCGGGCACGGCGGCCACGACACCACTATGCGCGCCCTTGCACACGACCTGCCCCTGGTCATTCTGCCGATTCACCCGGCGCTCGATCAGAAGATGATCGGCCGCAGCCTGGAGCAGCGCGGCGTCGCCCGGTGCCTCCGCAAGACGGCCGCGCCCGAGCGCATCCGGTCGGCGGTCGGAGAGTTGCTCGTCGCCGGACCGCACAGGGTGACCGCAGCAACTCTGGGAGCGCGGATCCGCGCCCATGACGGTGCCGTTCATGCCGCGGACCTCATCGATCACCTGCCGATCCGAGAACGACGGAAGGGAGTGCGATGACGACGCAGTAGCGATCACCTGCGCCAGTGCATCAGTCCGGAAGACTGCCGATTCGATCCGCGAGCAGCGCGCAGTATGTCCGATCGGTGCCAGGGGCGAGCCGCACCCAGTAACTGGTGTGGTCGCCCCGGAACAGGTAGCCGTTCACGTCGTCGATGGCCTCGGAGTATTGCTGCCACACAGTCCATGGTCGCCACCAGTTCAGGATCACCGCCTGCCACCTTCGGGTGCGGAGCCGGTCGAGGAGGTCCGCCACCCACGCGGCCGGGTCGGCGAGTGAGAAGGCCGCCGACTGGTCCGCGAACGTCCGCAGCGGTGAGTTGCCCGGGCAGCAGCAGATGACGTCCAACGGGTCGGCGATCTGCCACACGGGCATCCCCGTGATCGCGCGTTGCCCCGCGATGCCCCAGCCTGGCAGATCCGGAGACGCCGGCCGCAGCGGATCGGCGATCAGACCGACCCCACGCACGTCCAGGGCGGGGTGCTGCCCCCGTCCCACTTCGGCCGCCACATTGCCGGCGAGCGCAGCGCCTCCCGAGTAGCCCAGCAGAACAACGGGATTCGGGTCTTCGGAGATCATCCGCAACAGGAGTGTGCGTCCTTCGGACAGCGCCTTGTCGAACGCTGATCCACCCGGATCGGGCACCGGTCCGTAGCTCGCCTCCCACGGGACCTGCTTGACGACGAACCGAGCGGGGTCCAGGAGTTGTGTGGTGTTGGTGAGCATGTTGACGTCGAGATCCTCACCGATGCCGCGACAGCACAGAACGGTGATCATGCAACCTCCCACGTGAGTGCCGATGCGTGCCCGAGCACACTTTCCCACTCACGTGCGGGGGTGTCCCCTGATCGGGGGAGTCGAGATTCATCCGATGCACGGCCTGATCGGCGGACAGACGTGGGCGCCGGGGCGGGAGAGAGTTGTCTCGTACCGGGATCAGCCGTTCACGTGGACAGGAACCTTTGGCATGTCACCCATCTCCAGCATCGAGGTCGCTCGAGCCCGTCGGTCTCGCCGCGTGTTGTTCGTCGGCAATCCCACCCGCTACGCCGACGTGTCGCAGTGGGCGATGGTCCGCCAATGGGTGGCGCTCCACGGGCTGGAACCGATCCGCGAACTCGAGGGGGACGTGCTCTGCGTCATCGTCACCGAGGACATCCTGGACGGGCGTTGTTCGCAGAAGGAATCGGCCGCCGTTCAGCACGCCCGTGCGCTCGGTGTGCCGTGCATCAGCGTCCACGACACCACCCTGATCTGGCAGGTCACCGCGCGTGTTCGGGCGCGGATGGGACGGTCTCGGGTCGGTGCGTCGGCCAAGCCTCACCGTGACGGGGCGTGAAACGGGGGAGCCTCGATGCCGGACCGTTCGAATTCTCGAGTCGGTCACCGAATTTCGGTGCTGGCTCGTGAAAATCGTCGTCGATTCGGTGATGGGATCGCATACGTCTCGCAATCGCCAACTTTGGGTATGCAATTCGAGTGTTGGCAGGACTTCGAGTGCGTGCAAATGCCTCGATGCGAACTTGACTGCGTGAAAATCCTTCTGCCCGAACACCTGTGGTCAGTTTGCCGAAAAAGACTGTCCCCGAACCAATTGTAGGAGCGGATAACCGCTGCTCAGTCCGTATTTAGTGCAGACCGCACGGTCTCATGTCGCCGGTGTGGATGAGACAGGACGGAATCGCGCTGATACCGTCCACACTCGTTGTGAATGTTCGATGTCGTCTATCTACATGGCGGTGCTCGGGGCACTTCTGGTTTTGCTCGTTGGTGACGACGGCACTGTCCGCGTCCGGAGATCCGCTGTCGTGAAACGACGGTCTCGACCATCACACTCTGCCGACGGTCGGTTCGACAGTGGAGGGGATGCATGGCGACGTTCAACTCGACTGTGGAGAGATCTTCAGCTGTCCGCACCGTTGCGGCGGTTCCAGCGCAACGAGGGGTCGCACGCCGACACTGGCTGGCCGTGTACATCAGGCGAATCCTCCTCACCGACACCCTCGTCGTGGTGGCAGCGGTGGCTCTGGCTCAATGGGTGCGCTTCGGAGGCCCCGGGTCTCTCGTCGACTCGCGCACTCTGAGCAATGTGAGCTACGGTCTGATTTCCGTCGCTCTCGTGGCGTCGTGGCTCGCCATGCTCGCCGTCTTTCATGTGCGATCCCCACGAGTGGTCGGGAGTGGCCCGGAGGAGTATCGACGCATCGCCACCGCGACGCTACGACTGTTCGGGCTCATCGCGATCGCAGCGCTCCTCCTGCAGCTGGAATTGGCACGGCTGTACCTGGCGATCGCATTCCCCACAGGTCTACTCGGTCTTCTGCTGACCCGTTGGATGTGGCGTCGCGTCCTCGCCCGCAAGCGTGCACGCGGGCTGTGCCAGACATCCGTGTTGGTCGTCGGAGCCGAACACTCCGTGCGCAACCTCGCCAGGACATTCGACCGTGGAACAGCGGACGGCTACAACGTGGTCGGGGTATGTATCCCAGCTCATTACCGGTCGTCCGACGACGCGATCACCGTGGACGGACGACCGATACCGGTCCTCGGCGACGAGCACGATGTCGTCGATGCGATCGAGCGATCCGGGGCCGACACCGTCGCGGTCACGGCGACCGAGCATCTCGGCCATCACGGGCTTCGTGAAATGGTGTGGGACCTCGAGCAGTTGGACGTCGACATGGTGGTCGCCCCGGGAATGATGGACGTCTCCGGGCCGCGCCTCGAGATGCGACCTGTCGCGGGTCTGCCGCTGATTCACGTGGAGAAGCCGCGCTATCACGGCGCCAAGCGATTCGGGAAGACGTCGTTCGACCTGATCTTTGCCACTCTTGCGCTCGTGCTGGCGAGCCCTGTGATGGTGGCTGCAGCGGTGGCGGTCAAGCTGACGAGTCGTGGGCCGGTGTTCTACAAATCGGAACGAATGGGCATGGATGGCAGGCCGTTCCCGATGCTGAAGTTTCGGTCGATGGTGGACGACGCCGACAAGCACAGCGCGACCCTGAGCGGGCCCAACGAGGGCGCCGGAGTTCTGTTCAAACTGCGAGAGGATCCGCGTGTCACCCGTGTCGGCCGCGTCATGCGCAAGTTCAGCATCGACGAGTTGCCACAGTTCATCAACGTGCTGCGACGAGAGATGAGTGTGGTGGGGCCGAGACCTCCCCTGCGGGTCGAGGTCGAGTCCTACGAGAGCGAGGTGCATCGCCGGCTCCTGGTGAAGCCCGGTGTCACCGGCCTGTGGCAGGTGAGCGGGCGCTCGGACCTCTCGTGGGAGGACTCGGTGCGGCTCGACCTGTCCTACGTCGAGAACTGGTCGATGGTCGGCGACATGCTGATCATCGCCAAGACCCTGAAGGCTGTGGTGGCGAGTGACGGTGCGTACTGATGGTGCGGGTCCGGTCCGCGCTCGGCAAGGCCGCACCGTGAGACGTCCGAAGAAGCTCATCGCTGTGCATCCCTCCGACGAGATGTACGGGGCCGACCGGGTCTTCCTGGAATCTCTGACCGAAGTCCCGAGTGGGTGGGACGTGGAGGTGTGGCTGCCGACCGACGTCGACTATCCCGGGAACGAGCTGTCGACTGCGCTGGCCGAGTTGGGGCATACGGTGCGCAGGATGCCTCTTCCCGTGATCCGGCGTTCGTATCTCCGCCTCGGAGCGCTCCCCGGACTGGTCGGCCGTTTCCTTCGCACAGCGGGCGCGGTAGTGCGTGCGCGGCCGTCGAAGATGTACGTCAACACATCGGCACTGGTTCTGATGCTGCCGTTGGCGCGGCTCATCGGTGCAGCGACGGTGCTGCATCTACACGAGTTCCTGGATCGCAGGACAGCGCTCTTCGTCACTCCGTTCATGTCGTGTGCGCAGCGGATCGTGTGCGTGAGCAAGGCCGTCCGCCGTCCGCTGCCCGAAAAGTTCGTCCGCCGATCGGTAGTGGTCTACAACGGTTTCGAGCTGCCCGAACCGACACCGCTCGTTGTCGACGAGCGGCTCGTGTGCTTGGTGGCGAGCAGGTGGAACACGTGGAAGGGGCACGATGTTCTCCTCGACGCGTGGGACGGTCTCGATCGCTCGGACATCGAACTGATCGTCTTGGGGGCGCCGCCCCTGAACGGCGCGTCTGTCGACGTAGTTGATCGCGTGGAAAGACTCGAACGCCCCGACAGCGTGTCGATAGTCGGTCAGACCGACAATGTCCGCAAGTACCTCGACGCGGCACATCTGGTGTTGGTGCCGAGCATCAAGCCGGATCCATTGCCGACCATAGCCATTGAGGCAATGGCTGCTGGACGCGCTGTGATGGCCAGCGACAGTGGCGGTCTGCCCGAGATCATCGGTGAGGACGTGGGGCGTCTCGTACCCACGGGTGATGTGGCGGCGTGGCGGCAGGCGCTCGAGGAGTTTTCGATCGAGGACGCGACGAAACGCGCCAACCAGGCGCGGCGGAGGTTCGAGGCACAGTTCGGCGTGCGCCGATTCCGTGACGAGATCGGCAAGGAGATATGGACATGAGCGCACCGGAAGAGGCGCGCGGTGACGGGTGCACGATCTCCGTCGTGGTCGTGACGTTCAACAGCGCTGCCGTCATCGAACAGTGCCTGTCTGTGCTGGGATCCGATCCCAGGCTGGACATCATTGTCGTCGACAACAATTCGGTCGACGACACGATCGTCAGAGTGTCCGGAGTGTGTCCGAGCGCCCGGGTGATCCGAAGCGAAGAGAACCTCGGATTCGCCGGCGGGGTCAACAGAGGAGTGTCGGAGGCGCGGGGCGAACACGTGCTTCTGCTGAATCCCGATGCCGTTGTCGACGCGGAAAGTGTGTTCGCGCTGAGTCGCACCCTCGATGCGGACGCCAGTATCGGCATTGTCGCCCCGCTGCTCGACAAACCGGGGGAACGGCTCGCGATCAGAGAGTGCGGGAGGCAACCGGACCTGTGGCGCGTTCTGTGCCACTATTCCGGCCTTTCACGACTGGCCGGTTACTCGCCACTCGTCGAGGGACTGTATCTCCTCAAACGGCATTCCTCGGTGGAGCCGAGAGACGTCGACTGGGTGTCCGGTGCTTGCATGCTGGTGCGACGTGACACCTGGATGCGATTGGGCGGACTGAGCCGTCGGTGGTTCATGTACGCGGAAGATATCGAGTTCTGTCTGCGGGTCAAGGAATCGGGCGAGCGGGTCGTCACGGTGCCCTCGGTGACGGGAGTTCATCTGATCGGCGAGAGTTCGACGACGCCGACGGTGTCGCGGGTGCCCAACTCGGCCTGGGTAGTCAACATGTACGACCTGTACAAGTGGCGCCTGTCTCGCACACGATTGCAGAACGTCGCCTGGAAGTGGGCAGTCGCGGGCGGTCTGTTCGCGCGTTCCGCCGCCTACAAACTGCGTGCGGGCCCGGAGTCGGGCCAGGAGAACGACTGGGACGCGGAGTCGGTGAAGTTTCGTGTGTTCGCACAGGACCTTCTGGCGGTCTCGTCCGCTCGGATGACATCCGAGAGCGAGAGCGGGAGTTCCCTGTGACGAGCGGTTCGGATCAGAAGGTGTTGGCGCCGAAACCTTTCAGCGGATCTCGCAGCCGCGACGACGTGGTCACCTTTCTGCTGGTGTGCGCGGTTGTCGCTGCATCGTTTCTCGGTCGCTACTCGTTTGATCTTGCGGGTTTCACCGTGCGGTGGGAGCAAGTGGCGCCCGTGGGGTTCGTGGGCTGGTTGATCGTCAACCCGGGTTCCCGACTCGATTTTCTTCGTACACTGCGGCATCCCGTCGTGCTGACGTTTCTCGCATTCATCGCCTGGAATGCGGCATCGACCGTTCTGTTTTCGCCCAGTCTGGGCAAGAGCGTGGCGATTCTGGGCTGGCTCACCATCGATGTGTTGTTGCTGGCGGGTCTGATGTCGCTCGGCGCCCGCGCGGTGTGGGCCGAGAACATCGGGATCCGATTCGTCGTTCCCTGGGCTTTCGCAGGTTTCGCGATGTATCTCATCGCCAACAGAACCGGGGGTGGCGTGTCATGGGGAACCAATCTCGATTCACTCTACGACGTCTATGTCACCCGGCTGTCTGCCACGGAAGCGAATATCTACGCCGCGATCCTCGTATTCTGGACCTTGTTGCTGGTTGCCCGGAAGGGGACCGACCGGCGTTGGATGATCGCGGCGGCGGTGACCGTGCCGCTGGGACTGATCGCATCCCAGACTCGCACCGCGGTGTTCTGCATGGTGATGGGATTGGCCGTCTACGTTGCCTACGAGCTTGTTCGGCGCCGTCGGAACCCGACTCCGCTGAAAGCATTTACCTTCGGCCCCGCTGCCGTCGTCGTCGGCGTACTCGTCGCCTATGGGGCCACGACCGCACTTCCGGACATCGGCACGCAGCAGCGGCCTCCGTCGAGCCGTCAAGACACCGAGCCCGAAGTGCGGAGCGACACGGCGCGCCCCGCCCAGGACAAGCTGGGGGACATCGACTTCACCGGCGGAACGGTCGGATTCCGTATGGCGGTCGCACGAGAAGCCGCGGAGGACATCCGGGGAGTCCACCTCTGGTTCGGCAACGGCACCAACACCTTCGGCCTTCGCCATGAACAGCCCGGGTCGCCCGGCGTGTCGGGGCACATCATCATGCTTCCGGTCCAGGTCTTGTACGACGCGGGAATTGTCGGCTTGGCGATTCTGAGCGCATTCGGGGTGGTCGTGTGGCGTCACGTGCCGTGGCGGCGTCGGCCGATCGCTGCTGCCCTCGCTGCGACGTTCATCGCGGCAGCGACTCTCACGAGCATGTTCTGGTTCAGCGTCGTGTGGATCATTCTGGCGTCACTGCTTCGTCCATCGTCTCGGGACGAGTGCGAAACAGGTAGGGGAGCAGTCCAGAACGAGGTCGAAGAACACCCGTCCGCACTCGAGACGACAGAAATCGGGGAAAGAATATGAGTAACTCGGTCGCAATCATCGGAACCCGGGGTTATCCCAGCTACTACGGAGGGTTCGAAACCCTGGTGCGGAGGTTGGCGCCGTACTTGGCCGACGAAGGCTGGAACGTCACCGTGTACGGGCGAGCGGGAAGCACGGAGCCGGATGACCCGTTCAGGGACTTCCGCGTCGAGTGCGCGACGACGAGGGGTATCGAGTCCAAATCGCTGAGCACCCTGTCCTACGGCCTCACGTCGTGCCTCGACGCATCCCGGCGTCGCCCCGACGTCGCGCTGGTGATGAACGTGGCGAACGGGTACTGGCTGCCGCTTCTGAAAGCGCGAGGGATTCCGACGGTGGTGAACGTCGACGGAATCGAGTGGGAGCGGGAGAAGTGGGGGAAAGCAGCGAAAGCCGCCTTCCGGACCGGTGCCCGACTCACCGCCCGATTCGGCGACCAACTCGTGTACGACTCCCACGAGATCGAGAGGCGGTGGCGCGACGGGTTCGGCCGCACCGGGGAATTCATCCCGTACGGCGGCACCTTGCCCGACGATCTGGATCCGATCGAGGGATTCCCGCACCGTTCGTATGCGTTGATGGTGGCACGCTTCGTGCCGGAGAACACGGTGGGGGAATTCTTCGATGCGGCGAAAGAGTTGAGCGAACGTTGGGATGTCGTGATCGTCGGTTCCTCCGGCTACGGCGGCGACTTCGATCTCAGGGCCGAGAGTTTGGCCGCGACCAGCGAACGAATCCACTGGTTGGGTCACGTCAGTGACGACGACAAGCTCTTCGCCCTGTGGCAGCACGCCGGCGCCTACTTTCACGGGCACAGCGTCGGCGGTACCAATCCGGCCTTGGTTCAGGCGATGGCGTGTGGATCACCGATCGTCGCGCGGGACACGGTGTACAACCGTGAAGTACTCCAGGATTCCGCGACCTTCGTCGAGCCGGATTCCCGCGAGATCGCGTACGAGATGGATCGGGTGCTTTCGGATCATGCGTTGATGGATGAACTGAGTGTCGCTGCCGAACGGCGTCAGCGGACCCACTACACGTGGGATCAGGTATGCCAGAGCTATTCCAAGGTGTTGTACGGTGCACTGTGATGCGAATGCCCGCGTGCGCGCGTGACGCCCGAGCAGACCTCGCCACGATTCCATGAAGTTGCGGAGAGAACAGTGACACGACCGAACGTGGTAAGTGTCGGCGCATTCGACCGGTTCAATTACGGTGACCTCCTGTTCCCGCTGGTGCTGGACAGCCGTTGGGCGGCACTGACCGACGGCACGCTGTCGCACTATGCGCTGTGGGGCGCACGGGGGACCGGGTGGGGTACCGCTCGCTCCGGCAGCGCGAGGGATCTGCGCAGACGCTTCACGGAGCAACCCCCGACGGGTTGTGTCGTCGCTGGTGGAGAGGTCCTGAGCGCGACGTGGTACGACCTGACCCGGCACTCGGTCCCCAGCGGATTCGACCTCGCTGTGGCCGCTCTCCATCGGTCCGTTCCGCGTAGGCAACTGTCGAGAATCTGCCGGACCCTCGCGGGCGGAATGTGGGACCTGCCGTTGGTCCCCGACCCAGCGACGAGCCGGCAAGTGCCCGTGGTGTACAACGCAGTCGGTGCGACAAGTGTCGATACCCTGTCCGGCGATGATCGGAGCCGAGTTCTCGGTTCACTCCGCGCCAGCAAGTATCTGAGCGTGCGGGACAATTCCAGCGTCGACATCCTGCGCTCTCACGGAATCGACGCGGACTTGTCTCCCGACTCGGCTGCCGTCATCGACAGGCTCTTCCCCGCGACGCCGAAGCGGTCGCGGACGCTGGTCTTCCAGTGCTCGCGACAGTGGCTGCGGGGTCACGAGGACGAGGTCGTCACGCAACTGCGCGCCCTGTCGGAGCGATACGAGATCAGTCTGCTGGCGATCGGTCTCGCAGGGGGTCATTCGGATCTCACCGCTCTGCGGCGCCTGTACCGACAGCTGTCGAGGACGACGAGCCGGGTGCGACTGGTCAAACCGGCGAACGTTCGTGACGTGGCAGCGGAGATCGCGTCGGCGGACTGCTACGTGGGTACGAGCCTGCATGGAAGTATCACAGCGATCGCCTATGGGACGGCCGTGGTCGGTCTGGACCGTATCCCCAAACTGTCTGAATACCTGGCGACGTGGGCCCCCGATTCGGCAGTGCGAGACGTTTCCGCATCGGCGATCGTGGAGAGCGTCTATACGACCGAGCTCTTCGACTCTCGCGATCTGGTCGATGTGGGCAGACGTCTCAGTAAAGCCAGCGCGGCGTCGACCGACAGGATGCTCAGCGCGCTGCTCGAGGCCGGTTGAGGTGAAGGCGCTCGCCGATAGACGACTCGTCGTCCTCGTGGCCGGCCAGTACTCGCCACTGCTCGTTCAATTGGTGACCGGGCCAATTCTGGCGCGTGCTCTCGGGCCCACCGACCGCGGCTACCTCGGAGTCGCCCTGATTCTCGTCGCGGTCATCCCGGTGTTCGCGTCGATCGGAACACCGGCCGCTGCGAGAAGGCTGGTCGCGGAAGGATCTGACGTGGCGGCCGCAAGGGGCGCGGCCGCGAGATCCAACCCGGTGATCTTCGTCGTGACAGTGGTCATGAGTGCTGTGGCCGTCTACATCTGGTTCAGTGGGCTCTCTTCTGTCGAAACAATTGCGATCTTCGTCCTGCTCGCGCTGTCGTATTTCGGCGCAGTGCGAATGACGATCCTTTCCCTGGCTGTGGGCGAGGGCAGTACGAACATCATTGCCAGATATCAGATCGTCGGTGCGTGCCTGTCCGGACTGGGTATCTGCAGCCTGGCAGTTCTCGGCCGGATCGACATCGTCACCGTCTGCATCGTCTACGTCGTGAGTCAGCTCGCGCAGTTCGCGGCCATCTTTCGGTACGGCAGGGGACCTCGTCGCCAGGACCGAAGAATTGATTGGACGTACGCGCTGAAGTCCCTCCCCGGACAGATCTCGGATGTGTTGCTCATCCGCGTGGACCAGCTTCTGTGCTCACTCTTCCTCGGCGGGCATGCCACCGGCGTTTACGTCGTCGCGTTCAGCTATGCGTTCGTAGCCTTTCCCCTGGTTCACTCTGTCGGCTTGCGCATCAGTGGGGGAAAGCGGCGCGACGAACTCTTGACGAACTCTGTTCGGGTTCCCCTGTCGGTCTTGTGCGGGGCCCTGTGCTTCGGCGTCGTGTGGAGTGGTGCCGCCGTCTGGGTGGTGCCCCTGCTGTTCGGGGGAGACTATGCCGAATCGGTCCCTCTGGCGGCGATACTCACCTTCGGGGTCGTTCTCTTCTCCTCGGCGACCGTGAATGTTCAGGCGGCCGTGTCACTGGGGCGGGCGCATCTGATCAGCGTGATCGGTCTTGCCGCAGTGTGCCTGGAGATCGTGGCCGTCATCCTTCTCGGGAACGCCAGGACGGTGACGACGATGGCAGTCGTCGCCGTCCTGGCGTCCGGTGTCTACTACACGCTGTCTCTCCTCGTGCGGCAACGGAGTGTCCTCGGTACGCGGAACAGAGCCTCGTCCGAACCGGATGGAGAGGAATCCGCCGTGCCCGCCTCTCAGAATTGTGAACGGGGATGACCCCGTTCACCCCCCACAGTTCGGTACGCTGACGGTCACTTTCGGATCATCGACGAGCGGCTGGACCGGCACCCGCGCCGCACCCGGTGCGCTGGGCTCGGTCAGTTCGTATCGCAACTCGACGGTCGCGCCCTTCGGGATGGTGACGGGGACCGTGAAGATCGGGTGCCCCAGCTCTTTTCCTTGAATGGCGAACGACTGCTTGCCGTCGATGGTCGCCTTCGTCAGGGTCGCGCCGTTGGTCGACAGCAGCGACACCATCGCGAGGTTGGTGCCGTACGGCAGGGGCTTGTCCTTGAAAGTGCCTGCGACGATGCGCGGAAACTTGGTATCCGGGGTGTTGTTCGTCAGCCGCACGGTGACGGCGGTCGCACGTGTGTGGCCTGTGCAGTCGCCGGCGGTGTAGTCGATCTCGCGGTCGAGGTAGTAGTCGAGCTTGTTGCCGCCGTTGTTGTTGATCACCACCCCGGCGTACGGGGCGGGATCTTCGGGCACCGTGTATCCGAGCGTGGTGCCGGCGAGAACTTCCTGCTCTTCCGGATGCGCACTCCACACCGCGATGCGTCGCTCCCCGGCGGCCCGCCCGACCGCGTCGAGCAGTCGCTGGGGCGATTCGATCTTGCCGGTCATCTTTTCGACGACCTTCCCGGCGATGGTCTGCAGGTATTCCTTGCGGTCGGCGTTGTCGGCGGTGTAATTGGCCTCGTCGGTGATGAATCGGGTGTAGGCGGTTGATTCGGTCAGTTCCACGACGTTGCCGGCATCGACGACCTCCCCATCGGGCAGGGTGACCGGGCCGACGGCGGCCAGGACGTAGCTCAGTGCCACAGGATCCGTCGCGATCGCTCCGTCCACCCGCTCACCCGACTCCTGCGCCCACATCGATTGCCAGATCCGGCCCGCGTAGGGGAAGTGGGAGCTCAGGTTGCTGTTGCGGATGTCGACCGACGGATTGTAGTTGCCGTACATGCTCTTGTAATCGGGGCCGAGATCGAGAGGTCGCTTGTCGTAGGACACTTCGGTGTTCTTGCCGAGCTTCTCGATGCCCAGTTTTCCGTCGCTGGCCCGGATGACGCTGTAACCGCCGACGAGTCCGCCGGTGGCGCGTGCCTCCGCGTTGGTCTGAAACGCGAGAAAATAGCTTCGCGGTCCGTCGAGGCCCAGCATCGCCGGAAGTACTTTGGCGCCGATCGTCGTGTTCTCCAGAAGTTTTGCCACGTCGTCGGTCTGATTCTGTAGCTCGGTCCGCGCATCGTCCACCAGGCCGAGGTATCCCGCGCCTCGAATGCCCTGCGCCTGAGTTGCCAGGTTCCGCGCTGCAGTCGACGTCTCCTGCAGCGCCGGGGCCGCGTCGCGCAGCGGCTGGAGTTGCACGCTGCCGCCTTCGCCGATCAGATCCCGGGGTGACAACGCGACACCGACGTCGACTGCGGGTGTGAGAACGTCACGAGTGAGCCCGACCACGACGTCGGACATCTGTTGCGCCGATTCGAACGGGGCTCCCAGCCCGGGAACGGCCGCCAGGGAACTCCAGGGGACCGAGTGCAGGTTGTCCTGTGCGCCTGCGGCCCGTTCCCTGGCTTCGGCCGCCGCTCGCTGGGCTCCTGCCGTGTCGCCGTCGAGCAGTGAGTCCTTGGCGAGCTGCGCGTTGTCCCGAGCGCCGGTGAGGTTGTGCTGGACCTGCCAGGCCGAGAAGCCGAACCATGCGACCACGGCGAAGGCGGCAATGCCCACACCGGTGAGTACCCGCCGTCGAACGGTCCATCGGCGCGGTTCCATCGGTGCCTCAGCGGATGTCGAACCGTCGCTGTGGGAGTTGTTGGGCGACTTCGCGTCCATTCAGGTCTGCTCCTAGCTATCGAGGATAAGGTTTCTGGTCGCGTAGCTGAACTGCCGGTCGCGGGAGGAATGCGCAGGACGACTGCTGGTCGTGTCATGACGGCGGTTTCCGCTGCCGACTTCCCGTTTCCAGCGCAGTTCGCAGACCTGCGGCACCTGCCGTATCCTCCTCTGTCCGTGTCTGTTTCCGGCTATCAAAGAGTAAGGGTAAGCGCCGTCATGTTCCTGTTCGGTGGTGGCACGGGCACCCGCCCGACGAGCGCTGCGAACGAGCTGGGACTGCGAGTAGGGTCACCGTAACGATTTCTTCTGCAACACCCATACGTATACGGCCCGCATTCGGGCAGTTCGTCAAAGTTGTAGATCGGGGGACAGATAGTGGGCTCGGGGTTCCCGCGCAAGACTGCAGGTGAAGTGGATTCACGTGCGTTCCCGCTCTCGCATGCCCAAAAGGGACTGTGGTTCGCGCAGCAGTTGGAACCGAACGTCCCCATTCTCGTCGCGCAGTATGTCGAGCTTCGCGGGCCTGTGGACGTCGGGGCGTTGAAGTGGGCGTCCGAGCAGGGCTCGTTCGACATCGAGTCACCTGGGGTACGGATCGTCGACTACGCGGGTGAGCCGTACCAGTTGGCCGACGAGACGATCGACGACGAACTCGCCTACGTCGATCTGCGGTCCCGTGAAGATCCGGTGGCGGAGGCGCACCGGTGGATGGACGAGCGGCGACGCCGCCCCATGTCGGTGTACCGGGACCGGCTGATTTCGGCGACATTGCTGCACGTCGGCCGTGACCACTACTTTCTCACCACCTTCGCGCACCACCTGATCCTCGACGGCTACGGCGCCATGGTGCTGATGAATCGCGTAGCCGAGCTCTACACGCACGCAGTCGAGCGCACGGAAGCTCCCGCGTCGAAGGCGCTGCCACTACGCGAACTGTACGAGGCCGAGGATGCGTACCCGCGGTCCCGCCGATTCGAGATCGACCGAGAGTACTGGGCCGAACGAACAGCGAACCTGCCCGAGCCCTCACGTCTGACCGACCGGGGGAGCGCCCCGTCGGCTGTGTCGTTGCTCGCCGGCAAGGTGATGGATCCCGGTGTCGTCGACGACCTGGAAGCGCTCGCTCGAGAGTGGAATTCGTTCGAGGTACCGATCGTGGTCGCGGCGTTCGCCGCATTTCTCGCCCGGATGACGGGCAATTCGGATGTCGTGCTGAGTCTCCCGGTGTCTGCTCGCACCACCGCGGGCGCGCGCCGTTCGGGCGGCAGTGTGGCCAATATCGTTCCGCTCCGGATCGCGGTGGATGCGCACGGGACTACCCACGACCTGGTGCGTCGTGTCCAGTTGGAACTCACCGGTGCGCTGCGACATCAACGCTTCCGGTACGAGGACATCCTCCACGACATGCGGTCGACCTCCCGCGTCGGCCGCGGCTTCGGGCCGATGGTCAACATCATGATGTTCCACACCGAAACGTGGTGGGGTGACGTACTCGGTGAACTGAACGTTCTCACCGCCGGCCCGGTCGACGACCTTGCGGTGGCGATCTATCCGGGTGCCGCCGGTCAGAACGTCCGCGTGGACTTCGAGGGCAACCCGGCGGTGTACGAGCGGAACGAACTGGTGGGACACCACGAGAGATTTCTGGAGTATCTGGGCGGCTTCGTCGGTGCGGACGCCGACGCGGCGGTCGGCAGCCTGCCGCTGCTCACCGACGACGAACTCGAGGCGCTGGCCCCTCTCACCGGCCCTCCCTCGGTGTCTCCGCTCACCCTTCCGGACATGTTCGACCAGACAGCGGATTCCGACACGGTTGCGGTCCGCTGCGGCGATGTCGAGATGACATACCGCGCTCTGCACGAGCGATCGAACCGGCTCGCGCGCAGACTGCTCGCACAGGGTGTGGGTGTCGGCAACCGCGTTGCGTTGATGCTGCCCCGCTCGATCGAACAGGTGGTCGCGGTGTGGGCCGTCGCGCGTTGCGGCGCGGCGTTCGTCCCGGTGGATCCGGGCTACCCGGCCGAACGCATCGCGCACATGATCGACGAATCAGGTGTCACCATCGCTGTCGCAACGGAACCGGAGGTGGTGCCTCCTGGTGTCGAGTGGGTGGATGTGGCCGATGCACCGGGGGACGGCACACCGATCGCCGATGCAGAACTGGCACACCCGATCAGGCTGGACAACGCGGCGTATGTCATCTACACGTCCGGCTCGGTGGGGGCGCCACGCGGTATCACCATGCCTCATCGGGGACTCGCGAATCACGCCGCCGCATTGCGTCGTCTCTACTCCGCAGATTCCCGCTCGCGAGTGCTGATGTGCGCGTCGCCCTCCTATGACGCCTCGATTCACGAGTTGCTGGTCGCGGTCACGGCGGGCGCGACGTTGGTGATCGCGCCGCCGGCGGTGCGCGGAGGGAAAGCGCTGGCCGACCTGCTGCGGCGTGAGCGGATCACCCACTGGACCACCACACCGGCCGTCCCGGCGCAGATGGATCCGGCTGGATTGACCGACCTCGAGGTACTCGCCGTCGCGGGGGAGGTCTGCCCGCCGGACCTGGTGGCGCGGTGGGGCGTCGACCGCACCGTGCTGAACCTGTACGGTCCGACGGAAGTGACTGTGTGGGCCACGGCCACCGAAGCACTCGTCCCCGGTTCCCGCACCACGATCGGGCGACCGATCGAGGGTGTGTCCGCAGTGGTGCTGGACCGTTTCCTGCAGCCGGTGCCGGCCGGAGTGGTGGGCGAGTTGTACCTGTCCGGCCCGGGGGTGGGCCGCGGATACCTGGAGCGGCCGGGTGCGAGCGCGACTCGCTTCGTCGCCAATCCGTTCGCGACCGATCTGCGACGCATGTATCGGACGGGCGATCTCGTCCGGTGGTCGAAGGACCACGAGTTGGAATTCGTGGACCGGGCCGACGATCAGGTGAAGATCCATGGATTCCGGGTCGAACTGGGTGAGATCACCGCGATCCTCGGTCGGCATCCGGGCGTCGACACGGCCATCGCCGTGGCACACGACCGGGACGGCGAGTTGGTGGTCGACGGTTACGTTCACGGCACCGGCCTGGATCCCGACGACGTTCTCGCCGGCGTGGCCGAGCGGCTGCCGGCGTACATGGTGCCCTCTACGGTCACAGTTCTCGATGCGGTACCGCTCACCCCCAGCGGCAAGGTCGATCGATCCGCGTTGCCGATTCCCGCGCCGTACGAACGCGAGTTACGCTATTGGACAAGGCAGCTCAGGGGTCTGCCGCGTTCTCTGCCGTTGCCGGTGGACCACGAAGTCTCGGTGAACTCCGGGGCGCTCACCGGTGCGGTTCCGTTCACCGTGGATCCCGCACTGTGCCGGGATGTGCACCAGCTGGCGGTCCGGCACGACGTCTCGCTCTTCACGGTCGTTCACGCGGCCGTGGCGGTGTTGTTGTCCGTCGTGAGCGGTGAGGACGACCTCGCCGTCGGAGCGGTCCTGTCGGACTGCCCCGACGGACGGGACGGTCACGATTCCGAGCCTCTGGTGCTGCGCAGCAGACTGGATCCACGCCTGACGTTCGAGGAGTTCCTGGTCGAAACCCACCGCGCCGAGCAGGCCGCACGCGCGCACGGTGCGGTCCCGTTCGCGCAGGTGGTCGATGCTGTCGGGCAAGAGCTTTCGCCGGATCGTCACCCGCTCTTCCAGGTGACGCTGTCGGTGGAAGCGGACCCGGAGCGGGAGTTCGACGGCATGGATCTGGTGGTATCGCTGCGCGGTCGGGTCGACGGCCACGGCGACCGGATCGAGGGGGTAATGCGTTACGCAGCAACGTGTTTCGAACGAGAGACCGTGGAACAATGGACGCAGCGGCTGCACCGGCTCTTCGTGGTGGTCGCCGATAACCCCGGTGTTGCGTTGAGTTCGATCGACCTGCTGACCCCGAACGAGCGGGCCGGAGCCATCGGTGGACCGAGGGATTCAACGCACCAGGACATGTCGTTGCCCGAGGTGTTCCAGCGACGAGTGGCCGACCGCCCGGACGCCGCGGCCGTCAGCAGCGGTGGGGAGGTGCTCTCCTATGCCGAGGTCGACCGTCGCTCCGACCGTCTCGCGCGAACGCTGACGGCCTCCGGGATCGGAGAATCGAGCATTGTCGCTGTCGGACTGTCGAATCCGGTCGACACGGTCGTTGCGCACATCGCCGTGCTGCGGGCGGGCGCAACCTGCCTGCCGCTGAGTACCGACCACCCCACCGAACGCATCCGGTACATGCTGGCCGACGTGGTGCCGACACTGCTGCTCCTCAGTCGTGCGGATGCGCGAGCGATCCCGCACGGCGGGTACCCGACCGTGCTACTGGACGATGTCGAGCTGAACAACGATGACGACCGCGACGCCATGGCGTCGGAGTCGGAACCGATTCACCCCGACCGCGTTGCCTATGTGCTCTGCCCTGTGGGCTCGGAGGCGGTCGCGGTGACCCACGCGAATATGCTGGCATGGTCGGGCAACGACTGCGACGCCATCGTGGCGGACATCTGGAATCCCCTCGTCGAGGGTGGGACGGTGGGGCACGATCGACGGGACCGCGAGCCTGCGCAACCGACCGAGCTGAATGCCGGGTCCCGCATCTACGTGCTGGACCGGGCGTTGCGGCCCGTCCCGCCCGGCACGGTCGGGGAACTGTATGTGGGAGGGCAGCAGGTTGCCCGAGGATTCCACCGTCGGCCCGGGGCCACGGCCGAAAGATTCGTGGCAGACCCGTTCGTGCCCGAGGGGACGGAGGGAACTGGGGGAGTGCGGATGTACCGAACCGGGGACCGAGCACGGTATCTCGACGGGCGACTGGAGCGGCTACCGGGGACATCCGGGGACAGCAGCCTCGCCCGGTGGCAGCGGGCGTTGCGCGGCGTCGGGTCGTCGTCGCCGGTGCCGACCGATCGGGTAGTCGGGGGAGCTATTTCCCCGTCGGACTGCGTGCACGAGTTCGCGATCGGCTCCGATCACCACGAGGCGGCCCTGCGGTTGGCGCGCGAGCAGAGCGTGACGCTGTTCACGGTGTTGCGGGCAACTCTCGCAATCCTGCTCGCACGCATCGGCGTTCACCGCGACATCGTCATCGGCGGCAATGCGGGGCTGACGCGAGATCGGGCCCACATGGTGGCGCTGCGGGCCCGCGTCACCCCGGACATGTCGTTCCTCGAAGTCCTCGAGCAGGTCCGCAGCTTCGATGTTGCGGCTTTCCAGGACGCGGACGTGCCGATCGAGGCCCTGGCCGACCTGCTCGGTGGCGAGCGACCGCAGGTGTCGCTCGCCCTCGCGCCGACCTCGGAGCACGGCACCACTCCGACGCCGTTCGATCTTGCGTTCACATACTCGGAACGCTGGTCGGACCACGATCCCGTGGGAGTGGACGGTGTCGTCACCTACACGCCGTCGCTGTTCGACGCCGCGACGGTGCGATCGCTGGCCGAATTGTTCGTGGACGTGCTGGCCGTCGTCACCGACCGCCCCGAGATCGACGTCGGCAGCATCGGCCTCGCTGCCGGCGCAGTCCTCGACGGCGGTGAGCCTTCCGAACCGAGAACCCTTTCCGAGATTCTGACCGGCACTGCCCGCGCCTTCCCGGATGCGCCGGCACTCTCCGACGGTGCCGTGACCCTCACCTACCGTGACCTCGACGCGCGATCCGATGCGCTGGCGCGGGTCCTGATCGACGCAGGCGCGCGGCCGGGTCGCGTGATCGCGCTCGCCCTGCCGCGGTCGGTGGATTTCATGATCGCGCTGTGGGCCATCACCAAGACCGGTGCGGCCTTCGTCCCGGTGGACCCGACCCATCCGGCGGAGCGTCTGGAGAGGGTGCTGACCGAGGCCGACGTGGGTGTCGGCGTCGGGGAAATGTCGGTGGGCGGTTCCCGGATCGCGTGGCTGCCGATCACCGCGGGTGAATATCTGGACGATGTTGCTCCGGTCAATGTTCCGGTGCATCCGGACGAGGTGGCATACATCATCTACACGTCGGGTTCCACCGGCACACCCAAGGGAGTGATGGTGCCCCACCGCGGTGTGTCCTCGCTGACCGAGGAAGCGGTGCGTCGGTATGCGGTCACGTCGGACTCACGGGTGCTCCACGCCTACAACCCCACCTTCGACGCCGCGCTCCTCGAAGCGCTGCTCGCGTTCGGCTCGGGCGCCTGCCTGGTGGTCGCCCCCGCCGAGGTGTATGCGGGACCGGACCTGCACCGAGTGCTCGTGGAACACCAGGTGAGCCACTACCTTTCGACGCCGGCAGTGCTGGCATCCCTGAGCACGGACGGGCTCGACCACATCGACGTCGTCGCGGTTGGCGGGGAAGCTCTGCATCCGGATCTTGCCGCCGCATGGAGCGACGGCAGGCGGATGCTCAATGCGTACGGGCCGACGGAGTCGACCGTCGTCGCGACCCTCGCCGCGGTCGACGGCCACGTGACCATCGGTGGACCGATTTCCGGCACCAGCGGTCGGGTGCTCGACGACCGGTTGCGCCCGGTCCCCGTCGGTGCGATCGGCGAGCTGTATCTGTCCGGTTCCGGGCTGGCGCGCGGCTACGTCGGTGATCCCGGGCGGACCGCGGTGCGATTCGTTGCGGGCGCGGGCGGTACTCGCATGTACCGCACCGGCGACCTGGTGCATCGCCGCGCCGACGACAATCTGCAGTTCATCGCGCGTGTGGACCGGCAGGTGAAGATTCGTGGCGTCCGCATCGAACCGGGGGAGGTCGACGCGGTGATCACCCGGGTCGCCGACGTCGACGGTGCGATCACGGTGGCCCGGCCCAACGCGGCCGGTGCCGACGCGTTGGTGTCGTATGTCGTGCCCCGCGGGTCCCTCGACGTCGAGTTGTTGCGCAAGAGGCTCGAAGACGTGTTGCCGTCGTACCTGGTGCCTGCCGCAGTCGTGGTGCTCGACGCATTTCCTCTCAACCCCTCGGGGAAGATCGACGTGAAGGCGTTGCCGGCGCCGGTACTCGAGTCGAGGGTCTTCCGGGCACCCGTGTCGCCGGTGCAGGACGCCGTCGTCGCCGTCTTCGCCGAGGTGCTCGCGGTGGAACAGGTCGGGCTCGACGACGAATTCTTCGCACTGGGCGGTAACTCGCTGATCGCGACGCAGGCGGCCGCCCGATTGGGTGAGGCGCTGAATGCGCACGTGCCGGTTCGGATGCTGTTCGAGGCGTCGACGGTGGAAGCGCTGGCCGAGCAGGTGTCTTCGGTGGTGGGCACGGGTAACCGCCCGGTCCTGTCGAGGCAGCCTCGACCGGACCGTATTCCCCTGTCTCCGGCGCAGCAACGGATGTGGTTCCTGAGCCGCTTCGACCCGGCATCGCCGGCGTACAACATGCCCCTGGGCGTGCGTTTGACCGGAGACCTGAACGTGCCCGCACTGCAGCAGGCGGTGCACGACGTGCTGGAACGGCACGAATCTCTCCGGACGGTGTTCCCGGAACACGACGGCGAGCCGGTGCAGATCGTGGTGCCCGCGGAAACTGTGGAGTTGGATCTGTCCCCGGCAATCGTCGCCGAAGACGCTGTCGACGCCCACGTCCTCTCGGTCGTCGCACGAGGATTCGACGTCTCGGCATCGGTCCCGATTCGTGGGCGACTTCTGCGGGTGAGTGACAACGACCTGATCCTGGTCGTGGTGGTCCATCACATCAGCGCGGACGGCTTCTCCATGGCACCGCTGGCGCGGGATGTGGCGACGGCGTACCTGGCGCGGGCGAGGGGCGACCGTCCCGGGTGGACACCGCTCGAGGTTCAGTACGCCGATTTCGCGCTGTGGCAGCGCGAGGTACTGGGCGATGAAGATGACCCCGAGTCCCTGGCGGCGACGCAGTTCGACTACTGGACGCGCAGACTCGCGGGTATTCCCGAGTTCCTCGAGCTACCGACCGATCGCCCTCGACCCGCGACGCGCACCAATTCGGGTGCCGTCGTCCCCGTGACCATCGGTGCCGACACGCATCGGCGTCTCGGTGATATTGCACAACAACATAATACGACCCTGTTCATGGTGATGCACGCCGCTCTGGCGGTGTTGCTGGCGCGCGTCACGGGCACGTCGGACATCGTGATCGGCACTCCGGTCGCGGGCCGCGGTGAACGGGTGCTCGACGACGTGGTCGGGATGTTCGTCAATACGCTCGTGCTGCGCACCGAGGTGGATCCCGGCGCCTCCCTTCTCGACGTTCTGGAAGAGGTGCGGGAGACCGATCTCGGGGCGATGGCCCACGCGGAGGTTCCGTTCGAGCGGCTGGTCGAGATTCTGAATCCAGCACGTTCGCAATCATATTCGTCGTTGTTCCAGGTCATGCTCGCGTTTCAGAACCAGGCCGCGGCGGCGCTGGAACTGCCGGGACTGACCATTGCGCCGCTCGAGATCGATGCGCAGGTCACCAAATTCGACCTCGACTTCTCCCTCTCGGACAGCTACGACGAGAACGGTGACCCTGCCGGTGTCTCGGGGACTCTCACCTACTCCACCGAGCTGTTCGATTCGGACACGGCGGATCGGTTCGCATGGGGGTTGGTGCGCGTCGCCGAGGCTTTCGCAACGCAACCGGGTCGTCGCGTCTGCGATCTGTCCCTGCTGACGGACGACGAGACCGTCCAGATGCTGGACACGTGGAATTCGACGGACGTGGAGCTGCGCGCAGCGACACTGGTCGATCTTCTCGATGCCCAGGTGGCCCGCGCCTCGGGTGCTGTTGCCGTCGTCTTCGAGGGCGAGTCGTTGACGTACGGCGAACTGGACCTACGTGTCAACCGCCTGGCGAGGCTGCTCGTCGAGCGCGGAGTAGGACCGGATTCCCTTGTCGCGCTTGCGTTCGAGCGTTCGCCGGACATGATCGTCGGAATGTGCGCCGTCCTCCGGGCCGGTGGCGGCTACGTGCCTCTCGACCCCGACCACCCGGCAGAGCGTATCGAGGACGTGCTGAGCTCCGCCGCGGCGGAGCTGGTGTTGACCACGTCGTGGACCCGGGCGTCCTTGCCTGCCGGTATCGCACACGTCGACATCGACACCGTCGATCTGTCCGGGTTCGGTTCGCACCCGATCTGCGATGCCGACCGGGTGCGCCCGCTGCGGCCGCAGAACACCGCCTACGTTCTCTTCACGTCGGGATCGACGGGACGCCCCAAGGGCGTGACCGTCAGCCACGCCGCAATCGTGAATCAGCTTCGCTGGCTCGCCGAGGAGTACGAGGTCACCGCCGACGACCGCGGAGTGCTCAAGGCTCCGTACACATTCGATGTGTCGGTGTGGGAGGTCTTCCTGCCCCTGATCGTGGGTGCCCAACTGGTGGTGACGCGGCCCGGCGGGCATCGCGACCTCGACTATCTGGCGACCGTCATCCGCGAGCACCGGATCACCATGATGCATTTCGTGCCGTCGGTACTGGCCGCGTTCCTCGCGATGGGTGAGGGGGAGGCCCTGTCCTCGCTACGACACCTCTATGTGGGCGGCGAGGAGATGTCGTCCGAGCTCGCGGAGGACGTGATCGCGCTCCGTCCGAGCGCATTCCACAATACGTATGGTCCCACCGAGGCGGCGATCAGCACGACAGCCTTCCGGCTGGGCAAATCCGTGGATACGCGCGTGCCGATCGGTGCGCCGGTGTGGAACACCCGGGCCTACGTGCTGGACGCACGGCTGAATCCGGTTCCCGTGGGTGTGGCCGGAGAGCTCTATCTCGGCGGCGACCAACTCGCCCGCGGCTATGTGGGACGCAGCGAGCTCACCGCGGAACGATTCGTGTCCGACCCGTTCGGCCGGCACGGGGAACGCCTTTACCGCACAGGTGATCTCGTCAAGTGGACCCGAACGGGTCAGCTGGTGTATCTGGGCCGAACCGACCTCCAGGTCAAGCTGCGTGGCCTGCGAATCGAACTGCGGGAGATCGAGTCGGTGTTGGAGGCGGCGGCGGGGGTGTCCCAAGCCGCGGTGGCGCTGATCTCGGACGAGCGTGGAGGCGACCGGCTCGTCGGTTACGTCGCGGCCGAGCGCGGCCGGGGTATCGATACTCACGATCTGACGGCGTCTGCTCGAGAACGGCTACCCGCCTACATGGTGCCGTCGCAGATCATGATTCTGGACGAGCTGCCCTTGGCGTCGGCCGGGAAGCTCGACAGGCGTGCGCTTCCGACGCCGCGGTTCGAACCACGGGCGTTCCGCGCCCCGGTGACGGACACCGAGGTTGCGGTGGCCACCGCGTTCGCGGAGCTGCTGGGTGTCGAGAGGGTGGGTGCGGACGACAACTTCTTCGAACTGGGTGGCACCTCTCTGATGGCGGTGCGTGTGGTGAGTGCCCTCGAGGCGTCCACGGGTGTGGCGGTTCCGCTGCAGATGGTGATGACGGATCCGACCCCGAGTTCGATCGCGGAACGGCTGAGTTCGGCCGATCGACAACGTGACGGGGCGCTTGACGTGCTTTTCCCCATCAGGACGGCAGGGGAGGGGCGGCCGCTGTTCTGCATCCACCCGATCGTGGGGCTCGCCTGGTGCTACACGGGTCTGACGTCCAGGATCGATCCCGATCGGCCGATCTACGGCCTTCAGTCGCCGTCGGTTACCGGCGACGCCACGCTGCCGGCGTCGATCGACGGCCTGGCCGCGCGGTACGTGGAGGAGATCCGCAGGATCCAGACTCGCGGGCCGTACGAACTGCTGGGTTGGTCGCTCGGCGGAGTCCTCGCGCATGCGGTCGCGGTGCAACTCCAGGTAGCGGGTGCAGAGGTCGCGACCCTCGTGATGCTCGACAGCTACGCGCATCAACCGGATCCGAGGGACACCGAGATGCCGGTGAGCGTGAGCGACCTGCTGGCGGGAATCGGCGTCGAGGGGGACGTGCCGGCG
Organism: Rhodococcus sp. JS3073; assembly: GCF_026810085.1. Lineage (NCBI taxonomy): Bacteria > Bacillati > Actinomycetota > Actinomycetes > Mycobacteriales > Nocardiaceae > Rhodococcus > Rhodococcus sp. JS3073. The sequence continues at coordinate 2,103,722 of NZ_CP113951.1, read as the reverse complement.
GCCGTCGCGGACATGACACCCGAATCGGCGGTGGACCTACTGGCGGTGACGGGCAGCCCCACGGCCGTTCTCAGCCGCGACCAACTCCACAGGCTGATCGAGAGTGCTGCACACAACTGCGCGCTGCTCGATCGCCACACCCCCGGTGTCTTCCGGGGCGACGTCGCGTTCTTCACCGCCGGGCGCGACGATCCCTCGGGTTCGGCGGCGGCAGTGAGTTGGGAGCCCTATGTGGCGGGCGCCGTCCGGAACCGCCTCGTCGACAGTGCGCACTGGCACATGACGTCACCGCGCGTGCTGCGCGTGGTGGGGGCGGCATTGAGAGGCGAATAGCCGATCAGTACCGGACACGGAACAGCGTTCGGCGGCGTCTCCCGGTTCGCCGAGCCCACGGCCGGTCACCGATGGTCGTGAACGTCCAGACCGCGACGGCGACGGCGGCAACGGAGAGCAGATCGGACACCGTGAGGCCGTGCGTGGCGTCGAATTCCCAGAGGACTTGACCCTCGAGTGGTCCGTTGCCGAACAACCAGAGCACGGCGGCGCCGACGGTGGCTGCGGCGGACAGGCGGGAGGGTCGTGCAAGGCACAGTGTGGTCGCCGCAAACAACAGGTTCATGAACACGAGGGGATAGAAGGGCAGCGCCATCCCCTCATTCTTCCAAGCTGCACCGGGACCGCACCCGCTGGGGCGCGGTCACGCGACCGTACGGTCGGGAGGGTCGTTCTTTCTCGTCGCATCCTCTTTGGCGGGCAGTTCGTGCAGGTCTTTCTGCCGAATCGCCTTCCCGATGAGGATCGCGAGCGGCACCGACAGTGCTATCCACGCGAGCACGACCCAGGCAATCCACCACACACATCGAGTATGCCCGTCCCCTGGACGCTTGCCCAAGGGCAGCGGATCGCCTGCGGTCCGTGGGGACTGGTCGGTAGCGGAAATCGGAAAAATTACCTGGTCATCACTGGTTTGCGGTATGGAGTTCGGGGCACCCCCTTCGGTAGGGATTGGTTCTCTTTTCAAGGAGGTGGGTGATGACGACACCAGGTATGTCGATCGAGAGACACCCTGATATCGCCGAGTTGCGGGCTCGCTACGACCGAGTCTCGGAACAGCCGATGACGCAGGTCACCGAGGGCCTGATGTTCATGGCTGGCCTCTACATGGCGGCGTCGCCGTGGATTGTCGGGTTCGCGAGCCAGTCGGGCCTGGCGATGTGCAACCTGCTGTCGGGTGTTGCGGTGGCACTGCTCGCCGTCGGTTTCACGTCGGCCTACTCACGCACGCACGGCATGGCGTTCGTCGCGCCGCTGCTGGGTCTGTGGATGATCGTCAGCCCGTGGCTGGTCGTCGGAGTAACCACCACGGCGGGAATGATCTGGTCGAACGTGGTCTGCGGCATCGTCGTCTGTCTGCTGGGTCTCGGTATCACCGCCATGGGAATGGCGGACGGCGGAATGCGGATGAGGAGGAGGTAGTCGCGGCGCGTGCCTTCATGGGGATGGGGCACGAGTCAGAGAAGCGCCCGCCGATTCGGTGGGCGCTTCGCTGAGTCCACCTAGCTTTGTTTGAGGAACGCGTCGTGCTCCTGGTGGGAGCGTTTGATGAGGTCCATCAGTGCGGTTTCTTCGCGGACCATCTTCTTGAACTTCGGGTCGAGCTTCTTGAGTTGCTCCTCCTCGTTCAACAACTTGTCGTACATGCGTTCGCGCTCCGCCAGGTCGGCGGTGTAGTCGAGGTCGAGGTAGTTGATCGCGTGCCGCCGGGCGCCGGCGATCGCGGACTGTGCCCTGCCCTTCTTGCTGGTGAGCGACGCGATCACGGTGATGACGAGGATGCCGATGATGACGCCGAGCGACACGAAGGTGCTGATTTCGATGACGTTCACGGGTTCGCCGTCGTTGACGAACGGCAGGTTGTTCTCGTGCAGCGCATGCAGGATCAGTTTGACCCCGATGAACGCGAGGATCGCGGCCAGTCCGAACGACAGGTAGATGAGGCGGTCGAGGAGCCCGTCGAGAAGGAAGTACAGCTGACGCAGACCCATCAGCGAGAACACGGTGGCGGTGAAGACGACGAAGACGTTCTGGGTGAGGCCGAAGATCGCGGGGATGGAGTCGAGCGCGAACAGGATGTCGGTGCCGCCGATCGCGACCATCACCAGCAGCATCGGCGTCATCGCCCGCTTGCCGTTCTCGACGGTGAAGAGTTTGTCGCCGTCGTAGTGCTCGGTGGTGTGCATGAACTTCTTCGCGATCCGGATGATGAAGTTGTCGGCCGAGTGCGACTCCTCGGTCTCGGGCCGCAGCAGGTTCCCGGCGGTGATCAGCAGGATGAGGCCGAAGAAGTAGAAAATCCAGGCGAACGAGTTGATGAGCGCGGCGCCGAGGAAGATGAACGCGGTGCGGGCGAAGATCGAGAACACGATGCCGAACAGCAGGACCTTCTGCTGGTCTTCGCGCGGCACCCGGAAGCTGGACATGATGATGAGGAACACGAAGAGGTTGTCGACCGACAGCGCCTTCTCCGTGACGTAGCCGGCGAAGTACTCCGTGCCCATGTCGACGCCGCCGAAGATCAGCACGGCGACACCGAAGAGCAGCGCGAGCCCGATGTAGATCGACGACCAGATCGCCGCTTCCTTCAGCGTCGGGATGTGCGCATGGCGTACGTGGAAGAAGTAGTCGAACGCGAGCAGAGCGACGATCACCACGATCGTCACAGTCCAGGCGAACGGAGTCACATGCATCGTCTCTGCCTTTCAGCCGAAGCGAACGCGCCTGTTCGTCAGCGTAGTCGCGCGCGGGGGCGCGACTCGGCAGAACTGCCGCGGTCGCCGGGGCGGAACACCTGTTGCCGCCCCGGCGACCGGACTTATCCTCGGTCGCCGAACACCGTCCGGTGCCAGTCCTTCCTGGCGGTGCCGGTGATGTCGGACATGACGTGCTTGACGTTGGTGTACTCGTCGAGCGAGTACGTCGACATGTCCTTGCCGTAACCGGACGCCTTGTACCCGCCGTGGGGCATCTCGCTGATGATCGGGATGTGGTCGTTGATCCAGACACAGCCCGCGGCGATGTCGCGGGAGGCGGTCTGGGCCCGGTACAGGTCCCGTGTCCACGCGGACGCCGCCAGCCCGAAGTCGGTGTCGTTGGCGAGCGCGATTCCGTCCGGATCGTTTTCGAACGGCAGGACGACGAGAACCGGGCCGAAGATCTCCCGCTGCACGATCTCACTGGACTGGTCGGCACCCACGACGAGCGTCGGCTCGTAGTAGAAGCCGGACGCGAGGTCGCCCCCGGGGACGGATCCGCCGCGGACGATCTTCGCCCCGGTGTCGCGGGCGCGTTCGATGAACCCGGCGACGTGCTGCTGTTGTCGCCGCGACACCAACGGACCCATGTCGGTGCCGGGATCGGACGGGTCACCGAGTCGGACGGTGTCCATCAGCGATGCCACTCCCGCGACGAAGTCGTCGTACAGCGGACGCTGCACGTAGGCGCGGGTGGCCGCGGTGCAATCCTGGCCCGAGTTGATGAGGGCACCGGCGACGGCTCCGTTGATCGCGGCCTCGAGATCGGCGTCGTCGAACACCAGGAAGGGGGCCTTCCCGCCCAGTTCCAGGTGGAGTCGTTTGCCCGCCGCGGCGCCCGCGATCTGCCGTCCCACGGGTGTCGAGCCGGTGAAACTCACCATGCTCACGTCCCGGTGCGACACCAGCGACGAGCCGGTCGTCACGCCGCGGCCGGTGATCACGTTGACGACGCCGTCCGGCATTCCGGCTCGGGACGCGGCCTCCGCGAACAGCAGCGACGTGAGGGGAGTGATCTCCGCCGGTTTGAGCACGATGGTGTTGCCTGCGGCGACCGCGGGCAGGACCTTCCACGCCGCCATCTGCAGCGGATAGTTCCACGGCGCGATCGAGCCGATCACCCCGACGGGTTCACGGCGGATGGTGGACGTGTGGTCGGGGGAGTACTCGCCCGACGCCTTTCCCTCCAGGTTGCGGGCCGCGCCGGCGAAGAACGACACGTTGTCGATCGACCCGGGAACGTCGAACTCGGTCGACAGTTTGATCGGTTTGCCCGTCTGCCGGGTTTCGGTGCGTGCGATGTCGTCGGACATCTCCGTGAGCTCGGCGGCCCATCGAGTCAGGACGGCGGAACGCTCGCCCGGGCTCGTCGTCGACCATTCCGCGTAGGCGGTCTTCGCGGTGGCGACCGCGTCGTCGACGTCGTCCACCGACGCCTCGGTGCGGGAGGAGATCACCTCGCCCGTGGCCGGATCGAGCACCTCGTACCGCTCGGCCGCTCGGCCGTCCCGGTAGCGGCCGCCGACGTACATCCCGGGAAGGTCCTGGTGGTTCACAGCAGGGTCCAGGCTTCGGTGAGGACGCTGCGGAGGATGTGTTCGATTTCGTCGAATTCGGCTTGTCCGCAGATCAGGGGTGGGGCGAGTTGGATGACCGGGTCGCCGCGGTCGTCGGCGCGGCAGTACAGGCCGGCGTCGAACAGGGCGGTGGAGAGGAATCCGTGCAGGATCCGTTCGGCCTCGTCGTCGGTGAACGACTCCTTGGTGGTCTTGTCCTTGACCAGCTCGATGCCGTAGAAGAAGCCCTCGCCGCGCACGTCCCCGACCATGGGTAGGTCGGTGAGCTTGTCGAGGGTGGCCCGGAACGCCGGTGCCTGCTCGGCGACGTGGGCGTTGAGGCCCTCGCGTTCGAAGATGTCGAGGTTCGCCAGCGCGACCGCCGCCGAGACGGGGTGCCCGCCGAAGGTGTAGCCGTGCGCGAACATCGACGTGCCGTCGGCGAAGGGTTCGAACAGCCGGTCCGAGGCGATCATCGCCCCGATCGGGGAGTACCCGGAGGTCAGGCCCTTGGCGCAGGTGATGATGTCGGGGACGTATCCGAAGTCGTCGCAGGCGAACATCGACCCGATCCGGCCGAACGCGCAGATCACCTCGTCCGAGACCAGCAGCACGTCGTAGTCGTCGCAGATCTGCCGGACCCGCTCGAAGTAGCCGGGCGGGGGTGGGAAGCAGCCGCCGGCGTTTTGCACCGGTTCGAGGAAGACGGCGGCGACGGTGTCCGGGCCCTCGAATTCGATGGCCTCGGCGATCCGGTCGGCGGCCCAGATCCCGAATGCTTTCGGGTCGGAGCCGAGCGGTTCGGGGGCGCGGTAGATGTTGGTGTTGGGGACCCGGAACGCGCCGGGGGTGAGCGGTTCGAACGGGGCCTTCAGGGCGGGGATGCCGGTGATGGCGAGGGCGCCCTGCGGGGTGCCGTGGTAGGCGATGGAGCGGGAGATGACCTTGTGTTTGCCGGGTTTGCCGACCTTTTTGAAGTACTGTTTGGCCAGTTTCCAGGCGCTTTCGACGGCCTCGCCGCCGCCGGTGGTGAAGAAGACCCGGTTCAGGTCGCCGGGGGCGTAGCCGGCGAGGCGTTCGGCGAGTTCGATCGCCGGTGGGGTGGCGTAGGACCAGAGTGGGAAGAATGCGAGTTGTTCGGCCTGTTTGGCGGCGGCCTCGGCGAGCTCGGTGCGGCCGTGTCCGGCCTGGACGACGAACAACCCGGACAGCCCGTCGAGGTAGCTCTTGCCGGCGGTGTCCCAGATCCGGGCTCCCTCACCGCGGGTGATGATCGGCGGGGTGATGTTCTGCCCGTGCCGGGAGAAATGCCCCCACAGATGGCGGCGGGCGGCCGCCTCGAGGTGCGCCGTGGTGGGCGAAGAGTTGGTAACCGTAGTCATCGGGTTCCCCAATCATATTGCTGTTTGACAAGTTTCAGGTACACCATCGTCTCGGTGCCGAGCACACCGGGAATAGTGCGAATATCTTTGTTGAGCACGGTCAGGAGGTGGTCGTCGTTCTCGCACACGATCTCGGCCAGGATGTCGTACGCGCCTGCCGTCAACACGACGTAGTCGATGGCGTCGACGTCCGCGAGCCGGGCGGCGATGTCGGTGACGTCCCCCGAGCAGCGGATCCCGACCATGGCCTGACGTGAGAATCCCACTTGAACGGGGTCGGTGACCGCGACGATCTGCGTGACGCCGGTGTCGATCAGCTTCTGCACGCGTTGGCGTACAGCCGCTTCCGACAATCCGACGACTTTGCCGATGGCCGAGTACGACCGTCGTCCATCCTCCTGAAGTTGCTCGATGATCTGCTTGGACACGGGATCGAGAGAGGCAGGCTGCTCAGACATGGTCGAATCCTCCCTTGCTCGTCGTGTCGAAGACAATCGGCTCGGACATTTCGGAACTATCGCCTCTTCCTGGTGACGTGGGTACTCACGATTCGGGCACCTTCACTTCGGTGTCGGCGGTGAGGGTGCGTCCGCGGAAGAAGTTCCGGGAGCCGGTCGCGAAACACAGCAACATCAGGGGGATTCCGACCACCAGCATTCCGACGCCGAGAACGAACACGCCCCCGAACGGGCCGAATGCGGTGAATCCGTAGTCGGGACGCAGCATGTCGACGGCGCTCTGGACGAAGGCCCACGTCATGCAGAGGGCACCGAGCAGCGGAAAGATGCCGCGCATGAACAGGTTACGTGCCGAGTCGAGGAGGGTGCGGCGGAAGTACCAGACGCACGCGTAGGCGGTGATGCCGTAGTAGAAGGCGACCGCGAGTCCGAGCGACGCCACCGAATCCTGCAGGGCGTTGGCGCTGGCGAACGACAGGACCAGGTAGAACAGAAGTGCCGCGGCTCCCATGACCAGGGTTCCGAAGCCGGGGGTCATGTACCGGGGGTGCACGGTGGAGAACCGGCGCGGCAGTGCCTCGTAGACCGCCATCGACAACGTTCCGCGGGCCGTCGGCAGGATGGTGGTCTGGGTGGAGGAGAGCGCGGAGATCGACACCGTCAGCAGCAGCAACGAGGCTGCCACCGGCCCGGCGACCGGCCCGCCCAGCGTGGTCAGCACGTCGTCGACGTTCTCGGGATTGTTCAGGCCGATGCCGGTGTCCCCGAACCCGGCGAACGACTGGACCGCGTATCCGACGAGGACGTACGTGGCGACGAGAATGACCGTGGTCAAGACTGCGGCGCGGCCGGGAGTCCGCTCGGAATCCTTCGTTTCCTCACCGACCGCCAGGCAGGCGTCCCACCCCCAGTAGATGAAGATGCACAGGATGATCGCCTGTGCGGCGCTGGACATCGAGACACCGGTCGGAATGATCCAGTCCAGTTGCGGGGTGACTGCCTGCGGGCCGGCGGTGCCGCCGAACACCTTCGACAGTGCGAGGACGCTGACCCCGATGAGGACGGTGAACTGTACCGCGATCAGGACGTTCTGCAGGCGTTCGCTGATGAGGATGCCGCGAAAGCTGACGTAGGTCATGGCCGCGATGAAGAAGCAGCCCAGCAGCACCTTCGCGGCGAGCGACTCGGCTGCCGCGTGCAACCCGAGAACCTCGAACAGGTAGATCGCCGCGATCTCCGCGGTGTTGGCGAGGACGATGATCGCGGAGACGGCGAGTCCCCACCCCGCCATCCAGCCGATCCACGGTCCGAACGCCTTGGTGCCCCAGGTGAACGAGGTGCCGCAGTCCGGGGTGTCCCGATTGAGCTCGCGGTAGGCGAACGCCGTGAGCAACATGGGGATGAACGCGACGAGGAACATCGACGGTGCCTTGTCGCCGACGGCCAGGACGACGTATCCCAGTGTCGCGGCGAGGCTGTAGGCGGGCGCGACCGAGGACAGCCCGATCACCGTGTTGCCGATCAATCCCAGTGCGCCGCTGTTGAGGCCCTTCGCGGTGCCGAGCGGGTCGTGGGTCGTCGAGGGCTGGGTCTTCAAGGGTGGCGGTTCGGCAATGCTCATCAAGTCTCCCTCGAGGTGTGCGGCTGCGGGCAGAGGTGCCCGTGTGGGTGTGATGAAGGGGTGTAGTGGTTTTCGCGGTTACGTTGCCGGCGCGGCGATGAAGATCTTCCGCAGCGTGTCACGCACGATCCATCGGGTCTTCTGCCCGGACCGCACGTGGACGACACTTCCGGGACCGAGTTCGAGATCGGGGGTGTCGTCGTCGAACTGCACTGTCGCGTCGCCGCTGAGTACCACGAACACCTCGTCGATCTCGACGTCGGACGAGACGCTGGGCTCGATCTCCCACACGCCGACGGTGACACCGGCGAAGTCGCCGAGCACTCGTTCGCCGACCATCGGCACGCTGTCGCCGATCGCCTGCTCGTCCGGCAGGCGGTGGTAGTCGAGATCGGCGGTTCGAGCCTCGATGTGCGGTCCGGATTCCCACGCGACGACCCCGGTCGCGGGGTCGATCACGAGTCGAACCCCAATCCCACCGCGTCGAGAGCCTTGAGGAACAGGTTCCGCCGGCCTTCCTGATGATCGGCGCGATCGAGGGACCACCGGGTGGCGTTGATGCCGGCCGCCGCCAACGGTTCGGGCGGGAAGGGGAGGGGCATGGACTTCACCAAGTCCAACTCCGTCAACGCCGTCGTCTCACCGGACACCTTGTCGAGCATGACGTTCGCCGCGAAACGGGAAGCGCCGACACCGAGACCGGTGAAGCCGGCCGCGTACGCGATCCGCCCCTTCGCGGCGGAACCGAAGAACGAGCAGAAGCGCGTCGACGTGTCGATGACGCCGCCCCACCTGTGCGTGAACTCCAGGCCCTCGAGCTGCGGGAACGTCGTGAAGAAGTGGCTCGCCAGCCGTGCGTGGGACTCGGGACGGTCTTCGAGGTCATGATGCATTCCGCGCCCGAAATGGTAGATCGCGTCGTACCCGCCCCAGAGGATTCGGTTGTCGCGGGTGAGCCGGTAGTAGTGGAACTGATTGGACATGTCGGCGACGCCCTGCCGGGCAGACCATCCCACCTCCGCGAGTTGTGCGTCGGACAGCGGTTCGGTCATGAGCACGTAGTCGTACACCGGCACCGTGTGCAGCCGGTACCGCTTCAGCAGGGACGGAAAGGCATTGGTTGCCAGGATCACTCGGCCGGCCGACAGGGTCGCGGACGCCGTCCGAACGCCGACCCGGGACGACGATCGGGAGCGGACGAGATCGAGGACCTTGGTGTGCTCGAACATCTCGACACCGTGCTCCGCACAGGCCCGGCCGAGTTCGGTGGCGAGCTTGGCCGGATGCACCAGCGCCGTGGACTGCTTGTCCCACACGCCGGCCAGATACGTCGGCGAGTTCACCTGCGCGCGCATCCCGGGCCCGTCCAGCACCGTGGTGGTAGCGCTCGGCGGCGTGTCGAACACGTCCTTCGCCTGGTAATCGGCGATCGCGACCGAGATCGCGCCGTTCCGTTCGAAATCGCAGTCCAACCCCAGGGTGTGGACGGTCTTCTCGATGGCGTCGAGGTTCTCGAGCCCGAGCACCTCCAGTGTGTCGATTTCTCCCGGCCAGCGTCGACGTCCGTTCTCGCTGCCGTGGGTCAGGCTGGCTTCGACGAACCCGCCGTTACGGCCGGATGCCGCCCATCCGATGGTCTTGCCCTCCACGAGCGCGACGGACAGGTCGGGGTGGCGCTGTTTCGCGAGCAGAGCACTCCAGAGTCCGGTGTATCCGCCGCCGACGACCACCAGGTCGTACGCGGAGTCGGCCGAGGCGGCCGGGTAGGTGGGGGTGTCGGCGACGTCCTCGATCCAGAACGGTGCCAACCGGGTGCGCAGGAGCGCATGGTCGACGACCTTCGCGTTCGGTTGATTCTTCTCGAACACTGTCTGCAGCATGGAGCACCTTTGTTGGTGGAATGACCGAAAGGTGACGTGTGAGGCACGTCACCGTGGCACCCATCCTGACCTACGCTGGCCACTATTTCAATAGCGATAGGCGAGAAACATTGCGGAATCAGTTGTCGAAGTGAGAATCGGACACCGAATCGGTTGTTCCTTACTGGACTGCCTCGTCAGCGCGCGACCGTGCCGAGGTGCAGTGACACCGAGCGGACGGGGCTGATCCTGGCCTCGTCGCCGGACTTGACGGCGTGAACGGTGCCGAACTCGACGGTCTCGTCGGGGAAGGTGCCCGCGAAGGCGTAGGCGTAATAGGTCCCCGCGACCGCATCTCCCGGCACCGTGTACGCGACGGCCTCCTCGAGGGCCTCACCCGGCTGCAGGTCGACGTCGATCGGCCCGAAGAACGGATCGCTGGTCTGGCCGTCTGGGGAGACCGCGCTGACCCACACCTGCCCTGCGTAGGGACGGTCGTCGGGCGCCTCGACGAGCATGGTCGTGTCGACGGTGCCGCCGCCCGCGGGCAGTGTGGTGTCGGAATCGGCGCGCAACGTCACCCGCACCGGCAGGTCGGTGTCGGGGTTCGCCGGCCCGGTCGACGCGGGCGAACCGTCACCGACCTCGGGCCAGCCGTTCGCCCACACGATCCGGTCGATCATCCCTTCGCGCCGGCGGGCTCCGCTGGGCAGGTCCCGGTTGTCGCGCGGAATGGCGTGGTACACGATCCAATCCGAGCCCGCGTCGTCGGAGACCACCGTGTTGTGGCCCGGTCCGGCCCACGGTTCGCTGCCGGCGAGGATGAGGGCCCCTCCGCCGTCGTTCAGGTCCTGACCCTTCCGGTCGAGGTACGGCCCCGTCAGCGACTCCGACCGGCCGACGAGGACGCGGTAGGCGGTGTCGGCGCCGTTGCAGCAGTTGCCGGCGGAGAGGAACAGGTAGTAGTAGCCGTCGTGGAATTCGACGTAGGGGCCCTCGAAGCGCTCGTCCGCGACGCGTACGGGTTCGCCGGCCGCCGCGGTCCCGTCCGGGCTGAGCGGGATGGCGTGCACGCCCTGGAAGTTGCCGACGAACATCGTCTTCGTCGTGCCGTCGTCCCACACGAACGGGTCGATGGTGCCGCCCACGCCGACGTCGTGGGCGCAGAACACGGGGCGGCCCAGATCGGTCCACGGTCCGGTGGGCCGGTCGGCGGTGGCGAGACCGATGCACGGGTTCGACTCGTCGTAGAGCGAGTAGTACAGGCTGAACTGGCCGTCGGACTCGAGGACGTTCGGCGCCCACGCGAGCTTGCCGTCCGGGTGCCACGCGGGCCGGTCGGGGAAGACGTCGCCGAGGTACATCCAATCCATGAGGTCGGCGGACTTGAAGATCGACATGTTGTGCATGCCCTGGCCGTCGCCCCAGTCGTCGGCGGTCGTGTACATGTAGAACATGCCGTCGGACGCGCGGACGACGCTCGGGTCTGCGGCCACCGGTTGCACGATCGCTTCGGCCGTCGCCGACGGGGCGGGCGCACCCATCAAGACGAGAAGCGTCAGAGTTGCCACGATCCACCCGCGCCGCGGGCGGTGTCGGGTGCGGGACTTGCGCAGCGCAGCATCGTCAGTGTCCACGTCACTCCCAACCTCGCCCGCCCGGAATCCGCAAATCTATAAGGGTGAGGTCGAGGTTAAGGGTGGAATCGGCTCACGGTACCGGACTGCAACCGAACCGTGTTCTGCCGGCGGTGGCCGGCGTCAGGTCGTGGGGTCGAGCAGAACCAGAGGGATCTCGCGGTCCGTTTTCTTCTGGTAGCCGGCGTATCCCTTGTAGGCGGCGGTGACTTTCGGCCACAGACGGGCCCGCTCCTCGGCGGTTGCCACGTGGGCGCGCATGGACTGCGCGGGGTTTCCCTGCAGCGACAGTTGGACCGCCGGGTTGGCCTGCAGGTTCAGGAACCACGCGGGGTGGCGGTCATCGCCACCACGTGAGGCCACCACGACGAGCGTGTCACCTTCCCGCACCGGGACGGTCAGCATGACGCTGTGCACCTTCCCGGTCTTGCGGCCGACGGTGGTCAACTCCACCGCAGGCATCTTGCCGAAACTCCGCCCCACCCGCCCGCCGGTAATGCGCAGCAGGGCGCGGTGGGCGGCGTTCATGAACTTGAGTCCGCGGTCCGTCGGCATAAATTTCAGCGTAACGGCTTCAATGTCCGCCGGAGGCTGTCCGCGCTGTTGACGGATGGTCGTCGACGAGTTCGCTCGGGCCGATTCCGGCCTCGCCGGCGATTCCGGCGAGTTCCGCGCCGACTCGTGCGGCTCGTTCGCCGTCAACTTCTTCCGCGGACACCCAGCACCCCAGTTGCTGTGGCCCGATCGGGGGACATCCGAATCATCCGATTCTGGGTCCGATCGGAGGACAGCCGCGGCACCCGATACGCGACAGGATGACTCTCATGCGAGTCGGATGCAGGAACAGGACGAGGTAGATGTCGACGATAGCGAGCACCACGCTGGCCGAGGTGGCGTCCGAGTGGTGCACCGAGGCGGAGATTCAGGTGCAGTCGTCGGCCGTCGCGGGCGGACGGAATGTCACGCGGAGTGTGCTGTTCATCGGCAACCCGTCCACCGTCACCGAAGTGACGCACTGGGCCGCCGTGCGGCACTGGACGGTGGAGCAGGGACTGAAGCCCGTACGCGAACTCCAGGCTGATGTGCTGTACGCGATCGTCACCGAGGCCGTTGCCGACGGCACCTGCGTGTCGGCGGATGCGGCGGTCGTGCAGCGTGTGCGCGCCCGTGGACTGGACTGCATCCCCGTCTACGACATCGAGCCGTGGGGGAGTGCCCGGCTGTCCGGTGCGCTGCCGCCTACGTCGGCTCCGTGAGCGCGCGTTGGGCCGCGGGCCAGAACTCGAATCCGGCGGTCATCAGCCCACCGAGCCCGATGATGATCACCGCGGCATCGACGCTGGTCCGCCCCTCCTTCGCCCAGTAGACGTCTTCCAGATCCAGCAGCAACGCCAACTCGTCGACGATGAGCGCGGTGCCGACGCCGTACGAGACGGGCACCGTCGGATGGCGGCGCTGCTTCTCGGAGCCACGCACCGCCACGGCCCCTACCCCGGCCAGCGCGGCGATGCCGAGGTTGTAATGGTGGAAATGGCGGCCGTGGAGACTCAACCCACCGCCGGCCGGTCCGTGCCCGCGCCGGATCCAGTGCGTCAATGCCCGCACCCCCGCGAAAGTCAGCGTGAACGCACCCCACGACACCACCGCCGACTGCTCACTCGGATCGAGCTTCCTCCGCCACGCGGCACGCAGACGGCGCAAGCGACTGCGGTGGGGTTCGGTCGCCGGATCCGGGGTTGTCACACCGTCAAGCGTGCCACCCGTTCGCGTACTTCGTATGTCGTTCCGGGACTTCTTCGGTGGGGTTACCCGAAGGTCGCGGCTGTCACGAAACCATTGACTCGAACAAACGTTCGAAGTAAGATTCGAACATGGGGCTCGGGGGAGATATCCAGGGGGCGTTGTCGGACGAAATTCTGGCGACCGCGGTCGGTGATGCGTGGCGTCTGGCCGAGGCGGAGTTGCTCGAATCGGTCGTTCGTATCTCGGAGGAGATTCAGCGACTCGAAGCCTTGCGTGTCAAGCTCGTCGGGGCCGTCGACCATCGCTGCAAGGTCGACTTGCTGGGGTTTCCGAACGCCAAGATGTGGCTGGCTTCCAAGACGTTGCTCGAGGTGGGCGCGGCGGGGCGAATCGTGCTGTTGGGCCGAGGTTTGCGTCTCCAACCGGAGATCGCGGAAGAGTACTTCGGCACCAACATTTCGGCGGAGCACGCAGCGCTGATCATGAAGTTCTGCGAGAGGCCACCCAAGGGCATGCCGCTCGAAGCGTTTGATGACTGCCGAAATGCGTTGCTGTTCGCCGCAACCGGTCCCACCGCGAACACGGACGCGGTGCGCGCCGTGATCGCCAGGTTGGAACGCGCCTTCGAGTCCGACGATCCGCCGCCCAGTGAAGACACCGAACTCAACGAGTTCCACGCATCCAAGACGCTCAACGGACGCGTCGCCGTCAAGGGCGACCTGGATGCCGTGACCGGTGAGATGCTGCTGTCGGCGCTCTCCGGACTGTCCACGCCACGGCCCGCGCAGGACGGAACCAAGGACCCCCGCACTCCCGGGCAGCGGCGGGCCGATGGGTTCACCGAACTCCTGCGCCGCTATCTCGACTCCGGGGTAGCCGGCGAAGAAGGCGGCGAACGACGACACGTCTCCGTCCACGTGAACGTCAAGGATCTCGCCGACCACACCGACTGCAGTGCACGAGCACAGCAGGATGCCGCCGCCTCGCCGGACGACTCGCTCTTCGCCGTCGATGGGGTGGCGTGGACCGAGTGGATGGGGCCACTGAGTCTCAGGGCAGCCCGGCTCCTCAGCTGCGATTCAATCTACACGCCGATCGTGCTCGACGACAACGGGGCGCCACTCGACCTCGGCATCTCCACCCGGACAGTCACGAAGAGGCAGCGAAAAGCGTTGGTGGCGAGGGATCGAGGATGCGCATTCCCCGGGTGTGGTGCGCCGCCGTCCTGGTGCGAAGGTCACCACATCATTCACTGGTCCGCAGGCGGGCCGTCCGACATGGGTAACCTGGTGCTGCTCTGCGGCTTCCACCACCGGCTGCTGCACCACAGCGACTGGGAGATAGAGATGGGAGCCGACCGGCACCCCACATTCATTTCCACCCCGGCAGGTCGACTGGGAACGAAAGCCGATACCGGCGCACAACCGGGCCCGGCCCCGCGCCTCCTGACCACGCGACACCGCGCACCACGCCGACTCGGTGACAGGACAAATCCTGTCGCCGAGCCGGCATGCCGTCGTGCCCGGAGTCCGGTCGGTGTCACCGAACCGTCGTGCCCATCGCCTGCGCAAGACCGTTGCGATCGGCGACGTCGAGCTTTATGCATGCACGGTAGATATGCCCCTCCACCGTGCGCACCGAGACGAACAACCGATCGGCGATCTGGCGGTTCGACAATCCGGCCGCAACCATCGACCCCACCTCCCGTTCACGACTCGTGAGGGGGAGTGGATGGGCGGCCTCCACCAGCGCGGGAGATGACATGTGGTCGCATCGTGCCGACAGGGCTTCGGCCGCGGCAGCGCACTCGATCGAACGCCGCTTGTCTCCGGCCTGCGTAAATGCGATCGCTGCCCGAGCGTAGGCATCGGCGGCATCCGGCAGGGCGCCGATTCTCTCGAACTCGGTTGCTGCGGATGCCACACCGCATCCGTTTCCTGCCGCGACTGCCACCGCATGCCGGGCAACGATGTCGACAAGTTCGCCGTCGCAGATGTCGGCCAACTCGACGAGACGCGTGGCGGTAGTCGTGTCGCCGAACCGGGTGGCAAGGTGAAGCGCGACCGCCTCGATGCCGAATTGTCCTGACTGACAGGCGCACTCTGCTGCCGACCGCGACAGGTCGACGGCCCGCGAGGTTTCACCCCGTGCTGCGGCGAGCCACGCCTGCGACATCATGAGTTGGGGCCCGAACACGGCAACGTGCCGGCCGTTCCGGGCCTGTGCTGCGGTGATGATGCCGTCCGCCTCGTGAATGCGACCGAGTTCCGCATACGCCTGACCGAGCACGATGTAGGCGGGGAAACTCCACGAGATCGCATCGGCGGTATCGCCGACGTTGAGGGCGGCGATCGCCTGTTCGAGTCGACCCGCGGCGTCGTTGAACCGACCGCGGGCAAGTTCCACGGTTCCCACCAGGATGTTCGCAAGCCCCCAAGCAACGTATCGGCCGCTCGACGCCAACGAGAGGTACTCCTCGGCCCGGCGCTGCGCCGCGGCGAACTGTCCGGTGAGGGTCAACGCCAGGATCTCACCGTGCGCGGCCGGGAACCGCAGCAACCCGTCGATCTGATCGGCCACCGCAGCGCTGCGTGCCGCCAGTTCCGGCACTTGGCCGCCGCGTCCCATGAGTGCCAGGGACAACCCGCCACCGAAGTATGCCCACTCGATCGCCCATGGCAGTACTCGGTCGGCGGCCAGAATCGCCTTCGCCGCCGCTGCGGCCTCCTCGGGGCGATTCTCGAACACCGCGCACACCGAGCCGATGCCCTCGATGATCGGCACGAGACTGGGATGCGTGACCTTCTCGCGGAGAACCGCGAGGACCTCGTCGGCCTTCTCCGACTCGCCGCTCGCCCAGAACAGGTTTGCGATCCGCGACGTACCCCAGCGCACCAGCTGCACCTGGTCCAGGCTGTCAGGCGAAAAGGACAGCAGCAACGATTCTGCCTCGGTGGCGTGCCCCTGCCACAACAGCGCTCGTGCCAGGAGGTCGGCTGCTTCGAAACTGCCGGTCTGGTCGAGTGCCGCCCGCGCAAGCCTTTCCCCCAGCGGCACATTCGCCAAACCGATTGCGTCCTCGGCAGCGTTGACCAACAGATCGGGTTCGACGGACCGGTCACTGTCGAGGGCCAGCTCGGCCAGGCGAATCCGGTTCGAGGATCCGACCACGGCACGGCTGCTCAGGGCCTCCACGAGCTGTCCCCGGAGCCTCCGGCCTGCTGCGCGCCCCACCCGTCGTCGGATCACCTCACCGAACAGTGGATGCGTGTAGCGGACGTCGAGCCGGTGTCCGTCCTCGACGATTCTGACGAGTCCGCGTCGCTCGGCCTCCTCCACCGCATCCTCACCTGCCAACTGACCGAGGATGTCGAGATCGAGCGGTTCGCAGAACGTGAGAAGCTGCAGCGCCTGCAGCACATCGTGGGGAATCTGATCGATCCGGTGCTCCAGTAGGGACGCGAGTTCGGATGTGATGGCGGCACGGCCCCGCAACTGCCAGACACCACCCGAGCGTCGCAGCGTCCCCGCTTCGAGGGCGCCCTCGACCAGATGCCGGACGAACAACGCGTTCCCGCCGGACGCCTCCCAGATCGTGTCCGCGCTCAGCCCCTCGAGGGGGCCGTCCAGCACGGACTCGATCAACTCGATGCTCTGGTCCCGGCTGAACGGCGACAGTTCGAGCCGCAGGAGGTGACCGTCCTTCCACAACGACGTGATCGCGTCGGGCACGGTCTCGCCGTTGCGGACGGTGGCGACGATGTGCACCGCCTTGTCGAGGGCAAGCTGATGAAGGAACGTCGCCGAAAGCTGATCGAGGAGGTGCGCGTCGTCCACGCCGACCACCACGTCGCGACTGTGGCCGTCGTCGAGGAGCGCCTGCCGCGCCGCGGACAGAAACGCGACAGGATCCCGGGAGGTGGACGCCCCGACCAAATGGGCGAACACGCCCAGCGGGATGCTTCGCGCCGATTCGGTGCCCGCCACCCATTTCACCTCTCGCGGCAACGACTCGGTGGCGAACCGCGCGAGGGTGGTCTTGCCGACGCCGGGATCGCCCGTGAGGACGACACCGCATCCCCCGGACCGAGTCGTGAGCGACGCGGTGATCGCGTCGAACTCGACTTGCCGCTGAATCAGAGGCCACGTCGGACCCATGCACTGATTCTAGATTCTCGCGGCACCGGTGACAGCACCGAGACGAGTATTGGGCGCGAGTTATCCAGCGAAGCTGTGCAATACAACCTTGGAGTCGCTTTAGGTCGCAATTCTCCTGAGACGTCGATGGATTGAGTAGCGCGACACGGGCACGAGTTCGGTTTCGCGATCGACCGAAGGTGCGTCTCGCGCGATCGGGTAGGACGCTACTCGCGAGATTAGCCGACATCCCGGCCACGCTGAATGGGTATCGCGGAAAGTTATTGCGTCGAACTACAGGAGAATGTCATGACCGCGCGGCCGGAGCCCTTCTTCAGTTGGACGGCGCGCCGGATCGAACTCGATCGGCTCCGCGAATCCGAGTCCGCCGTTCTGGTGTTGGACGAACTCGTGCCGCTCGGAACCGGCACGGCGCGACTGATCGGCATGCGCGACGACGACGCCGATGTCGACTACCTCGCACTGATCGTCGGTGATGTCGCCAACGGACACGACATCGTGGTCCGCGGCGTCGACGAGGAGGCACTCCTCATCGAGGGCAGTCGATCCGAGACCCTTCCGGAAATCCTGATCGGGTTGCGGGCCACACCGAGCATCTGCGGCTGCTCCAGTGAGCGGCATATCGACAATCAGTTGTGCGTCGACGGTCCCGTCCGGACGATGATCGCCGCGGTCGGCGTGAGGTCCGTCGTCGTCGACTGGTATCACGCCACGTCCGCGGTCGCGTGAGCCGAACTACTCGGCCCTCCAATTCGGTCTGAGAGAAATTCGGGTAGCGCGCCACTCGCGGAAGTCGGGACCACGTGCCGGACCGTTGATTGCGTCCAACGAGCGTTACGCACGAACGAAAACCGAAGGCAAGTAGACACATCGACGCGACGACGAGTGCGCCGCGATCCAGAACAGAAGGACGAAAACAGTGATATCTCGACAAGATTCCGACCGACACGGCGACGGGCCCGTCGCGGATTCGCGGGCCGAGACGACGGGCCGTCAGGTGGTGGTGTTCACGGACGACGGGAGGCGAGCGGGTCCCACAGCACTCCTACGGTCCCTCACCGGGGTCGCGACTGTAACGCGAAGTAGCGAGTTCGATGCTTCGGCAATGGATCTCGAACTGGCGGATGTGTCCGACGCAGTTCTGTTCGACGAACTCGGAATTGCCGTGGTGACCGCGGATCCCGACCAGTTGGCCGCACTCCGCACGGCAGCCGCCTCGCCCGACATCGCGGTCCTCTCCGTCGAACCCGAGTTGGTCCACCATGCGCTCGACAGTGAGGACACCGTCGTAGAGATCGCACGGCCTGAGAACGGTGCAGTCGCGGCAGAAGGCACCGAGCACTTCCTGGATACGCCGGAGTTCACCTGGGGACTGCAAGCGACCCGCACCACGACGTCGGCGTGCAGTGGGCGCGGAGTCCGGATCGCCGTTCTCGACACAGGATTCGATCTCACCCACCCGGATTTCCACGGTCGCACCATCACGGCCCAGTCGTTCATTCCGGGCGCGGAACCCCAGGACGGGCACGGACACGGCACGCATTGCATCGGAACGGCCTGCGGTCCGGCGGCAGCGGCCGGCACCCGCCGTTACGGAGTGGCTCACGAGGCCGACATCTTCGTCGGGAAGGTTCTGTCGGATCAGGGGCGTGGTGTGGACGGGGGGATCCTCGCAGGCATCGAGTGGGCAATCGCCAACGGTTGTCAGATCGTCTCGATGTCTCTCGGTGCCGACGTCGCGTCGGTGTCCGTGGCTTACGAGACGGTGGGGCAGCGTGCGCTGGCGGCCGGAGTGCTCATTGTGGCTGCGGCCGGCAACAACGCGAACAGAGCCGCCGGGCGCCCGGGACTGGTGGGCGTACCCGCCAACAGTCCGTCGATCATGGCCGTCGCTGCAGTCGACCCCGATCTCGGGCTGGCCAATTTCTCTGCTTCAAGCAACCCCGTCGCCGGTGGCCAGATCGATGTGGCCGGACCTGGCGTGCGGGTGTTCTCGTCGGTGCCGATGCCCGTGCGCTACGGCTCGAAGAATGGAACGAGTATGGCCACTCCGCACGTCGCGGGAATCGCTGCCCTGTGGTGCGAGAAGACCGGGCGCACCGGCCGCGATCTGTGGTCCCTGCTCACCCAGCATTCCCGGCGGCTCGCGTTACCGTCACTCGATGTCGGTGCCGGGCTGATCCAGGCATCCGGATAGAAGGGCTCGACGTACCGTGCGGGGCGTCGTCGGAATAAGTGTCACGGTGGACGCCGACCACGTCGAGGACATCGACGTGGTCGGCGTCGCGCTGGCCGAGGAGGGCATGCGGATCGACGCGGTACACCGCACGATCGGAATCATCTCCGGTTCCGTCCCCGCGAGCCGACTCGCGGCCCTCGAGGCAGTCCCGGGCGTCCTGGCCGTCGAACTGGAGCAGAACGTCGACATCCGCCGTCGCGGCCCTGAACCGTGGTAGGCGACGCCCTCCGACTATGGGAGGGTGGGCTATTTCGTTTCGTCGCTTCTAGTTCACGCTGCCGAATTTGAGGGCGTGCAACAGCCCCGAGACCAACTGGGCGAACATGCCACAAGGTGGTATCCCAACGCCGCTGTCCATGAGCACTGTCCGGTAGGTATGACGAAACCCCGCTCAACGTCGGGGAGAAGGCGGGGTTTCTGCGCCGGCCATCGGATGGGACCACCGACGCGAGCTGATCATAAATGGACAACTCGATCACTGGCCAGTCAAAATGAACCGTGTATATCCTCCGAATGACAAGGGCATGAACCGCTTTCCATCCAGACTTGCTCAGCTGTTCCCTCGCGCCTCACAGAATGGGGGGCTTTCGTCGCCAAGCACCCCCATGAGTGGCCGTTCGAGTAAGAAGAACAGGAGAATGCTCCCCAAGTCGGAGAAACAGGAGACAAGGATGAAGATGACTGTGGTCGCGGTTCTGGCCGCGCTCGCGGTGACGCTCGGTGTCGCCCCGGTGGCGCAGGCGGGACCGACCATCCATGTCGGGCCTGATACCGCCTACACCCCGTTCCCGGACGTCGAGGGGTACTGCACGATCGGCGCGGTCGGCACAGACAACGCGGGCCGCTTGGTTGCGCTGACTGTCGGCCACTGCCATCAGGGCGCGGGTACGGCCGTCTATAAGGTTGGTGAGGCTGCCAAAGGGCCGATCGGGTGGGAGACCGATGTGTACTCGCGCAACACGGACGGCACGTTCACCGCGCTCGATTATGCGGTGATCCGGCTGAACCCGGATGTTGTCGTGCCGAGCAAGTTCAGCGACACCACCGACGTCGTCGTCTCGACTGTCGGCGATGCCTCGCTGTCGAACATGGGGTGCAACCACGGCGCAACCACCGGCAAGAATTGCGGGATTATCGGCAAGGTGGACGGTATTCACCTCCAGAACTGGGCGGTGATGTGGCAAGGCGATTCGGGCGGTCCGATCGTGGTGGGCGAGAAGCTCGTCGGTCTCAACATCGGCATGGACTTCGGAACCCAGCCGACGACGTTCTACGGGAAGATCACACCGATACTGGCGGATATCGACGCAAAAGGTAGCTACGGCGCCGGGTTCACCCTGGTGCAGTAAGGCGGGGTCCCACCATGCGCCTCGGGTTGAGCCATATGGTCGCATCCAGGAGGCGCTTCCTGTAGTGAGGAGCCTGATCAGCGGCGTTAGGACCATCGTCCGCGTAGACCACGATGTCGGCGACGTTCCACCAATCGACGAAGCTGTGTTGCGGTCCTCTCCGTTGACAACGCCTGCGGGACAAATTCTGCCGTGAACCGCAGGGGTGTTCGGCGCCCGGTGGCGAACATGCGGAGCCTACATTCTGATCTCCTGCCCCGCCGATATCGATACCGATACCGATACCGGTGCCGGGTCGGCGGTCGATCCCCGAGTCGTCCGCTGTCGTCGCAGACGGGGATTCCGGCGTCGCACTCGATCAGGTGGGCACCTTCGTGGAAATGCCAGCTCGTGCGGGACGCCGATTGCTGCGCGGAACGGGCAGAGTGCAACGAGGGTGGTTCCTTAATATGCTGCCGATCACTACTCGAGTCTGAGCGGCCACGGCGTCGATGAGCTCCTTCCCGACACTGTCTCGTGTGCTCGTCTGATGGGCGTCGAATCTCGTGGACGGACTTGACCGGCGGTCCTGCACGCAAGGAAGCCGTCTACGGCACGATCTGGCGTGATATCGAGCCGCTGTCACATTCGACAACGCTGCATTCACTTGGTATCACGCCACCGGCGCCGGGTTGAGTTGGGAGATCGATATTCCCACCGGGGGTCTGCACACATTCGTTCGCGATTCTCGTTGGACAAGCCGCTCGATCCCTGGCACCGCCCAGCGGCAGGGGCGTGTGCCGCCTGCTTCGGCCGGTTCACCGGACCCGCCGAATCCCGGCGCGCCAGTGAGGCGGTAGCACTGGGAGCGCCTCGTCATTCTCCACCGCACACTCGCAGCCGAAAGCCCAACCGTCTCTGGACGCCATCGGCAATCTCTGCGCTGGAAGGAAGCCGGTATGGTCCCCGGCAGCGTGATTGCTGGATCTATCAGCCAGAACGCGCCCCATTCGACAACAGACGATGAACAATCACTCGGTGGTGGTGTATGCGCTCAAATTCTGACGGAATCTTACAGCGACATATTCGCTCCCGTCAGTATTTAAAGCGCTGCCACCACCTTCGGTGAACATGGACGTGTTCTGGGTAGTGAACCAGCGTTGCCCCACGGAGTCGATGAACGGGGCATTCTTCACAAGGGCAGCCACCTGGATTCGTGCCGAAGTGGCGGCTAGCTGTGTGGATGAAACCTGAGGAACAACAGGGCCGAACACGATCACTTGTGCCTCCGGCCAGACCTGGCGCGTTAGGTCGATTGTGTCGCGCACTGTTGCCGCAAGCACCTCCGGGTCGGTTTCGGTATCGGACTGGCCGGCGTGGAGAATCACTATGTTCGGGTTGAATGATTCGCGCTTGTCGAATTCTCGTATGCAATCGGAGAGGGTCGCCCAGTGCGCGTTGGCAGCACGTTCGAACCGTGATTGCCAGCCGAGTTCATCTGCTGCTATGGAGGTATACCTCTCAGTGCTCGCGTCTCCGATAAACAAGCTCCGAGGATCGGATGGCGGGGTGTAGGTAAGCACGGTGGGCTGGCCTGGGCCGACCGGCTGGTACCCGGCTGTCGGTTCGTCCGGTTCGGTGCGGGTGGTCGCGGCGAACGCCGCCACGATTGCGAAGATCAGCGCCAGTACGATTGCCGCACCACCGAACAGCGCCCACCGATTCTGCCGATCGATTCTCATTCCGCGCATTCTCCCGTATAGCAAATTTCGCGCAACTCTGGGCACCATGTTCGTGGTCAACGCGCTGCCCGAGTGGATCGACACGGACGCAGTCGGTATCTTCCATTGGTGTCCACCACGAAACTGCGCCCTCGGGTCCCCCTGATCATCACGGTCGCACTTGCGTGGGCGGCGGTTGGCGACATACCAACCGAAATCAGCGCTGGACCGATGAGCCTGTCTGGTGCCGCGACACTGATCGTGGCGGGCGGCCTCTTGCTGTTACTTCCTGCGGTACTTGTAGCGCGCAGTCGGCGGGAGGCCCCGCTCGGGGAGTCTGATAGATACGAGCCCTATCTCGTGGGTCGACTGGACCATGCAAGCCTCCCGGTGTCGTTGAGATTTTTCGCAGCATTGGCGCTTGCCTTGCTCGCGGTTAGTCCATCAGTCAATGGACTGCAGAACACGGCGGTCTACATCATGTTTGTCGTCGCCGTCGCGATAACCGCGGCATCGTGTTCTGCACTCACGGCCGACTGGACAGTTCGATGGTTCCGCGTCCTCGCGATCATCGTGGGATCTGTGATCGCGGGCCAGTCCCTGATAGGAGTGGAGGTCTACGGACCCCGCTCCGCCGCGCTCATGCTCGTGGTGTTCGTCGCAATCACGCTCGCCTTACCGAAGAGCAATTGGTTCGACTGGGCCCTTCCTGTACTGCTCGTCGTGACATGTGCGCTCACACTGTCGCGCACAGCATTGTTCGTCTCGGCGATCCTGATCCCAGTCTCATTTCTGTTCACGTCTCGCCGGAACGGGATACTCAAGGTATTCGCCATCGCAATCCCGATCTACTACGTGATGTACCTCCTGGTCACTACGTGGGCACCACTACGGGACCGTTTCCTGCAAGGAGATGCGGCGTACGCGGTCGGCGGACTGACTCTCAACACTTCGGGCCGAGCAGTCCTTTGGGAGATGACGATTGACTCGTGGCGCGAATCCCCGCTGCTCGGCAAGGGGCCGGGCTCGGCGTCTGCGCTCATTTCATCGAGATTTGATCACATCAGTCACCCGCATAACGAGTACTTGCGCATCCTGCACGACTTCGGTCTGATTGGGTTTGTACCATTCGTTGCCGGCTTTGGGATGCTCATCTGGTCCGTTACCCGTCGTGCGCTGCGGTTACCGCAACCGATCCACAAGGCGGCTGCACTCGCACTGATAGGCGTCGCAGCAGTGGCTATCACTGACAACGTTCTGATCTATCCGTTCGTCATGCTTCCCGTCGCCGTCCTCGTCGGGCTCTCTGTCGCTTACCCTCTGTCAATGCAGCCGGAACCCGCGCATGTCACAAGGCTGGTATCAGCGTGATCGGTGCCAAGGACGCCGAGTGCCACTAGCCTGATCCGATCAGGCGGTGGCAGAAGTGTCGAAGAGGCGCTGAAGACTGCGGAACCTGAACGGAAGATGTATTTACTCATGCTGGTCTTCGTGGGCGCGTTCTACTGCTTCGCAACCGGCTCGCTTGACCCCGGAAGAATTGATTATAGCGCCCCGCCCGAGGCGTGGCCTTCGTTGGCTACGAGGTAGCCAACCCGGCGGCTATAGAGACGCCGGAACCTGCATTCGAACCTGTGCTCACCCTGTTCGGGTCCTCCGGCGGATCGGTGACCATCCACGACGGATCCGACGATGCCACCGACACCGGCGGCCAAACAGTGCCCGATACGTCCCCAGATCGAGTCGCCGCTTGCGCCCTCTTCGTCCTATCCACCCGGACCCTCCTATAGGAGTGTTGCGACCATTACTTGAACCCGCCTGCGACAATGTATTCAGTCTTCGGGTGCCGCCGACAGGATCTTCGACCCGGCGTGACGGTCTCGGTGGCGCAGCGGCTCGGCATGGCCGGTCGGGTACCGCATCGCCGGCTGCGCGAAAGTCATCGTCATCGCGCAACTGTACGGGAAACGGATGTGAAATACTCTGTGCCAAAACTTCTCACATTCATCTGAGAGAGTGCATCGAGGCCGCCGCGAGCGAGGCGCTGTCGAGCCCCAGGACATTTCCGAGGCAATCCACCGACCACCCTCGCGGCTCAGGAGCGGAGTCTTGACGCGGCGGGAAGAGCGGATTCGAGTGGCCGTAGTCGTCGATCCGACTGCGGAGGCGGTGGACTCGGGGGCGCGCCGTTTCCGGTCGTCGAATGTGCGGTCGTAGCTGGCTTATTCGCATTAGCAGTTCCCGGATCGGAAGGTGTTGAGGTACAGCTTCGTCGGTCTCGGAAGCGGCGTGAACACGCTAGTTCGAGCCACGAGCTACGGCTGAACAGGATTGTGGCCAACTTTCCGGCCTCGAGTTATCTTTTCGGCGGATCGTGTATTGCGCTGGCCGACTTCGGGATTGGTGTAAGTAGCTGAAACAGTAATTCGAATGTGATCAGCCGCCATACCTGCATCGCGAAGGAGGGGTCGGATCGCGGGAGGAACTTCGTGGCGACCGCTCCCCAGTTGTTGCAAAGTCTTTTAACTCGTGTAGAAAGAACGAGTGCCCGGCAGGGTACGGATCGAGATTCCAACACCATCGCCTCGGCAGGAGTGAAATATGTCTGTAGATTTCGCCAGCATCTCGGAATTGATCAACTTCTTTGCTTCGTTCCTGACCTTCAGTTCGGAGGGTGGGTCCGCCGGAGTGTAAGTCCGGTACCGATCTGAAACTGGGGCACACAGGAACGCTGTGTGCCCCAGTTTTTGTGCGATGGCATTCGGTGCTGGGCTCCCAGCCGGGCGTTAGACGTGGTGCTCGATCAAGGGAGGCCGATTCACCGCGTGGGCACCGTTCGGTGGACCGGGCGACCAGAGTTTGTTGCGTGTCCTGGGTTATGCGGCGGTCTGGTCGGGCGGCCCGCCAGTCCGGCTCTTGCGCCGGCGGGGCAACTTTTCGCGTCGATCCTTCTGCCGGGCTGCTCTCCCGATCAGTATTGCGAGTGGTATCGACAACACCACCCACGCAATGACGATCCCGATTGTCCACCACCACACGACACCAGTATGCCGCACTCGAGGGGGTAGGCAGGCTACCGTACTCGGCATTCGTAGCTGCGAAAATGCTGAGAATTTCCGGGTCGATCGTTCAGAGTGCGGGCAGGTAGTTATCGGGATCCGGACCGCGAGCGAATTGCGGCGGGTACCGTACCTGCTCGCCGGCGAGTTCGCCAGGATTTCGTGTGAACTCCGGTAGCAGATGGTCCGCCCGGCAATGTCATTCGCTCGATATACACACCTGCTGACCTGCGATAGAAGCGCAGTGCCGCCCTGTTGATCGGGTACTGTGAACCTGATCACTTGATGTCTCAACTCGGGGGTCCGCGTGCGAATATCGACGCGGCAGCAAACATCGGGCGATCGTCGTCTTCGCTGTGTCGTGAGAACACACGAGCTCGCCAGTCAGGATGGCTCGAGCTCGGAAGGCGAATGGTGACGGCATTTGATGTTTCACCCGACTCGTCTCGGGCTCCGGAGAACGCAGCGGCGTTCGCGGGGGAAGAGGATGGGTCGTACAGTCGCCGCGAGTGGCAGGCCGCCTACATCCGACGTTTGCTGATCTCGGACACGCTGATCGTGATCGCTGCGGTCGCGCTCGCGCAGTGGGTGCGGTTCGGTGACAGCGGCATTCTGATTACGAGCGGTATGGGACACGACCTGAGCTACACGCTCGTCTCCGCTCTGCTGATCGTGGCGTGGCTGACCACCCTGACGATCTTCCGGACTCGCACGGTGCGGGTGATCGGGAGTGGGCCCGACGAGTATCGACGGATTTTCGTGTCCACCGTGCGGCTGTTCGGCTTCATCGCGATGCTGGCGCTGTTGTTCCGCCTCGATCTGGCGAGGCTCTACCTCGCCATCGCGTTTCCCGTCGGACTGGTGGCCCTGATGGTGAGCCGTTGGGTGTGGCGTCAGGTGATTGCTCGTAAGCGGTCACGCGGAGAGTTTCAGACGTCGGTCCTGGTCGTGGGAAACGAACGCGCCGTCCGGACTCTCGCGGAATCCTTCGCCCGAGGTACGGCCGACGGATATCGCGTGGTGGGCGTCTGCATTCCGGGACACTCAGGCGCGCATGGCGACAAGATCACCGTCGCCGGTCGCGACATTCCCGTGCTCGGCAGCGAGGGGGACGTGATCGATTCGCTGGGGTTCTGTCGTGCCGACACAGTCGCAGTCACAGCCACCGAGCATCTCGGGCACGAAGGTATGCGCGCCCTTGCCTGGGACCTCGAGCCGCACGACGTCGACCTGGTGGTTTCACCCGGAATGATGGATGTGTCCGGTCCGCGTCCGTCGATGCGGCCGGTAGCGGGACTACCGCTGATTCATGTGGAGAAGCCGCAATATCACGGCGCGCAGAAGTTTTCGAAGCTTACGTTCGACAGGATCTTTGCGGCATCGGCGCTCGTCCTGACGAGCCCGGTGATGATTCTGGCCGCGCTCATGATCAAGCTGACCAGCAAGGGCCCGGTGTTCTACAAGTCGGAGCGCATGGGCCTGGACGGTCGTCCGTTCCCGATGCTCAAGTTCCGAAGCATGGTGGCAGACGCCGACAAACAGGTCGCGGCGCTGATGACGGCGAACGAGGGTGCCGGCGTCCTCTTCAAGATCCGTGAGGATCCGCGGGTCACAAGCGTGGGCGGAGTTCTGCGCAAGTACAGCCTCGACGAGCTTCCACAGTTTCTCAACGTTCTTCGGCGGGAGATGAGCGTGGTAGGCCCGCGCCCGCCTCTGCGCCGAGAAGTCGAGGCCTACGACGGCACCGTCCGTCGCCGACTGCTGGTGAAGCCAGGAATTACCGGCCTGTGGCAGGTGAGTGGGAGATCGGACCTCTCGTGGGAAGAGACTGTTCGGCTCGATCTCTCGTACGTGGAGAACTGGTCGATGGTGGGAGATGTCCTCATCATTGGCAAGACGGTGCGGGCTGTGGTGGCCGGTGACGGGGCGTATTAGGACATCGAGTGGCCGGTGAGGGACCTTGCCGTCGAACACGTAGGGTTTCAGCGAAAATCAACGTACCAGTGCGTCACAGATAGACCATGATCACGCCGCCACTCGGGGCGAAGTCGAGTGGCGCGCAAACCGCGATCGGGTTTCAATCATTTCACCGTATTCGGGCATGGAGGGGATGTCGGACATGAGGATCGATACTGCGCCGGACGCGGTCATTCTGGTCGGCGGTATGGGCACCCGGCTGCGTCCGTTGACTCTGTCCGTGCCCAAGCCGATGCTGCCGACTGCGGGAGTGCCCTTCCTGACTCACCTGCTGGGCCGCATCAAGGACGCGGGACTCTCCCATGTGGTGCTCGGGACGTCATTCAAAGCGGAAGTCTTCGAACAGCATTTCGGCACGGGTGAAGAGCTCGGGCTGGAGATCGAGTACGTCACCGAGGACGAGCCGCTCGGTACCGGGGGCGCTATCCGGAATGTCTTGCCCCATCTTCGTGCCGATACCGTGGTGGTTTTCAACGGTGACGTCCTCGGTGGCACCGATGTGCGGGCTGTTCTACAGACGCACGCGGAGGCCGATGCCGACGTAACGCTGCACCTGGTTCGGGTGGGTGATCCGCGCCCGTTCGGCTGCGTGCAGACGGACTCCAATGGCAGGGTCACCGCTTTCCTCGAGAAGACGCAGGATCCACCGACCGACCAAATCAACGCCGGGTGTTACGTCTTCCAGCGGGAGTGGATCGAGAAGATCCCATCCGATCGCCCCGTGTCGGTGGAACGCGAGGTGTTTCCCGCATTGGTGTCCGGCGGGACGCGGGTATTTGGCCATGTCGATTCCGCCTACTGGCGAGACATGGGAACGGTAGACGATTTCGTCGCCGGGTCGGCGGATCTGGTTCGTGGAATTGCGCCGTCGCCCACGCTGACCGGTACGCGCGGCGAGTCGCTCATCCATCCGACTGCCACGGTGGCACCAGGCGCGGTGTTGATCGGCGGCACGGTGCTCGGTGCACGCGTAACCGTCGGTGCGGGTGCGCGTCTAGACGGAGCCGTGGTGTTCGACGGTGCCCATGTAGAAGCGGGCGCGGTGATCGAACGATCGATTCTCGGGCACGACTGCCGCATCGGGCCGCGCGCACTTGTGCGCGATTCGGTAGTGGGAAACGGCGCCGACGTGGGCGCTCGATGCGAATTGTTGCGCGGAGCCCGTGTCTGGCCCGATGTGACGTTGCCTGATGGCGGCGTTCGATTTTCGACGAATGTCTGATCGATGAAACGCCTTCACGGAGCAATCCGGTCCTATGGCTGGGGCTCCCGCACCGTACTGGCGGAGCTCACGGGGCGACCCTCGCCGTCCGATCAGCCCGAGGCCGAACTCTGGCTCGGTGCGCATCCAGCAGACCCGGCTCGCGTGGACGACGCGGGCTCCAGCGTCTCACTTCTCGACTTGATTTCGGCCGACCCGATCGGGCAACTGGGGGAGGCCAACGCGGAGCGATTCCGAGGTCGCCTTCCGTTTCTGCTCAAGGTGCTCGCCGCTGAGGAACCCCTGTCGTTGCAGGCGCACCCGAACTCCGTGCAGGCACGTGAAGGATTCGAACGCGAAAACGCGAACGGTGTCCCGCTCGACTCGCCTGCCCGCAACTACAAGGACGACAACCAGAAACCGGAACTTGTCGTTGCGCTGACGAAATTCGAAGCGCTCGCCGGGTTCCGCGACGTGCGGCGAACCGTCGCGTTGCTGCGAGCCCTTGGTGTTGCGGAGTTGAACCGGTGTGCGGAACAACTGGAGGCTCAGACCAACTCCTCGGGTATGCGCGCGCTGTTCACGCAATGGATCACGGGCGACGAACACCCGGAGACTCTGATCGCTGGTGTACGCGAAGCCTGCCGGCGGTACCTGTCGGAGGAGCCAGGCGGAGCGGAGGGAGAGTTCGCGGCCGAGGCGCAAACTGCTCTCGACCTGGGGAACAAGTATCCGAACGACCCCGGTGTCCTGATCTCGCTGCTGCTCAATCGGATCACGCTCGAACCGGGGGAGGGGCTGTTTCTCGCGGCCGGAAATTTGCACGCATACTTGCGAGGCGCAGCCGTCGAGATCATGGCCAACTCGGACAATGTGCTGCGTGGCGGTTTGACCCCCAAGCACGTGAACGTGCCCGAGCTGCTGAAAGTCCTCAGCTTTCGGCCGGCGTCCATGCCGGTGGTGCGTGCGGACGGTGATGGTCGTGACAACAAACACGTGTACCGCACACCGGAGGCAGAATTCGAGCTCACCCGACTGCACCTCGACACGAGCAGGAATTGTGCGGTGTCGTCCGCAGCGACTCTCGCCGCCGGAAACCCACGGATCGTTCTCTGCACGGCAGGATCGACCGTCCTCTCGTCCCACTGCGACTCGCTCGAGCTGAGTGCCGGACATGCGGCGTGGTTGCCAGCATCGAACCCGGCGGTGACTCTCGCGCCTGCACAGCAGGGCGCCCAGGTCTTCGTCGCCACGATCGGCTCCGGATGATGCGGACTCTCCTCGCCGCCAGGGGATCTGCCCTCATCTGCATCCGATAGACCTGGACAACCGACCAGTGTGACGTGTCGGTCACACGCACGGGTCGTGACACCGCAGCTCATAACTTCTTCGAGAAAGGCACAACCATGGGGGATTTGGATTCGACTGTGTTCCGTACGGCTGTTGTGCCGGCAGCGGGAATGGGTACGCGATTTCTGCCAGCGACGAAGACGGTGCCCAAGGAGCTGCTTCCTGTGGTGGATACGCCCGGGATCGAGTTGGTGGCTGGCGAGGCTGCAGAGTCGGGGGCAGAGCGGCTGGTCATCATTACGGCGCCTGGCAAGGACGGCGTGGTGGCGCACTTCGTTGAAGATCTGGTGTTGGAAAACAACCTTGCGGCCAGGGGTAAGCACACTTTGCTGGAGAAGGTCCGCAGGGCACCGGGCCTTCTCGCGGTGGAGTCGGTAGTCCAGCAACAACCGTTGGGGCTCGGCCACGCGGTTGGTTGTGCTGAAGCGGTGCTTGGCGACGACGAGAATGCGATCGCGGTTCTGCTGCCGGACGACTTGGTGCTACCGAACGGCGTGCTTGACGTCATGGCACGGGTGCGAGCGAAGCGTGGCGGAACGGTGTTGTGTGCCATCGACGTCCCCAAGGAGGAGGTGAGCGCATATGGAGTCTTCGACGTCGAGGCGGTCCCCGATGCCGCGAATCCGAACGTACTGAGAGTGAAAGGCATGGTCGAGAAGCCGAAACTCCAAGACGCACCATCGACTCTCGCGGCCGCCGGTCGCTACCTCCTGGACCGGGCAATCTTTGATGCGCTCCGCCGTATCCGCCCGGGAGCGGGCGGCGAGTTGCAGTTGACCGACGCGATTGCGCTGCTGATCGCGGAGGGGCATCCCGTACACGTAGTGGTACATCGCGGGCCCCGGCACGACCTCGGCAATCCCGGCGGGTTCCTCCGCGCTTCGATTGACCTGGCGCTCAGTCATCCCGAATATGGGGCGGACCTGCAGACGTGGCTGGAGCAGAGGGTCAAGGGCTAGAGCGATGTTCCATTCGTTCACTTTGGCGTTTCGAAGGACCTGAGGCTGGTCAGGGCAACGTTGCCGCGTTGTTACTGTTCGGTACGAAGTGCGCAAAATACTCGACGATCGGAAAAGGTGCCACCAGTCGGAGCTGAGGTTTGTCTGTGGACTTGTCTCCGGGCACGTCGCTCTAAGCGCAGATCCTCTGGTTGACCAGGGTCGAAAGTCCCCCTCTCTGAAGAAAAATCGGCGTTGTGAGTCGCATCACTCCGGGGTGTCTCAAGTGTAACGAGAAGGCCACTGGTGCGATCATTAGCTGGCAGCAAAACTCAGGGGGCGGACTTCCTCTACCGCCACGCAGGTCGCGAGACAAAGACGCTCGCTGGCTTTTTGGTCCTAGTTGGAAGGCTCAGATGGTGACGTCGTTCGGTGTTTCGCTCGACTCGGCAACGGCCGCTGAGGGGG
Source organism: Rhodococcus sp. JS3073 (assembly GCF_026810085.1). Lineage (NCBI taxonomy): Bacteria > Bacillati > Actinomycetota > Actinomycetes > Mycobacteriales > Nocardiaceae > Rhodococcus > Rhodococcus sp. JS3073. The sequence continues at coordinate 2,072,217 of NZ_CP113951.1, read as the reverse complement.
ATGCACCTCCCTCACCAGTCCCAGGACAACTGAGTGGCCGGCGTGTGTGGCAGGCTGCATACATCCGGCGTTTGTGGGTCTCGGACACGGTGATCGTGATCTCCGCGGTGGCGCTCGCACAGTGGGTCCGGTTCGGCGACAGCGGCGTCCTGCATACCTCGGACTTCCCTCAATCACTCAGCTACACGTTGGTTTCTGCCTTACTGGTCGCGTCGTGGCTCGCGACGCTGATCATCTTCCGGACACGAACGGTCCGAGTGATCGGGAGTGGACCGGACGAGTATCGGCGAATCTTCGTCTCGACGGTCAGGCTCTTCGGCTTGATTGCGATCGTCTCTCTTCTGTTCCGCCTAGACCTCGCTCGCCTGTATCTCGCGATCGCCTTCCCTGTGGGGCTGGCCGGTCTTCTGGTCAGTCGGTGGGTGTGGCGTCGGGTGATCGCCCGCAGGCGCTCCCGCGGTGAGTTCCAGACCTCTGTGCTCGTGGTTGGCGGGGAACGCGCGGTGCGGAGCTTGGCGGAATCGTTCGAGCGCGGTACGGCGGACGGTTACAAGGTGGTCGGCATGTGCATCCCAGGACATACGGGCGCGCGCAATGACAAGATCGTTGTGGGAGAGCGCGATATCCCAGTGTTTGGCGACGAGGGCGACGTGGTTCGCGCGTTGGGTTTCTGCCATGCAGATACCGTCGCCGTAACAGCCACAGAGCACCTCGGACACGAGGGGATGCGCTCCCTCGCATGGGACCTTGAGCCGCATCATGTTGATCTGGTGGTTGCGCCGGGAATGATGGACGTGTCTGGGCCGCGCCTGTCGATGCGACCGGTGGCCGGCCTTCCACTCATTCACGTGGAGAAGCCGCGTTACCACGGCGCTCAGAAGTTCTCGAAACTCTCCTTCGACTTCGTGTTCGCGATCCTTGCCCTTGTTCTCATCAGCCCAGTGATGATCGCGGCTGCGCTCGCGATCAAGGTGACCAGCAAGGGCCCTGTCTTCTACAAATCGGAGCGTATGGGACTCGACGGCAAGCCTTTCCCGATGCTCAAGTTCCGGAGCATGGTCGTGGACGCGGACAAGCAGGTGGCCTCGTTGATGAACGCGAACGAGGGCGCCGGCGTCCTCTTCAAGATGCGAGAGGATCCCAGGGTGACAAAGGTAGGAAAGTTCCTTCGCAAGTTCAGCCTCGACGAGTTGCCGCAGTTTGTGAATGTGCTGCGCCGAGAGATGAGTGTGGTGGGGCCGCGTCCACCCCTGCGCCGAGAAGTTGAGGCCTACGATGGAACCGTTCGCCGCAGACTTCTTGTGAAGCCCGGAATTACGGGGTTGTGGCAGGTGAGCGGGCGATCCGATCTCTCATGGGAGGAGACGGTGCGTCTTGATCTCTCGTATGTCGAAAACTGGTCGATGATGGGCGATGTGTTGATCGTCGGAAAGACCATAAAGGCGGTGCTCGGATCAGATGGGGCATACTAATTTGAGACCAAGAAGCATCCGTGTCAACACGCGGCGGAATTCGAAGAGGACCGAAGTTATTGAGATAGCCACCCATCGGTCGCGCCTAGACGCGTCCCAAGCCGGGTCTTCTAGATGGCTTCATTGAGAGTGCTCCCTCGGATCCAATCCGGTGCTCGAGCTGCCGCACTAACTTTGTCTAACGTTGCCCGAGTCGTCAGCATTCTGATCGTCACGATATTGCTGGGCCGTGATTTAGGTCCTTCTATTCTCGGTCAGTTCGCAGTGCTCCTCGCCGCTGTGGCGATCCTGCAGTCAGTGTCGATCGGAGGTCTGTCCGGCGCCGCGGTTCATAAACTAATCTTGGGCGGGAGTAGGCGTCGGGCAGCTACGGAAACAATAGTCGCTGCCCGCCTGATTCTGATTCCACCGGCATTCGCAATCGGATTTGCATTGGTGTTGACCCTCATGGATACGCAGCAATCCAATATGGGCGCCATCGCACTATTCTTTGTCGGTTACGCTCTCGGCGCCTTTGACGTCCCTGAAATTACGTGGATGAGCAGGGGCGGGTTCAGGACGATCGCCACACGGCGTCTCATATTAATTGTTTGCATCTCCATTCCCAAGTTGGCCGCAGCAGCGTCAGGAAACTACGAACTTGTCCTACTTCTTCAAGGAGCGGAAGCGGCGCTTTGGCAAGGCATTCTACTTTTCCGCTCCGGCCTCAGTTCTTCATTGTTGCTGGGGGGCGTCAAGAGTCTCGGCGCTGGGCTTAGCCAGTTGAACGAGCTCAAGAATCTTTGGCTCTCAAGTATTGCCGCAGTGATTGCAACACGTGCTGACGTATTCATAGTTTCGGCATTGCTTGGATCTGCCGTTGTCGGACAGTATGCGAGCGCCAGCAGATTTGTGGAGGCGGCAACTATCCTCGCGGTAGCTGTTACAACCGTGCTGTTCAACGATCTTGTTAAATCGACTTCGGATGACGAGGAATATGCGACCCAGTGTGCGCGGGCAGCGCGGGCGGTATTCGCCCTCAGTCTTGTCGTGATGACAGGACTGGTAACTGTCGGGCCTGATGCTGTACTTGCCCTGTATGGGCCTGAGTTTCGTTTGTCGTCGGAGTTGCTTCCAGTCTATTCAGTCACGATAATCTTCATATTCCAGCGCCAGCTCATTAGCAAGATATTGATTATCGAGAAGGCCTATGGGTACAGCCTTTCAAGTAACGTGTGCGGCCTTGCGATCAATGTTGCACTCAATCTTCTGCTTGTCCCGATTCTGGGGGTGTGGGGAGCGGTTGTTGCGGCAATTGCCGGATACGCTCTAGCGATAGTCTGTGCCTTCTTAGTTACCCGCCGTGGGCGTGACCTGATCGTCATTTCGGTCGGGTCTATTGGACTACCAAAGGCTACAGTGAGGCATTCAATCGAACGCTTGAAGGTTCAAAGAGAGGTTCGCGTAGAATGATTACTCCTTCTCTGGCTAGACGGAAATTAGGTAAAATAAAGCGAGAGTCCATATTGAAGCTTTCGGTCTCAGTGCCGATAGTTCTCGGCGCCTCGAACTTCTTCTACATCAAAGGGGCCTTTCGCGAGGAGCAGCGGGCCGTCGCGTCTGGGACATCGCGCCATTACATTTCAGAACGCCGATTCGCAAATCGAATGTTCATGAGGCGATCGGTGCACAGAATTGAAAAGGGCTTGGTGTCGGTACCGCGACGTGAGACGTTCGCAGCAGACTACATTGAGCGGACTGTCAGCACTGTAAAGCGGCTCAGTCTTCGAGGAGAACATGATGACCCCGCTGAATTGAAATGGGCGTCGGATGTCCTTAGGCGATACTTTGATGCAACAGAGGCATCGACGGACCGGCGAGTAGTACTGGCCAGAGAAGCGTGGAGATCTGTATGCGATTCGTCAATTTCGACGCTTGATGAACCCGAACTCGTGCCCTTTGTCCGTACCGGCCTTGAGGAATTGGATACAAAGTGCAATGCACTCGTCGATATCGCTCAACACCGTCGGTCTGTTCGATGGTTTGAAGATAGACCCGTGCCGCGGGCACTCGTAGAGAAGGCAGTGCGAGTGGGCCTGACAGCCCCGAGTGCGTGCAACCGGCAGAGCTTTCGCCTACTGATTATCGACGACGAGAATCTTCGAAAGACTGTGGCGGCAGTTCCCATGGGAACTGCAGGTTTCGCCAACCAGATTCCCGCCGTTGCAGTATTAATCGGTCAGCACCGGGGCTACGAACATGAGCGCGATCGTCACGCAATATATGTTGACGGCGGATTGTTTACCACCGGATTCATACTTGCACTCGAAGGGCTTGGTCTGAACAGTTGCTGCATAAACTGGCCTGAAGTGAGGAGCAGGAATGATCAATTAGGAAAGCTGATCCATCTAGAATCCGATGAGCGTGTGATCATGTTTATTGCAATAGGGTATGGAACTCCTGACCAGCTGGTTCCCCGTAGTCATAAGAGAAGCATTGAGACGGTGGTCGAATGGCGTTAAGAAATGTTCTAATTAGCGGAGCCGAGGTCCGCGACCGATCGGTGGGGAATAGGGGCGCGGAGCACCTCTTGAGGTCGGCCGCGGCCCGTGTGCAAAGAATGGGCTACTCGCCGGCAGTCACTGTCGGGCAAGTTGACGCTTCGTTGAGGAACGAAATTTTGCTGAAGCAATACATTGGCAATCCTCGTCTACAAACGATTGACAGTTTTGTGCCGCGCATTGACCTGGAAGGCATAGCCACACTTCGAACTTTCAGGGGGGTGCTAGACGCATCTGGGTATGCTCTGGGGGATCCGTGGGGAACTCACACCGCGACGTGGTTATCCCGAAAGTACGATCAGTGGAAAGCGCAGGGACTTACAGTCGTCGCTCTTCCACAAGCATATGGCCCGTTCGAGGATCGCGACGTGCGTGAACTGGCTGTCTCGGCGCTCAAGAACTGTGATCGGATTTATGCGCGAGAGCAGGAATCCTACGATCACATATTGTCTCTGGGAATAGACGGAGATATATGCAGGATCTGTCCAGATATAACGATTGGCGAGGGATGGACAGACAACACTATCGAACGTGCAAAAAGGTTAGTAATTGTTCCTAATTGGCATCTCTCGGATAAGAGGGGAAGTTCGGAATATATTGAGTGCCTGACGGAAGCAGCGGAGTGGGGCAAGAGTAACGGATTCGAGGTAGTCGGGCTGCTTCACGAGGGTCCGCGCGATCTTGAGATCCTCCGTAGAGTTTCTCAGAGATCCCCATTTCCAATTATTTCAGACCTCAGTGGTTGGGATGTCAAGAAATATATCGCAGAGTCAGCGGTGGTAGTTGCGGGTCGTTATCATGCCGTAGTGGCGGCATTGGCGACTGGCACGCCTGTTATCACGCATTCTTGGTCGCATAAGTACAAGCAACTCCTTAGAGACTTTGGTGTGGAACATTGGTTGACGGAACCTGGTGACGCGGTGGGCACAATCCGCGGGATTGAATCGATGGTGGCAGAGGACTCCTCGGAAGCCCTCCGTCGTCGAAAGTTAGAATTGATCGGAGAAGTAGATAGAATGTGGTCAGATGTCCATGACGTGTTATCAAACGAGATCTGAACTGGACTTTGGTTTGACAGGCGATTCTCGTACCAGTCGCGAATAGGCTGTTTATATTAGGGAAGTAAGATGGCAAAAGTGACGGTAGTTATGCCTACCTACAACGACAGTGCGACGGTAGGTAGTGCAATCGAGTCTATCTTGGGTCAGAAATTTTCGGATTGGGAGTTGATAATCGTAGACGATGCTTCTACTGATAACACGCGTGATTTGATAAGAGTGTTGAGTGAGGATCATCGAATAAGGGTTCTTCATTCTGCAGTTAATGCGGGCTCTGGGGTGGCAAGGAATCGTGCTATCGCAGAGGCGACAGGCGAGTATATTGCGGTCATGGATGCCGACGACATTTCAATGCCCGAACGTCTGGGAGACCAAGCGAGTGCTATGGATGCCGACCCCTCGCTGGCAGCCGTATCGTCGCAAATGGCCGAGTTCGGCGACTGGGGCGGTCCTGTCGAGAGCAATTGGCCTATATCACGTCCGGAGATTGCTCGCCGCCAGCGGGCGATGAAGATTCCCATACCCCATCCCGCGACGATGTTCAGGACGGCGGACGTGCGTTCGGTCGACGGTTACGACGAAACGTGTAGGAGAGCGCAAGATTATGCGCTTTTCCTCAAGCTATCGGACCGGCCGATGCTTTGTCTACCGCAGGTGCTCCTGCACTATAGAACTCAGAGACCGTTGCCGCTTGAGTATGTGATCCGAAATGGGCGATACGCGGCGCTCGCGAGACAGCGATTCGACTTATCGAAACGAGGGGTTGGCACTGAGGACTTGCCTACAGTACCAACACGAAGTGTGGTAACTGATCTAAATTCGGTCAAGAGCTGGATGATCCGAAACGTAAGGGAAAGGACCGGCCGATGAGTTCGTCACTTGCATCTACTTGGTGGCCTAGGACGGCTGACCTTGCTTCTTTCGTAAAGAGCGATATGCAGGCTAACCGACGAAATCCAAAGATTCAGGGCGTGTTGTTCCTACTGCGCATCTGCCAGGTGCTGATGGGAAGTAGGGAGAAGCCTCGTCCGTTGTCTGTGCCATTCGTGGTCGCCTATCGAGTGCTGACAGAATTCTTCTTGGGGATTGAGGTTCCGCCCAAAACGACTGTTGGCCCAGGTCTTTGCGTTTACCACGGATTTGGCCTCGTCATTAATGACCATTGCGTGATCGGCCGGAACGCTACAATTCGAAACGGCGTGACGATTGGGAACCGGAAAGAAGGTGGTCCAGTGCCTCGCATCGGAAACGGTGTCGAAATCGGTGCGGGAGCTATAATTCTCGGGGACATAACGTTGGGTGATGGTTGCCGTGTCGGGGCCGGCGCGGTCGTTCTAACTTCGGTAGCGGAAGGCGAGACGGTTGTGGGTAACCCAGCGAGGCCAATGAGGTGACGGTTTGAGCCGGCTATGAGCTGCCCTCCTTGCTCAGTCTGTGGCGATCCCGCGCTATTTGATCCGCCGCGGAAAATTCAAGCGTTGTCCTGCGGGATACCTTCGGTGGAGATATTGTCTAAATTCGCTCAGGATGCGCGTCCCTGGCGTCCGGATGGCTGAGGTGACAGAATCTCCTATTAAGATTTTTGGCAGTTCGAAGGATTTATTGCGAGGGGTCACCAGCGGCCAGAGTTTGCGACATGATTCGGGTATAGACGTTCTCCACACGAGAAACCCATGCAGCTTCTGAGTAACGGTCTCGGTAGGCGAGTGAGGCGCGTGCGCGAATCCCTTGATCGGCATCGATGGCGGAAATAGCGTTGGACAGGTTGTCCGGTCCAGCGTCGAGGCTGAAAATGAGGCCCGCGCCTCCGGCGGTAAGTTCACGAGCGGACGCGCAGCGGTCAGATACAAGAACCGGTGTGCCGCACTGGAGGGCCTCAAGAGCAACCGTTGGAATACCCTCCGCCCAGAGGCTAGGTAGAAGCAGGCCCTTCGCATTGGCAATCGCCTGGCGAGTCTCTTCGGGCGTCAATCTGCCCCGGAATCGGAAGCGCCTCGGCTCTCGGTCGGCGGCCTGTGCGACGTCACGCTCAAGTTCACCCGCCCCGACGATGACTAGCCTGCGGTCCCTGGGCCAGTGCTCGAGCAGCCAGGAGAGGCCTTTCTCGGGAACAAGACGCCCGACGTAGATCCACTCGTCGGACTCGGTCGGAGTGACTGCAGGTGTGGGCTCCGCAAAATTGGGGATAAGGTTTAGATCGGCGGTTGGAAGTAGCGCGCGATAGGTTTCAAGGGCTTTGGCATTAAGGACGATTAGAGATCGTGACTTACTGAGGGTTGGTGCCTCGGATCCGTGGGAGCGGGTTGCCCACGCCAACGGTACGGATGCGATTGTTGAGTCCCTGTAGCATCGATGATGAATTGCGCGTATTGAACTTCCAGTTACACATTCGGTGCATTCATGTCCATCTCTCCACAGTATTCCCGACGCGCAAATTGTGCGATAGTTGTGCAGGGTGCTTACTGTCTTGCCGCCCCATTTGTCCAACCATCGTGTACCCCAGTTCGGGAACAGGTTGTGAGTATGTACAACGTCGGGTTGGAATTCATCGAGCGCTGCCTCGGGTTCGGGGCCAGCGATATTGGCCGCGGAAAGTAGGGCCCGCGCTTTGTATAGCGGCTTCTTGGACTCGACATCGGTATGTCTGGCGACCAGTCTGACCTCGTGCCCCGCTCGTCGAAGGGCTGCGCTTTGCGATTCTACGACCGTGTTCTCTCCGCTGGGTTGGTCGCTTGAATAGAAGCTGTGAACGATTGCGATTCGCAAATTATTGACCTGATTTCAGTAGTGCCGCGCGAAGGAAGAGCACATTTCCGAAAAGGTACCGTCGCCAGAGACGTTTTGGCTCGGTTGCGAGTCTGTAGAGCCATTCAATACCTGAGTCTTGGACCCATTTCGGGGCCTCGCGTGCCGTACCGGCGGCGAAATCAAATGCCGCGCCAACGGCCACGCACGGCCTTTTGATTCGCTTTGCCAACTCTTCAGCCACAAAGTCTTGTTTCGGGGTCCCAAGTGCGACCCAGATGATCTGCGAGTCAGTTTCTTCGATTCGAGCGACGCATTCATTGTAGAAATCGTCGTCTATCGGGCCGAATGGTGGGGAGTACGTGCCAGCGATGTTCACACCGTTGAACTCACGTTTCATTGCGGCAGTGAGGGATTCCAAGGTCGCAGGCGTGGTTCCGAGAAAGAAGTGCGCGACGTTGTGCTCGCGTCCGGCGTTGATCGTCTCCTTGAACAGAGATGGTCCGCGAACACGACCCGGGCTTTGCGTCGCGGAAGCGCGTTTTCTCATGAACCAGACGACTGGTGTTCCGTCCGGGAAATTTAACCCCGGGCCGTTGAGGAGTCCCCCGTAAGAACGATCTTCAAAAGCCAGTGCGACGCAGTACGCATTAGAGAGCCGTACAGAAATTGCTTCAGATTCGCGGGCGGCCCGAATTACACGTCTGACCGCGTTGGGTAGAGTGCTCACTTCAAACGGGACCGTTCCCACACGGATTCGGTCGCTGTGGGGTTCCGTGACACGACGCATTGTTCAAGTCTTCCCGGGTGCCATGGTTAGCGGTTTCAGAGGACGCGCCAACTTCGAATTTTTCCAGAGTGTATTATCTAGCTGGGCTTTATGCCACTCGGGTCGAGACGAGGGTGTCGATCGCCTTCGACCTACGCCTCCCATCGCTGCCGCTGACCCGAGCTAAACGAGGAATAGTCGCTCCTGCGGTGGCTGTGGATGGGTTCGGTAGATATTGTTGGCAAGCCCACCTGGGCGTATCACGTGAGTAGGGAGTCGATTTGAAGCGGGCACTGATCACTGGCATCACTGGGCAGGACGGATCGTACCTCGCAGAACTGCTACTGGCGAAGGGGTACGAGGTCCATGGCTTGATTCGTCGATCGTCGACGTTCAACACCTCGCGGATCGAGCATCTGTATGTCGACCCGCACGTTCCGGACGCGAAGCTCTTCCTGCACTACGGCGACCTCAGTGACGGTGCGCGACTGGTGACTCTTCTCTCACAGATTCAACCTGACGAAGTTTACAATCTGGCAGCGCAATCGCACGTTCGTGTGAGCTTCGATGAGCCCGAGCACACCGGGAATACCACTGGGGTTGGCTCAATTCGGCTTCTTGAGGCAGTCCGACTCGCAGGGGTGGAGTGCAAGTTCTACCAAGCGTCGAGCTCCGAGATGTTCGGTGCGACACCTCCGCCGCAGAACGAGGAGACACCGTTCTACCCGCGGTCCCCATATGGTGCTGCCAAGGTCTACTCGTACTGGGTCACGAAGAACTATCGCGAGGCGTACGGCATCTTCGCTGTCAACGGCATCCTCTTCAATCACGAGTCGCCTCGTCGCGGTGAGACCTTCGTGACGCGCAAGATCACGCGGGCCGTTGCGCGAATCAAGGCCGGAGTTGAGGACCACCTTTACATGGGCAACCTCGATGCGGTCCGTGACTGGGGCTACGCCCCTGAGTACGTCGAAGGCATGTGGCGAATGTTGCAGGCGGATGAACCAGACGACTACTGCCTCGCAACCGGCGGAAACTATTCAGTCCGAGACTTCTTGACGGTTGCGTTCGACCACGCGGGTCTCAACTGGGAAGAACACGTGCGGTTCGATGAGCGCTATCTCCGCCCCACCGAGGTGGACGCCTTGATTGGTGACGCGAGCAAGGCGGAGGAGAAGCTGGGCTGGAAAGCCCAGGTCCACACTCCCGAGCTTGCCAGGATCATGGTCGATGCCGATATCGAAGCGCTCAAGCACGAAGGTCGGCCCTGGATCGATTCGCCAGCACATCCCGACTGGGAGATCCTGTGATGCCGGCCGATTTCGTGCCAACAGCGTTGGACCGCACAGCGCCGTTCTACATCGCAGGTCACCGGGGTCTGGTTGGCTCAGCCATCTGGCGTCAGCTCAGGGCGAGAGGCTTCGAGAGCTTGATCGGGCGTTCATCCAGTGAACTCGATCTGCGTGACAGGGATGCGGTCTTCGGCTTCTTCGCGAAGGAGAAGCCTCGCAACGTCGTGCTGGCTGCAGCCAAGGTCGGCGGAATCATGGCGAACAACACGTACCCCGTCGACTTTCTCTCGGAGAACCTGCGGATTCAGGTGAACGTCCTCGACGCGGCGTTGAAACACGGCGTTGAGCGCCTGCTCTTCCTTGGATCGTCCTGCATTTACCCCAAGCTTGCCCCTCAGCCGATCAAGGAGGAGTACCTCCTGACTGGCCACCTCGAACCTACAAACGATGCTTACGCCATCGCGAAGATTGCTGGCATTCTGCAAATCCAGGCAGTACGGCGCCAGTACGGGCTTCCATGGATATCTGCCATGCCGACCAACCTGTACGGCCCAGGTGACAACTTTTCGCCGCAAGGATCGCACGTGCTTCCCGCGCTCATTCGTCGCTACGACGAAGCCCGCCGCGAAGGCATCGAGTCCGTCACGAACTGGGGCACCGGCTCACCGCGTCGCGAATTCTTGCACGTGGACGACATGGCATCGGCCTGCGTCCACCTGCTCGAGAACTACGATGGCGCTGACCAGGTGAACGTCGGCACCGGGCATGACTCGACCGTCGAAGAGATCGCACAGATCGTGGCCGAAGAAGTTGGCTATACAGGCCGAATCGAATGGGATACCTCAAAACCTGACGGTACGCCCCGGAAGCTTCTCGACACCACCAAGCTGCGCGAGTCCGGTTGGGAACCCAGCATCGGTCTCCGCAAGGGGATCGCATCGACGATTGCGTGGTACCGAGACCACGTGAACGTCGCGCGCAGTTGAATGAGTTCTGATCGTATGCCAATTCCCCTGAATGTGAGATCACAGTGACCACACGCATTGCTGTATTCGGGACCGGCTACCTAGGTGCCACCCACGCCGCCTGCATGGCGGAACTCGGACACGACGTCCTCGGTGTGGACGTCGACCCGGCAAAACTGGCGAAGCTCGAATCCGGCGAGGTACCTTTCTACGAGCCCGGCCTGGAAGAAGTATTGCAACGCAACATCGCCGCTGGACGGTTGCGCTTCACGTCCTCATACGAAGAGGCTGCCGCTTTTGCTGACGTCCACTTCCTCGGAGTCGGCACCCCGCAAAAGAAGGGGGAATTCGCCGCCGACCTGAAGTACGTCGACGCCGTTATCACCACCCTCGCTCCGCTGGTCACTGGTCCGGCAGTGATCTTCGGCAAGTCGACCGTTCCAGTGGGTACAGCTGAACGGCTTGGTGTACTTGCGCGCGAACTGTCGCCGGCTGGCGAAGACCTCGAGGTGGCGTGGAACCCCGAGTTTCTGCGCGAGGGATTCGCCGTCCAGGACACTCTGCACCCAGACCGCTTAGTCCTCGGAGTCGCCCGCGACCGCCCAGGACGCGCTGAGGTCGTTGCGCGGAAAGTCTACTCAGTACTGCTCGAGGAAGGCGTCCCATTTCTCGTCACGGATCTGGCGACCGCGGAACTCGTAAAGGCGTCTGCGAATGCATTTCTTGCCACCAAGATTTCGTTTATCAACGCGATATCCGAGGTGTGTGAGGCGGCGGGTGCAGACGTGACGGTGTTGGCTGACGCGATCGGCCATGACGAGCGAATTGGCCGTCGCTTCTTGAATGCCGGTGTCGGTTTCGGAGGAGGCTGTCTCCCCAAAGACATCCGGGCATTCATGGCGCGCGCTGGGGAGCTTGGTGCAGATCAGGCGCTCACCTTCCTGCGAGAGGTCGACAACATCAACATGCGGCGCCGCACACGCATGGTCGAGCTGGCGCGGGAAGCGTGCGGGTCACTGCTCGGCGCGCGCGTCGCCGTACTAGGTGCGGCGTTCAAGCCGGACTCCGACGATGTGCGCGACTCACCTGCGCTAAACGTCGCGGGTCAGATTCAGTTACAGGGAGCAGCAGTTACGGTCTACGACCCCAAGGCAATAGACAATTCCCGTGCGCTGTTCCCGACGCTCGCATACGCAGCGACTGCGCTTGAAGCATGCGAGGGCGCTGACGTCGTTCTTGTACTTACGGAATGGCCCGAGTTCCGGAAGCTTCAGCCAGCCGACATAGAGGCCGTCGTCCGTAAGCGTGTGCTCATCGATGGACGCAACTGCTTGGACCCTCAACATTGGCGTGAATCTGGATGGACGTATCGAGGGCTCGGACGTCCATAGCCTGAGTGGTCGCCGTACCCCCGCACCAGCCTGCTCGAAACAGCGGTTTCGTCTACCCTGAGACGGGTGCGACAGCTGCGGATCACGTTCAGCATCTTGGTGGTAGGCGCCTCTCTTGCATCATTTGGCCTGGCCGCCGGGGGCTACTTTGTGTACACCGACTCGGAGTTCGATCCGGTCAGGCCGGTAGACGCGATTGTGGTGCTCGGCGGAGAGGATGATGGTCGAGTGCAGTACGGTATTGAACTTGCGAGGCACGGTGTCTCACAAAATGTTGTCCTTTCGGACTGGTTTCTCGGGACGAGCAAGAAGATGGCCGCATACTGTGCAACTAAGGATCCTGGGATTGTAATCACCTGCTTTCCGCCAACTCCTCCGACCACGAGAGGGGAGGCAATGTTCACCAGTGACTTGGCGGCACAACACAACTGGAAGAGTCTACTGGTAATTAGTTGGCGCTATCACTTACCCCGTGCCCGCTACATATTTTCGCAATGCTTCAAGGGCGAGATTGTCATGCGTCCAGTGCCGCGCGACTACAATTTCAGTTTGGCAGAATGGGGGTACACGTATCTCTATCAAACAGTGGGGTTCGCTAAAGCTTTTCTCGAAGATCCCTGTTAGCGAAACCCGCCGGGAGCCTTCTCGAATGCGATACCGCCGACATCGGCCAAGATGTAGCCGGCAATAGCCATCGACACGCTGGCGAATACTATGCACACCGCGAGTAGCGTCGTGCGGCGACGAGACTGAGAACGAGTGCGATTTATTGCCTGCCTGGCAATCGCCGTATACGGTGCAGCCGAACCGAGCGCCCCGACGCCGAAAAACGCATAGCCAACCCCGCTCCGGCCCGATGCAGCCACGATGCCGAGCAACACGCACGCACACGTGGTCAGCAGCAGCACAACGCGGTCCGCGCCCATGCGGGGGCCGAGGACCGTCACGACCAGATAATGCAACAGTGCGCCCACGGCGCCGCCTGCGGCGACCCACCACACGTAGTTGATCGACGTCGACACGTTCATTGCGCATGCCTCCCCGCGCGACGGGTGCCCTTCGAAACGGCGAACCCGCACGCCGTGCCGCACCACGAGGCACCGACAGCCGCAACCGGCGTCACTGCCAGGTACATCAACCCTATTTGGGCAGAGGTTAGCGTGGCACCTTGTACCGCAAAGAAACTGAAGGTCGTGAAACCTGAAAGCGCGCCGTACATGAGGAACGCACGCACAATGGCCGTCGAGTCCTGATCCCCGTCGGGAATCGCGCCGATAGTGAAACCGAACAGGAAGCACCCCACCACATTGATGGCGAAAGTGGTGAGCGGAAAATGCATTGCGTCGTCCGGCCACCACCGCCACATCTGGTATCGGCATGCAGCGCCCACCGCGCCGCCCGCCGCCACGGCAAGCGCCGGGAGCGACGGTGCGAGCGCTGTCGGATGGCATTCAAGATCAGGCGCCGCAGTCTGGCACGTTCACCGTGACGGTCGGATAGTCCACGAGCGGCTGTATCGGAACTCGCGCCTCGCCGGGGGTGGCGGGCTCGGTCAGGTGGTACTTGATCTCAGTTGTTTGGCCCTGCCGTACAGGGACCAGGACGTCGAACAGCGGGTGGCCCAATTCCTTACCTGTCAGGAACACGGCCGGCTTATCGTCCACCGTCACGTTCCGCAGCTGCGCGCCCTGTGTCGCGAGTAGCGAAACAGCCGACACATTGGTGCCCTTGGGGACGCCTAGGGTGTTGATGAACGTTCCCGCAACGTAGTCGGGGAAGTCGCCAGGCGGTGTGTTGTTCGTCAGCTTCACCGTGACAGTCGAGCGACGGGTGTCGTCGGTGCAACTCTCGGCCGTGTAGTCGATCTCACGCGTCGTGTGGTAGTCGAGTTTGCCGCCAGCCTGGTTGTTGATGACGACGCCAGCGAATGGTGTCGCATCGTCGGGGACGGTGTGACCGAGGGGGGTCCCAGCTAGAACTTCCTGCTCCTCAGGGTGCGAGCTCCACACGGCGATACGGCGCTCGCCGACCGCGCGGCCGAGGGCGTCGAGAAGCTTCTGGGGGGATTTGATCTCTCCGGTCATCTTGTCGATCACCCGAGCAGCCACCGTCTGAAGGTACTGCTTTCGGGCGTCGTTGTCGTCCGCAAACCGGACATAGGCGGTCGACTCGGTCAGCTCCACAACATTGTCAGCGTTGATCACCTCGCCGTCCGGCATCTTGACCGGACCAATCGCGTCCAACACGTAACTGAGGGCGACCGGGTCGGTGGCAATTGCTCCGTCGACCTGTTCGCCTGATTCCTGCGCCCACAGCGACTTCCAGATCTGCGCCGCATAAGGAAAGTGTGAACTCAAGTTACTGTTACGGAAGTCGGTGGTGGGTCGGCTCTGCCCGTACTGCGCCGCGAACTCTGGACCGAGATCGATCGGCTGACTGTTCATCGGCAGATCGGAGTTCCGGCCCAACGTGTCTACTCGTGCGACACCATCATTCGCGCGAATGACACCGTACCCACCCAGCAGGCCACCCGTTCCGCGCGCTTCGGCGTTGGTTTGGAAGGCCATGAAGTAGTTGCGGGGGCCGTCTGCGCCCAACATTGCGGGTGCCAGCTTCGCAGCAATTGCGGTATTCCCCAACAGCTTCGACAGCTCCGAGAGCTGGTCCTGCAGCTGGGTACGCGCATCGGAAACCGACGCCAGGTATGTGGGCTCGTCGATAGCCTGTGCCTTATCGTTCCACCGCTGCGCAGCGACGGCAGTCTGATCCAATACTGGCGCAGCATCCTGTAGCGGCTGCAAATTTACCTTGCCGCCGGAAGCGATGAGTTGGTTTGGCGCCAGAGAGGTTCCGGCTGCCACGGCGGGTGTGAGCACCTCCGATGTCAGGCCTCGTACAACTTCGGAGATCTGCTGCGATGTCTCGAGCGGGCTGCCCAGCCACGGAATGGCGGACGCGACGCTCCATGGAACGTTGTGGGTGTAGTCGTACGCCTTATTGGCATACTTGTCGGCGTCGGCGGATGACCGCTCCGCGTCTTCTGTATTACCGTCCAGTAACGCGTCTTTCGCTAGCTGCGCGTGGTTGCGTGCCTCGTACAGATTTGCGCGTGCTTCCCTGGCCGAATAGCCGAGCCACAGACCCAATGCCACCACCACCAGCAAGGCCCCAAAACCCCCCGTGATCAGGGCACGCTTGCGCTTATAGGACTTGCTGCGGACATTGGTGCGCTTGCGGATGCGACGAACCGAGGGCTCGCCCGCGGAAGTGCCAGACGCATCTGGTTTCTCGGCATCACCGCGGGATTGATCGTTCACGGATCGTGGCTCCTGTCATCGGGGTTGCGTAGAGGATACTGTGACGTGCGTCGCAGGTTTGACCCCCACGTGGTAAGCAACGCGCTTGCTCATTATTGTCTGAGTAGCGAATTTCGCGAACCGGGGAGTCATCAAGGTTCAGGCCCATCCAGAACGAGGGTGGGCCAATTCACAGTAACGAAGCGGCGTGCAGGCCCGATTTCTGCTCGGATCGGGAAACATGGACGGGGGACAATCACGTGAGTGAGTTCCCCCTGTCGAGAGCACAACAGGGAATCTGGTTCGCCCAGCAACTCGACCCTAGCGTGCCCCTCAACGTCGCCCAGTACGTGGAGATCCAGGGACGCGTCGACGTGGGGTCCCTGGTGGACGCCACCGATCGTGCATGCCGCGAGCTCCAGTCACCCTGCGTCAGCCTCATCGATAAGGGCGACGAGGTTCTGCAGGTGGTGGATGTCGAGATCGACGATGCGATCTCCTACCGCGACCTATGCGGCGTCGACAAGGCAATCGCCGAAGCCCACCGCTGGATGACCGCGGAATACAGCCGGCCGCTCGACGTGCTGAAAGACCGGCTGATCATGGCCACCCTGCTGCACGTCGGCGAAGACCACTACTTCTGGTTCTCCCGCGTCCACCACATCGTCATCGACGGCCACGGCGGCATGGTGCTCACCAACCGCGTGGCCGAGATCTACAGCCACCTCGTGAACGGCACCGAACCGCCGCCGTCCAAGGCACTGAGCCTGCGCGAGCTGTACGACGCCGAAGACGCCTACCGCTCCACGAGCCGGTTCGAGACTGACGGAAACTATTGGGCGGAGCGCATCGCCGGCTTGCCCGAACCCACCCGTCTCACCGACCGCGAAGCCCCGCCCGTCTCACCCTCACTGCTCGTCGGCGGCACCATCGACGGTGGCGTGTCCGAGCGCATCGGCGACGTTGCGCGACGCTGGAATTCGTCCGACGTCCCCGTCGTCATCGCCGCGTTCGCCGCCTACCTCGCACGGATGACCGGAAACACCGACATCGTGCTGAGCCTGCCCGTCTCTGCCCGCACCACCGCGGCCACACGGCGGTCGGCCGGCATGGTGTCGAACATCGTGCCGCTGCGCGTGCAGGTGGACGCCGACGTGAGCGGTGCGGAGCTCGTCCGACGGGTGCAGCTCGAGCTCACCGGGGCGCTGCGGCACCAGCGCTACCGATACGAAGACATGCGACGCGACCTCCCCGACGGCGGTGCGCGGCGCGGCGGCTTCGGTCCCACCGTGAACCTGATGATCTACCACCAGGAGATCGTGCTCGGAGACGTCGTCGGCGTCTTCCATCCACTTACCAGCGGTCCGGTGGACGACCTCGCACTCAATCTTTACCCATCGGTAACTGGCCGAGGTACACGCATCGACTTCGAGGCCAACCCCACGCTCTACGAAGAAACCGAGTTGCAAGGCCAGTACCGCCGGTTCCTGAACTTCCTCGAATCGTTCGTCCGCGCGGGTGACGACACTGCGGTCGGGGCCTTGCCGATCCTAGACGAGACCGAGCAGGCGTCACTGGTTCCTTGCGCCGGCCTGGAGGCTGTCCCGCCGGCAACCCTGCCCGACCTGCTCGACGCCGGACTGCGTGACCCCGACGCAATCGCACTGCGGCACGCGGGCGTCGACCTTTCGCACGGACAGCTGGACGCATGGTCGAACCGGCTCGCCCATCGGCTAATCGAGCGCGGTATCGGCCCCGAAGACGTGGTGGCCGTGATGCTGCCGCGCTCACCCGAATCGGTGGTGGCACTGTGGGCCGTCGCGCGCTCGGGCGCCGCCTACCTGCCCGTCGACCCCGGCTACCCGGCAGAGCGGATCGCATTTATGCTCGCCGATTCCGGGACCACGGTGGCACTGGCCGCAGACGCTTCGGTGGTGCCCGCCGGAATCGACTGGGTGGAGGTGGCAGACCGGCCCGGCGATTCGTCACCCGTTGCCGACACCGATCGTGTCCGCCCACTGCGCCTCGACCACCCCGCGTACGTGCTCTACACGTCCGGCTCCACCGGCACGCCCAAGGGGGTGACGGTGACGCACCGCGGCCTGGCCGGCCTGGCCTCCGCGCGCGACGGACTCTACGACGTCGACGACTCCGCCCGCGTCGCACACTTCGCCTCCCCGTCGTTCGACATCTCCCTCGACGAACTGCTGCTCGCGTTCACCGCCGGAGCCACGCTGGTGATCGTGCCGCCCGACGTCTTCGGGGGCGAGATGCTGACGGAGCTGTTGCGCACGGAGCGCGTGACGCACGCCATACTCACCCCCGCGGTCGTAGCCACACTGGTGCCGTCGGAGCTACCCGACCTCCGTGTCCTCGACGTCGGCGGCGAGGCGCTGACCGGCGCACTGGTCGCGGCGTGGGCGCCCGACCGCGTCATGGTCAACGGCTACGGGCCCACCGAGGCCACCGTCACCACCCTGTTCAGCCCACCCCTGGTACCGGGAGAGCCGGTCACGATCGGCCGTCCCGTTCCGGGCACCGACGCACTCGTGCTCGATGGCCGACTCCGTCCGGTCCCCGTCGGCGTGGTCGGGGAGCTGTATCTGGCGGGGGAGTGCCTTGCTCGGGGATATCACCGGCGCACCCGGCTGACAGCCGAGCGATTCGTCGCCTACCCGCACGGCGCCGGGTCGCGGATGTACCGCACCGGTGACCGAGTGCGGTGGACCCCCGACCACCAGCTCGAGTTCGTCGGCCGCACCGACACCCAGGTGAAGATCCGCGGCTTCCGGGTGGAACTCGGAGAGATCGACGCCGTGCTCACCGCAGCGCCCGGCGTCGACCACGCCGTCACCGTCGTACACGGGGGAATGTCCTCGGGCACCGTGGTGTCGTACGTCAGCGGCGCCACCGACCCGGCCGCAGTGCTCGACTTCGCCGCCGCCCGGCTTCCGCACTTCATGGTGCCGGCGTCGGTGACCGTGCTCGAGCAGATGCCGCTCACCGCCAGCGGCAAGGTCGACCGCGCGGACCTCCCCGAACCGGTCGTGTCACCGTCCCGCGCGCCGCACGGCGAGGTCGAAGAACTCGTGGCCGCGGTGATCGCCGACGTTCTCGGACTGCATTCCGTCGGAGCCGACGCCGACTTCTTCGCGCTGGGCGGAAATTCGCTCTCTGCGACGCAGGTCGCTGCCCGGCTCTCGGCCCGAGGACACGCGGTCGGGGTGCGCGACATCTTCGAGGCACCCACCCTCGCGTTGCTGGCTGCCAGAGTCAGCGCTTCGCGTTCGCGGGTGGCCACACCGCCTCTGCGCCGTTCTGACGCCGACGGGAGCACAGCGCCACTCGCACCCGCGCAACAGCGACTGTGGCTCCTGGCGCAGGCCGCGCCCGAATCGCCCGCCTACAACGTGCCGTTCGTCGTTGAACTCGACGGTGAGCTGGATGCGTCGAGTGTGGCTGCGGCGGTGCACGATGTCCTCGACCGGCACGTGGTACTGCGCACCGTCTACCCCGACACCGACAACGGTCCCGTACAGGTGGTCACCCCCGCCGTCGTGGACCTGACACCAGTCGGGCTCGAGCCCGACGCACTCGACGCCGCCGTGGCCGAACTCGCGGGTCGCGGCTTCGACGTCACCACCGAGACGCCTGTGCGCATCCGCCTCTACCGGCTCGCCCCTACCCGCCACGCCCTCGTCGTGATCGCGCATCACATCGCGATGGACGGTCTGTCGTTCGCGCCGCTCACCCGTGATGTGATCACCGCCTACGGGGCACGTCGCTCCGGCACCGCGCCGAGCTGGCCCGAGCACGACGTGCAGTACACCGACTACGCCCAATGGCATCGCGGCATCGTGGAAGCCGCCGCCCCCGGCGACATCGACTACTGGACCACTCAACTCGACGGTGCGCCCGAGTTGCTGCCGCTGCCCACCGACCGTCCCCGCCTCGCAGCAGGGTTGCACCCGGCGGGGGCGGTACCGCTGGCGTTCGACGCCGCCCTGCACCGGTCGGTGGAAGAACTCGCGCGGACACACGATTCGACGCCCTTCATGGTGGTGCACGCCGCAATGGCCGTCACATTGAGTGCGCTGGCGGGCACCGACGACATCGCCATCGGGACAGCGCTATCGGGGCGCACCCATCCCTCGCTCGACGCGCTGGTCGGCATGTTCGTGAGCAACGTCGTGCTCCGCACCCGGGTATCCGCGCATCAGACATTTGCCGACGTGTTGTCGGACGTCCGCCGCACCGACCTGGACGCCATCGCGCATTCCGAGACACCGTTCGACCAGGTGGTCGACGCCGTGACGGGTGGGGTATCGGCGCCGCATCATCCGCTGTTCCAGGTCGCGCTGGCATTCGAGAACGCCGCCACCGAACCCGAACTGACCCTGCCCGGTCTCACGGTGCGCCCGTACGCCGTCCCCGCGCCGGTCGCACGCTTCGATCTGGAACTGGCACTGGCCGAGCAGCATTCTCCGGACGGTTCTGCCGCCGGGCTGCTCGGGACCATCACCTATTCCCGCGCACTGTTCGACGACACCACCGTCTACCGCTGGACTCGACTGCTCGATCGGGTGCTGCGGACCATGGTGGCGCGCCCCGACGCACCAGTGCGCACTGTGGACCTGCTCGACCCCGACGACCGCGCCGCACTGGTCCCGCAACACGGACCCGCCGCCGCACCGGCCGCCACCCTGCCCACGCTGCTGGGCGACACCGGCATCACAGTCGTGAGTGATTCCATCGAGCTCACCCCCGAGGAACTCGACGACCGGACCAACCGGCTGGCACACCACCTGATCCAGCGCGGCCTCGGCCCCGGCGACGTGGTGGCCGTGCTGCTGCCGCGCTCCGTCGAATGGGTGACCGCGTTGTGCGCGGTCACCCGGACCGGTGCGGCGTTTGTGCCCATCGATCCCACCTACCCCGAATCGCGTGTGGCGCACATCCTCGCCGACTCCGGGGCGTGCGCAGTACTCACCGACAGCGACATGCAGTACCTCGGCGACAATCCGTCCCCCGTCACCGACGCCGATCGGGTGCGCCCGCTGCGGGTGGACGATCCCGCGTACGTCATCTACACCTCCGGGTCGACCGGCACTCCCAAGGGTGTCGTCGTCACCCATCGGGGGCTGTCGAGTCACGCTGCGGCCCTCCGGAAGTCCTACGCCGTGGACAGCGGGTCGCGGATACTGGCGTTCGCGTCGCCGAGCGTCGACGCGTCCGTCCACGAACTGCTGTCGGCGTGCGGTGCGACGCTGGTCCTCGCGCCCACCGACGTATACGGCGGCGACGAACTGACGGAACTCCTGCAGCGTGAGCGCATCACCCACTGGACCACCACCCCGGCTGTCCTCGCTCTCACCAAGCCCGACGGTCTCGAGCGCCTGCGCGTCGTCGCGATGGCCGGAGACGTGTGCCCACCGGAACTGGTGTCGCGGTGGGCGCCCGGCCGCACCCTGCTCAACCTGTACGGGCCCACCGAGGCCAGCATCTGGGCCACCGGCACCGGACCACTGGCCGCGGATGACCCGGTGACCATCGGCGGTCCCATCGACGGCATGTCGGTGCTGGTGCTCGACGCGGCGCTGCGTCCGGTCCCCGTCGGCGCGGTGGGAGAGCTGTACCTGGCCGGGCCGGGCCTCGCCCGCGGATATGTCGGTAGGCCCGGGTGGACGGCGGAACGCTTCGTCGCCAACCCGCACGGCGACGGTCGCATGTACCGGACCGGAGACCTCGTCCGCTGGACCGCCTCGCGCCACCTCGAATTCGCCGGACGCGCAGACGATCAGGTGAAGATCCGCGGCTACCGCGTAGAACTCGGCGAGATCGACGCGGTCCTGGGGGTCGCTCCCGGAGTCGACACGGCGGTCACGATCGCCCGCGATGGCACCCTGCACTCCTACGTCCACGGAACCGACGTAGACACCGACGCGGTGACGGCCTTCGCGTCGCAGCACTTGCCCCGGCACCTGGCTCCGGCGTCCGTCACCGTGCTCGGGCACCTGCCGCTGACGCGCGGCGGGAAAATCGACCGGTCGGCGCTGCCCGAACCCGTGATCCGGACGGTATCGAGCCGGGGAGCGCGCACCGCGACGCAGGAACTGGTGGCTGCCGCATTCGCTGCCGAAATTGGGACCGCGGGCATCGGTATCGACGACAGTTTCTTCGACCTCGGCGGAAACTCACTGGGAGCAACACGTCTCGCCGCCCGAGTGGGGTCGGTGCTGGGACGTCGGGTCTCGGTGCGCGACATCTTCGACCATCCCACCGTGGCCGAACTGGCCGCCCACGTGACAGGGGCCGCCGAACGCCCGGCGCTCGTCCGACGCGAGACGTCGGGACCGGTGCCGCTGTCGGCGCAGCAGCAGGGGCTGTGGCTGGTCAACCAGCGCGACCCCGCCACCGATCCCTACGCCATGGGATTCGAGGTGGACCTCGACGGCACCCTCGATGTGGAGGCTCTGCGGGCCGCTGTCCGGGATGTGCAACACCGGCATCGGATGCTGCGCACGGTGTTCCCCTCGCTGGACGAGCAAGTGGTGCTCGCGGAGGCGGACTGCGTTCTGGAAGGCGTTGCCGGCTCAGGAATCGACCTCACTCGTGAGGTTCCGATTCGTGTGACCCTGTCGCAGCGTGCCCACGACCGGCACACCGTTGCCATCCTGTTGCACCACATCGCCGTCGACGGACTGTCCCTGCGGCCGCTCCTGCGCGACCTCACCGTCGCCTACGCTGCGCGCACCGCCGACCGCGTTCCCGACTGGGCGCCGCTGCCCGTGGAGTACGCGAGCTACGTGCTGTGGCAGCGAGAAGTCCTCGGAGACGCCAAAGACCCCGACAGCCTCGCCGCCCGCCAACTGGCGTATTGGGCAGAGGCATTGGACGAGCTCCCCGCAGTGTTGCCGTTGCCGCTGGACCGACCGCGGCCCGCCGGCGCGCTCACGCTGGGACATACAACGTTCGTCGTGGGCGCCGAACAGCACCGTGCGCTGGTCCGGTTGGCGCGCGAGCACGACGTGACCCCGTTCATGGTGCTGCACGCAGCGGTCGCCGTACTGCTGCGTGCCCTGAGCGGCACCGACGACATCGTCGTCGGCACGTCCACGGGTGGTCGCCCGGACCCGGCACTCGACGATCTGGTCGGCATGTTCGTCGGCACCCTGGCGCTACGCACCCGGATCGACCCCGCCGCGCGCTTCGCGGACCTCCTCGAGACGGTCCGGGCAGCAGACCTCGGAGCCTTCGCACACGCCGACGTGCCCTTCGAACAGGTCGTGCGACAGCACGGTACGGAATCCGGTCAGCTCGAGCACCCAGTGTTCCAGGTGATCTTGGCGTACGAGAACTTCGGTGCAGCCGAGGTGACACTGCCTGGTCTGTCAGCACGGGTGCGGGACGTCCAGACCCACGCTCGACCGTTCGACCTGGACCTGACCGTACGCGAGCGAGCCTCGGACGACAGCAGCCCGGATGGACTGCACGCGGACGTGAACTTCCCGCGTGAACTCTTCGACACCGAGACCATCGACCGGTGGATGGCGTTGCTGCAGCGAATACTCCTCGCCGCAACATCGGATCCGTCGGTGACGGTCGGGAATCTGGACCTGCTCGAGCCGGACGAACATGCCGCACTGGTACCACGCGTCGGTCCGGTCGCCGTTCCGGCCGCGATTTTGCCCGAACTTCTCGATGGCAGGCACGACGGGGTGGCGGTGCGGTGCGCCGGCGTCGACGTCACCTACCGCGAGCTGGATGCTCGGGCCAACAGGTTGGCGCGGCGGCTGATCGCGCGCGGGATCGGACCCGAGGACCTGGTGGCCCTGATGCTGCCGAGGTCTGTCGAGTCGATCGTCGCCGTGTGGGCCGTCACGCGTAGCGGTGCCGCATTCCTCCCTGTGGACCCGGGATATCCGCCGGAGCGGATCGCGTACATGCTCCACGACTCCGGTGCCGCGGTGGCACTGGCCGCCGACTCGTCGAGCGTGCCCGAAGGCATCGTGTGGATCGACGTCGCCGACGGTTCGGGTGACGCGGCCTCGGTGACCGACGGGGACCGCGTTCGTCCGTTACGGGTCGATCATCCGGCCTACGTGCTCTACACGTCCGGCTCCACCGGCAGACCCAAGGGTGTCGTCGTGACCCACCGCGGGCTGGCGCCACTGGCCGACGCCAACGCGATGCTGGGACTCCTCGATTCGGAAGCGCGGGTGGCGCACATCGCGTCGCCGTCGTTCGACCTGTCCGTCAACGAGATGCTGCTCGCATTCACCGCCGGTGCCACCCTGGTGATCGTGCCGCCCGGGGTGCTCGCGGGCGACGAACTGGCCGACGTGCTGCGCCGCGAACGCGTCACCCACGTGATGGTGACACCGAGTGTGCTGGCGTCACTGGAGCCGTCGTCGGTACCGGACCTGCGCGTGATCGACCTGGCCGGTGAAGAATTGCCGTGGGAACTCGCTCAGCGATGGACCCCCGGCCGCACAGTCGTCAACGGGTACGGGCCGACCGAAACCACCATCGTCAACTTCATGAGCGACCCCCTCACACCGGGCGGTCCGCTGACCATCGGCGGCCCCATCGAGGGAACCGAAGTGCTGGTGCTGGATTCGCGGCTGCGTCCGGTTCCGGTCGGTGTGACCGGCGAGGTGTACCTGGCAGGGGAGAGCCTCGGCCGGGGCTACCACAGCAGGGCGGGGCTGACGGCGGAGCGGTTCATCGCGTACCCGTCCGGTAACGGCACCCGGATGTACCGTTCCGGCGACCTGGCCCGGTGGACGCCGTCGCACGAACTCGTGATCGTGGGGCGCGCCGACAACCAGGTGAAGATCCGTGGGTTCCGGGTGGAACTCGGCGAGGTGGACGCCGCACTGCGGGCGGCACCCGGGGTCGAGAGCGCCGTGACCGTGGTGCGCGGTACAACGCTGGCCTCGTATGTCACCGGATCGGTGGAACCGGCTGCCGTGCAAGCATTCACGGCCGACAGGCTGCCCCACTACATGGTGCCCGGTTCGGTGACGGTGCTGGACGCGATGCCGCTGACCGCCAATGGCAAGGTGGATCGGGACGCTCTGCCCGAGCCGGGGGCGTCCGTGGTGCGGTCACGGAAGCCGCGCGGCGCCACCGAAGAGGTCGTGGCCCGGGTGATCGCCGACGTACTCGGCCTGCCGTCGATCGATGCCGAGACCGACTTCTTCGCGGTCGGCGCCAGTTCGCTCACCGCCACCACCCTGGCGTCGCGGGTCGGGCATGCGCTCGACCGGCAGGTGAGTGTGCGCGACGTCTTCGAGGCTCCCACCGTGGCGGCGCTGACATCCAGGCTGCTCCACAGCCCGTGCGCCTTTTCGGCTGCTCTGGCTACCACAAAGGCGCACGGGAGCGAAGCGCCTCTCGCGCCGGCGCAGGACCGGTTATGGCTCCTCGACCGGATGAATCCCGGCTCTGCCGACTACATCGTCCCGTTCGCGGTGGACCTGAGCGGAGCCGTCGACGTGGACGCACTGGCCGCGGCCATCCGGGACGTGATGGACCGCCACGAGCCACTGCGCACGGTGTTCCGGGAGACCGAGACCGGAGCGGTGCAACTGGTATCCGGCGTGCCACTCGATCTGAGTCCGGTTCTGATCGACGAGCACGGACTCGGCGAGGCGATCACCGCACTGACAACCGAGGGATTCGACCTCACCCGGGATATACCGATTCGCGTCCGGCTCTTCGACCGCGGGTCCCACGGCTTCACCGTGGTCGTCGCCGCCCACCACATCGTCTTCGACGGACTGTCGGTCGCTCCGCTCACCCGCGATCTGATGGCCGCGTACCGCGCGCGACGGGACGGCCACGCTCCTGGCTGGGACGCCCTACCCGTCCGGTACGGCGACTACGCCCGATGGCACCGGGAGATCGTGGAGGAGGGCGCCGACCGAGACCTCGCGTTCTGGAAGACGACCCTCGACGGACTGCCGGAGCGGCTGCAGCTACCCACCGATCGGCCGCGGCCGGCGAGGGCAACCACCCCAGATCGTGTCCCCTTCATGGTGGACGCGAGTACCCACCGTGCCGTGGAGGAACTGGCCAGGCGATGCAGCGCCACCCCGTTCATGGTGGTGCACAGTGCCTTGGCTGCCACCCTGGCCGTCCTCACCGGAGCCGACGACATCGCCGTCGGCACGCCGGTGTCCGGTCGTGGCGATCCCGTCCTGGACGATCTGGTGGGCATGTTCGTCGGCACCATCGTCCTGCGTACCCGAGTGAACCCGAGCCTCCCGTTCGCCGATCTCGTCTCCTCCACCCGCGTCGCGGATCTGGCGGCATTCGCGCACAGCGAGCAACCGTTCGACCGGGTCGTCGACGCCGTCGCGCCGACCCGCTCCACCACGCATCACCCGCTGTTCCAGGTGATGCTCGCCTACCAGAACTTCACCGAACCCGAGATTCGTTTCGACGACGTCACCGTACGCAGTCGCGACACCCCGAGCAGCGTCAGCCGCTGCGACCTGGAGATCGAGATTCGGGAACGGCACGACGAGGACGGCACCGCAGCCGGACTCGACGGCGTGATCGCCTACCCGACAGAACTGTTCGACCGTGCCACCATCGCCCGGTGGTCGAGACTGCTGCAGCGAGTGCTGCAGACAGCCGTGACGGACCCGTCGGTGGCCGTCGGCGATCTCGACCTGCTCGAGCAGTCCGAGGCTGCTGACCTGGTCCCCGCCCACGGCCCGACAGCACTCTCGCCGATCACGCTTCCCGAGCTTCTCCGTGACAACTCCCACGACGTCGCGGTGCGGTGCGGTGACGACGAGCTGACCTATCGTGAGCTCGACGAGCGAGCGAACGGACTGGCGCGCAAGCTGATCGGACTGGGCATCGGACCCGAGGACGCGGTGGCACTGCTGCTGCCGCGGTCGCTCGATTCGGTGACCGCGGTGTGGGCCGTTGCCCGTAGCGGTGCCGCGTCGCTGCCGATCGACCTGGACCATCCGGCCGAACGCACCGCCCGCATCCTCACCGCCGCTGGAGTGCGCGTCGCGATCGCGCACGACGCGCAGCTCGTTCCCGACGGCATCGTGTGGATCGACGCGCGCGACCAGCAGGGGGATTCGGCACCGATCGGCGA
Source organism: Rhodococcus sp. JS3073 (assembly GCF_026810085.1). Classification (NCBI taxonomy): domain Bacteria; kingdom Bacillati; phylum Actinomycetota; class Actinomycetes; order Mycobacteriales; family Nocardiaceae; genus Rhodococcus; species Rhodococcus sp. JS3073. Next base: position 2,045,564 of record NZ_CP113951.1, on the reverse strand, counting down.
CGCCGAGCGCGTCCGGCCGCTCTCGGCGGATCACCCCGCGTACGTGGTCTTCACCTCCGGGTCGACAGGTGAGCCCAAGGGCGTCGTGGTGACGCACCGCGGCGTCGCGAACCATGCCGCCGAGGTCCGTGCCCGCTACCGAGTGGAACCGGACTCCCGCGTCCTGCACTTCGCCGCCCCCAGCTTCGACGGCGCCTTCCACGAAATTCTGGTGGCCGCCATCGGCGGCGCCACGCTCGTGGTCGCCCCACCCGGCGTGGTGGGCGGAGACGAGTTGAAGGACCTGCTCCTCCGCGAACGCGTCACCCACTGGACTACCACCCCCTCGGTGCCCGCGCTGATGGATCCGGAAGGCCTGGACTCACTCGATTTCCTGGCTGTGGTGGGGGAGGCGTGCCCGCCGGATGTGCTGGAGCGATGGGCCCGGAACCGGACTGTCGTGGATCTGTACGGACCCACCGAACACACCGTGTGGGCCACCGGAAGCAGTGAGTTGCAGCCCGGCGATCCGATCACCATCGGGCGTCCGATCCGCGGTGCATCCGCGGTGGTGCTCGACGCCCGGCTTCGGCCGGTGCCGGTGGGTGTCATCGGTGAGCTGTACCTGTCGGGTCCGGCGCTGGCCCGCGGCTACCTCGGTGCACCTGCCCTGACGGCGCAACGATTCGTCGCGAACCCGTACGGATACGGTCGTATGTATCGGTCCGGCGACCTGGTGCGCTGGACCGCGGACCACACCCTCGAGTTCGTCGGCCGCGCCGACAGCCAACTCAAGATCCGTGGATTCCGTGTGGAACTCGGCGAGATCGACGCGGTGCTGTGGTCGGCGCCCGGCGTCGACACCGCCGTCACGGTGCTGCACGACAACGTCCTCGCCGCGTACGTCCATGGCACCGTCGAGCTAGACCCCGCAGCATTGCGGGCGTACGCGGCGGAGCGGCTGCCGCACTACATGGTGCCCGCCATTGTGACCGTGCTGGACGCCGTGCCGCTCACGGTGAACGGCAAGGTGAACCGTGACGCCCTGCCCGCACCCGAACTTCCGGCGGCGACCCGGCCCCCGCAGACCCCCGTCGAGCAGACGGTGGCGGACGCAGTGGCAGCTGTCCTCGGGATCCCCGACATCAGCGCCGAAGCTGATTTCTTTGCTCTGGGCGGAAATTCGCTGTCCGCGACCCGGGTTGTCTCGCACCTGTCAGCGATGTCCGGACTGCGCATCGGTGTGCGCGACCTGTTCGACCGCCCCACCGTTGCCGCCCTGGCCGCTCTGATCGAAGAGGGCGGTGACCAGCGTCCACCGCTCGTCGCCGAGCACGCCGACCAGCCGGCGCCGCTCGCCTACGCGCAGCAACGGCTGTGGTTGCTCAACCGGGTCGACCCCCAGTCTCCCGCCTACAACGTTCCGTTCGCCGTCGACCTCGACGGTGACCTGGACCCCGCCGCACTGTCCGCCGCCCTGCACGATGTGGTGGACCGGCACGCCGTGCTGCGCACCGTCTTCCCCGACACCGAGACCGGACCCGTCCAGAAGGTCGTCCCCGCCGCAGTCGACCTCGCGCCCACCGAGGACGAGACCGCCTTCGCCGTCCGCGGATTCGATCTCACCACCGAGTCACCGCTGCGCGCCGCCCTGTTCGAGGTCGCGCCGCACCGCCACACCCTCGCAGTGGTGTTGCACCACATCGCCGTCGACGGCCTGTCGTTCGGGCCGCTGATCCGTGACGTGGTCATCGCCTACCACACGAGGACGTCCGGCCGCGTTCCCGACTGGGCACCGCTTCCCGTTGCCTACACCGACTACGCCCGGTGGCAGCGCCGCGTCCTCGGCGACGCCGCCGACCCCGACAGTCGTATGCGACGCGAACTCGACTACTGGACATCCGCACTCGCTGGGCTGCCCACCCTGCTGCCGCTGCCCACCGACCGGCCACGACCGGGCACCGATCGGCTGACCGCCCGACACCTCCCGTTCGTGGTGCCCGCCGAATTGCACCGACGCCTGGAAACCGTGGCTCGGCAGCAGAACGCGACGCCGTTCATGGTGCTGCACGCCGCACTCGCCGTCCTGCTGTCCAAGATCACCGGTGCCGACGACCTCGCCGTCGGAACACCCACGTCGGGGCGCACCGACCCGGCGCTCGACGACGTGGTCGGCATGTTCGTCGGCACCGTGGCCCTCCGCAGCAGGATCGACCCGCGCGCTGGGTTCGACTCCTTACTCGCCGCCGTTCGGGAAACGGACCTCGCCGCGTTCGCCCATTCCGAGGTGCCGTTCGACCTGATCGTGGATGCGGTCGCGCCTACCCGCTCCGTCGGGCACCACCCGCTGTTCCAGGTGATGCTGGCGTACGACAACTTCGAGTCCGTCCCGGCCGTCACGATGTCGGGGCTGGATGTACGCGGCCGTGAACTGGGCACCGGCACCAGCCGCTTCGACCTCGAAGTATCGGTCCGTGAACAGCGCAACGAAGATGGTGAACCCGTCGGACTCGACGGCATATTCGCCTATCCGGCAGAGCTGTTCGAATCCGCGACGGTCGAGGGGTGGGCGGAGCGCCTGCTGCGGGTTCTGCGGGCGGTGACCACCGATGTGCGTATGCATGTGGGGTCGATCGACGTCCTCAGCGAGTCCGAACGCGAAGCGAGTGTCTCGGGTAGCGACGGTGCAGTCCCGGAAGAGTCGTCGTTGGCGGAACTGTTCGAGCACCGCGCCGCCGAGAATCCCGACGCCGTGGCGATCACGTTCGGCGACACCACGCTGACCTACGCAGAACTGGATCACCGGTCCGCAGAGATGGCCGAAATCCTGCGGGTCTCCGGTGTGGGCGCCGAAGACCTGGTCGCCCTCGTCCTGCCCCGCTCGGTCGATTTGGTGGTGGCGATGCTCGCGGTGATCCGCGCCGGCGCCGCATACCTGCCCATCGACGTCGACTACCCCGCCGAACGCATCCGTTACCTGCTCGAAGATGCCGCGCCGGCGGTCGTGATCTCCGAAATGCCGCAGGTGAGTGGCAATGTGTCCTCGGGTGCGCCTCGCCGCTCACATGGGGGAGCGGCGTACGTGATCTACACGTCGGGCTCCAGCGGGCAGCCGAAGGGCGTACTGGTCACCCACGCCAACGTACTGTCGCTGCTCGCCAACACCCGCGAGGAATTCGGCTTCGGCCCGGGCGACGTGTGGACGATGTTCCACTCACACGCATTCGACTTCTCGGTCTGGGAGATGTGGGGCGCCCTCACCACCGGCGGGCGACTCGTACTGGTCGACCGGTACCTCGCCCGCTCACCCCGCGACTTCGCCGACCTGCTGGTACGCGAAGGCGTCACCGTCCTCAACCAGACACCGTCCGCCTTCGGACAACTCGTCGAGCACATCGACAGCTCCTCGCTGCGGCTGCTGATCTTCGGCGGTGAGGCACTCGACCACACCCTCGTGGCGTCATGGCTTGGCCACCACCCGAACGTGCGCGCGGTCAACATGTTCGGCATCACCGAAACCACCGTGCACGTCACCCGTCACGACCTGAAGGCGGGAGATGACCACCGGTCCGTGGGCAGGGCGCTGCCGGGACTGCGCACCTACGTCCTCGATGCATCGCTGCACCCGGTGCCCCCGGGGACGGTCGGCGAACTGTACGTCTCCGGCGCCCAGGTCGCGCGCGGCTACAAGGGACGGCCCAGCCTCACCGCGGAACGGTTCGTGGCCGACCCCTTCGCCCCAGGCACCCGCATGTACCGGACGGGAGATCTCGCCCGATACCTCTCGAACGGTGAACTCGACCACCTTGGCCGCGCCGACACCCAGGTGGCGGTGCGCGGCTACCGCATCGAGCCCGGAGAGATCGAGGCGACACTTCTGCGGCGTCCCGACGTCGAGCACGCCGCAGTGATGCTGCGGGGCAGCGCCGTCGGTGACCAGCTGGTGGCCTACGTGGTGAGCACAGCGGACCCGCGCACACTCCTCGGCCACCTGCGGTCGGTGTTACCCGAATACCTCGTACCGGGCGCGGTGGTGCCCGTCCCGACCCTCCCGCTGACCCCCAACGGGAAGCTGGACCGTCACGCCCTGCCCGAACCGGCGGCCGTCCTCGCTGCTGACGCCCGTGCGCCCCACGGGCCGATCGAGGAAGTGGTCGCGGGTGTGTTCGCCGAGCTTCTCGGCGGCATCGAGGTCGGCGCCCGGCAGAGCTTCTTCGACCTGGGCGGCAATTCGTTGATCGCCACCCGGGTGGCCGCCAGGCTCAGCGCAGTTTTCGACACGGACGTGACGGTCCGCGACCTCTTCGAGGCACCCACCGTCGCCGAGCTGGCGACGCGGGTGGAGGAGCGGGCCGGGGACGGCCGCCACCGACCGCCGCTGGTGCCAGTCGCCGCCGGTGAGCAGCTTCCACTCTCGCCGGCGCAGGAGCGGATGTGGATTCTCAACCAGTTCGACACGGGCGCAGCAGGATACAATATTCCGCTCATCGTCCGACTCGACGGCGAACTCGACGTGGAGGCACTTGCCGCCGCGGCACGCGACGTCGTGCAACGACACCCCACCCTGCGCACTGTGTACCCGCGGACCCCCGACGGTGTGCAGCAGCTGGTGCTCGAGGCCGACGAGATCCCGCTGGACCTCACTGCGATCGCCATTCCCGCCGACGCCGTCGACGCCCACATCCGAGCCCTCACCGGTGACGGTTTCGACGTGGCCGCAGAGCCGCCGCTTCGGGTGCGCCTCTACCGGACCGCCGCAACCGCCCACGTGCTCACCCTGGTGGTCCACCACATCGCCGCCGACGCATGGTCGCTGACCCCACTGATCAGGGACACGTTGGCGGCGTATTCGGCCCGACTGAATGGCACCGGACCCGAATGGTCCTCACTGCCCGTGCAATACAGCGACTACAGCATCTGGCAGCGTCGGATGCTGGCCGAGGACAGCGCGAACGCCGAGAACGCACTGTCGAACTACTGGTCGCGAACCCTGGCGGGGCTGCCCGAACAGGTGACGCTCCCGCCCGACCGTCCCCGCCCGGCCATCCCGTCGGGGGAGGGAGCCGCCCACTCGGTGGTGGTGGGTACCGCGCTGTACGAGTCACTCGCCGTACTGGCACGCACCCACCGGGCCACGACGTTCATGGTGTTGCATTCCGCACTCGCGGTGCTGCTCTCTCGGTACAGCGGCAGCCGGGACGTGCCCATCGGCACCGCGGTCGCCGGCCGCACCGACCCGCAACTCGACGACGTAGTCGGCATGTTCGCGAGCACTCTGGTGTTGCGGGCGACCATCGACCCGACCGCCAGCTTCACCGAACTGCTCGCCCACGTACACGAACGTGACATCGCGGCCTACACCCACGCCGACATGCCGTTCGAGACGCTGGTGGAGTTGCTCAACCCGCCGCGATCGGCGTCGCACCACCCGCTGTTCCAGGTAGCGCTGTCGATGCAGCGACACCGGCCCGGACACCTCACCCTGCCCGGGCTGACCGTGACCCCGGTGATCCCCGACGTCGAGCACGCGAACTTCGATCTGCAGCTCACCGTTGCCGAGCCCGGCCCCGGCGAGCCGATGGCACTCCACTTCGGCTACAACGCGGAACTCTACGACCACGCCACCGTGGTCGAGTTCGCCGCGCAGCTGGTGCGGTTCCTCGAGGCGGTCACCGCCAACCCCGACATCTCCGTGGGCGATGTGGACTTGCTGAGCGCGCGCGAGCGTTCCGTCCTGGTCCCAGCTATCGGGCCCCGCACACCGGGAGCGCTGACGTTGCGGGCCATGATCACTCGCGGCGCCCAGGTGGCGCCGGATGCCGTGGCGGTCCGCGACTCCGGCACGCAACTGACGTACCGGGAACTCGACGCCCGCTCCGACGTCGTCGCCCGTGAACTGCTCGAATCGGGTGTGCGGCCGGGCGAGTGCGTCGTCTGGTCGGCGCCTCGTTCGACCGAGTCGGTGGTGAGGTTGTGGGCGATCGCGAAAGCAGGCGCCGCGCCCGTCCTGATAGACCCGGCTCTGCCCGAAGCGCGGGTGGCCGCGATGCGGGACATCGTCGACAGCCTGCCGCGGGCGACGGGTACGGCGTACGTGGTGTTCACGTCCGGCACCACAGGCACACCCAAAGCCGTGGTGGTGACGGACTCCGGCCTGGGCGCGCTGGACGCGGACGTCGCGTCGCGCTTCGGCGCCGCGCCGGGGTCACGGGTGCTGCACCGCGCCGCCGCCGGGTTCGACATGACCCTGCTCGAGGTACTGATCGCAGGTGCGTCCGGGGCCACACTCGTGATTGCGTCCGACACGGAGTTCGCCGGTCCCTCGTTGGGTGAGTTGCTTCGCCGCGAACGGATCACCCACGCCTGTATCACCCCTACCGTTCTCGCGACCGTCGGTGACTTCGCACTGCCCGACCTGGAAGTACTGATGGTGGGCGGCGAGCGACTCGGAGCCGAACTGGTCGACCGGTGGGCCCCTGGTCGCCGGCTGATCAACGGCTACGGCCCCGCCGAATCGACGATGTACACCATCGCGACTAGTCCGCTGTCTTCCGGAGCGCCGGTGACCATCGGCACACCCATCGCGGGCGTCGCAGCCCTCGTGCTCGACGAGCGGCTCCGCCCCGTGCCGGTGGGGGTGCCCGGTGAGCTGTACCTGTCGGGCGGCGCGCTGGCCCGCGGCTACGCCGGACAACCCGGGCTGACGGCGGAACGCTTCGTCGCCGGACCGGAGGGCGCACGCTTGTACCGTACAGGTGACCTGGTGCGCTGGCGAGGCGGTGACGAACTGGAGTACCTGGGCCGCAACGACAGCCAGGTCAAGATCCGAGGCGTCCGCGTCGAACCGGGTGAGATCGATGCCGCCATCGCCCGAGTCGCCGACGTCGACTTCGCGGCCACGATCGTGCGCCCCACACCCGCCGGCTCCGACTCACTCGTCTCCTATGTGTTGCCGCAGCACGCAGACTTCGACGCGGACGGACTACGGCGTCGCTTGGCCGAACTGCTGCCGTCGTACCTGGTACCGACGGTCGTCGTGGTGCTCGATTCGCCGCCGCAGACGGTCAACGGCAAGCTAGATCTGCGTTCCTTGCCCGCGCCGGAACTCGGTGCGGGTGAGCACGAACCGCCCGCCACGGATACCGAACGTGCCGTGGCCGCGGTCTTCGCCGAAGTCCTCGGACTGCCCGAGGTTGGTCGCGGAGCGCACTTCTTCGATGCGGGTGGCAACTCGCTGCTGGCTACGCAGCTGACCGCGCGGCTTTCCGAGGTGATGGGTCACCCGGTCCCGTTGCGCAGCCTCTTCGCCCACCCCACGATTGCGGAATTCGCCACCGTCCTCGATGGTGCCGTCCCCGAACCGGATCTGCGCCCCCCGCTCATCTCGCGGCCACGGACGGATCGAATTCCATTGTCGCGCAGTCAGTACCGGATGTGGGTGCTCAACCGTCGCGACCCGTCGTCCGCGGCCTACAACCAGCCCGCGACACTCCGCCTGGACGGGCCACTCGACGTGCTCGCGTTGTCGGCGGCGCTTGCGGACGTCGTCGCCCGGCATGAAGTACTGCGCACCCAGTACCCCGCCGCGGCGGGGGAACTGCCCCACCAGCAGATCCTCCCCGCCGGCGAACTGGACCTCACACCCCAGGACACGCACCCGGAGTCGGTGGAATCCGTGGTGGCCGCATTCGCGTCCGAGGGGTTCGACCTCACCTGCGAAATGCCCCTGCGGGTCCGGCTGCTGCAGATCGGTCCCGACTCGCACGTGTTGGCCGTGGTGCTCCACCACATCGCCGCCGACGGCTGGTCGCTCACCCCTCTGGTGACCGACATGCTTGCCGCCTACGACGCTCGTCGCGCCGGCCACGCACCCGGCTGGGCGCCGTTGTCCATCCACTTCGCCGATTACGCGCTGTGGGAGCAGGAACTGCTCCGCAGCGAGTACTCGGCGCGCGGTATCGAGCACTGGCGGCGCGCGCTCGACGGTGCCGAGTCGGGTGCCGCACTCATCCCGGATAGGCGACCGAGCATCGACGCACCGGACGGCGCCGCCGAGGTTGTGACCTTCCGGATCCCCGCCGCGGTCCAGCGAGCGGTGCACCGATTGGCTCACGACCACCGCGCCACGCCGTTCATGGTGCTGCACGCGGCGCTATCGGTGCTGCTGTCGCGGCTCGGTGCCGAGCGCGACGTCACCGTTGCCACCGCGGTCGCCGGCCGCGGGGACCGCATCCTCGACCCGCTGGTCGGAATGTTCGTCAACACCCTCGCGCTGCGAGCGCAGGTCCAGCCGGACATGCCGTTCGCAGGACTACTGGCCCAGGTGCGCGACTTCGACGTGGATGCGTTCGAGCACGCCGACGTGCCCTTCGAATCGATCGCCGACCTGCTCGGGGGACGCACACCACAGGTCGCACTTGCAGTGGAGAACCTCGACCTACCTGCCGTCGACGTGGCCGGCCTTCGCGTGGAAGTTCGGGAAGTCGATACTCGTACAGCAAAATTCGACCTCCACGTGACGGTTCGCGAGCACTGGGACGACGAGGAGCCCAGCGGTATGGACGGGGCCGTCGCCTACGCCGCCGACCTGTTCGATCGCGGTACCGCAGCCTCACTGGCGTCCCTGCTGGGGCAGGTGCTGGACGCTGTCACACTCGATCCGCAGGTGCTGGTGGGAGAGATCCCTCTGGCTCCGGCGCCACCGCTCACCGGTGGGCCCGCCGACGACACCCGCACCCTCACCGACATCCTCCTGTCCACTGCTGCCGCGCACCCCGACCGTCCGGCTCTCACCGACGGCACCCGGACACTCACCTACCGCGAACTGGCCTCGGCGTCGGAACTGCGGGCCGGTCAGCTTCGCGCCGAGGGCACCGGACCCGGAACCGTCGTGGAAATCTGCATGCCGCGCTCGATCGACTTCGTGGTCGAACTCTGGGCCGCAACCCGGACCGGGGCCACCTTCCTGCCGCTCGACCCGACCCACCCCGCCGAACGCCGGGCCGCGATGGTGGCGCAGGCGCACGAGTCGGCGCAACCGTCAATGGCGTACATCATCTACACGTCCGGATCGACCGGCGCCCCGAAGGGCGTGGCCGTCACCCACCGCGGACTGGGCGCTCTCGCCGACGAGGCCGTCCGCCGGTACCGAGTGCACCCCGCGGCGCGGGTGCTGCACGGCTACAACCCCACCTTCGACGCGGCGCTGCTCGAGATGCTGCTGGCGTTCCGTTCGGGCGCCTGCCTCGTGGTTGCACCCCCCGACGTCTACGGTGGCGCCGAACTGCAGCACCTTCTCACCGCTCAGGACGTGACGCATTACCTCTCCACCCCCTCGGTCCTGGCGACCCTCGAGCCGCGGGAACTGAACGCCCTACGCGTGGTCGCCGTGGGCGGCGAGCCTTTGAGCCCGGAGCTGGCCGCAGCGTGGAGCGAACGGCGGCTGATGCTCAACGCCTACGGACCCACCGAATCCACGGTGGTGGCCACCCTGGCCGAGGTGGGTGCCGACGTCGTCATCGGCACACCCGTCCCCGGCACGACAGCTACGGTCCTGGACGACCGGCTGCGTCCGGTACCGCTCGGGGGCGTCGGCGAACTGTACCTGGAGGGTCTGGGACTGGCCCTCGGCTACGTCGCGGACCCAGCGCTGACGGCCGCGAACTTCGTTGCCGGACAATCCGGAATCCGCCGTTACCGCACCGGCGACGTGGTGCACCGTCGCGTCGACGGCACACTGTCGTACGTCGGACGCGCCGATCGTCAGGTGAAGGTGCGCGGCATGCGCATCGAGCCCGCCGAGGTGGAGGCCGCACTGCTGGTGCAGCCCGATGTCACTCAGGCAGTGGTGCTGCTGCACCACGGACGGCTGGTCGCCTTCGTCACGGGGTCGGCTGTGGACGCCGAGTCGCTCCGCGCGCAATTGATCCGGCATCTCCCGGCACACCTGGTGCCGCAGCGGATCATGATCCGCGACAGCCTACCGCTCACCCCCAACGGCAAACTCGACGTGCAGGCGCTGGAAGCGAACGACATCGACAACGACACCGACTCGCCGGAGCCACTGCGGACCGTGACCGGGGAACTGGTTGCCGCGGTGTTCGCGGCAGTGCTCGGCGAGGTGAGCGTCGGTGCCCACAGCAACTTCTTCAACATCGGCGGCGACTCCCTCTCCGCCACCGCGGTGACAGGACGGCTGTCGGCGGCGTTCCGCGTGGACGTACCCGTCAGAGCGCTGTTCGAGCATCCCACCTCCGCCGGGATGGCCGTGTGGCTCGACCAGCGGCACACGGTTGCGACACGCATTCCACTGGTGCGACGGGACCCGGACGCCCGGATTCCGCTGTCGCCGGCGCAACAACGGATGTGGCTGCTTCACCGCGTCGATCCGAGCGCCTCCATGCACCATCTCGTGTTCGTGCATCGTCTCGGAGGCGACATCGACCTGGGCGCACTGCGGCACGCACTCGCGGACGTGGTGCAGCGGCATGCCGTGCTGCGCACCGTCTTTCCCATGGACGACAGCGGACCACGCCAGGTGATCGTCCCCGTGGACATCGACCTGCATCCCGTCCACGGCGCCGACGTGTCCGCCGAGGTCGCGGAATTCGTGCGGCGACCCTTCCGCCTGGAGTCGGATACCCCGCTGCGCGTGCGACTGTGGTCCGAAGCCGACGGTGACCACGTGCTTGCCGCCGTCGTGCATCACATCGCGCTGGACGGCGGATCCATGGACCGGTTGGCCACCGACCTCGAGGCCGCCTACGCCGCTCGCCGCGGAGGACGTGAACCACAGTGGGCGCCGCTTCCCGTCGATTACGCGGATTACAGTGTGTGGCTGCGCGACGTGCTCGGCGACCCCGCGGACCCTGCCAGTGTCGCCCATGCCCAGCTCGGCTACTGGACCCGGACGCTCGACGGCGTCGACGCCCCGATCGCGTTGCCCACGGACCGTCCGCGGCCCGCCGAACCGAGCCACACGGGCGCCACTGTCGAGTGGACCCTGGACCCCGAAGTGCGTCAACGGTTGTCCGACGTCGCCCGCAGTCAGGGCGTGACGGTGTTCATGGTGCTGCACGCGGCGCTCGCCGTTCTGCTGTCGCGCGAAGGTGGGCACCCGGACGTCGTGATCGGGACCGCTGTTTCCGGTCGACCCGACCCGGCGCTCGACGCGCTGGTGGGGATGTTCGTCGGCACCGTCGCCCTGCGCACCGAAGTGAACTCTGCTGCAACCTTTGCCGCGCTCCTCGAACAGGTGCGTTCGGTTGACCTCGACGCGTTCGCCCACGCCGACGTGCCGTTCGACGACGTGGTTGCGCGCGTGGCACCCCGCCGCTCTACCTCGTACAACCCGCTGTTCCAGGTGATGCTCGCGTACCAACACGCGGCGCCGCGGCCGGGCGGTCTGCCCGAAACCGAGACTGATTCGATCGGATCCGCCACTGCCACCGCCGAATTCGACCTGGTGTGGGATTTCACGGAGTCGGTGGGGGAGCTGACACTGCGGCTGTTGTACGCCACGGACCTGTTCGACGACTCCACCGCCCGGGCGCTGGCGCAGCGCTTCGATCGAATCCTCGACGCAGCCCTGACCGATCCGTCCGAGGTGGTCGGCGACATCGACATCCTCGAGGCGAGCGAACGTGCGGCCCTCGTCAGTGGCCCTGCACGGAACTATCAGCCGAAGACTCTCGCCGAGATCTTCGAGACACAGGTCCGGGCCACCCCGCACGCCGTCGCCGTAGAAGACGGCGCCGTGCAGTGGACATACGAAGAACTGGACGACGTGGCGGAACGGTGGGCCCGGGCGCTCTCGGACCGTGGCGTCGGACGCGAGGATGTGGTCGCGGTCGCCACCGGTCGTGGCCGGCACTGGGTGGCCGCCGTGTGGGCTGTGGCGAAAGCGGGTGCGGTCTGGCTGTCGCTGGATCCGACGCATCCCACCGAGCGTCTGGAATGGATGCTCGCCGACTCCGGTGCCGTGGTCGGTCTGACCGTGCCCGAACGCGTCGCCGAGCTCCCAGCCACAATCCCTTGGCTCCCACCCGTGAGTACTTATCAACCACCCGCGGTTAAGAAGTACTCACAGGTGGAGGGCGCCGCGTACGTGATCTACACGTCCGGCACCACCGGAACACCGAAGGGCGTCGTGGTGCCGCATCGCGGCCTGGTGAATGTGGTTGCCGCACAAGCGCCAGTGCTCGACATCGACGGCGCCGTGCGGGTTCTCCAGCTGGCCTCCCCGACCTTCGATGCCTCACTGTTCGAAATGCTGTACGCGCTGTCATCCGGCGGCAGCCTGGTGATCGCCCCCGACTTCACTTATGCCGGCGATCAGCTGGCCGAGGTGGTGCGCCGGGAGCGCATCACCCATCTCGTCGCGACGCCCACCGTGCTGGCCACTCTCGATGCCGACAGCCTGGGTGACGAAGGGCCCCGGACCGTGGTGTCGGTCGGCGAACGCCTACCCTCCGCATTGGCGGCGACCTGGGCGTCGCATCATCGGCTCTTCAATGCCTACGGTCCCACGGAATTCACAATCCTGGCGTCGGTCGTAGGACCGCTCACGCCGGCAGGCGTCGATGACGGAGTCGACATCGGGGACGTGATCGACGCTGCCGCCGCCCTCGTGCTCGACCCGAGGCTGCACCCGGTGCCCGACGGCGTGACCGGTGAGCTCTACCTGTCCGGAAGCAGCGTCGCCCGTGGCTACCTCGGGCGGGGTGGTCTCACTGCAACGCAGTTCGTCCCCAATCCGTACGGGAAACCTGGCGACCGGATGTACCGCACCGGAGACCTCGTGCGCCGCAATGCACACGGTGCCCTGGACTATCTGGGACGTAACGACGCTCAGGTGCAGCTGCACGGCATCCGCGTCGAACCTGCCGAGGTGGACGTCGCCTTGGCGCGGCACTCCGACGTCCGGTTCGTGATCACCACGCCGGTCGTGGCTCCCGGTGGACCGTTCGTCCTCGTCTCCTACGTGGTGATGGAGCCGGACTCCACGGACACCCCCCACAGTGTGCGCGAATTCGCCCGCGCTGTCCTGCCCCGACATCTGGTGCCGTCCGCCGTCGTCGTGCTCGACAGCCTGCCGGTTCTGCCGTCGGGCAAAGTCGACCGATCCGCGCTTCCCGAGCCGGAATTCGATTCGGACATGCCAGGAATGACACCGCCATCCGGATATCTGGAGACGGTGGTCGCCGAGGTAATGGCCAACGTCATCGGAATGGATTTCATCGGTGCGGATCAAGATTTCTTCGCGCTGGGCGGCACCTCGATGGGCGCGGTGACAGCGGCCGATGAACTGCGCACGAGGCTGGGCCGGGACGTGCCGCTGCAATGGCTCTTCACCGATCCCACCGCCGCGCGACTCGCCAAGCGCATCGAATCTGGTAAGTCTTCGTCCGACGATCCGTTCGCCGCTGTGGTGCGCCTCGGAGGAGAGGGCGATGGTCCGCCACTGTTCTGCATCCACCCGGCGGCGGGAATCGCGTGGTGCTACACGGGCCTCGCAGAACATCTCCCCGGACGTGTGTTGTACGGAGTGCAGGCAACCGGTGACGCGGACTTGCCCCTGTCCATAGCCGAGCTCGCCGCTCGCCACATCGACGCCATCCGCACGGTGCAACCGGCCGGACCGTACCACCTGCTCGGCTGGTCGCTGGGCGGCACCGTGGCACAGGAAATGGCCGTGCAACTACACGAAGCTGGCCACGAAGTGGCCACCCTCGCGATGCTCGACACCCTGCTGCCGGAACACCGCGCGGCGCTCGTGAACCTCGGCGACAACCGGCCCGATCTGGACCTTCCGGCCGAGCTCGGAGCCGCGGTGTCGGCCGATCGGGTGCAGTCGCTGGGCGAGCTCCTCATCCGTCTCGAACAGATCGCGTCGACACATCAGCCCCGGCGCTTCGACGGCGACGCCGTGTTCTTCACGGCCGCATATGATCTCGATCATCATCCGGAACTCGTTCCGGACTGGCGGACACACTTCGGCGGTGACGTCACCGAACACCGCATCGATGCTGTGCACGCAGACATGGTCGGGCGTGTACCGGTGTCAGTGATCGGCCGCAGACTGCGGGGATCGGGAGGCCACTCCGGACCGTGAAGCAGCTGCCGCCCCTGACCGCGGCCATCACTACGATGCAGAGGTTCAGTCGGGTCGAAACGAAGTAGATGACAGCACGATCACGCAAGCCCCGAGCGTGAAGTCGATGGGAGACTCGATAATGGAAATACAGGACTACCTGCGGATACTGCAAGCACGATGGAAAATCATCGCCGTGACGACCGTAGTTGCAATTCTCGGCGCGCTGGGAGCATCATTGCTCACCACGCCGATGTACGAGGCGTCGACCCGCATGTTCGTGTCCACGTCGTCCGGGGCATCAGTCAACGAGATATACCAAGGCAATCTGTTCTCGCAGCAGCGAGTGACGTCCTACACCAAGCTGCTCACCGGTGAGAATCTCGCGCAGCGAACCATCGACAAGCTCGGCCTCGACATGACGGCGCCCGCACTCGCATCGCAAGTGAAGGCCAGCTCGGCACCGGACACGGTGCTGATCGACGTCAAGGTGCAGGATCCGTCGCCGGAACGCGCCCGCGACATCGCCAACGCCCTGTCCGACGAGTTCGTCGTCATGGCACGAGAATTGGAGACGCCCGAGCGTGGCGGCGCCCCGGCGGCGCGCGTCGTCGTCGAGCAGCAGGCTCAGACCCCGTCGGTGGCGGTCTCCCCGAAGACCACGCGGAACCTGGCGCTGGGTGCGGCGGTGGGCTTGCTGCTCGGTCTCGCGCTGGCCGTCCTGCGTGATCGCCTCGACAATACCGTCAAGGATCGGCGCACCGTCGAGGAGCTGGCCGGTTCCGCACTGATCGGCACCATCCCGTTCGACAAGGAGCGGCAGACGCAGCAGGCCATCAACTTCGCCGAAGGCAACTCGTCGAGCGCCGAGTCCTACCGCGAGCTGCGGACCAACCTGCAATTCCTCGAGGTCGACAACCCGCCGCGGGTCATCGTCGTCACCAGTTCGCTGCCCACCGAGGGCAAAACCACCACCGCCATCAACATCGCCCTGGTGCTGGCGGAGGGCGGCCAGAACGTGTGCCTGGTCGAGGGCGACCTCCGTAAGCCGAGGGTGTCGAAGTACCTCGGTGTCGTCGGTTCCGTCGGTCTCAGCAGCGTCCTCGCCGGCAAGGCCGACCTCGACGCCGTGCTCCAGCCGACGCAGTACTCGGGTCTCACGGTCCTGGCGTCCGGACCGATCCCGCCGAACCCGAGTGAGCTCCTCGGAACGGAGACGGCCCGCCAGGTGCTGGCCGATCTGCGCGGACGATTCGACTACGTGATCGTCGACGCGTCACCGCTGCTGCCGGTCACCGACGCGACCGTGCTGACCGCGATGTCGGACGGCGCGCTGGTTATCGCGCGGCACGCCGAGACCAAGCGGGATCAGCTGTCGCGGGCCGTGGGCAACCTGCACAGCGTGGGGGCAACCATCCTCGGAACGATCATCACGATGACGCCGAGCCGCGGACGGGGCGTGTACGAGTACAAGTACTACTACGAGACCGACAAGTCTCTGCCGCAGATGCAGCAGGCCGCCCCCGCGCAGCCTGCCGTGCAGCAGCAGCCCCCTCAGCATCAGGCACCTCAGCAGCCGCAGCCGGCCCCGTACGTTCGCGACGAGTACCCGCCGCAGCAGTACGGTCCGAACGGGGGAGATCCGCAGGAAGTGCCCGCCTATCAGGGGGCCCCGGCCTACCAGGGCGACCAGGGGCAGCAGTGGTACGGCGGTCCCGACCACTACGGCAACGAGCAGCAGGCGGGCGCACCGGTGCCTCCCACACCGCGACGCACCCGCCGCTACCGCGACGACCAGGAAGCCTGGTCAGAGACGGACGCTCCGCGCGACCACACCCAGTAGATCGGCGATCTCGGACCCGATGGTGAGGAAGGTGTCCTCGTCCTGCCCCATCGGGTCCGGAACGTCCTCCGGGGTCTCGTCGGCCTTGTGTTTGGGACGTGCCGCAGCCAGGTCGGCCACCGACTTCGCATCCGCCGCCTCCGCGAGCCGAGCCGCCTCCCGGAGCGTGAACGTCTTCTTCAGCTGCTCCGGGGCCAGCGCCAGCACCTTCTCGCGCTGACGCTCGGTCATCGTCAACACCAGATCCGCGTCCGCCGCCAGATCGGCGGTGAGCATCCGCGCGGTGAAATCGCTCGGATCACCGCCGAGACCCTCGAGGACTTGCGCGGCCGTCGGTTCCATCGGGCGTCCGACCGCGGCGCGGGTACCTGCGCTTTCGGCAGTCAGATCGGTGATCCCGAGCTCCTCGGCGTATGCCACTGCGAGGCGCTCAGCCGTTGGGGAGCGACAGACGTTTCCGGTGCAGACGAAGAGAACATGCATGGGCGAAGCATAGGGTCTCGCCTCGCACCGTTCGTACACGCACTGTTGGCTTCGAACATCAGTCGGGTAAATATCGCGCTCACCTGCGCTGGTTATCAAGGGTGCATGCGCTGCACCGTGTTTGGAACCGGATACCTGGGAGCCACCCACGCCGCCTGTATGGCGGAACTGGGCCATGAGGTCCTGGGCGTCGACATCGATCCCGGAAAAGTGGCGAAACTCTCCTCCGGGGAGGTCCCGTTCTACGAGCCCGGGCTGGGGGAGGTTCTACGCCGGAACATCGACGCCGGCCGACTGCACTTCACCACGTCGTACAGCGAGGCCGCCGAGTTCGCCGACCTCCACTTTCTCGGTGTCGGGACCCCGCAGAAGAAGGGGGAGTACGCCGCGGACCTGCGGCACGTGCACTCGGTGATCGACACCCTCGCCCCGCTGCTCGATCGTCCCGCCGTCATCGTCGGCAAGTCGACCGTTCCCGTCGGGACGGCGGCGGACCTGGGTGCGCGGGCCCGGGCGCTTGCACCGGCGGGTGACGCCGTGGAGGTGGCGTGGAATCCGGAATTCCTGCGGGAGGGCTTCGCCGTCGAGGACACCCTGCACCCCGACCGGATGGTGCTGGGTGTGGACCGGCAACGCCCCGGACGCGCGGAGACCGAGTTGCGCGAACTGTATGCCCGCCTGCTCGGTGAGGACATTCCGTTCCTGGTCACCGACCTCGCCACCGCGGAACTGGTGAAGGTCTCGGCCAACGCGTTCCTCGCCACCAAGATCTCGTTCATCAACGCCATCTCCGAGGTGTGCGAGGCCACCGGCGCCGATGTCACCCAGCTTGCCGACGCCCTGGGATACGACGCGCGGATCGGCCGGCGATTCCTCAACGCCGGTCTCGGCTTCGGCGGCGGCTGCCTGCCCAAGGACATCCGCGCGTTCATGGCGCGGGCGGGTGAGCTGGGCGCGAACCAGGCCCTGCACTTCCTCCGGGAGGTCGACAGCATCAACATGCGGCGCCGCACCCGGATGGTGGAGTTGGCGGCGCAGGTGTGCGGAGGTTCGCTGCTCGGCGCCAACGTCGCCGTGCTCGGCGCGGCCTTCAAACCCGAATCCGACGACGTTCGCGACTCGCCGGCACTCAACGTGGCGGGAATGATGCAGTTGCACGGGGCGGTGGTCAGCGTCTACGACCCGAAAGCCCTGGACAACTCGCGCAGACTGTTCCCGACGCTGAACTATGCGACGTCGGCGGTCGAGGCATGTGACAAGGCCGACGCGGTGCTGCTGCTCACCGAGTGGGCGGAGTTCGCGGCCCTGAAACCGGAGGATCTGAACGATGTGGTCCGGGCCCGGGTGATGGTCGACGGCCGCAACTGTCTCGACGCCGCGGACTGGCGCACCGCAGGGTGGGTCTATCGAGGTCTCGGGAGGGGATAGCGCGCTCGGATAACGGTTTGTGACCTTGCGGCGACCTGCGATAACGGGTTGACGATCTCCGCGCCCGGGAACATCGTGGGCGGTAGCGTCAGCCTCAATCGCAACGGAGGGCTGGCGATGTCGAAGGCACGTCACGGATCCCGACTCGCATTCCTCGCTGCCGTTGTCAGTATCTGTGCGCTCGGGGTCGCCCCGGCTCAGGCGGCGGAAGTACCGACCCTGCCGGGGCCGGCGCAATCCGACGCCGGCGCGGCCATCTCGTACGCGAAGCACCATCCGCATACGGCGCCGCCCGGGACCAACGATTTCTCGTGCCGCCCCGGTCCCGCGCACCCGCACCCGGTGATCCTCGTACACGGGAGCGACGGCAGTGCCTATTCCAACTGGGCCGGGTTGAGTCCGAAATTGAAGTCCGCCGGCTACTGCGTGTTCGCCCTGAACTACGGACGGAAACCGGGCACCGAACACTTCGGGATGCAGACGATGACCGAGGGAGCGGCCGAACTCGAGGTGTTCGTCGACGATGTCCTGGCCGTAACCGGTGCGGACGAGGTCGACCTGGTCGGGCACTCGCAGGGCGCGACGGTGGCCCGGTACTACATCAACAGGCTCGGCGGGTCCTCGAAGGTGAACCGCTGGGTCGGTCTCGCGTCACCGTCCTACGGTGGAACGTTCTTCGGGATCGCGACGGCTCTGCAGACGCTGCCCGGTGGCAACGAGTTGATAGTGGGGATCGGTTCGGAGGCCCTCGCCGAGCAGGTGCAGGGATCGCCGTTCCTCACCGCGCTCAACGCCGGCGGCGACACCGTCCCCGGCGTCGAATACACCACGATCGGGACGCGGTACGACGAGGTGATCCAGCCGTACACCAACGTCGCGCTGCACGATCCCGGTGCCACCAACATCCTCGTCCAGGACCTGTGCCCGCTCGATCAGACCGGACATTTCAACCTGCCCTACGACCCGTTCTCGCAGCAATTGGTTCTCAACACGCTCGATCCTGCACACGCGATCGTGCCGCCGTGCACGTTCGTGCCGCTGGGCACGGGCATCGCGGGAGTGATCATCGCGAGCAACTTCTGAGTTGCCTCTCGCCGAACGGTTGCTCGGTTGCTCCGTCGGACCGCTTCGCTAGACTGCGGGCCATGGAGTGGGGGGATTCCGGATCGAACCCGTGCACAGTCGAGTTAGGCGGCCCATGAGTTCGGTTCTAGGTGTGTCGGTCGGTGCGAGCGCGGTGCGCTTGGCACGACCCGACTCCGTGAACCGTGACGACGCCGGGAGCCGGCTCGTCCCCGATTTCCGGGCCCAGGTCGTCGCCGCGGGGCGGGACCTTCCGGAGGAACTCGCCGCCGAATCGATCGGCGTCGTCCTCGCCGGGGCACCCGACGCCGGGCAGGTCCGAGCCACCGGGGTCGCCTACCGCGACGAAGCCCAGGCAGGCGCCGTTCAGGCGGCGATGGCCCGGCAGCAACTCGTCAACTACCAACTCGTCACCGAAGCGTCGGCGGCACTGAAGTTCCTCGACGTCTCGGGCGCCCTCGGCGACCATGCGACGCTCGTGTTCTACGACCTGGGCAGCTCCGGGCTCACCGTGAGCGTCGTCGACCGGGCGACGGGGGAGGTGGTGGAGACGGTCCGCACCGACACGGTGAGCGGAGACGTCTTCGACCGGCTGATCCGCGACAACCAGTTGGAGAACAAGCGGATCGAGGAGCCCGGCGGCGCGGCCGCCGGCCTCGCGCTCGACCTCCGCTGTCGTGAGGCGAAGGAGCGGCTGTCCACCGGCGGCGCCGTCGCGGTGCCCGGTGACGGCGGGCTGCTGTTGCTGTCCCGCGACGTCTTCGACGCGCTGATCGGTGTCACCGTCGAATCCTCGGCACGCCTCGCCCGCGACGTCGTCACGAGGTCGGGACGAACCGCCGACGCCGTGGTGCTCATCGGCGGCGGTGCCCGCATTCCCCTCGTCCGGTCGGTGCTGCAGTCGTGGCTCGGGTTGCCGGTCGTGGTTCCCGATCACCCCGAACTCGTTGCGGCACAGGGTGCTGCGCTGCTCGCCCAGCAGGTGGTGCAGCCACCCGCCGAGGTCGCCAGGGTCCTCCCGCCGCCATACACGCCGCAGTCCGCACCGGACGCAGTCGTATCCACCTACCAGGCTCCGAGCGCGACCGTCGCACGCACCGGTGCGCCGTCGAGTACTCCGTCCTGGCTGAGCGCCGCCGCACCGCCGCCGAGTCAGCAGGTGGCCAAGCCCCAGATCCGGGGGGCCGCACTGGCGGGCAGCGCACTCGCCGTGGTCGCGGTGATCGGTCTCGGGCTCGGGTACGGCAAGAACCTGCTGGCCCGCACCGAGGGCTCGTCTCAGCCGGTGACCACGCAACTCACCACCGAGTCGCCGGTCATGACCCAGGTGGCCACGCCGTCGCCGACGACGCCCCCGACGCCTCCGACGTCCGAGGCCGTCGAAGCGCCGATCCAGACGGCGTCGCAGATCCGGATTCCCGAGCCGGCGCCCGCACCGCCGCCCCCACCGCCCGCGCCGTTGTTCCCCGGTCTGCCGCAGATCCAGTTGCCGCCGCTCCAACTACCCGAACTTCCCAGGTTCCCCGGAACGTAGTCGCCGCCGTTCTCCGGGCCTACGATGGGAATGGTTCCGGCGTAGAGAGGATGTGTGCAGTGACTGCAAATCCGGCGGAGTTCCACAGCACTCCCAACGTTCCCAGGCCCTCGGCGGCCGCGCCGGCAGACACGCGCCGGCTCGTCGCCTACTCCAAGCCGATCCTGAAGATGTTCCCGCCCACCAGCGAGCACGCGGCCAAAGTGACGATGCTGACCGTCTACGCGCTGATGATCATCGCCATCATCTTCATCGTCCTCCGGGAGTTCGGCGTCTTCAGCTAGCGGACGCCGCGCTACTTGGAATGGCGGCCACCGCGTGACGGCTTGATCGCGGGCACCCCGCCGGAGGGACCCGCGCCGATCGGACGTGCCAACATCACCGCGATCGCGGTGGTCAGCGGAACCGACAGTGCCAGGGCGATGCCACCGACCGCCGAACGCACGATCTCGATGGCCACGGCATCACTGAGCAGCACGTCCTGGATCGACCGCCCCGCCACACTGAACAGCAACAGCAACGGCAACGCCCCGCCGGCATACGCGAGGACGAGGGTGTAGACGGTGCTGGCGATGTGATCGCGACCCACGCGCATCGCCGAACCGAAGATCTGCCGCCGGGACGCGTCGCGGTCCAGCGACGCCAGTTCGAACGCGGACGCCGCCTGCGTGATGGTGACGTCGTTGAGCACACCCAGCGAGCCGATGATGAAGCCGGCCAGCAGGAGTCCGGTGATGCTGACGTGCTGTATGTACGTCTGGACGTTGGTGTTCTGCTCCTCGGAAAGCCCAGTGAGACGAGTCATCTCGATGGTGGCGTAGGAGAGGATCGCCGCCACCAGCATCGACGCGAGAGTGCCCAGCAACGCGGAACTCGTTCGCAGGGAGACACCGTGCGCGAGATACAGCACGGCATACAGGATCACGGCGCCGGAGACGAGGGCCACCGGGATCGCGGGTTGTCCGTCCAGCAGGGCCGGGAGCGTGAACAGGACGAGCACGCCGAACGAGACGACGATGCCGACGAGTGCCCGGAATCCGCGCCACCGCGCGACCGCGATCACGACGACGGCGAACGCGAGGGCAATGAGGGTGACGGGCAGGCCGCGGGCATAGTCCTCGAACGAATACTCCGTGGTGCCGTTCACGTCCGTCTGACGGGACAGCCGGATGTTCTCGCCCACCCGGAGGTCGGGCTGCCCGGGGCCGGGAATGATTTCGAGGAGCGTCTGGGTGCCGGTATTGGGACCGGACTCGATGTCGACGATGCTGCGCTGGCACTCGTACGCGCCCGCGGGCGGCGGCAACGGGGTGCCGGTGAAGACGCGTCCGGCCGACGGACTTCCGCAGTCGCCGATGTTCTGCATCGTGACCGTGCCCGACTCCGTGACGACCGCACCGCCCTGGGCGCTCTGGAAGGGCTGTTCGACGTCGACGCCTGGCTTGCCGGGCCACAACGCGATAACGCCGATGAGCACCGCGACGCCGATGGCGACGAGGAGTCCGACGACCACCTTGGCGGCCACGGGCCCCATCGGGGCCGGTCCGTCGCTGTGGCCGTGGCCATGTCCGTGTCCGTGGAATTCGCTCATCGGCCGCATCGCGTCGGCTGCTGGGGGGATTGTCTCGGCACGCACGACAGGGTAGTCGGACGGTGACCGGAGACGCTGTGACGGAAGTGGCGTGCGATGCCAGTGTTGCCACGCTGTCCGGCTCGTATTGCTCTCGTGTCGCTTATATGTCGCCGGTGTGATTAGATATCGAAGCATGGCACGCAGCAGCTAATCTGCAGCGAACGCCGAACTCCACGCAGGGTGGTCCGGAACTCCGAACGAGGGGTGTGTTCCGCGGACGCAGAGCCGCTGCGTGGAGAGATTTGCCGAGCTGGGTGGCGGGGTACAGGGGGGGTTGACCCCGCCACCAACCTGGCGCCCACAGGGGGGGGAGGGGCGACAGGTGCTCGAGGCACTCGAGGTGCCGGTTGCCAATCTACCGACACGGTAGGGGTATTCGTCAACCGGGCAGGTGAAATCGCCCACATGTCGTGACCTCGTACCCCGACGGCCTAGGATTATGGCCGTTCGGAGGTGTTCCAGTGCGAATCTCGCGGCAGTCGCGATCCAGCAACCATCTTCGCCGGATCGTGGCGGAGATGGGTATTCCCGTGCCCTGGAACAGGGATCAGCTCGTCGCCGGCGTCGCGGCCCGTCGTGGGCGCCCGATTCACCTGGTCCCCGTCTCGCACGCCCTGGTCCAGGGCGGTCATTCCGGCCTCTGGCTCGCACGGGCCGAGGACGACCTGATCCTGTACGCAGCGGGGACATCGGACGTGCACGCCACCCACATCATCTGCCACGAACTGGCGCACATGGAGCTCGGCCACGACCGCGACACGATCGGGGACACCTCCGTCGACTCGACGGTGTTGTCGGCGGCAGCGCCGACGGTCGACACCGCGCGCGTGGTCCACATGCTCGGCCGGTCCAACTATTCGAACGACCAGGAATACGAGGCGGAGCTTCTCGCCACCCTGATCATGGCGGGTCGTCGAGCGGGGACGAGCGACGACACCGTCGGTGACGCACGGGTGTCGCGGATGCTCGGAACGTTCTGACGCCGTGTACGAACCGCCCACCTATGTGAGCTGGCCGCTCCTCGCCGTCGTCTGGGGAACGACTCTCCTGCGCCTGGTTCTCGTCCGGTCGACGGTCGCCGAACGCCGGATGAACGCCGCCCTCGTCTTTGCGTCCCTCTCCCTGGTCCTGCAGCGATCACTGGCACAGACCTGGCTCGACCGCTGGTACGGGTACGGGTTCGCGAACACCCTCAGCAACGTCTGCATCATCCTCACCGCGGCGTCGCTGATCAGCCTGTTCTCCGCGTGGGCGCTCGGCCCGGCGCGCCTTCCCCGCATCCACGTCGTCTCGCTGTCGATGTGTGCCGTCGCGGGAGCGATCCTCATCGGCCTGAGCACACCGGCGCGATCGCGCGGCGTCGCCATCGCCGACGAGGGTGGCTGGCCCTTCGCGGCGTACTGCATCACCTACGCGGTTCCGATCCTGTCCGTCGCCCTGCTCAACCTCTGGATCTCGCTGAAGGCCGTGCGCACCGCGACACCCGGACGCGAGCGCCGGGTGTTTCTCGCGGTCATCGCCCTGTCGTTGTTCGAGGTGTTCGACATGGGGGTCGTCGTGACGACCGGCGTGGTCAACGCGGTCAGCGAAGACAACGCCCTGACCGAATCGCACAGCGACTCGGGGGCGTTCATCCGCCTGCTCGTCGTGTCGGCGGGCGCGCTCATCTCGGTCGGACCGGTGGCGCGGGTGCTCGGTCACCGGCGGCGGTCGCGGCAGGTGGCCCTGCGTCTGCAACCGATGTGGCGGACCCTGACCGCCGCTGTGCCCGAAGTGGTCCTGGAACTGCGACCGGCGGATCGCCGGGCACTGTCGGCCCGTAGCCGCCTGGACCGCATGAGCGTCGAGATTCGCGACGCGATCATGATCCTCGACCGGCACGTGGTGTTCGAACTCGGCGGGCATACCGGCGCCGCACCACCCGTGGTCACGGCGACGCGGCTGCACCTCGCGTGCCTGGCCCGCAGGGCCGGTCACCGGGCGCACGGCACGGGCGGGACGGCCCACCTGTTCACGACCGACGTCGGCGGCGAACCGTGGGAGTTGGCCCGGCTGGCCGATCACTGGCGGGACGCCGAGCACGTGGCGGCCGAACTGTGGGCGCGTCGCCTCCCTCAGTTCGGCGGCCCCGCCGACCCGTCGGCGCGCGTCCCCGCTCAGGTCTGACGGCGGTCCGGCGTCGCGACCGGCAGCGGTCCGCGACTCCGCCGCAGATTCTCCAGAAGGGGAATCAGCGATTCCATCTCCGCGGTGGTCGGCTCCGCGGACGCATCGAGCGATCGCATCGACAGGTGCCGGACGCCGGCCTCGCGGACCGCGATCTTGAAACGGACCAGCGTGTCGTAGTCGTGGTAGCCGTCGGCGGCGAGGTACTGCTCGGGGGCGTGGAAGTGCTGCGCGACCGCCCGCAGGACGTCGGGCTCGGGCGCGTGGTGATCGTTGCTGCGCAGGGACTCGATCTCGGACGGCTCGACGGGCCGGCCGAGTATCCGCGACACACCTGCGGCGACGGTGTCTTCGCCCGGTTCGGGACCGTCGAGGTCGTGGGCCAGCGAGAAGAGGCGGTTGACCCGCACCGACAGTGGCACGCCGTTCATGCGTTCACCTCCGCGTCTCCGCTGCGTTCGGGATCCTCGGTAGCCACGAGTTTCACCGCGTCCTCCCATCGCCGCCAGAAGCGTTCCCGGGTGGCGGCGTCGAGGCCGTCTCCCCGGCCGTAGAGGAAGCGGCGATACCGTGCTTCCTCCAGTTCACGCGGGTCGGTGACCGTGGACGGTTCCTCCAGCAGGTGGCCGAATGCGAATTCGACCAGCGGCTGGCGCGGCCCGGCGGGTCCTCCGTTGACTTCCAGCAACCGCGTCACGTACGCGCCGGTGATCTTCGAGACAACCCGGCTCAGTTCCCCCGCTGCCTCGGCCAGCCCCGGAACGTCGGGATGCGCCGCGCTCAGCTTGGTGATCTGGGTATGCGGCCCCAGGATCTCGATGATCGTGTCCAGATCCAGCGGAATCTCCGACGGCCCGAGCGTCAGCGGGCGCGCGGTCGGCGACCGGTCCTCCCCGTCGAGCGCCTCGAGCGGGGTCGGATGACCGCCGTCGAGGGTGCGAGCCGCGCTGCCCGGAGCCCAGCGGAGCGCGACGTCCAGTTTGCGGAGGGTCTCGATGCTCGGATCCGGGCCGGTTCCGTTCTCGGCACGCGTCTGAGCTGCGTCGGACGGGCCACCCGCGGCCGTGACCTCGTCCTGTGTGAGGTTCAGCAAACGCCGTCGCCGGTGGACGAATTGTCCGAAACGCGCGCGGGTGCTGGTGACCATGCTTTTCCCCCAGGAGACACGCAAGCGACGCGCGTGTCGCTTGCTGTGTCTCGATCCTACTGCTTGTAGCTGGTGAGGAAATTTCCGAACCGCTCGATGGCGACAGCGAGATCACGCGCCCACGGCAACGTCACGATGCGGAGATGGTCGTGGTCCGGCCAGTTGAAGCCGGTGCCCTGCACCATCAGGATCTTCTCCTGCAGTAGAAGGTCCTGGACCAGTTTCTCGTCGTCGTAGATCTCGTACACGTTCGGGTCGAGGCGCGGGAATGCGTACAGCGCGCCCTTCGGCTTCACGCAGGAGACACCGGGAATCATGTTGAGGCGTTCCCAGGCCACATCGCGCTGCTCGAGCAGTCGCCCACCCGGCAGGATCAGGTCTTCGATGCTCTGGTGCCCACCGAGCGCCACCTGGATGGCGTGCTGACCGGGCACGTTCGGGCACAGACGCGTCGACGCGAGCAGGTCGAGTCCCTCGAGGAAACCCGCGGCGTGTTCCTTCGGGCCCGTGATGGCCACCCAACCGGACCGGTAGCCGGCGACGCGGTACGCCTTCGACAGGCCGTTGAACGTCAGGCACAGCAGGTCCGGGGCCAGCGTGGCGAGTGAGATGTGCTTGGCGTCGTCGTAGAGGATCTTGTCGTAGATTTCGTCCGCGAGAAGCAGCAGCTGATGCTTGCGCGCCAGGTCGACGAGCTGCTGCAGCACCTCCATCGAGTACACCGCACCCGTCGGATTGTTCGGGTTGATGACCAGCAACGCCTTGGTCTTGTCGGTGATCTTCGACTCGATGTCCGCGATGTCGGGGTTCCAGTCGTTGCCCTCGTCGCACAGGTAGTGCACCGGGGTGCCGCCGGCTAGGCTCGTCATGGCCGTCCACAGCGGGTAGTCCGGTGCCGGGATCAGCACCTCGTCGCCGTTGTCGAGGAGCGCCTGCATCGTCATCGTGATGAGCTCGGACACACCGTTACCCAGGTAGATGTCGTCGACGTCGAGCTCGGGGAATCCGGCGACCAGCTCGTAGCGGGTGACGATCGCGCGACGTGCCGACAGGATGCCCTTGGACTCGGAATACCCCTGCGCGTACGGGAGCGCGGCGATCATGTCGCGCATGATCACGTCCGGCGCGTCGAAACCGAACGGTGCGGGGTTGCCGATGTTGAGCTTGAGGATCCGGTGGCCTTCCGCCTCCAGCCGGGCGGCGTGGGCATGTACCGGTCCACGAATCTCGTAGAGCACGTTCTGAAGCTTGGTGGACTGCTCCAGCTTGCGGTGCGGCATGCGGTGATGGCCGTGGTCTGGGTTGCTCACGAGCGTCATTCTCCCACTCCCGGGCAACCCGATTTCTACTGGTGGGTATCAGACCGCCGTCGCGTCGTCGAAACACCCCGCCCGCGCAGGTGCCCGTCGTACCCTCGATAGGGGGTCGGATCCGTCTCGCATTCACCGCGCCCGGAGGGAATGACGCTCATGTCAGCACCGGTATCCCGTCGCCCCGGACCCGTCGACATCGCGCACCACAGCCATCTCGTCGGGGTGTTCGCGCCGCAACGGGAGGAGGTGGACGTCCGGGATCTCGAGGTGATCGGCGAACTACCCGCCGATCTTCACGGCGCCTATCTGCGCAACGGTCCCAACCCGCGGTTCGACCCGATCGGCACGTACGTCTACCCGCTCGACGGCGACGGCATGGTCCACCGAATCGAAGTCGCCGACGGTGCCGCCCGGTACACCAACCGCTTCGTCCGAACCCCGATGGTGCAGGCGGAGGAGAAGGCCGGGCACGTCATCTGGCCCGGCGTCACCGACGCCTACACGCCGACCGAGGACGAGGTGGGGCCCGAACTGGCGGGCACGTCACGCGAGTTGCCCGACATCAACATCGTCCGGCACGGCGGACGGCTGCTCGCGATGGCCGAGACCACGCTGCCGTTCCGCCTCGACCCCGCCGACCTGAGCACGCTGGGACGGGAGAACTGTGACGGCGCCATGGGTGTGGGGAGCACCGCGCACCCCAAGATCGACCCGGTCACCGGACAGATGGTGCTGTTCAACTGAGCTATCAGCGTCAACTGAGCTACCAGCGGAATCTTCGCCGTTCCGGGCTGGGGAGAAGCTGATCTGTCGTTTCGGGTGGATGTTGGTGTGGTTGGCGGGTCGGGTTCGTTTCTGGTTGCCGATGTACGCGGCGGTGATTGACAGCGGCGTTCGCCTGCGGACGCGCCGGCAGTGAGAGGGCGACTAGAAGTGGTTGCCCCCAGACATTTGTGTATGTGTTCGGGACTCCTGCCGCAGCGCGCGTGACGGTGTCGCCGTCGAATTTGGTGAGTGTTGCCCCCGGGACTTGTCGGACCCCTCTGTCATGATCTATTCACACATCGGGTCGGTGAGGCTAGTCGACTAGGGGAGGCGGTGGGTGCGAGGTGAAACGGATTGTCGTGGTCAAACTCGAACCCACTGCTGATCAGTTTGCGGCGCTGGAGTCGACATTGGTGTCGTGCAATGAGGTTGCCAACGAGGTTTCCGGGTGGGCTCAGTCGATGCGACTACGATCGCGGCGGTCGTTGCAGGTCGCGCTGTATCCGATGGTGAAGACGCGGGGCCTCTCCGCGCAGCCGGCGTTGCATGTTCTGCGGAAAGTTGCCGACGCGTACACCACCAGACAGGCGAACCTGACCAACGGAAACTACGGTCGACCGGGGTCGAAACGGTATACGGCGGTGGCCGGTACCGCGGTCGAATTCCGGCCACGTGCTGCCCAACCGTTCGACGACAGGTGCCTGTCGTGGCAACTGGATTTGTCGACCGTGTCGATCTGGACCACCGCGGGCCGGATGCGGGGTGTGCGGTTCGTGTGCGCGCCGTGGCAACACAAGCTTCTCGCTTCCCGCAAGGGTGAATCCGACCTCGTCTACCGCGACGGGCACTTCTACCTGCACGCCACCGTCGACGAGCCCTCACCGGAACCGGCCCCGCCGCCGGACACCGCCGAAGGCTGGCTGGGAGTGGATCTGGGGATAGTGAACCTCGCCGTCACCACCGACGACGATCCGGCCACCCTCGACGTGCGGTGGTCCGCAGGGGCGGTGACCGCGCGTAGGAAGAAGTACGCCACACTGCGCGCGACGTTGCAACGGGTCGGCACGAAATCGGCGAAACGTAAATTGAAGGCACGGCGACGAAAGGAACAGCGGTTCGCCACCGATATCAACCATCAACTGTCGAAAACCATTGTTGCCAAGGCACAACGCACCGGTCGTGGGATCGCGGTGGAAGACCTGTCGGGTATCCGCGACCGGGTACGGCTAGCCCGGAGGCAACGGACCCAACTCCACTCCTGGGGATACGCTCAGCTACGAGCGCAGATCACCTACAAGGCCGAGATGGCTGGGGTGCCCGTCGCCGTCGTCGACCCCCGGAACACCTCGCGGACCTGCTCACACTGCGGGTACTGCGACAAGGCGAACCGGGTCTCCCAAGCAACATTCCGATGCCGACACTGCCAGTGGGCCGGTCACGCCGACCACAACGCGGCCCGCAACATCGCCGCACTCGGACATCGCACGTACAGGGCCGCCCAATCAACCGCGCCCATAGCAGCCACCCCTCCCGCAGCCAGTGGGAACGTGAGCAGCAAACCCGGCCCCTTCAGGGCCGAGTAGTTGATCTACATGCTTGAGGCCCCGTATTTGACGTGGTACCGATTCGGGTTCCGGCGGGCCTTCACGGCGCGTGGCTGCCTGCGGAGTAGCGGACGGCGGAATATCCTCGGCGGATGACCTCTGCGCCTTACGGTTCCTGGCCCTCTCCGATCGCGGCGGCGGATCTCGCCTCCAGCGGCCACCCCGTCGAGGGCGGCCGGTACGTGGGCGACGACGTGTGGTGGTCGGAACTGCGACCCAGCGAAGGTGGCCGGGTCGCGGTGCGGCGCCTCGGTCTGGACGACGAACCGGAAGACGTTCTGCCCGCGCCGTGGAACGCCCGCACCCGCGTTCACGAGTACGGCGGCGGCGCCTGGACCGTCACCGACGCCGGCCGCCTGGTGTTCGCCGAGTTCAGCGATCAGCGTCTGTACCTGCTCGAAGGCGGGACACCGGTGCCGCTGACACCGGAGCCGCCGCAGCCCTGCTCGCTGCGGTACGGCGACCTGTCGGTGGTCGACGGCGAGGTGTGGGCCGTCCGCGAGAGGCACGACACGGACGGCCGCGTCTCCCGCGACATCTGCGTGATTCCCCTGGACGGGTCGGCGGCGAACGATCCACACCGGGTGCGGTCCGTCGTCGCCGGCTCCGACTTCCTGGCCAATCCGCGGCTGTCCCCGGACCGCAGGCACCTCGCCTGGATCGCGTGGGACCACCCGCAGATGCCGTGGGACGGCACCGAGCTCAGGGTCGTGGCGGTCGAGGGCGGCCGCGTGACCGGGAAGGTGCGGACACTTCTCGGCGGTCCCGAGGAATCGGTGCTGCAACCGGAATGGGTCGGGCCCACCGACCTGTACACGATCAGCGACCGCAGCGGCTGGTGGAATCTCTACCGCGTCGGCATCGACGATCCCGACCCGGTCGCGTTGTGCCCGATGGACGCCGACTTCGGCGGCGCGCTGTGGATGCTCGGCGGCCGCTGGCACACCCGCCGCGACGACGGCACACTCCTGACCGTGCGGACATTCGGCACCGACACCCTCGCCGTCCTCGATCCCGCGACCGGTTCGCTCATGGACATCCCGCTGGACGGGCTCACCAGCGTCGGCCTCGGGGACCGCAACGGCAACCGGATCCTGCTGCTCACCGGCGGCGCCCAGACCCCGTCGGGCCTGCGCGAACTCGACCTCGACACCGGTGCACTCCGCACCGTCCGGCTGTCGGTCACCGAACTTCCCGAGGCGGCATATCTCCCCGAGGCCCGGCAGCTGACGTTCCAGGGCGCCGAACGCGAAGTCCACGTGATCGCCTACCCGCCGCGTCACCCGCGGTACCGGGGCGAGGACGGGGAGTTGCCGCCGTATGTGGCGTTCGTGCACGGCGGACCGACGTCGCGGGTCGCGCCTTCGCTGAATCCGGTCTTCGCGTTCTTCACCAGCCGCGGTATCGGCGTCGTCGACGTGAACTACGGCGGTTCCACGGGATACGGTCGCGAGTACCGCAACCGGTTGCGGGGACAGTGGGGGGTCGTCGACGTGGAGGACGTGGTCACGGCGGTGACCGGCCTCGCCGAGGCGGGCATGGCGGACCCCGGCCGGCTCGCGATCGAGGGCGGATCCGCCGGCGGGTGGACCGTGCTCGCGGCGCTGACCACCTCGGACGTGTTCGCGTGCGGTGCGTCCTACTTCGGGGTGGCCGAACTCGACGGGTTCGTGAAGGAGACACACGATTTCGAGTCCCGGTACATCGACGGGCTGATCGGCCCGCTGCCCGAGGCGGCCGACCTCTACGCCGAACGTGCACCACTGAACAACGTTGCCGGACTGAACTGCCCGGTTCTGCTCCTGCAGGGACTCGACGATCCGATCGTGCCGCCGTCGCAGGCGGAACGGTTCCGGGATGCGCTCGTGGAGAAGGGCATCCCGCACGCCTACCTCGAGTACGAGGGGGAGTCGCACGGATTCCGGAAGCTGGCCACCCTGATCAGCTCGCGTAACGCCGAACTGTCCTTCTACGGCCAGGTACTGGGATTCGAGCCACCGGACATTCCGCGACTCGAACTCTGGCGACCGCCCAACGGCTGACCGTCCACCCGGAATCCAAACGGTGTGATGCACAAAACAAACCATTTGTTGTGCTCTTCTCTGATCGCCGAGATTTAGAGACCGCGCGGTATCAACGGAGCGAGGTATCGCGTCGGCGGCTGGGCCGCGGGTAGCGTCGGAAAGAGGAGTCGATAGCCGCAGCTGAGTGAAATGGGTGTTCCCCTTCGCGCGCTTCAGTGTCGATATATGGATTGCCGAGGGCCGAGGGTGTCATCGCTGGACGATTTCGATACGACTTCGGTCCTTTCGGACACGGTGATGGCGAATGTTGTATGGCCGTCCGAGCTGTTCCCACTCTCCGCCGCTCAGCGTGGAATGTGGTTCGCCCAGCACCTGCTGGGCGACGTTCCGATCGTCATTGCTCAGTACGTCGAGGTCGGTATCGCTGATCTCGACATCGGCCTGCTCGCACGTATCGGACCCGCCGCCCTCCGGGAACTCGGTACCGGACTGCTCCGAATCGTCGAGTGGGACGGTGAGCCGCTCCAGACGGTCGACGAGTCGCTCGGCTTCGAGATGACGCATCTCGACTTTCGTTCCGACCCTGATCCGCGGGCTGCAGCTCTCGCGTGGATGCGCGCCGAATGCAGCAACCCGATTGATCTCCTCCATGATCGGCTGATCCGTTCGGCAATGTTGCGCGTCGCCGACGACTGCTACTTCTGGTACTCGCGAATTCACCACATCGCCCTCGACGGCTTCGGCGCCATGACGTTCATGAACCGTGCCGCGGAGCTGTACACCGCGGCGGTCGAGGGTCGCCCGCCGGCCGAGTTCACCGCGAGTGGATTGCGGGAGGTCGTCGAAGAAGAGGCGCGCTACCGCACGTCGAGCCGGTTCGAGACGGACCGCAAGTACTGGGCCGAGCGCAGCCGCAATCTTCCCCCGACGATCAGCCTCGCCGGGCGGGCGGCCGAGATCGGCGCGCCGTCGCTGGTGAGCAGCGCACCGCTGTCCGCCGCTACGACAGCCGCACTGCAGGGTCTGACCGACCGGGAACCCGGGGCGACGTTCGCGACAGCCGCGGTCGCTGCCGTCTCTGCATTCTTTTCCCGCCTGACCGGCCAGGACGACGTGGTGTTGAGCTTGCCGGTCTCGGCACGCACCACCGCCCGGTTGCGCCGCTCGGGCGGCATGATCTCCAATGTCCTTCCGATCCGACTCTCGGTCGGGGACGAAACGACGTCCGTCGACTTGATGAGACGTACACAACTGGCGCTGACCGGAGCGCTTCGTCACCAGAGGTACCGGCACGAGGACATACGACGTGATGCGGGCGTTCTGGGTGGTCGTCGCGGCTTTTTCGGGCCGTCGATCAACATCATGATGTTCCACGACGAGATTCGGCTCGGTCCGTCGATCGGCCGGCTCCACGTGCTGACCACCGGTCCGGTGGAGGACCTCGCAGTGAACATCTATCCCGGTGTCGCAGGCGACGTGGCGCAGGTCGACTTCGAGGCCAACCCGAATCTGTACACCGAACAGGAGCTGCGCGGTCACCATGCCCGGTTCCTCGAATTCTTTGCCGCCTTCGCCGCGTCAGCTGCCACCGACCGCATCGCCGCTCTCGATGTGCTGCATGCCGACGAACGCGCGGATCTCGTGCCATGTCGCGGTCCGCGGGCAGAGCCGGAGCGGCTCCTCCCCGACTTGCTGGCCGCCGGCGTTGCCTCCTCACCGGACGCAGTCGCGATTCGGGCGTCGGGACGGGAGATCACCTACCACGAGCTCGACCAGCGATCCAATCAACTGGCGCGACTACTGATCGAATCGGGGGCCGGGCCGGAAACCTTCGTCGTGCTGAGTCTTCCCCGGTCGGCGGAGTCACTCGTCGCGTTCTGGGCGGTCGCGAAGACCGGGGCCGCCTTCGTACCTGTCGATCCGAAGCTCCCACCCGAGCGAGTCGCGCACATGCTGTCCGATTCGGGGGCACTGGTGGGGCTCACGCTTCACGAACTGCGTGCAACACTGCCCGACGGGATTCACTGGCTGGTCCTCGACGACGACGAGGTGCGCGCCCGCTGTGACCGCGAGCGGGGCACGGCGATCGGCGACGTGGATCGCCGCGCCCCGCTGTCGGTCCACCACCCCGCGTACATGATCTACACATCGGGATCGACCGGGCTTCCGAAAGGGGTCGTCGTCACCCACAGCGGTCTGTCGAACTTCGCGGCCGGCGCCCGCCCGGAACTCGGCATTCACGACGAATCGCGGATGCTGCGGTTCTCGTCGGCCAGCTTCGATGCCTCGGTGTTCGAGATGATCCAGGCCTTCAGCGCCGGTGCCATGATGGTCGTCGCCCCGCCTGAGGTGCACGGTGGAAGCGACCTCGTCGACCTGCTGAGCGAACAGCAGGTGACCCACATCGTCACGGCTCCCACGGTGATGAACACAGTCGATCCGCGTGGGCTCGAACATCTCGAGGCGGTGGTGGTCGGCGGGGACGTGTGCACCCCCGACCTCGTGGAGCGGTTCGGGCAGGTGTGCCGCTTCACCAACAGTTACGGGCCGACCGAGACGACCATCATTATCACCGCGGGTGAGCCGCTGACGCCGGGCGCACCGATTTCCATCGGCCGGCCGATCCAGGGTACGAGCGTCGTGGTGCTCGACCGCAAGCTCCGTGCCGTGCCCGTCGGGGTGGTGGGTGAGCTCTACCTCGCCGGCCCCGGAGTCGCACGCGGCTATCACCATCGGCACGGGCTGACGGCGAACCGATTCGTGGCCAACCCCTTCGGTGAGCCGGGGTCGCGGCTCTACCGAACCGGTGACGAGGTGCGCTGGGTGCGGTCGTCTCAGGGAACCGGGGCGGGGCACTACACGCTCGAGTTCGTCGGCCGGTCCGACACCCAGGTCAAGATTCGTGGCTTCCGCATCGAACTCGGCGAGATCGACTCGGCACTGCTCGCCCAGGACGGCGTCAACTTCGCGGCGACGGTGGTTCATCGGACGGCGGGCGGCACGACGGCGCTGGTCTCGTACGTGCGCCTCGACACCGGTCGTGAATTCGATCCGGTCGCGATTGTCGAGGGCGTCGCCGAAATCGTGCCGTCCCACATGATCCCGTCGGTGGTAATGCGGCTCGAACACGTGCCGGTGACGGCGGCCGGCAAACTCGACCGCAGTGAACTGCCTCAACCACACTTCGGATCAGCTGAACACGAGTTCCGCGCCGCGTCGACACCGGCGGAGGAGCAGCTCTCGGGTCTCGTCGCCGAGGCGCTCGGCCTCGACCGGGTGAGTGTGGACGACAGTCTCTTCGCGCTCGGCGGCGACAGCATCGTCGCGATGCAGATCGCCGCCCGAGCCAGGGAGTTCGGTCTCAGCTTCAGTGCGCGGGCCGTGTTCGAGCACAAGACGATCGCCGGAATCGCCGCGGTGGCGGTGCCGGTGGAGGCAGAATCGGCGGTCGTCCTCGAGGAGCTCGAGGGCGGCGGCGTCGGGCGTATCCCGCCGACGCCGATCATGTGCTCGATGCTCGAGCGGGGCCCCTTCGACGACTTCTTCCAGGCGCTGCTGCTGACCTTGCCCTCGGATGTCGATCCTGATCGGTTGAGTGCGACGCTCGCGGCGGTGCTCGATCATCATGATGCCCTGCGTTCGAAGTTCGTCCCTGACGGTGACGGTACCTGGGCGTTCGAAACGATGGCTGCCGGTAGTGTGCCGGCCGGCGATCGGATTTCGAGGATCGTCACGGCGGCGGCACCCGGTAGCCGTGCGTTCACCGACGTGGTGAGCGCCGAGTGTGCGGCGGCGGCGGCTCGCCTGGACCCGGAACACGGGATCATGCTTCAGCTGGTGTGGTGTGTCTCCGAATGTGCGGGTGCACCAGGCCGACTGCTGGTTCTCGCGCATCACCTGGTGGTGGACGGTGTGTCGTGGCGCGTGCTGTTGCCGGACCTCGCGACGGCGTGGCTGCAGCTGGGCGCGGGGCAGACGCCGGCGCCGGCCCCGGTGGGCACGTCGTTCCGCCGCTGGGCGTATGGGCTGCAGGACGCGGCAGATCGAGGAGCGCACAGAGCCGAATTGCCCTATTGGCGAGAGGTTCTCGGCGGCCCCGACCCACAGATCGGCACACGTCCGATCGTGCCCACGATCGACACGATGCGCACTACCGGGCGGGTGCACATCGACGTGAGTTCTGCAGTGACCGATGCGGTGCTCGCCCGACTTCCTGATGTGTTCGGCTGCGGCGTCAACGACGGACTCCTGTCGGCGCTGGCGATGGCGGTTGTGCAGTGGCGACACTCGCACGGGATCGACGAACGTTCGGTGCTGCTGACGTTGGAAGGCCACGGGCGCGAGGAGGAGGCCGTGGCCGGCGCGGATCTTGCACGTACCGTCGGTTGGTTCACCAGCGCCTTCCCTGTCCGGCTCGATCTGCCGGCCGTCGATCTCGGCGGGGCCTTCGAGGGTGGACACGCTGCCGGTGTGGTGATCAAAACCGTCAAGGAACAACTCGTCGCGGTGCCTGCCCGTGGCGTCGGATTCGGATTGCTCCGGCATCTCGACGAGAGCGCGAGGCCGATTCTCGGGGGTCTTCCGGAGCCGCAGATCAGTTTCAACTACCTGGGCCGCATGGGCGTGCAACACCTCGGCGACCTGCAGGATCTCGGCTGGATGCCCGACCCCGATGCGCCCGACCTGAATACAGCGAGCGGATCCGGCATGGCCGTGGCCGCGGTGATCGACATCAACGCGATGGTCGTCGACAGCCCCGAGGGACCCCGGTTGACGGCATCGTTCGCGTATCCGACCGGGGTGATCCGCGAGTCCGACGTCGCAACCCTCGCGGATCTGTGGCGAAGCGCCCTCGACGGTCTTGCCGCTCACACTGTTCAGCCCGTCGCGGGTGGTCTGACACCGTCCGACTGCCAGCTGGTCACGGTGAGCCAGAGTCGGATCGAGCGTTGGGAACACTCGCATCCGGGGCTGCGGGAGATCTGGTCGCTGTCCCCGTTGCAGTCCGGGCTGCTGTTCCACTCGACGCTGGCCGCCGATTCGCTGGACATCTACACCGCGCAACTGCGCATCGACCTCGAGGGCGCGGTCGACTCCGCGCGGTTGCGCCGTGCCGCCGCCGGCGTTCTCGCACACCACGCCAATCTGCGTGCCGCATTCGAGTTCGACGACCACGGTATCCCGGCGCAGTTGGTTGTCGACACCGTGGACGTGCCGTGGCGTGAGGTGGATCTGACCGGGTACGGGTCGGCGGCCGGAGAGGAACTCGAGCGCCTCCTCGACGACGACCGCGTCGCCCGATTCGACCTTGCCCGCCCCCCGCTGGTGCGTCTGCTGTTGATCCGCACGGCACCGGGCCGGTACGTGCTGGCCCTGACGAATCATCACATCATCCTCGACGGATGGTCGATGCCACTACTGGTGCGCGAGTTACTGGTTCGCTATGCCACGGACGACGCTCCAGCCCTTCCGGAGCCCCGGCCGTACAGCATGTACCTGGAATGGGTGGCTACCTGCGACAGGGAGGCGTCCTTCCGCGCGTGGGAGCATGCGCTGGAGGGGCTCGACGAGCCGACACTGCTGGCGCCCCAGGCGTCCTCGGAACAGTACGGCGTGCCGGGTGAAGTCGACATCGCGCTGCCCGCGGACCTGATCGGTGCGCTCGACACGGTGGTGGCGCGCCGTGGAGTCACCATGAACACCGTGGTCCAGGCGGCGTGGGGAATACTGCTGTCCCGGTTGCTCTCCCGTCGAGACGTGGTGTTCGGTGCCACCGTGTCGGGTCGGCCGCCGCAGCTGGCCGCTGTCGAGAGCATGCTGGGGCTCTTCATCAACACCGTGCCCGTGCGGGTGCGGATGGACCCGGACGAGACGTGTGCGCAGCTGCTGACCCGCCTCCAGGGTGAGCAAGTTTCCCTGCTCGATCACCATTACCTCGGCCTCGGTGACATCCAGGCGCGCCTGGGTCTGGGCAACCTGTTCGACACGTTGTCGGTGTTCGAGTCGTACCCCGTCGACAAGTCCGGATTCGACGAGCACACCGACATCGCGGGAATGCGAGTGACCGCTCTCGATGCGCGTGACGCCACGCACTATCCGATCACCCTGCTGTCGATCCTCGAACCTCGACTGCGGCTGAGCCTGCGTTACCAGCACGGAATTTTCGATCGCGATACCGTCACGACACTCGCGGCGCGCGTGATCGGTATTCTCGAGACCATCGCGCGCGACGCGGAGACACCGGTCGGCGACGTCGCCCTTTTCGTTCCGAAGGAACGGGAGTTGGTGGTCGACACCTGGAATGCAACGGAACACGAGGTGCCGCGTTTCACCCTCGGCGAACTATTCGACGCGCAGGTGGCTCACACGCCCGACGCCCCCGCCGTCGTGTTCGAGGGGGCGGTGTCGACGTACGCAGAGTTCGATGCCCGCGCGAATCAACTGGCGCGGTTCCTGATCAGCCGGGGTGTGGGCCCCGAATCGCTCGTGGGTGTAGCGGTGCGACGCTCGATGGATATGCTGGTGGGAATCTACGCGGTGATCAAGGCCGGCGGCGCGTACGTTCCGATGGACCCGGACCAGCCGGCCGAGCGGATCGCATACGTCGTGGCAACCGCCGGTCCGGTCGTCGTTCTCACCACCACCTCGGATCGCGCCGCGCTGCCCGCCGAGGTTCCGGCCCTCGACCTCGACACCCTCGATGTATCGGCGCTCTCCGATGACCCCATCCGGGACCGGGACCGGCTGGGGCCGTTGCACGCACGAAGCCTTGCGTATGTCATCTTCACCTCCGGCTCCACGGGCAGACCCAAGGGGGTGGCAGTGCCGCACGAGGGTATCGTCAACCGGCTGCTGTGGATGCAGCATCGGTACCCGCTGAGCGACGACGACGTGGTCCTCCAGAAGACCCCCGCGACGTTCGACGTGTCGGTATGGGAGTTGTTCTGGCCGTTGCAGACCGGCGCGCGGCTGGTGATCGCCGAGCCGGACGGGCACCGTGACCCCGCCTATCTCGAGCGGGTGATCCGCGAAGAATCCGTGACCACGGTGCACTTCGTGCCGTCGATGCTCGCGGTGTTCCTGGCGGAGGCGCATGTCGAGGGGTGCCGTTCGTTGCGCCGGGTGTTCACCAGTGGTGAGGCGCTGCCGCCTGCGACGGCGGCGGATCTGCACCGGGTGAGCGGGGCGGAGCTGCACAACCTGTACGGTCCCACCGAGGCAGCGGTGGACGTGACCTCCTACGAGACCGGGCCGGACGAGTCCACCGTGCCGATCGGAGCGCCGGTCTGGAACACCCATACGTATGTACTCGACGGACGCCTACGTCCCGTCCCCATCGGGGTAGCGGGGGAGTTGTATATCGGCGGCGTCCAGCTCGCCCGCGGATACCAGGCCCGGTCCGATCTGACGGCGGACAGGTTCGTCGCGAACCCCGTCGCGGCCGGCGGAACTGTGCGAGGGGGTAGTCGGCTGTACCGCACCGGTGACCTTGTTCGGTGGCTGCCGACCGGGCAGCTCGAATACCTGGGCCGCACGGACTTTCAGGTCAAGCTTCGCGGCCAGCGCATCGAACTCGGTGAGATCGAGGCGGCGCTGCTCCGGCACGCAGATGTTGCACAGGCGGTGGCACTGGCCCGCAACGACGGGTCCACCGGCGACTACCTCGCCGGATACGTGGTGCCTGCGCCCGGCAGGTCCCCGGACGAGCGGGCGCTACTCGACGCAGCCGCAACGGTGCTGCCCCGGTACATGGTGCCGTCGGCGCTGGTCGTGCTCGCGGAACTGCCGTTGACAGCGAACGGCAAACTCGACCGCAAGGCACTGCCGGTCCCCGAGTTCGCGAGTTCGGCGCAATTCGTCCCGCCCGGCACCCCGACCGAGTACGTTCTCGCAGAGATTCTCGCGGACGTGCTCTGCGCTCCGCGGATCGGTATGTCGGACAATTTCTTCGATCTCGGGGGCAACTCCCTCATCGCGACCCGTGTGGTAGCCCGGATCAACGCGGAGCTCGGCACCGAGTTGAATGTGCGGTCGCTGTTCGAGGTGCCCACCGTCGGGGTTCTGGCCAGGGTAGTCGACCGGACGCACGCCGGTACGGCACCGCGTCCCGCGCTCGCGTCCGGCCCGAGGCCGGACAGGCTTCCCCTGTCCCTGGCTCAGACCCGAGTGTGGTTCTTCAATCGGTTCGACCCCACGTCGAGTGCCTACAACGTGGCTGCGGCACTGCGGCTGTCCGGCTCCCTCGACGTCGACGCACTCCGCCGGGCGGCCGCGGACATCCTCGAACGGCACGAATCGCTGCGCACGATCTATCCCGAATCCTCGGACGGCCCGTATCAGCTGGTGCTGCCGGTCGATCACGCCGCGACCGGCGATCTGATCGACGTTGTGCCCGACGTCGTCCCGGCCGCTGCTCTGGACACACGGATCCGAGCGGCAGTGGCACACGGATTCGACGTGACCACGCAAATCCCGATCGCTCTGACACTGGTGCGGTGCGAGGCTCCTGACGAACACGTGCTGGTGATGGTGGTGCACCACATCAGCATCGACGGGTGGTCGATCCAGGTACTCGCCCGCGATCTGGTGCACGCGTACTCCACGCGCACAGCCGGCGACGCGCCGTCGTGGACCCCGCTGCCAGTGCAGTATGCGGATTACACCCTGTGGCAACGAGACGTTCTCGGCTCCGAGGGCGATCCCACGTCGCTGATGTCGCAGGAGCTCGAGTACTGGGCTGATGCGCTCGCGGGTCTGCCGGACGTGCTGGCTCTGCCGCTCGACCGGCCACGTCCGGCGGTGCGGTCGGGGGTGGGTGCGAGTGTCGATTTCGCGGTGCCGGCGGCGACGATGGTGCGTCTCGCGGCGCTGGCCCGTGAGCAGGGTGCGACACCGTTCATGGTGGTGCATGCGGCGTTGGCGGTGCTGTTGGCGAAGTTGAGTGGGTCTACCGACATCGCGATCGGGTCGCCGATCGCGGGCCGTGGTGATGCGGCGTTGGACGATCTGGTGGGCATGTTCGTCAATACGTTGGTGCTGCGAGCCGATTGTGAGCCGAGTCGGTCGTTCGCGGAGCTGGTGGGGCGGGTACGCGATTCGGACCTCGAGGCGTTCGGCAGGGCTGAGTTGCCATTCGAGCGGTTGGTGGAGAAGCTGAATCCACTACGATCGCAGTCCTTCTCGCCGTTGTTCCAGGTGATGTTGGCGTTCCAGAATTTCGTGCCGTCCAGGGTGGCGCTTCCGGGTTTGACGGTGTCACCGGTGGCGGTCGAGTGGGAGGCTGCGCAGTTCGACCTCTCGATGACTGTGAGTGACGCGGCCGGGGGTGGGTATGCGGGGAGGCTGTCGTATGCAGCGGACATCTTCGATGCTGCGACAGTGCGCGGGATCGCCGAGGGGTTTGTGCGGGTGCTCGAGGCGGTCGTCGAGAATCCGTCCGTCCCGGTGGGCGACGTCGACTTGCTGGGTCCGGCCGAGCGGCAACGCGTGCTCGCGGCTGCGGCCCCTGAGCCATTGCGGGTAGGGCCACGGACGTTGCCGGAAATTCTGGCGGCCGGCGTCGCGTCGAACCCCTCGGGTGTTGCATTGACCTGCGGTGGCGTGGAGATGTCGTATTCGGACCTCGACTCCCGATCGAACCAACTGGCCCGAGTGTTGATATCGCGGGGTGTCGGTCCTGAGACATTTGTCGCGTTGTCCTTCGCTCGGTCCATCGAATCAGTTGTTTCGGTGTGGGCGGTCGCGAAGGCGGGTGGCGGGTTCGTGCCGGTCGATCCGAAACTGCCGGCCGAGCGGATCGAGTACATGCTGGTCGATTCCGGGGCCGTCATCGGGCTTACCGGTGCCGAAACCACATCGCTTCCGGGGAAGGTTGCCTGGCTGGTACCCACGGCGGGCGAGGTGCAGGATCTGTGCGACGAGTTGTCGGCGGCAGAGATCACCGACGCCGAGCGCGGTGCGCCGGTGGCGTTGTCCACTGCGGCCTACATGATCTACACGTCGGGTTCGACCGGGGTCCCGAAGGGCGTCGTTGTAACCCATGCCGGGCTGGCATCGTTCTGTTCGGACACCCGCCTCGAACTGAGTTTGACCGGCAACTCGCGGGTGCTGAGGTTCTCGTCGTCGAGCTTCGATGCATCGGTGTTCGAGATGATCGCGGGGTTCAGTGCCGGAGCCACCTTGGTGGTCGCTCCACCCGAGATCATCGGTGGCGGCGAGCTCGCGGAGTTGCTGCGCGTAGAGCGGGTCACCCACATCATCACAGCGCCGGCGGCCCTAGGGATCGTCGACCCGGACGGGCTCGAGGAACTCCAGGCCGTGGTCGTCGGCGGCGACGTCTGCCCGCCGGAGTTGGTCGCCAAGTTCGCACCCGCCTGTCGGTTCTTCAACAGTTACGGTCCCACAGAGACCACCATCATCATCACCATGACCGATGCGCTCGTTCCGAAGGAACGAATCACGATCGGCACCCCGATCGAGGGCGCCGGAGCGGTTGTCCTCGACGCGAGGCTGCATCCGGCTCCCGTCGGCGTGATCGGCGAGCTGTATCTGTCGGGCCGTGGGCTCGCCCGCGGCTATCACGCCCGCGGTGCACTCACGGCAGCTCGATTCGTGGCCAATCCCTTCGGGGGTTCCGGCGACCTGATGTACCGCACGGGCGATCTGGTGCGGTGGACGAAAGACGGACGACTGGACTTCGTCGGGCGAATCGACTCACAGGTGCAATTGCGGGGTCTGCGGATCGAACTCGGTGAGGTCGAGGCAGCGCTGAGCAGATGCGAGGGAGTCGCGCAGACCGTCGTGGTCTTGCGCAACGATCCCCATACCGGTGAACAACTGCTGGGATACGTAGTTCCCGATACCAACGTCGCCCTCGACCCGCAGGTTCTGCGCACCAGGGTGGGCGAGACGTTGCCGAACTACATGGTGCCGTCGCAGGTGATGGTGCTCGACGCGTTGCCGTTGAATCCCAGTGGGAAGCTCGACCGGCGGGCGTTGCCGGCACCGTCGTTCGTCGTTCGGGAGTTTCGGGCGCCGACCACGCCGGTCGAGGAGGTCGTGGCGGGTATTTTCGCGGAGGTGCTGGGGGTCGAGCGGGTCGGTCTGGACGACGATTTCTTTGCGTTGGGTGGTAATTCGCTGGTTGCGACGCAGGTGGTGTCCCGGTTGGGTGCGGCGTTGGACACCCGTGTGCCGGTTCGGGTGATCTTCGAGGCGTCGACGGTGGCGGCGCTGGCGGTGCGGGCCGAGCAGCATGCTGGTGAGGGTGGGCGGCCGGCGTTGACGCGTCGGGTGCGGCCGGCGCGGATTCCGTTGTCGTTGGCGCAGCAGCGGATGTGGTTCTTCAACCAGTTCGACCCGGAGTCGGCGGCCTTCAACATTCCTCTGGTAATCAGGCTGTCCGGTGATCTGGACATCGAATCGCTGCAGACCGCATTGGTCGACGTGATCGACCGGCACGAAGCGTTGCGCACAACGTTCCCGGACTCGGACTACGGGCCGTCTCAGGTAATCGTCCCCACATCGGCGCTCGCGCTGAGTGTGACGCCGGAGCGGGTCGCTCCGGACGAGGCGCATGCCCTCGTGCTCGACTTCGTCGGGCGCGGGTTCGACGTGGCCCGGGAAGTCCCGTTGCGCGTGAAGCTGTTCCAGCTCGACGATGACGAGTTCGTGCTGGCGATGGTAGTGCACCACATTTCCAGCGACGGCGGCTCGGTAGCGCCGATGTCGCGCGATATCGTGGTGGCGTATGCCGCGCGGCGTGAGGGGCACGAACCGGGCTGGTCGCCACTCGAGGTGCAGTATGCGGACTACACCCTGTGGCAGCGGGAGATTCTCGGCGCGCAGGACGATCCGACGTCGCCGATCTCGGAACAACTGCGGTACTGGACCGACGTTCTGGCAGATCTGCCGGAGATGGTGGAGTTGCCGACGGATCAACCGCGTCCGGCAGTGCAATCGCCGCGCGGCGCCAAGGTCGGCTTCACCCTGAGTTCAGATCTGGCCGAGCGTATCGATCACCTTGCACGAGAATTCAACTCGACCTTCTTCATAGTGGTCCATGCGTCGTTGGCGGTGCTGATGGCCCGCCTGAGCGGAACCGATGACATCCCCATCGGCACACAGATAGCCGGACGCGGCGATCCGGCACTCGACGACCTCATCGGGATGTTCGGAAACACTCTGGTGCTGCGCAGCCGCGTCGACCCCGCAATGTCGTTCGCCGATGTTCTGGCCGAGGTCCGGGAAGTCGACCTCGCCGCATTCGGCAACCCCGACGTTCCGCTCGAACGTCTGGTGGAAGTCCTCAATC
Source organism: Rhodococcus sp. JS3073 (assembly GCF_026810085.1). Lineage (NCBI taxonomy): Bacteria > Bacillati > Actinomycetota > Actinomycetes > Mycobacteriales > Nocardiaceae > Rhodococcus > Rhodococcus sp. JS3073. Next base: position 2,002,157 of record NZ_CP113951.1, on the reverse strand, counting down.
CCATGCGCTCCACGGCCCATTCAGCACTGTTCCAGGTACTGCTGGTGGTTCACAATTTCGTCCGGTCCAGGGTAACTCTGCCCGGCCTGGAGATCGCCCCTCTGGAAACGGACTACGTCGGTGCGAAACTCGATCTCGAGATCCACTTCACCGACACCTCGGATTCCGCGGGGCATCGGACCGGAGTCGAGGGATCAATCGTCTATGCGCTCGACCTGTTCCGGGAATCGACGGTCGCCCGATTCGCGACCCAACTCGTCACCATCCTCGAGGCGGTCACACGCGATGTGACCATACCGGTGGGCGAGATCGAGTTGCGCAGCGTCGACGAGCGCGCGGCGATGGATCGATGGAATGCCACAGCCGTGGATGTCAGGGGCGGGACCCTGGTGCAGCTCTTCGACGATCAGGTACGCCGGACGCCGGATGCGGTGGCGGTGGTGTTCGAGGAACAGTCGTTGACCTACGCCGAGTTCGATGCTCGCGCGAATCGGCTGGCCCGATACTTGATTTCACGAGAGGTGGGACCGGAGTCGCTGGTGGGACTGGGCATGAGTCGCTCCCTCGAGATGATGGTGAGCGTTTACGCCGTGCTCAAAGCCGGTGCCGGGTACCTGCCGCTGGATCCGGAGCATCCCGCAGACCGCAACGCGTACATGATTGCGACCGCGAAACCCGACGTGGTGCTGACCACGTCCTGGGACCGCGGTGACCTGCCGGCGTCGGTGGACGCCGACGAAGTCGACATCCTGGACCTGTCGGACTTCGGCTCGGAGACGGTGACCGACGCGTCCAGGCTGGCGCCGCTGCGGCCCGAGAACCTCGCCTACGCGATCTTCACGTCCGGCTCCACAGGGCGACCGAAAGGCGTCGCGATCAGCCACCGCTCGGTGGTCAACCAGATTGCATGGATGCGTAGCCGCTACGCGCTCGGCGATCGCGACACGGTGCTGCACAAGACGCCCATCACGTTCGACGCGTCGGTGTGGGAGTTGTTCTATCCACTGCAGGCCGGTGCCCGATTGGTGATTGCCGCGGCTGGCGGACATCGTGATCCCGAATACCTGATGCGGATGTCGGACCGGTGGCACGTCACGATCCTGGAATTCGTGCCGTCGATGCTCGCACTGTTCCTCGCGGAATCGTCGCTCGCGCTGCCGCGGTCGCTGCGGTACGTCTCGGTCGGCGGTGAAGCGTTGCCCTCGGAATCGGCCGCTCGGTTCGCCGCGCGCACCGAGGCGGCGCTGGACAATACGTACGGTCCGACGGAAGCCACGGTGACCTCGACCGTGCACCGCTGTCTGCGGGGTGTGTCGGGTCCGATACCGATCGGGAGACCGATAAGGAACACCCGCACGTTCGTGCTGGACCGCCGGTTACACCGCGTGCCCGTCGGCGTGCCGGGGGAGTTGTATCTCGCCGGAATCCAGCTCGCCCGCGGCTATCACGCCCGCGGGGCGCTCACGGCAGAACGATTCGTCGCCCATCCCTTCGCCGACTCCGGTGAGCGGCTGTACCGCACGGGTGACCTGGTGCGGTGGAATTCGAACGGTGACCTCGAATACCTGGGTCGCACCGATTTCCAGGTGAAGCTACGTGGCCTGCGGATCGAACTCGGGGAGATCGAGGCCGCGCTGACGGCAGACGAATCGGTGAACCAGGCCGTCGTGGTCGTGCGCGACGGTGACTTCGGTCAACAGTTGGTCGGGTACGTGCTGCCGACCAGCGGGCGAACCGTCGACGTCGAGACGACACGCGAGGCGGTGCGCACATCGCTGCCGCGATACATGGTGCCCGACGTGCTGGTGGTCGTTGACGCGTTGCCGTTGAATCCCAGTGGGAAGCTCGACCGGCGGGCGTTGCCCGCGCCGTCGTTCGTCGTTCGGGAGTTTCGGGCGCCGACCACGCCGGTCGAGGAGGTCGTGGCGGGTATTTTCGCGGAGGTGCTGGGGCTCGAGCGGGTCGGTCTGGACGACGATTTCTTTGCGTTGGGTGGTAATTCGCTGGTTGCGACGCAGGTGGTGTCCCGGTTGGGTGCGGCGTTGGACACCCGTGTGCCGGTTCGGGTGATCTTCGAGGCGTCGACGGTGGCGGCGCTGGCGGTGCGGGCCGAGCAGCATGCTGGTGAGGGTGGGCGGCCGGCGTTGACGCGTCGGGTGCGGCCGGCGCGGATTCCGTTGTCGTTGGCGCAGCAGCGGATGTGGTTCCTCAACCAATTCGACCCGGAGTCGGCGGCATACAACATTCCGCTTGTGGTCCGCCTGTCCGGTGAACTGGATGTGGCAGCGATACAGGCTTCGGTGCTCGACGTGTTCGCTCGACACGAGGCCTTGCGGACGGTGTTCCCGGACTCGGACCAGGGGCCGACGCAGAGCATCGTGCATGCGCCGCGAGTGTCGATGGACCTGACGCCGATTCCGGTCGCGGACGAGGAAGAGCTGCGGATGCGGGTGGCCGCATTGCTCACGGCGGGCTTCGAGGTCACGGAATCGGTTCCGGTGCGCGGGGCGCTGTACCGGGTGTCGAAGTCCGAGCACGTCTTGGCGGTGGTGGTGCACCATATCTGCGCGGACGGTTTCTCGACCGGACCGATGGCCCGAGACATGCTGGTGGCATACGCCGCCCGGCACGCCGGGCATGAGCCGTCCTGGACGCCGTTGCCGGTGCAGTATGCGGATTACGCGTTGTGGCAGCGGGAGGTGCTGGGTTCGGAGGACGATCCGGGATCGTTGATGTCGCAGCAGATCGCGTACTGGGCGGATGCGTTGTCGGGGCTGCCGGATGCGCTGGCGTTACCTACCGACCGGCCACGCCCGGCGGTGCGGTCGGGCCTCGGTTCCAGCGTGGATTTCACCGTCCCGGCGGCGACGGTGGCGAGTCTGGTGTCGCTGGCGCGAGAGGCGGGTGCGACACCGTTCATGGTGGTGCATGCGGCGTTCGCGGTGCTCTTGGCGAGGCTGAGTGGGGCGACCGATATCGCGATCGGGTCGCCGATCGCGGGCCGTGGTGATGCGGCGTTGGACGATCTGGTGGGCATGTTCGTCAATACGTTGGTGTTGCGGACTCGGTACGAGCCGGACGAATCGTTCGCGGAGTTACTGAGGCGGATGCGCGATGTCGATCTCGCGGCGTTCTCCCGGGCGGATGTTCCGTTCGAGCGATTGGTGGAAAGGCTGAATCCGATCCGGTCTCAGTCGTTCTCTCCGCTGTTTCAGGTGATGTTGGCGTTTCAGAATTTCGGTCGGCCTGCGGTGGAGCTTCCGGGATTGACGGTCTCGCCGGTGGAGGTCGATCGGCAAGCGGTGCAGTTCGACCTGTCGATGACTGTGGGTGAGTCGGCAGATGGCGGGGGTGGATTCGTGGGAAGGCTGTCCTACGCGACGGACGTTTTCGACGCCGCGACGGTGCGCGAGATCGCGGGGCGGTTCGTGCGAATTCTCGAAGCGGTGGTGGATGACCCCATGATGGTGGTGGGCGACATCTCGATCGTCGACGAGAACGAGCGGCATCAGATGCTGCGCGAATGGAACATCACAGGACACGACGTCCCGGATGGACTGCTGCTCGACGGATTCGATGCGCAGGTAGCCCGAACACCGGACGCGGTGGCAATCGTGTACGACAACGAGTCGCTGTCGTATGCCGAGTTCGCTGCCCGGGTGAACCGATTGGCTCGTAGATTGATCGACGAGGGTGTGGGACCGGAGTCGTTGGTGGCATTGGGGATGCGCCGGTCGCTGGAGTTGGTGACGGGAATCTACGCGGTGCTCCGAACGGGTGCTGCATTCGTGCCGTTGGACCCCGATCAACCCCCGGCACGCAACGACTACATCCTGGAAACCACAGGACCCGTGTGCGTCCTGTCCACCTCCCGGGACGGATTCGACACGTCCCGGAATCGGGTGCTGAACGTCGACGCCCTGGATTTGTCGGTGTATTCGTCCGAGCCGGTCGGGGAGTCCGAAGTCGTGACGTCCGCGCGGCCCGAGAATCTGGCGTACGTAATCTTTACATCGGGATCGACCGGACGACCCAAAGGGGTTTCGGTCAGCCACCGCGCGATTGTCAACCAAATGTCCTGGTTGGCAGCCGAATACGAGTTCGACGACTCCGACGTCGTGGTGCAGAAGACGCCGGTGACGTTCGACGTGTCGATGTGGGAATTACTGGTTCCGCTGGCCGTCGGTGCCCGGATGATCGTCGCGCGTCCAGACGGGCATCGGGATCCGGACTATCTGCTGTCACTGATGCAAGAGTCCGGTGTCACCGTGGCCGCGTTCGTACCGTCGATGCTGGCGGCGCTCCTCGCCGATCCGGAGGCGTGTCTACCGGATTCGTTGCGGTGTGTTTTTGCCGGTGGCGAAGAACTGCCGGTGGAATTGTCCGAGCGATGCGCGTCGCGGTCGAAGGCTCGTCTCGACAACAAGTACGGTCCCACCGAATATGCGGTCACTGCGACGTCCCACCGATGCGACGGACTCGAGCGGGAATCGGTACCGATTGGTGCACCTGTATGGAACACCACCGCACTGGTCTTGGATCGACGTCTCCACCCGGTGCCCGCCGGGGTCGAAGGAGAGCTGTATCTGGCAGGAGTGCAGCTGTCTCGCGGCTATCATCGCCGCCAGGGGCTGACGGCGGAGCGATTCGTGGCCGATCCGTTCGGGGCAGCAGGGACGCGTCTCTATCGCACCGGGGACGTGGTCAAGTGGAACCCACGCGGACAGCTGGTGTATCTGGGTCGGCAGGACTCTCAAGTGAAGGTCCGGGGGCTGCGTATCGAACTCGGCGAGATCGAGACCGCGCTGGTGGCACAGCAGTCGATCGCGCAGGCCGTTGTGATCGTGCACGACGGCGACTTCGGTCAGCAGCTGGTCGGGTACGTGGTCCCCGCGAGGGGTCGGTTGGTCGACATGGAATCGGTTCGGGCCACGGCAGGCAGGTCGCTGCCCCAGTACATGGTGCCGGACGTGCTGATGGTGCTCGACGGATTGCCTCTGACCGCGAGCGGCAAGGTCGATCGGAACGCATTGCCCGCCCCTGAGTTCACGAAGCGGGAGTTCCGGGGGCCGACGACGCGCGTCGAGCGAATCGTGACCTCGGCCTTCACCGACATTCTCGGTGTCGAACAGGTGGGGCTGGACGACGACTTCTTCGCGTTGGGCGGCAATTCCCTGGTCGCGCCCAGGATCGTCGCCCGATTGAAGCAAGACCTGAGTGCGGCAGTTCCGTTGCAGTGGCTGTTCACCGATCCCGCCGTCGAAGCATTGGCCGCTCGGATCGAGAAGGGGGCCACGGGCACGGCAGGGGAAGGGTTCGGGCCGCTGCTTCCGATCCGTGCGGACGGTAAAGCGACGCCGCTGTTTTGTATTCATCCGATCGTCGGACTGTCCTGGTGTTACTCGGGTCTACGTCAGTACCTCGACCCTGATCTGCCGATCTACGGCATCCAGAGCCCGTCGATTCTCGAAGACAGCTATCTTCCGGAGTCTCTCGACGAACTTGCGGACCGCTACGTCCGTGAGATCCGCCATATCCGACCATCCGGGCCGTACCGACTGCTCGGCTGGTCACTCGGCGGCGTCATCGCGCATGCGATGGCGGTCCGGATTCAGGCAGCCGGCGAGAGTGTGGAATTGCTGGCCATGATGGACAGCTTCTCCGGCGCGACGGCGGTCGAGAAAGGGTCGCCCACGGATGTCTCGGTGAGTGAGTTGCTGGGTGGGTTCGATATCGAAGAGAAAGTAGTCGAGCGCATCTCCGACCCGAGCCTCGGTGGTATCGCTGTCGCGCTGGCCGAAATGTCCGGACACTCCGTAGAACACACCGAGAAGGTCGTGAGGCAACTCGAGTCGGCGGCGGACCGAAACTCGAGGTTGATGTCGGAGTACCGGCCTGCATGCTTCGACGGAGACATTGTGTTCTTCACCGCGGCGGCCGACGATGCCACCGGCGCGAGGGCGGCCCGCGGATGGGAGAATGCCGTCACCGGGGTGGTGCACAACCACGCCGTGGCAGTCACGCATTGGCAGATGACGTCACCCGACGCTCTCGCCGTCGTCGGCCCGATCTTGAACGAGGCACTGAGGGAACAAACCGAATAGCGAACAGATCAGACGAATGACCGCTCACCGCGCGAGCAGAGCCTCACAGGACCGCGCCGCGCACGCGCACGCCTGAACCGTCGCCGTGTCGATGACCGGGCGTCCCGCCTGGGACCGCCAGAACCGCAGGGCCGTCAGCGCGACGCGCGAGATCTGCTCCGGGGCGGCGTCGTCGGGCATGCCGAGGCGGGTGTGCGGCGACATGCCCTCGCCGCCGAGCACCCGCTCGAGCAGGACGACGTCCGCGTCCCGCAACTGCAGACCGCTGGTGCGCAGTCCCGACAGCACCCGCAGTTCCCGGAACACGTGCGTGTCCGCGAGCAGCCGGTCGGCCGCCCTGCTCAGGCTGCGGCTCGCCGACGACGGTGTGCGGGCCAGCACGGCCTTCAGCGACCTGAGCGCCGAGTGCGCCTTCAATTCGGTGCTGCGCTGACCGAACTGCAGATGCAGTGTGCGGCGAAGGTCCTCGAGGCCACTGTGCGTCGTCAGCTCGCGGGCCAGCGCCGGCGCGTCGGTCGCACCCGCGCGAATCAGCCTGACCGCGAACCGGATACCGAAGAGGCCGAAACAGTCGAGGAGGTCGCGTCGCTGCCGCGCCGCCAGCAGGAGATCGGCGTCCTCGGCGGTGAACCGGGTGACCGAGCGCAGCGCGGTTTCCAGTGTGCTGTCCGGAACGGCTGCGAGCACGGAGAGGTCGTCGAACTCGGTCTGACGCAGCGTCCGGCCGCGGAGCGCGAGAAGTCCCGACACGGCGAGCAGGCTCCGTTGCACCCGGCGACCCGCGTCGTCCGCGGCGGCCCGGGCGGCCTCGAGGGTGCGTTCGCGGCCGCCCTTCACCTCGTCGGCGCGCGACAGCACACCGACGATGCCGAGCGGACCGGTCGCCGTGCCGACCCGGGTCTGCAACTGGTCGAGCAACCGCACGTCCGCGCCGTCGGTGCCCCGGGTCAGGTAGACGACGGCGTCGACGTCGCACGGCCGGTCCTCGGGAAGGAGCAGCGCCCGGGTGCGCGCCGACACGTCCCGCGAGTTCGACGAGGTTCCGGGAGTGTCCACCAGCGTGAACTCGCCGAGCAGCGCCGACGGCCACCCCACCTGCAGTCGCTCCACCCGATCCGCGGTCACCGTCCCCAGATCCAGCGAGAGTCTGCCCTCGTCCCGGTGCACGGGCAGTCGCGTCCGGCGTCCGGAGTCGTGGGTGAGATCGATCCGCGGCGTGGCGGACTGCTCGAACCAGGTGACCACCCGGGTGCACTCGGTGGCGTCGGTGGGCGCGATCTCCTCACCGACGAGGGCGTTGAGCAGCGTCGACTTCCCGGCCTTCAGCGTCCCGGTGAGGGCGACGCGGAGCGGCTCCTCGAGACGGGCGCCGCAGTGCCGGAGTTCCTCGACGGAGGCGGGGTCGCCGCGCAGTTCGTGCCGGGCGGCATCGATCAGCTGACGGGTCTGCGCTCCCAGGCGAGTGACGCTCATGCCGCCACCCGCCCCGTGAATCCGGCGGCCTGCATTCGGATCTGCCGCAGCGTGTCGAGTTCCGTGCGGATCTGCGCCGACCGCGTCGCACGGTGATCGTCATGCATCTTCGACGCGTCCGTCGCCGCGCGCAACGAATCGTCGACGGATCGGAGCATCTCGTTGGCCAGGTCGGTGAAATGGTCGCGCAGGACGCGCTGCACCTCGCGCAGCCGCTGCTTCGACTCCTTGCCCACCTGGAAGATGACGTCGTCCATCAATCTCGACACCGCCACCTTCGCCTCCGCCTGTCTGCGGGCGGTGCGCGCCTTGCGGTCCTCGCGATACGTGTTGGCGCCGAGCAGAACTCCGGCACCGATCGAGAAGGGATTCACCAGTGCCAGGCCTGCGAGGCTCGTGACGAGGCCGACCATCAGCACGCCACCGTACGACCCGCGCATGCTGGAGAGGACGCGTTGTGTGAAACCCTGCGCGCTCTCCAGGGATTCGAGGGTGTTGACGGGTTCGAGCACATGGTCCACGTCGTCGATGCGCAGCGCGGGAACCGGGACCTTGCCGTCCTCGGCGAAGCGTTGTGCGACCGAAAGGGCGAGGGCCCGCGAACGGGTGTGGGCCATCACGAAGTTCTCGCGCACACACGTCGCGATCTCGCCGTCGAGCCAGGAACCGAACTCCTCCCACCGCGGTGCCGGGTCGGACTTGCCGATGTCCTCCTCAGCCGCGCGGATGACGGTGCGCAGACGATGACGTAGGTCGTGCTCGATGTCCGTCATCAACTCGACAGCCCCGTCGGCCAGCGTGTACTGCCAGTTCGCGGATCGCTGCCGGAGCTGATCCGCCGCCGCGCGTGCCCGGGTCATCTGTTCGAGCAGCGCGGCGCCGCGCCGCGGATCGCCCAGCGCATCCAATTCGGCGCCCAGCGACAGCGAGAGATGGTCGGTGACGGTGCGAACATCGGCGATCACCGAATCGCGGAGCACGACATCCGCTTGTGCGACGACCTGATTGCGCAGGTAGTCCACCAGTTGCGGGATGCCGGATTCGACGTCGAGCGCGTCGTCACCGGTCTCGTGGGCGTCCGCGTGCATCAGTGCGGACACCGGCAGCAGCGGCAGCGGTAGGTCCGCATTCTGCAGGTGGGTGCGGTTGGCTTTCTGGATGTGCGCCCAGCGCGGATAGAAGTCGATCTTGTTGACGACGCAGATCACCATCGGGCACAGCTGGTGCACCTGCGTGAGCAGGGCGATCTCGGGTTCGGTGTATTCCTGGCTCGCATCGGAGACGAACAGCACCGCGCCCGCCGTGGGGACGAGTGCCAGGGTGTCCGCGGCGCGGGCGGGAGCGTGACCGGAGAATCCCGGTGCGTCGACGAGCACCAGTCCCTCGGCGAGCAGGTCGTGGGGGAGCGTGATCGTCGAATCCGGGTCCGATGCGACAGGCCCGTACTCGACGACCACCGGCTCGTGCCGGGACTGCGCGGTCGCCGACACATCCGCGTCGACGAGCGCACCTGCCACCGAACTGACACCCTTGTCGGTCAGGCCGAGAACCACGACCCGCGTGCGCGGATCGGCGAGACGAGACTCGGTGTGCGACAGCCGGGTCAGGAGATCGCCGCGACCCGCAGTCCGGGTGAGTGCCGCGAGTTGCGTCAGCAGCGCCGCCATCGACGCAGTGGTCTCGGCAGGAAGATTCGAGCGCGAAGGGGTGGCGACGGCGGGGGATTCGAGGGTGGCGTTCATGATCTCCGCAAGAGTGGGTGACGGACGTTCTGGAGAGGGGAGTGGCGGGCCCGCGTGCAGGGGAGTCGGCGGGCCCGCCACGTCGAGGTCAGAACACGTGCTGGTCGACGGTCGTCGTCGCAGTCAGGCTCTGATCGTGGGTGTCGAGAGTGGTACCGGAATCGGTCGTCAACCCCGACGACAGGCTCGTCGCACTCGTCGCATCGAGTGACGTGCCGGTGTCGAGTGCGGCGCTCGAGTCATACGTGGTGCTCGAGTCGTACGAGGTCGCCGTGTCGAAGGTCGTTGCGGTGTCGGTCGTACTCGTGAGGTGGGTCGTGGTGGTGTCGGTTGTCGTGGTGGCGTTGCCGAGATCCGTGTTCGAGGTCGTGTGATCCGCCGACCCGAGATCGCCGGTCGCCGCGGTGCTGGCGACAGCCGTGGGCGGGGTGGTCTCCTGGGACTGGCCGTGGTCCGCGGCCGGCGCCGTTGCCGCCGTGGGAGTTGTCGCTGTGGTGGTCGCCTCCGGTGTCTGGGTCTGGGTCGCGGTGGCCGTCACATGGTCGTCGGTCGCGACAGACGATGCTGTCGTCGTCTCGGATCGGCCGAGATCCGCGGTGGGCGCCGTCGCGTTCTGCGTGGCGGAGTCGGATGTCGTCGCCGCTACTCGTGTGCCCTCGTCGGCAGAGGTCGAAGTGGGCTCCGAACTCCGCGTATTCTGCTGATCCGCAACCTGATTCTGATTCTGTGTATACGTCACCGCCGTATCGGAGTGGGTCGACACCGGGGTCGTCGTGATCGGCTGGGCCGTGGGTGCGGCACTCGCTGCACCAGGTTGCACGGCGGCGGGCGACGTCGGTGAGGACAGCGATGCCGTCGGTGCCAGAGTCGACGGCTGCGTCGCAACCGGGTTGGCCTGAGTGAACGCAGGCTGTGAGGTCTCGTGGCCGGCTCCCGCTCCCGCGACATTGTGGGTATCGGTGCGTCCGTCGTGGTCGGTGGCGTTGTTCTGGTGGGTCTGGTTGCCGGTGTCGTGTCCGGCGTTCTCGAACCCGCGGCTGCTGTTGTCGCGCGGTGAATCGTGGCGGGATTCGTCGGCCGACTGCGAATTACGCTGCGGTGCACCGTGCTGAGCGGCTTCTCCGCCGGTGGGATTCGTCGGGTGGAGGTCGCGCAGGAGCCCGTCGAGTCCGTTGCGAAGAAGGTCCGCCGCGTGGGGTGCGCCGCCCAGGTCGGGTTGCGGTGGGTGGATTTCGCTTCTCGTCATGAGTGCTCCTTCATCTCGGTTTGCCCCTTCGAGGCGACTGCCGACGACGGTATGGGCCGTTCCTGGGAAGACCATGGGAGGACGCTGCACCTTCCCTAGGGGCGCGCGAAGCCGCACACAGGAACATCGCAGGAAGCACACAGTGGTCGGCACAGGAAGGCGGTTTAGCGTTTCGATCGGCAGGAAAGACGCCTGCCGTCACCACGGAACGGAGATCACGACATGCGGACATCGATGGGGATCAGTATGGGTTCCGACTCGTTCGTGTCCGCGCAGATGCACGGTGAATCGCAGATGCACCGGGAGCGCGACGGGTTCGCGGTGGTGCGGCACTCGGCCGAGCTCGTGCTGTCGTCGAGCAGCGCGCCCGCCCTCGGCCCGCACCGCAGCGGTCCGCTTCCTCAGGGCAGCATCGTGTTTCGCGACTTCATCGACCGGGTCGGTGATCCGGTTCCGGTGATCGGCGACGACGGAACCCGGACCCCGGCCGCGCAATTGGTGACCACCGCGCTGGACTGCCTCATTCGTGGCCGCACCCCGTCGCCCGACCACGTGGTGGTTGGGGCTCCGGCGGGCTGGTCGGAATACGCCGTCGAGGAACTCGAGGACGAGATCCGCCGCTGGGGTCTGCTGCAGCATCGCACCGTCACCGTGATCCCCGAAACCATTGCGGCACTCACATGGATCTCCGGAGTCGAGACGCTCGACGACTACGCAACACTGCTGCTGTGCGACGTCGGAGCCCATTCCCTCGACCTGACCCTGGCCACGAGGCGCGGCGCCGATTTCGGTGTGGTCCGATCGACGCGGAGCGCCGACTTCAGCGGCGACCACGCCGACCGGCTGCTGATGGAACACGTGGTCGCGCTCGTACTGAACACGAACCCGGACTTCGACGTCGACGATCCCGCCCACCACGGTGCGCTGACCGAACTCGCCGCCCGCTGCCGGATTGCGAAGGAGCGGTTGTCGCAGGACACCTCTGCCGTGGTGACCGTCGAGCTCCCCGGAATCCGACGCCAGATACGCGTCATGCGGTCCGAATTCGAGGAAGTCATCCGCGGATCACTCACCCGCGCCGCGTACACGGTGGCCCGTGAACTCGAACGCCTCACCGAGATCGGCACCCCCGTCGACGCTGTCGTCCTCCTCGGCGGCGGAGCAGCGGTCCCGCTCGTGTCGGAACTGTTCTCGACGGCCGTGGACGTCCCACTCGTCGTCTCACCCGAGCCGGCGACGGCGTCCGCCCGCGGCGCGGCGGTGATCGCCGAACGGGCATCGCTACAACAGTCGGGTTCCCGGGTGATGTCGGCACCGGGACCCCGGGTGACACCACCGGCGGCGCCGCGACCGGTCGTGGCAGCAGCGTCGTCGCGCGTGCTGCCCCCGCCCGCATCGGCTGAGGCGCCTACCCGGCGCGTCGCACCGCCCGCAACGATCGTTGTGGCGCCGAGGAGTGTGCCGGCGAGGGAGGCGCCGAAGTCGGGGATCCGGGGATGGATGGTGGCGGCGAGCGTCGTCGTGCTCGTCCTCCTCGGCGCGGGCGCGGCGGCGACCCAACTGATCGGCCAGGACGACGCTCCCTCGGCGACGTCCACCACAACTTCGTCCGTCGAACAGGCTTCGTCGGCCGACGAGACCGCGCAGGACGACACCGTGCAGGAATACACCGTGCAGAACCCGGCGCCCGCCCAGCCGATGGGCGGCGGAATGCCGGGACGCGGCGGTGCCGGACCGCGGTAGGTCAGATCTCGGTGAGTGCGCGAGCCGACAGTGAGGCGTAGATGAGCATGAACACGAACAGCATCCAGCCCGCACCCTGCCAGATCGGCCACCGGCCGCCTGCCCGCCACACCCGGTATGTCTGCACGAAGGCTCCGACACCGCCCAAGAGCAGCAACGTGGGTGGACCGAAGACGAGGACGTACTTCTCCCCGCCGGCACACTCCATCATCGACTCGGCGCAGTCACCGGACCCGATCGACATCCACGCGACCGAAAGGAGCGCGACGAGGACTGCACCGGCCATCACCGCCACCGTGTACGTGGCGGCGTGGCGAAAGGTGAGATCGGCGCCCGAAGTCATCATGTCGGAGGTTACGCCGTGCGCAACGCGGGCCGTCACGGAAACAGCAGCGCCCCCACCGATCACGGTGGGGGCGCTGCTGCTGTTCACTGCTGTCGGCTAGCTCTTCCGGCCCGGTGCCTTCGCGCCTGCCTTGAAACCGAGTCCGCCGGGCTTCGCCGGCGGCGGAGCCTTGACCGTCTCCGGGGCCTTGCCGTTGGATCCGTCGCCGTTCGACTCCTCGACCTTGGGAGCCACGGCCTCGGGTGCCTCCGCCTTCGGCGCTTCAGCAGAGGGAGCCTCTGCCTTCGGTGCTTCGGCCTTCGGAGCGGCGGCCTTGGGGGCCGCGGTCTTTCGTGCTCCAGGAGCCTTCGCGCCGCTCTTGAAACCGAGTCCACCGGCCTTCGCCGCCGGGGGAGCCTTCGGCGCCTCGGCCGCGGGTGCCTCCGAAGGGGAAGAGGTGTCGGCGACCTGCGGTTCGGCAGCCTGGGGTTCGGCGACTGCCGGCTCGGCGGGAGCGTCCGCGGGAGCAGCCTTCGCGCCGGGAGCCTTCGCCTTGCCCTTCATCTGCAAACCCTTGCCCGGTGCCTTGGCGCCGGACGCGAGTCCGAGTCCCTTCGGCTTCGCCGCGGGTGCTTCTTGAGCAGGGGTTTCCGCTGCGGGAGCCTCCGCCGCCGGTGCATCGGCAGCCGGAGCGGCGGCCTTCGCGCCGGGAGCCTTGGCGGCACCCTTCATCTGCAGACCCTTGCCGCCCGGTGCCTTCGCACCGCCGGCGAGTCCGAGGCCCTTGGGCTTGGGTGCCTCCGCTGCGGGCGCCTCCGTACCGGCAGCCTCGGCCGGGGCGGGAGCAGCCTTCTTGGCGCCGGGAGCCTTCGCCCCGCCTGCCATGCCGAGTCCCTTGCCGGGTGCCTTGGCGCCGGGAGCCTTCGCCCCGGGTGCCTTGGCCAGGCCCTTCATCGCCAGACCCTTGCCCGCCGGAGCTTCCGTGGCGGCCGGTGTTGCAGCGGCCTCCTCGACCTCTTCGACGCGCTCCTTCTCCACCACCTCGGCCTTGGCCTCGGCTGCTGCCGGCGATGCGGCCGGTTCGGCCGGCTTCTCGCGGGGGATGACCTTGATGTTCTCGCTCAGCTTCTCGGGCTCGAGACGCGTGATGGACGAGAGCATCAGCTGGGCGACGTCCACGACCTCGACGCCCTCGCCCTGGCCGGACTCCTGGCGAGCGGTGACACCGTCGGTGAGCATGACGCGGCAGAACGGGCAGCCGGTCGCGATCTTCTTCGGATCCGTGCTGAGCGCCTCGTCGACCCGGTCGATGTTGATGCGCTTGCCGATGTTCTCTTCCATCCACATGCGGGCACCACCGGCACCACAGCACATGGACCGTTCGCCGTGACGGGGCATTTCCTTCAGCTTCGCGCCGGAGGCTTCCATCAGCTCGCGGGGTGCGTCGTAGACCTTGTTGTGGCGGCCGAGGAAGCAGGGGTCGTGGTAGGTGACGTCCTCACCGACGGACGCGACCGGAATCAGCTTCTTCTGGCGGACCAGGCGGTTGAGCAGCTGGGTGTGGTGAACCACCTCGTACTCGCCGCCGACCTCCGGGTACTCGTTGCCGAGGGCGTTGAAGCAGTGGGCGCAGGTGACGACGATCTTGCGCTTGCGCTGCTCGACGCCGTCGAAGACGGAGTTCAGCAACTCGATGTTCTGCATGGCGAGCTGCTGGAACAGGAATTCGTTACCCGCGCGGCGAGCGGAGTCACCGGTGCACGTCTCGTCGGCGCCGAGCACCATGAACTTCACGCCGGCGGTGGCGAGCAGTTCGGCAACGGCCTTGGTGGTCTTCTTGGCGCGGTCCTCGTAGGCGCCGGCGCAGCCGACCCAGAAGAGGTACTCGTAGTCCTCGAAGCTGTCCGCATCCTGGCCGAACACCGGGATCTCGAAGTCCATCTCGTTGATCCAGTTGAGACGGTCCTTGGAGTTCTGGCCCCAGGGGTTGCCCTTGTTTTCGAGGTTCTTGAACAGGCCGGCCAGCTCGGACGGGAACTCCGACTCGATCAGCACCTGGTAACGGCGCATGTCGATGATGTGGTCGACGTGTTCGATGTCGACGGGGCACTGCTCGACGCACGCGCCGCAGTTGGTGCAGCTCCACAGCGTCTCGGCGTCGATGACCGGGGCCAGCTCGCCTTCGACGGTGTCGCCGACCAGCTTGCGCTCGGCCTCCTGGCGCGCAGCCTCCGGGATCGCGGCCAGCTTGGCCTCGTCCACGGCGCCCTCGCCGTTCACCAGGCCGACCTCGTCGCCGCCCATGTCCTTGCGGCCACCGGCCAGCAGGTACGGGGCCTTCGCGTAACCGTGGTCGCGCAGCGAGGTGATCAGCAGCTTCGGGGACAGCGGCTTGCCGGTGTTCCACGCGGGGCACTGCGACTGGCAGCGCCCGCACTCGGTGCAGGTGGTGAAGTCCAGCCAGCCCTTCCACGAGAAGTCCTCGATGTTGCCGGCGCCGAACGTGTCGGTGTCCGGGTCGGCGTCCTCCATGTTGATGGGCTTGCCGCCCGACATCATGGGCTTGGCCGCACCGAGGGCGACGTCGCCGTCGTCCTCACGCTTGAAGTAGATGTTCGCGAACGCCGCGAAACGGTGCCAGGCGACACCCCAGGTGATGTTGCGTCCGACGACGTAGAGCCAGATCATGCCCGACATCAGCTTGACGAAGGCGAAGAACGCGACCATGTTCGGGCTCGCGGGCAGCAGCTTCGCGAGGTTCATCGTGAAGAAGTCGGTCCACGGGTTGGCGTGGCCGTAGGTGGCGATCTTGCCGGCCTTCACGAAGATCATGCCCAGGCCCTCGATGAGGACGACGGCCTCGACGAAGTAGGCGGCCTTGAAGTCGGAGCCACTGAAACGGGACAGCCGGGCGGGCACGCGGGGGTGGTTGAGCTGGCGGATCACGATCAGCGTGGTGATACCGATGACCGTGCCGAGGCCCAGGATCTCGTCGATGAAGTGGTAGACGGCGGTGTTACCGACCAGCGGCCAGTGGAACGCCGGGTCGAACGTCTGCCCGTACGCCTCGAACCACACGATGGCTCCGAGCATGAAGCCGACCATGACCAGCCAGTGAGCCCAGCCGACGGTGCGGAACTTGCTCATGCGGGTGTGCGCGATGAACTCGACGCACATCTGCTTGAAGCGCGGGAAGAACGGGCGCCATCGGTCCGGGGCCGACTGGCCGATCCGGACGACGTTGACCATCTTCAATGCGCCAGTGATGAAGGAGAACCAACATACGAGGCTCAGCAGCACGCCGATGGTGCCCAACGTGATCGTCAGGGCATTCATGTCGCGGCCTTTCGTTTCAGGGCGGCAGGGCGGCCACCTCGGGACTGCTCGTGATCCTAACGCTTGCTAAGTTACCCGCTAGTAACTTATTTAGTCTACCTGCGGGTAACTTACCGGTGTTCGGTGGGATCTCTGCAGCTCGGGCGCCGATAGGGCATGTGGTGCATGCCACAATCGGACTTTCTGTTCGTCACGTTAAAGGGTCGGAATTGCGGCGTTCACCCAAGGTCGCCCTAACTTCGGCCGGCGGGCGTCGGAGGCCGTCCGAGCGGCTTCGTGAGAGGGCTCCGTGGGGTCGTTTTCGTCACGAATTCGACGCGGTTGCATTGCGTCCGGGTAACGATGGGCAAATATTCTGCGTGCTCGCGTCGCCTCTTCCGATAATCCGGGCGAGTGACGTAATTCATCGTGTGTAATTCGCGCGAATTACGCCGATTCGATTCGCTACTGATCGGTAACTTGCGGGGGTGATGAATTTTTCGTCAATGAACAATTGGGCCGTGATTCCGCTGTTACTCTGAGCGTGTTTTCCGGCCCTGGCCAGCGGCCGCACGGGGGGCCGAGCAGTGCACTTCGATCACACCAGTACTTCGTCGGGTAGCTCCTGAAATGAGGCATCAATGATCGTGAGAAAAGCTGCAGTGACGGCGGGCATGGCGGTGGCCGCCATGGGTCTTGCTGCCGGAGTGTCACATGCGGGGCCGGTGGCGGCGCCTGCTCCTGCGGCGCCTGTTCCGGCAACGGCGGCGCCCGCGGTTCCTCCGCTGCCGTTCCACGACGTCGCGTCCCGCGAGGAGAACGACAGGGCGTTCGCCCAGTTCGGTGCGCAGGTCGGCATCGCCGTCACGGTCGGAAGCCTGGTCGGAACCATGGCTGGTGCCGGAATCGGCTGTGTTGCAACACTTCCTGCGTGCCTCCCCGGTCTTGTGACCGGCGCGGGTATCGGCGGGGTCGTCGGAACCATCGTGGCCGGCGGTCCCACCCTCGGCGTCAGCGCGTACCAGTTGTGGGAGACGTACAACGCCGCCCCGGGGACGTCGATCTACGCGGACAGAGGCGAGTAAGAACCCTCGCCTCGGCGCCCGGCCCCGTCGTGTCTCGCACGGCGGGGCCGAGTCGTGCGAGACGGCCTTCCGCAAAGAAACCGACCGGTTCCCCGCTTTGTGTGGTAATAACTGCATCAATGACTGGTGCAATTCTTTGAATTCGGTCTCGGTGTCGCCCGGGAACAAAGTTTCATAGCCCCTCGCCGACTATTTTTCGAGCGATTTTCTCGAGTCGAGTCTCAATTGGGATCTATCACATCAGCAAGTTACTGTTTAGCAACGGATGGGGTTGGACTTATAAGGGGAACCGAATGAAGTTGCGTCGAGTCGTCACGACATCGGCTTTGGTGGCGAGTACCTTCGCCGCGGGATCTGGGCTTGCGATTGCTGATCCGGCTGAGCCACAGGGGCAGATCGGCTACGAGACTCGCGTCGAGGATCGTGCCGTCGTCACGAAGATCGATGCAGGTGCCTTCGTGGTGTCGTCGGATGGACAATCCGTTGCGCTCGAAGACGGCGCTGGGCATGCCGTCGTCTCGCTGCCCCTCGCGTACCGCTTCGATGGTCTGCAGTTCCCCTTCGACGAGAAGGTCAGCGAGGACGGTAAGACCCTCACCCTGACCCCGGTTGTCGATCGCGCGAAGGCGACGCCGATCGCGGACGCTGATCTCCCGCTGGGCGACGTTGCTTCGGTCGAAGAAAATACGCGTGCGCAGACCAATTTCGGTCAGCAACTTGCGCTGGCCTCCGCGGTCGGCGGACTGGCCGGCACTGTCGTCGGAGGCGCGATCGGCTTGGTCGGCCTGATCGCGGGGCCTGTGGCGCTGGCGACCGTCCCGGTGTTCGCGGCAGTCGGCGCGATTGCCGGAACGGTCATTGTCGGAGGGCCGACCCTCGTCATCGCAGGTATTCAGCTGGCCCAGACTCTCACGGCGCCCGATGGAACCACGGTCTGGGCGAAGAACGGCAAGAACGCGAAGTAGTAAGTCGTTGGTGAGGCTCAGGCCCTCCGGAGAGGTGTGAAAGTTCATGGCAGAACTGTTTGGCATCCTGGCCGACATCTTCGGCTACGTGTTCACGATCGTGACTGTCGGACCGAAGCTGTTCTGACGTCTTCACGAGGCGTGAGTAGGCCTACTGCAACACGAAGTCGGTGAAGTAGCCGCACCCGGCAGTGCCCGGACACCGCCCGCCTCCCTTCGGAGGCGGGCGGTTCGTCGTTGTGTGCGCAGTGAACCTCGTCACACCGGCGGAGCTGACCTGCCTGGTTGGCCCATGCTTAGGCTAACCTTCGTCCGTCACAGCGCTGCTCTCGAAACGGATCTCGATGAACCTCCGACGGTTTACTGCCACGTCCATGCTCGTCGTCGCGGCGATGGGCGTCGGTGCGGCCACGTCATACGCCGATCCGGCCGCCGCACCCCAGCAGGGTGCGGAACAGGGCATCCCGAACATCAACTACCAGACCGCTCGAGACGGTGACGCCGCTGTGGCCACCCTCGACGCCGGCGCCTTCTCGATCAACGCCGCGAACGACACAGTCGACGTGGTCGACGACGGCGGCCGCGTCGTCGCCGCCATTCCCATGTTCTTCCGGGTCGACGACCTGCAGCATCCGTTCGCCGTGGCGGTCGACGAGTCCGCTCGCGTCCTGCGACTCGTCCCGAACATGGACCCGTCGGCAGCGACCCCCGTCCCCGTGTCGGAACGGCTGACCCTCGACGACGTCGCCGCACCGCAGGACAAGCAGGAACGCGACGACCGAGCACTCGACGACTTCCAGCAGCAACTCGGCATCACGAGCGCGATCACCGCGATCGTCGCCGCCATCATCGGCGGGGCGATCGGCTGCGCGATCGGCATCATCCCCGGCACCGCTGCGCTGGTGATTCCGTTCCTCGGCCTCGCCGGCCCGGTGGCGGGGTGCATCGGAGGTGCGCTGATCGTCGCGCCCGTCGTCGCGCTCGCCGGCACCATCGTCGTGGGCGGTGGCGCCCTGGTGGTTCTGGGCATTCAGTACTTCAACACCATCAACAGCCCGTTCGTCGCACCGGAACCCACGGCATGAGCGGCCGGTTCGCACGGAACCTGCGGGCCGTCACCGGAGCAGCGTTCCTCGTCGTCGCGGCCCTCGGGATCTCCGCCGGTACCGCACACACAGCTCCACTGACACAGCAGGATTCGTCCGATATCGGCTACGAGGCACACGCCGAGGGCGAGTCCGTCGTCACGTCGATCGACGCGGGCGCCTTCCGGATCACAGACACCCGGGAAGCGATCGAGGTGGTGGACGACGGCGGCAAGGTGGTGGCTGCACTGCCGCTCACGATTCGGGTCGGCGACGCCGTCTATCCGATCGACGCCGACCTCGACGGGCGGACGGTCACGCTCACCCCACAGGTTCCCGCCGACGTCGCGTCGTCGCTGAAATCGGTAGCGCAGGACGGATTCGACACTCAGGAAGAGCGTGACGACTCGGCGCTCGCAGACTTCAACAGCTACCTCGGTTACGCGACGCTGATCGGCGGCCTGATCTTCGGCGTGATCTTCGGTGCCGTGGGTCTCGCGGTCGGGTGCGGCCTGTTCGCCGTCACCGTGATCGGCACGCCGGTCGGGTGCCTCGGCGGGCTGCTGGCGGGATTCGCCGCCGGCGGGCTGGCCGGAACCATCTTCGTGGGCGGCGCCGCGCTGGTGATCCTCGGAATCCAGTACCTCGTCACCATCAACACGCCGTTCGTTCCGCCCGCGCCCGAGCCGACCGCCTGATCAGTTCGCGCGCGCTCGGTAGCCGTCGAGGAAGGCCGCGACCCCGTCGGTGACGATCACCGACACCTCGTCGTCGCCGAGGGGGGCGGCGCCGTGGAACGTGCGTTCGGAGTTCTCCGCCCCCACGAGTAGCGCGAAATGGTGTGCGGCCGTGCGTGGGTCGCCGAGATGGAGAATGGCCGGAGGGTGCCCGGTCCGGCGAACGCGTCCGACGGTGCGTGCTGGACGTGGCTGGGCCCGGCCCTACGCAGCCCTGAGTGCGACCGACGACGACGGCCCGCCTCCCCGAGAGGGAAGCGGGCCGTCGTCGTCGGTTCAGCGTTACGAGGTGCGCACGCGCAGACCCGGGTTCTCGGCCAGTACCTCGTTGATCGGCGTGGCGAACAACTCGGGGCTCTCACCGAGGACGAACGTGACGACGTCCGCGACCTGGCAGATCGGGTACTGCCCGACGTTGGAGGCGCTCGAGATTCCGAGCGCCAGCGTGCCGGTCACGATCGTGCCGCCGCTGTCGCCCTGCAGGGCGCACATACTGGTCGAGAAGCTGTCGGCCAGGGTGCGCTCACCGACCGAGACGGTCTGTGCGACGGACGTCACGACACCGCACGTGAAACCGGTGGTCAGACCCGACTTGCACACCGGGGCGCCGACAATCGGGTCGGCCGTACCGGTGATGGCGACCGGCGCTGCGCCGGGAACCCGGACGCCGTTGTTCTCGAACCGGTGTGCGGCGTTGTCGTCGGCCCGGATGATCGAGTAGTCGTGGATGTCCAGGCTGGTCTTGGCGAAGGTGCCGATCCGCGGACCGGTGCCACCCGGGACCAGGGAGAACGCCTCCGACGCCTCCGAGGTGCCGGCAGCCTCCCGGTTGGGGTCGCAGTGTCCTGCCGTGATGTTCACCGGACCGCCCGAGCTGTCGGTGCCGTTGAAACCGAGCGAGCAGCGCAGCCCGACTCCGCCGCCCAGCGAGCCGTACGCGTCGCCGCCCAGCAGGGCGTCGGCGGGGAGCGGTTCGGCGATGGGGGTGAGGTCGGTGGACGGCAGCGGAGCGGCCGTGGCAGGCGACTGCACGACGCGTGCGCCCTTCAGGAAGTCCGGAAGCTGCAACCCGCCCACGTTGTCCGCACGGAGCACGAGATCGTTGTTCACGATGTCGATTGCCACGCCGCGAACGAGATCCGCGACGGCAGGCGGCTGGGTGTCCAGCCAGCCGTCGAGCGACTTCACCTGAGCCTGCAGGCTGCTCTCGCTCTGCGCCACATCCTTCACCTGGAAGCCGGCCTTCTCGGCCGCGGCGACGGCGGCGTCCTTGTCGGCGCCGTCGGCGAGCCCGACGATCGGGGTGCCGGCGTTGTCGAGCCACGTTCCGGCGAACGCATCCGGGAACTGGGTGCGGGCGATCTTCGCGAACTCGGCCAGCTTCTGGCCCAGCTCGGAGTGCTCCAGGTACTGGTCCGGGCTCAGCGACAGATCACGCTGGATAGCGTCGATCAGTTCCGCGGGAAGCTTGGCGGCCTGGCCGGACACTCCGGGCTCGACCGGATCGGCCTGAGCGGAGGCGGCGACCGGGCCGAGGAGCAGCAGCGCGGCGGAGCCGAACACGGCGGCACGACGTGCGATGGAGCTTCGCATGGGGGCCTTTCTGATGTTTGTTTGTTCGCAGTTGCCTCGCGGGCACATACGAATACGACCCCCCGACAGGTAAGGCCGTACACAGTCGGAGTCGACTATATGGGTTCGCCCCGTCTATTCCCACCTGTAACACTCTCGGTGGACGACGCAGCAGGACAAAGCGGACACCACGCCTGAACACCTGTGCCCGATGTCCGAGAGAAACGGACACCGGGCGCAGGGCGGATCGGCGGAGATCTAGTCGGAGATGGTGCGCACGCGCATCCCGGATCCGAGCGTGTCCACGATGTCCGCGACCGGGATGCCCAGGCTGGCGGTGCCACCCTCCGGTGCCAGCACCAGGTTCGCCTCCGTGCAGTTGGGGGCGCCACTGGCGTTGGAACCACTGGTGATACCCAGCGCGAGGGTTCCGGTGACGATGGCGCCGCCGCTGTCACCCGCAAGGGTGCAGGCGGTGCCGGCGAAACCGTTGACCACGCGGCTCGAACCGTCGGCGACGAACAGCTGAGTCTCGACGTGGTCGGCTGCGACCACGCCACACGTGAACGACGACGTCTGACCCGACTTGCAGATCGGGGCGCCGACGACGGGCCGGGCGGTGCCGGTGATCTCCAGCGTGGTGCCGTTCGCGCCGCGAACCGCGGGGCGGTCCAGACCGGCCTTGACGCCCGCCTCGTTGAGCTTGATCACCGAGTAGTCCAGCTTGTCGGCCGGGTTGCCCACCGAGGACTTCGAGAACGCGCCGATCTGCTGGCTGTCGTCGACATTCTGGTGATTGGGGAGGAAGACCGGCGACGGCTGACCCTCGGCGGGGTTGCAGTGCCCGGCGCTGATGTTCACGGCCTGGCCGCTGTCGTCCACGGCATTGAAGCCGAGCGAGCAGACGGAGATCTCCGAGATCGGCGTCTTCGGCAGCTCACCCGCGGTAGTGATGTAGGTGTCACCGGCGAGGGGACCCCTCTCCACCGGACCGCCGCTGCCGGGGCTCAACATGACCTTGACGTTGGCGAGCAACGTCGGCAGGTTCAGCGCCTGGCCGATGGGGCTGTTGACGACGTCGATGACGACGCGGTTCTCGAGGACGTCGATCGACGCGGAGTTGACCTGGGAAGCCACGTCCTTCGGCAGCCCCGCGATCCAGCCGTTCACGTCGGAGAGGGTCTTCTCCAGGCCGTTCGCGGACACGGGCGCAATACGGGTGTCGTACCCGGCCTTGGCTGCGGCATCGGCGGCCTCGTCCGTGGTGACGGCGACGACAGGCTGGCCGTCGAGGCCGATCCAGGCCCCGGCGAAGTCGTCGGGATGCTGCTCCCGGAAGTCCTCGGCGTAACTACCCAGCTCCTGTGCCTTCGCGGCGCGGTCGAGGTACTCCTGCGGGCTGATCTTCAGGTCGCGGGTGATGGCCTCGACGAGTTCGGCCGGCAACTTGTCGGCGCTCAGCTGAGTGGTGTCGGGCTGCGTAACAGGGTCGGCCTGGGCGGCAGTGGAAAACGGAAAGAGAAGAAGCATTGCCGAGGCGCCTACAACAGCGGCGCGGTGCGCCAGCACGTTACGCATGAAATCCCTTCTGCACGGAATCCGTTTCACTGAGGATTCCTTCTGGGGTGGGTATCAGCGCCCCACCTTAAGCTACGGACGGGTCGGCCCGTCGGGGAGGTGTGACCGAAGCCTCACTGACCTGGACTTTTCAGAGCGGGCGGCGGGGTCGTGGTCGTGGTGGTGATCGCGGCCGCGGGTTCCTTCTTCACCGTCGTCGTGGTTGTTGTCGTTGTTGTGGTGGTGGTCGTCTCCGGCGGCGTCGTCGTGGTCGTCGCGGCGGTCGTGGTCGCGGTGGTCTTCGGGACCGTGGTGATCGAAGGGAGAGTGATCACCGGCGTCGTCGAGGGCGGCGGAGGTGGCGGCACGAACACGGATGTCGTCTCCACCGGAGCAGGCGGGGGAGCGACCGGGCTGGGGGCCTCGACCTCCGTCGTCACGGCCACCTCCTGCGTGCTCGCAGTCGGGAGGACGGCGGGTGCGGCCGGTGTGGGTAGTGCGCTGGACGTCGTCACCGATGCGGTCTGGGCGTCCTGGATCGTCGGGACCGCGGTGCTGCCGTTGCCGGTGAGCGCGAACGCGAGCGCGCCACCGGCCACCACCAGTGCGGCCGCGGCGGCACCGGCGATGATCAGCGGCCGCCGGTCCGTGCGCTTGGCGGGCGGGGTCGGTGCGCTCGCGGGAGCGGACGCCCCGGTCTCGGCGGGCGGAGACGCGTCGGCGGCAGCAGCGGCCGCGACTGCCGGTATCGCCGTCACGGCGGAGTACGCGGTGTGCAGGGGGGCCTCGACGATTGGGATCGACTCGGTGTCGGCGGTCGTGTCCTCGTCGGTCAGTGCCAGCCCGGCCGCCAGCAGTGCCGCACCGTGGGCGGGGGATTCCGGCGAGGCGGCGAGTGCCACCGACTCGGGGATGAGCGTCGCCTCGCTCAGACCCATGTAGTCGAGGGATTCGCGCAGCTTCGTGACGATCTCCGGCGCCCAGTCCGACGGATGGGTCGCGGTGACCTTCACCGTCCCCGACAGTCCGTCCGCGGCCTCCCGGAACAGGCAGAACATCGCCGTCGCGACGAGGTCCTCGGCGCGGGTCAGCGAACCGGCGTACTCGATGCCGGCGGGTTCGCCGACGCGGGCGAGGAAGTCGCGGACGGCGCCCGTCGATTCCGTGCCGGGGTCGCCGAGTTGAACCGTGCCGTCCGGGGCCGTGAACAGGACGGACGGGTGTTCGATCGTCCTCACATCGGTTCCGGAAGCGGTCACCACCGCTGTGGAAACCGAATCGCCGACGGTGAGTCCGACTCCGGTGGTCATGAAAGATCCTTACTGGCACAGTTCGAGGGAGTGCGTCATCGCACCATGTGCACAGTGTGTCGCCTGCCGCAGTCGAATGGTTACACGGGGCTGCGCCTTCGGCGCCCGTGAGTACTTGTCAACCACCCGCGGTTAATAAGTACTCACGGGTCAGGAGTCGGCGGAATACCCGTGGCCCATCGCGCGCAGCATCGACAGCAGCTCCGACCGCGACCCGGCGCCCAGCCGCCGCCGGATCCGGGCCACGTGGTGCTCGATCGTCTTGGCGGAGATGTAGAGGCGGGATCCGATCTCCCGGTACGTCAGCCCCTGAACGAGCAGTTCGGCGACCTCGGCCTCGCGGTCGGTGAGCGCCCCCGGCATGCTGGGACTCGACACGACCGCGGAATCGGCGCCGTTGCCCGCGGACGTCGGCTGCCGCAGCGCCCTCGCGACCTGCAGCAGAGCGGTCGCGACCCTCGTGTCGGACGCGCGCAGCGCCGCTTCACCCGCGAGGCGCGCACCGTCCCACGGCAGACCGATCCGGTCGAGGGTGCGGGCCGCGTCCTCGACGGATGCGGCGTCGATGTCGCCCTGCAGCACGCGCAACCACGCGCGACCGGCGGTGGCGAGCCCGGACGCGTAGGTGCTGACCTTGGCGGCCTCGCCGAGCGCGCGGGCGTGGGGCATCAGGTCTGCGGGGCATTCGGCGAGGATCGAGGCCTGCACGCCGTACCAGTGCAGCGCCGAACCCCACATCGCCGGCTCGCCGAGCGTCCGCAGCAACGACTGCGCGTCCTCGACGAGGTGGGTGATCCGGGCGGGTTCGCCGACCCGGATCGACGTCAGCCACAGTTCGCCGAGTGGCAGCAGGCTCAGCAGGTCCACCGAGTACTCGGCGATCACACCCTGCGCCCCCGCCCAGGCCTGGAGCAGTGCCGCGTTGTCGCCGGTGCGCCGGGCCAGCCCGACCCGCAGTCCGTGGACGAACAGCAGATCGCGCTGCCGCATCGCCGCGGTGTCGAGGCCGTCGAGCCGGGACTGCGCCGCGGCGAGGTCGCCGCGGACCATGGACGTCCAGGCGGTGAGCAGCTGATGCCGGTTCGCGGTGACGCTGCCGGGCCGTTCGGCCTCCCGTGCCCGGCCGAGGACGGCGTCCGCGTGGGCGAGTTCGCCGCAGTGGAGCGCGGCGAGGGCGGTGATCGCGGCGGGGGAGTCGGGCAGCACCCGTGGCCGGGACGCGCGACCGGGAAGCGACAGCGCACGGGTCAGCGAATTCAGTGCCGCGTTGGCGGACGCGGTCACGGACTGGACGAGTCCGGTCGCGACGAGTGCGGCGCCGGCGGTGGCGGCCGTGGGGGGTGCGCCCGCACTGGTGGCGAGGACGGCTTCGGCGTCGTCGAGCCGGCCCGCGACCACCAGGAGGGAGGCGGCGAGGGACGCGTCGGCGCCCGCCCGGTCGGCGCCGAGCCACGCGTACAGTTCGGCACTGCGATCGATCATGCCGCAGAACGCGGCGCCGGCGGCCGAAATCCGGACGGCCGCAGCGAGTTCCGGATCGTCGACGGTGCCGGACCGTTCGAGGACCGAATCGGCCAGCCCGACCGCGGTGTCGAGGTCGCCGTTCAGGGCGCAGGCCTCGGCGTAGGCGACGACGGCGCTGTCGCCGAGCCTGCCGACCCGGCCGGCTTCGGCGTACAACACGACGGCTGCCGCTGGTTCGGCGAGTTCGGCCTGGGTGCAGAGGAATTGGCTGAGTTCGTCGCTCGGTGTGCCGGTCGCGGCGACCGCGCGGGCGACGGGCAGCGTGAGCGTTCCGCGCTCGACGTGATGGGCCAGCAGGCGGCGAGCCAGCGTGTTCAGCCGGTTCTCGCCGAGCGTTTCCGTCAGATGAGTGCGGTCCGCGAGAACCAGCGCGTCCCGTTCGTCAACCCAGCCGTCCGAGCGGAGTGCGTCGACAGCGGCACGGGCACGGTCGGGTTCGACGTCGAGTACTCGGGCGACCACGGTCTCGTCGAGGTCGCTGCCGAGCAGAACCAATGCGAGAACGGACAGTTGCGGGCCGTCGAGCTCCGCGAGTTCCGTGGGAGGAAGCGGTGAAGGCAGCGTGGACACCGGCGCCCTATCCGCCGTTGCCGAGGACGCCGGGCACCAGGCCGGTGACTCCGCCGACGACGCCGCCGACCGTGTCGCCCACTCCGTTGACGGTGTTACCCACCGCGCCGGCACCGCCGACGATGGTGTTGGCGATCGCGGCGCCGCCGTCGGTCTGGGGAACGCTCGGGGCCGGAGCGGGGGCCGGTGCGGGCGCGGGAGCTGGGGCTGGTGCGGGAGCGGGTACTTCGGCCGCGGGAGCAGGTGCGGTGCCAGGTGCCGCGGCCACCGGTGCGGCCGCGGCCGGTGCCACGGTGCCGGGTGGGACGGTGCCGGGAGCGGCGACCGGAGTCGCGACGCCGGCCGCGGTGCCGGGGACACCGGTCGCGGCGACGACGCCCGCCGCCTCGGTGCCGGGAGTAGCGGCGCCCGTCGCGGCGGCCTCGGCCGGAACACCGGACGTGGATGCCGCGCCCGCCGACGTGCTCGACGACTGCGAGGTGCTCGAACCCGAGCTGGACGAGGACGGTGCGACGTCGAGGGCCGTGCCGAGCGACAGCCCACCCGCGGCGAGCAGGGCGATGGCGGCGGCGGAGGCGGTGATGATCCCGGCCTTCTTCTTCCGCGACATGCCGGTGGCGGCGGGCTCGGCGAGGGTCGGTGCGGGGGTGCGGGTGGCGAAGACGACGGTCTCGGCCTCCGACTCGGTGACCGGGGCGGCGGCGGGCGTTGCCGCGGCCGGCGTCGCGGTGGGCACGACGACCGGCATCCGCGCGACGGTCGGGGCCGCGGCGCGTCCCGCATCGTTGTCGGCGGCGAGCAGGGCTGCACCCAGGGCCGCGGTATGGCCCGGACGTTCTGCCGCGACGACGGGAACGCGCAGTTCCGCCGACAGGAGTTCGGCGACCAGCGGGATGGAGGCGCTTCCGCCGGTGAGCACCACCTGGGTGACGTCGCTGGATTCGAGACCGGCGGCGTGGATGCTCTCGCGCACCAGCGTCACCGATTCCTGCAGGGACTCGCGGATGAGGTCTTCGAGTTCCGAGCGCACGAGCCGGACGTCGGTGGAGATGCCGGGCAGCTCGATGCCGATGGTGGCTTCGGTGTCGGAGGACAGGGCCTCTTTCGCCGCGGTGCACCGGGTGCGCAGCCGGGTCAGGGCGGCGACGGTGTCGGGGGCGAACGGGTCGATGTCGCCGAACTCCTCGGCGACGTTGCCGAGGACGTACTGCATGGTGGCGTGGTCGAAGTGGGCGCCACCGAAGTCCTCGGACCGCACCGGTTTGCCGAGGATTCCGGTCTCCGTGCCGTGTGCGTCCGAACGGAAGAGGGTGATGTCGAGCGAGGTGCCGCCGAGGTCGTAGATGACGGTCAACGCGTCGCCGAGGGTGCCGCGGGTCCGTTCGAGCCACGTCATCACCGCCTGCGCCTCCGACACCAGGGTGGCGTCCGTGACGCCGGCCTGCTCGAGCGCGTCGGCGAGAACACCGACGGTGTACGGCGGCCAGACGGTCGGGTGGGCGACGACGGTGGTCGGAAGGCCGTGCCTGCCCGACGCGGCCTCGTGCACGATGCAGCTCACGGCGGTGGCCACGAGGTCTTCACCGGAGTAGGTCGAGCCGTCGTCGGTGAGGATCCCGACCGGGTCGCCCACGCGGTTCGCGAAGTCGGACACCGTCACCGCGTCCGGTTCGTTCGTGTCGTCGCCGAGGACGGGTGCGCGGTCGGGGGAGAGGTGGAGAACACTTGCGCGGGACAGGACGGTGAGGTCGGCGGCATCCGTCACGCTCGCCCCGTCCGTGTCGACGGCGGCCACCGTATTGACCGATCCGACACCGATGCCGAGCGCTGCAGCCATGTTCCACTCCTGTGGTCCGGGCGGGCGTCACGCCGCCTGCGTCAGGCGGACGGTGCCGCCGTCGTATGTGACGGCCGATGCCGTCGTGGTCACTCGAATTGTCGCGGGTGGCGGCCGTTTCGTTACGCCGACGCCGCTGGTCGACGGCAGTTACGGGGCCGATCCCCTAATGGCCCCCCATCCCCTAACGGGGAGGGCCCGACCCCCGATGGGAGATCCCCGATACCGGGGTCCCCGAGTAGGGGGCGCCGCCCCGTTGGGAAGGGGGCCGCCGATCCATAACGTGTATTTCACTCGCCGTCACAGCAGTTGTGGTGGCCACCCGAACTCCCCGAACCTCGACTACAGGAGAGCTGCCATGGCTACCAACGCCGTCCTCGACTTCATCCTCGGCCTTCTTCGCGACGAGCAGGCTGCGGCGGCCTACTGCGCCAACCCGACCGAGGCGCTGTGCGCCGCCGGCCTGCAGGGTGTGAGCCACGCGGACATCGTCTCCGTCGCTCCCCTGGTCGCGGAGTCGGGATTGTTCGCAGGCGGCGGGGCCGACCTGGCCGCGATCGTCAACGCCGGTGCCGACGTCGCCGGTGATGTTGCGGGCGGTATCGGCGCAGGTGTCGGTGGCGGACTGGGCGGCGGCCTCGGTCTCGGCGGCGGTCTCGGCGGTGCGGTCGGTATCGGTGCCGGCGCAGGCCTCGGTCTCGGTGCCGGCCTGGGCGGCGACTTCGACTTCGCCGCGGAACTGGCTGCCGGCCTGAGCGCCGCGCTCGGTGCCGCGCTGGAGATCGGCGGCGAGATCGGTGCGCAGCTCGGCGCCGCGCTGGGTGCTGCCCTCGACGCAGCACTCTCCCTCACGGGTGGCCTCGACCTCGACGGCGCCCTCGACCTCGGCGCCGCGATCAGCGGGGCGCTCGGAGGCGCGCTCGGGCTGGGTACCGACCTGACCGCGCAGCTCGCCACCACCCTCACCGCGGCGATCACGGCCCTGCCGGTGGTCGACGTGGCCGGTGGTCTCACCGGGATCCTCGCCCCCGCACTGTCGATCGGCGGCGACCTGGGCGCCGAGCTGGGTGCGGCTCTCGGTGCCGCCCTCGGAAGCGTCGTCGACCTCGGCGGCAGCCTGGACGGTGACATCCTCGCCGGACTCGGTGGCGGCCTCGACCTCGGTGCTGTGCTCGGAACGACCCTCGGCGGCGTGCTCGGTGTCGACGCCGGTCTCGGTGGCGCGCTGGGCGGTGCGCTCGACGCGGCGATCGGCGCGGGCGGCGGACTGGGCGCCACCCTCGAAGGCCTGCTCGGCGGTGAACTGCTCGGTGACGTCGCCGGCTCACTCGGCGGAGTCCTCGGCACCGACCTCGGCGCGGTCCTCGGTGGCGCGCTCGGCGGAGTTCTCGGTGCGGGCGGCGACCTGAGCGCTGACCTCGGTGGCGCGCTCGGCGCGACCCTCGGTTCGATTGCGGACCTGGGTGGCGGACTGGACCTCGACGCGATCCTCGGTGCGGGCGGCAGCCTCGGCGGTGCGCTGAGCGGACTGCTCGGCGGCGAACTCGGAGTCGGCGGCGACCTCACGGCCGGTCTGGGTACCGCGCTGGACGCCGTTCTCGGTGCCGGTGGCGGGCTCGACCTCGGCGCCGTTCTCGGTGCCGACGGCGACCTCGGTGGCGCACTGAGCGGCATCCTCGGTGGCGTCCTCGGCGCGGGCGGTGACGTCAGCGGCGATCTCGGTGGAGCCCTGGGCGGTCTGCTCGGCGGCGCCCTCGACCTGGACGGTGGCCTCGGCGGCGCCCTGTCCGGCGCACTCGACAGCGGACTGGGACTGGACGCCGCACTCGGTACGGTCCTCGGCGGAGCCCTCGGCCTGGACGGTGGCCTGGCCGCCGAACTGGGCAGCACCCTCGACGCGGTGCTCGGCGCGGGCGGCGTGACGGACATCGACCTGGGCGGCCTGCTGGACGGCGGACTGGACCTCGGGCTGGGCGCCGACCTGGGACTCGGCGGGGAACTGACGTCGGAGCTGACGACGGCGCTGAGCGGGGCCCTCGGGCTGGGCGGCGAGGCAGGCGCGAACCTGGGCACGGTCCTGGGCGGCGCTCTGGAGAGCGGCCTCGGGCTGGGCGGTGTCCTCGACACCGGTGCCGACCTGGGAACCACCATCAGCGGCGCGCTCGGCGGGGTGCTCGGAGTCGACGGTGACGCCACCGCCGGTCTGGGTGCGGCCCTCGACGCGGTGCTCGGCGCAGACGGCGGAGTCGACCTCGGTGGAGTGACCGACCTGGGCGGCCTGCTCGGCGGTGCGTTCGGTGTCGGTGGCGGCGCGGGCGCAGACCTCGGCGCGGCGCTCGGCGGAGTGCTCGGCGGTGCGCTGGAGACCGGCGGCGCCCTCGACCTCGACAGCGTTCTCGGCGCGGAGGGAAGCATCGGCAGCACGCTGGGCACCGCTCTCGGCGGAGTCCTCGGAGCCGACGGCGACCTCAGCGCGACCCTCGGTTCCGCACTGGAGACGGCTCTGGAGGCCGGTGGCGGACTCGATCTGGACTCCGCTCTGGACGCCGACCTCGGACTCGGCGCCGCAGCCGGCGTGGGCGGCGCCCTGGACGGTGCGCTCGACGCGGGCACCGATCTCGCGGGTGGCCTGACGGGCGGCATCGACGGCGCGCTCGGCGGACTGCTCGACGTGGGCAGTGACGTCACGGGCAACGTGGGCGGCGCCGTCGGCGGCGGCGTGGCGGGTGGCGCGGACGCCGCGGCAGGCATCGGTGCCGGTGTCGCGGCGGGTGTCGGTGCGGTTGCCGACGCCGGGGCGGACCTGGGCGGCAGCCTCGGAACCAACCTGGTCGGCGGACTGGACACGGCGGGCGGCCTGGGCGCCGGTCTGACCGGTGGCCTCACCGGTGGTCTGGGTGGAATCTTCGACACCGGTGCGGGCCTCGGCTCCGCACTGACCGGCAGCGTCGGCGGTGCCGTCGACGCGGTGGGTGAGGCAGGCGCCTCGGTCGGCGCGGTCGCCGACGCGGGTGCGAGCCTGGACGCGAACCTCGGCGGCGCCCTGGACACGGCGGCGAACCTGGGTGGCACGGTCGGTGGCGCCCTGGACACGGCCGCGAATGTCGGCGGAAGCCTCGGTGGCACGGTCGATGCCGCGGCCGGGGTCGGCGGCGACGTGGCCGGTGGAATCGAAGGCGGCCTGGACAGCGCGGTCGACGCCACTGCCGGTCTGACCGGTGGCCTGGATGCCACCACCGACGCGGTCACCGGCCTCGGCGCCGGATTGTCCGGTGGCGTGGGTGGCCTCGGATCGCTCGGCACCTCGGTCGGAGGCGCACTCGACGGTGCGGTCGGCGGAGCGGTCGACGGTGGGGCCGCAGTGGGCGGCGCCATCGACGGCGGAGCGTCCGCCGGTGGTTCGGTCGAGGGTGGAGCGTCGGCCGGCGGTTCCGCCGATGCGGACGCGACCACGGACGGTTCGGCCGACCTCGGTGCGGTCGGCGGGGTCGTGGCCGACACCACCGGTTCGATCGCAGGCGGTCTGGGGTCCACCCTGGGCGGTGCCGTCGACACCGGAGCCGACACCTGGTCGTCGATCGACGCGGACAACGCGTTCGGCGCCGACTCGGGCCTGCACGCGGACACCGACGGCTCGCTGTTCGGCGACACCGACACCTCGGTGGCCACGACGCACGACGTCACGGGCGTGGTCGATCACCTCGAGCCGTGATGAGACGGCGGTTCCGGCATCCCCCAGACGGGGCGGCCGGAACCGCCGTACGATGTAACGAAATCAGCCCCGGACGCGTTATGCGTGCGGGGCTGTTTCACACAGTCGGGTGTCGGTGCACTGAACGTGGTGTCCGCACAGAGGTCGGAAGAATTGCGGGTCAACGAAGCTCATGGACAGTGCAGCCGCCGAGAAGAGTCCAGCCGGGTCCCCGTCGATGACGGCGTTGCTCGAGCAGGCCCTGGACGTGGCGAAGAGGTTCGGTCGCGGCGATCTGGCGCAGCGCCTCGACTCGGCCCGGACCCGGGTGCAGGACCCGCGGATGCGGATCGTGGTGGTCGGACCGCTCAAGCAGGGCAAGAGCCAGTTCGTGAACTCCCTTCTCAACCTCACGGTGTGCTCGGTGGGCGACGACGAGACCACCGCGATCCCCACCGTCGTCCAGAACGCCGAGACGGCGTCGGCGGAACTGGTCCTCGCCGATCCGGGTGCCGACCCGATCCGGGTTCCTCTTCCGCTCGACGAGCTGAACGGGATCACTCCGGCCTCGCCCCGCGCCGAGGGCCGGGAGGTGCTGCGGGTGGAGGTCAACGTCCCGAGCCCGCTCCTCGCCGACGGGTTGGTCCTCGTCGACACGCCCGGCGTGGGCGGTGCAGGCAACCCGCACGCCGCGAGCACACTCGGGCTGATCCCGGCGTCGGACGCCGTGTTCGTTCTGTCCGACGCCAGCCAGGAATTCACCGAACCGGAGCTCGGTTTCATCCGTCAGGTGACGAGCCTGTGCCCGTCGGTGGCGTGCCTGATCAGCAAGACGGACCTGTATCCGCACTGGCGCGAGATCGTCGAGGCCGACCGCGGGCACCTCGCGCGGGCGGGTCTCGACGTTCCCCTGATCCCGATCTCCTCGGTGCTGCGTTCGCACGCGCTGCGACTGCAGGACGAGGAACTCAACACCGAATCCGGTTTCGTCGACCTGTACGCGTTCCTGCGCGAGCGGGTGGTGGCGCGCGCGGAGGCGAACACGCGCCGGGCCGTGTCGCTGGACGTGTCCTCCGCGGCCGAGCATCTCACGCTGGGGATCGGCAGTGAGCTTGCCGCCCTGCGTGACCCGGCGAAGGGTGTCGCCGCGGTCGCGGAACTGCAGAAGGCGAAGGCCGCCGCCGAGGAGCTGCACAAGAAGACGTCGCTGTGGCAGCAGACGCTGGGTGACGGCATCGCCGACCTGGCCGCGGACATCGACCACGACCTCCGGGACCGGTTGCGCCGCGTCACCCGCGAGGCGGAGGAGACCGTCGACGAGGGCGACCCCGGTAAGGACTGGGACGCGCTGGGCCAGTGGCTCGAGCAGGAATTCGCCACTGCGATCGGCGACAACTTCGTGTGGGCCCACGACCGCGCGCTGTGGCTGGCCGAGGTGGTGGCGCAGCACTTCGCCGAGACGGGTGCCGTCGAACTGCCGCACCTGGACGTCGCGAACGTCGACGGTGTCCTCGAACCGGTGGCCTCGCTCGCGGATCTCGAGGCCGGACGCATCGGCATCACCCAGAAGGTTCTCGTCGGGATGCGCGGATCGTACGGCGGCGTCCTCATGTTCGGTCTGATCACCACCATGATGGGGATGGCCCTGGTCAATCCGATCTCGATCGGCGCCGGAGTCCTCCTCGGCACCAAGGCGTACCGGGAAGACAAGGAGAGCCGGATCCTGAAGCGGCGTGCAGAGGCGAAGGCCGCGATCCGCCGGTTCGCCGACGACGCCAGCTTCCAGGTGGGCAAGGAGTCGAAGGATCGGCTCCGGTCGATCCAGCGGTTGCTGCGCGATCATTTCAGCGCGATCGCCGAGCAGGCGCTGCGGTCGATCAACGATTCGCTGCGCGGCGCGCAGGAGGCGGCGAACCTCGAGTCCACCGAACGGACCCGCCGGATCGCGCAGCTCGAGAAGGATCTGCACGTCGCATCCGAACTGAAACAGCAAGCCGCGCAACTCGTCGCAGGCGACGCGGGAGCGGTCACGGCATGACGGCCGCTCCGCTTCACGAGGCCCGGGCACTCATCGCGTCCGCCCGGCAGTTGTACGCGGGCAGACCCGAGATCCGGGATCAGCTGACCGAATGCGCCCGGCGACTGGAACAACCCCTGCGGGTGGCCCTGGCCGGCTCGTTGAAAGCAGGCAAGTCCACGCTGCTCAATTCCCTGGTGGGGCAGGACATCGCGCCCACCGACGCGACCGAGTGCACCCGCGTCGTCACCTGGTACCGGAGCGGGTCGACACCCACCGTGACGGCCTGGTACCAGCCGGACCCCGGCAGCGGCGCACAGCGTTCCGCCAACGTCCCGGTGCTGCGCCGCGACGGACATCTCACGTTCGACCTCGGCCACCTCACCGCCGACCAGGTGGACCGCCTCGACGTGGAGTGGCCGTCGTCCGCCCTGGCGCACACGACGATCATCGACACCCCGGGCACGTCCTCGCTGTCGCGCGACGTCTCGGCCCGCACCCTCGAGATGCTCACCCCCGACAACGAGGCGTCCGGCGCCGACGCCGTGGTCTACCTGCTGCGCACGCTCAACGCGACCGACGTCCAGTTCCTCGGTCAGATCGGCGACCACGTGGGCGACGAATCGGGACCGCTCGGTGTGGTCGGTGTCGTGTCGCGAGCCGACGAGGTGGGGGCGGGACGCCTGGACGCCATGATGTCCGCCAAGGAGGTGGCGTCCCGGTTCGCGGGCGAACTCGAGCGCACCGGGCTGTGCCAGGCCGTCGTCCCCGTCGCGGGTCTGCTGGCGCTCGGGGCCCGCACGATGCGTCAGGCCGAGTTCACCGCGTTCCAGCATCTGGCCGAGGTCCCGGTCGACGATCTGAACCTGGCGATGCTGTCGGCCGACCGGTTCGCGCGTGAGGACAGTCCCCTGCCCGTGGACGCCCGTATGCGGGCCCAGCTGGCAGACCGCTTCGGGCTCTTCGGGATCCGGATGGCCGTCACCCTGATCCGGCTGGGCACCAAGGACTCGCCGACGCTGGCGGCCGAGTTGGTGGAACGCAGCGGCCTCGACGAATTGCGTCAGGTGATCGACATCCAGTTCGGGCAGCGGGCCGACCAGTTGAAGACCCATTCGGCGCTCGTGGCACTCAAGCGGGTGCTCACGGCGCATCCGGTGCCGGGTGCCGGCGAGATCCTGATGTCGGCTGAACGGCTGCTCTCCGACGTGCACGGTTTCCAGGAACTGCGCCTGCTCGGGCGGCTGCGGTCCACCGAGGTGGGACTGCCCGCCGACGACGTGGCCGAGTTGCAACGCCTGATCGGCGGATTCGGGATCCAGATCGCCGAACGACTGGGCACGGACGGCGACGACTCCGTGGAGTTGCAGAGGATGCGGGCACTCGCCGCGGTGCGGAAGTGGCGCGAACGAGCGCGCCACCCGTTGCTCGACCAGTTCACCGCGAGAGCGTGCACCGTCGCCGCCCGCAGCGCGGAAGGTGTTCTGGAGGAACTGAACACCGTCCGCCTGTAGCTCGGCTAGGTCGCGGACACGCCCCCGATCTCGCCCTCCCGGAACGCGTTCACGAACAGCTGGTGATCCTTGCGGCTCACCTCGGCGTACGCGATGCCGAAGTCGACGATTTCGCCGACGAACTCGTCCAGCCTGCCGTCGACGACGCTCTGGATGGCCTCCTCGGTCTGGAACGTGACCAGGGTCTGATCGCTGTCCTCGTCGGAGACGCAATGCACCTTCGCCGTCGCCCGGCCGAGGTCCTCGAGCACCGGTGCGATGTCCTCCGGTTCGGTGAGGTCCGACCAGTCGAGGTCCAGTTCGTACGGGGAGAGTTCGGCGACCACGAAACCGGTGTCACCGATCTCCGTGTAGCCGAGCAGCGGATCGGTGTGAACCTGCAGAGCCCGCTGACTCACCACCGTGCGGTGGCCTTCGTGCTCGAAGTAGTCGCGGACACGCGGTTCGTCGACGACACGGCTCGGCGCGGCGACATTGCCCTGCTTGAGGGAGAGCACGATGTCGTTCTCGAGTGCCTGGGTCGCCCCTTCGATGAGCACGTTGTACGCCGGGAGGCCGGCGCTGCCGATCCCGAAGCCCTTCCGCCCGACCACGTCCTTGACCCGGTAGAACACCGGTCGCGCGGATCGCTTGCTGCGGGGCACCCTCTCGATGTACGTGTCCAGCGCCTCGCAGACGGTCGTGCGTTCCTCCTCGTCGAGTTCGCGGACTCCGCGGCCCCGCCGGAAACGCCGGTCGTAGTCCTCGATCACCGTGACGGACTCGAGCAGGTCCACCCGGGTGGCGAGACGCGCGCTCAGCAGCAGGTCCTGGATGGCGCCGCGCGAATTGTCCAGGCGCAGCGCATACGCCTCGTCCGCCTCCCGCTGCACGTAATGCAGGACGTGCTCGACGTAATTGCGCAGATAGGTGTCGGCCAGCGCCCGGACATCGCTCTCGGGGAGGGCCTTCTGCCAGCCCATCAGTGCGAGACTCGCGACGAACCGGCGAAGATCCCAGCTGAACGGCCCCACGTACGCCTCGTCGAAGTCGTTGACGTCGAAGACGAGGGTGCCTTCCGAGTTCATGTACGTGCCGAAATTTTCCAGGTGCAGATCGCCGTGAATCCACACTCGGCCGGTGCGCTCGTCCGCCCACGGATCGTCGAAGTCACGCAGATCGTCGTAGAAGAGGCAGGCGCTGCCCCGGTAGAAGGCGAACGGATCGGCGGCCATCTTCCGGAACTTCGTGCGAAACGCGCTCGGGTCCGCCTCCATCAGATCGGCAAAGGCCTCGACGAGGACCTCCACGATCCGACCCTGCCTCGTGGAATCGGCGACGTCCACACCAGCCTCCTTCTCGCGGTCGACGGGGCGCCGCACGCCTCGTCACGACCGCACTGCACCACGGTAGCGTTCTTGCGCGCCCAGCGACTGCAGATACGTCCACGCATCGGCCACGATCGCATCGAGGTCCGTGTGTCTCGGTCGCCAGCCCAGTTCGGCCTGCACACGTGCGCCGGACGCGACGAGGACCGCTGCTGCAGGATGCCCGCTTTCATGACGGCCACGCGGTCGCCCATGGTCATGTCCTCCACCTGGTCGTGGTCGCCCATGGTCATCGCCTCCACCTGGTCGTGGGGATCTCAGAGTCGGTGTGCCGAGCCCGACGGCTCGGCGTGCAGGAACTGGGGGACGGGGAGGGACGCGGTGCCGGCGCGTCGGGCGACGTTCTCGACGACGCCGTCGACCCGGTCGGCGGGTACGAGGGCGATCGCGGAGCCGCCGAAGCCGCCGCCGGTCATCCGCGCACCCCAGGCGCCGGCCTCGAGGGCGGCGTCGACGGCGGAGTCGAGTTCGACGGAGCTGACCTCGTAGTCGTCGCGCAACGAGGCGTGCGAGCGGTTCAGGGCGTCGCCGATGTCGGCGATCCGGCGGCGGTCGAGCAGGTCGGCGACCTCTTGGACGCGACGGATCTCGCCGAGCACGTGCCGGACCCGCTGCGCTGCCGGGGAGCTCAGCCCCGCGACGGCGGCGTCGGGGTCGGCGACGTCGCGCAGGGTGGCGACGCCGAGGTCGGCGCAGGCCTTCTCGATGGTGGCGCGCCGGTTGCCGTACTGGCCGTCGACCAGCCGGTGCGGCGCGTTGGTGTCGATGACGACCAGTCGGGCGTCGGCGGAGTCGAAGTCGAGCGGAACGTGGCGGGTGGCGCCGTCCCGGCAGTCGAGGAGCAGGGCGTGGCCGGGGCGGGCGAGCATCGCGACCGACTGGTCCATCCCGCCGGTGGACGCGCCGGCGATCTCGTTCTCCGCGCGGATGGACGCGGTGATCAGCGGGCGGCGGCCGGCGTCGTCCGTGGGCAGGCCGGCGAGGTCGGCGGCGGCGAGAGCGAAGGCGCACTCGAGCGCGGCCGAACTCGACAGCCCGGAGCCGACGGGGACCGTCGAATGCACTGCGACGTCGAAACCGGTTCCTGCCGTGAGGTGTCCGGACCGGTGTAGCGCCCACACCACCCCGGCGACGTACGCGGTCCAGCCGGCCGGGTGGCCCGGGGCGACGTCGTCGAGCGGACCGCGCCAGGACTCGCCGGTGTGCGTGGACACGGCGTGCAGGATCCCGTCGCCCCGCACACGGACGGCGACGACGGTCACGTAGGGGAGCGCGAACGGCAGGACCAGTCCGCCGGCGTAGTCGATGTGCTCACCGATGAGGTTGACCCGGCCGGGTGCCGTCCAGACGCCGTCCGCGGCGCCGCCGAACGTGCTGAGGAACAACGCCTCCGCAGGGGCGGCGACCGCGGCGGCGTCGACGGGGGTGACCCACTGCGCACCATTCACGACGCCACCTCCCGCAGCCGGTCGGCGATGCGCTCGGGGGTGGTGTCGTTGACCCACGCCCCCACCCCGGACTCGGATCCCGCCAGGTACTTCATCCGGCCCGGCGACCGCATCATCGAGAACAGTTGCAGGTGCAGGCGTCCGAGCGGGCGGTCCTCGCCGACGGGCGCCTGGTGCCACGCAGCGATGTAGGGCACGGCAGCGACACCCTCGAAAAACCGGTCGACCCGCCGCAGCAGTTCGAGATAGACGTGGGCGAGTTCGTCCCGCTCGTCTTCGGACAGTTCGGTGAGGTCACGGACGTCGCGGTGCGGTGCGAGATGCACCTCCAGCGGCCAGCGCGAGGCGGCGGGAACGTACGCGGTCCAGTGTTTGGCGGTCAGGACCACGCGCCTGCCGGATCGTGTTTCGGCGTCGAGGACGTCGGCGAGCAGCAGCCGCCCGGTGCTCTCGAAGTGCTCGCGGGAGCGCCGGATCAGCGCGTCGGTGCGGGGCGGCAGGTACGGGTAGGCGTAGATCTGCCCGTGTGGATGGGTCAGGGTGACGCCGATTTCCTTGCCCCGGTTCTCGAAGCAGAACACCTGCCGGACCCCCGGCAGCGCCGACAGTTCGGCGGTGCGGTCGGCCCAGACGTCGACGACGGTGCGGACCCGGTCGACGCTCAGGGTGGCGAAGGCGGCATCGGGGTTGCTGGTGAAGCACACGACCTCGCACCTGCCCGCTCCCGGTGCCAACGGCCACAACGCTTCTCCGTCGACGCAGTCCGGGAGGTCCTGCTCGGCGGCGGCCGTCGCCAGCGACGGGAAACGGTTCTCGAACACCACCACGTCGTAGTCGTCGGCCGGAATCTCCGTGGGCGCCTTGCCCGGCACGCTCGGGGCGAGCGGCGACGCGTCCGGCGGCGGCAGGAACGTGCGGTCCATCCGCTGGGCAGCGATGACCACCCATTCCCCGGTGAGCACGTCGAACCGCATCTGCGACTGCGACACCGCCGGCGGCAGCGGCCGTGAATCCACCAGCTCGCGGGTGGCGCCACCCGACACGTACGGCTCGGAGTCGTCGAAGTAGATCAGTTCGCGGCCGTCCGCAAGGGTCGTCCGGGTCTTGCGCATCCGGAGCCGCGTCCCGGTCTCCAGCGCATCCTGTTCGTCACGCACGGTCATCGGTGGGTCCTTCCCGGTTCTCCCGTGTCACCAGCCCACCGGGAATGGTGGGACGGATTCCGTACAGGACTGCTGTCCCGGGCCACGCGTGCAGCCCGAGGTTTGCTCACTGGGATGTTCGGTGAGTCCAGATCCGATTCTGTCCTCTGCCCTTCGAAAGTCAACACAAATGAACAATTTTGCAACTTTTCGATCATCGCGAGTTGGACGCGGATGAAGTTGTTCATATCTCGAGTCGATTATTTGTCGGACCGGGATGTCACACTCACCGGGTGCAATTGCGCTACAAGTTCCGGCTTTATCCGACCCCGGGTCAGCAGCTCGCGCTGGCGCGGGCGTTCGGCTGCGCTCGTGTGGTCTTCAACGATGCACTTCGCGCTCGAATCGATGCGCACGAAGCCGGGCTGCCGTTTCCGACTGACGGGCAACTGTCGCGTCGCATCATTACCGAGGCCAAGAAGACACCCGAACGTGCATGGCTGTGCGAGGTGTCTTCCGTGGTGTTGCAACAGGCGCTAGCAGACCTGAATGCCGGATACCGCAACTTCTTTGCGAGTCTCAACGGGACGAGAAAGGGCCGAAAGTTTGCTCCACCGCGATTTCGGTCGCGGAAAGACAACCGCCAGTCGATTCGTTTCACACGCAATGCCGGGTTCAAGATCTGTGACGGTGGGAAGTTGTCGCTACCGAAGATCGGCAAGGTCGAGATCAAGTTGTCACGGGAGCTGCCCACAGAGCCGTCATCGATGACGATCATCAAGGACGCCTCTGGCCGGTATTTTGCCTCCTTTGTCGTGCAGCACGCCGATGAACGGCTGCCCGAGGTGGAATCAGAAGTCGGTATCGACCTTGGGTTGACCGCATTTGCGGTGCTTTCGGACGGCACAGTTGTCGAGAACCCCCGCCTGCTCCGCCGCGCCGAATGCAGGATCGCAAGAGCCCAGCGAGAGGTGGCGAGAAAACAGAAAGGATCCAACAACCGACGAAAGGCGGTTCGTAAGGTCGCTCGCTTGCACGCCAGGGTCGCCGATGCACGCAGGGACTTTCATCACCAGACTTCGACCAGCATCATCCGCGATAACCAAGCGGTATATATGGAGAATTTGGCCGTGAACGGTCTCGCTCGCACGCGGTTGGCGAAGTCAGTTCACGACGCCGGCTGGTCAGCTTTCGCGTCGATGCTCGAGTACAAGGCGATCCGTTATGGACGCACATTCCATCGTATTGATCGGTGGTTTCCGTCAACCAGGATGTGTTCGACGTGTGGGACTGTCGGCGAGAGGAAGCCACTGAACGTCCGCGCGTGGACTTGCGGATGTGGCTCCGTCCACGACCGAGACCACAATGCAGCCAAGAATATCCTCGCGGCGGGACGCGCCGAGAGACTAAACGCCTGTGGAGCGAGGGTAAGACCGGCAGCGATGTCGGCGCAGCGCGGCGAAGCAGGAACCCACCGAGGTAGCCGACCGGCTGCGGTAGAAAATCCCGACCCCAGGGTCGAGGAGGATGTCAAAACGACTTTTTCTGGGCGCGCGCAAGAAGAAGAAGCTGGGGAGGCGAGTAGCACTTTGAGGTAAGGGCCACCTGATAGTGGGTTGGGTCCCGGGTGGGGAACCGTAAACCCTGGGGTAGGTAGCCGGTGCCCCCGCAGCGGGGCACCATGGTTTTCACCAGTCGGCGAAAACGTTGAACCGCAGGAGGTAAGTCAACACTCGAATGCCGCATGAAGAGAACACCTCACCGGAACCTGAACCCGGTGAGGTGTTTTCGTCTGTTCTGCCGGGTGGGTCAGAACTCCATGCCGGCGTCGGCGCCCATCTGCATCGTGGTGTTTCCGCCGTCGAGGGATTCCCGGATGATGTCGGCGTGACCGGAATGGTGGCCGGTCTCCCGGATGATGTGGAGCAGGGTGCGGCGGATCGTCCACCACTGCCGCTCGGGCGCCCAGGGCGCGGTGGGCAGGGGGATCAGGACGTCCAGGTTGTCGAGGCCGGCCAACGCCACCTCCGTCGCGCGGGCGACCTCGGCGTACTCTGCCAGCAGTCCCGTGAGGGTTTCGTCGTCCCGCATGTAGTACTTCTCCATCGCCCACTCCATGTCGAACTCCGCGTTCTCGTCGGGTTCGAGAATGGTTTCTACCCAATGCTTTTCCGTGTGCAGAACGTGCTTGATCAGTCCGCCGAGCGTGAGGTCGCTGACGGTCGAGCGCTGCCGTGCCTGGTCGTCGTCGATGCCGCGGACGGTGATCAACAGGGTGGCTCGCTGCTCCTGCAGGATCTGGAGGATGTCGGCGCGCTCACCGGTGGCGGGGGACTTCTGCGAAGTGGTCATGAGAAGAAGAGTAGAAGCGATTGAGGTCAGAAACGGTCCTCATTAGGAAGACCTTCTCAGGGTTTTTCTCGGGGTCCAAGTTGGGTGCCTTCCTGGATGTGCGGAATGCGCGCGCCGCGAAGGATTCTCGGTATGAACTTCGACTCTCCGGGGCCGGCACCCCGGCCCTCCCGCCGACGCGTATGGCTTCGCGTTCTCGGGGGCATGGTGTCGCCCGTCCTCGTCGCCGTCACGGCGGGAGTCGGCACGTTCGCGTACGCCTCGACCGCCGCCGAGCGCGATACCGGCGGGCAGATGGAATTCCGGCGAGTCCTGACGATTCCGCCACCCGCGCCGGGTGTTGCGGGCCCCGATTTGGGTACCCCCACGGTGACGCGCCATACCGATATCGCCGGGTCGAGCCGGATCGGCGCGGGCGAACCCGCGATGCCCCACCAGCCCGCACCCGGGTGACCCCGCTCGGTTCTCTCTTCTGGTCCGCCCAGCCCACCGATGATCAGCCCACCGATGAAAGGAATCATCATGATCCGCACGACGATGACCGCACTGGCAGCCGTGGCTCTCGTGTTCGGCGCCGCGTCCGTGACCCAGACCGCTGCCGCCCACCCGGCCTGCAACTCCTCCTACGAGGGCACGACCAACGACGAGTACGACCCGGACCCCGACTTCACGGGGACGACCAACGACGAGTACGACCCCGATCCCGAGTATTCGGGTACGTCCAACCGCGAATACGACCCCGACCCGGAGTTCCACGGCAGTACCGATCCGTGCCAGGTGTGAGTCCGGTCAGCGGTTCCGGCGCAGCCACGGAGACACACCGGGAGCGAACAGGGCGAGCACTCCCACCGCGACGAGGGCGCTGTAGGCGAGCGGCGCCCACTGCAGCACACCGGCGGTCGCGTCACCGGCGTCGGACAGCAGGGTCCACAGGCCCACTCCGCCGGCGACGCTGAGGACGCCGACGACCGCGAGGGTGATCTGGCCCGCCGGTTTCCGGGCGCGCAGGAGTTGTATGCCCAGCAGTCCGAGGAGGATCAGGACGACGGCGATGGCGCCGCTGCCGATCAGCGTCAGGTTCACCGTGTCGGTGATGTCTGTCGCGGAATCGCCGGGATTGTCGGCGGCGACCGACGCCTCGAGGGCGTCGCGGACCGCGCCGAGGTCGAGCGCGATGGCGCCGGCGATTCCGGCGAGAACGACGAACGATCCCACCCAGGCGGACAGCGACACCGCGACGGC
Organism: Rhodococcus sp. JS3073; assembly: GCF_026810085.1. NCBI lineage: Bacteria > Bacillati > Actinomycetota > Actinomycetes > Mycobacteriales > Nocardiaceae > Rhodococcus > Rhodococcus sp. JS3073. The sequence goes on along the minus strand of NZ_CP113951.1, from coordinate 1,959,194 downwards.
CTTCGGGGTGGCATCGGTGGGGGTGGCGCGCAGCGGGGTGACCGCGAACTCCGGACGCGGCGGTACGGGTCGCGGCGGTTCGGGCCGGCGTGGCGGCTGTTCGGGTGTCGTCACGCTGCGATCCTATCGACCTGCCGTACCGTGGCGTGCCGACGCGCGGGTCCGCGTCGGCGGCCCCGAAGCAAGGCCTCGAAACACGGCGCCGAAAAAAGATGTGGGCATCCGGGAACAAATCTCCGCATCCCTCCGTTGAGCCTTACGACAACATGAGCGTGCAAGACTCAAGTTCGAATTGACTCCCGACGGTGTCGGAGTGCAAACTTGAGCGGAGGGCGCTCACTAAGCGCCAACATCGCAGTTCAGTAATGAAAAACCTGCCCACAGGACTGCAAAACGAAAGTGAGGAACACTATGGCTCGTGCCGTCGGTATCGACCTCGGTACAACGAACTCGGTCGTGTCTGTGCTGGAAGGCGGCGAGCCCGTAGTGGTCGCCAACGCCGAAGGTTCACGCACCACCCCGTCGATCGTCGCCTTCGCCAAGAACGGTGAAGTGCTGGTCGGCCAACCCGCGAAGAACCAGGCCGTCACCAACGTCGACCGCACCATCCGCTCCGTCAAGCGCCACATCGGCACCGACTGGAACGTGGAGATCGACGGCAAGAAGTACACGCCCCAGGAGATCAGCGCGCGCACGCTCATGAAGCTGAAGCGCGACGCCGAGGCGTACCTGGGTGAGGACATCACGGACGCCGTGATCACCGTCCCCGCGTACTTCGAGGACGCCCAGCGTCAGGCCACCAAGGAAGCCGGTCAGATCGCCGGCCTCAACGTCCTGCGCATCGTCAACGAGCCCACCGCGGCCGCACTGGCCTACGGCCTCGACAAGGGTGACAAGGAACAGACCATCCTGGTCTTCGACCTCGGTGGCGGCACCTTCGACGTCTCGCTGCTCGAAATCGGCGACGGCGTCGTCGAGGTTCGCGCCACGTCCGGCGACAACCACCTCGGTGGTGACGACTGGGACGAGCGCATCGTCACGTGGCTCGTCGACAAGTTCAAGGCTCAGAACGGCATCGATCTGACCAAGGACAAGATGGCCCTGCAGCGTCTCCGTGAGGCTGCCGAGAAGGCCAAGATCGAACTGAGCTCCTCGCAGAGCACCTCGATCAACCTGCCCTACATCACCGTCGACGCGGACAAGAACCCGCTGTTCCTCGACGAGCAGTTGTCCCGCAGCGAGTTCCAGAAGATCACGTCCGATCTCCTCGACCGCACCCGCGCGCCGTTCCAGGCCGTGATCAAGGACAGCGGCATCGCCGTCAAGGACATCGACCACGTCGTGCTCGTCGGTGGTTCCACCCGTATGCCCGCCGTCTCCGATCTGGTGCGCGAGCTGACCGGTGGCCGCGAGCCCAACAAGGGCGTCAACCCGGACGAGGTCGTCGCCGTCGGCGCCGCCCTGCAGGCCGGCGTCCTCAAGGGCGAGGTCAAGGACGTGCTGCTCCTCGACGTCACCCCGCTGTCCCTCGGCATCGAGACCAAGGGTGGCGTGATGACCAAGCTCATCGAGCGCAACACCACCATCCCGACCAAGCGTTCCGAGACCTTCACCACGGCTGACGACAACCAGCCCTCGGTGCAGATCCAGGTGTTCCAGGGTGAGCGCGAAATCGCCTCGCACAACAAGCTGCTCGGCTCGTTCGAGCTGGCCGACCTGCCGCCCGCCCCGCGTGGCGTGCCGCAGATCGAGGTCACCTTCGACATCGACGCCAACGGCATCGTGCACGTGACCGCCAAGGACAAGGGCACGGGCAAGGAGAACACGATCAAGATCCAGGACGGCTCCGGTCTGTCCAAGGAAGAGATCGAGCGGATGGTCAAGGACGCCGAGGCTCACGCCGAGGAAGACAAGGCCCGCCGCGAGGAGGCCGAGGTGCGCAACCAGGCCGAGTCGCTGGTGCACCAGACCGAGAAGTTCATCAAGGACAACGAGGACAAGGTGCCCGCCGACGTCAAGGAGAAGGTCGAGGCTGCCATCAAGGAAGCCAACGACGCTCTCGCAGGCACCGACATCGCGGCCGTCAAGACCGCGGTCGAGAAGCTGGCCACCGAGTCGCAGGCCCTCGGCCAGGCGATCTACGAGGCCAGTGCCGCTGAGGAAGCCGCCAACACCGACGGCTCCGGCGCGAGTGGCGCCGACGACGTCGTCGACGCCGAGGTCGTGGACGAGCCGTCCGACTCGGAGAAGAAGTGACGTCCGACAACACCGAGCAGGAACCGGTCACTTTCGTGGACAAGCGGAAGATCGACCCCGAGACCGGTCAGACGCGGGATTCGGAGCCGGTAGTGGAGCCCCTCGCGGGCACCGCTGCCGCTCCGCAGCCCGGCTCGGTGGACGAAGGGGCCCTGCCGGAGACGGCAGCTCCGGAGACGGACGAGTTGGCGGAGCGCACCGCCGACCTGCAGCGACTGCAGGCGGAGTACGCCAACTACCGCCGCCGCGTCCAGCGCGACAAGCAGGCCGACATCGCGAACGCCAAGGCGTCCGTCGTCGGTGAGCTCATCGCGGTGCTGGACGACCTCGACCGTGCACGCAGCCACGGCGACCTCGACTCGGGGCCGCTGAAGGGTGTGGCAGACAAGCTCACCGGCACCCTCACCTCGCTCGGTCTGAGCGACTTCGGTGCCGAGGGCGATGCATTCGATCCGGCGCTGCACGAGGCAGTGCAGCACGAGGGTGAGGGTCACGACCCCGTTCTCGGCACGGTGATGCGAAAGGGCTACAAATTCGGTGATCGCGTCCTGCGGCATGCGATGGTAGCTGTAATCGATCGCGCCGGCGATGCCGGCGCGAACACCTCCGACGAGGCCGTGAAGCCCGCCGAGTCGGAACAAGAGTAAGAGCGAGAGGAGGAGACGCCCAGTGAGCCAACGGGAGTGGATCGAAAAGGACTTCTACAAGGAGCTGGGCGTCTCGTCCCACGCATCCGCGGACGAGATCAAGAAGGCGTACCGCAAGCTCGCCCGCGACCTTCATCCCGACGCGAACCCCGGTGACACGAAGGCCGAGGAGCGTTTCAAGTCCGTCAGCGAAGCACATGCCGTGCTCTCGGACCCTGCCAAGCGCAAGGAATACGACGAGGCCCGGCGGCTGTTCGCGAGCGGCGGTTTCGGTCAGGGCGGCGGCGGATTCAACCCCGGAGCCGGCGGGTTCGGCCAGGGCGGATTCGACATCAACGACCTGTTCGGTGGCGGCGGCGCGGCGGCCGGTGACGGCGGCCTCGGCGACATCTTCGGTGGCCTGTTCAATCGCGGCGCCGGTGGCGGCGGCGCGACCCGCACGACCAACCGTCCCCGTCGTGGAAGCGACGTCGAGACGGAGACGACTCTCGAATTCCGCGAAGCCACACTGGGCGTCACGGTTCCGCTGCGACTGACCAGCCCGTCGCCGTGCACCACCTGCCACGGCAGCGGTGCCAAGCCGGGAACCAGCCCGCGAGTCTGCCCGCGCTGCAACGGGACCGGAATCGTCAGCCGCAACCAGGGCGCGTTCGGGTTCAGTGAGCCGTGCGACGACTGCCGCGGTACCGGCTCCATCATCGACTCGCCGTGCGAGGTGTGCCACGGCAACGGTGTCACCAACCGGACCCGCACCATCACCGTCCGCGTCCCCGCGGGTGTCAGCGACGGACAGAAGATCCGGCTGGCAGGCCAGGGCGAGGCGGGCCTGCGCGGCGCGCCGTCGGGCGACCTGTTCGTCACGGTCCGGGTGCGTCCCGACAAGGTGTTCGGCCGCAACGGCGACGACCTCACCCTCGTCGTCCCCGTCAGCTACGGTGAGCTCGTGCTCGGAACCACCGTCTCCGTCCCCACCTTGGAGGGGCGTGTCGGTGTGAAGATTCCGGCGGGCACAGCCGACGGCCGGGTTCTGCGTGTGCGCGGCCGAGGTGTTCCCAAGCGTGCCGGCGGCGCTGGTGACCTGCTGGTCACGGTCAAGGTCGCTGTTCCGCAGAAGCTCGACGACCCGGCAACCGAAGCACTCAAGACCTATCTGGAAGCAGAGAAGGCCAGCGGATTCGATCCCAGGGCCGGGTGGGCAGGTGCCTGATGAGCGATACGACCCAGGATCCACGGGAGACCGCCGTTGATCCGGACGCCCAGATCTTCGTGATCTCGGTGGCCGCGGAACTCGCGGGCATGCATGCGCAGACGTTGCGCAACTACGACCGGCTCGGTCTCGTCACCCCGCACCGCACGTCCGGTGGCGGGCGACGATATTCGCCGCGGGACGTGGCGCTGCTGCGCGAGGTGCAACGCCTCTCCCAGGACGAGGGTGTCAACCTCGCCGGAATCAAGCGGATCATCGAACTCACCAACCAGGTGGAGGCTCTGCAGCACCGGGTTCGCGAGCTCGCCGAGGAGATCGCGAAGGTTCACGCCGGCTACCGGCGCGACCTCGTGCCGATCCCGCGGAGCAACGCGCTCGTCGTGTGGAAGCCGCGACACCAGCGCTGACCCGGCGATCTCTCGGGTGAACCGAACCGATGTCGCACTGGTCCTGTCGGAGTGAACCAGTGCGACATCGGGCCCCAACCCCCGGTTTATCGGTCGCGGTTGCCCCAGCGGGGCCCGCGGCGGGTGCGCGAACGCGGAATATTCATCTCCTCGAGACGTGCCTTGATCTCCTCGGTGGTCCACATCGTGCGGGAGACGGTGGGGGTGGGGGTCTCGGTGACGTGCATGATCATGTTCTCCGGCTCTCGTCGAGTGTTCGGTGGATGGTCGGGTTCGTCTGTCAGGGGTGCCCGTAGAGGTGGTAGCCGGCGTTCATGGTCGGGTAGCCCGAGTCGATCCAGCTGCTGATGCCGTAGGCGTGGCCGTAGTTGGCGTCGACGCGAGTTCCGTCCACGTCGGTCATGTTGCTGTAGTTGTCGGCCCGGAACACGGCCTGGGCACCACCGGGGAGCGAGTAGGTGGCGTCGACCTCGACGCCGTTCGGGTCGTTGGAGAATGCCTTCACGATCTGGCTGCTGTGCGGGGCGAGGTAGTCCGACGGCGCCTGAATCCACTGCCCGTAGGGGTTCGAGGAGCCCTGTAGGACCATCGGCAGATCGGTGTCGTTGCTGATCGTCATCGCGATCGTGGGTCCCGACGTCGGCATCGTGCCCGCGGTGGCGACACCGGCGGCTGCGATGGCGAATCCGGTGACGGCCACTGCGGTGGCGGGCAGAGCGATGAAGAGTGCGACGCGGCGGCGGGCGGTGGTGCGCATGATGGCTTCTCCTGAGTTCTGACGCTTCGGGGGGTGGAACGTCTGGGGCCGTGGGGGTTTCGGTTTCCGACCTCCCCGTTTCCGGTGTGCATCAACTATGTCGCGAATGCGCGCCGTCGTCTGTCCACCGACAGGACCGAGGGCGGGATGAATCCGGTGTCCACCGATCGGGGGACACCGGCGCCGCGAAGTGCTCCGCGCGGGCCCGGTCTCGTGAGAAAGTGAGCAATGGACTTCGCCGGAGTCGCTTCGCATCGGACCGCGCCGTGAGCGCCGTGCGGGTCGTGGTGGGCGACGACCACCCGATCTTTCGGGACGGTGTCGTCCGTGCCCTCGTCGCGAGTGGCGACATCGAGGTGGTCGGTGAGGCGGACGACGGCGCGGCCGCGCTCGCCCTGATCCGCGAACTCGCCCCCGACGTCGCATTGCTCGACTATCGGATGCCGGAACTGGACGGTTCCCAGGTGGCGGCGGCCGTGCGACGAGCCGAACTCACCACGCGTGTGTTGCTGCTGTCGGCGCACGACGAGTCCGCGATCGTCTACCACGCGTTGCAGGAAGGGGCGGCGGGGTTCCTGCCGAAGGAATCGACCCGGGCGGAGATCGTGAAAGCCGTCCTGGACTGCGCTCAGGGCCGCGACGTCCTCCCCGCCTCCCTCGCCGTCGGACTGGCCGGCGAGGTGCGTCGTCGCAGTGAACCGGTCGGGCCGGCGCTGAGTGGTCGGGAGAAGGAAGTGCTGGCGCTCATTGCGCGCGGCCAGAGCATTCCCACGATCGCCGGTGAGCTGTATCTGGCGCCCTCGACGGTCAAGACGCATGTCCAGCGTCTCTACGAGAAGCTCGGGGTGAGCGACCGCGCGGCGGCCGTGGCCGAGGCGATGCGCCGCGGCTTGCTGGAGTGACGTGCCCCATCCGTCCCAGAGCCGCGTAGTCCGTCGGTACAGCACCGAGGCGGTCCGGGTGACCGCCATTCTCCGGTTACCGCTCATCGGACTGATGGCGCTGCTCGGGCCGGTGATCCACGTGACGCACTGGAAACCCGACATCTTCGCCGGGGTGCTGATCGGGTACGCCGCCGCCGCGCTCGGCTGGCTGATCTTCGTCCTGGTCCGGGACGTCGGGCCGTGGGCGGGCTGGGTGTCGACCGCCGCGGACGTCACCGCGGTGGTGGCGTTGTGTGTCGTCTCCGGCGGCGCGACGTCGGTGCTGCTTCCGGTGTTCTTCCTGTTGCCGATCTCGGTGGCGTTCCAGTACCGGCCGCGTCTGACGGCGATCGTCGGAGTCTGCACTGCCGTCGGGTACCAGGTGGTGTGGATCATCTACTCCAAGCGCGACGACGCAGTCGGCTTCCCCGACGAGGTGTACCTGTATTTCGGGTTCCTGTTGTGGCTCGCGGCTGCGACGACGGCGTTGTCGTACGTGCTGGTCCGGCGCTCTGCGACGGTGATCTCGCTGATGGATGTGCGCAGGCAGCTGATCGCAGAATCGATGGGTGCCGAGGAACGCGAGCGACGGCAACTGGCCGAGGACCTCCACGACGGGCCCCTGCAGAATGTGCTGGCCGCCCGGCTGGACGTGGAGGAGGCCCTGGAGCGGCACCCGGACGCGATGCTCGTCGCCGCCGAGTCCGCGCTCCGCGAGACCGCGGCGCAGCTGCGGTCCACCGTCACCACACTGCATCCGCAGGTCCTCGCGCAGCTGGGGCTCACCGCTGCGCTGCGGGAACTCGCGGACCGGACGGCCCGCCGGGGTGAGATCGAGATGTCGGTGCGCCTCGACGACGTCGGTCGTCCCGACTGCCAGGAACTGCTCTACCGGGTGGCGCGGGAACTGCTCACCAACGTGACCAGACATGCCTGCGCCACGAAGATCGAACTCGCACTCACCCGCGCCTGCGGGCGGATCACGTTGACGGTCGCCGACGACGGTGCGGGATTCGATCCGGCCGTCGTCCCGGAACGGGTGGCGCAGGGGCACATCGGACTGGCATCGCACATCGTGCGGGTCGAGAGCCTCGGCGGCACCTTCGACGTCACGTCCTCACCCGGATCGGGCACCCGTGTGGTGGTGACGGTCCCGGATTCCGGCTGACCAGGACCGCCGACGTCACTGCGGGTGGCGGCCCTCGGCGAATTCCTCGACGATCTTCGCGCAGAACGCGGGCAGGTCGTCGGGGTTGCGGCTCGACACCAACCCGTTGTCGACCACCACTTCCTCGTCGACCACGGTCCCGCCGGCGTTGCGGATATCGGTGCGCACGCTGGGATACGACGTGAGAGTGCGGCCGCGGACGACGTCGGCCTCGACCAACGTCCACGGTCCGTGGCAGATCACGCCCACCGGTTTGCCGGAATCGACGAAGTCGCGGACGAAGCCGACGGCCGACGCGTCCATCCGGAGGTGGTCGGGGTTCGTGGTGCCGCCGGGCAGGATCAGTGCGTCGAAGTCGGCAACGGACACGTCGCCGACGACGGCGTCGACGGCATAGGTGCCTGCCGCGTTCACGTCCGAGTTCATGGCCTGGATCTTGCCGGGGGACAACGAGATCAGCCGGACCTCCGCGCCGGCGTCCTCCACCGCCTTCCGGGGTTCGACGAGTTCGACTTCCTCGACGCCGTCGGTGGCCAGGATCGCGACCTTCCGGCCGCGCAGTGTCTCCGCCGATGTCATGGGCAATTCCTTCCTCTCGTGACTACAAGAAACGGGTACCCGGAGGGCGCCAGGCCAATCGTGGTGGGAATCAGAGTCGTCGAAGATCGGTGGTTGCGGGGCCCTCGAGAAGTGTTCCGCCGGCAGTGAATCGGGACCCGTGCAGCGGGCAGTCCCACGAATCCTCCGCATCGTTCCAGCGGAGCACACCACCGAGGTGCGGGCAGACGGCGCAGACGCGCTCGGTGTGACCGTCCGAGGTGTACTCGCCGACCGGCAGCAGTCCCTCCCGCACGATGCGAGCCCGGCCCTTCCCTCGTTGTCGCCCCACGAGCGCGTCGCCCCAGCCTGCGACCATCTCCACCGCCACCTCACCGTTCGCCTTCACTGCCGCCGGAAGGTCGAAAAGCTGCGTCGGCGAATAGCTCTGGAATGCCTCCGCCCACCGCATGTGGCCACCCAGAATGCGACCGGCGAGCACGAGACCGGCGGCGACGCCGTTCGACAGTCCCCACTTGCCGTACCCGGTCGCGACGAGAATGCCGTTGCTGCCCGGAACCAGCGGGCCGACGTAGGGGAGCGCGTTCAGCGAGGAGTAGTCCTGCGCCGACCAGCGGTGGGTCGGCGTCGCTCCCGGAAAGTGACGGCCGGTCCAGGTCAGCAGATCGTCGACCGCGGCCTGCGGCGACGTGCTTCGGCCGACATCGTGACCGTTGCCGCCGACGACCAGGACGCGACCGTCGTCGGCCGGGCGCAACGACCGGGCGGGCTGATCTGCGGTCAGGTACATGCCCCCGGGCGCACCGCCGGGCACCCGGAACGCCACCGCGTACGATCGCTCCGCCTTCAGCCGGGCGAAGAATCCTCCGCGGTCGAGGATCGGCGTTCCTGTCGCGAGAACCACACGGCGGGCTTCGATGTCGCCGTCGTGCGTCGACAGGACGTGAAATCGCACCAGCGTCCGGACCGACGTCACGCGACGGTGCTCGAACACTTCGCCGCCGTGCGAGACCAGGTCGCGGGCCACTGCGTGGAGAACGGGCATCGGGTCCAGGAATGCCTGGTTGTCGAGCATGACGGCGTCGACGTGGGGCACCGGAATCTCGAGTTCGGGCACGAGTCGCACGGGCAGGCCCGCGGATCGGGCGGCCTTGTACTGAGCGCGCACCGCGTCGACGCCGGACTCGGTCTGTGCGAACGTGAAATCCGGTGCCGCGCCGACGGGAATCTCGCGGTCGTGGCAGTACCGGAGCAGCCACTGCTGGCCTTCCACGTTTCCCTCGACGTACGAGCGCAGGATGTGCGGCGCGTGGCGGCGGCCGATCTCGGCGAGCCGGGTACCTTGCAGCACACTGACCTTGCCCGTCGTGTTCCCGGTCGTCACGGCCCCGATCGTCCGCGCTTCCACGACGGCGACGTGCTGTCCCGCACGGGCGAGCAGCAACCCGGTGATCAGGCCGGTCACTCCCGCGCCCACCACCACGGTGTCGTACCGTCCGCGTTCGTCCCACGACCGCCCCGTTACTGCGCCGCGGTGCCCGGCGACGTGATCGAGCCAGAGAGAAGGCATTACGGCTTCAGAAGAATCTTCACAGCGCCGTCTTCCTTCTTCTGGAAGATTTCGTACGCGTGCGGTGCGTGGTCCAGTGGCAGTTCGTGAGTGGCGAACGTGTCGACGCCGAGAGGGTCGGCGTCGGTGAGCAACGGCAGGATGTCCGGGACCCACCGCTTGACGTTGGCCTGCCCCATCCGCAGCTGAATCTGCTTGTCGAACAGGGTGAGCATCGGTATGGGATCGGCCATACCGCCATACACCCCGATCAGCGAGAGGGTGCCGCCGCGCCGCACGATGTCGATGGCCGAATGCAGCGCGTGGAGCCGGTCGATTCCCGCCGTCGACATCAGCGGGCCCGCGATGGCGTCGGGCAGGAACGACGTGACCTGCTGCAGGAGTTTCGCGCCGGGGGAGCCGTGTGCTTCCATGCCGACGGCGTCGATGACGGAATCGGGGCCGCGGCCGTCGGTCATCTCCCGGATCACGTCGCCGAGTTCGCCCTTGGCGTCGTTCAGGTCGACGGTCTCGATCTGTCGCGCCTGCGCACGGGCGAGACGCTCGGGCACGAGATCCAAGCCGATGACACGAAAACCCTTGTGCGCGGCGATGCGTGCCGCCATGTCGCCGATCGGCCCGAGCCCGAGAACGACGACGGAACCGCCGTCGGGTACCGCCGCGTACTCGACGGCCTGCCACGCCGTCGGCAGCACGTCGGACAGGTACACGAAGCGCGAATCCGGTGGCCCCTCCGGAACCGTGATGTGCGTGTTCTTCACGTGCGGCACCCGAAGATACTCGGCCTGGCCGCCGGGAACGCTCCCGTACAGTTTCGAATACCCGAACAGCGCCGCACCCATACCCTCGTCCCGGATCTGCGTGATCTCGCACTGGGTGAACAGTTGCCGATCGCACATGTGGCAACTGCCGCAGGATATCTGGAACGGGATGACCACCCGGTCGCCGACCTTCACGTCGGTCACCTCGGACCCCACCTCGCGGACGATGCCCATCGGTTCGTGACCGAGGATGTCGCCCTCGCTCATGAACGCGCCGAGCACCTCGTACAGGTGCAGGTCGGAGCCGCAGATGTTGGTGGTGGTGATCTCGACGATCGCGTCGGTCTTCTGTTCGATCACCGGGTCGGGGACGGTGTCGACGCTGACCTTCCGTTTGCCCTGCCACGTCACGGCTCTCATCGGGCTCTCCGGTTCGCCTTCTCGATCGCATCGACGAGTTCGTCCTTGGTCATCGTCGACCGGCCGGGTACGTCGAGCCTCTGTGCGATGTGCATGAGGTGGTCCTTGCTCGCGTTGGCGTCGACGCCCTCCGCAGTCTCACCGGAGGCGTTCGGGCCGCCGCTCTTTGCACGCTCGTCCGAGGGGCCCTTCTCGTCCTTGGCCTCCCAGTGGTCGCCGACCTTCTCGTAGCCGTGTTTGAGAGCGTCGTACGCGACGCGATGCGCTCGTTCCTCGTCCCCGTACTGATCCATCGCGGAGTCGTACACCTTGGCGAACGTGCGCTGCGCCTTCTCGGACGACTTCTTCAGCGTCTCGGGGAGCTCGCTCTTCTTCGGCTTGCCGCTGTCCGTGGTCTTCGGCACGGAAATCCTCCTCGGGTGTAGAGGTGCCCGCTCGGACGATTACCCGACTCTCGGAGATCTATGCGAGCGGGGGAGGAACTCGACCGGGCACGGAGACCAACGCCCGTTCGAGCAGTTCCAGGGCATGGTCGGTGGTGGCGGTCACGACGTCCTGCGGTTCACCGTCGAATCGGCGCATCTCGGTGTCGATGCGGCCGTGGGTGAAGAGTCCGAACCAGACGGTCCCCGGTGGTTGCCCGTCCTGAGGGTCGGGGCCGCCCGCGCCGGTCACCGCGACGGCGATGTCGGCTCCGAGCAGTTCCGCGACCGCTCCGGCCATCGCGCGGGCACTGGCCTCGCTGACGACGGGACCTTCCGGCACCTTCAGCACCTGGTGTTTCACCTCGCTGGAATAGGCGACGACGCTGCCCCGGTACCAGTCGGAGGAGGCGGGCGCGGCGCCGAGAATGCATGAGATCTGCCCACCGGTGAGGGATTCCGCCGTCGCGAGGAACACGTGCGCGCTCCGCGCCGCGGTCGAGATCCGTTCTGCGATTCGGTCCTGCGGACTCATGGACCTCACGGTATCGGACGTGTCCGGCCCGGAGTCGCGTCGGCGCCCTCGAGAAGAATGGAACAGGTTTCAGTTTTTCCGGTTTCCGGTTAGGGTGTCGGTGACCCAGGACACAGGAAATCCAGGCCGCCGGACCACGCGCCTCGGCGTCGCGGGAGTAGAAGGATTACAGATGACCGACGAGTTCGCAGATCTGCATCGACCCGCCTTCGCTGCAGACCTCCTCATCACTGCACTGGAACGAAACTCCGACAAGCCGGCGCTCTACCTCGGCGACGTCGTCCTCACCGGCGGTGAAATGCGCGATCAGATCAGTTGCTTTGCGCAGGCACTGGCTTCGCTCGGGATCGGCAAGGGCACGAGCACCGCCATGCTGTCCAAGAACAGGCCCGAAGTGCTCATCAGCATGGGCGCCACGATGATCTCCGGATGCCGCGCCAGCGCGCTGAACCCGATGGGCTCGCTCGACGACCATCTGTACATCGTCGGCGACGCCGAGATCCAGACGTTGATCTTCGATCCCACCGCCTTCGAGGAGCGCGCCGCCGAACTGGTGGCGCAGTCGCCGTCGATCGAGAACGTGTTGTCGTTGGGACCGTCGGAAGTCGGTACCGACATTCTCGCCCTCGCCGAGACGTTCACCCCGCAACGCCTGCGGGCGGCGGACGTGGCCGCCGACGACAACAGCAGCATGGTCTACACCGGCGGCACGACCGGCAAGCCGAAGGGCGTCGTCGGCTCCTACCAGTCCGGCGCGACGCTCAATCAGATCCAGATGGCCGAATGGCAGTGGCCCGACGAACCGCGTTTTCTCATCTGCACGCCGCTGTCGCACGCCGGCGCCGCCTTCTTCATCCCGACCCTGCTGCGGGGTGGCGCGCTGATCGTGCTGCCCGCATTCGAGCCCGGCGCCGTCCTCGAAGCGATCGAGAAGCACAAGATCTCGGCCACGATGCTCGTCCCCACCATGATCTACCTCCTGATGGATCACCCCGACCTGCCGAAGCGGGACGTGTCCAGCCTGCAGACATTGTTCTACGGCGCCTCGGCGATGTCGCCGGCCCGGTTGCAGGAGGGGATCGAGAAGTTCGGTCAGATCTTCTTCCAGTTCTACGGCCAGACCGAATGCGGAATGACCATCGCGGTGCTGCGGAAAGAAGAGCACCTCGCGGACGATCCCAGCCGGCTCGCGACGTGCGGGCGTCCCGTGCCCTGGCTGAACGTCGCGCTGCTCGACGACGACCTGAACGAGGTCCCGCAGGGTGAGCTGGGGGAGATCTGCGTCCGCGGCCCGCTGGTCATGAAGGGGTACTGGAAGAAGCCCGACGAGACCGCCGAGGCGTTCCGCGGTGGCTGGCTGCACACGGGCGACGTCGCGCGCAAGGACAAAGACGGATTCATGACGATCGTCGACCGCAAGAAGGACATGATCGTCACCGGCGGATTCAACGTGTTCCCGCGGGAGATCGAGGATGTCATCTCGGCGCACCCGGCCGTCGGCTCGGTCGCGGTGGTCGGCGTCCCGGACGAGAAGTGGGGCGAGGCCGTCAAGGCGTGTGTGGTGTTGCGGGCCGGCCAGACGGTCGACGCCGCCGAACTCGTCGAACGGGTGCGGGCCGCGAAGGGATCGGTGCACGCCCCCAAATCGATCGACTTCGTCGACACGTTGCCGCTCACCCCGCTCGGCAAGCTGGACAAGAAGGCGTTGCGTTCCCGTTACTGGGAGAGTGCAGACCGAGCGGTCGGATAGCACGACCAGGGCGGAAAACAAGGGACCTGGTCTGCGGCGTGGCGCCCGCGCCTATAGTCTGCCCAAGTACTTCGCGGCGGCGCCGCGTTCAGTCGGTGACGAGGATGCGCGGTGGATTCACAGGCAATATCGCTGGTCCGGTCGAGTTTCAAGGCTATCGCGGCAGTGCCGGACGGGCCCCAGACTCTGTCGCGGTCCTTCTATGCCCTGCTGTTCGCGCGGTACCCCGACGCCCGGGACTTCTTTCCCGCGGCCATGGACGAGCAGCGCGACCGGTTGATCTCCGCCGTCCAGTACGTGATCGAGCGACTCGAGGAGGAGTCCGGGCAGATCCTCGCCTACCTCGCGCAACTCGGCCGGGACCACCGCAAGTACGGAATCGAGGACGCGCACTACGTCGCCGTCAGCAACTCCCTGATCGCCGCCGTCGAGCAGTTCCCCTCGACCGAGCCGTGGACCGACGAACTCGAGCAGGCGTGGCGCGACGTCCTCGCGGTCGTCGCCGCCACCATGATGGACGCGGCCAACGCCGAGAGCGGCCCGCCGGCGTGGGGCGCAACCGTGATCGAGCACCTCCAGGTCCGGAAGGACGTCTCGATCGTCCGCCTGCAACTCGACGAGCCGATGACCTACACCGCCGGCCAGTACGTGAGCGTGCAGGTGCCGTCGCGTCCCCGGATGTGGCGGTACCTGTCGCCGGCGAACCCCGCCAACGACCAGGGCATCATCGAATTCCACGTCCGACGGGTGTCGGGCGGCTGGGTCAGCCCCGCCATCGTCAGCCAGACACTCGTCGGCGAGCGGTGGGTCATCGGATCCCCGCTCGGCGATCTCGGAGTCCGCTACGACAACGGTCGCGACATCCTCATGATCGGATCGGGAACGGGCATTGCCCCGCTGCGCGCGCAGATCCTCCAGATGTCGCAACGCGGCCAGGACCGCCGCGTCCACCTCTTCTTCGCCGGCCGGTACCCCTGCGACCTCTACGACCTGGGCACCCTGTGGGCGCTCGCGGAGCAGAACCCGTGGCTGACCGTCGTCCCGGTCACCGAGGAGGACGAGGACCCGTGGTGGTACACCGGCCCGAGCAGCGCCGCGTTGCCCGGCATGCACCGCCGGCTGACCGGCAAGGTCGGGCAGGTCGTCGCCGACTTCGGGACATGGGCCGAGCGCGACATCCAGCTCGTCGGCTCCGAGGCGATGATCAACACCACCAAGTTCCGGCTGCACGCGGCGGGCACTCCGCCGGAGAACATCCGGCACGACCCGTCCTACTGATCCGAACGGCTCAGTACGGGTCGAACTGAATGTTCTCCGTGGGTGTCCCGGTGTCCCGGAGACGGTCGAGGGTGGCGCGGACCATCGCCGCCGAACCGCACACCAGCACCTGGTGCTCGGTGAACGCGCCGTAGGACGTCACGACGTCGGGCAGCGAGCCCTCGATGAGGTCGTCCTCGGTGAACCCGACGTCCACTCTGGTGCGTTCGTACCATTCGTCGGTCCAGTCCGGGTTCACGACGTTCTCCACCACCGGGATGACGGTGAGCCACGGCAGATCCTGCAGCAGCAGGTAGAGCATGTCGGACGCGTAGAGATCGCGCGGTGTCCGATCGCCCGTGAACAGGAACACCCGCGGCGGATTCGGCCGGCGCGACAGGTCCAGGAGGATCGATCGGAACGGGGCCAGACCGGTGCCGCCGGCGATCATGATGACGTCCGGCCCGTCCTCGTCGACCGACATGGTGCCGCGGGGTTCGAGGATCTGCCACTGATCGCCGGGCGAGGTCCCCGTGACGATGTCGCCGCTGACCCAGCCGCCCGGGACCGTCCGGACGTGGAATTCGAGCTTGCCGTCCAGCGACGGCGGCAGGGCGGGGGAAAGCCTGCGCAGCAGTCGCGGGTTCTGGGGCACGCTCACGTCCACGTACTGCCCCGGCGCGAACGGGACGTAGTCACCGACGAGGCGGACCACGGCGAGGTCGTGCCGCAGGCGGTGATGTTCGACGACGGTGCTGGTCCAGGTGGTCTGCGTGGCTTGCATGGCGTGATGCTCTCCCGACGGTCGAACCGGATAGCGGATGGGCGGGGACGGGCTTGCGCGACTAGATCAGCGGGTCGTGCCGGATCAGTTCGGGCGGTGTACCGCCGCCCTGCAACGCGTACACGGTGGTCTTGATCATCGCCGGCGAACCGGAGATCTGGATCTGCCGGTCCGCCCACGACCCGAACCGGGCGACGACGCGGCCCAGCTGCCCCTGGAGTCGCTGATGCAACCCCGGCGGCGCCTCCGGGGCGGGAATCGTGTGCCACCACGGGTCCTCGTCCTCCTCGGACACGGGAACCACGGTCAGCCACGGATTGCTCAGCGACAGGTGCCACAGGGTCTCGATGTCGTACAGATCGCACGGGTACTTGCCGCCCACGAACATGTGGACCCGGGGATTGTTCGACCGCATCGCCATTTCCATCACCTGGGCGCGCAGCGGCGCGATGCCCGTCCCCGAACCGATCATCAGGACGTCCTGCCCGCTGTCGCGGTCGACCTCGAGGCCACCGAGTGGGGAGCTGAGCAGCCAGCGGTCACCCACCTGCGTCTCGTTCACGATGGCGGGGCTGACCCACCCACCCGACACGCGGCGGACGTGGAACTCGAGCTGTCCGTACGGGTTGGCGGGGATGGCCGCCGACAGATACCGCCACATCCGGGGCCGCTGCGGGATCTGGACACTGAGGTACTGGCCCGCACCGTAGGGGATGGGGGAGTCGGTCTCGAGACGGACGATCGCGAGGTCGTCGAGGCGGCGTTCGTGATCGACCACGGTGGCACCCCACGCGGCGGGCAGGTCGTCGTTGTCCGCGGCGTCGGCCATCGTGTGGAGGAGGAGGTCGAGCAGTTCCGTCCAGGCCGCGGTCAGCGAGGGCGTCCAAATGGCCTGGGTGAACGAGCTCCGTACGGCGACCAGCAGCGCATTGCCCGACGCGAAGTAGTGCCTGCCCTCGACGCCGTACTTGCGGTGGTCGCGGCCGAGCTGGCTCAGGAAACCGAGGACCCGGCCCTCGTCTTCGAGGTTGTCGATGACGAACTGCAGTGCCTGGAACAGGCGGTGACCCTGCTGGTCCAGCGCAGCCGGGAAGAGCGCGCGAAATTCGGGGTGCTCGGCGAACAGGGTGGCGTAGAACGTGGTGGTGAGCCGGTTGTGCCCGTGTTCGGTGGACACGATCGACGAAAAGCTGGCGCGCAGACGCGAAATCACGAGCGGATCGAGGCAATCTCGTGTCAAGCCGTCCCCTGCCTCCGTGCTGCTGATTCGAACACCCGCATTCTAGCCGTCCCGCGCGCGGACCCGGGGTTACGGCAACGGCCGGTTGGGCGTGCGCGCCCGGTATTTCGGTGGGCCGCTATTGAGCTGTGACCACCGGCAAGGCACGATGCATCCAATAAACAGGCGGCGTTACCGAGGGGGGGCCATGAGAGTTGGCTGTGCGCGGGATCGGGGTCGGTTTCGTCCGGGGATGGCCAGTTCGGTTCGGGTTCGCCGGGCTGCCGCTGTCGTGGCGGCCGTGACGCTGACGATGATCAGCGGCGGAAACGTCGTCTCGGCGGAACCACGGACGACGATCGAGTCGATCTCGGCGGACGAGGCGCCCGATGGTTCACGGTTGATCGAGGTCACCCCGGTAGGCGAATCGCAGATGAACTTCACCGTCCACTCGACCGCAATGGACAAGAACGTCACCGTCCGGGTCATCCGGGCCGCGTCGGAGAAGCGTCCCACCGTCTACATGCTCGGCGGCGTCGAGGGGAACTCCGAGCAGTTCGGCTGGGAGCAGAAGGCGGACGTCGAGAAGTTCTTCTCCGACAAGGACGTCAACGTGGTCATCCCGTTCGGTGGCCAGTCCAGTTACTACGCGGACTGGAAGCAGGACGATCCCAAACTCGGGCGGAACAAGTGGCAGACGTTCCTCACGAAGGAACTGCCACCCATCGTCGACTCGGCGCTCGAGACGACGGGGAAGAACGCCATCGCCGGGCTGTCCATGTCGGCGACCAGTGTCCTCAACCTCGCGATCTCCAAGCCGGGGCTGTATCAGAGCGTCGGGGCGTACAGCGGGTGCGCGATGACGAGCGACCCGGTGGCGCGCCGGTTCGTCGAGATCACGGTGTCGGACTTCGGCGGCAACCCCGAGAACATGTGGGGTGCGGCCGAGGATCCACTGTGGGCCGCGAACGATCCGTACGTCAACGCCGAGAGGCTCCGCGGGACCACCCTCTACATCTCCAACGGCAGCGGGCTGCCGGGACCGTACGACACCCTCGACGCCCGGACCGTCGGCGGCAACCGCCGTGCTCTCGCGACGCAGGTCGTGGTGGGTGGTGTGATCGAGGCCGTCACCAACGACTGCACGATGCGGCTGGCGGACAAACTCCGTGCCCTGGACATTCCCGCCACGGTCGATCTCCGGCCGGTCGGCACGCATTCGTGGGGGTACTGGCGCGACGACCTGTCCGCGTCCTGGCCGATGATGGCGGCCGCGATCGGGGCGTGACTTCTCGCCCCGCGAAGGGTCGCGGAGCGAGATGATGGGTGTAGCGGAAAATTTTCAAAGTTGAGCGGAACAGACTCAACCCTTCGCGCGTTAAGAAGATGACAGCGTCGCCACGTGCCATTCGGCCCCGGGCGGCGAACCGCTCTACAACGCCAGAAGAGGTGACCAGTGGACTCGTTCAATCCGACCACCAAAACCCAGGCCGCGATGACCGCTGCGCTCCAGTCGGCGTCGTCGGCCGGTAACCCCGACATCAGGCCGGCGCATCTGCTCGTGGCCCTGCTCGACCAGACCGACGGCATCGCCGCCCCGCTGCTCAAGGCGGTCGGCGTCGACCCCACCGCGGTCCATCGTGAAGCGCAGAATCTCGTCGACCGGCTGCCCAAGACGACGGGCGCCACGACCACACCGCAGCTCGGCCGCGAGGCCCTCGCCGCACTCACCGCAGCACAGCACCTCGCCACCGAACTCGACGACGAGTACGTGTCGACGGAACACCTGATGGTCGGGCTCGCCTCGGGTGAGTCGGATGTGGCCGGGCTGCTGAAGCGGCACGGCGCCACCCCCGAGGCGCTGCGCGACGCGTTCACCACCGTGCGCGGCAGCGCGCGCGTCACCAGCCCGGATCCGGAAGGTACGTACCAGGCCCTCGAGAAGTACTCCACCGACCTCACCGCGGCGGCCCGGAACGGCAAGCTCGACCCGGTGATCGGCCGCGACACCGAGATCCGCCGCGTCGTGCAGGTACTCAGCCGCCGGACCAAGAACAACCCGGTGCTGATCGGTGAGCCCGGCGTCGGCAAGACCGCCATCGTCGAGGGGCTGGCCCAGCGCATCGTCGCCGGCGACGTTCCCGAATCGCTGCGTGGCAAGTCCGTGATCTCCCTCGACCTCGGATCGATGGTCGCGGGCGCCAAGTACCGCGGCGAGTTCGAGGAGCGACTCAAGGCCGTCCTCGACGACATCAAGAACTCGGCCGGTCAGGTCATCACGTTCATCGACGAGCTCCACACCATCGTCGGTGCGGGTGCCACCGGCGAGTCCGCCATGGACGCAGGCAACATGATCAAGCCGATGCTCGCCCGCGGTGAGCTGCGGCTCGTCGGCGCGACCACCCTCGACGAGTACCGCAAGTACATCGAAAAGGACGCGGCCCTCGAGCGTCGCTTCCAGCAGGTGCTGGTGGGCGAACCGTCCGTCGAGGACACCGTCGGCATCCTGCGCGGGCTCAAGGAGCGGTACGAGGTGCACCACGGCGTGCGCATCACCGACTCCGCGCTCGTCGCCGCCGCCACGCTCAGCGACCGCTACATCACGTCCCGGTTCCTGCCCGACAAGGCGATCGACCTCGTGGACGAGGCCGCGTCCCGGCTGCGGATGGAGATCGACTCGCGACCCGAGGAGATCGACTCCGTCGAACGCATCGTCCGCCGACTCGAGATCGAGGAGATGGCGCTGCAGAAGGAATCCGACGCGGCGTCGAAGGACCGGCTCGAGAAGCTGCGTCAGGAACTGGCCGACGAACGGGAGAAGCTCAATCAGCTCACCACCCGCTGGCAGAACGAGAAGCAGGCCATCGACTCCGTGCGCGGGGTCAAGGAGCAGCTCGAGATGCTGCGCGGCGAGGAGGAACGCGCCGAACGCGACGGCGACCTCGGCCGGGCCGCGGAGCTGCGCTACGGCCGCATCCCGCAGCTCGAGAAGGAACTCGAGCAGGCGGCCCACGAATCCGGTGCCGCCGCCGACGGCGACGTCATGCTCAAGGAGGAAGTGGGTCCCGACGACGTCGCAGACGTGGTCGCGGCATGGACCGGCATCCCCGCCGGCCGCATGATGGAGGGCGAGACGGCCAAACTGCTGCGGATGGAGTCCGAGCTCGGCAAGCGGGTCGTCGGCCAGGAAGAGGCCGTCGTCGCCGTGTCGGATGCGGTTCGCCGCGCCCGCGCCGGAGTCGCCGACCCCAACCGGCCCACCGGGTCGTTCCTGTTCCTCGGACCCACCGGCGTCGGTAAGACGGAGCTCGCGAAGTCCCTCGCGGACTTCCTGTTCGACGACGAACGCGCCATGGTCCGCATCGACATGTCCGAGTACAGCGAGAAGCACTCGGTGGCCCGGCTCGTCGGCGCCCCGCCCGGATACGTCGGGTACGAGGCCGGCGGCCAGCTCACCGAGGCCGTGCGGCGGCGTCCGTACACGGTGGTGTTGTTCGACGAGGTGGAGAAGGCGCACCCCGACGTGTTCGACATCCTGCTCGCCGTCCTCGACGAAGGCCGGTTGACGGACGGTCAGGGACGCACGGTCGACTTCCGCAACACCATCCTGATCCTCACGTCCAACCTCGGTGCGGGTGGATCGCGGGAGCAGGTGATGGATGCGGTGCGGCACGCGTTCAAGCCGGAATTCATCAACCGGCTCGACGACGTCGTGATCTTCGACCCGCTCACGGAAGAGCAGCTCGAGTCCATCGTCGACATCCAGCTCGACCAGCTGTCCCGCCGGCTCGCGGCGCGGCGGCTGACTCTGGACGTGTCCGACTCGGCCCGCTTCTGGCTGGCCGTCCGCGGCTACGACCCCATGTACGGGGCCCGGCCGTTGCGCCGGCTGATCCAGCAAGCCATCGGCGACCAGCTCGCGAAGCTGCTGCTCGCCGGTGACGTCAAGGACGGCGACACCGTCCCCGTGAAGGTGTCCGAGACCGGGGACGCGCTCGTCCTCGGCTGATCCCCCATGTGAGTGGCACGGTGTGCTCCCGCACGCCGTGCCACTCACCTGTGTTTTCACAGCGACGTCTTAAGTTTCGCCGTTACCCTGGACCGTCCGTAACCGCAGGACACCGGCCAGACGAACCCGAGGGAGGGGCCGATCATGACGAACCCCGACGACCCGCGCACCCCGCAGGAACGCGCGTACGACGGAACCGAGTCGTGGACGACGGAGGACTCCGCCTCGAGGGCTGGTGGCGAGGATCCCACGCAGGCGTGGTCGCGGCAGGACCAGCCGACCGAGCATCTCGCCTCGACCGAGCAGCGCACCGAGTACCTGGGCCCCGCAGGCGGTCCGACCGAGCAGTTCTACACGTCCGACCCGACCGCGGCGTACGGGCAGAACCAGCCCAATCCGACGCAGGCCTACCCGACCTACGATCCGCGGTACGACCCGCAGGCTCCGCCGCCGAACGCCACGCAGGCGTATCCGGCGTACCACGCCCAGCAGTACCAGGGTGGGTATCCGACGGGGCAGTACCCGAACGCCCAGGACCCGCCGGACCAGTACCCGGGCTCCCGGTACCAGGCGCCGGTCGCGGAGACCACCGAGGAAAAGAAGCCCCGACGGATCGGCACCTGGATCGCCGCCGCGGCGGCCGCGCTGCTGCTGATCGCCGTCATCGGCTTCGGTGTTGCCCTCGTCACGACCGCGCCGAACAACTCGTCGAGCACTACCGCGGCGGGCCCGACCACGTCCCGTCCGCCCGCGACCACCGCGCCGCCGAAGACGACGGCCCCGCCGCCGTCGACGACGTCGGAGTCGCCGCTCGATCAACTCCCCGGCGGAATCGGCGAGGCCATCGGCGCTGCCGGCGCCGCGTTCGGAACGATCAGCGCCAACGACGGCTCCACACTCACCCTCGACGCACTCGGCGGTTCCCAGTTGACGGTCCAGACCAACGCGCAGACCAACGTGATCGCACTCGACGGCACCACGGTCGCCGATCTGAAGCCCGGATTCACCGTCATGGTGCAGGGGACGAAGGTCGAGAACGGCACGATGATGGCCGAGACGATCATCAGTACCGAGCTGCCGAAGCTCGGCGGTAACTGAGACGATGGGTCCGGGCAAAACCGACACGGGGTGTCCGGGTACCGCTTCGCCTCGTAACGGCGTCGACTCGCTAGGCTGATCACCGATGACGGGAATGTGGTTCGTACTGGCGTTGATCGCACTCGCAGGCGCGTGCGCACTGCTCTATTTCGATCGCTCGCGTCGTGATCAGACAGGTCGTGTGCGGCAGATCTGGGCCAAGGCCCAGGGCTACACGTACGACAACGTCGAAGAGAAACTGCCCGGCCAGTTCCATCGCGCCGCGCTGGCCAAGCAGGAGTACCTCAGCGCCATCGATGTGGTGAAAGGCGAACGCCGGGGCGAGTCGTTCATTCTGTTCGACCTCGAGGAGACCGCGACCATCGTCGCCGTGCGCCGCCGGGTGGGCTCGGACGTCGACATCGACCTGCGTCTCAAGTCGACCCCGCCGCCGAAGGACTCGGATCTCGAACTCCTCGGTGCCATCGGACCGCGAGTCGTGTTCGCCACCGACCTCGAAATCGCCCGCAGGGTTTGCGATCAGCGCATGGTCGCGTTCACCGAGTCGGTGCCGCCGCACGTGAACATGCTGTGGAGCGAGGGCGAATGGACCCTCGGTTCGCTGCCCATCGGCAGCAGCGGACGCGAGTGGGATTCGGCCATCGAGGCCGTCGCCCGGCTGTCCGGCATCCTGCACGTCCTGCCCCCGGTCACCGAGCCGCGGGGACTCGACCGCGGCCACCACGACCCGAGCCGGCCGCGACTGCGGGAAGGCGCTCCCGCCGAGGCGCGTCCGGCGTCTCCCCGGCAGCAGACCCCAGGCGCTCCCCGCCCGCCGGCACCAGGCGCTCCGCGCCCGTGAGTGCGTGACGAGTCCTGGGACTCGCTAATCGCGCACAGGCGCGCAGCGCCTTGCTACCGTCACCGGTATGTCGACGCCCTCCAGTTCCGCCCGACCCGTTGCCCTCGTCACCGGACCGACGTCGGGGCTCGGTGCCGGTTTCGCGAGGAAGTTCGCGTCTCTCGGTTACGACCTCGTGCTCGTCGCGCGTGACGAGACCCGCTTGCACGCCCTCGCCGACGAAATGAAGGCGTTGTTCGACACCGAGTCCGAGATCCTGCAGGCCGATCTGGCGACGGTGTCCGGGCGCGAGGAAGTGGCGCAGCGCCTCGGGAAGGGTGTCGAGGTGCTGGTCAACAATGCCGGATTCGGCACCTCGGGGGAATTCTGGACCGCGACGCCGGAGCTGCTGCAATCGCAGTTGGACGTGAACGTCACCGCCGTCATGCAGCTGACCCGCGCGGCGCTGCCCACCATGATCGCGTCGGCGAACGGCACCGTCATCAACGTGGCGAGTGTCGCCGGACTGCTGTCCGGGCGGGGATCGACCTATTCGGCGAGCAAGGCGTACGTGATCTCGTTCTCCGAGGGATTGGCGAACGGGCTGGGCGGCACGGGTGTGCGGATCCAGGCGCTGTGCCCGGGATTCATCCGCACCGAGTTCCACGAGCGCGCGGGCATCGAGATGAGTTCGATTCCGAAGCCGATGTGGCTGAGCGTCGACCAGGTGGTCGCGGCGTCGCTGGCCGATCTCGAGGACGGCAAGGTCGTGAGCATTCCCGGCCTCCAGTACAAGGTGCTGACGACCGCCGGTCGGCTCGTCCCGAAGAGTCTGGTCCGGCGGCTGACCAACGTATTCGGCCGGGGGCGTGCCCGCACGTAGAGGTGGGTAGGGTTTCGGGCATGAGTGATCGCGAGGATCTGGCCGCGTTGGTGCGTGAGCTGGCTGTTGTGCACGGCAAGGTGACGTTGTCTTCGGGCAAGGAAGCCGACTACTACGTGGACCTTCGCCGCGCCACGCTGCATCACGAGGCGGGCCCGCTGATCGGGAAGCTGCTGCGTGAACTGGTGGCGGACTGGGATTTCGACGCCGTCGGCGGGCTGACGATGGGCGCCGACCCGGTGGCGATGGCCGTGATGCACGCTCCGGGCAGGCCGATCGATTCGTTCGTCGTGCGCAAGGCTGCGAAGGCGCACGGCATGCAGCGGCAGATCGAGGGACCGGACGTCGTCGGCAAGCGTGTCCTCGTCGTCGAGGACACCACCACCACGGGCAACTCTCCGCTCACGGCGGTGAAGGCGTTGCGTGACGTCGGGGCGATCGTCGTCGGTGTCGCGACCGTCGTCGACCGCGCGACCGGTGCCGACGAGGTGATCGCGGCCGAGGGTCTCGAGTACCGTTCGCTCCTCGGTCTCCCCGACCTGAACCTCTGACCACACACGTGAGTGGCGAAGCGTGCCGGAGCACACTTCGCCACTCACGTGGGGGTATCAGTCGGCGTCGGCGGCCGTGACGGCCAATGCCTCCTCGACGCTGTGCGGTTCGGGATCGTGCTCGTCGACGTGGGCGAGGACCTTGCGGCCGGTCGCGAGCACGATGATCGCGGCGGCGGTGCACACAGCGCCGACCCAGAACGGCATGTGGATGTTGCTCTCACCGAGCTTGCCCGCGACCCACGGTGCGGCGGCGCCACCGACGAAGCGGACGAAGCTGTACGCCGCCGACGCCGTCGACCGCTCGACGGGGGCGGAGATCATCACGGTCTCGGTGATGAGCGTGTTGTTGACGCCGAGGAAGAGCCCGGCGAGCACGACCCCGACGACGAGCACGGCCTTGTTGTCGGTGAACGCGGCCATCATGGCGAGATCGAGCGCGAACAGCGCGAGGGCGACCATCATCATCGGCAGGGTGCCGAAGCGCCGCTGCAGGCGCGGGGCGAGGAACACCGACGCGACGGCCAGCGCGAGACCCCATCCGAAGAAGATGAATCCGATCGAGTACGTGCCCATGTCGAGGGGGAACGGCGTGTACGCGAGCAGTGTGAAGAAGCCGTAGTTGTAGAGCAGTGCGGTGATCGCGACGGTGAGCAGGCCGCGGTGGCGCAGGGCGAGGAACGGCGCGGCGATCGACGTGCGGTGCTCCGGCTTGGGTGCGGACGGCAGCATCACCACGATGAGGATGAACGCGACGGCCATCAGGGCTGCGACGCCGAAGAACGGTGCGCGCCAGCTGATGTTGCCGAGGACACCACCGACCAGCGGGCCGACGGCGATGCCGATGCCCAGCGCGGCCTCGTAGAGGATGATGGCCCGCGCGACGCCGCCGCTGGCCGCGCCGACGATGGCGGCGAGCGCGGTGGCGATGAACAGGGCGTTGCCCAGTCC
Organism: Rhodococcus sp. JS3073; assembly: GCF_026810085.1. Taxonomy (NCBI): domain Bacteria; kingdom Bacillati; phylum Actinomycetota; class Actinomycetes; order Mycobacteriales; family Nocardiaceae; genus Rhodococcus; species Rhodococcus sp. JS3073. The sequence goes on along the minus strand of NZ_CP113951.1, from coordinate 1,934,241 downwards.
CCAGCCGGCGCGGAAGCCGACGATCTGGCCGATGGTGCCGGAGCTGCCTGCCAGCGCCGCGAACACGACGATGACGGCAAGCCCGGTGAGGAGCGTCTTCTTGGCGCCGATCCGGCTCGACACCACGCCGGTGATGAGCATCGCGACACCGGTGACCAGCATGTAGCTGGTGAACAGCAGCGACACCTGGGACGGTGTCGCGTCCAGTTGCTCGCCGATCGGTTTGAGGATGGGGTCGACGAGCCCGATGCCCATAAACGCGATGACGCTGGCGAAGGCGACGGCCCACACCGACTTCGGCTGGTGGAGGAGACTCGGTGGCGCCTCGCTGGATGTGCTGTTCGTGACGGTTGCGGTCGTGGTGCTCACGGCCACCTCCTTCGATGTACGTCGGGGTGTGGATGGGTTGTCAGGAGCGGGCCGACGACTTGACGATCGAGCGCAGTTCCGACAGGCCCTGCGTCAGTCGTTCGAGTTGCTCGGGCTCGAGGTCGGCGAAGTGCGGGGCGAGTGCACCCGCGATCTCGTTGCGGGACACGGTCAGCCATTCGCGTCCCAGATCCGTGATGGATACCCGGACTGCCCGGGCGTCCTCGGGATCGGGGCGGCGGGCCACGTATCCGCGATCGGCCAGTTTCTGGAGCAGTGCGGTCGCGGACGGTTGTGAGCAACGGTCGATGCGGGCGAACTCGCTGATGCGTAGCTCGCCGTGGTCGTCGAGCAGGGCGAGGGCACGTGTCCACGGCCGGGGGTGAGCCTCGGATCCGAAGGAGCTCGCGAGCCTGGTGAATCGGTGAGAATTCGTGACCAAGTCGACGAGCAGGCTCTGCAGCCGCGTGTCGTCGTCCATGGCCAACACATTACATAGGCTAACTAACTATGTAAACCCGATGAAGTGCCGCGCGGCCCGCATCCGCCCCCGGCATCGCGACGGCGGGGTGCGGGCCGCGAAGGTCAGGACGAGTGCTTCGCGCCCTGTTCGACCTGGCGCCGCAGGGTGGCGTCGGTGTGGCGGATCGCCTGCGCGACGAAGGGCTCGATGATCTTGCCGAGCGCCTTACCTGCGAGTCCGCCGGGCAGGTCGTAGTGGAAGTCGACCGTCAGGCGGGTCTCGGTTTCGCCGACCGCCTCGAACTGCCACCGAGACCGGGTGTACAGGCCGTCGATCGATTCGAGCTCGATCACCGAATTGCGTTCCCATCCGGTGACCTTCACCACGGAGCCGAGAGTCTTGGGGCCGACCTTCATCGCGGCGTCGTAGACCGCGCCGAGTCCCCGATCCTGGTCGCCGATCGGATCGAACTTCGTGATCCCGAACATCCAGGACGGGACGTGGCGATAGTCGTCCACGTAGTCGAACGCGGCCGCGACCGGTGCGCCGGCGAGGGCAGTGTGATGGATCTCGATCATCGTGACTTTCCTGAGGGGTGGAGGGCGGGGGACTGTTCTGTCCGGTACGGCCGGATGGCGTAGTTCTCGAGGTCGAACCGGGCGAGGCGACGGCGCAGGGACCCGGTGGACCAGGGCCAGGCGGCGAAGTTCCTGCCGTCGGCGTCGAGGTAGTAGCTACTGCAACCGCCATTGTTGAAGACGGTCGGCTCCAGACCCTTCTGCACCGCGTCGTTGAACCGGCGGAACGGCTGAGCGCGCACCTCGAGCACTTCGATACCCTGCCGCTCCGCCTTGGTGAGTCCGTCGATCACGTAGTCGAGCTGGGTCTCGGCCAGTCCGAGAAACGAGTTGTACACCAGGATGTTCGGGCCGAGCATGATGTAGGCGTTCGGTGCGCCGGGGGTCGTGGTGGCCAGGTAGGCCTCGGGGCTCTTCGACCACTTCGCGGACAGCAGTGTTCCGTCGCGTCCGCGGATCCGGCTCGCGATCGGCGGATGACTCACGTCGAAGCCGGTGCCGAAGATGATGACGTCGACCTCGCGGCGGGTGCCGTCGGCTCCGACGACCACGCGACCGTCGACCTCGGCGAGGGCGTGCGGAATCAGCTCGACGTTGCTCTTCGTCAGTGCCGGGAGATACGTGTTGGACAGCAGGAGGCGTTTGCACCCCAGCGTGAAGTTCGGTGTCAGGGCCGCGCGAAGTGCCGGGTCCGGCACCTGCCTGGCGAGCCAGCGGGTACCGAGGGGGTTGAGGAGCCGGGCGGTACGTTCGCGGCGCATCGCCAGGGTGAGTGTCCGCAGGACGACGTCGAGGAGCCGCCGGAACGCGCGCTGCACCGAGGGCACACGTGTGAAGACCCGCTGGGCGAGCCGGGGGAACGGAAAGTCCAGGCGCGGCACCACCCAGGCCGGGGTGCGCTGGAAGATGTACAACTCCTCGACGTCCGGCTGAATCTCGGGGATGAACTGGACCGCGGACGCGCCGGTACCCACGACCGCGACCCTCTTTCCGGTGAGGTCGACGTCGTGGTTCCAGCGGGCGGAGTGGAAGATGTCGCCGTCGAAGCGGTCGATTCCGGGGACGGCAGGAGTGCTCGGTTCGGTGATGGGCCCCGCCGCGAAGATCACGTGCTGGGCCACGATCGTGCCGCGGCTGGTGTCGAGGACCCAGCGGCGGCGCTCGTCGGACCATGCGGCTTCGTGGAGTTCGGTCTGCATCGCGATCCTGGACTGCAGACCGAACGTGTCGACGGTGTCCTCGATGTAGGACAGCAGTTCCGGTTGCAGTGCGAAATTGCTGCGCCACCGCGGATTGGGGTGGAAGGAGAACGAGTACACGGGAGCGGGGATGTCGACACCGCACCCGGGGTAGGTGTTCTCGCGCCACACGCCCCCGACACGATCGGACTTCTCCAGGACGACGAAGTCCGTGATGCCCGCACGTTCGAGCTTGACCGCGGCGGCGATCCCGGACAGTCCGGCGCCGACCACGACGACGCGGAGGTGCCGCTCGTCTCCGCTGCCGTCGGGTGCGGCGGAGGGCTGAGTGGTTGTCGCTGTCATGGCTACTTCCCTGGGCGGATGTGGAACCGTCGACGTCAGTCTAGTTAACTGAGACGCCGTGTCACAGTAAAAGGAAGGAGGCGCGTTGGCAAGCAACCGCGTGTCGTTTGCGTCTTGACTTATATAAGCCGTCACTGAAATTTTGGCCGCATGCACGCCTTCGACGTTCTCGGCGATCCGGTCCGTCGTCGGATCCTCGAACTGATCGCGGCCGACGAGAAGACGTCCGGCGCCGTCAGCGACGTCATCCGCGCCGAGTTCGGCATCTCCCAGCCTGCCGTATCTCAGCATTTGAAGGTGTTGCGGGAGAACGGATTCGCCACCGTCCGGAGTGACGGTCCGCGGAGGCTGTACGCGGTGAAGGCGGAACCGCTCCGTGACATCGACGCGTGGCTCGGCCAGTTCCGGCGTCTCTGGGCGCCGCGGCTCGACGCGCTGGCCACCGAGATCGCGCGCGGGCGCCGCGAGAAACGACTGTCCGGCGAGGACGGAAGCGACACGACACGAGGGAGCGATCGATGATCGACGTGAAGGAACAGATCACCGCGGTACGCCGGTCGGTGGGCAGCCGGACACTCGAGGCGGGCGAGGCCCGCACCGTGACGATCGGTCAGACCTACGACGCCACCGTCGAGGAAGTGTGGGAGGCCTGCACCACCGCCGAGCGAATCCCGCGGTGGTTCCTCCCGGTGACGGGTGACCTGCGCCTGCACGGTCGCTACCAGCTCGAAGGCAACGCCGGCGGCGAGATCCTCACTTGCGACCCGCCGAACGGATTCACCGCGACCTGGGAGTACGGCGGCGACGTCAGCTGGATCGATGTGTCCTTCACCGGCGACCCGGCCGGGGGTACCCGTTTCGAACTCCAGCACACGGCGCACGTCGACGACAAGTTCTGGGACGAGTACGGGCCCGGAGCGGCAGGTGTCGGCTGGGAACTCGGGGTCATGGGGCTGTACTTGCATCTGCGGTCGGGGGAGTCGATGGACCCGAAGGAGAGTGAGGCCTGGTCGATGACCGGCGAGGGTAAGGAGTTCATCACGGCGAGCAGCGAGAAGTGGCGGGACGCGAGCATCGCGTTCGGTACGCCGGAGGGTGCGGCGACCGCGGCAGGTGATCGCACGACCGCGTTCTACACGGGAGCCGGCACCGAGGCGGGCTGATCCGGGTCCTGGAAGAATGGCGTTCGTGACCGAGCGCAAACCTCCCGGGGTGAGCTTCGAGAGCTGGATCGACAAACAGATCCGGCTTGCGCAGGAGCGCGGCGACTTCGACGATCTCCCCGGTGCGGGCAAGCCGATTCCGGCGGGCGATGTCGACGATGAACTGTGGTGGGTGAAGAACTACCTCCGGCGCGAGAATCTGCCCAGCGACTCGCTGCTCCCCACGCCGCTGCAGTTGCGGAAGGAGATCGAGCGGCTGCCCGACACAATCCGCGGGCTGCCGTCCGAGCGGGCGGTGCGGGATGTGGTGGCCCAGCTCAACCTGCAGATCGTCGCCTGGTTGCGGGCGCCCTCGGGTCCCCGGATTCCGGTGAGTCCGGTCGACGCGGACGAGGTCGTCGCGACGTGGCGGCAGCAGAATCAGCCGGCGCGGAAGCCGCCGGTGACGGCGCCCGTCGATCCCGAGTCGGATCCGCGGCGGGCGGGCAGGCGGTGGTGGCGGCGGAAACGGTGACGGATCACTCCTTCCGGAAATCGCCCGATTCCATCACCCGGGACACGAGCAGTCCGGCGATCAGCCCCCAGAACGCGGCCCCGATGTTGAGGAACTGCACGTTCGACACGGTCACGAGGAAGGTCACGAGCGCGCCCAGCGTGTGCCGGGAGCTGAACGCGGCGACGAACGAACCCTGCAGCGCCCGGAGCATCGCGAGCCCGCCGAGCGTCGCGACGAACGCCACCGGGGTGGCCAGCATCAGCTGAACGAACAGCGGCGCGAACAGGCCGACGACCATGGCGAGCACTCCGCAGACGACGGCCGCCGTGTACTGCCTGGTGCGCTGCCCCGACGCCACCAGCAGGGCGTTGGTCGGACCCGTCAGGCACGTCGAGACGGCTCCGACGGCGGAGGTGGCGAGGGACCAGGCCCCGCACAGGACGGTGCCGATGTTCATCGGCGGCTTGTGGCCGGCAGACGTCAGCACCGCCGCGCCCTGACCGTTCTGCACGACGATGACCGTGATCGCCAGCGGCACGACCAGCTCGGTGATCGCCTGCCAGGTGAACTGCGGAGCCTGGAACATCGGTGCCGCGATCCACGGCGTACCCGAGCCGGTGGGGTGGAAGCGGCCGGTGACCGCGACCGCGGCCGCCCCGACGAGCAGTGCGCCGAGGATCGGGGGCATCCACCGGCCGAACGCGGCGCGCGATGCCAGGACGACGAAGACGACGACCATCGGAACGGCCACGGCCGCATCGGTTCCCACGGCGTGAACCAGGTCGGTGCCGAACTTCAGGAAGACGCCGGCCACCATGGCCATGACGATCGGCATCGGGAGCATCGCCATCACCTGACGCACGCGCCCGGTCAGTCCGAGGGCGAGGATCACGAGCCCGGTCACCAGGAACGCGCCGAGCACTTCCGGCCACGACAGGTGGGTGAGCGAGCCGCCGACGATGATCGTGCCGGGAATCGTCCAGAAGAACGCGAGCGGCTGGCGGTACAGCCAGCTGGCGAGGGCGGTCAGGATGCCGTTGAGGAAGAAGACGCCGAAGATCCACGACGCCATCTGCTGGGGCGACAGTCCGCCCGCGGAGCCGGCGGCCAGGATCACGGCCACGGGACCCGTCGCGGAGAAGATCAGCCCGATCAGCCCGTTGGCGGCGTAGGTGCCGCCGAGGTCGCCGATCAGGCGGCGCGGGCCCGCAGGCGGCCACGGCGGTCGTTCGAAGCGAGGGGGACGAGTCTGCACGTCTTCGCTGCGAGTCGGTTCCTCGGTGGTCGTCATGTGGCCTTCCTGCTCGGGCAATGCTCGTTGTGTACGCAGAGCGGGCGTACATATCGCAATGCGTACATGATGGGTGTGGTGTGGATCATAACCACTCGCGTCCGGGGGTCCCACGTCGGGCCGTCGAACCCTGGGTGGGTGCTTTCCATCCCTGGGGGGAACGACACTCGGGCGGCATCGCGGCAGACTCGAAAGCGTCGACCCGACACCACCCGCACCGACGACCATGCGAGGAAGGGCCACATGGCTGAACTGACCCGAATTCCCCGAGAGCGACGCGCCGCGTACGCACGGCGCCCCACGGTGGCGCCGGAAGCCGAACCACGATGCGCCGTCGAACGCACATCGACGTTTCTGGCCTACGGCCTGCTCGCGTTGTTCGGCGGGCTCGGCATCTTCGGAACGATCTGCTCGGTCGATGCCATCCCGGACGGCGCGCGGATCGCCGTCGTCCAGACGACGCCGACGCAGTCGCACCCGCTCGATCTGCCGCATCCGGCACCGGACGCTCCCGAGCCCACCCCCGCCGGGGTGTGAGCCTCTAGGAGGCGACGTCGTCGCGCAGTGCCGCGAGTTCGAGCAGCCGGGGCAACATGTCCGGCGACGCGATCGAGGGCAGGAGTAGCGCCCACATGTCGGCCAGCCGCTCGTACAGGTCGGAACGTCCGGTCAGTGCCTCGGACACCAATTGCATGCCCGTGAACGAACTGACCAGGAACCGGGCGAGTGCGACGGGGTCGACGGTCGCGCGCAGTTCACCCGCCTCCCGGGCCTTGCCCGCGAGCGCGACGAGGGTGTCGGTCCAGTCGATGTAGGGATCGGTGGCCGGGCCGCGGGACGTACCGAGTTCCAGCGTGAGTCGCACACCCGCTCGCACGATCGGCTCGGTCAGCAGCTGGCGCGCCATCTCCTTGGCGCACAACAGGATCGCCTCCATCGGTGACTGTGCCGTCGCGAGCACGCGTTGCGCCGCCAGCATCGCCATGGCGTGCTGTTCCTTGATCACCGCCCAGGCGAGCGCTTCCTTGGACTCGAAATGAAAGTACAAGGCGCCCTTCGTCACGTCGGCATAGGAGAGGATCCCGCTCAGGCTCGCGCCGCCGTACCCGAGCTTCTCGAAGCTCAGTGCCGCACCCTCGAGTACCTGATGGCGGGTGGCTGCCGCGCGCGCCTGCTTTGCCATCACCTGTGCCTCACAATCGCGGATTCTCCGTCGCGTCCACTCTCAAGTCAACCACTCTTCGGGCCGGTAACCTCGGCACGTCCGCAAGTGTGGGAGGAAGACGTGAAGTCGAAGAACAATTGGGGTGTCGAGCACGCGGTGTTCGCCGGTGCGACGCTGGCCACCGTCGTCGGGGCCGTCACCGGGCGTAACCGGTTGCAGCAGGTCGCGAAACCACTGATCGCGCCCGCGCTCGCCGCCCGTGTGCTGCGGCGGCGCACGGACACGGACGCCGCCGATGTCGCACTACTCCTCGCCGGTCTCACGGCCGCGACCGTGGGCGACGTCTTCATGATCGATCCCGACGACGACGCCCGCCTCGTGCGTGGCGCGTCCTCGTTCGCCGTCATGCAGGTCGGCTATTCCGCGCTGTTGCTGCGCCGGGGCGCCCGGCCCACCGCGCCCGCATTGCTTCCCCGGCTCGCCGGCTGGGCAGGCGCGGCGGCACTGCTCCGCAGCCGGGCGAAGGAGGTCGCCACACCGTTGACCGCGTACGGGTCGCTGCTCGGCACCACGTCGACCCTGTCGGCCGATCCGTCCCTCGCGCCCGGTGCGGACGTCGTCGCGAATGTGGCTGTGCCGGGAACCGACCGGCGCAGCTGGCTCGGCGCGGGCGGGATGCTGTTCACCGCGTCCGACGGACTGATCGTGTTGCGGCGCTTGTTCATCCGGGGCGAACGGGGGCGGGCCGGCGCCGAAGGCGTGATCCTCGCCAGCTACGCGGCGGCCCAGTTGCTGCTCGTCGAGGGGATGCTCGCGCTCGGGCGTCGCCGGGTCACGGGCAGAGCATGATGTGGTCCCGGTCCTGCGGGTCCACGAGGACGGTGATCGTCTCGCCGGGCACGAAGCGGGTCGCGTTCTCCCGCCGCACCTCGTAGACGACACGTCCGGCGTAACTCTCGGAACCGGGCACGGTCAGCCGGAGGTCCAGTTCGGTGAGTTCGCCGTTGTCGGGAGTGCGGCGAAGCGGAGTGACGTGCTCGATGCGGGCCCAGCCCTCGAGTCCGTGCCGTTCGAGCTGGCGGTCGGCGCGGCTGGGCCGTTCGGCCGCCATCATCCCGAATCCCAGCGCCGAACCGAAGGCGGCGACCAATCCCATGATCTGGTACGGGATGGTGGCCGGAGGGGTGTGTTCGATCAACCATCCCAGCCAGACGGCGAGGACGATGACGTAGCCAACCGTGACGAAGCAGACCGTCCGCACGATGCGCTGATGATTCATCGATAGCCTCCACCTCCAGGTTAGCCCGTCCCGGCCTCTCCGAGGCGGCCCTGCCGCCGCACTGCCGTTAGAGTGCAGTGTCGGCAGCAGGTAAGCGTGTGTGGAGGTGGCCGTATGGCGTGGCGTCGGGTGTCGTTGGTGTGTCTGAGCATTGGCTCGGCCATGATGCTCGCAGGGTGTGGTGGGTCCTCGGACGCGGTGGCTCCGCCGCCGTCCACGACGACGACCGCGGCTCCTGTGACCACCACCACGACCACGGTTCCGCCGACGACCACCACCACGACGATTGCGCCGCCGACCACGACGACGGAAGCGCCGACCACGACGCTCGTCGACGTCCCCTACGAGCACAACGAGTCGTACTTCTTCACGTCCCCGGACGGTGGGTTCCAGTGCGGCATCATCAAGCTGCCGAACCGCACCGAGGCCGGATGCCAGGGGTCGACGAGCCCGGTGCCGCCGCGCCCGGCCGACTGCATGGTCGACTGGGGTCACGGCATCCGCGTCGAGAACGACGGCGAGGCGTCGTTCATGTGCGCCGGTGGCCTCGTCTACACGTCGGGCGGCGACGAACCGGACGCGGCCCTGCCCGCCGGGGCGAAGCTGGCGAAGCTCGGTTACACGTGCAGCACCACGGCCACGGCCGTCACGTGCACCAACGACGAGACGTCGCACGGTTTCACCGTCGCTCCCGATTCGAACAAGACGTTCTGACGTCGTGAGCGGAGTCGAGACCGGCCCGGTGGAGGTCGAAGTCGCCGAGGCGGGTCCCACCGAATGGGGGGACAACCCGAACGGCGTCGGCCCGTGGACCGAGGAGCACGACACCCCGGTCCCTGCCGACCCGCGTTACGACCCCGAACTGCTGGCCGGCGGCGATCGCCGCAACGTGGTCGACGCCTACCGGTACTGGACGCGGGAGGCGATCGTCGCGGACATCGACAGTCGTCGCCACCCGCTCCACGTGGCCATCGAGAACTTCGGCCACGACGCCAACATCGGAACCGTGGTGCGCACCGCCAACGCATTCGCCGCCGCCGCAGTCCACATCGTGGGACGGCGGCGCTGGAACCGGCGCGGGGCCATGGTCACCGATCGGTACCAGCACGTCCTCCACCACTCGGACGTCGACGGCCTCGTCGAGTTCGCACGTGAGCGGGATCTCACCATCGTGGCCGTCGACAACACGCCCGGATCCGTCCCGCTCGAGACGGCCAGTCTGCCCCGCGACTGCGTGCTCCTGTTCGGTCAGGAGGGGCCGGGAGTCACGGACCAGGCGAAAGAGGTTGCGGCGATGACGGTGTCGATCGCCCAGTTCGGTTCCACCCGCAGCATCAACGCGGGCGTCGCCGCGGGAATCGCCATGCATGCGTGGGTTCGTCAGCACGCCGACCTCGGCCGTGCCTGGTAGCGGAACCCCCGGGGAATAGGCAAGATCAACTCTTATGCAGGACTCGTGGTCGGCGCGCGCGGACGCCGCTGAAGAAGCGGTGGTGAGCAGGCACCTTCGCCGGCTGTGGGCGCTCCCGGGCACCACCCTGGGCGTCGTCGCCTGGCCGGCGGTGCGACGCGAGCGGCTGTTCCTCAGCTGGCACTACTGGTGGCAGGCCCACCTGCTCGACTGCGCCGTGGACGCGCTCGAACGGGACCCCACGCCGCGGCGTCGCCGTCGCATCGTGAAACTGGCGCGCAGCCACCGTCTGCGGAACCTGTCGGGCTGGACCAACAACTATTACGACGACATGGCCTGGCTGGGGATCGCCCTCGAGCGTGCCCAGCGAATGCACTTCATAGACAACAGAAGTGCGGTGCAGGCGCTCGAATCCCAGTTGTTCGACGCCTGGGCGCCCGAGGCCGGGGGCGGCATCCCGTGGCGGAAGGGCTCGAACTTCTACAACGCACCGGCCAACGGACCCGCCGGGATCATGCTGGCCCGCACCGGAAAGCTGTGGCGCGCCCAGGCCACGGCCGACTGGATCGACGACACGCTGCGGGACGTGCACACCAACCTAATCGTCGACGGCATCCATCCGGGCGGCGAAATCGAAAGGAACGTCTACTCGTATTGTCAGGGCGTCGTGCTCGGCCTCGAAACCGAACTCGCCGTGCGCCTCGGTTCGCCGCGGCACCGCAACCGGACCCATCGGCTGGTCGACGCCATCGACGAGCATCTCGCACCCCACGGCGTCATCGACGGCGGCGGTGGGGGAGACGGGGGCCTGTTCAACGGGATCCTCGCGCGGTATCTGGCGCTGACCGCGGTGATGCTGCCGTGGGAATCGCCCGCCGACATCCGGGCACGGGAGATCGCCGCCCAGCTCGTGCTGACCTCCGCGGAATCGGCCTGGGAGAACCGGCTGCAGATCGAGGGGCAGCCGCTGTTCGGCCACGATTGGACCACGCAGGCGCAGCTACCGGGGCTGGGCGGGGGAATCGCCACGTTCACCGGGGGCACCGTGCGGTCGTCGGGGATACCGGAACGCGACATGTCCGTCCAGCTCGGCGGCTGGATGCTGATGGAGGCCGCGCACATGGTCTCCGCGGCGGGATATCCGCGACGATAGGTTCGAATCACGCGAAACTTAACCGTGTCGCCCCCGATTCGGCGCTGCTAGACAGATCGTTATGTCAGATCAACAGCGGCAGCTGAGTCTCAACGCGTTCATCTACCCGGCCGGGCACCACGAGTCGGCGTGGCGCCACCCGCTCACGACGCCCGAGCGGCTGTACGACGTCTCCTACTTCCAGGACATCGCGCGGACCGCGGAGGCGGCGAAGCTGGACGCGATCTTCTTCGCCGACGGCCCGGCCCTGCGCAGCGACGTCGAGCACGGCGCCGCCGGAGCACTCGAACCCATCACGCTGCTGACCGCCATCGCGACCGCCACCGAACGGATCGGCCTGATCGCGACCGCGTCCACGACATACTTCGAGCCCTACAATCTGGCGCGGCTGTTCGCGTCCCTCGACCACATCTCCCACGGCCGGGCCGGCTGGAACATCGTGACCACCGGAACCGACCTGGCGGCCGCCAACTTCGGACTGGCCGGCCACCCCGACCACGCCGACCGCTACGCGCGGGCGCGGGAGTTCGTCGACGCGACCGTCAAGCTGTGGGACAGCTGGGAAGACGACGCCATCCTGATCGACAAGGCCGCGGGCATCTATGCGGACCCGTCGAAGATCCACGAAATCAATTACGTGGGGCGCCACCTGCGGGTGCGGGGACCGTTCAATGCGCCACGCTCCCCGCAGGGACACCCGGTGCTGGTGCAGGCGGGTGCGTCCAACGAGGGTCGCGCGTTCGCGGGCCAGTACGCCGAGGCCATCTTCACCGCGCACCAGCGGCTGTCCGACGGGCAGGCGTTCTACGCGGACGTCAAGCAGCGCGCGACGCAGTACGGTCGCAACGCGGAGCACGTGAAGATTCTTCCCGGCATCAGCCCGTTCCTCGGCGACACCGAGGCCGAGGCCCGCGACCTGGAACGGGAGTTCAACGAACTCACGTCGCCCGAGTACGGGCTCGCCCAGCTCGAGAGCCTCACGGGCTCGAGCGTGCGGCACCTCGAACTCGACGCCCCCGTGCCCGCCGGACTGTTCGGGGACGCCGGCGACGTCACGGACAACCAGCAGAGTCGCCTGCAGGTGATCGCCGGGATCGTCGAGCGGGAGAACCCGACCCTGCGCGGATTGCTGCACCGTCTCGCCGGTGCGCGCGGGCACCGGGTGGTCGTCGGGACGCCGGTGCAGGTGGCAGACACCATCGAGGAATGGTTCACGCAGGGTGCGGCGGACGGGTTCAACGTCATGCCGCCGTACTACCCGGGCGGTCTCGAGGTGTTCGCGGAGAAGGTGGTCCCGATCCTGCAGGAGCGCGGACTGTTCCGCACCGAGTACTCGGGCACCACCCTGCGCGACCACTTCGGTTTGCCCCGCCCCGAGAGCCAGTACGCGGACACGTCCGGCGCCGTCGCCCTGTAGGCGCGCGCCGGCTTCTGCTCGCGTGGGCTTCTGCTCGCGCCCGATGTCGCATCCGTTCGGTTCGAGTGGACGGATGTGACATCGGGAGCCCACGGCTTCCACCCCACCGCGACACTCCTGCGGACCATGCGCGGCGTCGTGGATCCCGGCGAGGTTCTCGGGGCGGGCCTGTACAACCCGGAGTCCGCGGCCGCGTTGCCCGGCTGGGCCGAGGAACTGGCCGGGGGCCACACCCCGGAGACCGAGGAATACGGCATCCGCAGCGTCACCTACCGGGCGTCGCGCCCGTTCCACCCGGCCCGGCTCGAGCGGGCGCTCGGACGGTTCACCGGCCTGCTCCGGAGCAAGGGCTTCTGCTGGATCGCGAGCCGCCCCGACCTCGCCGCCGTGTGGTCGCAGGCCGGTCCGAACCTGGTGATCGAGCCGGCCCAGCTGTGGGCGTCCGCCGACGAGACACCGGGGCAGGAGATCGTGTTCATCGGGGTCCGCCTCGACCTCGACGGTCCGCGGCGCATCCTCGATCCGGCGTTGCTCACCGACGACGAGCTGGCGTCAGGACCGGATGTGTGGGTTCGCCTCGATGACCCGCTGCCCGCGTGGGATGCGGTGCATCGGCACTAGTCGAGGACTTCTTCGACGGCCACTTCTTCGGGCGGCCGCGCCATCTCCTGCCGGTAGTGCCACACCCCGAGCACGGTGCCGATCACCAGCAGCGCGACCATCCCGGCGAGCACGGCCGGCATCAGCCACGACACCCGGTCCAGGAACGAGCCGAAGTAGAAGCCGATGAGCAGCAGGACGGGGGCCCAGAAGATTGCTCCGATGGTGCTCGCGATCGTGTACTTGGTGTGGTTCATCTTGGCCGCACCGGCGACGAGCGGGCACAGGGTGCGGACCCACGGAATCCAACGGGCGATGAGCACCGCCCAGAAGCCGTGCTTCTCCAACAGGACGTTGACCTTGTGGAGGTTGGTGTAGTTGAGATATTTTCCGCCCTTGCGGGCAAGGATGCGGTTGCCGGTGCGGTGACCGATGACGTAGCCCACCTGATTTCCGCAGATGGCGGCGATCATCGCGCCGACCGACAACGCCCACACGTGGCCGGAGCCCGACGCATGGTTGGCCAGCACGATTCCGGCGGTGATCAGCATCGAGTCGCCGGGCAGGAACAGGCCGAGGATCACCGCGCACTCGATGAACACGAACGCGAGGACGACGACCCAGACCAGCGCTGGGCCGGCCGAGACGAGAGGCCCGAAGCTGCCTGCTGCCGTGGTGACCATCGTCAGTGCGCTACCCCGATCGGTTTCAGGAGGTGGGATCGGTGGGGGTGGTGACGGGCTGCGCGTCCTCGGCCGGGGCGCCGTCGTTCTGGCGGGACTTCAGGATGCGCTTGCCCACCTCGACGATGATCGGCAGGACGGAGACGAAGACGATCAGCAGGAAGATGACGTCGACGTTGTCGCGGATGAACTCGATCTGACCGAGCAGGTAGCCGAGCAGTGTGACGCCGGCGCCCCACAGGATGCCGCCCACGATGTTGTACGTGAGGAACAGCGAGTACTTCATCCGCGACGCACCCGCGACGACCGGCGCGAACGTGCGCACGATCGGGACGAAGCGGGCCAGGATGATGGTGATCGGGCCGTGCTTCTCGAAGAAGGCGTGCGACTCGTCGATGTACTTCTTCTTGAAGAAGCGCGCGTCGTCGGATTTGAACAGGGCGGTCCCGCCCTTGATGCCGATGAAGTAGCCGACCTGGTCGCCGAGGATCGCGGCGATCGGGATCAGAACCAGGAGCACCCAGAGGGGAGCGAACGGTTCGATCTCCGTCGACTTCGACGCTGCGATGAGTCCCGCCGTGAAGAGGAGCGAGTCGCCGGGGAGCAGGGGGAACAGCAAACCGGACTCGATGAAGACGACCAGGAGAAGTCCGACGAGCACCCAGGTGCCGAAGGAGTTGAGGAGGTTCACGGGGTCGAGGAACCCCGGCAACAACGCGAGGTTGGTCACGGAATCCGATGCTGCCTGCACAATCACGGCCCTCAGCGTACCGGCGTATTCCCCGACTGTCGGAATACTGCAGGTCATGGTGTTTCCGCCGGGGCGGGGAAGGGTCGAATCGAGGTGCCACGACAGCCACCGGGAGACGTACGCTACCGGTATTGCCATACTGCTAGGACCACATCGCGCGCTGCGCTGATCGCGCGCGCCGAAATCGACTCTTTATGGAGGACTGCCGCCGTGCCAATCGCGACTCCCGAGGTCTACGCCGAGATGCTTGGTCGGGCCAAGGAGCACTCCTTTGCCTTCCCCGCCATCAACTGCACTTCTTCCGAAACCATCAACGCCGCCATCAAGGGCTTCGCGGACGCCGGCAGTGACGGCATCATCCAGTTCTCGACCGGTGGCGCCGAGTTCGGTTCGGGCCTGGGCGTCAAGGACATGGTGACCGGCGCGGTCGCACTCGCCGAGTTCGCGCACGTGATCGCCGCGAAGTACGACGTCACGATCGCCCTGCACACCGACCACTGCCCCAAGGACAAGCTCGACACGTTCGTCCGGCCGCTGCTCGAGATCTCGAGGCAGCGCGTCGAGGCCGGCCGCAACCCGCTGTTCCAGTCCCACATGTGGGACGGGTCGGCTGTCCCGATCGACGAGAACCTGGAGATCGCCAAGGAGCTCCTCGCCAAGGCGAAGGCCGCCAACATCATTCTCGAGGTCGAGATCGGCGTCGTCGGTGGTGAAGAGGACGGCGTGGAAGCCGAGATCAACGACAAGCTCTACACCTCGCCCGAGGACTTCGAGAAGACCGTCGACGCGCTCGGCACCGGCGAGAACGGCAAGTACCTGCTGGCCGCCACGTTCGGCAACGTGCACGGCGTCTACAAGCCGGGCAACGTGAAGCTGCGTCCCGAGGTGCTCGAGACGGGCCAGAAGGTCGCCGCCGCGAAGCTGGGCCTGTCCGACAGTTCGCAGCCGTTCGACTTCGTCTTCCACGGCGGATCGGGTTCGCTGAAGTCGGAGATCGAGGCTGCGCTGAACTACGGCGTCGTGAAGATGAACGTCGACACCGACACCCAGTACGCGTTCACCCGGCCAATCGTGGGCCACATGTTCAGCAACTACGACGGCGTCCTGAAGGTCGACGGCGAGGTCGGCAACAAGAAGGTCTACGACCCGCGCAGCTACCTGAAGAAGGCCGAGGCCGGCATGACGGCCCGCGTCATCGAGGCCTGCAACGACCTCAAGTCCGCGGGACGTTCCGTCTCGGGATAAGCGCTTCGCGCTCGTGCGCCTTTCCGGTAGCTGCCGCTACCGGAAAGGCGCACAGTCGTTTATCGGGGGTCGCAGATCTTCCAGGTGCCGTCAACCTTCTCGAGGTTGAACGTGCGCCACGACTGCTCGCCGGGGTTGGCGGCCGTGTGGGCTTTCACCTGGGCGATGGCGGTGTCGCCGGTGATCTGCACGGCGTCGACGCCGCCGACCACCGGAATGTTCTGCTGCGTCACGGCGACCTGGTGGACCTCGGCGAAATCCTGATCCGAGATGCCCTGGTAGTACTCGGCGAGGCTGCCGCAGGTGCTGGTGCGCAGCGTCGCGAGATCGCCCTGGGTGAGCGCCGCGACGAACGTGTCGATCGTTCCCTGCACCTGCGCCTCGGGTGAGTTCTCGGCCCGGTTGTTGGTGTAGACCACCACGCCGGCGACCGCGATGGCGGCGACGACGATGACGCCGGCGGCGATCGCGGCGAACAGCCACGCCTTGCCGTGCTTCTTCGCAGGCTGCTGCGCCGCTGCGACGCGTTGCGGTGCGCTCTGCTGGGGCGGCAGCACCCGCTGCGGTGCGGCCTTCGGCGGTGTGGGCGCCGGCCGCGGGGGAGCGGGCGGCGGGGGAACGGGCCGCGGTTTCTGAGGCTGGTTCGCCTGGGCGGCGGGTCGGGGCGGTGGCGGCGTCGCCGGGACCGCGGGCTTGGTCACCGGGATCGCGACCGTCTCGTCGTCGGACGGCGGTTTCGCCTGCCCCTGCGCCGCCGGGTTCTGTGTGGTGGGTGTGCGGTGCATCTTCACCGTCGCGGCGTCGCCCGAGGCCGGCACGCCCTTCTGCGTCGGGATCGCGGTGGTGGCCGCCTCGGATGCCGTGTCCGCGGGTGTCGCGGCGGCGTTCGCGCCGGCCTGAGGTGCCTCGGCTCGCGGGCGTGGCGCGGGAGGCTTGGGCAGTTCGGGCTGCGGCTCGTCGGCCTTCTTCTCTGCTGCCTTCTCTGGCGCCTTCTTCTGCGGGGGCTTCGGCTCGGGCGACTTCGGCGCGGCGGGCTCGGCATCTGCCGCGGGCTGCGCGGTCTTCGCAGGCTTCGCGGTCGTGTCGGCGCCACCCGTGCCCTTGCCGGTGGTAGTGCCGGCCGCGGCCGGGCCGGACGGTGCGTCCGTGGCCGGTTTCTGAGTCGATTCGTCTTTCTTCGGGTCCTGCACGCGCTGCCCCTCGGTCTGCAGAGTAATGAACGTTGGGGGCAGCCTAACGACAACGTGCGTCATCGGAGACCGCGACAGCCCGCGTCGCGGACGCGGGCCGGCGCAGTGACGGCGCCGCGGCGGGGGCACAATAGGCGCATGACGTCTTTCGGTGACCTTCTCGGACCACAGCCCACGCTGCTCCCCGGGGACGACGAGGCCGAGTCGGCCCTGTTGAACCACGAGGATCCGGCTTCCGTCGCAGCCGCCCATCCCACCGCATCCATCGCATGGGCCTACCTGGCCGAGGCGGCCCTCCAGGCCGACGAGACCATCGCGGCATACGCCTACGCGCGCACCGGGTACCACCGTGGACTGGACCAGTTGCGTCGCAACGGCTGGAAGGGTTTCGGCCCGGTTCCGTACAGCCACGAACCCAACCGTGGTTTCCTCCGGTGCGTAGCCGTGCTGGCGAAGGCGGCGAAGGCCATCGGCGAAACGGACGAGTACGCGCGATGCCTCGATCTGCTCGAGGACTGCGATCCCCGAGCTGCCGAAGCGCTTGGCGTCGGTTAACGCCCTCAGCTCGGCGAAAGTCCGTGGCCGGGACGGGCTGAGGACTTCGGCCCAGCGACTGCGGGTGTCGGCACTGCCCATCCTGCAGTGCGCGATCGCCGCCGGCGCCGCCTGGTGGGTGGCGACGGTGGTGATCGGTCACCCGACGCCGTTCTTCGCGCCGATCGCCGCGGTGGTGTCGCTGGGGCTGTCTCTCGGCGCCCGCCTGCGCCGTTCCGTCGAGTTGGTGGCCGGTGTCACGATCGGGATCGGGGTCGGCGACCTCATCGTCTCCGTCATCGGGAGCGGGACCTGGCAGATCACTCTGGTCGTGATGCTGGCGATGTCTGCGGCGGTGTTGCTGAACAGCGGGCCGATCTTCTCGATGCAGGCGGGGAACTCCGCGGTGCTCGTGGCGACGTTGCTGCCTCCCGGCGGCACCGCGGGTATCGACCGCATGGTGGACGCCCTGACCGGTGGTCTGGTGGGTATCGCCGTCGTCGCGCTGATTCCCACACATCCCGTGGGGCGGGCGCGGAAGTACGCCGCGAACGTTCTCGGGACGGCGTCCGAGGTGATGCAGCTGGTGGCCGACGGTTTGGTGGCCAACGACGACAAGCCCATCGAGCAGGCTCTCCAAAAGGCGCGGGCAACGCAGGCGTCCATCGACACGTTGCGGACCCACCTCGCGGGCGGCCGTGAGATCAGCCGAATCTCGCCGCTGTACTGGAACACCCGCGGCCGGCTCGAGCGACTCACCGCGGCCGCGGACCCACTCGACAATGCGTTGCGCAACATCCGGGTTCTTGCGCGGCGTTCGCTCACGCTGGTGCGTGACGACGAGATTCTCAACCCACGGCTCGTCGACCAGGTGGAGAAACTCGCCCACGCCCTGGAAACCCTCCGGCAGATGGCGCTCGCGGATCCCGGTCAGCAACCCGATCAGGCCGAGGCGGCGCGGGTGCTGCGTTCGGTGGCGTCCGGGTTGAAGCCGGAACTGGTGGAGAACGCGGGCTTGTCGGCCACGGTCGTCTTCGCGCAGATCCGGTCGCTGACCGTCGACCTTCTGCAGGTCGCGGGGCTGAAACGCATCTCGGCGATCGCCACCCTGCCGCCGACCGTGGAGAAGCCGGCCTATCGTCCCGAGCTCTGACCACCCGAGCACGCTGTTGAACATATGCGCATGTACGCATATGATCGGCACAAACTCGGGAGGAGGCTTACCCATGGGAGTCGGTCACGGACACTCGCACGGCAATACGCAAGGCAGCGGTGAGGTAGGTCCGTCGCGGGGGCGGATCCGTCGCATGGTGATTGCTCTCGTCATCCTCCTCGCGTTCCTGGTTCTCGAGGTCGTCGTCGGTCTGACCGTCAACTCGCTGTCGCTGCTCGCCGACGCCGGGCACATGCTGACCGACGTCGTCGGAATGTCGA
The DNA here is from genome assembly GCF_026810085.1 of Rhodococcus sp. JS3073. Lineage (NCBI taxonomy): Bacteria > Bacillati > Actinomycetota > Actinomycetes > Mycobacteriales > Nocardiaceae > Rhodococcus > Rhodococcus sp. JS3073. Next base: position 1,915,475 of record NZ_CP113951.1, on the reverse strand, counting down.
TGGGGCTCGTCGCACTTCTCCTGGCACGCAAGGGCAGTGCCACCGCGGCCCGGACCTTCGGCTGGCACCGCGCCGAAGTGCTCACGGCCATGGCCAACGCCGCGATGCTGCTTGCCGTCGCGGTCTGGGTGTTCTACGAGGCGATCTCCCGCATCGGCGACGCCCCCGAACTTCCCGGCATGGCGCTGATCCTCACCGCATCCGTCGGACTGGCCGCGAACCTCGTGGTGATGCTGATGCTGCGCGCCGATTCCAAGGACAGCCTGGCCGTCCGCGGCGCATATCTCGAAGTGCTCGCGGACGCCGTCGGCAGTGTCGGCGTGCTCATCGCCGGCGGACTCGTGCTGGCGTTCGACTGGACCTACGCCGACATCATCGTCGGTGTCCTCATCTCGCTGTGGGTCATTCCGCGGGCGATGAAACTGGCCGCCGCGTCGCTGCGCATCCTCACGCAGGCCTCTCCCGAGGACGTCGATGTCGAAACGGTGCAGGCCGACCTCGAAGCGCTGCCCGGGGTCACCGGTGTGCACGACCTCCACGTGTGGACGCTGACGACGGGAATGGATGTGGCCACCGTCCACCTGACCACGGACGCCGACTCGTCCGTCGTCCTCGAATCGGCTCGGATCGTCCTCGAGAGCCACCTGCTCTCGCACGCCACCGTGCAGGTGGAATCCACCGCCAACGGACGCCACTGCGCCGAGAACGTCACCTGGTAGGCGCCCTGTCTGTTTCGTCCGGTATCGCGGCGGGAAATCGTCGTGGGACGACTCACGGAAGGGAACACCATGTCCACTCTCGCAGCGTTCGCACGACCCGTCGCCGTCGCCACATTCGGTGCGGCCGCCCTCTTCGCAGCACCGGCCGCCGTCTCGGCTGCGCCGTTCATGCCCGACCCGCTGGCGAACTGTAAGCCCGCCGCGACGCTCGATGTCGAAAAGGAAGGCAACCAGGTCGAGTGGGAGTTCGAGGGGCCGGGGAACGCCACGACCGACGCTCAGGTGACGTACCTCAACATCGGCGGCCAGGCACCGACGATCGGCACGTCCGGACCGCTGACGAACGGTGAAGGTGTCGAACGAGAACTGCCAGGCTTCACCGGGCACCTGATCCCCGGCGGAACCTACGACCCCGACGGGCCCGGACCGCAGGCAGCGTGCACCCTCGGCTTCGGATTCGCCGTCACGCAGTGACCGTCACTTGGTGAACCGGGTGACGCCCGCACCCGGTCGCCACAGATCGACATACAGATGGTCGCCGTCGAGGGTGGTGAGCACTACCTCGTCGAGACCGAGTTCGAAGACGTCCGCCTCGGGGATCTCGTCGGGGTAGTGCTCGAGGATCTGCAGTTTCCGCTCCCCGAGGATCTCCTCTGCGCGGCCGCTGATCTTGGCGTCGCCGCCCTCCATCGTGTGGTGACCGGGGTTGCTGTGGAGAGAGAATCGCGGATCACGTTGGAGGTCGCGCACTTTGCGTGCGCCGACCATCGAACCGAGCAGTAACGCGCCCTCGTAGAACTCGACCTCGGTGCCGCTCACCCTCGGGGAACCGTCCTTGCGGAGCGTCGCCAGCACGTGGTGCTTGTGCGCCTCGAAGCGTGCGGCGACAGCCTTGGCGAGGTCGGGTGCGTCGGACTCGAACTGTGTCCAATTGGTCATGCCAACCAGTGTGCTCTCCTATCCCTGACATCTCCTGTCAGGGATTCTCACTAGAATCGGAGCATGCGTTCGAGTCGGCTCGTCGAGGTGATGCTTCGTCTGGAAGGCAGCCGCGGGGCCACCGCGCAGCAACTCGCGGACGAACTCGGGGTCTCGGTCCGCACCGTGTATCGCGACGTCACGGCGTTGTCGGCGGCAGGCGTGCCGTTGTGGACGGAGAGCGGACCCGGTGGCGGAATCCGGTTGCTCGACGGCTGGCAGTCGAAACTCGGCGGCATGACGGGGGCGGAGACGTCCGCGTTGATGTTGCTCGGCGTCCCGTCGATCGCCGACGATCTCGGACTTCGCGACGTCACCGCTGCGGCGCAGTCGAAGCTGTTGGGGGCGTTGCCGGTCCCGCTGCGCGCCGGGGCTCAGCTGTGGCGGGACCGGCTCTACGTCGACGCCCCCGGTTGGTTCGCCGGGCCGCGCGACACCGGTGATCTCCCGGTGGTGGCGTCGGCGGTGCTCGAGGGTCGGCGCCTCGGCATCCGCTACCGCAAGGGGAGCCGTTCCGCGGCACGAACTCTCGACCCTCTGGGGTTGGTGGCGAAGGCCGGTGTCTGGTATCTCGTTGCGCAGCATCGCGGACGGACGCTGTCGTACCGGGTGTCGCGGATCAGCGGCGCGACCGTGCTGAGGCAACCGGCGGTGCGGCCGGATGACTTCGATCTGGGTGCGTGGTGGACGGCGTCGGTGGCCGAATTCGATCGTGCGCTCCTGCGATTCCGGTGCCGGGTGCGGCTCTCGCCCGCGTCGTGGCGCCGGCTGCCCCAGGTGGTCGGTGTGGAGGCCGCACGCGTCGAACCCGGACCGCCCGACGACGAGGGCTGGGTAACCGTCGACCTGTTGCTCGAGGCCGAGGACGTGGCACTCGACCAGTTGACCGTTCTCGGCGGGGGAGTCGAAGTGCTCCAGCCGCACTCGCTGCGCGAATCGCTGCGTGCGGTGGGAGACGCGATCGCCCGCCGGAACGGCTGAGGCGGACTACTGCCGCGTCACCCGAGTCGTTCGAGCACCGTGGCATTGGCGAGTCCGCCTGCCTCGCACATGGTCTGCAGTCCGAACCGGGCCCCGCGCTGCTCCATCGCGTTCACCAGCGTGGTCATGATCCGGGCGCCGCTGGCCCCCAGCGGATGCCCGAGCGCGATCGCACCGCCGTGCACGTTGACGCGGTCCAGGTCGGCTCCCGTGTCTGCGGCCCAGGCCAGGACCACCGGCGCGAAGGCCTCGTTGACCTCGAACAGGTCGATGTCGGAGATGTCGAGCCCGCTGCGCTGCAGTACCTTGCGTGTCGCGGGAATGACGGCGGTGAGCATCATCAGCGGGTCGTCGCCGACGACGGAGAAGCTGTGGAGCCGGGCCAGGGGCCGCAGTCCCAGACGTCCCGCGATCTCACTCGTGGTGATCATGAGCGCCGCACTTCCGTCCGACAGGGGACTGCTGTTGCCCGCGGTGATCGACCAGTCGATCTGTGGGAATCGCTCCCCGTAGAAGTCGCTGCGGAAGGCGGGTCGCAGGCCGGCGAGAGTTTCCAGTGTCGTGTCCGGCCGGATGGCCTCGTCGACGGTCAGCTCCGGCAGGACGGCGAGTTCCTTCGCGAAGTTCCCGGCACTCGTTGCCGCCGCGGCCTTCTGGTGGCTGCGCAGGGCGAACTCGTCCAGCTGGGTGCGCGACAGTCCCCACCGGGCGGCGATGAGTTCGGCGCTGATGCCCTGCGGGACCAGACCGTCGGGGTAGCGGCGCTCGAAGCCCACGCCCATCGATTCGCGTCCGATGCTGCTGGACCCCATCGGAACTCGGCCCATCGATTCGACACCGGCGGCGACGACGATGTCGTAGGCGCCGGACATCACGCCCTGCGCGGCGAAGTGAACGGCCTGCTGGCTGCTGCCGCACTGCCGGTCGACGGTCGTGCCGGGCACGGATTCGGGAAATCCGGCGGCCAGAAGTGCACTGCGGGTGATGTTCTGGCTCTGGTCACCGACCTGGGTGACGGTGCCGCCGATGACGTCGTCGATCAGTGCGGGATCGATTCCCGTGCGCTCGACGAGGGCCGACAGGCTGTGGGCGAGGAGGTCGACCGGGTGCACTCCGTGCAGGGCGCCCGAAGGCTTGCCCTTGCCGATCGGCGTGCGGACGGCCTCGACGATAACGGCGTCTCTCATGACGGTTCCTTTCGGTGCTGTGAGTACTTGTCAACCGCGGGCGGTTGACAAGTACTCACGGGGTGGGTTCATCCCTGAGGCGGCGAGTGCGGCGACGACGGCCATCACGGCCACCGCCGACCAGGCGAGTTGGAATGCGGAGTGGGTGTCTTCGTAACCGGCGGTCGTACCGAGGAGGGCGACCAGCATGCTCACACCCAGCACGGTTCCGATCTGACGGCTCATGGTGACGACGGCGCTACCGGTGGCCGCGCGCGACTGCGGTAGTCCGGCGGTGGCGGACGACAGAATCGTCGGCAACGCCAGTCCGACCCCGACACCGGCGATCATCCAGCCGGGCAGCAGTTCCGACGCGTACTGCGGTTCCATCCCGACGGACGAGAGAACGAGTACGGCGCCGGCCGCCCAGAGGGCGCTGCCCGCCGCGGTGAGCGCTCCGGCCGAGAATCTGCGGGACAGGAACTGGCCGACGATGGCGAACACCGGCACCATCAACGGGCCCGGCGCGATAGCGAGACCCGTCAGCAGCGCGGAGTACCCCCACACCTGCTGCAACCACAGGATGTTCGCGAGCAGGCCGGCCGCGAAGGCAGCACTGAACGCGAGGGCGGTCACGTTCGACCAGGCGAACGTGCGCACCTTCAGCATGGCGGGTTCGATGAGGGGCTCGCGCTGCCGGCTGTTGCTCCACCAGAACAGTGCGACGGACGCGGCAGCCACGGTGAACGCGATCGCGATTCGGGGGTCCCCCCATCCCCAGTCGGGCCCCTGGACCAGCCCGAGTGCGAGGGCGCCGATGCCGACGGTCAGCAGGACAGCGCCGAACAGGTCGAGGTCGGTGTCGCGGGCGGTCGGACGGAAGTCGGGGACCAACCGGACGGTGGCGATCAGGAAGGCGATACCGATGGGGACGTTGATCAGGAAGGCCCAGCGCCACGACGCCTCGACGAGCAGACCACCCACCACGGGTCCGAAGGCCGCGGCCGCGGCGCCCGACGCGGCCCAGATCCGGACCGCGCCCGCACGCTTGGCCTCGGGGACCGTGCTGATCAGCAGTCCTAGGCCGGCGGGGGTCAATGCGGCCGCACCGACGGCCTGGAGAAGTCGGAAGGCGACGAGCAGCCACAGTGAGGGGCTCAGCGCGCACGCCGCGCTGGCCGCCGTGAACAGCGCCAGCCCGAGAAGGAATCCGCGCCGGCGGCCGACGCGGTCGGCCCAGCGTCCGAGCGGAACCAGGAGTGCGGCGAACACGATCGCGTAGCCGCCCAGCACCCAGCTGAGGTCGCCGAGGCCGTAGCCGGGGTAGCTCGCCGCGATGTCGCCGAACGCGACGTTGACGACGAACAGATCGAGGCTGGCGACGAACGACGCGCCGGAGAGGACGGTGAGGAGTGGGCCGAGCCGTACTTTCTCACGCACCTGACTATTGAGGGCCATAGTCAGCAATGTACACCTGACTATGGCTATGGCAAGTCAGGTGTGACGGACGCCTCGGATCGACGGTTTGCGCTGCAGAGATCCCGTGGCAGTCCTAACGTGAGGCATGGCTGTTCTGACCCCCGGCTTCCACGGCAGGCCTCGCAGCGAGCATTCTCTTCCGCCCGGGCAGTACGAGGTCGGGGACTTCCCGGTCCTCTCGGCGGGACCGACGCCCCGCGTCCCGACCGACACGTGGACGCTGACCGTGACCGACGAGACCGGCCGGCGCCACGAGTGGTCGTGGGCCGAATTCATGAAGCTCCCGCAGGAGCGGCCGACGGTCGACCTTCACTGCGTCACGCGATGGTCGAAGTTCGGAACCTCGTGGAAGGGCGTCTCCCTCGACACCCTGTTCGCGGACGTCGAGACGTCCGCAGGATTCGTCCTCGTCGGATGCGACGGCGGTTACACCACGAACCTCCCCGTCGCCGACATCCTCGGTGGCAAGGCGTGGATCGCGCACACCTACGAGGGCGCGCCGCTCGCGCCGGTGCACGGGGGTCCGGCCCGTCTGCTCGTGCCCCATCTCTACCTGTGGAAGTCCGCGAAATGGGTTCGGTCGATTCAGCTCGTCACCCAGGACGTCCCGGGATTCTGGGAACAACTCGGCTACCACGATCGCGGCGACCCGTGGCGGGAGCAGAGGTACCAGGGTGACCAGTGAGCTGTTGGGCCGCGCCGTGCTCAGCTGGCGAGTGGCGGAACTCGTCGAGTCGTGGCCCGAGACGGCGAGTGCGCGGGCCCTGGTCCTCGAGGTTCCGGACTGGCCGGGGCACCGCGCCGGGCAGCACGTCGATCTCCGCCTGACCGGCCCCGACGGGTACACCACCGAACGGAGCTACTCGCTGGCGTCGCCGGCCGAACGTTCACCGGGTGGGTGGCGACTGCAGTTGGTCGTCCAGCGGGTGGCGGATGGTGAGGTGTCTCCGTATCTGACCGATATTTTCGCCGCGGGCAATCTGATCGAGGTGCGCGGACCGATCGGCGGCTGGTTCGTGTGGTCGCCGCGCGAGGGTGGCGGCGCGCCGGTGCTTCTCGTCGCGGGTGGATCGGGCGTCGTGCCGTTGATGTCGATGATTCGCGAGCGGCGGTTCCGGCACGACCGCACGCCGTTCCGGCTCGTGTACTCCCTCCGGACGCGGGCCGACGAATTGTTCGCGGACGAGCTGAACAGGCCCGGGAGCGGCGACGGGGGAGTCGAAACGGTCGTTCTCCACACCCGCGAGGACTCGCCGCGGCGCCCGGCGGGGCGGATCAGTGCCGCCGATCTCGCGGCGTGGGGATGGCCGGCGGACTTCGCGCCGCGCTGCTTCGTGTGCGGGCCCACCGGATTCGTCGAGGAGGCGGCTCGCCTGCTGCTCTCGCTCGGGCACTCGCCGGACGACATCAAGACCGAGCGGTTCGGTCCCTCGGGGCCGTGACCGGAGGAAGGAATTGTCGATGAGTACGTTGCAGGGCAACGACTTCGAGGACGGGAACGTTCTCGGCGGGCCGTTCGCGGAGATCTTCGTTCACGACCTCACCGCGGCGACCGGGCAGTGCCGGTTCTGCGGTCTCGACGGACCGATGGCGGCCGTGCACGTCTACACGCGTGCGCCCGGTGTCGTCGTGCGGTGCCCGGGATGTCAGGAGGTGCTGCTGCGGCTGGTGTCGACTCCGCGCGGGCTCGAACTCGACGCCAGCGGGCTTTCGCATCTGTCCTGGAGGCTGTGACCGCTGACTATGGAGTCTGCAAGTCAGCTATGCTGAGGTGCATGGACGCGGCACGGTTGGACGGCTTTCTCGCAGATCGCGACACCTGGCGGGCGACACACTGCTCCATCGGCAAGGCGATGGACGTCATCGGCACGCGTTCGGCCGTCCTGATCCTGCGCGAGGCCTACTACGGCACCACGCGATTCGACGACTTCGCGAAACGGGTCGGCATCACCGAGGCGGTCGCGGCATCCCGGCTGCGTGAACTGACCGCCGAGGGCCTGTTCGAGCGGCAACCCTACAAGGAGCCCGGGCAGCGCACCCGCTACGAATACGTGCTCACCGAGAAGGGGCGCGACCTGCTGCCCGCTGTGCTCGCGCTGATGCAGTGGGGCGACAAGTACCTCCAGGGCAAGTACGGGCCGCCGATCGGACTGGCGGACGACGCGACCGGCGAACCCGTGCGCGTCGAGGTCCGCAGTCCCGACCGGGAGGTGCCGTTGGCGGAACTGCGGCTGACCCCCAACTTCACCGAAGAGGATGCGTCCCGCCCGTGAGTACTTGTCAACCGCCCGCGGTTTGTTGAGTCTGGGGACATGTGAGACAGATGATGTCTACCCAGATGTGAGACACGCTGCCGTCGACGAGGTGTGAGGCACCTGACTGGTCGTGAACTTGGTTCATGACCGGAACGGATGCCGTCATGGACCTGCTACACGCCCTGCTGGTGCTCGCCCACGCCACCGGCGCCGACATGTTCGACGGGAACTTCGCCCGCTGGTGCGCCGACCACGGGATCTCCCGCGCCACCGCCTACCGACACAAGAAACGGATCGAGGAGGAGGGCCGGTGGACCACCCGGTCCCGCCGGCCCACCTCCTGCCCACACGCCACCCCACTACCGGTCGAGATCGAAATCGTGCGGCTCCGCCTGAACCTGCCCCACCACGAGCGCGGCGCCGACACCATCGCCTACCACCTGCAGGCCGTCGCCGACAAACACCACTGGGCCGCCGAGGGCTGGACCATCCCGTCCCGGGCCACGATCAACACGATCCTCTCCCGCTACGACCTGGTGATCCCGGAACCGAAGAAACGCCCGGAATCGTCGTACCGCCGGTTCTGCTACCGCAACCCCCGCGACTGCTACCAGATCGACGCCACCCAGGTCCGGTTGGCCACCGGCGAGAAGGTCGTCGTCTTCGAGGTCCTCGACGACTGCACCCGCACCCTGGTCGCCACCCGGGTCGCGGACGCCGAGACCGCCGCCGGGGCGATCGCGGCGATCACCGCCGCGTTCACCGGCTTCGGGATCCCGGCGTTGGTGCTCGCCGACAACGGCAGCGCGTTCACCTCCCGCCGCACCAAGGGCGGCATCTCCGGCTTCACCCGGGTCGTGGAGCAGGCCGGGGCCCGGCTGATCCACTCCACCCCGTATCACCCGCAGACCTGCGGGAAGGTCGAACGCCACCACCGCACCTTCAAGCAATGGTTGGCCGCACGGCCCACCACCGCGGCCACCACCGCCGAACTGCAGCAACTGTGCGAGACCTACCAGCGGTTCTACAACACCGAACGCCCGCACAGCGCCGTCAAGATGCCACCGCTGCAGGCCTGGCGGAATGCGGCGATCCACGGTGGGCCACAGCACCTTCCGATCCAACACGACGCCACCGTGCACGCCCTCGTCGTCTCCTCCACCGGCACCGTGTGCGTCGACTCCCGCGCCCGCCTGAGCGTCGGCCGAAAGATGGCCGGACAGACCGTCACCCTGCTGCGCGACGACGACCACGTCACCGCCTACACCACCGACGGCGACGTGATCGGCCACCTACACCTCGACCACACCAAGCGCTACCAAGGCAAACTCCGCCCCGCCTAAAATCTGTCTCACATCTACGTAGACACCCGTGTCTCACATCTACGTAGACAGCACAAACCGCCCGCGGTTGACAAGTACTCACGGGTCAAAGCCAGAAGCGCATCAGACGGTTGCCGTACTGGGCGTAGATCTCCGGCACACCGGACAGTTCGAACAGCCGGTAGATGACGTCGAAGAACACCACGTTGATCGACGGCACGAACAGCAGCGCCACGAGGATCAGCAGCCCGTACGGCTTGAACTGGTCGACGGACCTGCGGGTGCGGGGCGACAGGAACGGCTCGAGCGCGGCATAGCCGTCGAGCCCGGGAACCGGCAGGAGATTGAGCACGGTGGCCATCACCTGCAGGAACGCGAGAAAGCTCAGTCCCGTCCAGAACACCAGGTGGTCGCCGCCCAGCCCGAACCAGCGGATCACCACGAGGAGGACGATCGCGGACACCAGATTCACCGCGGGTCCGGCGAGCGACACCCGTGCCTGCACCTTCGGCGAGAACAGCCCGGTGCGCAGGTACACGGCGCCGCCGGGCAACCCGATCCCGCCGAGCGCGATGAACAGCACCGGCAGACCGATCGACAGCAGCGGGTGGCTGTACTTCACCGGGTTGAGCGTGAGGTAGCCGCGCACCTCGACGTCGGTGTCGCCGTGCCGCCATGCCGTGAACGCGTGCGCGAACTCGTGCAGGCAGAGCGTCACCACCCATCCCGCGACCACCAGCAGGAACACCCCGACGTGGCCGAGCACCGACGCCGGTTCGGCACGCCACGCGAGAACACCGCCGGCGACTGCGACGGCGACGACCAGGAGGAACACCGGACTGGGACGGACCGCGGTGGTCCGCGCCCGGGGCAGGCTCATCGGACCAGCAACCACTCTTGGTCGTGGCGGTAGAACGTCGAACGCTTGACCTCGCGCGGGTTCGGCACACCGTCGCGGTCGAGCGCCGCGGCGGGCGACCCGAGCTGCACGGCGCGACCCTCGACCCAGCGGCGGGGCAGCCAGCGCCGGCGAGGTTCGACCGACGCCCGCAGACCGGGCATCCGGGGGGTCGGGGTGACGTTCATGCTCGTCGTCGTCCCCGAGAACAGCCGGGTGTCGTCGACGTAGGCCTCGCCGACGAGGGGGCCCCCGTCCGGGCCCGTGACGGTGGCGCACCCGACGAGCGCGATCCCCGCGTCGTCGCGGATGAGCGGGACCGGTTTGGCCGTTCCCTTCAGCGCGGTGCGGGCGCCGCGGGCGCCGGAGGACAGGTGGTAGGCGTCCGTCGCCTCCGAACGATGCTCCGCGACGTACGCGAGCTCGATGTGCAGGCGTTCGGTGCGCATCAACCGGGTGAGGGTGGCCGCGAAGGCGGCGTCACTGCCCACCACGATCAGCCGCGGATCCACGACCACCTGAAGTTTGGAGAAGACCTCGTCGAAGTCGTCCTTGTCCGGGACGGCGGGTGCGCTGGAGGTCGAAATGGAGCCCAGAGGTAGGGGAAGCGGCACGTCGCCGCATATGAGCACTACGGGGGTCAACGCCACTCCTCGCCCGGATGTCCCGCCGCGATTTCCGCAGCTTCCCTTTCGGATCATCCTAGTGGCACGCCCGACATGGCCTCCCCAGCCGTACTGTGGGGTCTGTTCTCCGTGCCCTCGGCTAGACTGTTCCCCCGGCCACTGCCTACGAACGGCAGGACCACGCAGTCGGATACGACTGTACGTCGACCGTAGGAGACAACGTCATGCCGGCAATCGTCCTGATCGGCGCCCAGTGGGGCGACGAGGGCAAGGGCAAAGCTACCGATCTACTGGGCGGACGCCTGCAGTGGGTGGTGCGCTACCAGGGCGGTAACAACGCCGGACACACAGTGGTTCTTCCCAACGGCGACAAGTTCGCTCTGCATCTGATCCCGTCCGGAATCCTCACTCCGGGCGTCACGAACGTCATCGGCAACGGTGTCGTGGTGGACCCGGGAGTGCTGCTCACCGAACTCGCCGGACTCGAGGAGCGGGGCGTGGACACCAGCCGCCTGCTGCTCTCGGCCGATGCGCACCTGATCATGCCGTACCACGTTGCCATCGACAAGGTGACCGAACGCTTCCTCGGGGCCAAGAAGATCGGCACCACCGGCCGCGGCATCGGGCCCTGCTACCAGGACAAACTCGCGCGTGTCGGCGTCCGGGTGCAGGACGTGCTGGACGAGAAGATCCTCACCCAGAAGGTCGAGGCGGCACTCGAGTTCAAGAACCAGGTGCTCGTCAAGATCTACAACCGCAAGGCCCTCGACCCGCAGCAGGTCGTCGACGAGGTGCTCGAGCAGGCCGACGGTTTCAAGCACCGCATCGCGGACACGCGTCTGCAGCTCAACGAGGCACTCGAGCGCGGCGAGACGGTGCTGCTGGAGGGTTCGCAGGGCACGCTCCTCGACGTCGACCACGGCACCTACCCGTACGTGACGTCGTCCAACCCGACGTCCGGTGGCGCAGCGGTCGGTTCGGGCATCGGACCCACCAAGATCACGACGGTGCTGGGCATCCTCAAGGCGTACACCACCCGCGTCGGCTCGGGTCCGTTCCCGACCGAACTCTTCGACCAGAACGGCGAATACCTCGCCAAGACCGGCGGCGAGGTGGGTGTCACCACCGGCCGTGCCCGTCGCACCGGCTGGTTCGACGCCGTGATCGCCCGCTACGCAACGCGTGTCAACGGCATCACCGACTACTTCCTCACCAAGCTCGACGTGCTCAGCAGCCTCGACACCATCCCGATCTGCGTCGGCTACGACGTCGACGGCGTGCGGTACGACGAGATGCCCATGTCGCAGACCGACGTTCATCACGCGAAGCCGATCTACGAGGAAATGCCCGGCTGGTGGGAAGACATCTCCCACGCCCGGACGTTCGAGGAGCTCCCGAAGAACGCGCAGAACTACGTCCTGCGCCTCGAGGAACTGTCGGGTGCGTACATCTCCTGCATCGGCGTCGGCCCCGGCCGCGACGAGACCATCGTCCGCCGCGACGTGGTGCGGTAGTCCGCTCACTCTTCGTTTCACTTACCGTCGCCCGATGTCACCGCGGTTCTGTCAGATCGAACCGATGTGACATCGGGCGACGGGTAGGTGGCGCTGTGACCTACAGGGTTGCCGGCAGGGACGCCGCGAGGCGCTCCAACGTCGGCTTGCGCCCGTGCTCTATGTGAGCGAACGCGCTGGCTTCCGCCAGTCTCCCGTTTCCGCTGCGGATCGCTTCGACGAGTTCCCGATGCGCTGCACACGACACGGCGGGATTGTGGTGCCACGTCAGCCGGAACAACCAGTGGACCCGGCCCATCAGCGAATTCATCACCGACACGAGTAGCTTGTTGCCGGACAGTTCGACGACGTCCATGTGGAACCGCGCGTTGACCGCCGGGATCAGGAGCGGTTCGTCGTTTCCGATCAATTCCTCGGTGCGCGCCATCGTCGACAGCAGTTCCTCCATGGATGCACCCCGAGCGACGTTCTCGGCCGCGCATCGTGCCGCGTACGGTTCCAACGCCAACCGCACGTCGAACAGTTCCTCGATGTCACGTAGTGACAGCTGAGTCACGACCGCGCCCCGCCGGGGCAGGATCTGAATGAATCCGTCCCATTCCAACTGCGGCAACGCTTCGCGGAGCGGGACCCTCGAGACGTCGAACTCCTGCGACAATTCGCGCTCCCGCAGGCGACTGCCGGGTGGGTAGGCGCCCGAGATGATGCGCTCGCGAATCACCGAATAGATCTGCTTCGGGAGCGGCACGTCCGACAGTCCGCCGGCCACGCCCGTGCCCAGAGTCGGCGTCGTGGATTCCGCGACCCCGCTCTCGCCGTTCAGGTTCACCGTCATGAACCGATCATGGCATACCAAGTTGAAGTCGACCACTGGACGCGTTTCACGATGGTGCTGGTCAGAGGGATTAACCCGAATGTAACGCTCCACGCTTGGCGCTCGGGTTCCGCACTTGGTAGACCATATACATCCGGCCCGGCAGCGCAGTGTGGCGCAATTCGGTCGCCGCTCACTTCGTCGAAAGCTTCGGAACTACCCTCTCCATTCGGAAGGAATCCCGTGTTCACTGAACGAATAAAGCTTGCTCGCAAGGGTTTCGGGTACGCGCTGATCGGCCTGGCGGTCACCTCCTCCCTGGTGGCGTGCACCAGCGCGGCCAGGACCGACGCCGGCGGGGGACCGGGCGACCGGCCCGTCGTCCTGGCCTACCAGAATCAGATCGCCACACTCGACCCCATCCGCGCCGACTACGCTCAGACGAACTTCGTCGACCAGGCGTTGTACGACACTCTGGTCACCTACGACGCCGACAACGAGATCGTCGGTCAGCTGGCGTCCGAGTTCGCCCCGTCCCCGGATGCGCGATCGATCCAGATGACCTTGCGCGCGGCGACCTTCCACGACGGTGCCCCAGTCACCGCCGAGGACGTCCGGTACACGCTCGATCGGACGGCGGCACTGGGCCAGGGCATTGCCGGCCAGATGACCGGATACCTGGGTACCACGGTCACCGGCCCGCAGAGCCTGACGATCGAACTGACGGAACCGAACTCGCTGTTCCTGGGCGCTCTCTCAAAGATCTACATCCTCAACTCGGCCCTGGTGAAAGCCAACGAGGGGACCGACCGGGGGCAGGCGTACCTCGCGGGCCACGATGCCGGGTCCGGGCCCTACGTGCTGGCAGGCCCGGGCGGCGCCGACACGTACACGCTGACACGGTTCGACGACTACTGGGCGGGCGGCGAGGGGCGTCCGGCCGCGCTCGTCTATCGGCGAATCGACGAGAGCGCCACGCAGAGTGCGGAACTGAAGGCCGGCAACATCGATGTGTCGTTCGGGCTCACCAACGCCGACGCCGAGGCGCTGAACGGCTTCTCCGGTGTGACGGTGCAGAGTCAGCCGGTCAACCTGCAGGCGAACATCTTCTTCAACGTGATGAACGGGCCGACGGCGAACAAGGCCGTACGGCAGGCCGTCCAGATGGCGTACGACTACACCGGTGGCCTCGAGACGATTCGGGGTGGCAACGGCAGCATCGCCACCGGCCCGCTGCCCGGACAGTTCTCGTGCCGGCCGGAGATGCCCGCCTACGGGCAGGATCTCGATCGGGCGAAGAAGTTGCTCTCCGACGCCGGGATGTCCGATCTGACCCTCACCATGAAGTTTCAGCCCGTCTTCAAGGAGCAGGAACGCGAAGCGACGCTGCTGCAGTCCAACCTCGCGCAGATCGGTGTCACGCTGGATCTCGAGCCCATCGCGTACGCGGACTATCTGTCGGCTCTGAAGTCGCCCGACTCGATTCCGCAGATGATGCTCGCCACCGACTTCGCGCAGTACCCGGACCCCGGAGTGATGCTGGTCAAGACGTACAAGTCGGACCAGGTCGGAACGAACAAATCCGGATACAGCAATCCCACGGTGGACGAGTTGCTCGGCCGGGCGGCCGAGACCTCCGACGCCGAGGCGCGGTGCGACCTGTACAAGCAGGCTCAAGAGGATATTCGCAACGACGCGGTGGCCGTCAACATGTACACCCTGGGGCAGACCACCGCTCACAGCAACAGGGTGACCGGTGTCGGTCCGGCGGTTGTGGGCAGCGGAGTCTGGGTTCCCGCGATTCGCGTGGCGTGAGGGAGTACCCGATGACCACACTCGACCTGCCTCGCGCAGTAAACCGTGTCACGGCGCCGGCGGCGTTTCTCGGCCGCAAACTGGGCGCAGCGCTCCTCACCCTGGTCGGATTGGCCACCATCGTCTTCGCCATGACCAAGGTGATTCCCGGGGACGAGGCTCAGGTGGCCGCGGGGGAGAGCGCCACTCCGGAACAGGTGGAAGAGGTGCGTAGTCAGCTGGGTCTCGACAAGCCGGCGGCCGTGCAGTATTTCGACTATCTCGGCCGGATGCTCCACGGCGATCTGGGCACCTCGAGTTCCACCCGTCAGCCCGTGCTCGACGACGTCCTCGCACGCCTGCCCGGAACGCTCGAATTGGTTCTTCTCGCAATGGTGCTCGCGGTATCCTTCGCGGTCCCGATGGCGACGGTCGCGGCGGCGCGATCACGAGGAGGATTCGACAAGGTCAGCCGCGTCGGTGCGATCGTCGCCTTCGGGCTGCCCGGTTTCTGGCTCGCGCTGATGCTGCAATGGGTGCTGGGCTCCTGGTTGCAGATCCTGCCGATCTCGGGACGCATCTCGGTGGGCGTCGAAGTCCCGCACCGAACGGGGATGACACTCGTCGACGCCGCCCTCGCCGGAGACTTCGCCGCGTTCAGCAATGCGTTTCAGCACCTGATGCTGCCCGCGTTCGTGCTCTCCGTCGCCGTCGCAGCACAGATGTTCCGGGCCCTCCGTGCCGATCTCCTCCGGGTCCGGAGCCGCGATCACATGACAGTTGCCCGAGCGAAAGGTGTTCCCACCCTGAGGTTGTGGACCCGGCACGCACTTCCCAACGCGACCGGACCGCTTCTGAACATCATCGGCATCGAGATCGGCATGCTGGTCGGTTCCGCGATCTTCGTGGAATCCGTCTTCGGGTTGTCCGGGGTCGGTGACTACCTCTCCAATGCGGTGAGTCGCAAGGACATCACCGCGGTCATCGGCACCGTCACGGTCATCGGTGTGATCGTCGTCGTCGCGAATTTCATCGTGGACATGCTCCAGCTGGCCCACGACCCCCGGCTGCGCACACCCGGAAAGGTGCAGTGAGTCCGATGAGTCTTGCAGCGAATGTCACCGGAGTGGCCGGACTGGCCGGCCGATGGCGATCCGCGTCGATCCGCGGTCGTCGACGCCGATCGCGATGGGGACTGCTCGACAGTGTGGTGGTCGGTACCGTCGCCGTGATCGTGCTACTCGCCGTCGTCGGTCCGTGGGTCGCACCCGAATCCGTCTACCGGTCGGACATCGCGAACGCCCTTGCCGCTCCCAGCAGCGACCACTGGCTGGGGACCGACGACCAAGGGCGAGACGTGCTGTGGCGCACGATCGCGGGTGCCCGGTCGTCGGTGCTGTCCGCCGTTCTGGTCGTCGCCGCGTACTCGCTCATCGGAACGGTGCTCGCCACGATGGCCACCGTCGGAGGACGGTGGGTCGACGAAACTCTCATGCGGGTGACGGACATCGGGTTCGCTCTCCCCGGACTCGTCGTGGCACTGGGTATCGCCGCCGCACTCGGTCCGAGCCTGAGCAGCGCCCTGATCGCGATGATCGCCACCGGCTGGCCGTACACGGCGCGACTGCTGCGCGGCGTGATGCGCGAGACGATGGCGTCGCCGTTCGTGGACGGTGCAGTGGTCCTCGGGGTCAGCCGATGGCGCCTGATGACACGGCACGTGCTGCCGAACTCGCTCGACGTCATGACCGTCAAATGGGCGGGGGACATCGGCAATACCGTCCTGGTGCTCGCGGGTCTGTCGTTCATCGGTGTCGGTGCGCAGCCGCCGAGCGCAGAGTGGGGCGCGGCCGTCGCCGGCGCACGTGACTATCTGTCGACGGCCTGGTGGGCTGCGCTCGTGCCGGGCATCGCGATCGTCATCACGGCCGCGGCCTTCGGGCTGCTCGGTGACATGTTGCACGAGCGGCGCGACCCCGCACGACAAGGAGTGTGATCGATCATGACGACAGAAGTAGCTCAGCGCACCGCACTCCTCCGGATCTCCGGGCTGACCATCGACACCGAGCCGGGTGGCACGTCCGTCCGGTTGGTGGACGGCGTGGATCTCACGGTGACGGCGGGCGAGCGCGTGGCTCTGGTGGGAGAATCGGGTTCGGGAAAGTCGGTGACGGCACGCGCACTCATGCGTTTGGACGGCGCACTGACGATCGGCGGTTCGATTCGGCTGGGCGACACCGAGATCCTGGCGCAGACCGAACGCCGCCTCGCCGCGATCCGGGGTAGTCGCATCGGGATGGTGTTCCAGGACCCGATGGGCGCTCTCGACCCGCTGCAGACCATCGGCGCGCAGGTGAGTGAGCCGCTGCGGCAACGCGGCGTCAGGAAAAAGGACGCACTTCGACGGGCTGCCGAGGTGTTGAGTGAACTCGGGGTCGCGCGTGCACACGAACGACTCGGCGCCTATCCGCACGAATTCTCCGGGGGTATGCGGCAACGGGTGGTCCTCGCGATGGCACTCATCGGGGAGCCGGAGATTCTGATCGCCGACGAGCCGACGACAGCGCTCGATGTCCGAGTGCAACAGCAGGTGCTGAACCTGCTCGACGAGGTCACCCGTGAACGAGGGCTCGGACTCCTGCTGATCACGCACGACCTCGGGGTCGTCGCCGGACTCGCCGACCGTGTCGCGGTGATGTACTCGGGGCGGATCGTGGAGGATCGCCCGGTCCGCGCACTGTTCGCGGACCCTCTGCACCCCTACACCGCAGGACTGCTCGCCGCAGTGCCGAGGCTGGATGTTCAGCTCGCCAGGATGACCACCATTCCCGGTGCGCCTCCGTCACCGGCGCTGCGGCCCGCCGGCTGCCCGTTCCATCCGCGATGTCCTGTCGCGATGGACCGCTGCGCGAGTGAAACCCCATCGATGACGGCGACCGCTGACGGTGGACGCCGCGCCTGTCATCTCGATCGAGGGAGCCGAAACTGATGAACGGGACACCCCTTCTCGACATCCGAGGTCTGAACAAGACTTTCGGAGGATCCCGCGGCAGCAAGGCACTCGACGACGTGTACCTGTCGGTGCCCGAGGGCGGCACGTTCGGACTGGTCGGCGAATCCGGTTCCGGCAAGTCCACGCTCATCAAGTGCATCGTGCGGCTCGAGCGACCGGACTCCGGGACCGTCACCTTCGAAGGGCGCGACGTCCATGCGCTTCGGGGCGGAGAGCTGCGCCGGTTTCGACGCGACGTCCAGTTGGTCGCGCAGGATCCGTACGCCAGCCTCAACCCTCGGATGACGGTGGAACAGATCGTCGGCGAGGGGCTCGTCGTCCACCGCCTGGCCCGTACCCGCGCGGAGCGGCGTGATCGGGTCGCGCAGACCCTGATCGAGGTGGGTCTCGACCCGGATGCGATGGCCCGATTGCCCGCGACGTTCTCCGGTGGACAGCGGCAGCGTATCGCCATCGCGCGCGCCCTGATCCTTCGCCCGAGGCTGCTCGTGTGCGACGAACCGATGTCGGCCCTGGACGTCTCGGTGCAGGCGCAGGTGATCAACCTGCTGGCGTCCCTGCACGAGGACCTCGGGGTGACGATCTTGTTCATCGCACACGATCTCGCGATCGTGCAGCAACTCTGTTCTCAGGTGGCGGTCCTTCGGTCCGGCGTGGTGGTGGAGGAGGGGCCCACCCGACAGGTGTTCTCCACTCCACGTCACCGATACACCCGCGAACTACTCGAGGCGGTGCCGGTTCCCGATCCGGTTCTAACCCGCGCCGGGCGAACCGTTCCCGGTGGCGCCCTGACTCTGCCGTGAGGGCCGTCGGGACGCAGCCTTCATCTCATCGATCATCCCTGACAGAAGTAGGTAGACATGCGAATTGGTGTAGACGGACGCAAGATTCCCGAGAGCCGCACTCGGGGTCCCGTGAACAGCCTCGACCACGCCGGCGAACTGGGTATGGCCGGCTTGTTCTTCCGAACGGTGCTCGATATGAGTCCGGCCCTGGACGCCGGTGAATTGCGCGACATCCGATCCAAGGCAGACGAACTGGGTATGTACCTGGAGACCGGTCTGGGCAAGGTCAATCCCTACGCGAACCCGGAGGCGCCGGAGCTGCGCGCCGTCGGCGACGGTGACATCGTCCTCGGCTTCCGCCGGATGATGGAAGCGTGCGCCGCAATCGATTGCCGTGAGCTGTGGGTGGCCACTGCGAACTACAAATCGGCGTACAGCGGCCGCTGGGCATACGACCGCTTCCGGACCGACGTGACGTGGACGGAACAACTGGCCGCGACGGCGCGTTTCCTCGGAACACTGGCTCCGATCGCACGAGACCTCGGTATTCACCTCAACCTGGAAACACACGAGGAGATCACGTCGTTCGAACTGGTCCGCCTGGTGGAGGCGGTCGGCTCGGACGTGGTCGGGGTCGTGTTCGACACCGCGAACGTGCTTCAACGCCTCGAACATCCCGTCTGGGCGGCCGAACGGCTGGCACCGTACGTGCGTCAGACACACATCAAGGACGCCGCGATCACGTACACCGAGGGTGGTCTCGCCTATCAGATGCGCCCGTGCGGTACCGGCGTCGTCGACTTCCATCGCATATTGCCGGTACTCGCGGCGGCGAATCCGGCGCTCAATCTCACGATCGAGAACGACGAGTCGCTCGACGACGTGCCACGTCCCCGGCGGACGATGCTCATCGAAGCGTTCGACCCCGAATTCCTGGACGGCCACCCCGATCTGACGGTCCAGGAGATGGCGGCGTACCTGGACATGGTGCAGTCGTACGATCGGCAGATCCGGTCGGGGGAACGGATCGACAACGCCGCCTATGCCGCGCTGCCGTACGGCTACGCGGAGACGGTGTCGTACATCAGGTCCAGCGCGGATCACGTGCGGAGCGTGTGCGCGGAACACGGACTTCCCGTCGAATCGACCACCGCGGCGGGCAATCTCGCGGAGTCGGCGCGGTGATCGCCGGCGACGACGTCGGCACCGTTCGCCGTGACCTCGGTGCGTGCGCGCGTGCGCTGGGCGAGGATTCGACCCCTCGGGAGACCATCCGCACGGCGTCGGGTCTCGGTCTGCGGCACGTGGAGTTCGCTTCTCCGTTCGCGATTTCGCCCACACTCGATCCGGCCGTCTTTCGGGCACTTGCCGACTACGGGCGTTCCCTCGGCGTTCGGCTGAGCTGCGCGCTGGGAACGGTGTCCGCCGGGCATGCCGAGCGGACCACACGATTCCGTGAAGCGGGGCGGGGCGACCTGGTGGCGGGATTGAGCCAGGCGTTGACGGCTATCGGTGAACTCGGCACCGACTACGTCCAGGTCGTCGTGGGGACGCTGGACGACCGCTATGACGCGTCGTTCGTGTGGCCGGAGCAACTCGACGCCACGGCGCAGTTGTATCGAAACCTGTCCCCGGTGCTCACCGACCTGGGCCTGAAGCTCGCGGTCAAGACGCATGAGGAGATCACGTCACACGAAATTCTCGCGCTCATCGAGGCCGTCGGCGCCGATCATCTGGCGGTGGCTCTCGATCCGGTCAATTTGCCGGTGCGAGGCGAGGATCCGGAGCTGGCGACTGCCCGGCTCGCACCGCACGTCGCCCGGATTCACTACGACGACGCGTGGATCACCTTCACCGGTCGCGGTCTCGCGCGACGGTTGTGCCCGGGCGGTGAGGGCGACATCGACTGGGGAGCGATCTTCCGCATCCTCGACGGCACAGGATCCGGCGCCCCGGTCCTGATCGACCTGCACCGCGGAGAGTTCGAGATGCCGGTGTGTGACGAACGGTGGCTGCTGCAGAACAGCGACGTCTCACTGAGGGAACTCTCGATCCTGTCGGCCAGGGCGCGGCCCGACCGGCCTCCGGTGATGGCCGCGGCGCCGCGACTGCACGCTGCACTGTCCGAACTGGCAACGATGACGCGCGGGACGGCGGCATGACCGCGACGTTGTTGCACGGAGCCACGGTCGTGACGGTGGACCGTGAACGCCGGATCATCGACGACGGCGCCGTCCTGATCGACGGCGGGCTCATCAGTGCGGTCGGTGCCAGCCACGCGCTCCTCGCCGTCACGGATCCGTCCGTCCGCCGAATCGACTGCCGGGGCAAGCTGGTGATTCCCGGTCTCGTCGACGCCCACGGTCACGCCGGCCACTCGCTGATCAAGACACTGGGATGCGACAGCCCGACGTTCTGGATGCGAACCGTCACACCGGCCTACTTCCACGCCACGACACCGGAGTACTGGTATCACGACGGACTCGTGTCCGCGCTCGAGCGCGTCCGCGCCGGAGTGACGTGCGGCGTCAGCGTCATGGGATCACGCCCCCGCAGTGACGATCCCCAGATCTCACTGGCTCACGCACGCGCCTACCGGGAGGTCGGAATACGCGACGTCGTGTGTGTCGGGCCGGCGGGTTTGCCGCTGCCCCACCCGGTCACGCACTGGTCCGGCGGGGTACCCCGTCGACGCGAGGTCGGATTCGACGAGTTGCTGTCCGGCGCGGAATCGGTGATCGAGACGGTGAACGGCTACGAGGGCGATCTCACGTCGGTGTTCCTGACCCCTTTCACGATCGTCCCCTCGGTCGATCCGTCCCACCCGTCGCGACCCGACGTCGCCACCCATCTCACCGACGACGATCGCTACCAGGCGCGCCGGGTCAGGGAAGCCGCGGAGCGCTGGGGTGTCCGCATCCACTCGGATGCCTTCGGTGGCATGGTGCGGCTCGCAGCGAAGGACCGGGAGCATGCGCTCCTCGGGCCGGACGTCCACCTGCAGCACTGCACCGGTCTGTCCGCCGAGGAGGTCGCGATCCTGGCGGAGACCGGGACGTCCGTGGGGCATGCGCCGGGAGGACGGGCACCGGTCCCTCAGATGCTGCAGGCAGGGATCACCGTTGCGATCACCACCGACGGGTCGTCGCCGCGGCGTCCCTTCGACCTCCTGCAGGCCGCCCGCGCCGCTCAGGCCGCCAATCAACTTCTCGCCGACGATCCCTACCTGCTGCCACCGGGCCGGTTGCTCGAGATGATCACGATCGACGCGGCCGCGGTCCTCGGAATGGCCGACGTCCTCGGATCCATCGAAGTGGGCAAACGAGCCGATCTGGCGATTCTCGACATGCGCAAGCCGCATCTCGTACCCAACTGGATGCCGGTGCATCGCCTCGTCTACGAGGCGACCGGAGCCGACGTGCACACCGTGATCGTCGGGGGAACGGTGGTGATGGAAGACCGCATCGTGTGCGGAGTCGACGAGGCGGCGGCACTGGACGAGGGGGACCGGCACGCCCGACTGCTCGTCGAACGCGCCGGCCTGGCGCACCACCTCACCGATCCCGGATGGCGAAGCAACAGGCGTGAATTCGACGAGCCGATCGAGGTGACGGTGCCATGACGGAACCGGTGGTCAGGATGACGGCTGCCCACGTCCTGGCCCATCGCGACGGCGATCACGTGCTCGTCTCCGACGGAGAGATCGTCTATCGGGGCGCGCGGATCCTGCACGCGGGACGGGGATGGGACGGCCCGGTCGACGAGACGATCGACTGCGGCGACGCCCTGATCATGCCGGGATTCATCGACCTCGATGCGCTGGCCGACATCGACCACGCGTTGCTCGACTCCTGGGCGACACCCGAACTGGCACTCGGGCAGCAGTGGTCGGCCGACTACTTCCGATCGGGGCGACACGACGTGTTCGACGCACCCGAACGAGCCGTCATCCGCGAATATGCTCTGGCGCAGCTTCTTCGGCACGGTGTCACCACCTTCATGCCGATCGCCTCCGAGGCTCACAGCAGCTGGGCGGAGACCTGTGACGACATGGTCGAGGTCGCGCGGATCGCGGAGCGTCTCGGAATCCGGGGATACCTCGGCCCCGCCTACCGGTCCGGCGTCAACGTCGTCGACGGTGGACGCCGGTCGGTGCTGTTCGACGAGGAACGGGGCCGAGCCGGGCTCCGGGACGCCGAGCGGTTCCTCGACTATGCCGCCGACCACGGCGGCGACCTCGTGCACGGCGCCCTCCTGCCCTGCAGGATCGAGACCCTGACCAGGGAACTGATGGCGGCGACCGCTCGGCTGGCGGTTGCCCGAGACACGGTGGTGCGACTGCACTGCATGCAGGGTGAGGTGGAGTTGGCGCTGCTCGACGAGTGGTACGGGATGCGCCCCGTCGAACTCCTCGAGGCGTCCGGACTTCTGGAGACGCGCCTGCTGGTGCCCCACGGTATCCATCTCGGCGCGCCGGGCGGCAGTCGCGGTCGGCAGGCGGACCTGCGGCGCCTGGCGGAGGCGGATGTCACCATCGTGCATTGCCCGATGACGTCCATTCGGTACGGGGCCGTGCTGGAGTCGTACGACAGCTACCGAACGGCGGGTGTCCACATCGCGCTGGGAACCGACTCGTTTCCCCCGGACCTCGTCCGCGGAATCGACTACGGCACCAATCTCGCCAAACGGGCCGACGGGTCACTGGCGGCGGGTGCCACAGCCGACTACATCCGTTCTGCGACGATCGGCGGTGCTCGTGCCCTCGGCAGACCGGATCTGGGTCGGTTGCAGCCCGGAGCGAGTGCCGACTTCATCGTCGTCGATCTCGCCGACTTCGCCATGGGAGTCCGCGACGATCCGCTCCGCACCCTCACCATGAACGGAACGGCCCGCGACGTCCGCCGGACGGTGGTCGCAGGCCGCACCGTCATGGCCGACGGCGTCGTCCTCGGCGCCGACCAGTCGCGGCTGCAGGCTCACGCGCAGGGTCTGTTCGAACGCATGCGAGCGGCCTACGGCGAACGCGACCACCGGCGCAGACTGCCGGCCGAACTCTTCCCGCCGACCTTCCCCGACATCACGAAAACCACGACACCGAAGAGGTATTCGCATGATCAATCCTGAGCGCTCCCACCTCGTCGACGGCAGTCACTGGGTGAGTCCCTTCAACTTCGACGCCACCGTCCAGGCGCAGTACGACTGGCCTTCACCGTTCGCGCTGATCGACAGCACGCTGCGGAAGACGCTGTTCACCGCAGGCGCAACCACATCGATGGACGGATTCGTGCGGATCGCCGCGGCGCTCGGTGCGGCGGGGGTCCGGGAGGAAAGCATCAACATCAACTGGGGTGGCGGAGCGTCACCGATGCCGCGCGAAGCGGCACTCGTTCAAGCCGTCGCCGCCCGGGACTTCGGATTCCGGCTCAACGTGTACGCCGACACCCTGCTGTCGGACGGAGAGAACTACCAGCAGGTCGGCATGACGGAAACCGTCGATCAACTGCACGAGTGGGGAGTGCGCACGTTCGCACCGGGCATCGTCCCGGCGCCCTCGGCCGCCGCCCGGTCACGTCAGTACCGGGATCTGGAGAGGTTCTTCGAGTACCTGCGTGAACTGGGCTGCGACGCCACGATCACGCTCGCCAACGTGGGCCGCCGCGACTTCGACGATCTGGTGGCAGCCTGCAACGTCGCCGCCGAACTCGGTGCGCGGCGCCTCGACCTGATGGACTCGACGAGCAGTCTCGGCCCGGAGGCGATGAAACTGTTCGTCCGCACGTTCCGGGAGCGCCTGGTCGAGGACGTGCCGATCACGATGCACGTGCACGACGACTTCGGACTCGGCACCGCCACGGCCATCGCGGCCGCGACGGCAGGCGCAAGCCCCGACGTATCGGTGTCCGGAATGTCCTACCGCGCCGGCTTCGCCGCGCTGGAGGAGGTGGTTCTCGGTCTCGAAGTTCTCTACGGCGTCGACACCGGGATCCACGTCGAACAGCTGACCTCCCTGGCGCAACTCGTCGCGTCCGAGAGCTCGGTGGGGCTGCCGCCGCTCAAGCCGGTGGTCGGAGGATATGCCCATCTCAAGCACATGCCCGGGGACGTCATCGCTGCGATCACCGGGGGAACCGACGTGTTCCCGCCCGTCTCGTCGTGCGTGAGCCCCGCCGTGGTGGGCGGTCGGCAGGAATGGGTATGGGACAGCCTCACCACCGACCGTATGGCCGAGGTGCTCCTGCAGTCACTCGGGCTCGAAGCCGACGCGGAGGAGATCGCGTTCGTCCGCACCGCCCTGGACGACGCGGTGGCGGCGGTGACGTCCTATCCACGGTGGCTGACCTCCGGGGAGGCGTCCCGGGTGGCGGAAGAAAGCCTCGCACTGTATCGGCGTGCGAGCGCCCATGCCTGACACTGCCGTTGTCACGCTCAACGCCCTGGACGAGTCCGCTCTGGAGAACGAGCTGCTGATCTGTACGCCGTCGCGGACCTGGGCCACCGCGGTGCTGTCCGCACGCCCGTACGCCGACCGTGAGGACCTTCTCGCAGCAGCCGCGGACGCATGGCGGTCCCTGACGCCCGCAGACGTCGCGACGGCGCTGGCGAACTACCTTCCGCTCTCGGACCCTCCCGACTCGGCCCATGCCGCCGCCGAGCACGGTGCACTCGTCGCCAGTTCGGCCGGAAGACTCACCGTCCTACGCGAGCGGGAGTCCCGGTATCGCGCCCGGTTCGGCTTTCCCGTGGTCATCGCGGCGAAGGGTCTCACTCTGGAGCACATCCTGGCGGAGATCGATCAAAGGCTGACCAACGACCGAGCCGACGAACTGGTTCTCGCCGCACGTCACATGGTCGCGATCGGAGAGGGGAGGATCGCGACGTTGATCGCGAGGTGTGAAGGGCCGGGGTGACTGCGATACATTCGAGCCGATGATCAGGACTGTCGAAGCGAGTACCCGGGCGCCGGCCGGCCGGTGGGACGACAGCTTCCACGCAGCGGCCGCCGTCCTGGAGGCATTCGGGCACGACTCGTCGCAGGCCGGCGGGTGCGTGGCGGTGGTGTCGACGGATCTCGGGGTCTGGGTGTTCGAAGGTGACCCGAGGTCGACGGTCGACGCGTTCGTCCACGCCGTGGAACGGGCGATCGTCGCCGGTGGGCAGGCGTTCGTGCTGGGATGCGCCCGGGTGACCGGGGCGGATCAGCGGGTCGTCCGGACCCTCCGGGTTCCCGGCGGCGACAGGATGGCGGCAGCCGCAGCGCTGGCGCGTGAACTCGTCGGCGACCCGCAGGCGACGGTCAGAACAGCACCGGGTCGTCGAAACCCGGAGTGTGTTCGAGGGCCAGCAGTTCGCGCTTGGTGAGGGTGCCGCCACCGGCGGAGAATCCGCCCACCTGCCCGCCGGCGGCGAGGACGCGATGGCACGGGATCACGACCGGCAGTGGGTTGCGGCCGAGAGCCTGTCCGACGGCCTGCGCGGCCCCCGGCTTGCCGAGTTCCGCCGCGATCTCGCCGTAGGTGAGCGTGGTGCCCGGGTCGATCGCGCGGGTGAGGTCGTATACGGTGCAGTCGAATTCGGGGACTCCCTCGAAGTCGAGGTCGATCCACCGCAGATCGTCGAGTGCGCCGCCCAGATGTTCGCGTATTCCGTCGATGGCCCGCTGGACCGGCGCCGGCGGCTGGTGCTCCACCGCATCCGGGAAACAGTGTTCGAGCCGCTGCCGGGTGGCTTCGGGTGAACCTTCGGGCAGTTGCACGCCCACGATCCCGGCGGCCCGCCACGCGATGGCGCAGGTGCCGAGGGCCGTGTCGAACAGGGCGATTCCTGTGGTCACCAATCCAGTATGCCTCCCACATCCGACGTTCACCTTCCGTTGACCACGGTTGGACATCCTCGAAGCTCGCCGACCGAGGAGATGTTTTCGTGTATCTGTCCCGCCGTACCCTGCTTCGCTCCACCGCACTCGGGTTGCTGGCCGTGCCCGCCGCCGCGTGCTCCGACTCCGGTAGCACGGGTCCGGCGCTGGTCCGTGAACGACCCACCCTGACGCACGGCGTCGCGGCCGGGGACGTGCGAGCCGACGGGGCGCTCGTCTGGGCGAGGTCCGACCGTCCGGCCACGATGATCGTGGAGACCTCGGCCACCGAGTCCTTCACCGACCCGGTGCGATTCGAGGGTGGGCTGCTCACCCCGGACACCGACGGCACCGGCAGGTTGCGGCTGACCGGGCTTCCCGCAGGGCAGCAGGTGCACTACCGGGTGACCCTCGAAGGCGACGACGGTGCCACCTCGGAGGCGGTGACGGGCGTCTTCCGCACCGCGCCGAGCGCGGCAGGCGACATTCGGTTGCAGTGGTCCGGGGACACGGCGGGCCAGGGATACGGAATCAACCCGGACGTCGGGGGAATGCGGGTCTTCGACACGATGGCCGCGCGCGACCCGCACCTGTTCCTGCACTCGGGCGACGTCGTGTACGCGGACGGGCCGTTGAAGGAGTCCGTCACACTGCCGGACGGACGCATCTGGCGGAACACGGTCAGCGAGGCGAAGAGCGCGGTTGCGCAGACGTTGGACCAGTACCGCGGCCAGTACGCGTACAACCTCACCGACGACAACTACCGCAGGTTCAATTCTTCGGTGGCACAGATCGTTCAGTGGGACGACCACGAGACCGTCAACAACTGGTACCCCGGCGAGGTGCTCGACCTCGCCGCGTACACGGAGAAGAACGTGGACGTGCTGGCACAGAGAGCATTCCAGGCGTACCACGAATGGCTGCCGGTCGAGCCGGCCGACGCGGTCGACGGCCGGGTGTACCGCAAGATCGGATACGGCCCACTGCTGGACGTCTTCGTCCTCGACATGCGCACCTACAAGGACGCGAACGGGGTCAACACCGGTGCGGCCGGGCAGATTCTCGGTGCGGCCCAGAAGGAGTGGCTGATCCGGGAGCTCGGTGCGTCCACGGCGACGTGGAAGATCATCGCCAACGACCTCCCGCTCGGGGTGGTGGTCCCGGACGGCGACACCGCGTTCGAGGGTGTCGCGAACGGGGAGCCCGGTCCGCCGTCGGGCCGGGAATCCGAGATCGCCCAGGTGCTGTCGGCGATCAAGGCGGGGCGGATCACCGGGACGGTGTGGCTCACCGCGGACGTGCACTACACGGCCGCGCACCGGTACTCGCCCGACCGCGCCGTGTACAAGGATTTCGACGAGTTCTGGGAGTTCGTCTCCGGTCCGCTCAACGCGGGCGGCTTCGGTCCCAACGACCTCGACGCCACGTTCGGTCCCGAGGCCGTGTTCGTGCACGCGCCGCCCGCACCCAACTCGTCGCCGCTCGACGGATACCAGCACTTCGGTGAGGTGTTCATCGACGGGCAGACGTCGGAGATGCGGGTGGATCTCCTCGACGCGGCCGGGACGGTGCTGTTCAGTCAGCTGCTGCCGCCGCCCGCGCGCTGACCCCACGTGAGTGCGAAAGTGTGCCCCCGCACACTTTCGCACTCACATGGGGGAGGTCCAGTCAGCAGAATCTGGACTGCTCGACCTGCTGCTCGGGTCCGGTGGCTCCTCGTGGAAAATCCCGCCGAGAGGGGCACCGATCCGGAACTGCTCGAGGCGAAACACGCCCTTACCTCCTTCTTTTGGGCCGTAGTGCGCGACCGCTGCGGCCAGGAGGACCATGCACGCGAGAGTGATCAGTGTCGTCATGGATTCGAGCTTCGCCATAACTGGCTTTGAGTTGAATAGCCAAGAGGTCGATACTGGACCGCATGATGACTCGCGTACTCGGTGCACGCTCCCTGGCCAGGGACCTCGGTAACTGGCAGGACGACCGCGGCCGCCGGTCGGCGGCGCGGCCCGCCTACCGGGCGCTGGCCGACGGGATCCGCTTACTCGTGCACGACGGCCGCATCCCGCTGGGCGTCGCGTTGCCGAGCGAGCGCGAACTGGCGTCGATGCTGGAGTTGAGCCGGACCACGATCACGTCATCGTATTCGGTGCTCCGCGACGAGGGGTATCTCATCAGCCGTCAGGGGTCGCGCAGCACTGTCGCGCTGCCGCTGGGGGCACGGCAGAACGGGCTGATGTTCCGGGCGCACCAGCCCGGTTCCGACAGCTCGGTGGTCGACCTCAGCTATGCGGCGATGGCCGCACCCGCGGAGGCGGTCGAGCAGGCCTACGCCTATGCGTTGCAATCGCTTCCGCAGTTCCTGCCCACTCATGGCATGGAGCCGGTGGGGATCGGCGCGTTGCGGGACGTGATCGCGGCCCGCTACCGGGCGCGGGGGCTGGAGACCTCGCCCGAGCAGATCATGGTCACCTCCGGTGCTCAACACGCGTTGCGGCTACTCCTCAACGTGCTCACCGCGCCGGGGGAGCGCGTGCTGGTCGATCACCCCACCTACCCCAACGCGCTGGAGGCGATCCGCAGGGTCGGTGCGCGTCCGGTCCCGGTTCCCGTCCGTCCGGAGGGCGGGGCGTCCGGGGCGTGGGATCTCGACGGAATCCGCAGCGCCGCCCGGCAGACCGCGGCCCGGATGGCGTACCTGATCCCGGACTTCCACAACCCCACCGGACTGTGCCTCGACGCGTCCGGGCGGGCCGAACTGGCGCGGATCGCGCGCGATACCCGCATGACCCTGGTGGTGGACGAGACGATGGTCGACCTGTGGCTGGACGAGCCGTCACCGGCGCCGGTCGCGGCGCACGGCAGGGGAGCCGCGAAGTCGGAGGTCGTGACGATCGG
The DNA here is from genome assembly GCF_026810085.1 of Rhodococcus sp. JS3073. Classification (NCBI taxonomy): domain Bacteria; kingdom Bacillati; phylum Actinomycetota; class Actinomycetes; order Mycobacteriales; family Nocardiaceae; genus Rhodococcus; species Rhodococcus sp. JS3073. Next base: position 1,886,384 of record NZ_CP113951.1, on the reverse strand, counting down.
ATCGGCGGCGAAGTCGTTCTGGGGCGGGCTCCGCGTCGGCTGGATTCGTGCCGATCCGGCGCTGATCACCCGGCTCGCCGGGGCGCGGGCCGCGGTCGATCTGGGCACGCCGGTGATGGACCAGCTCGCGGCGGCGCATCTGCTGTCCGACGACGAACTCGTCCTCGCGCGTCGCCGGGCGGAGCTGCGGGAACAGCGGGGCGCGATGCTCGACGCTCTCGCCGACCGCCTGCCGGACTGGATCCCGACCATCGGTTCGGGAGGGATGTCGCTGTGGCTGCGCATGCCCGCGCCGGTGTCGACGGCGCTGGCCGCGACGGCCCCCAATTTCGGGGTGCTGCTGGCGGCGGGACCGCGGTTCGGGGTGGAGGGCGCATTCGAGCGGTTCGTCCGGCTCCCGTACGCGCGGACGTCCGACGAGTTGCGTCGCGGTGTCGACTGCATCGCGGCAGCGTACGACACGCTGGCCGTCGACCGTGACCTCGCGGAACCGTCCCTCGTCGTCTGATCACGTGAGTGGCGAAGCGTGCCGGAGCACGCTTCGCCACTCACGTGGGGGTCAGGTCCAGACGGTGTCGATGTCGACGCCCTCCCGGGCAGGCGGGGTGGGTGCGCCGGCAGGGGTGCGGGAGAACCGCGGCGCCGGGGCGTGCTGGGTGACGCCGTCGAGGTCGATCAGCGACCCGCGGGCGGCGATGTGCTCGTTGGACGGCGCCTCCGCGAACGTCAGCACGGGCGACACGCAGGCGTCGGTGCCGAGGAAGATGGCCGCCCACTCGTCGCGGGTCTTCGACAGGAACTTCTCGGCGAAGACCTTCTTCATCTGCGGCCACGCCGAGATGTCCATCTGCTGCGGCAGTTCGGCGGGGTCGAGTTCGAGGCCCTGCAACAGCAGGGCGTAGAACTGCGGCTCGATCGAGCCGACGGCCATGTACTTGCCGTCGGACGTCTCGTAGGTGTCGTAGAACGGCGCGCCGGTGTCGAGCAGGTTGACGCCCCGCTCGTCGGACCAGACGCCGCGGCCGCGGAACGCCCACATCATGTGCGACAGGGCCAGTGCGCCGTCGACCATCGCCGCGTCCACGACCTGGCCCTTGCCGGACGACTGGCGCTCCACCAGCGCCGACAGGATCCCGAAGATCAGGAACATCGAACCGCCGCCGAAGTCGCCGACCATGTTCAGCGGCGGCACGGGACGCTCGCCCTTGCGGCCGATGGCGTGCAGGACACCGGTCAGCGAGATGTAGTTGATGTCGTGTCCGGCGGCGCTGGCCAGCGGACCCTCCTGGCCCCAGCCCGTCATCCGTCCGTACACGAGACGCTCGTTGCGCCCGAGGCAGACGTCGGGGCCCAGGCCCATGCGCTCGGTGACACCGGGACGGAAGCCCTCGATCACGACGTCCGCCCGCTCGATCAGCCCGAGGACCTTCTCGACCTGCTCGGGGTCCTTCAGATTGGCCTCGACGACGCGACGACCACGCTGGATCTGGTCGTACGGGCCGTCGGGCGGAATTACTCCGGGACGCTGGACGCACACCACGTCGGCGCCGAGATCGGCCAGGAGTGTGGCGGCGTGCGGGCCCGGTCCGAGGCCTGCGAATTCGACGACGCGAATGCCCGCGAGGGGGCCCTTCTTCTCTGTAACTGGAGCAGACACGCGAGTTCCTCATTCCGGTGCGAGACGACCTGTCGAATCGACGTTAACTTGCGCCCCTCCGTCCGTGTGCCCCGGGTCACGGGATACCGCCGTGGGTGACCCCGCGCTCTTGCCTGCCCACGGGTGCGCGGGGCACAGTTGATTCATGAGTCTTCAGGGTGAGCTCGTGAGTTTCGTGGCCAGCACCGATCTGGACGTCTCGGAGATGTTCTACGTGGAGACCCTGGGGCTGACGCTCGTCTCACGGGACGAGTTCGCATTGGCCCTCGATTGCAACGGGTCACTGCTCCGGGTCACGCTGGTGCAGGCGAAGGCCGACACGGGGTACACGGTGCTGGGGTGGAAGGTCGCCGATCTGAACAAGGTCGTCGAATCGCTGCGCAGCAAGGGCATCGAGTTCACCGAGTATCCGGGGATGGATCAGGACGAGCACGCGGCCTGGCGCGCCCCGGACGGCATCCGCGTCGCGTGGTTCCGGGATCCGCACGGCAACGTGCTGTCGCTCTTCGAGGATCCGAACTGACCGGCGTCAGGGGCGGGCCGCACCGCGGTCGGCGAGCAGTGCCTCGGTAGCGGCCCACAACCGCGCGGCGAGGTCGGCGTCGCGTGCGTCCTTGCTCGGGTGAACCACCTTGCAGCCCTTGACGTATGCGCCGGTGAACTTGCCGGTCTCGGTCGCGGTGGCGGTCCAGACCACCGTTTCCGCCCCCTTCTGCACCTCGGCCATGAACGGCGTCAGAAGCGTCCCCACCACCTGGTAGCCGAACGGCAGACCCCGGCCGAGGGTGGTGCCGCGGACGAATCCGGGATCGGCGCAATTGACGACCAGCCTCGCCGGATCGGACCGGCGCGCCAACTCGCGGGTGAACAGGGTCAGGGCGAGTTTGGAATTGTTGTACGCACGCTGGCCGTGGAACGTGTCCTTCGTGCCGTCGAGGTCGTCGAAGTCGAGGTGCCCGCCGCGATGACCGGACGAACTGATGTTCACGATGCGTGCCGGATGCCGGTACCCGGCGGCGTCGGCGGTCGACGCCCGCGCCATCGCCGCAGCCAGCGTCGTCGCCAGCACGAACGGCGCGAGGTAGTTCACGGCGAACGTCTCTTCGATGCCGTCGACCGTCAGCTGCCGATGGCCCACGTCGATGCCTGCGTCGTTCACCAGCACATCGATCCGCGGGAACCGGTGCAGCAGTTCCTCGGACAGCTTGCGTACCCGGTCGAGCGAGGACAGGTCGGCGAGCGCCGAGTTCAACCGGTCGCGGTCGGTGCTCTCGGACAGTTCGGCGATCGCCGCGTCGATCTTGTCCTGGTCCCGGCCGACCAGAACGACGGTGGCGCCGCGGCGTGCGAGTTGGCGGCAGGTCTCCAGGCCGAGCCCCGAGGTGGCACCGGTGACCACCATGGTGCGGCCTGCGAGATCGTTCGACTCGGTCATCCTCGCCTCCCGAATGCAGGTCCCTACGAGAGTAGGGCAACCGGGTGGGTCGCACCGTGGAACGAAAACACCGCGAATCCGCCCGCGACGGCCGCCGACTAGCGCCGGTGCTCGTACCCCAGCCAGGCGCGTCGACGTTCACCGAGCGGATCGTTCTCCACTCGGCTCGTGTCGTCGATGATGAGCGTCTCCCGGCGCTCCGGCGAGTACCGGGGCCAGCCGGGTGCGGGGGTCCCGTGCCGGGCGAAATGCAGCCAGTGCGACTGGACGGTGTCGGTGACGGCCCGCAACCCGCGGCGACCCCCGAGTGCGGTGAGCAGCCGCGCCCACGGCCCGGTCAACCCGAACACCGCGTACATCTCCGTCGCGTGGGTCGCGCCCAACCCCAGGACATGGAGCAACCGGGGTGCGAAGTCGTACCGGTAGCTGTAGGTCGGTGCGACGGTCGTGTGGCCCTGCGCGCACAGGACGGACGGTTCCCAGAACGTCACGTCGCCGCCGAGGTCCGCGGCCGCACGCCGACGGGGATAGCCGGGGTAGGCGGCGATGGCCCGTTCCTTCACCGACGCGTCCACGTGCGAGAACATCTTGTCGATCCGGGTGGGATCGGTGGGCAGGATGTTCAGGAACCGGGGAAAGACCCTGCCCTCGTGGCGGTTCGTGCCGATGATGAGCGGAACCGGGTGCCCGGAACCGGAAGCGAAACAGTCGAGCGGGTGCGTGGGAAGGAAGAAACCGTCGACGACGGGCGCGAACGCGCGGGTTCCGGGTTCCTCGTCGGCCCCCCGGTGCGCCAGTGTCGTCCCCGCTTCGACGAAGTCGGTCGGGTCGGCGGTCTCGAGCCATGTCGCGGCCTCGGAGAGCGGGACCCCGGCGATCTCGAGGAATTCGCGCGACCACCGCGCCGCACGCTCGGGGTGGTATGCGGACGCCACCGGAGGGCTCTCCGCGATGGCTCGCGCGAACAGGCCTTTCGCGGCGGGGGTGGTCATGAGTGTGGTGACGGCGTTGGCGCCGGCGGATTCGCCGAAGATGGTGACGTTGTCGGGGTCGCCGCCGAATTCGGCGATGTTGCGTTGCACCCATTCGAGTGCGGCGACTTGGTCGCGGAGTCCGAGATTGGAGTCGAAAGGTCGTTCGGGGGTGGAGAACTGGGTGAAGTCGAGGTAGCCGAGCGATCCGAGGCGGTAGTTGATCGAGACGTACACGATGTCGCCGCGGCGGACCAGCGACTCGCCGCCGTAGAGCGACGAGGACGAGGACCCGCCCGAGTAGGCGCCGCCGTGGATGAACACCATCACGGGTCGCGGCGTTCCGGGGGCGGACCCGGGTGCCAGCACGTTCAGGGTGAGACAGTCCTCGTCGGTCCCACCACCCTGCGGGGCGGGGGACCCGAAGTGGAAGGCCCGCCGGACACCCGACCACGGCTCGACCGGGTGCGGGGCCCGCAACCGCAGAGGCCCGACGGGGGGCGCGGCGTAGGGGATACCCCGCCAGGCAGCCAGGTCGTCGTCGATCCGGCGCCCTCCGACGGCGCCGGCTTCGGTGTGGACCTCGAGAACGCTCACAGGCCCTGCCCGTGATAACCCTGGTACCCCTCCCAGGCCAGCCTGCGCTCCCGGCGCGGATCGTCCTGAACGGTGGTGACGGTGTCGAACACGAGTGTTGCCCTCCTGTCGGTGTCGTACTTCGGCCACGACGCCAACGGTGTTCCCTGCGAAGCGAAGTGCAGCCAGTGCCGCTGCACGGTGTCCGTCACGTCCTTCAGCCCGCGACGACCACCCGGCAGGGTGAGGCCGCGGCCGATCAGGGTGTCGGCGATGTCGAACACCGCGAACAACTCGAACCCGTGTGTGGCGTCCAGTCCGAGCCATTTCATGGCGCGCGGAGCGAAGTCGAAACGATAGCTGAAGGTGGGGGCGTACGCGGAGTGGGCCTCGGCCAGTTCGATCGACGGCATCCAGAACGTGAGATCGCCGCCCAGGTCGACGGCCGCGTCCGGCGCCGGGTAGCCGGGATACGCGGCGGTCACGCGGGCCTCGGCGCCGGGGTCGGTGAGTGCGAACATCCGCCCGATCCGGTCGGGGTCGGTCGGCAGCCCGTCCAGGAGTTTCGGGAACAGGGTGCCCTCGCGGGCGTTGGTGCCGATGATCAGCGGAACCCGGTGCGCCGAGCCGTCGGCGAACGCGTCGAGCGGCGGCGTCGGCAGGAAGTCGCCGTCGATCACGGGTCCGAACGGGTGCAGTCCCGGCGTCTCCGACAGCACCTTCGCGCCGAGACGATTTCCGGCCCGGCCCAGTGCGCCGACCGGTGACGAGGCGAGCGCCTCTGCGGCAGTGTCCGGTTCGGCCCCGAGCAGCGTCACGTAGTCGGACGCCCACTGGGCCGCGCGGTCGGCGGTGGTGACGAGTCCTGGGGCGGAACTCTCCGAGATCGCCCGCGCGAAAAGGCCTTTCGCGGCGGGGGTGGTCATGAGTGTGGTGACGGCGTTGGCGCCGGCGGATTCGCCGAAGACGGTGACGTTGTCGGGGTCGCCGCCGAATTCGGCGATGTTGCGTTGCACCCATTCGAGTGCGGCGACTTGGTCGCGGAGTCCGAGATTGGAGTCGAAAGGTCGTTCGGGGGTGGAGAACTGGGTGAAGTCGAGGTAGCCGAGCGATCCGAGGCGGTAGTTGATGGACACGTACACGATGTCGCCGCGGCGGACCAGCGACTGGCCGCCGTAGAGCGCGGTGGCCGACATACCCAGCGTGTAGGCGCCGCCGTGGATGAAGACCATCACCGGCCGTGCCCCGGACGTACCGGGCGTGGCGAGCACGTTGAGCGTCAGGCAGTTCTCGCTGCTCGGCTGATACTTGCCCGGCCGGAGTGCGGTGAACTTCTTGTGCTGCACGGCGGCGTCGCCGAATTCGGTGGCGTCGAACTCGCCGGACCACGGCGTGACCGGCTGGGGCGCGCGCAACCGCAGCGGCCCGACCGGGGGAGCCGCGTAGGGAATTCCGCGCCACGCGACCAGGTCGCCGACGCGCCGGCCACGGACCACCCCTGCGGTCGTCCTCACCAGCGTGTCGGTTGCGAGAGTGTCTGACGCCATGTCGGAAACTATACGGAGACCGACGGAGGGGCCTTCTCCTCCGCCGCCTGTGGTCCGTCCGGCTCAGCGCCGCGCCTCCAGCAGTCGCAGCCACACTTCGCTCACGGTCGGGTACGACGGGACCGCGTGCCACAGCGCGTCGAGTGGCACCTTCCCGACCACCGCGATGGTGGCGGCATGGATGAGCTCACCGACATCCGTGCCCGCGAACGTCGCCCCGACCAGGGTGTCGGTGGCCCGGTCGACCACGAGCTTGGCGTGACCGCTGAAATCGTCGCGGGCCAGTGACGAGCCGGCGACGGCGATGTCGACCTCCACGGTCTCGACGTCGACGCCGGCGTCCCGCGCCTCCTTCTCGGTGATCCCGACGGCCGAGACCTCCGGATCGGCGAACACCACCTGAGGAACCTGGCCGTGGTCGGCGGTCGCCCGGAATCGGGACCCCTCCAGCGGCCTGCCCTCGGCGCGGGCGGCGATCACGTCGCCGCAGACGCGGCCCTGGTACTTGCCCATGTGGGTGAGCAACGCGCGGCCGTTGGCGTCGCCCACGGCGTACAACCAGTCGTCCGCCGTCGTCAGGTGGTCGTCGGTGGTGAGGTATCCGTGGGAGTTCAGCAGTCGCGCGTCCAGGCCGAGCGCCGACGTCGCCGGTGTGCGCCCGGTCGCGACGACGATCTCGTCGACGACGAGCGGATCCTGTCCCGCCACGTCCAGGGTCACCGGGCCGCCATGGATGCGGCCGATCCCCGTGTCCCGGGCGTCGGCCCGCTCGACGCCGCGAAGGTCCGCGCCGAACAGGATCCGGGCACCCTTCTTCTCCAGCGAGCGGGCCACCCGCTCACCGGCGAACGGTTCGTTCTTCGGGAGCAGTGCCCGGCCGCGCACCACCATCGTCAGTTCCTCGACGCCGAGGTCCAGCAGCCACGTCGCGCTCTCGCATGCCACGACGCCGCCGCCGATCACGGCGACCCGGCGCGGAATCTCCCTCAGGTTGGTGGCGTCCCGCGAGATCCACGGCAACGCCGCCCGCAGGCCCGGGGTGTCGGGGACCGCGGCGGTCGTCCCGGTGGCGACCACGACGGCGTGCCGGGCGCGCAGCTCGCGGGAATCACCGACCGTCACCGTGCGGTCCCCGGTGATGCGTGCGGATCCGCGGATGACGTCGATCCCCTGCGAGTCGGCCCACATCACCTGCGAGGAGTCGTCGTGGTTGCTGGTGAACGAGTCGCGTCGCGCCAACACGGCGTCCACGTCGAGCGGACCGGCCGACACTCCGGGCATGTTGCGCGCCGCCCCGAGAACCTCGCCCGGGCGCAGCAGCGCCTTGCTGGGCATGCAGGCCCAGTAGGAGCATTCACCGCCGACCAGTTCGTGTTCGATCAGTGCCGCGGTGCGGTCGCTGCCCGCGATGGCGTAACTCGCCGCGTTCTCACCCGCGGGACCGCCTCCGATCACGATGACATCGAACTCTTCCGCGCCGCTCCCAGAGTCAGTCATACCTGTAACCGTAAGCCGGTCGGTGCGCGATGTCAGAGGTTCCGGCGGGCCCCTCGCGTTGTTACTCGCGGGTAGATACTGTGGCGGAATGAGACGGCAGAAGATTCTGATCACCGGGGCCAGCTCGGGACTCGGCGAAGAGATGGCTCGTCGGTTCGCGGCACAGAGACGAGACCTCGCGCTGTGCGCGCGCCGCGTCGAACGGCTCGAATCCGTGCGCGACGAATTGCAGGCGGCGCATCCCGGGATCACCGTCGCCGTCCGCGAACTCGACGTCACCGACCACGACGCGGTGATCCGGGTCTTCGGCGAACTGCGTGACGAGCTGGGCGGACTCGACCGCGTCGTCGTCAACGCCGGACTCGGGAAGGGAGCCCGGATCGGAACCGGCCGGGCCGACGCCAATCTCGCCACCGCCCGCACCAACTTCGTCGGCGCCCTGTCGCAGTGCGAGGCGGCTCTCGGGATCTTCCGCGAACAGAACTCCGGGCACCTGGTGCTCGTGTCCTCGATCAGTGCCGATCGGGGTCTGCCCGGCCCGAAGGCGGCGTACTCGGCGAGCAAGGCGGGAGTGTCGGCCCTCGGCGAGGCGCTGACCGCGGAGCTGGCGAAGAGTCCGATCGTGGTGACCACGCTGCTGCCCGGGTACATCGCCACCGACATGTCGGGCAAGGCCGGCGACAGTGCCAAGATGACGGCCACCCTCGACGAGGGCGTCGATGCAATGGTCGCGGCCATCGAGAAGGAGACGAACCGCGCTGCGCTACCCGGAATCACATGGCGAGGAATCGACCTCGCATTGAGATTCCTTCCTCATGCATGGACATCCCGGTTCGTGTAGGACTGACCTATGACGACCGCCCAGGAATCCTCGTCCCTCGGCCTGCAGCGTTCGAGGCCGCGTGTCGTCATCGTCGGGGGAGGGTTCGGCGGAATCCACGCCGCCCGGCGGCTCCGCGACGTCGACGTGGACGTCACCCTGCTGGACCGGGGAACCAGCCACCTCTTCCAGCCGCTGCTCTACCAATGCGCGACGGGGTTGCTCTCCGAGGGCGAGATCAGCAGCCCGCTGCGGCACCTGCTGCGCGGCAACCGCAACGTGCACGTCGCCCTCGGGGAGGCACACGCGATCGACGCCGTCAGCAAGGTCCTGACCGCCAGTCGCTTCGACGGATCCACGTTCGACCTGCCCTACGACTACCTGATCGTCGCCGCGGGCATGCGACAGACGTACCACGGGCACGACGAGTACATCCAATGGGCGCCGGGGATGAAGACCCTCGACGACGCGCTCGCCATTCGCCGGAAGCTGATCTGCGCCTTCGAGATGGCCGAATCGCTACCCACCGCGGAGGAGCGCAGGCCGTGGCTGACCTTCGCCGTCGCGGGCGGCGGCCCCACCGGAGTCGAGCTGGCGGGCCAGATCCGGGAACTCGCCGTGCACGCCCTCGCCAACGAGTTCCAGTCCATCGACCCCTGCGAGGCCCGGGTGCTGCTGTTCCACGGCGGCGACCGCGTTCTCCCGTCGTTCAACCGGAAACTGTCCGCGGCGGCGCAGCGGACCCTCGACAAGGTCGGCGTCGAAACGCACCTCGGTGTGCACGTCACCGACGTCTGCGAGACCAGCATCGAGACGACGGCCAAGAACGCGGCCCGCACCAAGAAGCGCTACGGGGCTCGCACGATCCTCTGGACCGCGGGCGTCGAGGCCGTGCCGTTCGCTGCAGCTCTCGCGAATGCGCTGGGCGTGAAGCAGATTCAGGGTGGGCGCATCGCCGTCGAACCCGATCTCACCGTGCCCGGACACCCGAACGTCTGGGTGATCGGCGACCTGATGTCGCTGAACGACCTCCCCGGTGTGGCCGAGGTCGCGATGCAGGGCGGCAGGCATGTCGGTGGGTGCATCGCCCGCACGGTCGCAGGGGGAACGCCCGACCGCAAGCCCTTCAAGTACCGCGACCTCGGGAGCGCGGCGTACATCGCGCGCAGGCACGCGCTGCTCCAGGCCGGCCCGATCCGGATGTCCGGGTTCATGGGCTGGGTCTCGTGGGGTGCCATCCACATCGCGTTTCTCGCCGGATACCGCAACCGGTTCGGCACCCTGCTCAACTGGGCCGTCACGCTGGCATCGCGGACGCGCCGGGAGCGGGCGATCACCTACGGCGATCCGCAGTCGGCGCGTCAGCCCTACGCCGAACCCGCGTCCGAGTCCTGACGTCACCAGCCGCGGGCGGCGAGACCGTGCCGGGCGAGGACCGTCGTCGCCCGCTCCCGGAGTTCGGCGTGGCCCGGACTGTCCAGCGACTCGAGTGCGAGGGTGTAGCGCCCGCCGAACCGGCTGAGATACGCGGACAGCCGGGTGCGGCTGGTCACGACACCCGGATGGACGGCCCGGGTGGCGATGCCGGTGGCGCGGTGACCGCCGATCGAGACGAGGGCGTCGGGTAGCGGCCCGATGTTGGAACACAGCACGTCCCGCTCGCCGGGGTTACCCGTGAGGGCGTGCGCCACCCGGTCGGGGACCAATTGCAGCATCTCCTCCGGGAACCCTGCCGGGCTCGTCATCGCCGGCGCGGAGAACGCCGCTCGGCTCGCCGCCCGCACATCCGCGACGGTGTCCTGCGGGTGGACGTCCACCTCGACCACGGCGACGGAGTTCGCGGTGCCCGACGAGGTGGACGCGCCGCGCAGGTCCATCGGCACACTGATCGTGAGCGGCCGGGATTCACCGTCGCGTCGCGCCAACTCGGCCACCACGCTCAGGAACAGGCTGTTCGGGGTTCCGCCTGCCTGCTCCGCGGCGGCGTCCCACCGCCCGGCGTCCACGTCCAGCACCGCCGCCGCAGGTGAGTGGCGCAGTGTGTCGGGGGACTCTTTGCCACTCACGTGCAGGAAGCGCCGGAGTTCCGCGCGACGGGTCCCGCTCACCACGAGACCGGCGACCGCACGCGCGGTTCCCGTCGTCACGCGGTGGGCGAGCCGGGTGGCGTCCCACATGTCCGCGACAGCGCCTTCCGAACCGGCCGTGTCCGACGGCGGCAGGCCCTGTAGCGCCGCCGCGATGGCGGCCGCCAGCCCGCGCGCGTCCGCGATCACGTGGGAACACACCAGCGACAGCACCGTGCCCCCGTCGGCCGGTCGCGCGCAGGCCAGACGCCAGGCGGGACCGTGCTCGGGGTCCACCGACAGCGAGCCCTGCTCGTCCGCCCACGCGAGGACCGCCCCTGCCTCGATCTCCGCGTACTCGACGGGAAAGGCGTCGCTACTCGGCTCGAACCTGGGCCGCGCGCCGGGAATCCGCGAACGCACCACGCGCCTGCCCAGCGGGCCCCGCGCGAGGTCGGCGCTCAGGGAATCGAGGGTCGAGGCATCCACCCGCCCGTCGGTACGCCACAGTCCCTGCATCACGATCGGCGTTCCCCACCCCCGATGGGTGCGCAGGAACATCTCGTCGACGACGCTCAATCGGGCGCTCACCAGCGAAGTGTACGACCGGTCGAGGTGGTCGCCGCGCGTCGACCTCTGGACAGCCGGCGCATACTGGAAGTGCAGCGCTGTACAGACCGCACACGGAGAACACCATGGTTAGCGTCGAGAAATGGAAGGTGTGGGGTTCCGTCGTGGAGGTCGACGTCACCGAAGGTGCCGCCCTTCCCGAGGCCGCAGCGCTGATCGCGGCCGTCATCGACGAGACCGAATCGGTCTGCGACATCCACCGCGGCGACGCCGAGATCCACGCCGTCAACCTCTCGCAGGGCGCGCCGGTGAAGGTGAGCAGGCGGATGTCGGCACTGCTGCGTTCGGCGCTCTGGGCCGCCCGGATGACGGACGGGGTCGTGAATCCGCTCGCCTCCGAATCGCCCGACGAGGACCTGATCCCCACCGTGCATCCGGAACCGAGCTTCCTCGACGTCCAGATCGACGACGACGTCGTGTTCGCGCCGTGGGGCGCCTCGTTCGACATCACCGACACCGCCAAGGCCGACACGGTGGATCGGGCGGCGGAACTGGTCGCCCGCCAACTCGAGTGCGGGGCCGCCGTGCGCATCGGCGACGTCCTCGCGACGGCCGGGCACTGTCCCGCCGGCGGCTGGCAGATCCCGGTGCCCGGCGACGGCGAGGTCGAACTGGTGAACGGGACGGCGATGGCGACGGCTTTCGCGCCCCCGGCTGCGGAACCACCCACCGCCACCGAATGGGAGACCGTGACGGTGATCGCCGACGACGCACTCTGGGCATACGCGGCCAGCGTCGCCGCCCTCGCCCGCGGCATCGGTGCGATCCGCTGGATCGAACAGCACGAGTTGCGTGCCCGGCTGGTGGACCGCTCGGGCCGGGTCTACACCACCGAGAGCTGGTGAATCAGGCCCGTCCACGCTGACGGCGGTACCAGCGCACCAGGCTGTCCGTCGACGAATCACTCTGCGCGGCCGGTTCATCCGCGGCGGTGAGCACCGGCTGCAGCTCCACGGCCTGCGTCTTGCCGAGCTCGACACCCCACTGGTCGAACGAGTCGATGCCCCACACGACGCCCTCGACGAACACCTGGTGCTCGTACAGGGCGATCAGCTGCCCGATCACCGACGGCGTGAGCTTCGGCGCGAGGATCGTGGTGGACGGCCGGTTGCCGGGCATGACCTTGTGCGGCACCAGATGTTCGGGCGTTCCCTCGGCCGCGATCTCCTCGGCCGTCTTGCCGAACGCCAGGACCTTCGTCTGGGCGAAGAAGTTGCTCATCAGCAGGTCGTGCATGCTGCCGGTGCCGTCCGCCGTGGGCAGGTCGTCCGTGGGTTCGCCGAAACCGATGAAATCGGACGGGACGAGCCGCGTGCCCTGGTGCAGGAGCTGGTAGAAGGCGTGCTGCCCGTTGGTGCCGGGTTCGCCCCAGAAGATCTCACCGGTGGACGTGGGGACGGGGGAGCCGTCGGCGCGCACCGATTTGCCGTTCGATTCCATCGTCAACTGCTGCAGGTAGGCCGGGAACCGCACGAGGTCGTTGGAATACGGCAGCACGGCACGGGATTCGGCGCCGAAGAAGTTCGAGTACCAGAGTCCGATCAGGCCGAGCAGGACCGGCGCGTTCTCCTCGAGCGGCGCCGTCCGGAAGTGTTCGTCCACGGCGTGGAAGCCGGCAAGGAACTCCGCGAAACGTTCCTTGCCGATCGCCGCCATCACCGACAGCCCGATGGCGGAATCGACCGAGTACCGGCCACCCACCCAATCCCAGAATCCGAACATGTTCGCCGTGTCGATACCGAACTCCGCCACCCGATCCGCGTGCGTCGAGACGGCGACGAAATGCTTTGCGACCGCTTCGTTTCCGAGGCCGAGGCCGCCGAGAAGCCAGCGCCGCGCCGCGGTCGCGTTGGTGAGCGTCTCGAGCGTCGAGAACGTCTTGGACGCCACGATGAACAGGGTGGTGGCCGGGTCGAGGCCGTGCAGGCTGCGCACCAGGTCGGCGGGATCGACGTTGGAGATGAACCGGACACTGATGCCGGCGTCGGCGTAGTGCCGCAGCGCGCGGTACACCATCACCGGACCCAGATCCGATCCGCCGATACCGATGTTGACGACGGTCTTGATTCGCTCGCCCGTCGCGCCGCGCCATTCACCGGAGCGCACCCGGTCCGTGAAGTCGCCCATGCGATCGAGGACTTCGTGGACGTCGGCCACGACGTCCTGCCCGTCGACGACGAGAGACGCGTCGGCGGGCAGCCTCAGCGCGGTGTGGAGGACGGCGCGGTCCTCGGACGTGTTGATGTGCTCGCCCGCGAACATCGCGTCCCGGCGGGCCTCCAGGTCGGCGCTGCGCGCCAGCTCCAGGAGCAACCCGATCGTGTCGCGGTCGATGCGGTGCTTGCTGTAGTCGATGTACAGGTCGCCGGCCGAGACGGTGAGTTCCTGCCCGCGCGCCGGGTCCTTCTCGAAGAGCTCTCGAAGATGGACGGACTGAATTTGAGCGTGATGATCACGCAATTTCTGCCAGGCAGCGGTTCCGGTGATGTCTGAGCTCACGAGATTTGAGCTTAATGCCCGCGCGTCGAAACTTCCGTGCGAACTTCGGTGCGGCGCATGATGGACGTCATGGATGCTGTCGAACTCATGCGAACCGTTCCCACAACCCTCTTCCTCGGCGGCGAGAAGCGCGACGCCGAGAACGGCGCCACGTTCACCGTTTTCGACCCCGCCACCGGTGACGCCCTCACCGAGGTGGCGGACGCCAGCCCCGCCGACGCGATGAAAGCGCTCGACGCCGCGGTCGCGGTGCAGCGGGAGTGGGCGGCGACCCCGGCACGCGAGCGTGGGGAACTGCTCCGCGCGGTATTCGAGAAGATCACGGCCAGGGCCGACGACTTCGCACTGCTGATGACGCTGGAGATGGGCAAGGCGCTGCCGGAGAGCGCGGCGGAGGTCAAGTACGGCGCCGAGTTCTTCCGGTGGTTCAGCGAGGAAGCCGTGCGTATCGGCGGCCGCTACACACCGGCACCCGCGGGGAACGGGCGCATCCTGGTGACCAAGCAGCCCGTCGGGCCGTGTCTGGCGATCACACCGTGGAACTTCCCGCTCGCGATGGGCACCCGCAAGATCGGACCCGCCCTGGCCGCCGGCTGCACGATGATCGTCAAACCCGCGTCCGAGACTCCGTTGACGATGCTGCTCTTGGCCGAGGTGATGGCCGACGCGGGGCTTCCGAAGGGCGTGCTGTCCGTGCTGCCGACGTCGAAGTCGGGGGAGGTGACCGGACCGCTGCTCGACGACCCCCGACTGCGGAAGCTGACGTTCACCGGGTCGACCGGGGTGGGACGGATGCTCGTCGAGAAGTCGGCGAAGGGGCTGCTGCGCACGTCCATGGAACTCGGCGGGAACGCACCCTTCGTGGTGTTCGACGACGCGGACGTGGACAAGGCGGTGGCGGGCGCCGTCCTCGCCAAGATGCGCAACGGCGGCGAGGCCTGCACCGCGGCCAACCGCTTCCACGTCGCGAACAGTGTGCGGGAGGAGTTCACGGCGAAACTCGTCGACAAGCTGTCCTCGTACACACTCGGGCCCGGCACGGATTCCGACACGACGCTCGGTCCGCTGATCAACGCGGATCAGCTCGAGAAGGTCGGGGAACTGGTGCAGGACGCTGTCGGCGCGGGCGCCCGGGTGCGGCTCGGCGGGGTCGCCCCGGAAGGTCCCGGCTACTTCTACCCGGCGACGGTGCTGGACGAGATCCCCGCGCAGGCGCGGATCCTGAAGGAGGAGGTGTTCGGACCGGTGGTCGCGATCGCCGGGTTCGACACCGAGGAGGAGGGGATCGCGGCGGCCAACGACACGGAGTTCGGCCTGGCGTCGTACATCTTCACCCGCGATCTGGACCGTGCACTCCGGGTGGCCGACGCCCTCGAATCGGGCATGGTCGGCATCAACCGCGGGGTCATCTCGGACACCGCTGCCCCCTTCGGCGGCGTCAAAGCGTCAGGCTTCGGGCGCGAAGGGGGCAGTGAAGGCATCGAGGAGTACCTGGAGACCAAGTACGTGGCACTCGAACCGTAACGACCGCCGTCGGGGGATGGGCAGGCCGCTTCGGGAAATCAGTGACCGAGGCGGCCGCGCCCGAGGCGCAGCAGCAGCATGGCGAGGGTGTGGCCTTCCTGGCCGAGTTCGTTGAACCGCTCGAGCACCTTCATCTCACGGCTGTGGACGAGGCGGGGACCGCCGGACGCCATCCGGGTGCGCCCGATGAGCTGCGAGACCTCCGCGCGGCGCTTGATGGCGGCGAGAATCTCGGCGTCGAGCTTGTCGATCTCCTGGCGGAGAACCTCGATCTCGGCCTCGCTGGTGGGAACAGCGGTTTCCTTGGCGGCTGATGCGACGGTCTGAGTGCTCATTGGTTCGTCTCCCTCTTGTCAGAACTTGGATCGTTGTTTTGGCTCGAGTCGTTACCGATCCAGGCTCGTTTGACGAAAAAAGCCCCGGATCCGGTGCGGACCTCGGGGCTCGTGAGCTGTTCAGTTCACGGGCACCGGAGGCCGGTACCCGTAAAAAAATCGCCACAGGGGGCGCGACGGCGGACTGAACATGTGTACCAGTTTGCCATGGCGGCACCGCGCAGGCCAAGCCGCTGTGACGCTGTCGGTACACGCCGGTAAGTTTGATAGTTGATGAACACTATCTCCGGCACCGCTTCTCCCCTGAGCGTCGAGTCGACTCCGCACACCGCCGCACCGGCGCGCGCGGGGTCGGATGCGCTCCTCCAGGGCCTCAACCCACCGCAACGGGAAGCGGTCGTGCACGCCGGTTCTCCGCTGTTGATCGTCGCGGGTGCGGGCTCGGGCAAGACGGCTGTGCTCACCCGCCGCATCGCATATCTGCTGGCCGAGCGGGGGGTGATGCCCGGTCAGATCCTGGCCATCACGTTCACCAACAAGGCCGCCGCGGAGATGCGGGAGCGCGTCGCCCACCTCGTCGGCCCCAGGGCCAACAGCATGTGGGTGTCCACGTTCCACTCGAGCTGCGTGCGGATCCTGCGGGCCCAGGCGGCGCTGCTGCCCGGCCTCAACTCGAACTTCTCCATCTACGACGCGGACGATTCGCGGCGACTGCTGACGATGATCGCCAAGGATTTGAACATCGACACCAAGCGCTATTCGGCGCGGTTGCTCGCCACCCACATCTCGAATCTCAAGAACGAGCTCGTCGATCCGGAGCAGGCGAGCGCCGACGCCGACAAGGACCCGGCCGAACTGCCGCGGCTGATCGCCAGGGTGTACGGGCACTACCAGCAGCGGCTGCGTTCGGCGAACGCGCTGGACTTCGACGACCTGATCGGCGAGACGGTCGCGATGCTGCAGGCGTTCCCCCAGGTGGCCGAGTACTACCGCCGGCGGTTCCGTCATGTGCTGGTCGACGAGTACCAGGACACGAACCACGCCCAGTACATGCTGGTGCGTGAACTGGTCGGTGGAACCGCGGACGGCGAGGACGCAGACCACCGGGTCGCCCCGGCCGAACTGTGCGTGGTGGGTGACGCGGATCAGTCGATCTACGCATTCCGCGGCGCCACGATCCGCAACATCGAGGAATTCGAGCGCGACTACCCGGACGCCCGCACCATCCTGCTGGAGCAGAATTACCGCTCCACCCAGAACATCCTGTCGGCGGCCAACTCGGTGATCTCGAAGAACACCGGACGGCGTGAGAAGCGGCTGTGGACCGATTCGGGCGAGGGTGAGCTCATCACCGGTTACGTCGCGGACAACGAGCACGACGAGGCGTCGTTCGTGGCGTCCGAGATCGACAAGCTCGTCGATTCCGGCGACGCCAAGTTCGGTGACGTCGCCGTGTTCTACCGCACCAACAACTCCTCCCGTGCCCTGGAGGAGATCTTCATCCGGCTCGGCGTTCCGTACAAGGTCGTCGGCGGAGTGCGGTTCTACGAGCGCAAGGAGGTCCGTGACATCGTCGCGTATCTCCGCGTCCTCGCGAACGAGGACGACACCGTCAGCCTTCGCCGGATCCTCAACACACCCCGCCGCGGCATCGGCGACCGCGCCGAGGCATGTGTGGCCGTCCACTCCGAGCAACGGGGCATCAGCTTCGCCGAGGCACTGCGGGACGGTGGCGAGGGCCGGGTACCGCTGCTGAACACCCGTTCCCAGAAGGCCATTGCGTCGTTCCTCGAGCTCATGGACGGGCTGCGGGTGCTGCTTCCGCCGGAGACCACTGCGGACGACATCGTCCCCGACCAGCTCGGCGACATCGGCGACGTCGTCGAGGCGGTCCTGGAGCGGACGGGGTACCGCGCCGAACTCGCGGCGAGCAGCGACCCTCAGGACGGGGCGCGCCTGGACAACCTCAACGAACTCGTGAGCGTGGCGCGTGAGTTCAGCTCCGACGCGCGGAACGCTGCCGGCCTCGTGGAACCGCCGGAGGACGGCGACGTCGACGCCCGGGACGGCGAACCCGACCCCGGTTCCCTCGCCGCCTTCCTCGAACGGGTCTCCCTGGTCGCGGACTCCGATCAGCTGCCCGACAACGACGAGGGCGTCGTCACGCTGATGACGCTGCACACCGCGAAGGGGCTCGAGTTCCCCGTCGTGTTCGTCACCGGGTGGGAAGACGGTCAGTTCCCGCACATGCGGGCCCTCGGCGATCCGACGGAACTGTCGGAGGAGCGTCGGCTCGCGTACGTGGGCATCACCCGTGCCCGGCAGCGGCTGTATCTGACGCGGGCCGTCATGCGGTCGGCGTGGGGCCAGCCCATCCAGAACCCGGAGTCGCGGTTCCTGCAGGAGATCCCGTCGGACCTCGTGCACTGGCGCCGTGAGGACCCGGGCACCGGTATCGGTTCCGGTGGTGCGATCGGCGGTGGCCGTGCGCGTGGAGGGGGGTACGGCGGTCAGGGCTTCGGCGGCGGTTCCGGTTACGGCGGCGGGTCGGCGGGAACGCCGAGCTTCGGTGCCGCCCGCTCGCGCAACAACAACCTGGTGCTCACGGTCGGCGACCGTGTCAGTCACGACAAGTACGGCCTGGGCACGGTCCTCGAGACCAAGGGCGCCGGGCCGACCGCGACGGTCACCATCGACTTCGGTAGCGCGGGCAAGGTCCGGCTGATGCTGATCGGTGGCGTCCCGATGGTCAAGCTGTAGCAATCACGAAACGACTGCGGCGCATGCAATGCATGCGCCGCAGTCGTGTGTTCGGGTGGTGCCGAGAGGTTTCGGTCAGTCCATCTCGGGGCCGAGGCTGATGCCGCGGGAGGCCAGCCAAGGCAGGGGATCGATCTTGTTCTCGCCGGCGAGGTGGACCTCGAAGTGCAGGTGCGGGCCGGTGGAGAAGCCGCGGTTGCCGACGGTCGCGATCTGGTCGCCCGCCATGACCTTCTGGCCGACGGTGACGGTGGAGGTGTTGATGTGGCCGTAGACGGTGATGGTGCCGTCGGCGTGCTTGAGGCGGACCCACATGCCGAACCCGGAAGCCGGACCCGAGTCGATGACCTCGCCGTCGGCGACGGCGACGATGGGGGTGCCGATGGGGGCGGCGATGTCGACGCCCGCGTGCAGGGTGCCCCAGCGGCTTCCGAAGTTGGAGGTGAACGTTCCCACGGCGGGGAGGACGAACAGGGGGCGGCGGGCGGCGGCTTCGCGGGCGGCGCGCTCTTCGCTGAACCGCTGTCCCTTGGCGAGCAGGTTGCTGAACTGCGACAGGTCGGTCGGGTTCGCGATGTTGAGGACCTGCGGGGCGTTCGAATCGGACGCGGCGGTGTCGGCGACCGTGGAGAACTGGGCGGCCTGCGGCTCGGCGGTGGTTCCGATGGTGCTCGACTCGTCACTGGCGAGGGCGACCTCGGAGTGGTCGGAGGAGCTGGACGATCCGCTGGTGACGGCGGCCTGGCCTGCGGCGACTACGGCGCCCGCTGCGACTGCGAGGACTGCGGCGCGGCCTTTGAGAGCTGAGGGGGGAGTCGGGATGCGGTGGGCTCCGCGGCGGGAGTGGGAGGGTGCGCCCTCGAAGGACTCGGAACCGCTGCGGGGGGTGAAGCCGGGAATCTCGGACTCGGTGTCGACGGTCTCGAAGCCGGTGCCGGCGTCGACGCTGTCGGGGGTGGAGCGTGGGGACTGCGAATTGCGGAAGAGCATGCGTGAAATCTCAGAACTATCGGTCTCGGGATAACGCTCGACCGACCTCGAGGGGTACGTGGGCGCGACTTCGTCGTTGTGACCCCGCAACTCGTCATCGTGGTGACTCACAAAACGGCTGGCCGTGAACTGGCTGCGATGGTGCATACGCCCGTCCCCCTCCTGCTCGTGACCTGCCTGTGACTTAGACCTTGGCGACGGTAACGAAACGGTTGCGATGCGCGCAACCTGTAACGCGGAGGAACGGCTACATGTGACGGGCATCACAAACTGAGCTGGGGAAACGTCGAACCCACTTTTCGTCTCGGTTCAATCTCGCCCCTGTCCACGCGTGTCACAACCCCGGGGAGACAGGGGGTTAGCGCTAGCGTCGGCGTGTGGCGTCATCAACTCGATCCCCGGACGGGCGTAGGGCCGAGCCCGAACGCATTCCTTCGTCCGGCGGCACCGGTCTGACGGCCGCCGACGAGCCCGATCCCGCCCGTGCGCGCCGGGGATGCGTTCTTGCGGTCGTCCTGGGACTCGTCGGGGGTCTCGGGGTGGCGTCGGCACCCGTCCTGCACGCCGTTCGTTCGGTCGACGGGGTGGCAGCGCCGTCCGCGATCGCCGCGGCCGCGCTGTGGGCTGCCGTCTTCGCCGTCGCGGCACCCATTCTCGCCGTGCCCGCGGTTCTCGCGCGCCGCACCGCGGTGGCGGGTGCGCTGCTGGCCGGAGCCGGTGCGGTGTCCGTCGGCGCCGCCGTGCTCGACACGCAGCTGTGGACGGACGCCATCGACGCCAACCGACTCGAACTGTTCCGGCCCGAGACGGCGGCCGAGCTCGCCGCCGGGTCCGGCGCGTACGCGGTCCTCGCCGGACACGTCCTGATCGCCTTCGCGGGCCTACTCGGCATGGTCGCGGTCCACCGGGAGTCGCTGATGGACGGTTACGGCGACGCACGCAGCTCCGAACAGGTCGGACGGGCGACGGGTGCCCGTGTCGGGTTCCTCCCGTCCGCGGTGGCGGTGGTCGCCGCCGTCGTGCTCGTCGGCGCGCTGTTCGCTCCCGCATTCGTGTCCGAGGATCCGGTCATCCTCGTCCCGACGGTCGTGGAGTCGGATCTCGCCGCGTCCGCAGGTGCCGGGCTGCTGGCGGCGGCCGTTCTGATCGTGGTCGCCTCCGCACTGGCGTCCATCTCGCCACCCGTCGCGTCCGGTGCGCTCGTCGGGGCCGGCCTGGCCGCGCTCGGCGTGGTCGGGACGCGCCTCGTGGCCGGGCTCGCCGCGGGCGAACGGATCCAGCCCGGTCCCGGCGCGGTGTGGGGGACCGTCGCCGCCGGTGGCCTCGTCGTCGTCGGCGTCTGCATCCCGATGGTCGACCGGGCTCGCGACAGCAGGATCCTGAAAACCCTCGCCGCCCCGTCGTCGTCCGCGACGGCTGCAGGCGGCCCGGCGAAGAAAGGGGCCGTCACCCCGTCCGCGAAGGGCGTCGCCAAGGCGGCGCTGCGAGCCGAGGCCGCCGTGGCCCGCGCCCGGATCGCCCGCTGGCACGTCGCCGCCGGGATCACCGGAATCGTCACCGCCCTGCTGGCCGCCGCCGGGGCCCTGCTCCCCGTCCTCGACATCCCGGCCGACGCCGTGCGCCCCGACATCTACGCCACCCGGGTCGTGCTCGTCGCCGCCCTCGTCCTCGTCGTCGGCTGCGTCTGGCTGCTGCTGTCCGAGTTCGCCTCCACCGTCCGACCCGCGGTCGGGGTGCTGTGGGTGACGATCCCGTTCTCCGTCGCCTCGGTGTCGCAGTCCGTCGTGCTCGCCACCGACGTGCCCGGAATCGGCGCCGGAATCGGTGCGGCGCTGCTGTGGTGCTCGGCCGTCGCCGCCGGCGTCACCGGCGTGCTGACGTGGTTCGCCGGTTCGGCGGAACGTGAGGAGATCGACACGTCCGAGGAGCCGTCCACTTCGATCGCGGTCCTCGCGGTCGGGGGTCTCGGGGCGGTCGCCGCGTTCGCCGGACTGGGGCTGCCGCTCTTCCACGGGACCGACGTGCGCGGCGACGACTACGCGCCCGCGTCGTTCGCGGAGTTCCCCTGGAACCTCGACGTGTGGGGGCGCGTCCTCCTGGGCGTCGCGGTGGTCCTCGCAGTGATCGTCGCCTCACGTGCCCGGCCGGCCCGGGCGGTGGCACTCCTGCTCGGTTCGGCCGTTGCCGTGGGGGTATACCTCCTGTCGTGGCCGCTCACCGCGGCCCGGGTGACCGACCCCTCGATGGGGGCCGGTGTCGTCCCGACAACGGTGGGCATAGTGTTGATTGCGGCTGCCGCGGCCCTCACGACACGCAGCAGAAATCGGTGAGGTCCGCCCCGTTGACAGCGGTGAGGCCCGCCTCAATGCCTGATATCGCGTGATGTGGACCACATAGCAGACACGCGGGCGCAGACCGGGCCCGGCAACTGGTTAAAGTCCAAAACAGACCCGCTCCTACCCCTCGAGCGGGTGTCAACGCAGACGAGACGGTGAGCAGATGGATCTCTTCGAATACCAGGCGAAGGAACTCTTCGCCAAGCACGAGGTGCCGACTTCGGCTGGGCGTGTTACCGACACGGTCGCCGGCGCACGCGAGATTGCCGAAGAAATCGGCAAGCCCGTGATGGTCAAGGCGCAGGTCAAGGTCGGAGGCCGCGGCAAGGCCGGTGGCGTCAAGTACTCCGCCGACGCCGATGCCGCCCAGGCCAACGCCGAGGCGATCCTGGGCCTCGACATCAAGGGTCATGTCGTCAAGAAGCTGCTGGTCGCAGAGGCGAGTGACATCGCCGAGGAGTACTACATCTCCTTCCTGCTCGACCGCACCAACCGCACCTACCTGGCCATGTGCTCGGTCGAGGGTGGCGTCGAGATCGAGGTCACCGCCGAGGAGAATCCCGACGCTCTCGCGAAGATCCCCGTGGACGCCGTCAAGGGTGTCGACCTCGCGTTCGCGCGCAGCATCGCCGAGGCAGGAAAGCTGCCCGCCGAGGTGCTCGACGCAGCGGCCGTGACGATCCAGAAGCTGTGGGAGGTCTTCATCAACGAAGACGCTCTCCTCGTCGAGGTCAACCCGCTCGTCCGCACGCCGGACGACCAGATCCTCGCGCTCGACGGCAAGGTCACGCTCGACGAGAACGCTGCGTTCCGTCAGCCCGGCCACGAGGCGTTCGAGGACAAGGACGCCACGGACCCGCTCGAGCTCAAGGCCAAGGAAAACGACCTCAACTACGTCAAGCTCGACGGTGAGGTCGGCATCATCGGTAACGGCGCAGGCCTGGTCATGTCGACCCTGGACGTCGTCGCCTACGCAGGTGAGAAGCACGGTGGCGTGAAGCCGGCCAACTTCCTCGACATCGGTGGCGGCGCCTCCGCAGAGGTCATGGCGAACGGCCTGGACGTCATCCTGAACGACGCGCAGGTCAAGAGCGTGTTCGTGAACGTTTTCGGTGGCATCACCGCGTGTGACGCGGTCGCCAACGGCATCGTCGGCGCCCTGAAGACGCTGGGTGACGAGGCCAACAAGCCGCTGGTCGTCCGCCTGGACGGCAACAACGTCGAAGAGGGTCGTCGTATCCTCGCCGAGGCCGCCCACCCGCTGGTCACGGTCGTCGGAACCATGGACGAGGCTGCCGACAAGGCTGCCGAGCTGGCCTTCGCCGCAAAGTAAAGGGACTCAAAAAACATGGCTATCTTCCTGACCAAGGACTCCAAGGTCATCGTCCAGGGCATCACCGGCGGCGAGGGCACCAAGCACACCGCGCTGATGCTCAAGGCCGGCACCCAGGTCGTCGGCGGTGTCAACGCCCGTAAGGCCGGCACCACCGTCACCCACGACGGCGGCGTCGAGCTGCCCGTCTTCGGCACCGTCGCCGAAGCCATCGAGAAGACCGGCGCGGACGTCTCCATCGCGTTCGTTCCCCCGGCCTTCGCCAAGGACGCCATCGTCGAGGCCATCGACGCGGAGATCCCGCTGCTCGTGGTCATCACCGAGGGCATCCCGGTGCAGGACTCGGCGTACGCCTGGGCGTACAACGTCTCCAAGGGCAACAAGACCCGCATCATCGGACCCAACTGCCCCGGCATCATCACTCCCGGCGAGTCGCTGGTCGGCATCACCCCGGCGAACATCGCGGGCACCGGCCCGATCGGCCTCGTGTCCAAGTCCGGCACGCTGACCTACCAGATGATGTTCGAGCTGCGTGACTTCGGCTTCTCGACCGCCATCGGCATCGGCGGCGACCCGGTCATCGGCACCACCCACATCGACGCCATCGAGGCGTTCGAGAAGGACCCCGAGACCAAGGTCATCGTGATGATCGGTGAGATCGGTGGCGACGCCGAGGAGCGTGCCGCCGACTACATCAAGGCGAACGTCACCAAGCCGGTCGTCGGTTACGTCGCGGGCTTCACCGCTCCCGAGGGCAAGACCATGGGCCACGCAGGCGCCATCGTCTCCGGTTCCTCGGGCACCGCGCAGGCCAAGAAGGACGCCCTCGAAGCGGCCGGCGTGAAGGTCGGCAAGACGCCGTCCGAGACCGCTGCGCTCGCTCGCGAGATCCTGCAGAGCCTGACCGTCCAGGCCTAGGCCCTTCGCGCCCGTGCGCCTTTTTGGTAGTTCCCGCTACCAGAAAGGCGCACGGGCCGTTCAGGCATCGACCCACATCTCCCCGGCCGGATCGAGTGTCCCCGTCCCCGACGTGACGGCAGCGACCAGATCGGCCAACTCCGCCGAGTCCCTCGCCGCGAGGGTGAGGACCGCGGATTCCCCGTATGTCGTGTCCACCACGACGACGCCCCGCACACGCAACTCCGACTCGACGCGTCCCGCCTCGGCGTGGCCCACGGCGAGGGTGTGCAGGTGGCGCAGTTCCCTTCGCACGAGCGGTGCGGCATCGACCGCGGTGGCCACCGCGCCGGAATAGGCGCGCACCAGTCCGCCCGCACCCAGCTTGATTCCCCCGAAGTACCGGGTCACGACCACCGTGACGTCGACGAGGTCGCGGGCCTTGAGCACCTGCAGCATCGGAATGCCCGCGGTGCCACCGGGTTCGCCGTCGTCGCTCGCACGCTCGACCCGGTCGCTGGGCCCGTTTCCGATGATGTACGCCGAACAGTGATGTCGCGCATCGGGATACGCGCGCCGCTGATCCTGGACGAAAGCCTGCGCCGCCTCGGGGTCCTCGACGCGCCGCAGGGCGGCGATGAAACGTGAGTGCTTCACCTCCGTCTCGAGGGTGAGATCGGCGGTGCGGGGAGCGAGGGTGTACGGCACCGAACCATTGTCTCCTGCGCTGTTCCCGGCGCCGCCGCCCGTGACTGAGCGCAGTGACCGACGGGTATCCGTAGGCTAGCGTCGAAAGAGCGCACGCAGACGACCACTTGTCGACTAGGAGAAGTCATGACGTTCACGCCCGGAGGACCGAGTTACGGTCCGCCCGCGCAACCGACTGCAGGGGGAGAATCGAAAGGCCTGGGCTTCTTCCTTCTGATCGGTGTCGCAGTTCTCGGTGTCCTCAACCTGCTGCTCGGGTTCGCCCCCTACGCCACGTTGGCGCGCGAGTCCGTGAACTCGTTCGAAGCGAACACGGACGGGCTCGGCCTTCTGTTCCTCGGTGGTCTGCTCGCGGCGGCATCCCTTCTTCCGAAGCAGTCCTACGCGGGCGCGGCAGCGGCGGCGTCCGTCGCGGGCTGGGTTGTCGCGTTGTTCGTATTTCTCAACGTCGACGCGGATTCCGGTTGGGGCGCAATCCTGATCCTCGTTCTCGGATTCATCCAGTCGGCCGTGGCCGTCGCGGCGGTGCTGTTCGACATCGGGCTCCTCAAGCAGCCGGCGCCCAAGCCGGCCGCAGCCGCGGGCTTCGGTCAGCCCGGTCAGGCGCCGCAGGGTTACGGCCAAGGCGCCCCGCAGGGCTATGGGCAGGGCCCGCAGCAGTCGTACGGACAGCCGCCGCAGGGCTACGGCCAGAGCGCGCCGCAGGGTTACGGGCAGCCCAGCCAGTCGCAGTCCGGCTACGGCCAGCAGAACCAGCCCGGCTACGGCCAGCAGGGTTACGGCCAGCAGGGTCAGCCCTCGCAGAGCCAGCCCGGCTACGGCCAGGGCTACGGGCAGCACCAACAGCCGGGTTACGGAGCCGCTGCGGGTGCCGGGTCCGCGTCGTACGACGCCCCGACCACCGCCTACCAGCAGCCGCAGTACCAGGGGTACTCGCAGCCGTCGAGTCCGTCGCAGTCCACCGGAACGCCCAGCTCCCAGTACCCGGCCGGGACCAGCTACGGTTCCGCGCAGCACGCGGCGCCTGCGTACGGCTCGCAGTCCGAGTCGACCCCCGTGGAGCGCACGCTGGAGTACGGCGAGCAGCCTCCTACCGAGGCGAAGCAGGCCGAATCCGCCGAGAAGTCCGAATCGGAGGGCTACAGCGCGCCGACCCAGGCGTTCGACACGCGCGCCGACAGGGACGACAAGTAACGGCCCAACCAGCAGGTGGCCTCTGACCGAACGTGGTCGGAGGCCACTTCTGTGCGGCGCGCCTGACCGCTGCCGCGGCGTCGGAGTGCCACTCTCGAGGGGATGAGTTCTTTGGTTGATCGTGCGCAGCGCGTCGCACAGGGTGCACGACGGCGGGCCGTCGGTGACGACGAGCGGCAAGTCCCGCGACAGCGACCCGTGCCCGACGCCGACGAGATGCGGGCGCTGCTCGCGGTCGCGTTCCGGCCCGCGGGCGTCACCGTCGTCCTGTTGTCCGCACTCATCGTCGTCACGCTGGTGGCCGCGAACAGCGACCTCACGGGAACGTTCGGTGCCATCGCGGCGTCGTGGCTGGCGATTCACCAGGTGCCGTTGACGATCGACGGCACCTCGCTCGGTGTCCTCCCGCTGATCCCGACAGCCGGGATGATGTGGGTCGTCGCCCGCGGATGCGCCGCCGTGGTGCATCCGGCGTCCTCGCGGCGGCACGCTCTGCAGGTGATCGGCGCTGCGGTGGCCGGACCGCTGGTGGTGACGGCCATCAGTCTCGCCGTCATCGCGGACGCGTCGGCGGTCATCCCGCTGTCCTCCCCGAACGCGCTCGCCGCGTTCGGGTGGGTGCTGTTCGTACATCTGCTCGCGTCGGTGATCGGGGTGACGGTCGCGATGTGGCCGACGCTCGGTGCGCAGGTTCCGTCGTGGGTCCGGGACGCGGTGCGGCCGGGTCTGCGCGCGTTGACGGCGGCTCTCGGTGCCGGCGCGGTCCTGGTCACGATTTCGCTGCTGATGGAATGGTCGACGGTCGGCTCGCTACTCGAACGCGGCGACGGCGTCGTGGGAATGCTCGGACTGACGATCCTGTCGGTGCTGTACCTGCCGAACGTCGTGGTGGGTGCCGCGGCCGCGGTCATGGGAGGGACCGCGCAGATCGGGGACGTCTCGGTCAGCGTATTCGGGAACGTCGGTGGTGCGCTGCCGCCGTTGCCGCTGCTCGGCGCGGTTCCCGACGGGGTGTCGGGTGGCGCCTGGCCTGCGCTGCTGGTTGTTCCGTTGCTGATCGGTGTGATGCTCGGACGCGACTGCGGACGTCGCGTCGGCGGGCAGGAAGCGCTGTTCACCGTGCTGACCGCCGCCGCGGGTGTGGGCGTGGTGACGGCGGCGCTCGGCCTCGTGTCCGGCGGCAGGCTCGGCGCATTCGGAACGGTCGAGCTGCACTGGTGGGCGTTCGGACTGCTCACGTTCGCGTGGCTCGGACTCGCGGGCGCGGTGACAGCGGTGGTCGTGGCCTGGCATCGGAGCCGGGGCGCCGTCGACGAGGACGACGCCGACACCGAGGACGAGGAGCCGCACCTTCCCGGCGCGGAGGAGGTTCCGGCGATCGCCGCCCCGATCACCGAGGAGCCGGTGGTCGCCGAAGACGTCGCGCCGAGCCGGGTGATCGAAGCCGAACTCGTCGACGACACCGAAGCGCCTGCAGCGCCGGTTGCACCGCAGGACACCGGCGACGAGGCCGAGGTCGTGGTGGACGCCGAGGTCGAGGAAGACGCGCCGACGGACGAACCCGAGGGGTCCGGAGACGCCGCCGAGAGCCCGGAAGCCGACCTGCCCCGAGGGCCCGCAACCCCCAGCGACTAGGCTCTTGGTCGGTCGACGATGCGACCGCCCCCATTTTCGCCCGTCTTTCGATTCACCCGGCCTTTCGATTGTTCAGGAGTAGAGCGCTGACTTCCTCGCGTGACCACCTGAGGCCCACGACCGGTTCGCCGGCGCGGATCGTCGTACTCGCCTCCGGTGCGGGAACCCTCCTGCGGTCGCTGATCGACGCAACACACACGGACGGGTATCCCGCCGAGATCGTCGCCGTCGGCGTCGACCGCGACTGTGACGCGACCACCCACGCGAAGGCGGCGGGCATTCCCCACTTCCGGGTGAGCCTGCGCGACCACGCCGACCGTGCCGCCTGGGACGTCGCGCTGACCGAGGCCGTCGCGTCCCACCAGCCGTCACTCGTCGTCTCGGCGGGTTTCATGAAGATCCTCGGTCCCGCCTTCCTGGACCGTTTCGGCGGTCGCATCATCAACACGCATCCCGCGTTGCTGCCCGCATTCCCCGGCGCACACGCGGTCCCGGATGCCCTGGCCTACGGCGTGAAGGTGTCGGGATCGACCGTCCACCTCGTGGACGCGGGTGTCGACACCGGCCCGATCCTGGCGCAGGAACCCGTGCCGGTGCTCGACGGCGACGACGAGTCGACCCTGCACGAGCGCATCAAGACTGTGGAGCGACGGTTGTTGGCGGACGTCATCGCCGCTGTCGCCACCCGTGGAGTTGTTTCCGATGGACGAAAGGCCGTGATCCCCAGTGAGTGAACGCAAGGCAGTACGCCGAGCGCTCGTCAGCGTCTACGACAAGACCGGTCTGGTCGAACTGGCTACGGGCCTGCACAAGGCAGGCGTCGAGCTGGTGTCGACAGGGTCGACTGCAGCGAAGATCGCCGACGCCGGCATCCCGGTCACCCCCGTCGAGGCGCTGACGGGCTTCCCAGAATGCCTCGAGGGCCGGGTCAAGACCCTGCATCCGCGGGTGCACGCCGGCGTCCTCGCCGACACTCGGAAGCCGGAGCACCTCGCGCAGCTCGAGGAACTCGGCATCGAGGCGTTTCAGCTGGTGGTCGTGAACCTGTACCCGTTCACGCAGACCGTCGCGTCGGGTGCGACTCCCGACGAGTGCGTCGAGCAGATCGACATCGGCGGGCCGTCCATGGTGCGCGCCGCCGCGAAGAACCACCCGTCGGTCGCGGTCGTGGTGGATCCCGCCCGCTACGACGACGTGCTCACCGCCGTCGCCGACGGCGGTTTCACGCTGCCCGAGCGCACCGCCCTCGCCGCGCAGGCGTTCCAGCACACCGCGTCGTACGACGTCGCGGTCGCCAGCTGGATGACGTCCACGCTGGTCGAACCCGGTGATTCGCAGTTCCCCGAGTGGGCAGGCGCCACCTGGGACCGCTCGGCAGTGCTGCGGTACGGCGAGAACCCGCACCAGGCCGCAGCCCTCTACGTGAACCCCGCCGCCCCGGCCGGTCTGGCCCAGGCGGAGCAGTTGCACGGCAAGGAAATGTCGTACAACAACTACACCGACGGCGACGCAGCCTGGCGTGCGGCGTTCGACTTCAGCGAGCCGGCTGTTGCGATCATCAAGCACGCGAACCCGTGTGGCATCGCGGTCGGAGCCGACATCGCCGAGGCGCACCGCAAGGCGCACGCCTGCGACCCGGTCAGCGCGTACGGCGGAGTCATCGCCGCGAACCGCGAGATCACCGTCGAGATGGCCGAGCAGGTCGCCGAGATCTTCACCGAGGTGATCATCGCCCCGTCCTACGCGGACGGTGCGCTCGGAGTGCTGCAGCGCAAGAAGAACATCCGCGTCCTCCTCGCCGAGGCGCCCACTGCCACGGGAATCGAACTGCGTCCCGTGTCCGGTGGAGCGCTCCTCCAGGAGCGCGACGTGCTCGACGCCGAGGGCGACGACCCGGCCAACTGGACTCTGGCCGTCGGCGACGCCGCCGACGAGCAGACCCTGAAGGATCTCGAGTTCGCGTGGCGGGCGTGCCGTTCGGTGAAATCCAACGCGATCCTGCTCGCCTCCGACGGTGCGTCGGTCGGCGTCGGCATGGGCCAGGTCAACCGTGTCGACTCCGCGCACCTCGCGGTGCAGCGGGCCGGTGACCGGGTGGTCGGGTCGGTGGGCGCGTCGGACGCGTTCTTCCCGTTCCCCGACGGACTGCAGGTGCTCGCGAACGCCGGCGTCAAGGCAGTCGTGCAGCCGGGTGGTTCCGTCCGCGACAACGAGGTGATCGATGCGGCCAAGGAAGCCGGCATCACCATGTACCTGACGGGTGCGCGGCACTTCGCGCACTAGCGTTCGGCAACTCTCGAACGGGTCTCGGCATCATGCCGGGGCCCGTTCTGCGTCGTCAGGCGGCTGCGGCCCCGTGTGCTCGGCCCGTGCCCTGGAGTTCGCGAGGCGAACCGGTGATGACAACGCGGGCGGCGCCGCGGCTGCGGACCTCGCTGATCAGCTCACCCAGGCCTGCCTCGTGGGCGGCGTCGCAGTGCGACAGGTCGAGGGTGACGGCGTAACCGGTGAGGTCGTCCGGCAGATCGAGATACGGGGGAGAGGTGGACAGTTGGTTGATGCGAAGTTTCATGTGGTGCTCCTGAAAGTGAAAGGTAAAAGAAAAGGCACCCGAGGGGTTTGCCCTGGGTGCCCGAGAATGACTTGGTGTGAGTCTCAACATTCTCGGGGTGCGCCGAACTTGGTGATGTGCTTGTCGGCGGAGCAGCGACGCCATGCGGGTACGGACGCGAAGAGCGCGTGAAGTTGCATCATGGCCGTACCTTTCTGCGTGTCGTTGCTGGTTGGTAGATGACCGTACAGCACCGGTTGAGGGTTTGCACTTCCATTATCCGGCCACCGCGCAGGAATGCGGGGTTGAGCTGCGACTCTTGGCTCAGAGTTGCCGCCCCGTTCACATCCGCGTAGGGATTCGTCAGATGCGCGGGCAAGTGCATCGGAGTTTCGCCAATCGGTGCGCGTCTGTCGAATCCCACACTTTGGTCACAGGTTGCTTTCGATCCGGCCTCGAGCCGCACGCACCTGCGGTGCAGCTGATTCACTCGGGGCTGATGTGACTCGAGTGGCACCTGTGGAAGGAGAGTGGCGCCCGGACTGCGACGGTGCGCCCATTCCCGTTATGAACCGATTTGCGATCAAGGCCGGCCTCGGCGCCTGCGTCCTGGGTGCGTCCGTGCTCATCCCTGCTCAGGTGTCGGCGGAACCCGCGGCGACGGCGACCGGCACCGAACTGTCCGGCATGACGGTGTTCCTCGACCCCGGACATCAGGGTTCCAGCGAGGGCCACGACCTCGCGCAGCAGGTGAACGACGGCCGGGGCAACACCAAGGACTGCCAGACGAGCGGCATGACGTCGCTGGGTGGGGTGCCCGAGCACACCATCAACTGGAATGTGTCCCAGTTGGTGAAGAGCAGCCTCGAGAGTCTCGGCGCGAAGGTCGTCCTGAGCCGTCAGGACGACACCGGCTGGGGCGGATGCGTCGACGAAAGAGCGCGTGCGGCAAGCGAATCGAACGCCGACGTGGCGGTGAGCATTCACGCGGACTCGACGGCGCAGGGCGAGGACGCGAGCAAGCACGGGTTCCACATGATCATCCCGTCGCTGCCCATCCCCGACGAGAAGGCCGACGCGGCGCAGTCCGGCGGCGGGCTCGAGGCGTCGAAGATGATGCGCGACGCCTACAAATCCGACGGCTTCGTTCCCGCGAACTACGCCGGCGTGAACGACGGCCTCCAGACCCGCGCCGATGTGGCCGGGCCCGCGCTGACTCAGGTGCCGCTGGTGTTCGTCGAGATGGGCAACGGGTCCAACAAGGAGGACTCCGCCCAGCTGGAGAGTACCGACGGCCAGTTGAAGCACGCGATCACCATCACGACGGGCATCGTCACCTACCTGCTGACGGGGTCGGAGTCGGCGCCTGCCGAGGAACTGGCGGCAGCGCCGGCGGCCACCACGGAACCCGAGGCGAGCGAGGACAGCGCGTCGTCGACCACCACCACGACCCCGAAGGCGACCACTCCGAAGGCGACCCCGAAGTCGACGGCACCCGATTCGGCGCAGTTCTCCGAGTTGATGGAGATGCTCGCGCCGCTGCTCGAGGTCGAGGGACTCGACGGGCTGCAGGATCTCGTCAACGACAAGAATCTGGGCCTCGTGTCCGATCTGGCGAGCACGCTGATGTCCGTGATCACCGGGGCGGGCGGGAACTGATCACAGTGCGGCGATCCACCTGCCGAACGGTTCGGTGAACTCCGCCGAGTAGGGGAGCGGTTCCACGTAATCCGGTCCGGTTGAGGGGCGGTCGCCGACGTCCTTGAGGACGTGATTGGCGTTCGTCATCCGCACCGGCGTCAGTGCGGTGTGCGCGAGGGCGTCGTTCAGGCCGTCGACGTCCGCGAGCTGTACCTGAATGTCCTTGGCGGAGCAGCTGGTGAGGACGGGGAAGCCGGCGGGCAACCGGGCGGCCAGCGCGCGCGGGTCGAGAGCGTCCTCCTCCGCGAGGGCCTTCGCGTTGGCATGGACCAGCCCGGCGTTCTGCAGGGGTTCCGGAAGGTCGTCGGGGATCGTGCCCGACGTGCGGAGTGATTCGACGGTGTCCGCGAGTGCGAGCCGGAGTTCGTCGGCCAGTTCCACCGGCAGCTGGCCGGTGCCGACGACGGCGTCGAGCTGACCGTGGATCTGCGTCGTGAGCAGATCGAGGAGCCGGACACTCAGCGGTTCGAGCAGTCCGACCGCGCGCACGCGCGACTCGTCTTCCGCGGTGGCGAGCGCGAGGGCGACGAGTCCGCCGTCGCTGTGACCGATGACGATCAGCTTCGACGGGTCGACCCCGGGTTGGGCGGCCAGGAAGTCGAGGCCCGCGGAGGCGGCGTCGACGAACGTGGTGAAGCCGAGACCGCCGACCTCTTCCACCTCGTACGGGCCGAGGGCGGTCTCGCCGCTGCCGATCTTGTCGTAGCGCAGGCTCGAGATGCCGTGCTGTTCGAGCACGTCGGCGAGGTGGCGGAGCGTTCCGATGTCACCGGGGAGGAGGGCGCTGTCGCCGTTGCGATCGGTGGGACCACTGCCGGCGAGCAGCAGCGCGGCGGGCGCCGACCCGTTCGCGTGGTCGGGGGTGCGCAGGCTGCCGTAGTACGTGACGGCACCGCTGTCGAACGTGATCTCGGTGTCAGGCATGGGGACTGTCTACCAGTTCACGTCGCGCGGAGTCGCCGCACCCGTTGCACCCCGCGCCACGCGAACCACAGCAGGAACGCGAGCAGTGGAATGACGAGCAGCGGAAGCAGCAGGGCGATCAGGGAGGTGACGAACGAGACGACGTCCTCGATCACCGACACCACGGGATTGGCCAGGCCGCCGGTGGAGGCCGTGCTCACCGCACGGGTGCCGGTCTGCGCGGTGCTGAACGCCAGAGCCGTGGGCGCGCCGATGACGATTCCGGCGATCGCGGCAGTCGACGGGTCCACGTCCGCGAAGGCCGCCCAGGTCGCGATGACGCCCGCCACGGGGCCGGTGACGTTGCCGATCACGGACAGCACGTTGTCGACGAACGGGATGAGATCGGCGGTCAGCTCCACCACTGTCGCGATCGACAGCGCCACCAGCGCCCCGGTCGAACCGAGCCACCGCATCGACTCGTTCAGGGTCACCCCGAGCACCTCGAAGTGCACCGCGGCGCTGAGCATCAGCAACGGCAGGAACGTGCGCAGTCCCGAAGCGGCGGCGAGGCCGAGGCCGAGCAGTCCGGGCAGAACCCAGGTCTCCATGCACGGAGTGTAGAAGCTCGGCGATCACGGCAGGCGGGCATCGCGGCCGAGATCTCAGAGAAGCATCACAGAACTCACACAATCGACGATTAGCGTCTGCATCACCAGTTGTTCCAACGGATTACGTCCGAGACGAACCCCGACTCCAGGAAGGTGCCGCATCATGAACGTCGTCCAGCTGACCACCGGTGATTTCGTCGCCGCCATGTTCTCCCTCGACTTCGTCGACGGCGGATTCCGCCGGGAGGCCGTCGAGCGGATTCACCGGGGAGCGATCGACGAGTGGGTGTCTGCGCTCACCGGGTCGGGTCTGTTCTCGAACCGCGCGGTCACGGACGTCGTCCGGGCATGGCGCGACGATCCGCGAGTCCTGCTCGATTCCCTTCTGGCGGAGGCTGATCCGGTGACGTTCGAGCGCTACCGTTCCGCCTGGTACGAGTTGGACGCCGCGACCGCGTACGGTGCCGCCGCGTAGGCAGACCCTCAGGGGATGCTGAAGACCTCGGCGAACGTGGCGAGCAGCGCCGGATCGCCGGTGACGGACACGCTGCCGAGGGCGATGGCGTCCTCCGGGGTGATCTCGCGTGCCATCAGCGCCTTCACCGCCGGCCCGGTCTCGATCACGAGATCGGGCCGGTCGGCCGCGCCCTCGACGACCTCGAGTTCTCCGCGGTCGATGCGGGCGGACAGCACGATCGGCCCGAGCCGCAGTTCGTAGGTGACGGTGACGTCCCGCGCGACGTCGGGGTGGAACGTCGACCGCAGGGCCATCACCATCGAGTCGACGGTTACCGCGTCGTCCGGGTCGGCTTCGCCGAGAGTGCGGGCGCCCCACCGGCCCAGCGACTTCACGGCGTCCTCCAGTGCGTTGCCGTAATCGGTGAGTTCGTAGACCACGGCGTTCGACGGACGGGGCAGCGCGCGGCGCGCGATCACGTCGGCGTCCTCGAGTTCCTTCAGGCGGGCCGACAGGATGTTGGACGGGATGCCCGGCAAGCCGTGCTTGAGGTCGGTATAGCGCCGCGGTCCGACGAGCAGATCTCGGACGATGAGCAGTGCCCAGCGTTGTCCCACGATGTCCAGGGCATGCGCGAGTCCGCAGTACTGCCCGTATGCCTGTCGTGCCATGGTTTCAACTATAGACCGAAGTTGTCTATTGACATCAATAGGTTTCTTTTTGCAACATTGGTACGTGATCTGCTCCACAAGGTCGCACGGCTCGTCACCCGAAAACACTCAGCTCCACCGAAGGAAAGAGAATTCGATGTCGACCATGATCTTCGTGAACCTCCCCGTGAAGGACCTCGGCACGTCGACGGCCTTCTACGAGGCGCTCGGCTACCAGCGGAACCCGCAATTCTCCGACGAGAACGCGTCGTCGATCGTGATCAGCGAGCAGATCCACGTCATGCTGCTGACCGAGAAGTTCTTCTCCACCTTCACCAAGAAGGCCGTCGCGGACGCCACCACGACCACCGAATCCATCATCTGCATCTCCGCCGACAGCCGTGAGGCCGTCGACGCGCTGGCCGACACGGCGCTCGCGTCGGGCGGATCCTTCTCCAACGATCCGATGGACGAGGGATTCATGTACGGCCGCAGCTTCCAGGACCCGGACGGTCACCTCTGGGAGATCATGTGGATGGATGTCGATGCGGCGCAGGGGCAGGAGTCGTGAGCACCGCGACCACTTCCGTGACGGCGGAATCGGGAACCGCGCGCAGGGTGGGCTGGGTCCTCAGCGGCCTCGTCGGCGCCTTCCTCCTCTTCGACGCGGTCGGCAAGCTCCTGAAGATCGGACCGGTCGAGGACTCCGCCGCCGAACTGGGACTGCCGGTGCACATCATCGTGCCGATCGGCGTGGTGCTGCTCCTCTGCACGGTGCTCTACCTGGTGCCGCGAACGGCCCCGCTCGGTGCGGTGCTGCTGACCGGCTACCTCGGTGGGGCGGTACTCACCAACTGGCGCGTCGAGAAGCCGTTGTTCAGCACGGTGCTGTTCGCGGTGTACGTCGGAATCGCGGTCTGGGCGGGTCTGTACCTGCGCGACCGCAAGGTCCGCGAACTGCTCCCGCTGCGCCGCGAGGGCTGACCCGGGCGGGTCGGCACGCATTAACCGCGTGCCGATTCGCTCGAACCCTCGTAGCGTGGAGTGGTGACGTCATCGGAACACAGACCTTCCACCGTCGGCGAGCTCCGCGAGTCGGGCCACATTCAACGCACCGTCAAGGAAGAGATCCGCGAGAATCTGCTCGCGGCCCTACGCGACGGTCGTGATCCGTGGCCCGGCATCGTCGGTTTCGAGGAGACGGTGGAACCACAGCTCGAACGGGCTCTCATCGCGGGTCACGACGTGGTGTTGCTCGGCGAACGTGGTCAGGGCAAGACCCGCCTCCTCCGCACCCTCAACCTGCTCCTCGACGAATGGACCCCGGTGATCGCCGGTTCCGAACTCGGGGAGCATCCCTATGAGCCCATCACCCCGGCGTCGATTCGCCGGGCGCAGGAACTGGGCGACAGCCTCCCCGTCGCGTGGCGGCACCGCAGCGAGCGGTATTCGGAGAAACTCGCGACCCCCGACACGTCGGTGGCGGACCTCGTCGGCGACGTGGATCCGGTCAAGGTCGCGGAAGGCCGGAGTCTCGGCGACCCGGAAACCATTCACTTCGGGCTCGTTCCCCGCGCGCACCGGGGCATCGTCGCCATCAACGAACTCCCCGACCTCGCCGAACGCATCCAGGTGTCGCTGCTCAACGTCATGGAGGAACGCGACATCCAGGTTCGCGGGTACACCCTCCGGCTCCCGCTGGACGTCCTGATGGTGGCCAGCGCGAACCCGGAGGACTACACGAACCGCGGTCGCATCATCACCCCGCTGAAGGACCGGTTCGGCGCCGAGATCCGGACGCACTACCCGACCCGGCTCGACGACGAAGTCGCGGTCATCCTGCAGGAAGCGCATCTCACCGCGGAGGTGCCCGAGTACCTCCTCGAGATCCTGGCCCGGTTCACCCGTCTGCTCCGCGAGTCGACGTCGGTCGATCAGAGGTCGGGTGTGTCCGCCCGCTTCGCGGTGGCAGGCGCCGAAACCGTCAGTGCCGCTGCGGTGCATCGCGGCGCCGTGCTCGGTGAGGCCGACCCGGTCGCGCGGCCGGTCGACCTCGAGACCGTCGTCGACGTCCTGCGAGGCAAGGTGGAATTCGAATCCGGTGAGGAAGGGCGTGAAATCGAGGTCCTGGAGCACCTGCTCCGGCGAGCGACGGCCGACACGGTCCGCACCCGCCTCGGCGGCATCGACCTGGCGGAACTCGTGGACGCGGTCGAACAGGGCGACCCGGTGGTGACCGGCGAGCGGATCACGGCGAAGGCCCTGCTGAACGAGCTGCCCGAACTCGAGGTCCTCGACGAGCTGGCCGAGCGTCTGGGCGCGGAGTCCGACGGCGAGCGGGCCGCGGCCGCCGAGTTCGCCCTCGAAGGGCTGTACCTGGCGCGGCGGATCTCGAAGAACCCCGACATCAACGGGCAGACGGTGTATTCGTAATGTCCCGCAAGGCGGAGCGCGGACCGCACAACGCGCGGTACGGGCCGTACGAGGGCGGTGATCCGCTGGCACCGCCGGTGGACCTGCGTGAGGCCCTGGCCGCGATCGGTGACGACGTGTTCGCGGGAACGTCCCCGCGGCAGGCGCTGCGCGAGATGCTCCGGCGCGGCAACCGGGACATGCGCGGCCTGGACGAGCTTGCGGCCGAGGCGAATCGGCGTCGCCGTGAACTGCTGAAGCGGAACAACCTGAACGGCACACTCGAAGAGGTCCGGGAACTCCTCGACCGCGCGGTGCTCGAGGAACGCAAGACGCTGGCCCGCGCGCTCGACGACGACGCCCGCTTCTCGGAGATGCGCCTCGAGGAACTGCCGCCGTCCACCGCGCAGGCCGTGCAGGAACTCGCCGACTACGACTGGCGCAGTTCGGAAGCCCGCGAGGACTACGAGAAGATCCGGGACCTCCTGGGCCGCGAAATGCTGGACCAGCGGTTCGCCGGCATGAAACAGGCCCTCGAGGGTGCCACGGAAGAAGACCGCGAACGCATCCGGGAGATGCTCGCCGACCTCAACGACCTGCTCGACAAGCATTCGCGCGGCGAGGACACGCAGGAACAGTTCGACGAGTTCATGGACAAGCACGGAGAGTACTTCCCCGAGAACCCGCAGAACGTCGAGGAGCTGCTCGATTCGCTGGCGCAGCGGGCGGCGGCGGCGCAGCGCCTGCGGAACTCGCTGTCGCAGGAGCAGCGCGACGAACTGGATGCGCTGGCGCAGCAGGCGTTCGGCGATCCATCGCTGATCGGACAGCTGGACCGTCTGGACCAGCATCTGCAGGCGGCGCGGCCGGGTGAGGACTGGCAGGGCGCGCAGCGGTTCCGCGGCGACGACGGCATGGGCCTGGGCGAGGGCACCGGGGCGTTGCAGGACATCGCGGAACTCGAGTCGCTCGCGGAGCAACTGTCGCAGCAGTACGCGGG
Source organism: Rhodococcus sp. JS3073 (assembly GCF_026810085.1). NCBI lineage: Bacteria > Bacillati > Actinomycetota > Actinomycetes > Mycobacteriales > Nocardiaceae > Rhodococcus > Rhodococcus sp. JS3073. The sequence continues at coordinate 1,848,689 of NZ_CP113951.1, read as the reverse complement.
CGCACAACTCGACGACATCGACGCGGACACTCTGGCCCGGCAACTGGGCGACGAGGCGGCAGCCGATGCGCAGACCCTCGCCGAACTCGAGAAGGCCCTGCGCGATCAGGGCTTTTTCGACCGCGGGGCGGACGGCCAGTGGCGCCTGTCGCCCAAGGCGATGCGCCAACTCGGTCAGACGGCTCTGCGGGACGTGGCGCAGCAGCTGTCTTCGCGTGGCGGGCAACGGGAGACGCGCCGCGCCGGGGCGATGGGGGAGCCGACGGGTGCGTCCCGCGAGTGGGCGTTCGGCGACACCGAGCCGTGGGACGTCACGCGCACGATCACCAATGCCGTGCTGCGGGCGGCATCCGATCCGGTCGAGCGCGGTCGTGTCCCGGTCCGGTTGTCCGTGTCGGACGTGGAGGTGATGGAGACCGAGCAACGGTCGCAGGCGGCGGTCGCGTTGCTGGTCGACACGTCGTTCTCGATGGTGATGGAGGGCAGGTGGGTGCCCATGAAACGCACCGCCCTCGCCCTGAACCACTTGGTGAGCACCCGGTTCCGCAGCGACGAACTGCAGCTCATCTCGTTCGGCAGGCACGCGCAGGTGCTGACACCGTCGGAGCTGGCCGGCCTGGACGGCGCATGGGACCAGGGCACCAATCTGCACCACGCGCTGCTGCTGGCGGCCCGGCATCTGCGCAGGCACCCCAACGCCCAGCCGGTGGTCCTGATCGTCACCGACGGTGAGCCGACGGCCCACCTGGAGCCGGACGGCTTCGCGTACTTCGACTACCCGCCGAGCGCCCGGACCCTCGGTCTGACGGTCCGGGAACTCGACACCCTCGCCCGGCTCGGCGCTCACGTCACGTTCTTCCGGCTCGGTGAGGATCCCGGGCTCGCGCGGGTGGTGGACCGGATGGCCGAGCGGGTCGGCGGACGCGTCGTGGCGCCCGGGCTGGACGGTCTCGGCGCCGCCGTCGTCAGCGACTACATGCGTCGCAGGCGCTAGCCCGTGAGTACTTGTCAACCGCCCGCGGTTAATAAGTACTCACGGGTGCGTCAGCGCACGGCGGGCTGGTGCTGGGTGATGCAGTGGATTCCGCCGCCGCGCGCGAACAGTGGGCGGGCGTCGACCGACACGACCGTGCGTCCGGGGTAGGCGGCCGACAGGATCGCGACCGCTTCCTCGTCCGCGGGATCGTCGAAGCTGCATGCGATGACGCCGCCGTTGACGACGAAATGGTTGATGTAGCTGTAGTCGACGAAGCCCTCGTCGTCGCGCAGGACCGTCGGCGCGGGGACGGTGATGATCTCCCACGACTCCCCGCGGGCGTCCGTGGTCTGCTTCAGCACGTCGATGACGGCCTTGCTGACCTCGAAGTCGGGGTGTTCGGGGTTGCGCTGGTCGTGCACCAGGACGACGCCGGGTGACGGGATGGCGGCGACGATGTCGACGTGCCCGCGCGTGCCGTACGTGTCCTGGTCCCGTGTCAGTCCGCGTGGCAGCCAGATCACCTTGGTGGCACCGATCGTCCGGGCGAGCTCGGCCTCGATGTCGGCTTTCGACAGTTCCGGGTTGCGGCCGGGGTCGAGTTGCACGGTCTCGGTCACCAGCACGGTGCCGAGGCCGTCGACCTGGATGCCGCCGCCCTCGTTGACGATCGGCGAGTCGACGAGTTCGGCCCCCGACCGCTCGACCACCAGTGCGCCGATCTTCGAGTCCTTGTCCCACTGAGCCCAGTCCTGGCCGCCCCAGCCGTTGAAGATCCAGTCGACGCCGCCGAGGCGTCCGTCCTCGGACAGCACGAAGGTGGGTCCGATGTCGCGCATCCAGGCGTCGTTCAGCGGCGCCTCGACGATGTCGATGTCGGCGGAGAGGTACTCCTCGGCCGCCGACACCTGACCGGGATCGACGACGACGGTGACGGGCTCGAACCGGGCCACGGCGTGTGCCACCTCGGCCCACGTGGTGCGGGCCTCGTGGTGCTCCTCGGGGGTGTCGCCCAGGGAGTAGCCCTCACTGGGGTAGGCCATCCAGGTGCGTTCGTGCAGTTCGCCTTCCGCGGGCATGCGCCAGGTCATCAGGCCCTCCCGAACGGGGAGGCGTGATCGACCGGCTCGGTGAGGACGCCGTACGTGTCGGGGCGCCGGGTCGCCAGGAACGGGAACAGGGCCAACCAGTCCTCGCGCTGCTGGAGGTCGAGGTCGGCGACCAGTACCGCGGATTCGTCGCGTGGGGCCTGCGCGAGGATCCGGCCGTAGGGATCGGAGATGAACGACGAGCCGTAGAACGTGATGAGGCCTTCGCTGCCGTGGCGGTTGGGGACCACCATGAACGTGCCGTTCGCGATGCCGTTGCCGACGATCACCTGCTGCCACAGCGGCTGGGTGTCGAACTGCGGGTGGTCGGGCTCCGAGCCGATCGCGGTGGGGTACACCAGGATCTCGGCGCCGCCGAGGGAGTAGGCACGGGCGACCTCGGGGAACCACTCGTCCCAGCACGTCGGCAGTCCGAGCTTCGCGCCGCCGAGTGCCTCGGCAGTGTGGACGGGGTACGGATCGGTTGCGGGACCGCCGCGGAAGTAGGTGTCCTCGTAGTAGCCGGCGGTCACGGGGATGTGCAGCTTGCGGGTGCGGGCGAGCAGTTCACCGGAGGGGGCGACGAGGATGGCCGTGTTGAAACCGAGCCCGTCCTCGTACTGCACACCGTCCTCGGTGTCGTTCCGCTCGTACAGCGACGCGTGGACGAGGACGCCGTGTTCCGCGGCGGCCTTGGCGGCGAAAGTGAACGTGGGGCCGGTGAGGAGGTCCTCGGCGGTACGTCCCGGGTTGTCGCCACCGGGAGTCGACGCCGGGTAGCGGCTCAGCGTGAGTTCGGGGAGGAACACCACGCGCGCCCCGAGTTTCGCTGCCTCGGCAATGCCCTCGTCGAGTTCGGCCCGCAGATCCTGATCGTTCTCGTGCCAGCGGTGCTGGACGAGGCCGACGCGGAGCGGGGTGCGTCCGGTCTCGCGCGTCCTCGACAGGGACTCGGGAGGGGTGAGGGCGGTAATCGTCAACATTGTGTTTCCTCGGATGTTCGGTTCGGCGAGCGCCTAAAACGAATTGGATTCGTTAAGTATGGTGGGTGAATGCTCGGCGATCAAGGGGTGGGACGTGACGATTTCGATTCCTTCGGTATCGACCCTGGTCGCCGTGACGCACACCGACCAGGAGGGCACCCATGCCACGGCCATCACAGCGACTGCTGTCGCCGGAGATCATCACCGAAGCTGCCATGCGCATGGTGGACCTCACCGGTGATTTCACGATGCCGGGTCTCGCCGAACGGCTGAAGGTACGGCCCTCCTCGCTGTACAACCACGTGTCCGGGAGGGCGGAGATCATCGAACTGATGCGTGCCCGCATGATGGCGGGCATCGTGGTGGCGGACCCCGACGGCAAGTGGAGCGAGACGGTGGCCGGGCTGGCGCGCGAGTATCGGCGCAACTACGCCGAGCATCCTCGGCTGATTCCTCTGTTCACCGCGCACACAGTGCAGTCCGGTGTGGCGTTCGGGCTGTACAACGCGCTGGCGCAGGCATTCTCGGACGGTGGCTTCACACCCGAGGAGATCCTGCACGCCATCACGACGGTGGACAGCTTCGTGCTGGGGTCGGCGCTGGACCTCGCCGCCCCCGAAGTGGTCTGGGCGACCGCGCCGGAGGCGAACGAGGCCATGCTGGCCGCCCTCGCCACGTCCGGGCCGAACCCCGGACGGGCGGATGCAGCATTCGAGTTCGGGCTGCGGACGCTTATCGCGGGCTTGGTGGCGCAGGCTCCGATCGAGCCGTGAGATCGCCCTCGTCCCGCAACGCGGACGTGTCGCGGTTGAGGGTCTCACCCCGGAAGAAGGCGGGACTGCGGAAGCGCATGACCATCATCAGCACTGCGCCGAGCAGAAGGATGCCGAAGCCGAGGTAGAAGACGAGCCCGATGCCGCCGATGGACGCACCGCTCGCGTTCTCCGGGTCCATGCTCTCGTCGATCGAGATGACGAACACGGCCAGCAGCATCAGCCCTCCGAGCAGCGGGAACGCGAACCGGAAGACGGCGTTGCGCACGCTCGTGAACAACCTGTCCCGGAAGTACCAGACGCAGGCGAACGCAGTGATGCCGTAGTACCAGCAGATCATGATGCCCAGCGCGGCGATCGTGTCGAGCAGCGTGCGCTCGGACAGGAACGTGACGACGGTATAGAAGACCGCGGTCACCACGCCTGCGACGACGGTCGCGTAGGAGGGCACCAGGAATCGCGGCGACACCTCGGCAAGTTTCTTCGGGAACGCGCCGTAGGCGCCCATGGCCAGCATCGTGCGCGCCGCGGGCAGGAACGTGGTCTGCAGGCTCGCGACCGAGGAGACGAACACGGCGAGGAACAGCAGCATGCCGCCCCAGTTGCCGAGAACCGGATCGGCGAGGGCACCGAAGACGTTCTCGGAGTTGTCCGGGTTGCCGAGGCCGAGACCGTCCTCGCCGACGCCGGCGTACATCATCGCCGCGACCGACACGAGCAGGTACGTCAGCAGAATCGTCGCGACGCACAGCAGTCCGGCGCGACCGGGGGTCTTCTTCGGGTTCTTCGATTCCTCGCCGAGGGTCAGGCAGGTGTCCCAGCCCCAGAACGCGAAGATCGAACCCGTCAGGCCGATCACGAACGCGCCGAGCGCCAGTCCCGTGAACGGGTTGAACCAGCTCAGGTCGAACGAGAGCCCGGCGGGGGCGTCCCCGTTGCCGACGTGAACCAGCGCCACCACCGCGAAGGCGATGAGCAGCACCATCTGGAAGCCGACGAGCGCGACCTGCAGGCGCTCGCTGGTGGTGATGCCGCGGCTGGCGATCCAGGTGGCCAGCGCGATGAACACGAGTGTCGTCCCGACGTTCACGAATTTGTTGCCGGGGAGATCGGCGATGCTCGGGGCGTCGAACAGTTTCGCGATGAACAGATAGAAGAACTGGACCGCGATCGCCGCGAGGTTCGAGAGCACGATGATCGTGGCGATCACCATGCCCCAGCCGCACATCCAGCCGACGTACGGACCGAACGCCTTGGTCGACCACGTGAACGACGCGCCGCAGTCGGGTGATTCGGAGTTGAGCTCACGGTAGGCGTAGGCCGTGAGGAACATGGGGATGAAGCCGGCGATGAAGATGGCGGGCATCTTCAACCCGACCGCCGCGACGATCAGTCCGATGCTGGCCGTCAGCGTGTAACCCGGTGCCACGGAGGAGATCCCGAGGATCGCCCCGGAGAAGGTCCCGACAGCGCCGGTGGCCAGCCCCTTGGCGCTCACGGCGCCGTCGGCCGACGCCGGTGCGCCTTCGCTGTTCGTCATGTCTGAACCTCCGGTCGGGAACGAGCGTGGATCCGGGGCGGGTGTCGCGGACGGTTTACTCACTGTTTTGGAACTCCTGCTTGGGGACGACCACCATGGGCACCGGCAGGACGCGGAGCATCTTGGCCGCGGTGGATCCCAGGAACAGTCGATGAGGTTGGGCGAGCCGGCTGGAGCCGACCATCACGAGGTCGCCGTCCTGCCAGTCGAGTTTGCGGACCGCCGATTCCACGGAGGATCCGTCGGCGATCGTGACGGACACGGGAAAGTCTTCGGGAAGAGCGGATTTCGCCACTTCGAGGGTGCTCTGGGCGTGGGCGACGGCCCGGTCGCGGATGTCGTCGGGGGTGTCCCGGTGATCGCGGAGGTCGTTCTGCGGGTCGAGTGCGACGAGCGAGACGAGGCGGAGCGGGGTCTTCATCCGCTCGCACGTCCGCACCGCCGTCCGCAGCAACACGTCGGCCCCGGTCCGGGTCCCGAGCGCGCAGGTGACCTCGCGGATCTTCTTCGCGGAGGAGTGCCGCGCCCCGCGAGGTGCGAGGGCCAGCGGAACGTGCGCCGAGTGCAGCAGTTCCGTCGAGACGGAGCCGACGGAGTGCCGCCCCAGCAGGCCGTCCCCGGCGGCGCCGACGACGATCGCCTGCGCCCCCAGCCGGGACACCTCGTCGATGAGACCCTGCGCGAACGATTCGTGGAAGCTCAGGTGGACGTCCACGTCGATGTCGCTCGGCACCGACGACTTCGCCTCGTCCAGCCAGCGCTGGGCGCGGGAGGCGAGGATGTCGTCGTAGCCGGTTTCTGCCGGAACTCTCGCCGGGACCGTCCGGTCCGGCGGGAGCACCATGCAGATGTCGAGCTGTGCGCCGAGACTGCGGGCGAGCTGCGCCCCGAGGGCCAGACCGTCCTCCCCGCTGGGGGTGGCGAGATATCCAACGACCAAACGCATGGTGACGGTTCCGATCTGTCTCGGGGCGGGTGGTTTACGCGAAGCCGACGTACTTGGTCTCGAGGTACTCCTCGATGCCTTCGGTGCCGCCTTCGCTGCCGAGTCCGGACTGCTTGACTCCACCGAACGGTGCGGCGACGTCGGAGATCACTCCGCGGTTGACGCCGACCATGCCGCTCTCGAGCTTGTCGGCGACGCGGAACGCACGGTCGACGTTCTGCGTGTAGATGTACGCGGCGAGACCGTATTCGGTGTCGTTCGCGGCGGCGACGCCCTCGGCCTCGGTGTCGAAACCGGTGATCGCGGCGACGGGTCCGAAGATCTCCTCGCGGACGATGCGCGCGTTCGCGGGCACCTCGTCGAGGACGGTGGGCTGGAAGAAGTACCCGGGACCGTCGACGGACTTGCCGCCGGTGCGGACCCGGGCGCCCGCGGCGACGGCGTCGTCGACGAGGGACGCCACGTTGCGGCGCTGCTTCTCGTTGACGAGGGGACCGACGTTGGTGCCGTCTTCGCTGCCCGGTCCGACGGTGAGCGCGGCGATCCGGTCGGTGAGCTTGGTGGTGAATTCCTCGCGCACCGAGTTGGCCACGATCAGGCGGTTGGCGGCGGTGCAGGCCTCGCCGCCGTTGCGCATCTTCGCGGCCATCGCGCCCTCGACGGCGGCGTCGATGTCGGCGTCGTCGAACACCACGAACGGGGCGTTGCCGCCGAGTTCCATCGACGTGCGCAGAACCTGCTGGGCGGACTGCTCGATGAGGATCTTGCCGACCCGGGTGGATCCGGTGAACGTCACCTTCCGCAGCCGCGGATCCGCGAGCAGCGGTTCGGTGACGGCGGCGGCGTTCGATGCGGGCAGCACCGACAGCACACCGGCGGGCAGGCCTGCCTCGGCGAAGATCTCGGCGAGCAGCAGCATGGTGAGCGGGGTGTCCTCGGCGGGCTTGACGATGATCGTGCAGCCGGCGGCGAGCGCGGGGCCGATCTTGCGGGTGCCCATCGCGAGCGGGAAGTTCCACGGCGTGACGGCCAGGGTGGGTCCGACCGGAACCTTGGTGACCATGATCCGTCCACTGCCCGACGGTGAGGTGGTGTAGCGGCCCTGGATGCGGACGGCTTCCTCGCTGAACCAGCGCAGGAACTCGGCGCCGTAGTTCACCTCGCCGCGGCTCTCCGGCAGGGCCTTGCCCATCTCCATCGTCATCAGCAACGCGAGGTCGTCGGTGCGCTCGATGACCTTCTCCCACGCCGAGCGCAGGATGATCGACCGCTGCCGCGGCGCGGTCGCCGCCCAGTCCTCCTGGACCGCCGCGGCGGAGTCCAGTGCGCGCATCGCGTCCTTGCCGCCGGCGTCGGCGACGTCGGCGATGAGGGTTCCTGTGGCCGGGTCGTAGACCGGGAACGTGCCGCCGTCGATCGGGTCGGTCTGGGCGCCGTCGATCCACAGACCGGTGGGCAGGGTGGCGCGGAGCCGTTCGAAATCAGTCATCGGAGTCCTCGTGGTGGGAATGGTGGTGATCGCACGCCTCCGGGGTGGGGGCGACGTCGAGGGCGGGGTTGCGGTCGAAGAATCCGACCGGCTTCAGCCAGAAGGACACGGTGTCCGCAGGCATGATCGGCCAGTCCTCCGGCCGGGGAATGTGGTGGATGCCGAACGTGTACCAGAGCACCACGTCGGTGTTCTCGATCGGCCGGTTCGCCTCGGTCCAGGCGGGAAGCCCGTGATCGACCTTGCTCTGGTTCACGAATTCCCCGGCGGGCCAGCGCTCGTCGGGTGAATTGGGTGTCACCCAGACGGTGTGGCCGATCGCGCCGGTGCGCTGGAAGATCGGCGACGCCGGGTCGAACATCGACGGGATCGCGCCGCCGGGAACGAGCTTGTAGGCGGGGGCGGTGCCGAGCCCGGTGGTCGTGTTGTCGTTGACCACCTTCCACGCCCGCTGGCTCTGCCAGTCGAAGTCCTGCCGGCCTTCGAGTTCGGTGCGCAGCGGGGTGTTCTTCTGCCGCAGCGCGAGACCCAGGGGGTTGTCCGGGCCCATCGGCACCACCTCGGTCTCGGTCGCGTACACCGTGTTCTCGGTGCCGTCCACGTCGAGATCGAGGCGGGCGACCAGGAAGTGCTGGTGGAACGGCGCGTACGTGCGGTTGTCGACGAGCGTCCCACTGGGGTGCTCCCCGCCTTCGGGGAAGTGGCTGACCACCATGATCCCGGTGGCCCGGACCTCGCACTCGATGTTGCCGTCCTGGTAGAACCGCCAGTAGACGAGATATTCGTAGTTCGCGACCGTCACGTGTGTCGACACCGTCAGCCGCCGCATGCGGCGCACCTCGGCGCCCGCATCGTGGTCGACGTGCTTCCAGAGGACGGCGTTGTCCTCCTCGTGGATACAGATCGCGTTCTCGATCGTGAACGGCACACCGTGGCTGTCGTGGAGTACTGCGTCGAGATACCGGATCTCACCCAGGCAGTCGCAGCCCAGGGTGAGCGAGGTGGTCATGAACCCGATGCCCCACTCGCCGATGTCGAAGGCGGTGCGGCGGTAGTGATCGGTGCTGGTGTCGCGGTACGGCACCGCCATCTCCGCGAACGACATCCGGTTCGCGATCGAGCGCACCCGGCCGTTGTCGTTGTAGGTCACCGCGTGCAGGGTCATGCCCTCGCGGTAGTTGAACCCCACCCGCAGCGACCAGTTCTGCCACTCGAGCTTGTTGCCCTCGAGCGTGAACGACGGTCCCTCCGGCTGGACGATGTCCAACGGCTTCAACGGCGGCCGGGTGCTCGCGGCGCGGATCCGGTCCGGGATGTGCCGGGGCACGTACTCGCCCATGACCTCGGGACGTTCGACGCTGAACGTGTCCTCGATCTCGAGCAGTTCCATCTTGTTGACGTCGATCACGCAGTGGAAACCGTTGACCGGGCCCGCATACGGGTTGGCGCCCTCGGCCGCCCGGACCCAGGTGTCCGACCAGCCGAGCCGGCGCCCCTTGTACTTCTCCGGGGTCACCGCGTCGCCGTACGTCCAGACGTCCATGAACACCAGGCTCATGTCCGTGATCCCGCGCTTCGCGAGCGCCGCGATCACGTCCGGGTGCCCGCGGAGGAAGGCGTCCGACTCTTCCCATTCGTCCACCGTGAAATTCGCCTGGACGTCCGGGATGTGTTCCCAGGAGACCACGTTGTCTCCCGTGAGCGAGACGAGCGCCTTGTAGGTGTCTCCGCTGCCGCGGTCGAAGCACACGACGACGGCCCGGCGGTCCGGGACGGTGCCGGACGTATCGAACGCCGACACCTCGGCCTTGGCCGGTTCGGCCAGTTCGATCGACGCGAACCGCCAGCCGTCCCCGACCCCGTGTTCCCGGGCGAGGACGGCCGCGGCCTGCGCGAATTCGTCCGCCCCCAACGGGTCCAGAGGATGGAACGTGCCGGTGGTCGTCCGGGTCATGGTGTCTCCTCTGGTCGTGGGGTGGGCATTTCGTGCTCGTGCGCCTTTTCGGTCGCAATGACTACCGAAAAGGCGCACGGGTCAGACGAGCGAGCGCACGATCTGCTCGATGACGGTGAGGGCGTCGTCGAGCAGGTCGTCGCTGATCACCAGCGGCGGAAGCAGTCGGATGACGTTTCCGTAGGTACCGCACGTCAGCAGAATGACACCTTGTTCGAGCGCATGTGCGGCAATCGCCTTCGTCAGTTCGGCGTCCGGCTCGTCGGTGCCGGGCTTGACGAACTCCATCGCGAGCATCGCGCCGCGCCCGCGCACGTCACCGATGACGCCGACGTCGGCGGCCAGGGCCTTCAGCCGCGGCAGGGCCAGGTCGCCGATGTGCTGTGCGCGAGCGGGCAGGTCGAACTTCCGCATGCTGTCGATCGCGGCGAGCGCAGCGGCACACGCGACGGGGTTGCCGCCGTACGTGCCACCCAGACCGCCGGGGTGCACCTTGTCGAGGAGGTCGGCGCGGCCCGTGATCGCGGACAGCGGCATGCCGCCCGCCATGCCCTTGGCCATCGTGATGATGTCCGGGACGATCTCCTCGTGCTCGCACGCGAACCAGGCGCCGGTGCGGGAGAACCCGGTCTGCACCTCGTCGGCGATGAACACGACGCCGTTGGCGCGGGCCCAGTTCACCAGGGTGGGGAGGAATCCCTCGGCGGGAACGATGAATCCGCCCTCGCCCTGGATCGGCTCGATGATGATCGCCGCGAGTGAATCGGCGCCGATCTGCTTCTCCATCTGGCTGATGGCGCGCTGGGCGGCCTGCTCGCCGGTCAGTCCGTCCTGGTCCCGGTAGGGGTAGGACATGGGGAGCCGGTACACCTCGGGAGCGAACGGACCGAAGTGGGCCTTGTAGGGCATCGACTTGGCGGTGAGGGCCATCGTCAGGTTCGTACGACCGTGGTAGGCGTGGTCGAACGCGACGACGGCGTCGCGGCCGGTGGCGAGGCGAGCAACCTTGATCGCGTTCTCCACCGCCTCGGCGCCCGAGTTGAACAGGACGGTGCGCTTCTCGTGGTCGCCGGGGGTGAGGGCGGCGAGTTCCTCCGCCACGCGGACGTAGCCCTCGTACGGGGTGACCATGAAACAGGTGTGGGTGAAGTGCCCGACCTGCTCCCGGACCGCCTCGGCGACGGCCGGATCGGACGCGCCCACGCTGGTGACCGCGATGCCCGAGCCGAGGTCGATCAGGGAGTTGCCGTCGACGTCGACGACCACACCACCGTCGGCATCCGCCGCGTACACGGGGACGCTGGAGCCGACGCCCGCGGCCACGGTGGCGCGGCGACGTGCGGTGAGGGCCGCCGACTTCGGGCCGGGGAGCTCGGTGACCAGGGCGCGCTTCTGCGGCAGCCGGTACTGGATGTCGTTCATGATGGTGCAGTCCTCAGGGTCGTGACGTGGATGGGTAGGGGGTGGGCGACGTCAGTCGTTGGAGCTCATGACGTGCTTGATGCGGGTGTAGTCCTCGACGCCGTAGCCGGAGAGGTCCTTGCCGTAGCCGGAGTACTTGAATCCGCCGTGCGGCATCTCGGCGACGAGCGGGATGTGGCAGTTGATCCACACGGCACCGAAATCGAGTGCGGCCGAGAGCCGTTGCGTGACGCCGTGATCGTTCGTCCACACACTCGACGCCAGACCGTACCGGACGTCGTTGGCGAGGGTGACGGCCTCCTTCTCGTCGGAGAAGCTCTGCACGGTGAGGATGGGACCGAACGTCTCCTCCTGCACGATGTCGTCGCGCTGGTCGACGCCGGTGATCACGGTGGGTTCGAAGAAGAATCCCTGCTCTCCCGAACGCTTTCCGCCGGTGACGATCTTGGCCGAGGTGGGGAGCGCGGCGATCTTGGAAGTGACCGCGTTGAAGTGGTTGACGTTGTTGAGCGGGCCGTAGAACGTGTCCGGGTCGTCCGGGAGGCCGGGCTTGAGCGTCTCGGCCTTGCGGACGAGCGCGTCGACGAGCTGGTCGTGGATGGACTCGTGGACGAGGACGCGGGTGGCGGCGGTGCAGTCCTGGCCGCCGTTGAAGAAGGCGGCCTCGGCGATGCCACTGGCGGTCTTCTCGATGTCGACGTCACCGAAGACGATCGCAGGGGCCTTGCCGCCCAGCTCGAGGTGGGCGCGCTTGAGCTGGCGTGCGGCCGAGACGGCGACAGCGATGCCCGCCCGAACGGATCCGGTGATCGACACCAGTCCGAGGGCCGGATTCTCCACGAGGGTGGCGCCGGTCTCACCGTTGCCGAGGACGACGTTGAAGACGCCGTCCGGCAGGATCCCCTTGGTCAGCCGAGCCAGGACGAGCGTGCTGTTCGGGGTGGTGTCGCTGGGCTTGAGCACGATCGTGTTGCCTGCCGCGAGCGCGGGGCCGATCTTCCACAGCGCCATCATGAACGGGTAGTTCCACGGGGTGACCTGACCGACGACGCCGATCGGCTCGCGGCGCACGTACGACGTGAAGCCGTCCATGTACTCGCCGGCGGCCTTGCCTTCGAGCATGCGGGCCGCGCCCGCGAAGAAGCGGAGCTGGTCGGCGCCCACCTTGATCTCTTCGTCGGCGATGACCTGCTTGGGCTGCCCGGTGTTGCGGCATTCGGCCTCGACGAGTTCGTCGCTGTGCGCCTCGATCGCGTCGGCGAGCTTCAGCAACGCGGTCTGCCGCACGCTCGGAGTGGTCTTGCCCCACGAGACGAAGGCCCGCTCGGCAGCCTCGACGGCGGCATCCACGTCGGCCTTGGTGGAGACGGGCGCACGCCCGACGACGCTCTCGTCCACGGGGCTGATCAAGTCCAGCGTCTCCGTCGCGGATGAGGCGACGAACTCACCGTTGATGTAGTTCTCGAGTACGTCGATCGACATTCGTACCGGTTCCTCTCGTGGGGTCGAAACTCGTGGGGTCGAAACTCGTGGGCCGGAACGGACCGTCGGTCGAACGGTCCGGCCGTGTCCCGCAGTTGCAGAACATCTGAAAACAAGTGTGCGCTGCCTCACAAGCCGAGGGCAGCTGACAAAATGGTGAAAGACGCGCCCCCCGCCGCGCCGAGTTGTCCACTCCGGAGGTCACCCGTGCGAGCAGGTGTGCCCGGCGGCGCCGGAGCCTGCGAACGGCACGTCCGCGCCGGCGCTCACGGAGTCGGCGTCGTGCACGACAGCGCCGCCGACGAGGGTGAGATCGGCCCGCTGGTCCAGCAGTTGCCCGGGCTCGAGCCTGTAGAGGTCCGCCGACCAGACGACCAGGTCGGCGCGGGCACCCGGACGGATCACTCCGAGCTCGTCCTCGGCGTGCCACGCCCACGCGCCGCCGCGGGTGTACGCCCGCAACGCCGAATCCAGGTCCATCCGCTCGCGCGGCGTCCAATCGGTCCGGCCGTCCAGACCGGAGCGGGTGAGGGCTGAGTACAGGCCGACGAGCGGATCCATCTCCCCGACCTGCCAGTCGCTGGAGAACGCCAGCGCCGCCCCCGACTCGGCGAGCGAACGGAAACGCCACGCCCGGTCCCACCGGTCCTCGCCGACGTTCTCCATCCACGTTCCCGCGACGAGGTCGGGCGAGCAGTGCCGCGGCTGCATCGCCGCGACCACGCCGAGTTCCCGGAACCGGGGAAGGTCCTCGGGATGGAGGCATTCGACGTGGACGATGCCGTGCCGTCGGTCGGCCGTGCCGTTCACGCGGCCGGCGTGCTCGATCGAGTCGAGCGCCAGCCGGATCCCCCAGTCGCCGGTCGCGTGGGTGTGCGTCTGGAAGCCGAGGCGGTCGAGTTCGGTGAGCATCGCGGTGAACTCGTGCGGCGGCAGGCTGGGCGCGCCGCGGTGCCCCGGCCGGTTCGCGTAGTCGGAGAGCATGGCGGCGGTGTGCGGTTCGATCACGTCGTCGGCGTACAGCTTCACCGGTCCGAGCCGCAGCATGTCGTCGACGGGTGCGCTGTCGACGGCCTCCCGCAGGTCCCGGCGGAACTCGGCGTCCGCGCCGACGGGGTGGAACAGGGCGGTGATCACCCGCGAGTTCATCCGTCCCTCGGCGCGGGCCCGGTACATCAGATCGAGTTCGGCCAGCGGGACCTGCGGTTCGACGACGGTGGTGATGCCGCTCGCGGTCGCCATCTCCAGACTGGACGTGATGCGCCGATAGCGGCGGTCGGGGGAGTACATCGGGATGTCGCGCTGCAGACCGGCCAGACCGGCCCGCGTCATCGCGCTGGTGTAGAAGTCCGTCACCCAGCCGGTGGGCAGGCCGTGGTCGTCGAATTCCGGTCGTCCCCAGGGGATCTGGGTGCCGCGGTCGATTCCGAGCACCCGCAGCGCGGCGTCGTTCAGCCACACCGAGTGCTGATCGTAGGTCGTGATGAAGACCGGGCGGTCCGTGAGGCCGCGGAGGTCGGCGGCGTTCGGGCGGCGCCCGGTCACCACGGAGTAGACGGCGTTCTCGGCGCAGATCCAGTCGAGGTCGGGGCGGGTGGCCGCGTGCGCGCCGATCCGTCGCCGAACCTCGGTGAGGTCCTGTGCGCCTTCGAGGCTCACGGCGTCGGGATCGAATCCGAGGAGCAGATGGTTGTGGCTGTCGATGATGCCGGGGGTGACCAGTCGGCCCCGCAGGTCGATGGTGCACACGGCGACGGGGGCGTCCGCGGCGGCCCCGACGTACCGGATCAGGCCGTCCTCGATGCCGACGGCCTCGGCCCGGCAGGTGGGGTCGAACGTGCGCACGACGCCGTTGGTCAGAAGCAGGTCGAGCATCAGCAGTTCTCCTCGGGGGCGGCGTTCAGCAACAGCAGGTGGGTGTTCTTGCGTGGTCGCAGGTACAGGGCGTAATAGACGAATCCGGCGGCGACGAGTCCGAGGGAGATGCCGAGGCTGAGCCACTGCTCCGGGTCGAGCAGCGTGACGACGAAGACGAGGCCGAGTGCGGCGATGCAGACTCCCGGGGCCAGCGGCCACAACGGCATGCGGTAGCCGGTTCGGGTTGCTCCGCCGCGGCGGTGGTTGATCGCGGCCAGTGCGATGAACAGGTACGTGAACGTCAGGGTCGACCCGGTGGCGGTGAGCAGGACGTCCAGCGGGACGAAGCACGCGGCGAACGCGATGGCGCCCATCACGACGGTGGCGAGGACGGGGACGCGGCCCTTGGTGCTGACGGTCTGCAGCGGTGCGGCGACGGTCTCGGGGAGGGCGCGATCGCGGGCGGCGGCGTAGAGAAGCCGGCCTGCCTGCAGGGTGATCGCGATGATCGCGTTGATCACGGCGAGGGCGATCGAGAGCAGGACCACCATGGCGACGGCGTGACCGGCGCGTTCGGTGAGGAACGCCTCGACGGGAAGGCTGGAACCGAAGAGTTCGGTTTGCGAGCGTGCGCCCACCAGGATCGCGATCAGCGGGACGAGTTCGGTGGCGACGGTGATGGCGGCGCTCCAGATCACGGCCTTCGCGATCGAGCGGGCGGCGTTCTTGGTCTCCTCGGCGAAGTAGACGGCGCCGCCGTACCCGTTGTACGCGAAGATTCCCTGGGTGACGGCCAGCATCAGTCCCGAGATTGCCAGCGGTGCGAGGTTGCCGGTGCCGGGATCGAGAACCTCCGGGCTGAGGAGGCTGGTCAGCGGACGTTCCATGTGGACGAACCCGAGGACGGTGAGCAGAGCCAGCGCCGCCATTTCCACGCCCAGGAAGACCCCGGTGAGCCACGCGTTCGTGCGGATGTCGAAACATGCGGTCACGGTGGTGATCACGACCACGGCGAGTGCGGTCTGCTGCGGGGACAGGCCGTGGATCGCGACGCCCAGGTAGTCGGCGACCCCGAGGGCGAAGACCGCGATGATCAGCGGCAGGGAGATGAGGCTGATGAAGAACGTGGCGATGCCGAAGGCCGGTCCGAGTGCTCGCGACACGAGCGAGTAGTCACCGCCGGCAACGGGATACGCGGAGGCGAGTTCGGCGTAGCAGAAGGCGATGAGAATGCTGACGATGCCGGCGATGAGGAAGGCCCAGAACACGCCGGTGCCGAACAGGGCGAGCGCCGAGCCGCCGAGGATGAAGACGCTCGACGCCGGCGAGATCGACGACAGGGTGATCAGGATGTTTCCGCCGACGCCGATGCTCCGGGAGAGCGAGGCCTCGTAGGTGCCGGGTGCGGCGGGGGGAGTGGCGGTGGGTGGCCGGGCGGTCTGGTCCATGAGCTGTCCGTTCGGGGTGGTGAGGTGCGAAAGAGTTTTTTGACATATCCGTCAAACAACTAGGCCGAGTGTCACAGATCACGTCGGCTAGTGTCAACGGCATGGCACGACCGAACACTCAGAAGCAGCGGCGTTCCGAGCTCATCGAGGCGACGCTGCAGGCGGGATCCGCGCACGGGCTCAGGTCGCTGTCCCTGACCGATGTCGCGAAGCGCGCGGGGCTGACGCGCGGCGCGCTCCTCTACTACTTCGACGATCTGGATTCGCTTCTCGTCGAGGCGCACCGGGCAGGCACCGAGCGCTACTGCGACCTGCGCGACGAGGCGGTGGCCGCGCAGACGTCGTACGCCGCCAAGCTGCGGACGGCCATCGACGCCGGGCTGCCGAGCGGTCCCGACGACACCCTGATGCGATTGCTCTACGAATTCGACTTCATGACAGGCACTTCGGCGCTGCACGACGAACTGGTGCAGAAGATGTACCTGCGGCAGCTCGCGACGTACCGCGCCATCCTCGGTGACGGGCACAGTTCGGGGCAGTTCGCCGTGCGCGGCGACATCGACCAGGCGGCAATGAATCTGGTTGCCCTCGAAGACGCGTACGGCCTGCACATCGTCGGCGGAAACAGTCTCATCACCGTCGATGCCGCGCGCACGGCGATGCTGGGGTTCTGCGAGCAGATCGGCTGCGGCGTCACGGAAGACGCCGCAGCCGAACGGGACTGACCGGGAAGGCTACGCAGGGTGGCTGCCCGCCACCTCCACCTCGTGACGCACCGCGCCGGCCACCACGGTCAGCTGCACCCGCGCGGTGAGGAGGGAATCGGCGCCGGCGGTGAACGGATCCCCGTCGAGGACGACGAAGTCGGCGGCCTTGCCCGCGACGAGTTGACCGGTGAGGTCGTCCCAGCGGCACGAGTAGGCGGCGTCGCGGGTGGCGTGCGCGAGCGCGTCCGCCATCGGCAGGGCGTACTGGGGCAGGTTCGGCGCGAGCGCCGGATCGATCGCGGACTTGCGCGTCGTCGCGATGTACATGTTGGGCAGCGGAGGATGCGGCGCTGTGGGGGCGTCGGACCCCAGCGCGAGGACGGCGCCCGCGGCGGTCATCTCGGGCCACGGGAACGCCCGCTCGACCCGATGGTCGCCCAGCATCGCCCGCCAGTTGTCCTGGATCGCCGGGTCGGCATGGACCGGCTGCATCGATGCGACGATGCCGAGGCGAGCCAGCCGCTGCACGTTGTCCTTCGTGATCGTCTCCAGGTGCTCCATCCGGTGCCGACGCGGGCGAATCCCGTTGGCGGCGATCGCCTGTTCGAGCGCGGCGAGCGCGATCTCCGACGCCTCGTCGCCGATGGCGTGCAGGGCCACCTGCAGGCCGGCGGCATCCGCCGCGACGACCACCGGTGCCAGCGAGGCGAGGTCCCAGATCGGTTCGGCGTTCGTGCCGTCCGAGTACGGCTCCTTCATCGCCGCGGTACAGCTGTCGATGACGCCGTCGATGATGATCTTGATCCCGGCCATCCGCAGCCACGGACCCTGCAGGCGTCTCTGGTGCTCCACCGCCTCGTGCACCTGGCGGACGTTCTCCTCGTCCGAGTCGGTGCGTTCGATCAGCCAGTGCCCGGCCACCCGGAGCGGCAGCGTGCCCCCGCCCGCGGCCAGTGCGCGCTCGAGAGCCTCGACTTCGTCCGCGCCGAGCGCCATGTCGACCGCCCCGGTGACGCCGTCCGCGAGATACTGCTCGAACGCTGCCGCGAGGGCGACGTCCCGCTCGGTGTCGCTGACCAGCTTCGCGAGGGTGGGCCACACGATCTGGGTCACCGCCGTCTCGTAGAGCATGCCGGTGGCCTCGCCGGTGACGGGATCGCGCTCGATCCGGCCACCGATCGGGTCCGGGGTGTCCGCGTCGATCCCGAGTTCGCAGAGCGCGGCCGTGTTCACCCACGCCGAGTGCACATCGTTGGAATCGAGGTACACGGGTCGGTCGGCCTCGGCCGCGTCGATCATCTGCCGTGTCGGCGCCTGCCCCTCGAGTGCGGGAAACAGCCAGCTGCGTCCCAGGAGCCGGGGTGCGTCCGGGTTCTCGGCGGCGAACCGGCGGAGACGGTCCTGGATGTCGTTCAGATCCGCGGCGCTCTGCAGGTCCACCTTCTGGAGGGCCTGGCCCATCATCAGCAGGTGGGTGTGGGCGTCGATGAAGCCGGGCAGGACGAAGGCTCCGCCGAGTTCGACGACGCGGGCTTCGCCGGACAGCGTGTCGGCGGTGGCGGTGTCGCCGACGTACGTGAGGCGATCGCCCTGGACGATCATCGACTCGGCCCAGGCGGGTTCGGCGGCGGTGAAGATCCGGCCGCCGCGGTAGTGGGTCGTCGTGTCGGTGTTCATGGTGTTCTCTCTTTCCGTCAGACGACGACCGAGGTGGTGTACCGGGCAGTGGGATCCTGTCCGGGTGACGCGGACGCGCGCTCGGTGCGCGTCGACAGGCGGGCGATCGACACGATCGGCACGAGCAGGACGAGGCTGATGCCCGCCAGGACGAACCCGAACGCGACGTAGCCGACTGCGCCGGTCACGAGGGTGCCGAAGAGCGGGGCGAACGCGGACCCCACCAGATACGTCCCGAGGAGCGGGGCGGACCAGCGGCCGGACGAGTCCAGCGCGGCCGCGATGGCCACCACGTAGATGAACGCCGCGGCGTACACCGTGTTCCAGGCGATGATGAGCACCAGATACGTCGTCGAATCGGTGGCGAGGCACGAGCCCAGTTTGAGGGCGGCGCCGAGTACGAGGAGGACGGCGGTGGGGACGGTGCGTCCGAGGCGGGAACCGAGCGCGGTCAGGACGAGGGCGGCGCCGATGCCGCCTGCGGTGGAGAGGCTGAGGGCCAGACCCATCTGCTGTTCCGTCAGGGCGGCGTGTTCGGCGCCCATGATGCCGGACACGGCCCACAGCGAGTCCTCGCCGATCGCCCAGATCGCGAAGAGCACGAGCAGGGTGAATCCGGCGACGGCCAGCTTCTTCTCGGTGACGCCCTCGGGCAACGGGGTCCGGGTGCGCGCGGTGCTCGCCTCGTCGTCCTCGACGGCGGGGGCGGACGGCAACCAGGTGATCGTGAACACCGTCGCCACCGCCAGCACCGCGACGATTCCGAAGGCATTGGTCATGTGCAGGCCGAGGATCGGGATCAGTGCCAGGATCCCGGTGACCGCGGTGCGGTTGACGAGCCCGTTGATCCCGGACACCCGGTTCGGATTGTTCAGCGCGGCCAGGGCCGCCCCGCCGACCGCGACCGCGCCGCCGGCACCGATCCCGCCGACGATGATCGCGGTGCACGCGATCGGCGCCGAGTGGATTGTGGCGGCGACGGCGAATCCGGCGGCCATCACGACGAGGCTGACGCGGCCGAGCAGGTGGCGCGAGCGCCCCGCCGCCCACCGGGTGGTCGCGAGGCAGACGAGCGCGGTAGCCAGCAGGGAGCCGGTGAGGACGGCGCCCGCGACGGTCTGGGTGATGCCGAGATCGTCGACCATCGCGATGATCATGAGCGGGATCAGATTGGCCGTGATGTAGCCGACGACGAAGACGCTGAACGTGGCGATACCGCGGCCGAGTGTCAGTGGGACGCGGACGGCGGCGGTCACGTGGGATTCCTGGGGTGGGTCAACGACAACTCCGTGTCTCGGGTGGCGGCCCGCGTGAGACGTGGGTCACTTAGCGAATTGGATTCGTTAAGTATGCGGAGGGTGCGCGCCATACGCAAGGGGGCAAACGAACTCAATTCGTTAATGTTGGGTTTCGGCGTTGCCCGAGGTCGACGTCTGACACAATGGAGTAGTCGCTCGGGCCCCGCTGGCCAACTTGTCCAGCGCCATCCCGATTCCGACCGGTCAGGGTGGCACGGACCCGACCGCAACTGCGCAGGAGCCGACATGACCGTTGCCGTTCGCTGGATGTTGTCCCAGCCGGACCTGGCTCTCGAGTTGAAGGGCGGCGCCGCCGGTCTCGGCAACGAGATCACGTTCGCCCACACCACCGAACTGCAAGACCCCTTCCGGTGGCTCTCCGGCGGAGAATTGCTCCTCACCACCGGCATCCGGCTTCCGCTGACCGCCGCCGACCGGGCGCGATACCTGCGCGGCCTCGGTGAAGCCGGGGTGGCCGCGGTCGGGTTCGGCACCGGCCTCTCGCACCCGGAGGTGCCCGAGGACCTGGTGGCCGTCGCCGACGAGATCGGGCTGCCGTTGCTCGAGGTGCCGTTGCCGACACCGTTCGCGGCCGTGGTCAAGCGGGTCATGAACCGACTCGCGGAGCAGGAGTACGAGGCGGTGCTGCGCGCGTCCCGGGCGCAACCGCGGATGACCCGCGCCGTCATCCAGGGCGGCACCGGCGCCACCGTGCGCGAGCTGGCCGTCGCCACGTCGGCCACCGTCCTGCTCCTCGACCTGTCCGGCCGGGTGCTGGAGTCCCATCCGGCGCAGCCCGCGGAGGACGTGCTCGGGGAACTGCGGGAAGTGCTCGAGGCAGGCACCGGCGGAGCGTCGAGCAGTGTGTCGCTGGCACGGTCGGGCGCGTCGATCACGGTGCAGCAGATCAGTGTCGGCAGCACCCCGCACGGACATCTCGCCGTGATCAGTCCCACCGCGCTCAGCCACGTGGACCAGATCCTGCTCGGCCACGCGAACTCGTTGCTCGCCTTGGATTTCGAGAAGCCGGTACGGCTCAGGACCGCACAGAACCGGCTCAATTCGCACGCCCTCGGCCTGCTGCTCACCGAGGACCGCGACCTCGCGCCCGCCTGGTCGCAGATCCGGCACGCCGCGGACGCGGACGGGATGGTCCGCGGACTCACGGTCGTGGCCGAGACACCGGCACTCGCGGAACGGGTGGAGTCGGCGGTCGCGGTCGCCATGAACAAGGCCGGACGGCAACTCTTCTCGCGCCGTCACGCTACGCGGGTCACCGTTCTGCTGCGGGGCACCGACGACGTGGACTTCGCGCGGGCGATGCTGCGCGGACTGCCCGCGCCGGCGCGGAAGGCGATCCGTGCGGGGTTGAGCGGGAGGCGGGAGGTCGCCGGTCTGGTGGCGGCCATCGAACAGTCCCAGCTGGCCGCGTCGGCCGCCGAGGCGGGGGCGGAGCCGTTGGAGTTCGCGGCGCTGACCGGTAGCGCGCTGCTCGCCTTCAGCTCGACGCGGGAGGTGCTGAACTCCCTGGCGGACACGATGATCGCGCCGATCGACGATTACGACCGCACCAACGGCACGGAACTGCTGGGATCGCTGCGGGCGTTTCTCGAGGCGAACGGGCACTGGGAGTCGGCGGCGGCGGCGATGGGCGTGCACCGGCACACCCTGCGCAGCCGCATGGCGCGGATCGAATCGTTGATCGACTGCCGGCTGGACGTGGCGCGGGTGCGGGCCGAACTGCTGCTCGCGATCATCGCCCGGCAGTCGTGACTGCCGGGCGATGATCGGACGGGACTACTTTCCGAGGCGGGCGACGATGTCTGCGGCGGTGCGCTGACCCATCCGCACGGCGCCGTCCACGTGCTGGTAGCCCTCGGCGGCGATGTCCGAGCAGGAGAAGTGGAACGGTCCGACCGGCGTCCGCGAGTCCTTGCCGTACCGGTGCAGGCCACCGAGGTCGAAGCTCGCGGCGTACGCGCCCCGGGTCCATTCCTCGGAGCCCCAGTCGGACTCGTAGTAGACGACCGGCTCGGCGGCCTTCGGTCCGAGGTAGCGGGCGAGCGAGCCGAGAATGGTGGCGCGACGCTCCTCCTCGCTCAGTTCGAACATCGCGTCGGCCTTCTCGTCCGACACGAACGCGACGAGGGTTCCCCGGGTGTCCTCGTGGTTGGTGTTGTCGTACACCTCCTGGACGACCTCGGACGCGCCGAATCCGGTGCCGGCGAGGCCGTCTTCACGCCAGAACGGGGTCTCGTACACGGCGTGCACCTTGATGACGAGTCCCAGCGACTGGTGCTGGTGCATCTGGTGCTGGCGGCGCGGCAGCGGCGGGTCGTAGGAGATGCGGGAGTACAGGTTCGGCGGGACGGCGAGCACGACGCGGGACGCTTCCACGCGAATGTCCCCGTCCGCCAGCACTACTGCGCCGTCCTCGCTCCACTGGACGGTGCGCACGGGCGCGTTCAGGAAGACGTCGTCGCCGAGGGCGGCCGCCATCCGGATCGACACCTGCTGCATGCCGCCGATGACGCGCTTGTCGAGGATGAAGTCCTCGTCCACCAGGTGCGAGAACGATCCGGCGGACGCGGCCATGAGCACGGCCTGCAGCGCCGAGAACGAGTGAGCGGGCTTGGTCAGCATGCCGCCTGCGATGAACAGGCCGATGTTGTCGCGGGCCTCCGCGTCGTCGGACTGCTCGATCAGCCAGTGCTTGAACGAGATCGTGTCCAGTTCGCGGGCCAGCGGGTGCGCCCAGGGCTCCTCGGCCCCGACCTGCGCGGCGAGGTCGTCGAGGATCTGGATCAGCCGGTCCATCTCCTTGCGGGTCGTCTCGTCGACGGGGAAGGATTCGCCGGTGTAGCGGGTGCGTTCGCCCGCGGCGGAGATGTAGACGGACTCACCCTCGCGGTACCGGTCGAACGTCTCGAGGCCGAGTTCGTCGAGCAGGGCGATGAGCGTCGTCTGGTCGGGGGAGACCCACTGGCCGCCGATCTCCAGCATCGCGCCGTCGATGGTGTCGGTCCAGGTCCGACCTCCGACGCGGTCGCGCGCCTCCAGGACCGCGACGGACAGCCCCGCCTTGCGCAGCGCGGTGGCTGCGGCCAGGCCGGACGGGCCGGCGCCGACGATGGCGACATCACGTTGGAGAGTAGGCACTTTCGAGCTCCTTTGGTTGAAGTGCTGACGGGTTCGTGAAAGGGGGTTCTGTTAGCAGCGGGTGAGCGCGAGCGACAGTTCGGCATCGATGACGCAGATGCTCGAGTTGTCCACGCGGTCGTGGCTCCGCAGCTCGCCGAGCATCTGTGCCAGGCGGTCCGCGGCGGTGGTGTGTTCGGTCAGCCACTGGGCGACGGCGTCGGCGGCGGACGTCGCGGGCGAGGCGTCGCGCAGCACCAGTCCGATCAGGCCGTGCCAGTGTTCCTGCAGGTTGTCGACGAGGACGGCGCCCGCCATCGCCTCCCAGTACGCGGTCCCGGTCTCGCCGACGGAGAACCGTTCCGACAGCCAGTCGAGGCCCACGACACGGCCGAATTCGCGGTACGTCTCGGCGACCTGGGTGATCGGCAGGTCGAGTGACTGCGCGGTGGTCTCCAGTGCGAAGGCCTGCGCGAGGATCCGCAGCGTGCCCAGGTCCTGGGCGGGGGCACCCGTGAGTCGGGGCAGCGCCGCGGCGAGTTCCTGGACCGGCTTCGCGAAGCGCTCGATCAGCTGCTGCGCGTCCGTGCCCGCGGCGCGATGCCGCAGCAGCCAGGACGTGGTGCGCTCGATCAGGTCCTGGATGCCGAAGTGCAGGTTCAGCCGGGTCCGGTGGGACGCGCCGGGCAGGGTGAGGACCTCGTTCCACAGGCGGTCGATGTCGAACACCTGCCGCACCACCGCGTACGCGACGGTGATCTCGGGGGTGCCGACGCCGAGCCGCTCCTCGAGGCGGTGGATCAGGCCCGGTCCGACACGGTCGATCATGTCGCCGGCCACGATGACGGCCACGATCTCCCGGGCGAGCCGGTGACCGCTGATCTGCTGGGGAACGCGTTCGCGGATGGACGCCGGGAAGTAGTCGGCGAGAACACCGTCGAACACGGCGTCGTCGAGCACGGGGGAGGCGAGCAGTTCGGTGACGACGAGGTTCTTCGACTGTGCGAGCAGAACCGCGATCTCCGGCCGGACCAGTCCCTGGCCGGCGCGGTGCCGCGCGGACAATTCCGCCGCCGACGGCAGGACCTCCGCGGCCCGGCTGATCCCGGCGTCCCGCTCGAGGTTCTCGATCAGCCGCTCGTGACGTCCGAGCAGGAACGGTGCGTGGACCTCGGCGAGGCTGATGGCGAGCGTCTGGGAGGCGGCGTCGGCGAGCACCGATTCGCCGATCTCGTCCTGCACGCGGGCGAGCAGCGTGTTCCGTTCCGCGGCGGGCAGTTCGCCCGCCGCCACGGCCGCGTCCAGCGCGACCTTCAGGTTCACTTCCCGATCCGAGGTGGCGACCCCGGTGGCGTTGTCGATGAAATCGGCGTTGATCCGGCCGCCGTTCAGCGCGTACTCGATCCGGGCGCGCTGCGTGAGACCGAGGTTGCCGCCCTCGCCGATCACCGCGGCGCGCACGTCGCTCGCCTCCACCCGGACGGCGTCGTTGGCCGGGTCCGCGGCGTCGGCGTGCCCCTCGGTGGAAGCCTTGACGTACGTGCCGATTCCGCCGTTCCACAGCAGGTCCACGTCCGCGGTCAGCAGTGCCTTCACCACCTCGTGCGGGGGCAGTTCGGTGGCGGTGACGCCGAGGCGTTCACGCACCTGCGGCGACAGCGGGATCTTCTTCGCGGTCCGCGGCCACACGCCGCCGCCCGCCGAGACGAGGTTCCGGTCGTAGTCGTCCCAGCTGCTGCCGGACACGGACGCGAGGCGCTCGCGTTCGCGGTAGGAGGCCTCGGAATCCGGTTCGGGGTCGAGGAAGATGTGCCGGTGGTCGAACGCGCCGACCAGCCGGATGGCGCGGCTGAGCAGCATGCCGTTGCCGAACACGTCGCCGGACATGTCGCCGATGCCGACCACGGTGAACGCGTCGGTGTCGACGTTCTTGCCCATCTCCGCGAAATGCCTGCGGACGGAGACCCATCCGCCGCGCGCCGTGATGCCCATCGCCTTGTGGTCGTAGCCGGCGGAGCCGCCGGACGCGAACGCGTCGCCGAGCCAGAATCCGCGGCGCGTCGCGATGCTGTTGGCCAGGTCGGAGAATCGGGCCGTGCCCTTGTCCGCGGCCACCACCAGATACGGGTCGGCGTCGTCGTAGATCACCGTGTCGCGGGGATGGACCACCTCACCGTCGACGATGTCGTCGGTGACGTCGAGCAGTCCGTCGATGAAGCTCGTGTACGCCGCGCGGACCGCGTCCGGGGTTGTCTCGGTGCGCACCACGAACGCGCCCTTCGCGCCCATCGGGACGATCAGCGAGTTCTTCACGTGCTGCGTCTTCATCAGACCCAGAACCTCGGTGCGGAAGTCGTCCTTGCGGTCCGACCACCGCAGGCCTCCGCGCGAGACCGGACCGCTGCGGACATGGCTGCCCTCGACGATCGGCGAGTGCACGAAGATCTCGCGATACGGAGTCACGGCCGCGGACAGCGACAACAGCGACGGGTCGATCTTGAACGCCGCGGGGGCGGCGCTGATCGTGCGGTCGTGCTGGAACCAGTTGGTGCGCAGCACGGCCGACGTGAACGACAGCAGGCCGCGGAGCAGACGGTCCTCGTCCATCGTCGCGGTGCGATCGATCGCGGTGAGCAGCACGCGCTCCGCGTCCGCGACGGCGCTGTCGCGGTCGGTGCCGGTGACGGCGGGGTCGAAACGGGCGGTGAACAGGTCGCGGAATCCGCGCACGAAATCGTTGTGCCGCAACAGGATCGCCACGATGTTGGGTTCCGACAGTCCCAGCCCCACCTGGCGGAGGTAGCGGCAGGCCGCCCGGACCAGGACGGCGTCCGTCCACGTCAGGTTCGCCGCGGCGACGAGCCGGGTGAATCCGTCGACCTCCAGATGACCGGCGGCCGCGGCCTCGAACGCGTCGGACAGCAGGCCCGGAGTGTCCGCGTCCCAGGCGAAGTCGCCGGTGCTGAAGTCGAACCGGTGGACCAGCGGGCTGCCGGGCTCACCCGCGGGCAGTTGTTCGTGGGACGCGACCCGCAAACCGAGGTCCGCGAACAGCGCGACCAACTCGGCGAGCAACGGGGTGCCCTGCGGCCAGACCATGACGGCGGCCGGTTCGGGCGGTGCATCCGCCGTGTCGACGAACCGCAGCCGCGGAGTGGTCCCTCCGGACGCCAGGACCGCGCTCGACACGGCGGCCTCGTCCTGGCGTGGACGGGGTGTGTCGGTCGTGCTCGGAATGACACCGGTATAGCTCATCGTGTGGCTCCTGACCCCTGATCTGGCAAACGCGTGACTTGGGAACCAGTGTGTCGAGAAGAGACGCACGCCACATCCGACGAAGTGGAGCGTCGTGCCGCGGCGGACGCGACGTTTCGGAGCTGTGAGTACTTGTTAACCGCGGGCGGTTAACAAGTACTCACAGCTCGCCAGGTGGAGACCGCTGCCGTGCCGAGCAGCCCGCCGGTGATCACGAAGATCGACGACGTGCCCGCGACCCCCGCCGCGGCGCCCGCGGTCAGCGGAATCAGTACCTGCCCGAGCCGGTTGCCGGTCAGGCGCAGCGACAGCGCCGCCGCCCGGTTGGCGGCGGTGACGAGCCCGGCCACCCACGTCATCGTCAGTGGTTGACCGATGCCCCAGAAGAATCCGGCCACGACGAGGAGCAACGCCATCCCGACCGGGTCTGGGACAAATGGCAGCAGGGCGGTGGGCAGTGCCGAGCACAGCGTGGCGGAGATCAGCAGTTTCTGCCGCGGCACGCGGGTGAGCAGCCACGGCAGGAACGCGCGCGACACGATCGACGCCGCGGTACGCGCGGTCAGCAGCAACGTCACCAGCAGAACGCTGAAACCGAACTCGTGCCCGAGAACGGGGAGATACGCGACGACGACGTCGACCGACGCCAGCACGATCAGGCTGCTGAACACGGCAGGCCGCATCCCCGTCGTCGAGATCATGCTGAACACGGACTGCCGGTCGCCCTTCGACGCCGACTCCGCCGGCTGCGGGCGTTCGCGGATCGGCCAGGCGAACGGGATCGCGGCCAGCGACACCACCCCCATCACCGTCAACGCCAGAGTGGTCTCGACGCCGCCGCCGTCCGAGCTTCCCGCCGCGATCAGCCCGACCAGCGGAACTCCGATGGCCTGGCCGACCGAGACGCCGAGCGTCAATCCGGCGAAACCCCGGTCCAGCTCACCGGGTGGGGAGAGGAGCGTGACGAATCCCTGCGCGGCGACGGTCACGAGGATCTGGCCGAATCCGAGGATCACGTTGCCGAGCCCGAGGACGATCAGGTCGCTGCTGACGGCGATCACCAGGACCCCGAGCGACGTCAGCACCACACCGGTCCGGAGGATCGCGGCGGCGTGCCGCCGGTCCACGGCGCGTCCGATCCGGACCGCCACGAGCAGCGGTGCCAGCGAGAACAGGGCGGTGACGATGCCGATCGTGACGGCGTCGCCGCCGAGCGCGAGGACGCGGTAGGAGACGAGAACGCGGACGGCGTGATAGACGGCCTGGAGCAGAGCAGTGGCGATGCAGACGTTGAGGAACCAGTGCTTCACCGGGTCATCCGTTGATCACCTGGCGATTGCCGAGTGGCGCCTGCAACGGGACTTCGAGGGTGCCGAACACGGCGACGAGAATGCACATCTTGTCGGCTGCCTCCGGGAGGGTGCCGGTGCGCAGCGAGATCGTGACCGTGGTGTCGGTCTCGGTGACCGTCGCGGCGGCGCCGTAACACTCCGGGGTTCCGGTGACGAAGTGGATCGCCACCATGTTGCCGTCCGCACGGGACCACGACTCGAACGGCGTGGGATTCGCCCGGACGATGTCGGGTCGCGACTCGAAGACGGTGCCGAACTCGTCGCCGGGCACTTCGGAGGGAATGGGCATCCCCGACGACGGATTGGTCGGGCTGGGATCCACTGCGGACGCGATCTCCGGGGGAATCGTCGGTTCGTCGGTGCTCGAACCGGACCCGCATCCGGCGAGGGCGAGGCAGGCCAGCACTGCGAGGGCGATTACGCGCATATGCCACGGTAACCTCATCCCGCGAGCAGGCCGGAGACCAGCGCAATCCCCGGAATCGCAGCCAAAGTGGTGACGAAAGCGGTGTCCCGCGCCAGGACGGTTCCCACCCCGTACCGGCTGGCGTAGACGAAGACGTTCTGTGCCGTCGGCAGCGTCGCCACCACCACGATGGCGAACAGTTCGTGGCCGTCGAGCCCGAGCAGATAGCGCGCCATCAGGTAGGCCAGCACCGGTTGCACGACGATCTTGAGCACCGACGCCAGCGCGACGTCGCGTCGCGGACTCGTCCCCTTCTCCAGCACCCGCACCCCGTAGAGCGAGATGCCGAATGCGAGCAGCGCACCCGGAACCGACGCGCCACCCATGAGCCGGAACGGCTGCATCAGGGCTTCCGGGGGTGTCCACCCGAGGAGAGCGATCAGCAGTCCCGCGGCGCCCGCCACGACGATCGGGTTCTTGAACGGCGCGGTGATCGTGTCGAGTCGCGACGCACCGCGGCGGAGCGTGGTGACGTCGAGGATGGTGAGGGCGATGGGGGAGTACGCGATGATCTGGAACAGCAGCAGCGGTGCCACGAACGACGCGTCGCCCAGGACGAACACCGCGATGGGGATGCCGAGATTCGCGGAGTTCACGTACGACGCCGACAGTGCGCCGATCGTCAGTTCCGGAAGGGACCTGCGTAGCCACACCCGCGCGACGACCATGTACAGTGCGCCGACCGTCAATGCCGTGACAGCCGCGACGGCCAGAGTGGGCGAGAAGATCACGGAGAGGTCGGACGATGCGAGCGAATCGAACAGCAGCGCCGGTGTGGCGACGAAGAACACCAGCCTGCCCAGGACGGATTCGCCCTCCGCGCCCAGCGTCCCGCGACGGCCGAGCAGGTAGCCGATGGCGATGATGACGAATATGACGGTGAATCCCGCAACCACTCCCGACACGCTGCGGGGCACCTCCTCGACAGGTCAGCCTCCTGTCGGCAAACCTTCCGAAGTCTAGTGCTCGGCATTCGGGTGGGTGACAATAGCCTCCGGTCGGGGAGATCGTCTGTGCGCGTGTTCCGTCGCGCTCGAGGAGTCGCAATGCTGCGTCGAACGACCGTCCTCTGTGCGCTGTTCTGCGCGTGGATCCTCGCCTGGGGTGCCGCTCCCGTGGCGTCCGCGCTCGCCCCGCCGTCGAGTGGGGATCCGCAACTGATCGCACTCGCCGGGCAGGTCCTCGGGCGCAGCTACCGCGAGAACGCGAGCGTCGCGTACATCGACGCGTCCGGCACCCGGTTCGCGAATTTCGGGGCCACCGAGGACACCGACTTCGAGATCGGTTCCGTCACCAAGACGTTCACCGCGGAGCTGTTCGTCGACGCCGTCGCCCGGGGCGAGGTGCGCGAGGACACGAAGGTCGGAGATTTGCTTCCGCTGCAGGGCGCACCGGTCGGCGACGTGACGCTGCTCGAGCTGGCATCCCACACGTCCGGGCTGGCGCAGTTCCCGATGAGCACCGACACCGTGGTGGCCGTCGGGCACTGGGTGGTCGCGTCCAACCCGTTCACCTACGACCGGGCGACGCTGCTGCAGCAACTGCAGTCGGCGCCGCTCGCCACCCGCGGCAGCTACTCGTATTCGACCGTCGGCTTCGCGCTGCTCGGTCAGGCGCTGGCCGCTGCCGCGCACACCGACTACCCGTCGCTGCTCCGCGAGCGCATGCTCGTCCCCCTCGGACTGTCGCAGTCGTGGATGCCGCTCACCGCCGCCGACCTGCCCCCGAACGTCACCCGCGGATTCGACGTCCTGCACCGGTCGCAGGACCCGTGGCCGCTGGACGCGTACGCCCCGGCCGGCGGATTGCGGTCCACGGCGAACGACATGTCGACGTACGTCCGGGCACTCCTCGACGGGACGGTCCCCGGCGCCGCGGCCATGGACCCGCGGTGGATCGGCGACAACTACCGCGCGCTGACGTGGTCGATCGTCCCGTTCGAAGGTCGCGACTACACGCTGCACGGCGGCGCGACCGGTGGTTTCCAGTGCACCGTCGTGCTCGACCGCGCGAACGACCGCGGGCTCGTCATCCTCACGGACACCATCGGCGGACTCGAGCAGCAGGGTCTGGAGATCCTCGCCCACACCCCCATGTGAGTGCTTCCGCGTCCCGGGACACACAACGCCACTCACATGCGCTGATACCCCCGCTGGGTATGTCCGGTTACAGTGGGTGGTGTGGAGACGGCAACCGGGCGGAGGCGCACAGTCGTGGCGCGTGCCGCGCTGCTGATCGCCGTCGCCGCCGGGGTGCTCCTCATGCACAGCCTGATCGCGCCGACCGCGATCGCGGCGGTGCACGAGCAGCCCCCGGCCGCCGCGTCCCACGCCGAGGACCCCCACGGTTGCGGCGGGGACGGCTGCGAGCAACCCCATCTCACCGGACATCAGTGTGCCGGGGTGATCGTGGTGATCGCCGCGCTGACGTCGGTGATGTTGCTGTGGTGGCATTCCGCCGATCCCGTCGGCCGACGGTCCCGGGTGAGCGCCGCCCGTGTGCAGTCGGGGCGCGGTCCACCACCGTGGACGGTGTTCTCTTTGGCGGAACTCTCGATTCTGCGGGTGTGACAGGGAGCCCGGGGCGTGTGCCCCGGCGGATCCGACTGTCATTTTCCCGAACTGATCTCGAGGAGTTCCTCATGCGTACCACCAACACTGTCCTGATCGCCGCCGCTGCAGGCGCGGCTCTCGTCCTGACCGGCTGCGGCACCGACTCGGCAGGCACCTCGTCGACGTCCGGTGCCTCGACGTCCGTGGTCGAATCGCAGGCGCGGTTCAACGACGCCGATGTCGCGTTCCTGGAAGGGATGTACCCGCATCACGCGCAAGCGGTCGAGATGGCCGACCTGGTCGCCGGCCGCACCGACAACGCCGACGTGGTGGCTCTCGCCGCCGCGATCAAGGCGGCGCAGCAACCCGAGATGGACCGGATGACGACCTGGCTCCAGCAGTGGGGGAAACCGGTTCCGACGCCCGACATGTCCGGCATGCACGGCATGAGTCACGGCGACGGAATGATGTCGGCCGATCAGATGGACGCCCTGACGGCACTGTCGGGCACGGAGTTCGACCGGCAATGGCTGACCATGATGATCGAGCACCACGAGGGCGCGATCGACGTGGCGAACACCGAACTGGCCGACGGTGAGAACCCGGAGGCCAAGCAGATGGCCACCGACATCGTGACCGCCCAGCAGAAGGAGATCGCCGACATGCAGGCCGCGCTCGGCTGACCGGAATGACGAAAGGCCGCGTAATCCGAGGATTACGCGGCCTTTTCGGTGCCTGCGCGAGTTACCGGCTCGTGAAGGGCAGCAGAGCCATCTCGCGAGCGTTCTTGACGGCGACGGCAACCTGACGCTGCTGCTGCGGGGTCAGGCCCGTGACGCGGCGGCTACGGATCTTGCCGCGGTCCGAGATGAACGTGCGGAGGAGGTTGATGTCCTTGTAATCGACGTACTCGATCTTGGCCGCGAACAACGGGTTCTTCTTGGGCTTGCGGCCCTCGACGGGACGCGGCTTCTTCGACGGTGCTCTCTTGACTGCCATCTTCTTCCTTTACCAGCTCGACTTGTGGACGCCTGGCAGCTCCCCGCGGTGCGCCATCTCGCGAACACGCACGCGAGAGAGCCCGAACTTCCTCAGGTGGCCGCGCGGACGTCCATCCGCAGCGTCTCGATTGCGCAATCGTACCGGACTCGCGTCGCGGGGCAGACGCTGCAGTGCCGCCCGGGCCTCCGCGCGCTCGTCTTCGCTGCTCGACGGACGGCGGATGGTCTCCTTCAGCTCCGCGCGGCGCTCGGCCCAGCGAGCCACGACGATCTTTCGCTGCTCGTTCTTTGCGATCTTCGACTTCTTGGCCATGTGCGGTGTCTGCTACTTCTCTTCTCGGAAATCGACGTGCTTCCGCACGACCGGGTCGAACTTCTTCATCACGAGACGATCGGGATCGTTGCGGCGGTTCTTGCGGGTCACGTACGTGTACCCGGTGCCTGCCGTCGACTTCAGTTTCACGATCGGGCGGATCTCGTTGCGGGTGGCCATCAGGTCTTGTCCCCGCGGGCGCGGATCCGGGCGACGACGGCCTCGATGCCGTCCCGGTCGATGGTTTTGATGCCCTTGGCGGAGAGCGTGAGGGTGACCCGCCTGCCCTCACTGGGCAGGAGGTAGGTCTTCTTCTGGATGTTGGGATCCCAGCGCCGGTTGGTTCGCTTGTGGGAGTGCGACACGGACTTGCCGAATCCTGGCTGGCGTCCGGTCACCTGGCAGTGCGCCGACATGGTGTTCCTCTCCTGTCCCCTCGCGGAACCGCCACGAGAGGTTATGACAATCATTTTCGACAACGACGAGATTCCAATGTAGCGTTCTGCCCACGTAATGACAATCGTTATCGAAAGGGTGCTCGTGAGTGAGATACTCGACGGCCGGACGCCGCTGATCCTGGTTTCCGGGTGGAACGGCCCCACCGAGGGCGCGGCTCGGTCGCTGCTCCGCGAAGGCACCGTCGTCGTGCATCACGACCTCGACCTCGTGCACGAAGGCGTCGTCCGCCGGACCGTCACCACGCTGGAGTCGGGGGCGCCGCTCGAGCGCCTCGGCGTCCTCGAACTGGCGCACGGCTGCATCTCCTGCACGCTCCGCGAGGACCTTCTCCCGCTGCTCCGCCGCCTGCACACCCGCAGTTCGGTGCAGCGCATCGTGCTGCACCTCGACCGCAGGCTCGAACCCGAGGCGGTGTGCTGGGCGCTCGAGCACGTGGCGGTGTCCGGCGTGGTGGGGCAGATCGACGGTCCGGCATCGCGGGACGTGCGCGTCGACGGCGTCGTCACCTGCCTCGACGCGGGATCGTGGCTGGCCGACGCCACCGGCGACGAAGCGCTGGACGACGACCGCACCGTTGCGCAGGTCACGGTCGGGCAGGTGGACTTCGCCGACGCACTGGTGGTGTCGGGCAGTGCGGGCGACGGCTGGCAGCAGGCCCGGCTCCACGCCGTCCTGTCCCGGCTCGCACCGGGCGCGCCGATCGTCTGGGGCGGGGACCCGCCCGACGTCGAGCGCCTGCTCCTCGACATCCCGGCCGGCGCGCGGCGGGGTGAACCGTCCCACGCCCACTCACCACTGCTGCGCGGGCAGCCGCCGCTGTCCCACGACTGCGGCGTCATGCTCGTCGAGTTCACCGCCACCCGGCCCTTCCATCCGGAGCGACTACACGAGGCCGTCGACGTGCTCCTCGACGGAGTCGTCACGTCTCGCGGGCGCATATGGGTCGCGACGCAGCCCGACGAGGCGCTGTGGCTCGAATCAGCCGGTGGGGGACTGCGGGTGGCCGGTGCCGACCGATGGCTGGCCGCGATGACCCCGGAGGAACAGGAACAGGTCGGGGTCGCGCGCCGCGCGATGGCAGCGCTGTGCTGGGACGAGCGCTTCGGCGACCGGCACACGTCGATGGTGGTGCTGGTGCATGCCGCCGACCCCACCGAGATCGACCGCACGCTGCAGTGGGCGCTCGTCACCGACGACGAACTCGCGGACGAGGCCGCCTGGCAGTCGTGGCCCGACCCGTTCGGGCAGTTCCACGAAGACCCCTGCGAGAGCAGCGAATCACCCTACGCAGAACCCGAATCGAGAGAGGGACACGAATGAAGCCCCACATCCACCCCGACTACCACCCCGTGGTGTTCCAGGACGCGAGCACCGGAACGACGTTCCTCACGCGGTCGACGGTGACCAGCGACCGCACCCTCGAATGGGCGGACGGTAACACCTATCCGCTCGTGGTCGTGGACGTGACCAGCGAGTCGCACCCGTTCTGGACCGGCGCGCAGCGCGTGATGGACACCGCGGGCCGCGTCGAGAAGTTCGAACGCCGCTACGGAGTGCGCAAGCGCCCGTGAGTACTTGTTAACCGCGGGCGGTTAACAAGTACTCACGGGTCGACGACGAAGGAGGAGACACACCATGGCAGTACCGAAACGCAGAATGTCGCGGTCCAATACGCGCAGCCGGAGATCGCAGTGGAAGGCCCAGGCGACCGACCTCGTCGACGTGACGGTGGGCGGCGCCACGCATCGCGTGCCGCGCCGGCGGGTGAAGGCCGTGAAACTGGGATTGGTGGACCCGGCCGGGAAATGACGCTCCTCGTGCGAACCTTGGCGGGTGCTGCTGTACATCCTGGAACTGGTGGGCATCGCGGTGTTCGCGGCCTCGGGCGCCCTGGTGGGGGTGACGAAGCGCCTCGACATCTTCGGTGTGTGCGTGGTCGGTGTCTTCACCGCTCTCGGTGGCGGCATCGTCCGCGACGTCCTGCTGGGCATCCACCCGCCGACGTCGCTGGGCAGCTGGCCGAACCTCGGTACGTCGTTCGGCATGTCGTTGCTGGTGTTCTTCCTGCATTCGACTGTCGGGCGACTGCGCCGGGAGATCCTGGTGCTCGACGCTCTGGGCATGGGCCTGTTCGCGAGCACGGGCGCGGTGATCGCGCTCGAGCACGGGGCGAGTCCGCTCGCGTCGTGTCTCATCGGCGGGACGGCGGCGATCGGCGGCGGGATCTTGCGCGACGTGCTGGTGAACGAGGTCCCGTTGCTGCTGCAGCGGGACTTCTACGCGGTGCCGGCGCTGCTCGGTTCGGCGCTGGTGGTCGTGGTGAGCGAGTGGGGTTCGGGCACCGACGTGGCGCTGGTGGTGGGCACGGTGTTCGCGTCGGCGCTGCGGGTGCTGGCGTTGTGGCGGAACTGGGGTCTGCCGGGCCCGCGGGTCCTCGAGTGACCGGCGCCATCGCACTTCGATGATCCCTTCTCAGACATATCTCAGTTGATCGGGCCAAACTGTCGGGTATGCGCATTTTGGTGGTCGACGACGATCGCGCCGTGAGGGAGTCCTTACGGCGGTCTCTCAGCTTCAACGGATACTCGGTGGAACTGGCCGTCGACGGTATCGATGCCCTCGAGAAGGTCGCGAACGCGCGCCCCGACGCGCTCGTGCTCGATGTGATGATGCCGCGCCTGGACGGTCTCGAGGTGTGCCGACGGCTGCGGAGTACCGGCGACGACCTCCCGATTCTCGTCCTCACGGCGCGCGACTCCGTGTCGGAGCGGGTGTCGGGCCTGGACGCCGGAGCCGACGACTACCTGCCGAAACCCTTCGCCCTGGAGGAGTTGCTGGCCCGGCTGCGCGCACTGCTGCGCCGCGCCGCACCGGAGCCGGGCATCGACTCGGAGAAGATGACGTTCGAGGACCTCACGCTCGACCCGGTCACCCGCGAGGTGACGCGTGGCGAGCGGTCCATCAGTCTCACCCGCACCGAGTTCTCGCTTCTCGAGATGCTGATGGCCAACCCGCGCCGGGTGCTGACCCGCGGCCGCATCCTCGAGGAGGTGTGGGGTTACGACTTCCCGACGTCCGGCAACGCGCTGGAGGTGTACGTCGGGTATCTGCGTCGCAAGACGGAGGCGGACGGAGAGACCCGCCTGTTGCACACCGTCCGCGGAGTCGGCTACGTGCTGCGGGAGACTCCTCCGTGATGGCAGTTCCGTTCCACAAGACCGCCGACAAGTCGGGGTCGGCGAAGCACGACTCGCACCACATTTCCCGGCACCCCACAGGTCCGATCCCGTTACCACCCGAGATGCGGCCTCCGATGCCGTTGACGCGGTCGGTGTCGCTGCGGTGGCGGGTGACGCTGCTCGCCGCGTCCGTGGTGGCCATCGCGGTGGCCGTGATGGCCATCGCGGCGTACGCCGTGGTGTCGCGGGCTCTGTACGCGGATGTGGACAACCAGCTGCGCACCCGGGCGTCGGCGCTCATCGACAGCAATCTCGTGACGTTCGATCCGCGCTACATCGCGGGCGCGACGCTGTACACGACGGATATCAGTGTGGCGCTGATCTTCCCGGACCTCGACACGTACACGCCGCCGGGGTCGAGTGTCCCCATCGGAGAACCCGAACTGTCGGTGGCCCGCGGCGAGCGCGACACGTCGTTGCGGACGGCGGAGAATCAGCGGGTGCTGGCCGAGCGCACCCAGGACGGCAGCACGCTGGTGATCGCGCAGCGACTGGCGCCGACGGGTGCTGTGCTCGACCGGCTCGCCTGGGTGCTGTTCATCGTCGGCGGGTGCGGAGTGGTCCTCGCGGCTGCCGCCGGAACGACGGTGGGGCGCACCGGTCTGCGTCCGATCGCCCGGCTCACCGCCGCCACGGAACGGGTGGCTCGGACCGACGACCTGACGCCCATGCCGGTGACGGGCAACGACGAACTCGCCCGGCTCACCGAGAGTTTCAACACGATGCTGAGGGCGCTCGCGGAGTCGCGGGAGCGGCAGAGCAGGCTCGTCGCCGATGCGGGACACGAACTGCGGACCCCGCTGACGTCGCTACGCACCAACATGGAGTTGCTGATCGCATCGAGTCGTCCTGGCGCACCGCATATTCCGGACGAGGACATGGCCGAGTTGCGTACCGACGTGGTGGCGCAGATCGAGGAACTCTCACAGCTGGTGGGCGACCTCGTGGATCTTGCCCGTGAGGACGCGCCGGAAACCATCTTCGAGAGAGTCGATCTCAGCGAAGTGGTGGAACGGAGCCTCGAGCGGGCACGCCGCCGGCGCAACGAGATCGACTTCACCGCAGTCACCGTGCCCTGGTTCGTCTACGGCGACCACGCGGGACTGTCGCGGGCGGTGCTCAACGTGCTCGACAACGCGGCCAAGTGGAGTCCCACCGGTGAGCAGGTGCGTGTGGCGATGAAGCCGGCAGGCGACGGACTTCTCGAACTCACGGTGGACGACGCGGGACCGGGCATTCCGGAGGAGGATCGGGAGCTGGTGTTCGACCGCTTCTACCGGTCGACGGCCTCGCGCTCGATGCCCGGCTCCGGGCTGGGCCTGGCCATCGTCAGGCAGGTCGTGGTCAAGCACGGCGGCACGATCGCCGTCGACGTCTCCGAACGGGGCGGTGCGCTCATCCGGATCGTCCTTCCGGGCGAACCCGAAGCGGAATAGTCTCAGGGTCTCGGCTAACTCAAAGGCCGGTCTCAGGACCTTCTCAGTCCCACCGGGCACTCTCGTACACAGAGACGGTGCGACTGCCCCTGCGGGCGGTCGCAGGAGATGGAAGTGATGCGATGACCGAAGATCGAAACAGTCACGACGGCAACAGCCGCGACAATGCCGGTGGCGACCAGGGCGCGCGCCCCGATCAGCCCGCCCACCCGCAGTCGACGCCGGGTTACCACCCGACCGAGCAGTTTCCGGCCACTCCGCAGAACCCCGCGGGCGGTCCGATGGGGCAGCAGGCCTACGGCGCGGCCGGGTACCCCCAGGGCAATCCGTACGGTGCGCCGCACCAGCCCACACAGCAGTTCGGACAGCCTCAGCACGGCGCCTCGGGACATCCGGGTGCCCAGCACGCGGCCGGGCAGCACGGTGCGCCTCAGGGCCCGTTCCCCGGCCTTCAGGGCCCCGGACAGGCCGGGGAGGGATCGACGGCGACCGTGACCAAGCGTCCCGCCCGCACCGCCATCGTGGTGGGCGCTGTGGCGCTCGCCCTCGTGAGCGGTGGCATCGGTGGCGTCGTGGGCTCCCTGGCAACCGACCGGAACGGTAGCGGCGCCGCGGTGACCAACTCCCTCGACGCCCCCAAGAACAACACCGCGACCCCGGCCGCGAACGCACCGGCCGGTTCGGTGCAGGCGGTCGCGAACAAGGTGGTCCCGAGCGTCGTCCAGATCGAGGTGGCGACGGCGGGCGGTTCCGGTGGAGAAGGATCCGGCATCGTCATCTCGTCCGACGGCATGATCCTCACCAACAATCACGTCGCTGGCGCGGCCGCCAAGGGTGGCAAGCTGACGGTCGCCTTCTCGGACGGCAGCACGGCGGACGCCAAGCTGGTCGGCGCCGACCCCGTGTCCGATCTTGCGGTCATCAAGGTGGACGGCAAGACCGATCTCACTCCGATCGAGCTGGGAACGTCCGGCAACGTGCAGGTCGGACAGCAGGTCGTGGCGATCGGGTCGCCCCTCGGCCTGGCCGGGACCGTCACCGAGGGCATCATCTCGGCGCTCAATCGCCCGGTGTCCACCAGCGGTGAGTCCGGCAACCAGAACACCGTCATCGACGCCCTCCAGACGGACGCGGCGATCAACCCGGGCAACTCCGGCGGCGCCCTCGTCAACATGGACGGCCAGCTGATCGGCATCAACACCGCCATCGCGAGCATCGGTGGTTCCGGTGCGGGTGAGCAGAGCGGATCCATCGGCCTCGGCTTCGCGATCCCGGTCGACCAGGCCCGGCGCATCGCGGACGAGCTGGTCAAGACGGGCAAGGCCACCCAGGCCGTCATCGGGATCCAGGTCCCATCGCAGGACGCCGCCAACGGTGCCACCGTCGTCGAGGTCACGTCGGGCAGCCCGGCGGAGAAGGCGGGAATTCCGAAGGGGTCGGTGATCACCAAGGTCGACGATCGCGTCATCACCAGCGGCGACGCACTCATCGCCGCCATCCGTTCACACGCACCGGGAGACAACGTGTCCATCACTTACACCGACGGGAACGGATCCAATACGAAGACCGTCGACGTCACGCTCGGAACCGCCGAACAGGGTGGCCGCTGATGAACACGGGGATTCTCGGGCAGGTCGAGTCCGTTCTGAACGGGGCCACTACGGTAGGGACCATGGACATCGAAGCCTCGCTGGCCGGCCGCGCGCTGGTGGTAATCGTCGACGACCGCACCGCTCACGGTGACGGCAAGGACTCCATCGGGCCTCTGGTGACGGAACTGCTGAACGAGGCCGGCTTCATCGTCGACGCCATCGTGGCGGTGGCGGCCGACGAGGTGGAGATCCGCAACGCGCTCAACACGGCCGTCATCGGTGGCGTCGACCTCGTCGTCTCCGTCGGCGGCACCGGCGTGTCGCCCCGCGACGTCGCTCCCGACGTCACCGCCGAGGTCCTCGACCGCGAGATTCCGGGAATCTCGGAGGCCCTCCGGTCTTCGGGTCTCGCCGCCGGTTCCCTGGACGCAGGGCTCTCCCGCGGGCTCGCCGGAGTGTCCGGCAGCACACTCGTGGTAAACCTCGCTTCCTCCCGCGCCGCGGTCCGGGACGGCATGGCCACCCTGACGCCGCTCGCGGCGCACGTGATTTCCGAATTGTCCGGTCTGGAAGGCTGAGACGATTTCTCGTTCCGACGAGCCGGACTCGCCCAGCGAGCCCGACGAGCAGGCAGTTCCGAGCCGGGCCCCGATCGACAGGGCCCGGCTCGAACGCATCTTCGGGGACGTCTTCCCCGACACCACCGCG
The DNA here is from genome assembly GCF_026810085.1 of Rhodococcus sp. JS3073. Classification (NCBI taxonomy): domain Bacteria; kingdom Bacillati; phylum Actinomycetota; class Actinomycetes; order Mycobacteriales; family Nocardiaceae; genus Rhodococcus; species Rhodococcus sp. JS3073. The sequence goes on along the minus strand of NZ_CP113951.1, from coordinate 1,809,538 downwards.
GACGAACGCGAACCCGGGGACGGGCCCGGCGCCGCTGCCGGCGACGAATGGCTGCGCCGTCAGCGCCCCCCACATCACGGGTAGTTATCTTCGAAACCCTCACCTTAAGCGAATCGTGATCTGCGGTCGCGCCCTGCGATCACCCTGAGTTTTTGTGCGTCCGCCCGGGCTGAATTTTCCCGGGCCCGGGGTGCTCTTCAGCGTTCTTTCAGGCATCACATTCCGGTCAGAACAGACATCCTTCGAGCTTGTGAACCGAATGTAAACGTTACCGAACTTAACGTGAACAGCCAGTGAACCTGCAGGTCAGGGGAGTGGCAAGTGGTCGGAATTCTCGCGCAAATCCCACACGTTGGACACGTTTTCGGGTGTGGCATACATCACGATTCCGTTTCCGATGGAATTAATTGCTTAGGCAACCACCTGCCGGTTACTGTCCTCGGCGAGTCAGTACTGGAGATGGAGGGCAGGGTCGATGTGCCGTTGCCCAGTCGGAACTCTGACAGTTCGTCAGTGATTTCGTCTTCAGCGCGGTTATCGAGCTGTGATCATCCGTAGTTCACTCTGCGGACATCACAGCTCTGGATACTGCGCTGGGCCCGACATGGACCACTCCTCAGTCTCGAAGGTCGTGACTGGGAACCAGCAGAATCCTGATGAGGGGAACGAATGAGCGAGAACCGAAAGACCGGCCTGCGCCGTGGAGCCCGCATTGCCGGCCTTGGTGCCGCTGCGGCTGTAGTCCTCGGCCTGATGTCCACGGGTGCGGCCAACGCCGACACCTTCGTGCCGCTGCCGGGTGGCGAAAAGGTCGTCAACGCGGGAAGCGTCACGGCCAAGATCGCCCGCAACGCGGAGAGCGCTCTGGTTTCTCCGTCGCTCGCCGCCAATGGTGCGGGCCGCACAGCATGGGTGTCGGGTGATGTGTTCGCCGAGCTCGGCGGCGAGATCCCGGAGGAAGGCGCGACGCTGACCACCGGTTACATCGTGGGTTGCCAGGCCGACATCACCGGCCTCGAGGGTGGTCTGAGTGCCGATCTCGGTCTCGACTCGCTCGGCCTGGGTGGTTCGCTGTCGATTCCGATCAGCGCCGGTGAGGTGAAGTTCGCGAAGGTGAAGTCCAAGACGGACCTGAAGCCGGGTGTGTCCGCGATTCAGTACCGCGACCAGCAGATCGAGGTCCAGGGTTGCGGCGGCTACGCGCAGGCCCGCGCGTACACGGTCCTCGAGATTCCGGGGAACCACTACGTCAAGTCGACCCTCTACGGGCAGCCGTTCAGCATCGGCTGATTGCTCGTCAGCAGATCCCACTTCACGACTTCTCGCGTCAGCGACTTTCACCCTAGAGGGGAACAATGAACAGCAAGACCCTGCGCCACGGCGCCAAGGCTGCCGGCGTGGTCGCCGCGGCCACCGTCGCGATCGGCCTCTTCTCCACCGGTGCGGCCAACGCCGACACCTTCGTTCCGTTGCAGGACGGCACCGTCACGCAGACGCTGCTCGACGGCACCGTGGTGACCGTGCGCCAGACCGGCAACACCGCGAACATCAGCCCGTCGATGGGTTCGACGCCGCTGCACCGCAACGTGTGGACGTCGGGCTCGATCGACGTCTCGCTCGAGGGTGGCACCGCCAAGGGCGGCACCATCGACGCCGGGTACATCGTGGCGTGCCAGCTCAACTTTGGCGGCTCCGTCGACGCCGAGGCCGGCGCGAGCATGGCGCCGTCCGACCTCATCGGCGCAGCCACCGGCGGCGCTGCTGCCGCGATTCCGGCCGAGGGTGGTGCCGGCAGCGGCATCACGATCGGACCCGGCCAGGCCACCAACGTGCCGATCCTCGACATCGAGTACGAAGACGACTACGGCGCCGAGGCTCACAAGAGCAGCTTCAAGTTCACCGGCAAGAGCGGTGGATTCACGTACTCGGACGAGACGTTCGGTATCTCCGGTTGCGCCGGCTACGCGCAGGCCCGCTCCTACGTCAAGGTCGCGGTCTCGACCGACTCGGTCGACGGCACCGTCACCCTGTGGGGACAGCCCTTCAGCCTCGGCTGACGCAATGACGCCGAAGAAAAATTGAACAATGTAGTACCTCGAGGTTGGGGGCGTACGGCACTTCCGTACGCCCCCAACCTCGCTCTATGCGCTGTTGTGCATGTCACAGTTAGGACACGGGGGCTGGCGCGGAGGCAGATTCGGACACGTGGCTATAACATTTGGACGTTGTTTCAGCTAACTTTATCCCGTCAAGAGGTAAAGACTGCCTAACCGAACGCCGGGTAGGTGGTACCTGATGAGGGGAAAGAATGAGCGAGATCCGTAAGTCAGGCCTGCGCCGTGGGGCCCGCGTTGCCGGCCTCGGTGCTGCCGCGGCTGTTGCACTCGGCCTGATGTCCACCGGTGCAGCCAACGCCGACACCTTCGTGCCGCTGCCGGGTGGCGAAAAGGTCGTCAACGCAGGAGGCGTCACTGCCAAGATCGCCCGCAACGCCGAGAGCGCTCTGGTGTCGCCGTCGCTGGCCGCCAATGGTGCGGGCCGCGTTGCGTGGGTGTCGGGTGACGTGTTCGCCGAGCTCGGTGGCGAGGTGCCCGAGGAAGGCGCCACGCTGACCACCGGTTACATCGTGGGTTGCCAGGCCGACATCACCGGCCTCGAGGGTGGTCTGAGTGCCGATCTCGGTCTCGACTCGCTCGGCCTGGGTGGTTCGCTGTCGATTCCGATCAGCGCCGGTGAGGTGAAGTTCGCGAAGGTGAAGTCCAAGACGGACCTGAAGCCGGGTGTGTCCGCGATTCAGTACCGCGACCAGCAGATCGAGGTCCAGGGTTGCGGCGGCTACGCGCAGGCTCGTGCGTACACGGTCCTCGAGATTCCGGGGAACCACTACGTCAAGTCGACCCTCTACGGGCAGCCGTTCAGCATCGGCTGATCAGCGCGCACCCGAACAACCAACCTTTTCGAGTCGTGTGGGCTGCCACTGTGCCCACTGTAAGAAACCCTAGAGGGGAACAATGAACAGCAAGACCCTGCGCCACGGCGCCAAGGCTGCCGGCGTGGTCGCCGCGGCCACCGTCGCGATCGGCCTCTTCTCCACCGGTGCGGCCAACGCCGACACCTTCGTTCCGTTGCAGGACGGCACCGTCACGCAGACGCTGCTCGACGGCACCGTGGTGACCGTGCGCCAGACCGGCAACACCGCGAACATCAGCCCGTCGATGGGTTCGACCCCGCTGCACCGCAACGTGTGGACGTCGGGCTCGATCGACGTCTCGCTCGAGGGTGGCACCGCCAAGGGCGGCACCATCGACGCCGGGTACATCGTGGCGTGCCAGCTCAACTTCGGTGGCTCCGTCAATGGTGAAGCAGGTGCCAGCCTGACGCCGTCCGAGGTGATCGGTGCAGCTACCGGCGGTCCTGCCGCATCGATCCCGGCCGAGGGTGGCGCCGGTAGCGGCATCACGATCGGACCCGGCCAGGCCACCAACGTGCCGATCCTCGACATCGAGTACGAAGACGACTACGGCGCCGAGGCTCACAAGAGCAGCTTCAAGTTCACCGGCAAGAGCGGTGGATTCACGTACTCGGACGAGACGTTCGGTGTCTCCGGTTGCGCTGGCTACGCGCAGGCCCGCTCCTACGTCAAGGTCGCGGTCTCGACGGCTTCGGTCGACGGCACCGTCACACTGTGGGGACAGCCCTTCAGCCTCGGCTGATAATTCGTTCCACCCATGACTCCGGGCCCGTGCACGCAGCTGCTGCACGGGCCCGGAGTCGTCGGAAGCTACTCGCGAGTCTGCTCGAGGTTCGCTGCCTTGTCGGAGGTCATGGCATGCGCTCCGTCGGAACTCGCTGCCGCTCCGTCGGGTTGGAGGCTCACTTCGAGGATGTCGCGGATCTGGATCAGCAGGTCGGCCTCACTGGCCTTCTTGTCTGCGGGCTCGGTGATGAACCGCTTCTTCGCGGCGTTTGCCGGGACGATGAGAATGAAGTACACGACCGCGGCGATGATCACGAAGTTGATCACGGCCGTGATGACGGCGCCGATGTTGATGAAGGTGGCCGGGTTGTCGGAGAGAATCTGGTAACCCCAGCCCAGATCGTTGGCGCCGCCCGCAACGGCGATCAACGGATTGATCACGTTGTTCGTGAACGCTGTGACGATGGCGGTGAACGCGGCTCCGACTACGACCGCGACGGCGAGGTCGAGGACGTTCCCCCGGAGCAGGAAGTCCTTGAATCCCTTGAGCATGTCGACGTCTCCTCGAGTGGGGGGCAAGTCATCCAGCACTATTCGGAGAAAAGCCTAGATCAGCGCGGCTCCGCGTGACGGATCACTGAAAGGTCACGGTGATCGCGCTCGTGAGGGATGCGGCGGCCACCGTCGTGGCCTCGGATGCCGGAAGGGCCAGCATTACCACGCGTTCGCGCTGGTCACGTCCATTCTCGGACGGTGTCACCAACACCACGACGGCGCGGGACGCCAGCACGGTGGCGCCGGACCGCCGGTCCGGATTCGCTGGTGTGTCGGGATCGACCGTGAGCACGTCGACGCGATCGCCCTCACGCAGAAGTTCCGTGACCGCGGGATCGGCGAGCCGGACGGGGACGATCCGGGCGTCGTCCATGCCCGCCGCGGCCGCGGCCAGGCGGGGTCCCAGTACTCGGACGTCGGTGAGGGCTTCACCGGCGCGTGTCGGTCCGGCGAGGGTGCGCCCGTCTATGTCGGACACTGCGGTGACGGCGCCGTCGGGCAGGGTCCCGACCTCGAGTTCCACCAGTTTCACGTCGGCCTGCGTGAGAACGACGCCTGGTTGCAGATCGTGGGCGGCCACCACGACTGCGGAGCGGGCCGAGTCGGGGTCTCCGCGGGCGAGGAGAGCCAGTGCGAGGCAGACCAGCGCGGCGGCCAGGACGCGTCTGGCGACGAGGGCGCGGGCCCAACCGGGATGGGCGAGATCCGACAGCCGGTCGGCCCACGACGGGCTCAGACTTCGGTGTGCTCGGTTCGACCGGCGGCGACCGGTCTGGACAGGGTCGAACGACATGGTTCGACGCTACGAGACCGGCGGGCCCGTGGGTACGCCGAAAGGGCCCGCCTGTGGATGGACGAGAAGTTGTGGATAACTCGCGGAGAAGCGAGAACTAGCTGGCAGCGGCCTTGGCCGGTGCGGCAGTCGCGGTGCTCGACGAGCTGGACGAGGCAGTCGACGAACTTTCCGACTTCGCGGCGGGAGCAGAATCGGTCTTGGCCGGCTCGCTTGCTGCGCCGGACGTGCCGCGGCTGTCGGTGCGGTAGAAACCGCTGCCCTTGAAGACGATGCCGACGGAGTTGAACAGTTTGCGAAGCTTGCCCGAGCATGCGGGGCAGACGGTCAGGGAGTCATCACTGAACGACTGGACGATGTCGAAACGGTTGTCGCATGCCGTGCACGCATATGAATAAGTGGGCACCGGGGTTCCTCCGCACTGTGTAGTCAAACCGCAGGTTTTAGCACTCTACAGTCGACAGTGCCAACAACGCTAATCAGAGAACTATTCCGGGCCGGAAACGCGTCGTCAGCGGTCGCCGAGCGGGACGAGGCCCGATCCGGGGGTGAGTGCCCATCCCATACGTACGTCATGGGGATCCTCGGGCAGCTCCGACACCAGTTCCTCGTCGCGGACCACCGTGATCAGCCGCGCGTCGGAGGCGGCGAGGCCGAGCGTCCGGTCGTAGAAGCCCGCGCCGCGGCCGAGCCGCACGCCCCGCCGGTCGACGGCCAGGGCGGGAACGAAAATGGTTTCGGCCGAACGTATCTCGTCGGGTTCCCACACCGGACCGGTCGGCTCGCGCAGGCCGTAACGTGCGTCGGTGAGACCGTCCGCGCCCGTGAACTCGGACCAGTGGAGCGGACCCGGTTCACGGGTGACGGGCACGAGGACACGTCCGGCGACCTGTCGGAGGGCGTCGAGAAAATCCACCGATCCGGGCTCGAGCGCGGTGGGAACGTAAGCGCAGACGGTCGCTCCGCCGGCGATTCCCTGTGTGACGAGTGCGACGAGCGCCCGGTCCTCGGCGGTGCGGAGTTCGGGGGTCAGGGCGCGCCTCCCGGAGAGCACCAGTTGCCGCCACTCGTCCTTCGTTCGTGCGTGCATGCCCCAACCTTAGAGCCGGCCGGAGAGCGTCCCCGACGGGTTCCGGGAGGTTACTGACAGGATCTTGGTGACTGTCGAGTAGGTCCGCACAGTTATGGTGTGGGCATGACAGACGCCGCACCGCACACCGCCAGCGCCTTTCGCACGGCTGTAGTGCCCGCAGCGGGAATGGGTACGCGATTCCTCCCCGCGACCAAGACCGTGCCGAAAGAGCTGCTCCCGGTGGTGGATACCCCGGGTATCGAACTCGTGGCCGGAGAGGCCGCGGATTCGGGTGCCGGCCGGCTCGTGATCGTGACGTCGCCGGGCAAGGACGGAGTGGTCGCCCACTTCGTCGAGGACCTCGTTCTCGAGAGCAAGCTCGAGGCCAGCGGCAAGTATCACCTGCTCGAGAAGGTGCGCAAGGCTCCCGGCCTGCTCGAGGTGGAATCCGTCGTCCAGGACGAACCTCTCGGCCTGGGCCACGCGGTCGGCTGCGCGGAGTCGGTCCTCGACGACGACGAGGACGCCATCGCCGTGCTCCTCCCGGACGACCTGGTGATGCCGCGCGGAGTGCTCGAGACGATGTCGCGGGTCCGCCGCAAGCGTGGCGGCACCGTCCTCTGCGCCATCGACGTCCCCAAGGATCAGGTGAGCTCGTACGGCGTCTTCGAGGTCGAGACGGTTCCCGACGCCACCAACCCCGACGTCCTCAAGGTCATCGGCATGGTCGAGAAGCCGGCTATCGAGGATGCGCCGTCCACGTTCGCCGCCGCAGGTCGCTATCTCCTCGACCGCGCGATCTTCGATGCGCTGCGGCGGATCGAACCCGGCGCAGGCGGCGAGCTCCAGCTCACCGACGCCATCGCCCTCCTCATCAAGGAAGGCCATCCCGTTCACGTCGTCGTGCACCGAGGCACGAGACACGATCTCGGAAATCCCGGCGGCTACCTCCGAGCTGCGGTTGACTTTGCGTTGGACATGGACGAGTACGGCCCATCGTTGCGCGAATGGCTGATCGACCGATTGAAGCGGACGGATTCCTAGAAGCTCGGGAGGCAAGAACTTGCGGTCGGTCGAGGAGCAACAGACGATCGTGACCGCGGCCGCGGTGGCGCCGCGGCCGGTCCGTGTGGCGATCTCCGAAGCCCAGGGGCTGCTGTGTGCCGAAGAGGTGGTCACCGAGCGTCCGCTTCCCGGTTTCGACCAGGCCGCGATCGACGGCTATGCCGTGCGCAGCGTCGACGTCCAGGCTGCCGGAACCGACATCCGGGACGACGACGGTGCGCCCGTCGAACTGTCGCTTCCCGTGGTCGGTGAGGTCACGGCCGGTTCGCGGCAGCCGATCCGGCTGCAGCCGCGTCAGGCCGTCAAGGTCGACACGGGTGCTCCGCTCCCGACGCTCGCCGACGCCGTCCTTCCGCTCGACCGCACGGACGGTGGCCGGGCCCGCGTCAAGATCTACAAACCGGTCCGTTCCGGCGACTACGTGCGCCGGGCCGGCGACGACGTGCAGCCGGGAGACGTCGCAGTCCGGGCAGGCACCATCATCGGAGCCGCGCAGGTGGGGTTGCTGGCGGCGGTGGGTCGCGACAAGGTGCTCGTGCATCCCCGGCCCCGGCTGTCCGTCATCTCGGTCGGTGGCGAACTCGTCGACGTCGACCGGACCCCCGGTCCCGGCCAGGTCTACGACGTCAACTCCTACGCTCTGGCCGCGGCCGCCCGCGACGCAGGAGCCGACGTCAACCGGGTCGGTATCGCGAACGCCGACGCCCGCCGCCTGCGCGAGGTGGTGGAAGGTCAGCTGATCCGGTCCGAGATCGTCGTCATCGCGGGTGCCGTCGGCGGCGGCGCCTCCGAGGACGTGCGGGACGCACTCGCCGATCTCGGCAACCTCGAGGTCGACCGGGTCGCGATGCATCCGGGATCGGTCCAGGGTTTCGGTCAGCTGGGCCGGGACGAGGTCCCGACGTTTCTGCTCCCGTCCAATCCGGTGAGCGCGCTGGTGGTGTTCGAGGTGATGGTGCGCCCGCTGATTCGCATCGCGCTGGGGCGCAGGCAGCCGATGCGACGCGTCGTCACCGCCCGCACCGTCGCGCCGATCACGTCCATCGAGCACCGTAAGGGGTTTCTGCGCGGTCAGCTCATGCGCGACGAGGCCACGGGGGAGTACCTCGTCCAAGCTCTCGGCGGGGCGCCGGGCGCCTCCTCGCACCTGCTCGCCACGCTGGCCGAGGCCAACTGCCTCGTCCTCATCGACCCTGAGATCACCGAGGTCCGGACCGGTGACCAGGTGGACGTGGCCTTCCTGGCGCAGCGGGGCTGATGACACCGCGACAGTGTGAGACGGGATGACACAGCATCCGGGTTGGCCGCCGCATCTCGGGCCCCTGCGGGTGAAGGGTGGCGTCGTGACCGTGCGCGCCATCAGGTTGCGTGACGCGGCCGCGTGGAGCCGTCTGCGCACCCGTGACCGTGCGCACCTCGAACCGTGGGAGCCGACGGGGGAGGCGCCCTGGGAAGCGCGCCACCATATTTCGGGATGGCCCGGACTGTGCAGCAGTCTGCGTTCGGAGGCCCGGAAGGGTCGCATGCTGCCGATGGCCATCGAACTCGACGGCAATTTCTGCGGCCAGATCACGATCGGCAACGTGGTGCGGGGTGCACTGCGCTCCGCCTGGATCGGTTACTGGGTAGCCAGCGACGTCAACGGGCTCGGGGTGGCCACGGGCGCACTCGCGCTGGGGCTCGACCATGCGTTCGGGCCCGTGGGTTTGCATCGCGTGGAGGCCACCGTGCGGCCGGAGAACCTGGCGAGCCAGGCGGTGCTCCGCAACGTCGGCTTCCGCGAGGAGGGTCTCCTCGAGCGCTACCTGGATGTCGACGGGCAGTGGCGCGATCACATCCTGGTCGGCATGACCGTCGAGGACGTGCCCGGCACGGTCGCGGATTCGCTCGTGCGGAGTGGCAAAGCCACCTGGGCCTGACCGACGTAGCGGACATGGACAAACGTCCAGCTACGCGGCAGTTATCTCACGGTATCAAAGCTTCCCGACCGGGACTCGGCTTTCGGCGAGTCTTTGCCGGATCGTTTCCTCTGCCTCCTCGAGGCATGTCGAGCACCACATTTTCGCGTTACGCATGTGACACCTGAGTATGGTGAGATCGGCGCGTCTGCGAAGATGTGCGTGTTCATGCGGTTAGCCTGGGTGGGTCAACAGCGGTATCCATGCTGGTAGACGATTGGGAGGAGGTCGCCGTATGCCGAACTCGTTTCTCTGGATCGGGCTCGTCGTCGTGTGGCTCTTCGTCCTGGTCCCGATGCTGGTGAACAACCGCCCCCGGATTCGGCAAACCAGTGACGCAGCACTCGCGACGCGTGTGCTGCACCGCGGTGACGAACGTCCCGTGCAGCGTGGACCCGCGGCTGGACACCGCAGCGACCCGTACTGGCAACCGGAACCGGACCACTACGGCTACGACGCGGAGGACCTTGTGGACACTCACGCAGAGGAAGACGAGTTCGACGGTGAGCGGGCACCGGTGGGTGAGTACGTACCGGCGCGCCGGGGGCGTGGCGGCTTCGATCCCGAGGCCGATGCCATCGCGCGCGAGGCCCGGTACGCGTTCCGCCAGCGGTCGGTTCTCGGACTGGTGTTCGCGACGATCATGTCGGCGGCGCTCGGGCTGATCATCTCCCCGCTGATGTGGTGGGCGTTCGCGGCCGGTGTGATCGGACTCTTCGGCTACTTGGCGTATCTGCGCCGGCAGGTTCAGATCGAGCAGGAGATCCGTCGTCGGCGGACCGCGCGTCTGAATCGTTCGCAGTTGGGTGTCGAGTCCCGCAGTGACGAGGAGCTCCGCCTCATCCCGGCCCGGTTGCGGCGTCCAGGTGCCGTCGTCCTCGAAGTGGACGACGAGGACCCCGAATTCGATCATCTCGAACACTTCGACGACGCGCCGATGCAGCAGGCCACGATGCGCCGAGCTGCCGGTGAGTAGCCGGCCGAATCGGGCCGAAAGCCACGCCGGTGTAGGCGATTCGCTCCCGCCGCGGGTGGCCTGCTAGAGTTTGCCGAGCGGATCGCAGGATCCGCACGGGGCTGTGGCGCAGTTGGTAGCGCGCTTCGTTCGCATCGAAGAGGTCAGGGGTTCGATTCCCCTCAGCTCCACCACAGAAGAGGCACTCACTCCAATCCGGAGAGAGTGCCTCTTCTGCATTCCGGCGCCCTTTTCTGGGTTCCGGCCCAGGTGGGCGCCGTCGCCGGGGGTGCAAGAGCGTGGCGCAGCGCGAACCCCCGCCTCTTGGATTTGCCAAAAGGTAACTGAATGCTGTGTACTGTCCGTAGGTCATCAAGGGGTCGATCGCACGGGGTGGAAATACATGCAGGCAATGGACAAGATCTCGAAGTTCTTGGAGCCGGCGACAGTGGTCGCGACCATCACCGCGACGATGTTGCTGGTGAACGTCCTGTGAACTCCGGCCGACCAACCGACGTCGCGAGGGCCGCGTCGGAGACGCCGACCTTCCGCTGACCGATCCGCACCTCCAGGCGGCAACGCCGAACCCGCAGGGGTTCTCGGAAGCTGCTCGAGTCCCACCTGGCTCGGGCACCGCTGGTGGTGCCGGTTCCCCGACACCGGCACCACCAGTACCTCCGCTCGGTTCGCTCGATACCATGACACCGGCGACGTCGCCGTAGACGTGGTGTCGTGTCGTGAATACGAGGGGGGGTGCACAGTGAGCGCGCGTCGTGTTGTTCGAAGGCTGACCATGGTCGGACTGGCGCTGGCCTTCTTGTCCGGGCTCGGCTGGGTCACCGTCTCGGTGTTCCCGTCCGACGCCTCCGCCGACCCCCAGTACCACGACTGCGCCAGCAGCCGTTGCGACGACGGTTCCTCGGAGTCCACCGGCGGCGGCAAGCCTCAGCATCCTCACCCGCCGTGCGAGAGTCGTCGCGGCTGCGGGGGCGGAGAGCCCAGCGAGACACGGGAACCCAGCGAGACCCGGGAACCCAGCGAGACTCGGGAACCGAGCGAGAGCACGAAACCGTCCGAGACGGCCGAGCCGTCGGAGACCACGGAACCGTCCGAGACCGCCGAACCCACGGAGACGCCGACTCCTTCCACGTCACGGGTCGTTGTCGCCCCGCCCCGTTCGATCAAATTGCCGCCGGTGGCCGAACCGGACATCGCGCGCCCGGACACGTCCGGGGACGGTGATTCCGGAAACGACTCCGGTTCCGATGCTGCTGATGCCGCCCCGGGCTCCGAGGGTCCTGCCGCACCCCCGGCGTTCGGGGGAGCGCCGGCCGGAGGTTCCGGCACCGGTCCCGGAGCCGCCGCGGCAGGCCAGGGGGCGAGTGGTCCCGCGGATTCCGCACCCCAGGATCGGCCTGCCGGGGAGACCCCGGGCAGCGGCGGACCGCCGCCCGCCGCGGAGGTACCGGCTCAGGGCGATCCGGCTGCTGCGCCGCCGGGAATGGTTCCGGTGGTCCACAGCGAGCCGTTGCCTGCGATCACCGTTCTCGGTGGGGTCGGCGTGCTGCTGTGCTTCGCCGGCGGCGCGGGTGCGCTGACCTTCAAGGGTGCTCGCGCACAACAGGCGCGCATCGCGGCCGCGCGGGCGGAATTCTTCCCGCCCGCTTCGAGTGGAGGGATGTAGTCGTGGGGGCGAACAGATCTCATCGTCGGGTGGCAGCGGCCGTGGACGCGGTGTGTGACGCGGCGGCCCGGGCCGAAGCGGTGTCACTCCGGCACGTGGTGGACGCGGTGGCCCGCGAACGGCAGCGTCCCATCGAATTGGATTTCACGAAGCCGATGGCGCCCGGAGTGTGCGGCCAGAGGCGCGCGTACCCGGATCGGGACGTGATCGTGCTGGCGCCGGGCCTACCGGACCTCGACCGCACGCTCGCGCATGAGCTGGGTCACATCGTGTTTCGGCACGAGGGAGCCGAGATCGTCGCCGCGACGCTCGAAGCCGGCGACGATCTGATCGCCTACATGCTGAGCCAGCGGTCGCGGCGGCGGGGAGACGAGCAGCCGTCCGACGAGGTGGCCGAGTGGGAGGCCGAGACGTTCGCGTCGATGCTGCTCATCCGGTTGAACACGATGCAGGGGCGCGGAACTCCCGTGTCCGTGCTCCGCTACGACGAGGCGATCGGCTGATGGGCTGGCTGGTTGCGCTCGTCGTCTGGACTGCCGCGGGTGCCCGGATCGGCCGGGTCGCCGCGCGCCAGCCGACGCCGCTGCGCGTGGCGATGGTGGTGGCGGTGTCCAGTGCGGCCCTCGCATCGACGCTGGCAGTCCCGGACGTCGCCGGGCGCCTCGACACCGTGGCCCCGACGGTCGGCCTGTCGGAGATCCTCCTCGAACTGGCGTGGACGCTGTTCGCCGCCGCGAGCGCGGTCGGCGCGGTCTCCGTGTGGCCGATACTCCCGCGTCCTGCGCTGCGTGCCGTCGCCGTGGTCGTCTACACCGTGGCAGTGGTGCTCGGAATCGGGCTGGCCGGTGGGTATCCCGTTCCTGCGCTCGTGTTCATCGTGATCGCACTGACCGCGGTGGTCGTGACCGGGATCCGGCACGTCGCGTGGACACCCCTCGGCCGCGGAATCTCACTGATCGTCGTCGGATCGGCGATCGTGCTGGCGGCGGCGGTCGTGGGACTGGTGCGTGAGGTGTCGGGGGAGACGTGGGCGGTCGGCTCCTCCTCGGCGTACACCGTCGCGGCCGTGGTCGTGTCGGTCGGAACCGTCTGGGTGCTCGTCGAAACCTGGCTGCGCGCACGGCAGGACCTGCGCCGCATGGACACTCTGCATTCGGTGCTCGTCGCACGGTTCCCCGAGGTGGTCGAGGGCGACGGCAAGGGGAGCACGACCGTTCTCCGCGCCTCCGACGCCGTCGCGCACGTCATGGATGCCCTGTACCTGCAGGCGGGTGCGGGCATGCTCGATACGGACGAACAGGATCTTCCGGAATCGACGGCCGAACGCACCTGGATTCTCGCGCACTGGATCGACGACCCGGTCGCCTCGGACGTCCTCGACACCGAGTGGATCGCGCCGCCCCAGGGCACGTCGCCGCGCCGATGGGTGCTCGATCTGGCGGACGCGTACGCCGAGTTCCGGAAGTCGGCCCCGATTCCTGCGGACCAGCCGGAGCCGCCGGTCAGTCCGGCGAACCGGTAACGAGCCACCCGCAGGGCGAGGCGAGGTCTTCTGCCTCCGGCGGTCCCATGGATCCCGCGGGGTAGGGCTTGGCAGGGGGAGGGTCACGCAGCAGCTCGTCGGCGACGGTCCAGACGTGCGCCAAGCCGTCGGGGCGCGTGAACAGCGACCGGTCGCCGTGCAGGACGTCGAGGATGAGCCGCGAATAGGGTGCGAGGGCGTGGGCGAGCGGCACCGTGTCGAGGGGCAGGCCCAGATGACCCACCGACAGACTGTCGTCGGGTCCGGGTTCCTTGACGACCATGGAGATGTCGATCTCGCCGTCCCCGGACAGATCGAATGTCAGGACGGCGCCGTCCGGCGGAATGTCCGTGAGCGGTCCCTGGGGACTTCGGAAGACCAGACTGACCCGTTGCCTGCTGACGCCCAGCATCTTTCCGGTCCGGAGGAGGAACGGCACCCCACGCCAGCGGTCCGTGTCGACCCACAGCCGGGCGGCGACGAACGTCTCCGTCGTCGAATCGTCCGCGACGCCGTCGACGTCGCGGTACCCCTCGTACTGGCCGAGCACCACGTCGGCCGTGTCGAGGGGACGGAACGCCCCGATCACGGATTCCCGGGCGGATTGGAGGTCGTCGGCGCCCAACGTCTGCGGCGGCTCCATCGCGATCTCGGCGGCGACCTGGAACAGATGGGTCACCAGCATGTCGAGGACGGCGCCGGTGGCGTCGTAGAACCGGGAGCGGTCGTCGATGTCGAGCGTCTCCGGCACGTCGATCTGCACCTGCTCGACGTGTTCCCGGTTCCAGACGCCCTCGATCATCCCGTTGGCGAAGCGCAGGATGTGCAGATTCTGGGTGCTCTCCTTGCCGAGGAAATGATCGATCCGATAGATCTGCTTCTCGTCGAGGACGTGGTGCACGGCTTCGTCGAGTTCGGTGAACGCCGCCTGGGACGTCCCGAACGGCTTCTCGTAGACGACGCGTGCGCCACGGGCCAGGTCGTGAGCGCCGAGCGCACGGGTGGTCTCGGCGAATGTACTGGGGGGCAGGGCCAGGTAGTGCACCAACTGCGCGTCTGCCGCGTGAAGGTCTTCCCGCGCCTGCCGAACGGCTGCGGGTAGCGTTCCCGGGTTGTCGGGGGTGAAACCGCCGCCGGCGAATCTCAGCCGCCGCGCGAACGCCTCCCAGTCGGTGTCGTCGTGCGGTACTCCGAACTGGTGCAGGACGTCGCGCACGTGGTCACGGAACTGATCGTCGGAGACGTTGCCGCGGCCCGTGCCGATCAGCATCCACTCGGAGTTCAGGAGCCCTGACTGGGCGAGCTGGAAGAACGCGGGGATGACCATGCGTTTGGACAGGTCCCCGGTGGCGCCGAAGAGGACGAAGATCGTGGGACCGAGCTGCGGTCTGTCAACCATTGCTCCATCATGCGCCACGTGGACACACCGGGCAGGGCATTCCGGCGGTGTCGTCTTGTGCGCCCGGTGACTTCTACCCGGATGTCGGGTGCGACCTGCGGCGAACTCGTTGCCGCCCAACGGATCCGGTGATCAGCGGGACGCGTCCGGTGGGACCTCCGGCAAACCCTCGCTGGCGCGGAGTTTCTCGGCCATCGTGGTGAGCAGGTTCTGCGACTCTTCGGAGAGGTCGAACGCGCGGCTGGAGAGCTTGCGAAGTCCGTATCCCTGGAGTTGAGAGAGAAGCTCGAGATCGTGGTCGATCTTCGCGGCGTAGATGTCGTTGAAGAAGTAGTCGGGCTTCACCTTGAAGAAGCGAGCGAATGCCGCGACCGTTTCGTCGGAGGGATTGGTGCGTTGTCCTGATCGGAGCTGGGAGATGTAGGGCTTCGAGATCTGATGCCCGTCCGCGATGAGTGCCGCCGCGACCTCTGCGTTGGTATGCGGTTTACGTCCCGGAGGGTGGACCGTGTCGAAGAGCTTGTTCAACCGCGCAGCAAAATCTGCCATTGTGAGCCGCCGGGTCCTCTCTCGTGCGCGCGTCAGTCGTGTGAACGACACCGTACCACGATGATAACCGATTGATAACTCACGGACATAGAGGCAAAACGTCGCTCGTCGACGCCGGGCTTATCTCATATATGTTTCAACGATCGCCTGCTCCTCGCTTGCGGATCGCCGACAATTCGGGCGCCCTCTGTGCTCGTCACGCGCGTTCTACCGTTGAAAGTTCAAGAGAGGCGTCGGTGCGGGGCGCGAGACGGCTGCCTCGTCGGTGGCGGCCGCCGGCGCGGCTGCGTGGTTGCCCTTTCAATCACTGGGAGTTAGCTGGCAACGTCGCAGGGGTGTCTGCCGTCGGGTTGCGGTGCCTATACCCCCAGTTCAGGGCAATTGTGTTGCGTTGCGCATCGCAACGTCGAGAGGTCGCTCGCGGCCCGCGGGGCTTTGTGAACAGTACTGTGAAGGAGGGGCAACCGCACGGGCGCCGGGCCGCGCGCCGCCGATCCGCCCCCCGTTCGCCGGGTGATCCCGGTGGATTCCCTCCGTCCAGCTGGACGATTGTCCAGCTCAGATGGGGTTCCGCCACTGCGGCGCACCCCTCGAGTCTGGCCAAATCTGAAGCCGTCGGGGATGATTGTGATATGGAACACAGAATGAGTGACGCCGAGCTTCGGAAGGCGATTCGAGTTCTGCGCGAGCGCGCCGACGACGCCCGGCACCGAGGAAACGACGACGACGCCAACGGAATCGAGAGGACGATTCGCACCTATCAGGAAGAAATGACCCAGCGGTTGTGAACCGTCACGAACCGGCCCGGAGAGGGCCGGTTCGCGTTTTTCCTCGGGAAAGGCGCCCGTGCAGTTGCGTGCGCGCAATCAGATTGCGTGCGTAGACTTCCAGCCGACACGGATCGGTGACGACGGGGGCGCGCACGGCTATGGCGATCAAAACTCTGGACGGCAAGAAGTGCCTGATCACGGGTGCAGGTAGCGGGATCGGGCAGGCGACCGCACTGGCGGCCGCGGCGGAGGGCGCCGAACTCTTCCTCACCGACATCAACGAGGTCGGCCTGGCGCAGACGGTCGAACAAGTCGGCAGCCGCGGGGGCACCGTCAGTTTCTCGCGCGCCCTCGACGTGTCCGACTACGACGCCGTCGCCGCATTCGCCGCCGATGTCCACGATCAGTTCGGCAGCCTCGACGTCGTCATGAACGTCGCCGGTATCTCCGCGTGGGGGACCGTCGAGAATCTCGAACACCGCCACTGGAAGTCCATGGTGGACGTGAATCTGATGGGTCCGATCCACATCATCGAGAGCTTCCTGCCGCCGATGGTGCGGGCGGGACGCGGCGGTCACCTGGTCAACGTCTCTTCCGCCGCCGGTCTGCTGGCACTCCCGTGGCATGCGGCCTACAGCGCAAGCAAATTCGGGCTCCGCGGAGTGTCCGAGGTTCTGCGGTTCGATCTCAAACGGCACGGTATCGGCGTGAGCCTGGTGGTTCCCGGGGCAGTCAAGACGCCGCTGGTGGGCACCGTCGAGATCGCCGGGGTCGATCGCGACGACCCGCGCATCCAGAAGGCGATCCACCGCTTCGAGAAGCGGGCCGTCACGCCCGAGAAGGTCGCGTCCTGCATCATCGCCGGCGTCAAGAAGGACCGGTACCTGGTGTACACGTCGCCGGACATCCGGTTCGGCTACTGGTGGGCCCGCAAGTTCTCGCCGCCGTACGACTTCGTGATGCAGAGGGCCAACGACCAGTTCAGCAAGTTCCTGTAGAACCTAGAACTCTCCGCCCCGGGTGGGGGCGCTCGGGGCGAGCACCGTCCCGTCGGTGAATCGGACGCCGTCGGTGCACCGGCACTCGACCTGACCGCCGCCGAACTGCTCGGCGTGGAGCCGTGCGTACAACCCTTGCCGTGCAAGGAGTTCGGTGTGCGTGCCGCGCTCGATCAGCGTTCCTTCGTCGATCACGAAGATCACGTCGGCGTGCTGAATGGTGGACAGCCGGTGGGCGATCGCGAGGGTGGTGCGTCCGCGCATCACCTCACCGAGAGCTCGCTGGACGAGTCGCTCGGAGACCGTGTCGAGCGCGGACGTCGCCTCGTCGAGGATCAGTACGCGGGGGTTCTTCAGCAGCACCCGCGCGATGGCCAATCGCTGCTTCTCCCCACCGGACAGGCGGAATCCTCTTTCGCCGACCAGGGTGTCGTATCCGTCGTCGAATCCGAGGATGCGGTCGTGAATGTTGGCGGCCTCGGCCGCGGCCTGCAGTTCGGCATCGGTCGCGTCCGGTTCGGCGTATCGAAGGTTGTCGGCGATCGAGGCGTGGAACAGATACGGGTCCTGAGTGACCATTCCGACCGCCTCGGCGAGCGAGCTCATGGTCAGGTCGCGCACGTCGTAGCCGTCGACCCGGACGGCGCCACTGTCCACCTCGTACAGGCGCGGCACGAGGTAGCAGAGCGTGGTCTTGCCCGCGCCGGACGGTCCGACGAAGGCGGCGAGCTGACCAGGCTCGATCTCCAGGGACGTGCCCGCGACCGCCCAGCGCCGGCTGCGGCGTTCCGCGGGTTCGGTTTCGGGCGCCGCCGCTGCCGGAAGGCGAGGTGCGACGGTCGCGACGCCGCGCATGCCGCCGCCCCCGCCGCCGCGACCCAGGCTGCGCAGTGCCACCGGGTCGGGATCGGCGGTGGCCAGCCGGATGGGCGCGGGATACGCGAAGTACACGTCGTCCAGCTCCACCCGTCCGGGTGAGTCCGCGGGCAACTCGACGGCATCCGGGCGGTTCACGATCGCGGGTTGCAGATCGAGGTACTCGAAGATGCGGCGGAACAACGCCATCGACGTCTGGACGTCGAGGGTGACCCGCATCAGCGAGACCAACGGTTGCAGCAACCTGGCCTGCAGGGTCGAGAACGCGACGAGTGTGCCCGCCGAGAGCGCCGCGGAACCGCCACTGACGAGATAGCCCGCCAGCAGGTAGACGAGAGCGGGAGTGATCGCCATGAACGAGCTGACGACGGCGAAGAAGCCCTGACCCGTCATGGCCTGCCGCACCTGCAGTTCGGTCTGCCGGGCGTTCTCGGTTCGATACCGGTCGAGTTCGGTGTCTGCCTGGTTGAACACCTTCGTCAGCAGCACACCCGAGACGCTCAGCGCTTCCTCGGTGATTGCGGTCATGTCCGACAACGACTCCTGCGTCTTGCGCGCGAGAACCCGTCGCCGGGCGCCGACCCGCCGCTGCAGGTACACGAAGCCGGGGAGCAGCGCGACCGCGAGAAGCGTCAGCTGCCACGACAGCAGCAGCATCGCGATGAGGGACGCCGTGACGGTGACGACGTTCGACAGGATGCTCGATGCCGTGGACGTGAGGACCGACCGCACCCCACCGACGTCGTTGGCCAGACGCGATTGGATCGAGCCGGTCTTGGTGGACGTGAAGAATGCCAGTTCCATCTTCTCGAGATGGGCGAACAGGCGTTCCCGGAGATCCGCCATCGACAGGTTGCCGACCTTGGTGGTGAGGTAGCTCTGGCCGACGCCGATCAGCGAACCCGCCAGCGTCACCGCGATCATCGCCACGACCAGCCACAGCAGCAGTGTCAGATGGACACCGCTGCCGTCGGTGGGAAACAGGGCGCGGTCGAACACCGCCTTCGTGAGGAACGGGTTCACGATGCCGAGCAGTGAGGACACGACGATGGCGGCCGCGACGAGCACCAGCCACCCGCGGTAGGGACGCAGGAGCGCCCAGATGCGGGGGAGCAGCGAAGGCTCGGCGGGTGCCTCCGGGGCCTGCTGGGTGGATGTGGGACCGGTCGCGGGCATCTCCCCATCGTGCCCATCCGCCGCGGTCCTGGCGAGCGGATTGGACGCGACCCGTCCTGCTGCATCGGTCCGGTGGTTACGGAAGGTCCCCGTGCTCGGGGATGCCGAGCTCGTTTCGCACCGCGGTGAGGAAGTCTTCCTGGGCGCTGATCCCGGCCTGGAAGTGGTCGGCGAACTGTTGCTGACTGGCGGCCAGGGCGTCCGCAGCCACGACGTCATCGGTCGCGAAGTCGGTAGTCAGCCAGCCGATCGTCTCGGATCCGGCGAAGTATTCGACCACCATTCGCCGTGCCGATTCCACGACCGGTTCGGAGCCGATCAACTCCACCGCGGTGAACTTCGAGCCGAGGACGATGTTCTGCCGAGGTAGCGGGCGGAGGACGTCGACGATCATGGTCTGGAGGTCGGTGCCGTCGAAGCGATCGAAGGCCACCGAGACGGAACCCGAGGTGATGCGCACCTCGTTGGCCGCGGTCAGGAGTTCCGAGTAGATCTGCTGCCGCTGCGTACGCAGGAACTCGTTCGAGGATTGGTTCACCGCCGCCTCGACCTGATTCGACGTGTTCAGCAAGGTGAACACCCCTCCACACACGGAGCCGATCAGGGTGCCGACGATGGCCATCGAGGCCACGAGCACGCTGAGCCGAAACTCGTGGCGCCGCACGTCCGTTCGGTCGAGGGGTTTGACGCCGTCACGCTCGTTCATCGTCCTGCTCCTTTCGGCCCACCACCGCTTTCCCCTGACCTTCCCGTGCGGCCGGCGTCCCGTCGCGCGTAGTCGACTACTCAGGTTGTGACACCCCGTCGAGAGCGCTGAGCCGGGCCACCTGCGCCGCGAGGTACTGCTGCTCCGGCACACTGGTGGTGCGGTTGGCCGCCGAGCGGTAGTGCGTGCGGGCCGATTCCGGGTCGCCGGCCATGTCGAACAGGTGAGCGCGCACGGCGTCGAGGCGATAGTGCCCGGCCAGGGTGTCGTCGAGGGGCTCGAGCATCGTCAGCCCCGTGGCCGGTCCGTGCACCATCGCGGCGGCCACGGCGCGGTTCAGTGTCACCATCGGGTTGTCCGACATACGCTCGAGCACACCGTACAGCGCGAGGATCTGCGCCCAGTCGGTGTCTTCGACCCGATCCGCGTCGTCGTGCACCGCCGCGATTCCGGCCTGCAGTTGGTAGGCCCCAATCGAGCCGTGGGCGACGGCGTCCATGACCACCCGCTGACCCTCGACGATCAGTTCCCGGTTCCACAGCGTGCGATCCTGCTCGGCCAGCGGGATCAGCTCGCCGTGCGGGCCGGTACGGGCGGGGCGGCGGGCATCGGTCAACAGCATCAACGCCAGCAGCCCACCCACCTCACCGTCGTCCGGCAGCATCGCGTGCACCGCCCGCGTGAGCCGGATCGCCTCGGCGGACAGTTCGGTGCGATGCAGCTGATCGCCGATGCTGCTGGCGTAGCCCTCGTTGAAGATCAGATACAGCACGTGCAGCACCGACCGCAGGCGTTCCGTCCACTCGTCACTCGTCGGCCGTCGGAACGGTATCCCCGACGCCGTGATGCGTTGCTTTCCGCGACTGATCCGTTGTGCCATAGTCGCTTCCGGAACCAGGAACGCGTTGGCGATCTCGGCGGTGGTGAGCCCCCCGACCGCGCGCAGTGTCAACGCGATGGCCGAGGCCGGCGTGAGCGCAGGATGGCAGCACAGGAACAGCAGGAGCAGCGTGTCGTCGCTGTCCGGCACGTCCGGCGCCGGCGGCACCTGCCGGGCGACCACTTCCTCTCGCGTGCGGCGGGCGATCTCGCTGCGGATCTGATCGGTCATCTTGCGGGTGGCGGTCTGGATCAACCAGCCACGCGGATTGTCCGGCAACCCCTCCAGTGGCCAGTGCCGGGCCGCCGCGAGCAGCGCCTCCTGCACCGCGTCCTCGGACCCCTCGAAATCACCGGACCTCCGCACGAGCGCGCCGAGGACCTGCGGCGCGAGTTCGCGCAGCAGGCCCTCGAGAGCGGCGTCGGTTCTCACAGATCGCTGTCGGGAGCGCCCATCACCTGCCGGACCTCGATCGGTTGCCGGATCGGCAGCCCGTCGGGGCCCGGTGCCGCCGACGTCCGCGCGGCGATCTCCAGCGCCCGCTCCTCGGATTCGACGTCGATCATGCGGTACCCGGCGAGCAGTTCCTTCGATTCGGGGAACGGTCCATCGGTCACCACCGGAGCGCCCTTGCCGTCGAACGTGACACGTTTCGCGACGTCCGGTCCGGCGAGCCCCTGCGCGTCGACGAGTTCACCCTGCGCGACGAGCTCCGCGTTGAGGTCCTGCTGAAACCGGATGTGCGCCTGCACGTCCTCCGGCTTCCACTCGGTCATCGGCACGTCGCACCCCGCGCCGCCCTCGTAGTGCTGCAGCAACATGAACTTCGGCATCTCTGTCTCCTCACCCGGTGTGGCGCCCATTCTGGCGCTTTCAGGAACAGGACGGAGCACATCCGAGGTTCTCTACACACTTCGGGAACTTTCTTCGAAGAATTTCTTCAGCGGTGCCCGGCGTGCAGACAGTCCTCGAACAGGGTCCGCACCTCGTCGACGTGCCGGTCGAGATCCGCGAGGTCCCAGCCGTCGGTCGGCACGGGTGCGAGTACGTCGACGTCGACGGTGCCGGGATGCGCGACGAGGGAGTTCCGCCACATCCGTTCGCCCGCGTTGTGGATGACGATCGGCACGATCGGCACGCCCGCCTGCATCGCCAGGTGGAACCCGCCCTTCTTGAACTTGCCGAGGCGCGGAGTCGGCGAGCGGGTGCCCTCGGGGGCGATCGCGATGGAGATCCCGGACTGCAGTTTCTCCACGGCCGGGCGGAGGGCAGCCCTCGCCTTCGTGCTGTCCGCCCTGTCGATGTACGCGACGTCGAGCAGCGCCCCCACGGGAATGAACCGGGGATCGCGCGCGGCCTCCTTCTTCGCGACGCCGGTGACATCGCGACGGATGACGCTGCCGATCACCAGCATGTCGAGCGAACTCTGGTGATTGAACATGAAGACCGCGGGCCTGGCCGACCACGCATTCTCCTTGCCCTTGATGCGCACGTTGATCCCGCAGATCGCGAGCGCGAGATCCGGGCCGAAGCTGCCGACCAGGTTGGCGCCCGTCTGCCGGTTCTGGGTGAGCAGGCCGGCGGAGACGCCGAACGCGGCCGCCCCCATCAGGGCGCCGATCGCCGTGGTGGTGCGGGCGATGGACATCGGGTCGGCGCCGCTCTCCGGCGGTCGCAGATTCACCGACGGCCACCCGTTCTGCCGCGCCGTCGCCGCCAGCTTGCGGTCGGGGTTCAGTGCCACGGGATGTCCTACCGACTTCAGCATCGGAATATCTTCTGCGCCGTTGGAGTACGCGAAGCTGTCACCCAGATCCGCTCCGTACTTCTCGGCGTACTCGCGCAGTGCCTCGGCCTTGGCCGGACCCCACAGCGGCGGCGATTCGAGCTTCCCGGTGAGCATCCCGTCCAGAACCGCGGGCCGGGTGCACAGCACGTCCTCGGCGTCGATGTCGAGGTCCGCGGCCACCGACAGTGCCTGATAGGGGGTGGCGGAGGTGGCCATCACCACCCGGTGACCGGCGTGCCGGTGCGCGGCGAGCAGTCCGCGGACCTCCGAGAAGATCATCCTCGCGATCTCCTGGCGGAACAGCCGCTGCCCCCACTCCTGCATCTCGTCCTCCATACGCCCCGCCAGGCTCTGCACTCCGATGCGCATCAGGTTGCCGACATCGGCGCCCCGGAAGCGGGTCTCCACCGCGGCGCCCGTGGTGCGCAGAAGCTCGGCCACGCTGATGTCGAAGCGACGCAGACGGTCCCGGTAGACGACGCTCGCCGAGTACCCGCTGATCAAGGTCCCGTCCAGGTCGAACGCGGCGAGGGTGCCCGGGCCGGGAACGGCGGCCGCGATGTCGTCGTGGAGACTGCGGAGATCGCTCATCTACTCACCTACCACCCATCTGGTCGAGATTCTCGTGCGCGATGGCCCGGATGCGCAGCACCTGATCGATCAGGGTCTGGAGTTCGGCGTCGAACTCGACTCGCCGTGCCGCCATGTTCTCGGCGTTCGGTTCGACGAGCCCCCGATTTCGTGCCAGCTTGAGCGCAGTTGTGAAGAGTTCGGCCGAAATCGACTCGCTGCTCCCGATCTGCTGCCGGAGGCGCCGCTGCTCGGCGAGCGCGAGGCACGACGTCATGAACGCCTTCTCGTCGAACTTCCGGTCCACGGGAGTGCGGAGCAGCTGACCCGCGACCACGGCATACGCCTCCAGGAACGGCTGCAGAACCCGGTGTGCCAGGTGAATACGCATACCGGACAACAGGTTCGCCGCATGTTGCGGGTCACCGAGATTCGACTCCCATGCCGGGTCGATCAGATCCAACTCGGCTCGCAGTTCCTTCCGGAAGCTGTCCTTCTCGCTGAAGAAGAATTCGAACTTGAGGAGATCGCGAATGCGCAGCGCCGCATCCCATCCGTCGTTCAGCGGATCGGTGAACTGCTGATCGACGGCCGCCCGTAGCACCATCTCCGCGATCGCCCGCATCACCAGGAAGTGAATCGTGTTGTTGCGGTAGAACGCTGCCACGAGATGCTGATCCCGGCCGAGGTAGAACACCCGTTCGCTGCCCTGATCGAAGCTCTTCAATACCCCGGAGTCGAGGTGGGTGCGGACGGCCTTGCGGATCACCTGCGGATCGGTCAGGTCCACGTCGCCGGCGGTCGGCAGCGAGCGCGCCGTGATGTAGTCCACGAGGGGTCCGAGAATGGCACCGACCTCGGCGACGGTGAGCGCCCGGTCCTCGATGCCGAGGAACGCGAGCATGACGAGCGACGACGCCGTGACAGGGGTGACCTCGTTGATGCGGTGACACACCTCGAACGCCGTCTTCTGCACCGCCAGCCGCAGGTCGTCCTCCTGGCCCAGGTAGTCCGCCAGCGACATCGGCCTGCCGACGTTGACGTGCGCGACACCGTGCCGTTGACCCTGGGCCCGAACGTATCCGAAGAGCCAGCGCAGACTCTCCTTGCTCTTCGCCTGGCCGTGCGCCTCCGCCGCCATCGCCCCGACCTCGTAGAGCTGGTCGTACGTCAGCGACACCGGGACGAGGTACACGTCGGACATCCCGCTGTCCTGGAAGGCTTTCGCGAGGTAGTTGAGCAGACCGAACCGCGGCGGCCGCAGCTTCCCGGTGCGGCTGCGCCCGCCCTCGATGTACCACTCGAGGTTGAACCGCTTCGTGAGCAGGTAGCGCATGTACTCGCGGAGCGTCCACTTGTAGATCTCGTCGCCCTCGATCTTCCGGCGGATGAACACGGTGCCGCTGCGCTTGCCGATCGGTCCGATCGGCCAGAAGTTGATGTTCAGACCGCCCATCACGTGGTTGAGCGGAAGGTCGTTCGCGAGCAGCGCCGGGCGCAACACCAGAGGGTCGAGGTACGAGCGGTGACTGGGCAGGAACACCAGGGAATGTTCCTTGTTCAGCTCCCGCAGCTCGTCGAGGCGGGTGGTGTCGACGTCGAGTCGGTAGGCGCGGGAGAAGTAGCGGCCCAACTGGTCCCACAGCGCGATGGCCCGCCTGCTCTGCGCGGCGACCATCTCGTCCAGCGCCCCCCGGGCCCGGCGATCCACCTCGGCGACGGGGAGGTTCAGTTTCGCGGACAGCTCCCTGGTGCCGGCGTGGTACCGGCTGGCGTCGGTGATCTCGTCGACGACGAACTTCGACACCTTGTACTGCGTGCCCAGGAGGGTGCGTTCCGCCCGCTCCAGGGTCAGCGCTGCCTGGCGGCGAATGAAGTCCGGAAGCGACCCGCCACCGTTCTCGGCGAGCCGGCGTTCGAGGTCGCTGAGCGGGGCCGGGTCGCCTTCCAGGACCTGGCAGCGGGCCGGGTCGTCGCGCATCACCCGGCGCTGCATGTTCTGGCCGGGGTGCAGCGGATCGCGCAGCGACAAGGTTTCCCGGAATCGCTGCGCGCCGTCCGGATGGGTCTCCTTCGGCAGCCAGACCACCCGGAGCGGGGTGAGCAGCGGGTCATCCTTCCGGCGTACGAGATCGGCGAGGGCCTGGTCGGTGACGCGGACCGTCGGCGGCGGCTGACCGGAGTCGTTCGCCTGCCGCTCCAGCCACGTGCGGAGAACGTCGTCCTCCATGTCGCTCATCGTCTCGATGAGATAGACCCGCGGCCGTGTCGTCTGCTCGTCCATCGCGCCAGCCTTTCCTTTCACCCGCGGCCCAGTTCGACGATCTCGTCGAGACTCTCCTGCAGGCACATCATGAACCGCGCCGGCTCGGTGACGGCGGCGGTGTCGAGATTGACGCCGATGCAGCACGTGCCGACGTGGGAGACGAGGGTGGCCATCACCGCGCAACCGGGGGCCGGGCCGAACGGGAACATCCGCTCGATCCGGGCGCCCGCCAGGTACACGGGCACGGGGACGCCGGCGACGTTGCTGGCCTGCAGATCGAGACCCGTCGACTGCGAGAGGTACCAGTTCGCCAGCACCACCGTCGGAAGCCGGACCAGGAGCGGGGCGGCCGAATCCAGCAGTCCGAGTGCGGGTTCCTGGCGCAGCCCCAGGATGATCGCGCGCACCTTCTTGATTCGCGCGACCGGGTCGCGCTCACCGACCGGTCCGGCGAATCGGGCCGCCGCGAATCGGTTGCCGCCCGTCGGATCCGACGCCGAACGCATGCTCACCGGCATGCCCACCGGAATCGTCTCGAGGTCGTGGCCGAACGATTCGTGGTAGCGGCGGAAGCCGCCCAGCAGGGCCGCCACGTACGCGTCGTTCAGTGACCCTCCCGCGACGTGAGCGGCGGAACGCAGTTCGTCGACACTCACCTCCAGCACCCCGAACCAGCGTCCGAGCCCGCGGTCGCGCAGCAGGTCCGAACCCGTGGTCGGGGGAGGGGTCACCACCCTGCGGATCGAGTTCGCGTAACCGGCGACCTCCGTGACACTGCCCACCGGGTCGCCGACGACGGTCATCGCCGTCCGCACCGCGCCCCGGATCAGGCCGCCGAGTCGGCCGGGGGCGCTGCGCACGTTGTCGAGCGCCTGCTCGAACAGGGCGCCGCCGCCCGACATCTGCTCCGGCAACGGCGCGGGCCGATCCGGTTTGTCCGGCGACGGTTCGGGGCGCCTGCTGTGCAGCAGCGTCATCAACTGGATGCCGCCGAGTCCGTCGGTGATGCTGTGGTGCGTCTTCACCACGTAGACGGCGCGGCCGTCGTCGAGTCCCTCGATGAGCATGGCGCTCCACGGCGGCCGGGCGCGGTCGAACGGCTCGGTCGCCATGTGCCTGCACATCCGCAGCGCGTGGTCGAACGTCGCAGGCTCCGGCAGCCGCACCCGCGACAGGTGATAGTCGAGGTCGAACTCCGGGTCGACCGACCACATCGGATTGCCCAGCCGCAACGTCGGCTCCACCACCCGCATCCGGATGCGCGGCACCATGTGCGACGCCCACTCGTGGGCGCGCACCAGGCGGTCCCAGTCCGGCGGTTTGTCGAGGACGTCGACCGCGACGATCGGTGAGCGCAGCTTCGGCTGCACCTCCTCCATCCGCCACATCCCGGTCTCGAAGTCGGACATCGTACGGTCCGCTCCCCAGGCGACGTCGGAGAAATCCACGTCGACGGCACTCGGCGGTATCAGAGGTTCGCCGTCGGCCATGCCCACCCTCATTCGGTTGCTCGAGTTGCCCTCAGCTGCTGCTTTTCCAGTGTGGACCCGCCCCGCAGATCGCGCCCCTGGTTCCGGCGGATTGCGCACCGGACTTTCTGTCTAAGGTGAGGACGTGCCGACTCTCCACCACGCGACGCTCGACAGGATCGACCCGGCCACGCTCTACCGGATCATGGTCCTGCGGACCGACGTGTTCGTCTTCGAGCAGGGCATCGTGTCGGAACCCGAACTCGACGGACGCGACCTCGAACCGACCACCACCCAGTTCTGGGCGGAGGAGGACGGCGAGGTTCTCGCGACTCTGCGGGTGCTGGCCGACGAACCGACACTGCACCTCGGACGCGTCGCCACCGCAGCCCACGCCCGCGGTCGGGGACTCGCGGGGCAGCTGCTCGAAGCCGTGTTCGAGGCGTTCCCGGGACCCGTCGAGATCTCCGCTCAGGCCTACCTCGAAAACTGGTACGGCCGTTACGGTTTTCGCAGAACCGGCGCGAACTACCTCGAGGTCGGCATCGACCACCTGCCGATGAGGCGCTCCGCGCCCGTGCGTGGCTGACGAGTCTCCGGACTCCTTCGCCGCTCACGGAGTTGTCGTAGGCTGCCGTCATGGCGAAGAGCTTCGAATACTCCGAACAGATCGCGTACCCCGTCGCGCGCGTGCACGCGACCGTGACGGATCGGGCGTTCTGGCAGCACCGGTTCGAAGAGGCGCCGGAGAAACTCACCCTCGACGACAGCCGCGGCCCCGGCACGCTGACGGCGACGATGCGCGACACCATCGGCGCGTCCTCCCTCCCCGGGCTGGTCCGCAAGGTCGTCTCGGGTGAACTGAAGGTCGAGCGTGCCGACGAATGGGGCACCCTCGACGGCGACCACGCCGACGGCCGGATCAGTGGCAGCTCCACCGGGATCCCGGTGAAGATCGAGTGCACGTCGGTGCTCCGTGCGTCGGGCGACGTCACCGTCCTGGATGTCGCCGGATCGGTGCAGGTCAAGATTCCGCTCGTCGGCGGACAGATCGAGTCCCTCGTCAGGAAACTGGTCGGCGACATGGTCGGCCAGGACCGCGACGCGATCGAGAAGTGGCTGGGCGACAGCTGACGTTCACGCCCCGGACACCGGGCGGTCGAGTTCGACGTCCAGCGTGCGGGCACCCGGCCCCGCCGTGCCCAGCCGGTCGTGGGAGTTGACGATCGCGCAACTCCCGAGCGACAGGCACCCGCAGCCGATGCAGCCGGTCAGGTTGTCGCGGAGCCGGATCAACTGCTCGATCCGCTGATCCAGATCGGCGTGCCACCGCGTCGACAGTTTCTCCCAGTCCTTACGGTTCGGTGTGCGGCCCTCGGGAAGGGTCCCGAGGGCGTCCCGGATCTCGGCCAGCGGAATCCCGACCCGCTGAGCGATGCGGATGAACGCGACCCGCCGCAGCGTGTCCCTGCGATAGCGACGCTGATTGCCGGACGTCCGCCTGCTGGTGATCAGCCCCTCGCGCTCGTAGAAGTGCAACGCCGACACCGCCACGCCACTGCGCTCCGACAGCTGTCCCGGCGTCAGTTCCTTGGCTCTCCACTCGGGCATCTCCACGACAGGCAACCTTTCACGCGGTTACCTGAACAATACTCGAGGTCAGTTGCGGCGGAGATGTCCGTGGAGGTGGTGTGTGAGCGGAGTCAGGTCGTGCGCCATCCACAGGTCGTACGTGAGGTCGCCGCCACGCACCGACAACTGTCGCCGGATGCTGTGCACCGGTTTCGCGTCCGGGGACGCGCTCAGCGCCACCATCGACAACTCGATGGTCCCCTCCCGGATCTGACCACGGTGGATCTCGGTGAACCCGGTCGGCTGGGCCACGAGCAGTTCCGCCTCGTCCTCGGCGACGAGCCGCAGAAACCCGGACTCCGAGTGCAACGGCCGCCCGCTGCCCGACTCCCGCGTCCGAGACCGGTACGCCAGGAACGGTTTACCGGTGGGGGCGAATTCGATCTCCTCGGTGTACGCGAACTCGTCGATCGTCGGGTACGCGCCCTCACCCTCGCCGCGCCACAGACCGGCGAACGGCGCCAGGGCTGACGGCACCGACGGAAAGGGGGGCGTGTCCGCAGACGAACTCGCCGCCGCATCCGAGTGCGCCGGCGAGAGAGTCGAGTTCTCGTCCATGAGATACCTCCGCCGTTTCACGGTACTCGCCTGCGGCGCCGAGGGACACGGTCGGCAGCGGAGCGTTTGAGCGTGCCTGCCGGGCCCGCCGGCATTACCGTCTAGACATGAACGCGTCCGGTTCTGCACCGCTGGGAGCCAACTCCGAAGTCGGGCAGCTGCGTGCCGTCCTCCTGCACCGGCCCGGGGACGAACTGAAGCGGCTCACGCCCCGCAACAACGACCAACTGCTCTTCGACGGACTGCCCTGGGTCGACCGCGCGCAGGAAGAGCACGACGCGTTCGCGGACCTCCTGCGCAGCCGCGGCGTCGAGGTCCTGCTGCTGTCCGACCTGCTCACCGAGACACTCGGCGCCAGCGGCGCCGCCCGCATACAGGGCATCGGCGCGGCCGTTGACCCACGCAAACTCGGGCACACCCTGGCGCAGGAACTGGCCGCACATCTCCGCGGTGTCCCGGCCCCCGAACTCTCCACCATCCTCACCGCGGGCATGACCTTCGACGAATTGCCCGTCGCCGCCAACACGGCGTCGCTGGTCCGTCGCATGCACCACGGCGGCGACTTCGTCATCGACCCGCTGCCCAACCTGCTGTTCACCCGGGACTCGTCGTTCTGGATCGGACCCCGCGTCGCGATCACGTCCCTCGCCCTGCCCGCCCGGGTCCGCGAAACGTCCCTCACCGACATCATCTATGCCCACCACCCGCGTTTCCGCGGCGCCCGGCGCGCCTACGAATCCCACACGGCCCCCGTCGAAGGCGGCGACGTCCTGCTCCTCGCACCGGGAGTCGTCGCCGTCGGGGTGGGGGAGCGCACCACGCCGGCCGGTGCCGAGGCGTTGGCGCGCAGCGTCTTCGAAGACGAACTGGCGCACACCGTGCTGGTGGTGCCCATCGCGCAGGCCAGAGCGTCGATGCACCTCGACACCGTGTGCACGATGGTCGACCACGACGCCGTCGTGATGTACCCGGTCATCCAGGACACGCTGTCGGCGTTCACCATTCACCGTGAGGACAAGGGCGTGTCGATCCGCGGAGCCGATCCGTTCCTGACCGCCGCCGCCGAGGCGATGGGCATCGGCAAGCTGCGCGTCATCGACACCGGACTCGACAACGTCACCGCCGAACGCGAACAGTGGGACGACGGAAACAACACGCTCGCACTCGCACCCGGCGTCGTCGTCGCGTACGAACGGAACGTCGAGACCAACGCCCGGCTCGAGGCGTCGGGCATCGAGGTACTGCGGATCGCCGGTTCCGAACTCGGCTCGGGCCGCGGCGGCCCCCGATGCATGTCCTGTCCGGTGGCCCGCGACCCGCTGTAGGCGCGAAGCGCCTAGAGGACCTCGCGGACCTTCTCGGCCGGGCGGGCGAGGACGGTGCCCTTGTCCGTCACGACGATCGGTCGCTCGATGAGGATGGGGTTGTCCACCATCGCTTCGAGCAGTTCGTCCTCGGACGCCTCGGCGAGCCCCAGTTCCTTGAAGACGGTCTCCTTCTTACGGATCGCCTCGCTCGGCTTCAGACCGGCGTCGTCGAGAAGTTTGCGCAGCCCGTCCCGGGAGGGCGGCGTCTCGAGGTACTTCACGACGGTCGGTTCGATGCCCGCGTCCCGGATCAGCCCGAGGACGGTGCGGGACGTGTTGCATCGCTGGTTGTGGTAGATGGTCGCGGTGTTCGCCATACCCGACATTCTGCACCGGGGAACAAACGCGCCCGCAGGGAGCGCTGAACCAGGGGTAGTAACTCGTGAATAGTCGACGAAAGAGGAGATCGATCATGGCCGAGCACAGGGACGCGACTCCGCGGCGCATCGTCATTGCGGGTGGGCACGGGAAGATCGCCCGCCACCTCGTCAAAATTCTCACCGCGCGCGGTGATCGGGCGGTCGCGCTGATCCGCAACCCCGACCACGAACACGAGGTGGCGGCACTCGGCGCCGAACCGGTGGTGATCGATCTGGAGACGGCGAGCGCGGACGACGTGGCGAAGACCCTCGTCGGTGCGGACGCCGCGGTGTTCGCCGCGGGCGCAGGCCCGGGCAGTGGCATCGCACGCAAGGACACCGTCGATCGCGGGGCCGCGGTTCTCCTCGCGGACGCCGCCGAGAAGGCGGGAACGCGGCGATTCGTCCAGATCAGTTCGTTCGGGGCGGGGGAGCCGATCCCCGAGGGCACCGACGAGGTGTTCGCCGCCTACCTCGTCGCGAAGACGGCCGCCGAGGAAGACCTGCGCGCCCGCACCCACCTCGATTGGACGATCCTCCGTCCGGGCGGTCTGCTCGACGACGACCCGACGGGTCACGTCACGCTCACCGCGCCTCCCCTCGAACCCGGCACCGTGACCCGAGCCGACGTCGCCGCAGTGGTCGCGGCGCTCCTGGACCACCCGGTGACTGCCAAGAAGACGCTGATGCTGACGTCCGGCCCGACGCCGATCGAGGATGCCGTCGCCGCGGTGTAAGCATTGCGGCGCCGCAACCGCGCAACTACGGTCTGATACAACGCGTGGAACAACGGAGGTGGCGCCGGCCGTGGACATCGACATCGATCCGGATTCGTCGACCGCCCCGTTCGATCAGTTGCGATTGCAGATCATCGAGCAGGTGCGCAGTGGGCAGTTGATCGCGGGAACCAAGATTCCCACGGTCCGCGCACTCGCCGTCGAGGTGGGTCTGGCCCCGAACACGGTGGCGAAGGCGTACCGGGAACTCGGCGAGCAGGGTGTCATCGAAACCCGGGGCAAGCAGGGGACGTTCATCGCGAGCGGCGGTGACCCCATTCGCGCCGGGGCCGAGAAGGCCGCAACACGGTATGTGCAGGACCTGCGGAAGCTGGGGGTGTCCGACGAGGAGATCCTCGGCTTCGTGCAGTCCGCTCTCCGCGGCGCCGAATGAGGACGGCGCCGCATCCAGAAGGTGTGACCCCAGAAAGGTAGACGCTCGGTATGGCTTCCGCACTCTTCCGCGACCTCGCACTACTGATTGCCCGGATCGGACTCGGCGTCGTCTTCGTCGCGCACGGCTGGCAGAAGTTCTTCGACTACGGAGTGAAGGCCACACAGGCGTCGTTCGCCGACATGGGCGTCCCACTGCCCGACATTTCGGCTGTTGCGGCCGCCACTATCGAACTCGCGGGTGGATTTGCTCTCATCGTGGGAGTGGCCACGCCGATCGCCGGAATCCTGCTGTTCCTCGACATGCTCGGAGCGCTGATTCTGGTACACGCGGACAAGGGCGTCTTCGTCGCGAACGGCGGGTACGAACTCGTTGTCGCACTCGGCGTCGGGTCACTTCTTCTCGCCGTGATCGGTGCCGGACGCCTCAGCATCGACGGGCTTCTCGGAAGAGGCTCGGGATGGGGAAAAACCGCAGCGTAACGATGCCGTAGGCTGGGTCTCGATTCGGTGTGAAGCGGTGGGCTAGCTTGCTTTTACCATCGAAAATGACCAACGTAGTTGTTCATGGCAATGAATACTGATCTGCCTGATCAAGGTTCCGAGACCGCTGACGCGAGCGTCGGCGGAGGGCTCAAACGGGTCGGTGTTCGCACCGACCACGTGGTGTTCTCCGCCGCTGCCGCCGCGGTCTCGGCAATCGTCGTCTGGGGGCTCGTGGCCCCCGACAATCTCGACTCCACGACCGGTAAGGCGCTCGACTGGCTGGTCACCGACATGGGCTGGTTGTTCGTCCTGTCGGCGTCCGGGTTCGTCCTCTTCTCACTGTGGCTCGCGTTCAGCAAGTTCGGCCAGATTCCGCTCGGCAAGGACGGCGAGAAGCCCGAGTTCCGGACGGTCAGCTGGATCGCGATGATGTTCAGCGCCGGCATGGGCATCGGACTGATGTTCTTCGGTGTCGCCGAACCGCTCGCGCACTACGTGACGCCCCCTCCGGGTTCCAACGGGGGCATCGGAACTGCGATGGCCACCACCATGTTCCACTGGAGCCTGCACCCCTGGGCGATGTACGCGGTTGTCGGACTGTCGATCGCGTACGGCTCGTACCGCAAGGGTCGCAAGCAGCTGTTCAGCTCCGCATTCATCCCGCTGCTCGGCCGCCGCGCGGAGGGGCCGATCGGCAAGTTCATCGACGTCCTCGCGATCTTCGCGACACTGTTCGGCACCGCCGCTTCGCTGGGTCTCGGCGCACTGCAGATCGGTTCCGGCTTCCAGGTCGTCGGGTGGATGTCGGAGGTCAGCACATTCCTGTTGGTCGCCATCGTCGCCCTGCTGACCCTCGCGTTCGTGGCGTCCGCCGTGTCGGGTGTCGCCAAGGGCATCCAGTGGCTCTCCAACACCAACATGGTGCTCGCCGTCATCCTGGCCCTGTTCGTGTTCGTCGTCGGACCGACGGTCCTGATCCTCAACCTGCTGCCCACGACGATCGGCGCCTACGCCGCGCAGCTCGCGCAGATGTCCGCCCGCACCGGAGCGTCGTCCGATCCGGCGACCGGCGAATGGTTGTCCTCGTGGACCATCTTCTACTGGGCGTGGTGGATTTCCTGGACCCCGTTCGTCGGCATGTTCCTGGCCCGCATCAGCCGCGGCCGGACAATCCGCCAGTTCGTGGTCGGCGTGATCGTGGTCCCGAGTGCCGTGAGCCTCGTGTGGTTCGCGATCTTCGGTGGTGCCGGAATCAGCGAGCAGCGTGACGGAATCGACCTCGCCGGACAGGACACCCAGGAGGGGCAGCTGTTCGGCATGCTCAACCACCTGCCGCTCACCGGCATCACGACCGTCCTGGTGATGATCCTCGTGGGGATCTTCTTCGTCTCCGGCGCCGACGCCGCGTCGATGGTGATGGGCACCTTGTCGCAGCGCGGTTCGCTGGAGCCGCAGCGCTGGGTGGTCGTGTTCTGGGGTGTGCTCACCGGTGGCGTGGCCGCGCTCATCTTGTGGACCGGCGGCGACACCGCGCTCGACGGACTGCAGACGATGACGATCATCGCCGCGGCGCCGTTCGTCCTCGTGATGATCGGGTTGTGCTTTTCGCTCTACAAGGATCTGTCCCGTGACCAGATGATCGTCGACGGCCGGGAAATGCGGAGAGAGATGCGGAGAGTGGCGGCGAAACGTCGTCGCGACCGGATCTCGTCCCGCTAGAGAAACAGTCTGCGAGCCGCTCGGTGTCCCACGGGGACCCGGGCGGCTCGACTCATTCCGGTGTCAGCGCCAGCTGGGGAGCCACAGTTGGTGCTGCCACGTGTCCGGGGTGATCGGGACGGCCGTGAGGATCGGCCACAGCCAGATGAAGTTGGCGACCACGAGCCCCACATAGAGGCAGACGGCGAGCAGGCCCGTGGTGCGGCGTTCGAACGACGCCTTCGCGCTGCCCAGTATGTCGCCAAGGATCAGCGCGAGACCCATCACCATGAACGGCGCCAGCGCCACCGCGTAGAAGTAGTACATCTGGCGGTCCAGGGTGGTCAGCCACGGCAGGAACGCGGCGCCGTAGGCGGTGAGGACGGTGGCGTAACGCCAGTCCTTCCGCACCACGGTCTGCCACAGCGCCCACGCGAGCATCGGCAGTGCCAGCCACCACATGGCGGGCGTCCCGATGAGCATGACGGCTTTGACGCAACTCGACGCGCCGCAGCCGGTGACGTGATCACCCTCGGCGAAGTAGTACAGCATCGGGCGCAGACCCATCGGCCACGTCCACGGCTTCGACTCCCACGGGTGATGATTGCCCGCCGAATTGGTGAGGCCCTCGTGGAATTCCAGGACGTTGCCGCTGTAGTACCACAGTGAGCGGAGCGCGCCCGGCACGAACGACCAGGTGCCGCCCGTTCCGATCTCATTGCCCACCGCATGCCGGTCCACACCCGTCTCGCTGGCGAACCACGCCCAGTAGCTGGCGAGGTACACGAACAGCGGCACGACGACGAGCGCGTACAGCGCCGGGCCGACATCGCGGACGCCGGCACCGAACCACGGGCGCCGCACCCCGTAGGCGCGCCGGGCCGACACGTCGAACGCGACGCTGAGCAGTCCGAAGAACACGATGAAGTAGACGCCCGACCATTTGGTGCCGCACGCCAGACCCAGCGTGATCCCGGCGCCGAACCGCCACCAGCGCACACCGAGCCGCGGTCCCCAGTCGCTGTCGCCGATCCGGCCCTCGTCGTACGCGCGGGCCATCCGCTCGCGGACCTGGTCGCGGTCCACGATCAGGCAGCCGAGAGCGGCGACCGCGAACAGTGCCAGGAAGATGTCGAGCATGCCGAGCCGGGAGGACACGAACGTGACGCCGTCCGCGACCAGCAGGATCCCGGCGAGTCCGCCGATCAGAGTGGATCGGGTGAGCCGGCGGACGATGCGGATCACCAGCAGGACCATGATCGTGCCCGCCACCGCGGAGGCGAAACGCCAGCCCCAGCCGTTGTAGCCGAAGATCGCCTCGCCCACCGCGATCAGCTGTTTGCCGATCGGCGGATGCACCACCAGCCCGTAGCCGGGGTTGTCCTCGAGCCAGCCGCCGGTGAGCACCTGCCATCCCTGCGGCGCGTAATGCTTCTCGTCGAACACGGGAGTGCCCGCGTCGGTCGGGTAACCGAGCATCGTGAACCGGGTGATCGCCGCGATCGCCGTGACGAACAGGGTGACCACCCAGCCGCGGGCGCGGTCGACGGGACCGAAGTCGGGGGGCGGCACGAGCGGCGCCGGTCCGAGCATGGACGGCTGTCGTGCGGAGGGCGTCGGTCGCTCGTCCGTCAGCATCGTCACGCCGCAATCGTAGGCTGTGGGTCATGACTGGTCGCCTAGTGCTCGCCGCAACACCGATGGGGGACGTGGGTGACGCCTCGCCGAGGCTGCGTACGGCGCTCGGGACGGCCGACGTCGTCGCCGCCGAGGACACCCGCCGCACCAAAGCTCTCGCCTCCGCTCTCGACGTGACGATCACCGGCAAGGTCGTCAGCTTCTACGACCAGGTCGAGACGGCCCGGCTGCCCGCCCTCGTCGCCGACGTCGCGTCCGGCAAGACCGTTCTCCTCGTCACCGACGCCGGCATGCCCTCCGTCAGCGACCCCGGGTACCGGCTGGTGTCGGCGTGCGTGGCCGAGGATCTGGCGGTGACGTGCCTGCCCGGACCGTCGGCGGTGACGACGGCGCTAGCGCTGTCCGGACTGCCCGTCGAACGGTTCTGCTTCGACGGTTTCCCGCCCCGGAAGCAGGGGCAGCGCAAGACGTGGTTGCAGGCCCTGGTCGCCGAGCAACGCGCGTGCGTGTTCTTCGAGGCGCCGCATCGGCTCGCCGACTGTCTGGCGGACGCGGTCGAGGTGCTCGGGGGAACCCGTCGCGCCGCCGTCTGCCGGGAACTGACCAAGACGTACGAGGAGGTCCGCCGCGGCACTCTCGCCGAACTCGCCGAGTGGGCCGCCGAGGGTGTCCGCGGCGAGATCACGGTGGTGGTGGAGGGTGCCACCCTCGTCGCGTCCGACCCCGCCGACCTCGTCGACGAGGTGGAGCGACTCGTCGCGGACGGCACCCGGCTCAAGGATGCATGCGCGCTCGTCGCCACCACCGGCGTGTCGAAGCGGGAACTCTACGAAACGGTGCTGGCGGCCCGGAGGGACTAGACGGCCAGCGGGCCCTACCGCCGGAGGGCGCGCTCCCCGGGAGCCAGGGAGGCGTCGTCGGCGGCCGCCTGCCCGGCGTACCAGCCGTTGGCGTCGACGGCCCTGCCTCGTGCCTTCTTGGTCCGCGGAAACAGACGGTCGAACTCGGCGTCGACGGCCTCGGACTTGGTGGCCAGAATCGGGAGCAGAGCGTCGACGGGAATCGACGCCTCGTCGGCGGCCTCGGCCGTTGCCCGGCTGTCGGCGTCGCGCAACCGCTGCCCGATGCGGCTGGCGAAGCCCGCGAGGAAACCCTTCCGGAACGACGTGGTGCGTGAACCGCCGCGACTGTCGGCGTCCGCGAATTGCATTGCGCGCGTCGCCTGCACGAGCAGCGACGTGAACAGCATGTCGACCTGCTGGAGGTCGAGGGGGGTTCCGACCACGGTCGCGATGGCGAGAGAGCTGAACCACACGGTGCGCACCCGGTTGGAGTCACCGATCTCGGTGAGAAGGTGCACCTTCTCCTTGACGTACGGATTCTCCAGGTGGATGCGGCGACTGTGCACCGCCGTGTTGCCCACCCCGTTCTGGGTGTGGAGGAGGGCGGCGTTGATCGCGTAGCGCGTCATCAACTCCTGCGCCTTCGCGGTGAAGATCTCCGCCTCCTCAGCGAAGTCGGTGGCCTCGGCCTTCGCGAGCAGCCCGCGGATCCTGTTGAGCACCTTCGCGTCGGCCTCGGTCTCGCCCGGCACGGCCGCGGTGGGGTCGGCGACCCGCACGACGGGCCACGTCGACGGTGGGGGAGCGAGCACCGTCCAGCCGGGCAGATTCGTCCACGTCAGGGACAGGTCGGTGAGCTGATAGACGGAGTGGTACGGATCTTCGAACAGCAGCCCGGCGGCCAGGGCCCGAACGTCGGGACCGTCGACCGGAACCCGCCCGGCCAGGTGCGACGCACCCGGGTACTGCTCGCCGATGGTGCGGAGTTGCTCCACCCAATCCCGCGGCGCCCGGTGCGCGGCCCGCGTGCGCTCCGCCTCGTGCAGCACCAGGGCTGCCGCCAGCGCCGCGTCGGACGGCTCCTTCGATCTCCGCGCCAGATGCACGACGTCGGCGGGCTGCCACCCACGCTCGTACGCGGCCGACAACTCACCCATCAGGGTGTGGACTGCCGCGGCGGCCTGGGGGCTCACTTCGTCGTCGAACACGCGCGCTCCGTTCCCGAATCCACCGTGAGGAGATCGAATGTATGTTCTATTCGGCGTCATGGGGGAGAGTGTGCATGCGGGGTCCGACAAGAACGAACCCCGCCCGGATCAGTCCTCCACGTAACGCGGGAACACGCCCGACGGCGCGGGCAACGGGGTGCCCGCCACGATGCGCGTCGGAAGGTCGCCGAACTGCCGCGCGTCGGCCTTCTGACCCAGCAGGTCGAGGATCTTCTCCGCTGCGTCCGGCATCACCGGCTGCACGAGGATGCCCACGATCCGCACCACCTCGAGCGTCACGTACAGCACCGTCGCCATCCGCTCCGGATCCGTCTTCCGCAGAACCCAGGGCTCCTGCTTGGAGAAGTACCGGTTGGTCTCGCCCAGAACCGACCAGATCGCCTCCAGCGCGAGATGCAGTGCCTGGACGTCGTATTCGGCGCGAACCCGCTCGAGCAGCGCATCCGCCTGCGCGAGCATCGCCGTGTCGTCCTCCGTCAGCTCGCCGGGGGCCGGGACCTGGGCGTCGCAGTTCTTCGCGACCATCGACAGCGACCGCTGCGCGAGGTTGCCGAGCTCGTTCGCCAGGTCGGCGTTGATCCGGGTGACGATGGCCTCGTGGCTGTAGCTTCCGTCCTGACCGTAGGAGATCTCGCGGAGCAGGAAGAAGCGCACGGCGTCGAGGCCGTACTGCTCCACCATGGCGACGGGGTCGACGACGTTGCCGACCGACTTCGACATCTTCTCGCCCTTGTTGTAGAGGAATCCGTGCACGAAGACGCGCTTCGGCAGTTCGATTCCCGCCGACATCAGGAACGCCGGCCAGTACACGGTGTGGAACCGGGTGATGTCCTTGCCGATGATGTGCAGGTTCGCCGGCCAGTACTTGCCGAACTGCTCGGAGTCGGTATCCGGGTATCCGGCGCCGGTCAGGTAGTTGGTGAGCGCATCCACCCACACGTACATGACGTGCTCGGGATGGTCGGGAACGGGAACGCCCCAGTCGAACGTCGTGCGGGAGATCGACAGGTCCTTCAGTCCGCCCTTGACGAAGCTGACGATCTCGTTGCGCCGCGTCGCGGGTGCGATGAAGTCGGGGTTCTCCTCGTACAGCC
This sequence comes from Rhodococcus sp. JS3073, assembly GCF_026810085.1. Lineage (NCBI taxonomy): Bacteria > Bacillati > Actinomycetota > Actinomycetes > Mycobacteriales > Nocardiaceae > Rhodococcus > Rhodococcus sp. JS3073. Next base: position 1,770,717 of record NZ_CP113951.1, on the reverse strand, counting down.
GGAGCAGCTTGTCCTGGTACTCGGACAGCTTGAAGAAGTACGTGGACTCCTCGGTCCACTCGACCGGGGTGCCCGTCTCGGTGGACAGGCGTGAACCGTCGTCCTGCAGCGTGGTCTCGGCCTCGGTGTAGAACGCCTCGTCGCGGACCGAGTACCAGCCCGAGTACGTGTCGAGGTAGATGTCGCCGTTGTCGAGCATCTTCTGCCAGATCGCCTTGCTGGCTTCTTCGTGATCGGCATCCGTGGTGCGGATGAACCGGTCGAAGGAGATGTTCAACGTCTTGTCCATGGCCTCGAACACGTCCGAGTTCCGCGCGGCGAGCTCACGGACGTCGATGCCTTCCTTGGCCGCCGTCTGCTGCATCTTCAGACCGTGCTCGTCGGTTCCCGTCATGAAATAGACGTCGAACCCGTCCAGACGCTTGAAGCGTGCGAGGGCGTCGGAGGAGATGTACTCGTAGGCGTGGCCGATGTGCGGGACGCCGTTCGGGTACGCGATCGCCGTCGTCAGATAGAAAGGTGGCCGCGAGGCGGTGGAATCAGCAGCATTCATGGTGCGACCACTCTATCTGCGCGCCACCGTTTCGTGACGCGCAGATTCGGGTTCTAGGCCGGTCCGGTGCCGTCCTCGTCGGTGACGGCGCGTGACTCGTACGCCGCGCGGGCCGACTTGTTCGTGGACCTGACCTGGTCGGGGACCATCCGTCTGATCGCGAAGTCCCGGGCGAACTGCGGAAAGACGGTGACCAGCCGGGCGAGCGGGCCGACGTACCGGGGGATGGTCACCTCGAACCGGGGCCGGTGGATCACCGCGACCACGGTCTTCGCGACGTCGGCGGGTGTCAGCAGTTTTGCCGCCCCCGTCGCCGTTCCGGCGGCGAGTTCGGTGTCGACGACACCCGGCATGATCACCGAGATCTGCACGCCCGACCCGCGCAGCTCCTCGCGGACACCGGTCAGGTAGCCGAGCACGCCGTGTTTCGTCGCTGCGTACGTCGACTCGCCGGGTGGTGCGACCTTCGACGCTGCCGACGCGACCGTGACGATCTGACCGTGGCCGCGCGCACGCATCGCCGGCGCCGCCAGTCTCACCCCGCGGATGACCCCGTGCAGGTTCACGGCGAGCTGCCGGTCCGTCGCGGATTCGGGTTCCTCGTCGAACCTTCCGACCCACATGACGCCCGCGTTGTTGACGAGCACGTCGATCGGGCCCCAATGGTCCTCGACGGCCGTGAGGAATGCCGAGAACGACCCGGTGTCGGTGACGTCCAGTTCGAGGCCCTCCACCGTCCCGCCCGCCCGGCCGAGTTCGTCCGCGGTCCGGCGGGCCGCGGCGCCGTCGACGTCGCCGATCGCGACCCGTGCACCGGCCAGTGCCAGCTGTCGGGCGATCTCCCTCCCGATTCCCCTCGCACCGCCGGTCACCGCGATCACGCGGCCGTTCATCGAGCTCGAAGTCATGGACACGGCTCCCTCCCCGTCCGGGAGAAAGTACCGCATGTGACACGTGCGGCGGCGGCGTCGACAATGTCCGCATGAGCAAAGACCGTCCCGCCCCGGATGCCCCTGCGCCGCTGTTCCCGCTCGTCGATTCGCACACCCATCTCGACGCGTGTGGAGCATCGGACGCCGCGAGCGTCACGGCGATCGTCGACCGGGCCGCCGCGGTCGGAGTGGAGCGGGTGGTCACGGTGGCCGACGACCTGGCGGCCGCGCAGTTCGCCGTCGACGCGGCCCACTGGGATTCCCGCGTGTACGCGGCCGTGGCCATCCACCCGACCCGGGCGAATGTGCTCGACGACGCGACCAGGACGGAAATCGAACGGCTCGCTCGTGATCCCCGGGTGGTCGCGGTGGGGGAGACGGGACTCGACTTCTACTGGCCCGGGAAACTCGACGGCTGTGCCACGGTCCCCGAGCAGACCGAGGGTTTCCGCTGGCACATCGACCTCGCGAAGCGGCTCGGGAAGACGCTGATGATCCACAACCGGGAGGCCGACCAGGCGCTGCTGCAGGTGCTGCGCGAGGAGGGTGCGCCGGAGTCGGTGATCTTCCACTGCTTCTCCTCGGACGCCGAGATGGCGCGCGAGTGCGTCGACGCCGGTTACGTCCTGAGCTTCTCCGGCACCGTCAGCTTCAAGAACGCGAAGGCCTTGCGGGAGGCGGCCCCACTGGTGCCGTCGGATCAGCTGATCGTCGAGACGGATGCGCCGTTCCTCACCCCGCATCCGTTCAGGGGCGCTCCCAACGAGCCGTACTGCCTCCCGTATACGGTCCGGGCGCTCGCCGAGATCCGGTGCGAGGATCCGGACGACCTGGCGAAGGCGTCCACCGCGACCGCCGAGCGTGTGTACGGCTTCCGGCCCGTGAGTGGTTAGCGAGTCCCTGGACTCGTCGGGCGCGCCCAGGGCCGATTGCCTTATGTTGAAGTTTCAAGTTAGAGAACTTAGGATCGTTGCTTGTTCAACCAACGGTCGTCCCGGTCGCGCGGGGACACCTCGATGAAAGGCACATCCATGAACAACCCCGCAGTTCGGAGCCTGGGAATCCTCGTCGCCCGCGTGGGCATCGGCATCATCTTCCTCGCCCACGGCTGGCAAAAGGCCTTCACCAACGGCCTCGACGCCACGACCGCCGGCTTCGAGGCCATGGGAGTTCCGCTTCCCGGCGTCTCGGCGTTCCTCGCGACGTGGATCGAGCTGATCGGCGGGATCGCACTCATCATCGGGGCGGCCGTCCCGATCTTCGGCATCCTGCTCTTCCTCGACATGGTCGGCGCCTTCTTCCTCGTGCACGTCGACAAGGGAATCTTCGCGAGCGAGGGCGGCTACGAGCTGGTGCTGGCCCTCGGCGTCGGCTCGCTGCTGCTCGCCGTCGTCGGATCGGGACGGTTCGGTGTCGACGGACTGCTCGGCGACAAGGTGCCGTGGGCCGCGAAGGAACGCGCCACCGTCTGATCCCGATGTGAGTGGCGAAGCGTGCCCCGGCACGCTTCGCCACTCACATGTCAGAGGACCTTGTTCAGGAAGTCCTGGGTGCGGGGCTGCTGCGGGTTGCCGAAGATCTGCTCCGGAGTTCCCTCCTCCACCACGTAACCGTCGGCCATGAAGATCACCCGGTCGGACACCTCGCGGGCGAAGCCCATCTCGTGCGTGACCACGACCATCGTCATGCCGCCCTTCGCGAGGTCGCGCAGAACCTGCAGCACCTCGCCCACCATCTCGGGGTCCAGAGCGCTGGTGGCCTCGTCGAACAGCATGATGTCCGGGTTCATCGCCAGGGCCCGCGCGATCGCGACGCGCTGCTTCTGCCCACCGGACAGGTTCGCCGGTTTCGCGTCCGCCTTCTCCGCCAGCCCGACCTGCTCCAGGAGCCGGACCGCCGTCGCCCGCGCCTCCTCCTTGGAGGCGCGCTTGGTCTGCACGGGCGCGAGCATCACGTTCTCGATCGCCGTCATGTGCGGGAACAGGTTGAAGTGCTGGAAGACCATGCCGATGTGCTGACGCACCTGATCGATGTCGATCTTCTTGTCGCTCACGTCGAACCCGTCGACCACGACGTTGCCGTCCGTGATGTCCTCGAGCCGATTGAGGCAGCGCAGGAACGTGCTCTTGCCGGAACCCGACGGCCCGATCACGCAGACCACTTCACCGCTCGCGATGTCGACGTCGAGACCCTTGAGGACCTCGTTGTCGCCGAACGACTTCTTCAGACCCTTCACCCGGATCTTCGGGTCGGCGGTCTCGGCCTTGTTCTCTGTCACCGGTGTCTCGGTCACTTGTTGATCCTCTTCTCGAGCCGGTTCGACAGCTTCGTCAGCGCCATGATGATGATGAAATACATCACGCCGATGATCAGCCACATGTTGAAGGACTGGAAGTTGCGGGCGATGATGATCCGCCCCGTCTGAGTCAGCTCGGCGAGCCCGATCACGGACAGGATCGACGTGTCCTTCAGCGTGATCACGAACTGGTTGATGTACGACGGGATCATCGTCCGCACGGCCTGTGGCATCACGACCTTCCGCATCGACTTCAGGTAGCTGATGCCGAGGCTTCGCGACGCTTCCATCTGCCCCTTGTCGACGGACAGGATGCCGCCGCGCACGATCTCGGCCATGTACGCGCCGGCGTTGAGGCTCAGCGTGATGATGCCCGCCGTGAACGCCGACATCTGGAAGTCCAGTGCCGCCGGGATGCCGAAGTAGATGAAGAAGGCCTGCACCAGCAGCGGGGTGCCGCGGAACACGTCCACGTATGTGGTGCCGATGCCGCGCAGGACGATGTTGGTCGACACCCGGAACAGGCCGAAGATCGCGCCGAGGACGAGCGCGATGGCGATCGAGATCACGGTCAGGACGATCGTGAGCCACAAACCCTCGAGCAGCAGCGGGTAGGTGCTCTTGATCAGGCCCAGGATCGAGTTGTCGTCGTCGGATGCGTCGGAGTTGAGGTAGGTGTCGAGGATCTCGTCGTACTGGCCGCTGGCCTTCAGGTTGGCGAGGCCGGTGTTGAACTCCTGCAGGAGCTGCGCGTTCTGGCCCTTCGCGACGGCGAACCCGTAGCTGGCGCCCGGGACCTTGTCGGTGACGGTCTTGAAGCCGTTTCCCTGCTTGATGCCGTACGCGAGGACGGGGTAGTCCTCGAACACGGCCGCCGAGTTACCCGTGCGGACCTCGTCGAACATGCTCGACGAGTCGGCGAAGTACTTGGTGGTGAAGCCGTACTGGTCCTTGATGGACTCGGCGTACGTGGCGCCCTCGGTGCCGTTCTTGACCGCGACGGACTTGCCGCGCAGGTCCTCGTACGAGGTGATCGAGTCGTTGCTCTCGAGCACGCCCATCTGAACACCCGACTCGAAGTACGGATCGGAGAAGTCGAACGTCGCCTTGCGGGCGTCGGTGATCGACATGCCGGCGATCATGCCGTTGGCCTGACCGCCCGTGACCGCCTGGAGTGCGGCGTCGAATCCGACAGCGTTGACCTGGTAGGTGAACCCCTGGTCCTCGGCGATGGCGGCGAGGAGGTCCATGTCGATTCCGACGAGCTTGCCGCTCTCGTCCTGGAACTCGAACGGGGCGAACGTGATGTCGGTGGCGATGGTGTAGTTGTTGCCCGGAGCGGGCTCTTGTGCGCCGGCGAGGCCGGGCGCGACGAGTGTGACGAGCAGCGTCAGCGCGGCGATCACCGCGGGCACTCTCGGACGTCTGACGAGTCTCAGAAGTCGATCGGATCTGCTGCGCACGGAACCCCAGCTTTCTCAGTCAGTAGTGCCCGGTCGCTTCCGGGCTTCTTGGTGCATGTCGCAAGATACTGCGTTCCGGGCGTGGTCCGGACCAGAAGGGATCCTTCGCGGTGAAGCGAAAACTGTCCCCGATCTCAACCTTTTCGTGATCTCGCACGCAGGTCGTAGCGGCAAAGTTGCCAGACCATCGCCGATTCGTTACCGTACCGTGATCAAACCTTCGCCAGCCTTGGGATTTCATGTGTCGCCTTTAGCCAGAATCAACAACGCCAAATCGCCCTTTCTCTACGTAGTCGTCGCGGCACTGCTCGCGACGCTCGTCGTGGGCGGTGCGCTGGCAGTGGCGCGGCACAAGACCGTCACGCTCGACGTCGACGGTGAGACCATCTCGCTCGGCACGATGGCCTCCGACGTCGGCGGCGCGCTCGACGACGCCGGGTACCCCGTCAGCGAGCGTGACGCCGTCGCTCCCGCAGCCGACGCATCACTCTCCGACGGCGACACCGTGGTGTTGCGGCGGGCCCGCGAGATCGACCTCACGGTCGACGGGCAGCCGAAGACCGTGTGGACCACCGCCCTCACCGTCGACGACGCACTGAAGCAGTTCGAACTCGCCGACGACGTCCACGTCTCGGCGTCCCGCTCCGAGCGCCTGCCGCTGGAAGGCACCTCGCTCGAGGTCGTCAACGCCAAGCTCGTGAAGGTCGCCGACGGCGGCGCACCGCTCACGGACGTCCGACTGGCAGCCCCCACCGTCGGTGAGCTCCTCGCCGCCAACGGCGCCCCGCTCGAGCAGGCCGACACCGTCGTTCCGCCCGCCGACGCCCCCGTCGTCGAAGGCACCGAGATCCACGTGACCCGCGACCGCACCGAGACCCGCACCGAGACGCTGCCCATCGCACCGCCCGAGAACCGCGTCGAGGATCCCGCGCTGGACAAGGGCAAGACCGTCGTCGAGAACCCGGGAGCCCCCGGCGAGCGCACCGTCACCGCATCCGTGAAGACGGTCAACGGTGTCGAGGCCGGACGTCAGGAGCTCAGCTCACAGGTGCTCCGCGAGCCCGCGCCGGCACTGGTCAAGGTCGGTGTGAAGGAACTCGCCATCTCCAACGCCTCCACCTGGGATTCGATCGCGCACTGCGAGGCCACCGGCAACTGGGCCATCAACACCGGCAACGGGTTCTTCGGCGGACTGCAGTTCACCCAGAGCACCTGGGAGGCGTTCGGCGGAAGCCAGTACGCCGCCCGCGCCGACCTCGCATCCCGCGAACAGCAGATCTCCGTCGCCGAGAAGGTCCAGGCGGCGCAGGGCTGGGGCGCATGGCCCGCCTGCACCAGCAAGCTCGGACTCCGCTGACGGTCTGAAGTAAAGGAACACGATGTCGCCCTTCGCGAAGATCAACTCGGCTCGCTCGCCGCTGCTCTACACCGTGGTGGCCCTGCTTCTCGCCACACTGATCGCAGGCGGAGTGATGGCCGTGGTCCGGCACAAGAACGTCACACTCGACGTGGACGGCGAGAAGATCTCGCTGAGCACCATGACCACGAGCGTCGACGCCGCCCTGTCCGACGCCGGTTATTCGATCAGCGACCGCGACGCCGTGGCACCGGAACGCGACGCGACCCTGTCCGACGGGGACACCGTGGTGCTGCGCCGCGCGCGTGAGGTGTCGCTGACGGTGGACGGTCAGCCCAAGACGGTATGGACCACCGCGCTCACCGTCGAGGACGCGCTGAAGCAGTTCGAACTCGGCGAGGACGTGCACGTGTCCGCATCCCGTTCGCAGCGACTTCCGCTCGACGGTGCGGCCCTCGAGGTGCTCAATCCGCTCGTCGTGAAGCTCGCCGACGGCGCGCTGCCGGCCACCGACGTGCGCATCGCCGCGCCGACGGTCGGAGAGTTCCTCGCCGCGCACGGCGCACCGCTCGAGCAGGCCGACACCGTCGTCCCGCCCTCGGACACCCCGCTGACCGAGGGCACGGACGTGACCGTCACCCGCGACCGCACCGAGACGAAGGTCGAGACGTTGCCGCTGGCTCCGGAGGAGCAGCGCATCGAGGATCCGACGATGAACAAGAGTCGCACCGTGCTCGAGAACCCGGGAGTGCCCGGCGTCCAGGACGTCACGTTCGCGGTCAACACCGTCAACGGCAAGGAAGTCGGACGCAACCAGGTGTCCGCGACGGTCACGACGCCGGCCCAGCCGAAGGTGATCCGCGTCGGCGCGAAGCCGGGCACCGAGGTGCCGCCCGTCGAGAACGGTTCGGTCTGGGACGCGCTCGCCCAGTGCGAGGCCACCGGCAACTGGGCCATCAACACCGGCAACGGATTCTTCGGCGGCGTCCAGTTCGACCAGAACACGTGGGAGCGCCAGGGCGGCCTCAAGTACGCGCCGCGCGCCGACCTCGCGACCCGCGAGGAACAGATCGCCGTCGCGTCGCAGACGCAGAAGACGCAGGGCTGGGGAGCGTGGCCGTCGTGCTCGGGCAGGCTCGGCGTGCGTTAAAGTTCGCCTGGTGTCCGAAGCCGAAGTACCCCCCGTCGCTCGAGGTCAGGCCGCACTGCTCGGCCCCGCCGAGGTGCGCGCGTTAGCCGAGGAGTTCGGCGTGCGCCCCACCAAACAGCTGGGGCAGAACTTCGTGCACGACGCGAACACGGTGCGCCGCATCGTCGCGACCGCAGGCGTGGGACGCGAGGACACGGTCCTCGAGGTCGGGCCCGGCCTCGGTTCGCTGACGTTGGCGCTACTCGACGTCGTCGACAAGGTGATCGCCGTCGAGATCGACCCCAACCTCGCGGCGCGGCTCCCGGTCACGGTCGCCGACCGTGCTCCGGAACTCGCGGACCGGCTGACCGTGGTCGGCGCGGATGCGATGCGGGTCAAGCCGTCCGAGATCCCCGGTGAACCCACGGCGCTCGTCGCGAATCTGCCGTACAACGTGGCGGTGCCCGTGCTGCTGCACCTGTTCTCCGAACTTCCCAGTCTCCGAACCGCTCTGGTGATGGTGCAGGCCGAGGTGGCCGACCGGCTGGCGGCGTCCCCCGGCAGCAAGATCTACGGCGTGCCGAGCGTGAAGGCCAATTTCTTCGGCGCCGTGCGGCGCGCGGGCGCCGTCGGGCGCGCGGTGTTCTGGCCCGTCCCGAAAGTCGAGTCGGGTCTCGTGCGCATCGACCGGTACGCCGAACCGCCGTGGCCCGTCGACGACGCACACCGGCGCCGCGTGTTCGCCGTGATCGACGCGGCTTTCGCTCAGCGCCGCAAGACTTTACGAGCCGCGCTCGGTGGTTGGGCGGGATCGCCCGCCGAGGCGGAGCGACGGCTGCTCGAGGCCGGCATCACGCCGTCCACCCGCGGCGAGACTCTCGACGCCGCAGCCTTCGTGCGCCTCGCCGCCACCCAGCCGTGAGTACTTGTCAACCGCGGGACGTTGACAAGTACTCACGGGGGCCGGTTCCGGGACAACCGGGGCCTCGGGTTCGTACCGGGTGAGCAAGGACTTTCCGCAGTTCGCCGGCTTCTACGACGAGCGCGTCGTGCCCACCGGCAGCGGGACCGTGGTGGTGTCGGTGACGGGGAGCGTGACCGTCCTCCCCGGTCAGGGTGCGCCGTGGGCGCCGGAGGGGATCGTGGCGCCCGTTGCCCCCGGTGTGTACGCCAATTTCATCCCCTGACCTGCGCGAGTTCGGCCCGGGGGAGACAACCGACCAGATGTGTGGTTCACTATTGGAGGTCGTAAGTTTTGTGTTTGTGTTTCCCACGCTCGCAAATCGATGGTTGCGAGCGTTTGGACGTCCTCCACAGGAATTGTCATAGACGGTCGTGTTCAATGACCCAGGTAACCGAGCCGGTTGCCTGAAGAAGTTACTGTGTTAGAGGAGATTTACATGGCAGAGGGCATCGTGAAGTGGTTCAACTCCGAGAAGGGGTTCGGCTTCATCGCCCCCGAGGATGGCAGCGCTGACGTGTTCGTCCATTACTCGGAGATCCAGAGCGGCGGCTTCCGCACGCTCGAGGAGAATCAGCGCGTTTCGTTCGAGATCGGCCAGGGCAACAAGGGCCCGCAGGCCACCGGCGTCACCCTGATCTGAGAACGGCCATGACTTCCCGGTTCGCCGGGACATGACGTTCGAGCAAGGCCCCACTCGTCAGAGTGGGGCCTTGACTCGTTTCTGCCCGGCTACGCCGACCGCAGGTGAGCGGCCTGGTACCCGAGATTCATGGCGCAGACCAGCCAGAGTTGCAGCGCGGAATTCTCCGACGGACCGAACAGCCCGATCACCGCAGCGGCACCGAGCGCCGCGGCCACGAAGAACGTGGCCGTGCCGAGCGCCCGCCGGGGTGTCGACGAGAAGATCACCACACCCGTCACGAACAGCGCCCACAGTGTGGTGGCGAGGATGGTCGCGGTGACGAACCAGGCCGTCGAATACCTGTTCGGCCACGTCCACGGCTGGGTTCCGTTGTCGAGGGTGCACACGAACGCCAACGAGAACGCCATGATCACCACCGTTGCGCCCCCGAGCGCCAGATGGCCCCCGACGAGCACCTTCCCGACTGTTCCCGTCCCCGCAGGCGCCCGCGCGCGCCCCTCCTCGACAATCGTGTGCTGCATCCCCGACTACCCCGACCTTTCCTTGTCGTCTCCTGAGTTGGACGCCGCGCAGGACCGTTCGGTTCCACGGATTTTCGGTCCACGGTGAGGGCTGAACGGCGTCTCGGTCAGGCGTTACCGTAGCGGTCGGCGAAGAGGCGGTGACGCTCACCCACCCGTCGGCACTCTTCGCGCAGCTCAGGAGGGTCGAGGACGGTGAAGTCGACGCCGAATGCGCTGAGCCAGTTGGCTATCGACGGCACGGAGTCGCCGCCGAGCGCCACCGCGCATCGTCCGTCGGGCATTTCTTCGAGGGTTCCCCAGTCTTCGTGCACCAGGGCTGCCATCTCGTCGATCGACGCGTGCAGCAGCACCCGTGCGCGGATCCGGGTGACGGCGCGGTTGATGCCCCGTGCGACGAATTCGGCGGCGCCGCCGGGCGGCAGTTCGCGGGGCACGAACCGCGGTCCGGTCGGGATCTTGGGTGTCAGGCGGTCCAGCCGGAACGACCGCCAGTCCGCGCGGGTGAGGTCCCAGGCGACGAGGTACCAGCGCAGCCCGGAGCGGACGAGCCGGTAGGGCTCCACTTCACGGCGGCTCTCGGTGCCGTCGTGGGTGCGGTAGTCGAACCGGAGTCGTTCGTGGTTGTGGCACACCGAGGCGACGGCTGACAGGACCTGCGCGTCGACGGCGCTCTTCGCGGGCTCGCGGTGGACCACGTCGACCTGCAGCGCCTCGAGGCGGTGCCGCAGGCGGGACGGCATCACCTGCCGGAGTTTGGTGAGCGCTCGTATGGACGCCTCCCCGATGCCGACCACCGAGCCGGTTGCGCCGGATTGCAGGCCGAGTGCGACGGCCAGGACTTCTTCGTCGTCGAGCAGCAGGGGCGGCATTTCCGCGCCCGCGCCGAGCTGGTAGCCACCGCCCACCCCGACCGTCGCGTCGACGGGGTAACCGAGGTCGCGGAGTTTCTCCACGTCTCGCCGGACCGTGCGTGGGGTGATGCCGAGCCGGTCGGCGAGTTCTGCCCCGGACCAGTCCTTTCGGGTCTGAAGCAGGGACAGCAGCCGGAGGAGTCGTGCCGAAGTTTCCCGCATGCGTTTCAGGATGCCATCGATAGCGGACATCTTCTGTCCTCTATCGGCGGCGGGTAACGGTAAGTAACGATTTTCCCACCAGCCCCACGAGTGTCACTACACTGGCGCCGACGCTCCACGGACCATCGCATGTGTACTTCGTGAAAATCCGACGGAAAGGTCTCAGCGTGACGCAGTTTCGTGTTCGGCCCATTTCTTCAGCAGTCAGGGTGCTGCTCGCCACCGTCATGACCGCCGCCTTCTGCCTGGCTCTGGCGGTCTCGACCACCGCGACGGCGTCCGCCTCGGCCGCCGACCTCTTCAACAGCGCGCAGGGCAGATTCGCTGCCGGTGACACCCGTGGCGCCCTCGCGGACATCGGTGGCGCCGTCGCCGGAGAACCCGGCGACACCAATGCGCTGGCATTGCAGGCCATCTACGCCGACGCCGCGGGCGATCTGATCACCCGGGAGACCGCGCTCGCCCGGCTGGGCGCTATGGACGGTGGGATGCGCGCCGGCGTCGACGGGATGCTGAACGCGATCAGAATTGCGTCGTTCACGCCGCCGAACCCACTTCCGGCCATCCAGGGTCCGTCCACCGCGATCATCGTCCTCGGTTACGGGCTGCTTCCCGACGGCGCGATGCGACCGGAATTGATCAACCGACTGCAGGCCGCGCTCGTCCAGTCGTGGGCCTCGCCGATGTCGCCGATCATCGTTACCGGCGGCAACCCGCAGAACGGCATCACCGAGGCGGCCGCGATGCAGGGCTGGTTGCAGTCGCACGGCGTCCCGGCGCAACGCATCCATCCCGAGCATCGTGCCGGATCGACGGTGGGCAACGCGCTCAACTCGGTTCCGCTCGCGCGCTCGCTCGGTGCGGGCGGCGCGATCATCGTCACGTCGGCCAACCACATCCGCAGGGCAACGGTCGATTTCAACGTCGCCGGACTACCGGTGGTCGGGGCGATGAGCGCGATCACCAGCGCCGGTCAGCTGATCGCCGAAGTCATGCCCCTGACCAAGGACCAGCAACTCGGAATGTACCGCGACGCGATCCGGGTGTTCGGCATCCCCGCCGGCTACTGACGCGACTCGTACCCGGCCACGACCGGCGGCTGCTCGACGGGATCCGCGCCGCCGGGGCTGAGCCTTCCGTGGACGGCGTCCTGCATCTTTTGCTTGTCGAGCTGGCCTTCCCAGTTCGAGACGACGAAGGTGGCGACACAGTTGCCGAGGAGGTTCACGAACACCCGCATCGAGTCCATGATCCGGTCGGCGCCGAGCAGCACCGCGACGGCCGCGACGGGGAAGATTCCGAGCGCGGTTGCGGTCGCCGACAGCGCGAGGAACGACGATCCGGGTACGCCTGCCATCCCTTTCGACGTGAGAAGCAGGATGAACAACGCGCCGAGCTGGTCGGCGACGGACAGGTCGTGGCCGGTGGCCTGGGCGAGGAACAGCGTCGAGATGGACAGGTAGATCGCGGCCCCGTCGAGGTTGAACGAGTATCCGGTCGGCACCACGAGCCCGGTCGCGGCCTGCGAGTTCCCGGCCCCGACGAGCTTGGTCATGATGCGGGGAAGCACCGCCTCGGACGAGGCGGTTCCCAGGGCGAGACCGAACTCCTCCTTGGTGTACCGGATGAACGTGAAGATGTTCAGTCCCACGGCGAACTTCGCGATCAGCGCGAGGACGAGGACGAACAGGGCTCCGGCGAGGTAGCAGCAGGCGATGAGCTTGGCGAAGCTGCCGAGTGTGGAGATTCCGTACTGGCCGATGATGAACGCCATCGCGCCGAACGCGCCGATCGGGGCGAGCCGCATGATCCAGCCGATGATGATGAAGATGATGTGGCTGAGGTGGTCGACGAATTCGAGGACCAGCGGGGGACCGTGCTCGCCGTACTTGGCCAGCGCGATGCCGAAGAGCACCGCGAAGAAGAGGACCTGCAGCAGTATGTTGTCGGCGAACGCGCCCACCACACTGGTGGGGACGATGTCCATGAGGAACTCGACGGCGCCGGGGAGTTCGCCACCGCCGGTCTTCTCCGCGACCTGCTCGGTGCCGTCGGCGAGGGTGGCCGGGTCGATGTCGAATCCGGCGCCCGGCTTGACGATGTTGCCCATGACCAGCCCGAAGAGCAGGGCGAACCCGGTGACGGCGGTGAAGTAGATCAGTGCCTTGACGCCGATTCGTCCGACGGCCTTGACGTCCCCGACCTTGGCGATTCCCGTCACGACCACCGTGAAGATCAACGGTGCGATGAGCATCTTGATCAGCTTGACGAACGTGTCGCCGATCGGTTTGAGCTCCGATCCCACCGTCGGCCACAACCAGCCGAGAGTGATGCCGCCGACGATGCCGAGGAGAAGCTGGACGAACAGGTTGGTGTACCAGGGCGATCGCGTCCCGGTCGTCGACACGTTGCCGCCGGGTGGGGGATGGGCGTCAGTGGAGATGGCCATGGGGGAACGCTAGGAAGGTGCTGTGACAGGTTCGTGTCACGAATGTTTCCGCGGTGAGAACGGCGCCCGTTCCGGGCGTGGGCGGTGCCACACTGCAGTTCGTGGCAGTATTGCGACGCACCGACCGCAGGAGGACACATGCGCTTGTCGCCCCACGAGCAGGAGCGTCTGCTCCTGAGCTACGCCGCGGAACTCGCGCGCAGGCGCCGGCAGCGCGGTCTCGTGTTGAACCACCCGGAGGCGGTGGCCCTCATCACGGATCACATCCTCGAGGGGGCCCGCGACGGCCGGTCGGTGGCGGACCTGATGGTGTCCGGTCGCGAGGTGCTCACCCGGTCCGACGTGATGGAAGGCGTCCCGGAGATGCTGCACGACGTGCAGGTGGAGGCCACGTTCCCGGACGGAACCAAGCTCGTCACCGTCCACGATCCGATTGCGTAGGGGTGACCGTGATTCCAGGTGAAGTCGTGTGCGCCGAGGGCGTGATCGAGCTCAACGAGGGTTCTCCCCGCACGGAACTCGAGGTGGTCAACACCGGTGACCGTCCGGTCCAGGTCGGGAGCCACGTTCATTTTCCGCAGGCCAACCACGCCCTGCGGTTCGACCGTTCCGCCGCCCACGGGCTACGGCTGGACATTCCCGCCGGCACCGCAGTGCGTTTCGAACCGGGTATCGCGCAGACGATTTCACTCGTTCCCCTGCGCGGGACCCGTGAAGTGCACGGGCTGAGCCTCACTCCTCCCGGAAAGCTGGACGCGTCATGACCGAACTCAGCCGCGCACGCTACGCCGAGCTGTTCGGTCCCACGACCGGTGACCGCATCCGGCTCGCCGACACCGACCTTCTGATCGAGATCACCGAGGACCGCAGCGGCGGTCCGGGACTGGCCGGCGACGAAGCCGTGTTCGGTGGCGGAAAAGTGTTGCGCGAGTCCATGGGTCAGGGGCGCGCGACCCGCGCCGAGGGTGCGCCGGACACGGTGATCACCGGCGTGGTGGTCGTCGACCACTGGGGAATCATCAAGGCGGACATCGGTATTCGGGACGGACGCATCGTCGCGCTCGGCAAAGCGGGCAATCCTGACACGATGTCGGGGGTCCACCCCGATCTTGTGGTGGGTCCGTCCACCGAGATCATCGCCGGGAACGGCAAGATCCTCACTGCCGGTGGTATCGACTGCCACGTGCACTTCATCTGCCCGCAGATCATGGACGAGGCGCTGGGCGGCGGCATCACGACGATGATCGGCGGCGGCACCGGCCCCGCCGAGGGCAGCAAGGCCACCACCGTCACCCCCGGTTCGTGGCACACCGCCCGGATGCTGGAGGCACTCGACGGCTGGCCGATGAACATCGCCCTGCTCGGCAAGGGCAACACGGTCAGCTCCGAGTCGATGTGGGAGCAGTTGCGCGGCGGCGTCTCCGGGTTCAAGCTGCACGAGGACTGGGGTTCGACTCCGGCGGCCATCGACGCGTGCCTCACCGTCGCGGACGCTGCGGGAGTGCAGGTGGCCCTCCACTCGGACACGTTGAACGAGGCCGGCTTCGTCGAGGACACTCTCGCGGCCATCGCCGGCCGGGCGATCCACGCCTATCACACGGAGGGGGCGGGCGGCGGCCACGCGCCGGACATCATCACGGTGGCCGCGCACGCGAACGTCCTGCCGAGTTCGACCAACCCGACCCGCCCGCACACGGTCAACACGCTCGACGAGCACCTCGACATGCTCATGGTGTGCCATCACCTGAGCCCGAAGATCCCGGAAGACCTGGCGTTCGCGGAAAGCCGCATCCGGCCGTCCACCATCGCGGCGGAGGATCTGCTCCACGACCTCGGCGCCATCTCCATGATCGGCAGCGACTCGCAGGCGATGGGACGCATCGGCGAGGTCGTGTTGCGCACGTGGCAGACGGCGCACGTGATGAAACGCCGACGGGGTTTCCTGGCAGGCGACAACGGCGCCGACAACCAGCGCGTCCAACGCTACGTGGCGAAGTACACGATCTGCCCCGCCGTCGCGCACGGGCTGGAGGACGAGATCGGATCGGTCGAGGTCGGCAAGCTCGCCGACCTGGTGCTGTGGGATCCGGCGTTCTTCGGTGTCCGGCCGCACGCGGTGATCAAGGGCGGGATGATCGCCTGGGCTGCGATGGGAGATGCCAACGCGTCCATACCGACTCCGCAACCGGTGCTTCCGCGCCCGATGTTCGGGGCGGCGCCCAAGGCGGCGGCCGCCACGTCCGTGCACTTCGTCGCACCGCACGCGCTCGAGGACGGACTGGCGGATCGGCTCGACCTGAGCCGTCGGCTGGTGCCGGTCGCGAACGTGCGGTCGCGGGGCAAGGCCGACATGCCCCGCAACGACGCGCAGCCGCGGATCGAGGTGGACCCGGACACGTTCACGGTCCGCATCGACGGCGACGTGTGGGAAGAGCAGCCGGCGGCGGAACTGCCGATGGCCCAGCGATACTTCCTGTTCTGATGCGCCTCGCTCACCTGATGTCCCTCGCCGACTCGAGGCTGCCCACGGGCGGTCACGTGCATTCGGGCGGCATCGAGGAGGCCGTCGCCAGCGGTGTCGTCCGCGACGTCGCCACGATGGAGGCGTTCCTGCGGCGACGGATCCGGACCGCCGGGCTCGTCGGGGGATCGATCACCGCGGCGGTGTGCGCCGGCCGTCTCACCGCCGAACGCGCCGACGCCGAGATGGATGCGCGAACCCCGTCCCCGGCGGCGCGGTCGTCGTCGCGGGCGCAGGGGAGAGGTCTGCTGCGGCTGGCCCGCACCACGTGGCCGGAGCACGACTGGTCGCCGGTCGGGATGCGTCCGCACCTGCCCG
This sequence comes from Rhodococcus sp. JS3073, assembly GCF_026810085.1. NCBI lineage: Bacteria > Bacillati > Actinomycetota > Actinomycetes > Mycobacteriales > Nocardiaceae > Rhodococcus > Rhodococcus sp. JS3073. The sequence continues at coordinate 1,754,495 of NZ_CP113951.1, read as the reverse complement.
TGATCTCCGGGGTGGTCGGATCCGTCACGGCGGTCGGGCCCCGCGAAGCTGCGCTGGTCGTCGTCTACACCACCATGACCGGGTCCGCGATCGCCGCGCAGCGTCTGCTCGCTCTCGACCCCGCGCAGGTCGCCGCGTGCACGTTCGCACTGTCCGACCTGTGCGACGACGTCGCCGACCAGTGCGTGACCGGACTGTCCAGCGTGTCCGACCCCTTCATGGATGTCGTCGCCGAGCGGCACGTTCTACGGGATCGCCCCCTGTTCGTGTCGTGACACTCAGCTGTACCCCAGTAAGGAGAGATCAACCATGCCACCGCATTTCATCGATGGTGAACCCCACGACCACCAGCACGACCGTCCCCGGCGGGTCCGGGTGGCGGGGGAGCCGGTCCGGATCGGGATCGGCGGGCCCGTCGGATCGGGCAAGACGGCGCTCGTCGCCGCGCTGTGCAGGCAACTGCGCGAAGAGTTGTCGCTGGCCGTGCTCACCAACGACATCTACACCACCGAGGACGCGGACTTCCTGCGCCGCCACGCCGTGCTGCCGGACGAGCGCATCGCCGCTGTGCAGACCGGTGGCTGCCCCCATACGGCGATCCGCGACGACATCACCGCCAACCTCGACGCCATCGACGACCTGATCGCGGCCAACCCGCCGCTCGACCTGATCCTGGTGGAGTCGGGCGGCGACAACCTCACCGCGACGTTCTCCTCGGGCCTGATCGATGTGCAGATCTTCGTCGTCGACGTCGCGGGTGGTGACAAGGTTCCCCGCAAGGGTGGTCCCGGTGTGACGTTCTCGGATCTCCTCGTGATCAACAAGACCGACCTCGCCCCCATGGTCGGAGCCGACCTCGGGGTGATGCGCCGCGACGCCGAGCAGGTCCGCGAGGGGAGGCCCACGGCGCTGATCTCGTTGACGGAGGACCCGTCGTCCGGACCGGCTCTGGAGTGGGTGCGCGAGCAGGTGCGCACCCTCGCCGACGTGCACCAGTAGTGCGCACCGAACTGACGATCGTCGCGTCCCCCGATCGCAGTCCGCGGATCTCCGCGGTCGGGGGATTGGCGGCGCGGATCACCGGCCGCGACACGGTCCACGTGATCGGCACCGCCGCGACCCCGCTCGGCGGCGACCACTGGGACGTCACCGTCCGGGTGCTGTCGGGTGCCCGGCTGACGCTGCGCAGCGTCGCGGCGTCCCTGGCCCTGCCCGGCCGGGGTCGTGTGCTGTCCACGGCGCAGTGGTCGGTGGAGGTCGAGGACGACGCCGTGCTCGACTGCGCGCTCGAACCCACGGTGATCGCGGGCGGCGCGGAGCATCGCGTCGAGACGACGGTGACCCTCGCCGAGTCGTCCACCCTGTTGTTGCGTGAGCGGGTGCAGATCGGGCGGGCAGGGGAGACGACGGGACGCTGGGTCGGGGTCACGAACGCCGATCTCGGCGCCCTGCCGCTGCTCCGGCACCAGCTGGAACTCGGCGTCGGCACCGTCTCGCACGACGTCCTGGACGGCCCGGCGGCCGTCACGAGTGAACTGCGGTACCCGGACGATCGGCCCGCGGACGTCACGGGCGACATCCGGTCGGCGCGGACCCGTCTGCCCCTGGCGCGCGGCGGCAGCCTCACCACCCGGCTCGGCCCGCACCTGTGACGCAGGTGAGCGGCAAAGTGCGTGATGGTGCGCATTTCCGCACCCGTACCGGGAGCGCCTAAGCTCTACCCTTGTGCTTTCCGTCGTTCCTCGCCCCGTCGTAGTCAGGGCCCCGTCCAAGGTCAATCTGCATCTGGCCGTCGGGGACCTGCGCGACGACGGCTATCACGAGCTGAACACGGTGTTCCAGGCGCTCTCGCTCAGCGACACGGTGTCCGTGGTCCCCGCGGAGACGCTGTCGGTGACGGTCCGCGGCGAGGACGCCCGCGTCGTACCCACCGACAGCGGCAACCTCGTGTGGCAGGCCGCCGAGATGCTCGCGGCCGAGTCGGGGCGGCGCCCGGACGTCGAGATCGCCATCGACAAGGGCATCCCGGTGGCCGGGGGTATGGCCGGTGGCAGCGCGGACGCCGCGGCGACGCTGGTCGGGCTCAACGCGCTGTGGCAACTCGACCTGTCGCGTGAAGAACTCGACGGGTTCGCCGCGAAGCTCGGCAGCGACGTTCCGTTCTCCCTCCACGGTGGCACCGCGGTCGGGACGGGACGCGGCGAGCGTCTCCTGCCGGTGCTCTCCCGCAGCACGTTCCACTGGGTGCTCGCGCTCGCGAAGGGCGGCTTGAGCACACCGACCGTGTTCCGGGAGCTGGACCGGCTGCGTGCCGACGGGAATCCGCCGCGCCTCGGCGGACCCGAAGACCTGATGCACGCGCTCACGACGGGGGACGCCGCAACGCTGGCCCCGTTGCTGGGCAACGACCTGCAGTCGGCGGCGCTGTCGCTGAATCCGGGCCTGCGGCGGACGCTGCGTGCCGGGGTCGCGGCGGGCGCATTGGCCGGCATCGTGTCCGGGTCCGGCCCGACCTGTGCTTTTTTATGTGCTGAAGCGGATGCCGCGGTCCGGGTCAGCGCAGAACTCGCAGGTGCGGGGGTGTGTCGCACGGTGCGAGTCGCCAGCGGACCCGTACCGGGCGCCCGAATAATCAATGACGCGGCGGAGGGATCGCACTGATGGCGAATCTGATCAATCTCGAGCAGGTATCGAAGTCCTTCGGCATCAAGCCGCTGCTCGATTCGGTATCCCTCGGAGTGCAGGAAGGCGAACGCATCGGCGTCGTCGGCCTCAACGGCGGTGGCAAGACCACCATGCTCGAGGTGCTCGCCGGAGTGGAGGCGCCCGATTCCGGACGTGTCAGCCGGGTCGGCGGCCTGCGGATGGCGGTGGTGACCCAGCGCGGCGTCCTGCCACCCGGCTCGAGCGTCGGCGACGTGGTGCTCGGACCGCTCGGTGTGGCCGACCACGAGTGGGCGGGCGACGCCCGCATCCGGTCGATCCTGGCCGGCATCGGGATCGACAACCTGGGGCTCGAGGTGTCGGTCGACGGGCTGTCGGGTGGTGAGCGGCGGCGCGTCGCGCTGGCCGCCGCGCTCGTCCAGGACCTCGATCTGCTGGTGCTGGACGAGCCGACCAACCACCTCGACGTCGAGGGTGTGCAGTGGCTGGCGGAACATCTCGTCAGCCGGCGCAGCGCGCTCGTTGTCGTGACCCACGACCGGTGGTTCCTCGACACCGTGGCCAACCGCACGTGGGAAGTGGTGGGCGGCAAGGTCGAAAGCTACGAGGGCGGATACAACGACTGGATCTTCGCCCGGGCAGAGCGCTCCCGGCAGGCCGACGCGTCCGAGGAACGTCGCCGCAACCTCGCCCGCAAGGAATTGGCCTGGCTGCGGCGCGGTGCACCCGCCCGCACGTCCAAGCCCAAGTACCGGATCGAGGCCGCCGAGGCGTTGATCGCGGACGTCCCACCGCCCCGCGACAACGTGGCGCTGGCGTCGTTCGCGCAGCGCCGCCTCGGCAAGGTCGTCATCGAACTCGAGGATGCGCGCCTGGAGACGCCGGACGGCCGGGTGCTCGTCGACGACCTCACCTGGCGGTTGGCGCCGGGGGAGCGTGTCGGTCTGGTCGGCGTCAACGGCTCCGGCAAGACGACGCTTCTGCGCACACTCGCCGGGGAGATCGCGCCGGCGTCGGGCAAGCGCATCCAGGGGCAGACGGTGCACATCGGCTGGCTCCGTCAGGAACTCGACGACCTGCCGACGAACATGCGGGTGCTCGAGGCCGTCAAGGATGTCGCCGAGCGGATCACGTTGGGCGACAAGGAGGTGTCGGCCGGGCAGCTCGCCGAACGGCTGGGCTTCACGCCGGCCCGGCAGCGGACCCCGGTCGGTGACCTGTCCGGTGGCGAGCGGCGGCGGCTGCAGCTGACCCGTGTGCTGATGTCGGAGCCGAACGTACTGCTGCTCGACGAGCCGACCAACGACCTCGACATCGACACGCTGCAGCAACTCGAGGACATCCTCGACGGCTGGGCGGGCACGATGGTCGTCATCAGCCACGACCGGTACCTGATCGAACGCATCTGTGACTCCACGTGGGCGTTGTTCGGCGACGGCAAGCTGACCAACCTGCCCGGTGGGATCGAGGACTATCTGCGTCGCCGGGCGAAGATGGTCGACACCGGCGCACCGTCGGTGGCGTCGACGGCCACCGGTGCGTCGGCCCCCAAGCAGGTGCGGGACGGGGCCGCCGAACGCACCGCGCGCAAGGAACTGTCGCGGCTCGAGCGTGCGGTGGCGAAGCTGGACGACCGGGAGCGGAAGCTGCACGAGAAGCTGGCAGAGGCGGCCACCGATCCGGACAGACTGCAGAAGCTCGACACTGAGCTCAAGCAGGTCGTCGCGGAGAAGGAAGCCACCGAGGAACAGTGGATGGAGCTGGCCGCCGAGCTGGACTAGCGACCCCGCCCGGTCACCACTCGATCCGGTAGTCGTACATCCAGCGCAGACTGTCGCGGCGGCCGACCATCCGCATGACGGTCGGCAGGGTCAGGTCGCGGATCACGCGCCCGATGGGTCCGGGTGCCTTGCCGCTGCCGTTTCGCTTGCCCTGGGCGACGATTCGCTCGACCCGGGTGCGGCGGGCGGTCTCGTACGCTGCGAGGGCGCCGGCGGTGTCCGGGTGTTCGCGCAGGCATCGCGCGAGCACGACGGCGTCCTCGATCGCCATGGACGCCCCCTGCCCGGACGACGGTGACGTGGCGTGCGCCGCGTCCCCGATGATCACCATCCGCTCGTTGCGCCACGTCGGCACGGTCGGAAGGTCGTAGGTGCTCCAGCTCCGGATGATGTGCTCGGTGGCGTCGATGATCTGCAGGGCCGGTCCGGCGTCACGGGAGAACAGCTCGGTCAGTTCGGCGCGCTGCTGCTCCGGCGTGATCGAGGCGAGTTCCTCGGTCGACGGTTCCGTGCGGCGCCCGGGGTTGGCGAACCACCAGACGTCACCGCTCGGATGGATGAGATAGCCGAAGAAGCACCGCTTGCCGAAGAGGAAGTGGGCCGCGCCGGGTTCGCCGTCCAGGGCGAGACCGGTCGCGAATCCGCCGGTGTTGAGGAGGCCGAGATACCGGGGGTCGGGTGCGTGCGGGTCGAGGACGGACCGGGTGCGCGACCGGAGCCCGTCGGCCCCGACGAGCAGATCGCCTTCGGCCGTCGTGCCGTCCGTGAAGTCGGCGTGGACTCGATCCCCGTCCAGGCGGGCGTCCCGGAGTTGCTTGCCGTACTCGATGCGTACGCCCCGTCGCACTGCCTCGTCGCGCAGGGTGCGGTAGAGGTCGGCGCGGCGCAACGTCTGGGACGGCGTGCCGAAGGAGGTGAGGCCTCCGTTGTCGAATTCGGCCAGCTGTTTCCCGGTTCCGCTGACGATCCGCATTCTGCGGGTGTCCATCCCGAGTCCGGCGACCTGACGATCGAGATCCAGTAAGTGCAGTCCCTCCAGGCCGTTGGTCGCGAGGGTCAGGAATGCGCCCACGCCGTCCGCGCCGTGATCGTGCGCTTCGTACACCACGGGGTCGAGGCCGGCCCGTTGCATGGCCATCGCCGTGACCGGGCCGGCGATGCCTCCTCCGATGATCGAAACGGTGATAGTCATAATGTGACTATACATAGAATGACCAACTCGCATCTGCGGATATGCTCGACGAATGTCTTCACCTCGTAGATCCGTGCTGGCGATGGCCGTGCTGTCGATGCTGTCGGAAGGGCCGATGCACGCCTACCGCATGCAGCAACTGATCAAGGAGCGGCACAAGGACGAGGTCGTCAACGTCGCGCAGCGCAACAGTGTGTACCAGACGATCGAACGCCTGCTGCGCGACGGATTGATCGAGGTCGAGTCGACGGAACGGGCCGAGAATCGCCCCGAACGCACGACGTACCGGCTCACCGGAACGGGCGCGACGACGTTGACGCAGTGGCTGCGGGGGATGGTCGCGGAGCCGGCCCGCGAGTTCCCGGAATTTCCGGCCGCGCTGGCATTCCTGCCGAGTCTCGGCTCCGACGACGCGCTCGGTGCCCTGCGTTCGCGGATCACCGTGCTCGAACAGCAACTGGCCGGGCTCGACGCCGGCCTCGCCGAGGCCGGGACGTTTCTTCCGCGACTGTTCGTCGTCGAGGACGAGTACCGGCGGGCGGTCCTGCTCGCCGAACTCGACTACGTCCGCTCGCTGGCCGACGACGTCGCGGCGGGCGAACTGCGCTGGTAGGGCCGGCCCGTCAGAACCGCACCGACAGGACTCCGTCGCGGTCCGTGACGTGCACGGACCTCCCGATCGCCGACCGCGCCGGGGTCTGTGCGAACGCGGACAGCGCGACCGCCTCCTCGGGGCCGGTATGTCCGGCGAGACGCCTGCCGTCGGGGGTGTGGGCGACGACGAAGCCGGTCGCCGGGGCGCCGTCCCGGCCGTACTCCACCGTGGAGGTGACGATGTCGGCTTGCCCGTCGTAGCCGGTGACGAGTTCCGGCGCCTCCGACGAGAGTTGCGCCGGCTCCGGATCGCCGACGTAGCCGCCCGGATGCGGGGCGCCCGCCAGCACCACGACGTGCTGGTACGTCAGATAGCCGCCGTTGCCGTGGACCAGGGCCGGTCCCGCGCCCTCCCGCAGTCGGCGGGTGACCTCGGCGATCGAGTGCAGCGTGTAACTGTTGAGAGGACCACCGAAGAAGGAGTGACCGCCCGTCACGCTCGGCACGGTGCTTGCGGGCAGGCCGAGCGTGCGGACCAGTAGCTTCGGCACCACCGGGAAGCAGCTGTACGCGTCGACGATGTCGAGCGCCGAGGCGTCGATCGAGGCCCGCGACAGTGCCCGGTGCACAGCGTCCGTCATCGCCGCGGACGTGCCGAAACCGTTGCGGCTCAGTACGTCCACGGGATCGGTGGCTCCCGCGCCGCCCCACAGGTACACCGTGCGGTCGTCCGGAACGCCGTGGTCCCGAGCGACCGCCAGGGAGCACACCAGCACCGCGGCGGCCTGATCGACGAACGGCATGGCGTTGAGCATCAACGGGTACGGCTCGCACACCATCCGATTGCCCGGACTCACCGTGGCGATCTCCTCGGCGGAATACACCTCGGACGTCCACGACGCCGGGTTCTTCGCCGCCAGTTCGGAGAAGGCCGAATACATCCGGGCCGACTCCGACAGAGACTCGTCGGGGCCCAGACCCGATTCGTGCGCCACCCGGTTCTCGAACAACGGGTACACCCGGGTCGGAACGATCAGGCCGGCCCGCTGCATCGCGGGACTACCGAGATCCGCCGGATCGAAGGCGGGAGGACCGCCCGGCGCCGACGTCCAGCCCAGTGACGCCGGATCGGTGCCCGACTTCCGGAGCCCCGTCATGGTCGCCTGCGACTCACCGCCGACGAGGAGCACTGCTGCCGACCGGCCCGCGGCGATGTCGTCACCGACGCGGTCGAGGAGCGCGGCGGGCCAGTGGCCGCCGATCGGGGAGGTGCTCGATCGTGGCGACGGCAGATTCAGCCGGGCGGCCAGCAGTCCGGGGAGGTCGTCGTACGACCAGCTGACGGTCTTCACCGCATGGATTGCGTCGATCCGGGAGCCGAGGTGCGCGGAGCCGCTGTCGGCGAGAGCGGCACGCGCGGCCTCCGTGATCAGGTCGAGCGGTTCACGCGGGGCGGCCGGATCGCCTGCGCGGCCGGAGCGGATGTCGCCGACTCCGACGATCACCGGTATGCGGCTCGGATCCATGGATTCCCCTCTCGCGTGACCACGTCAGCGTCACGATAGCGCCGGACGAGATACCTGTGGATTCGGGGTCACAGCAATCTCGTCCGGCGTCCGGTCTTTCGGGTCCTTCGGCCCGGCGGAGATCGGCCGGATATCAAAAAGTACTGTGCAGCAGGTGAATTCGGACGACGGTGGGCTGGGGTGTGGAGTCCTCGGGCCGGCGGAAGTGCGCAGGCCCGGGCAGTCATCAGGTGAGGCTAGCCTAAGGTAGTGTGAGTGGCGTGCTGTTGCGCAGGCCATGCAGTCATTTCGTAACCTTTTCGTGTCCCGGATCACGGCCTGAATATGCATGATCCGGGCAAAACGGGGGAAACCAAGGCGAACCTGCAGATTATCCGACTAATCTGCAGTCCAGGGCTTGCATGTTCGCTGCACAGGAGGCGGGGGTCATGGATCTCGAAGCAATCAAACAGATCGAGCAGCTCAAGCACCGTTACTCACGTGCTCTCGACACGAAGTCGTGGGTGGAGTTCGCCGACACGATGGTTCCGGACGTCACGGCGACGTACAGCGAATACCTCACGTTCGATTCCCGTGACTCATTCGTGTCCTTCCTCGAGAACACTCTCGGGACCCACGTCATCACGGAGCATCAGTGCGGCCAGCCCGAGATCACCGTCACCGGTGACACCGCGGTAGGGGTGTGGTTTCTCGCGGACACCACGCTGATTCCCGAGGACGGCATGCTGTTGCGCGGCTCTGCCTATTATCACGATCGTTATCTTCGGTGCCCCGACGGGAACTGGCGGATCACGCACACCGGCTACGAACGCACCTGGGAATCGGTTGCGGCGCTCTCCGATTTCCCGAGTTTCCGGCTCACCTCCAACAAGTGGGCGATGTTGCAACCTCCGGCGTCCGCCTGAGGGAGCACACTGGGAACCGACCCACACGGACACTGGGAGGTGACGATGGCTCCGGACGTCCCCGTTCCCGGCGCGCTGCCGTACCTGACGGTGCGGCGGGGTGTCGAGGCCATCGAGTGGTATTCCAAGGTGTTCGGCGCCGAGGTGGTCGGTGAGCCGATCGTCATGGACGACGGCCGGGTCGGTCATGCGGAACTGCGGTTGCCGACCGGCATGATCTATCTCGCCGAGGAGTTCCCCGAGATGGGCCTGACCGCGCCGGAATCCGGTTCGACGTCCGTGAGCCTGATGTTGTCCGTCGACGACCCCGATGCCGTCCTGGTGGGGGCCCGCGACGCGGGCGGCAAGGTCGAACGGTGGATCTCGGAAGGTCACGGACACCGCAACGCGACACTCATCGATCCGTTCGGTCACCGCTGGATGCTGGTGGGGCCGACGGATCCGGCCGCGTCGGCCTGAAGGTCCGGGCCGCGGCTACTGTCGGCACATGCCGACCACACCCGACCGTTCGTCGTTTCCGGACACCCGCGCATGGATTCGCGCCCTGCCCGCACTCGGCGGCGAGACACCTCCGCCCGTCGACACGCTTCCGGATGCGCCGACCACACTGTTTCTCGACTGGATCACGCAGGCCGCAGCGGCCGGAGTTCCGGAACCGCACGCGGCTGCGCTGTCGACCGTCGATGCCGAAGGCAATCCGGACGCGCGTTTCCTGCTCCTCAAGGACGTCACGGAGCAGGGTTTCTGGTTCTCGGGTGACACTCGCTCGCCGAAGGGTCGTGAGCTGGCCGCGAATGCCGTTGCGGCACTGTCGTTCTACTGGCGAGAACAGGGCAGGCAGGTGAGGGTGCGGGGGTCCGTCGTCGAAGGCGATCCGGCACTCTCCGCCCGCGACTTCCGCGAACGGTCGGTGACCGCCAGGGCCGTGGCCGCCGCCAGCCGGCAGAGCGAGGTCCTGGACGATCCCACCGAATACGAACGTGCCGTCGCGGCGGCGGTGGCCCGCATCGACGCCGACCCCGACTTCGTGTCGGGAACCTGGCGGGCATGGTGCATCGTCCCCGACAGTGTCGAGTTCTGGCAGGCGGATGCCGGGCGCAGGCATGTGCGCCAGCTCTACCGCCGCGAGTCCGAAAAGTGGATCCGCGAGGTGCTGTGGCCCTGACCGCGCCCGGCGGCGGGGGTCAGCGCGCGGTCGCGGACGGCGAGCGCAGGTCGACGACGATCGACTGGCCGTTCAGCTTCGCATGGATCTCGGGGCGCTCGAACCCGGCTGCGACGAGGTACTCGCCGAGTAGCTCCAGCAGTTCGTCGGCGTCCACGGTGGGATCGGCGGAGTGACTGCTCGCCGACGCGAGGTGCTCCTCGAGCAGTTCGGTGTGTGCAAGACGGCCCGCGACTCGCACGGCTGCCACTCCCATCGCGTTGCGTCGCATGACGGTGCGTCCACGAGACTCGGGCGACGCCGTCGCGTCGGACGCCTCGGCCGGCTCCTCGGTGCTGTGTGAGCCCGAGCTGCGCGTCGGCAGCGGGAAGGTGAACGTCTCGGCGGAGCTGGTCGTGGACTTGCCGTTGCCGTTGCTGCCGGTCAGCCCGCCGGTGCTCGGTTCAGCGAAAGGGGAGTCCGTCGCCGAGCTCGTTCCGGCGGAGCCGTTGCTGCCCGATCCGTTGGGGGAAATGCCGTTCTCCATCGTGTCGCTTCCTGCTCGTGGCCAAACGGGTACCGCGCAAAGCCCGTCAGTGTGCTCGATTCGACCTGAAAGCTACCAGGAGGGTCCGGCGGGCCGCACACCTCGACGGCTCACCGAACCCCCTCGGCCCTCAACTCCCGGGCCCAGGCGGACGCGTGCTTCGTGAGCACGCCGGCGATCCGCTCCAGCTCACCCGGGTACGACGCGACCTCGGCGGGCATGGACACGCTGAGGGCGTCGGTGGCGGGGATGCGGTAGGGCACGACGGTGGCAATGCACACCACGCCGACCGTCCCCTGTTCTCGTTCCAGGGCCCACCCACGGTTGCGCACCTCGCCGAGTTCGGCGACGAGGTCGTCGACGTCGACGATGGTGTTCTCGGTGAAGCGTTCGAGTTTCGCGGGCAGCATCTGCCGGACCTCGCTGGTCGTGAGCTCGGCGAGCAGGGCCTGCCCGAGCGCGGTGACGTGGCACGGCAGTTTGCGGCCGACGCGGTGCATGCGCCGAACCTCGACCTTCGATCCGCGGCTCGCGAGGTAGATGACGCTGGCCTCGTCGCGCCGCGCGAAGTGGACGGTGTGACTGACCTCCGACCGGAGCGCCTCGAGCACTGCTGCTGCCCTCGAGACGACCGAGTCCTTGTCGAGGTACGACGTGCCTGCGAGCAGGGCATGGGTGCCGATGCCGTAGCGCGACCCCGACTCGTCGGCTTCGATCCACCGCAGATCCTTGAGCGTGCGCAGGAGAGCGTGCAGGCTCGAGCGCGGATACTTGCACGCTTCCTGCAATTCGCCGAGGCTCATCCGGGTCGGTGATGCGGCGAGCGTCTCGAGGATGTGGATGGTGCGCTCGGCAGATTTGACCGGTTGGGATTCCGGCGCTGCCCCACGCATGTCTTCTGTCACCATGAAGACACTATCTCTCATTCTGAACGCGATATCACCTACTGACCCGTGTTCGGTGCCGGCGACGCGGCGCACTCAGTACTCCGCGACGAGGTTGGCCGCGATGTACTCGAGATCGATGTCCTCGCCGAGGCCCGGTCTCTGCGGCATCGCCACCATGCCGTTCTCGTCGACGGGGTCGACGATGGACTTCAGATGCGGCGGCACCCAGTCGTAATCGACGTGCGGGTGCAGCAGGCCGCGCTCGTACCACTGGACGTTGTTGCCCGCTCCCACGAGTGCGAGGTTGGGGGCGCCGTTGCCGTGGATCTCGCACTCGAGTCCGAAGCCCTCGGCCATGTGCATCGTCTTCAAGGCCGGTGTGATGCCACCACCGTTCATGGCCCCGACGCGCAGGATGTCGCACGCGTCGTTCGCAATCCAGTCGGCACGAGATCGATGCCGGCCCGGGGTGGTCTCGGGTCCGATCACCGGGGTGTCGATCTGGTCGGCGAGCCACTTGTACGAGCGCAGCGAGAACTCGTCCATCGGCTCCTCGAACCAATCGAACTTCAGCCGGTCCAGCTCGCGACCGAGCTTCAGAGCGTCGGTGCGCGAGTACCAGTGGTACCCGTCGAGCATCAGCGAGAAGTTCTCGCCGACGGCATCACGCACCGCGGCACACGCGTCGATGTCCCGGGTCAGGCTCGGGGAGCCCGGTAGCGGAGGCATCCACGTGTGCAGCTTGATGCCCTGGTAGCCCCGCCTCTTCAGCGCGACCGCGAAGTTCGCGTAATCCTCCGGGGTGGCCAGGCCGCCTTCGATGTCGTCGCCGCACATGGTGCTGGCATACGCCTTGATCTCGGTGCGCGCACCGCCGAGCAGCTTCCACACCGGCGTGTCGAACTTGTTGCCCACCAGGTCCCACAATGCCTGGTCCAGGTAGCTGCAGCTGTGCTCGGGAAGTTCGACCGCCCGTGTGCGCTGACGGATCGCGAACTTCTTGTCCATCGCCTCGCGTGCCAGCGGATCGGCGCCGATCAGGACAGGCCGGAAGTGCTGCTCCACCTGATCCTGCCGAAGGTAGTTCGGCTTGCCCAGAACGTAACCGCTGACGCCGTCGGAGTCGGTGATCCGCAGGAGCGCCCCCGTCGAAGGCACGGACGGGCCGGGATGGCGATGACCGTACGAGTCGACCGAGGTGCGTGCCTCGGTCTTGAAAACCTGCACGGCGACTTCTGTGATCACGCTGGACATGATGATTCGCTTCCTGTTCGAAATCTTCTACTTGCCCTGGCGGGCGATGTACTTGGCCATGGAGCGATCGAGTTTCTCGGCGAAGTCGTCGGCGAAATCCTGTGCGCTGAGCTGCCCGATGAGCACCTTCTGCCACTGACCGAGCATCTGCACCTGAACGATCTTCCCGAAGTCGGGGAGGTAGTCCGGAGGCGTGACCAGTACGGTTTCCGGGTCGTCCAGTGCCGCGAGCGCAGCCTGCACCGACTGCATGTTCGCGAACTCGGGAGCCGAGCGCGCAGTCTTGTTCACCGGGATCTGTCCGACGCGCTCGTTCCAGTACGCCTGCGATTCCTGGGATGTCATGAACTCGACGAACTTCCACGCCGCGGCCTGATGCCGGCTGCTCTTGAACACGGTGTACGACGGGAACGGGTCCGTCATGACGGTACGCTTTCCGTCCTCGTTGCGCGGCAGCGCCACAGCTCCGGCCTTGTCGCCGAGAGCCTTCTCGTGGTTGCTCAGCGAGCCGAGGTTGTGCTGCATCATGGCCACCGAGCCGCCGCCGAAGCTCGCGACCATCTGCGGGAAGCCGTTGTTGACGTCGGCGGTCGGGGTGTCGACGTCGTAGAGCGCTGCGAAGCGTTCGATGGCGTCGACCATCTCGGGACGGTTCAGCGTCGATTCGCCGTCTTCGAAGAAGCTCTCGACTCCGGTGCTGGCGAACATGTACTGCAACAGTGGGTAGATCGATCCGGCCCCGCCGCGAATCGTGAATCCGTAACGGCCGTCGTCCTTGTCGGTCAGAGTCTGTGCGGCTTGGTAGAACTCGTCGTAGGTGTCGGGGGGTTCGATCCCGGCTTCGGCGAACCAGTCGGCGCGGTACCAGAGGGTGGCGTTGTTGCTGGTGTAGGGGAGACCGTACAGGTGCTCGCCACCGCCGGATTCACGCGCCGACTCGAGAATTCCGGCGTCGTATTCGTCGTGCTGCGGTGACGCCGCCACGAAGTCGTCGAGTGAGATGACGGCGTTCTGGGCGACGAGCGGGGCGAGGTAGGCGGTCGAGACGATCCCGAGATCGGGTGCCGAACCGCCGGCGAGCGCGGTCTGGTACTTCTGCTGGGCGCTGTCCGACGGCAGGCCCACGTATTCGATGTCGATGCCGGGGTTGGCGGTCTCGAATCGCCGGATGAGCTCCTCGTACAGCGGAGTGCGGTCCGGACCGGCGTTGTTGTCCCAGAAGGTGAGCCGGGCGTTGTTCGGGTCGCCGAGGGCGCCGTCGGGAAGTGAGGTTTCGGAACTGCAGGAGGCGAGCACGAGCGTGGCCGCCGCGCCTACCAGGGTGGTACGCAGGAGCGTTCGCCGGTTCATGGGGGTCCTCTTTTCGAAAGTCATGATCAGCCCTTGACCGCGCCGGCGCTCAGGCCCTGGACGAGGTACTTCTGGATGACGGCGAAGACGGCGACGACCGGCACCGCGGCGATCAGACCGCCGGCGGCGAGAACTCCGAAGTCGACGTTGTAGGAGCCGATGGTGTAGCTGAGCCCGACCGGCAGGGTGAACTTCTCCTGGCTGCTGATGAACATCAGGCCGAACAGGAAGTTGTTCCAGCTGCCGATGAAGGCGAACGATCCGACGGCGATCAGGCCGGGCCGCAGCAGCGGCAGCATGATGATGCGGAACGCGCGCAGGCGTGAGCAGCCGTCGACCATCGCGGCCTCTTCCAGTTCTACCGGAATCTGCGCGATGAAACCTGCCATCAGCATGGCGGCGAGTGGAAGCTGGAACACGGTGTCGGCGATGATGAGGCCGGTCAGATTGTTGACGAGGTTCATCTCGCGGAACACCTGGAACAGGGGGATGAGCAGCATGGCGCCGGGCACGAACTGGCTGCAGAGCAGCGCCATCACCAACGGGATCTTGGCGCGAAATTTGAAGCGGGCCAACGCATATCCGGTGGCCAGTGCGACGAACGTGGTCAGGACGAGCGACAACGCGGCAACGATGAGGCTGTTCTTGAAGAAGAAGCTGAAGCCGAGGGTGTTCCACACGGTGTCGAAGTGCTCGAACGTGATGGGCCAGGGGAGCATCGAATTCGATCCGGCGGGCCGGAAGGCGAACACGATCATCCAGTAGAAGGGGACGAGGGTGAACAGCAGGTACAGCGCGAGCGGCAGTCCGACGCTGAACAAGCGCGGCTTCGTCTTGTGTACGCGCAGCTTCCCGGTGGTGTCCGGCTCGGACAGCGCAACGGCGGGACGATCGGTGGTGGTGGTCACGACGGTCAGACCTTCTCACTGTTGAACTTGCTCAGGCGCAAGTAGAGGATCGAGCAGAACAGCAGGATCACGAATGCGACCGTGGTGAGCGCCGAGCCGTATCCGAAGTCCTGGGCAGTGGTTGCGAGCTGTGAGACGTACAGCGGCAGTGTGGTGGTGACGTCGGCCGGGCCACCCGCCGTGAGGGTGTACAGCAGATCGACGTTGTTGAACTCCCACACACCGCGCAGCAGCGTCGACAAGATGATGACGGCCTTCAGGTGCGGAAGGGTGACGAAGCGGAACCGCTGCCAGCGGTTGGCGCCGTCGACGTTGGCGGCCTCGTAGAGGTCCTTGGGAGCGCTCTGCAGTTCGGCCAGGATGAGGATGGCGAAGAACGGCACCCCGCGCCACAGCTCCGCGACGCCCGTCGCCCAGAACGCGGTGTCCGGATCGGCGATGGGAGCGGCCGTGCCGTCGCCGATTCCCATGTTTGCGAGAAGCTTGAAGAGGCCGGTCGACGGGTTGTAGATGAGCAGCCAGATGCCGGTGGTGAGAACGCCGGACACCGCCCAGGGGGAGAACACGAGAGCGCGGGCCAGGCCGCGGCCCCGGAACACCTCGTTGACCAGCAAGGCCAGTCCGAGTCCGAGGATCAACTGGAACACGACCTGAAATCCGACCCACTTCGCGGTGGTGACCAGGCTGGTCCAGAAGAGGGAGTCGGCGAACATCAGCCGGAAGTTGTCCAGGCCGGCGAAGCCGTTGTCCCACGGCGTCGTCGGGTTGTAGTACTGCAGGCTGTAGTAGAAGACGCTGCCGACCGGGTAGAAGATGAAGACGGCCAGCAGGATGACCACCGGTGCGATCAGGATGTAGGGGGCAGAGGCTCTGCGCCAGGCCGGTCTGCGACGGGTTCGACCGGGAGAGGCCGGCGCCGCCGGCGCGGACTGCCCTCCTGGCCGGGGGGAGGTGGTGGTGACCATGGTGCACGCTCCGAAGTTTCGGTGCCGGTCGCGCCGGCGGGTCAGGGGATTGTGGCTACTGCTGCTGAGGCGAGATCACGGGGGTGGCTCGTCAGCGTGGAAAGCGAGGGGAACGACGCGGTCTTCGGCCTGCCCGGGGCACTCGGTGTGTGTCAGGGGTTCCCGTGGCGGCCATTGCGCGTCACGTTCATGTATGTGAACTCACGTCCTCTATGTGAATTGTCGAACTCACTATGACGGCAGTCACAAGGTCTGTCAAGGGTGACCGCCTAGGCATTGCGGACGAGCCACTCGGCGGCCTCGACCTGCATTTGTGCCGAAAACCGGTGTCCGCCTGCGAACCACTGCGTGGTGAGCGCCTCGGACCCGTCGTACCCGCGCCGCAGCACGGCCTCGGAGTCACGCATCCCCTGCCGGCCGAAATGGGAGTCGTCCAGCGCGAACTGAACCAGCAGCGGCCGCGGCGCATGGCACGCGGCGATCTCGGGCCAGTCGCACACGGCCGGCAGGCCCGGAGTGATCATCAGCCACGTCGTATCGTCTGCCCTGCCGTCCGCGACATCCGCGAAAGTGCTCATCATCGCGGTGATCACCCCCGCTCGCAGGCGTGTCGAACACGCCAGCAGGTGTGCGACACGAGCGCCGCCGCCCGAGAATCCCGCGGCCGCGACCCTGTTCGGATCGACGCAGTCCGTCGTGAGGAGCACGTTCAGCGCCCGAAGGTCCTCGGCGACGACCTTGCCGGCCAGTGAGGTGCCGGTCAGGGCGGCGGCTTTGGCAAGGCCGTGTTCGTGCTCGCGGGCGGCCGCGTCGTATCGGCTCCGACGGATCCCGGGAGTGTCCGGACCGGGTGGGAATGCGGCGTATCCGGCTGCTGTGGCCCGGTCCGGTAGTTCCGGCCAGGGCACGCGCCGGCTACCCCACGGAAACACGTCGTGGACGAGTACCACGAAGCCCGCGTGCACGAGCGCAGTCGCGACTGCCCTGCCGTCATAACCGCGGGTCCGGAGTTCGCGAATGCCCGGTGGGACTCCGTCGGGACCGTCCGCCACCTTGTCCTTGCCGTAGAACTTCACGCCGTCGTGCGCGTGCATGAGCAGCACGGCCGGACGAGCCGTGGTCTCGCCCGGGTGGTCGGGGCGCAGGAGCCAGCCCGCGGTGTCCGGACCGTCGTCGCCGGCGGCCCAGGTGAGTTCGCGGCCTGCGACACCGTGTCGACTCCACGACCTGCCGTATCGCACGTCGGGTGTGCCCACCGTGGGTTCGTCCGTCACGCCGAGGACCTCGCGAACGGCGTCGCGACGCGCGTCCGCCGGGGTCGGTCGTGGACAGCCGGCCGAAAGGTGTGTTCCCATGTGTGAACTCCGTCTTGTCTATCGAACTCTGTACTCGAACCGTTTGAGGGGACCCGCATGTCCGGAAGAACAGTCGACCGCATCGTCGCGCACGCGTATCCGTGGGACGTGCTCGGTGATCCGCACTTCGTCGACCGAGCGCGCACGCTCGGGGTCGCCGAGATCTCGCTCGCCGCCAGCTATCACTCGACCCGCGCGGCAACCCCGTTGCATCCGGCCCACAAGGTGGTCGACGCGCATCACGCCGCGCTGTACCGCCCCATCCGGCCTGCGGCGTGGGACGGACACCCGGTCACGGCCCGGGCGGCGACGTGGGGCGGATCCGAGGATGCGTTCGCCGATGCGGCTCGCATCCTGATCGACGCGGGCATCCGCGTGAACGCATGGATCGTTCTGTCCCACAGCACAATTCTGGGGCACGCGCATCCCGACGTCACCGTCGTCAATTGCTTCGGAGACCGCTACCCGTACGCGCTCGCGCCCGGGCATCCGGACATCGTCCGCTACGCCCGCACCCTGGCGGCGGAGTCGGTCCGCGGTGTCGACCTGCACGGGGTGTCGATCGAAGCATGCGGACAGCTGGGGATCGCCCACGTCGGCCCGCACGAGAAGACGGACGGCGCATTTCCGGGAATCGGCGACACGTTGATGTCGATCAGCTGCACCGAACGGGAACGCGCACTGTGGGCGGAGCGGGGCGTCGATCCGGACAAGATGACCGCGAAGCTGCGTTCCGGCGTGGACGCGCTGGCCATGGGGACGCTCGCTGCGGACGCCGCGATCACCGACGTCCTCGGCGAGGCGGAGGCCGACGCGGTGCTGTCCGTGCGCCACGCGGACGCCGATGCGCTCCGGGGTGCGGTGCTCGGCGCCGTACGTGCGGAGATCCCGTCGGCCCGCGTCACGCTGCACTGCCACCCGAACCCCTGGAAGACCGGGCCGTCGCCCGCGCTGACCTCGGCTGCTTCGGGAGACGTCGACGCCGTGCTCGTCTCGGCCTGGCCGGGGACGGCCGAAACCGTCGCCGTCACGAAGGACACCCGGGCGATCGTCGGAGAGACCGTCGACGTCGGCGCTTACGTGTCGGTGTTGCCGCCGAAGAATCTCGACGACGTGAGCGGTCATGTCGCGGCCACGGTCGCGGCCGGAGCCAACGAGCTGCACCTCTATCACCTCGGGTTGGTCAACAAGGTGCAACTCGACGCATTGGGGCGCATCGTCGGCGACCACTCCCTCTGACGCATCGGGGGTGGGCACCACCGCTGGTGCCCACCCCGGCTCGACGTCAGCGCATCCGTTGTCCGAGCGGGTGATCGCAGAACGCGCCGCCGACACGCTGGAGGATCGGGTCGTCGAAACTCCATTCGTGGTCGGCCAGGAACTCGTCGGCGAACACCTCTGCGTCGTCCTGGGGTTCGTACCCGATGGCTGCGCCCTCTGCTGCGGACCACCAGCTGCGCGTGTTCCGCGAGATACCCCACACGGTGTGAAATCCCTTGGCGGAGTCGGACAGTGCGGCCTCGATCAGGCGAGCGGTGTCGGCCGGTGACATCCAGGAGGCGAGACCGCGGTAGTTGGGCGGCCGGTCGAAGCTCGAGCCGATCCGCAGGTTGACGACGTCGATGCCGAAGCGATCGTGGTACAGCCGGCCTAGCGCCTCGACCGCTGCCTTGCTCCAGCCGTAGAACCCGTCCGGACGCGGCGGGACGTCGCCGGGCAGCGGGTTCGAGCCGGCTTCCGCGTGTGTCCAGAAGCCGACGGCGTGGTTGCTCGACGCTGCGATCACGCGCGTCACGCCGTGTGCGACGGCGGCCTCGAACACCGCCTGGGTGCCGTCCACGTTGACGGACAGAATGTTCTCCCACGAGTCCTCGGTGCTGAGTCCGCCCAGGTGAAGTACGGCGTCGACGCCGTCGACCGCAGCAGCGACGGCCGCGCGGTCGGTGACCGAGCCCTGGACGAACTCCTCGTGTTCGGGGTCGGTGTCGGTGATGTCGGCGATGTCGAACAGACGCAGTGTGCGGCCGGGCTTGCGGAGCAAGGGTCGCAGCATCTCGCCCATGTTTCCTGCGGCGCCGGTGATCAGCAGACGCGAGGCGGTGTCGGTCATGTCTTCTCGTACCTCTCTGGGGGTAAGCCTTGTAATGCACATCACGGTAGTACATACTTCGAAACGAAGTCACTATCTTGACGAAGATTCACGTATGTGAACAAATCACGTGCTTCGTACTCCCACTCGGATCGTCCGGCACGTTCCTGCCGGTGAAGGGACCACCCACCATCATGGCAACAGTCGCATTCCAAGGCGTCACCAAGTTGTTCCCCGGCGGCGACAAGGCCGCCGTCGATCACCTGGACCTCGACATCGAGGACGGCGAGTTCCTCGTCCTCGTCGGACCGTCCGGCTGCGGCAAGTCGACGTCCCTGCGCATGCTCGCGGGACTCGAAGACGTGGACAGGGGCACGATCGCCATCGGCGGCAACGACGTCACCGAGTTCCAGCCGAAGGACCGTGACATCGCCATGGTCTTCCAGAACTACGCTCTCTACCCGCACATGACGGTGGGCGAGAACATGGGCTTCGGCCTCCGCATCGCCGGTGAGGACAAGGCCGAGATCAAGCGTCGCGTCCAGGATGCCGCCAAGATCCTCGACCTCACCAAGTTCCTCGACCGCAAACCCAAGGCCCTCTCGGGTGGTCAGCGGCAGCGAGTTGCCATGGGACGCGCCATCGTCCGCAAGCCGCAGGTGTTCCTGATGGACGAGCCGCTGTCCAACCTCGACGCCAAGCTACGTGTCCAGACCCGTGCGCAGATCTCGGCGCTGCAGCGTCGTCTCGCCACCACCACCGTCTACGTGACGCACGATCAGGTCGAGGCCATGACGATGGGTGACCGCGTCGCCGTCCTGAAAGACGGAGTGCTCCAACAGTGCGACACTCCGCGCCGCATGTACGAGCACCCGAACAACGTCTTCGTCGCCGGTTTCATCGGCTCGCCCGCGATGAACCTCCTCGAACTTCCCCTCGTCGACGGCGGTGTCAGCTTCGGCGGCTCCGTGGTCCCCGTCCCGCGTGGTGCGATCGCGGGCATCGGCGAAAGCTCGGTCACGCTCGGTGTGCGTCCGGAGGATCTCGTGATCACCACCGGGAGTGGACTCGACGTCACCATCGACGTCGTCGAAGAACTCGGCGCCGACGCGTACGTCTACGGCCAGGCGGACATCCACGGGCGCAAGCAGCCCATCGTCGTTCGTGCCGACGGTCGCATCCCGCCGAGGCGCGGAGAGGTGATCACCCTGTCGTACGCGGCAGAGCGCACCCACCTGTTCTCCACCGTCACCGGTGAACGACTCGTCGACTAGTCGCGACCCAGCTCTTCGACTGCCACACCCGACATGATTCAAGGAGTCAACCATGCTTGACGGAGTTCTGTTCTTCCCCGTCACACCGTTCGACAGCAACGGCGACGTCGACCTTCCCGCACTGGCACAGCACATCGAATCCGGCGTCGCGGCCGGGCCGGGTGGAGTGTTCGCCGCGTGCGGCACCGGCGAGTTCCACGCGCTGTCCGCGGCCGAGTTCCGGACCGTGGTGGACACGGTCGTCACGGCCACGAAGGGCCGTGTCCCGGTCTTCGCCGGCGCCGGTGGAGCCCTGCCCGTCGCGAAGGAATTCGTGGCCATCGCCGAGGAGGCGGGAGCGGACGGCATCCTGCTCCTGCCGCCCTACCTCGTCGGCGCCCCTGCCCAGGGCCTGGTGGAGTACGTGAAGCAGGTGTCGGAGGCGAGTGACCTCCCGGTCATCGTGTACCACCGCGCGAACGGTCAGTTCACCGAGCAGAGTGCTCTCGCGGTCGCGCGACTGCCGAAGGTCGTCGGGTTCAAGGACGGCGTCGGTGACCTCGAC
Source organism: Rhodococcus sp. JS3073 (assembly GCF_026810085.1). NCBI lineage: Bacteria > Bacillati > Actinomycetota > Actinomycetes > Mycobacteriales > Nocardiaceae > Rhodococcus > Rhodococcus sp. JS3073. The sequence goes on along the minus strand of NZ_CP113951.1, from coordinate 1,733,516 downwards.
CTGACGTCACGAATCGTGCGTACTCTGCGTGATTCTCTCGGCGACAAAGAATTTCAATTCTTCAACGGACTCCCGACCGCGGAGGTCTCGCAGCAGGCCTACCGGAGCATCGGCGTCACGCTCTATTCCTCCGCGACGTTCGCATTCGCTCCGGATGTGTCTCTCGCCTATTACCGGGCGCTCGAGGAGGACGACACCGAGTTGGTCGCCTCGCTCAACCGCGAGTTCTTCCATCCGCTGGTCCGGCTTCGCGACACCACCCCCGGATACGCCGTCGCGCTGGTGAAGGCGGGTGTGACGTTCACCGGCCTCGACGCCGGATCGGTCCGGGCGCCGCTCGTCGACGCCAGCGCGCAGCACCGGTACGAATTGGAGCAGATCGTGGCGGCGGGGCGGAAGGTGCTGGCGCAGTAACGTCTTCGACCATCGGCGGGGTGGGGACCCCGTCGATGGTCGAAGCGTTCGTCAGCGGCTCGTGGACACTAGTCGGCGGCGGCCACGAGAGGCTCGAGCGTGAGGTCGGGCAGTTCCTTCTGGATGTACTGCAGGCGCCACTTGTCGCTGACCAGTGCCAGCATCACCCCGTCCGAGCGGGTGAACACCTCGACGCCGCGCTGACGGTTCAGCTCGTCGGCCGACTCGGCGTCGGTGCGCCGCGCCAACGCATAGCCCAGAGGTTCCATCCGGGCCTCGACGTTGAACTCGGCCTTCATCCGCGCCGCGACCACCTCGAACTGCATCGGACCGACGGCCGCCATGACCGGCGAGGCGTCGCCACGCAGGTCGTTGCGGAGGATCTGCACGACACCCTCGGAGTCGAGCTGATCCACCGCCCGCCGGAACTGCTTGTACTTGCCCGCGCTCTCCGCCCGCAGGATGGAGAAGTGCTCCGGCGCGAACGACGGGATCGGCGGGAACTCCACCTTCTTCTCGAAGAACAGGGTGTGGCCGGGTGCGAGCGCGGTCGCGTTGACCAGTCCCACCACGTCGCCGGGGTACGCCGATTCCACGGTCGAACGCTCGCGACCGAACACGGTCTGCGCGTACTTCGTCGTGAACGGTTTGCCGGTCTGGGCGTGGGTGACCACCATGCCGCGCTCGAACACGCCCGACACGATGCGCATGAACGCCAGCCGGTCGCGGTGCGCGGTGTCCATTCCGGCCTGGACCTTGAAGACGACCGCACTGAACGGGTCGGTGACCTCGCGAGGGGTGCCGCCGACGTCCTCCCGGCCGCGCGGCGGCGGCGCCAGCTCGACGAGCGTGTCGAGGATCTGGCGGACACCGAAGTTGAGCATCGCCGACGCGAAGATCACCGGTGACGTCTGGCCGCCGAGGAACAGTTCCTGGTCGTGGTCCTGGCCGGTGGCCGACAGCAGCTCGCTCTCCTCCGCGGCGGTCTCCCACTCGGAGCCCTCCTTCGCGAGGGCGGCGTCGGCGTCCATGACCTCTTCCGGGGCGATCTTCGCGCCACCCGCGGTACGGGTGAACCGGATGTACTCCCGCGGGGCACCGTCCTCGCCGCGCCGCAGCAGGCCCCGGAAGTCGCCGGCGATCCCGACGGGCCAGTACAGGGGAGTGGGGGTGAGACCGATGCGTTCCTGAATTTCGTCGAGGAGCTCCAGCGGCGTCTGGCCCGGCCGGTCCCACTTGTTGATGACGGTGATCACCGGGATTCCGCGGTGACGGCACACCTGGAACAGCTTCAGCGTCTGCGGTTCGAGACCCTTCGCGGCGTCGATCAGCATGACCGCGGCGTCGACCGCGGTCAGAACGCGATACGTGTCCTCCGAGAAGTCGGAGTGACCGGGAGTGTCCACCAGGTTGATCACGTTGTCGACGGGGTCGTCCGCCGACGCCTCGGTGGAGCGGTAGTTGAACTGCAGGGCCGTGGAGCTGACCGAGATACCGCGGGCCTTCTCCATCTCCATCCAGTCGGACACCGTCGACTTGCGGCCCGCCTTGCCGTGGACCGCACCCGCTTCGGAGATGACCTTCGCGTGGAGTGCGAGAGCCTCCGTCAGTGTCGACTTACCGGCGTCGGGATGGGAGATCACGGCGAACGTGCGGCGACGCGACGCCTCCGCCCGGACACCCTTCTCGGATTTCCCCTCCGGTGAGCCGGACGTGGCGACAGGCGCCCCCTCGGCTGGAATGGTGTCGGCCGAGTCGGACGGGGTAGTCAACGAAGAACCTCTCGGGGGACGTGATGCGTGCAGGAAGGCCGTGTGGCCGCATACCAGGTTACTCGGGTGCCGAATACGTACTCGCAGCACAGTCACATCCAGGGAGGAGTAACGATCGGAGGCCGGTGAGGGATTTATATGGGTGAGTCGTCGGGGCGCTCCGGAGTTCACCGTTTCTGCGTTCGGACACCCGTATGTGCAGGAGGAAGACTGTGAGCAAGTTCACCGACGAGATGTACGCGACCGCGGCGAGCAGCACCCGTGGCCTCAACACGGGTGAGCCCGACGCGCCGCTGCGGCAGCCGTGGGGCGAGATCCACAAGGCCGCGCGCCGCATGGCGGGGGCGCTCGCCGAGACGGGTATCGGCCACGGCGACGCCATCGGCATCCTCGCCGGTCAGCCCGTCGACATCGCACCCTCCTGCCAGGGCACCTGGATGCGCGGGGCGTCCGTCACCATGCTGCATCAGCCGACGCCGCGCACCGACCTGGCCGTGTGGGCCAAGGACACCGAGACCGTCATCAACATGATCCAGGCGAAGGCCGTCATCCTCGGTGCGCCGTTCGACGCCGCCAAGCCGCTGCTGGAGGAGCGCGGCATCACCGTGGTGACGGTGGCCGAGCTGAACGAGGGCACGGAGACCGACCCGGTCGAGACGTTCGAGAGCGACATCGCGCTGCAGCAGCTCACGTCGGGTTCCACCGGTTCGCCCAAGGCCGTGCAGATCACGCACGAGAACTTCTACACCAACGCGTACGCCATGATCGACCGCATCAAGTTCTCCATCGAGGACGACGTGATGATCAGCTGGCTGCCCCTGTTCCACGACATGGGCATGGTCGGGTTCCTGAGCGTGCCGATGCAGGTCGGCGCGGAGGTCGTGAGCATCACCCCGATGGACTTCCTCCGCACGCCGCTGCTGTGGGCGGAACTGATGGGGAAGTACAAGGGCACAGTCACAGCCGCCCCCAACTTCGCGTACTCGCTGCTCGCCCGCCGCCTCAAGCAGGCGGAGGACGGCGCCGTCGACCTCAGCACCGTCCGGTACATGTGGAACGGTGCCGAGCCCGTCGACCCCGAGACGATGAACAAGCTCGCCGAGGCGGGCGCCCGCTTCGGCCTGAACCCGTCCGCACTCGCCCCCGTCTACGGCATGGCCGAGACCACCCTCGCCGTCTCCATCCCGGATCCGGATCAGGGCCAGGTCCTCGACCTCGTCGACCCGGATCTCCTCGAGGCGATGCAACGCGCCGTCCCGTCGAGTAAACCGAACGCGCGTGCCCTCGCCACTCTCGGAAAGATGGTGCCGAACCTGGAGGGGCGCGTCGTCGACAGCGAGGGTGACCTGCTCCCGACCCGCGGTGTCGGCATCATCGAGGTCCGCGGCAAGGCGGTCACCCCCGGATACATCACGGTCGACGGGCACAAGCCCGCGCAGGACGCGGACGGCTGGCTGAACACCGGCGACGTCGGCTACTTCACCGAAGAGGGCCTCGTCGTCGTGTGCGGTCGCGTCAAGGACGTCATCATCATGGGTGGCCGCAACATCTACCCGACCGACATCGAGCGGGCCGCGGGCACCGTCGCCGGAGTGCGTCCCGGCAACGCGGTGGCCGTCCGCCTCGACGCGGGGCAGAAGCGGGAAAGTTTCGCCGTCGCGGTCGAAACCAACGATTACCAGGACCCCGAAGTGGTCAAGCGCATCGAGCACGAGGTCGTGCATGCGGTGTTCTCCGAGGTCGGTGTGCGACCCCGCACCGTCGCCGTCCTCGGCCCCGGCAGCATCCCCAAGACGTCGTCGGGCAAACTCCGCCGCGCCACGTCGGCGAATCTGGTCAGTTAGGCCCTTCGGGCCCGTGCGTGGTTGACGAGTCTCTGGACTCGCTCACCACGCACGGGCGCGAAGCGCCTAGTGCAGGCGGTTCTGCGCGGCCTCGAGCCCGACGCGCAGGACCAGTTCGACGGCGTCGGCCGACTCTTCGCAGACGAGGTCGAGTTCCTTGCGTTCCACCGACGAGAACGGCTTCAGGACGTACGACGCCGGATCCATCCGTCCGGGGGGACGACCGATCCCGACGCGGGTGCGCAGATAGTCCTTGGTGCCGAGTGCACTCGAGATGGACCGCAGTCCGTTGTGCCCACCCTCGCCGCCGCCCTGCTTGAGGCGAATCGTCCCGAAGTCGAGGTCGAGTTCGTCGTGGATGACCACGATATTGCCCGGATCGACGGAGAAGAACCGGGCCAGGCCGGCGACGGCGGAACCGGACAGGTTCATGAACGACCGCGGTTTGGCGAGGATCGTCGGACGGCCCTCGAGTCGTCCCTGGACGATCTCGGCGCCGCTTTTCTTGTGCGCGCTGAACTTGCCACCCATGCGAGAGGACAGCACGCCGGCCACCATGAAGCCGACGTTGTGCCGGGTCTTCTCGTACTGCGGTCCGGGATTGCCCAGGCCCACCACCAGGGCGGTGTCTTCACTCACCGACAGGGTCCTTCCGTGCGTGAGGGGGTCGTGTCAGACGACAGCGGCGCGTCACCCCGGACAATCCGGGACGACGCGCCGCCGACATCAGTGCGGTTGCGAGAGGATCAGCCCTCGGCGCCCTCTTCGGCCGGAGCCTCGGTGGGCTCGGCCGCGGCTTCGCCGGTCTCCTCTTCGAGGTCGGCAGCGGTCGGGGCTGCGACGACGTTGACGATGAGCAGTTCCTCGTCGGCCTGCAGGGTGGAACCCTTGGGCAGCTCGAGCTGGTTGGCCAGGATCTGGGTGCCGACCTCGAGGCCCTCGACCGAGACCTCGATCTGCTCGGGGATGTGCAGCGCGTCCGCTTCGAGGGAGATGGTGGCGGCGTCCTGCGCGACCAGGGTGCCGGCAGCGGCCTCACCGGTGACGACGACGGGAACGTCGACGGTGACCTTCTCGCCCTTCTTGATGACGAGGAGGTCGGCGTGCTCGATGTAGTTACGGATCGGGTGAACCACGACCGACTTGGTGAGCGCGACCTGCTCCTTGCCCTCGATGTCGAGGGTCAGGATGGCGTTGGTGCCGTGCGCGCGCAGGATGGCGGCGAAGTCGCGGGAGGGGACGTTCAGGTGGCGGGGGTCCTCACCGTGGCCGTACAGGACCGCGGGGACCTGGCCGTCGCGGCGCGCGCGGCGGGCGGCACCCTTGCCGAACTCGGTGCGCACGGCGGCTACGAGGCGATTTTCGTCAGACATGGTGAAACGGCTCCTACAACTCACGGTGGTAACTGGCGGGCGGTTCGAGTCGACGAGGGACGAACACGCGACGGCCAGGAGCGAAACGCTCGAGCAGAGCCGTCGCCGCGTCGATCACGGTGAGCCAGTCAATGGGAACTTCTGGTTCACCCTCGCCGAGACAACTTATGGAACTCTACCGGATGGCCCGCTGACCTGCTAATCGGGTCTCCTCGGGCGGGCTGCGCGGCGCCGTGGCCCGTATCCCAGAGGTATCGAACGTCTCGATTCCCGACGGCGGAGGACCTGGTGACCGCCACGCTCGACGCCACCATCCCGCAGCCGGGACACATCGCCGGGCGGTGGCTGACCGGATTCGGCGGTCGCGGTGTCGTTCGGCTGTGGCGCGACGACGACGGCGAGCGGCGCGCCTGGATCTGGTCTGGTACGACCACCTGCCGTACCTGAACTCCCCCGACCACTGGCCGGTGTTCGCCCAAGGGCGGCTCGCGAAGTGGTTCGAGTTCTACGCCGACGCAATGGAACTCGACGTGCGGATGGGAACCGAGTTCACCCGCGGCAGCTATGACGACGCCACCGGTGCACCCGCACGTTGCACCCACGGCACGTCGTCCCGCCACGGGAATGAGTGGGGTGCCGAACATTCCGCAGATCGCGATCGCCGACACGTTCGGGGGAACCATCGAGCATTCCAGCTGTTCGCCGGCGGCACCGAGATGCCGGTCGGTCGCGGCACTACTCGAAGTATCTGGCCGTCCAGATCGAGGCTCAGGAGGAAGGGTTGCAGCCGATCCGATGACGGACAGTGGTGTGGCTCACAGCGCCGGGGGTAGCCTCGGCGTTGTGAGCGCTGAACGTCCGACCACAGACCGGCTGACCGCAGTGGCAACCGGTGTGGATCTGCCGCGGCATGCGCGGCTGCTCAGCCGGGTGCACGACGCCGTGCTGTCCGGGCAGCAGCCGCCCGCGCTTCCGCGGGACGTGGTGGCGCGGTCGTGGTCCCGACTGCAGGCCGGCGGGGTGAGCCCGGACCACTGCGCGGAGGTGGAGCCCGCCGACTTCTCCGAGATCGAGGCGCGGCGTACCCGGACGGCGCTGCGCACGGTGCTCCCGGAACTGCGCAGCACGCTGACGCAGGTCGCGGACGACGCGAACTTCATCGTGGTCATCGCCGACGCCGACGGTGTCCTGTTGTGGCGGGAAGGATCCCGCGGGGTCCGGAAAGCGGCCGATGCCCTCGGGTTCACGGAGGGTGCGCGCTGGGCGGAGCAGGCGGTCGGTACCAACGCGATCGGCACGGCGCTGATCGAAGATGCTGCGGTGCAACTGTTCTCGGCCGAACACTATGCCCCTTCACATCACGGCTGGTCGTGCACCGGGTCGCCGGTGCACGACCCGCGCACCGGTGAGATCCTCGGCGTGGTCGACATCAGTGGGTCGGCGATGTCCGTTCACCCGACCACGGTCGCGCTCGTCCGTACCGCGGTGCGCCTGGCAGAGGCGACGCTGTGGCGTGAGCACACGGCGCAACTGGACAAGCTGCGCGGCCGGGCGGCACCGTTGCTGGCGTCGGCGGGTGGTCCGGCGCTGGTCGTCGACAAGCACGGGTGGGTCGCGGAGGCGAGTGGCATCGCGGCGCCGGAGCGGGTCGCGCCGCCGAGCCTGGACCGGCCACTGCTCGTCCCGGGGCTCGGGCTGTGCGTGCCCGAACCGCTCGGCGACGGCTGGCTGGTGCGCAGGCGCGTCGACGGGGCGGCCATCGAACTGGAACTCGACCTCGGTGACGCGCCGCACGTGACGGTCCGGGGCGACGTCAACTGGACGCGGGCGCTCTCCCCCCGGCACGCCCAGATCCTGCGGGTGCTGTCGGTCGCGGGACCGGCGGGCGTCGACGCCGCCTCGCTCAGCGAAGCGTTGTTCGGCGACCGCGACCACGTGGTGGCGGTCCGCGCCGAGGTCTCGCGTCTGCGCAAGAGTCTCGGCGCGGTACTGAGCACCCAGCCCTACCGGTTCGCAGCCGGTGTGACGGTCCGGCTCGTCGGGTAGGCCCGGTCAGGCCTGCCCCGCCGCACTGATGCCGGCGCGGCGGCCGTAGAAGCTGCCGTCGCCGAGGGAGGTGCCGCTGGCGTAACCGCCCGCGCACACGCCGGACGTGCACCGCCCCGCCGCGAAGAGGCCGGGGATCGGTTCGCCGGAGACGTGCAGTACCTCGGAGTTCACGGTGGTCCGCAGTCCGCCGAGAGTGAAGCCGAGGGTGAACCCGCGCAGGTCGAGTGCCGCGACGGGGGTGCCGATCGGCTTCACCCACTCGGACTTCTTGTGCAGCAACGGGTCCGATCCTGCGGCGGCGTGCTTGTTGTACACCTCGACGGTCGACTGCAGTGCGCCGGCGGGCAGGCCCATGTCGGATTCGAGTTCCTCGACGGTCTCCGCCGCCCACTTCGGCTGGACGCGCAGGAACGGCGTGGCCGTGGTGGCGGCCGCGCCCTCCTCGTACGACGCCTCGTCGATGATGAGGAACGCCTGGTTGTCCTGGTGGAACAGGGTCATCTGGCCGATCCGCCCGGAGTAGGTGTCTTCCGGGACGTAGCGCTGCCCCCGGCCGTTGACGAGGATGCCGCGGACGATCAACTGGGGGTCGCAGACGAACGCGACCTCGGTGGCGTCCATGTGGGCGAGATCGGCGCCGAGGGCCTGCGCCATGAGGATCGACCGTCCGTCGTGTTCCTCGATGGCGGCACCGGGGCGGCCGATGAGCCGCGGCGCGTGGGCCTCGATCATCTTGTCGTTGTAGGCGAAGCTGCCGGTGGCGAGGACGACGCCGCGGCGCGCCCGGACTGCCACTTCCTTGCCGTACTGCTTGGCGACGATCCCGACGACGCGACCGGTGTCGTCCGTGACGAGAGTCTGGACGCGCATGTCGTATTCGGCTCGGACCCCGAGCTTTTCGGCGGTCTCGACGAGCGGCTTCATCAGCATGTAGCCGCCGCCCTTCTCGCCGGTCCGCTTGCCGTCCATCTGCGGAACGTGGCCGCGCGGTGCGGGGGTCGCGATCTCGTTGAAAGGCGCCGCGTTCTCGCCGCCGGAGTACATGAGTCCGTCGTCGAACGGGGGTTCCCAGCCGGGTTCGCCCCAGAAGCTTTCCTTGAACGGGACACCGCAGTCGACGAGCCAGTTGTAGTGCTCGACGCTGCCGTCGCAGTAGTCGGTGATCTTCTCCTCGTCGGCCCCCGGGCCGAGCGCGGCCATCATGAACGTCTTCATGTTCTCGGGGGAGTCGTCGAACCCGCACGCCTTCTGCAGCGGCGTCCCTCCGCCGAGGTAGATGAAGCCGCCGGCGAGAGCGGCGGCGCCGCCCCAACCGCTGGTGCGTTCGAGGACCAGGACGTCGGCGCCGGCGCGCGCGGCCTCGATGGAGGCGGACACACCGGCGATGCCGTAACCGGCGACCACGACGTCGGCCTCGTAATCCCAATCGGCGACCGTTGCTGCGGACCGGGGGCGGATCGGTGTGGCGTCGACCATGGGTGGAAGTCCTCTCGGGCGGTCACAGGCGAGGTGTGACGTGGGTTACCCTCAAACTGTAACCTGTTACAAAACCCGATTCGGTGGATCTCCCGGTCAGTGGGACGTCGAGTCCGGAGGTCGGCGAGGGCCCGGCTGTCCGGGGAGGTCCGTCACGCCGGACAGCTCGTAGTGCAGCGTCGACGTGCGTGCCAGCCGGTGCGCGAGATGCACCCCGATCCGCTGCACCACCGGGTACTTCTCGTCGATCAGGGCGCCCGCGGCCCGCGCCTCCTCACCGGACAGCAGTCGCGCCGTGGCCTGCGCCTGCGGACCCGTCGGCTTGCCGGACCACGTGCACGGGCGGATCCGGACGTCCGGGAAATTGCGCAGCCGCTTGTTCTTGGACGCCCGGCCCGGGGTGCGGAAGTACGCCCGATCGCCCTTCACGGCGAAATTGACGGGAGTGTCCACCCACGAGCCGTCGCGTTTGCGCGTCTGCAATTGCACGACCTTCTCCGCAGCGAAGCGTGGCAGCGCCGGTGATCCCTGGTCCGTCATCGCGAAGTCCTGGTTCTCGGGTGAATTCAGCCTACTGCGCCTAGTTCGCGAGTGTCCGCACCTCCGCGAGGAACCGGTCGAGGTCGTCCGGGGAGCAGAAATAGTGCGGCGACGCCCGCACCACCGCGTCCAGTCCGCGGGCGCTCATGTCCAGCAGTGTCGATCCGCGCAGGCTGGCCGTGACGGTGACGTTGCGGGCGGCCAGCTGCTTCCGGACGTCGCCCGGATCGAACCCGTCGACGGTGAACGAGACGATTCCGCAGCGGCGGGCGCCGAGATCGCGCACGGTGACACCGGGGATCGCCGCGAGCCCCGACCGGAGGTGCTCGGCCCCGGCCGCAACGGCCGCCTCGACGTCGTCCACACCGAGGTCGAGGAGATAGTCGGCCGCCACCCCGAGACCGAGGCGTGCGGCGACGTCGCACTCCCAGAATTCGAACCGGCTCGCATCGGTCGCGAGCCGGTACGCATCGGCCGCGGTCCACTCCGCGCTGTGCAGGTCGAGGGCGGCAGGCTCGAGGGTCGAGGCCAGTTCCGGCCGGACGTACAGGAAGCCGGTGCCACGCGGCGCGCGGAGCCATTTGCGGCCCGTGGCGGAGAGTGCGTCGACGCCCAGTTGGCCCACGTCGAGGGCGATCTGACCGACGGACTGGCACGCGTCGAGCAGCACCAGCGCGCCGTGCGAATGTGCCAGCTCCGACACCTCACGGACGGGGTTGACCAGGCCGCCGTTGGTCGGCACGTGCACGAGGGACACGAGACGAACCCGATCGTCGAGAAGCGCCTCCAGGGCGGCGACATCGATCTGGCCTGCGGTGTCGCTGGGGATCACGTCGACCGTCGCGCCCACGGACCGCGCCCGCTGCAGGACGGCGATGGCGTTGCTGGCGTACTCGACCTCCGAGATCAGCACGCGATCGCCGGCCCGGAGCGGGACGGCATGGAAGAAGTCGTTCCAGGCGGTGGTGGCACTGTCCACCAGGGCGATGCTGTCGGCGCTCGCCCCGATCAGCCGGCCCAGGGACGACTTCACGGCCGCGAGATCGTCGGCCCGTTCGGCGGCCGCGACGTAGCCGCCGACGTCGGCCTCCCGGCGCAGGTGCGCGAACACGGCATCCAGGACGGGGGTCGGCGGAAGCGAGGAGCCCGCGCTGTCGAGGAACACCTTGTCGAGGCAGCCCGGGGTGTCCCGTCGCGCCTGCTCGAGGTCGAGCATGTCCGATACCTCCCTATTTGCAGTGAATGGACTCGAACGTACCCGTGCAGGTTCCTCGAAAAGTATGCCGTTGGGGCGTGCATCGACGGCCGAGGCGCTCTAATGTCGATAACGACGTTCAGGCGGCGCCCGAAGGGGAGGGTCGAATGGCTACTGCAGTTCAGTCCGTCGAGGCAACGTGTTTCACGTCGCGGCCGGCGGCAGAGGCGTACTTGGGTGGTGTGTGCTTCAAACTGGGGCCACCGCAGCTGATCGGCGCGGAATTGGAGTGGCTGACCGCGCAACTGCCGGATTATGTGCGACCCGACCTCGCCGCTCTCGCCGAAGCTCTCGGGCCGCACACCCCCAGAACCATCGATCCTTCCTCTCCTGCTCAGCCCCTTCCCGGTGGCAGCGCCGTCACGGTCGAACCCGGCGGACAGATCGAACTGTCCAGCGCCCCCTATTACTCCGCACGCGAATTGTGCGACTATCTCGCCGCCGATCAGGCGGTTCTCGCGGAACTGTTGTCGTCCCGATCGATCCTCATGTCGTCCGAGGCCGCGGACACCCGACGGCCCGCGCAACGTCTCCTCCAATCGCCGCGGTACTGCGCCATGGAATCCCGCTTCACCGGCATCGGGCCCTTCGGGAAGCTGATGATGTGCAACACCGCCGCAACGCAGATCAGCGTGGACGCCGGGGCCGATCCGGTTGCCGTCGAGAAGCGGTGGCACCTGCTGCACGCCATCGGGCCGGCATTGATCGCGGCGTTCGCGTGTTCGCCGCGGCTCTACGGGGTACCCGACGGCCAGTGGGCGTCGCAGCGGATGCGAACGTGGCTCGAACTCGATTCGCCGCGCACCACCGGAACCCCGCACATCGCGGACTATGCGGGGTGGGTGCTGGACGTGCCGTTGCTGTGTATCCGCAACGACGGCACGGACTGGACGGCGCCCGACGGTGCAACTTTCGCGGACTGGGTCGAGGGCGCACTGGACGACGTGATCGGCCGCCCGACGCCCGCCGACCTCGACTATCACCTCACCACCTTGTTCCCGCCCGTTCGTGCGGCCGGTCATCTCGAGGTGCGCTACCTCGACGCACAACCGGGTGACCAGTGGCGGGTACCCATCGCGGCGATCGACGCGCTGCTGTCGGGTCCGGGTGCCATGGCCGAGGCGCTCGACGCGGCGCTACCCACCGCCGAACGCTGGCGGGACGCGGCCGAGTTCGGTCTGGCCGACCTCGAACTGCGCGCTGCGGCAACAGCTCTCCTGTCCCTGGCGGCGGCGTACTCACCCGATCCCGAATTCGTCAGACTGCTCGACGCCGCCGCCGAACGATGTTGCCGGGGCCAGGCCCCGAGCGAGGACCGCTGATGGGTATCCGCGAAAAGATCGAGACGGTGTTGACACGGGCGCGGGAGCGCACCGCCGGGTTGACGGACTGTGTGGACGGGGAGGACCTCGTCGCACAGCATTCCCCGTTGATGAGCCCGCTCGTGTGGGATCTCGCGCACATCGGCAATCAGGAAGAGTTGTGGCTCGTGCGGGACGTCGGTGGCCGGGAACCGGTCCGCCGCGACATCGACGAGTTGTACGACGCATTCAAACATTCGAGGAACTCCCGGCCGTCCCTGCCGCTGCTGACCCCGGACGAGGCCAGGGAATACGTGCGTACTGTCCGAGCCAAGGCGTGGGACGTGCTCGACGGCAGCACGTTCCGTGGCCGGCCGCTCGAGGAGAACGGATTCGCGTTCGGCATGATCGCGCAGCACGAGCAGCAGCATGCCGAAACGATGCTCGCCACCCATCAACTGCGCTCCGGTGCCGCAGTGCTGGCCGCGGAGAGCGCGCCGCGTGTCGGCGGGGCGATCGACGAGGACGAAGTGGTCATTCCCTCCGGTGAATTCACGATGGGAACGTCGGACGATCCGTGGGCACTCGACAACGAGAGATCCGCGCACCCCGTGCACGTTCCGGCGTTCGTGATCGACGCCGTCCCCGTCACCAACGGCCGCTACCTCGAGTTCATGGACGACGGTGGTTACGTGCGGCCCGAGTTGTGGAGTGAGCGGGGATGGGCGCACCGCCTCGAAGCGGGGTGGGATGCACCCCAGTTCTGGGAGAACGACGGCTGCGGAACCTGGTGGCGCCGGAGGTTCGGGGTGACCGAGCCGATCCATCTCCAGGAACCGGTCGTGCACGTGAGCTTCTTCGAGGCCGAGGCGTTCGCACGCTGGGACGGCAAGAGGCTTCCGACCGAGGCCGAATGGGAGAAGGCCGCGCGGTGGGACCCGTTCACCGGCCGCTCGCGCCGATTCCCCTGGGGTGATGGCGAACCCGACTCCTCGTTGGCCAACCTCGGGCAGCGCCACCTCGGTCCCGCGGTGGTCGGGGCATACCCGTCGGGGGCGTCCCCGCTCGGCGTCCATCAGTTGATCGGTGACGTGTGGGAGTGGACGTCGTCGTCCTTCGAGCCCTATCCCGGTTTCTCGGCGTTCCCGTACCGCGAGTACTCGGAGGTGTTCTACGGCGGCGACTACCGCGTGCTGCGCGGCGGTTCGTTCGGTACCGATCCGGTGGCGTGCCGTGGGACGTTCCGCAACTGGGACCACCCGATCCGCAGACAGATCTTCTCCGGATTCCGCTGTGCCCGAGACCTTCCGGGGGACGACCGCTGAGATGTGCCGACACCTGGGCTATCTGGGACCGGAACAGTCGGTGGGCGACCTCCTGGGTCGCGGCGAGAACTCGCTACTGTGCCAGTCCTACGCGCCACGCGACATGAGGGGCGGCGGAACCATCAACGCCGACGGATTCGGTGTGGGGTGGTGGGGAACGGACGGATTCTCCCGCTACCGCAGTGCTCAGCCGCTGTGGTCCGACCCCGCCGTGCGAGAGATGTTGCCGAACATCCGCTCCCGCGCCGTGGTCGCCGCCACGCGGTCGGCGACGGTCGGCATGCCCGTGCAGCACACGGCCTGTGCGCCGTTCTCCGACGAGACCTGGGCCTTCAGTCACAACGGGGTGGTGCGTGGGTGGCCCGAGTCGCTCGCGGGGCTCGCCGCGGAACTCCCCGTGCGCGATCTGCTGCAACTCGAGGCGCCGACCGATTCGGCCGCGCTGTGGCTGCTCCTGCGCCGGGCGCTCGGTGAGCAGGACCCTGAAAAGGCGATGTGTTCACTTGTACAGGCCGTGGTCGCTGCGGCCCCGAACTCGCGAGTGAATCTGCTGCTGGGCAACGGCAGCGAACTGTGGGCCACCACCTGGCATCACTCGCTGTCGGCGCTCGTCGACGACGAGCGGGCCATCGTGATGTCCGAACCCTACGACGACAACCCCGCATGGCAATCGATTCCGGACCGTCATTTCGTCAGCGCACGCCCCGGACACCTGATCGTCACCCCGCTCGAGATGGGAGCACGATGACCACCACACCGACACTCGAGGTGTACCTGCAGCCCGAGCAGCTCAAGGCAGGTCTGCGCAAAGACGCCACCGTCGGGCTCACCTCGAACCCGAAATGGCTGCCTCCCAAATACTTCTACGACGCCCGCGGGAGCGAGCTGTTCGAGCAGATCACCGCGTTGCCCGAATACTTCCCGACACGCACGGAACGGGAACTGCTCAGACGATATTCGGGAGAGATCGCCGAGGTCGCGGCGCCGGAGATTCTCGTGGAACTCGGATCCGGGTCGTCGGAGAAGACACGGCTCCTGCTGGACGCAGGCACCCGCCGCGGAAACCTCCATACGTACGTACCGCAGGACGTGTCGGTATCCGCACTCGAGGGCGCCGCGGGGCAGATCGGCGCGGACTTCCCGAATCTGACCGTGCACGGCGTCGTCAGCGACTTCACCGAGTCGCTGCACCACCTTCCACGCGGTGGTCGTCGCACGATCGCGTTCCTCGGTGGCACCCTCGGAAACATGGTGCCCGCCGAGCGGGCGGAGTTCCTCTCCGGAATCGCCGACGTCCTCGAAGCGGGGGAGCACCTCCTCCTCGGTGTCGGACTGGTGATCGACCCCGCCGTCCTCGTTCCCGCGTACGACGACGCCGCCGGGGTGACAGCCCAGTTCAACCGCAACGTACTGCAGGTACTCAACAGTCAGCTCGACGCCGACTTCCCGGTGGACGAGTTCCGGCACGTCGCGCTGTGGGACGCCGACAACGAGTGGATCGAGATGCGGCTCGAGGCCGAGCGTGCGATGTCGGTCCGCGTCGGCGAACTGGATCTGGATGTCGAGTTCACCGCGGGTGAGCAGCTACGAACGGAGATCTCGGCCAAGTTCACCCTCGACGGCATCCGGCGGGAGTTGGCGGAGGCGGGATTCGACGTCGACCGCACCTGGACCGATCCCGACGACCGCTTCGCGCTGGTGTGCGCCGCGCGGAACTGACCGACAAGATCAACTTCGGGCACGATCGCGCTTATAGTGACCGTTCAGTGCGCAATCGACCCGAGGAGAACTTGTGCGTCATTCGAAGCTCGCTGTCCTCGCTCTCGCCACCACCGCCGCGATCGGCCTCCCTGCCGCACAGGTCTCTGCTCAGCCGCTGCCCCTCCCGTTCGACACGGGAAGCCTCGACACGGGAAGCCTCGGCTCGGGTAGCGACGGCCCGGGAGTACCCACGGAGGACACACTTCCGGCGCTGACGGTCACTCCGGTCCTCGACGGGCTCGACCATCCGTGGGATGCGGTGCAGGCTCCGGACGGCGCGGTCCTCACCGGCCAGCGGTCGGGCGGGTTCTTCGTCCGGCGTGCGGATGGAAGCACCGGGCCGGTCACCGCCGATCTCTCGGACCTGTACGCGCAGTCCGAAACCGGATTGATGGGTATCGCACTCGCGAGCAACTTTGCGCAGGCACGCACCGTGTACACGTGCCAGGGATTCCAGGGCGGCGGTGTCACCGACATCCGGATCCAGTCGTGGACCGTCGATGCCGGCTGGACGACGCTGACCCGCGGTGCCGCAATCCTGATCGGTATCCCCGTCAACGAGGGACGTCACGGCGGTTGCCGGATACTGACGGCCGCCGACGGCACCCTGTTCGTCGGCACCGGCGACACCGCGCAGCCGACCGTGTCACAGGATCCGAACTCGCTGGGCGGCAAGACTCTCCACATCAACACCGACGGCACGCCCGCCGCCGGAAATCCGGACCCGGCGAGTCCCGTTTACACACTGGGTCACCGGAACGCGCAGGGCCTCGCGCAACAGCCCGGAACGGGTCGCATCTACGCAGTGGATCAGGGAACGACACGGGACGACGAGGTGAACCTCCTGGTCGCGGGAGGCAACTACGGGTACAAGCCCGATCGGATCCCCGGCATCTACGACGAATCCGTGCCGATGACGGATCCCTCGCGCGTGCCCGGAGCCCTTGCTGCGGCGTGGAGTTCGGGCAGCACCACCCTGGCGACCGGAAGCGCCGCCTTCGTGACCGGCTCCGGATGGGGGCCGTGGGACGGCGCACTCGTCATGGGCGGCCTCAAGACGAAGCAATTGGTCTTCCTCCGTCTGGCCGCGGACGGGCAGTCGGCAACGGCGCAGACGTTCGGCCTGCAGAATCAGTACGGCCGCCTCCGGTCGGTCACCCCGACCGCCGACGGTTCGTTGCTCGTCACCACGGACAACGGTTCCGCCGACCAGGTTCTCCGCGTCACCCCGCAAGCCTGAGTCTGCATTGGAGAGAGGACAAGCATGGCAACGAGGAACAGACGTCTCGGCACGATCGTCGGCACCTGCGCCGCAGCGGTTGCGCTCACCTCCGCGTCGGCCGGCGTCGCTTCCGCCGTACCGGATCCGGTGTCGGTGACCACGACGGCATTCCAGCTCCCGTTCACCGGGGTCATCGGCGACCCGTTCCCCTTCGCCACTGTCTCACTCGCCGCATCCACCGGCGCGAGTCCGGGACCGGGCGTCGCGCGGCTGTCCGCCACCAGCATGTGCCCGGCGTTCACCCCGGGAGCGAATTGCACGACGTACACCTCCGCCACCGTGGTGCGGTGGCTCAATCTCAGCACGGGAGCGGCCGGAACGGTGACCGTTCCGTCGGGCAGTTTCGGAGTGCCCGGGAAGGATCCGGTGGTCGACGTGCCCACGGGATCGGGGCACGTGACGGCGACCGTCCTCGGCGAATCCTCGGCCACGATCGTTCCGGGCCTGGGGTACTTCTTCGTCCCCTGAGCAGTTCTCCCCGGCCACTCCTTCCCCGACGAACGGGACGCTCGTTGCGTCAGATCGAACGAGCGTCCCGTTGGTTCAGCGGGACAGTTGCTTCCGGATCTCCTCGGCCGCACGCGATCCGGAGGAGATCGCTCCGTCGATGTAGCCGTTCCAGATGCTCGCGGTCTCCGAGCCCGCCCAGTGGATGCGGTCCGCGGGAGCACGCCAGCCGTCGTGTCCGTGCGCGAACCACGTTCCGGGGGTGGGGCTCGCTGCGTACCCTCCTCGGGCCCACCGGTCCTGCGGCCAGATCTTCTCGGTGTAGTCGACCGGTGACGCGGCGCGGTCGCCGAAGAGTTCGACGAGAGTGTCGATGATCGCTGCCCGGCGGTCGTCGTCGGAGAGCGCCGACCAGGACCGCTGGCGGTCACCGTAGATGAAGCACACGAGCACACCGTGTCCGGCATCTTCGGGGGAGTTGTCGAACACGACTCCGACGGCGCGGGTGCCGTAGATGGTCGCCTGGCCGGACAGTCCGTCGGCGCGCCAGAACGGGGTGTCGAAGACGGCGTGCACCTTCGCTACGTCGCCCATCGGGCTGCGTTCGACCCATCGTGTGCGCGAGACCGGCAGCGGGGGAGCGAACGTGACCCGCTGGGTGGCCGACGGCGGCAGCGCCATGACGACGGTGTCGGCGAGAATCGTTCCCCGGCTGGTCTCGATCCGAACACCGTCGGTGGTGCGCTCGATGTGGCGCACAGCCGTATTCAGATGGACCCGGTCGCCGAGATGATGTGCGACGGCCAGCGCGGTGGACTGTGCGCCGTCCCGGAATCGGCGCTCCTGCGCGCAGCCCTCGGTTTCCATCAGCTGGTCGAATCCGCCGGCTGATGCGACGTAGAACAGCAGATGGAACAGCGACAGATCGCGCGGCTCGATCGACCACACGCCCTCGACGGCGAGCGCGAGTCGCCGACGGGCGTCTTCGTTCGCGACGGTCCGCTCGAAGTAGGAGTGGACGGTTTCGCTGTCCCACTTCTCGATGTCCGGGGTGGCCGTGGGGTCGTCGAGGTCGATGGTCCTCGCGAGTTCGTCGATGCGATCGGCGGCAGCCAGGTATTCGGCCATGCCGGGGCCGTCGTCGGGACCGGCGCCGGTGTAGCGCCGCTGCACACCGTCGGGCCAGAGTTCGATGTGCTCGCCTGTGTTGTACGTCGGGAAGGTGGGGCAGTCGAAGCGCTCGGCGAGGGCGAGCAGATGCTTCTGGGTGGGGCCGACCCATTGTCCGCCGTGGTCGACGACGACACCGTGGCTTCTCCGTTCGGAGCACACCCTTCCGCCGACTCGTTCGGATCCCTCGAGGATCACGGAGTCGATGCCGTCGTCGTGCAGCGAGAGTGCGGCGGACAGGCCTGCGTACCCCGCGCCGACCACAACGGTCCGAACGCGGGCCGGTAGGGCAGTCGGGTGATCCTTCGTGTTCATCATGCCCAGCATCCTGTTCTTGATTGGCTCGCCAGTCAATACTCAATTCTGGTTTCCTGCGCGAGGATTCGAGGGTTGACACGATGTGACGCGTGCCACAGACTATTGATAACTGGCCCGCCAATCAGAAATGGGGATCGCGTGGACGACTCATTCGAACAGGAACTCGAGAGGCGATTGCTCCTCCTGGAATCCCCCGGCGGAGGCGGGATGATCCTGCCCGACCTTCCGTGGCGGGACGTCGCGGCGGCGATCGCCGGGATCGTCGCCACGATCTCCGTCATGCTGTGGTGGGGGTACTGATGCTGGAAGGGCAGCGGCAGGACAGCGCCACGGCAGTGGGAAGTGCGGGCGGAACCGGCGACGACGGCACGGACGCCACGCTGAACGAACTGCCACTGATGCCGGCGGAGCGGATCTGGGGTTTCTGGGACTACTCGGCGGTCAACATCGGCCTGGCCGTGGCCACCTGGGCGTTTCTGCAGGGCGCGGCCGTCGCGTACTACGTCGGCGCGGTACAGGCGATCGCGAGCATCGTCATCGGCTACGCGATCAGCGTCTTCCTCGTCTCGCTCGCGCCGTGCCTGCCGTCGGCGAAGTACGGCATCGAGCAGTTCGTCGGACTGCGAAGCGTGTTCGGCAGCAACGGCGCCCGAATCGTGATGGTCGTGATGTCCACGCTCTTCGCGGCGGCGTGGTCGGCAGTTCTGGCTATCATGTTCGGGCACGGCCTGGTCAACGTCATCGACAACGTCTTCGGGGTCGAGATCTCCCAGACCGGTGCGGCAGTGAGCCTGCTGGGGTTGGTGGCGGTGGCCCTGTCCTGGCTCGTCCTCGCACGGGGGCCGGTCTCGGTCGAGTCGGTGTGCCGGGTGATCGCACCCGTCCTCGTCCTCATCATCGTCGGGATTCTCGTCATGGTGTTCACCAAGCGATCCTGGTCCGAATTGGCCAGTCTGCCACCGCTCGACCCGGAGAGCGATCCGCACACCAGTTTCATGGTCGCGATCGAGCTGAACATCGCCGGTGGGTTCGCGTGGTGGCCGAATATCGGAAACCTCGCCCGGCTCACCCGTGGTCCGCGTGCGGCGTTCTGGCCGAACTGGCTCGGACTCTTTGCCGCGTCCGTGGCCGCGGCCGTCGTCGGTGTGTTTGCAGCGCTGGCGCTGAACCTCGAGGATCCCACCGAGTGGATGATCCCGCTCGCGGGAGTCGTGCTGGGCGTCCTGGCCCTGATCGTCATCGGTTTCGCCAACGTCACCGCCATCCTCTCCCAGGGATACGCCTCCATGGTGGCGCTCAAAGGCGGTGGCGGGAAGCTACTCCGCGGAACGCCCTGGCCGGTGCTGGTGGCATTCATCCTCGGACCCGCGGCGATCCTCGTCTTCTTCCCCTCGGCCGTCTACGACAACTACGGTCGATTCCTGTCCTGGGGTGCGATCCTCGTGGCACCGCTGTGCGCCGTGCAGATAGTCGACTTCTTCCTGCTGCGTAGAGGTGTTCTGCGGATCCGCGACCTGTACCTGCCCAGTGCCCGCTCCTGCTACGGGTACTGGGGCGGTGTCAACGCCTTCGCGTTCGCCTCCGTGGCGGCCGGCGCGGCGACGTACGCTCTGCTGCTCAATCCGGTCACCTACATTCCATCCTCGATCTTTCCGTACACCACCGCCTCGATTCCGGCGTTCCTCGTCGCCGGCACGCTCCATGCCGTGTTGACCAAGATGTTCGTGCAGCCGCTCGGACTCGGCGGCTACGACCGCCTGCCGCGGGTCGCAGCCGGTGTCGAAAGGTGAAAGATATGCCGTCACAGCTCTTTCCCCACCTGTTCTCCCCGCTTCGCATCGGGAACGTGACGCTCGCGAACCGTGTCGTGTCCTCCGGGCACGACACCGTGCTCGTGCAGCAGGGGAACGTGACCGACGAACTGGTCGCCTACCACGAAGCCCGCGCCGCCGGTGGTGTCGGCATGATCGTGGTCCAGGTCGCCGGTGTTCACGAGACCGCCCGCTACACGTCCCACGTGCTGATGGCGACGAACGACGACTGTATCCCGGGCTACCGGCGCATCGCCGACGCCTGTCACCGCCACGACTGCGTCGTCGTCGGGCAGATCTTCCATCCCGGCCGGGAGATCCTGGAGTCGCAGGACGGGTCCACTCCGGTCGCGCTGGCACCGTCCGCGGTGCCGAGCGAACGCTTCCACGTGATGCCGAGAGCGATGACGGCGGGCGAGATCGACGCGGTCGTGCAGGGGTACGGCGACGCTGCACGTCGACTGCAGCGCGCCGGACTCGACGGCGTCGAGATCGTCGCGAGCCACGGCTATCTACCCGCGCAGTTCCTCAATCCGCGCACCAACCTCCGCGTGGACCAGTACGGCGGGTCGGCGGAGAATCGCCTGCGGTTCCTCCGGGCGGCGCTCGCATCCGTCCGTGCGGCGGTCGGCCGCGACTTCGTGGTCGGGATGAGGATTTCCGGCGACGAGATGGGCAGCGACGGACTGCGGCCGGACGAATCACAGGCGGTGTGCGCGTCGCTGGACGCGGACGGACTGTTCGATTACGTCAGTGTGTGCGCCGGGAGTTCGTCGAGTCTGTCGGGCGCGGTACACATCGCCGCCCCGATGACCGAGTCCGCCGCCTACACGGCCCCGCTGGCGGCGGCCGTCAAATCCGTGGTCCGGGTTCCGGTGATCGTGGCAGGCCGGATCAATCAGCCCCACGAGGGCGACGCGGTGATCGCGCAGGGGCAGGCCGACGCGTGCGCGATGACCCGCGCCCTCATCTGCGACCCCGCGATGCCGGCGAAAGCCGAACGCAACGACGTCGATTCGATTCGCGCGTGCATCGGCTGCAATCAGGCGTGCATGGGGCATTTTCAGCGAGGGTGCGCGATCTCGTGCATCCAGCATCCGGAGACCGGTCGCGAACTGCGCTTCGGGACTCTGCAGATCACGCGCCGGCCGAAGAGCGTCATGGTGATCGGCGGCGGACCGGGTGGGCTGAAAGCGGCCGCGGTGGCCGCGGAACGTGGGCACCGGGTGACCCTGTACGAGGCGGCGTCCCGGGTGGGAGGCCAGGTGCTGCTGGCCGAACTGCTCCCGGGCAGGAGCGAGTTCGGTGGCGCCGTCACCAACCTGGAGGGTGAGGCGCGCCGGGCCGGCGTGCGGTTCGTGACCGGGACGACGGTCGATCCCGGACTGGTCAGGTCGGAGCAACCGGACGAGCTGATCGTCGCGACCGGCGCGCGGCCGTTCCGGCCAGAGATCGAGACCCTCGACGAGCCGCACGTGGTGGAGGCGTGGGACGTGATCCGCGGGCGCACACTCCCCGCAGGCAGGGTCCTCGTCGCCGATTGGCGCGGCGATTGGATCGGGCTGGGTGTCGCGAACCACGTCGCCCGGCTGGGCCACCGCGTCACGCTCGCGGTCACCGGATACGCTGCGGGCGAACACCTCCAGCAGTACGTGCGGAACGCGATGGTGGCCGCGGCGGTGGAGGCGAAGGTCGAGATCATTCCCAACGTCCGGCTGCGCGGTGCGGACGACGACACGGCCTATCTGCAGCACACGCTCACCGAGCGGCCGGTGCTGGTCGAGGGTGTCAGTGCAGTGGTACTCGCCCAGGGACATGCGTCGGTCACCGACCTGCTGGAGGTCGACGGGTTTCCGCGGGAGCGGATCCATGCCGTCGGCGACTGCCTGTCGCCGCGCACCGTGGAAGAAGCTGTGCTGGAAGGGCTCACCGTCGCATCGGCGCTCTGACGGCTACTTCGCGGTGCGTTTGGCGGCGGTCGACGCGACCCGGTGCTTGTCGACGGTGATGGCGTCGATGAAGTCGTCGCACACGGCCCGCATCCGCGTCGGAGTCATCAGGGTGGAGCCGGTGAGCACCTGGATCGCGAGGCCGTCGAGAAGACCGAGGAGCATGTCGGTGGCGGCCCCGGGATCCTTCACCCGCAGAGCCCCCTGTTCGACGCCTGCCTCGACGGTCTCCCGGACCACCCCGCGCCACTCTCCGTACACGGTGTCGTTGAGCTCCTGGAGTTCGACGTTGCCGAGTGCGGAGGCCCACAGCTCCACCCACACCCGCCAGGCCGTGATCGTCTCCGGTCCGGCGGGCAGGTACGACTCCACGAGCCGGTGGAGCCGCACGAGCGGAACGTCGCTCTTCTCCATGATCCATCGCCGTCGTTCCAGCGAGTGCTCGAAGTTGAACTGGAACGCCGCATGCAGCAGCGCATCCTTGGAGTCGAAGTAGTAGTGGATCGTCCCGTTGCTCACCCCGGCCCGCGCCGCGACGTCGGCGATCCGGACGGCGCGGAAGCCGAGTTCGGCGATGGCTTCACACGTCGCTTGAAGGATCTGTTCTCGACGTTCCGCTTCAACGCTGGGGCGTGGCATCGCGCTCTCAACTCCTTGGATGTGACGTTTCGTCTACAGAGACCGTAGTCGAGAGTTCGGCCGAACCAGCGTAGCCGTCACACCTGCTGCGTTGCCCTGCTGTTCTCGCGGATGTGCAGGAGAGTCGGGCGGTCCGCGTCGAACGCCGCCGTGATCGCGTCCGTCAACTCCCCGGAGGACTCGACTGTCCGTCCGTGACAACCCATCGCCCGCGCCACGGCGGGGAAGTCGATGCCGCCGAGCGCGACCGAGTGGACGGTGTCGCCGCGGTCCGCCATCTCGTTGCGGATCTCGCCGTAGCCGCCGTTGTCGACGACGACGATCGGCAGCGGCAGTCGGAGTTGCGCGGCCGTCGCGAGCTCGGGAAGAGTGAACATCACCCCGCCGTCGCCGAGAATCGCCAGGACCCGGGCGTCCGGGTCGGCCACGGACGCGCCGATCGCCGCGGGCAGACCGTATCCCAGCGTTCCCTGTCCCGTCGGGTACAGGAATCCGCCGGGGCGGTGCACGGTGAGGTTCGACAGTGCACCGTAGTAGCAGGCCATCGTGCTGTCCCCGGCGATCACCGTGGATTCGTCGACGGCCGGTGCGATGGCGGCCATCATGTCCAGCCACGGAGCGCCTTCGGCGGCGGCATCGGCATGCAGCCCCTGTCGGAGCGACGCAGCCCGCTCGTGGGCGCCGGAATCCTCGCGCATCTTCGTGACGTCGAGCAGTTGCAACACCGTGGTCCCGGCATCACCCAGCAGGCGGATGGCGGGATCGGCGTTCGTGGTCATCGACGTGGGGTCGACATCTATGCGAATCAGCTTGTCATCCAGTTCGACCGGGCCGTACCAGAAATCGGAGGGTGCGAATTCCGTGCCGATGGCGAGAACGCAATCGGCGGTCTCGAGCACCGCGCGGACCGATGGATGGTGAACGCCTGCTCCCACCGACAGCGGGTGGTCCTCGTCGAGGACTCCCTTCCCGTTGGTCGTCGTGATGACGGGCGCGGACAGACGTTCGGCGAGGGCACGAACCTGCGGGGCCGCCGAGCGGGCCCCGCCGCCCACGACCAGCACGGGAGACTGCGAGGCGGCGAGACGCTGCGCCGCGTCGGTCACCGCGTGCGGGGGAGCGGCGAGCGGAGCGGACTCGACCGGCGCCACGATCCGCCCGTCCGCTTCCGCGTCGAGGATGTCGACCGGGATCTCGATGTGCACCGGTCGCGGTCTGCCCGAGCGCATGGCGGCGAAGGCGTAGGCGATCGCGCGGGGGATCTCGGCGACGCTGGTCACCCGGTGGCTGTAGGACACGATCGCCTCGAGCGCGGCCTGCTGATTCTTCACCTCGTGGAGGTAGCCGTTTCCCCTCCCCGGATGGGTGAGCGGCAGGGCCGGTGAGATGAAGAGAACCGGAACCGAATCCGACCACGCCTGCGCCGCTGCGGCAGCGGCATTGAGGATGGCGGGGCCGGTGGTGGTCAGGCACACGCCGGGTTTGCCCGTCACGCGGGCATATCCGTCGGCGGCGTAACCGGCCCCCTGCTCGTGCCGGGTCAGGACGGAGCGGATCGGCGAGTCGGCCAACGCGGCGTAGACGGCGAGGTTGTGGGTGCCCGGAATTCCGAAGACCGTGTCGACTCCGTGTGCGGCGAGAGCCGCGACGAGTGCCCGGCCGCCGTTCTGGCTTGTCATCGATGCCCTCCCATGGGCTGTGCAGTGTTCGTGTGCGGATGGTGCGCGGGTACCCGGACGGGTGCGGGGCGAAGTCGTGTCTCCGCCCCGCACCCGTAGAAGTCAGTCCAGGTTCCGGGAAATGACGAGCTTCATGATGTCGGACGTGCCTTCCTCGATCTCCTCCAGTTTCACGTCGCGCATCCACTGCTCGACGGGGTACTCGCGGGAATAGCCCCAACCGCCGAGCGTCTGCACCGCGGCGTGCGTGACGAACATGGCGGTCTCGGACGCCGTCAGTTTCGCCATGGCGGCGATGCCCCGGGCGTTGCCGCCGCTGTCGATGATGCGGGCGGCGTGATGGACCAGCAGCCGGGCGGATTCGATCCGCGTCGCCATGTCTGCCAGCCGGAAGGCGACGGCCTGATGCTCGATGATCGGCACTCCGAACTGCTTCCGTGTCTTGGCGTAGTCGAGGGCGTACTCGTAGGCGGCGCGGGCGGCGCCGACGGCGGCCGCGCCGAGCACGACCCGCGAGATGTCGAATGTGCCCATCAGACCGTAGAAGCCCTGTCCTTCCTCGCCGAGACGATTCTCCTCGGGGACGAACACGTTGTCGAAGAAGATCTCCCGGCACACGATGGCGCGCTGGCCCATCTTCTTCATCGGCTCACCGAACGTCATTCCCTCGGCGCCCTTCTCGAGGAGGAACGCGGAGACGCCACCGGACCGCTGGGTGCGGTCGGTTTTCGCGAACACGACGTAGAACCGGGCGGCGCCGGCGTTGGAGATCCACGCCTTCTGCCCGCCCAGCCGGTAGCCGCCGTCGACGCGCTCGGCCGTGGTGACGATCGACGCCGCATCCGAGCCGGATCCCGGCTCGGTGGTGGCCAGCGAGGTCATCGGGGCGTTCGGTCCGGTGAGGGGGCCGAGCCACTGCTTCTTCTGCTCCTCGGTGCCGAGGACCATGATCGGATCGGAGAAGAAGCCGTTGGAGCACACGAGGTTTCCGATGCCGGGGTCACCCCAGCACAATTCCTCCTGCACCAGGCACTGGGTGAAGACGTCGCTCATGCCGCCTCCGCCGAACTCCTCGGGGATCATGAAATCGGTGATGCCCACCGCGGCGGCCTTGGCGAAGATGTCGACGGGCGTCACGACATCCGCCTCGTCGACCTCCCGGCCGCGCGGCCGGATCTCCTTCTGCGCGAAGTCCCGGCACAGCTCGATGATCTGCTTCTGCTCGTCGGTCAGGGGCCAGGCGGGGATGTTGGTGGTGGTCATGTCGCGGTTCCTTCGCTTCGAATATGGTTGTGTCGGTGCGGGACTGTGGACTCTGGGGTGTGTGGGGTACGACGGGTCAGCGCTGCACCGCCGTCAGCTCGGTGAACTCCTCGACGCCGAACCGGCCGAGCTCCCGGCCCAGGCCGGAGGACTTCCAGCCTCCGAACGGGGCCTCGGGGTTGAACGGGGCGCCGTTGATGTCGACCTGGCCGGTGTCCATCCGGGCCGCGACGCTCAGGGCCCGTTCCGGGTCGGCCGACCACACGGCGCCGCCGAGCCCGTAGTCGCTGTCGTTGGCGAGCCGGATCGCGTCCTCGTCGCCGTCGTGCGGGAGGACGACCAGCACCGGCCCGAAGATCTCGTCGCGCACGATCGGGTCGTGCGGTCCGACGTCGGCGAGCACGGTCGGTCGCAGGTAGTGGCCCGTCTCGAGGCCTGCAGGGACGCCGGACCCTCCCGCCGCCAGACGGGCCCCGCCGGCGACCGCCGCGTCGACCGCCTCCGCGATCGATCGTCGCTGCGCAGCCGAGATCACCGGGCCGAGCTGCGTCGAGCGGTCCCGGGGATCGCCCACCAACAAAGTGTCGGCGTGGTCGGCGGCGAGTTCGACCGCCTCCTCGTAGCGTGCGCGCGGCACGAGGAGGCGAGTCCACGCACTGCACGTCTGACCCGAGTTGAGCATGGCGGCATCGACGGTTGCGGTGACCGCTGCCGACAGCGGGGCATCACCCAGCACCACGGAGGCCGACTTGCCGCCGAGTTCGAGGCACGCGCGTGTGAGGGATTCGGCGGCGGCGTGTGCGACGCCCCTGCCGACGGCGGTGGAGCCGGTGAAGGACACCACGTCGACCCCGGGATGTGCGGCCAGTGCGGCCCCCACCGTGCGACCGCTGCCCGGAACCAGGTTCAGGACCCCCGCCGGAACGCCGGCATCGAGTGCGGCGTCGGCGAACAGGTAGGTGGACAGCGGGGTGAGCTCGGCCGGTTTGACGACGGTGGTGCATCCCGCCGCGAGGGCTGCTCCCACCTTGGCCGCGAGCTGGTAGAAGGGGTAGTTCCACGGCGTGATGCACGCGACGACACCCGCCGGGCGGCGCAGCAGCAGCGTCCGGCCCAGCCGTTCCCGGAAGGGAAGGTCCCTGGCCAGCCGCGCATACGATGCGAGGATCTCGATACCGAGGTCGATGTGCGCTTCCTCGGCCACGGTCACCGGGGCTCCCACTTCCGCGACGGTGGTGTCCACGAGGAGTTGCCTCCGCGCGCGCAGTTGGGTGCACAGATCGTCGAGAATTTCCGCGCGATCCTCGGGAAGGCTCGCACCCCAGGCTGTTCCGGCGGAGCGTGCCGCCGCGACGGCGGCGTCGACGTGGGCGGCACCGGCCGACCCGGACCGGCCGATCACGGACTCGGTGGCCGGGTCGTGCACCTCCGTGCACTCGGTGACGGGAATCCAGTCCCCGCCGACGAGGATCGAGTCGCGTTCCCAGGCAGTGTGAATCGTGGTGGTCATCGGGCCGCCGCTCGCGAATCCGTGTACACGGACTTGCCGAGCCACTGACCGCCGTCGGTGACGAGGACCTCTCCGGTGACGTAGCCGGAGCGGTCGCTGAGCAGGAAGGCCGCCGATTCGGCAACCTCTTCCGGCGTCGTGAAGCGAGCGGCCGGGACGCTCGACAGCACTCGGACGCGGTCCTGTTCGGTGGGCCACAGTGCCGCCCCGGCACCTTCGGTTTCGGTCGGTCCCGGTGCGATGCAGTTGATCCGGACGCCGCGGCCGCCCCACTCCACGGCCAGGGTGCGCGTCATCGCGACGACACCCGCCTTGGCCGCCGCACTGTGGACGGTGCCGGGATGACCGTGCCACGCGTAGCTGGCGATGGTGTTGAGGATGGTGCCGCGACCGGTCGCCAGCATGTGGCGGCCTGCAGCGCGGGTGCAGTAGAACGTGCCGTTCAGGACGATGTCCACCACAGCCTTCCACCCGCCCGGCGAGAGGTCCTCGCTGGGAACCACGAAGTTGCCTGCGGCGTTGTTGACGAGGGCGTCGAGGCGGCCGTAGCGATCGACCACCCCGTCGATCGCCGCGTCCACGGCGTCGGAATCCCGCACGTCGCACACCACGGCCTCGGCTTTGCCGCCGACGCGCTCGGCCGCCCGGACGGTGTCCTCGAGCGCGTGCTGCCTGCGGCCGAAGACGACGACGGTGCCGCCCGCGGCCGCCCACCGCATCGCGACGGCGCGTCCGATGCCGGAGCCGCCACCCGTGACGACGGCGACGCGGTCGCGGAATTCGTCGGCGGTGTTCGGGACGAGGCCGGGGGAGTGGGTCTCGGTCATCGCATGGTTCTCCTGTGCTGTCTCGGGATGTGGACTCACGGGGCGGGTGTCGGTTCGGCGGCCACGACGAGCGCGTCGACGGTGAGCGCTCCGTCCGGGGCGACGCGGACCGGATTCAACTCGATCTCGGCGATGTCGGGCCGTTCCGCGATCAACCGGGACACCCGCGTGACCACGTCGACCAGGCCGTCGACGGACACCGCGGGGCGTCCCCGCCATCCGCGGAGAAGCGGCATGCACCGAAGGTTTTCGAGCATCGCGAGGGCGTCCTCGGGTCCGACGGGGGCCGATTCGAGACGGATGTCCTGGAGCACTTCGGTTTCGGTGCCGCCTGCGCCCACCACGATCACCGGACCGAGGTCGGGATCACGGCGTGCGCCGACCAGGATCTCCACGGTGCCCGCCCGGGTGTCCTGCTCCTCGAGCACGTAGTCACCGTCGCCGAGCCGGGCATGCATGTCCTGGAAGGTGCGCGCCAGTTGTTGGGGACCGTCGATGCCGACCGCGACCCCGCCCGCCTCGCTCTTGTGCTCGAGCCAGCTCGCCTTGAGGACGAACGGGGCCCGCAGACGGCCGGCCAGTGCGACCGCCTCCTCGTGGGTGCGTACGACCCCGCCGTCGGGGAAGGTGACACCGAGTTCGGTGAGAAGTTCACGCGCGGCCCAGTAGCCGGACCGGAGCATGTCCTGCGGAACAGGCTCGGAGAGAGGGTGATTCGACGGCTGCGGCGGTCGCAGGCGGGACAGCCCGGACAAGGCGCGGACCGCGGAATCGACCGTGTCGAACACGGGGACGCCGTGCCGCCGCAATGCCTGCGCGGTGCTCGATTCCGGAGCCATGGTGTGGACGACGACGGGCTTGCCCGTCGCCGCGGATGCCCGGCCGATCCGTTCGGCCACGGCCGCTTCGCGTTCGGCGAGACTGGGAGCGTCCCGCGCGTAGCAGCCGAAGTACCCGGTCAGCACCACGGCGTCCGACTCGTCGGCACGGAGAAGGTGTTCGACGACGCTCGCGTAACTTCCCAGATCCTGCTCGCCGGCGCCGGCGAGGTCTACCGGGTTGTTGCTGGCCGCGCCCGTCGGTAGTTGCAGTGCAATGGATTCGGCGAGCCCGGGTGAGAAGTCGGGAACGGTCAATGCGCTCGCACTCGTCACGTCCGCGGCGATCGCGCACTGCCCGCCACTGTCGCCGACGATGGCGACGCGGTTGCCGGCGGGAACGGTGGTGGAGAGGAATGCCCGGGCGACGGTGATCAACTCGTCGGGGGTGCTCACGCGGAGTACGCCTGCCGCGCGGCACGCGGCGTCGACGACGTCCATGGCAGAGGTGAGGGAGCCGGTGTGGGAACGCGCCAGGCGGGTGCTCGCGGCGCTGGCGCCGACCGTCAGCAGCAGGGTCGGTCGTCCGGTGTCGCGCAGGGCGCACAACGTCCGGAACAGGGATTCACCGTCGCTGAAGCTTTCGAGGTACAGGGCGATCACGCGCGTCGGGTCGTGGCTGCCGAGATCGGCGAGCAGTTCGGCGGCGGTGACGTCGGACTGGTTACCGATGGAGACGAACCGGGAGACGCCCACGCCGTACCGGGCGCCGAGCGCGGCGAGTTCGGAGCCGAGTTGGCCGCTCTGCGAGATGACGGCGAGCGGCCCGGGTGTGAACCGTCCCCACGCCAGGGAGAGGTCGGTGGCGCTGTCGTAGATGCCGAGACTGTTGGTGCCGACGAGTCGTGCTCCGGCACTGCGGATCCGGGCCGCGAGTTCGGCTTCGCCGGGAACTCCTGCGGTGACGCCGAGGAATCCGCGGACGCCGAGTGCGAGGGCCTCGTCCACCACGTCCGAGACGAACGGCGCCGGCACGCAGAGGGCGACGAGGTCGGGGACCTCGGGGAGGGCGGACAGGTTCGGATGGCATGGGTGTTCGAGGAGGGTGTCGGTTCTCCTGTTGACCAGATGGACTCGGCGGCGGTGCTCGCCGGTCAGGGCGCCGCTCGCCAGCCAATAGCCCCACTTCGCGGGATCGGCGGAGGCGCCGACGACGGCTACCGAGGCAGGGTCGGAGAACACGCTCAGTTGTGTGACGGACTCGGCCACCACAGTGGTCATAGGGGACTCTCCTCGATCTCGCGTTGCTGTCGATCGGAAAATAGATAACTGGCGCATCAGTCAATTTAGATTGTGGCGGCACTCACAGGGGCTGTCAACCCACCTCTCTCCGTCGCGGCGGGGTGCCGCCCGGGGGTGGCGCGCTCTTGACATCGAGTGTGATCGCCCTCACGATGATTCATAACTGGCCCACCAGCCAACTATTCGACACCCTCTGTCCTGTCATCCGCGAGGAGCGTTCATGAAGACTGTGCATGATGGATCCACCACGGGGGACACGATGATGTCCTCGGCGGGAATCACCGACGCCGAGGCCGGTCAGCTGCCGCGCGGAATCCTCCCGACGTGGGCAGTGTTCGGCGTGTCGCTCGGCATTCTGGCGCCCGCGTCCACGCTGGCCCTCGCGATCGGTGTCGTCGTCACGATTGCCGGCAACCTCAGCTGGATCACCTGGGCCGTGACCTCGGTCCTGGTCCTCGGGTTCGCCGGCGGCATCGGCTGGCTGGCCAAACGCTTCACCACCACCGGAGGAACGTACGGACTCGCGGCCCGCGCGGCAGGGAAGCCCGCCGGATTCTTCGTCATGGTCACCCACCTCGCGTCGTCACTCGTCGCGGGACCCGCGTGCGTGATCGGCTCGGCGATCTACCTCGACGCCTTCCTGCAGAAGGTGGGTCTGCCCGCGAGCACGTGGACACTCGGCATCTGCGCCGGGGCCGTCGCGGTCGCGGTGACCGCCCTGAACCTTCGTGAGGTGAAGCTGTCCGCGAAGCTGCTGCTGGTGATCGAATTCTTCACGGTGGCAGTGATCGTCGTGCTCCTGATCGTGGTCCTCGCGAATTCGGACACCGGTCCGATCGACAGCAGGCAGTTCGACTTCCACGGGTTCAGTGCCACAGCGATTCTCGCGACCGCAGGATTCTCCGTGTTCTCCCTCGCCGGATTCGACCACGCCGCCACCCTGGGCCGCGAGGCGCGTCATCCCAAGCGGGCCATCAGCTTCGCCGTCGTCGGATCGGTCCTGGCCTGCGGGGTGCTCTACATCGTCGCCACCTACATCATCGTGCTCGGCTTCCGCGGGTTCCCGATCGAGAACATGAACGCACCCCTCGACACCCTGGCGGAGCACAACGGCGTCGGGTGGCTCGGCTATCTGATCGACATCGGTGTCGCCATCAGCTTCTTCGGGTCGACTCTCGGCGTCATGGCAGGCACCAGCCGGACCGTGTACACCCTGGCCCGCGACGGTCTGCTGCCCGCTCGCCTCGGCAAGGTCAGCGCCCGCCACGGCACCCCCGCCGGTGCGGTGACGACCCTCGGCGCCATCTATCTGGTGGCGGGGCTCCTCGGCGTGGTCGTGACCGCGGCGGAGACGTCGTACGGCCTGCTCGGGACGTACGCCGGCTACATGCTGATCGCCGCCTACGGACTCACCGCGCTGGCGGCCGGCTACTGCGCCGTCCGGTCGCGGTCGCTGCGCCTGGGCATCGGACTCGCGACCGTCCTCGCCGCGATCGGGTCCGTGCTGGTGTACTGGTACAGCTTCAACCCGTTCCCGTCCGGAGCACGAGGTGTGGTCGCGTGGATCTTCTTCGCGACCGTGCTCGGCTACATCGCCCTGTACTGCTACCTGCGGCTCCGCAAGCCGCTCGTCTTCGCGCGGATCGGTGAATCCGACCGGAGGACGACCCTCGAGGTCGATGCGGACGAGCAGGCGGGCGCGGTGCGCTGACGGTCCCGCACCCGGACGAACGGGACGCTCGTTGCGTCAGATCGAACGAGCGTCCCGTTCGTCCGGCGGTGGCAGGAGTCGGGCGCGTCCGGAGTCGTGCTCGGCGATCGCCGGTGCGACGAACTGCTCGAGCATCGTGCGTTCGTCGGTGTCGTCGACGCCCGGCACGGTGAGCAGTGAGACGATGATGCGAACGAGCCACCGTGCCTTCCGGGACGTCTCCTCTCCGGAGAACCCCGCCTGCCCCAGGAAGGCGGTGCCCAGCGACTCGATGACGTCCGACGAGTGGGCGATCTGCGCGGCGAGGCCGGAGTCGCCGAGCTGGAACCAGGCGGCCAGAGTCGGGTCGGCGCGCACCAGCCGGATCGCGGCCAGCATCGCCTCCACGATCACGTCCTTCGGGTCGCCGGCCGCTGGCACCTCGTCCGCGACCAGCGCGCCGATGCGCCGGGCCTCGCGGTGGACGAACGCCAGCTGCAACGACTGCCTGCTGTCGAAGTAGCGGTACAGCGTGGCGCGAGAGCATCCGGCCGCCCGGGCGACCTCGGCCATACCGACGGCGGCGATGCCGTTCTCGACGTACAGCTGGGCCGCGACGTCGAGGATGCGCTCGGCGGCGAGGCGGGGGCGTTCGTCCCTCATCCAGTCGGCGGTCATGCTTCTCGCACCCGGAACGGGACGCTCGTCGGGCGGCGCACGTAATTGCCGTCCGCGTAGACGACGGCGTCGATGTCGACGGTGAAGTCGGGGCAGCGGGCCAGCAGTTCCTCGAGCGCGATCCGCGCCTGCATCCGCGCCGCGGCCGCACCCAGGCAGTGGTGGGCCCCGTGGCTGAACGTGAGGATCTGCTTCGGACTGCGACGCACGTCCAGGACCTCGGAATCCGGCCCGAACCGGCGCGGGTCGCGGTTCGCGGAGCCGTACAGCAGGAGCACCTTCCGTCCCTCGGGAACGACGATGCCGTCGATCTCGACGTCGCGGGTCACCGTTCGGGCGAGGCCCTGGACGGGGGCCGTGAGCCGCAGCAATTCCTCGACGGCGTCGCCGACCAGCTCCGGATGTTCGATCAGATCACGACGCTGATCCCGGTGTTCGGTGAGCAACTGGACTGCGCCGCCGAGCATCCCGGTGGTGGTGTCGTTGCCGCCGGTGACCATCGTGAATGCGAAACCGAGGATGGAGAGCAGCCCGGTGACGTCGCCGTCGGCTCCCATCCCTCCCGCGACGAGGTGCGAGATCGTGTCGTCTCCGGGGTCGGTGCGCCGCCGCTCGATCAGTCCGGCGAAGTAGCCCATCAGATCGGTGACCGCACCCGTCGCCTGCAACGTGTCGCCCTGCGCATTGGCCGCGACGATGGCCTCGGTCCACCCGTCGAACTGCGCTCGGTCCTCTTCGGGGACACCGAGGTAGTGGGCGACGACCATGCTCGGCAACGGCTTGAACAGTTCTTTCACCACATCGCCGTCACCGGCCTCGCGCAGTCGTTCGATGCGCTCCACCACGAACGCCCGGACGTCCGGCTCGACGGCGGTGACCTGCCGTGGGGTGAATCCCTTCGACACGAGACGGCGGAACGCGGTGTGGTCGGGCGGGTCGAGCATCACCAGCGGCGGATTGTCCTGCAGGCCGATCTTCTCCAGCTCGCCGTACGTCGTCGTGAGGCCGGCCGCGGAGGAGAACGTCTCGGCGTCGCGGGCCGCCGCGTAGACGTCGGCGTGCCGGGACAACACCCAGTAGTCGTTCTCGGGTGCGCCCTCAGGGACGACGTGATGGACGGGGTCGTGGTCGCGCAGGCCGGCGTACATCTGCCACGGAGCACGCCACGATTGTCCGGACCTCGGCACGAACGAGACGCTCGACACATATGCGGTCATGTATCGATGGTGAGACACATAACCCATTGTGTCAATGGTGGGGCTACGACCTCTCTAGCCGAACAGGGCGAACGCCACGACAGCGAGGATCAGGACGAGTACCGGTGTGAGGATGAGCAGCAACCCGAGCAGTCCGGGATTCTTCACCGGCCGATGGTCGATGGCGCCCTTGCTGAAACTGCTGAACGGCGACGCGTAGTACACCGGGGGAGCCGGGTGGTACCGGTTGTCGACGGTGATCTGCGCCCTGCCCTGCTCCCAGATCCACGGGACCGAGATCTGGATGTGGTGCACGCCCGGCGGCGCCGGAATCTCGTTGTGGCCCCACCGAAGCGGCACGTGAAACCCGTTGATGCGGGCATTGGGGGTCACCAGCATCGGGCCCATCGGCGGCTTCTTCGCGTCGATGACGAGCGCGGTGGGTGAGGAGACGGGCTGCACGAAGGGCGACAGTATCACCCTGCGGCAGCCCGAAAGTGGTGGCCTACTGGCCGGCCGCGATCCGGGCCTTCTCCAGAGCCGCGAGGGTGCGGAGCACGGTGGCGCGCTGCTTCTCGAGGTCGCTGATCCGGGCACGCGCGGCGAGGCCGGCGGGCTCACCGATCAGGTTCATCTGGGCGTCGATGGCCGAGAGCTGATCGAGCAGGCCCGTGACGCGCGTTTCCAGTGCGGCGACGTCGACGGCGTCGGTGCGCACCGGTGCCACCGGCGGCGTGGCGGACGTGCGGGACGTGCTCGGGCGGGTCGACGCAGACGCCGACGACGTTCCGGAATGAGCGGTGCTGCGCGGCTCCGACACCACGCTGGCCGCCCGGGGACGGAGCGCCTTGCGCACGGCGGCCGGGTCCGGGAGTTCCGCGAGCTTCATCTCGTTGAGTTCGCGGCGCGCATCGCGGGCGTTGACCCGGTGCTCACGCTCTTCGTCATCGTCCGACTGCAACGTGCCGCCGAGCGGCCGCAGGCCGTACATGCCGAGGAAGCGGCGGGCCTCGTCGATGACCGATTCCTTCTCGCGGCAAGTGCCACAGCGAGGTTCGTTACGGAACATCTCGACGGCGTTGTCGTCTCCGCACCACACGCACGCCCCCGGCGACCAACGCCGGACGTTTCGAATTGCAGCGATATCGATAGGGCCGGAGAGAGTCTGCGCGTCGATCACGACGAGCCACAGTAGGGGAATTCGAGCGTGCGAGTCACATCGCCGTAAGTACGACCTGCGGTTCTGTGGCCAAGCGTGACGAAGATCATGCCGAGGCTCGCAAAGTGCTCCGCAAACGCTGTGTGCCACACGTGTTTTCCCGACCGGTAAGTTTCATTCTCCGGCGCCGATGACGGTGGTCAGCCAGTCGACGAGCGGCCGCATCGAACGCCAGGCGGTGCGCACTTCGTCAGCGGCGCGGGGAGTTTCGATCCAGTCGGGGGAGAGGTAGCTCCGGCTGGCGGTGAGAGACTTGTGACGCATCAGGTCGAGTCGCGGGTGGTCCTCGGCGACGCCGCGGGGACGGGTCTTGAGTGTGTCGCCACCGATCTCGAACCCCGACGATCGAACCTTCTTCACGAGCCGGACGAGTTCGCGGCCCCTCCGGTCGTCGTCGACGGCGTCACGGAAACGCCCGACCTGGACCGGGGTATGCGAGTAGAAACCGCCGGCGACGAACAGTCCGGCCGCATCGATCTGCACGTAGTAGCCCACACCGGGGCGGGTTTCGACGAATCCGCCCTGATGGGTCTTGTAGGGCGTCTTGTCCTTGGAGAACCGGACGTCGCGGTAGGGGCGAAACACCTTGCCCGCGCCGAATTCCGATTCGAGTTCCGCGAGCAGGGCGGTCATGGGTGCGCGCACGGAGTCGTCGTAGACGGATTTGTGCGCGGTCCAGAAGCTCTTGCTGTTGTCTGCCTCGAGGTCCTCGTAGAAGTCGAGAGCAGCGGTGGGGATCCCGGTGAACACAGGGGAAAGGCTACGCCTGTGAGTGGTTGACGAGTCCAGAGACTCGTCAACCACTCACAGGCGCGAAGCGCCTAGGCGTTGCCGTTGAACAGCGACGTGACCGAGCCGTTCTCGAAAACTTCCTTGATGGTGCGAGCCAGCAGCGGGGCGATGGACAGCACCGTGAGGGTCGGGAACTTCTTCGACTCGTCGATCGGAAGCGTGTTGGTGACGATGACTTCCTTGGCGCCACACGCGGCGAGACGCTCGGCCGCCGGATCGGACAGGACGCCGTGGGTGGCGGCGATGATCACGTCGCCCGCGCCGGCCTCCTTGAGGATCTTCACGGCGCCGGCGATGGTTCCACCGGTGTCGATCATGTCGTCGATCAGGATGCAGGTGTGGCCTTCGACGTCACCGACGACGCGGTTGGACTTCACCTGGTTGGGCACCAGCGGGTCGCGCGTCTTGTGGATGAACGCCAGCGGCGCGCCACCGAGGGTGTCGGCCCACTTCTCGGCGACCCGGACGCGACCGGAGTCGGGGGAGACGACGGCGATGTTCTCGGTGCCGTAGTTGCCGCGGATGTACTCGGCGAGCTGACCCTGGGCGTGCATGTGGTCGACGGGGCCGTCGAAGAAGCCCTGGATCTGATCGGTGTGGAGGTCGACCGTGATGATGCGGTCGGCGCCTGCCGTCTTGAGGAGGTCGGCGATCAGGCGAGCCGAGATGGGCTCACGGCCGCGGTGCTTCTTGTCCTGGCGTGCGTACGGGTAGAACGGCAGGATCGCGGTGATGCGCTTGGCCGATCCGCGCTTGAGCGCGTCGATCATGATCAGCTGTTCCATCACCCACGTGTTCAGCGGGGCCGGGTGGCTCTGCAGCACGAAGGCGTCGGAGCCGCGGACCGACTCCTCGAAACGGACGAAGATCTCGCCGTTCGCGAAGTCACGGGCAGTCTGCGGGGTGACCCGCACGTCGAGTTCCTTCGCCACCTGTTCGGCCAGCTCCGGATGCGCGCGACCAGAAAAAAGCATGAGGTTCTTCTGGTTGTCGATCCAATTCGCGGTCACTGCTCTATGCCATCCTTTAAATCTTGCTTCTCGGTTTCGTGCAGATCTGAACTGTGGTGCGGTCCCGCGGCGGCTGCCGCCTCGGCGGCGGCCGTACCGGGCCGATTTCGTTGCACCCAGCCGTCAATATTGCGCTGCTTCCCGCCGGAGACCGCGAGTGCCCCCGGTGGTACGTCGAAACGCAGCACCGTGCCGGCGCCGGTGTAAGCACCGTCACCGACCTGTACCGGAGCGACGAACATGGTGTCCGACCCGGTCCGGACGTGTGACCCCACCACCGTACGGCTCTTGGCGACGCCGTCGTAATTGACGAACACGCTCGACGCACCGATGTTGCTGTGCTCGCCGATCGTGGCGTCGCCCACGTAGGTCAGGTGAGGAACTTTGGAGTGCGCCCCGATGTCGGCGTTCTTCGTCTCGACGAATGCGCCGAGCTTGCCGGACGCACCGAGGACGGTGCCGGGACGGAGGTAGGAGAAGGGGCCGACGGTGGCGCTTGCGCCGATCGTCGATTCCGAGCCGTGGGTGCGCACCACGCTGGCGCCTTCGCCGACCGACACGTCGGTGAGCGTGGTGTCGGGACCGATCACCGCGTCCTCGCCCACGGTGGTGGTGCCGAGCAGTTGCACTCCCGGATGGATGGTGACGTCGCGAGCGAGCGTGACGCCGACGTCGATCCAGGTGGTCGACGGGTCGACGACGGTGACTCCGGCCCGCATCCAGTTCTCGACGGTGCGGCGGTTGAGTTCGGCGGCCAGCCTCGACAGCTGGACTCGATCGTTGGCGCCTGCGACCTTCGCCGAGTCGGACAGGTGGGCGGCGAAGACGGGTGCACCGGCCTCGCGGGCGATCTTGACGACGTCGGTCAGGTACAGCTCGCCCTGCGCGTTGTTCGCGTTGAGCTGCCCGAGCGCGGAGCGCAGGAACGCGGCGTCGAACGCGTACACACCTGCGTTGACCTCGGTGATGGCCGCCTGCTCCTCGGTGGCGTCGGCCTCTTCCACGATCTCGGCGATCTCACCGTCGTGGGGTTGGCGCACGATCCGCCCGTAGCCCCGGGGCTCGGGAGCGGTGAACGTCAGCACCGTGACCGCTGCGGGGGTGGGTTCGCTGTGGTGCTCGTCGACGAGAGCGTGCAGGGTGTGGCCGTCGAGCAACGGGACGTCCGCTGCGGTGACCAGCACGGTCCCGCGAAAATCGGCGGGCAGGGCGGACAGGCCGCATTCGACGGCGTGCCCGGTGCCGTTCTGCTCTTCCTGGATGGCGACCGCGATCGGGCGGCCCAGTTCGGTCTCCAGGGCGCTGACGGCGACCCCGACTCGTTCCTTGTCGTGCCCGACGACGGTGACGAGGTGGGTCGGATCGACCTCCGCGGCGGCGTGCAGGGAATGCGCCAGCATCGTGCGCCCGCCCAGGGTGTGCAACACCTTGGGGGTCTTCGACCGCATCCGAGTTCCCGCGCCGGCGGCGAGGACGACCACGGCGGTCTGCACTGGCATGAAGCTCCCTCTGGATCGTTCTGCTCTTACTGTTCTCGACAGCTCCACCTGCAGGAATTCGCTCCGCAGGCTCCGCTCCGCCGCCAGGACTCGAACCTGAACTATCTGAACCAAAATCAGAGGTGCTGCCATTACACTACGGCGGATTGCCACACACACGGGGTGTCACGCCCGTTTGCGCGAGAGAATCCTCGCATGCCGACCCGCCGCCCGTCGAACCGCTGCGGAAATTTGTCTCGAACGCCCCGATAGAGTGGGTGCTACCTGCAGTGTTTCGACGCTGCCCGCGGCACTTCGTCGTCGCGAGTGTCAGGAAAGGATGGTGCCTCGGTGCCCCGACCCACGGACGTGGACGCCACCCCCGAGAGGGCGGTCCGCACCCGGATGACCGGAACGCAACGCCGGGAGCAGTTGATCGAGATCGGTCGTGCCCTGTTCGCCGAGCGAGGCTACGAGGCGACGTCGATCGAGGAGATCGCACAGCGCGCGCACGTCTCCAAGCCGGTCGTCTACGAACACTTCGGCGGCAAGGAGGGCCTCTATGCGGTGGTCGTGGATCGGGAGATGTCGCGGCTGCTGGAGATGGTGACGTCGTCGCTGAAGCAGAACCGCTCCCGGATCCGGGTCGAACGGGTGGCGCTCGCGCTGCTGACCTATGTGGAGGAGCACACCGACGGATTCCGCATCCTCGTCCGCGACTCTCCGGTGGCGGCACCGGACGGAACGTATTCGAGCCTGCTCAACGAGGCCATCGGTCAGGTCGGGCACATCCTCGCCGGCGATTTTTCGCGGCGTGGCTTCAATCCCGATCTGGCCCTGCTCTACGCGCAGGCGCTGGTCGGAATGGTGTCCACCACCGCGACGTGGTGGCTCGACGAGCGGACGCCTCCGAAGGAGGTCGTCGCCGCGCATCTGGTCAACCTGTGCTGGAACGGGTTGACCAATCTCGAGGCGGATCCCCAGCTGGGCACCGATCGGCCCCGCACGACGCCTCAGTGAACGTGTTCTCGTTTTCCGACTCGCGGTTCAACTTCCGTGGGGCTGCGCCTGTCAAGTGCTAGGGTTCGCTGGAGTTTGCGCGCCCCGTCGGGGGGGTTGTTCGGGAGGCAGTCGATGGCGAGACAGGTTCGAGCAGAGGTAACTCGGGCTTCGGTCCTCATGGCGGCGGCCGACGTATTCTTGCGGCTCGGCTACGCGAACGCGGGTCTCAACGAGATCATCGAGCAGTCGGGTGTGACCAAAGGTGCGTTGTACTTCCACTTCAGTTCCAAGGAAGACCTGGCCCGCGGTGTCATCGACGAGGGGCAGATCCGGCTCACCGCCGGAATGACGTCCGTCAGCGACGGGCCGACGCCGGCGCTGGAAGCGCTCGTCGCCTTGTCCTACGTGGCGATCGAGGCGGCGAGTTCCGATCCGATCGTCGCGGCGATGTTGCGACTGCAGCACGAGATCGGCGACTACCAGGGGACGCACGGCAACGTGGTCTCCTCGTGGCAGCAGGGTTTCGAACGACTCGTGGCACGAGCGGTCGAGGAGGGCGACGTCCTCGCGGAAGACGACGTCTCCACGGGAACTCTGTCCACATTCCTACTCGGGTCGTTGCTGGGAGCCCACGTGGTCGCGACCGCGACCGGCGCCTTCGACGATCTTCCCCGTCGCATGGAACGGGTCTGGTACTTCATTCTTCCCGGACTGGTCGAGCCGTCGAAGCTCGTGTATTTTCGCCAGTTCGCATCCCGGCGCCTGCTGCGCTAGAAAACCGCTTCCGCGGGAAGAGGTTTCCGCGACCAGGTGCGGGATCGTCGCCACATTGTTAGGTGTGTCACAGGCTGGAGTCGGGCATTCGCATTAAACACACCTCGAATCCAATAGAATCGGCCGAAAAATACTTTGAGTATGTACTTTGCCAGACAAAACGGTTCCACATCCTAGTTGAAAGGAATGCGTCGGTACCGCCGTGGTTTGCCCAGTTAGGCACTGGGCTTTGCGAGGCCAATGACGCCGTCTTGGGTTACCGGAGGATGTATTGTGAAATCTCGTCCCCCGAATTTCCGGGTGGTCGAAAGATAACCGCCATTGCCAGCCCAATGAGCCGATGACATCGGAGGGTGCCCGATGCCGTTCGTCATTGTCGAACGCGAAGAGACGCTGGTCGCTGGACTGGCCGTC
Source organism: Rhodococcus sp. JS3073 (assembly GCF_026810085.1). NCBI lineage: Bacteria > Bacillati > Actinomycetota > Actinomycetes > Mycobacteriales > Nocardiaceae > Rhodococcus > Rhodococcus sp. JS3073. Next base: position 1,693,138 of record NZ_CP113951.1, on the reverse strand, counting down.
CGTAGCCCCAAGCGGGCGCTCGGAGAAGCCCGCGACAAGGCTCTCGAAAAGACGTGGTCGACTCTTCTATCGCAGAACGTGGATCGGCCTCTGGCCTCCGCCTATGTCGACCACGCGCCCGAGATCAATTCGTACTACACACAAATCGTCGGCTATGAGTGCTCCTCTCTCGATCAGGTCGGACGCGGGCATCTGGTGTCGCGGATTCCTGCGGGAACGTATGCCAAATTCTCCTCGGTCGGAACGTTTCCCGATCTCTTCGACGCCCTCTGGGGGCAGATTCGCGACGCGGAGGAATCGCATCAAATTCAGCGGTCCTACACCGGTGATTTCGAGTTCTACCCGCACGCATTCGGGATCGATCTGTACGTGGCGATAGTGCCACCCGCCACCAGGCAGGGGCAGCAATGAGTTTCGAGATCGTCAAGCGTGAGTCGACCGACTTCGGTGGGCTCACTCTGCCGCGCATAGAACTGGGTCCCTCGGCGCACGCCACCGACCTGATGAAGTTCACGCGTGAGCGTGTCCAGCAGCGAGGGGTCGAGGAACTGACCACCGTCTACGTCGCCGTCCCGGATCTGGGATGGACCGCGGTGATCGGATACCGCTGCATCGACCTCGATCACCTCGACATCGGCGACGTGCTGGTGCGCGTCCCGTCCGGCTACTTCGCCAAGTTCACCCCCGACGGGCGGTCGTCCGACCCGATCGAGGACGTGTGGATTCAGGCCGAGCTGGCGGAGAAGGAAGGGCGCATCGAGCGTGCCTACGCGGAGGAGATCGAGGTCTTTCGCGCGCCGAGCAGCGTCGAGCTGTTCATTTCCCTCAGCTAATAACAGGCGGAACTTACCGACCTGAAGTTTGTTTTTGGGCCCATTTGTGGCATCACAGGTGACAAATCCGGAGTAAACGCGGAAAATGGGTAGCCGCGGGGCTGTGACCGGGTGTTCGTGTGTCCAGTTCTTGGGGTCTTTACGTAACCCGTGAGTCCCCGGAATTGCCGCACCGACGCCCGATGGGAATACCAATGCCTGTTGAACAGCTGACGAATCCGCAGATGGATGTACGGTCGACGGAGACCATACTCGATCGAACTCTGAGTGTGTGGGATCCGCGGGCGGAGTGTCGCTTCGTCGTCGCCCGGCCCGCCGACGAGCCGACGCTCTGGGAAGAATATCTCGAGGGAGCGGTCGCGGGCTATCGCAAGTACGGGGCCGAGAAGGCGCTCGAGTACCGCCGGATTCAGGCCGGCGACACCACCGCACTCTTCTTCGTCGCCATCGACTCGAACGGCACGGTCGCGGCCGGCGTCCGCGCCCAGGGGCCGTATCTTGTCGCTGATCAGGCGCACGCGATCACGGAATGGGGAACCGATCCCGGCGCTCCCGCCGTCCGCCGGATGATCGAGGACCGGTTGCCGTTCGGTGTCGTGGAGGCGAAGGGTGCATGGGTGGCGGACACGGCCTCCCGGCGGGGTGAACTCGTCGGTGCACTGGGCCGTTTCGCCACCTTCTCGATGGATCTGCTCGACGTCCAGTTCATGCTCGCGACCGCCGCCTCCCACGTCCTGGACACGTGGCGAACCACCGGTGGGGTGGTGGCCGACCATATTGCTCCCGTGCCCTATCCGGATGACCGCTACGAGACGCGGCTGATGTGGTGGGATCGGAGTAGGCGCAGGGGCCGCGCCGAATCCATGCAGCTGGCCCAACTGTTACTCACGACGTCCCGACCGACGCCGTCGGCAGGCATCGCGACGGGGACGGGAGGAAACGTCGTCCGGCCGATGCGGAGCGTCTCGTGAACGAATCCCGCGGTGAGTACACCGCCCTGCTGCTCGACGAGGGCCACTCCGGGGACGCGGCGGTACTCGACCGTCTCCGCCGCGACCCCGCGGTAGTCTTCGTCGATCGGCTCGGCCAACAGTTCGACAGTCTCCGTTCCCTCGTGCCCACGCCGGGACCCGGTGTGCTGGACGAGGCTCCGGTGTGGGCGTACTACTCGTGGCGACGGACCGTGGTGCGTCTGCTCGGCCCCGTATCGTTCCGGCTGCTGCGGCTGGACCGGAATCGGAACAAGATCACCGTGCAGGAGCAGGAACGCCTCAGGGACGTGACCGTCGGGATCGTCGGTCTGAGCGTCGGTCACGCGGTCGCGTTGGCCCTCACGCTGGAAGGTGCGTGTGGGAGCCTGCGGCTCGCGGACTTCGACACCCTCGAACTGTCCAACCTGAATCGGGTTCCCGGAACGGTTCTGGATCTCGGCGTGAACAAGTCTGTGGTCGCTGCCCGCAGGATCGCGGAGATCGACCCCTACGTCACGGTGACGTTATGGGAGGACGGTCTCGACACCGGGTCGGTGGCCGAATTCCTGGACGGCACGGACGTGGTGATCGACGAATGCGACTCCCTCGACGTCAAGGTGTCCCTGCGACGGGAGGCCAGGCGGAGGGGATTGCCGGTGCTGATGGCGACCAGCGACCGGGGTCTGCTGGACGTCGAGCGATTCGACCTCGAACCCGATCGGCCGGTCTTCCACGGAGTGATCGGTGATGTCGACGTGGAATCGCTGGCGGGGCTCGGCTCGCGGGACAAGATTCCGCTGGTCCTCCGGATTCTCGACGCGGGACAGCTGTCGGCGACGATGGCGGCATCGTTGGTGGAGGTGGACGAAACCATCTCCACGTGGCCTCAGCTCGGAGGCGAGGTGCTGCTCGGCGGGGCGGAGGTCGCGGCGGCGGTGCGGCGCATCGGACTCGGACAGCCGCTCTCGTCGGGTCGGTGCCGCATGGATCTGGATCGGCATCTCGATGCCCTCACCGATCCGCCGAGACCGCACGATCTACCGGAGCAGCCCGCGGATCGTGCCGTGCCCGCAGCGGTCTCGCACGACCCCGTCGACGCGATCGTGCATGCCGCGTCCCGCGCGCCGTCCGGCGGCAACGTCCAGCCGTGGACGATCGCGGCGGACGAGGTGGGGCTGACCATCTCCGTGGCCCCGGAACATACGACGGCCATGGACGTCGGGTACCGCGGCAGTTGTGTCGCAGTCGGCGCCGCGCTGCACAACGCCCGGATCGCCGCGTCGGCCGCGGGACTGCTCGGCGCCGTGACGGTCCACGACGGGGACCGTGGACTTCCCGTCGCCACGATGACGTTCGGCAGCGGCAACGACCGGGAACTCACCGACCGCTACGAGCAGATGCTCGACCGGACCACCAATCGCAGGCCGGGCGTGCCCCGGCCGTTGGACGACACGCAGGCGGGACTTCTCGCGGAGGCGGCATCTCGCGAGGGTGCACGCCTCTGCCTGGTCACCGACCGGGACGACGTCGCGACGATCGGCGCCATTCTCGCGGAGTCGGACCGCATCCGATTCCTCACGCCGACCCTGCACCGCGAAATGATCGGCGAGTTGCGGTGGCCGCCCCTGGATTCGGTCGAGACCGGCATCGACGTTCGCGCACTCGAACTCGATTCGGCGGAATTGTCGACCCTCGCGCTGCTGCGGAGACCCGAGGTCATGGAACGACTCGGCGCACAGGACGCGGGACGCGCCCTCGGCAAGTCCACCGCGGACCGCGTCGCGTCGAGTTCGGCCGTCGCGGTCGTCGCGATTGCCGGCAGCACCCCTCGGGACTACGTGCGCGGCGGTGAGGCGACCGAGAGCGTGTGGATCCACGCCCAGGCGCTCGGACTCGCCGTCCAACCGATTTCACCGGTGTTTCTCTACGGTGTGGAAAGTGGGGAACTCGAGCAACTCTCACCACGGTATGAGGCACCATTGGAGAGGCTGCGGGAGGAACTGTTCGACGTCGTCGGAGCGAAGGCAGGTGAAGCGCTCGCCATGGTGTTACGGCTCAGCCATGCGCCGGGCCCGTCGGTTCGGAGCGAGCGCCTCGCCGACCGGGTTCGCAGGCGGATATCGTAAGGACAGGAGGGCCAGTGAACACCGAGAAGCAAACCGAAAAGCTCGAGACCCTGGTGACAACCGTGGCGTCCCGGCTCACGCCCGTCGATGCGGTCTCGTTCAGGAACGTGGCCACCCGCGTGTTGCAGGATCTCGTGGAGCACTTCGAGGTCGACACCAGCTTCCTCAGGTTCACCGACCACGAGATCGCGGCGACAGTCCTGGTCGCGGAATACCCGCTGCGGCCCTTCATCCCCGACCCCGACCCGCTCGGCGTCGTCTATTTCAAGGACGCCGACTCGACGTTCGCCCAGATCGAGCACCAGAAGGAAGTGGCCATCTTCCGTCCGGAGGTGTCCGGTCCGGACTATAACGAGCGGGTCCGTGAGGCTTCCGGGGTGCCGCAGGTGTCGCTCGCGGCCGTTCCGCTGCTGTCCGGTGACACGACGACGGGCACGCTCGGATTCATCAAGTTCGGCGACCGCGACTGGACCCCGCCGGAACTCGACGTCCTCAAGGCCATCGCCGCGCTGCTCGCCCAGGTCCAGGCGCGCATCGTCGTCGAAGAGCAGTTGCGCTACTCGGCCGACCACGATTCCCTGACCGGTCTCAGTAACCGGCGCGCGCTCTACCACCACCTGGACACCCGCCTCGCCGAGTCCGAACCCGGGCCGGTCGCGATCCTGTTCCTCGACCTGGACCGGCTGAAGCCTCTCAACGACTTCTTCGGTCACGGAGCCGGCGACGGGTTCATCTCGACGATCGCGGACCGGCTCAGATCGAGCAGCGAAGCCGACGACCTCGTCTCCAGGCTGGGCGGCGACGAATTCGTGCTCGTGCTCGGCGGATCAGTAGGTCTGGAGGAGGCGGAGGCGCGGGCGCAGCACATCCGCGACGTCGTGACCGAACGGGTGCGTCTCGGCCGCGAGGTGGTCAGCCGCAGTGTCAGCATCGGCGTCGCGGCGGGATATCCGGGTAAGGCCACCACCAGTTCACTTCTCAGCCAGGCCGACCAGGCCGTCATGGTCGCGAAGACCAAGGGCGGTAACGCGATCAGCGTCTTCACGGACGAGATGCAGGAGGAGAGCGAGAAACGCAACATGATCGAGCTCAGTCTGCGTGCGGCCATCGCGGACGAGTCGCTGTTCCTCGAGTACCAGCCCGAGGTCGACCTGCGGACCGGCCGCATCATCGGGGTGGAGGCCCTGGTGCGGTGGAATCACCCGCTGCTCGGGTTGCTGCAGCCGGCGTCGTTCATCGACGTCGCCGAGGCGACGAATGTGGCGGGGGAGCTCGGGCGCTGGGTGATCCGGAAGGCCTGCCGGCAGTGGGCCGACTGGCGGTCGCAGGTTCCCGAACTGGATCTGGATCTCCGCGTCAACGTCTCGCCGGGGCAGTTGGCCGGTCTGGATTTTCTCGACGTCGTCGCGAGTGCGTTGACGGAATTCGACCTTCGGAAGGGCGCGCTGTGCCTGGAGATCACCGAGAACGCTGTGCTCAGTGACCTGACCTGGACGCGTGAAGCGCTCGAAGGGCTGCACGCGATGGATGTCGAGGTCGCGATCGACGACTTCGGCACCGGGTACAGCTCCCTCAGCCACCTCAAGGCGCTGCCGGTCGGGACGCTGAAGATCGACAAGGGCTTCGTGATGAACCTCGACAGCAATGCGGGGGACCGGGCGATCGTGAAGTCCATCATCGGCCTTGCCGAATCGTTCGGCCTGGAGTTGGTCGCGGAGGGCGTCGAGAACGTCGAGTCGGCCCGGCAACTTCTCGACATGGGATGTCATCGGGCGCAGGGCTTCCTGTTCAGCCGACCGGTCTCGGCGGAGAAGATCGGCAAGTTGCTGGTGGCCGGAGCCATCGAGGTCGGGCTGTAGCTCGCCTACCCGCGCGGCGCGACGGCGAATTCTCGGAGGAATCGCTCGCGCCGCATTTGCTGTTTCATTGCGTCGTGAAGACAGCGTTACAGACTCGGGGTATGTTTATGCCCACACCGCAGTACCTCTTGTCTTGAATCGCCGGTGTGCGGTAACTTCTCGAAGGGTTTGCTGGAGAGTCGCTGAGGACAGCTTCCGGCACGGAATGTGGGACTGTCGAAGACTGGAGCAGGGGGATCGATGTCTGGTGGTTCTGTCTCGTCGATCCCCGAGTCCCGTATCGGATGCGACGTGATGACGGTCGGGCACGTGCGAAGCAGCGTCGAGCGGTTCGGCGACCGCTACCTGACCAGAATCTTCACGCCCCACGAACTGGAAACCTGCGAAGGGCCTGCGCGGGCCCAACGGCTGGCCGCCCGGTTCGCGGCCAAGGAGGCCGTGGTCAAGGTGTTGCGACCCGGGGACGTCGCCTTGCCGTGGCAGTCCATCGAGATCCGCCGCGAGAGCTGGGGCGGATGCGGAGTGCGCCTGTCCGGCAACGCGTCGGCCCTCGCCGAGCGGCAGGGGCTCGGCGAATTCCACGTCTCGATCTCGCACGAGGCCGACGTCGCGATCGCGATGGTCACCGCGTCCCGGTACGGGACACCACCCCATCACCAAGGAGAACGCCACCCATGAGCGAGCAGACGATCCGCAAGGTTCTCGGCGACCACGCCCGGTTGTCCGTCGATGCCACGAGCATCGCCGTCGGGGCCGACCTCTACGAACTGGGTTTGACGTCGCACGCGAGCGTCAACGTCATGCTGGCGCTGGAGGATTCGTTCGACATCGAGTTCCCCGACGAATTGCTGCGCAAGAGTACGTTCGCGAGCGTGGATTCCATTCGGGGCGCACTCGTCGAACTCGGAGTGGCATGAGCATCGCCCTCGCGAGCGGCACCGGGATCCAGTCCGCGCAGTCGTGGGGACCGGCGGCGCGAGCCGAGAGAGTCGTGGCCGAGGTGGCCGCGCGCTGGGCCGTCGATGTCGATCGGGACGCGCGCTTTCCGCAGGAAGCGCTCGACGCGCTCCGGGACCAGCGGTTGCTCTCGTGTGCCGTTCCCCCGGAGCTGGGTGGCGAAGGCGCGACGCTTCGCGAACTGTGCACGATCGCCCGGACCCTCGGGCGGCACTGTGCCGCGACGGCGATGGTGTTCGCGATGCACCAGACCCAGATCCTCTCGCTCGTACGACATCCGGGTGGCGACGGCGTCTCCGGCTTCCTGCGTGACGCGGTCGCCGGTCAGTATCTGCTCGCGTCGGCGACGACGGAACTGGGCATCGGGGGCGACGTGCGGCGCAGCACGTGCGCGGTGGAGCAGTCCGGCGGGGTGGTGTCGCTGATCAAGAACGCCCCCGTGATCTCCTACGGCGAGTACGCCGATGCGATCCTCGCGACCGCGCGGCGTACCCCCGACAGCCCGCCGAGCGACCAGGTGCTCGTCGTCTGCCGGCGCGCCGATGTGACGCTCGAGCGCACCGGTGAGTGGAACACGCTGGGGCTGCGCGGTACCTGCAGTCCCGGTTTCGTGCTGCGTGCCACCACCACAGCCGATCTCGTCGTCGCGGTCCCCTACGCGGAAATCTCGGCAGCGACGATGCTTCCGGTGTCGCACTCGGTGTGGTCGGCCGTGTGGCTCGGCATCGCCGACGCCGCGCTGGAAAAGGCGCGCCGGTACGTGCGAGTGGCAGCGCGGAAGCAGCCGGGTGTGGCCTCGCCCGCGGCGTCGCGTCTCGCCGAGGCGGCCGCCGTGCACCAGCAGTTCTCGGACGTCGTGTTCGCCGCGGCGCGCCGGTTCGACGACGCCGATGCGGCGCCCGCCGGTTCACCGGAGGCCGAAGTCGCGGGCGGAGTGGGCTATTCGCTGGCGATGAACAACCTGAAGGTGACGGCGTCGACGCTGGTTGTCGACCTCGTCGGCAGGGCCCTGCTGATCTGCGGGATCGCCGGCTACCGGGAAGACACTGAGTACTCGCTGGGCCGGCACCTGCGCGATGCGCACGGGGCGGCCGTCATGGTCAACAACGATCGAATCATGGCCAACTCGGCGCAGATGGCCACGGCATACCGGGGGACGATATGAGCACGGATACAGCAGTGGAGCGGGAAGAGACGAGCGAACTCGAGCGGGCCCGCCGTGCGTTCCGGGCGGAACTGCTCGAGGCCGGACTCCTGGTGGACACGTCCGTCGCCGGCCTCTACGGACGGTCCGGGTTGTTCGAGGACATCGTCGACGGCATCGACGCCGTCGTGCGGGCAGCGGGCCCGGGTGCGTCCGCGGCTCGATTCCGGTTCCCTCCGGTGTTCCCGCGCACCAGTTTCGAGCGCACCGACTACATCGCGTCGTTCCCCAACCTGACCGGTGCGATCAACACGTTCACCGGCACCAACGCCGAGCACGCCCAACTGCTGGCGGCGCGAGACGACGGCGAGAGCTGGGACAAGTGGCTCGAACCGACCGACACGATGCTGGTATCGGCGGCGTGCCACCCCGCGTACCCGATGTTCACGGGTGTGCTCCCGGACGGCGGTGCGCTGCTCGACGTGTACGGCTACTGCTTCCGGCACGAGCCGGCGTTCGACCCCGCCCGCATGCAGGCGTTCCGGATGCACGAGTTCGTGCGGATCGGCACGGCGGACCAGGCCGCGACCCACCGTGATTCGTGGATCGAGCGCGGGCTCGAGGTGCTGTCCGACCTGTGGCTGGACGCCGCGCCGGTGGCCGCCAACGACCCGTTCTTCGGCAGGGTCGGACGCATGCTCGCCGCCAACCAGCGCGAGGAGAACCTCAAGACCGAGCTCACGGTGCGCCTGTACGGCGATCTCGACGAGGGCACCGCCGTCGTCTCGTGCAACTGCCATCAGGACCATTTCGGTCTCACGTTCGACATCGCCACCGCGGACGGCGGTGTCGCCCACAGTGCGTGCGTGGGATTCGGGATGGAACGCATCGCGCTCGCGATGCTGCGGACTCACGGCATGGACCCGTCGCGCTGGCCGAGTGCAGTGAAATCCCGGATGTCGCTGTGACGTTGCGGCTGATCGACATCTCGCCGGACGGGTACGAACCGCACCCCATCCACTCCGGCGAACGGACGTGGACCGAGACCAACTGCTACCTCGACCTGTGGGTGGAGGTACTCCACTCGCTGGGGCTCGATCCGGTGCCGGCCGCGGCGTGCGCGTTCGGCGCCCGGTTCGACGGATCGCAGTGGACGTTCCTGAAGTTCAAGCCGGAGGATCTGTTCGCGCTCTACGGGATCGACGTGGGGGAGATGAACGTCTGGCGCCGGGTCCTCGACCACGTGGAGGACAATCTCGCGGCGGGAATGCTGTCCACCGTCGAGGTGGATGCGCACTGGCTCCCCGACACGGCAGGCACGGGTTACCGCGAGGGCCACATTAAGACCACGATCGTCGCGAACTACATCGACCGGGAGGGCGGTGTGCTGGAGTACTTCCACAACAGTGGGTATCACCGGCTGGCCGGTGACGATTTTCGCGGGTTGTTCGGGCTGGACGTCGCCGGGTCGACGACATTCACCCCCTACGTGGAGCAGGTCCGGTTCGACGGGGATCCGGGGTACCGGCCGGCGCGCTTCGAGGCGGTGCTGCGGCATCATCTCGCCACCCGACCGGACGGAAATCCGGTGCGCGACCTCGGTGAGCGGGTCGTCGCCGACGTGCCCTGGATTCGTAGCGCGGGCATCGACACGTTCCACCTGTGGACGTTCGGGGTGTTGCGGCAGTGCGGTGCCACCGCCGAACTGGCTGCCGACGTGTGCGAGTACCTCGAGCGCAACGGGTTCGCGGGGGCAGCGGCGTTCGCGCCGGGCTTCCGGGCGGTGGCGCAGGGCGCGAAGAGCGTGCAGTTCCAGATGGCGAGGGCCGCTCGCGGACGCAGTGTCGACCCGTCGGTGCAACTCGACGGGATGGCCGAGGCGTGGGAATCCTCGGTGGGTGGCCTGGCGCGAGTGGTCGGACGCGCGTAGTGGATCTTCTCGCCGACGCTCGGTGGCGTTGTGTGGCAACGGAACCGGGTTCGGTCACCGATCCCGCGGGTCTGGCTTGTGTGCCGGGTCCATGGTATGTCGCGCAGGTGCCGGGTACCGCGGCAGGCGCGATCCGGGCGACCGACGGCGCTGCGGCGGCGCGGGCGGCGAAGACCGATGCGGTGGACTGGTGGTTCGTCACCGACGTGTCCGGCGGCGGTCCGGGTCCGTGGCGGCTCCAGTTCGACGGCCTCGCCTCGCACGCGGAGGTGTGGGCCGGCGACGACCTCGTCCTGACGTCGGAGTCGATGTTCGTGCCGGCCTCGGTCGAGCTCGCCTCTCGCCCCGGCGGGGTCACGCTGGCGATCCGTTTCCCGTCCCTCGAGGCCGTGCTGCGCCGCCGGCGGCCACGCGGACGCTGGCGGTCGTCGCTGGTGAGTGCGCAGGGCCTGCGCTGGATCCGCACGAGCCTGCTCGGTCGCGCCCCGGTCTTCGGCGGTGTGCCCGCCCCGGTGGGTCCGTGGCGGGCGGTGCGCCTGAACGACCGCGCCGCGCCTGTCCTGTCGGACCGTCACGTGGTCACCGCCGTGGCGGACGGCACGGGCGTGCTGGACCTCGCCGTGCGCGTGCATCGTTCGGCCGGACCGGCCCCCGTCGTGCGGCTCGGCGACCTCGCCGTGGTCGCGACGATCGTGGACGTCGGGGACGCACAGGAGGTCCGCGCCCACCTGCGCGTCCCCGACGTCCGGTTGTGGTGGCCGCACACCCACGGCAATCCCGTGACGTATCCGCTGAGCGTCGATCTGGGGGAGCACGTCGTCGACCTGGGTGCGGTCGGATTCCGCACCGTGTGCGCGGCGCGCGGCGACGGCGGATTCCGGCTGTCGGTCAACGGGGTCGACGTGTACTGCCGCGGCGCCGTCTGGACGCCGGTGGATCCGGTCGGGCTGGGCGGCCGGGATCAGACGCGGGCCACCCTCGAGCGGGTGGTCGAGGCCGGCCTGAACATGGTCCGCGTGCCGGGCACGGCGGTGTACGAGGACGCCGCATTCTGGGACGACTGTGCCGAACTGGGTGTCATGGTGTGGCAGGACGCCATGCTGTCGACGTTCGACCCGCCCGACGACCAGCCGTTCCTGGACCTGTTGACCGCGGAGGTCGAGGCCGTGCTGCGGCCGCTGTCCGGTAACCCCGCGCTCGTCGTGTTCAGCGGAGGCAGCGAGACCGAACAGCAGCCGGCGATGCTCGGATTCCCGGCGCCGCACATGACGGCGGTACACGACGTGATTCCGGCGGTGGTCGGTAGGACGGCGCCGGGGGTGGTGCCGGTGTCGTCGTCACCGTCGCCGCCGCCGGGCGGCGACGCGCTCGCGACCCACGTGGGGACGGGTATCGCGCACTACTTCGGTGTCGGGGGCTACCGGCTTCCGCCGTCCGACGTCCGCCAGGCCGGGGTGCGGTTCGCCGCCGAATGCCTCGCGTTCTCGATCCCCCCGTCGGACGCGGCGATCGAGGCCGAATTCGGCAGCCTCGCGGCGGCCGGCCACCATCCACGGTGGAAGGCGGCCGTGCCGCGGGACAACGGGGCGTCCTGGGATTTCGAGGACGTCCGCGACCACTACGTGCGGACGCTGTTCGGCGAGGAGCCGTCGACGGTCCGCTGGAGCGACCCCGAGCGGTATCTCGCCCTCGGCCGGGCCGCCGTCTGCGAGGCGTTCGCGGCGACTCTCGGTTACTGGCGGCGGCCCGATTCGGGATGCGACGGCGCCCTGGTGCTCGCGCTCCGCGACCTCGAACCCGGTGCCGGGTGGGGGCTGCTCGACTCCGACGGCAGGCCGAAGGCACCGTGGTTCGTGATGCGGCGGATGTCGCTGCCGGTCGCGGTCCTGCTCGCCGAGGACGGGTTGGACGGACTGCGGATCGACGCGGTCAACGACTCCGACCACACGGTCGTGGGGGAGTTGCGGGTGCAGGTGCACACCCGCACCGGTACCCGGGCGTTCGACGTCACCGAACCGGTGACCGTGGCTGCGCACGCGGCGCGCCGGTGGTCGCTCGACACGGTGCTCGGCCGGTTCACCGACGCGACCCACGTCCACCGCTTCGGCCCCCGCGGCTACGACAGCGTGACCGTCACCCTGTCGAGCGAGGACGGTGTCGCCGAGTCCGTTCACCTCGTCGGCGGACCGGCGCGCGCCCTTGAACGCACCGTCGGCTTGACGGCGGTCGTGCGGCAGACGGCGTCCGGCGACTGGGTCGTCGACGTCGGGACCGACGGCGCTGCGCAGTACGTTCACCTCGACCTCCGCGGCTTCGAACCGGCGGACTCCTGGTTCCACCTGCCGCCCGGCGGAGCACGGACGGTGCCGGTGCGCAGGACCGGGACAACGGACGCGGTGACCGGGCACGTGCGGGCGTTGAACTCGATGACCGTCGCACCGGTGGTGCAGGCCTCCACCTGATACGGACCCCGGTCCGTCCGTGTGCGATATCGACTAGGCTGGCTCAGTCCGCAACTGGCCGCTCGTCCCGGCCCGAGCTGTTCGCCGGCAGTTCGTCATCACTGCTCAGGAGTGCGTCGTTGTCTTCCCCGCTCATCGCTGCCGAGCCCTCGTCCGACACCCCGCTCGCCGGTCTGGCGAAGATCGCGCTGGGCGACGCAGTCATCGCGCAGGTGACCGAGGCGCTCGGGCGGCATCACCTCGACATCGTCGCGCCCGCGCCCGCCCGGCCGTTCGTGGCCGCGGCTCTCGCCGAGCGCACCCATCTGCTGCTGGTCACCGCGACCGGTCGCGAGGCCGACGACCTCACCGCCGAACTGCAGGAGATGATCGGCGACGCCGTGGCGCAGTTCCCGTCGTGGGAGACGCTGCCGCACGAACGGCTGTCGCCGAGCGCCGACACGGTCGGTCGCCGCGTGGAGGTGCTGCGCAGACTCGCGCGTCCGGACGACCGCTCGTACGGGGCGCCGCTCCAGGTCATCGTCACCACCGTCCGCTCGCTCGTGCAGCCCATGGCGCCGGGTCTCGGTGAGATCGAACCCGTCACGCTGCGGGTCGGCGTCGAGCACGACTTCGACGGGCTGATTCAGCGGCTCGTCGAAATGGCGTACACCCGCGTCGACATGGTGGGCAAGCGCGGTGAGTTCGCCGTCCGCGGTGGCATCCTGGACCTGTTCTCACCCACCGCGGATCATCCCGTGCGCGTCGAGTTCTGGGGTGACGAGGTCACCGAACTGCGCGCGTTCTCCGTCGCGGACCAGAGGTCGCTGCCGGAACTCGACATCGACGCCGTGATCGCCCCGCCGTGCCGCGAACTGCTCCTCACCGAGGACGTTCGCGACCGGGCCGCGCAGCTCGCGGTCGACAACCAGGCCGACGCCGCGCTCGTCGAGATGCTCGACAAGATGTCGGCCGGCATCCCGGTGGAGGGCATGGAGGCATTGCTGCCCGTGCTGCGGCCGGGGCAGCTCCAGCTGCTCACCGACGTGCTGCCCGAGGGCGCGCACGTGCTGCTGTGCGATCCGGAGAAGATCCGGACGCGGGCCACCGACCTGGTGCGCACCGGTCAGGAGTTCCTCGAGGCGTCGTGGACGGCGGCCTCGATCGGCGGCGCCGCCCCGCTCGACACCTCCGTGCTGAAGGGCGACGGTATCGACCTCGGCGCCTCCGCCTACCGCTCGCTCAGCCAGGTCCGTGAATCAGCGGAGACGACGGGTCAGCCGTGGTGGACGCTGAGCCCGCTCGCATCCGGCAACGGCGAGGAACTGGAGCTGGCGGTCACGCCGGCGCCGCAGATCCGCGGTTCGGACGACCTGCTGTCGGAACTGTTCGTGAGCCTGCGCGCCCACGTCACCACCGGCGGGCGGGCCGTGATCGTGGTCGCGGGCGCCGGTACCGCGCATCGGGTGCTCGAGCGTCTGCGCGAGGCCGAGGTGCCCGCGGCGGAACTCGTGCCCGGTTCGGAGCCCCCGCGAGGACAGGTCGGGGTGCTGCGCGGTTCGCTCCACGACGGCCTGGTCTTCCCTGGCGACGACTCGACTGCCGGACTCGTCATCGTCACCGAGGCCGATCTCACCGGCAACCGGGTGGCGGCGGTCGGCGACGGCAAGAGGCTGCCGGCGAAGCGCCGCAACCAGGTGGACCCGCTGGCCCTGACGGCCGGGGACATGGTGGTGCACGACCAGCACGGCATCGGACGATTCGTCGAGATGGTCGAACGCACCATCGGCGGCGCCCGGCGCGAGTACCTCGTGATCGAGTACGCCGCCAGCAAGCGCGGACATCCGGGCGACCGTTTGTTCGTGCCGATGGAGTCGCTCGACCAGCTGTCGCGGTACGTCGGCGGCGAGCTGCCCGCGCTCAGCAAGCTCGGCGGTTCCGACTGGGCCAACACCAAACGCAAGGCGCGCAAGGCGGTTCGTGAGATCGCCGGTGAACTCGTCCAGCTGTACGCGGCGCGGCAGGCCGCACCCGGTCATGCGTTCGGCCCGGACACCCCGTGGCAGAAGGAGATGGAGGACGCCTTCGCGTTCACCGAGACCCACGACCAGCTGACGGTCATCAGCGAGGTCAAGGCCGACATGGAGAAGGCCGTCCCGATGGACCGCGTCGTCATCGGCGACGTCGGCTACGGCAAGACCGAGATCGCGGTGCGGGCGGCGTTCAAGGCCGTGCAGGACGGCAAGCAGGTGGCGGTCCTGGTGCCGACGACGCTGCTCGCTCAGCAGCATCTGCAGACGTTCACCGAGCGCATGGCCGCGTTCCCGGTGACGGTGCGCGGGCTCTCCCGCTTCACGGATGCGGGGGACTCCAAGGAGATCATCGCCGGCATGGCGGACGGCGAGATCGACGTCGTCGTCGGCACACACCGGCTGCTGCAGACCGGGATCCGGTGGAAGGACCTGGGCCTCGTCATCGTCGACGAGGAACAGCGCTTCGGTGTCGAACACAAGGAGCACATCAAGGCGCTGCGCACCCACGTGGACGTACTCACGATGTCGGCCACGCCGATCCCGCGAACACTCGAGATGAGCATGGCGGGCATCCGCGAGATGTCCACGATCCTCACGCCGCCGGAGGAGCGGCACCCCATCCTCACGTACGTCGGCGCGTACGCCGACAAACAGGTGGCCGCGGCCATCCGACGGGAACTGCTCCGCGACGGGCAGGTGTTCTACGTCCACAACCGGGTCAGCTCGATCGACAAGTCGGCCCAGCGGATCCGCGACCTCGTCCCCGAGGCGCGGGTCGTGGTGGCGCACGGGCAGATGAACGAGGACACACTCGAGCGGACCGTGCAGGGCTTCTGGGAACGCGACTACGACGTGCTGGTGTGCACCACCATCATCGAGACGGGTCTCGACATCTCCAACGCCAACACGCTCATCGTCGAACGCGCCGATTCCCTCGGCCTGTCGCAGCTGCACCAGTTGCGCGGTCGCGTCGGGCGTAGCCGGGAACGCGGCTACGCGTACTTCCTGTACCCGCCGGAGAAACCGCTCACCGAGACGGCCTACGACCGCCTCGCGACCATTTCGCAGAACTCCGACCTGGGCGCAGGCATGGCGGTCGCGATGAAGGACCTCGAGATCCGCGGTGCCGGAAACGTGCTGGGCGCCGAGCAGTCCGGTCACGTCGCGGGTGTCGGGTTCGACCTGTACGTGCGGCTGGTGGGGGAGGCGGTCGAGGCGTTCCGGGCGGCGGCCGACGGCAAGCCGATCACGACGGAGGACGCCCCGAAGGAGGTCCGTATCGACTTGCCCGTCGATGCGCACATCCCTCCCGATTACGTCACCAGCGACCGTCTGCGGCTCGAGGGTTACCGCAAGCTCGCGGCGGCCACCGAACTCGACGGCATCACGGCCGTGGTCGACGAACTCGTCGACCGGTACGGACCGCTCCCCGAGGAGGTCCGCCGACTGGTCTCGGTGGCCAAGCTGCGTCTGCTGGCCCGTGAGTACGGCCTCGAGGAAATCGCCGTGGTCGGGACGCAGCTGAAGATCGCGCCGATGGCCCTGCCCGACTCGAAGCAGTTGCGTCTCAAGCGGATCTACCCGAGCGCGCAGTACCGTGCCACCACCGGGATGGTGCAGCTGCCGCTGCCCCGGGCGGGTTCGGGCGGAATCGGCGCGGAGCGGGTGCGGGACGTGGAGTTGCTGCAGTACATCGCCGACTTCGTGCTCGCGCTGGACGGCAAGGCCGCCGGGTCCGTGGTGATGGAGGCCTGACCCGATGACGGTGGTCCTGCTCGACCCGTTGCGGCCCACGACGATCCCGATGGAGGCCGTCGGGGTGGTCGGTGACGGAGTGGAGTTCACCGACGAGGTACCCGAGGCCGTGCGGAGATTGCTGACCGAGGCGCCGGGGGCCGCCGTCCTGGTCAGTAGCAATCCCGACGATCCCACCGTGCGTGACTGGGTCGCGTCGGGGTCCCGCGTCATCGCGGCGCCGAAGGTCCCGGGCGACAACCTCGTCGAGGCAGCCGAGGTGATGGACCGATTGTGGAGTTACGGCGGCTGGGAAGTGACGCAGACGCACCGCACCCTGTCGCACTACCTCGTCGAGGAGACGTACGAGGTTCTCGACGCCATCGAGTCGTCCGAACCCGGTGATCTGCGTGAAGAGCTCGGAGACCTGCTGCTGCAGGTCCTGTTCCATTCGCGGATCGCCTCGGCGTCGGGCAATTTCGACGTGGACGACGTGGCCGCGACGCTGGTTGCCAAGCTCGTGCACCGCAGCCCCCACCTCGGGGAGGACGTCGTCGGGCCGATCGACATCGCGGAGCAGGAACGGGCATGGGAGATCCGCAAGGCGGCGGAGAAGGCGCGGAGTTCCTGCCTCGACGGCGTCGCGATGAGTCAGCCGGCGGCGTCGCTGGCTGCGAAGGTCGTGGCCCGCGCGAGCAAGGCGGGTTTGCCGTCCGAACTGGTGCCCACGGAGATCACTGCCGACAGCGCGGCGGTGGTCGCCGCCGAGTCGAGGCTGCAGGCGGCGACGCACGATCTCATCGCCCGGATCCGCGCGGCCGAGAATGCTGCGCGCGCGGCGGGGAAGACCGAGCTGGCTCCCGCGGACTGGCTCGGTTACTGGACCTCCTGATACAGGTTCGAACAGCCCTATCGTTCGAGTTTGCCAATATGTAACTGAGTGATGAATCACCCTCGTGTCTGTAGTGCGAGAAAAACAAACCTGAGGTAGTTTAAAGCGCGCATAGAAGACCGTTTGGTTGCAAACACGCGTTTCGAAGAACCGCGAGGTCCATCGACAGGGGTGTTTGTGGGCTTCGCGCACTGCACGTGGTGGGTACCTGAGCTCCCGGTCGGGCGAGGGCCGGTACCCACAGGGGACCACACATTGTCATGCTTCCGGGCCGACTCGATTGCCCGACGATGAGAGACGGACACATGAGCCTGTACACGCCTGACCGCCTGGAACCTTCCGACGAGACAGACGCGCACGACATCGACGAGGCCGGTACCGCCGACCGCGCGCCGGGCCGCCCGACGGTCACCGTCGTCGTGCCCGCGATGAACGAAGCGAGGAACCTCCCGCACGTCGCCGCGCGGATGCCGGCCGACATCGACGAGATCGTCTTCGTCGACGGACATTCCGTCGACGACACGGTCGAGGTGGCCAGGAGCCTCTGGCCGGACGCCACGGTCGTGACGCAAAGCCGAAAGGGCAAGGGCAACGCCTTGGCCTGCGGTTTCCTCGCCGCCACATCGGACATCATCGTCATGATCGACGCCGACGGATCCACGGACCCGGCCGAGATCCCGCTGTTCGTCGGGGCTCTCGTGGCAGGCGCGGACTTCGCGAAGGGAACCCGCTTCGCCGCCGGCGGCGGAAGCTCGGACATCACGTTCAGCCGAAAGCTCGGAAACAAGGCGTTGAACGCCATCGTCAACCTCAAATTCGGGGCCTCGTTCAGCGACTTGTGCTACGGCTACAACGCATTCTGGCGCCACCACGTCCCGGTGATGGCATTGCCGTCCGTCGACACGACCGAGGCACAGTGGGGCGACGGCTTCGAGATCGAGACACTCATCAACGTGCGGGTCGCCAACGCGGGCCTGAAGATCACCGAGGTGCCGAGTTTCGAACAGGACCGCATCCACGGCGAGAGCAATCTCAACGCGGTACGTGACGGGCTCCGGGTGCTGCGCACCATCAGGAGCGAACAGCGCACCTCCGCACCGGACGTGTCCCCGGCTCCCGTCTCGCGAGGCTGAGCACCCATGACGGTGTCCACTCTCGTGTCCTGCTCCGTCGTGATCTGCGCCTACACCACCGAACGGTGGACCGACCTGTGTGCCGCAGTCGATTCGGTGCTCACCCAGAACGTGCCCGTGCTCGAGGTCCTGGTGGTGATCGACCACTCCGAGGAACTGTTCTCGCGTGCCGAACGGCACTTCGCCGGGGAGACCCGGGTGACCGTGCTGCGTAACGCCGGGTCGAAGGGGCTCTCCGGAGCCCGCAACACGGGCGTGCGGGCGGCGAGCGGCGACATGATCGCGTTCCTCGACGACGACGCGCGCGCCGAACCCGACTGGTACCGCGTGTCCGCCGCCCACTACTCCGATCCCGACGTGCTCGGTGTGGGGGGATTCGCCAGTCCGGTGTGGCCCGCGGACCGTCCCGTGTGGATGCCCGCCGAGTTCGACTGGGTGGTCGGCTGCAGCTACGTCGGGCAGCCGACACGCATCGAGCCGGTGCGGAACTTCATCGGCTGCAACATGTCTCTGCGGCGCACCGTGTTCGACGCCGTCGACGGGTTCAGCGACGGGATCGGCCGGGTCGGAAAGACGCCGGTCGGGTGCGAGGAGACCGAACTCTGCATCCGGATCCGAGCCCACCAGCCCACTGCGCAGCTGCTGTTCGATCCCGCGATGAAGGTGGCACACCGCGTCAGCGACGACCGCACCACGTTCCGCTACTTCCTGTCGCGCTGCTTCCACGAGGGCGTGTCGAAAGCACTGGTCTCCGATCTCGTCGGGTCCGGCGACGCGCTCAGCAGCGAGCGGGTGTACACCGCGCGTGTCCTCCCGCGAGCCGTCGTCACGGGCATCGCATCCCCGCGGCACGGCGGACTGGCCCGCGCCGGCGCGGTGGTCGCGGGGCTCACGGCGACCACTGCCGGCTACGTCCGGGGTCTCGTCGGTCTGCGATCGAAGCGGGGGACGGCATGACCGGGACACTCGATCGCCGGATCGACCTGGTACCGGCTCTCGTGAGCGATCACGCGCCGACGTGGGACGGGGCCGTCTGGGTCGGCGAACTGCGCGGTCCCGTCCGGGAAGACACCGAATACCGGCTGGAGCGCGCCGAGGGGTATCGGCGCGCCCGGCTGCTCGTGCGAGAAGATCGCACCCTGCGGGGATTCGTCGAGCTGGACATCGAGGACGGCCGACTCGGGGCCGACGCATTGCGGCGCGCACTGGACGGGCTCCTTCCGGGAGCGATGGTCGAAAGCGCCGCCGCCACCGACGGATCCGGCCCTTCCGTCACCGTGGTGGTGTGCACCCGGGACCGGGTCGACAGCCTGAAGGTCGCCCTGGAATCGATCCTGTCGCTCGATCATCCCGGCTACGAGGTGATCGTGGTCGACAACGCATCCCGCACGGATGCCACGCAGCGGTACGTCGCCGGACTCGGTGACCCCCGTGTCCGCGTTGTGATCGAGCCCCGTCCGGGCCTGTCCAGGGCGCGCAATGCGGGCGTCCGCGCGGCGAGCACGGAGATTGTCGCCTTCACCGACGACGACGTCGTCGTCGACCCGCACTGGCTCACCGAACTCGTCGCCGGCTTCGGCGCCGGGAATGCGGTGGCCTGCGTGTGCGGGATCGTCCCGAGCGGTGAGATCCGCACACCGGCGCAGGCGTACTTCGATCAGCGGGTGGGGTGGGCGAGTTCCTGCGTCCCACGGTTGTTCGACCTCGCGCACCCACCCGCCGACGTGCCGCTCTTCCCGTTCCAGGTCGGGGTCTACGGCACCGGTGCGAATTTCGCCGTCGACCGGCAGGCCGTGTTCGCGCTGGGTGGTTTCGACGAGGCGCTCGGGGCGGGAGCCCCCACCGACGGTGGCGAAGACCTCGACATGTTCTTCCGCGTGCTGCACTCCGGGCGGCAGCTGGCGTACCGGCCCGGGGCGGTCGTGTGGCATCGGCACCGGGCCGACAACGAGGCGCTCGCCGTCCAGGCGCGCGGCTACGGACTCGGACTCGGCGCCTGGCTGGCCAAGATCGCCGTCGACCCCCGCACCGCCTGGCTCGCGGTGCGCATCGCCGTGCGGCAGGCGCCGACGTTTCTCCATCTGTCGCGCAAGATGTCCCGCGTCGCCACACCTCCGGACGGTCTCGCCGACGATCTCCCCGTGGGGATCGGAGCCACCGAACTGCGGTCCATCGCACGTGGCCCGTTCGCCTATCTGAAGGCCCGAGTGGAGGGCCGGCATCCGGCACCGATGAGAGGGATGACCCATGACTGCCCATCCTGATCTCGCAGGCACCCGGTTCGCCACCTGGTTCGGACCGGAGGACGCGCCGCTGTTCGGCGTCGTCGATCTTCCCGCCGACGGCCGCTGCCGCGGCGCCGTCGTCCTGTGCCCGCCGATCGGCAAGGAACAGGTCGACTCGTATCGCGGAATGGTCTACCTCGCCCAGCAATTGCGGGCGCGGGGGCTTCTGGTGTTGCGGTTCGACTACCGCGGCACCGGGGACTCGCCGGGCGCCCAGGACGATCCCGACGCGGTCGCCGGATGGCTCGACGGCATCCGGAGGGCCGTCGACTACGTGCGCAGCTGCGGCGTCACGGACATCGGTCTCGTCGGCCTCCGGATCGGCGCCCTGCTCGCCGCGCAGGTCGCCGCGACGTGCGGTCCGGTGCGGGCCGTCACCCTGTGGGATCCGGTGGTCCGCGGCCGCGCCTACCTGCGCAAGCAGACCGCGCTCCACCAGATGGTGGTCGGTCCCGAGGACACGGACGATCCGCGGGTCACCCTCATCGGTGCGGTGCTCGCACCGGCCGCGGCGACGGCCTTGTCGGCGATGAGTCTGCGGGCGGCCACCCCGCCGCCGGGCGCGAAGATCCTGATGGTGTTGCGGGAGAGCGAGGTCGATTCCGTCGGGATGCGCGAGGCCGTCGCTGCGTGGAACGCCGAGAACTTCACCGTGCACGACTACGAATCGTTCCTCGAGCCGGCGGACTTCGTGGTCCGGCTCCCGTTCGGCGACATCGACCGGATCGCCGACCGGATGTCTGCGTCCTTCAGCGACCACCACACCGGTGCCGCACTCGAACTCCGTACCACCGCCGTCGTGGATCGGACCGTCGACGGCAGGCAGGTCACCGAGACTCTGAGCTTCGCGGGAGCGTCCGAACTCTTCACGATCCGCACGTCCGTCGTGGCCGAGCGGGGTGCAGCGGACAACCCTGCGACACCGACGGTGATCTTCCACGGCACCGCCGGCGAGCACCGCGTCGGACCGGTCCGGCTGTGGGTCGAGACGGCGCGCGAACTCGCGGCCCACGGGATCGTCAGCGTTCGCTTCGACCGCCGCGGCACCGGCGACACCGGCATGGTTCAGCACGGCGAATCCACCACCATCTACACGGACGAATCCCGCGACGACGCCGTCGACATCATCTCCGTCAGCGGTGCGCAGCCCGAAGCGGTTGTGCTCGCAGGAATGTGCTCGGGGGCGTGGAATTCGAGTTACGCCGCCCTCCGGCGTCCCGTCCGGGCGGTGATCCTGGTCAACATGGCGGACTGGACCATTACCCGTCAGGCGTTCGTGAAACAGTCGACGATGGACGCCGACCGGGGGTCCCTGAAGGGCGCAGCGCTCACGCTGCTCCACCGGCACGCGGCGACGGCGAAAAAGCACCTGCGGGTGTGGATGCCGTACCGCTGCTGGTTGTGGCTGGGCCGGGCAGGCTTGCTGCAGGTGCCGGAGGTCATGCTCGCCCCGCTGAACGACCGTGGCGTGCACACCACCGTCCTCCTCTCGCCGATCGACTACACCGCGTTCGTCGAGAACCAGGGAGAGCGCAGCCTTCGCCGGCTCCGGCGCGCCGGCTGGAACGGACGCCTGGTGACGTACCCGTCCGGCGATCACTCGCTGTACAGCACCGCCCTGCGGGACAGAGTCCTGCGGGACGTCCTCGCCACCGTGCTCGGTGAACTGACCGTGGACCGTGTCGACGACGCCCGTGACGATTCCCGGCCGGAGTTGGTCGGGTAGCCATGGGATCCCCGACAGCGACGCAGTCGCAACTACGCGCGAGGCACCGTGCCGAGCAGCCACCGCGCTCCGCGGGGCGGAACCTGCAGATCAACTCGATGGCACTGATGCTGTCGAGTGTCGTCACCGGTGTCCTCGGCCTCGCCTTCTGGGGCGCGGCGGCGCGATTGTTCCCCGCCGACCAGGTGGGCGTGGCGTCCGCTCTCATCTCGACGGCGATCATGCTGTCGACGCTGTCGAATCTCAGCCTCGGCTCGATGTTCGAGCGCTTCCTGCCCGTGGCCGGCCACCGCGCGGGACCGTTGCTGGTCAAGGGTTTCGCCGCCGTGGCCACGCTGGCCTTCGTGTCGGCTGTCGGGCTCATCGTCCTCGGTCCGCGGGACACGCTGTTCGAGAACAACCTGGAAATAGCGATCTATCCGGTGTTCGTCGTCGTCCTCGCGCTCTTCGCCCTGCAGGACCAGACCGTGTCCGGGCTGGGCGTTGCCCGCTGGGCGGCGTCGAAGAACGTTTTCCACGCGCTGGCCAAACTGCTCGCGGTCGTGGTGCTCGCGGCGTCGGGGTCGGCGCTCGCCATCGTCGCGTCCTGGGGGGTCACCGCGGCGATCGCCGTCGTGGTCGTGTTGACGTCGATGGGCCTGCGCATCCGGTCCGACCCTCGATACCGGCAAGTGCCCTCGCTGCCCTCCAACAAGGAACTCGGAGTGTACTTCGGTTCCTCGTACGGCATTTCGGCGCTGGGGGCCATCGCCCCGCTCGTCGTCCCGCTGATCGTCGTCACCCGGGTCGGTACCGCGGCGAACGCCTACTTCGCGGTGACCTGGTCGATCGTCAGCGCCCTCTACATCATGGTGAACCTCATGGTGGGCCCGTTCGTCGCCGAGGCCGCTGCGCATCCGGACAAGATCGTCAGCCTGTCCCGCCGGTTCGTCCGCACCATTGCCGTGGTCGCGGTGGTGGGCGGATTCGGCCTGGCCTTCGTCGCGCCGTTGGCGCTCGGATTCATCGGTGACGAATACCGTGCGGAAGGGACGCCCCTGCTCCATCTCGCCGCGGTGTTCGTGCCCCTCACCGTCATCGGCGCCGTCTACGACGGTCTCGCGAGGGTGTACCGCCGGCTGACCCTCGCCGTCGTCACGCAGTGCCTGGCCACGGTGGTCATCATCGTCGGCAGCCTGGTCTTCAGCTCGTCGATCGGGGTCGCGGGTGTGGGCTGGGCGTATCTCGCCGCCGAGACGCTCACCGCCGTGATCCTCGCAGGACCGCTCATCTCCTGGCTCCGCCGACTCCGGAACCGCGCCAAGTGGGAGCGGTGGCTGGCGAAGAAGACCGTGAACCAGAAACCGATGTGGCAGGTGTCCGATGTCGACGCATAGCGCGAGCTACCGCGATCTGATGCGCAGCGCGAGCCGGATGATCACCGCGATCGGTCCCCTCCGGCTGCCGAGCATCGGCGAGATCCGGGACACGCTGACCCTGCTCGCGCACGCGGGCGGGCGGCACACCCCGATCGGCCTCGTCCCGACCACCGAGTCACGCCGATGGGAGCACCGACCGCAGGACTTCCTCGGGCAGATACGGGAACTCGGACCCTGTACCCGGGAGGAGGTGCCGCAGCTGCTGACCCGGCTGGCACGTTCGGGTGCGTCCGCGCACCCGCTGAACGTCGCGGTCGCGGGCGATTTTCTGCTGCTCGACATCTCCCACGGACTCGGCGACGGGAGGCTCGCGCTGTCGCTCGTCCGTGCCGTCGCCGGGGGACGCACGGGGACACCGGTTCCGGAATGGGCGCGGACGCGGGACACCGCACTGCCGCTCGCACGCGCCCTGACCCGGACGTTCGCGTCGTCCCCCACACGTGTCGCGAGGCTCCTCGAATCCCTGCCCGCTGCCGCACACGGCCCCGGATCGGCGGAGATGGTGCCGTGGCACGGCGCGCCCACCGCCGTCGTCGCGTCCGCAGCATCCGGGACCACTGCGGAACTGCGTCGCTGGCGGGATCGGGAGATGCCCGGGGCGTCGGTGTCGTCGTTGTTGTTCGCGGCCGTCGCGCGGGCGATGCGCAGCCACGGCCTGACGATCGACGACAAGGTCGACGTTCTCTTCGACTGCCGCCGGTATCTCCCGGAGGGTGCGACGGTGAACGGCAACTTCGCTGCCCTGGTGCGTTTCTCGCTGTCGGATCCGGGTGACCCGGCCGAGATGAGTGCGGCGATCGCACAGGCCACGGCGTCGGGCAGGCCGCTCGCCTCGCTGGCACTCAGCACCGCCACGTTCCGCAGGCGGGTGGCTGCCGGGAGCGCGCACGCGCGGGCCACTCACGTCGCGGCCGAACCCCGGACGAGGCTCGTGTACTCCGACATGGGCGAGGCCGCGCTGCTGGCAGACCTCGACTGGACCGACGAGCCCGGCAGGCGTCTCGTCACCGCGCTGAGCGAACCGGCCGACCCTGCATCGATCGTCTTCACCTCGGTGCGGCGCGGCCCGGAATTGGACGTGTCGGCGTCGTTGCACGACAACGTCTTCGACCCGGAACTCGTCCGCATCGCACTCGCGGACGCACTGTGCGACCCACTGTCTCTACTGTCTCGAAGGATCTTCTGACCATGCCCTCACACGTCCTCGAGACATCGAAGCGGACTTCGCTGTACCTCACCGTCGCCGTACTGCAATTTTTCGTCGTCGAATTCCTCGTCGCCGGCACGTGGCGCGGGCACTACAGTTACTCCGCCAACTTCATCAGCGACCTCGGTGTCCCGTTCTGCGGCACGGACGGAAACGCGCCGTGCAGCAAGACGTCACTGCTGATGGATGCGGCGTTCGTGGTGACCGGACTCGCCTACGTGGTTGCCGCCGTCCTCTGGCATCGCATCGAACGGGTGCTGCCGCTGGTCCCTGTCGTCTTCCTGGTGGTCGCCGGAATCGGCGGAGTGGTGGTCGGTCTCGCGCCGTCGAACACGCACTGGGAAGTGCATTCGCTCGGCGCCACGCTGTTCCTCATCTTCGGCAACCTCTTCACACTGACGACGGCACTCACCGTCTGGCCCCAGATATCCGGACCGGCAACGTACGTCGCGCTCGCACTCGGGACACTCGGACTGGTGGGGTACTTCTGCTTCACATACTCGTGGGACCTCGGTCTCGGCGTCGGTGGTATCGAACGCGTCGCGGCGTACTCGGCGATCTTCGGGTTCGTCGTCTGCGTTCACCTCGTGACACAACTGCAGTCGGTTCGACGTTCGGCTGTCGTCCAGGTCGGAGACAGCGCCGGTGCATAGACAGCTGAACCGTCCGCGCCGGACCCGCGCCGTGTCTTCGGCGATGGTGTTCGTCGCGCTCGCCTGCATCGGCGCCACCGGGTGGTATGCGTCGAGCGATGTCGCACAGGCATCGAGGAAGGGCGAGTCGGTGCTCATGTTCGACGATTTCGTCGGGCCCGCCGGAACCTCGCCCGACCCCCGGTACTGGGGACACGCGGTCGGGGGAGGAGGCTGGGGTAACGACGAGGCGCAGGTCTACACGGACGATCCCGCCAATTCCCGGCTCGACGGCGAGGGCAACCTCGTGATCGAAGCCCGTCCCGACGGGTCGGGCTACACGTCCGCCCGGCTTGTCACCCTCGACCGCTTCGCATTCCAGTACGGACGGGCCGAGGCCCGCATCAAGCTGCCGAGCGGGCAGGGCCTGCACCCGGCGTTCTGGTTGATGGGCACGGATGTCAACCGCGTCGGCTGGCCGCAGTCGGGGGAGATCGACGTGATCGAGACGATCAACGACGCGTCGTTCTACCACAGTGCGCTGCACGGCCCGTCCGCGGACGGCACACCCTGGGAGGTGAAAGCCGAAGGCAGCGGGAACATGTCGGACGATTTCCACGACTACTGGGTGGAGCGGTCGCCGGACCGGATCGCATTCGGCATCGACGACGCGGTGACGGGCGAGTTCTCGCGCGCCGACCTGGCCCCGGGGCAGGAATGGGTGTTCGACAAGCCGTTCTCCCTGTTGCTGAACGTCGCAGTCGGCGGACGGTGGCCGGGCGACGTCGGAGCCGATACGACGTTCCCCGCCGCGATGCTCGTCGACTGGGTGAGGGTGACCGATGAGTGATCTCCTCACTGCCGAGCGTCTCGACACGAGGGCTCCGGAGCTGACCCGGTACTACGACGTCGCCGCGTTGGCCTCGGCGGTCGCGGGACTGGCGTCCCTGGCGCCGCTGCCGTCGTCGGTGAGTGCGGTGCTGCTGGCGGTGTTCGTGTTGATCGGACCGGGTCTCGCGGTCGTGACGTGGTTGCGGCTACCGGTCGCCGCGGCCGTTGCGGCCGTCCCCGTCCTCGGACTGTCCGTGGTGACTGCGGCCACCACTGTCCTGGCCTGGTTCTACCGATGGCCCGCGACGGGTCTGCTGCTCGTGATCGTCCTGGCCGTCGTCGCGTCCGCGCTGCGGCATCGGTGGCACGACACCGGCGCCGAGCCGGTGCGCGCGGTGACCGTGCAGCAGGTGTCGTGTCGTCTGGCGCAATGGTGGCACGCTGCCCGCCGCAACCGGCCCCTGATCCTCGTTGCCGTGGCGCTCGCCGTGTGGGTGGCGGTCCTCTTCGGGCTCGGCTCGACCGCATATGCACAGTTCGGCCTGCTGTTCGTCGGAAGCGGTCCCGGCCTGGTGGTGTGCGCCCTGATGATGCTCGGCGCGTTCGTCTGGGCTCTTCGCGAGAGGGCTGTCGGGACCGCCGCCGCGGCCGTGCTCGGCGTGATCGTGGTGGAACGGCTCACCCCGACCCTCATCACCGACGTTCCCATCTACGGGTGGACGTACAAGCACCTCGGCGTGGTCGACTACATCCAGCAGTTCCAGACACTGCCGCCCAAGGGCGTCGACATCTACGGCGAGTGGCCGGGCTTCTTCACCGCGTTCGCGTGGTTCGGCGACATCACGTCCGCGGACATGATGTCGATCGCTCACTGGTTCGCGCCGGTGATCCACGTGCTGCTGGCGGTCGTGATCGCTGCGATCGCCCGGCTCCTCGGGTTCGGCATGCGGGTGGCACTGACGGCCGCGATGGTGGCGGAACTCGTCAACTGGGTGGGGCAGGACTACTTCTCGCCGCAGGCCATTGCCCTCGTCATGGCACTGGGTGTGGTGGCACTGCTCGTGGTGTCGACGGAGCACCGATCTGCGGCGTACCTGTCGATCCTCGTCTTCGCCGCTCTGGTGCCCACTCATCAGCTGACCCCGTACTGGCTGTTCGGCGTGACGGTGGCCCTGGCGGTGACGCGGAAGATCCGGCCCTGGTGGATCCCCGTTCCCTACTTCGCGATCCTCGTCGCCTATCTCGTTCCCCGGCTGGACATCGTGGCACCGTACGGGCTGCTGTCCGGTTTCAACCCGGTCGACAACGCCGCCAGCAACGTGACCGCCGTCGGCACGTTCGGGAAGATCTTCACCTCCGCCGTGTGCCGGTCCCTGTCCGCGGGCATCATCCTGCTCGCCGTGGTCTGCGCGATCCTCCTCTGGCGTCGCAAACGTCCCGCCTGGGTCGCGACCGTCATGGCGTTCAGCTCGTTCGCGCTGCTGGCCGGTCAGAGCTACGGCGGTGAGGCGATCTTCCGGGTGTATCTCTACGCCGTTCCCGGGTGCGCGATTCTCATCGCACCGATCCTCGTGGACGCTCTCACGATCAGGTTCCGGTCCGGACTGCTCCGTCGAGTCGTCCCGGTCGGACTCGCGAGCGGACTGGCATACGTGACATTCGCTGGCCTGCAAGGCTATTTCGGGCTGTGGTCGCTGGTCATCGGATATCAGTCCCAGGTGACGTTCGCGGAGGACATCCTCGCGAACGAGAAGCCGCCGGCGACGATCATCTCCCTCTATCCCGCCGGTCTCCCCACCCGGGTCAGCGCCGACTACCTCGAGTTCGCCGTCGTCGACAAGGATTTCGATCAACCCTTGCTGGCCTTGCCCCCGGCCGTGCTGGAGGGCTTCCCGCACGGCGGCCAGATCGAGATGCTCACCGCGGATGCGGCGGAACGCGACGGCGACACGTATCTCGTGTTCAACACGCAGGGCACTGCCGCCATCCGCTACTACGGCTATCTACCGGACGGATCCGTCGAGAACTTCGAGGACCAGATGCGGTCCAGCCCCGACTGGTCCGTGTACGCGCAGGACGACAACAGCACGATCTTCCGTTACACGGGGCCGCGCCGGTAACGGCCACGTCGCGTATTCGGTCACGACCGGTCGCGGCGACGCCTAGCATCGGCACATGCGGCGGATGCGCTCGGCCCTGTTCGAGATTTCGTTGACGTGCTCGGTGGCGCTGTGCGCGCTGTCCCTCACCCCGGCTGTTGCCGCCGCCGTGCCCGGCGGTGCAGGCGTCCGGACCGCCTACCCCGGATACACCGTGATCGGCAGCGACGAATTCGACGGACCCGCAAACGCGGCACCCAATCCATCGTTCTGGGGCTACGACCTCGGCGGCGGCGGGTGGGGCAACAACGAGAAGCAGGTGTACACCGACTCCCGGCAGAATTCGCGACTCGACGGCAACGGTCGTCTCGTCGTCGAGGCCCGCAGAAACGGTGGCGGATTCACGTCGGCTCGACTCGTGACCCGTGGAAAGTTCGACTTCACGTACGGGGTGATCGAGGCACGGATGCAGGTGCCGTCCGGCCCGGGAATCCATCCCGCGTTCTGGACGCTCGGAAGCAACATCAACAGCGTCGGGTGGCCCGCCTGCGGGGAAATCGACATCCTCGAGGTGATCGGGGACGGTTCGCGGTACCACGCGGGAGTGCACGGCCCGACCGTCGGCGGCGGACACTGGGAACGCTCGACGGACGGCTCGATCGGTGCGAACCTCAGCGCGGGTTTCCATGACTACGCCCTGATCAAAGCGCCCGGCCGCATCTCGGTGGGCATCGACGGGAACATCGTCGGCACCGTCACCACGGCGGACCTGCGACCCGAGGAACGCTGGGTGTTCGACGCCCCGGCATACCTGCTGCTCGATGTGGCCGTCGGCGGGAACTGGCCCGGCCCGGTCACGTCGTCGACACGCTTTCCCGCCACCATGCTGGTGGACTGGGTGAGGTTCTCCCAGTGACGTCCGGGACCCACGAGTTTCGGGTGTGAATAGAATCAAGTTCATGGCCGTGTCGAACTCAGAGTGCCGCTGCGGCCACCCATTCGCCGCTCACGAGCACTACCGCAAGGGCACGTCCTGCGCACTGTGCGACTGTCCGCGGTTTCGGCGGCCGCTTCCCCGGCTGATCCGGAAGCTCGTCGGCCGCTGACCGCGATCCGCGCACGGCAGCGGTGCGGATCAGGCAGCGATGTCGCACGTTCGTACTTGCCCATCTGCCTTACGGCGCGCAGAAACATACCATAGGTATCTTTTTGCACTATATTTCAGTATGCACATCGTGCAAAGATGGACCTCTGGATACTTTGAATCCGATAATTTACTGACGGCAGGCGGCAGTTCGGGTGGTGGCGATGGAACATCGGACAGCCGCGCGGGTGGGGACGTCGCCGAGTGCAAAGGCCGTGGTATGGAGCGGCGGTCTCTGGCTGATCGCGGCGATGTTTGCCGTACCGGCATTGCTGTTCGCGCTGGCGCTGTGGCGAGGGTGGGGTGGGACGTTTACGACCACGGTGGTTGTCGACGTCGGCTTGCTGGTGTTTGCTCTCGTCGCGACCGGGTGTACCGCGTGGGCTGCCCGGAGAGGACACGGCAGTCGCCGCCGCAGCTGGCTGGCGTTGGCGGGTGGGCTGGCGGCCTGGTCGGTCGGCCAAGCCATCTGGTGCTACTACGTGGTGTGGCAGGGCAGTGATCAGATACCGTTCCCCTCCTCGGCGGCTGCTGCGTACCTGCTGTTTCCGGTCGGCGCATGCGCGGCGCTGTTGCTGTTCCCGGCAGGTGACAGCGGACAGTCCCGTACCCGGCTGATTCTGGACGGAATCATCGTGGCCGGTTCACTGTTCGTGATGTCGTGGGTGAGCGTGCTCGGCAGCGTCTACCGCGCGGGGAGCGCCACCCCGGTCGCCCTCGTGTTGTCCCTCGCCTATCCTGTCGCGGATCTGGTGATTGCGACGATGGCAATTGTGGTGCTGACCCGAGCGCGGGCTGGGCAACGCTTGACCATGGGACTGCTGTGCATCGGGATCATTCTGATGGCGTTGTCGGCCAGCGCAGTCTCGTACTTGACCGCGTTGGGCACGTATCACAACGGCGGCGTTACCGACCTGGGCTGGGTGGCCGCCTTCGCCGCGATTGGGCTGGCGGCGCTGTCGAGCACCCGCGAGCAGTCACTCGAGCCGGTTCCGGCCCAGATTCCGTCTCGGACACGGTTGTGGTTGCCGTACCTTCCGTTGCTGCTGGCCGCCGCCGTCGGCCTGCAGCGGGAGCTGCCCAGCCTGGGCTCCGGGCCGATTCCCGCTGCGATCGTGGTCCTGGTGATCGCCTTGCTGGCACGGCAGTTCATCGTGTTGGCCGAGAACCGACGGTTGTTGCTCACCGTGGCCCGGCAGGCCTTTCGCGACCGACTGACCGGACTGGCGAACCGTGCCTTGTTTCTCGACCGGCTCGACCAAGCCTTACAGCGCCAGCGCCGGGAACTCACACCGATCGTAGTGCTCTGTGTGGATCTCGACGATTTCAAAACCGTCAACGACAGCCTCGGCCATCCCGCGGGGGACGAGCTGTTGATCCGCGTCGCGGAACGGCTCACCGGGTGCATGCGGAGCACCGACACCGTCGCACGGCTCGGAGGCGACGAGTTCGCGGCACTGGTCGAAGGCAGTGTCCAAGATGCCCTGTCGGCCGCAGACCGGGTACTGGAGGCATTCACCCCGCCGTTCATCATCGACGGTGTCGTGCTCTCCATCCGCCCCAGCATCGGGCTCACCATTTCCACGGTCGCCGGCGCGACGACCGAGAGCTTGCTCAAACAGGCAGATCTGGCAATGTATGCGGCCAAGCGCTGCGGTGGTGGTTGTCTGCGCAGTTACGTGCCGGACCCAGCCGACTCCGACACCATGGGCGCGCTGACCTGCGACGACAATCCGACTCACAGCCTCGGACCCGGGGAAATCACGAACGCACCGCGACACGCACGACACGTGACGGATCAGGCTGTAGCGGGAAGGGACATCGTGTCGGTGCCGAGGTCTGCACACAATCGACACCGACCGGGTCCGGTGAGCTGGGTGTCGCCATCCGATCGGGCGCGGCGGGGCGTCATGGCGGGGCTGGTGATTCTGCTGATCGGTGTGGTCTTGTTCGGGATCTTGATGGGGGCAGGTGATCAAACGGGTTGGATCGTGCTGCACCGAGTGCTCTACAACGGACTGGCCTTGTCGGCTGCCTTTCTGGTTGCGGCTCGCGCGTGGTGTATTCCGACCGAGCGACGGGCGTGGTGGCTGATCGCGCTGGGGATGACCAGCTGGTGTGTGGGCGATGCCGTGGCGATGTCGTGGCTGCCTGATGGCCAGACCCCATCGGTGGCCGATCTGCTGAAACTGGCGTTCTACCCACTTGTGTACGCCGGGTTGGTGGTGCTCGTGCGCGCGCAAGCGCGGCGGTTGCCGACCGAGATCTGGTGGGACGCCATCACCGCAGGGTTGACGCTGGCGGCGCTGGCAACGGCCGTCGCATTCGGTCCGATCGACTCGGTCGCCGACGGATCACCCGCGGCGGTGATCGTCGGGTTGGCCTACCCGGTGGGAGACATGCTTCTGTTGGCACTCGCGGTCGGGGCACTCGCGGTGCTGGGGTGGCGGGCCGAGCAGCGGTGGGTGCTGCTGGTCGCGGGGTTCATGATGTTTGCGGTGGCCGACACTGTCAACCTGTTCCGCACTGCTGCCGGTCACGGGGAGACTACGTGGATCGATGCGCTCCCGCACGCCGCCGCGATACTTGTGGCCGTGGCCAGTTGGCGAGCCCCTGGCCGAAGGCAGTCCGGTCAGCTATCGGGACTGGGTATCTGGATACCCCCGCTGGTGTGCACCGCCGCTTCGGTGGGGCTGCTGGTCCTCGACCACGATGCACGGTTGCCGGGATTCGCGGTGGTGCTCGCCGCGCTCAGCCTCGTCACGGTCGCGGCCCGATTCGCGGTGACGTTCCGGGAAGTCGTCGTCCTGGCCGACAGCCACCGCCAGGCGAGCACCGATGACCTCACCGACCTGGCCAATCGGCGGGCGATCATGGCGGCGCTGACGGCCGCATACTTCGACCGGGCGGCACAGTCGGGGACGGGCCCGGGCCCGGGGCCGGGCCTGCTGCTGATGGATGTGGACCGCTTCAAGGAGATCAACGACTCGTTCGGACGTAATGTGGGCGATCAATTGCTGTGCCAGATAGCGGACCGGCTGGCTCGGTCCGTGCGACCGGGTGATCGGCCGGCACGCCTCGACGGAGACGCCTTTGCGGTCCTGCTGCCGGCAGGGATCGACCTCACGGACGCCCGGGTATTGGCCGGCCAGCTCCTCGAGGCAGTAAACGAGCCTTTCGATCTCGACGAGGTCACGGTGCGCGTCGAGGCGCGGATCGGGATCGCCCTCTGCCCGCAACACTGCACAAACCCCCAGGATCTGCTGCAGTGCGCCGGAGTGGCTGTGTATCGCGCCAAGTCCACGCGCCGCACGATCGCCGTGTACGACACTACCGAGTACCAGCGCAGCATCGAGGAGAGACAGACCATCGACGAGCTGCGCACGGCGATCGCTGGTGGCGAGCTCACGTGCTACTACCAGCCGAAGGTCAGTGCCTGCGACGACCAGGTGCACAGCGTCGAGGCTCTCGTTCGGTGGGAGCATCCCCTCCGCGGCTTGCTCCTACCCGATCAATTCCTTCCTCAGGCCGAACAGTCAGGACTGATGCGTCCACTGACAGCGAGAGTGCTGGAGCTTGCGCTGGGTCAGGCGCGGAGCTGGCTCGATCGCGGTATATCGCTGACCGTCGCAGTGAATCTATCGGTCACGAATTTGCTCGACGCAGACCTGGTTGCAGAGATCGACCGACTCCTGGACGACCTTCGGTTACCCGCCGACACGTTGATCCTCGAGATCACCGAAAGCGTCCTGATGACCGACTACAGGCGCGCCAGAAGGGTGGTCGAGGCGCTGCAGGGTCTGGGAATCGGATTGTCGATCGACGACTACGGCACCGGCTGGTCCTCCCTTGCCTATCTGCAGGACCTCGCCGTCGATGAGCTCAAACTCGACCGGATCTTCGTCGCCCGCCTCGCCAGCGACCCTCGATCCGTCGCGATCGTCCGATCGACCGTGGAGCTCGCACACAGCCTGGGCGCATCTCTGGTCGCCGAAGGCGTCGAAGACGAAGACACCCTGCGTGCCTTGCGTCGATACGGCTGCGACGTCACCCAGGGGCACTACCACGGCCGCCCGCTGCCTCCCGACCAGCTCGACCTTCAGTTGCTCGGCCGACACCGTTGATGCATACGCGGTGTCAGGTGCGCGGGATCGAGAGGCCCTACGTGAACAGGCCCTGACCCCAGTACTGCCCCTCGGCGAGGCCGGGCGGGCACGCGAAGACGGCGGAACCGACGTGCTGGATGTACTCGTTCATCGCGTCGTTCCGGGACAGGTTGAGCTGCATCGGCACGAACTGTTCCTGCGGGTTGCGGCAGTAGGCGATGAAGAAAAGTCCGGCGTCGAGGTGGCCGAAACCGTCGGAGCCGTCGGTGAAGTTGTATCCGCGACGAAGGATCTGGATGCCGCCGAGTTCCTGAGCGGACGCCAGCCGCACGTGCGCGTCGACGTCGATCACCGGGTCGTGACCCTTCTTGGAATCGAGGTCGAGTTCGTCGAACTCCGCCTTGCCGCTCAGAGGAGCGCCGGTGCCCTTGGACCGTCCGATCACGCGTTCCTGCTCGCCGAGCACGGTGCGGTCCCACTGCTCGATGAGCATGCGGATCCGCCGCGCCACGAGATACGCGCCGCCGCCCATCCACGCCTGGTCGTCGCCGGACGCCACCCACACGTGCTCGTCGAGGACGCCGGGTTCCTCGGCCTTGATGTTGTTCGTTCCGTCCTTGAACCCGAACAGGTTTCGCGGTGTGTCCTGGGTGGTCGACGTCGACGAGGTGCGGCCGAATCCCAGCTGGGACCAGCGGACGGAGGCCGTCCCGAACGCGACGCGCGCCAGGTTGCGGATGGCGTGCACGGCCACCTGCGGGTCGTTGGCGCACGCCTGGATCGCGATGTCGCCGCCACTGCGGGCCGGGTCCAGGTTGTCCGCCCGGAAGTGCGGAAGCTCCTCGAGCGCGGCGGGTTTCTTGGACGCGAAGCCGAAGCGATCGTCGAACAGTGAGGGCCCGAACCCGATGGTGAGCGTCAGCTGCGATGCAGGCAGGCCGAGCGCCTCACCGGTATCACTGGGCGGAACGTAGACGCCGTCACCGATGGCACCGTCCGGGGTGGCCTCCTCGCCGGCGGTCATCCGCTCGGCCATCACAGTCCATTTCTTCAGGAGCGCTTCGAGTTCCTCACGGGACTTCGTGGTGACGTCGAACGCCACGAAGTGCATCCGGTCCTGCGCCGGCGTCACGATGCCTGCCTGGTGTTCGCCCCGGAAGGCCACGACGTCGGCGTGCGAGATCGGGGGTTCGGCTGCGGTGGCGCGCCCGACCAGTGCACCGGCGCCGGCGAGGGCGGCTCCCGCCCCGACGGCGCCGAACAGACGTCGTCGGGACACACCCTTGCGCTCGTCCACCGAGGTGGTCGTGTCGGTCGTACCGGTCGGATCAGTCATGATTATGCGCCTGCTACCACGCCTTGAACCTGGCTGACCTCTGCCGAGAGGGCGTCGATCTTGCGCGAGAGTTCTTGGCGCTGTTGTTCGTTGACAGTGTCGTAGAAGACGAACCCGTCACCCTGGCGGTATTGAGCGAGTTCGGCATCGAGGTCCGCGAAACGCTGCGTGATGTTCGCGGCCAGTTCGGGATTGCGTTCGTCGATGATCGGCTGAAGTGCGGCGACCGCGGCCTGTGAGCCGTCGACGTTGGCCTGGAAGTCCCACAGGTCGGTGTGCGAGAAGATGTCCTCCTCGCCGGTGATCTTCGACGTCGAGATCTCGTCGAGCAGACCCTGAGCGTCGCCGGCGATCTTGGTGGGATCGATCGTGTAGTCCTCGGCGTTCACCTGGTCGGCGAGGTACTGGACGTCGACGACGAGCTGGTCGGCGATCGCGTTGGTGTCGGGCTGGGGGCCGGTGACCCACAGATCCTTCTCGAGCCGGTGGAAGCCCGTCCATTCCTGCCCGGGTTCGAGGTCGGCCTCCCGCAGGTCGAGCTTGGGGTCGAGCTCACCGAAGCTCTCGGCCTCGGGCTCGATGCGCTCGTAGTAGGTGCGGGAGACAGGGAAGAGTGCCTTGGCCTGATCGATGTTGCCCGCCTTGACGGCGTCGACGAACTGCTGCGTGGTGTCCTGCAGGGCGACGACCTGACTGCGGATGTAGCGGCGGTAGCCGTCGGCGGCCTCGGCGAGCTGTCCGCTCTCGTCGGACGCGCTCATCGAGTCGCCGGTGACGGTGAACTCCTGGCGGATGCCGTCGCCGACCATGCCGGGCTTGCACGCGAGCTGGTAGGTGCCGGCGTCGGGCAGCGACACGATGAGCTGGCGGGTGAGCCCGGGACCGATGTTCTCGACCTCACCCATCGCCCGGTCGCCCTCGGCGAAGACGTAGAACTCGGTGACCTTGGTGCCGTTGTTCGTGACCTGGAACGTGCTGTTCCCGGTGGTCCCGGAGTCGGCGCTGACGTCGCACGTGTCGTCGTTCGCGGTGACGGTGATGTCGTCGGTGCTCGCGGTCGACTTCTCGGTGCAGCCAGCGAGCGCCAGCGGCAGCAGAGCGACGGAGGCGAGGGCGAAGCTGGTTCGGCGCGTGGTCTTCATGGGCGGAAGTTGCCTTTCATGAAACGGTTTCGTCGGGGGCGGGAGAGGCGGTGCGCTCGGGGGCCGCATCGGCTGCGGGTGCCGCGGGGGCCGGTGTGGGTGCGGAGACGGGCCGGAGGAACAGGAACAGGACCACGACGACGTACACGACCCAGGCGACGGCCTGCAGCACCGTCGGGTCGGGCCGGAAGTTGAAGATGCCGGCCAGGACGGTGCCGTACCAGCTGGACGCGTCGTAGCCGTCCGAGATGTCGAAGGCGAGTGCCGAGCCGCCGGGCAGGACGCCGCCGATCTGCAGGGCATGGATGCCGTACCCGAGGATTCCGGCGGCGACGATGATCAGGAAGATGCCGGTGTATTTGAAGAATTTCGCGAAGTCGAGCCGGACGGCGCCGAAGTACAACAGGACCGTCAATATCGCGGCGGCGACGATACCGAGCAGGAGGCCGACGAGGGGCCAGGCGCTACCCGCTGTGTTCTCGGCGTACCCGACCATCAGGAGCGCCGTCTCGACGCCTTCCCGGCCGACGGCGAAGAACGCGAGGGTGAGCACCGCGATGGGCCCCGCGACCAATGCTTTCTCCATGCCCGCCTTGAGGTCGTGCGAGATGGTCCGCGCGGCCTTGCGCATCCACAGCACCATGACGGTGACGATCGCGACCGCGACGAGGGACGCGACGCCGGCGATGATCTCCGCGGTGAGTCCGGTGACGGTGGACGTTCCGTAGTGGATGACGAGGAAAATCGCCGCCACCATCGCGACGGCGATGCCGACGCCGAGCCAGACCCACTTGAGTGCGTCCTTGCGCTCCGCTTTCACGAGGAACGCGGCAAGGATCATGACGACGATGCCTGCCTCGAGGCCCTCGCGCAGACCGATCAATCCACTGCCGAACAGCTGTGTGGCGATCGACGGCGCGGTCCCTGCGGCGAGGACTGACATGCACACTCCTGGGCGAGGCGGGGTCGAGCCGAGTGGTCCGCAAGGTTGGGTAGGCAACCTTGCGGTAGGCAAGGCGAACCTTAGCCCTGAAGAAAACATACACCGCGCCTGCTTGTCCGAAGAAGCCCTCACCAGCACTTTTATAACCCTTTACCTTTGGTGTGTTGCCTCGCCGCGACCCGGCGCGGTGTGTGGACCGTCCCGCGTGGCCGGGATCGGCGAGTTTCGTGTGGATGATGGAGACGTGAACCGATATCCCGCGCGGCCGATACGTCGTTCCCGATGGCCCGGACCGCTGTTCGCTCTTCTCGCGGCGACGGTGGTCGTGGTTCTCGCCTACGGCGCGTGCTCGCGGGAGCAGCAACCGAGGATCGCGATACCGGAAGGCATCCCACCCGGTCCGGGGGCGGCGACCCCTCCGATCGACATCAACGCGCCGGGACGTTCGGCGGATCAGATGCACCAATGGTCCGCCGGGTTGGCCGACTCGATCGGTGTCGGAAGTACCGCGCTCGAGGCATACGGCTACGCGGCGACGGTGATGGCCGAGACGAAGCCGGAATGCGGGATCGGGTGGACCACCCTTGCCGGAATCGCGAGCGTGGAGAGCCGGCACGGCACCCACGCCGGTTCGACGGTCGGGCCCACCGGTCAGGTCACCCCCGAGATCCGGGGAATCCCCCTCGACGGGGGACCCGGTGTCGCCGAAATCCCCGACACCGACGGCGGGGCGATGGACGGCGACCCGGTGCACGACCGCGCGATGGGTCCGCTGCAGTTCATTCCCGAGACATGGAAGCGGTGGGGTGTCGACGCGAACGGTGACGGCGTGGCCGACGCCGACAACATCGACGACGCGGCGCTGACCGCCGCCCGCTACCTGTGTGACCGGGGCGGCGACCTCACCGGTCCGGAGGGCTGGCAGTCGGCGCTGATGGCCTACAACCTGTCGGGGGAGTACCTCACGCTGGTACGCGACCGGGCGTCCGCCTATTCGGTGGGGGTTCGACCGTAATCGGTCCGTCACCCCTCCGTGGCGTGATCGACGCCACATCGGTAGGTGTCGCGCGGGCGGATCGCCGTCCGCGGGGCGCGCCATCCCGCGCCGGTTTCGGTGTGCCGTTACGCTGTGTGCTGGCACGATCTGGTGTCCCTGGCACGATCGGATCGGTCGGTGCACAGTGCGAAGCCCATATAAGGAGAATCAGCAAGTGTCCATCATTGAGCAGGTCGGAGCCCGTGAGATCCTCGATTCCCGTGGTAACCCCACGGTGGAGGTCGAGGTGCTGCTCGACGACGGAAGTTTCGCTCGCGCCGCGGTCCCGTCGGGTGCATCGACCGGTGAGCACGAGGCCGTCGAACTGCGTGACGGCGGCGACCGGTACGGCGGCAAGGGTGTCGAGAAGGCCGTCGAGGCCGTCCTGAGCGAGATCGCTCCGGCCATCATCGGGATCGACGCCACCGAGCAGCGGACCGTCGACCAGGCCCTGCTGGACGCCGACGGCACCCCGGACAAGTCGCGTCTGGGCGCCAACGCGCTGCTGGGTGCGTCGCTGGCAGTGGCCCGCGCGGCCGCCGAGTCGTCGGGTCTGGATCTCTTCCGTTACGTCGGCGGCCCCAACGCCCACGTCCTGCCCGTCCCGATGATGAACATCCTCAACGGTGGTGCGCACGCCGACACCGGTGTCGACGTCCAGGAGTTCATGGTCGCCCCGATCGGGGCCGCCACGTTCAAGGAGTCGCTGCGCTGGGGCGCCGAGGTGTACCACGCCCTCAAGTCGGTACTGAAGGAGAAGGGCCTGGCCACCGGTCTCGGTGACGAGGGCGGCTTCGCCCCCGACGTCGCGGGCACCAAGGAAGCGCTGGATCTGATCAGCGTCGCGATCGGCAAGACGGGCCTGGTGCTGGGCACCGACGTGGCGCTGGCGCTCGACGTCGCCGCCACCGAGTTCTACACCGACGGAACCGGCTACAAGTTCGAGGGCAGCAACCGGACCGCGGAGGAGATGGCGGCGTTCTACGCCGAGCTGGTCGATGCCTACCCGATCGTGTCCATCGAGGACCCGCTGGACGAGGACGACTGGGACGGCTGGGTCTCCTTGACCGATCAGATCGGCAACAAGGTCCAGCTCGTCGGTGACGACCTGTTCGTCACCAACCCGGAGCGTCTGGAAGAGGGCATCGTCAAGGGCGCCGCGAACGCGCTGCTGGTGAAGGTCAACCAGATCGGCACGCTGACCGAGACCCTCGACGCCGTCGACCTC
This sequence comes from Rhodococcus sp. JS3073, assembly GCF_026810085.1. Lineage (NCBI taxonomy): Bacteria > Bacillati > Actinomycetota > Actinomycetes > Mycobacteriales > Nocardiaceae > Rhodococcus > Rhodococcus sp. JS3073. The sequence goes on along the minus strand of NZ_CP113951.1, from coordinate 1,653,952 downwards.
GCGCACCGCAACGGCTACAAGACGATGATGAGCCACCGGTCCGGTGAGACCGAGGACACCACCATCGCCGACCTCGCGGTCGCCGTGGGCAGCGGTCAGATCAAGACCGGTGCCCCCGCCCGCAGCGAGCGCGTCGCCAAGTACAACCAGCTGCTGCGCATCGAGGAGAACCTGGGCGACGCCGCCCGCTACGCCGGCGAGGTCGCGTTCCCGCGGTTCGCGTTCGAAGGCTGACGTTCGACAGTCGAGTAAGGGGTGTTGGGGTAGGTGGCACAGCGCGGCAGGCCGCGGTCGTCCGGAGCGAGTCCGGGCGGCCGCGGCTCCGGGCGTGGTGAACGGGCCCGCGGAAACCGGGCGGACGGCGCTCCCGGAGCGCGGCGCCCCCGCACCACCAAGTCGACGACGCCGGGGGAGGCCGACGGCAAACCGGACGCAGTCGACGGCGCCGACACCGGCAAGGTGCTCCCCGGCCGCGCCCGCCCGAGACGGGTGGGCGCGGCCGGGGCCGCCCGCGCAATTCGATCCGAGCACACGATCCTCGGGCTGTCGACCGGCCGGGCGCTCGTCCTCGTCATGGTCGTGCTGCTCCTCGCGCTCACCCTCGCCGTTCCGCTGCGCAACTACCTCACCCAGCGTGGGGAGGCGGATCGTATTGCGGCGGAACAGGTTCAGCTCGAGAAGGATCTGCAGGAACTGCGGATACTCGAGGAGCGCTATTCCGACCCCGCCTACATCGAGGCGCAGGCACGCGGCCGGCTCCGGTGGGTGAAGCCCGGCGACACCCCGTTCCAGGTGCAGCTGCCCGGCGACTACAAGGAACCGGAGAAGCCGGAGGAGAAGGACGCCGAGATGGCAGGCCCCTGGTACTCCGACCTGTGGAAGACCATTTCAGAACCGCCGGCCGCACCCGACGTGCAGCCGGCACCGGCTCCGGTGCCCCCCGTGGTGCCGCCGCCCGTACCGCCAGAACCAGGAGAACCCACCGGGTGACCACTTCGTCCGACCCGTCCAGCCCCGTGCCGCAGGAAGACCTCGACGCCGTCGCCGCCCAGTTGGGCCGCGAACCGCGTGGAGTGCTCGAGATCGCGTACCGCAGTCCCGACGGCACGCCGGGCGTCGTGAAGACCGCGCCCAAACTTCCCGACGGAACCCCGTTCCCGACGCTGTACTACCTGACCGATCCGCGACTGACCGCGGAGGCCAGCCGGCAGGAGTCCGCGGGAGTGATGCGTGAGATGACCGAGCGTCTCGGGCAGGACCCGGAGCTTGCGGCCGCGTACCTGCGCGCCCACCAGTCGTATCTCGCCGAGCGCGACGCCATCGAGCCCCTGGGAACGGACTTCACCGGTGGCGGAATGCCCGAGCGCGTCAAATGCCTGCACGTGCTGATGGCCCACTCGCTGGCGAAGGGGCCGGGCGTCAATCCGCTGGGCGACGAATCGGTGGCCCTCGCCGCGTCCGCGGCAGGCGGCAAGCTGAGGGGCACCGCGATTCCCGCGGACTGGCCCGGCATCGACGACGTCGAAGGTCCCGAGCAGTGACGCGCGTCGCCGCCGTCGACTGCGGCACGAACTCCATCCGCCTGCTCGTCGCCGACGTCGACGAGCACGGCGCACTTCGCGACGTCCGTCGCGAGATGCGCGTCGTCCGGCTGGGCCAGGGCGTGGACGCCACCGGACGACTGGCACCCGAGGCCATCGAACGCACCCGAGTCGCGTTGAGCGAGTACGCCGGAATGATCGCGGACGCCGGCGCCACCGCCGTCCGGATGGTGGCCACGTCGGCCACCCGCGACGCGTCCAATCGGGAAGACTTCTTCTCGATGACCCGCGAGGTGCTGGGCGCCGTCATCCCCGGCGCCGGGGCCGAGGTCATCACCGGCGACGAGGAAGCACGGCTGTCGTTCAACGGGGCAGTCGGGGAACTCGATCCGTCGCAGGGACCGTTCGTGGTCGTGGACCTCGGCGGCGGTTCCACCGAAGTGGTCCTGGGTGACGAATCCGGCGTCCACGCCGCCTTCTCCACCGACATCGGATGCGTGCGCATCACGGAGCGCTGCCTCCACGACGATCCGCCGACACCCGCACAGGTCGAGGAGGCCCGCGCGTTCGCGCAGGAACGCCTGGACGAGGCGTTCGCGCGTGTCCCCGTCGAACAGGCACACACCTGGGTCGGCGTCGCCGGAACGATGACCACCATCGCCGCGCTCGCCGAAGAACTGCCCGAATACGACGCCGAGCGAGTGCACCTGTCCCGCATCCCGATGCCCCGGCTGCGCGAGGTCTGCAACTCGCTGATCGCCATGACCCACACCGAACGGGCCGCGCTCGGCCCGATGCACCCGGGCCGGGTCGACGTCATCGGCGGCGGCGCGATCGTGACCCTGACGCTGGCCGACGCATTCGAGAAGAAGGCGGGCATCGACCAACTCGTCGTCAGCGAACACGACATCCTCGACGGAATCGCATTGTCGATCGCCTGAGCTAGGGTGATCTGCGCACGGTCGCCGAGCGACACCCTCGGCGACCGGTAGCCCCTATAGCCCAATTGGCAGAGGCAGCGGACTTAAAATCCGCACAGTGTCGGTTCGAGTCCGACTGGGGGCACCCTCACTGAGGCGTGCTTCGGCGGCGGCTCAGGACGTTCGGGCGAGTTCCGCCCGCATCTGGGTGAACAGGAACAGTCCGGGGCGTCCGGAGATCTGCTCGTACTCGCGCACGACGTCGTCCATGAACTCCGGCACGGCTGCGTCGTCGAGGTGCGCGGTCCAGTCGGTGGATCCGACGGTGCACCACCGCGCGAATTCTTCCCGGGAACCGAAATCCCATTCGACGTCGCGCACGACGAGGACGGTGGTGTCGAGTCCTGCTGCCTTCGCGACGTCGCGGAACTTCTGCGGTTCGATGTGGACGAACGGCGCCGTGAAGTCGGTGAAGAACTCCGCCCATCGCGGGCGCGCCGCCACGGCCATCAAGACATCTTCGACACTGGTCCGCGGGCTCGCGCACACCATCTGGATGATCACCCGTCCGCCGCCCACGACGCTGCGGGCGATCGCCGCCAATGCCACCTGCAGATCGGGGATCCAATGCAGGGCGTTGAACGACACCGCGACGTCGAACTCGCCGTCGAACGGGAGGGCGCGGGCGTCGGCGATACGGAACTCGGCGCGGGTGCCCTCCGGCACGACTCTCGATTGGGCCTTCGCGATCATCCGCGGCGACGCGTCCACTCCGACCACCGAACCGCCGGGGAGCCGTTCGGCGATCCGGAGCGTGACGAATCCGTCGCCGCATCCCACGTCGAGTAGCCGTTCACTGCCCGCGAGGGCGAGTTCCGCGATCGATTGCTCCGCGACGGCGCGCTGGAGGGCGCCGACATCGGCGTATCCTTCGCCGTCCCAGTCGACCATGACGGCCAGGCCTCAGGCTCCCTGGTGGTGAGGGCTCGAGTGTGTGCCGCCGCCGGCCCGCGCGATAGATGCGCGGACGCGGGCCGTGGCCTGCCAGATCTGGGTGCTGTCGTGGACGCTGATAACCGGTATGCCCTGCTCACGGGCGTGCTGCATGCTCAGCGCGTCCTGGGGTGAGCCGACCCCGTCGAGGACGTCCTCGGTGACGATCGCGCAGAGCGCGGGGCCGTCCATCTTCCGGACGGGCTCGAGTCCGTGGACCACCATCCACTGCTTGACCATCGCCCAGTGCGACACCTCTTTGTACCGCGTGGGGTTGCCGATGAAGAGAACCCGACGGGAGCGGCGGGCGCGAGCGATATCGATGTGCGTGACGGTAGCCATGGCGGAGGGTTCCTGTCCGTTGCGGGATTCCGTACTGTCAATCCCCACTCGCAGCGGTTTCGTTACGCGTCGGTCCAAGAAGTTCGCCATTCCCGCGTACGTGAGTGAGAAAGAGTGCTCGAACACGCTTTGCCGCTCACGTACGCACGGTCCGTCAGCTACCGAACGGACTGCCGGACGAGCCTCCGCCGCCCGGTCCCGACGTCTCGGTGACGGTGACGACGGTGGGTTCGACGGTGCCGTTGGTCAGCGGCGGAATGCTTCCCCACTGCTCGAACGACGGCACGCTCGAGCAGGACCATTGCACCGCGTACTCGCCGGGGTCGACGGTGGCCCGCAGCTCGCCGTCGTCTCCGCCCATCACGACGGTCGGGCCCACGGTGGCGGCAGGCAGGGTTCCGTCGACGGGGACGATGTTCATCACGCACACCACCGCCCCGGACACGTCGTACCGGACGTCCATGACCACCGCATTCCCGTCGACGCCGATGTCGACTGTGACGTCTTCGGGTGCCGCGGACGCGGAGGGTGCGGCGAGCAGGCCCGCGCCGGCGACAGCGGCGGCGATACCTACGGTTCGTGCAATCGTGACCTTCATCGGTGCATCCTTCCGGACTTCTCGGTTGCCGGTTGATACGAGGCAAGAGCCACCCGGGAGTATCGCACCCCGAACCCTCATCTGCTGGGATGTGGAAGGTGGAACACTGCTGGTCTGGGAGTTCAGCGTGTCGATCCGACACCCGGTGCATCGAAGGAGACGGCGAAGTGCTCGGACGGAAGAACTACACGAGGGAAGAAATCGATCACGCCGAGGCGTCGATCGCGGAGCAGGTCGCCGCGTACACGACGCTGACGGGAGCGATTGCGGGCGAGGTCACGGGCAAGAAGGTCTTCGCCGCACTCGAGGACTTCGAGCCACTGTTCTTCGACAACATGGTCCTGGTGCTGGACCGCTACTTCGTCCACCGGATCCGGGCGGTGACGGGTAAGGACGGGAACCCGCTCAACGAAGTCGAGATCATCGCCGACTCGTTGATGAACAACGACGGCGTCCTGCGCGGCATCAGCGTCCTGAAGTACGCCCCCGGCCAGTCCGTTCTGAAGCTCGAGATCGGCGACCGGATCCGCTTGGGCGCCGACGACTTCGAGCGGCTGTCGGCGGCGTTCTTCGCAGAACTGCGGTCGCGGTTCCTGACATGAGCGTGTGGTTCACGTCCGATCTGCACCTTCGTCACGCACGGCTGGTGGAGATCCGCGGCTTCGACGCGGAGATCGACGCGCACGACGAATCCATCCTCGACGCACTGGGCGCCGCCGTCGGGAGCGGCGACCAACTCTGGATACTCGGCGACGTCACCGTCGGAGGTACGGCCGCCGAGGACTGGGCGCTGCGCACGCTCGACGAGTTCGCGCGGAACCGGAATGTCGAACTGCATCTGATCCCCGGCAATCACGACTCGTGCCACCCGATGGCGAACCGCAACAGTCACATCCGGCAGCGAGTGTTCCTGGAGACGTTCGCGTCCGTGCAGTTGTTCGCGCGGCGGAAGATCGCCGGCGAGACCGTGCTGCTCTCCCATTTCCCGTACGTCGGCGACCATACGGCCGAGGACCGGGGCGTGAAGTACCGGCTGCAGGACCAGGGAGACTGGTTGCTGCACGGGCACACTCATCAGGACGACGTGCTCGACCCGTCCGTGCATCCGCGGCAGATCCACGTGGGCTGGGACAGCTGGCGCAGGCCCGTGCACGTCGACGAGATCGCCGAGATCATCGGGTCGGACGCGGCGACTCGGTGACCGGTATGGCGTCGGCGCGGTATCTGCCGGGCGTCGATCCGTGCGCGTTCTTGAACAGCCGGGAGAAGTGGGCGGCGTCGGCGAAACCCCAGCGGGCGCCGAGGGCGGAGACGGGCAGATCGCGGTAACGGGGGTCGGCGAGATCGCGACGGCACTGCTCGAGGCGGCGGCGTCGAATCCATCCGCTCACCGTGTCGCCGTCGGCTTCGAACATCTTCTGCAGGTGCCGCACCGAGATGTGATGCGCGGCGGCGATCGAGTGCACATCCAGCTCCCGGTCTGCGAGCCGCTCGTCGATGAAGGCGGTGACCCTGGCGCGTAGTGCGTCCGCGCGCGACTGCGGCAGCGGCCCGTCGGCGAGGTGAAGTTGCTCGGCGAACGCGGCCGCGACCAGGTCGAGGACGGCGTCGCCGAGGTGCACCGCGACGGTGGGGGAGGCGTCGACGATCTGCTCGCCGAGCCCGCGCAACAGCGGGGTGACGACGGCGCCGAGCCCCTGCCTGCCCGACACCCGGCGCGCGGTGAGCTGGGCGATGCCGGCGGGCGGAACGCGGAGGAGGTGCCGGGGGAACATCACGACCAGCATCCGGAACCGGTCGTCGAACGACAGCTGATACGGCCGGGTCGTGTCGTAGATCGCGAAATCGCCGGGGGTGAGCGCGGCTTCCCGGCCGTCCTGGCTCAGGACGCAGTACCCGCGGATCTGCAGTCCGAGTTTGAAGTAGTCGGGGTTGGCGGCGCGGATGGTCCGGGGCGTTCGGCGAATGACGTGCGGGGCGGCCGTGACCTCGCTGATCCGGATCGCACCGACCGTCGCGCCGCGCACGACGCCCCGGAAGTCGGCGTGGTCCGCCGAGGTCATCTCCAGGGGGACGAACGCGTCGCTGACCGACTCGCGGAACTCGTCGAACGAGACGAGGCCGTGTTCGACCGGACGGATGAGCCTGCTCACGGCCACCATCTACCTCAATTGCGTTTGACGGCTTCGCGTGCGGCGGTGCCCGACGCGAGCTTCTCCAGCAGGCCGATCAGGTCGAGCCGTTCCGAAGGTGTCAGCGACTCCGTCCACGTCTGCTCGCGCTTGTTGTGCGCCGAGTACGTGCTGACGATGGCATCGTGCCCGGCGTCGGTCAGTTCGAGGGCGACCGCCCGGCGGTCGCCGGCGGACGGTCGCCGCGTCACGAGACCGTCGCGCTCGAGCGTGTTCACCAGGGCCGACACGGCGGACCTGCTCATCCCGGACAGTGAGGCGACCCGCTTGGCTTCGCACGGTCCGGCGAGCCACACCACGAACAGCACCCGGAATCCGGGCCAGCTCCACCCGCTGGGCCGGTGGACCGTCGACTCGAGATCGTAGACGAGGGCACTGGTCACGCGGTGCAGCGCGAGGACCAGCCGCATGGAGACCGGATCGACCTCGGGCAGTTCGTCGACGGTCTTGCCCACCGCGAAGTCCACGAAGGACAGGAAGTCCAGGTTGCTCTGGTCGGTCGTCTCCTCGGGCATGACCACAGGTTAGCGTCGGAACACGTATTGTCAAAGCATTGATCAACTAGCCCCCGTGAGTACTTGTCAACGCCGGGCGGTTAACAAGTACTCACGGGGCGTCAGCCAGTAACCCTCGCGGCGTTGCCCGCGTCGACGGGCAGGACGATGCCGCTGATGTGTGCGCTGCCCTCGGCGGCGAGGAACAGCACGACCCGGGTGATCTCGGCGGCGTCCAGCCACGCCACGGGCTGGGCGTGCAGGCTCCGGAACACCGGTTCCACGTCCTGTGCTCCCGGCATCTCCAGGTCCGGCCGCATCATCCGGTAGAGGGCGTCGTTGTGAATCATCGGTGTCGAGATATTGCCCGGTGCAATCGCATTCACCGTGATGCCGTGCGAGGCGAGATCGAGCGCCGCGCTCTTGGTGAGCCCGATGACGCCCCACTTCGACGCCGCGTACGCGGCCATGTTGGCGTTGCCGGCCCGGCCGAGCATCGACGAGATGGTGACGATCCGGCCGTATCCTCGCCGGATCATGCCGGGCGCCACCGCTCCGACGGTGTTGAAGACGCCGGTGAGGTTGGAACCGATCGCCTCCGACCACTGCTCCTGCGTGAGCGACTGCACCGGGGCGGCCACCGAGACACCGGCATTCGCGACCGCGACGTCGATTCGCCCGAACTCGGACTCCGCCTCCGCGACCAGTGCGTCCATCGCGACTCGGTCCGCGGCGTCTGCCTTGGCGGTGATGCACCGGCGGCCCGTGGCGCGCACCAGCTCCGCGGTCTCGTCGAGGTCGGCGGCGGTGGCCAGGGGATAGCTCACGGCCGGGCTGTCCTCGCAGCGGTCGCACAGAACTATGTCTGCTCCGCGTTCCGCCAGTGCGACCGCGTGGCTGCGGCCCTGGCCGCGGGCACCGCCGGTGACCAGGGCGACCCGGCCTTCGAAGTCTTTCATCGTCGCTCTCCTGTCCGGGCGGATCAGCGCAGCTTGATGCTGCCGCCGTCCGCCATCAATGTCTGTCCGGTCATGTACCGCGAATCGTCGGACGCGAGGAACACCGCGACGGGCGCGATGTCGGTCTCGGGATCGCCGATCCGCTGGAGCGGAACCTTCGCCACGGACGCGGCGGCGCGGTCGGGGAATCGTTCCTGCCAGGCGAGGACGCCCTCGGTGGCGGCGAACGGGCAGATCACGTTCACCCGGATCTGATCGGCCGCCCACTCGTTGGCCGCCACCCGGCTGACGCCGCGAATCGCTTCCTTCGCCGCGGCGTACGACGTCTGGGTGGGCATGCCGTCGAGCCCGGACCCGGACGCGAAGTTGATCACCGAGCCCTTCGCCGCCTTCAGCTGTTCGTAGCAGGCCTGCATGAGGTGCACGACCGGATAGAACCCGGTCCGGAACGAGAGGTCGAACATCTCCTGGGTGTGGTCGATCAGCAGTGCCTGCCGCGATGCGTGGGCGTTGTTGACCAGCACGTCCACGGATCCGAACGCCGCGACGGCGGCGTCCCGGATCTGTTCGGCGGACTCGCGCCGGGAGATGTCGACGTTCAGGAAGCGAGCAGACGATCCCAGTTGCTGCTCGAGATCCCGGCCGCGTTCGTCGTCGATGTCGACGAACAGGACGTTGGCGCCCTCGCGGACGAACACCGTGGTCACGGCCCGGCCGATGCCTCCGGCGCCGCCCGTCACGATCGCCGTCTTTCCGTACAGCCTCATCGTGTGCTCCTTCTGCGAGTGTGGCTCAGACACCGGCGGTGTCGCCGGTCGCCAGCGCGACCTTCTCCAATTCGGCGACGCTGAACGCGGCATAGTTCTCGTACGGTCCGCGGCCGGCGAAATAGGGTGTGAGAAGCTCCTCGAGCTCCTCGGGTGAGAACGCGGAACCCGCTGCATCGAAGCGGTTCTCGACCTTCGGTGCCGCCATCAGCGCGACCATCTTGCCGTACACGACGAACACCTGGCCGTTGATCTCGTCGGCGGCGGGGGAGGACAGGTAGCGGACGAGGGTGGCGACCCGTTCGGGGGACAGGGGGTCGAGTCCGGTGTCGGCCGCGTTCTCGCCGAACGCCTCGGCGGTCATGGCCGTCCTGGCGCGGGGGCAGATCGCGTTGGCGCGTATCCCGTAGCGGGACAGACCCTGTGCGGTCGACAATGTGAGTGCGGTGATCCCGGCCTTCGCGGCCGAGTAGTTGGGCTGGCCCGGCGATCCGAACAGGAACGCCTCGGATGATGTGTTGACGATCCGCCCGTATACCGGGCCTCCGGCGGCCTTGCTCGCCTCGCGCCAGTGCACGGCCGCGGCGCGCGAGGTGGCGGCGTGCCCCTTGAGGTGGACGCGGATGACGTCGTCCCAGTCCGATTCGGAGAGGTTGAAAATCATTTTGTCGCGCAGGATTCCGGCGTTGTTGACGAGGATGTCCATCGATCCGAAGGTGCTGACGGCCTCGTGCACGAGGCGTGCGCCCAGCGACCAGTCGGAGACGTCACCGGTCACGGCGGTGGCGCGGCCGCCTGCCGCCGCGATCTCCGCGGCCACCTCGTGTGCGCCGTCGCCCATGTCGTTGACGACGACTGCGGCTCCCGCGGCGGCGAGGGCGAGGGCTTCGGCCCGGCCGAGGCCTGCGCCTGCGCCGGTGACGACGGCGGTGCGTCCGGTGAGGCTGAGTGATTCCGTCATGGGAACTCCTGATTCGCGAGAAGAATTAGATTTCATTCTAGTTGTATCGCATGAACTACTGATCAGTCACTAGAGAAGCGCGATCTAATGGAGGAATGTTTTCTACTTTCCCTGCCGATTCGGCATCGACGACACCGGCCGCAGGCAGGTCTCGGTGAGTGGGAACTGTGGTCGACGTCACTGGGTGGCATGCCAGGTTGGGCGTGCTGATCCTCTCGAATCCCCCGGAGCCACATATGCATAACATGCCCCTGTCCCCAGGTGAGGCGGAGCGCGCACCGCTCTCACGCGGGAGGTCGTTCGCCCTCCTGGCCTTGATCATCCTTCTGGTCGAGGTCATCCCGCTCGCCTACAACTTCGTCACCCCCGCGCTGCCGGAGATCGCGAAACACTTCGGCACCGCGAACGTCGGCTGGGTGATCACGATCGTCACGCTCGTCCTCGCAGCTTCGACTCCGCTCGTCGGCAAACTCGGCGACATCTATGGCAAGAAGCGGATGATGCTCGTGTCCGCCGCGGTGTTCGGCGCCGGTTCGCTACTCGGTGCGCTGGCCCCCAACTTCGAACTCTTCCTCGTGGGCCGCGGACTCCAGGGTGCGGGCATGGCGATCCTCGTGCTCGCCTACGGGCTGATCCGAGACATTCTGCCCCCGTCCATCATTCCCGTGGCCGTGGGATTCGTCGCCACCGGAATGGGGGCCAGCACCATCCTCGGCCCGATCATCGGCGGCTACCTCATCGACCACTTCGGCTACACCGGCGTGTTCTGGGCGCAACTCCTCCACGTGGCGGTCGTCGGAATCGCGGTCGCGGTCTTCGTTCCCGAGACCACACTGCGGACGCGATCGAGGCTCGACGTGCTCGGCGCGGCCATCCTCGGCCTCGGTGCATTCGTGCTGCTGTTCGGCATCGGCAAGGCCACCGCATGGGGTTACACGGCCCCGCAGACGCTTCTGTGCGTGGGCGGCGGTCTCGCCATTCTCGCCGGCTGGCTGCTGTACGAACGCACGCCGAAGGAACCGCTCATCGACCTCCAGATGCTCAAGCACGGGCCTGTTGCGAAAACCCTGGCCGCCAGCGGTTTCGTCCAGTTCGTCCTGGTCAGCCATTCGATGCTCATCCCGATGTTCGTGATGACCGATCCCGACCTCGGCCTCGGCTACGGATTCGGAGTCACCGCGCTCGCCGTCGCGATCTACACCGTCCCCACGGGCGTCGTGTCGATGATCGCGGGCCCGGTCGGCGGATACTTCACCCGTCGCATCGGCCCGGCTCCGGTTCTGGTGTTCGGCGGCGCCTCCCTCGCGCTCGGGTCGTTCCTGCTCGCCACCCTGCACGACTCGACCGTCCAGATGATGTTCGGGCAGTTGGTGATCGGCCTCGGACTCGGTTCCGCGTCGGCGACGTTGCCGAACCTCATCATGCGCACCGTGCCCGCGGAGACGCAGGGGATCGCAGGCGGGATGCTCAACCTGTCCGGCTCGCTGGGCAGTGCGATCGGCAGTCAGGTGATGATCGCCATCGTCGCGATCCCCGGTGTCGTGCTGGTGGGACGCGCCGCGCAGTACTCGGAGAGGGGGTTCGTCTACGCCTTCTTCACACTCGCCGTCGCCGGACTGCTGGCATCGGTGATGGGACTTCTCCTCACCCGCAACAAGATCGAGCGTCCGGTCGACGTGGCGTCGCCGAAGACTGAGATGGTCGCCTGACCTCCCTGCCACGCAGACGACACGAGGCCCGCAGCATCTGCGGGCCTCGTGTCGGTGTGGCAGAGCCCGTGCTCAGACGCGCACACCCGCCGCCAGCAGGGTGCGCGCCTCCTCGCGACCGTCGAGCAGCCGATTGACGCGCCGGGTCACCTTCCACTCGCCGTCGATCTTGGCGAGCTCCCACCGGTTGGCGGTGATCCGGTGGACGCGGAACCCGTCGTCGTCGTGAATGATCAACTGCGACTTGCACGTGGCCACCGCGGTGTCACCGTCGACACGCACGTGCCCGGGCTCGAGCATGTGCGCGCAGCCACCGCCGATCCAGCCCTGATGCGCCTGCGACTGCACCATCGCCGTGATGGCCGCGTGCCCGCGCATCACCCCGGTGTCCACGTCGTACACGCCGTCCTCGGTCCACAGCCGCGCGACCGCGTCGGCCGAACCGCTGTCGATGGCGGGACCGTAGGCGGTCATCAGCTCGAGGATGGCGAGCTTGTCTTCGAGTGCGGTGACGCGTTCAGCGAGCGCGCGGACGAGTTCTTCGGTGCCGGTCATGGACGGATCCTGTCTTCGGTTACGGTGCGGAAGGAGAGGCCGAGTTCGTCGCCCAGAAGCCGGAGGGCCTCCAGTTGTTCGCAGTAGTGGGCTGCGCTCGTGGACGCGAGGGTGGCGCTGACGACGGTCGTGCCGGCGTCGCGTCGTCGTTCGAGGGCGCGGGCGACGGAGTCGCGGGAGCCGATCGGGTCGAGTGGCGCGCCCGCGCTGAGGACCACCTCGAAACCCTCGGGGAGGTCGACCTTGGCGAGTAGCGCGCACGACTCGTCGAGGGACAGGCCGAACGGCACCCATCCGTCGCCGAGCGTTGCAGCGCGGCGCAAGGAACGCAGTGTCCGCCCCCCGATCCACAGCGGGACCCGCGGCTGGACGGCATGCGGTTCGACGACGACGCCGTCGAAGTCGTAGAACGTGCCGTGGTACTCGGGCCGGGGTTGCGACAGCGACGCACGGAGCGCGGCGAGGGCGTCGTCGGCGCGGGCGCCCCGGTCGTCGAAGTGGGCGCCGAGCAGGTCGAATTCCTCGCGCAGGCTGCCCACGCCCAGGCCGAGTACGAGCCGGCCGCCGCTGACGACGTCGAGCGTGCCGTAGCGCTTCGCGATCGCGAGGGGGTGGTGATAGCCGAGTACCAGAACCTGGGTGGCGAGGCGGATACCGGTGGTCTGGGCGGCGAGGAACCCGAGGGTGGCGAGCGGGTCCCAGTAGGTGCCGCCGCGCTCGACCGCGACGTCGGTGGGCACGGCGACGTGCTCGCTGCAGGTGAGGTGGTGGTAGCCGAGGCGGTCGGCCGTGCGGGCGATCGCGGTCAACTCCGCGATGCCGGCGCCGAGTTCCCAGTCCGCGCGGACGGCGGGGTGCGCGATGACGATGGGCGGCGCGATTCCTATGTGCATCAGTTCGTTACTCCGCTGTCGGGGGTCGGTCTGTCGTCACCGTTGTAGTGGAGGCGCCCGGTGGGCGCGCGGGCATTCCCGGTGACCGGACGCGGCGAATGTCCGATTTCTTCCCCGCGGCGGGCACGGCTGGTACATTTTAAGAATTCATTTCAATTTTTGTCGGGCGTATGCGTGTGACCAGGATATTTGGAGGCGTCGATGACTGTCGTCGATTCGGATGATGCACTGTCGGTACCCGCTGCGAAGAAGGATCTGCCACCGTCGATGGTCGAGCGGATGACGCTGATCCTCGACGCGTTCGACGGCCGGACGTCGCGCCTGACCCTCGAGGAGGTCGCGTGCCGCACCCGCCTGCCGCGGTCCACGGTGCACCGCATCCTCGACCAGCTGGTCCGCCTCGACTGGGTGGACCACGCGAGCTTCGGTTACTGCCTCGGACGGCGCGCGATGGGGCTCGGAGGGGGCGACAACGGTCACAGCCAGGTCCGGGCCGCGGCGGCCCCGCTGCTGCACGAACTGCACATGCAGACCGGCATGGTGGTGCACCTGGCCGTGCTGGACGGCGCGGAGAGCGTGTACCTGGACAAGGTGGGCGGACGGATGGCCGCGAGCCTGCCGTCGCGGGTGGGTGGGCGCGTGCCCGCCTACACGACCGCGGGCGGCAAGGCGATGCTGGCGTGGGTCGACCCGGAGCAGGTCGACAGCATGTACGAGCCGCGGCTCAACCGGAGCACGGACCGCACGATCACCGAACTGTCCACGCTGCACCAGGAACTCAACCGGATCCGGCAGCGCCGCGGACTCGCGTTCGAGCGTGGGGAGGCGGTGCGCGGAATCGGGTGTGTCGGTGTCGCGGTCCGCAGCGCCGACGGGCCGGTGGCCGGCATCTCGCTGTGCGGCGACGCGCGCACCGTCCAACTCGAACGCGTCGCCCCGCTCGTCGTCGACGCCGCCAGGGAAGTCACCCGGACGCTCCACCCCGAACTGGGAACACCCCGCCGCGGCCGCCGGACCCCGGAGATCCCGGACAGCTCGTGGTCGACCGAGACCCTGGACCAGCTCCTCGCGGTGCAGTCCGGGCAATGGCTGTAGCGCCCGTGCGCGCGTGACGAGTCTCCGGACTCGTTACGCGCGCACGGGCCGCGGAGCGGCGTCGAGGCCGAAACCGCCCCGGAAGAACACCATCGGACGTTCCTCGCACACCGATTCGAGTTCCAGGACCCGTCCGATCACCACGTCGTGGTCGCCGGCGGTGTGCACCGACTGCACGCCCGCGTGCACGCGCACGAGGACCCCCGGCAGCGACGGCGTCGACCACCGCGACGGCTCCCAGGACAGGCCGTCGAACTTGGAACCCCGGCGCGAGCCGAACCGGAAGCAGAGGTCCGTCTGGTCCTCGCGCAGCACGTTGATCGTGAAACGCCCCGACCGCCGGATGCGCGGCCATGCCCGCCCGCGGTGATCGGCACAGAACAGGATCAACGGCGGCTCCAGGGACACCGACGCGAACGACTGACACGTGAAACCCACCGGACCTTCCGTGTCGAGGCCGGTCACCACCGTGACCCCGCTGGCGAATTGGCTGAGGGCACGGCGCATCTCGTCCGGTGACGGTGCGTCCGAGCGTGTCCCGGGCTGGGTGCCGGCCGGTTCGGTTGCCATCAGACCGCCTCCGATTGCTCTTCCGTCGCCGACCCGTTCGACGATCGTCCCCGAGGCTAGGGACGGCGCCGAACGGTCACGAGATGCCGTCTCGGTCAGTGGAAATCCCCGGCCGATGGCTGCGCGAGCAGGGCGATGTCTCGCTGACCGGGATCGCTTCTGTCCGAGCCGGGAGCGCGCTGGCAACGTGACCGACCATGACGACTGACTCGAGTTACGAGGGCACCCTGAAGGAGCTGAAGACCGACCTCGGCGTGCTTCGCTACCACGAGGCCGGCGACGGCCCGCCCCTCCTGCTGCTGCACGGCTCCGGCCCCGGTGTGACGGGGTGGCGCAACTTCCGCGGCAACCTCGGCGTCTTCGCCGAGCACTTCCGCACCTTCGTCCTGGAATTCCCGGGATTCGGGGTCAGCGACGACTTCGGCGGCCATCCGATGCTCACCGCAGGCGACGCCGTGCTCCGCTTCCTCGACGGGCTCGGACTCGACGAGGTCGCGATGCTCGGAAACTCGATGGGCGGCATCGTCGCCACCCAGTTCGCCATCGCGCACCCCGACCGGGTCGCCAAGCTGATCACCATCGGCGGCATCGGCAGGAACCTCTTCAGCCCCGGCCCCGGTGAGGGCATCAACCTCCTGATGGAGTTCACGGACGACCCCACCCGGGAGCGACTGATCGCGTGGCTGCACTCGATGGTGTTCGACCCCGCGATGGTCACCGAGGAACTGATCGAGGAACGCTGGACGCAGGCCACCGATCCCGAGACCCTCGCCAGCGCCCGCAAGATGTACAGCAGGGCGGCGTTCGAGGCCGGCGCCCGGGCCGCACTCGAGTCCGATGCGGCCCCGTACTGGGCTCAGCTGCACAAGGTGAAGGCGCCGACACTGCTCACCTGGGGTCGCGACGACCGGGTCAGCCCGCTGGACATGGCGATCATCCCGATGCGGTCGATTCCGCGGGCGGAACTGCACGTGTTCCCGAACTGCGGGCACTGGGCGATGATCGAGCAGAAGACGGCGTTCGAGAGCGCCGTCCTCGCCTTCCTGCTCCGCAAGGACGGCAGCGGGCGATGAGCGGCACCGAAGAGAACTTCGACACCACAGTCGATTTCCTCGTCGTCGGCAGCGGTGGCGGCGGCATGGCCGCGGCGATCACCGCGGCCGACCGGGGACTCGACACCCTCGTCATCGACAAGGGCGCCACGTTCGGCGGATCCACCGCCATCTCCGGCGGCGGCATCTGGATTCCCAACGCCCCCACACTGCGGGAGAAGGGTGTGATCGACTCGCGGGAGTCGATCCGCCGCTACCTCGACATCATCACCGAGGGCACGGTTCCCGCCGACCGTCTCGACGCGTTCGTCGACAAGGGCCCCGAGCTGATGGAACTGCTCGACCGCAGCCCGCACATGAAGCTCTACTGGGTGAAGGGCTACTCCGACTACCACCCGGAGTACGACGGCGGCCGTCCGCTCGGACGCACCATCGAATGCACGCCGTTCGACACCCGGGCGCTGAAGGAGGACGAGCAGTACCAGCGTCCGAACAGCATGAAGGGCCCGCTGGGACTGTGGGTCACGTCCAAGGACTACCACGACCTCGCCATGGTCAAGCGCACGTGGACTGGCCGCAAGGCATCACTGGTCGCGGCGTGGCGGGTGGCGTCCAACGTGATCCGCCGACGGCACATGGCCACCGGCGGACGCGCACTCGTGGCGCGGATGCGGATGGTCCTCAAGGACGCCGGGGTGCCGCTGTGGCTGAAGACGTCGATGACGGAACTGATCGTCGACGGCACCGGAGCGGTCGTCGGTGTTCTCGCCGAGCGTGACGGACGGACGGTCCGGATCGGTGCCCGTCGCGGCGTGCTGCTCGCGACCGGCGGGTTCGACCACAACCAGGACATGCGCGCGAAGTACCTGCCCAGGCACGGCGTCCCGGACGTCAGTGCCGGTGCCCGGGAGAACACCGGCGACGGCATCGTCGCCGGCCAGAAGCTCGGCGCCGCAGTCGACCTCATGGACGACGCGTGGTGGATGCCGTCGGTGTTCCACCCGATGGGCGCCGTGATCCCGCTCGTGTCGGAGCGGTGCATTCCGCCGTCGGTGATCGTCAACGGCCGCGGTGAACGCTTCACGAACGAGTCGTCGCCGTACGTGAACTTCGTCCACGACCAGCTCGACGGCGGCCACGTCCCGGCGTGGTTCGTGATGGACGGCAAGGCGAAGTCGCGGTACCCGTTCGCGCAGGTGCTGCCGGGTGTGCCGTTCCCGCAGGGGTTCTACGACTCCGGAGTCGTGCACAAGGCGGACACCGTGCGTGACCTCGCCGACGCGATCGGCGTCAAGGCCGACACCCTGGTCGCGACCATCGACCGGTTCAACGGCTTCGCCCGCACCGGCAAGGACGAGGACTTCGGCCGCGGCGACAGCGCGTACGACCGGTACTACGGCGACCCGACGATGAAGAACCCGTGCCTCGACGAGATCGTCCAGGGACCGTTCTACGCGATCCGGTGCGAGGCCGGCGACCTGGGCACCAAGGGCGGCCTCGTCACCGACGCCGACGCGCGGGTGCTCCGCGAGGACGGCTCCGTCATCGATGGCCTGTACGCCACCGGCAACACGTCGGCGTCGGTGATGGGCAACGAATACGCCGGTGCGGGCGCGACCATCGGTCCCGCCATGGTGTTCGGCTACATCGCCGCGCTGCACGTCGCCCACGTGAGTGGCAAGGCGTCCCCGGGCACACGACAGCACTCACGTGCGGGAGAGGTGGCGTGATGCTGAGCGATGCCCAGCGACTGTCCGCCGCCCACCTCCTGCGGAACGCCGAACGGGACCGCGCGCCGATCGACCCGTTGACCACCGTGTTCCCGGGGATCGACGTCGTCGACGCCTACGAGATCGCGCTGATCAACATCCGGGCGCGGCTGGGCGCGGGGGAGACGGTGTACGGCCACAAGGTCGGGCTGTCGTCCGAGGTCATGCAGAAGATGATGGGTGTCGACGAACCCGACTACGGGCATCTGCTGTCGAGCATGGTGTACGCCGAGGGGACGCCGATCGACACCGCCCGGTTCTGCTACCCGCGCATCGAGGTGGAGATCGGATACGTCCTCGGTGAGACCCTGCCGGGGGAGGGGTGCACCGAGGCGGACGTGCTGGCGGCCACCGAATACATCGTTCCCAGCATCGAACTGATCGACTCCCGCATCACCGACTGGAAGATCGGGCTCGCCGACACGATCGCCGACAACGCGTCCTCGGCCGGGGTGATCCTCGGCGCCGGACGGGTGGAACCGGCGAACGTCGACATCGGCGGGATCTCCGCCGTGCTGTTTCAGGGCGAGGAGGAGATCGCGCGGGGCGAGGCGTCGGCGGTGCTCGGCAATCCCACGAAGGCCGTCGCCTGGCTGGCCCGGAAGGTCGCGAGCTTCGGAGTGCGACTCGAGGCCGGGCACGTGATCCTGCCCGGGTCGTGCACCCGCGCGATCGACGCCCGGCCCGGCGACGTGTTCCGCGCCGATTTCAGTGACATCGGTTCCGTATCAGTAGAATTCAAGTAAAGGCGACAACTGTGACCAAGGCTCTCGCCGCGATCGTCGGATCCGGCAACATCGGCACCGACCTCCTGTACAAGCTCCTCCGCTCGGAGATCATCGAGCCCCGCTGGATGATCGGCGTCGACCCGGACAGCGAGGGACTGAAACGCGCCGCGGACCGGGGTGCGATCGCCAGCGCCGAGGGCGTCGACTGGTTGCTCGCCCAGGACGAGCGCCCCGACATCGTCTTCGAAGCCACGTCCGCCTACGTGCACCGGGTGAACGCACCCCGTTACCGGGAACTCGGCATCCAGGCCGTCGACCTCACCCCCGCCGCGCTCGGACCCGCCGTGGTGCCCGCCGTGAACATGGGCGAGCACCGGACCGCGCCGAACGTCAACCTCATCACGTGCGGCGGCCAGGCGACCATCCCGATGGTCCACGCCGTCTCCCGGATCACCGAGGTGGCGTACGCCGAGATCGTCGCCAGCGTCGCGTCGCCGTCCGCAGGCCCGGGCACCCGCGCGAACATCGACGAATTCACGATCACCACGAGTCGGGGCATCGAGACGATCGGCGGGGCGAAGAAGGGCAAGGCGATCATCATCCTGAACCCCGCCGAACCGCCGATGTTCATGAAGGACACCGTGTTCTGCTCCATTCCCGCCGACGCCGACCGGGACGCGATCACCGCGTCCATCCACGACGTCGCGGCATCCGTGCAGGCGTACGTCCCCGGCTACCGTCTGCGCGCCGAACCGCAGTTCGACGACCCGACGCCGATCAGCGGTGGCCTCGCCCGGGTCGGCATCTTCCTCGAGGTCGAGGGAGCGGGCGACTTCCTGCCGCCCTATTCCGGCAACCTCGACATCATGACCGCCGCCGCCACCAAGGTCGGCGAGAGCTTCGCGACGCAGATCCTCGGCGCAAGCGTCTGAGCGCGTCCGCCCCAATCACTCTTCGAAGGAATACCGATGCCTTACAGTGCTGATCTCGACATCCGGGTGACGGACTCGTCCCTGCGCGACGGCTCCCACGCCAAGCGACACCAGTTCACCGTCGAACACGTCCGCTCGATCGTTGGGGCGCTCGACACCGCCGGGGTCCCGGTCATCGAGGTCACCCACGGCGACGGACTCGGCGGTTCCTCGTTCAACTACGGCTTCAGCCACACCCCGGAGCAGGAGCTGATCAAGGCCGCTGTGGAGACGGCGGAACAGGCCAGGATCGCGTTCCTCATGCTCCCCGGACTGGGTGTCCAGTCCGACATCCGTGAGGCCGCGGACAACGGCGCGAGCATCTGCCGCATCGCCACGCACTGCACCGAGGCCGACATCTCCGTGCAGCATTTCGGTCTCGCTCGCGAACTCGGGCTGGAGACGGTCGGCTTCCTGATGATGTCGCACAGCCAGCCGCCGGAGGTACTGGCCGCACAGGCCCGGATCATGGCCGACGCCGGCTGCCAGTGCGTGTACGTGGTGGACTCGGCCGGGGCACTGATCCTGAACGCCGTCAGCGACCGCGTGTCCGCCCTGGTGGCCGAACTCGGCGACGACGCGCAGGTCGGCTTCCACGGGCACGAGAATCTCGGGCTCGGTGTCGCCAACTCGGTGCTCGCCGTCGAGGCCGGCGCCCTGCAGATCGACGGCTCGACCCGGCGTTTCGGTGCGGGCGCGGGCAACACCCCGGTCGAGGCATTCGCCGCCGTGACCGAGAAGCTCGGAATCCGCACCGGCATCGACACTCTGAAGATCATCGACGCCGCAGAGGACGTCGTCCGGCCGATCATGGACGGCGACTGCCTGCTCGACCGGCTGTCGCTGACCATGGGCTACGCGGGTGTCTACTCCAGCTTCCTCAAGCATGCCGATTCGCACGCCCGCCGGTACGGGGTGTCCGGTGCGGAGATCCTCATCGAGGCCGGTCGACGCAAGCTCGTCGGCGGTCAGGAGGACCAGCTGATCGAGATCGCCCTCGGTCTCGCAGACCGGAAGTCCGCGAGTTCCGCAGTCGCCGAGAAGAAGTCCGCCTAGGCGTTTCGCCGGGCACCGACACCAGAAAGCCGAGATCATCATGGGCCAGGTTCTTGACCGGATCGAACAGTACGCGGACGAGATCCGCGCGGAAGGCGCCGAGGGCGACAAGCTGATGCGCCTGTCCGACACCTCCGCGAAACGGTTGCGCGACTCCGGCGTGATGCGGATGCTGCAGCCCAAGGAGTACGGCGGCTACGAATCGCATCCGCGTGAGTTCGCGGAGACCGCGATGGGCATCGGCGCCATCGACGGGGCCGCGGGCTGGGTGAGCGGCATCGTCGGCGTCCACCCGTGGGAACTGGCGTTCTTCGACCGCAAAGCGCAGGACGAGGTGTGGGGCGAGGATTCCGACATGTGGATGGCCTCGCCGTATGCCCCGATGGGTGTGGCCGTGCCCACCGACGGCGGCTACGTTCTCAACGGACGGTGGTCGTTCTCCTCGGGCACCGACCACTGCGGGTGGATCATGATCGGCGCCGCGGTCGGTGACCGGGACGGCAACCGGGTGATGCCACCGAAGATCCTGCACGTGCTGCTCCCGCGCTCGGACTACGACATCGACCAGGACAGCTGGAACGTCGTCGGGTTGCGCGGCACCGGGTCCAAGGACCTGATCGTGAAGGACGCGTTCATCCCGCAGCACCGGACGCTGGCCGCCGACAAGGTGTTCGACGGCTCCGCGCCGAAGGAGTTCGGCCGCACCCAGACGCTCTACAACTTCCCGTTCTCGTGCATCTTCCCGCTCGGCATCACGTCGTCGTTGATCGGCATCGCCGAGGGCGCGCTGGCCTGCCACCTGAATGCGCAGCGTGAACGTGTCACCGTGTCCGGCACCGCGATCAAGGACGACCCGTACGTGCTGTTCGCGATCGGCGAGGCGGCGGCGGAGATCGCGGCGTCGCGCGCGGCGATCCTCGAGACGGTCGACCGGTTCTGGGACCTGACCGAGAAGGGCCAGGACGTCTCGTTCGAACTCCGCTCCATCGGCCGCCGCACGCAGACGGCCGCCGCGTGGCGGGCGGTGCGCGCCGTGGACGAGATCTTCGCCCGCTCCGGTGGCGGTGCGCTCCAACTGAAGACACCCCTGCAGCGCTTCTGGCGGGACGCCCACGCGGGCCTCTCGCATGCCATCCACGTGCCGGGATCGATCTTCCATTCCTCGGCCCTGACCCAGCTCGGCGGAGAACCTCAGGGTATCCACCGCTCGATGATCTAGGCGCTCCGCGCCCGTGCGTGGTTAGCGAGTCCAGAGACTCGTCAACCACGCACGGGCGGCGGAGCCGCCTTCAGGAAAGGACTTTCACATGACCGACATTCGAGGACTCGGCTACCTCAGGATCCAGACGAAGGACGTGCCCCGCTGGCGTGAGCTGGTGGTGGACGGGCTGGGCATGGCCGAGGGTTCCGGCCCCGAGCCCGACGGCCTGTACCTGCGCGTCGACGAGCGGCGGTCGCGGCTGATCGTCCTCCCCGGTGACACGGACACGGCACTCGCGGTGGGGTGGGAGGTGCGCGACCAGTTCGCTCTCCAGCGGGTGCGTGAGCAGGTGGAGAAGTCGGGTGTCACGGTCGACGTCCTGTCCGAGGAGGAGTCGCGCTACCGCGACGCCGAGCAGGTGATCGCGTTCGACGATCCGTCCGGCACACGGGTGGAGGTGTTCTTCGGGCCCGTGCTCGACCACAGTCCGGTCGTCACCCCACACGGCGGGCGATTCGTCACCGGCGCACAGGGTCTGGGGCATGTGGTCCTCCCGACGCCGGCATTCGAAGAGGCCTACACGTTCTACACCGAGGTGCTGGGTTTCCTGCCCCGCGGGGCGATCCGGCTCGGGCCGGCCGACGCCCCGGGACCGGCCCGCCGGGTGCGGTTCATGGGCGTCAATGAGCGCCATCACAGCCTCGCGTTGTGCCCTGCGCCGCACAGCGGCGAACCCGGGATGGTGCATCTGATGACGGAGGTCGACACGCTCGACGCCGTCGGCCAGGCGCTCGACCGGCTCGGCAAGCTCGGCTTCTCCATCTCGTCGACCCTCGGCCGCCACACCAACGACCGCATGGTGTCGTTCTACGTGCGTGCCCCCGGCGGCTGGGACCTCGAGTTCGGCACCGAGGGGATGCTCGTCGACGAGACGCACTACACCGCCGAGGAGATCACGGCGGACAGCTACTGGGGTCACGACTGGTCGGGTTCCGAGCCGCTGGCGGCGTTCTCGTGACGTTGTCGCGCGCCGGGATCGGAGCGGTGGCCGCGCTCGTCATTCTCGGTGGAACCGCCTGTTCCACGGCGACATCCGAGACGGCGACCGACCCGGCGGAGCTCCGGCCGGGCCAGCTTCTCTCGTCCCGCGCCGTCGCGGACGGTCCCGCACTGCCGAGCGCCGGACGGAACGAGATCATCACCTACGCGTCGCAGGACGGCAACGGCGAACCCGTCGTGGTGTCGGGGACCGTGTCGATTCCCCGCACGCCGGCACCCGAGGGTGGGTATCCCGTGATCAGCTGGGCGCACGGCACGACCGGAGTCGCGGACGCCTGCGCCCCGTCCGCGGATTTCGTGGGCGGCCCTGCCCACGGCTATCTGTCCGGGGTGAACGCGTCCCTCGACGATTGGGTCGCCAAGGGATACGCGGTGGTGAGCACGGACTACCAGGGTCTGGGCACGCCGGGTATCCATCCGTACATCAACGGTGACACGGAGACGAACGCCGTCGTGGACATCGTCCGCGCCGCCCGCGCGATGGATCCGGCTGTCGGCCCGACGTGGTTCGTGATCGGCCACAGCCAGGGTGGGCAGGCGGCGTTGTTCACCGCGGCGCAGGGCGGGGAGCGCGCCCCGGAACTGCATCTCGGTGGTGCCGTGGCGATCGCCCCGGGCAACGGGCTCGACCAGACGCCGCAGTACTTCCGCTCGGGTGTTCCGGGTATCGAAGCGGCCGAAGCCTTCCTCCCGCTGATCCTCCTCGGAGCCCAGGCGGCCGACCCCGCGATCGACCCGTCGGCGTTGCTGACGGAGCAGGCGCAACCGCTGGTGACGGCGGCGCGGACGGGGTGCATCGACGACATCCGGAAGGTGCCGCCCGTACCCGCCGGTCAAGTGTTCCGTCCCGACGCCGACCTGAGACCGCTGACGGACTACCTGGCCCGCCAGGAGCCGTCGCGAGTCCACGTGCAGGTGCCGACGCTGGTCGCGCAGAGCTCCGGCGACCTGGTGGTGAGCAAACCGTCGACGGACCTGATGGTGAAGACGTTGCAGGACAACGGAAACGAACTCACGTATCGGACGTACGAGGGTGCGGACCATCGCGGAACGATCGGGGTGTCGCAGAAGGATGCGCAGGATTTCGTCGCCGGGATCCTTGCTCGCTGAGGATGCCGGGACCTCACCCTGACCACCGGCCGTCATCAGCGTGTTGACAACACACTGTTGATTGTGTGGGGTGGTCGGGTGACCACCGAGGGTTCGGCGCAGGCTGTCCGGCAGCGGCTGAACCGGGTTCGTGCCCGGGCCGGCGACCGTGATTCGGAGGCCTGAGCGGTGCCGCTCGTCCCGCTGCCGGACGCGTCCGAGCGTTGCGGTGGCAAGGCCCGCAACCTCGGCCTGCTGCTACGTGCCGGATTCCGGGTGCCCGCAGGATTCGTGATCCCCGATCCGCTCGGCGATCCCGGGTGGGAGCGGGAGATCGAGGCCGGACTGCGCCGTCTCGGTCCGGGTCCGGTCGCGGTGCGCTCGTCCGCTCTCGCGGAGGACGGCCTGGAGTCGTCGTTCGCCGGACAGCTGGCGAGCACGCTCGGGGTCACCACCGCCGCCGAGGTGATCGAGGCGGTGCATCGCAGCGCCTCCTCCGGCTCCTCGCCCGAGGCCGTCGCGTATGCGGATCGCACAGATCGGGACGCCCCCGCGACGGCCGGGGTGATCGTGCAGGTGATGGTGCAACCCGAGACGGCCGGAGTCATGTTCACCCGGCACCCGGTCACCGGGGCCGAGCAGGTGGTGATCGAGGCGGCGGGGGGCCTGGGCGACGCAGTCGTGGCCGGGACCGTCACTCCGGAGTCGTACCTGGTCGACGGTGTACACGTGCAGACAGCGAGGCACCGGGGCGGGCAACTGCTGTCCACTGCCCGGGCCTGCGCCCTCGCTGCTTTGGGACGTGACATCGAGAATCTGTTCGGGCAACCGCAGGACATCGAGTGGGCGATCGCCGGAGACGAAACCTGGGTCCTGCAGGCTCGCCCGATCACGACCGCTCCCACCACCGCACCGCCAGTGCGAGCAACGCCGGGCGAGGTGCTGCTGACAGGCATCGCAGCCAGCCCGGGCACCGCCGTCGGGCCTGCGCGGATCATCGGCAGCCTGGACGACTTCGCCCGCTTTCGTCCGGACGACGTGCTGGTCTGCCGTACGACCTCGCCGGCGTGGACCCCGCTCCTGGCTCGCGCGTGCGCGGTGGTCACCGAGACGGGCGGGATGCTGGCGCACGCCGCGATCGTGGCCCGCGAGTTCGGCATCCCGGCGGTCCTGGCGGCGCCGGGGGCCATGACCGCCCTGGCCGAGGGCCGGCTGGTCCGTGTCGACGGCACCCGGGGGCACGTCGGCACCGCCACCGGGATCGGTGGGCGGAACTGATGTCGCACCGCACACCGACGGACATCCTGGTGCTGCACGCCGTGCGGATCCTGGGCTACGCGGAGACCGACCGCATCGCCGCCCGGTTCGCCCTGCCTGCAGGACTGGCCGACGAGCACCTGCTCGACGCCGAGGCGCGTGGGTGGGTCACCCACATCGCCTTCGCCGGGGACAGCGGATGGTCCCTGACCGAAGCCGGGAAGGTCCACGGCGAGCGACTGCTCGCCGCCGAGCTCGACCGATGCGGAACCCGCACCGTGGTGGTGCGGGTCCACCGGGACTTCCTGCCGCACAACGTCGCCGTGGCGGACAGTTGCACCGCCTGGCAGTTGGCCGAGATCGGCCTCGGCGAGGCGACCGTGACCATCGACGAGACGATCTCCCGGCTGGGGACCGCGGCGGACGCCCTCGCCGAACTCGAGGCGCGCCTGGTCGCCGGCCAGGACCGGTTCGCCGGGTATCACCAGCGGTTCGCCGGCGCCGTCGAGCGGGCGGGCACCGAGCCGTCCTGGATCACTGCAACCGACCGCGACTCCTGCCACCGCGTCTGGTTCGAGTTCCACGAGGACCTCATCGCTTCCCTCGGCCTGACCCGATGACACGGCTAGTCTCGAACTATGGGCCTACGACTGCGCGACAGCATCGGACGTCAGCTGCGCGAGCTTCGCTACGAGCCGACGGCGAAGCGGATTCGTGCGGTGCTGAACGGGACCACGGTGGTCGACAGTGACCGTGCGATCCTCGTCTGGGAGCCGCGGCGCGTCGTTCCCGCGTACGCGGTGCCGGCGGAGGACATCGACGCGGAGTTGTCGCCGGAGCCAACGGGTTCGGTGCCGGCGGGGGAGACCGGCGACGTCGGCTTCGCCCTGCCGGACGTGACGACGATGCCGGTGCTCGATCCGCGGGTGCCGTTCTCGGTGCACAGCACGGAAGGGGAGCCCGTTGCGATCCGCACCGCCGGCGCCGGGTACGCCCGGGGGTTCCGGCCCGGAGACCAGGACCTGACCGGGTACGTGGTGCTCGATTTCGACGGCTTCGACCGCTGGCTCGAGGAGGACGACGAGATCGTCGGACATCCGCACGACCCGTTCCAGCGCATCGACGTTCGCCGCACGTCCCGGCACATCCGGGTGATGCTGGGCGACACCCTCCTCGCCGACACCCGGCGGGCGAAAATGCTGTTCGAAACACTGCTGCCGGTCCGCTACTACCTGCCGGCCGGCGACGTCGTCGCGGAACTGCAACCGAGTGCGACGACGTCGTACTGCGCCTACAAGGGCGAGGCCGCCTACCGGTCCGCGGTCACCGCCGGCGGAGTGCTTCACGACATCGCGTGGCGATACGACGAGCCCCTCGTCGACGCGTCGGAAGTTCGGGGGCTCGTGGCCTTCTTCGACGAGCGGCTCGATCTGGTCGTCGACGGTGTGGCCCGCCCTCGGCCGGTGACTCCCTGGTCCTAGGTCTCCTCGCCGGCACCGGTGTCGGTGCGCCCGAGGACGACCTCGAGCGCACGGGCCTCGTGCGCGTGCCCGAGCAATTCGTATCCGACGACCGTGACGACCGGTGCCAGCATCACCACGATCAGACACCACGCCATCGACACGCCTTGCGCCGCCAGCACCAGTGCGAGCGCGATCGTGGCCGCGGTCAGGACGAGGAGCAGAATGTGGAACGGGTCGGGCACCCGCAGCAGATACGTGTACAGCGCGTAGACGCCCAGAAGGAAGATCGCGACGGGCGCGGCGACGGAGAGCACCGTCGCCGTCCCGCCGATATGGGAGGCGTGTTCGATGTAATACGCCGCCACGTGTAGTCCGGCCCCCACCGCGGCCAGCGACGCGAAGAGCGCGATGTGGCTGTAACCCCAGACGAACGACCGGCTGCGGTACACCTCGAGCACCTCGGCCGACGGCAGGGTGTAGTACACCCACCACAGTCCGAACGTGAGTCCGATGCCCGCCACCGCGACGAGTACCGCGTCCAGTGTCCAGCCCTGGTGTTCGACCACGGCGGACAGTGATGCCACGGTGCCGATCACACCCTCGCCGAGTGTGATGATGACGAGCAGGCCGTGACGCTCGACGATGTGGTGTGCGTGCCAGGGCGTTCCGCCCTTGTACCGTTCGGCGATGACGGGGCTGGTCAGCTCGACGAGTATGAGTATCGCGCCGAGGCCGAACGCGTATTCGACGGTGAGGGGAGCGATCACCAAGGCGACCCAGCCGATCTGCGCGATGACGAGCGTCGTGGCGTACGTCAGTGACGCGGAACGGTGCTCGGGGTCGTGTTTGGCGGCGCGCAGCCATTGAAACACCATGGCGACCCGCATGACGATGTAGCCGGACACCATCACGGAATTGTCGAGTTCGACTCCACGGTCGATGGACGCGAACATCGGAGGCATACCGAGCGCCAGGATGACGACGCCGATCATCTGGATCATGGTGGTGACCCGGTAGATCCAGTCGTCGGTGTCGTAGGCCGACGCGAACCAGGAGAAGTTGATCCACGCCCAGATGATGGAGAACATCGCGAACGCGAATCCCGCCAGCCCGGCGGCGACGTGTCCTTCGGCGACGAGGTGCGCGAACTGATCGCCCGCGACACCGAACGCGACGACGAACGTCAGGTCGAACAGCAGCTCCAACGGCGTTGCCGCACGGTGCTCCTCGTGTGGATCACGCCCGACCATCCTCTGGACACGGTGGGCGAGGTTCCTGCTGTTCGGTGCCGGTTGTCCGGGCGCGTTCACGGCGGTCCGCTACGGAGTTCCCTGGTCTGCCTGCACCACGAGGTCCGCGACCGCGCCGGGCTGGGACACCAGGACGGCGTGCGACGCCGGGATTTCCGTGATCCGGGCTCCCGCGCGCGTGGCCATGAACCGCTCCGCCGCCGCCGGAATCACACGATCGTTCTGAGCGACCAGGGCCCAGCTCGGTGTCGACGCCCACGACGGATCGGCGGTCGGTTCGAGGTTCGCGACGAGCGCCGCCGACTTCTGGTGCGCGATCATGCCTGCGACCGTGGCGTCCGGGACGTCCTGTGCGAACACGTCGTGGAAGCGGCCGGGATCGATGTAGCCGTCGAGGTTTCTCCCGGCGATTCCGGTGGGATCGTTCTCGACCACCTTCACCTGCAGCACCGGCGGGAGCAGTTGGCTGCCGGGGAACCGGATCGGGTCGAGGTTCAGCATGACCGGCTCGCCCTGCGCCGGGGCGAATGCCGCCACGTAGACGAGGGCCTCGACGTTCGGCGAATGCACATTGGTGATGACCGCGCCCCCGTACGAGTGACCGACGAGGACCACCGGTCCCGGGATGTCCGCGAGCACCTTCTCGATGGCGGCGGAGTCGTACGCCGGTCCGCGCAACGGGTTGTCCGGGACCACGACTTCATATCCTCGGCCGCGCAGTTCCGCGGCCACCGCATCCCAGCTGGTCGTGTCGGCGAACGCACCGTGGACCAGCACCACCGTCGGCAGATCCTGGGCGAGGGCCGGTCCGGCGCCCACGGTGAGCGTTCCGGCGGCCGCGATCGCGCATGCGGCAACGGCTGTTCGAAGTCGAAGAAGTCGCATCACTCGTCTCCCGAGTCAGGAAAGAACACAGTGGTCAGGGGTGAAGGGGCCTGCGCGCCAGGTGTAGTCGTGCGACGAGAGGCACCGTAGGAGGAGAGACGCCGTCGTACGAGAGCAACGCCGTGGCCTGGCCCTTCGTCGCTGAGGTTACTCGCCTGCAGCGCGGTCGGCATCATTTCGGCTAGCGTGATCGGAGGGGGACGTTCCACTCGTGTATGCACGCTCCGCCGTCGTCAGGAGGAACCCCGTGGATCTCGCGTTGCGCGGCACCGTCGCCGTGGTCACCGGAGCCAGCAAGGGTATCGGGCTCGCCATCACCCGGGCGCTCGCCGCGGAAGGCGCGTTCGTGGTGGCGGGGGCGCGTTCGCCCAGCCCCGAACTGGAAGAACTCGTCCGCAGCGGAACGGTGGAGGCGGTGAGCGTCGACCTGTCGACCCCCACCGGCCCGGGCGAACTCGTCGCCGCCGCCACTGCCCGGGGCAGTCTCGGCGTCGTCGTCAACAACGTCGGCGCTGCCCACCCGAGACTGACCGGTTTCCTCGACGTGACCGACGAAGACTGGATCACGACGATGAATCTCAACCTGATGTCGGCGGTGCGAACGATCCGCGCCGCCCTGCCCACGATGATCGCGGCGGGCCGAGGTTCCATCGTGACGACCAGTTCGGTCAACAGTTTCCTGCCCGACCCCACCGTCATCGACTACTGTGCGTCCAAGGCCGCGCTCACCAACTTCTCGAAGGCTCTGTCGAAAGAGGTGGGACCGTTGGGTATTCGGGTGAACACCGTCAGTCCCGGCCCGGTGTCGACCGCTCTGTGGCTCGGCGACGACGGGGTCGCCGCCACGGTGGCGCGCGCCGCGGGCGGCGACCCGGACGCAGTGGCGGAGCGTGCCGCGAAGCAGGCGGTCACAGGCCGGTTCACCCGCCCGGACGAGGTGGCGGATCTCGTCGTGTTCCTCGCGAGCGACCGGGCGGGCAATGTGACGGGGTCCGACTTCGTGATCGACGGCGGACTCGTCACCACCCTCTGACGTCGGCGGTTACCGGCGGCCCAGCAACTTCCGCATTCCCTCGGCTGCCCCGCGCACGAGTGCGTCGCGGGGGAAACCACTGCGCTTCCGGGCCGCGTCGTAGTTGCCGCCCGCCACCCAGACCGGCCCGTCGGCGATGTGTGCGAGCCCCTCACGGGCAACGTCTTCGGGTTCGGCGACCTTCATTCCGGGAAGGTCGAAGTTCAGGCCCGCCCGGACCATCGCCGGCGTGCGGGTGACGCCCAGGACCAGTTCGACCACGTGGACGCCGAACGGCGCGAGTTCGAGCCAGAGGCTTTCCGCGAAGATCCGGCCGAACGCCTTGGACGCGGCGTAGATGCTCTGGTCCTCCGAACCCAGGTACCCGGCCAGCGAACCGACCAGCACGATGCCGCCTCGGCCACGGTTCTTCATCCTCGTGCCGAAATGCTGCGAAAGGTGCAGCTGAGAGGTGATGTTCAGGTCGATGACACGCTGGAAGCCGGCGAGGTCTCCGCTGACGAACTCGTGTCCGTAACTGTTGGCTCCGGCGTTGAAGATCAGCAACCCGACCTCGACGTCGTCGGTGGCCGTGCGGATCCGGTCGAGGGCGTCCGGATCGAGGAGATCGAGCGCGAGGGTGCGCACCAGGACGCCGTGGGCGCGGACCGTGGCCGCGGTCTCCTCGAGCGGCCCGGGCTTACGGGCGATCAGCACGAGGTTGATCCCGGCGCGGCCCAGTTCCTCGGCGAAACTCGCGCCCACACCCTCGGAGCCGCCTGCGATCACGGCCCACGGACCGTAGTGTTCGGTGTCGATCATGTTGTGTCCTTACGGAAATCGTTCAGTGGGCGACGACGGGTGTCGGGACGGGGTCGGGATCGCGCACCGGGACGACGCCCGCCTCCGCGGCCCGGGTGATCGACGCCGTCAGCGCCGAACATCCTTTCCGGGGAGCGCCGGGGCGCCCCGGCCCCGCGCTGCCGATCTCGCGGCACCGGGCGCGGGCCGCGTCGTCCCACTGAACGGAAGTGTGTTCCCAGCTGTTCTTCTGGACCAGGACGCGCGCGCCGCACTCAGTGCACTGCAGCGGTTGCATCGGCTTCGCGCGCCTTTCGTGCGAGGTTCTCTTCCACTTCGCGCTTCCACGACTCGACCGGCCGGGTGGTGTCGAGTTCGAACTCGAATCGCTCGGTCATCTGCGGGGTCACCGCATCGACGTCGACGTAGAACTGCTCGTACCACCGGCGCAGCTGGTAGACCGGGCCGTCCTCCTCACACAGGAGCGGATTCTCGATGCGGGTCTTGTTCTTCCAGATCTCGATGTCCTGCTCGAAACCCTTCGCGATGAACGTGCCGAAATTCTTCGCCATCTCGGTGGCCGCGTCGCCGTCGAGATCCTTCGACTTCTTGACGATGATGCCGTACTGCAGCACGAATCTGTCGGCGCTGACGGGGTAGTGGCAGTTGATCAGCACGGAGTCGACCTCGTGCGTCTCGTATTGGTACGTCAGGTCGTCGACCATGAACGACGGGCCGAAATATGTGGCATCCGAGCGGCTTCCGGCCATCTTGGGTTGACCCGGCGCGTGCGGGCGCATGTCGTCGCGGGCCTGCCCGCGCATGAACTGGCTGGCGACGTGGCCCTCGAAGACGTTCTTGAAGTAGGTGGGGAACGAGTAGTGCACATAGAAGAAGTGCGCCATGTCGACGATGTTGTCGACCACCTCGCGGCAGTTGGTGTCGACCGTGGTCCGGTACCAGACCCAGTCCGTCCATTCGTCGTCGAGAGCGCCGTCGATGCGGGGAATCGTGACGTCCGCGGGCGGCGGATTGCCCTCCGGATCGTTCCACACGAACAACATCCCGTCCTGGTCGAGCGCGTGCCACGACCGGGTCCGGGCGAGCGGCGGAACCCGGCGCGCGTATGGAATCTTCTTGCACCGGCCGTTGGCACCCCACCGCCAGTCGTGGAATGGGCACGCCACCTCGTCGCCTTTGACCGTGCCCTGGCTGAGGTCGCCGCCCATGTGCCGGCAGTAGCCGTCGAGCACGGCGAGATCGCCCGCACTGTCGGCGAAGACGACGAGCTTGGTCCCGAACGCTTCGACGGAATGCGGCCTGCCGTCCCGGAATGCCTCGGACATTCCGATGCAGTGCCATCCTCGGGCGAATCGGGTGGGCGCTGCGCCCGTGTCGATTTCGCGTACCTCGACTGTCTCGGACTGTTGGGTGGTCACGATGCGTCCCGTCCTCTCCTGGGCTTGTGCGGTGCCCTGCACGCTAAGTGAGCGTGGACGGCCCGCATCGTGTGGTCCCACTGGACGGGACCGGGCGGTGGGGCGGCGTTTCCCGTTGAGCGAGATGCCTGTCCACGCACGGGTGTGATCGCCCTACCCTCCGACAGATGACGAACGAGGTCCTGAGATCGGTCCGCGGCCTGCTGCCGATGATCGCGGAACGCGCGGACAAGGTCGACGAGTCGCGGCGCGTGTCCGAACAGGTGATCCGTGAACTCGGCGACGCCGGATTGTTCAAGATGCTGCAGCCCAGGCGGTACGGCGGCACGGAAAGCAATCCGGTGCACTTCTACGAGGTGGTGCGCGCCGTGTCCGGTGTGTGCGGCTCGACGGGCTGGCTGGCGTCCGTGCTCGGGGTGCACCCGTGGCACCTGGCCCTGTTCGACGACCGGGCGCAGCGTGACGTGTGGGGCCACGACGATTCGGTGCTCGTGTCGTCCGCCTACGCACCCGTCGGACGGTTGGTCCCCGTCGAGGGCGGGTACCGGCTGACGGGGGACTGGCATTTCTCCTCGGGCTGCGAGCACGCGTCGTGGGCACTGCTCGGCGCGATGGTGGTCGGGACCGAGGGCCGCCCGGTCGATTTCATGACGGCGCTGGTGCCGCGG
The DNA here is from genome assembly GCF_026810085.1 of Rhodococcus sp. JS3073. Taxonomy (NCBI): domain Bacteria; kingdom Bacillati; phylum Actinomycetota; class Actinomycetes; order Mycobacteriales; family Nocardiaceae; genus Rhodococcus; species Rhodococcus sp. JS3073. The sequence continues at coordinate 1,621,663 of NZ_CP113951.1, read as the reverse complement.
TCGGACTACCGCATCCACGACGTATGGGACGTGGTGGGGATGCGCGGCACCGCCAGCAACGAGATCAGCGCCGAGGACGTGTTCGTTCCCGACTACCGGATCAAGAGGAATTACGAGACGGCGCAACTGCGCGGACCCGGACAGAAGGTGAACCGGGGACCGCTGTACCGGCTGCCGTTCGCCACGCTCTTCACCACCGCCGTGGCGACCCCGGGAGTGGGTGTCGTCGCGGGATGCTACGAACGCTATCTGACGTTCATGCGGGAACGAGTGCGGCTCAGCCTCGGTGGCGGAAGATTCGTCGACGACCAGTTCGCCCAGGTCGCGGTGGCCCGGGCGTCGTCCGAGATCGACGCCGCGATCTTGCAGATGGATCGCAACGTGCGTGAACTGTGGGAACTGGCCGAGGCCGGTGAGGAACTCCCCATGGGCCTGCGGCTGCGGGTGCGCCGCGATCAGGTTCGCGCGACCGAGCGAGCCCTCGACGCGATCGACCTGCTGTTCAAGACCGCCGGCGGAAGTTCGCTGTCGCGCGGCAACGCGATCGAACGGTCGTGGCGCGACGCCCACGCGGGCAGCGTGCACGTGGCCAACGAGCCCGAACGCGCCCTCGCCCAGTTCGGCAGGGGCGCGTTCGGGCTCCCGGTGGAGGACAACCTCGTGTAGTCAGCTCCGCATGTACTGAACTGCCCGGTAGGAGAAGACCATTGCGGTGCCGAGCGGCACTCCCGGGCCGGGATAGAACCGGCCGCTGAGCGATGCGCTGGTGTTGCCCGCCGCATACAGTCCGTCGATGGGTGTGCCGTCGGCGCGCAGGACCCGGGCGTCGGCGTCGGTCCGGACCCCGCCCTTGGTGCCGAGATCGCTGAGCACGATGCGGGCCGCGTGGAACGGGCCCTGCGACACCGGGCTCAGTGCCGGATTCGGTGGCGCGTCCGCACCCGTGCCCGGCGGGCAGAAGAAGTTGTCGTACGGGTCCTCTCCCCGGTGGAAGGCCTCGTCGACGCCGTGCTTGGCGAAGTCGTTGAACTGTTCGACGGTACGGCGCAGAGCGTCCGCGGGAACGCCGATCTTCTCCGCGAGTTCCTCGACCGTGTCGGCCGAGACCCAGGTGCCCGCCGCGTGATGCTTCTCGGCGGAGATGTTCGGAATGGAGATGGCAGGCAACACCGGCCCACCCTCCTTCGAGTCGAACACGAGATACGAACTGCCGCTTCCGTGCTCGATCATCGCTCGACCGAACTGGTCGTACGGCAGGGACTCGTTGAGGTACCGCTCTCCGGACGTGTCGACGAGAATGCCGCCGCGCACGCCCACCATGAACGCGCCGGAGCCGTCCGGAAGTTCGACCCCGGGGCACCACCACGCCTCGTCGAGGAGTGCGGTGTCCGCGCCGATCTCCACCGCCGCCCGCAGGAGGTCGCCGGTGTTCGCGCCGCGCGGGCCCATGCTCCAGTCCGCCTTGCCCGGCGTTCCGTTCTCGGTGCGCAGCGCCGCGTTGCCCTCGATCCCGCCTGCCGCGAGCAGCACGCCGCGCGTCGCCCGGATTCGGACGGTCTCGCCGGCGGCGTTCGTCGCCTCGACGCCGACGACACGGCCGTCCTCGACGATCAGCGACCGCGCGGCGGTCTCGGTGCGCAGTTCCGCGTGCCCGGTGCCGTGCAGAGCCATGAGAAGACGGCCGATCAGGGCGCGGCCACCGTTCAGTGTTCCCTCCGGATGCGGTTCCCCGGCCCGGTCGACGTCGGCCTCGGGCCGGATGACCTCACGCAGGTCCCCGACCTCGTCGCTCGGCAGGTCGAGCGGGTTGATCGCGCGACCGTAGTCCATCCGGCCGGGCGCCTTGTAGTAGTCGGGGAACGCGCGCCACTCGAATTCGATGTGGGGATCGCGTTCGAGGAGGTCGACGACCTCGGGCGCGGTGGCGACGTACGCCTCCTGACGGTCGATTTCCTCGTCACCCACCACTGCGCGCAGGTACGTGCGCGCTTTGTCCGTGGAGTCGCCGATGCCGGCGCGCTCCTGCACGGCGGTGCCCGGCAGCCACACCGCGGCGCCGGAGTACGCGGACGTGCCGCCGAACAGTGGGGTCTTCTCGAGGACGAGGGTGCGCAAACCCTGCGAAGCGGCCGTGTAGGCGCCGGTCAGCGCGCCGCCCCCCGAACCGACCACCAGCACGTCGCACTCGGTTGTCCAGTCCTGCATCGTCGTTTCCTCCGTTGATGGTCTGTGGTGACTGGCGGTCCAGTCGTGGGGTTCACGCAATCGCATCCTGGGGACCTGCGGCACGTGCGGTCCCACTCACCGGACGAAATTCGATGCTTTCCCGAACCAATGCGAGAATCGACACCGGATCCGGGGCTGTGTGCGGAGTGAAGGGGGATCGAGGGTGCCGAGAATCGCCGAAGTGCGGGACGCTGCCGAACCGAGTTCGGAGGAACAGCGGGCCCGCCACGTCCGCATGCTCGAGGCCGCGATCGAACTGGCCACCGAGAAGGAACTCGCCCGAGTCCAGATGCACGAGGTGGCCAAACGTGCCGGCGTCGCGATAGGGACGCTGTACCGGTACTTTCCGTCGAAGACGCATCTGTTCGTCGCGGTGATGGTCGACCAGATCGACCGCATGGGTGTCGGGTTCAAGAAGAGCGCACCCCCCGGTGAATCGCCGCAGGATGCGGTGTACAACGTGCTCGTCCGCGCCACCCGCGGGCTGCTGCGACGGCCCGCACTGTCCACCGCGATGATCCAGTCCACGAGCACCGCCAACGTCGCGTCCGTGCCGGATGCGGGGAAGGTCGACCGGGCCTTCCGGCAGATCATGCTGGACGCCGCCGGGATCGAACATCCGACGGAGGAAGACCTCACGGCGCTGCGCCTGCTGGTGCAGCTGTGGTTCGGCGTCATCCAGTCCTGCCTCAACGGCCGGGTCTCGATTCCCGATGCCGAGTCCGACATCCGTAAGGCGTGCGACCTGCTGCTGGTCAACCTGTCGCACCGCTGACAGCTCGCCGGGGTCGGGTCGCGTCACCGTCGACCTCGAAGTGAAGTTCATTCCTGACACCTGAGCTGCGCCGAAAAGCTATTTCGCAAGGCAAAGGGCATTGATGTCTCTTCAAAAATAGAATACATTTCAAAAATGAGCGCGGACATGTCCGCGAGCCAGAAGAACCCAAGGAGCGGAACATGGGCAACGCCGTCATCGTCGACGCGGCACGGACACCGATCGGGCGCCGGCGCGGGGCACTGTCCGGACTGCACCCGGCCGAACTGCTCGGCGCCGCACAGCGGGGTGTCCTCGAACGGGCCGGTGTCGCCCCGGCGGACATCGGGCAGGTCGTCGGCGGATGCGTCACCCAGGCCGGTGAACAGTCCAACAACGTGACCCGGCAGGCGTGGCTGCACGCGGGACTGCCGTACGCGACGGCGGCCACGTCGCTCGACTGCGCCTGCGGGTCTTCCCAGCAGGCCGTGCACGTCGTGGCGGGGCTCATCGCGTCCGGCCAGATCTCCGCCGGAATCGGGTGCGGTGTCGAGGCGATGAGCCGGGTGTTCCTCGGCCAGGCCGTCACACCGGAGACCGGCAACCCGTACCCCGGCGACTGGTCGATCGACATGGGCGACCAGTTCACGTCCGCCCAGCGGATCGCCGACCTGCGCGGACTCGAGCGCGGCGACGTCGACGCCTTCGGGCTCGAGTCACAGCGCCGCGCCGCCCAGGCCTGGGCGGAAGGACGGTTCGACCGCGAGATCGTTCCCGTCACCGCCCCCGTCGTCGACAAGTCCGGCGCACCCACCGGTGAACTCGCGGTGGTCACCCGGGACGGGGGACTGCGGGAGACGACAGCAGAGGCCCTGGCGGCCCTGAAACCCGTGATCGACGGCCACATTCACACTGCGGGCAACTCGTCCCAGATCAGCGACGGCGCCGCCGCCGTCCTGCTCATGGACGGCGGCCGTGCCCGCGAACTCGGATTGCGGCCGCGCGCGAGGATCGTCGCGTCCGGCATGGTCGGCTCCGACCCGTACTACCACCTCGACGGGCCGATCGAGTCGACGCGGATGGTCCTCGGGCGCGCCGGAATGTCGTTGGGCGACATCGATCGCGTCGAGATCAACGAGGCGTTCGCGTCCGTCGTGCTGTCGTGGGCGCAGGTGCACGGGGCCGACCTGTCGAAGGTGAACGTCAACGGCGGCGCCATCGCCCTCGGACATCCGGTGGGCTCCACCGGGGCCCGGCTGATCACGACCGCCCTGCACGAACTGGAGCGCTCCGACACCTCCACCGCGTTGGTCACGATGTGCGCCGGTGGCGCACTGTCCACCGCAACCATCATCGAACGCATCTGACCCCGAACGATCGACGAGGCCGACATGACAATGGGATTGACCGAAGAAGAACGCGACCTACGCGACTCGGTGCGGGGCTGGGCCACGCGGACCGTGACCCCGGCCGTGCTCCGGGAGGCCGTCGAGGCCAAGACCGAGCGACGACCGCTGTTCTGGAAGTCGTTGGCGGACCTGGGTGTACTGGGACTGCACCTGCCCGAGGACGTGGGCGGGGCCGGGTGCGGGCTGGTCGAACTGGCAGTGGTCACCGAGGAACTGGGCCGGGTCCTGCTGCCCGGTCCCTTCCTCCCGACCGTTCTGCTCGGCGCCGTCCTGCACGAGTCGGGGCGCGCGGGTGAGCTCTCCGGGCTTGCGGACGGTTCGACCCTCGGCGCGGTGGCCCTGCAGCCGGGTTCGCTGCGGCTCGCCCGGGACGGCGGAGTGGTGACGCTGGACGGCGAGTCCGGGTACGTCCTCGGCGGGCAGGTGGGCGACCTGTTCCTGCTCGCGGCGAGGGACGGCGACGAGACCGTCTTCGTGGCGCTCGCCCGCGACCGGCTCGACGTGACCGACCTGCCCAGCCACGACGTGGTGCGCCGCAACGCGACCGCGGCGGCGAACGGACTCGAGATCACCGAAGCCGATGTTCTGCAGATCGATTCGCAGCGCGTCCTCGATCTGGCGGCCACCTTGTTCGCCGCCGAGGCCTCGGGCGTCGCGGACTGGGCCGTGACCACCGCCGCCGACTACGCCAAGGTGCGCCACCAGTTCGGCCGCCCCATCGGCCAGTTCCAGGGCGTGAAGCACCGGGTGGCACGCATGCTCTGCCTCGCCGAACAGGCCCGCGTGTGTGCGTGGGACGCGGCCCGTGCGATGAATTTCGGAAGCAGTGCCAGGGCCGCGACTGCTGCGCCGCGCTGCAGTGCGGCGGAGGAATCACTCGCGGCCGCGGTCGCCGGAGCCACCGCCCCCGACGCGGCGTTCTCCGTCACCAAGGACTGCATCCAGGTGCTCGGGGGCATCGGCTACACCTGGGAACACGACGCCCATCTGTACCTGCGCCGGGCGCAGTCGCTTCGGATCCTGCTCGGGTCCACCGCATCGTGGCGGCGGCGCGTTGCCCGCGCGACCCTGGGTGGCACCCGCCGGGTGCTCGGCATCGATCTGCCGCCGGACGCCGAGCGTATCCGCGCCGACGTCCGCGCGGAACTCGCGGCCGCCGCCGCACTGGACGAGACGGAGTGCAGGGCGTACCTGGCCGAGAAGGGTTACACCGCACCGCACCTCCCCACACCGTGGGGCAGGGGAGCCGGCGCCGTGGAACAACTCGTGATCGGGGACGAACTGCGCGCGGCCGAGCTGAAGCCCCACGACATGATCATCGGCAACTGGGTGGTGCCCACGCTCATCGCGCACGGCAGCGAAGAACAGTGGCAGCGCTTCGTGCCGCCGTCGCTGCGCGGCGACCTCGTCTGGTGCCAGCTGTTCTCCGAACCCGGCGCCGGATCGGACCTCGCCGGCCTGAACACCAAGGCCACCAAGGTGGACGGCGGTTGGGTGCTGCAAGGGCAGAAGGTGTGGACGTCGATGGCCCGGGACGCGGACTGGGGCATCTGCCTCGCCCGCACGGATGCCTCGGTTCCCAAACACAAGGGATTGTCGTACTTCCTGATCGACATGTCGGGCAGCGACGGCCTCGACATCCGGCCACTGCGCGAGATCACCGGCGAGGCACTGTTCAACGAGGTGTTCCTCGACAACGTGTTCGTCCCGGACGAACTCCTGGTGGGCGAACCGGGCGACGGCTGGAAGCTCGCCCGGACGACCCTCGCCAACGAACGCGTGTCGCTGTCGCACGACTCCTCGCTGGGTTCCGGCGGCGAGGCTCTGCTGACGCTGGCGAGCGAACTGCCCGGCGACATCGACGACGAGCAGTTGACCGTGCTCGGCAAGGTCCTCTGCGACGCACAGTCCGGCGGCCTGATGGGGCTGCGCACCACCTTGCGATCGATCGCGGGCGGGCAACCGGGCGCCGAGTCGTCGGTCGCGAAACTGCTCGGCGTCGAACACATCCAGCAGGTGTGGGAGGTGGCGATGGACTGGGCCGGACCGCGCGCCCTGCTCGGCGACCAGCCCCGGACGTCCGGCACGCAGATGTTCCTGAACTCGCAGTGCATGTCGATCGCGGGTGGCACCACCAATGTCCAGCTCAACATCATCGGCGAACGACTGCTGGGTCTGCCGCGTGACCCCGAGCCCGGAAAGGGAGTGTGACCTGACATGCCGATCGACGTGAACGCTGCCCTGACCGCGGAACCGGCGGTGCGGGAGGTGGCGTGGACCGAGCGCGACGTCATTCTCTACCACCTCGGACTCGGCGCCGGCGAGAACCCACAGGACCCCGCGGAACTGCGCTGGGTGTACGAGAAGGACTTGCAGGTGCTCCCGACGTTCGCGCTCGTCGCGGGGCACGGAATCTCGGCCGGCGACGCACCGGCGGCCGGGCTGAACCTGCCCGGCATCGACATCGACCTGCGCAGGATCCTGCACGGCGGACAGTCGCTCACCGTGCACGCGCCCATCCCCGCCTCGGGCAGGGCCCGGGTGTCCTCGCGGGTGGCGGATGTGTGGGACAAGGGCAAGGCCGCCGTCATCGTGCTCGAACAGACGGCCACCGACTCGGGCGGGAACCCGTTGTGGACCACGGGGATGCAGATCTGGGCCCGTGATGAGGGCGGGTTCGGCGGCTCCCCGGGACCCGAGTCGGTGGCCACGGTGCCCGACGGGGAACCCGACAAGGTGCTCGTATCGCGCACCGGGACGGCGCAGGCCCTGCTGTACCGGCTCAGCGGCGACCTCAACCCGCTGCACGCGGACCCTGATTTCGCGGCCGCGGCCGGGTTCGAAAGGCCGATCCTGCACGGGCTCGCGTCGTACGGTGTGGTGTGCAAGGCCGTCGTCGACGGGATGCTGGACGGCGATCCCACACGACTGCGCCACTACGCGGTGCGGTTCGCGGGCTCGCTGTACCCGGGCGAGACCGTCGAGACCGCGGTCTGGCAGGACGGCGACCGGCTGACCCTGCGGGCGACGTGCCCCGACCGCGACGGGCAACCTGTCCTGACCCAGGCGACGATGGAGGTGACCGGGTGAACGTCGATACACATCCCACCCACGAGAACAGCCCGCCGGGGACGGTGCTGACGTCGCCGCCCGACGGATCTCCCGTCGACCGGGCGACCGAGGCCGCCCGCCGCGTGGTCGACGCGCTGCTACGCACCGATCGTGGCAACGCCAACCTCGAACGTGTCGCGGAAGAGCTGAACAGCATCGCCGAGCACCTCGAGGAACACGCGCCTGCCGTCGCCGAACGGCTGATCGACATGTGGAACGGCGAGGGCGTCACCCGGCACGATCCCGTCACCGGACCCGAGAACGCGCTCGCGCCGCCCGTCGTCCTCGAGGGGCTGTCCGACGGATCGGTCCGGGGCACCGTCACGCTGACCATCCCGTACCAGGGTCCGCCGGGGCACGTCCACGGCGGTGTGTCCGCGCTCCTGCTCGACCACGTCCTCGGCGTCGCCAACGCCTGGGGTGGAAAAGCCGGCATGACAGCGCAGTTGAGCACCCGCTACCACCGCCCGACGCCGCTGTTCGAACCACTCACCCTGACCGGGAAGCTGATGTCGGTCGACGGCCGCAAGATCACCACCGTCGGCGACATCCGGACCGCGGACGGCCAGGTGTGCGTCTCGGTCGAGGGACTGTTCGTCGACAAGACCGTGCCCCGCCCACGATGACACCGATCAGGAGTAGACGATGAGCAGGAACAGACAATGACGTCACCCGCCCGTTTCGAGAACAAGGTCGTCTTCGTCACCGGCGCGGCGCGCGGGCAGGGCCGCGCCGAGGCCGTCCGGTTCGCGTCCGAGGGCGCCGACGTCATCGCGATCGACGCCTGCTCCGAATTCGCGTCCACGCCGTATCCCGGCGCCACAGAGGATGACCTGGCCGAGACGGTCCGGCTCGTCGAGGCGACCGGTCGGCGGATCGTCGCCGCCACCGCGGACGTGCGCGATTTCGACGGCCTCTCACGGGCCCTCGCGGATGGCATCGAACGGCTGGGGCGCCTCGACGTCGTGATCGCGAACGCGGGCATCTGCTCGGGGGCGTTGTCGTGGGAGATCACCGCGGAGCAGTGGCAGGAGACTGTCGACGTCAACCTCACGGGAACCTTCCACACCGCGAAGGCGGCGATCCCGTACCTCATCGAACAGGGGGAGGGCGGCGCCGTCGTTTTCACCAGTTCGGTGTCCGGGCTGAAGGGAACCCCGTTCACCGGGCACTACGTCGCCACCAAGCACGGCATCACCGGGCTCGCCAAGACGATGGCGAACGAACTCGGTGAGCACCGCATCCGCGTCAACACGGTGCACCCGGCGGGCGTGGACACCGGCATGAAGGTGCGCGACCTGCACCCGCTCATCGCCCGGTACGCGTCGACGCTCGGCTCCATCTACCAGAACTCGCTGCCCTACAGCATCCTCGCGCCCGAGGACGTCGCCGCCGTCGTCGCCTGGGTCTGTTCCGACGAGGCGAAATACATCACCGGGGCGCAGATTCCCGTCGACCTCGGCAATCTCATTCGCTGAGGTTCGCACGCTCGGTTGTCGCCGAATGTCACAGTGGTGCAGTGCGACTGCGCCACTGTGACATTCGGCGCCCTGCTGACGGTCAGACGGTGATGTCCCGGCGGACCATCTTGCCGGTCGCGTTGCGGGGCAACAGGTCCGTGGTGATCCGCCAGCGGGTCGGGACCTTGAAATACGACAGGCGATCGGCGGCGTACTCGCGCAGCTGCGCCTCGGTGGTCGCGGCACCCGGTCGCAACACCACGACGGCCGCCACCTCCTGCCCCAGATCCTCGTGGGGCGTCCCGATCACCGCGCACTCGAGCACATCCGGGTGTTCGTCGAGGCACTGCTCGATCTCGGTGGGGTACACGTTCTCCCCGCCGCGCAGAATCAGATCCGAGCGACGTCCGGTCAGCCGCAGGCGACCGTTCTCGACGAGTCCGTAGTCGCCGGTCCGGAGCCACCGGCCCGGGGCGATCGCCGCGGCGGTGGCGGCCTCGTCCTCCCAGTAGCCGAGCATCACGAACGGGCTGCGCACGCACACCTCGCCCTCGACGCCGTCGGGCAGCCACTCCCCGTACGGGTCGCGGATCTCCATGCTCACCGTGATGATCGGACGTCCCAGAGTGCCCGGGAACTGCTCGAGTTCGGGGGCGGTGGCGACGGCGATCGCCGTACTGCACTCGGTGAGCCCGTAACTGTCCACGAGGGCGTTGCGCGCGAACGGCACCTTCTCGCGCAGGCGTTCCTTGAACGCGACCGACGACGGTGCGGACGCCAGCGAGAACGACGTGAGCGACGACAGGTCGTACTTGCCGAGGTCGTCGTGTTCCACGAGACGCGACGCCATGGTGGGCACCGCTCCCCAGTTGGTGACCCCTTCCCGCTCGACGAGACGGAGCACGGCATCCACATCGAAACCGCCCTGGTGCATGACGACCGCGCCGCCCGTCGCCAGCCGCGGAATCACCAGATTGTGCAGGCTCGCGATGTGGAACAGGGGAGACGTCAGGAGGTAGCGAAGCGAACTCGGCACCGTCGGATCGACGGGCCGTCCACTGAATTCGCCGACCACGGCGTCGCTGAACCGGTGGTAGTCGACGACGGCCAGAATATTGCGCTGAGAGTGCAACGCTCCCTTGGGCCTGCCGCTCGTGCCGCTGGTGTAGAGGATGGCGGCGGGATCGTCCTCGTCGACGTCGGTGTGCGGCATCGGGGACCCTGCGTACCGCGCGAAGATCGCAGGCAGATCCGCCTCCGTCGTCAGGACCGGAAGATCGGTGCCGACCGCGGCGAGCGTCTCCGCGCGCTTCGCGTCGGCGACCACCACGGTGGGGCGACTGTGCGTCAGCCCGTACTCGACCTCCCGCGGCACCCACCAGCCGTTCAACCCGACGCTGATGGCGCCGAGCACCTGCGTGGCCCAGAACGCGACCACCCACTCGGGGGTGTTCGCGGCCAGGATCGCCACCCGGTCACCCTTCCGGACGCCGTAGTCCTCGCGCAGCGCCGTCGCCAGGGCCGCGACCGCGGCGGCGTGCTCGGTATAGGACATCCGGCGATCGGCGGTCACGAGGTAGTCGCGGTCGCCCCACCGGAGCGACGTGGTGAGGAGTTCGCCCACCGAGCGCCCGCGGTTCTTCATCACCGGCATCCGGGTGCCGAGTACCGGCTCCTCGACGAGCTCGAACCGGCCACCAGGTCCGGTGAGACGGGACATCACCTGATCCAGGTGCAACTGTGGATCTGTAGGGGCAGTCATCGGGGCGACCTTTCGTCCTCGGGCACTCGTACCGACACAAGATGGCACGCCGTGACGGGCGCCCGGACGTGGTTACCACTCAGCGAGACTGCCACGATCCGTGACATCCCGGCGCCGCTACGTTCGACAGCGAATCGCAGCTGGAGGAACTCATATGACGATAGATCTCGACCCGCCCACAGTGAAGGTCGATCCGCTCGCCCCGGCCACACTCGGGCCGATCACCCTGCGCAATCGCGTGATCAAGGCAGCGACGTACGAGGGCCTGACCCCGAGGGGGCTGGTCACCGACGAGCTCATCGAATTCCATCGGCAGCCCGCCGCCGGAGGCGTGGGCATGACGACCGTCGCGTACTGCGCGGTCGCCGCGGACGGCCGTACGTCGCCCGGCCAGATCCAGTGGACCGACGAGGCGATGCCGGGCCTGCGGAAGCTGACCGACGCCATCCACGCCGAGGGTGCGGCAGTGTCTGCGCAGATCGGCCACGCGGGACCGGTCGCGGCCGCAAAGTACATCGGATCCCCGGCCCTGGGTCCGTCCCGCGCGTTCCGGATGACCACTCAGAACTTCTCCAAGCCGGCCTCCACGGCAGATATCGCCCGGATCGTCGAGGCACACGCCGACGCGGCTCGCCGCGCGGTGGAGGCGGGATTCGATGCCGTGGAGATCCATTTCGGCCACAACTACCTGATCAGCTCGTTCCTCAGCCCGAAGGTCAACAAGCGCACGGACGAGTACGGCGGATCCCTGGCGAACCGCGCCCGGTTCGCGCTCGACACCGCCCGCGCCGTACGCGACGCGGTGGGGGACAGGATCGCGATCCTCGCCAAGCTGAACATGGACGACGGTGTGCCCGGGGGCTTCTGGGTGGACGAGGCCATCCAGGTGGCGCAATGGCTCGAACGGGACGGTTCGCTGGACGCGCTCGAGCTCACCGCGGGCAGTTCGCTGCTGAACCCGATGTACCTGTTCAAGGGCGACGCGCCGCTCCGTGAGTTCGCCGCCGTCATGCCGCAACCGACGAAACTGGGAATCCGGTTGGTCGGCAAGCACTTCCTGAAGGAATACCCCTACCGCGACGCCTACCTCCTCGAGGACGCCCGCCAGATCAGGGCCGCCGTGACGATGCCGCTCGTCCTACTCGGTGGCATCACCGGCAAGGCGACCATGGACCTGGCGATGGCGGAAGGCTTCCAGTTCGTGGCCGTCGCACGGGCACTCCTGCGGGAACCCGACCTCGTCAACCGGATCACGGAGGAGACCCACACCCCCGGTCTGTGCATTCACTGCAACAAATGCATGACGGCGATCTACGGTGGCACCCACTGCGTGCTCCGCGTGCCGTGAGCGTGCACACCGTGTCGACAGGAGAGATGGAGTTGGAACGCACCACGATCGCCCGGATGCTGCTCGACCGGCTGGGTGACGACAGGCTGGGAGTCCGTACCCGGGACCAGGATTGGACCTGGGACGAGACGGTGCGCGAGAGCGCGGCCCGCGGCGCCGTCGCGTCCTCGCTGCGGCGCGACGGACCGTTCCACGTCGGTGTCCTGCTCGAGAACACCCCCGAGTTCCTGTTCTGGCTGGGCGGCGCGGCGCTCGCCGGGGCCACCGTCGTCGGCATCAATCCGACCCGTCGCGGGGCGGAACTCGAGGCCGAGATCCGGTACGTCGACTGTCAGCTGATCGTCACGGACACCGCCGGGAAGGCGCAGCTCGCCGGTCTCGACCTCGGGCTGTCCGACGACCGGTTCCTGCTGGTCGACGATCCGGGCTACACCGAACTCGTCGCGTCCCACGCGGTGGAGTGTCCGGTCGAGGAGCCCGGGATCGACGCGTCGACGCTGTTCCTTCTGCTGTTCACATCCGGCACCACCGGCGCGTCGAAGGCGGTGCGGTGCAGCCAAGGCCGGCTCGCCCGGCTGGCGTACGCGAACACCGCCAAATACGGGCACGTGCGCGACGACGTCGACTACTGCTGCATGCCGCTGTTCCACGGCAACGCGTTGATGGCGCTGTGGGCGCCCGCCCTCGCCAACGGCGCCACCGTCTGCCTGCCGCGCAAATTCTCCGCGTCCGGATTCCTGCCCGACGTCCGGTTCTTCGGCGCCACGTTCTTCACCTACGTCGGCAAGGCGCTGGCGTATCTGATGGCCACACCGGAGCGACCCGACGACCGTGACAACACGCTCGTCCGCGGTTTCGGGACCGAGGCGTCCCCGGAAGACAAGACCGAATTCGTCCGCCGGTTCGGCGCCGAACTGTACGAAGGGTACGGCTCGAGTGAGGGTGCCGGTTCGGTGACGCTCGACCCCGACGCCCCCGAGGGCGCGCTCGGCAGGCCCGCGAACGAGAACATCCTCATCGTCGACCCCGACACCCGAGCGGAGAAGGCCCGGGCGCGGCTCGACGAGCACGGACGCGTGCTCAACCCGGACGAGGCGATCGGCGAGATGGTCGACAAGGCCGGCGCGGCGCGGTTCGAGGGCTACTACAAGAACGAGGACGCGATCGCGGACCGCATCCGGCACGGCTGGTACTGGACGGGCGACCTCGGGTACGTCGACGAGGCCGGCTTCATCTACTTCGCCGGCCGGAAGGGCGACTGGATCCGCGTGGACGGGGAGAACACCTCGGCGCTGATGGTGGAGCGGATCTTGCGGCGACACCCGAAAGTGGTCGCCACCGGCGTGTACGCCGTCCCCGACCCGCGGTCGGGCGATCAGGTGATGGCGGCCGTCGAGGTGTCCGACCCCACCGATTTCGATCCGGCGGAGTTCGCCGTGTTCCTCGGTAGCCAGGACGACCTGGGCACGAAAGCTGCACCGAGATTCGTCCGGGTGTCGACGGACCTGCCGGTGACGGGATCGAACAAGGTCCTCAAACGCACGCTGCAGGAGCAGCGCTGGCGTTGCGGCGATCCGGTCTTCCGGTGGGTGGGACGTGGTGTTCCGGAGTACCACGAGATGACCGAGAGTGAGAAGGCCGCGCTGGAGCAGGAGTTCCACACGCACGGCCGGCAACGATTCCTGCAGGTGTGACGGTGAGGGTGACATGAAACTGGGTGTGGTGATTCCCGTCGAGCTGGGACGGGCGGGCGAGCCCGAGTGGATACTCGAATTCGCGAGGGCTGCCGAATCACTCGGATTCGACGAGATCTCGGCCGTCGAGCATTCGGTCGTCATCGCGGACACGGCGAGTGCCTATCCGTACTCGCCCACCGGGAAGTCGCACCTACCCGACGACTGCAGCCTGCCGGACCCGCTGGAACTGCTGTCGTTCGTCGCCGGCGCCACGACGACCCTGGGTCTCGCGACAGGCGTGCTGGTCCTGCCCAACCACCACCCCGTGGTGCTGGCGAAACGCCTCGCCACCCTGGACCGGCTGTCCGCGGGGCGCCTCCGTATCTGCCTCGGTCTCGGCTGGATGCGCGAGGAGATCGAGGCCTGCGGCGGCGACTTCGACCGGCGCGGCGCTGTCTCCGACGAGGCGATCGCGGTGATGCGGGCGCTGTGGTCGGGCACCACCGCCGTCGACTTCGCGGGCGAACACTTCTCCTTCCGCGGCGCCCAGAGCTGGCCCAAACCCCACCGGGATTCGGGAGTGCCGCTCTACATCGGCGGACACAGCCCGGCGGCCGCACGGCGGGCCGGGCGGCTGGGCGACGGCTTCCAGCCGCTCGGCCTGGCCGGCGACGACCTAGACCTTGCGATCGCCCGGATGCGGGCGGCGGCAGCGGACGCCGGCCGCGATCCCGCCGATGTCGACCTCGTGCTGGGTGCCACGCTGCCGCGGCTGGACGAGGCCAAACTCGACCGGTCCCGGGAACTGGGCGCGAATCGGCTCGTCTTGTCGGCGTCCCGGCACGCGCACTCGCTCGGCGAGGTCATCGACGAGATGGCAGCCTGCTCCGCCCGGTTGGGACTCAGTCCGGCACGGTGACCGGCACGTCCTCGCTGAAGTCGACGATCAGTTCGCGCCGGGAGAACTGCCAGCCGGTGTCGCCGAGCACGAACCGGTCGTGGTAGCGCAGTGCGATCCGATTGTCGCGGAATCCGTTTCGGCCGGCATAGACATGGTGCGCCGTGCAGTACGTCTCACCCGACGCGCTCGACCCGTTCACGTCGATCACCTGCTGGTGCACGACGTGCCGGGTGGACTGCAGATGCGAGACCGCGTCCACGACGGCGGACGCGAGCACGTCACTGCCGCGGAGTTCCGTTGCCGCGCCGGTGCCCGTCAACGCAGGCGGCAGGACGAACGTCGCGTCGGAGTCGAACAACGCCGCGAGCATTGCCGCCTCGCGCCGGTCGACGGCCCGCGCATAGCGGGCGGTGAGTTCGGTGAGAGCGAATCCGGTGGCCATTCCACCATTCCAGCGGACATCCGGCCTCGGCGACAGCCGCCTCCCGCTGACCGAGACATCGGCAGTGCGGTGTGGGAGTGCTGGTTAGCGTCCAGAACACACGTGGCGACAGCCACGCACAGGCTTGAGGAGAACGCCGATGGATGTGAGGGAATCGCCCGGGCAACGGGAACTCCGGCGGGAGTTGCGCGCGTACTTCGCGGCGCTGCTGCCGGAGGAGACGCGGCGGATCGCGGGTGAGCAAGGTGTGGGCGGAGAGCATTTCCGCGATATCGTGCGGCTGCTGGGCAAGGACGGCTGGCTGGGTGTCGGCTGGCCGGTGGAGTACGGCGGGCAGGGACGGTCGATCGAAGACCAGTTCGTGTTCTTCGACGAGGTGCAACGGGCCGGACTGCCGTTCCCGTTCGTCACCGTCAACACCGTCGGCCCCACCCTGATGAAGTACGGCACCGAGGAGCAGAAGGCGCGGTTCCTTCCCGGCATCCTGGCCGGCGACATCGTCTTCGCCATCGGCTACACCGAACCGGAAGCCGGCACCGACCTCGCCTCGCTGCAGACCCGGGCCGTCCGCGACGGAGATTCGTGGGTGGTCGACGGCAACAAAATCTTCACCAGTGGGGCCAACACAGCCGACTACGTGTGGCTGGCGTGCCGCACCGATGCGGACGCACCCAAGCACAAGGGCATCTCGATCCTCATCGTGCCCACCGATGATCCCGGTTTCAGCTGGTCGCCGATCCACACCGTGGGCGGGCTGACGGTCACGTCGACCTACTACAGCGGAATCCGGGTCGGCGATCAGGACGTCGTGGGTGACGTCGACGGCGGGTGGCAGCTGATCACCGCCCAGCTCAATCACGAACGCATCGGGCTCGCGGCGCTCGGCGGACGCACGCTCGGCCTGTGGCAGCAGGTCCTCGACTGGGCCAGGCAGAACGGTGCACTCGACATCCCGTGGGTGCAGATGGACTTCGCGCGCACTCACGCGAAGCTCGAGGCGATGCGACTGCTGAACTGGAAGATGACCGCCGCGGTCGCGCGGGATGCGTTGTCGGGAGCCGACGCCGGTGCCACCAAGACGTACGGCACCGAAACCCACGTCGACGTCTACCGCACTCTGCTCGGGATCCTCGGCGCCGCCGGACGGCTGCGTCCGGGCTCACCCGGCGCGATCCTCGCCGGCCAGATCGAACAGATCTCCCGTCAAAGTGTGGTGAACACGTTCGGCGGCGGCGTCAACGAGGTGCTCCGCGACATGGTCGGCACTCTCGGCCTCGGACTCGTCCGCGAGAAGAGGGTGAAATGAGCGAACTCCTCACCCGGCTGCGCGCGTTCGAGGGACGGACGATCGTCCCGGCCACCTGGGGCCCCGACCCCGTGAACACTCCGATGATCCGGCACTGGGTCGAGGCGATGGGTGACACGAGCCCCGTCTACCTCGACGACGACGCCGCGCACGCCACCGGCCGCGGCGGCGCCGTGGCACCCGCCCAGATGCTGCAGGTGTGGACGATGCGCACGTACGCCGACAAGATGACCGGCGCCGACCCGTCACCCGTCTGGACGGAGTTGATCGCCACATTCGACGAGGCGGGATTCACGTCCGTCGTCGCCACCGATTCCGACCAGGAGTTCTTCGCCGAACTGCGCCCCGGCGACCGGGTGAGCACGACCGAAGTGGTCGAGTCCGTGTCCGCGGAGAAACAGACAGGTCTCGGCGCCGGACATTTCGTCACCACCCTCAAGACATACCGCAACGGCGACGGCGAGATCGTCGGCACCCAGCGGTGGCGGACACTCCGCTTCCGGCCCGCCGAGCGTCCGGCTCCGCGCGCACTGCGCCCGCGGCCCGCCATCGACCACGACAACGCCTTCTGGTTCGCGGCCGCACGCGAGCACCGCCTCGTCATCCAGCGGTGCGCGAGCTGCGGGGTGCTGCGGCACCCGACCGGACCGATGTGCGGGGAGTGCCGCTCCACCGAGTGGGACACCGTCGACGCGTCGGGGCGGGGCACCGTCTACACGTTCGTCGTCAATCACCACCCGAAGATCGACGCCTTCGACTACCCACTGATCGTCGCGGTGATCGAACTCGAGGAGGGCACCCGCCTGATCGCCAACATGACGGGTGTCGAACCCGAACACGTGCACATCGGAATGCCGGTGGAACTGGTCTGGATCGACGCCGACCCGGAACTGACGCTTCCCGCATTCCGGCCCACCCCATTGGAGGACCACTGATGGATTTCACCTTCAGCGAGGAGCAGGAGGCGGTGCGCGGACTGGCCGCGGACGTGTTCGCTGCCACGTCGCGACCCGAGCGGATCAAGGACGTCGAGTCGACCGCCGACCGGATCGACCGGAAACTGTGGCGTGAACTTGCCACGACCGGGCTGCTCGGCATCGCCCTGCCCGAGAACCTCGGTGGCGGCGGCATGGGACTCCCCGAACTGTGCGTCCTGTTCGAGGAGCAGGGCCGGACCGTGGCGCCGGTTCCGTTGTGGCCGCACGTGCTCGGCGCGCTCGCGATCACCGAGTTCGGGACGCCGGACCAGCGCGGCGCGCTGGTTCCCGCCGCGGCCGACGGCAGCCTGATCCTCACGGTCGGACTCGAGGAGTTCGGGCCGTACGTCACCGGCGAACCGGCGACGACGGCACGCGAGGTGGACGGCCGGTGGCAGGTGCACGGCGCCAAGGCCGCGGTGCCGGTGGCGCATCTCGCCGAACGCCTCCTCGTCTCCGCGACCACCGGCAGCGGTCCGGCGCTGTTCCTGGTGCACCCCGGCGCCGCGGGAGTGACCGTGCAGCAGGCGGAGTCGACCACCCACGAGATCTGCGCGAACGTCACGTTCGACGCTGCCCCCGCGGAACCGGTCGGCCCGGCGGACGGTACCGCGGTGCGGTGGCTGCTCGAACGGGCGGAACTGGCACTCGCCGCGCTGCAACTGGGCGTGGGGGAAGGCGCGGTCGGCCAGGCCGTGACGTACCTCAACGGACGCACCCAGTTCGGCCGCCCGCTCGCGACGTTCCAGGCCGTCACCCATCAGCTCGCGGACTGCTACATCGACCTCGAGGCCATGAGGGTGACGCTGTGGCAGGCCGTCTGGCTCCTCGCGAGCGGGGAAGATCCGGGAACCGCTGTGCTGGTCGCGAAATGGTGGGCGACCGACGGCGGCCAGCGGGTCGTTCACCGCACGCAGCACGTACACGGCGGAATCGGCGTCGACACCGACTACCCGGTGCACCGGCACCTCCTGTGGGGCAAACAGCTCGCCGCCACACTCGGCGGCGCCGGCTCCGACCTGGCACGCCTGGGCGCGCAGCTGGCGGCCGGGGTCGAGGTGGTCGCATGACCGCGACCGTCGGCGCCACGGGCTACGAGACCGTCACGATCGGCGATCGGCTGCCCGAGTTGGTGATTCCGCTGACGCGCACCCTGATCGTCGCCACCGCCCTCGCCACCCGCGACTTCCAGGACGTGCACCACGACCCGGCACTCGCGGTGGAACGGGGATCGACGGACGTGTTCATGAACATCCTCACCACCAACGGGCTGGTGGGGCGATTCGTCACCGACTGGGCAGGCCCGCACGCGTCCCTGCGGCGGATCGCGGTGCGGCTCGGTGCCCCCAACTACCCCGGCGACGAGATGACCCTGACCGGTGAGGTGGTCGCGAAGGACGACGGTCTCGTCACCGTGAAGATCCGCGGCGCGAACAGCCTCGGTGATCACGCCACCGGCACCGTCGTCGTCGCCTGGCCTGCACGAGGAGACCTGTGATCAGCCCCCTGTCGGGCGCCGCCGCCATCGTCGGCATCGGCGCCACGGAATTCTCCAAGCACTCGGGACGAAGTGAACTGCAACTGGCGTGCGAGGCGATCGTCGCCGCACTCGCCGACGCGGGCATCGACCCGTCCGCGGTCGACGGACTGTCCACGTACACCGCCGAGACGAACGGGGAGGTGCTCGTCGCCCGCAACACGGGCATCGGCGAGCTGAAGTTCTTCTCCCGCATCGGTTACGGCGGCGGCGCCGCGTGCGCCACGGTCCAGCAGGCGGCGATGGCCGTCGCCACGGGCATCGCGGACGTCGTCGTCTGTTACCGCGCGTTCAACGAACGATCCGGTGTGCGTTACGGACTCGGGCAGCACGACCGCCCGATGGACAGCACCGCGGACCGGGCGGCATACGCCTGGCTGACCCCGCAGGGACTGTCGACGCCCGCCCAGTGGGTGGCGATGTTCGCCCGCCGGTACATGCATCGGTACGGCGCCACGAGCGAGGACTTCGGCCGGGTCGCGGTCGTCGCACGCAAGCACGCCGCCGACAACCCCGCCGCCTGGTTTCACGGGCGGCCCATCACCCTCGACGACCACCAGAAGTCGCGGTGGATCGCCGAACCGCTGCACCTACTGGACTGCTGCCAGGAAACCGACGGCGGCCAGGCCCTCGTCGTCGTCTCCGCCGAACGCGCCAGGGACCTCCGCGCCACCCCGGCGATCGTCAAGGCCGCCGCGCAGGGCTCCGGCAAGGACCAGCACATGATGGCCAGCTACTACCGGCCCGACATCACCGGAATACCCGAAATGGGCGTCGTGGGCAGGCAACTCTACGGGCAGAGCGGTCTCGCGCCCGACGACATCTCGGCGGCGATCCTCTACGACCACTTCACCCCGCTCGTCCTCCCGCAACTCGAGGAACTCGGGTTCTGCGACCCCGGCGAGGCGAAGGATTTCATCCGGGACGGCAACCTCGAGGTCGGCGGCCGCCTCCCGGCCAACACCCACGGCGGCCAGATCGGCGAGGCCTATCTGCACGGCGTCAACGGCATCGCCGAGGCAGTTCGCCTGATCCGCGGAACGTCGACGACACAACCGGACGGCATCGGCAACGTGCTGGTGACCGCGGGCACCGCCGTGCCCACCAGCGGCCTGATCCTGGGCAGAGAGGACTGATCATGACGACAACCGAACGCACGACGGCAGGAGCATGGCGAGGCGAGGACCTCGGCACCCGCACCGTGAGTTACGACGAGCGCGACGCCATCCTGTACGCCCTGTCGGTGGGTGCACGGGCCACCGAACTGGACCTCGTCTTCGAGGAGCGTCTGCGGGTGCTGCCCACGTTCGCTCTCACCCTCGCCCAGTGGGCGCCGGACGAACTGGGGTCGCGCGGCGCTTTCGACACGAAGACGGCGCTGCACGGATCGCAGGAACTGACGGTGCTCGCGCCGCTTCCGCGTCGCGGCGAGATCGCGTTGTCGGCGTCGGTCGGCGAGGTGTGGGACAAGGGCTCGGCCGCCGTGTTCGAGGTGCGCGTCGAGTCCGAGTTCTTCGTCGCCACCTGGTCGCTGTTCGCGCCGGGCGCCGGCGGCTTCGGTGGCGATCGAGGTCCCGCGAAACCGTCTCGGCCCGAGGGGAAACCGGTCACGGAGGCCGTTCTGCCGACCGCGGAGAACCAGGCGGCGCTGTACCGGCTGACCGGCGACCGGCACCACATCCACATCGACCCGGCGGCGGCCGAGCGGATCGGACAGCCCCGGCCGATCATGCACGGGCTGTGCACCCTCGCCGCGAGCACGCTGGAACTCGCCCGAGCGCTGGACGTCCACCCGGCCGACCTCGCCCGGCTGGAGGGACGGTTCGCCGCACCGGTCTACCCGGGCGACGCACCGACGTTGCGAGCCTGGGGTGATGCGGAGGACGCGTCGTTCGAACTCGTCCAGGGCGACCGGCCGCTCATCGCCGGGGCCCGCGCCGCGTTCGGCTGACCGCACGGTCGCCCGCCGAATGTCGCACCGGTGCAGTTGAACCGCACCGGTGCGACATTCGGCGAGGACGTCAGGAGTGGGTCGCGAGGTACCGCGCGGGGTATTCGCCGCCGCCGTGGACGGCGAGATCGGCGCCGTTCACGTACGACGCGTGCGCGCTCGCCAGGAAGAGGCACGCGTCCGCGATGTCGGACGGCACCGCCATCCGCCCCATCGGCAGGGTCCGGGTGACGGCGGCTCCGCCGTCGTCGCCGTAGACGGACGCCGCGCTCTCGGTGCGGATGAGACCCGTGGTGATGTGGTTGATCCGGACCTTCGGAGCCCACTCGAGCGCAAGCGCTTTCGTCAGAACCAGCAGGCCGGCCTTCGCGGCGCTGTACGCGGCGGTGCCGGGTTGCGGATCGTGAGCGGAGACGCTGCCGATGTTGACGATGGCACCACCGTCGGACTGCTGCTGCATCACCGTGTTGGCGGCCTGGGCGACGGTGAAGGGCGCCAGCAGATTCAGTGCGACGATCTTCTCGACGAAACGGGGGGAGACGGTGGCCGCGTCGGCGTCGGGCGAACCGCCCGCGTTGTTGACGAGGACGTCGAGGCGGTCGTACCGCGCGACGGCGTCGTCGATCAGTGCGGCGGCGTCGGCATGGTCGCGGACGTCGGTCGCGCGGAACGCGGCGATGCGATCGCCGTGCGCGGGCAGGGACTCCGGCGCGGAGCGGCCGCACACGAGCACGTTCGCCCCCGCGGCGAGAAACGATTCGGCGACGACGAAACCGATGCCCTTGGTGCCGCCGGTCACGACGACGGTGCGGCCACTGAAATCGAGAGGAGGGGGGATTGTCACGGGAGACCTTCGGAGTGAGGGAGCGCAGGATTCCTGGCGCTCGAATGAGATCGGGTGAATCGGCACGGATGCCGAAAACAAGCAAATGCTTGGTTCGATAGTAGGGGAACGGGAGTGGACATGGGCAAACTCGACGGCAAGGTCGCGCTGATCACGGGTGCGGGACAGGGGATCGGACAGGGAATCGCCCTGGCCCTCGCCCGGGAGGGCGCGGCGATCGCCGTCGCCGGACGGACCGAAGCGAAACTGCACCGCACGTGCGAGCGGCTCACCGAACTCGGCGCCAGCAGCGAACCGGTGGTGTGCGACGTCAGCAGACGCGCAGACATCGCATCCGCCGTCGAGCGGACCGTGGACGTGTTCGGCGGCGTCGACATCCTGGTCAACAACGCCAACGACTGCAGACCGGGACCGATCCTGTCAGTGATCGACGAGGAGTACGAGCGGTCGTTCGCGACGGGGCCGCTCGCGACGCTGCGCATGATGCAGTCGTGCCATCCGCACATGAAGTCACGCGGCGGCGGCGTGATCGTCAACCTCGTCACGTCGGCGGCTGTGCGCTGGGATGCGAGCAACTACGGCGCCTACGGTTCGATCAAGGAGGGGATGCGTTCGCTGACCAGGTCGGCGGCGTGCGAGTGGGGCCGGGACGGCATCCGGGTGCTGTCCGTGGCCCCGCACGCCAAGAGTCCGGCGCTTTCGCGGTGGATGGAGCAGAATCCGGACGAGGCGGCGGACTTCGTGGCGGGCATCCCGCTCGGACGGGTCGGCGACGCCGAAACAGACATCGGGCGCGCCGTCGTGTTCCTCGTCAGCGAGGACGCCGGCTACCTCACCGGGGCCACCATCCCCCTGGACGGCGGGCAGTCCCGTTGGGGCTGACGGCGATGATGCGGGTCCCGCCCAGCGGGAAGAGCTGCGGTCGCCGCCGTCGATCTGCACTAGTTTCGGCAGGATCGAATTACCGTAGCGAGAGGGCACCGTCGCGATGACGACCGTTGAAACACCACGCAGTTCGCGATCAGTAGTGGTCACCGTGGCCGCTGTCGTGGAGGAGACGTCCGACGCCCGGTCGCTGGTGTTCGACGTCCCCGACGAGCGTCGGCACGAATTCGCGTACAAGCCCGGACAGTTCCTGACGCTGCGGATCCCGAGCGACCGGACGGGATCGGTCGCGCGGTGCTACTCGCTGGCCAGTTCGCCGTTCACCGACGACCTGCCGAAGGTGACGATCAAACGCACCGCAGGCGGGTACGGTTCGCACTGGTTGTGCGACAACGTCGGCGTCGGCGACCGCATCGAGGTCCTGCCTCCCGCGGGCGTGTTCACTCCGGCCAGCCTCGACGAAGACCTGATCCTGTTCGCCGCGGGCAGCGGAATCACCCCGGTGATGTCGATCCTCAAGTCGGCGCTGAGCGAGGGCGACGGGAAAGTCGTCCTGGTGTACGCGAACCGGGACGAGAAGTCGGTCATCTTCGCCGACGAGTTGCGGGGACTCTCGGCCCGCCACGAACACCGACTGACCGTCGTGCACTGGCTCGAGAGCGTGCAGGGTCTGCCGACGCCGCGGCAGCTGGCGAATCTGTCGGACCGGTTCCCGGACCACCGCGCGTACCTCTGCGGACCGCGTCCCTTCATGGACGCGATCCACGAGTCGCTCGCACTCGCCGGCGTCCCGCGCGACCGGGTGCACGCCGAGGTGTTCACGTCACTGTCCGGGGATCCGTTCGCGGACGTCGTGGTCGAGGAACTGCCGGACACGGGTACGGCGTCGACGGTCGAGGTGCAACTCGACGGCGAAGCGCACAACCTGAGCTGGCCACGCCAGGCAACACTCGTCGACGTCATGCTCTCCAAGGGCCTCGACGTCCCCTACTCGTGCCGCGAGGGCGAATGCGGTTCCTGCGCATGCACGGTGGTCGAGGGAGAGGTGGACATGGACAACGCGTCGATCCTCGATCCCGAGGACATCGCGAGCGGCTACATCCTCGCGTGCCAGGCCCGCCCCGTCAGCGAGCATGTGCGGATCGAGTTCTGACGGGCGTCCGCGCTATTTCTCCGTCTGCGCGGCCGCGGCGCGCGCATTGAGGTCGGCGAGGCGGATCGGGTACCGCGGTGGGCGATCGACGATCACCTGCCGGGTGACGGCGAGGTCGCGGTCGACGTGGAGCAGTTCGCCCGACTGCAGCGGAGTCCAGCCGGGATCCTCGTCCATCTGCTCGCTGGCGACGACCACCGCCGGATTGTCGGCGAGATGTTCGGACCTGGCACGGATACGGCCGGGAGTGCTCGCGTGCTGGAGGTGGCGACCACCGCTCGGACCGCCCGCCCGCCGCTCGAGGAAGAGCAGGTCGTGGGTGTCCGGGTATCGTAGCGCCCACAATTCGCCGGGTGTGGTCAGCAGAATGTTGAGCGCGTAGATCGGCACGTTGTCGGCCAGCCATCGGGCGGCCGACGTGATGCCTGCCGTGACGTCGCCGCCGTTCCTCCCGATGTGACCGGTCACCAGGGCGAAGACGCGTTCCGAGTCGGTGTCGCCGTGAACGAGGGCGAGATCGGACCCCAGTTCCGCCTCGAGCTTCGGCAGGTCCTCGACCACGCCGTTGTGGGCGAACATGCGACCGTCCTGGGCGAACGGATGGGTGTTCTGGGGAAGCAGTTCACCGGTGGTTGCGAAACGGATGTGCGCCACGAACGTGGCCGAATACCGATGCTTCGCCTCCTGTGCGAACTCCGTGTCCTCGTACGCGGCGAGCGGTTGCTTCTCCACCACCGGAGTTCCGTCCTCCGCGAACGTGCCGAGTCCGGTGCCGTCCGGCTCGCGGTGACTCTGCTGGGCCAGACTGTCCGGGGCGTCCAGCAGCCAGAACGACGCGCGGACGCGGTGCGGGGCTGCGGACAACCCGAACAATCGGCACATGACTCCCTCTCGGGTGGGATGGATCAGCGGTAGTCCGGGTTGGCGAAGTCGGGGCGGCAACCGGCGTCCCATTCCGAACGTTGATTTCCGTATGCGGGGAACCCGCCGGCGTTCTTCAGCATCGCGGCGACGTGCATCAGGTTGTACGTCATGAACGTGGTGTTGCGGTTGGTGAAATCGTTCTCCGGGCCGCCCGACCCTTCGTCGAGATACGACGGGCCCGGGCCGGCCTCGCCGATCCATCCGGCGTCGGCCTGCGGTGGGATCACGTATCCGAGATGCTGGAGGCTGTAGAGGATGTTCATCGCGCAATGCTTGACACCGTCCTCGTTGCCGGTGATCAGACAACCCCCGGCCCGCCCGTAGTACGCGTACTGGCCGTTGTCGTTGAGAATCGACGAGCACCCGTACAGCCGCTCGATCACCTGCTTCGTGACGGAACCGTTGTCGCCGAGCCAGATCGGACCGGCGAGGACCAGGATGTCGGCGTCCAGCACTCGCCGAAACAGTGAGGGCCATTCGTCGCTCGGCCACCCGTGTTCGGTCATGTCCGGATAGACGCCGGTCGCGATGTCGTGGTCCACCGCCCGGATCTGGTCGACCGAGACGCCTTCCCGTTCCATCAGGCCGACACTGCGGTCGATCAGGCCCTGGGTGTTGCTCACTTCGGGAGACCGCTTCAGGGTGCAGTTGACGAACAGGGCACGCAGACCGCTGAAACGGGGGGTACCGTCCTGCGGCGACGGATCGGTCATCAGTCCTCCCACGAAAGAGTCCGGAAGTCCACGATATGCCGCGGCGGTCCCTGTTCGTGGCAGAAGAGTCCGCCCGGTCCGGGACGATTCCGGACCGGGCGGACCCGGATGTTCTCTCAGCCCAGGGCGGAGATCGCCTTCGCGACGCCCTCACCGTAGGCGGGGTCGCATTGGGTGCAGTTGTCGATGTGCCGCTGCACGACCTGCTGCGACGCGCCGTTGATGGCCCGCGCGGTGTTCTCGAACAACACCTGCTTCTGCTCGTCGCTCATGTTGTTGAACAACACGCGCGGCTGCGAGAAGTAGTCGTCGTCGTCCTCGCGGAAGTTGAACCGGTCGGCGAACGCGCCCACGCCCTGCGCGGGATCGCGGTACCGGCTCTGCTCCTGCCACTTGCCGTAGCTGTTCGGCTCGTAGTGCAGGGTGCCACCGTTGTTGCCGTCGACCCGCATGGCACCGTCGCGGTGGAAGTTGCTCACCGGGCAGCGGGCCGCATTGACCGGGATCTGATAGTTGTTCACACCGAGGCGGTAGCGCTGCGCGTCACCGTAGGAGAACAACCGGCCCTGGAGCATCTTGTCGGGGGAGAAGCTGATGCCGGGCACGACGTGCGCCGGGTTGAACGCCGCCTGCTCGACCTCGGCGAAATAGTTGTCGGGGTTGCGGTTGAGTTCCCATTCGCCGACCTCGATCAGCGGGTAGTCGGCCTTCGGCCACACCTTCGTCAGGTCGAACGGGTGGTAGGGGACCGTGTCGGCGTCGGCCTCGGGCATGATCTGCACGCACAGCTTCCACTTCGGGAAATTTCCGGCCTCGATGGCGTCGAAGAGGTCCCGCTGATGGCTCTCGCGGTCGGCGCCGACCAGGGCCCCGGCCTCGGCGTCGGTGAGGTTCTCGACACCCTGCTGCACACGGTGGTGGAACTTCACCCAGAAGCGTTCGCCCTCGGCGTTGATGAAACTGAAGGTGTGTGAACCGAATCCGTGCATGTGCCGGTACGACGACGGGATGCCGCGGTCGCTCATCACGATGGTGACCTGGTGCAGTGACTCGGGCAGCGATGTCCAGAAGTCCCAATTGTTGTCGGGGCTGCGCAGATTCGTGCGGGGATCGCGCTTGACGGCGTGGTTGAGGTCGGGGAACTTCAGCGGGTCGCGGAAGAAGAAGACCGGGGTGTTGTTGCCGACCAGGTCCCAGTTGCCTTCCTCGGTATAGAACTTGACCGCGAAGCCGCGGATGTCGCGCTCGGCGTCGGCGGCGCCGCGCTCACCGGCGACGGTGGAGAAGCGGGCGAACAGCTCGGTCTTCTTGCCGACCTCGGAGAAGATCTTCGCGCTGGTGTACCGAGTGATGTCGTTCGTGACCGTGAACGTTCCGAACGCACCGGAACCCTTGGCGTGCATGCGGCGTTCCGGAATGACCTCGCGGTCGAAATGTGCGAGCTTCTCGAGGAACCAGACGTCCTGCAGCAACTGCGGCCCGCGGGGCCCGGCGGTCACGACGTTCTGGTTGTCGGGGACGGGTGCGCCTACGGCCGTGGTGAGCTTGTCGCTGGTGTTCGCAGTGGTCTCTCGGCTCACAGTGGATCCCTTCGTTGCTGGCGGTCGCTCTGGGTTTTCTGGAACTGGCTGTCGGGCAAGAGGCTTCGCCGACGCCGGCGGATCGAACCACACTTACGGAGCGCGACGTGGTGGTGGCCGGCTCCCGCCCTTGTGTGTGTTCACGGTCACACTGCACCACCGTTTCTTGAATTAGTCAAGAAAGCGCGGGCTAACTTTCGATCGGAGTCGCTGTCTCCAACGCCGCAACCAGGAACTCTTCCGGAACCTCCGGCCAGTCGGACTGCCAGCGGCCGGCCCGCCTGTCCTCGAGAAGAGCCGTCAGCGCGGGCACCATGCGCGGCCCGCCGTCGATCAGATAGCGCACGAAGCCGATTCGTGCACACGTCGCGGCGATGGACGCCAGCACCGGCTCGGCTTCGTCGACGCGGCCCGCCGCGACCAGGCATGCGACGAGAAGGCGACTGGCCTGCATGGCCGCCCTCGGCCGGCTCTCCCGTTCGACCCTGCGCACCCATTCCTCGGCGCGGCGACACGCGACATCGGGATCGACGGCCAACTGTTTCCGGATCTCGGTGGCGTCGTCGAGTTGGGCGACGATCTCGGCGAAACCGAAATCGGGTTCCCGGGTCGCCTTCCCGCCACCGGCCGCCGGCTGGGGTGACGCGGGCAGACCGAGCCGGACCCGCTCGTTCTCGACCCGGGCCCGCAACCGCGGAAGGCCCAGCGACGCCGCCGCGGACGCACCCTCGTCGAGGTGGCGGGCAGCGGACGCGAGATCGCCGCGCCCCGCCTTCAGCCGCGCGCCCGTGACGAAGCGGGCGATCATGAAATCGACGATGCCGCCCTCGGGGCCGAGCTCGTAGCTCTCGTCGAGGAGTCGTTCGGCCTCGTCGAGATGGCCCAGTTCGTACATCAGCTCGCCGAGGAGTGCGCCTGCGAGTCGTGCGGCATGCGAATGGGTGCCTGCCAACTTCGTCGCAGTCTGCACGGCCAACCGGAAGTTGTCCTCGGCCGCGGCGATGTCGAGTTGTTCCATCGCGGCGATACCGGCGAAGCTGTACCCGTACATCCTGCTGAACGGTCCGACGGTCCGCTGGTGGTACCCGGTCGCCCAGTCCTGCAGTCGGCGTGCCTCCACGAAATCGAATTGGGCGATCGCGGCGGCGGAGGCGAGATTCGACCCCGCCGAAACCACCCACGCGCGTAGAGTCTCCGGGCGGGCAAGGCATTCCGCGATGAGGTCGGGGACGCCGGCGATGCGATCGGACGACACCGCGATCACGGCGCGGACGATGTCGGCCTCCACACGGATGTCGGCCTGCTCGGTGTCGCTCAGCGTCGAGGACTCGAGGGCTGACGCGACCAGCGAGAGCGACCGCAGCGTCGGCGCCACCCGCTGCAGCAGGATGTTCGCCCACGCGACCGCGATCTGGATACGCGGACTGGACTCGACCAGCGGCCGCGGCAACTTGTCGACGAGGCCGAGCAGCGCGACCATCCGCGAGTGCTCCACCAGGTACATGCCCTGCTCCTCGACCACCGCGACGGCCACGTCGCGATCGCCCGCCGCCAACGCGTGATCCACTGCGTCGCTGACGTAGTGGTGGTCGGCGAACCAGTGCGCGGCCGCACGGTGCAGGTCTGCGATGCGTGAGGGATGATCGCGCTCGAGGCGGCGGCGGAGGTACTCGGCGAACAGGTGGTGGTACTCGAACCACTCCCGGTCCTCGTCGAGGCTGCGCAGGAACAGATCGCGCGATTCGACCTGTTCGAGCAGGGCCTGACCGCGGGTCACGTTCGCCAGCACGCAGGCGAGGTCGCCGCACACCCGCTCCGTGACGGACGTGGCCAGCATGAAGTCGAGCAGTGCAGGTTCGAGAGTGCTGAGCACGTTCTCCGCCAGGTATTCACCGATCGCGTGGTGGCGGCCCGACATGTGCCGGATGAGGTCACCGGGATCGGTGCGATCACGCAGCGACAGCGACGCCAGTTGCAGCGCCGCCACCCACCCGTCCGTGGTCTCCTCCAGCGCCTCCACGTCGGAGTCCTCCAGGTGCAGTCCCCCGAGGTCGACCAGGAACCGCTGCGACTCGGTGATGTCGAAGCGCAAAGCCACGGAATCGATTTCGACGAGCTCGTCGCGCACCCGCATCTTGGCCAGCGGAAGTCCCGCTTGGCTTCGGCTGCTCACCACCATCTGCAGGTGGTGGCAGCCGTTCTCCAGGAT
The DNA here is from genome assembly GCF_026810085.1 of Rhodococcus sp. JS3073. Classification (NCBI taxonomy): domain Bacteria; kingdom Bacillati; phylum Actinomycetota; class Actinomycetes; order Mycobacteriales; family Nocardiaceae; genus Rhodococcus; species Rhodococcus sp. JS3073. Next base: position 1,592,495 of record NZ_CP113951.1, on the reverse strand, counting down.
GAAGTCCATCGCGGCGATCGTGTCCGGCGACGTGACCCGATGCCAGTCGTCGATCATCACCACAACGTGGCGCCTGCTGTCGTGGACCTGATTCACCAGCGACGTCAGCACATACCGTTCCGCTTCGGCGCCGTTCTCGTCGAGTGCCTGCCCCAACTCGTCCGCCAGGCTCGGTTCGGCACGGCGGATCGCCTCGACGAGGTGGGACAGGAACCACACGACGTTGTTGTCGTCGTTGTCCACCGTCAGCCAGGCGACGGCGGAGCCGTCCTCGATCAGCACGTCGCGCCACTGGGCGGCCACCGTGCTCTTCCCGAAGCCGGCGGGTGCGTGGATGAGCGTCAACCGCCTCCGCTGACCCAGCCGGAGCAGTTCCAGGAGACGGGTGCGTTCCACCAGGGACCGCATCGGGGTCGGCGGCCGGAAGCGGGCCGCGGCGCTCGGCGGGGTGGCACCCGACCGCCTGCGGTAGCTGCGACTGTGCCCGGACGTCGAGGACTGCGTGGTCGGCACAGCCGTGTGCTCGGTGCGCGGGAATTCGTCCGCCGCCGCGGGGAGCGCCATCTCGTCGACGTCGAGCCCGTGCCTGCGCTCGATGTCGCGTAGTTCCTGGCCGAACTCCGCGGCCGAAGCCGGGCGGTCGGTCGGTTCCTCGGACATGGCGCGCTCGATGGCCGCGCACACGTCGTCGGGAATATCCTCGCCCCGCAGGTCCGGAACGGGTTGCGTGGCGATGCGGAGGAACTGGGCGACGAGCCGCTCCCCGCTCCGCCGCTCGAACGCGGCATGCCCGGTGAGCAGGCAGAACAGGGCGGCACCCAGGCTGTACACGTCGGAAGACGCGGACGGTGCGTCGCCGCGGAGGACCTCCGGCGCCGTGAACGCGGGCGAACCGGTGATCATGCTCGACGTGGTCTCGAATCCACCCGTGACCCGCGCGATGCCGAAGTCCGTGAGCTGCGGTTCGCCGTACCCGGTGAGCAGGATGTTCGCCGGCTTGACATCACGGTGCAGGGTGCCGAGCCGGTGCGCCGTCTCCAGGGCGCCCGCCAGCTTCACGCCGACGCGCAGCGTTTCGCTCCACGGCAGCGGCCCTTCACGGCGAATCCAGGCGTCGAGTGAATTGCGCGAGTGGTACGGCATCACGATGTACGGCCTGCCGCTGCGCGTCACCCCCGACTGCAGGATGTCGACCACATGGGGATGCCCCGACAATTTCCCCATCGCACGCTGTTCACGCAGGAAGCGTTCGCGGTCCTCGCCGTCCAGATCGGACGACAGCACCTTGATCGCGACCGTGCGGTCGAGCGCCGTCTGGAGGCAGCGGTACACGACCCCGAACCCTCCCCGGCCGATCTCGCGGGCGTCGTCGAATCCTTCCGAGGCCAGCTCCGCGACGATGTCGGTCACGACGATCCGCTTGGTAGCCTGCGGATCCGAGTCGGTCGGCCCGGAACTGCTTTCCGGGTGTCGTGGCACACTCAATGAAATCACCTTCTCGGTGCACTGACGCCAGCATATCGCGGTCGCACGACACGAGAGCGGTGTTCGAGAACGAGTAGACCCGAGGAGAATTCGACGGTGACGGATACCGGCATTGCAGCAGCGGACACGAGCCTGGCCGAGCGGACCCTGGCCCAGCTCCTCGACGCGCGGATCAGTTGCAGGGCTTACCTACCGACGCAGGTGCCGCGCGACGTGATCGAGAGGATCCTCGAGCTCGCGCAGCAGACGCCGTCGTGGTGCAACACGCAGCCGTGGCAGGTCGCGATCACCGAGGGAGAGGGAACCGAGCGGTTCCGTTCCGGGCTGGCCGAGTACGTCCGCACCCACCCGCAGGAGTCCGACTTCGAGTGGCCCCGCGAATACATGGGCGAGCACAAGCAACGCCGCCGCGAGTGCGCCATGCAGCTGTACTCCAGCGTCGGCATCGCGCCCGGCGACCGGGCCGCGTCGGCCGAGCAGACGATGAAGAACTTCGACCTGTTCGGCGCGCCGCACGTCGCGATCGTCACCACCCACGAAGCGCTCGGCACGTACGGCGCCGTCGACTGCGGCCTGTACGTCGAGACGTTCCTCCTCGCCGCGCAGAGCCTCGGAGTGGCGACCATCCCGCAGGCCGCTGTCGCGGGAAGTTCGCGGTTCATCCACGACTTCTTTTCGCTCGACGAAGACCGCAGGGTCGTCTGCGCGATCTCGTTCGGCTACCCCGACACCGAGAACCCCGTCAACGGATTCCGCACCTGCCGGGAACCCGTCGCCAACGTCGCGCAGTGGGTGTCGCAGTAACGTGCTCGACTCCGAAGTGTTCGACCGGGACGCCCTGTTCGCCCGCCTCCGTCGCCGCCCCGACGTCGAGGCACCCAACCTGACGGCCGTCGACGCCGCCGACCGGCTGATCCTCGACGAGGCCGCGGAGGCCCTGTCGGCGGCACGTCCCGGGACGCTCGCCGTGATCGGCGACCACTACGGTGCGCTCACCCTCGGCGCCGCGGTGACACACGGCTCCACCGGGATCCGCGTGCACCAGGACCCGCTGACCGGCGAACTGGCGCTCGCCGCCAACGCCGCGACGGTCGGGCTCGCCGACCGCTACCGGGCGTGCGCGCTCGGTGGGGATCTGCTCGCGGGCGCAACCGTCGTGCTGATGCAGCTACCGCGGAGCCTCGGCGAACTGACCGAGGTTGCCGAGGCGATCGCCCGCCACGCCGACCCGTCCGTCGTCGTCTACGCGGGCGGACGCAACAAGCACATCTCCACCGCCATGAACGACGTGCTCCGTCGTTCGTTCTCCGACGTCCGCGCAACCCTCGGCAGGCAGAAGTCGCGGGTGCTGATCGCTCGCGGCCCGGTGCAGGCGGCGCAGCAGACGTACCCCGTCACCGATCATCTCGCCGAGATCGGGCTGGACGTGGTCTCGTACGGTGCCGCGTTCGCCGGACCCAAGCTGGACATCGGGACCAGATACCTCCTCGACTTCCTTCCCCGCGTGAACCCCCGGGCCCGTGCCGCGGTCGACCTCGGGTGCGGAACCGGCATCCTCGCCGTCAGCCTGGCCCGGCTCCTCCCGGAGGCGTCGGTGATCGCGACCGACCAGTCCTCCGCGGCGGTGGCGTCGGCGGCCGCCACCGCCCGCGCCAACGGACTCGACGGACGGGTCAGCACGCTGCGCGACGACGCCATGTCCACCCTCGCCACCGACAGCCAGGATGTCGTCCTGTGCAACCCGCCGTTCCACGTGGGCGCGGCCGTCCACACCGGTGGCGCGTCGAAGATGTTCACCGAAGCCGGGCGAGTGCTCCGGCCCGGCGGCGAGTTGTGGACCGTGTACAACTCGCATCTCGGGTACCGGGGCCGGTTGCAGCGGCTCGTCGGTCCGACCGACGTCGTCGGCCGGAATCCCAAATTCACGGTCACCCGGTCGGTGGCCTGACCGCCACGCCGACCGGCGTCCGTCTGGCGGGTGTCCCCGCGGCACCGGTAGAGTCCGAATTGTCCGACCCGAAAGCGACGAACGGGAACTTGCGGTGGGTGCGGGACGTTCAACGTACAAGAAACCCGGATCCACCCGGCGAGCCACGAGAAGGGATGTGCACGGTGCGCACCACCAGTAACCCGGTGTTCCGCAACCTGCCCAAACAAGAGGGCAGCGGCGGATACGCCTCGTTCGGATCTACGACGGCCGGCGCAGCGCAGGTCACGCAGCAGTTCGGTCAGCCGCAGTACACGCAGGCCGAGCCCTACCGGACGGGCCCCGACTACCGTTCGATGACCATCGACGACGTCGTCACCAAGACGGGTGTCACGCTCGGCGTGCTCACGGTGTCGGCGATCATCTCCTACTTCCTGGTGAGCAACAATGCGAACCTCGCGGGCCCGTTGGTCATCGGTGGTGGCCTCGTCGGTCTCGTGCTGGTCCTCGTGGCCACGTTCGGCCGCAAGATGGACAACCCGGGCATCGTTCTCGCCTACGCGGTGGCGGAGGGCCTGTTCCTCGGCGCCCTGTCGTTCATGTTCACCGACATCACGTTCGGTGGAGTCGGGGGAGCGGCACTCATCGCCCAGGCCGTACTCGGCACGTTCGGCGTGTTCTTCGGCATGCTCGTCGTCTACAAGACGGGCGCGATCCGAGTCACGCCCCGCCTGACGCGGATGATCATCGGCGCCCTCATCGGTGTCGTCGTCCTCGTCCTCGGCAACGTGATCGCCAGCTTCTTCACCGAAGGCGGCCTCGGTCTCCGCGACGGCGGTCCCCTGGCGATCATCTTCAGCCTCGTCTGCATCGGCATCGCCGCATTCAGCTTCCTGCTGGACTTCGACGCCGCCGACCAGCTGATCCGCGCCCAGGCGCCGGAGAAGGCAGCGTGGGGTGTCGCATTCGGACTCACCGTCACCCTCGTGTGGCTGTACGTCGAGATCCTGCGACTCCTGAGCTACTTCAACAGCGACTAGTAGTCCCACGAGAAGGCCCCCGAGAGCATGCTCTCGGGGGCCTTCTCCGTCTGCGGGGCCGGGTTCGATTACCTCGGAGGTAATCGACGCACGTACCCGGGCGGAGGAATGTCGTGTGCAGCAACCGCCTCACTCGAAGGAGCACGACATGAGCGCGTACGGAATGGCCCACCTCCAGAACGTCGACATGGGTCCGCAGATCATCGAATACCTCGAACGCATCGACGGCACCCTGCGCCCCTTCGCCGGCAAGTTCATCGTCCACGGCGGACGCCAGGACGTGGTCGAGGGGACGTCCGACGGCACGTTCATCGTCGTCGAGTTCCCCGACCGCGAGCACCTCGAAGGCTGGTACGCGTCCGACGCGTACCGGGAGATCCTCCCGCTGCGCCCGTGAGTGGTTGACGAGTCTCTGCACTCGTCAACCACTCACGGTCCGGAGGGCCTAGCTCAGGCGCTCGAGGACCATCGCCATGCCCTGCCCGCCGCCGACGCACATGGTCTCGACGCCGAACGTCTTGTCCTGCTCGCGGAGGTTGTTGAGCAGGGTGTTGGTGATGCGGGCGCCGGTCATGCCGAACGGGTGGCCGAGGGCGATGGCGCCGCCGGAGATGTTCAGCTTGTCCTCGTCGATCTTCAGTTCACGGGCGGAACCGAGAACCTGGACCGCGAATGCCTCGTTGATCTCGAACAGGTCGATGTCGGAGATGGACTTGCCCGCGATCGCGAGGGCCTTCTTGACGGCCTCGATCGGGCCCAGGCCCATGATTTCGGGGGACAGCCCGGACACCCCGGTGGACACGATGCGGGCGAGCGGGGTCAGGCCGAGGGCCTTGGCCTTGGTGTCGGACATGATCACGAGCGCGGCGGCGCCGTCGTTGAGGGGGCACGCGTTGCCGGCGGTGACGGTGCCGTCGGGCCGGAACACCGGCTTGAGTTGGCTGATGCCCTCGTAGGTGGTGCCGGCGCGCGGGCCGTCGTCGGTGCTGACGACGGTGCCGTCGGGGAGGGTGACCGGGGTGATCTCCCGCTCGAAGAAGCCGTTCTTGATGGCGTCCTCCGCGCGGTTCTGGGAGCGGACGCCCCAGCGGTCCTGCTCCTCACGCGTGATGCCGGTGGCCGAGGCGACGTTCTCGGCGGTCTGGCCCATGGCGATGTAGACGTCGGGAATCTGCTCGTTCTCGCGCGGGTCGGTCCAGGCGACGCCGCCCTCGGCGAGCTTCGCGGTACGCGCCTCGGCGTCGGTGAACCTCGGGTTCTTGGTGTTCGGCAGGCCGTCGGCGTTGCCGGTGACGAAGCTGGACACCGACTCGACGCCGGCGGAGATGAACACGTCGCCTTCGCCGGCCTTGATCGCGTGCAGTGCCATGCGGGTGGTCTGCAGCGAGGAGGAACAGTATCGGTTGACGGTGACGCCGGGCAGGAAGTCGTAACCCAGTTCCACCGCGACGACGCGGGCGATGTTGAAACCCGACTGACCGGCGGGCTGGCCGCAGCCGAGGAGCAGGTCGTCGATCTCGGTGGGATCGAGTTCGGGGATCTTCGCCAGAGCCGCGGCCACCATCTGCGTCGTCAGATCATCCGGGCGGATGGTCTTGAGCGAACCCTTCATGGCTCGGCCGATCGGTGAGCGTACTGCGGAGACGATGACTGCCTCGGGCATGAAAACTCCTTTGTCAACTGCGGGGGTCTGCACTGTGTTGCAGACCACCCGTTTTGTGGCCTTCCCGACAACTTACGTTGCCGGGTGGCACCGGGGACATCGCCATCTCACTCAGCGACCCGTCGCGTCCTGGACGCAGACGCCTCCTCGATCGCGAGGAGTTCGTCGAGGCGGGCAGGCGAGCGTCGCCTGGCAGTGCGCCGCCACAGGAAACGGTTGAGCGAGGCGGTCATTCGGGTCGACAGCTTGCGCGACTCCGCCGCCTCCGACACCTCGGGCAGGTCGGGGAGCGGTCCGCCGTGCCACATGCCCAGGGCGGTCGCGAGAACGGGCACGATCTGCATCGCCGCCAACTCGTAGCCCGCCGCGGACGGGTGGAAATGGTCGGAGGAGAACATTCGGTCGGGGGCCGCCAGGAACTCGGGGGCCAGCAGGTCGGCCAACGCCACCGGGTGGCCACCCGCCGCGCTGGTTGCGGCCGCCTGCGCCCTCGCCAGGCGCAACCCCCACGTCCGGACGACGGTTCGCAGGGGCTGCGGAATCGCGGTCACCACCCCGAGGTCGGGGCACGTTCCGACCACGACCGCGCAGTCGCGGGCGCGGAGCCGTTCCACCGCTTCCCCTAGCCTGCGCGCCGACGCCCGAATCGAGTTCTTGGACGTCACGTCGTTCGCGCCGACCAGGATCACCGCGGCGTCCGGCGGCGGTCCGGCGACGAACATCGCGTCCACCTGCCCGCTGAGCCCGCGGGACGTGGCGCCGCCGATGGCCTTGGTGCTCAGCCGGATCCGCTTGCCGGTCTCGTCGGCGAGGCGCCTCGCGATCTGCACGCCGGGCACCTCGTCCGCCGACAGGCACCCCACCCCGGCGGCCGTGGAATCGCCGAAAATCATCAGATGGACGTCGTAGGGCGTGGTCCGTAGCCAGCGTTCGGGGACCGCGGCGCCGGGGGAGTAGACGCCGTCGGCCTCCGGCGGCTTGGCGACGTTGCGTCCGATCACACCGCGGGCCGCCGTCGCCTGGGACATCAGATAGGAGTACGCCGCCCACGACAGCGTGCCTGCGCTCGAACCCGCCACGACAGCCGCGGCACCGGCTTTCACTCCGGTCTGCCAGGTCCTCTTGGGCACTGGTCTCACCTTTCCGCTACCTGGTGCTCATCTCACGGGTTCCAGCGGACTGCGTCCGCACCAATCTAGTCGGATCGGGGCCCCCGTGCCGGACGTCTGTGAGCATCGGATCAGGGCATCTGGGAGCATGGAGGCATGCGCATCGCGGAACACGTCGTCGACCTGATCGGCAACACCCCTCTCGTCAAGCTCTCTTCTGTCATCGGGGAGAACCACGGGACCGTTGCAGCCAAGATCGAATACCTCAACCCGGGTGGAAGCTCGAAGGACCGCATCGCGGTCAAGATGATCGACGCCGCGGAGGCGTCCGGTGAGCTGAAGCCGGGTGGGACCATCGTCGAGCCCACGTCCGGCAACACCGGCATCGGCCTTGCCCTGGTGGCCCAGAAGCGCGGATACAAGTGCGTGTTCGTCTGCCCCGACAAGGTCAGCGAAGACAAGCGGAACGTTCTCAAGGCCTACGGCGCCGAGGTCGTGGTGTGCCCCACCGCGGTCGCGCCCGAGCACCCGGACAGCTACTACAGCGTCTCCGACCGGCTCGCACGCGAGCTCCCCGGCGGCTGGAAGCCCAACCAGTACTCCAACCCGGGCGGCCCGCAGAGCCACTACGAGACCACCGGCCCCGAGATCTGGGCCGACACCGACGGAAAGATCACCCACTTCGTCGCGGGCGTCGGCACCGGCGGCACCATCACCGGCACCGGCCGCTACCTCAAGGAGGTGTCCGGCGGCAAGGTCAAGGTCATCGGCGCCGACCCCGAGGGTTCCGTGTACTCGGGCGGCACCGGTCGCCCGTACCTGGTCGAGGGCGTCGGCGAGGACTTCTGGCCGAGCGCCTACGACCCGTCCATCCCCGACGAGATCATCGCCGTGTCCGACGCCGACTCCTTCGAGATGACCCGTCGTCTCGCCCGCGAAGAGGGCCTGCTGGTCGGCGGCTCCTGCGGCATGGCCGTCGTCGCCGCACTCGAGGTCGCCAAGCGTGAGGGCCCCGACGCCGTCATTGTCGTCCTGCTGCCCGACGGTGGCCGCGGATACCTGTCGAAGATCTTCAACGACAAGTGGATGGCGTCCTACGGCTTCCTCCGCACACCGCTCGACGGCAAGCCCGACGAGAAGACCGTCGGCGATGTGCTGCGCGGCAAGTCCGGCGAACTCCCGGACCTCGTCCACACCCACCCGTCCGAGACGCTGCGCGACGCCATCGAGATCCTCCGCGAGTACGGGGTGTCGCAGATGCCCGTCGTCGGTGCGGAGCCGCCCGTCATGGCCGGTGAAGTGGCGGGCAGCGTCACCGAGCGCGACCTGCTCAGTGCCGTGTTCGAGGGACGCGCACACCTCGCAGACCCGGTCGAGAAGCACATGAGCAAGCCGTTCCCGCTCATCGGTTCCGGTGAGCCCGTGTCGGCCGCCACCAAGGCGCTCGGCGACACCGACGCCCTGATGGTCGTCGACGACGGCAAGCCCGCCGGAGTCATCACCCGCCACGACCTTCTCGGGTTCCTCAGCGCCGGCTCCTAGACGACACGTCGAGGGCCGGGCACGACAACACTGGTCCCCGCTGCGCACGGAACGTACGGTGCACAGCGGGGGACCGGTCCGGTGTCCGTGAGGGGGAAATCACAGTGAGTGCTCGTCTACGTCGTGTCCTGGCGGTCCCGGTCGCCCTGCTCGGGTTGGCGGCCGCCGGATGCGGGAACAGCATCGAGGGTGCCGCCGTCGCACAGTCGGGGTCGTCGCCCGTGGGATCGGTGTCCTCGGGCACATCGTCTTCGGACGCGTCCGAAGACTGCGCCGCACTCACGAAGGCACTCGGCCGGCTGGTGTCGGACCGGCCGCATCTCACCGAGGCCGTCCTGCCCGGATCGACCGATCCGACGTGCTCGTGGTCCAAGGGGCCGACCAACGTGATGAGCACCATCACCGCTTCGGTGAAGCCGCAGGTGACGGATCCTGCCGTCCTCGTCGAGATGCGGAACGGGACGAACGTCGTCCCGGATTCCCGTTCCGCCGAGTTCGGCGGGGTGGTTCTCGACGTCGTGGCCATGGCGCTGCTCACCCCGGAACACAGCATCATCGTCAACGCGCTCGACCCCTCCGTCAGCGACGCGACCAAGCTCGACATCGCCTTCGCCATCGCGGAGTATCTGGAGAATTAGGTCCCCACTAGGCTGGGGGCCATGAGTGAGCAGCGCAGCAAAGCGGACAACATCAGCTGGCAGGGGTTCTCCACCAAGGCCGTGCACGCAGGATTCGACCCGGACCCGCAGACGGGCGCCGTCAACGTCCCGATCTACGCCAGTTCGACGTTCGCGCAGGACGGCGTCGGCGGCATGCGTAACGGATTCGAATACGCCCGCACCGGCAACCCCACCCGACGACCGCTCGAGGCCAACCTCGCCGCCCTCGAGTCGGGCACGTACGGTCGCGCCTTCGGCTCGGGCATGGCCGCCACCGACTGCCTGCTCCGTGCCGTGCTCCGCCCCGGCGATCACCTCGTCATCCCGAACGACGCCTACGGCGGAACGTTCCGCCTGATCGACAAGGTCTTCACCCAGTGGGGCATCGAGTACACGCCCGCCGCGGTGTCCGACGTGGACGCGGTCCGGGCCGCGATCCGGCCCAACACCAAGCTCGTGTGGGTCGAGACGCCCACCAACCCGCTCCTCAACATCGGTGACATCGAGGCACTGTCCGACGTGGCACACGACGCCGGCGCGAAGATCGTCGTCGACAACACGTTCGCCTCGCCGTACCTGCAGCAGCCGCTGCAGCTCGGCGCCGACATCGCGCTGCACTCGACCACCAAATACATCGGCGGACACTCCGACGTCGTCGGCGGCGCACTCGTCACCAACGACGAGGAGCTCGACACGGCCTTCGCGTTCCTGCAGAACGGTGCAGGCGCGGTCCCGGGGCCCTTCGACGCGTTCCTCACGCTCCGCGGCATCAAGACCCTCTCCCTGCGCATGGAGCGGCACAGCGACAACGCCGAGAAGGTCGTCGAACTGCTCACCGGGCACCCCGCCGTGTCGCAGGTCATCTACCCCGGACTCGAGTCGCACCCCGGCCACAAGGTCGCGGAGAAGCAGATGCGCCGCTTCGGCGGCATGATCTCGGTCCGCCTCGCCGGCGGCAAGCAGGCCGCGCTGGACTTCTGCTCGCGCACCGAGATCTTCACGCTGGCCGAGTCGCTCGGCGGCGTCGAATCGCTGATCGAGCACCCGGGCGCCATGACCCACGCCTCGACCGCCGGTTCGCTGCTCGAGGTCCCGGACGACCTGGTGCGGCTGTCCGTCGGCATCGAGGATGCCGCCGACCTCGTGGGCGACATCGAGCAGGCGCTGAAGTAGCAGGCGGCTCCGCCGCCCGTGAGTAGTTGACGAGTCTCTGGACTCCTTAACCACTCACGGGGCGCGGAGCGCCCTATGCTGGCCCGCGTGGAGCCTGTCACGCTGGATCAGATCAGAGCAGCTCGTAAGCTGCTGGACCCCGTCATGCGCCGGACGCCGGTGATCGCGTCCCGGGCGCTGTCGGAACGATGCGGGCACGTCGTGACGCTGAAGTGCGAAAATCTGCAGCGCACAGGGTCTTTCAAGCCCCGTGGTGCATACAACCGGATCGCGAATCTGTCGGTCGCCGAACGGGCCTGCGGGGTCGTGGCGGCGAGCGCGGGCAATCACGCGCAGGGCGTGGCCTGGGCGGCCACCGAGCTGGGCATCCCGTCCACCGTCTTCATGCCCACCGGCGCGCCCCTTCCGAAACTCGTCGCCACCAAGGCGTACGGCGCCACCGTTCACTTGACCGGCGACACCGTGGACGACGCGCTCGTCGCCGCGAAGGAGTTCGCGGACGAGACCGGCGCCGTCCTCATCCATCCCTTCGATCACGTCGACATCGTCGCCGGGCAGGGGACCGTGGGGCTCGAGATCCTCGAGCAGGAACCCGACGTCGGCACCCTCGTCGTCCCGACCGGCGGTGGTGGGCTGATCGCGGGCATCGCCGCGGCGGTCAAGGCCACCCGGCCCGACGTGCGGATCGTCGGCGTCCAGGCCGAGCAGGCGGCCGCCTGGCCACGTTCGCTGGCCGAGGGCCGCCCGATTCCGCTGGAGACCATGTCGACCATGGCCGACGGCATCGCGGTCGGCCGGCCCGGCGACGTGCCGTTCGCGCACGTCGGCTCGCAGGTCGACGCCATCGTCACGGTCAGTGAGGACGCTCTGTCCCGGGCGCTGCTCCTGTGCCTCGAACGCGCGAAGCTCATCGTGGAGCCTGCGGGCGCGGCGGCGGTGGCCGCGCTGATCAGCTGCTCGACGGAAGAGCTGGGACTCACCGGGAAGGTGTGCGCGGTGCTGTCCGGCGGCAACATCGACCCGTTGCTGCTCACGCACGTCGTCAATCACGGTCTCCGGGCGGCCGGACGGTATCTCGGTGTGCACGTGACCATTCCAGACCGACCGGGTGGTTTGGTCAGCCTCCTCGGCGTGATCAGCGGCAACGGCGCCAGCGTCGTGGACGTCGTTCACTCCCGCACCGGCGGCGCGCTCGCGCTCGACGAGGTGGAGGTGTTCCTCACCGTCGAGACCCGTGGTCCCGGCCACCGGCAGGATCTCCTCGACGCCCTGCGTGACGCCCAGTACGCGGTTCGCCTGCAGGAGTAGCCGGATCTAGCTCGGCCATCCGCCGAGGGTGATGACCCGGAACTCCTGATCCACCAGCCGGGCCGGCAGTTCGAGGGTGGTGAGCCAGTCGATCGCACCGCCGCCCATGCCGACCGCCGCCGTACTCGACGCATGCGCGGTGGTGCATGACTCGGCCACCACGGACACCGTCCGCCACAACGAGATCGAGTCGGGGTGGAGGGGCTTGACGGTGCTGGCGGTCGCTACGGCCGCACCCGACGGGATCGACACCTGGCAGGTGGGGTCGCCCGGCAGGTCCTGTACCTGGACCTGCCAGCCGCCCGGTGGCGTGGTCCCGGCGGTGGCGATGTCTCCGCCGAGCGCCACCAGGACGCCACACCCGAGCAGCTCGGCTGTCGTCGACGCGCAGTGGTCGGCGGAACTCGCCCGTGCGGTGGCCGTCAGGTCGAGCTCCACACCGGACGGGAGCGTGACCTCGGTGCCGTCGACGGTGATCGACCGCCACGACTGGGGTGCCGGGGCCGACGCAGTGGGGTCGAGTGCGCCCTCCGTGGTGCGTGCGGCGGCGAGGGCGTCGGTGAGGAACCGCGCGAACATCGGTGTGACCGTGTTCGGGCCCGCGTCGAGCGAGCGGATCTCGGCGTCCGCGCGGTCCCGGTTGACTGCGGCATCGGCGGCCGCGAGGTAACCGCGGATCAGGTTCGACGCCGAGCTCAGGGCGTCGGGGTCGGTGACGACGATGCGTGCGTGCACACCCCAGGTGGACCATTCGGTTGCGCTGCGTGCACTGGTCATGTGGTGGATCTCCGGTCGCGGGATCTCAGGAACCGCTGGACACGGCGTCCGGCGCGCCGAATCCTGCCGAGACGAGGGGCGCTGCCACCGTCGAATCGGGGGTCGCGGGGTCCGCTGTTGCCGCCATGCCGCCACCGGCGACCAGTCCGGCGATTCCGGCTGCCGCGAGGACGCGGCGAACGGGAAGCAGGCGGGAAATCCGTCGGTCTTCACTCATGCCGACCAGCTTCCCCGAAGAACCTTAGAACAACCTGGGAAGAATCTGTCTCTCGTCGTGGAGTGCGCAGGAGTGCAGCGCACGCCCGGCGAGTCGCCTGCAGTCCTGCGCAGTCCGCCTCGACAGCCGCGATTCGCCAGGTGCCGCTCTCCCGCAGGTCACGGTAGGAAACGGATCAATCCCGCAGAATCGCCTCGCATCTGCTGTGCCCCGTCGTAACGTGAACTCACTCGGTTAGGTGCACCGAGGAGGAGGAGCGCACGTATGTCAGTTGATGCAGCGGCGATCATCGTGGCGATCACCACCGCAGCGGGGGCCATCGTTCAGGGAGCGGACATACCGCAGCCGGTGAAAGATCAAGCAGCAGAAGCAATTCAGGTGGTCGAGCAGGCCTCACCCGACGTTCAGAAACAAGTAAACGACGCGATATCGACCCTCCCGGAACCGGCCCGAGTGCAGGCCGAGCAGATGGTGGCGCAGGCCTCGGATGTGGTGAAGCAGGCAACCGACCCCTACATTCCGCCGCCGCCCGCCGTCGAGGCGGCACCGCCTCCTGCCCCGGTTCCCCCACTGGCACTCCCGGACACGCCGCTCGACCAACCCCCCGCGATGAGCGCCCCCGACGTCGGAACGGCGATCGGGGGCCTTGCCGCTCTGCCGGGGGTCCCGGCCCTGATCAGCGGACTCGGATCGCTGATCCCGTCCGTCCCCGCCGGTTTCCCCGGGGTGTCGCTCGCGCCGGTCGGTGCCATCGCCGTCTTCGCGCCGTGGATCCGCAAGGCCGGGTCGCTGTGCGAGGGCATCAAGCCGCCGACGCTGGCGGCCCTGTACTCGGTCGAGAACGGTTTCCGCTACGGCGCGACCTCACCCGTGTCCCGGGCAGGAGCCCGCGGTCCCGGTCAGTTCATGCCCCCTGCCTGGGCCAAATACGGCAAGGACGCGGACGGCGACGGCAAGGTCGACATCAACGGTGTCGCCGACCCGATGATGGCGTCCGGTCAGATGCTGTGCGACCTGTTCGGGCAGATCGAGGGGTGGAAGAAGGAGGGTGTGGTCAAGGGCGACACCCTCGACCTCACGATCGCCGCCTACAACGCCGGGGCGGGTGCGGTCCGGACCGCCGGTGGCATGCCCGCCGGCAAGTTCGACTACGAGCACGAAACGCAGCCGTACGTCGCACGGATCCGATCACTGGAGGAATCGTTCGCGCGGATGCTGTCGCCGTTCTTCTACGGTGCGGCCGCCGGTGACACGAGCCGCGTCGTCGAAGCGGCCATGCGGTTCATCGGTCTGCCGTACGTGTGGGGCGGCGGCAACATCAACGGACCGTCCGGCGGCGGTTTCGACTGCTCGGGTCTGACGTCGTTCGCCGTGTACGCCGCAACCGGCGTCACATTGCCCCGCACGTCGGAAACGCAGTGGAAAGTCGGTGTGGAGGTGCCGCTGTCGCAGGCCAGGCCCGGAGACCTGCTGTTCGGCAACTGGCAGTCGGGTGGTCCGGGACACGTGGCGATCTACGTCGGAAACGGTCAGATGCTGCACGCCCCGACGACGGGCGACGTGGTGCGCATCGGTCCCGTGTTCGCCGACATGAAGGCCCGCAGGGTCTTCTGATTCCGCCCACAGGCGTCGATGCAGAAAACTCCGGCCCGGGCGCTGGGCCCGGACCGGAGTTTTCGGCGGTGGATCCGAGATCAGCTGTGGTACGGCTCCGCGCTGACGAGCGTCACCTTCATGCTGCTGCCGTTGGGCAGCGTGTATTCGCGGGTTTCGCCGACCTTCGCCTCGAGCAGTGCGCCACCCAGCGGGGAGTTGGGGGAGTAGACCTCGAGCTTGTTGTCGCGTGCACCCTCTTCGCGGGTGGCGATCAGGAATGTCTCGGTGTCCTTCTCGTCGCCGTCGTAGTACACCTTCACCACGGAACCGGGCAGTGCGACACCGGACTGGGTGGGCGCTTCGCCGACCTTCGCGCTGTTCAGGAGTTCCTGAAGCTGGCGGATGCGTGCCTCCTGCTGACCCTGCTCTTCGCGGGCCGCGTGGTAGCCACCGTTCTCCTTCAGATCGCCCTCTTCGCGACGCTCGTTGATCTCGGCGGCGATGACCGGACGATTGGCAATGAGCTGGTCGAGTTCGCTCTTGAGCCTGTCATGTGACTCCTGGGTCAGCCAGGTCACCTGGGTCTCGGTCATCTCGATCACTCCCTCGTAGTTGGAGCCGCCGGGCTCCCTCGACAGACCACTGCAACAGCAGTGATCAACGGCTCGGCGCAATGCGACGGCCGGGGCCGTTCGTTTTCCGCCTTGCCGCCAATGCAGCAATACACGGTTCCAAACCGGAACCGTGTACCAGGCGATTCTAGCACGATCGGGGAGTGCAAACCCCTAATAACCCGAACGGTCGCTCGGGTGTGCTGGTCTCAGCCGCCGGTCAGATAGGCGGGAACGTCCAGGCTGCAGCCGTAGATGTCACCCATCGCGGGCGGGCGCGACGTGTAGACGGGGGCGGTGACTTTCACCGTCTGGTCTTCGCCGCCGGCGATGTAGACCTCGCGGCGGCCGGTCTCGGAACCGTCCTTGGAGCGGGAGCGGACGATGCAGACCGCCGCCTGGGACGGATCCTCACGGGTGACGGTGAACGTGATGTCCAGCTGCGAGTCGCTCACCAGATCGAACGACGTGGCTTCACTGTCGATCTCGGAGACGGCGAACTTGTTGTATGCGACGACCGCCACGATCACGCCCACGACCACGACCGCCGCGGAAAGCGCCCACACGAGCCAGCGCTTCGGGCGCGCAGGCTTTGCCGCGGCTGTGTATCGGCCCGGGGGAAGCGTTCTCGTCATCTCTCAACTCTCGTACCGCTCCGGTTCCACGTAACTCACAGCACTCGAGCGGGGGCACGGCTGCAAGCGGAACTCTCGGGTGGAACTATAGAGGACGTGCGTCAGTGCGCCGTCAGCGATGGCGGAGGGCGAGAGCGTGCGACACGGACAAGCCGGCAACGGCTACTGGCGAAGTTGAGGTGAACGAATACGTGAGCGGATTCCGGCTCATGGCCGTCCATGCCCATCCCGACGACGAGTCGAGCAAGGGTGCCGCGACAACGGCCCGTTACGCCGCAGAGGGCAACGAAGTGAAGGTCGTGACGTTGACCGGGGGTGAACGTGGCGACATCCTCAACCCCGCGATGGACGTGCCCGGGGTGCGTGACCGCATCCACGAGGTTCGCATCGAGGAGATGGCCGAGGCGGCGCGCATCCTCGGAGTCCAGCACCAGTGGATGGGATTCGTCGACTCCGGTCTACCCGAGGGCGACCCGAAACCGCCGCTGCCGGAGGGCTGCTTCGCGCTCGTTCCGCTCGAGGAGTCGACCGAGGCACTGGTGCGTGCGATCCGCGAGTTCCGTCCGCACGTCATGACCACGTACGACGAGAACGGCGGCTACCCGCACCCCGATCACATCCGCTGCCATGAGGTGTCGATGGCCGCGTACGAGGCCGCTGCCGACCCGGAGCGGTTCCCCGACGCCGGGGAACCGTGGAAGGTGCAGAAGGTCTACTACTCGCACGGCTTCATCCGGAAGCGTCTGCTGCAGTTCCAGGAGGAGTACGACCGCCGCGGCGAAGAGTTCCCGATGGCCGAGTGGCTCAAGAAGTGGAAGACCGAGCAGGGCGACCTGATGGCACGCGTCACCACCCAGATCACGTGCGGCGACTACTTCCCGCAGCGTGACGACGCGTTGCGGGCCCACGCGACGCAGATCGACCCGAACGGGTCATTCTTCGCGGTTCCGCTCGAGATTCAGCAGAAGATCTGGCCGACCGAGGAATTCGAGCTCGCCAAGACCCGCGTCACCACCTCCATCCCGGAGAACGACCTGTTCGCGGGCATCCATGAGGACGGACAGCAGTGAATGCGTTGACGGTGAGCATCGTGGCCGGCGCGGCGGACGTCCTGGCGCAGACGCCGAGCACCCCGTCCGGTCCCGAGTTCGGCAAGGCGTCGCCCATCGGCCTCGTCGTCATTCTCGCGCTGCTCGCGGGTGTGGTGCTGCTGGTGCGGTCGATGAACAAGAAGCTCAAGAACCTGCCCGAGACGTTCGAGCCGGAGCACCCCGAACCGGACCAGGAAGTGGACGAGGGCACCGACCGCGGCGCGATCCACGGTGGCGGGCCGAGCAGCACCGAACCGCCGAAGCCCACGGACACCCCGCCGAACCTGCAGAAGTAGTCGAACAGGAGCTGGACATGGACCCGCGCGCACAGAACACACTCGGTGGGTCCACCAGCCCCTATCTGCGACAGCACGCCGAGAACCCCGTGCACTGGCAGCAGTGGGGTCCGGAGGCGACCGAATGGGCGCGAGCGGGACGTTCCGATCCTGTTGTCGATCGGATACTCGGCGTGCCACTGGTGCCATGTGATGGCCCACGAGTCCTTCGAGGACGAGGCGGTGGCGTCGCTGATGAACGAGCATTTCGTGTGCGTCAAGGTGGACCGCGAGGAGCGTCCCGACCTCGATGCCGTGTACATGAACGCCACGGTCGCGATGACCGGCCAGGGTGGCTGGCCGATGACGTGCTTCCTCACGCCCGGCGGCGCCCCGTTCTACTGCGGCACCTACTACCCGGCCGAGCAGCGTGGCGGCATGCCGTCCTTCACCCAGCTGCTGAGTGCCATCGCCGACACGTGGCGGGACCGCCGCGGTGACGTCGACGACGCGGCCGCCTCCGTGGTCGCCGAGCTGCGGCGGGGAGCCGGCGGCATCCCCGAGGGCGATGTCCGGGTGGACGCGGCCCTGCTCGACGCGGCCGCCGGAGCCGTGCTGCGGGACGAGGACGCCGACCGCGGCGGGTTCGGGGGCGCCCCCAAGTTTCCGCCGTCCGCGCTGATGGAAGGCCTGCTGCGCACGTACGAGCGGTCCGGCGACGACGACGTGCTCGGTGTCGTGGCGCGGACGGCGTCGGCGATGGCGCGCGGCGGCCTCTACGACCAGCTCGGCGGCGGTTTCGCCCGGTACTCGGTCGACGCCGCGTGGGTGGTGCCGCACTTCGAGAAGATGCTCTACGACAACGCCCAGCTGCTGCGCGCCTACGCGCACCTGGGCCGGCGCACGGGCTCGGACCTGGCCGTCCGTGTCACCGAGGAGACCGTCGAGTTCCTGCTGCGCGATCTGCGCACCGACAACGGGTCGTTCGCGTCCGCCCTCGACGCCGACACCGAGGGCGTCGAGGGACTCACGTACGTGTGGACCCCCGAGCAGCTCGTCGAGGTTCTCGGTACCGAGGACGGGGAGTGGGCGGCCCGGGTGTTCGCGGTGACCGCGGACGGCACGTTCGAGGCAGGCACGTCCGTCCTGCAGCTTCCGCGCGATCCGGACGACTGGGACCGCTGGCGCCGGATCAGGGGCACGCTGCTCGCCCGGCGTGCGGCGCGGCCGCAGCCGGGGCGCGACGACAAGGTGGTCACCGCCTGGAACGGCCTCACGATCACCGCGCTCGCCGAGGCCGGCGCCGGGCTCGGCAGGCCGGAGTGGGTGGCCGCCGCCGTGGACTGCGCGCGTGCGGTCCTGGGGTTGCACGTCGTCGACGGGCGCCTGCGGAGGGCGTCCCTGGGAACGTCGGTGGGCGAATCGGCCGGGGTGCTCGAGGACTACGCCTGCCTGGCGACGGGCCTCCTCGCGTTGTATCAGGCAACCGGCGACAGCGAGTGGCTGACGCGCGCGCAGGCGCTGCTGAACCGCGCCCTGATCCATTTCGCCGACGACGAGCGGCCGGGCAGCTGGTTCGACACCGCCGACGACGCCGAGTCCCTGGTGACCCGTCCCCGCGACCCGGTCGACGGTGCGACGCCGTCCGGGGCGTCGTGTCTGGTCGAGGCGCTGCTCACCGCGGCCGCGGTGGCCGACGGGGAGGCGTCGGGACGTTATGCGACCGCGGCCGCCGAATCGCTCGACCGGGTGGCCCTGCTGCTGGAGCGGGCACCGCGATCGGCCGGGCACTGGCTCGCGGTGGCGGAGGCGTCGGTGCGCGGCCCGATCCAGGTGGCCGTGGCAACCGACGGCGACTCCGTCCTGCTCCGGGAGGCGCGCAGACTCGCGCCCGGCGGTGCCGTCGTGGTCGGCGGCGAACCGGACTCGTCCCCGCTTCTCGCCGACCGGCCGCTGGTCGGCGGCGCGTCCGCGGCGTACGTCTGCCGCGGGTTCGTGTGCGACCGCCCGGTGTCGACGGTCGAGGATCTCGGTGCCGCGTTGAGCCGGTAGTCCGGCCTACCGGAACACCACCAGCCACACGGCGATGTAGTGACACAGCGCGGCGATGACGGTGGCGGCGTGGAAGAACTCGTGATGCCCGAACGTGGTGGGCCAGGGGTTGGGCCACTTGGTGGCGTAGAGGATCGCGCCGACCGAGTAGAGGATGCCGCCGATCAGCAGCAGCACCATCGGGACGACGCCGACCTCGTGCGTCAGTTCGGGGGCTACCGGAACGATGGCCCAGCCGAGCAGCAGGTAGAGCGGCACTCCGACCCAGCGCGGTGCCGTCGGCCACAGCATTTTCAGCGCGACCCCGGCGAGCGCTCCGGCCCACACGACGATCAGCAGCGTCCGGCCCGTGTCGGGCGGAAGTCCCAGCACCGCGAACGGGGTGTAGCTGCCGGCGATGAACAGGAAGATCATCGAATGGTCCGCGCGCTTCATCCACGTGCGGGCCGAGACGGTGTTCCAGTGGATGCGGTGGTAGGTGGCGCTGACCCCGAACACACCGCACACCGTGAGGCTGTAGACGGCAGTGGCGAGCGCCGCTTCCCCGGACACCTGGGTGCCCGACAGCGTGACGAGGACGATGCCGGCGATCACGGAGACGCCGAACGCCCACAGGTGGATCCACCCTCGCAGTCGGGGTTTGACGGGCAATTCGTCGAGGCCGAAAGCGGTCACTGAACACCTCTTCTCGCTGTGCGTGGCGCTAACCTACGCAACCGTAGGTTAGCTTGTGGTGAGAGCGTACCCGTCGGTAGCAGGAAGTCGTGCGCTGTGTGACGGCCGTCGCGGATCACCTTCGGCTGCGGCGTAGTCTTGCGTGTCATGGTGATCTCCAGGTGAGTGCGCGAGGACTGCTGTACAGCATCTACGAGCGTCGGCTACTCACGCGGCTCGACGGTCTACAGCACCCTCGGCACATTGCCGTGATGTGCGACGGCAACCGGCGGTGGGCCCGGGAGAACGGCTTCGAGGACGTCAGCCACGGCCACCGCATGGGCGCCCTGAAGATTTCCGAGATGCTCGGCTGGTGCGACGCCGCGGGCATCGAGATGGCCACCATCTACCTGCTGTCCACCGAGAACCTGCGCCGCGACCCGGAGGAACTCGACACCCTGCTCGAGATCATCACGGACGTCGTCGAGGAGATCTCCGGTCCGGACAAGAATTGGAGCGTCAAGATCGTCGGCGCCCTCGACCTCCTGCCCGCCGAACAGTCGCGGCGTCTGCGCGACGCGGCCGCCGGGACCGAGGGTCGCACCGGGACCCACGTCAACGTCGCGATCGGGTACGGCGGCCGTCAGGAGATCGCCGACGCCGTGCAGTCGCTGCTCAGTGAGAAGCTCCTTGCGGGACTGTCGGGGGACGCACTCGTGAAATCGATCACAGTCGACGGCATCGACGGTCACCTCTACACGTCCGGCCAGCCCGACCCCGACCTCGTGATCCGCACGTCGGGGGAGCAGCGGCTGTCGGGGTTCCTGCTGTGGCAGAGCGCCTACTCGGAGATCTGGTTCACGGAGGCGTACTGGCCCGAGTTCCGCCGCGTCGACTTCCTCCGCGCGCTCCGCGACTACGCCGCCCGCCACCGCCGCTTCGGCGTCTGACGTGAGTGGCGAAGCGTGCCGGAACACACTTCGCCACTCACCTACAGCTTCCGCAGCCGCAGCCGGTTGATCGAATGATTGGCGTCCTTGCGCAGCACGAGCGTCGCGCGCGGACGCGTCGGCAGGATGTTCTCCACGAGGTTCGGCCGGTTGATGTTGTGCCAGATCTCCTGAGCAGCAGCCGTCGCATCCCGATCGGACAGCCCGGCGTAGTGATGGAAGTGCGCGTCGGGGTCGGAGAACGACGTCTTCCGCAGCGCGAGAAAACGCTGGATGTACCAGTTCTCGATGTCCTCGATGCGGGCGTCGACGTAGATCGAGAAGTCGAACAGGTCCGACACCATCAGCCGCGGACCGGTCTGCAGCACGTTGAGACCCTCGATGATGAGGATGTCGGGCTGCCGGATCAGGTGGTACTGGCCCGGGATGATGTCGTACGAGATGTGTGAATAGACAGGCGCGGCCACCTCTTCGGCCCCCGACTTCACCTCGGTGACGAACCGGAGCAGCTTGCGGCGGTCGTAACTCTCGGGAAAGCCCTTGCGGTGCATGATCCCGCGGCGGTTCAGCTCGGCCGTCTGGTAGAGGAAGCCGTCCGTCGTCACCAGGTCGACGCGCGGGTGGTGCTCCCAGCGCGCGAGGAGGGCCTGGAGGACACGGGCGGTGGTGGACTTGCCGACCGCGACACTGCCTGCGACGCCGATCACGAACGGCACCTGCTGGTCGGGGTGCTTCTCGCCGAGGAACGTCGCGGTCGCGGCGAACAGTCGCTGCCTCGCCGCGACCTGTAGGTGGATGAGACGCGACAGCGGCAGGTACACCTCCGCGACCTCTTCGAGGTCGATCTGCTCGCCGAGGCCCCGCAGCCCGTACAGCTCTTCCTCGGTGAGGACGAGTGGCGTCGACTTACGCAGTGTGCGCCACTGCTTCCGGTCGAATTCGACGTACGGACTGGACTCGCTCGTCCGCGCCATCAGTTCCGCTCACACTCGGGTACACGGGGGAGTGAGCGGTCCATGCCCAGAATCTCTGCCGTCGTCGTTGCGCTGGCGAGTAGCGGTTGCATAGTCGGATTGTGCTTGGTGCCACAGGCTGCGCTGTCGGCGGGTCGGGCAGACGCGTCTGCGACTAAGGTCGGACGGCATGGAATCCGTTTCGTTCGTACGCGAATACTTGCTGCTCGGGCTGGGTTTCGACCGGCTGGAGGAAGGATTCGTCGACGCGTATACCGGCGATCCCGCGCTGCGCAGGCAGGTGGAGAACGCGCCGAAGCCCGATCCGCGCGACCTCGCGCGCACGGCGGCGAACCTCCGCGCGGAACTGCCGTCGGCGAGTCTGTCCGAGGAACGGGCCCGGTTCCTCGACGTCCATCTCCGTGCCCTCGAATGCTCGGGGCGCAAGTTCGCGGGTGACGACGTCGGCTTCGTCGACGAGGTCGAGGCGTACTTCGACGTCCGCATCGAACGCGGCGACGAGGAGCAGTACCGGGAGGCGCACCGGAAGATGGACGCCGTGCTGCCCGGAACGGGCCCGCTCGCCGAACGCATCCGGGCCCACCGCGCGAAGGACGCGATCCCCGCGGAGCGGTTGCAGGAATGCGTCGACGCCTTCTCGAGCGCCCTGCGCGACCTCGTGCGGGAGCACTACGCACTGCCCGACTCGGAGGTCGTCGAGTACGAGGTGGTGGGCGACAAGCCGTGGTCGGGGTTCAACTACTACCTCGGCGACTACCGTTCCCGGGTCGCGATCAACTCCGACCTCGAGCAGCACATGTCGAACCTGCCGCGCCTGATCGCCCACGAGTCGTACCCGGGCCACCACACCGAGCACTGCCGCAAGGAAGCCGGACTGGTCGGGTCGGGACAGCTCGAGCAGACGTTGTTCGTCGTCAACACCCCGCAGTGCCTGATGGCCGAGGGCCTCGCGGATCTCGCGCTCGAATCGATCGTCGGGTCCGACTGGGGGCTGTGGGCGCAGGAAATCTACGCCGACCTCGGCCTCCGATTCGACGGTGAGCAGGCACAACGCCTGTCCGGGGCGTCCGGGCAGCTGCTCGGTGTGCGGCAGGACGCCGCGATGATGCTGCACGACGAGGGTCGCAGCCACGACGACGTCGCGGCGTTCCTGCAGCAGTGGAGCCTGTCGACCCCCGAGCGTGCCCGGCAGTCGCTGCGCTTCCTGTCGTCGCCGCTGTGGCGGGCGTACACCAGCACCTATGTGGAGGGGTACCGCCTGCTCGGTGGCTGGCTGGCCGAGGTGCCCGTCGGCGCGGAGCGGTCGGAGCGGTTCCGTCGACTGCTCGACGAGCCGCTCGTTCCCAGCGTCCTGCGTGCCGGTGAGGGGTACCTCACCGCGGGCGGTTAGGAAGTCCTCACGGGTTCTTCGTAGACTGGGAGCATTCGTTTCCGCATCCAGCTTGGAGATCCCTCGATGACCGCTGTGCCCGGTACCGACGTCAACACGGCCCCCCTCGCCGAACTCGACCCCGAAGTCGCCCAGGCCATGGCAGGTGAGCTGGCCCGTCAGCGCGACACGCTGGAGATGATCGCCTCGGAGAACTTCGTTCCCCGCGCGGTCCTCCAGGCGCAGGGCAGCGTCCTCACCAACAAGTACGCCGAGGGATACCCGGGTCGCCGCTACTACGGCGGTTGCGAGCACGTCGACGTCATCGAGGACCTCGCCCGCGCCCGCGCGAAGGAACTGTTCGGCGCCGACTTCGCGAACGTCCAGCCGCACTCCGGCGCACAGGCCAACGCGGCGGTCCTGATGGCCCTGATGAACCCCGGCGAGAAGCTCCTCGGCCTCGACCTGGCGCACGGCGGCCACCTCACGCACGGCATGAAGCTGAACTTCTCCGGCAAGCTCTACGACGTCGAGTCGTACGGGGTCAGCAAGGAAGACCACCGCATCGACATGGACGAGGTCCGCAAGATCGCCGTCGCCGCGCAGCCGAAGGTCATCGTCGCCGGCTGGTCCGCGTACCCGCGTCACGAGGACTTCGCCGCGTTCCGTTCGATCGCCGACGAGGTCGGCGCGTACCTGTGGGTCGACATGGCGCACTTCGCGGGCCTGGTGGCGGCCGGGCTGCACCCGTCGCCCGTTCCCTACGCCGACGTCGTGTCCAGCACCGTTCACAAGACGCTCGGCGGGCCGCGCTCCGGCCTGATCCTCGCCAAGCAGGAGTGGGCGAAGAAGCTCAACTCCGCCGTCTTCCCCGGCCAGCAGGGCGGGCCGCTGATGCACGCCATCGCCGCCAAGGCCGTCTCCTTGAAGATCGCGGGCACCGAGGAGTTCAAGGACCGCCAGCAGCGCACCTTGACGGGCGCGAAGATCCTCGCCGAGCGTCTGACCGGCGCGGATGTCGTCGACAAGGGTGTCAGCGTTCTCACAGGCGGCACCGACGTGCACCTCGTGCTCGTCGACCTGCGCAACTCGCAGCTCGACGGCCAGCAGGGTGAGGACCTTCTCCACGAGGTCGGCATCACCGTCAACCGCAATGCGGTGCCGTTCGACCCGCGCCCGCCGATGGTCACGTCCGGCCTGCGGATCGGCACGGCGGCGCTCGCGTCGCGTGGGTTCGGGGACGAGCAGTTCACCGAGGTCGCCGACATCATCGGCACCGCGCTCGCCGGATCGTCCGACGTCGAGACGCTGAAGTCCCGCGTGTCGAAGCTCGCCGCCGACTTCCCGCTGTACGAGGGTCTCGAGGACTGGCGCCTGATCTAGGCGGCTCCGCCGCCCGTGCGTGGCCTGCGAGTGCAGGGACTCGTTAACCACGCACGGGCGCCGCAGGCGCCTCCACGTAACTTGATGTTCACCGACACGCCCGCCGCTCGCACGGCCGTCCGGCGTGTTTGGCAGTACCGTCGGGGGTAACAGGCAGCGGGGAAGTTGCTTGTACGGGAGGTCCTGATCGTGGCTGACACACTCAGTGCGAGGGGGCCGGCGCCCGGCCCTCGTGTGGTGACACACCAGGGACGGACCGGTCCAGCGAACCGAGTTTGCGTGGGTGCCACGCAGACCTAGGAGCCAACGTGACTGCTTCACGCTCCGTCTCAGCCCGCGTCGGACGTTCGTCCGCCGCCCCCAGGAAATCGTCGGATTCTGCAGTTCGTACGTTCGTACTCGACACCTCCGTACTGCTGTCCGATCCCTGGGCCGTCACCAGGTTCGCCGAGCACCGTGTGGTGCTTCCCCTCGTCGTGATCAGCGAGCTCGAAGGGAAGCGGCACCACCACGAGTTGGGATGGTTCGCAAGAGAATCGCTGCGCATGCTCGACGACCTCCGTCTGGAATACGGTCGTCTCGACCAGCCCGTGCCGATCGGCACCGAGGGCGGCACCCTGCAGGTCGAGCTGAACCACACCGACCCGTCGGTTCTCCCGGTCGGATTCCGCACGGACAGTAACGATTCGAGGATTCTGGCCTGCGCACTGAATCTGGAGGCCGAGGGTGGCGACGTCGTCCTGGTCAGCAAGGACATCCCGCTGCGGGTGAAGGCTGGTGCGGTGGGACTTCCCGCCGACGAATACCACGCCCACGACGTCGTTCCGTCGGGTTGGACGGGTATGACCGAACTGGACGTGGCGTCCTCGTCGATCGACGAACTGTTCTCCGAGGGTGTCGTCGACCTGGAGGAGGCCCGGGAGCTTCCGTGCCACACGGGCATTCGGCTGCTGGGCGGTTCGTCGAGCGCGCTGGGCCGCGTGAACGCCGAGAAGCGGGTGCAGTTGGTGCGGGGGGAGCGTGAGGCCTTCGGTCTGCACGGACGTTCGGCCGAGCAGCGGATCGCCCTGGACATCCTGCTGGACGACAGTGTCGGCATCGTGTCGCTGGGCGGCAAGGCGGGCACCGGCAAGTCGGCGCTGGCGTTGACGGCGGGGCTGGAGGCGGTGCTCGAGCGTCGTACCCAGCGGAAAGTCGTTGTCTTCCGGCCGCTCTACGCGGTGGGCGGGCAGGAACTCGGCTACCTGCCGGGTAGTGAGAGCGAGAAGATGGGCCCGTGGGCCCAGGCCGTCTTCGACACTCTCGACGGCCTCGCCAGCACCGAGGTGATGGACGAGGTGATCAGCCGCGGCATGCTGGAAGTGTTGCCACTCACGCATATTCGCGGACGGTCACTGCACGATTCGTTCGTGATCGTGGACGAGGCGCAGTCGCTGGAACGCAACGTGCTGCTCACGGTGCTCTCCCGCCTCGGCACCGGCTCCCGGGTGATCCTCACCCACGACGTCGCGCAGCGCGACAACCTGAGGGTAGGACGTCACGACGGTGTGGCCGCGGTGATCGAGAAGCTCAAGGGGCATCCGCTGTTCGCGCACATCACGTTGACGCGCAGTGAGCGTTCGCCGATCGCGGCGCTCGTGACGGAGATGCTGGAGGAGTTCGGGCCGACGCCGTAGGCGACTGCCCCACAGCGTGTTCCGCCCGATGTCGCACGGTCCGTGCGACATCGGGCGGAAACGTCAGAAGGCGCGCACGATCCCTTTGAGCGTGCCCCACAGGAAGTCCCGGCTGCTGAAGTAGTCGCGCCAGACGGCGATCTTGCCGTCCTTCATCTCGAACGTGCCGCACACCCAGAATTCGCTGCGCAGCCGCTTGTAGATCAGGACGTCCGTGCGTTCGGTCAGCACGGCCGTTCCGTCGCCGGCGATGTGGTGCAGACGCACGTCGAATCCGACACCGGGGCGGCTCATTCCGCGGAGAATCCGCATGACGGCGCCGAGTCCGCGGATCTTGGGCAGGGACACGTTGTGCCACACGATGTCCTGGTGCAGATACTGCTGCGCGGCGTCCGGGTCGCCGGCGACGAGCGCATCCAGGAATGCCCGGACCACCTGGACGTCTGCCGTGTCGGTTCGAGCGGTTCCCGTGGGTGCGTGCGAGTTCGTGCTCATGGTCTTCTTCCCGTCGATGTGTCGGCTCAGCGGGCGAATGTCCCGCGGCCTTCCGTGTCGTAGTACTCGAGTGTGACGTTGTTGCCGGCGAACGTGGCCT
Organism: Rhodococcus sp. JS3073; assembly: GCF_026810085.1. Classification (NCBI taxonomy): domain Bacteria; kingdom Bacillati; phylum Actinomycetota; class Actinomycetes; order Mycobacteriales; family Nocardiaceae; genus Rhodococcus; species Rhodococcus sp. JS3073. The sequence continues at coordinate 1,565,734 of NZ_CP113951.1, read as the reverse complement.
TCGAGATGGTTCCGGGCGGGGCGTTCTCACCGCGGGGTGTGAAGGTGAAGGTGTCGCCGTCCCAGTGGGTGAGTGGGAAGGTCTGCCCGGCGGGCCCGAGCTGGAGCGTCAGCGCGCCGTTGCTCTCGGTGACGACGGCGGGGCCCCAGTACGGGTTGCCGTAGGTGCCCACGTAGGTCGGGAGGGGTTGCGGCGGTGCCGGGTTCGCGGGGGCCGTCTGGCCGACGAGACTGCCCTCGGGCTCGTCCATCGGCGCGATGGCCTGCCGGTACAGTGACCTCCAGTCCTCGCGGATCTCCCCGAACTGCACGAGGTCGGCGAACTCGGCGGTGAGGGACTCGGGGATGCCGATGGGCGACCCGTTGGTCAGGGCGACGATGGCGACGTCGGCGGACGGTATCGCGACGAAGTTCGTCGCCACCCCGAGCTGGAACCCGCCGGAGTGGCTGAGGGAGACCCGCCCTGCCGGGGTGGTCGAGACGTTGAACCCGTACCCGTACGACCCCGGCCGGCTGTCCATCGACCGCGGTGGGCTGGACACCATCTGAGGACTGACCGCGGGGAGCAGCGCTTCGGGGGACACGATCTCCTTGCCCTCGAACGTTCCGTCGGCCAGCAGCATCGCCAGCCATTTGCCCATGTCGTTGACGGACGAGCTCACTCCGCCTGCGGGGGACTGGGCGTCGGGGTCGCGCACCGCATCGGCGACGTACTTGCCGTCGACGAGTTGATGCGCGACTGCCCGGTCGCTGCGGGCCTGATAGTCGGCGAATCGAGAACTCGTGGACGACATCCCCAGCGGCTGGTAGATCGTCTGCTCGGACAGTGTCGCCCAGTCCGTCCCGGACGCCGCCGCGACAGCCTCCGCCGCCGCGGTGAGGCCGAAGTTGGTGTACTCGTAGGTGATCCGGAACGGGTTCAGCGGTTCGAGCCGGAGCTTGTCGAGCACCTGCTGCTGGTTGTACCCCAGGTCCTCGAGCAGATCGCCGGCATGATCGGGCAACCCCGACCGGTGCGAGTACAGATCACCCACCGTGACGTGCTCGGTGACCCACGGGTCGGCGAGCGCGAAACCGGGCAACTTCGACACCACGGGAGTGTCCCAGCCGATTGCGCCGGCATCGACCTGATGGGCGACCACCGTGGACCCCACCGGCTTCGACATCGACGCCAGCTGAAAGACGGTGTCGGCGTCCACCTTCTGATCGGTGCCCGCCTCGCGCACCCCGAACCCCTTCGCGTAGACGGTCTGCCCACCGTGGACGACGGCGACCGCCATACCCGGAAGTCCGGAACTCTCCATCAACTCGTTCGCGAGGTCGTCGAGACGGCCCACGGCGTCGTCGATCTGACCGTCCGGGATGTCGACGCCCGCGACAGTGCCCGGGTTCGGCGGCTGGGAAGACTCCGAGGTGGGGGTTGCGCCGGACGTCGCGGCGGACCCGGAGTCGTCGGTGTCGGAGCCACAACCCGTCACGAGTGACCCGCCGAGCGCGAGAGCCGACAGGAGGATCGTCAGGTTCCGATGTCTGCGCATTGGTGATCCTCTGCTCGGGCCCGGGGAACACTGCCAGCCTAACGACTGCAAGTCCATGACCTGGCCGTTTTCGTCACAACGCCGGCGTTGTTCCCGTCGAATTCACCGGTGGTCGACCCGGCGCCGGGTCGCGGACGCTACGGTGTGCGGATGCCGATTGAAAAGAATGACTCGCAGCTGCTCAGTGAGCTGGCCCCGGTGGTGGACGAGAACCTCACACGTCACATCGCCGAGGCGGACGGCTGGCAGCCGCACGATCTGGTTCCCTGGGACCAGGGCAAGAACTTTGCGTTCATGGGTGGAACGGATTGGTCGGCAGATCAGTCGACGCTGAGCGACGTCGAGGCGCTCGCGCTGACCGTGGGTGTGCTGGTGGCGGACAACGTCCCCGCGTACCACCGGGAGATCGCCAAGCACCTCGCCCTGGTGGGCCCGTGGTGGCGCTGGGTGGGTCGCTGGACCGCGGAGGAGAACCGGCACTCCATCGTGCTGCGGAACTACCTGATGGTGACGCGCGCCGTCGATCCCGTCGCCCTCGAGCGCGCCCGGATGGACGAGATGGTCCGCGGGTACGCGATGCCGCCGATGCACCTGCTCGAGATGCTCGCGAACTCCGCGTTCGAGGAGAAGGCCGCGGCAGTGCGTCATCACAATACGGCAGCGCTCGGCGAGGACGCGCTGGTGGCCGTGATCGCCGAGCGGCTGGCCACGGACGACGAACTTCAGTCGCTGTTCTACCGGAACATCGTCGAGGCCGCGTTCGAGCTGGTACCCGATCAGACGATGCGGGCCATCGCGTCGCGGATCGCCGCGTTCGACGTGCCGAGCGTGGCACTGCCCGGCGGAACCGACAGCACCGCAGTGCTCGCCGAGGCCGGCATCTACGACCCCGCCCAGCAGGGGGAGAAGGTCTTCGCCCCGCTGCTCCGCTCGTGGAACATCGCCGGGCGCGCCGATCTCGGCCCGGAGGGCGAGAAGGCCCGCGACGAGCTGTCCGCGCTGCTGTAGGACTTCTGCGCGAGAGGGCCCGCACTCCGGCGAGTGCGGGCCCTCTCCGTCGGCAGGGTCAGTCCTTCACCTTCGCCATCGCCAGCACGTCGAGACGCTTGTCGAGTTCTTCCTCGCTCAGCTTGTCGCCGATCAGACCACGGTCGACGACGGTCTCGCGGATGGTCTTCTTCTCCTTCAGCGCCTGCTTGGCGACGGCCGCGGCCTCCTCGTATCCGATCGCGGAGTTCAGCGGCGTCACGATGGACGGCGACGACTCCGCGAGGGTCTTGAGGTGCTCGGTGTTCGCGACGAGCCCCACGACGCACCGGTCGGCGAACAACCGCGAGACGTTGGCCAGCAACGTCAACGATTCGAGGAGGTTCCGCGCCATCATCGGGATGTAGACGTTGAGCTCGAATGCGCCCGCGGCACCGCCCCAGGCGACCGCGGCATCGTTACCGACCACCTGAGCGGCGACCTGGGTGGCGGCCTCCGGCAACACCGGATTGACCTTGCCGGGCATGATCGAACTGCCGGGCTGCAGGTCGGGGAGGCGGATCTCGCCGAGACCGGTGAGCGGCCCCGACCCCATCCAGCGGATGTCGTTGGCGATCTTGGTCAGGGACACCGCGATCGTGCGCAGCGCACCGGACGCCTCCACCAGGCCGTCCCGCGCCGCCTGCGCCTCGAAACTGTTCTTCGCCGGTGTGAGGGCGTCGACGCCCGTCGCCTTGACCAGTTCGGCGACGACCTTCGGGCCGAATCCGTCGGGGGCGTTGAGTCCCGTTCCGACCGCGGTGCCGCCGATGGGCAGCTCACCGAGCCGGGGCAGGCAGGCGACGACCCGCTCCATCCCCGCCTCCATCTGGCGGGCGTAACCGCCGAACTCCTGGCCGAGGGTCACCGGGACGGCGTCCATGAGGTGGGTGCGGCCCGACTTCACGACGTGCTTCCACTCGGTGGACTTGTCGAGCAGGGCCAGGCGCAGATGGTCGAGGGCGGGGAGGAGGTCCTTCACCGCGGACTCGGTCGCCGCGACGTGCGTCGCGGTGGGAAAGGTGTCGTTGGACGACTGCGACATGTTGACGTCGTCATTGGGATGGACGACCACACCGTTCGCCGCGGCGATCGATGCGATCACCTCGTTGGCGTTCATGTTGGAACTGGTGCCCGAGCCCGTCTGGAAGACGTCGATGGGGAACTGATCGTCGTGCTTGCCCTCGGCGATCTCGCCCGCCGCGGCGATGATCGCGTCCGCCTTCTCGGCGTCGAGGAGGCCGAGGTCCTTGTTGACCTGCGCACAGGCCGCCTTCAATAGACCCATTGCGCGTATCTGGGTGCGCTCGAGACCTCGACCGCTGATCGGGAAGTTCTCGACGGCGCGCTGAGTTTGCGCGCGCCACAGGGCATCCACGGGCACCCGCACCTCGCCCATGGTGTCGTGTTCGATCCGGTACTGCTGCTCGTTGCTCTCGGTCATGCGTCAAACATGCCACTTCTGAGCGCGTCGTGGGGGCGCTCCCCGTACGCCTTTCCGGTAGCCGGAGCTACCGGAAAGGCGCACGGGCAGCGGAGCTGCCTAGAACGTCGGCGGCACGGCGCCGTCCTCGCCCGTGAAGTCCACGGACGAGTACTCGCGCAGCTTCTCGAGACGGTGGTACGCGTCGATCATGCGGACGGTGCCCGACTTCGACCGCATCACGATCGACTGGGTCGAGGCGCCGCCACCGTAGTAGCGGACACCGCGGAGCAGGTCGCCGTCCGTGACACCGGTGGCGCAGAAGAAGACGTTCTCACCGGACACGAGATCTTCGGTGGTGAGCACGCGGTCCAGGTCGTGGCCTGCGTCGATGGCCTTCTGGCGCTCGGCGTCGTCGGTCGGGGCCAGCCGGCCCTGCAGCGATCCACCCATACAGCGCATGGCCGCGGCGGCGATGATGCCCTCGGGCGTGCCACCCGTGCCGAGCAGGATGTCGGTGCCCGACTCCGGACGCGCGGCGGCGATCGCACCCGCGACGTCGCCGTCGGAGATGAGACGGATCCGGGCGCCGGTGTCCCGGACCTCTTCGATCAGCCGGGCGTGCCGGGGACGGTCGAGGATGCAGACCGTCACGTCGGAGGGGGACGCCTTGCGGACCTTCGCGACGCGCTTGATGTTCTCGGCGACGGGCGCTGTGATGTCGATGACATCGGCGGCGTCGGGGCCGACGGCGATCTTCTCCATGTAGAACACGGCGGACGGGTCGAACATTGCGCCGCGCTCGGCGACCGCGAGGACGGAGATGGCGTTCGGCATGCCCTTGGACATCAGAGTGGTGCCGTCGACCGGATCGACGGCGAAGTCGCAGTCGGGTCCGTCGCCGTTGCCGACCTCTTCGCCGTTGAACAGCATCGGGGCTTCGTCCTTCTCGCCCTCGCCGATGACCACGACGCCGCGCATCGAGACCGAGCTCACGAGCTGGCGCATGGCGTCGACGGCGGCGCCGTCGCCACCCTCCTTGTCGCCGCGGCCGACCCAGCGACCGGCAGCCATCGCACCAGCCTCGGTGACTCGGACCAATTCCAGAGCAAGATTTCGGTCCGGGGCCTCGCGGCGACTCGAAGTGGTGCTAGCCGTCATGGGCAGTGCCTCCTGGTGCAGTCACGGTCGACGTTGTACGTCGACGCTGTGTCGGTGGCCGTCGGCCGCCGAGTGTCGGGTGGATCTCGCTGCTGATTCTCCCAGAAAGAAGTGTGACGTGCGCTGCTGGGGCGCGAATCACGGGACCGAGAATCGTTGTTCCGGGACCGACCCTGGATACTGGTGGGCGTGGCATCTGATAAACCCCGCATCCTGCACAACAACCGCGACATGGTGTGGTCGCTCGTACCCCTTGTCCTGTTCTGCGTACTGATCGCGGGTATCGCCAGCCAGTGCACGTTCAGCCCGGGCGGGCCCACCAGTGGCCCGATCCCCAGCTTCGACGTCGACGCGGCGCTGAAGTACGACGCGCAGGACCTTCCGTTCCCGGTACGCAAACCGGAGACGCCGGAGGGCTGGACGCCCAACTCGGGCAGCCGCAGCATCGTCAGCGGCGACGGCGGCGGCGATTCGAGCACCGTCGGATTCATCACCGAAGCCGGCCGCTACATCCAGCTGACGCAGAGCAATGCCGCCGAGACGGTGCTGGTGCCGTTCGTCGCGGGTGGTCCGCGTACCGCGACGGGAACCGAGGACGTCGCAGGTCACAGCTGGATCGTGTACGGCGGGGAGGGTGTCGAGCCGATCTGGGTCTCCGACTTCGGCGACGTCCGGCTCCTCGTGACGGGCAGCGCGTCACCCGAGGCGTTCGAGCAGCTCACCACCGCCGCGGCCGACGCCCCGATCCTCGCCGCCTGACGACCGGGGGAGTGTCAGCCCTCGTCCTCGGCGTGGGCGAGCGCCGTCTCGACGCGCTTGCGCGCCCCGGCGAGGTGCTCCTCGCAGCGTTTGGCCAGGGCCTCGCCCCGCTCCCACAGTGCGAGTGACGCGTCGAGGTCGAGGCCGCCCTGTTCGAGCACCTTGACCACGTCGACGAGTTCGTCGCGCGCCGCCTCGTAGCCGAGCTCGGCGATGTCGGTGTCGTTTCCGGTGGGATTGCTCATGTCCTACTTGTCCTTTCCCATCACCGCGGCACGGATTGCGCCGTCGGCGACTCGAACGCGAATCTGGGTTCCCGGTGGGGCGTCGTCGACCGAACGCAGTACCTCGGGATCGCCGTCGGGCACGATCCGCTGAACCACGGAGTAGCCGCGGGCCAGGGTCGCGGCCGGCCCGAGGGTCGTCAGCCGTGCACGCAGGTGCTCGATCGTGGTGCTCTCCGCGGCGATCGCCCGGCTGATGTCGCGTCGCCCGGCCTCCCGCAGTCGCTCGACCTCGTCCGACCGGTGGTCGAGTGCGCGCAGTGGGTCGGCGAGCACCGGCCGGCTCCGCAGCTGGGAGATCAGGTGCGACTCGCGCTGCACCCAGTTGCGCAGCGCAGCGGCGCTCCGCGACCGCAGTTCGCCGACGAGTGCCTGCTCGGCGACGGCATCCGGTACGACCCGCTTGGCGGCGTCCGTCGGTGTCGCGGCGCGCAGGTCGGCGACGTGATCGCTGAGCGGACTGTCCGGTTCGTGGCCGATGGCGCTGACCACCGGAGTTCGGCAGGCGACGATCGCGCGGCACAGCGTCTCGTCGGAGAACGGCAGCAGATCCTCCACACTGCCGCCGCCGCGCGCGAGGATGATCACGTCGACGTGCGGGTCGGCGTCCAGTTCCTTCAACGCGTCGAGGATCTGCGGAACGGCGGTCGCGCCCTGCACCGGGGTGTTGCGCACCTCGAAGCGCACGGCGGGCCAGCGGCGCTGCGCCACGCTGAGGACGTCGTGCTCGGCGGCGCTGGCGCGGCCGGTGATCAGGCCGATGGTGCCGGGCAGGAACGGCAGCGGACGCTTCAGCCGGGGGTCGAACAAGCCCTCCGCGGCCAGCAGCGCGCGCAACCGCTCGATCCGGGCGAGGAGTTCACCGATCCCGATCGCGCGGATCTCCGTCACGCGCAGCGAGACCGAACCTCGTCCGGTGTAGAACGACAACTTGCCGAACATCACCACCCGGCTGCCCTCGGTGAGCGGGACGGGGGAGTTCTGCAGCAGCTGCGGGGAGCAGGTCACCGACAACGACATGTCGACGGACGGATCCCGCAGCACCAGAAACGCGGTCCGGGTTCCCGGACGCGCGTTGATCTGGGTGATCTGTCCCTCGACCCAGACACTCCCGAGCCGGTCGATCCACTGTGCGACCTTGGCCGACACGGTGCGGACCGGCCAGGGCTGCTCGGCGGTGCTGGGTCCGGTACTGGCTGCGCGGGGCTGTGCGGAGGTCACTTGGCCTTGGCGGAGGTGATGCGGTTGGTCAGCATGGTCTGGAACGGCGCGCGTGCCAGGGTCGCGTTCTCGTAGTCCAGCAGCGTCGTGAGGTCCTCGACGGACAGGCTGCGCAGGCGCGCCCGCAGCTGGGCGAGCGTCAGCGTGCCGTAGTCGAGCACGACGGCGATCTCGGGTTCGGCAACCGTCGGCGCGGAGGTCGCGGCCTTCTTGCCCGCGGGCTTCGCGGGGGCGGCGCCGTTGGTTGCGGCCACGGGAGCAGCCTTCGGAGTCGAGACCTTCTCGGGAGCGCTCTCGTCCTGCGGACTCAGCGAGTACAGGGCGAACCGGCCCGGTCCGGCGGGCCGCTCGTCGGTCGCGCCGTCGGCGCCGGGCGCCGGGTCGGTGTCCTCGTCGAAGACGGCCCAGGCCGGCTGCTCGTCGTCGTGGGTCCAGTGGATCAGTGCGAAAGCCTGGTCGCCCTTGATGGCCAGCGCCGTCATGGACTGCTGAACACGCATCGTGGTCTGCAGTACCTGACTGACCGCGGTCATGGGCAGGGTCGCCGCGGTGGTCGGCAGTCTCCTGGCCTCTTCGACGGCCGTCACGGCGATTCCAGCGGCGACACGCGCCACGAACGGGGGACGAATCATTCCCACAGCCTGCCTGACAACGGCACGTTTGGGTAGCCGACGTGCCCACAGCGTCGACGACTTCGGTGCGACGATGCGCACACTACCCGGCCGAGGCCCCGCGAAAGTGTCGTCCGTCCGGGGTGACCCGTAGTCTGGAACCATGTCTTCGGCTGTTCCACTCAATGTGGGTATCACACGTTCTGCAGATTCGGGGGCGTCGCGCGCCGACGGCGAGAAGCGCGTACTGCTCGCGGAGCCCCGCGGCTACTGCGCCGGCGTGGACCGCGCCGTCGAGACGGTGGAGAAGGCGCTCGAGAAGCACGGCGCCCCGATCTACGTGCGCAAGGAGATCGTCCACAACCGGCACGTCGTCGAGACGCTCACCGATCAGGGTGTCGTCTTCGTCGACGAGACCGACGAGGTTCCGGAGGGTGCGCTGCTTGTGTTCTCCGCCCACGGCGTGTCTCCCGCGGTCCACGAATCGGCCGCGGCGCGCAACCTGCGCACCATCGACGCCACGTGCCCGCTGGTCACGAAGGTCCACCAGGAAGCCAAGCGCTTCGCCCGCGACGACTTCGACATCCTCCTGATCGGCCACGAGGGCCACGAGGAAGTGGAGGGCACAGCCGGCGAGGCCCCCGATCACGTGCAGCTGGTCGACGGACCCGACTCCGTCGACGCCGTGACGGTCCGCGACGAATCGAAGGTCATCTGGTTGTCGCAGACCACGTTGAGCGTCGACGAGACGATGCAGACGGTCGCCCGGCTGCGGGAGCGTTTCCCGAATCTGCAGGACCCGCCGAGTGACGACATCTGCTACGCCACCCAGAACCGTCAGGTCGCGGTCAAGGCGATGGCGCCCGAATGCGACCTCGTCATCGTCGTCGGATCCCGCAACTCCTCGAACTCCGTTCGGCTCGTCGAGGTCGCACTGAATGCGGGCGCGAAGGCGTCGTACCTGGTCGATTACGCACGCGAAGTGGATCCGGCCTGGCTTGACGGGGTCCGGACGGTCGGGATCACCTCCGGAGCGTCGGTGCCGGAGATTTTGGTGCGCGGTGTGATCGATCTGCTCGACGAGCACGGATTCCACGACGTTCAGCCGGTCACCACGGCCAACGAGACGCTGGTCTTCGCACTGCCGCGCGAGCTTCGCGCCGCGCGGCACTGATCGGACCGCTACCGGCGCTGACCCTGCTCTAGCGGGGCTGCTCCGTCTCGAACGGCGGCTCGTAGCGGTCGCGGTAGCGCACCTGCGGAATGGGGTGGGCAGGCACGTCGGGGTTGGGCCGGGGTCGCGGCGTCGTCCGCGGGGGGACCGAACGCGGCGCCTGAGTGGTGCGTGGAGGTGCCGGGCGGGGTGCCTGCGCCGCCCGGTCGACCATCGGTGGTGGGGGCGTGGTGCGTCCGCCCGACGAGGACGAGCGGCGCGGCGGTGGGGTGGCGGCCCGACGCGCCGAGCGGGGATGATCCCGTGCAGCGTCCCTGTCACGCGCCCGTGCACTGTCCTTCTCACGCGCCCGACGCGGCGGTGGAGACTCCTCCGACCCCTCGGCTGCGCGCCGAGGGCGGGCGGCGCGTGGCGTCCGCTGCGCGCGTCGGCGCTCGGAGGTGCGGGCGGGACCGGTCTTACGTTGCTGCAGCAGGAAGAGGCGGAGTCCACCGATCAGCAGGGTCACCACGGTGGCGGCGAGCATCACCGGAAATCGGTTGACCAGCGGATACGCGACGTTGATCGCCAGGTCTTTCAGTGCGGTGCTGTTCTCCTCCGCGATCAGGCTCTGTCCGAGCGGCACCGCGACGAACAGGATCAGCGGTGGCTGGACGATCGCGGTGAACAGCGCCCGATTGCCGGCAGCGGCCACGGCGAGGACACAGCCGAGGAAATAGAACGTGGAGAACGCAGCCGTGAGTTCGGTGCCACGAGCCGCATCGACAGCGAATCCGACAAAGGTGACTCCGACGGCCAGGAGAATGACACCCCACCAGGGGAGACCGGGGACCGTAGGGACAATCGACCGCCTGTCGAGCGGCACCCCAGAGCGAGCACGTTGGGTTGCAGACACACAACGACAGTAGCGGCAACTTGTTAACTAGCCTCGTTGGCGTGACCGGTAGAGCCTGAGAGATCCTCGAGATTTGTGCGTCGCGGCCACGAATCGACGGCGCTGACCTCGGTGACGTCGCCGTCGAACACGTCGAGGTCGTGAAGCTTGCGGGCGGTGACTGTGACCCGGGACTCCATCGACGCGACGGTGAGATTGAACGAGTCGACCGCCTTGCCGAGTTGTGAGCCGAGCCGGTCGAGGTGCGCGCCGACCGTGCCGAGCCGCGAATACAGCTCCCGGCCGAGCTGGTGGATCTTCGCGGCGTCCTGAGACAGCGCCTCCTGACGCCAGGTGTGCGCGATGGTCCGCAGCAACGCGATGAGGGTGGTGGGGGTGGCGAGGATCACGTTCCGCGCGAACGCGTGCTCGAGCAGTCCGGAGTCGGCGGTCAGCGCCGCGTCCAGGAACGGATCACCGGGCACGAACAGCACCACGAACTCCGGCGTCGGGTCGAACGACTCCCAGTACGTCTTGTCGGCCAACTGGTCGACGTGCGTGCGCAGCTGCCGGGCGTGCCGGGAGAGGTACTGTTCGCGGGCCGCCGGATCTTCGGTCTGCGCGGCGTCCAGGTACGCCGCGAACGGGACCTTGGCGTCGACCACGATCTGCTTGCCGCCCGCGAGGTACACGAGCAGATCCGGACGGACACCCTCCTTCGACACCTGGGTGTCGAAGTCGCAGTGCCGGACCATCCCGGCCAGTTCGACCACCCGCTCCAGCTGGATTTCGCCCCACCGGCCCCGGATCTGCGGCGCCCGCAGCGCCGTGACGAGCCTGTTCGTCTGCGTGGACAGCATCTGTGACGTGCGGTGCATGCCCTCGACCTGCTCACTGAGCCCGGCGTATGCGTGAACCCGGTTGCGTTCGACGTGGTCCACCTGATCCGCCAGGGCGCCCACGGCCTCGTGTAGCGGTCCGACAAGTCGCGAGATCTGCTCGCCGATCGCACCCGAGTGGCGGCGCGCGGAATCCTCGCTGACCGCGCCGAGCGACTGCCGCAGCAGGGCCTCGTTCTCGCGCAGCGCGGCGAGCTGTGCCTCCGCTCGCGCCGCCCGATCGCCACTCCGGGCCGCGTGCAGCAGCCACCCGAGGGCGGTGCCCGCGGCCAGCGCCAGAAGCATTCCGAGTGCAGCGAGTGCATTCATGTGGCTCATGGTGCACCGACCCACCGACATGTGGGGCACCGCCCCAGCGACATGTGGGGCACCGCCCCAGCGACACGTCGAATCGCTCGGACGCCACGCGGCCGAGGTGTTCGAGGTTGTCGGCACGGTGCTCTACGGTCTCGAGACATGAGGATCCTGCACACTTCTGACTGGCACATCGGACGCACGTTCCACGGGGTGGACCTGCTCACCGACCAGGCCGATGTGCTCGAGGCGATCGCCGCCCTCGTCGCCGAGCACGGCGTGGACGTCGTCGTCGTTCCCGGAGACGTCTACGACCGGTCGATCCCCAGCGCGGACGCCGTCACCGTGTGTAACCGCGGATTCGAAGCCATCCGGAACGCAGGCGCGGTCATCGTCGCCACGTCCGGCAACCACGACTCCGCCGCGCGGCTCGGGGCGGGTGCCGCCTTCTCTCGTGCGGGCGGGCTGCACCTCATGACGACGGTCGCCGGGATCGGCGCGCCTGTCGTGCTCGAGGACGAGCACGGTCCCGTCGCGTTCTACGGCATTCCCTATCTCGAGCCCGAGATCACCCGTGCGCAACTGGACGTACCGACCGCTCGGTCGCACGCCGAGATCCTCGACGCCGCGATGGACCGGGTCCGCACCGACCTCGACGCGCGGAACGACACCGGTCCGCGCACCAGGTCCGTGGTGCTGGCCCACGCGTTCGTCGTGGGCGCCGAGGCGACCGGGTCGGAGAGATCCATCTCCGTCGGTGGCGTCGAGACGGTGTCGGCCTCGGCGTTCGGCGGGGTCGACTACGTCGCGCTCGGCCACCTCCACTCGCCGCAGACTCTCGCCGAGAACATCCGGTACTCGGGCTCGCCGTTGCCGTACTCGTTCGGTGAGCGCACCCACAGCAAGGCGGTCTACCTGGTGGATCTCGACGCCGACGGACTGCGTGCCGTCGACCGGGTCGACTTACCGGTGGTCCGCGGTCTCCGGCAACTGACGGGGACGGTGCAGGAGTTGCTCGAGGACGACAGTTTCCGCGACGCCGAGGACTGCTACGTGTCGGCGGTGCTCACCGACACGGAACGTCCGGTCGACGCCATGCGCTCACTTCAGACGCGATTCCCGTTCGCCGTTCACCTCGAGTGGCAACGCCCCGACGGCAGCGACGATCTGCGCTACCGCGACAAGGTGCACGGTCGCAGCGATCTGCAGATCACGCGCAGCTTCATCACCGACGTGCGCAGCGAACCGTCGACCGGCGAGATCCGGCTGGTGGAAGCTGCACTCGGCTTCGCCGACCGGGCCGGCGAGGACACCGCCGAGGTCGTCGCGCTGGAACAGACGGCATGAGGCTGCATCGACTCGAGGTCGAAGCCTTCGGGCCGTTCGCAGGATCGGTGGAAGTCGACTTCGATCGGCTCGGCGCGGACGGGCTCTTTCTGCTGCACGGTCATACCGGAGCCGGTAAGACGACGGTCCTCGACGCGGTGGCGTTTGCGCTGTACGGCACGGTGCCCGGGGCGCGGAAGGACGGCAAACGCCTCCTGTCCGACCACGCGCCCGCCGGTTCGGTTCCGACGGTGACGCTCGAGGCGACGATCGCGGGCCGGCATCTGCGACTCGTCCGCAGCCCGGAGTTCGAGCGCCCCAAGCGCCGTGGGTCGGGCACCATCAAGGAGAACGCGAAGGCCACGCTCACCTGGCTGGACGGTCGCGGCGAAAACCTGTCACGGATCCCCGACATCGCCGACGAGGTCGGGCGGCTGATGGGCATGAGCGCCGACCAGTTCTTTCAGGTGGTCCTGCTGCCGCAGGGCGAGTTCGCGAAGTTTCTGCGCGCCGACACCGAGGAACGCGGTCAGCTCTTGGAGAGGCTGTTCGACACCACCCGATTCGGGACGGTGGAGGAATGGTTCCTCGACCGCAGGCGCACCAGCGCCCATGACCTGGACGAGCATCAACGGGCCATCGACGTCCTGCTGGCGAGGGTCGCGACGGCTGCGGGCATCGAAGGCGGCGCCGACGCCGATCCGGTGACCTGGGCCCACAAGCTCGAGGACGAGGCGCGCGAAACCCGCGACCTGGCCGCCGACGACCTGCAGAAAGCCAAGAGTCAGGCGAAGGTGGCTCGTGACGCGCTCACGGAGGCGCGCCGCGTCCTCGAACTGCAGACCCGCCGGCAACGAGCCGAGACGGAACTCGACGCCCACGCCGCGGGTGCCGAGCAGCGGGCGGTCCTCGCCGCCGAACTGGCGGATGCGCGCCGGGCCGAACCGGTCGCGACCGTGGCGCGCGACGCCGACGCCGCCCGCGCCAAGGCCGCGGTCGCCGCGCGGAACGTCGGATCGATCACGGTCGGTCTGCGTTCGACGGTGGGCGGCGCCGATCTGGTGGCGGAGTTGACCTGGCCTCCGACCGCTGACGAACGGGACCACATCCGGTCGAGTATCCGTGCCTGGCGTGACGTGATCGTGCGCCTCGACGGGGCACTCACCGAATCCGTCGCCGCCGACCGGCTCGCCGTCGAACTGGAGCGGCTGCGCGCCCGGCAGGTCGAACTCGCCGAGGCGGGTGACGCTCTGTCCCGGGAGCGGGAACAATTGCCTCTCGCTCTGCGGGAAGCGGAGAAAGCCCTCGACTCGGCGCAAAAGGCCCGCGCCGCACTGCCCGCCCTCGTCGATGCCCGGGACCGGGCAGCCGACGCTGCCTCGGCGGCGGCGGATCTCCGCACCCGCCGCACCGAACGGGATCGACTCGACCGCGGCGTGCTCGATGCCCGGCGAAAGCATCAGGACGCGCGGGAGCACTGGCTCGACCTGCTGCAACGCCGGATCGCGGGCATGGCCGCCGAACTGGCGGGCACGCTCGAGGACGGTGTCCCGTGCCAGGTGTGTGGTTCACCCGAGCACCCGCAGCCCGCCGAACCGTCCGAGCTGTCGGTCACGAAAGCCGACGAGGACAAGGCCCTCGACGCGGAGCAGAAGGCCGCGGCAGCGCTGACGACCGCGACCGAGAAGCTGGGCGCGGTGGAGCGCGCGATAGACGTGCTCGTCCAGCGCGGCGGCGACGGTGACGCGGACGAACTCGCGCAGGCCCTCACCGCCGCGGAGACGGCGGTCGGGGAGGCGACCGCGCTGGGCGGTGAGGTCGAGCGCCGGTCCGCAACACTCACCGAACTGCGGGACCGCGAGGCTCACCTGCAGGAACGGTCGCGGGACGTGGGCGTCGACGCCGCCACCGTCGCCGAGAGGATCGCGGCGAGTACGACACAGCTCGGGGAGATCCGGGCCCGGGTGAGCGAGGCCGCAGGCGACGACCCGAGCGTGGAGGCTCGTCGCGCACGACTCGACGCCCTTTCCGAATCCGCATCCGAGCTGCTCGACGCGCGGGACGCCGGTGCCGCAGCCGAGTCGGCGGCCCGTGAACTCGTGGCCAAGGCCGAAACACTCGCCGGGGACGCCGGATTCGACGGCACCGCCGACGCCGTGACCGCGGTCCGGACGGCCGCCCGCCAGGGTGAGATCGAGGCCGTCCTCGCCGCGGCGCGGGACGCCGAGGTCGGGGCGCGCAGCGTGCTCGACGACCCCGAGGTCGTTGCCGTCGCCGAGGCGGAGCCCGTGGAATTGGCGTCCGTCCAGCACGCGCACGACGTGGCCGCGGAGGTGGTGAACGTCGCCGTCGCGGCCGCATCCGACGCGGAGCGCCGCCTGCTCGATCTGGAACGGTTCGTCGGTCAGCTCGACAAGGCCGCCGAGGCGATTGCGCCGATGCAGGCCGCGCACGAGGAGCTGGCGGCGCTCGCCGAGGTGATCGCGGGCCGTGGCCAGAACGCCAGGAAGATGTCGCTGCGGTCGTATGTGCTGGCGGCCCGGCTGGAAGAGGTGGCGGTCTCGGCATCCGCGCGGCTCGGCCGGATGTCGGCGGGACGTTACGAGTTCGTCCACAGCGACGAGGCCGGTCCGCGGGGCCGCCGCGGTGGTCTGGGGCTGGACATCCGCGACGACTACACCGGGGTGGTGCGTTCGGCCAAGACCCTGTCCGGCGGTGAGTCGTTCCTGGCGTCGCTGTCGCTGGCGCTCGGTCTCGCCGACGTGGTTGCGGCGGAGTCGGGAGGCGTCGTCCTCGACACGATGTTCATCGACGAGGGATTCGGCACCCTCGACGCGGACACCCTCGACTCGGTGATGGGTGTGCTCGACGAGCTTCGTGACGGCGGCCGGGTGGTCGGGATCGTCAGTCACGTCGACGAGATGCGTCAGCGAATCCCGAGCCGGCTGCACGTGATTCGCGGACGCACCGGCTCCACCGTGGAGGTCGTCGCCGGCTGACCGCCGCTCAGTCCGCCTTGGGTGCGACGGCGGCCTGATCGACGGTGACGCCCTCCCGTTCGGCGTCGTCGAGGTCTTCGTTCGCGGCGACGGCGTCGGCGATGTTGCTTTCGGCGCTGTGCTCGTCGATCTGCTCACCGATGTAGCGCACCACCACGGCGGCGACGGCGGCGGCGGGCACCGCGAGGAAGGCGCCGACGATCCCGAACACGGAGCCACCGGCGGTGACGGCCAGCAGAACCACGACGGCGTGCAGTTTCATGCTCTTGCTCTGGAGAACGGGCTGGAGCACGTTGCCCTCGATCTGCTGCACCACGAGGATGATGATCAGCACGATCACCGCGGTGGTGAGACCGTTGGCCACCAACGCGACGAGCACAGCGAGAGCGCCGGCGACGAACGCACCGACGATCGGGATGAAGCCACCGATGAACGTCAGGATCGCGAGGACCGGTGCCAGAGGCACACCGAGAATCAGCAGTCCGGCGCCGATGAAGACGGCGTCGATGAGGCTGACCAGTGCCTGCGTCCTGATGAACCCGCCGAGCGTGTCCCACATGCGTCCCAGCACCACTTCGAGGTGACGGCCGGCGCGGCCGCCGCTGACGGAGTGCAGCCACGGGATGAACCGCGGACCGTCCTTGATGAAGAAGAACGACAGCACCAGCACGAGGCCGAGCGTGATCAGCAGGGAGCTGGCGGTGCTGACCCCGGTGAACACACCGGATGCGATGACCGTTCCACTCTCCTGGACCTTCACGATGATGGTGTGGATGCCCTGGTCGATCTGATCGTCCTGCAGGTTGATCGGCGGACCCTTCAACCAGTCCTGCACCTGGTTGATGCCCTGGGTGGCCTTGTTGGCCAGCTCGGGGGCCTGGCTCACGACGGACGGCACGATGCCCGCGATGATTCCGGCCACGACGGCGATGAACACGACGAGGGACGTCGCGGCGGCCGCCGCCGGTGGGATGCGCCGCCTCGTCATCGCCCGCGTCGGCGGCCACAGCACCGTGCACACCACGACGGCCAGGAGCACGGGGAGGACGATCACCCACAGCTTTTCGATGATCCACCCGAACAACAAGGCACCCAGCGAGATGGCCACGAGGACCAGCGACCATTTGGCCACCCACATCGCACCCACCCCGATGAGATGCCCGCGGTCCGGTTTCGTGACTGTGCTCCCGGACGGCGCCGGGGCTTCCTTCTCCGTCACAGATGGTCCTCCCTCACCGTGTCTGCTCAGCCGATCAGTACTGACAGTACTGGGGGACGCCGGGACGGGTCGGTGAGGTCAGCAGCAGCGGGCACCCGGGTTCGTGTCGGCGTCCGCGTAGCGCGCCTTCCAGTACTCGCGCTCGGTCGGCACCTCGGCGTCCGGATGGTTCCGGCGAAGGTGTTCGACGTATCTGCTGTAGTCGTGGTCGCCCATCAGCGACCCGGTCCACCACCAGGCGGTCCGGACGGCCCCCACGACCCTATTCATCATGGTGATGTGCCCTGTCCGTGTGGGTGTGTGCGGCACCGGGCGCGCGCACGGCGCCCGAAGCGATCAGTTCGTTCCATTCCTTTTCGAGTGCCTTCTCGGCGGCGGTGGGGACGAATCCGGCCGGGGCGAAGATCTTCGACGGTTCCTCGGGCGCTTCGGTGGTCGGCAGTCCACCGGCCCGGAACGCCTTGATGCAGACGAGCGCGCCGGCCACCACGACGACGAGGACGAGTCCGGCGAACACGATGGACAGGGTGCCCTGGATGAACGTGTTGCGGATGACGGCGTCGATGGCCTCCGGGGTCTTGGCCGAACCGAAACTGGTCTTGCCGGCTTCCTTCGCTTCCTTGAACGCGGCGTGCTGGGACCAGTAGCCGACGGAGGTGTTGCCGGAGAAGATTTTCTGCCAGGACGCGGTCATGGTCACGATGAGATCCCAGACGAGGGGGACGCCGGGAATCCATGCCCACTTGAAGAGGCCCTTCTTCATCACGACGGCGAGCACCACGGTGAGGGCGATTGCGGCGAGCAACTGGTTCGCGATGCCGAAGAGCGGGAAGAGGGTGTTGATTCCGCCGAGCGGGTCGGTGACGCCCATCAGGAGGATGGCGCCCCACAGGCCGACGACGGCCAGCGAGCACACCCAGGCTCCGACCCGCCACGACGGATCCTTGAATTTGCGGGCGGGTCCGCCGAAGTTGCCGAGCGAGTCGGACAGCATGAACCGGGCGACACGGGTACCGGCGTCGACGGTGGTGAGGATGAACAGCGCCTCGAACATGATCGCGAAGTGATACCAGAACGCTTTGAGGGCGGCGCCGCCGAGGAACTGGCTGAGCACTTGCGACATGCCGAACGCGAGCGTCGGCGCACCGCCGGTGCGCGAGATGATGGACTCCTCGTCCACGCCCGCCGCCGCCTGCGAGAGGGTGTCCGCGGTGATGTTCGGGCTGGACAGTCCGAGGCTGTTCACATACGCAGCGGCCGTCTCGGGGGTCCCACCGGTGAGGGTGGCCGGCGCGTTGAGCGCGAAGTACAGGTGCTGGTCGATGATGCACGCGGTGACGAGCGCCATGATCGCGACGAACGACTCGGTCAGCATGCCCCCGTAGCCGATCAGGCGGGTCTGCTTCTCCTTCTCCAGCAGTTTGGGGGTGGTGCCGGACGCGATCAGGGCGTGGAAGCCGGACAGCGCGCCGCACGCGATGGTGATGAACAGGAACGGGAACAGCGATCCGGCGAAGGCGGGACCGTTGCCCTGGATCGCGAAGGTGGTGACGTCCGGCATCTGAATGGTGGGTCGTGCGACCAGGATGCCGATGGCGAGCAGGAGGATCGTGCCGATCTTCATGAACGTCGACAGGTAGTCGCGCGGGGCCAGCAGCAGCCACACGGGCAGAACGGATGCGGCGAAACCGTAGGCGATCATCAGCCAGGCGATGGTCACCTTGGAGAGCGTGAACCAGTCGGCGCCCCATCCGGTGTCGGCCACCCAGCCGCCCGACACGATGGCCAGGAGCAGCAGCACGACGCCGATCAGCGACACCTCCGCGACCTTGCCCGGGCGCAGGTACCGCAGGTAGACGCCCATGAACAGGGCGATCGGGATGGTCATGGCGATGGAGAACACACCCCACGGGCTTTCCGCGAGCGCGTTGACGACGACGAGGGCGAGCACCGCGATGAGGATGATCATGATGACGAAGACGCCGATCATGGCGGCGACACCGCCGACGACGCCGAGTTCGTCGCGGGCCATCTGACCGAGGCTGCGTCCGCGGCGTTTCGTCGAGATCCACAGGACGAGGAAGTCCTGGACGGCTCCGGCGAAGACGACGCCGATGATGATCCACAGCGTGCCGGGCAGGTAGCCCATCTGCGCGGCGAGGACGGGGCCGACGAGGGGGCCTGCGCCGGCGATGGCGGCGAAGTGGTGCCCGAACAGCACCCGCCGGTCCGTCGGCATGTAGTCCTTGCCGTTCTCCAGGATCTCGGCGGGGGTGGCCCGGTCGTCACGGGGTTGGACGAGTTTGCGCTCGATCAGCCGCGCGTAGAAGCGGTAGGCGATGAGGTACGTGCAGACGGCGGCCACCACGAACCAGACGGCGTTGATGTTCTCGCCGCGGACGAACGCGATCATCACCCAGGCGATGCCGCCGAGAAGGCCGAGGACGGCGAACGTGATCCGCGCCGCCGGTGAGATGGGGGTGCGGTCCACGACGCCGACCGCTGGCAGGTCCGGATCCGTTTTCAGGTACTCGATCTCGGATTCGGGGGCGGCTCTCAGGGCCATCGCGAACTCCTTCCCAGCGCCCCCGTCGTCATTGTGTGCCAGGGGTGACGCCGTCGACAGTTGCCACATCTTTTGTGGCCCCCGTCACCCTATTGTGCCGACGTTCGGTTCGACGAAAAAACGACGTCAGAAGCGAGACGAATCGGCGTCGATCCAGTCGGTGAGCCAATCCGAGGGCGGATCCTCGAGCAGTTCGCCGGGCATCAGCCACTCGTACAGTTCCGCATAGGTGCGGGTGGTGACGCCGTCGATCCGCCGGTTGAGCATCGCCGGTGTCAGTTGGTCGAAGCTGTCGAGACCCATCGATGCCAACATCTGCTGGGCGCCGGCCACCGTCGACTTCTGGAACCGGAACACCCTGGCCGCCTTGTCGGGGACGTCGAGTGCGCGGGTTCGCGCCGGGTCCTGCGTCGTCACCCCGACGGGGCAGCGGTTGGTGTGGCACATCTGCGCCTGGATGCACCCGACGGCGAACATCATCGCGCGGGCGGCCAGTGTGAAGTCGGCGCCCTGGATGATCCGTTTGACGATGTCGGATGCGCTGGCGACCTTCCCGGACGCGCCGATCTTGATGCGGTTCCGCAGTCCGGCGCCGGTGAGCGCGTTGTGCACGAGCATCAGCCCCTCGGTCAGGGGCATGCCCATGTTGTCCTCGAATTCCACTGGACCGGCCCCGGTTCCGCCCTCGGAGCCGTCGACGATGACGAAGTCCGGGGTGACGTCGCGTTCGAGCATCGCCTTGCAGATGCCGAGGAACTCGGTACGCGATCCGACGCACAATTTGAACCCGACGGGTTTGCCGCCGGAGAGCTTTCGCAGGGTGACGATGAAGTCGATCAGCTCGTTCGGGGTGGAGAACGCGGTGTGCGAGGGCGGGGAGATCACTGTCTGTCCTGCCGGCACGCCGCGGGTCTCGGCGATCTCCCGTGACACCTTCGCTCCGGGCAGCACACCGCCGAGCCCGGGTTTCGCGCCCTGCGACAGCTTGATCGAGATGGCCTTCACCTGGTCTGAGGCCGCGTGTTCGGCGAACTTGCCGGGGTCGAAGTGGCCGTCGTCCGTCCGGCAGCCGAAATAGCCGGACGCGATCTCCCAGATCAGGTCGCCGCCGTGTTTGCGGTGGTACGGGCTGATCGCGCCTTCGCCGGTGTCGTGGGCGAACCCGCCGCGTGCGGCCCCGGCGTTGAGGGCTTCGATGGCGTTGGCGGAGAGCGAGCCGAAGCTCATCGCCGACACGTTGAGAAGCGCGATGTCGTAGGGCCGTTCGCAGTCGGGGCCGCCGAGGCGGACGGTCGGCGGCTCGGGCGGCGCCATCCGGGCGCGCAGCGAATGGGCCATGAACTCGTAGCCGACGGCGTGCACGTCCCGTTCGGTGCCGAACGGTTCCTCGGCGAGGGTGCCCTTGGCGCGCTCGTAGACGAGGTCGCGGGTGTCGCGGTCGAAGGGTGTTCCATCCGTGGACGATTCGATGAAGTACTGCTGGATCTCGGGGCGGATCTTCTCGAGCAGGAACCGTGCGTGCCCCAGCACCGGGTAGTTCCGCAGAATGCTGTGCCGCCGTTGCAGCAGATCCCACGTCCCCAGGGCTGCGAGCGCGAGAACGACGACCGCGGCGAACCACCACCCGGTCGCCACACCGAGGGTCAGGGCGAGAGCGCCCAGTCCGAGGATCCATAACGCGAGGACGATCAACCAGCGGGTCACTCGCTGAGACTAGAACCTCACGTGAGTGCCGACGCGTACTCCGGCGCACTTTCCCACTCACATGGGGAGGCAGGTGGAATAGTGGACGCACGAGGTCAGCTGCCACGACAGGGGGAGTCATGTCGGAGTCACCGAGCAATCCGGAATCGTCGAGCAATCCGGTGCCGCCGAAGCCCGGCGACACGGGTGCGTACGGCTACCAGTACCCGACGCAGCAACAGCAGCCGGCGCAGTCGCAGCCGTACCCGGGGCAGTACGGCCCGCCGCCGCTGCCGCCCTCGAACGCCGGGTGGGCGGTGGCCGCCGTCCTCTTCTTCTGGCCGCTCGCGTTCGCGGCGTTCAACCACGTCCACGACGTCTACCCGAAGTGGGCGATGGGCGACTACCAGGGCGCCCAGTACGCGTCGGACCGTGCCAAGGCACTCGGCAAGATCGCCCTGTGGATCTGGGTGGCGCTGATCGTCGTCTTCGTCGTCGGGTACGCCATCCTGATCATCGCGCTCGTCGCGAACAGCGATACCTCCAGCTGGTGAGGCCGATGGTCGTTGATCGGACGCCGACGCCGTAGAATCCAACGACCGTGAGCCTTACCCTCGGAATCGTCGGACTGCCCAACGTCGGCAAGTCCACCTTGTTCAACGCGCTGACCAACAACGACGTGCTGGCCGCGAACTACCCGTTCGCGACCATCGAACCCAACGTCGGCCTGGTCGAACTGCCGGATCCGCGGCTGTCCGAGCTCGCCCGGATCTTCGGTTCCGAGCGCATCCTGCCCGCCACGGTGTCGTTCGTCGACATCGCCGGCATCGTCAAGGGCGCCTCCGAGGGCGCCGGCCTCGGCAACAAGTTCCTCGCCAACATCCGCGAGGCCGACGCCATCTGTCAGGTGGTTCGCGTGTTCAACGACGACGACGTCGTGCACGTCGACGGCCGCGTGGACCCGGCATCCGACATCGAGGTGATCGAGACCGAGCTCGTCATCGCCGACATGCAGACGCTGGAGAAGGCGCTGCCGCGTCTGGAGAAGGAAGCGAAGAAGAACAAGGAACTCAAGCCCATCCACGAGGAGGCGCTGAAGGCGCAGGAAGTCCTCGACGAGGGCAAGACCCTGTTCAGCGCGAAGGACAAGCTGGACTTCGCGCTGCTGCGCGAGCTGAGCCTGCTCACCACCAAGCCGTTCCTGTACGTGTTCAACGCCGACGAGGCCGTGCTCACCGACGAAGCGAAGGTCGCCGAACTGCGCGCCTCCGTCGCCCCCGCGGACGCCGTGTTCCTCGACGCCAAGGTCGAGCAGGAATTGCTGGAGCTGGACGAAGAGGACCGGCAGGAGATGCTCGACTCGATCGGACAGTCCGAGCCCGGCCTGCACGCACTCGCCCGCACCGGCTTCCACACCCTCGGCCTGCAGACCTACCTCACCGCGGGCCCCAAGGAATCGCGCGCCTGGACCATCCACAAGGGCGACACCGCCCCGCAGGCTGCCGGCGTCATCCACACCGACTTCGAGCGCGGCTTCATCAAGGCCGAGATCGTCTCCTTCGACGACCTCGTCGCCGCCGGATCCATGGCCGCAGCCAAGGCCGCAGGTAAGGTCCGCATGGAGGGCAAGGACTACACCATGGCCGACGGCGACGTGGTGGAGTTCCGCTTCAACGTCTGACGGCTGCGCCCCGCACGAGCACTCCGACGACTCCTGCGCCGACGAGTGAGATCAACCCCGTGGTGACGGCGGCGTAGTTCCAGCCCGACACCATGCCGTCGACGGTGCCTGCCGGGTCGAGGGCGATGATGCTGACGACGGTGACGCCGATGGACGAGCCGAGGTAGCGGGCGGTGTTGTTGGCGCCGCTGCCGAGTCCGCCCTGGTCGGCGGGCACGCTGGCGACGGCTTGGCGGCCGAGGCCGGCGTTGAGCAGCCCGCTGGCGACGCCGGCGAGCAGCAGTCCCGGGACGAGGCGCAGCAGGGACGAGTCGGGGGAGAGGCCCGTCATCGTGAGCATGGCGACGCCGACGCCGGCTAGGCCGATGACGAGTTGCGGCGACCCGGCCAGCCGAGCGGGAAGTCGGCGGGCGAGCAGCGACGCCACGACACTCGTGCCCGACCACAGGGCGATCACGCCGGCCGCGGCCAGCGTGCTGACGTGCATCGTCTTGACCAGGAACGTGCACGCGAACGACATCAGGCCGATGATGCCGGCCCCGGTCGCGAGGGCCGCGAGGGTGGCGGCCAGGAAGTCGCGTCGACGGAACAACGCGAGGTCGAGCATCGGGAACGGTCGCCGCCGCTCGACCGCGACGAAGGCGAGGGTGAACACGGCTGCGCCGACACCGCAGAGCACGGTGGCGGCGGTGTTCCCCTGCCTGCCCTCGACGAGTGCGACGAGCACCAGGACCATCGCGGCGCACAGCGTGACCGCTCCCGGAACGTCGATCCGCTTCGGGACGGCGGAGCGTGATTCCGCCAGTGCACGTGTCGCGACCTGTCCGATCACGAGTGACGCGACGGCAAGTGCCCAGTACAGGCCGCGCCACCACCCGGCGAGGTCGAGGAGGCCCGCGAGGACGGGGCCGACGGCGATGCCGGCGCCGACGCTCGCGCCCCAGATCCCGCTCGCCGTCGCCCGCGCCGCCGGCGTGGTGAATGCGTGTGCGACGGCGCCGAGGCTGGCCGCGATCAATGCCGCGCCCGCAACTCCCTGGATCAGTCGCCCGACGATGAACAGGACGGGTTCCTGACTGACCGCGCCGACCACGGCGCCCACCGCGAGAAGCCAGGCGCCCCAGTGGAACACCCGGCGCCTGCCGTAGTCGTCGGCGAGTGCGCCCGCGGTCAGCAAGACCGCGGCGAGGCCCACGCTCATCGAACTGAGAATCCACGTCTGTGCTGCCGGGCCTGCCGAGAGAGCCGCGGCAACGGTGGGCATGTTGCCCAGCGGGGCGCAGAACGCGACCAGGGCGACGAACGTCCCGAGCGATGCGACGGACAGTGTGGTCCCCGGGCGGGGCGAGCGTGCGCGAATCGGTGGGGCAAGCGCGGTTGGTCTGTTCACAAGACTGAACTTAGAACTAATTTGGTCTGGTGACAAGACTGAGGTGCGATAGCATGTGGGCGTGGCACTGGGAACCGGGTACTCGCAGCAGAACTGCAACCTCGCTCGCGCCCTCGAGGTGGTGGGTGAGCGGTGGACGATGCTCGTGCTGCGCGACTGTTTCTACGGCGTCCGCCGCTTCAGCGATCTGCTCGCCCACCTCGACATCTCCCGCGCCGTCCTCACTGATCGGCTGACCGCTCTCGTCGAGGCCGGCGTCCTCGTCCGGGTCGCAGACGGCGGTCATCCCGAGTACGAACTCACCGAGGCCGGAAAAGCTCTGTGGCCGAGCATCTATGCGCTCTCGCAATGGGGTGAGCAGTACGTGTCGCCCGGCAGCTACCCCGGCCGCGTGTTCTCGCACGCGGAGTGCGGAACGCAACTCGATCGTTTCGGGCAATGCCCCGACTGCGGCACGATCCCGGGCCCCGAGGACCTGGTGGTCGCGCCCGGACCGGGGGAGGCCGTCCATCCCCGCAGCGACGCCGTCGCCGTGGCTCTGCGTGCACCCCGCCGGATGCTCACTCCGCTGCGTCCGCGCAGCGACGCCTGATCGGCGCGACCCTTACGCCGCGACGCGCAGAGGCGGTTCGAACGTCGCCCGCACCTGCAGCCACTGGGCGAGGATCTGGCATCCGGTGAGCCCGCTCGCATCGAGTGGTTCGCTGGCGTACGCGACGTGTCGCCCGCCCCGTGCGTTGACGACGCGCACACCGCGCCAGACGAGGCGCGGCGGAAGGTAGCCGAGCACCTCGATCGCCGCGGTCCGCAGGCGGCGCAGGTCGGTGCGCCACTGCCGAGGGCTGACACGTGTCTTGGTCGCGTTCTGGAAGCTGTTGTGGCGGATCAGTTCCCACGTCTGCGCAAGCCACGTCCGCATCGCGCGAAACGACATCCACCGGGTGAGGTCCGCGATGTCGCGCACATAGCTGTCTTCGCTGGCATTGCAGATCATGTCGTCCGGGTGCGCGATCCACTGCACCGGCACCGAGTCCGGGATCGGGGCGCCGTCGCCCGCGACACCGCGCCCGCGGCAGCCCGGTACCACCCCCGCGGGCTGCTCGGGGTCGGAGACCAGACCCACCGCGGAGAGGTTGTCGGCGCGCAGGGCCCCGGTGGCGATCTGCCCGAGCACCTCACGGATCACGGTGCATCCCTGCGAGTACCCGATCAGCATGACCGGTCCGGGAGCGTCCTCCATGGCGTCGATCAAGCGGCGGACGCCGACCTCGGTGCTCTGCCGGTAACTCAGTCCGCCCGCCGCGACCGGCCCGTACGACGCCGGATAGCCGACCCACCGCGACGCGAACCGGTCGTCGAGGGCGTCGGTGACGTCACGCAACAGTCCGGTGACGTGGCGTCGGTGGTCGTCGGGGTGGGACTCTCCGGTGCCACCGATGGCGAGAACGGTCACCTGGGACATGGTTCCCATCATGCCGACCGCGAGTAAGGATCCGTTCGGTCGACCCTGAGAAGTTCCTGGCAATCGGACGCCGTGGGTGTCACCCGATCGCCAGCGCGATCAGGGCCACCAGCGGGGGCACGCTCTGTGACAGTGCGCCGACGACGCCGTCGCCGCGCTGTCGGCTGAGTGCCATGCGGTCCGACACGGCCAGGGCGATGCCCGCCAGGAACATGAAGAGGCAGGTGTAGACGACGAGGGTGCGACCCGGAGTGTCGTGGCCCGCCCACCACAGGATGACGCCGGCGATGGCGCCGGAACCGAGGAACAGGTTGTAGAAACCGACGTTGAACGCCCACAGATGGGCGGCGGGCACGTCGCCGCTCGGGATCCGGAAGATGCCCTCGTGTACCGACGGCCTGCGGAACAGGAACGATTCCCACACGAACGCCAGCAGGTGCACGCCTGCGGCGATCAGTGTGGCGATCTGCGCGACGATGATCACGGCGCACCTGCCCCGGTCGCGAGTTCGACGCCGTACCGATCGGTGACCTCGTGCAGCAGCCGGTCCATTTCCTCCGGCGAGTGCCTGCCACGGCCGACCGCGTCGAGATCACCGAAGAAGCCGCTGTTGGACGCCCCGGCGGTGACGAGGAGGAAGTCGGCGGACTCGGAGAGGACCGTGAACGTATTCATCGTTCCCGCCTCGATGGCGATGGTTTCCCCGGCCTCGAGCTCGTATCCGGTGTCTCCGGCCTGGACGAGAATCCGGCCGCGCAGCACGTGGTAGGACTTCGACCACGGCTCGGCGTGCAGCGGGCCGTCCGGTGCGTACCGGGACGCTTCGACGAGGAAGACTTCGTACGCCCGGCCGGCGTGATCGCCACCGACCAGGACCGTGATGTCGGCGTCCGGTGCGGTGAGGTGCCTGCCGTCGCCTGCTCTGATGACGTGAACGTGGGTGGACATACCGCGACCGTAGAACCGGCGCACCTCGCTGCCCATCCCCGAAATCTGGGATGGTGGTGTGCCTGTGACCAGCGCATACTGTGTTCATGCTAGAGGTCCGGGCGGAAAAGCTGCGCCGGGAGGTGCTTGCGGTCGCGGGATCGGGTGCCGGTGTCACGCAGCTGCACGAGCGCGCCATCGAACTGGTCGGTGAGACAGTGCGCAGCGACCTGACGTGCTGGGCGATGCTCGACCCGGAGACACTCGCGATCAGTTCGATGACCAGCGGGCGCAGCCGGATACCGCAGCAGTACGAGCCGCTGCTCGCCGAATCCGAGTACAACGGCGACGATCCGGGCACGTTCGCCGAACTCGCCCGCAGTGGCCGAACCGTCGCGCGGGCCTCGGACCTACCCGCGGACGACGTGGCGCACAGCATCCGTCACGGCGCGGTGTGGGCGCCGCTGGGGCTCGGCAGCGAGGTCCGCCTCGTGTTCCGCGTCGACGGCGTGTGCTGGGGCGCAGCCGGATTCGTGCGGTCCGGACCGGATTTTACCGACCGTGAGCTCGAGTTCCTCACGCTCGTGGCCCCCGGCCTGGCGGTCGCGACACGGGCCGCGTCCGTGCACGCCCCGGCGATCTCCGGTGGCGGTGACCAGGGTCCGGCGGTGGTGCTGACCGATGCCGCCGGCGATCCGGTTGCCCTCACGGCCGCTGCCCGCGGTTGGCAGGATCGCTTCGACGCGGTGGCCCCGGGCAGGCTTACCGTGGTGTTGCGGGCCGCCACGTTCGGGGCGCGGTCGAGCGGTTCGGGGATCTTCAAGGCGCGTGTCCGCGATGCGGAGGGAGGCTGGATTCTGGTGCGCGCCACGGCCCTGATCGGCGGCGACGAACCGCAGACGGTGGTCACCCTCGAACCCGCCGTCGGTGGCGAGCTCACGGGACTGCTGCTCGCGGCGTATGCGGTGACCGCACGCGAGCGTGACGTGTGTGCCGACGTGATGGCCGGCTACGCGACGTCCGAGATCGCGGACCGCCGCGGCATCACGGTGAACACCGTCCAGGACCACCTGAAATCGGTGTACGCGAAGGCCGGGGTCCGCAGCCGCGCGGAACTCGCCGCGCGGCTGCGGACCGGTCGCGAGCACTAGCGGCGGCTCACGAAGTGTTCGCGCCTGCGGTCACTGTCAGCGCGGTTCGGGCCGCTCCTGGTAGCACTTGAAACTCAGTGCGAGACGGCCACGCCCGTGTGTCATCGAACGCAGCGCGACCGGATAGTCGGTGACCTCGCTCGTCGGCACCGACGCGATCACGGTGATCTCGCCGTCCCCTGCCGGTTCGGTGCCCTCGATCTGGCCGCGCCGCCGTCCGAGATCCGCCATCACGTCACCTTGGAGCGCCGACGGCACCGTGACCTCGACGTGGTCGACGGGTTCGAGGACGAGAGTGCCCACCTTGTCGATGGCCGCACGGAGGGCGAGTGCCCCCGCCATCCGGAAGCTGAAATCGTCGGAGTCGACCGAGTGATGTTTGCCGTCGAGAACGGTGGCCCGCAGGTCGACGAGCGGAAATCCGTGCCGGCCTCCGCGTCCCATCGATTCGGCGATTCCCTTGCCGACGGCGGGAATGAGGGACTTGGGTATCACGCCACCGCGGGTCTCGTCGACGAACTCGTAGCCCTCGTCCCGGGGGAGCGGCTCGAAGCGGACGGTCGCCACCCCGAACTGGCCGTGGCCGCCGCTCTGCTTCTTGTGGCGGCCCTCCGTCTCCACGGTGCCGAGCAGCGTCTCGCGGTAGGCGATCTTGACCGGTTCGGTCTGGAGGGTGATGCCGTACCGCCGCTTCAATCGGGTCAGCGCCACCTGCACGTGCACGTCGCCGGCGCCCCGGACCACCGTCTGATGGGTTTCGCTGTCGCGGGTCACCTCCAGCGTCGGGTCGTCGCTGACGAGCTCCGCCAGGGCGGTCGCCAGTTTGTCCTCGTCGCCCGCGCTCTCGGCGGCCACGGCAATTCCGTAGACGGGACGCCGGTGCACGATCGGGGGCACGGTGAGGGACGAGCCGATCGGCGCGAGGGTGTCGCCCGTCGAGACGTCGGTCAGCTTGATGGCGCCGACGATGTCGCCCGCCTCCGCGGTGTCGATCGCGGTGTGTTTGCTGCCGAGGACGCGAAGGAGGTTGTGCAGGCGCTCCTTCGCACCGGTGCGCTGGTTGACGAGGATGTCGTCGGCATGCACGGTGCCGGAGAGGATCTTCAACAGCGCCACCTGTCCGACGTATTCGTCGGTCTGCGTCTTGAATACGTACGCGAGCGGGTCTCCGGACGGATCGCACCGCACCTCCGCGACCCCGTCGCCGACGACCTCGATGCCGGGGACCTCCGACGGTGCGGGCGCGATCCGGCACACGAAGTCGAGCAACCGGTCGACGGCGATGGCATCGACGGCCGACCCGCACAGCACCGGCCACAGCGAGCCCGCGGCGAAACCCGCGCGGAGGGCATGCTCGAGTTCGGCCACGGAGATGTCCTCCCCGTCGAGATACTTCGAGAGCAGGTCGTCCTCGATCTCGACCACGTCCTCCACGAGATGCTCGTGCTGTTCGTGCTCGCGGTCGGCGATGTCGGCGGGCAGTTCGTCGCTCGTGTTCGCGGACCCGCTGTCGTAGAGGATGACGTGCTCGGTGAGGAGATCGGCGACCCCGGTGAACGCCGACGCTTCGCCGACGGGCAGGTCGACCGGCTCGACTCCGGACCCGAAATGGTCGCGGATCCCGGCCAGGACGACATCGAACGACGCCCGCTCCTTGTCCATCTTGTTCACGAACAGGATGCGCGGGATGGATCGCTCGCCGGCCACCTGCCACAGCAACTCGTCGTTCACCTGCAGACCGCTGACTCCGTCGATCACGAACACGGCGACGTCCGCGACCCGGAGCGCGGTCATCGCGTCGCCGACGAAATCGGCGTAGCCCGGCGGGTCGAGGAGATTGATCCGGTAGTCGCCCCACGAGAAGGAGGCCAGGCCGAGCGTCAGCGACTGGGTGCGGTCGTGTTCCTCCGGCTGGGTGTCGAGCACGGTGTTACCGCTCTCGACGCGTCCGGGCCGGGTGACGACACCGGCGCGGAACAGCATCGCCTCCGCGAGCGTCGTCTTCCCGTTACCCTGATGTCCCACCAGAGCGATATTGCGGATCAGATCCGTCTCGGTCGTCACTGCTACCCCCACCACAGCACTGTCGTTGGGTCGCTCCCGACGATACCGCGCGCGCGACCGCCGGCGAGGCGTTATCTTCCACCTGGACAGGTGGGCGCGACCTCGTTCCACCACACCCGCTACCGAATGGAGACCGGCATGGCCTCGGACGACTTCCTCGTCGAACGTTCCACCGTCATCGATGCGAGCCCCGACGTCGTTCAGCCGCTTCTCGACAACTTCCGGCAGTGGCAGTCGTGGTCGCCGTGGGAGAACGTCGATCCCGATTTGAAGCGCACGTACTCCGGCCCGGAGTCGGGCGTCGGCGCCGCCTACGCCTGGGAGGGCAATCGCAAGGCGGGGGCGGGGTCGATGGTGATCACCGAGTCGGTGCCCGGTTCGAAGGTCGTGCTCGACCTGAAGTTCCTCAAACCGTTCAAGGCCGACAACGTCACGACGTTCCTCCTCGAGCCGAACAGCGCCGGGACCACCGTCCGCTGGCAGATGACCGGTAAGACCAACCGTTTCTTCAAGATCGTGGGAGTCCTCTTCCCGATGGACAAGATGGTGGGCAAGGACTTCGAGAAGGGGCTCGCGCAGCTGAAGTCGACGGCCGAGCAGCGTCAGTAGTCGTTTCCCGTCGTCAACTCGAGGTCGGTCATGGTCTTGAAGCGGGGCGTGCCGTCGCTGTCGTTGCGTGCCTGTTCCATCACGAGGCGGGCGGCCCGTCCGTTCAGGTGGAGCGTCGCGACCTGATCGCCGAAGAACGGTCCGGCGACCTTCGACCAGTCGATGGGGACGGGTGGCACCCGCGACACCCGGCCGAGGATGAAACGCACGGTCCGCTCGGTGGCGCGCCGCCACGAGATCCGGAACGTCACTTTCATGGCGGCCGGAACGTAGTTGTGCAGGGGCGAGCACGTCAGCTGATACACCAGTGACTGCAGCTTCTCGGCGTAGTGCGCCTGCGCGACGTAGGCGTGGTGGACGTCGCCGGACAGCACCGAGATGGTGGACGGCGCCCGGCCGGCCGGCCGGGCCTTGCGGCCTGCGCCGACCTCGGCGAAGAGGCGGGCCAGCCGGTCGAACGAGTCACGGAACGCCGCCCAGTGCTCGAGGTCCGCACCCCGCCGGATCTTCTCCGCCACGGCCGCCACCCGCGGGCCGCGGGACCCGGCGGCGAGCCGTTCGTCCCAGGACTCGAGGTCGTGAAGGGCGCGGGGCAGCAGCCACGGCAGTGACGTCCCGACGAGCAGGTGGTCGTAGTCGCCCTCGGTCTGACGTTCGATCCACGCGAATTCGGGGTCGGACACCATCTCGCGGCGACCGCCGGAGAGGATGCGACCGCACCGCGAGTCGATGACGAGCAGCCTCGCGGCCCCGAGGTCCCGGCGATACGACCATTGCATGCCCTTGGCCCCGTCCGCTTCCTCGTCGGCGGCCGACGCGAACTCGCGGAGCATCGGCTCGACGTCACCGCCGTGCTTCCGAACGCGTTGGTACAGTTCGTTTTCGGCGAGGTGGCTCGGCGCCAGGTTCCCGAGGTGCTGGTAGACCCAGTACGAGGACAGCGCGCCGACGATGCGCTCCTCCCACCACGACGTGGCCTCGATTTCGGCGCGCCAGGACTCCGAGGTGTTCCAGTCGTCCCGGACGTCGTGGTCGTCGAAGATCATCGACGTCGGCACCGTCGACATCAGCCAGCGCACCTGAGGGTCCGTCCACGATTCGGCGTAGAGCCAGGTGTACTCCTCGAAATTGCGCACCTGCGGCCCCGGTGGTTCGTTCACGTCGTGGATCTCGGCGACCCGGGCCTCGGTCTCCGGGGAGAGTTCGTCGGCGTACACCTGGTCCCCGAGCAACAGCAGGGCGTCGGGCCACTGGTCCGGGGACTGTTCGGCCATCCGCACCGCGTACGCGTCCAGGGCGTCGGCGCCGAGATGCCGGTTGCCCTCCGTCGTGGACATCGTGGCGAACCGGCACGACCCGAACGTGAGGACGAGCGTGTCGTCGTCCTCCCGGAGCGTGCGGATCACCGACGGGACGGCACTCGGTAACGGCCACACCGGGCGGCCGTCGAGGGTCACCTCGTACGGGGTGGTCGACCCGGGCTCCAGACCCTCCACGACGACGAGTGCATAGTGGTGACCCGACACGTTCCACGTGCGTTCCTCGTGGCCGAGGACCCGGACGGTGCACGCCTCCGACGTCTCGACCCACACCGTCGCGTCGCTCGTGCCGACATGTCTCAGCAGTGGCCCCAGAATCAGCTCCGCCATGACGTCATCCTGCCGATGTTCGTTCCATGCAGTCAGCTTACGGACGTCGGCGTCGGCGAGGGCGCGACATCCGAAGATGCTTGTCGGACAGTATGTGTCGGCGGGTGCCGGTAGCCTGTCGCGCATGGCTGAACCAGTGAAGGGCCCCGCGTCCTATTTCCCGTCGATCGAGGAGAAGTACGGTCGGCCGATCAGTGAATGGCAGACGCTCATCCGGTCGTCCGAGCTGACCAAGCACATGGAGTTGGTGAGCTGGCTGAAGTCCGAGCACGGCCTCGGTCACGGCCACGCCAACGCGCTGGTCGCGCACACCCTGAAGGAGGACGCCGCCGGCTGACCGTCTCGGCGCGGGTGCGGCGGGATCCTGACCTCTCGCCGCGATGAATCCGGTATTCGGCCGCGGGCTATCATTCCGACGACGAATCTGGTGTCGAGGGTTCTGCTGTCGAAGGGAATCGAAGTGAGCACGAAAATCGAACAACTGGAGTTCCAGGCGGAGACCCGCCAACTCCTGGACCTCATGATCCACTCGGTGTACTCCAACAAGGACTCGTTCCTGCGGGAGCTCATCTCCAACGCCTCCGATGCGCTGGACAAGTTGCGGCTCGAAGCCTTCCGCAACAAGGAACTCCACGTCGACACGTCGGATCTGCACATCGAGATCGAGGTGGACGCGGAGCAGCGCACGCTCACCGTCCGCGACAACGGCATCGGCATGTCCCACGAGGAGGTCGTCGACCTCATCGGCACGCTGGCCAAGTCCGGCACCGCAGACCTGCGCCGCAAGTTGAAGGAAGCGAAGGACGCCGCCGCCTCCGAGGAACTGATCGGACAGTTCGGCATCGGCTTCTACTCGACGTTCATGGTCGCCGACAAGGTCACGCTGCTGACGCGGAAGGCCGGCGAGAGCGAGGCCACGCGCTGGGAGTCGAGCGGCGAGGCCACCTACACGATCGAGGCGGTCGACGACGCCCCGCAAGGCAGCTCCGTCACCCTGCACCTCAAGCCCGAGGACGCCGAGGATCACCTGCACGACTACACGTCGGAACGGAAGATCAAGGAACTCGTCAAGCGTTACTCCGACTTCATCGCGTGGCCGATCCGGATGAACGTCGAGCGCACGGTCCCCGCGGAGGGCGACGGCGAGGACGAGGTCACCACGACGTCCGAGACGATCAACTCGATGAAGGCGCTGTGGGCGCGCTCGAAGGACGACGTCTCCGAAGAAGAGTACAAGGAGTTCTACAAGCACATCGCCCACGCCTGGGACGATCCGCTCGAGGTCATCCCGATGAAAGCGGAGGGCACGTTCGAGTTCCAGGCCCTGCTGTTCATCCCGTCCCACGCCCCGTTCGACCTGTTCATGCGGGACGGGAAGACGGGTGTGCAGCTGTACGTCAAGCGCGTCTTCATCATGGACGACTGCGATCAGCTGATGCCGGAGTACCTCCGCTTCGTCAAGGGTGTGGTCGACGCTCAGGACCTGTCCCTCAACGTGTCTCGTGAGATCCTTCAGCAGGACCGGCAGATTCGCGCGATCCGGCGCAGGCTCACCAAGAAGGTCCTCACCACGATCAAGGACCTGAAGGCCGAGCGGCCCGACGACTACCGCACGTTCTGGGCGGAGTTCGGCCGTGCGGTCAAGGAAGGCCTGATGTCGGACACCGACAATCGGGAGGTGCTACTGGGTATCTCGTCGTTCGCGTCCACCCACAGCGAGGACGAGCTGACCTCGCTCGAAGACTACGTGGCGCGGATGAAGGACGGTCAGGACCAGATCTTCTACGCCACCGGTGAATCCCGGCAGCTGCTCGAGAGTTCACCGCACATGGAGGCGTTCCGCGCGAAGGGCTTCGAGGTGCTGCTGCTCACCGATCCCGTGGACGAGATGTGGGTCGGTGCCGTCCCCGAGTTCGACGGCAAGTCGTTCCAGTCGATCGCCAAGGGGGAGGTCGACCTCGACACCGAGGAAGACAAGAAGGCGCACGAGTCGGAGCGGGAGGAGCAGGAGAAGGACTTCGCCGGCCTGCTCTCCTGGATGGCCGACGCGCTGAGCGAGCAGGTCAAGGAGGTGCGGCTGTCGACGCGGCTGACCACGTCACCGGCCTGCATCGTCGGCGACGCGTTCAGCATGTCGCCGGCACTCGAGCGGATGTACCGGGCGTCCGGGCAGCCCGTTCCCGTCACGAAGCGCATCCTCGAGCTGAACCCGACCCACCCGCTCGTCACCGGGCTGCGGGAGGCGCACGGCGAACGCGACGAGGATCCGGCGCTGGGGGAGACCGCGGAGCTGCTCTACGGGATGGCGTTGCTGGCCGAGGGCGGCGAACTCGAGGATCCCGCCCGGTTCACCACCATGCTCGCCAACCGTCTCGCCAGGACGGTGTAGTTCACGTTGCTGGTATTGGTCACGGGGGGAACAGGTTTCGTCGGGGCATGGAGCGCGAAGGCGGCGGTGGACGCCGGCCACCGGGTGCGCTTCCTCGTGCGGGATCCTGCTCGCCTCGTGACCAGTGCCGCGGCACTCGGACTCGACACGTCCGATCACGTGGTCGGTGACATCACGGACGCCGAGTCCGTGCGCCGCGCGCTGGACGGCTGCGACGCCGTCATCCACGCCGCGGCCGTGGTCGCGGTCGACCCGCGCCGCGCGGAGGAGATGCTGCAGACCAACCTGGCCGGCGCACAGAACGTGCTGGGAACCGCGGTCGAGTTGGGCCTCGACCCGATCGTCTACGTCTCGAGTATCGCCGCACTGTTCCAGCCCGACGCCCGGATGCTCACTCCAGACCTGCCGGTGTGCGGGCCTCCCGACGCCTACGGCCGGAGCAAGGCGCGTGTGGAGCAGTACGCTCGCGACCTTCAGGCCGACGGCGCACCGATCGCGATCACTTATCCGGGCATGATCGTCGGCCCGCCGGCCGGGAACCAGTTCGGCGAGGCCGCCCAGGCAGTCGAGGCCGCCGTCCACCTTCGGGGTCTGCCAGGGCGGAGCGCCGCGTGGACGATGGTCGACGTCCGGGAGGTGGCGAGCGCGCACGCCGCCCTCCTCGAGCCGGGGCGCGGCGCCCGCCGGTACATGCTCGGTGGTCCCCGGATTCCGATCGCGGGGATCTCCGAGATGCTGAGCGTGATCACGGGCAAATGGATGGGGGTGTTCCCCGTTCCGGACGTAGCGTTGCGCCTGGTTGGCAGGCTGGTCGACACCGTCGACCGGTTCGTCCACATCGACACCCCGATCTCCGAGGCCGCGATGGAGTACTACACGCGAATGCCGGACACCGACGACCGGCCGAGTGAAAGCGAATTGGGTGTGAAGTACCGCGATTCGGCGGAGACCCTGGCCGACACCGTCGCGGGGCTGACGGAGGCGGGCCGACTGTGAGCTTCACGCGTGCGGAGTTGGAGTCGTTCCGCGATGCCGAGGTTGCGGACCTCATCGGACCGGGCTGCCGACTGTTGTTCGTCGGGATCAACCCGGGACTGTGGACGGCCGCGACGGGGGCGCATTTCGCGCGCCCGGGCAACCGTTTCTATCCGGCTCTGCTGGCCGCGGAGATCATCGAGCGTCCGATCGATCCGACGGCAGGGATGTCGGACGCGGATCGCGAGCACCTGATCGAGCGGGGCGTCGGCATCACCAACCTGGCCCCGCGCGCCACGGCGAAGGCGGACGAGTTGACCGGTGAGGAGCTTGCCGTCGGCGCCGAGCGCTTGCGCACCGTGGTCCGCGACACCACTCCCCGGGTGGTCGCCGTCGCCGGAATCACCGCCTATCGCACGGCTTTCGGGGAGCGTGCCGCGAAGAAGGGCAAGCAGCCGCGCGACCTCGAGGGCGCGGAGTTGTGGCTGGTCCCGAACCCCAGCGGGCTCAACGCCCACGAAACCGTCGCCACGCTGGCCGCGTCGTACCGGGAGGCGGCGATCGAGGCGGGAATCGTATCCGGCTGACCGGGCAGGTCGCTAGGCTGCGGAGATGACCGTCGTCTACAACCTCGTCTTCGTCTGCCACCTGCTCGGCATGGCCGCCCTCGTCGGCGGCTATTTCGCGGTGCTCGGGGCGCCGCGGATCTCCGAGGTCATGGTGTGGGGTGCGCGGCTCCAGTTCGTGACGGGACTGATCCTGGTCGGGCTCGGCGAGGCCGCACTGGACAAGGACTACAACCACGTCAAGATCGGTGTGAAGCTTCTGCTCTCACTGGTGGTGGTCGCGCTCGCCGAGATCGTCCGGGGCAAGCAGAACAAGGGGCAGGAGAACCCGAACCTGGTCCACGTGGTCGGTGGGCTCGGCATCGTCACCGTACTGGTGGCAGCTCTCTGGACCTGATCTCACAGGGTTCACTTCTTCGGTGGAGCAAGGATTTTCATCGCCAGTCGCTGCGCGGACTCGGGCATCCGGTCCTTCATCGACATCGCGAATTCGCCTGCCTTCGTGCGCACGGACGTGCCCCTGCCAAACCGCCGGTTGAACGCGGATCCCTCGGTCGGCTGATCGAAGTGCAGGGGCGGGGCGCCGTCCGCGGCGCCGAGAGCGCGCCCGATCACCATCCGCTGAATCTCGCTGGTGCCCTCGAAGATGGTGTACAGCTTGGCGTCCCGGTACCACTTCTCGACGGGGTGGTCGCTGATGTACCCCCACCCGCCCATCGTCTGCAGTGCGCGTTCCGTGGTCTTCACCGCGACCTCCGACGCCGCGAGTTTCGCCATCGAGCCCTCGCCGTGGCGGAACTCCACGCCCGCCGCCGCCATCCACGACGCCCGCCACGTGAGCAGTCGCGCGGCGTCGATCTGGGTCGCGAGGTCGGCCAGCGGAAACGCGATGCCCTGGTTGTCGATGATCGGGCCGCCGAATGCCTCCCGGCGGTTCGCGTATTCGGTGGCGTATTCGAGCGCGGCGCGGGCGATGCCCAGCGCCTGAGCTGCGACCATGGGGCGGGTCTGCTCGAACGTGCCGAGGGTGGAAGATTTCCGTCGCGGCGCGCCGGTGGCCACCTCCTCCTGCACCTCGCGGGCCTTCCGCATGCGGTTCTGCAGCTTGTCGTCGCCACCGAGCAGATGGTCGGCGGGCACCCGAACCTGATGGAATTTCAGTTCCGCCGTGTGCGACGCGCGGCAGCCAAGCTTGTCGAGCTTGCGGACGAGTTCGATGCCTGGGCTTCCGCCGGGGACCACGAAGAGCGCCTGCCCGCGATGGCCCAGATCCGGATCGACGGTGGCGTTCACGACGTGCACGTCGGCGATTCCCCCGTTGCCGATCCACATCTTGTGCCCCTCGATCACCCACTCGTCGCCGTCGCGCGTCGCGGTGGTCCGCAGATTGCGGACGTCGCTGCCGCCCTCGGGTTCCGAGATGCACAGTGCGGCGAGTTTCAGGTTGCCGGGCTCGCCGAAGCACTCGGGCGCCCACCGCAGCATCTGCTCCGGCGTCGCGGCCTGCCCGATCGACGACAGCGCCAGCGCGGGCATCACGACGGCCAGCCCGATTCCGGCGCAACCCCAGAACAACTCCTCCATGAACAGGGGAAGAGATAGTCCCGTCGGGTCGCCGATGAGGTCGCGGTAGAACAGCGGACTGTAGAAGCCCTCTTGTGCGGCCTTCTCGAGAACGTCCCACGGGAACTCCTGCGCGCGGTCGTGCTCGGCCGCCACCGGCCGGATCACATTCTCCGCGAAGGCGTGCGTCCGCTCGACGAGGTCTTTCTGCGCCGGAGTGAGAGCGAGGCTGAAAGTCATGGCAGTCCCTCGGTTGCCTGTTGGTGTGCAACAACGTAACACTCACGACCTGCCGCGACCGGGGTTCCCGCGATCTTGGATGGTGAGATGATGATCCCATTATCTGGTCGAGGTTGCTAGCGTCGGAGGCATGAACGGCGACGAGACGGTCTACACCCACGGACACGACGAATCGGTGCTGCGGAACCATCGATGGCGCACCGCCGAGAACTCCGCCGGCTACCTGCTCCCGCACCTGCGCGCAGGCATGACGTTGCTCGACGTCGGGTGCGGGCCGGGCACGATCACCGCCGACCTCGCGGGACTCGTCGCTCCCGGAGTCGTCACCGCCGTCGAGATGACCGATGAGGCGCTGTCCCTGGCCCGGAACGAGTTCGCCAAGCGGGGAGTCCCGAACACCCTGACCGTCGTGTCCGACGTCCACGCCCTCGACTTTCCCGACGACAGCTTCGATGTCGTGCATGCACATCAGGTCCTGCAACACGTCGGAGATCCGGTGCAGGCATTGCGCGAGATGAAGCGGGTGTGCAGGCCCGGCGGGATCGTCGCCGCCCGCGACGCGGACTACGGCACCTTCACGTGGTTTCCGGCGACACCGGCACTCGACGAATGGCTGACGCTGTACAAGGCCATCGCGCGGGCGAACGGTGGTGAACCGGACGCGGGCCGCCGCCTGCGGGCGTGGGCGCACGAGGCGGGTCTCGGCGACGTCGTGAACACTGCGAGCACGTGGTGTTTCTCCTCCGACGAGGATCGCGAGTGGTGGGGAGGGTCCTGGGCCGATCGCTCGCTGCAGTCGAACTACGCGGACCGGGCGCTCGAGTTGGGGCTCGCTACCGCGGCGGACCTGGAACGCATCGCGGCGGGCTGGCGTTCGTGGGTGCGGGAGGACGACGGCTGGTTCGCGCTCCTGCACAGCGAGATCCTCTGCCGCGTGTAGCAGCGGGGAGGGAAAATCTCGCGACGAGTGCCCGAGGATGGAACACTCGCCCCATGACGACGTTACGGGTGGGTCGACTGTGGTTGGCGGGACTGATGGTGGCTCTGATCGGGCTGGTGCTGGTACCCGGCGCCTCCGCGGCCCCGGACCGAGCGGTCTTCTCCGGCGCCTCGGACCAGGTGATCACGGTCTACGCCCCGTCCGCGGGGGCAGTGGTCGCCGAACTGACCGCGTGGGAACGGAATGCGGACGGCACGTGGCAGGTGTTCGCGGGCCCCGTCCCCGCCGACGTCGGCGGGGAAGGAATCGGTGCGGCGAACGAATTCTCCACCCGCACGCCGGCCGGTGTCTTTCCGCTGGCGCAGGCGTTCGGCAGGCAGCCCGCCCCCGAGACGGCGATGCCGTACTTCCAGTCGGATCGGCGGGACTGGTGGGATTCGAATCCGCTCTCGCCGACGTACAACACGCACGTCCGGCAGGATGCGAGCCCCGGTGGTAACAGTGAGAACCTGTACGCGGCCGGTCCGCTGTACGACTACGCGGTCGCGATCGGCTACAACGCCGCCCGCATTCCGGGTCTCGGGTCGGCGATGTTCCTGCACGTCACGGACGGCACCACCACCGAAGGCTGCGTCGCGATCGACCGCGACACGTTGACCACACTCCTCGGCCGGCTCGACCCGGCGAAGAATCCGGTGATCGAGATCGCGGTAGGTGCGTAGCACCCGTGAGTGGTTGACGAGTCCAGGGACTCGTCAACCACTCACGGGCGGCGGAGCCGCCTACAGGCCGGGACGCTTGCCGATGGTGAGGGTGGGGGTGGAGACACCGGCGAAGAAGTCCTCGCCCTTGTCGTCGACCACGATGAACGCGGGGAAGTCCTCGACCTCGATCTTCCAGACCGCTTCCATGCCGAGCTCTTCGTACTCGACGATCTCGACCTTCTTGATGCAGTCGAGGGCGAGACGCGCCGCGGGACCGCCGATGGACCCGAGGTAGAAGCCGCCGTACGACTTGCACGCGTCGGTGACCTGCTTGGAGCGGTTGCCCTTCGCGAGCATCACCATCGAGCCGCCCGCGGCCTGGAACTGCTCCACGTAGGAGTCCATGCGACCGGCGGTGGTGGGTCCGAAGGAACCGGACGCCATGCCGTCGGGGGTCTTGGCCGGACCGGCGTAGTACACCGGGTGGTCCTTGAGGTACTGCGGCATGTCCTCGCCGGCGTCGAGCCGCTCCTTGATCTTGGCGTGGGCGATGTCGCGTGCGACGACGAGCGGGCCGGTGAGCGACAGTCGTGTCTTCACCGGGTGCTTGGACAGCTCGGCGAGGATCTCCGGCATCGGCTTGGTGAGGTCGATCTTCACGGCCGCGCCCTTGCCGGTGCCGGAGACACCGTCGGTCTCGGCGTCGAGCTGGGCGTCGGTGACCTCGGGGAGGAACCTGCCGGGGTTGAATTCGAGCTGCTCGAGGAAGACGCCCTCGGGGGTGATCTTCGCCTTGGCCTGCCGGTCCGCCGAGCAGGACACGGCCAGTGCGACGGGCAGTGACGCACCGTGGCGGGGGAGGCGGATGACGCGGACGTCGTGGCAGAAGTACTTGCCGCCGAACTGTGCGCCGATGCCGATCTGACGGGTCAGCTCGAGCACCTTCTCCTCGAGCTCCAGGTCGCGGAAGCCGCGGCCCGTGATCGCCCCCTCGTTCGGGAGTTCGTCGAGGTAGTGCGCCGACGCGTACTTGGCCGTCTTGAGCGCAAACTCCGCGGACGTGCCGCCGACGACGATCGCGAGGTGGTACGGCGGGCAGGCTGCGGTGCCGAGGGCGCGGATCTTCTCCTCGAGGAACCGCATCATGCCGTCCGGGTTCAGAATCGCCTTGGTCTCCTGGAACAGGTAGGACTTGTTGGCGCTGCCGCCGCCCTTGGCCATGTACAGGAACTTGTAGGCGTTCTCGTGCCCGCTCGCCGTGTCGGCGTAGAGCTCGATCTGGGCGGGGAGGTTGCTCCCGGTGTTCTTCTCGTCCCACATCGTGATCGGCGCGTTCTGCGAGTACCGCAGGTTGAGCCGGGTGTAGGCGTCATAGACGCCCCGGGCGATGGCCTTCTCGTCGTCGCCGGGGGTGAGGACGTGCTGGCCGCGCTTTCCCATGACGATCGCGGTACCGGTGTCCTGGCACATCGGCAGCACGCCTGCGGCGGAGATGTTGGCGTTCTTGAGCAGATCGAGTGCCACGAACTTGTCGTTGCCCGACGCCTCGGGATCGTCGAGGATGCTCGTGAGCTGCGTCAGATGGTCGCTGCGCAGGTAGTGCGAGATGTCGTGGAGCGCGGTCTCGGTGAGCAGCCGCAGCGCCTCGGGCTCGACGGACAGGAAGGTGCGGCCGTCGGGTCCTTCGACAGTCGACACCCCCTCGGTGGTCAGCAGCCGATACTCGGTGGGGTCCTCACCGATCGGCAGCAAGTCCTCGTAGAGGAAGTCGGCCATTCTATCTCCTGGACAGCGGGTTGTGTGAAGTTCGTATTCAGGCTAGCCGCGGGCTCCGGCGGCCCTGTGACGCGGGGGCATGCTTCGACCTGCGCAGTGGCGTGGCTCACAGAGGTTTCGGAGGCGAATCCGTACACTTGACTTGATGCGTGTACACGAAGCAGATCGGCCGGCCGAATGACCCTTGAAGTCCAGTACGCCGGAACTGTCGACGGCGAGAAGTCCGGTGCACGCGCCAAGCGTCCCGTGCTGCATGCCTACCTGGACATCGCGATCGTGGTGGTCGTCCTCGCAGCCACGAATCTGATCGCGCACTTCACCACCGCGTGGGCGAGTATCGCCACCGTTCCGATCGCCGCTGTCGTGCTGCTCGTTCTCACGCGGCGCCGCGGGCTCGGCTGGGCAGAACTGGGGCTCTCGCCCCGGCACTGGCGAAAGGGTTCGCTGTACGCGCTGGCGGCGATGGGACTCGTTATCGGCGTCGTGGCGATCGGCGCAGCCCTGCCGATCACCCGCCCCTTCTTCATGGCCGACCGGTACGCCACCCTGTCCGGTGCGCTCATCGCGTCGATGATCGTCATCCCGTTGCAGACGGTCATCCCCGAGGAGCTCGCGTTCCGCGGCGTGCTGCACGGCACCCTCGACCGCGTGTACGGCGCCCGTGGTGTCTTCGCGGCGGGTTCGCTGATGTTCGGTCTCTGGCACATCGCGTCTTCGCTGGGACTGACGTCGGGCAACAAGGGGCTGTCCAGCTTCCTCGGCGGCGGCGTCCTCGGTCAGGTGCTCGGCATCCTCGCGGCGGTGGTCGCGACCGCGGCCGCGGGCGTCGTGTTCACCTGGCTCCGTCGCCGCAGCGGCAGTCTGATCGCGCCCATCGCGCTGCACTGGTCATTGAACGGCGCGGGTGCGCTCGCCGCCGCCATCGTGTGGCACACGACCATGGCCTGAGTCCGGAGTCAGCAGGCTTCCGGCGTGCCGAGCCATTCCAGCAGCTTCTCGTACACCGACTCGTGGTTGAGCATCGTGAAGTGGTTCGCGGGCGCGAGGTGCATGCCGTCCTCGTCGCGGAAGCCGATCATCCGCGTCCGGTTCCGGCCGGACGCACTCGGCACGAGCACCATGCCGTCGCCGAGCAGGCGGCCCAGCGGATGCCTCGGGCTGCGCGTGATGGTCGCGGAGACGAAGCAGTACGTCACGCCGTCGAGCAGGGGGACCTCGCTGCACGCCGCGGCGCGGAGCGTGTCGGGATCGCGATCGCGCCAGTCCTCGTCGACGAGCGAACCCTGGTTCAGATCCCGGATGCCGGCGCTCCTTCTGCGCAG
Source organism: Rhodococcus sp. JS3073 (assembly GCF_026810085.1). Lineage (NCBI taxonomy): Bacteria > Bacillati > Actinomycetota > Actinomycetes > Mycobacteriales > Nocardiaceae > Rhodococcus > Rhodococcus sp. JS3073. Next base: position 1,523,270 of record NZ_CP113951.1, on the reverse strand, counting down.
GAGCCCGGAGATCGCGCGCGTCTCGGGCAGCACGGCCAGTCCGGCACTCGCGTAGTGGACGGCCTGCTCCAACGGGGCGCCGAGGTGAGGCGAGCCGAGACTCACGACGTGCCGAACCCGTCTCACCCACGGGCGGTCGTCGAGGAAGGCGATCCGGCAGGCGCTGCGGGCCACGAGGCCACCCATGGAATGCCCGACGAGTGCGATCGACTCGACCTCGACCGGCCAGTTCTCGGTGACCGCATCCAGAAGGTCGGACAGGCTCCTGCCGTTGTCCGAGATGTGCCTGCCGGAGTTGTACCGGATCTGCAGCGCCGTGTACCCCAGGTCCGTCCCGAGCCGTTCACCGTAGGTGGGACGGCGGCCCAGCGACCACGCGTCCTCGGTCTCGACGAGGCCGTGCAGGAAGACGACGATGCGGCCGCCGGCGCGCGGGAAGGCGTCGGCGAGCGTGGGCGCGTCCGGGGCGAGCGCGACACCGTTCACCCGTATCGCCAGGGGCTCGGCGAGCGGTGACCCCTCGGATTCCAGTACGTCGCCGATCAGCCCCTGGATCGCGGCGATCGCCTGGGCCCCGCGGCGAGTCTGGGACGGCGCGACGTTCTCCGGCGACGGGAGGTCGAGGAACCGTCCTGCGAGGGAACCACTGAGACGTGCGGTGTCGGCGACGAGTGCGTACACGGCGCCCGAGATCTCGTCGTGGAGCAGCTTGGCGGGGATCGTGTGGGAGCCGACGCCGAGTCGGATCCCGGCGAAGACGCGATCCGAGATCGCGCGGTGGATGCTGCCGATGCCGGTGGCGGCGCCCCCGATTTCTTCGAGGGCCAGCCGGGCGAGGGCCCGCACCTCGGTGCGGCGTCTGATCTGCGCGTCGGTCACGAGATTTGAGTGTACGCATGTGCACTGAAATGTGCGCGTGTTACGAGGGTGTCGCGAATATGCCCCGCGGCCGATTATTTCGGGAATAAATCAACGGTGAAGCGGAAAAGTTGATCTTCGACGGCCGGTTCAATTGGTCGACCGACCAATTCCGGGAAAATCGCTGGTGACGCGGATAATGAACATGTTCACGTTGTGAATTACTCGTCGTGATAGATACGTGATTGAGTCGGATCAATGGGGCCGACAACGCCGTGACGGGGTCCGCGCGCCTGAGCGTGCGAACCCCGTCACGGGTGTTCAAGTCTTGTGCCAGCGGAAATGCTAGCCAATCGTGGCCGCGGCCGCGGTTGCGGCGTCTGCGCCACCGCCCAATGCGTCGGCGGAACCCGAGAAGAAGTCCAGGGCACCGGCGAGGTCGGAGAAGGCGGAGAAGAATTCGGACAGGAAGGCGAGATCCATGCTTTTAACTCCTTGCTCGGTTGTGGGCATTTATGTCGGCGCTGAGCGGGCGCCGGATTCCTTCCTACCGTTATTGAAATGAGATCGCAATCCGAGGGTTTAACCGAAATGAAACGCGAGACGAATTACCGGGTTCCGACCAGGTGAGAAGCCCGTGTCCGGATTCACATCCGGCGGGCGGGATCCCACGATGTGGGAGCCGGGCAGTGCCCGAATACCACCGTCGACGGGCGTCGGCGGGGCTATCCTCGTCCCACGACGTGTAGCGCCTTCCGGACATACCGACGTATAGGGGAACCCATCATGCGCAAGACCATCGTCACCGGTATCGCGGTCGCCGCCATCGCGCTGCTCGGCGCGGCCGGTTGCTCCGACGACAGTTCGAACGAGGCTCCGATCGCGACCACGACGACCTCGTCGGCGTCCGACCGGGTGGAAGGCGCGATCAGTAGCGTGCAGGCCACGGCGTCGTCCGCCGTGAACACCGCGCGCGAGGCCACGCAGAACGCGATCAACTCGGCCATCGCGGCGGTCCCGATCGGATTCGAGTCGGGAACCGCCGAGCTCAACGCCGTCTCGGACGTGACGGTCAGGGCGGTGGCCGCCGCCATGAAGGCCGGCGACAGCAAGATCGAGATCGAGGCCTACGCGAGCAACACGGACGAGGCGGCCGCCGAACTCCTGGCCGATCAGCGCGCCCAGGCCGTCGCCAACGCGCTCGAGGCGCAGGGTGTCGACAAGAGCCGCATCTCGGTCGACGGAACGGCTAACCCGCCCGAAGGTGTCAACGTCGATCAGGTGGAGATCACCGTCGAGGACAGCTGACCGGCCCGGTCAGTGCAGGACCGCCCGGTGCTCGTTGCTGTACGGGACGTGCTCGGCGGTTCTGCCCTCGCGGAGTTTGAGCACCCACTCGGGGTCGGACAGCAGCGCGCGGCCGACGGCCACGAGATCGAACTCGCCGTTCTCGTACTGCCGGAGCAGGCGGTCGATACCGGCGGTGTTCGAGGCGCCGTCCGAGGTGAAGGCTGTCGTGAACACGTCGTCGAGACCCACCGAACCGACCGTGATGGTGGGGAGTCCGGTCAGCCGTTTGGTCCAACCCGCGAGACTGAGTTCCCCGTCGTCACCGGCCAGCTCGGGGAACGCCGGTTCCCAGTGCCTGCGGGTAGACGGGTGCAGTACGTCGACACCGGCGGCGACGAGGGGCGCGAGCACCGCCGCGAGTTCGTCGGGGGACTGCGCGATCCGCGAGTCGTAGTGGTTCGACTTCCACTGGCTGAAGCGGTAGACGATCGCGAAGTCCTCGCCGACGGCGTCGCGGATCGCTGCGACCACCTCGACGGGGAACCGGGTGCGGGCCTCGAGCGACCCGCCGTAGCCGTCGGATCGGACGTTGGTGCGGTCCCACAGGAACTGGTCGAGCAGGTAGCCGTGCGCACCGTGCAGTTCGATGCCGTCGAAGCCCACGTCGCGCGCATTGACGGCGGCCGCGACCCAGGACTCGCGCAGCGCGCCGAGATCGGACGCGGTGAATTCACGTCCCAGGCGAGTCCCGTCGAGGGCGATCCCGGACGGGCTGGCGGTGGTCACCTCCGGATTCAGGCGGGGCTGCGGGCCACGTTCGACGCCCAGGTGCCACAGCTGCGGGATGATCTGCCCGCCCTCGTCGTGGACTGCGTCCACCACCGATTTCCAGCCCGCGAGGCTGTCGTGCCCGTAGAGGAGCGGCACCCGGGTGTGCGATCCGGCGGCCGGGTCGGGGATGTACGTCCCCTCGGTGATGACGAGTCCGACCCCGCCCGCCGCGCGCCGGCGGTAGTACGCCGCCACATCGTCCCCGGGAATGCCGTCGGGGGAGAATGCCCTGGTCATAGGCGCCATTGCAAAGCGATTCCGTAGCCGGAGGGATTTGACGGCGAACGGCTCGAAGAGGCCGTCCACGGGCAGCGGTGTTTCGGTCATGCCTGTCTGCAACTGATCTTGGTTACGCACTATTCCTGCATACGACCTGCTGTGTAGTTGTAATCTGAAGTCACAGTCGACACTCGCTGCCGGCGCGTGGGCTCTCGCCCGCGCCCGGTCTGACGGGAGGGTGCACTGATGGGCACGAACGACGGAAAAGCTGCCGATCTGGTGCTGTTCGGTGACGTGGTCACCATGAACGACGCCGCGCCACGCGCTCGGGCGGTCGCGGTGCGCGACGGGCGGATAGCCGCCGTCGGCAACGACTCCGCGGTGTTTCCGCTGATCGGGCCGGCAACGATCACGGTCGACCTGCACCGCGCATGCATTCTCCCGGGCTTCATCGAGGCGCACGGTCACCCGCTGAACTCCGCGGTGCTGCTCGGCGAACCGGTGGTGGACATCAGACCGGTCACGATCGCCGACGCGGGGGACGTGGTCGACGCGGTTCGCCGCGCCGTCGACGAACACCCCGACGGCGCCGTGCTCAATGGCTGGGACCCCCTGCTCCAGAAGGGGCTGCCCGAACCGACCCGCGAATGGCTCAATTCCGTCGCCCCCGACACGTCCCTGGTGATCCTGCACAACACCGGGCACGTCGCCTACTTCAACGACGTCGCCGCGCGGGAGTCCGGATTGAGCAAGGACACGCCGGACCCGGAGGGCGGCAGCTTCGGCCGCGACAAGTCGGGTGAACTGGACGGTTCGGCATTCGAGGCGCCCGCCGTGATGGTGGTGGCCGCCACGATCCTCGCGGGTGCCGCCGAGCGGTTGCCCGAACTCCTCGCCGCCGAGTGCGCGCGGATGAACGCGGCAGGCATCACGACCGCCAGCGAAATGGCCTTCGACCCACGGTTCCGCAGCGCCCTGACCGCGATCGCCCGATCCGGTGCGCTCACCACCCGACTGCGGTTGTACGAGATGTCGAACCCGGAGCGCGCCTCCGAGGTGTCACCCGGGGTCGGCAACGACCTGCTGCGCCAGGTGGGCATCAAGATCTGGTCGGACGGCTCGCCGTGGGTGGGCAACGCGGCCACCAGCTTTCCGTACCTCGACACGGAGGTCACCCGGTCGCTCGGGCTCGCCGGAACGCGCGGCGAGGCCAATTACACGGAGGACGAGATTCTCGAGATCAGCAAGCCGTACTTCGAGAACGGCTGGCAGATCTCCTGCCACGCCAACGGTGACGCCGCGGTCGCCCTGGTCCTCGACGCGTGGGAGCGGATGCTCGCCGACTCCCCACGCGAGGATCACCGACTCCGGCTCGAGCACGTCGGGGCGATGACCCCGGACCAGTTCCGCCGAGCGACCGAACTCGGCGTCACGTGCAGCCTTTTCGTCGATCACCTCTACTACTGGGGCGACGTGCTCGTCGACGACCTGTTCGGCCCCGAACGCGGAGCATGTTGGGCGGCTGCAGCTTCCGCGATCAAGGCGGGACAGCGGATCTCGTTCCACAACGACGGCCCGGTCACCCCGACCAACCCGCTGCGCAACATCGCCGACGCCGTCACCCGCCGCACCCGATCGGGGCGCGTGCTCGCTCCCGAGGAACGGATCTCCGTCCCGGATGCCCTGCGCGCCGAGACGATCAACTCGGCGTGGCACCTACGGAGTGAGGACGCCATCGGGGCGATCGTCGCCGGCATGCACGCCGATCTCGTCGTGTTGTCGGCCAACCCGCTCCTGGTGGAGCCAGACGACATCGCGGACCTCGAGGTGCTCGCCACGATCCTGGAGGGTCGAACGGTCTTCGGAAAGCTGGAGTGATCCGGGTGGCGCCCGGGTCGAGGGCTCTGCGGTCGATCGGGACGTCAGCCGGAAACTGGATCCGGACTTCGGGTTACACCCGCAAATGGCTGGTTCTCGGCGTCGTGATCGGGATCGTCGCCGGGCTCGGAGCGGTCGTGTTCTACGTCGCGCTGTCGGAAGCGACGCAACTGCTGATCGTCGGCATCGGGGGCTACCACCCGCCGACCGCGGCGGGCGATGGTGGGGCGGTCGGCAGCAGGGAGTTCACGAGACCGTGGGCGATCCCGCTCGTGGTGTGCCTGGGTGGTCTGGTATCGGGCATCATCGTGTTCACGCTGGCTCCGGAGGCCGAGGGGCACGGCACCGACGCGGCGATCGAAGCCGTCCACCGGGACCCCCGCATGATCCGCGTCCGGGTCGTCCTCGTGAAGCTGGTCGCGTCCGCGATCACGATCGGGTCCGGCGGGTCCGGCGGTCGCGAGGGACCCACCGCACAGATCTCGGCGGGTTTCGGATCGCTCCTCGCCCGCAGGCTGGACCTGTCCCCACGGGACGGTCGAATCGCCGTGGCGATCGGCATCGGCTCCGGCATCGGCGCGATCTTCGGCGCCCCGCTCGGCGGCGCGGTGTTGTGCTGCACGATTCCCTACAAGGAAGACTTCGATTTCGAGGTGCTCGTGCCGGCGCTGGTCACGTCGATCGTCAGCTACACCGTGTTCGGCAGCTTCCTCGGTTTCGGGCCACTGTTCGGGCACGCCGCGCAGGACTACGTGTTCGACACCCCGGTCCAGCTGGTGTGGTTCGCGCTCATCGGTGTGCTCGGCGGCCTGATCGGATTGCTGTACAGCGGGACGTTCTACACGGCCGTCGATCTCACCCACCGTCTGCCGGGCAGCCGGATCGTCAAACCGGCGGTCGGCGGGCTGCTCGTCGGACTGATGGCTCTCGTGTTGCCGGAGGTGCTGGGCAGCGGTTACGGCTGGATTCAGCAGTCCATGGGCCGCGGCGACCTCACGGCCATCCCGCTGTGGGTCGTGCTGCTGTTGCCGTTCGCGAAGATCCTCGCGACGTCGCTGTCCATCGGCTCGGGTGGATCCGGCGGCATCTTCGGCCCGGGAATGGTGATCGGGGCGTTCACCGGCGCCGCAGTGTGGCGACTGCTGGAACCGATCGCCCCGGGAGTCCCCGACAATCCGGCGCCCTTCGTCATCGTCGGCATGATGGCCTGCTTCGGCAGTATCGCCCGCGCTCCTCTCGCGGTCATGTTGATGGTCGCGGAGATGACGGGGAGCGTCGGCGTGCTGGTGCCGGGGATGATCGCTGTCGGACTCGCTTATCTCATCGTGCGGCGATCGGGGAAGACGATCTACCGGGCGCAGCGCGAGAACCGTGCGGAGGCTCGGCTCGCCCCGGGATGATCGGATCGGGGTCCGTGTGTGGAGGGCCGGGTGGATTCCGGCATGCTTGTGGCCATGACTGTTCACGTTCCTCAGTACGTCGACCTCCTCTGGCCAGCGCTTCAGGCTGCCATTGCTCTCGGTGGTTCGGCGTCCAACGAGGAGCTCGACAGCGCCGTCGTTGAGCGAGAAGGGCTTTCGTCCGACGTGCAGGGTGTGCTGCACGGTGACGGTCCCAGCACCGAGATCGAGTACCGGTTGGCGTGGGCCCGTACCTACCTCAAGGGGATGGGTCTGCTCACGAACAGCAGGCGCGGGGTGTGGAGTGTGACGGAGAAGGGCCGCGAGGTCGCCGCGAGCGAGATTCGACCGCTGCACGCCGAGTTCTCCGCCGAGAACCGCAAGAAGAATGCCGCCCGCAAATCGGCGAAGGCGGCGTCCCGCCGCAACGACGAGCCGGATGCCAACATCGCCGAGGCCGAGAACGACGCGGACTGGAAAGACCTCCTCCTCGATACGGTCCTGAAGATGTCGCCGCCCGCGTTCGAGCGGCTGACCCAGCGGTTGCTGCGGGAGGCGGGATTCTCGAGCGCGTCCGTCACCGGTCGCGGCGGCGACGGGGACATCGAGGGGCTCGGCGTGTACCAGTTGTCGCTGCTCAGTTTCCCCGTGTTCTTCCAGTGCAAGCGCTACAGCGGCAGCGTCGGGGCGGGGGCGGTGCGCGATTTCCGCGGCGCGATGGCGGGCCGCGGCGAGAAGGGCCTGCTCATCACCACCGGGACCTTCACCGGTGACGCCCGCACGGAGTCCAAGAGGGACGGGGCACCGCCGATCGACCTCATCGACGGCGACCGGCTGTGCGACCTGTTGAAGGAGCATTCACTGGGTGTCCAGACCACCACGCGTCTCGTCGAGGACGTCGAGGTCAGGTCCGATTACTTCCACTCGCTGGAGCCGAAATGATCAGCGTCGGGTCACCGCCCCAGCGCCAGGACACTCTTTCCCGTTGCGGTATGGCCACGAAGCGATCACACAGGCCCTGAAGCGGTGCCGACAGCGTCTTCCCGTGTGTAAAGAGGAAGTTAAATGCACATGTCACTGACGTGAAAAGCGACCGAGGGAAGTCGATATGACGACCACATCGCCGTGGCCGTTGATGGGCCGCACGGTACGGCCGCCGGCGGGGATGCTGGCGGACCGGCGGTTCGCGATGCTCGTCGACCAGTTCTTCGGACTCTTCCACGACGCCAGCCAGGGCGGCGGCGCGCTGGCCGTCTATCTCCACGGTGAACCGGTCGTCGACGTGTGGGCCGGGTGGGCGAGCCGCGACACGTTCTGGCAGGACGACACCGTCACCCTCACGTTCTCCACGGGCAAGGGCGTCGCGTCCACCGTTCTGCACCGTCTCGCCGGACGCGGGATCATCGACTACGAGGCGCCGGTGGCGCAGTACTGGCCCGAGTTCGCCGCCGAGGGCAAGGACGAGATCACGGTGCGCGAACTGCTGTCGCACCGCGCCGGACTGCACCGGGTACGCGGGCTCGTGCCCGGACCGCTGAGTCTGATGGACCATTCCCTGGTCAGCGCCGCACTGGCCGCGGCGACCCCGGATCAGCGTCGGCTGAAGGTCCCCGGCTACCACGCGGTGACATTCGGTTCGCTCGTCGCCGAAATGACGTCCCGCGCGGCCGGAAAACCCTTCACGGAACTGGTGCGCACCGAGGTCGCCGAACCGCTCGGGGTGAAGGAATTCTGGTACGAGGTGCCGCCGGCCGAGCGTGCCCGGATCGCGAGGACCTTCCCGCACATCAACCCGTTCGGCGTTCCGTGGGGAGCCACGTCGTTCGCGATGTCGCGGCTGCCCGGTCTGCGCAACGTGGCCGACGCCGGGATGCCCGCCGGTTTCGACGCCCTCGTCCGCAACCCCGCGATCCACGACAGCGTGATGCCGGGGTGGAACGGCGTGTTCAGCGCCCGCGCGCTGGCGCGGATGTACGGGGCGCTGGCGAACGGCGGAACGGTCGGCGGCGTGGAGTTCCTCCCACCCGACGTCGTGGCGACGCTGAGTCAGGTGCAGACGACGGCCCGCGACTACGTTCTGGGCATTCCGATGAACTGGCGGCTCGGCTACCACGCGGGGATGGTGGCACGTCGCAGGCAGCCGTCGAATACTTTCGGGCACTACGGGTTGGGCGGGTCGGGTGCGTTCGCCGACGCCGACACCGGGCTGTCGATCGCCTTCGTCACCAACCGGCTCGGCAACATGCTGACCCCCATCGCCGATCTCCGCCTGCCGAAGCTCGGCTCGACGGCGCTCGCCATCGCCGAGAAGCTGTAGCCGGGCGGCTCGCGCCGCCGGTGGAACCAATTCGATGTAGACGCGCCGTTTTTCGATCGACGCGAGCCTCCGGTCTGGAGGGCGGGGGACCGGTAGCATCGGGTCCGTGACCGACGCGACCGCCCACACCAGCCGTCCTGATCGGTTGCGTGTCCTCGTCTACAGCGACGATGCGACCACCCGCCAGAAGGTCGTTCTGGCGCTGGGGACGCGTCCGCACCCCGACCTCCCGGAGTTGGAGTACGTCGAGGTGGCGACCGCGCCCGTGGTGATCCGGCAGATGGATGCCGGCGGTATCGACCTTGCCGTCCTGGACGGGGAGGCGGTGCCCGCGGGCGGGATGGGGATCGCGAAGCAGTTGAAGGACGAGATCGACGACTGCCCCCCGATCCTGGTCCTGACCGGCCGCCCCGACGACGCCTGGCTGGCCACGTGGTCGCGGGCCGAGGCCGCGGTGCCGCACCCGCTCGACCCGATCCGGTTGTCCGAAGCGGTCATAGCGCTGCTACGCACCCGCCTCTCAGCTTAGGCTCTCCTGACTCCGTTTCCCGCTGCGCGAAGGTGCATCGAGCGCCTGTGCCGCAGGGGTTTTCCGTACTTCGAGATCGCCTGGAACTCGCACGGTCAAATCGACCGGGCTCGACGACTTCCCTTGTACGCTGTGGCATAACTCACAAGAGCGTAGCTTCGGAAACGACCGTCCGGGAATCGGGCGGACAGGCTCGGGAAGAGGGGAGCTGAGACGGCATGAATGTCTACGTGCCGATCCTCGTGCTCGGGGCGATTGCGGTCGCGTTCGCGGTCTTCTCCGTGATCGTGGCGAGGATCGTCGGTCCGAGGCGCTACAACCGTGCCAAACTCGACGCCTACGAGTGCGGCATCGAGCCGACACTCTCGCCTCTGGGTGCGGGCCGCATCCCGGTGAAGTACTACCTGACGGCCATGTTGTTCATCATCTTCGATATCGAGATCGTGTTCCTCTATCCGTGGGCCGTCCATTTCGATGCTCTCGGCTTCTTCGGTCTCGGGGCCATGGCCCTGTTCATCTTCAACGTCTCCGTCGCCTACGCGTACGAGTGGCGGCGTGGCGGTCTCAGTTGGGACTGACCTGTCCCCCCCAGCGATCCAAAAGCTAAGTCGGAAGAGAAGAGTCGGATATGGGCATCGAGGAGAAGCTGCCGAGCGGCTTCCTGCTGACCACGGTCGAAGGGCTCGCGGGCTATGTCCGCAAGGGCTCGCTGTGGCCGGCGAGTTTCGGGCTCGCCTGCTGCGCGATCGAGATGATGGCCACCGCCGGCGGACGCTTCGACATCGCCCGTTTCGGCATGGAGGCGTTCCGGGCGTCGCCGCGGCAGGCGGACCTGATGATCGTGGCCGGCCGGGTGAGCCAGAAGATGGCCCCGGTGCTGCGGCAGATCTACGACCAGATGGTGGAGCCGAAGTGGGTGCTGGCGATGGGCGTCTGCGCGTCGTCGGGCGGCATGTTCAACAACTACGCGATCGTGCAGGGCGTCGACCACATCGTGCCGGTGGACATCTATCTGCCCGGGTGCCCGCCCCGGCCCGAGATGCTGTTGAACGCGATCCTCACCCTGCACGAGAAGATCCAGCAGATGCCGCTCGGCGTTCACCGCGAGGAGGTGGCACGGGCGGCGGAGCAGGCGGCGCTGGCCGCCACCCCCACCATCCAGATGAAGGGCCTCCTGAGATGACCGGAGCGAGCGGCCGTGGTTCGAGGGAGCGAAGCGAACCGAGCAGAAGGGGCCGGGGCCGTGCGGTCTGGACTGAGGAGCGAGGGAGCGTAGCGAACCGAGCAGAAGGTGCCGGGGCCGTGCGGTCTGGACTGAGGAGCGAGGGAGCGTAGCGAGTGAGTGACGAGGGAAGACCGCACGACAAGGCCCCGGCGCCCGCGAGCGAAGCGAGCAATGTCCCAGAACAGATCGGTGTGCGCAAGGGGCTGTTCGGGGTGCGGGGTAGTGGGGATACGTCGGGGTACGGGCGGTTGGTGCGTCCGGTGTTGTTGCCGGGGAGTACGCCGCGGCCGTATGGGGGGTATTTCGATGATGTCGCGGATGGGCTGGGGGCGGCGTTGGCGGAGTCGGGTGTGGGTTTCGAGGTGGCGATCGAGTCGGTTGTGGTGTTTCGGGGTGAGGTGACGTTCGGTGTGCGGCGGGAGTTTTTGCCGTTGGTGGCGCGGGCGTTGCGTGATGAGCCGGATCTGCGGTTCGAGATGTGTCTGGGTGTGAATGGTGTGCATTTCCCGCAGGATGTGGGCCGGGAGTTGCATGCGGTGTATCCGTTGTTGTCGATTACGCACAATCGTCGGATCCGTCTGGAGGTGGCGGCGCCGGATGCGGATCCGCACATCCCGTCGTTGTATGAGGTGTATCCGACGAACGATTGGCACGAGCGGGAGACGTACGACTTTTTCGGGATGGTGTTCGATGGTCATCCGTCGTTGACCCGGATCGAGATGCCGGATGACTGGCCGGGTCATCCGCAGCGGAAGGACTATCCGCTCGGCGGCATTCCCGTCGAGTACAAGGGCGCGGAGATCGCGCCGCCCGACGAGCGGCGGGGGTACAACTGATGAGCGAGGACACGGTTTTCACTGTCGCCGGTCAGGACTGGGACGAGGTTGTCGATGCGGTGAAGGCGTCGTCGGGTGGTGCGGGTTCGGAGGGCGGCGAGGAGCGGATCGTCGTGAATATGGGTCCGCAGCATCCGTCGACGCACGGGGTGTTGCGGCTCATCTTGGAGATCGAGGGTGAGACGGTCACGGAGGCCCGGTGCGGGATCGGTTATCTGCATACGGGGATCGAGAAGAACCTCGAGTATCGGACGTGGACGCAGGGCGTGACGTTCGTGACGCGGATGGATTACCTGTCGCCGTTCTTCAACGAGACGGCGTATTGCCTCGGTGTGGAGAAGTTGCTCGACATCACGGATCAGGTGCCGGAGCGGGCGAGTGTGATCCGGGTGATGTTGATGGAGCTCAACCGCATCTCTTCGCATCTGGTGGCGTTGGCCACGGGCGGCATGGAGTTGGGGGCGGTCACGGCGATGTTGTTCGGTTTCCGGGAACGTGAGCTGGTTCTGGACGTGTTCGAGATGATCACGGGGTTGCGCATGAATCATGCGTACATCCGGCCGGGGGGTTTGTCGCAGGATCTGCCGGAGGGTGCGGTGGAGAAGGTGCGCGAGTTGCTCACGTTGATGCCGGAACGGCTGCGGGACATGGAGAATCTCCTCAACGACAACCGCATCTGGAAGGGGCGCACCCAGGGCATCGGGTATCTCGACCTGACGGGGTGCATGGCGCTCGGCATCACGGGTCCGATGCTGCGTGCGACGGGTCTGCCGCACGATCTGCGCAAGTCGCAGCCGTATTGCGGTTACGAGAATTACGAGTTCGACGTCAGCACCGATACGGGGTGCGACGCGTACGGCCGTTACTTGATCCGGGTCGACGAGATGAAGGAGTCGTTGAAGATCGTCGAGCAGTGCCTCGACAAGTTGCGGCCGGGCCCGATCATGGCGGAGGACAAGAAGATCGCGTGGCCGGCGGATCTGACGTTGGGTCCCGACGGTCTGGGCAATTCGCCAGGGCACGTCCGCGAGATCATGGATTCGTCGATGGAGTCGCTGATTCATCACTTCAAGTTGGTGACGGAGGGTTTCCGGGTGCCGCCGGGCCAGGTGTATGTGGCGGTGGAGTCGCCGCGGGGTGAGCTCGGTGTGCACATGGTGAGCGACGGCGGAACCCGACCGTACCGGGTGCATTTCCGGGATCCGTCGTTCACGAACCTGCAGTCGGTGGCGGCCACGTGTGAGGGCGGCATGGTTGCGGATGTCATTGCCGCGGTCGCGAGCATCGATCCGGTGATGGGGGGCGTGGACCGATGACCGAGCAAGCAGCACCGAAGCAAACCCCCATCTTCATCGAGTTCGGGCCCCGGCCGGAGGAGCACGGGCTGCTGGTGCGGCCGGGGGCGCGTGAGGAGTACCCGCCGGAGGTCGGTGCGCGGTTGGATGCCGATGCCGACGTCGTCGTCGCGCGGTACCCGAATTCGCGTTCCGCGCTGCTGCCGCTGCTGCATCTGGTGCAGGCGGAGGACGGCTGCATCACGCCGGCGGGGATCGAGTTCTGTGCCTGCCGGCTCGGGTTGACCGGCGCCGAGGTGGCTGCGGTGGCGACGTTCTATTCGATGTACCGGCGCGATCCGACGGGCGACTACTACGTCGGTGTGTGCACCAACACGTTGTGCGCGATCATGGGCGGCGACGCGATCCTCGCCGCGCTGGAGGAGCATCTCGACCTGCCGCATGGCGGCACGTCCGCGGACGGCAAGGTCACGCTGGAGCACATCGAGTGCAATGCGGCGTGCGATTACGCCCCGGTGGTGATGGTCAATTGGGAGTTCTTCGACAACCAGACCCCGGAGTCGGCTCGCTCGCTCGTCGATTCCCTGCGTTCGGGGGAGCGGGTGTCGCCGAGCCGCGGCGCGGCGCTGTGCACGTTCCGGGAGACCGCGAGAATTCTCGCTGGGTTCCCCGACGAGCGTCCGGGTGCGCTGGCGGAGGGCGGCTCCGCGGGCGACGCCACACTGGCCGGCCTGCGGGTGGCGCACGAACGGGGTATGGCAGCGCCGGATCCTGCGGAGACGTCGCTGATCCCGGAGCCGCCGTCGCGGGACACCGAGCCGGTGGCGGCGGAATCGGCGAAGGACCAGCCGGCGCCTGCCCCGTCCGCGACGGTGCCGCCGGATCGGTCCACCTCCGAGACGGATCCGGCGGCCACCGACCCGGGTCGAAAGGGAGACTGACATGCCGCTGACCCCTGTCCTCAGCCGTTACTGGGACGAGCCCGAGTCCTGGACCCTCGACACGTACCGTCGCCACGACGGGTACGAGGGCCTGCAGAAGGCGCTGCGCATGGAGCCGAACGAGGTCATCTCGACGGTCAAGGAGGCCGGCCTGCGCGGTCGTGGTGGTGCCGGGTTCCCGACCGGGATGAAGTGGTCGTTCATCCCGCAGGGCGACGACAAGCCGCACTACCTCGTGGTCAACGCCGACGAGTCCGAACCGGGCACCTGCAAGGACATGCCGCTTATGCTGGCCACGCCGCACGCGCTCGTGGAGGGCGTCATCATCGCGGCGTACGCGATCCGCGCCGGGCACGCGTTCATCTATGTGCGCGGCGAGGTGGTGCCGGTGCTGCGCCGGCTGCAGGCAGCGGTCGCGGAGGCGTATGCGGCGGGCTACCTCGGCACGAACATCCTGGGCACCGGTTTCGACCTCGAACTGGTCGTGCACGCGGGTGCGGGGGCGTACATCTGCGGGGAGGAGACGGCGCTGCTCGATTCGCTGGAGGGGCGCCGCGGTCAGCCTCGGTTGCGTCCGCCGTTCCCCGCGGTGGCCGGTCTCTACGCGTCACCGACCGTCGTCAACAACGTCGAGTCGATTGCGAGTGTCCCGCCGATCATCGTGAACGGCATCGAGTGGTTCCGGTCGATGGGCAGCGAGAAGTCGCCCGGCTTCACCCTGTACTCCCTGTCCGGGCACGTGACGAAGCCCGGACAGTACGAGGCCCCGCTCGGAATCACCCTGCGGGAGTTGCTCGAGTACGCGGGCGGAGTCCGCGCCGGGCACCGATTGAAGTTCTGGACCCCGGGCGGTTCCTCGACGCCGATCTTCACCGACGAGCATCTCGACGTCGCCCTCGACTATGAGGGTGTCGGCGCCGCCGGATCGATGCTGGGCACCAAGGCGTTGCAGATCTTCGACGAGACCACGTGCGTGGTGCGTGCCGTGCTCCGCTGGACCGAGTTCTATGCGCACGAGTCGTGCGGCAAGTGCACGCCCTGCCGGGAAGGCACCTACTGGCTGGTGCAGATCCTGGAGCGGCTCGAGAGGGGGGAGGGGACCGACGCCGATCTGGAGAAGCTGCTCGACATCGCCGACAATATCCTCGGCAAGTCGTTCTGCGCTCTCGGTGACGGTGCGGCCAGCCCGATCATGTCCTCCATCAAGTACTTCCGCGACGAGTACCTCGCACACTTCGAGCAGGGTGGCTGCCCGTTCGACCCGCATCAGTCCACGCTCATGGCGGGAGTGCATGCATGAAGCCTGCGAGTGTAGCGAGCGATGTTTCGGCGCGGAGGCCGCGCGTTCTGGACCGAGGAGCGAGGGAGCGCAGCGAGTGAGCGATGAGGGAAGGGCGCGCGTGAAGGGCTCCGCGCCGGCGAGCGTAGCGAGCCATGATACGAGCCTTGACGCAGTGAACGTTGTCATCGACGGTGTCGAGGTCAGTGTCCCCAAGGGCACGTTGGTGATTCGTGCCGCGGAGATGATCGGCATCCAGATCCCGCGGTTCTGCGACCACCCGTTGCTCGACCCGGTCGGCGCGTGCCGTCAGTGCCTCGTCGACGTCGAGGGGCAGCGCAAGCCGCTCGCCTCCTGCACCACGACCGTCACCGACGGCATGGTCGTCCACACCCAGCTCACGTCGCCCGTCGCCGACAAGGCGCAGAAGGGCGTGATGGAGTTGCTGCTGATCAACCATCCTCTGGACTGCCCGGTGTGCGACAAGGGCGGCGAGTGCCCCCTGCAGAACCAGGCGATGTCCAACGGGCGCGCGGAATCGCGTTTCGGGGAGGTCAAGCGCACGTTCCCCAAGCCGATTCCGCTGTCCACGGAGGTCCTGCTGGACCGCGAGCGGTGCGTGCTGTGCGCGCGGTGCACCCGGTTCTCCCAGCAGGTCGCCGGCGACCCGTTCATCGAACTCATGGAACGGGGCGCGCTGCAGCAGGTGGGGATCTACGCGAAGGAACCGTTCGAGTCGTACTTCTCCGGCAACACCGTCCAGATCTGTCCGGTGGGTGCGCTGACGGGTTCCGCGTACCGCTTCCGGGCCCGCCCGTTCGACCTGGTCTCCAGCCCCAGCGTCTGCGAGCACTGTGCGAGCGGGTGCGCCCAGCGCACCGACCACCGGCGGGGGAAAGTGCTGCGCCGGCTGGCGGGCGACGATCCGGAGGTCAACGAGGAGTGGAATTGCGACAAGGGGCGGTGGGCGTTCGCCTACGCCACCGAGCGCGACCGGACCACGACCCCTCTGGTCCGCGGCGACGACGGCACGCTGGCACCCGCCTCCTGGTCGGAGGCCCTGGCCGTCGCGGCGCGGGGACTGGCCGCCGCGCGGGGCAACGCGGGTGTTCTCGTCGGGGGCCGGTCCACCTGGGAGGATGCCTACGCCTACGCGAAGTTCGCGCGAACAGTGCTCGGCACCAATGACATCGACTTCCGCAGTCGCGCGCACTCCGGCGAGGAGGCCGAGTTCCTGGCTGCCCGGGTGGCGGGGCAGCGACTCGCGGTCACCTACGAGGATCTCGACGCCGCGCCGGTCGTTCTTCTCGTCGCATTCGAGCCGGAGGAGGAATCGCCGATCGTCTTCCTGCGGCTGCGCAAGGCCGCGCGCGCGAAGGCCGTTCCGGTCTACTCGATCGCCCCGTATGCGTCCCGTGGCCTGGAGAAGATGTCCGGCCGCCTGCTGCGGTCCGCGCCGAGTGCGGAGGCGGAGGTCCTCGACGGACTCCGCGCGGGAGACCTGGACCCGGGCGTCACTGAACTGCTGCGCCGGCCGGGTGCGGTCATCGTGGTCGGGGAGAGACTCGCCGGGGTGCCGGGGGCGCTGTCCGCGGCAGTCCGACTGGCCGACGACACGGGGGCCCGGCTGGCCTGGGTGCCGCGACGGGCCGGCGAACGCGGCGCGCTCGAGGCGGGTGCGCTGCCCGGACTGCTCCCGGGTGGCAGACCGGTGGGCGATCCGGAGGCGCGGCGGCAGGTCGCGTCGGTGTGGAACGCCGCGGGCCTGCCGGACACCGCGGGCCGGGACACCGCGGGCATCCTCGCCGCGGCCGAGGCGAAGACGCTCGGGGCGCTGGTGATCGGCGGTGTCGAGGCCGACGACCTCCCCGACCCGCAGGCCGCGCTGGCCGCGGTCGAGGCGGCAGGGTTCGTCGTGAGTCTGGAACTGCGCCACAGTGCGATCAGCGAGCGCGCGGACGTGGTGTTCCCCATCGCTCCGGTCATGGAGAAGCCGGGCACCTTCCTCGACTGGGAAGGGCGCACACGCGATTTCGACGCCGCCCTCCGGGCCACCGGGTCGATGCCCGATCAGCGCGTGCTCCACGCGATCGCCGGCGAAATGGGTGTCCCGCTGGGTCTTCCGGACGCCGCCACCGCACGGCGCGAACTCGAGAGGCTCGGCGCCTGGAACGGTGACTTCCCGGATCCGCCCGACCATCCGCAACCGCCGCGGCGGGAACCCGGGCCGGGGGAGGCGGTGCTCGCCACCTGGCGGATGCTGCTCGACTCGGGGCGGCTGCAGGACGGGGAACCGCACCTGGCAGGCACCGCCCGCACTCCGGTCGTGCGGATGTCCGCGGCCTCGGCGGCCGAGTCGGGTGCCGCTGACGGGGATCCGGTCACCGTGACGACGGAGCGGGGCGGCGTCACCCTGCCGCTGGTGATCACCGACATGCCGGATCGAGTGGTGTGGCTGCCCCTCAACTCGCCCGGGTCCGCCGTCTACAAGCAACTGGCCGCCCGGTCGGGGAGCGTCGTGAACGTCCGCCGCGCGGCAGGCACCAACGGGATGGTCCCGGGAGGTGCGCTGTGACGATCGAGGCCGTCTACCCCGACCCGGCGCTGTTCGGCCACGACCCGTGGTGGCTGGTTCTCGGCAAGGCCCTGGCCATCTTCGTGTTCCTCGTCCTCACTCCGCTTCTGACGATCCTGGCCGAACGCAAGGTCATGGCCTGGATGCAGATGCGCGTGGGCCCGAACCGGGTGGGTCCGCGGGGCATGCTGCAGAGCCTCGCCGACGGCATCAAGCTCGCGCTGAAGGAAGGGATCGTCCCGAAGGGTGTGGACAAGCCGATCTACATCCTGGCGCCGATCATCGCCGCGGTACCCGCGTTCATGGCGTTCGCCGTGATCCCGTTCGGCCCGGCGGTGTCGATCTTCGGGCACTACACGCCCTTGCAGCTGACGGACCTGCCGGTGGCCGTCCTCTACGTCCTCGCGGCCACGTCGATCGGCGTCTACGGCATCGTGCTCGCCGGCTGGGCGTCCGGCTCCACGTACCCGTTGCTGGGAGGGCTGCGCTCGACGGCGCAGGTGATCTCGTACGAGATCGCGATGGCGTTGTCCTTCGCGGCCGTCTTCCTGGACGCCGGAACGATGTCCACGTCGGGCATCGTCGCCGCCCAGGACCACACCTGGTACGTCTTCCTGCTGCTGCCGTCGTTCCTCATCTACGTCACGTCGATGGTCGGCGAGACCAACCGGGCGCCCTTCGACCTGCCCGAGGCCGAAGGCGAACTGGTCGGCGGGTTCCACACCGAGTACTCCTCGCTGAGCTTCGCGATGTTCATGCTCGCCGAGTACGTGAACATGGTGACGGTCTCGGCGCTCGCCACCACGCTGTTCCTCGGCGGCTGGCATGCCCCGTTCCCGCTCAGCCTGTGGGACGGCGCGAATTCCGGCTGGTGGCCGGTGCTGTGGTTCACGCTGAAGGTCTGGGGTTTCCTGTTCGTGTTCGTCTGGTTGCGCGCCACGCTGCCCCGGCTGCGGTATGACCAGTTCATGGGTCTCGGCTGGAAGATCCTGATCCCGATCTCGCTGGTGTGGGTCATGATCGTCGCCACCGTCCGGGCCTTCCGCAACGAGGGTTACGACGTCCGGTCGATCGCCCTCGTCGTCGCGGGCCTCGTCGTCGCCCTCGTCGTGGTGATGCTGCTGTGGAAGCGGCTGCGCCCGGGCCGCGTTCCCGCACCCGAGAAACGGGTCGAGCCGCAGGGACGCGCGGAACCGTCCCCGGAGACACTCGAACCGTTCGACCCCATGGCCGGTGGATACCCGGTTCCGCCGATGCCGGGTCAGACGCTGCCCGCGTTCCGGCGCACGCCCGTCTCCGTCACCTCCGCGCACTCCACCGGATCGACCCAGGAGAACAGCGATGACTAAATTCCTCGGCCCCATAGCGGGTTTCGGCGTGACCTTCTCGACGATGTTCAAGAAATCGAACACCGAGTTCTACCCGGAGGAGAAGGTGCCGACGGCTGCCCGCTATCACGGCAGACACCAGCTCAACCGTTACGCGGACGGGCTGGAGAAGTGCATCGGGTGCGAACTGTGTGCCTGGGCGTGCCCCGCCGACGCGATCTTCGTGGAGGGCGCCGACAACACCGACGAGGAACGCTTCTCGCCCGGCGAGCGGTACGGCCGGGTGTACCAGATCAACTACCTGCGCTGCATCGGGTGCGGGCTGTGCATCGAGGCGTGCCCGACGCGGGCGCTGACCATGACCAACGAGTACGAGATGGCCGACGACAACCGTGCCGGCCTGATCTACGAGAAGGACCGGCTGCTGGCCCCGCTCGAGTCCGGCATGGTCGAGTCGCCGCACCCGATGGCCCCGGGCACCACCGCCGAGGACTACTACCGCGGCGCGGTGACCGGGGGAGCGGCGGCTGCGCCGCAGGATGAATCCGGGGTCGACGACACGGCGGGGGACAGGCCGTGATCGAGGGAGGAGAGCCGACGTGGTGAACACGATGCCGTCCGCGGTCCAGCTGGTCGCGGAACCCTTCACGCAGACCTCGACGGGCGAGGGTGTGCAGTTCTGGGTCCTCGCGACCGTAGCCGTGATCGGCGCGCTCGGAGTGGTCAGCGCAACCAAGGCCGTCTACTCGGCGATCTTCCTCGCGACGACCATGATCATCCTGGCCGTGTTCTACATCGCCCAGGGCGCGCTCTTCCTCGGCGTCGTGCAGATCGTGGTCTACACCGGCGCGGTCATGATGCTGTTCCTGTTCGTGCTCATGCTCATCGGCGTCGACTCCTCCGAGTCCCTCGTGGAGAACCTCCGCGGTCAGCGGGTGGCCGCGATCGCGGCGGGACTGGGATTCGGACTCCTGCTGATCGGCGGCATCGGGAGTGCGTCCGTCTCCGCGTTCACCGGTCTCGATCAGGCCAACGCGGGGGGCAACGTCGAGGGGCTCGCCGAACTCGTGTTCATCCGGTACGTGTGGGCTTTCGAACTGACCGGTGCGTTGCTGATCACGGCGACCATCGGTGCCATGGTGCTCGCCCACCGGGAGCGTTTCGAGCGGCGGAAGGATCAGCGTGAGCTGTCCCAGGACCGCGTGCGCGAGGGTGCCCGTGTCACTCCGCTGCCCAGTCCGGGTGTGTACGCGCGGCACAACGCGGTCGACATACCGGCGTTGCTGCCCGACGGCACCTTCTCCGAGCTGTCCGTCAGCCGGTCGCTCGAACGGCGGCCGAGCCTGCCCGCCCGGGCGCTGGGCACCGCGGACGTCGCGACCCCCGAACCCGGTGCGACCGACGAGGGGAGTCGGCGATGAACCCCGAGAACTACCTCTACCTGTCGGCGCTGCTGTTCACGATCGGTGCGGCCGGGGTGCTGATCCGCCGCAACGCGATCATCGTGTTCATGTGCATCGAACTGATGCTCAACGCCTCGAATCTGGCGTTCGTGACGTTCGCCCGGATGCACGGCAACCTCGACGGTCAGGTCTTCGCGTTCTTCACGATGGTCGTCGCGGCCGCCGAGGTCGTCGTCGGTCTGGCGATCATCATGACCATCTTCCGTTCCCGCCGTTCGGCTTCCGTCGACGACGCCAACCTCCTCAAGAACTGACGGGTCCACGATGACGCACATCCTCGAGAAGGTGACTTTGCCCGACGACGACGACCCGATCGGCGGTGCGGCATGAGCGGAACGCTCTCGTCGGCCGTGTGGCTACTGCCCGTTCTGCCGCTCTTCGGAGCCGCCGTGCTCCTGCTGGCGGGAAGGCGCAGCGATGCGTGGGGCCATCTCCTCGGCTGTGCGACGGCGCTGGTCTCGTTCGCGCTCGGCGTCGTCTTCTTCGTCGACATGCTGGGCCGGGACGCAGCCGAGCGGGTCGTGCACCAGACCCTGTTCAGCTGGGTGCCGGTCGGTGAACTCCAGGTGGATTTCGGTCTCCAACTCGACCAGCTGTCCGTGTGCTTCGTCCTCCTGATCACCGGGGTGGGTTCGCTGATCCACATCTATTCGGTCGGCTACATGGCGCACGATCCGGAGCGACGGCGATTCTTCGCCTACCTCAATCTGTTCCTCGCGGCGATGCTGCTGCTGGTGCTGGCCGACAACTTCCTGGGTCTGTACGTCGGGTGGGAGGGCGTCGGTCTCGCCTCGTACCTGCTCATCGGGTTCTGGCAGTACAAGCCGTCCGCCGCGGCGGCCGCGAAGAAGGCGTTCGTCGTCAACCGCGTCGGCGACATGGGACTGGTCCTCGCGATCATGATCATGTTCTCGACCTTCGGCTCGATCGAATTCGCCGACGTGTTCACGCGTGCCGACGCCGCGAGCGAGGGGGTGCTCACCGCGATCGGGCTCGCGCTGCTGCTCGCCGCCTGCGGCAAATCGGCGCAGGTCCCGTTGCAGTCCTGGCTCGGTGACGCGATGGAGGGCCCGACACCAGTGTCGGCGCTCATCCACGCCGCGACCATGGTCACGGCGGGTGTGTATCTGATCGTCCGGTCCAACGCGATCTTCGACCTGGCCCCGGGCGCCCAGCTCGCCGTCGTGATCGTCGGCGCGGTGACGCTGCTGTTCGGCGCGATCATCGGCTGCGCGAAGGACGACATCAAGAAGGCGCTGGCGGCATCCACGATGAGCCAGATCGGGTACATGGTGCTGGCCGCCGGTCTGGGGCCGGCCGGGTACGCGTTCGCGATCATGCTGCTGCTCACCCACGGCTTCTTCAAGGCCGGCCTGTTCCTCGGCGCAGGCTCGGTGATGCACGGCATGAACGACGAGGTGAACATGCGCCGCTACGGCGGTCTGCGCACCGTCATGCCGATCACGTTCGTCACGTTCGGGCTGGGATACCTGGCCATCATCGGGATTCCGCCGTTCTCCGGCTTCTTCTCCAAGGACAAGATCATCGAAGCGGCGTTCGCCGCCGAGGGCGTCCAGGGCGTCGTCCTCGGAACGGTCACGCTGCTCGGCGCGGGACTGACTGCCTTCTACATGACCAGGGTGATGCTGATGACGTTCTTCGGACGTCGCCGATGGGCGCCGGACGCCGACCCACACGAATCGCCAGGGGTGATGACGGTGCCGATGATTCTGCTTGCGGTGGGTTCGGTCGCCGCAGGCGCCCTACTCGCGGTCGGCTCCTCCCTGCAGCACTGGCTGGAACCGGTCGTCGGCGCCCACCACGGCGAGCCCGTCCTGCCCGTGTGGGCGATCACCGTACTCACTCTGGTGGTGGTGCTCGCGGGAGTCGCGGTGGCCTACCGGCAGTACGCCAGGCAGCCGATCCCCGAGGTCGCGCCGGCGGAGGTCACCGCGTTCACCGTCGCGGCCCGCAAGGACCTGTACGGCGATGCGTTCAACGAGGCGGCGCTGATGCGTCCCGGGCAGGAGCTGACGCGAACACTCGTGACCGTCGACGGCAGGGGAGTCGACGGTGCCGTCAACGGGTTCGCCGCGCTCGTCGGCGGCACGTCGATGCGGGTGCGGCGCCTGCAGACCGGGTTCGTCCGGTCGTACGCGCTGTTCATGTTCGCCGGTGCGGCCCTTCTGGTCGCCACGATGCTGGTGAGGCTGTGGTGAGCGGCTTCCCGTGGCTGACCGCCCTCTGGGTGCTGCCACTCGTCGGCGCCGGTGTGGTCCTGGCATTGCCCGTCCACAAGCGCGCGCTCGCGAAATCCGTCGCCGTGGGCGTGTCCGTGGTGGTGCTGTGCCTGGCAGTCGTGCTGGCGATCCGGTTCGATCCGACCGGCGAGCAGTACCAGTTCGTGGAATCGCACGCCTGGATCCCGGCGTTCGGCACCCGGTACATCCTGGGCCTCGACGGCATCGCGCTCGTCCTGGTACTCCTCACCACCGTTCTGGTGCCGCTGCTGTTGCTCGCGGGGTGGAACGACGGTGACACCGCGCCCGACTACGGGCAGCGGCGGATGGCCCACACATACGTGGCGCTGACGCTGATGGTCGAGGCGATGGTGATCGTGTCGTTCACCGCTCTCGACGTCCTGCTCTTCTACATCTTCTTCGAGGCCATGCTCATCCCGATGTACTTCCTGATCGGAGGATTCGGTGGGGCGGGGAGAACGTACGCCGCGGTGAAATTCCTGCTCTACAACCTGTTCGGCGGCCTGATCATGCTGGCCGCGGTCATCGGGGTGTACGTGGTGACGGCGCGTCAGGACGCCTTCGGAGGCGGCACCTTCGACTTCCGGGTGATCGTCGCCGAAGGGCTGGACGCCGACCCCGGCGTGCTGAAGGCACTGTTCCTCGGGTTCATGTTCGCGTTCGCGGTCAAGGCGCCGTTGTGGCCGTTCCACACGTGGCTGCCGGGCGCCGCGGTGGAAGCCACCCCCGCGAGCGCGGTGCTCATGATGGCCGTCGTCGACAAGGTCGGGACGTTCGGCATGCTCCGCTACTGCCTGCAGATGTTCCCCGAGGCGTCGGCGTACTTCGCGCCGTTCGTCACGGTGCTGGCGGTGATCGGCATCATCTACGGCGCGGTGCTGGCCATCGGCCAGACCGACGTGATGCGACTGATCGCCTACACGTCGATCTCGCACTTCGGGTTCATCATTCTCGGCATCTTCGCCATGACCAGCCAGGGACAGGCCGGATCGACGCTGTACATGGTCAACCACGGCATCTCGACCGCGGCGCTGTTCCTGATCGCGGGGTTCCTGGTGTCGCGGCGCGGCACCCGCCTCATTGCCGACTACGGCGGCGTGCAGAAGGTGGCGCCGGTGATGGCGGGCACGTTCCTCGTGGCGGGGCTCGCCACGCTGTCGCTGCCGGGCCTGGCGCCGTTCATCAGTGAGTTCCTCGTCCTGGTCGGCACGTTCTCGCGCTACCAGATCGCTGCCGTGGTCGCGACTTTCGCGCTCGTCCTCGCCGCGATCTACGTGCTGTGGCTCTATCAGCGGATGATGACCGGGCCGCTGAAGGAGGGCAACGAGACCGTCCGCGATCTCGTGCGCCGTGAGATCGCGGTCGTGGCGCCGCTGATCGCCCTGCTGCTCGTCCTCGGCGTCTACCCCAAGCCCGTGCTGGACGTCATCACCCCCGCGGTGAGCCACGTCCTCGTCACCGTCGGTCAGCACGATCCTGCACCCACCGTCGCCGGGCAGGACCCAGAGGGAGGCACACACCGATGAGTACCTCCGAACTGCTACTCGCCCAGTCCGCGACGTTGCGTGCGCCGGACATCGAATACGGTCAGCTGGCACCCATGTTGATCGTGTTCGGCGTGGCGGTCGCCGGCGTGCTCGTCGAGGCGTTCCTGCCCCGGCGCGGCCGCTACTCCAGCCATCTCGTACTCGCGCTCGGGGGACTCACCGCCGCGTTCGTGGCCGTCGTCATGCTCGCCGGGACCAGCGACTCCGCCGTCGGGGGCGCGGTGGCCGTCGACGGTCCGACGCTGTTCCTCCAGGGAACCATCCTGCTGATCTCGATCCCCGCGATCCTGCTCATCGCCGAGCGGAGCGTCGACAGCGGGGTCGGTGCGGCGACCGCGGAGGTCACGGCCGCGAGTGCAGCCGAGCCGGAAGGCGGAACCGACGCCTTCACCCCGCAGGCGTTCGCCGTCCCCGGCAGCGTCGCCGAACGGGAGGCCACCAAGAATGCCCCGGGGCATACCGAGGTCTTTCCCCTCACCCTGTTCGCGGTCGGCGGGATGCTCCTGTTCCCGGCATCCAACGACCTCCTCACGATGTTCGTGGCGCTCGAGGTGCTCTCGCTGCCGCTGTACCTGCTGTGCGGACTGGCGCGGCGTCGCCGTCTCCTCTCGCAGGAGGCGGCGCTCAAATACTTTCTGCTCGGGGCGTTCTCGTCGGCGTTCTTCCTGTTCGGGGTGGCGTTGCTGTACGGCTACGCCGGCACGGTCGAGTTGCCGCGGATCGGCGACGCGCTCGCCCGGGGCACCGACGACAAGACGCTGGCGCTGATCGGTACCGCGCTCCTGTCGGTGGGCCTGCTGTTCAAGATCGGCGCCGTCCCGTTCCACTCGTGGATTCCCGACGTCTACCAGGGTGCGCCGACGCCGATCACCGCGTTCATGGCGGCGGCCACCAAGGTCGCGGCAGTGGGTGCGATGCTGCGCATCTTCTACGTGGCATTGCCCGACCTACGCGCGGACTGGCGGCCCGTGATGTGGGGCGTCGCCATCCTCACCATGGTGGTCGGTGCGGTCATGGCGGTCACGCAGAACGACGTCAAGCGGATGCTCGCGTACTCGTCGGTCGCGCACGCCGGGTTCATCCTCACCGGCCTGATCGCGGCCAACCGGGCGGGTCTGTCGTCCACGATGTTCTATCTCCTGGCGTACGGATTCAGCACGCTCGGCGCGTTCGCCGTCGTCACCCTGGTGCGGGACAGCCGGGGCGAGGCGACGGACCTGTCGCGCTGGGCGGGGCTGGGGCGGCGTTCGCCACTGGTGGGTGGCGTCTTCGCGCTGTTCCTGCTGGCGTTCGCCGGAATCCCCTTGACGAGTGGGTTCGTCAGCAAGTTCGCGGTCTTCCAGGCCGCCGTCGAGGGCGGTGCCGTTCCGCTCGTCCTCGTCGGTGTCGTCAGCAGCGCGATCGCGGCGTTCTTCTACGTCCGCGTCATCGTCCTGATGTTCTTCTCGGAGCCGCAGAGCGACGCCCCGACGATCGTGGTGCCCAGCATGTTCACCGCCGCGGCCATCGCGGTCGGAGTGGTGGTGACGGTGGTGCTCGGAATCCTGCCGCAGGGTGCACTCGATCTCGCAAACCAGGCTGCGGTGTTCTTCCGCTGACTCGGGGCGCTGCCAGGCCGGTGCGGGTCGCGAGTGCCCGATGTGACGGATGTAGTCCAAGTGGCTGGCGGGACCCGTGTGAGTGTGGTGGAATGCAAACCGGACAACATACCGACTGAGCGAGAGTGAATGTCGGAGACACGCCGGAGCGCGACCGATCGGATATGGGGGCCACAGTGCAGATTTCTCGACGAGACCTGTTCCGGTACGCGGCAGCGGGATCCGCCGTGGCCGGGATTGCGGCGCTCACGTCCACCACGTCCTCGGTCGCCGTCGCGAAGGCAGACAGCCTCGGCATCCTGATCGACTACGCCGGTGGGGTGCCGTCGGCGGACGCCATCCTCGAGGCCGGCTATGCCGGCGCCATCCGCTACGTGTCCGACCGCCGTCCCGGCGCCGAATGGATGGAAGGCAAGCCGATGCTCGCCGACGAGGCGCAGGCGTTGCTCGACGCCGGACTGTCGGTCGTCTCGTGCTACCAGTTCGGCAAGGGGCCGACGGCCGATTGGCGCGGCGGGCTCGAGGCGGGGAAGCGGCACGCGGAGCGCGGACTCGAATTACACCTCGCTGCAGGCGGTTCCGAGGACCGGCCCATCTACGCGTCCATCGACGACAATCCCACGCCCGCCGATTTCCTGACCATGATCGCCCCGTATCTCGCCGGGTGGGAGTCGGTGGTCGGCAAGGCCAATACCGGTATCTACGCCAATTCCAAGACACTGGATCTGGCGGTCCTCGCCGGGCTCGGGTCGTGGTACTGGCAGCACGACTGGGGCACGCCGGAGGGGTACGTCCACCCGTCGGCGCACCTGCATCAGTACGAGATCGATGCGAGCAACGTCGACGGGGTGGGCATCGACCTCAACGACATTCTGAAGCCCGACTACGGGCAGTGGTGACGGCTAGGCCGCCGGTTGCCCGCCCATCCTCGAGAGCCACTCCCGGGCGTCGTCAGGTAGCCTGCCGACGGCTTCCGCTGCGCGGCACCACTTCTTGGCCGCGGCGAGGAAATTCATCGGGTTGTACGCGTCTTCCTCGCGCGACCACAGGTTGTCGCCGGCGTAGTGCAGGATCGTGATGTTGGCTGCGGCGTGTTCCGAACCGTCGCCGGGATCCTCCATGGGGTTGTCTATCTCGCAGATCACCCATCCGCGGTCCTCGTCGATCACGTACCAGTTCGCCGGGAACGAGGTCATCCGGCTGCCGGGGAAGGCCGACATGGTGCGCGTGACCCATGTCCGAATGGCCTCGCGTCCGTCGAAGTCTCCGAAGGCGTGCTCGACGTACGTGGCGTCCTCCGTGAAGAGGTCGGCGAAGCCGTTCCAGTCCCCGAGTTCGACGCAGCGGCTGACGGTCCGCTGGTAGTGCGCGAAGGCCTCTTCGAGCTCGGCACGACTCCACGGCATGTGTGCATCCCTTCTCTCGTCCGGCGCCCCGATTGTGAGCGCCTCGCAAAATAAGAACACGTTTCAGTTCGAGTGTGGGGCGTTTTCCGGTGGATGGGAGTGTGAAACGCTCCTCGGGGCAACTCCGATTACCTGTTGTCACTCTTTTCACTCTGAACCCGGAGGTTCTCCCGATGGAACTGCTGGTCAATTTCGTGTACACCGTCGCCTCGGTCCTCTACACCGCGCTGTTCGTCAACGGATCCTGATGAAAGATGTGCACACTACACACTGTGTGTATGGTGCACAATAATGCCTCGGGCAGAATGACGGTAACTAGGGGAGGTGTCGGTGTCCGAACGCGACGAGGTGGCGGCAGATGTCGAGAACGAATTGACATTGCTGTCGCGCTATCACGCCCATGCGCAACGGGCGGGATTCCAACTCGACCGTTCCGCCTACCTCCTCCTCGGACGTCTGGAACTGGAACATCCGCTCAGCCTCAAACAGCTTGCCGAGGCATTCCGGCTCGACATCTCGACGATCAACCGGCAGATCGGCGCCCTGCTGAAGCGCGGGCTCGTCGATCGCGTCCCCGACCCGGACGGGGGAATGGCCCGCAAGGTCGAGGCCACTGCGCTGGGGCTCGAACAGCTTCACGCCGACCGGGCGCTGGGCCGAAAAGGAGTCGAGCGCATCATCGCCGAGTGGAGCGACCACGACCGGGACGAGCTGCGGCGGCTGCTGACGAAGTTCAACGGTGAGATCGAGAAGTACGACGGCAACTCCTGGCCGCGCGCCGGACGGACGTCCTGACCGGATCGCGTCAGGACTGGACGTGCGCGGTCGCGTCCCGGGCGAGGTCCGGTTCCTCGGCGATGACCGTGAGGTGAGGGTGTTCCGGCGGCGAGTCGTGCCACCCCTTCCACGACATCAGGGACCACCGCGACAGCCCCGACAGCGCAGACCCGAGGCTGGCGAACGAGCCGGTGCTCAGTGCCGAGCCGGCCGACCCGACCGACCCGATGGAGAGCACCGAGCCGACACTCCCGATGGACAGGATGGAGTAGGCGGAACCGATCGAGAGGATCGATCCCTCCGAACGGATCGACAGTATGGAACGCCGGGCGTGTCGCGATCGCAGTGAGTGGTCTGGTGTGTGGTGCGTCGAGGGCATCCCTCGGTCTACCACGGTGGTGCCGTCGGCAAACAGAGAAGCGGTGCAGACATGAGCGAAGGGCCCTTCCGGAAAAATCCGGAAGGGCCCTTCGCGTCAGCTGTGGAGAGTTACGCGACCTGGAACATGCCGACGGTGGGGAGGAAGCTGCACGTGATCGGCGCGGCGCCTTCCTTCTGCGTGGTCAGTCCGCCCGACACGACCGCGAGGACGCGACCCGGGCCGGTGTCCGCGATCGCCGACAGGGTTGCCGGTCCGTCGGGGTTGATCTTGGCCTCGTTGGTGAGGTTCTGGGTGGCGCGCCGCTGGTTGTCCAGGTTGATCCACGTCACGGTCAGTGGATTGGGCTGTTCGGCGGCAACGGAACTGGTTCCGAGGGCGGTGAACACGAAACCGGCCTGACCTGCCTTGGGTCCGGGCGGGGGCAGCTGGGCGGGACCGGGGACCGCGAGTGCGGTGCCCACGGAGTCGGCGCCCTCTCCGATGCAGCCCTTGCCGATGGTCGGGTAGAGGAACTGCGCGATGACGGGTGCGTTCTCCTGCGGGATCTCGGGTCCGCCGCCGCCACTGCCGTCGAGGAACGTGATGACGCGCTCGAGGGTGGACTTGAGCTCGGGCGGGATTCCGGGGGCCTCGAGAAGGTTGCGGGCCTGGTCCAGGATCGCGTCCTGAGGTCCTGCTGCGATGTCTTCGGTACCAGCGGCTGCGCCGATGATCGCGGGTGCGAACGATGCGAGCATCTCCACGGGGATGCCTTCGGGCACGGGCGGCGGCGTCGGCTGCGCACTCGCCTGGGCCGGCACTGCCATAGCGGCTGCTGCGGCAACAGCG
Organism: Rhodococcus sp. JS3073; assembly: GCF_026810085.1. Lineage (NCBI taxonomy): Bacteria > Bacillati > Actinomycetota > Actinomycetes > Mycobacteriales > Nocardiaceae > Rhodococcus > Rhodococcus sp. JS3073. The sequence goes on along the minus strand of NZ_CP113951.1, from coordinate 1,494,207 downwards.
AGAGCAGTCACTGCTCTGCGCATACCTCGGGTTCGAAGCACAGTCTCCCCATCCTTAGTCATAACAGCGTGGACGACAACTCAATCCACGTCTGACGGCTCGGGGGGTCACTCTATGTACAGCGCCCCCGGGTTGTACAGCTCACGAGTTCGTTCACCGATAGCTGCGGCATCCCGGTGGGAGTGTATGGCATACAGACCCCGACGGTGATCTTCCGGTGACCATAGCTTGTGGCACGTGTGGTTCGTGTGATTGGTGATGCAACTGTTACGCGCGGCTACGGACACCTCGGGGGCCGCGGAGGGCGCCGTCTACGCTGTGCGGGACCGTTTCGGGATCGGCTGAGACATCTACACACCTCACGGGGAGAGCGCCACACTGTGTCCGACCATGCAGCGTCCGACGACGGAGCAGCCTCCGACGACCCGTCCTCCGAGCGTTCTCCCGCGTCCCGGGGAGCGTCCGCCCTGCACGGCTTGTTGCGGTGCGCGCCTGTGCTTCTCGTGTTGTCGGTGCTCGGGCGCATGGCGTGGACGCTGTTGAGTCCCAACGGGATGAACCTCGTCGACCTGCACGTCTACGTCGACGGTTCCGAGGCGCTCCGTGGTGGCAGTCTCTACGACTTCACCTATTCGGAAGTGACACCGGACTTTCCGCTGCCGTTCACCTACCCACCATTCGCCGCGCTGGTCTTCTTTCCCCTGCATTACCTGCCGTTCCCGCTGGTCGGGGTCGGCTGGCAACTGCTCACGATCCTCGCCCTGTACGCGCTGGCGCGAATGAGCCTGGGGCTCGTGCTCGGTGACGCCGCGCACAGCCCGCACTGGCGGGCGGTCGCGGTGCTGTGGACCACGGTGGGGGTGTGGGTGGAACCGGTGCGCACCACGCTGGACTACGGCCAGATCAACGTGTTCCTCGCGCTGCTCGTGATGACCGCGGTCCGCAGCTCCCGGTGGTGGCTGTCCGGTGCGCTCGTCGGTTTCGCCGCCGGGATCAAATTGACCCCGGCGATCACCGGCCTCTACTTCCTGATGCAGCGCCGGTGGAAGGCCGCGGTCTTCTCGGGTGTCGCGTTCGCCGCGACCGTCGGAGTCAGTTACCTCCTGATCGGCTCGGAGGCGCGGGAGTACTTCACCCACCTGCTCGGTGACGCCGATCGCATCGGGCCGGTCGGCTCGGTGTGGAATCAGTCCCTGCGCGGCGCGTTGTCGCGGCTGCTCGGGTACGACGTCGAGACGGGCGTCCTCTGGATGTTTGCCGTGGCGGTCACGGTGGTCCTCGCCGTCCTGGCCTGGCGGGCGATCGCCCGGGACGATCGGCTCGGCACCCTCGTCATCGTCGAGTTGCTGGGGCTGCTCGTCTCACCGATCTCGTGGTCGCACCACTGGGTGTGGGTCATTCCGATGCTGATCTGGTTGCTGCACGGCCCCTACGGATCGATGCTGGGCACCCGGATCCTCGCCGGATACTGGCTCGTCACCACCCTCATCGGCGTGCCGTGGGTTCTCAGCTTCTTCCAGGACTCGATCTGGCTGATCTCCCGGCCCGCGGTACTCGCGTGGCTGGGCACGGTCGACGTCGTCGGCGCATTCGGTGTCTACGCCTGGGTGGCCTACGCCGGACGCCGCACACAGCGTGCCGCCGCGGTCACCGGCACGATCAGCCCGCCAGTGCGTCGATCTGCGCAGCAAGATCCAGATCCAGCTGCGTGAGCCCGCCGGCGGAATGCGTCGACAGCGTGTAGGTGACCTTGCGCCACCTGATGTCGATGTCCGGATGGTGGTTCGCGGCCTCCGCCGCCTCCGCGACCTTCCCGACCAGCTCGACGGCGTCGGGGAAACTCGGCGACTCGACGGTGCGGACGAGGGAATCACCCGCCCGCCGCCACCCGGGCAGTTCTGCGAGCGCGGTGTCGATCTCTCCGTCTGACAGCAACTCGGCCATACCCCATGATGGTGCGGTGCCAGTGGAACGTGCAAGGCCTGCCGACCACACCGGAGAGGTGGTGGCGGCCGCGATCATCGTCGACGGCCGGCTGTTGCTCGCGCAGCGGACGCGGCCCCCGGAACTCGCGGGACAGTGGGAGCTGCCCGGGGGCAAGGCGGAGGCGGGGGAGACCGCCGACGACGCGCTGCGCCGCGAACTGCGAGAAGAGCTCGGGGTCGAGGTGTCGGGCGGCGACCGGATCGGTGAGGACGTGCCGCTGCCCGACGGCCGGGTGCTCCGCGCGTACCGGGTCGAACTGGTGTCGGGAACGCCCGTCGCACTCGATCACGCGGAACTGCGGTGGGTGGACGGACGGGAACTGGGGGAGATCGACCTCGTCGGCAACGACCGCGGGTGGGTGCCGGACCTGCGGCTGCACTTGAAAGGGTGGGGCTGACCTCAGGCTGCGCGGGCCTTCTTGAGCCCCTTCTTCAGTTCCTTCTTGGAAGCGCCCTCGTTCTCGAGCTTCTTCATGCGCATGATGACCACCGGGCACTTGATGCAGCGCGTCTTGCTGCGGCAGCACTTCTTCTTCGGTTTGAGACCCGAGACCTTGCTGGCCTTCACCTTGCCCATACTCGGCGCGGCCTTCCTACTACGGTGAACACCGGTATCTGCCGGCTCCACCCAGGTTAGCGTCCCCTCAGCTTTCGGCCCCGATCCACACCCGAGACAGGCCGAATTCGACGTGGCGCAGATCACTTTACGCTGGTCGGGCAGGCCCCGGGCGGCCGGCGATGCGCGAAGTAGGCGCTCGGGCGGGTAGTATTCACGTGGCCGCGATGCCTGCACTGGGCGATTTACCATCGCCTCGACGAGGATTCTGAATCGAGATGACAAGGCGGCCGCCAGAAAGCCGTGCGAGGGAACTTTCGCGTGGCCGAATCAACTCAGCCAGGAGAGCCACCGCGTGACCATCACCAGCTTCCGTAACGTTGCCATCGTCGCACACGTCGACCACGGCAAGACCACCCTCGTCGACGCCATGTTGCGCCAGTCGGGGGCATTCGAGGAGCGCGCCGAACTGGTCGATCGCGTCATGGACTCCGGCGACCTCGAACGCGAGAAGGGCATCACCATCCTCGCGAAGAACACCGCCGTCCACAAGCATCACGGTGACGGCAGTGTCACGGTCATCAACGTCATCGACACCCCCGGTCACGCCGACTTCGGTGGCGAGGTCGAGCGCGGCCTGTCCATGGTCGACGGTGTCGTCCTGCTCGTCGACGCGTCCGAGGGTCCGCTGCCGCAGACCCGCTTCGTGCTGCGCAAGGCGCTCGCCGCGTCGCTGCCCGTCATCCTGGTGGTCAACAAGACCGACCGGCCCGACGCCCGCATCGAAGAGGTCGTCTCCGAGAGCCACGACCTGCTGCTCGACCTGGCCTCCGACCTCGACGACGAGGCAGCGGAAGCCGCCGAGCTCGCCCTCGACCTTCCCGTTCTGTACGCCTCCGGCCGCGAGGGCAAGGCGTCCAAGGTTCAGCCCGAGAACGGTCACGCACCGGACGCCGAGAACCTCGACGCCCTGTTCGAGGTGCTCCTCAACTACGTGCCCGCGCCCAAGGGCAACGTCGACGCGCCGCTGCAGGCTCACGTCACCAACCTCGACGCCTCCGCGTTCCTCGGCCGCCTCGCGCTGGTCCGTATCCACAACGGCGAGCTGACCAAGGGTCAGACCGTCTCCTGGTGCCGCGAGGTGGACGGCGAGCCCGTCGTCACCAAGGCCAAGATCACCGAACTGCTCGCCACCAAGGGCGTCGAGCGTCAGCCCGCCGAGAAGGCCGTCGCCGGTGACATCGTCGCCGTCGCCGGTTTCCCCGACATCATGATCGGCGACACCCTCGCCGACCTGGAGAACCCGGTCCCGCTGCCGCGGATCACCGTCGACCAGCCCGCCATCTCGGTGACCATCGGCACCAACACCTCGCCGCTCGTCGGCCGGGTCAGCGGACACAAGCTGACCGCCCGCATGGTGAAGTCGCGTCTCGACCAGGAACTCGTCGGCAACGTCTCGCTCAAGGTCCTCGACATCGGTCGCCCCGACGCCTGGGAGGTCCAGGGCCGTGGTGAGCTCGCGCTCGCCATCCTGGTCGAGCAGATGCGCCGCGAGGGCTTCGAGCTGACCGTCGGCAAGCCGCAGGTGGTCACCCGTCAGGTCGACGGCAAGGTGCACGAGCCCTTCGAAGAGCTCACCATCGACAGCCCCGAGGAGTACCTCGGCGCCATCACCCAGCTCCTCGCCAACCGCAAGGGCAAGATGGTGCAGATGGCCAACCACGGCGCGGGCTGGGTCCGGATGGAGTTCATCGTTCCCTCGCGCGGCCTGATCGGCTTCCGCACCGACTTCCTCACCGAGACCCGCGGCACCGGCATCGCGAACGCCGTCTTCCACGGCTACGCGCCGTGGGCCGGCGAGATCCGCGCCCGCCACACCGGCTCGCTCGTCTCGGACCGCACCGGTTCGGTCACCCCGTTCGCGATGATCCAGCTCGCCGATCGCGGAACGTTCTTCGTCGAGCCTGGCGCCGACACGTACGAGGGCATGGTCGTGGGCATCAACCCGCGCCAGGAGGACCTCGACATCAACGTCACCCGCGAGAAGAAGCTGACCAACATGCGTCAGTCCTCCGCCGACGTGATGGAGACTCTCGCCAAGCCCATCAAGCTCGAGCTCGAAGGCGCGATGGAGTTCTGCGCCGGCGACGAGTGCGTGGAGGTCACCCCGGAGGTCGTGCGCGTGCGCAAGGTGCACCTGTCGGCCACCGACCGTGCCCGTGAGCGTTCGCGTTCCAAGGCCCGCGACAAGGCGGCCCTGTAGTCGGCTCGTCCGACCACGTCAGACACAACCGGGCGGATGTACCTTCGGTCGATCGGCGACCGAAGGTACATTCGCTCGTGGGTTTCCGGAGCCTTCCGGTCTCTCTGAGGAAAGGCGGCGCGGTGGTTGCTGGGGGTCGACTCGAGAGAGTTCGAGGAGTGCGGGGCCGAAGGCGTGGGAACGGTGCGGCAGTGACCGCGCTCCTGCTCGCAGTGTCGACGGCGATGCTCACGTCGTGCACCGCCGATCCGCCCCCGCCGGTCGAGAGCACCGACAGCCCCAAGCCGACGGTGTCGCCGACCGAGAAGCAGCCCGTCGTCGTGGCCATCGACGACGTGGGCAGCGGATTCAACCCGCACCTCCTGTCGGACCAGTCGCCGGCGAATTCCGCGGTCAGCGCACTCGTGCTGCCGAGCCCGTTCCGGCCGGTGCCCGATCCCGCCCGCCCGGGCGGAAGCAACTGGATTCCCGACTCCTCGCTCGTGATCTCCGCGGACGTCACGTCGCAGGAGCCGTTCATCGTCACGTACCAGCTGCGGAACGAGGCACAGTGGTCCGACGGTGCGCCCATCGCCGCCGAGGACTTCCGCTACCTGTGGCAGCAGATGATCAGTGCCCCCGGCGTGGTCGACCCCGCCGGCTACGAACTGATCGAGGACGTCAGGTCGTCCGGTGGCGGCAAGACGGTCAGCGTCGTGATGAAGGCCGCCTATCCGGCGTGGCGTGAACTCTTCACCGACCTGCTGCCGTCACATCTCATCAAGGATTCCCCCGGTGGCTTCGCGACCGGTCTGTCCGAGAACATCCCGGTGTCCGGCGGGCACTTCCACATCAAGTCGATCGACCGCGGACGCGACGAGATCCTGCTCGAACGCAACGACCGGTTCTGGGACAAGCCGGCAACTCCCGACCAGATCCTGATGCGCCGCGACGGCACGCCGTCGCAGCTCGCCGACTCGATGCGCAACAACGACACCCAGATCGTCCAGATTCACGGGGGCACAGCCACTTCCGCCCAGCTCGCGGCGATCCCCACGGTGCGGACCGGTGCGTCGTTCCAGCCGCGCGGACTCGACCTCACACTGAACGGCCGGGTTCCCGAACTCGCGGACGTCCGGGTGCGGAAGAGCCTGCTGGAGCTGCTGGACACCGAACTGCTCGCCGTCGTCGGCGCCGGCAGCGAGGCGGCAGCGGTCCCGGCACGCTCGCAGGTCTACGCCCCCTCCGATCCCGGTTACACCGCCACCGCCCCCGCGCGGCCGAGCCGCGAACAGGTGCTGGCGCAGCTGGCCGAATACGGATACGTCGCCGAAACACCCACGGACACCGTCGTTCCCGCAGGCGCGGCCCCGTCGACCCGGCTCGTCCGCGCCGGCGTCCCGCTGACGCTCGTCATCGGGACACCCGAGGGTGACGACACCGCGAGTGCGGTCGCCAACACGGCAGCCGACCAGTTGCGCGGCGCCGGCGTCGACGCCACCGTGACGTCCCTGCCCGCCGAGGAGCTGTACGGGGAGTCGCTGAGCAAGGGCGACATCGGAGCAGTCGTCGGATGGTCGCGCGCCGGGTCCGACCCCGCCACGGCGCTCGCGTCCCGTCACAGCTGTCCGCCCGCAGTGGTCGCGGCAACTCAGCAGAACACCGAAACCACCGGCCCGGAACGTGATGCGGTCTCGGAAGCCGAGGCCCCGTCGAACCTGTCGGGAGTCTGCGACCCCACCCTGCAGCCGTCCATCGACGCCGCGCTGCGTGGGGTCGGCGATGTGCCGCAGGCTCTCGCCGACGCCGACCGCAAACTCTGGGATCTGGCTGCGGTGCTGCCGATCATGCAGGACCGCACGCTGGTCGCGGCGGGACCCGGTGTCGACGGGGTGTCGCTGTCGGGCGCCGTGCCGGTCGGAATATTCAGTGACGCAGCGGACTGGAGCAGGATCAAGGAATGAGTGAGCGGCGACTTCTGCTGGTCCATGCCCATCCCGACGACGAGACCCTCACCACCGGCGGCACCATCGCGCGCTACGCCGCCGAGGGTGCCGACGTTCACGTCCTGACGTGCACGCTCGGCGAGGAAGGCGAGGTGATCGGCGAGGAGTGGGCGCAGCTGGTCGCGGACGCCGCGGATCAGCTCGGTGGGTTCCGGATCGGCGAGCTGACGTCCGCGCTGTCGTGTCTCGGTGCGGGAAGGCCGCGGTTCCTCCTGGGGGCGGGGCACTTCCGTGATTCCGGCATGGCGGGCACGGCGTCGGCGGCCGATCCGCGCGCCTTCGTCAACGCAGACCTCGACTCCGTGACGGCTGCGATGGTGGCGGTCATCCGGGAACTGCGGCCGCACGTCGTGGTCACCTACGACCCCGACGGCGGGTACGGGCACCCCGACCACATCCAGGTGCACACGATCACCACCGCGGCCGTCGAGGCGGCGGGTTCGGCGCGGTACCCGGACCGCGGTGAACCGTGGGACGTCGCGAAGCTGTACTGGACGGTGACCGAGGCGAGCGCGCTCGAGTCGGGAATCTGCCGAATCGGCGACATCCCCGACGGCTGGCGGCTGCCGGAGCCCGGCGAATTGCCGAGCGTCCCGGACACCGATGTGACGACGGTGATCGACGTGCGGGGCGTGCTCGACGCGAAGACGAAAGCGCTGTCGGCGCACGCCACCCAGGTGACGGTGGCGCCGAGCGGTACCGAGTACGCGCTCTCCAACGACATCGCGCAGCCGATCCTGGCGGAGGAGCATTTCGTGCTGGTCCGCGGCGCCGCCGGGGATCGGGACGCCGACGGCAGGGAGCGGGACCTCTTCGCCGGCATCGGTCACTGACCGCAGGTATCTGTGACGAGGGTTGCGTATTACACTGTGGCCCACGTCACGCAGCGGCCCCGGTCGAGTCCGTGTGACACCCGTCAGGAGAGGCGATAGATGTACAACTGGGATGTTCAGAACGCCATCGTCGCGTTCGTCGATACGCTCCGGCCGTCGTGGCCGGCCCAGCACGACCTGTACTACGGCGTGCTGTACGGATTCGCCGACATGCAGAGCCATTTGCTGACCCTGCTGGGCTACCCGCCCGTCGCCTGATCCACTATTGACACATGACCGTCGGCACCGCAGCGAAACCCGGGCACCTCGATGTTCTGGGGAGGGTCACCCTCGCGCTGCTGGTGTTCGACGGTTTTCTGTGCGCCGTCCTCTCGGTGCTCTTCCTGCCGGCCTACCTCGGCGCCACACCGTTTCCGATCAGCATCCTCGCCGCCGCGGTCGCGAACCTGGCGCTGGTGATCGCTGCCCGGTCGACGACCGGCCGGGTGGGGACGGGAGTGCTGCCGCTCGCGGGGTGGGGGTTCGGTTTCCTGCTCTGCATGTTCGGCGGTCCGGGCGGCGACGTGCTCCTGCTCGCGTCCGTCTGGACCCTCCTGCTCCTGTTCGGCTCCCTTGTCCCGGCGGCGGTCTACCTGTGGAAAGTCAGCGCGAAGGCGGCCTTCGGACCTGTTTCGCCGTCGGTGGGCGAGGGTACGCGGTAGCCACCAGCAGCCTGCTGAAGGAGCATCGCGATGGCAGATCAGAACTTCACGACCGACGACGCCGGCATCCCGGTATCGAGTGACGAACATTCGCTCACCATCGGGACGGACGGGCCCATCCTCCTCCAGGATCACTACCTGATCGAGAAGATGGCGCAGTTCAACCGCGAACGCGTTGCGGAGCGGCAACCGCACGCGAAGGGAGGCGGGGCGTTCGGACGGTTCGAAGTCACCGAGGACGTCTCCGCCTACACGAAAGCCGACCTCTTCCAGCCCGGAAAGAAAACGGATCTGCTGATCAGGTTCTCATCCGTGGCCGGTGAGCGCGGTAGCCCCGACACGTGGCGCGACCCACGCGGATTCGCGGTCAAGTTCTACACCGACCAGGGCAACTACGACATGGTCGGGAACAACACGCCCGTCTTCTTCATGCGCGACCCGATGAAGTTCCAGGACTTCATCCGGTCGCAGAAGCGGCGTGCCGACAACAACCTCCGCGACCACGACATGCAGTGGGACTTCTGGACGTTGTCCCCGGAGTCGGCTCACCAGGTCACGTGGCTCATGGGCGACCGCGGCATCCCGCGCACCTGGCGGCACATGAACGGGTACTCCAGCCACACATACATGTGGGTGAACGCCGCGGGCGACAAGTTCTGGGTGAAGTACCACTTCAAGACCGACCAGGGCATCGAGTTCTTCACGCAGCACGAGGGCGACCAGATGGCGTCCATGGACACCGACTACCACACGCGAGACCTGTGGGAGCACATCGAGGGCGGCCAGTACCCGAGCTGGACCTTGAACATGCAGATCATGCCGTTCGAGGATGCCGACGACTACCGGTTCAACCCGTTCGACCTCACCAAGGTGTGGCCGCACAGCGACTACCCGCTGATCCCCGTCGGCAGGATGACACTCGACCGCAACCCCACCGACTACCACTGTGAGATCGAGCAGGCCGCGTTCGAGCCCAGCAACCTGGTCCCCGGCATCGGCCCGAGCCCGGACAAGATGCTCATCGGCCGGCTGTTCTCCTACCCGGACGCCCACCGTTACCGGATCGGAGCGAATTACAAGGAGCTGCCCGTCAACAGGCCGCACGTGCCCGTCCGCTCGTACTCGAAGGACGGCAACATGCGCCACCACAACCCCGGGGATCCGGTCTACGTGCCGAATTCCAAGGGCGGCCCGCACGCCGACCCGTCGCAGGTGGGGGAGACCGCCACCTGGTACAGCGCCGGCGACATGGTCCGCTCGCCCTACGCGCTCCACAGGGACGACGACGACTGGGGTCAGGCCGGGACGATGGTCCGGGAAGTGCTCGACGACGCCGCCCGTGACCGCCTGGTGGACAACATCGTCGGCCATCTGCTGAACGGCGTCAGCGAACCCGTCCTGGCGAAGGCGTTCGAGTACTGGCGCAACGTCGACAAGACCCTCGGCGATCGGATCGCCGACGGGGTCGGGAAGAAACAGTCGGAGACCGACCCGAAGGCGGGCGAACAGGCCAATGCGGCGCGCAGCAGCGCGCAGGCGAAGGCCTAACGCTCGAACGCCACCGGGTGCCGAGGCTGGTACAGCATCATCTCGCCCGCCCCGGGAATCTTCAGGGACGTGGTGAGGCCGTACCCGTCGTCGCGGATTCCGCGGGTGAACTCGGCGCCCTTGGCTTCGAGTTCCGCGACGGTCGACTCGATGTCGTCGCACATCAGGGAGATTTCGTGGTGCGGCCGAGTCGACCACGGCTCACCGCCCCGCTCGTCCGAGGTGGGGTGCACACCCATCTCGGACGGTCCGGTGCGGAAAATCAGCCAGCCGCCGCCGGCGTCGACGTGTGACCAGCCGAGCACGTCGCGGAAGAAGTCGCGGGCCGCCTCGGCGTCGTCGGCGTAGACCAGTGTGTGCACAGCGGTGATCATGTGGGCAGCTTAGTTTCATTCGTCCGTCACACTGGGGGAATGTCGAATGACGAACTGTCCGGACTGACCATCGCCGTCACCGCCGAACGCCGGGCCGCCGAGTTCATCACCCTGCTCGAACGGCACGGGGCCGCCATCGTCCACACACCGGCGATCCACGTGCTGCCGCTCGTCGACGACTCCGATCTTCGGTCCCGTACCGCCGACATCATCGCGTCGCCGCCGGACCTCCTCGTCGTCAGCACCGCCGTCGGGTTCCGGGGGTGGCTGGACGCGGCGCGGGCCTGGGACGAGGAGGACGCACTGCTCGCCGCCCTGCGGTCGGCGCGGATCATCACCCGCGGTCCCAAGGCGAAGGGCGCCGTCCGCGGCGCCGGCCTGCGCGAGGAGTGGTCGCCGGAGACGGAATCGTCCGAGGAGGTGCACGAACACCTCGTCGCGGAGGGTGTGCGTGGTTTGCGCGTCGCCGTCCAGTTGCACGGCACCATCACCGAATGGGAACCGATGACCGACCTCAGCGTCTCCCTCGCCGGCGCCGGGGCCGAGACCACGGCCGTGTCGGTGTACCGGTGGATCAGACCTGAGAACCAGCAGCCGCTGCTGACACTGCTGGATCAGATCATCCGAGCCGAGGTCGACGCCGTCACCTTCACCAGCGCGCCCGCCGTGTCGTCCCTCCTCAGCACCGCGAAGGACACCGACCGAGTGGAGGCCCTCCTGCACGCGTTCCACGGTCCGGTCGCACCCGTCTGCGTCGGCTCGGTGACGGCCTCGCCCCTCACCGCCCTCGGCGTCGACACCATGCAGCCCGCCCGCCCGCGGCTGGGCAGCATGGCCAAATACATCATCGAGGAACTCCCGAACCGGCGGTAGCCGGACGAACGGGACGGTCGTTGCGTCAGATCGAACGGGCGTCCCGTTCGTCCGGGGTGGGGGAATCACCCGATCAGCCCGGCGACATGGGCGGCGTCGGACAGCACCGACTCGAGCATGGCGGGGGTGAGCCGGCCGGTGAAGGTGTTCTGCTGGCTGACGTGGTAGCAGCCGAACAGGTGCAGGGGACGGTCGGCGCCGGGGAGTTCGACGTGCGCGCCGTGCCCGAACTTGGGTCGAGGCCGGGGGACGGCCCAGCCGGCGTCGTCGAGGACGGGGAGCAGCGACTGCCAGCCGAATCCGCCGAGCACGATCACCGACCGCAGGTGGGGTCGCAGGATGCGCAGTTCGGCGTCGAGCCAGTGGCGGCAGGTGTCGCGTTCGCCGGGGGTGGGTTTGTTCGCGGGCGGCGCGCAGTGCACCGGGGACGTGATGCGGACGCCGAACAGCTCGAGGCCGTCGCCGATGTGGGTGGCGGTGGGCTGGCTCGCGAGTCCCACGGCGTGGAGTGCGGCGTAGAGGAAATCGCCGCTGCGGTCGCCGGTGAACATGCGCCCGGTGCGGTTCGCGCCGTGGGCGGCGGGGGCGAGACCGACGATCAGCAGGGACGCATCAGGTGGACCGAAACCGGGAACCGGACGGCCCCAATAGGTTTCGTCGCGGAACGACGCGCGCTTCTCGCGTGCGACCGTCTCCCGCCACTCGACGAGGCGGGGGCAGGCTCGGCATTCGATCAGCTGGGCGTCGAGACCGGCGATGTCGGTCAGCGCCGCGCCCACACGTCACCTCCGCCGGGTGTCACCGACTCGACGAGCGACCACGCCCGATCGGCGGGCAGGTCGATCACCAGGTATTTTCCGGTGCCCGCGGGAGTGGCGGCGATGACGGTCGCCACCCCGGCCCGCCGTTGGAAGAACGTCTGACGGACGGTCCACCCGATGATCCCGTCGGCTTCGAGACTGTCCCGGGCGCGGTCGAGGGAGCCGCTGCGGGTGATCAGCCACCCCGGCAGCACCGCATGGCCGAGGCCGCGGTACCGGTCCCAGGCCAGCACCACGCCGCCGACGGCGAGCGCGACGATCGCGGCCCACGCGGCCCAGAACACGGGCCGATCGAGGATCACGAAGACCAGGGCGACGGCGAGCGCGATCTCGGCGGGGATCAGGGCCCGCGTGTAACGCCGTCGCTGGGCGACCGGCCCGTGCGGGGTGAGCGGCACCGCGGCCTGACGGTGGTCGCCGATGACGGTGGCCATCACCCGCTCCGCTTCCGCGTGCGGAGCCTGGGGGAGCAGGAGTGAGGACTCCCGCCTCTCGGCGCTGACGCCGGTCATGACGGCATCCAGTCGGGCGCCGCCCGCGAGCCGGAGGAGGAGCGGCTCCTTGAGGGTCGTCCCGCGCAGGCGGGCGCGATCCAGGGTGGTCTGGCGGGTCTTCAGCAGACCGTGGCTGACGTGCAGGGTGCGGCCGTTGTCCGTCAGCGTCATGTTGCCGTACGTCAGGAGGTACCGGATGCAGGCCAGCGCGCTGGCGGCGATCAGGAGGACGACGATCCCGACGACGACCGCGATGGCGATCCCGATGCGCTCGGCCGATTCGATGCCCTCGGCCACCGTCGACGAGCGGGCGATCTTCGCGCCGATTCCGTACTGGAACGCGAGACCGACGATCGCCGCGATGGTCACCACGCCGGTCACCGAGAACGGGGCGTAGCGGACCCAGGCCGGTGTCCAGTGGCCGATCTCGGTGACCGCGGGCTCCTGCGTGACAGCGGTCTGCTCGACGTCGGCGGGGGGCCGGCGGGCGAGCAGTGCGGCCCGCAGGTCGGGAACCAGCCCGGTGGAGAGGGCGTTGAGTTCGAACTTCGCCGCGTCGGGTTTGGAACCCACTTGCTGCCCGGTGCCGATCCGCACGATCGACAGTCCGAGCAGGCGATGCAGGACCCCCGCCTCCACGTCGACGGATCGGATGCGGTTGCGTGGTACCGACAGCAGGCGTTTGCGGAACAGGCCCTGCCGCAGTTGCACGTGGACCGGGCCGATGCGGTAGCTCGTCGTGAACCACCGCGAGATGCCGAACACCACGAACGCGACGAGGGCGACGAGACTCCACACATGGTTGCCGCTCTGGGTGCCGATCACCAGCGAAATCAGCAACACGGGCAGAAGTTTGACGATCTCGTTGACAGGGTGGACGAGGAGCATCCGGCGGTCCAGGCGCAACCAGGGCTGTTCCTCCTCGGCGGCGACCGCGGCCTCGCCGTGCGCGATGGGGGGAGCGATTCCCGGTTCCGGTGCCGCACTCATGTGGCGTCACCGACATTGGTGCCCGCGATCTCGGTGAGCCGCGCGACGGTGCGGTCGGCGGTGTCCTGATCGAGCGCGGAGATCTTGACGGCACCGGCGGACGACGCCGTGGTGACGGTGACGGTCGCCAGCCCCAGCATCCGGTCGATGGGCCCGCGTTCGGTGTCGACGGTCTGGATGCGGGAGATGGGCGCGATGCGTCGTTCCTGGGTGAACCAGCCGCTGCGGGTGTAGACCGCGGTGTCGCTGATCTCCCAGCGGTGCACCCGGTACCGCCACAGCGGGACGACGGCGACGTGGAGGATCGCGAGCACGATTGTTACCGCGAGGACCGTGACGTGCACCCACACGGGCCACCAGTGGAAGACGAGAGCGACGGCCTGCACGACGAAGAGTGGAAGCCAGAGGAGGGCGGCGTTGATCGCCCACAGTTGCTTGGCCTTGGGGCTCGGCCGCCACAGCGGGTCTGCCATCGTGACGGTGGTGGGCACACTCATGCCCCCACTTTGGCCGTGCCCCGGCATTCTGTCGAGAACCGACCTATCGTGGGAGAACCCCCCGAAGTGAAAGGAGCGCAGACATGACGTCATTCGATGCGGCCGATTCTCCGGAGGTTCCCGAGGCAGACCGGCTGGAGCAAGAACTCGCCGTGGACGACGACAGTTCCGACGAGGTCGAAGAAGTGTCGTCGCTGGAGGTGAACGAGGCGGACGTGGCCGAACAGAGCCGGGCGGTCCCGGTCGACGAGGACTACCCCCGCGGGTAGCGATCCACCGGCTTGCGGGAGTCTGGGTGGCACCGGTTGTCATCGATGGCGCATGATCGCTGGGTGACCCATTCAGGTGAAGAATCCGGCCGACCCACGATGCTTCCCATGCCCGGTGTCCCGGCGCCGGCTCCGTCCGGCGCGTCTGCGCAGGAAGTGGCCCCTTCCGCCTCTGCTATGCGGCGGGTGCTGCGACGTGCCCGCGACGGCGCCACTCTGAACGTGGACGAGGCGACGACCCTGCTGCAGGCCCGCGGCGGCGACCTGGCCGACCTGTGTTCGTCGGCGGCGAAGGTCCGGGACGCCGGGTTGCTGGCGGCGGGCAGACCCAGGGCTGTCACGTACTCGCGCAAGGTGTTCATTCCGCTGACGCGGTTGTGCCGGGACAAGTGCCACTACTGCACGTTCGTGACCGTGCCCGGCAAGCTGCGGGCCGAGGGGCGCGGCGCGTATCTGGAACCGGACGAGGTGCTGGAGATCGCCCGGCAGGGCGCCGAATTGGGCTGCAAGGAAGCCCTGTTCACGTTGGGTGACCGTCCCGAGGATCGGTGGCCGGAGGCCAAGCAGTGGCTGGACGAGCGGGGCTACGATTCGACGCTGGACTACCTGCGGGCGATGTCGATCCGGGTGCTCGAGGAGACCGGGCTGCTGCCGCACCTGAACCCGGGTGTGATGAGCTGGGAGGAGATCTCTCGCCTCAAGCCGGTGGCCCCGTCGATGGGCATGATGCTCGAGACGACGTCCACCCGGTTGTTCACCGACAAGGGCGAGTGCCACTACGGCAGCCCCGACAAGGATCCGGCGGTACGGTTGCGCACGCTCACCGACGCCGGGCGGTTGAGTGTGCCGTTCACGACGGGCATTCTGGTGGGCATCGGCGAGACCGTGCGGGAACGGGCGGAATCGATCATGGCGATCCGCAAGTCGCACAAGGCGTTCGGGCACGTTCAGGAAGTGATCGTCCAGAACTTCCTCGCCAAGCCCGACACCGCGATGCGCGATGCCCCGGACGCGGGGCTCGAGGAGTTTCTCGCGACCATCGCCGTGTCCCGGCTGCTGCTGGGCCCGGGGATGCGCATCCAGTCGCCGCCCAACCTGGTGTCGAACACCGAATGCCTGGCGTTGCTGGGTGCCGGTGTCGACGACTGGGGTGGCGTGTCGCCGCTGACCCCGGACCACGTGAACCCGGAGCGGCCGTGGCCGAACCTGGACACCCTGGCCGCGATCACCGCGGAGGCCGGGTTCGAGCTCACCGAGCGCACGGCGGCGCAGCCGCAGTTCGTGCTGGCCGGCTCGCCCTGGATCGATCCGCGGATCACCGGGCACGTGCAGGCCCTCGCGGACCCGCACACCGGGCTGGCGAAGCCCGACACGACGCCGGTCGGGTTGCCGTGGCAGGAGCCGGACGAGTCCTGGGAGTCGGCCGGCCGGGTGGATCTGAACACCGAGATCGACACCGAGGGCCGCAACACCGAGACGCGCAGCGATTTGGGCAGCGCGTTCGGGGACTGGGAGACCGTCCGCGAGCAGGTGCTGGAGTTGAGCGGCCCGGTGCGGGTGGACACGGACGTCCTCGCGGCGCTGCGGGCCGCCGAGCGCGACCCGGCGGGCTGCACCGACGACGAATACCTGGCGTTGGCGACGGCCGAGGGTCCAGGGCTCGAGGCGATGGTGGCGCTGGCGGATGCGCTCCGCAAGGACGCCGTCGGCGACGAGGTGACCTATGTGGTGAACCGGAACATCAACTTCACCAACATCTGCTACACCGGCTGCCGCTTCTGCGCGTTCGCGCAGCGCAAGGGTGACGCGGACGCGTTCACGCTGTCCACCGGCGAGGTCGCGGACCGGGCGTGGGAGGCGCACGTCGCGGGCGCGACGGAGGTCTGCATGCAGGGCGGCATCGACCCGGAACTCCCGGTCACCGGGTACGCCGATCTGGTGCGTGCGGTGAAGGCGCGGGTGCCGTCGATGCACGTGCACGCGTTCTCCCCGATGGAGATCGTCAACGGCGCCTCCCGCGGCGGGCAGAGCATCCGGGACTGGCTGACGGAACTGCGTGAGGCGGGTCTGGACACCATTCCCGGCACGGCCGCGGAAATCCTGGACGACGAGGTGCGGTGGGTGCTCACCAAGGGCAAACTGCCCACCGCCACCTGGATCGAGGTGGTGACCACGGCGCACGAGCTGGGTCTGCGGTCGAGTTCGACGATGATGTACGGCCACGTCGACAACCCGAAGCACTGGGTCGGGCATCTGCGGGTGCTGCGCGGAATCCAGGACCGGACAGGCGGATTCACCGAGTTCGTTCCGCTGCCCTTCGTGCATCAGAGCGCGCCGTTGTATCTGGCGGGTGCGTCGCGGCCGGGCCCGACCAACCGGGACAACCGGGCCGTCCACGCCCTGGCCCGGATCATGCTGCACGGGCGGATCCCGAACATCCAGACCAGCTGGGTCAAGCTGGGCGTCACCGGCACCCAGGTGATGTTGCAGGGCGGCGCCAACGACCTCGGCGGCACCCTGATGGAGGAGACCATCTCCCGGATGGCGGGTTCGGAGCACGGATCCGAGAAGACCGTCGCCGAACTGCGGGCCATCGCCGAGGGCATCGGCCGCCCGGCACGCGAACGCACCACCACACACGCACGACGCGAGGGAAGGACGCCGGCCGCATGAGCGAGAAGGACCGGCTGGGCGACGACAAGGTCGTCGGCATCCTGGATCGTGCCGCGCGGGGTATAAACCCCGTGCTCGATCTGGCCCTCACGGATCCGTTCGGCATCAAGAGCCGGACGTTCACCCCGACAGCGGAGGACCGGGGCGCCGCGGAGGCGCTGCTCGACGGCATCGCCTGGGTTCTCGACACCGTGCAGTTCCCGGGGACGGCGTCGTGGGAGAGGGCGAGCGACGACGAGCGGGCACGGTGGTGGGTGACGCGGATCGGCGCGTTGAACACGATCGCGGTCGCGTTCCCTGGCATGTTCGGTGTGCTTCTCAATCGGCTCCCGATCCAGGACGTGCTCGGGTTCGCGAATCAGGCCGTCGTTCTCGTCGCCGTGGCCCGGGAACACGGCGTGACGAACCGATCCGAGCAGGTGGATCTGCTGGCGTCCGTGCTCTGCCGGCGTGAGACGGACGCGCCTGCGGTGCTCGCCGATACGACGCGATCCGATTCGGCGGACGGCCCGTCGATGTGGCACCCGTTCGCGCTGATGGGAGCGCTGTGGAGCACTGCCCGCACGGTGCGCGCGCTCAGTGACGAAATCGACAAGCGTCCTGGGCCGGGCTCGACCTACTCGCTGCTGGGCAACATCCCGGTGGTCGGTGTGGTGGCCGGGTATCTCGGCGAACGGGGCGCGCTGGTCAGAGCCGTGAAACAGGGCGAGCAGTGGATCGCGTCCCGGCCGCCGCTGCCCGCGGCGGTGCGCCGGGTCAGGTAACCCTCACCGCAGAGAGGTCCGCCGGGCAGGCGATAATAGTTTCTTCCGCGGGGTACAAGCGGCCCGTACCTCGTGCTTACTCGTGTCAGAAAGGCAGGGAGAGCGGCAGTGCCCTACACGATTGCTGAACCGTGCGTGGATGTGTTGGACAAGGCGTGTATCGAGGAATGCCCTGTCGACTGCATCTACGAGGGCGGGCGGATGCTGTACATCCATCCGGACGAATGCGTGGACTGCGGCGCCTGTGAACCCGTCTGCCCCGTCGAGGCCATCTTCTACGAAGACGACGTCCCGGACCAGTGGAACGGCTACATCGCCGCGAACGTCGACTTCTTCGACGACCTCGGTTCCCCCGGCGGCGCGGCGAAGCTGGGCAAGGTCGACTACGACCCGCCGTTCGTCAAGGCTCTGCCCCCCATGGGCGAGGACTAGATGTGCCTCGTATCCCGGTAGCCACAGCACTTCCCGACTTTCCGTGGGACTCGCTCGAGTCGGCGAAGGCGAAAGCCTTCGCCCACCCGGGTGGCATCGTCAACCTGTCGGTGGGAACCCCGGTCGACCCGGTTGCCCCGCTCATCCAGGACGCGCTGACCGCGGTCGCCGAGGTTCCGGGATATCCGACGACGCACGGCACGGAGGAGTTGCGTAACGCCGCGGTGGAGGCGCTGCGTCGCCGCTACGGAATCACCGGAATCGATCCGGCAGCGGTGCTGCCCGCGATCGGCACGAAGGAGCTCATCGCCTGGCTGCCGCGCCTTCTCGGGCTCGGCGCCGACGACCTCGTGGTCATCCCGGAGCTGGCGTACCCGACCTACGAGGTCGGAGCGCTGCTCGCGGGTGCGCGGGTGATTCGGGCAGACGGTCTCAACCGGCTCGGTCCGGAGGGCGCGTCGCTGATATTCGTGAACTCGCCGTCCAACCCCACCGGCAAGGTGCTCGGTCTCGAGCATCTGCGCAAGGTGGTCGACTGGGCGCGCAGCCGCGGCGCCATCGTGGCGTCCGACGAGTGCTACCTGGGATTGAGCTGGGAAGGCGAAGCCCTCTCGATCCTCGACGAGCGGGTGAACGACGGCGATCTCACCGGACTCCTCGCGGTGCACTCGCTGTCGAAGACCTCCAACCTCGCGAGTTACCGCGCGGGGTTCGTCACCGGTGACCCGGCGTTGGTGGCCGAACTGCTCGAGGTCCGCAAGCACGCGGGCATGATGGTGCCGTTGCCGATCCAGTCGGCGATGACCGCCGCGCTCAGCGACGACGACCACGAGAACGAGCAGCGTGAGCGGTACCGCCGTCGCCGCGAGATCCTCCTCGCAGCGGTGCGCGGCGCCGGGTTCACCGTCGACAACTCCGAAGCCGGGCTGTACCTGTGGGCGACCCGCGGCGAAGCCTGCCGGGACACCGTCGAGTGGTTCGCCGAGCGCGGCATCCTCGTGGCACCAGGGGAGTTCTACGGTCCCGGCGGGGGCACTCACGTGCGCATCGCCCTCACGGCCAGCGACGAACGCATCGCGGCCGCAGCCGAACGACTGGTCTGACCCGAGTCGGCCCGGACGGAGTGGTCACGGTGCAAGTATTGGGCCGTGACCCTCGACGACGTCGCCGACGAACTGTACGGCCTCGACCCCGGTGAGTTCGTCGAGGCGCGCACCGCGCAGGTGACCGCAGCGCGGGAGAATAAGGACCGCGCGCTGGCGACCGAGATCGGGAAACTGCGGAAGCCGACCGTCGTCGGCTGGCTGGTCAACCTGCTCGCCCGCGAGCTGCCCGACGAAATCGGCGCGCTCCTCACCCTCGGGGACGCCCTCCGTGACGCGCAGCGACACCTGTCCGGCCCGGACCTCCGGCGGCTGAACACGCAACGGCAGCAGGTGGTGCGCGCGTTGGCGCGCAAGGCCGGTGAACTCGCCGCAGAGCGAGGCCGGACGGTCGGGGAGGACGCGCTGCGGGATGTCGGCCAGACGCTGCACGCCGCTCTCGCCGACGCCGAGACCGCCGAACAGGTGCGGCGCGGCCGGGTGGTGACGGCGGCGAGCTACAGCGGTTTCGGTCCGGCCGGACTCGCCGTGGTCCAGGGAAAGAGCGTGAAGTCCGAACCTGCCGCCACGCCCCCGGCCGAGAAGCCGGGGAAGAAGTCGAAGAAGAAGTCGGCGGAACGCGACCGCGACGCCGAACGCGCGGCGGCCGAGGCCGAACTGGCGGACGTCACGTCGCAGGCCGACGAGGTCCGCGGCGAACTGAACGACGCGAGAACGGAACTGGAGCAGGCGCGGTCGACGCTGACGGAGATCGACCATCGGATCGAGGAACTGCGCGCCGAACTCGAACACGCCGAGCAGGAGCGGCAGTTCACCCGGAACTCGGAGAAAGCCGCGGCGGAGGCAGTGCACCGGGGGGAACGCGATCTCGACGCGGCGGAGCGGCGCGTCGACGAAGCGCGGCGCGCAGTCGACGACCTCGGCTGAGGGATGGGCGGAACCTTGACCTGCAGCGCACTCGAGGTTTTACCCTGATTTCATGTCCTTCACTCAGCAGGAACTCGACTACCTGGCGTCACAACGCCTGGGCCGGCTCGCGACAGTTCAGCCGAATGGAACCTTGCAGGTCAGTCCCGTCGGCTTCCACTACAACGCCGGCACGTCCACGATCGACATCCAGGGCTACAACATGGCGGCGAGCCGCAAGTTCCGCAACGTCGCCGACAACGGGAAGGTGGCATTCGTCGTGGACGACGTGCCGTCCGTCGACCCGTGGCGGGTCCGCTGCGTCGAAATCCGCGGGCGCGCCGAGGCCCTCGACGCCGAGGCCGCCGAGGCGAACGATCTCGGCGGACCGACCATTCGCATCCACCCCGAACGGATCATCAGTTTCGGTCTCGGTGCCACCGACCAGGACGTCCATCAACTCGTGTCGAACGCGCGCGACGTGTAACGGCGAACTACGCGATGTCCGGTCGGTAGCCGACGGCGAGGACGGCGACGGTGGACGGCGGTGTCAGGACGGTCGCGGTGCCGGTCGGCCGGTTCGCCGGGGTCCCGTATCCCTCGGTCGACCACGGGACGACGGTGTCACCCAGCACGACCGCGGGTCCGCCGTCCGACAACGCGAAGGCGCCGTCGGGCAACGACGACCACGCGGCCTCGTGCGTCCGCTGGTGAGAACCGATCAGCCGCTCCCCGTGCAGCCGGGCGTCCATCTCCTCCGCGCCGGGCAGTCCACCCCCGTTGGCCGACTGCCACGCGACGCGAAAGTCGTTGTACCGCTCGCGCCGGCACAGGGCGCACGGCCGGTGCCCGGCCGCGAGGGCGACCGCCTCGTCGTGGAAGAACAGGACCGTGTAGTGGCCCGCGCTCCACTGGTCGACGGTGCGGGCCGCGTAGTCGGTGACGCAGATGATCCACCGCCTGCCTGCATGGTTGCGCACGACGGTGTGCCCCCGGTGCAGGCAGCCCCTGTTCCCCATGAACCGGCCGCGGAGTGGAATCGCGACGATCTCGGATCGGGGTGACACGCGATTCCGTTCGGCCATGTGCCGATGGTAGCCAGCCGACCCGCGCGTCAAAACGGGATGAGTACCCCAGTCCGGCGCTAACCTGGGCTCAAGGGTTCCGCTCGGACGGGTGTCCCCGTCGGCCCGCGGTCCCGGTCACAGTTCCTCACGATCTGAGGGCAGGAGGCAGGCAGCATGGACGCCATCACCCAGGTTCCGGTGCCCACCAATGAGCCGGTCCACACGTACGCGCCGGGCAGTCCCGAACGTTCCCGTGTGCAATCCGCACTCACCGACATCGCTACCAATCCCGTCGACATCCCGCACGTGATCGGTGGCAAACACCGGCACGCCAACGGGGACCGCGTCGACGTCGTGCAACCCCACCGGCACACCGCTGTGCTCGGCACGCTGCGCAGCGCCACCCACGACGACGCGTCGGCGGCGGTCGAGGCGGCCACGGCCGCGGCACCGCACTGGCGGGCACTCTCGTTCGACGACCGGGCCGCGGTCATCCTGCGCGCCGCCGATCTGTTGTCCGGGCCGTGGCGCGAGACGCTCGCGGCGGCGACGATGCTCGGCCAGTCGAAGTCGGTCCAGCAGGCGGAGATCGACGCACCGTGCGAGTTGATCGACTTCTGGCGCTTCAACGTTCACTTCGCCCGCCAGATCCTCGCCGACCAGCCGATCTCGTCACCGGGTGTGTGGAACCGGCTCGAATACCGTCCGCTCGAGGGCTTCGTCTACGCCATCACGCCGTTCAATTTCAGCGCGATCGCTGGCAATCTGCCGACCGCGCCTGCGTTGATGGGCAACACCGTGATCTGGAAGCCGTCGTCGACGCAGACCGTCGCCGCGTACTGGACCATGAAACTGCTCGAGGCCGCGGGAATGCCTCCGGGCGTGATCAATCTGCTCACCGGCAGCGGGCAGGCTGTGTCGGAGGTGCTGCTGAGCGACCCCCGCCTCGCGGGTATCCACTTCACGGGTTCGACCCGGACGTTCCAGCACTTGTGGAGCGAGGTGGGCGCGAACATCGGGAAGTACGCCGGCTACCCCCGGCTGGTGGGGGAGACCGGCGGCAAGGACTTCGTGGTCGCGCACGCCTCGGCCGACGAGGACGTACTGCGGACGGCGCTGGTCCGCGGAGCGTTCGAATACCAGGGCCAGAAGTGTTCGGCCGCCTCCCGCGCCTACGTCCCGAAATCGCTGTGGCGGCGGATGCGGGACACGTTCACCGCGGAAGTCGATGCCCTCACCTACGGTGACGTGACGGATCTGGAAAATTTCGGCGGCGCCCTCATCGACCGGCGCGCGTACGACAAGAACGTCGCGGCCATCGAACGCGCCCGCAGCGCTGCCGGCCTGGAGATCGCTGTCGGCGGCAAGTACGACGACAGCGTCGGCTACTTCGTCCGCCCCACCGTGCTCCTCGCGGACGACCCCGCCGACGAGGCGATGACCACCGAGTACTTCGGGCCGATCCTCACGGTGCACGTGTACGACGATTCGGCCCCGAACGCGTTCGCCGACGTGCTCGCCAAGGTCGATTCGGCGGCCCCGTACGCGCTGACCGGTGCGGTGATCGCCGACGACCGCCAGGCCGTCGAGCAGGCAACGTCTGCTCTCCGGTTCACTGCCGGAAACTTCTACGTCAACGACAAGCCGACCGGTGCCGTCGTCGGGCAGCAGCCGTTCGGCGGAGCCCGCGCCTCGGGCACGAACGACAAGGCCGGGTCCAAGCTCAACCTGCTGCGGTGGGTGTCGGCCCGCACCATCAAGGAGACGTTCGTCCCGGCCACCGATTACCGCTATCCGCACATGGGGTCGGAATGAAAGCGCCACCGGTTCTGGCGAATCCGCTGCGCCCGGCGATCCTCGCGGCGGCCCGGTCGTCCCGGGTCAAGCGGGCGGTCACCGGCGCCCCGGTCACACGGAAACTCGTCGACCGCTTCGTTGCCGGAGAGAGCCGGGAATCGGTGCTCGCGGCCGTCCGGGAGATCCTCGATTCGGGCCGATCGGTGTCGATCGACTTTCTCGGTGAGGACACGCGTGACGCCGAGGGAGCCCAGGCGACGGTCGACGAGTATCTGGCGCTCGTCGCCGATCTCGGTGCCCTACCCGAAGCGGCGGACGGGACTTCGGGTGTTCGCCGGCTCGAGGTATCGATGAAACTGTCGGCGCTCGGTCAGGCCCTCGCCGGCGACGGTCGCAGGATCGCCACCGACAACGCCCGCACGATCTGCGCCGCCGCGGAGGCGGCAGGGGTGTGGGTCACCGTGGACGCCGAGGACCACACGACCACCGATTCGACGCTGGCGATCGTGCACGAACTCCGCGACGACTATCCCTGGCTCGGTGCGGTGGTGCAGTCGTATCTGCGACGTACCGAGGACGACTGCCGTGCCCTCGCCGGCCCCGGTTCGAGGGTCCGGCTCTGCAAGGGCGCGTACCGGGAGCCCGAGTCCGTGGCCTTCCAGGACCGCGCCGCCGTGGACGCGTCGTATCTGCGATGCCTGGGGATCCTCATGGAAGGCGCCGGGTACCCCATGGTGGCCTCGCACGATCCGGCCGTCATCGACGCGGTCGCCCCGCTGGTCGGGCGCACCGGCCGCGCCGCGGACGCCTACGAGCATCAGATGCTGTTCGGGATCCGGGACGTCGAGCAGCGTCGGCTCGCGAACGAGGACAAGCAGGTTCGGGTGTACGTGCCGTACGGAAGTCAGTGGTACGCGTACTTCATGCGGCGACTGGCCGAGCGTCCCTCGAACCTGCGGTTCTTCCTGCGGTCGGTGGTCACCCGGGACTGACCGGCGTTGTCGCGGATCGGTTCCCGCGGGGTGCGTCGTTGTAGAGTTTCGCGGTGACGACTTCGGGCGGGGGATGGACCAGCGCGGTCCTCTTCGCCGTCGTTCTCGTGCTCGCGACGCTGCTCGGTTCGACGCGCATCGGCGAGGTCCGGCTCACCCGTCCGCCGCGCACGGCGGTGGTGCTGTGGTTGCTGATCGCCGTGCCGTCGCTGCTGCAGGTCGTCGTCCCCGCCGTCCTCGACGCCCTCGAGCGTGACCCCACCCAGATCCGGGACCACCAGTGGTGGCGGATCGTCACCTCGGTTGCGGTGCAGGACGGGGGACTGGCCGGAACCGCGGTGAATCTGCTCGTTCTCGCCTGGGTCGCCCCGCTCGCGGTCCGGGTCTGGGGTGGAGTGCGGGCCGTCCTGCTGTTCGTGGCGAGCCAGATCATCTTCGGCCTGTTCACCGCGTTCCTGTTCCCGTCGCCCGGGGCGGGCAACTCGGGTGCCACGCTCGCGCTGGCCGCGTCCCTCGCCGGTCTGGTGGTGATGCAGTCCAAGGAGTGGCGCGCACTCGCCGCGAGCGGCGGCATCGTTTTCGCCGGTGTCCTGCTGGTGGTCGTCGACGACGCCCACGGACTGGCTGTGCTGACCGGGGCGCTGCTGGGTGCGGCACTGGCCACCGTCAGTCCGCCACCGGGAGACCCACCGGAGCGCGTCCGGGCCCTGTGAGAAGCTGACCGTGTGCTGCTGCGATCTCTGAATCCTCTGGCCGTCGCCCAGGGCGACGACATTCCCGATGCCATCCGGATCGGCGACACCACCCTGTCGCGCGGTGATGTGCTCGGTGCGGCGACATCCGTGGCCGAGCGCGTGGCACGCGCGGATCGGGTCGCGATCCTCGCCACCCCCACCGTCACCACCGTCCTCGCCGTCGTGGGCTGCCTCATCGCCGGTGTGACCGCGGTGCCGGTGCCGCCCGATTCCGGCCCCGCCGAACTCGAGCACATCCTGCGTGACTCCGGCGTGCAGGCGTGGCTCGGCGAGTCGCCCGCGGACACGGCGGGCCTGCCCGTCGTTCCGGTCCGCGTCCACGCCCGGTCGTGGCACAGCTACCCGGAACCGCCCGAGTCCTCCATCGCGTTCGTGCTCTACACCTCCGGCACCACGGGACCGCCCAAGGGCGTGCTGATCAGCAGGAAGGCCATCGCCGCCGGCCTCGATGCCCTCGCCGACGCCTGGCAGTGGACCGGCAACGACACACTGGTGCAGGGACTTCCGCTGTTCCACGTCCACGGCCTCATCCTCGGTGTGCTGGGACCGTTGCGTATCGGCAGCCGTCTGGTCCACACGGTCAAACCCACCCCGGCGGCCTACGCCGCGGCACACGGAACGATGTACTTCGGTGTCCCCACCGTGTGGGGTCGCATCGCCGACGATCCCGAGTCGGCGCGCGCGCTGTCGGGTGCGCGCCTGCTGGTGTCGGGCAGCGCCCCGCTGCCCGTGCCGGTGTTCGAGAAGCTGCACGAGCTGACCGGGCTCGCACCCATCGAGCGGTACGGCATGAGCGAGACGATGCTCACGCTCAGCACCCGGGCCGACGGCGAGCGTCGCCCGGGGTGGGTCGGGGTGCCGGTCCGCGGCGTCGAGACCCGGCTGCGCGACGAGCGCGGCAGCGACGTCCCCCACGACGGCGAATCCATCGGCGGTCTGCAGGTGCGCGGCCCGATGCTCTTCGACGGCTACCTGGGCCGGCCCGACGCGACGGCCGAATCGTTCACGGACGACGGCTTCTTCAAGACCGGCGACGTCGCCGTCATCGACCCGGAGGGATTCCACCGTATCGTCGGCCGCGAATCCACGGACCTCATCAAGTCGGGTGGATTCCGCGTCGGCGCGGGGGAGGTGGAGACGTCTCTCCTCGGCCACCCGAGCGTCCGGGAAGCCGCGGTCGTCGGCCTTCCCGACCCGGACCTCGGTCAGCGGCTGGTGGCCTTCGTGGTGGGGGACGACGTCTCGGAAACCGAGCTGATCGAGCACGTGGCCACCGAACTGTCGGTGCACAAGCGGCCCCGCGAGATCCGTGTGGTCGAGTCGCTTCCGCGGAACGCGATGGGCAAGGTGCAGAAGAAGCAGCTGTTCTGAAATCGGTAAGGTGGCGTGCGATACCGGCCCAACACGGATTGGCAGGCGCACAGTGAGTGTCGAGAGCATCGTTCAGAGCACCCGAATCGTCCTCGCCTCGCGGCCGGACGGCGCGCCCACCGCCGACAACTTCCGGCTCGAGGCGGTGAACCTCCCCGATCCCGCCGAAGGTCAGGTGCTGATCCGCGTCATCTACCTGTCCCTCGACCCGTACATGCGCGGCCGGATGAGTGCCGCGGAGTCCTACGCCGACCCCGTCGAGATCGACGAGGTCATGGTCGGCGGCACCGTCGGACAGGTCGTCGAGTCCCGGCACCCGGACTTCGCAACCGGTGACTACGTTCTCGGGTACGCGGGTTGGCAGTCGCACGCAGTGGTCGACGGCAATCACCTCCGTGCACTCGACCGCGACACCGCGCCGCTGTCCACCGCCGTCGGAGTTCTCGGCATGCCCGGATTCACCGCGTACTCCGGCCTGTTGAAGATCGGGCAGCCGAAGGCAGGCGAGACGGTGGTCGTCGCGGCGGCCAGCGGTCCGGTCGGCTCCGCGGTCGGGCAGATCGCGAAACTGAAGGGCGCCCGGGCCGTCGGGATCGCGGGCGGACCGGAGAAGTGTGCGTACCTGCTGGACGAACTCGGATTCGACGCCGCCGTCGACCATCGGTCCCCCAACTTCGCCGAGGAACTGCGCGCGGCGTGCCCCGACGGCATCGACGTCTACTTCGAGAACGTCGGCGGTGCGGTGGCCGCGGCCGTGCTGCCGCTGCTCAACCTGTATGCGCGAGTTCCGGTGTGCGGCCTCATCGCGCAGTACAACGACACCGAGACCCCCGATGGCCCGGATCGGCTGCCGGGGTTCTTCACCCGGGTGCTGGTCAAGAGCCTCACGATCCGCGGATTCATCCAGCGCGAGTTCGTCTCCGAGATGTACGCGGACTTCCAGCGCGATGTGTCCGGGTGGATCCGGGAGGGCCGATTCGCCTACCGCGAGGACATCGTCGACGGGCTCGAGAACGCGCCTGCGGCGTTCATCGGTCTGCTTCGGGGCAGCAACTTCGGCAAGCTCGTGGTCCGGGTCGCCGAGGAGGACTGACGGGCCGTATTCGCCCTGGACAGGGCGCTGTCGTGATACAACGGTGACAGAAGCGGACCCTCGTTATGTTTGCGTGATGTCGATGGTGCGGGAGTTCGTTGTCATCCACATATGGGAGTGATCAGATCCATGACGACTCATAGTTCGGGGGCGGGTTCGCAGATCCTCGTCGACGGCAGGCCCGCCTCCGCGCCGCTGCGCGACACACTCACGGTCGCACAGAAGCTGGTCCGGCATTTCGCCGACAACGTGACCCCGTGCGGTTCGCTTCCCGGCGAACAACTGCAGAGCGACGTCATGGATTTCACGATCGTCTGCCTCGGTCTCGGTATCCAGATGCTCGACGAAGGCATCAGCCCGACGGACGAGGACCTCGCGGAGGTGCGCAACAGTTCCGCGCGCTGGGCCCGCGAGGGATTCCCGTTGAAGCTCGTGCTCCGCATTCTCCACGAAGGCATTCAGGAGGCCGGGGACCTCGTCGCCTCGAACGCCCGAGAGGAAGACCTGCCCGAACTCCTGGTCATCCAGAAGGTGATGTTCACCCTCCTCGAATGCGTGACCGTCGCCGCCACGACCAGCTACGTGGAGGAACTCGAAGCGGTCAACAGCGAACGGGACGGTGCCGCGATCAACCTCGTGACGGCGCTGCTCAGCGGCAGAAAGGCGGCGACCGCCGCGCGGCACGCGGGCGTGGAGCTGGCCGACGAGTACGTGGTCCTGGGGCTGTCGATTCCGTCGCATCCCACGGAGGCCGTGACCCACCGGCGCAAAGCCGTCGTCGCCCGGCAGAAGCTCCGGCGGTTGCAGATCGAGCTGGCGGACGCCTCGGGCGGTGCCGCCCTGTGTTCGCTGAGCCCGGACGGCGGAACACTGTTGCTGCCGGGTTCGCCCGAACGGACGTGGATGGTCTCCCTGCTCGACCGCATCGGAGCGGCAGCCGGGGTTCCGCTCACCGCCACGGCAACCCGGGTTCGCACCGCCGGTATCCCCGCGGCGGCGGACCAAGTCCACGAACTCCTCGACCTGGCCGATCAGCTGGCGCTCGAACCGGGTCTCTACGAGATGGACGATCTGGCGCTCGAATACCAGCTCACCAGGCCCGGGCCAGGCCGGACCCACCTGGCGCGACTCCTCGAACCGTTGCAGGGCTCACCCGAACTGATCGAGACGCTCGA
The DNA here is from genome assembly GCF_026810085.1 of Rhodococcus sp. JS3073. Taxonomy (NCBI): domain Bacteria; kingdom Bacillati; phylum Actinomycetota; class Actinomycetes; order Mycobacteriales; family Nocardiaceae; genus Rhodococcus; species Rhodococcus sp. JS3073. The sequence goes on along the minus strand of NZ_CP113951.1, from coordinate 1,465,890 downwards.
GGTGCACATCGGCCACGACCTCAATCGGCAGCGCACCGCGAAGCAGATGCACCTTCACACCAATACGGTGGATTACCGGCTCAAGCGGGTGGCGCAGCTGACGGGCTGCGACCCGACGCGCCCGTCCGGGTTGCGGCAGATCCAGGCGGCGCTCGTGGCCCGCCGGCTCGAGGTCGCGCAACCCGATCGCTGACGTGGCCCTGATCCGGGCGCCCGTCACCGGCGCAGCGTCGTACGCTGCACCGTTCGCTACGATGTGGGCCGGATCATATTCGGTCCGGGTGTGTCGGTGGTCGTCTCGTGACCGAAATGTTAGGGGAGGCAGGCGATGGCCGGAGGGCGGCATTCGAGCGCGGGGCCGGAGCGCGGTGGTCGCTCGCCCGGGTTCTACGCGGTGTGCGCTGCCGTCGTGATCGGGCTCGTGGCCTCCGTGGTCGTCGTCGTTCAGGCAGTCCGCTCCTGGGCCGACGACTGCGATCAGGTCACCGACTACACCCTCGCCGCCGACCCGAGCATCGCGCCCGCCCTGAGCAGCATTCTCGGCGAAGCGAACGACACCGACCTGGGCTGCGCGAACGTCGCCGTCAGCGCAGCGACGTCCGGCGACATCGCGGGACGACTCGGTAAGGGAACCGACGCCCCCGACCTCTGGATACCCGACACCGGGGCCTGGGTGGGCAAGGCGGCGCTCACCGCGGCCGGCCCCGTCGAGGTGATGACGGGGTCGATCGCATCCTCGCCTGTCGTCCTGGCGTCGCGGGAGGAGGACGCGCCCACCTCGCCGACGTGGCTCGCCGCCCTCCAGATCAAGAACATCCAGCTGGGCAACCCCCTCGTGACAGGGGTCGCGCAGGCCCCGATCAATGCCGCGCTGGCCGAAGGTCAGGCCGACCCCGTGTCCGCGGGAACCGTGCGGGCGGCGCTGGTCCCGCTCGCACAGGAGGAGAGTGCGCGCACCGCGGACGAGCCCATCGGCGAGGAGATGCTCCAGGGCGTCGTCGACAACGGTGGAGTCGCCGTGGCCACCGAACAGTCCGTGCTCGATTTCTCCGGTGAGGGCGACGGCGCGCGCACGCTCACCGCGACGGTGCCGCCGACGGGCAGCAACTTCATGAACTTCCCGCTCGTCGTCACCTCGCCCGCACCCGACCGGCATTACAGGGCCACCCAGGTGGCACGTGCCGTCGCCGCTGTTCTGGGCGGTGAGGATGCCCGCGCGGTACTCGCGGAGAACGGATTCCGCGGACCGGACGGGAGTCCGCCCGCTGACGGTCGCGGCGTCGGCCGGGTCACCAAGCTGGCGCTCGAGGACGAGACGGCGCTACAGGACGCCCTCGGTGGTTGGGCGTTGATGGCGTTGCCGATCCGCACGCTCGTCGCGATCGACGTGTCGGGGTCGATGGAGACCCCCGCAGGCAACCGGTCGCGCATGGACCTCACGGTCGACGCCGCACTCGCCGGCAACGCGATGTTCCCGGACAGCGTGTCCGCCGGGTTGTGGGCGTTCTCGCAGGGGCTCGGTGGGGGACCGCAGGACTACAAGGAGATGGTCCCGATCCGCCGCTACGACACGGTGGTCGACGGACTCACTCAGCGCCAGCTGATGGCGCAGCAGGCGGGGAAGGTCGACGCACTGATCGGCGGCGGCACCGGTCTGTACGACACGACGCTCGCCGCGTTCCGGACGGTGCAGGAGACATACGACCCGCGCGCCGTGAACAGTGTGATCATCCTGACCGACGGCGCCAACGAGGATCCGGACTCCATCACGAAGGAACAGCTCCTGAGCATCCTGCAGCGTGAGATGGATCCGGCACGCCCCGTCATCATCGTGACGATCGGCATCACCGATGACGCCGACGCGGTCACGCTCGCCGAGATCTCGCGGGTGACCGGAGGGTCGAGCTATGTCGCGAAGGATCCCGCCGACATCGCCAACGTGTTCGTCAACGCGCTGGCCGCCCGCGGTCGCCGCTAGCGGAATCCCGTTCCGGCGCAGTCGGACTTTTCGGCCGCACCCCTAGTCAGCCACCGGTCGGTAGTGCTTTGGTGGAAGGTGGGGGTGGACCCATTCGAGGAGTTCGTCATGGCCAAGCCGTTCAGAGGTGTCGTCAATCTCGATATTCGTGACTCGATCCCGGACTGGGGTCCGTACGAGCAACCGAAGGCGACGCCCGGTTCACCGAACGTCCTCTACATCGTGCTCGACGACGTCGGTTTCGGTGCGATGGGCTGTTACGGCGGGCCGATCGAGACCCCGAACATCGACCGGATTGCCGCGAACGGGCTGCGGTACGGCCAGTGGCACACCACCGCCCTGTGTTCCCCGACACGATCCTGCCTGCTCACCGGGCGGAACCACACCACCAACGGTATGGCGTGCATCAGCGAGTGCGCGGTCGGCTTCCCCGGCGGGAACGGTCACATCCCTCCCGAATGCGCCACCCTCGCCGAGATCTTGGTCGAGCAGGGCTTCAGCACCGCGATGGTCGGCAAGTGGCACCTGTGCGCCGAGGACGAGATGAACCTGGCGTCGACCAAACGGAACTGGCCGGTCGGCCGCGGCTTCGAGCGCTTCTACGGCTTCCTCGGTGCCGAGACCAACCAGTGGTATCCGGATCTGGTGCACGACAACCATCCCGTCGAGCAGCCCGCCACCCCGGAGCAGGGCTACCACTTCAGCGTCGACATCACCGACCATGCGCTCGAATACCTCGGCGACGTCAAGGCGATCGCCCCGGACCGGCCGGTGTTCCTGTACTACGCGCCCGGCTGCGCGCACGCACCCCACCACGCTCCGCAGGAGTGGGCCGACCGCTATCGCGGCAGATTCGACGACGGCTACGAAGCGATGCGCGAGCGGACCCTGGCCCGGCAGAAGGAGATGGGCCTCGTACCCCCGGACACCGAACTGCCGCCGCTCAATCCGATCGGCACCCCGGAAACCCGCACCGGACCAGACGGCCAGCCGTTCCCACCGCTGGACTTCACGCGCCCCTGGGACACCCTGTCCGACGACGAAAAGCGGCTCTTCGCGCGCATGGCCGAGGTGTACGCCGGTTTCCTCTCGCACTGCGACGACCAGATCGGCCGACTGCTGGCCTACCTCGAGGAGATCGAACAGCTCGAGAACACCATCGTCGTGGTGGTCTCCGACAACGGCGCCAGCGGTGAGGGCGGCCCCAACGGTTCGGTCAACGAGAACAAGATCGCCAACAACGTGCCGGACGACCTCGCCGAGAACCTGGCCAAGCTGGACCAGCTCGGCGGCACCGAGACCTACAACCACTACCCGAACGGGTGGGCGATGGCGTTCAACAGCCCGTTCAAGATGTGGAAACGCTACTCCTTCAACGGCGGCACGTCCGACCCGTGCATCATGTCGTGGCCGGCCGGGATCGAGGCTCGCGGCGAAACCCGCGACCAGTACCACCACGCCATCGACATCGTCCCGACCCTGCTCGACTGCCTCGGTGTCGAACTTCCCGACACGGTGAAGGGCTACACCCAGCACCCGATTCAGGGCGTGAGCATGCGTTACAGCTTCGACGCCGGAAACATCCCCACCGCCAAGCACACCCAGTTCTATTCGATGCTCGGCGGGCGGGGCATCTGGCACGACGGCTGGAAGGCCGTCACCACCCACCCGACACTGAGCGGGTGGAGTCACTTCCCGGAAGACACCTGGGAGCTCTACCACACTCAGGTGGACCGCTCCGAACTCCACGACCTCGCCGAGTCGGAACCAGGCAGGCTCGCCGAGCTCGTCGGCCTGTGGTTCCACGAGGCAGGTGCGAACCAGGCGTTGCCGCTCGACGACCGCTCAGGCGTCGAACTGCTCACCACCCCGCGCCCCCAGCTCGCGCCACCGCGCAATCGCTACGTGTATCGACCCGGTGGCGCCGAGGTACCCGAGGCGGTGGCCGTCAACCTTCGCAACCGCTCCTACTCGATCGGGGCGCTCGTCGACCTCCCCGAACCGGGTGCTGCCGGGGTGCTGTTCTCCCACGGTGGCAGGTTCGGTGGGCACTCGCTCTACGTCAAGGACAATCGGCTGCACTACGTGTACAACTTCCTCGGCAGCGAACAGCAGAAGATCGACGCGACCGAGGACCTGCCGACCGGAGAGAACCTCATCCTGGCTGCGTCGTTCGAGAAGGACTGTGAGGACCCGCCCGGTACCGCCCGGGGAGTCCTGAGCCTTTACTACGGCGACCGCAAGGTCGGTGAAGGTCGGATCCGGACCCAGCCCGGCAAGTTCAGCATCGGAGGCGGCGAGGGCCTCAATGCCGGCCGGGACAGCGGCGAACCCGTCACCGACGACTACCCGGGTACATCGCCGTGGGCTTTCACCGGTGGGACGTTGAACCGGGTCGCGATCGACGTCAGCGGCGAACCGTTCGTCGATCTCGAACGCGAAGCCGCCGCCATGCTCTCGCGCGAATGAGAGCGGAAGGTCGCCATGACAGAACCCCTTCCGAGCTGGCGTGAGGGTGCCGGCAAGTCGGCCATCCTGGGATTCGTCGGGCGTGTGACGGCGGAGGACGTCCCCGTCGAGGATCGAATCGCGGTCTTCGACAACGACGGCACGCTGTGGTGTGAGAAGCCGATGCCCATTCAGCTCGACTTCATCCTGCGCCGGCTCGTCGTCATGGCCGAGCACGATCAGGATCTTCGCACCCGTCAGCCTTGGCAGGCCGCCTACACACAGGATTACGGCTGGTTGAACGACGTCATCACGCAGCACTACAACGGCGACGACAGCGGGGTGGGAGTACTCGCCGCAGGTGTGCTGGCCGCGTTCGCCGACGTGACTGTCGAGGAGTTCGAGGCCCGGGCGGACCAGTTCCTGCGCACCGCCCGGCATCCCACCCTCGACCGGGACTACCTGGGGTGCAGTTACGCGCCGATGGTGGAGTTGCTCGACTACCTGGCCGTCAACGAGTTCCGGAACTACATCGTGTCCGGCGGCGGCCGCGATTTCATGCGGCCGATCAGTCACGACGTCTACGGCATTCCGCGGCAACGGGTCATCGGCAGCGGGGTGTCACTGGTCTGGAATCACGACGGCCGCAGCGGGGCGATCTTCCGAAGAGCCGAGGCGGACGTTCTCGACGACGGACCCGAGAAGCCGGTGCAGATCTGGAACCGGGTCGGTAGGCGGCCCCTGCTGGCGGCGGGAAACAGCAACGGGGACATCCCGATGCTCCAGTTCGCGGAGGCACCGGACCGGCCGTCGTTGCGGCTGTTGCTGCGCCACGACGACGCCGCCCGCGAGTTCGACTACGTCGCGGGCGCCGAGCAGGCGCTCGAACTGGCCGAGGCCGACCGGTGGACGGTGGTCAGCATCGAGAACGACTGGGCGACGGTGTTCGCGCCACTCCCTGACCAGGTCAGATGAATCCGATGGACTCACTTCGCGTTTCGTCCGCCCAGGAGGCGCTCTGGCTGGCGCAGAAATTGGCGCCGGGACTGTCGAACAACATCTCCGCGTATCTGGACATTTCCGGCGAGATCGACCCTTCGGTGATGGACGACGCGTTGCGGCGAGTGGCCGAAGAGGCTCGCTCCGTGCTGGTGAATTTCGTCGAAAACGAGGACGGCCCCCGCCAGGTCGTGCGGGACTCCAAGTCCTGGACGCCGTTTTTCATCGACGTCAGTGCCGAGGCAGACGCCGAATCTGCGGCGAAAGCGTCGATGGCCGAGATCGGCGCCGTGCCCTTCGACCTGGAACGAGACGCGCTGTATCGAGCGGGCTTGATCAAGGTTCACGACGCGCGATTCTTTCTGTGCGCCGTGTGCCATCACATTGTGATGGACGGGTTCGGCGTCGCCATTCTTGCGAGTCGAATCGGTGAGATCTACACAGCGATGAGGACGGGAACGCCGATCCCCGACTCCGGATTCGGCGGACCGGAGTTGATCGTCGACGAAGATGCCCGCTATCGACGCTCCGATCGTTTCAGCCGCGACAAAGAATTCTGGAGAAACTACACCACCGCGCTGCCCGAACCGCTACGACTGTCCCGGCACCCGAGTTCACCGGTTCCCGTGACATTGCATCACAGCCAGACGGTGCCGGACGACGAGACTACGCGATGGCTGACGGCGGCAGAGTCGATCGGGATACCGATGCCGGGGTTCCTGGCAGCAGCGGTGGCCGGCCTCTTTCATCGCCTGTCGGGCATGTCGGAATTCATGATGCGATTGGCCGTCGCCAATCGGGTCGGCGCCGCCCGGCGAACACCGGGTTTGGTGTCGAACGCGGTGCCCTTCCGTGTGGAGATCCCACCGCGGTCGCTTTTCGCTGCAGTCGCCCACAACGTGGGTACCGAGATTCGTTCCATCCTTCGTCATTCCCGCTACCAGGGCTCTGATGTCAGGAGAGACAGAGGATTGTCCGGATCCGTGGAGAATCGGTTCGGTCCGATTCTCAATATCATTCCGTTCTTCGAGTCGATCGATTTTGCAGGCAATCCGGCATCCATGCGCGGCGTGTCGTTCGGCCCCGTGGACGACCTCTCGATTTCGATCTACTACGGCGGTCGGGGCAGCGCCGGCATGCACATCGAGATCGACGCGAACGGCGCGCTGTACAGCAGTGAGGATGTCAGGCTGTATGCAGATCTGCTGATGGCATTCGTCCGTGCGGTCGTCGCCGATCCGGGCGGCCGGATAGAGCAGCACGACATCCTTCGGCCCACCGACCGCGAACTGGTTCTGCGGACCTGGAACGACACGACGGTACCGGTACCGGGGGCCACCATTCCCGACCTGGTCGAACGGCGGGCCGCCACGACGCCCGATGCGGTGGCGCTCACTTTCGGCGATCGGCACTGGACATACCGGGACGTCAATGGTCGAGCGAATCGGTTGGCGCGGTATCTCATCGCGCGCGGTGTCGGACCGGAATCCATCGTGGCAGTGGCGATGGAGCGATCCTCCGAATTGATCGTCGCGCTCCTCGCGGTCCTCAAGGCCGGCGGCGGATATCTTCCGATCGACCCGAACTATCCCAGTGCGCGTACCGCTTTCATTCTCGCCGACGCAGCCCCGCTGTTGGTTCTGACCGACGACGAGACCTCGGAATCGTTGCCGGACAACGATATTCCGTGTCTCGTGTTGGACCTGGCCGACGCCGCCGCAGAGGGCATGTCAGCGGCGATCGATCCAGTCGACGACGAGAGGATCGCCCCGCTGAGACCGGGCAATGCCGCGTACGTCATGTACACGTCCGGATCGACCGGCACCCCGAAAGGGGTGTGCATCACTCACGGCAATGTGACGTCGTTGTTGGCCGGAACCGATCGGTGGTGCGGTTTCGGAGGCTCGGACGTGTGGGCGTGGTGTCATTCGCAGGCCTTCGACTTCTCGGTGTGGGAGGTGTGGGGGGCGCTCGTACACGGCGGCCGGGTGGTGATAGTGCCGTGGGACGTGGTGCGCTCACCCGCTGAACTGTGGAGTCTGGTGCGTCGGGAGCACGTGACGATCCTCAATCAGACCCCGTCCGCGTTCTACGAGTTCGCAGATGCCGAACGCGAGGACCTTTCCCCGGACTCTGATTCGGTGCTGCGGATGGTGGTGTTCGGCGGAGAGGCATTGGACCCGGACCGGCTACGCGGGTGGTTCCCGGGGGATCGTCCGAAGACTCCGATTCTGGTGAACATGTATGGAATCACCGAAACCACTGTGCACGTGAGCCATCTGGAGTTGACGGCAGGCGTGGGCGACGGCGGTCGAAGCCCGATCGGGATGCCTATCGGTAACGTGCGGGTGTTCGTGTTGGGGTCGGGATTGGTGCCGGTGCCGGTAGGTGCGGCGGGGGAGTTGTATGTCTCCGGGTTCGGGGTGGGCCGAGGATATGTAGGCAGGCCGGGGTTGACGGCGGAACGGTTCGTAGCGTGCCCGTTCGGAGAGCCCGGTTCGCGGATGTACCGATCCGGAGACGTGGTGCGGTGGACGTCCGACGGCGTGCTCGATTTCGTCGGACGCGTGGACGAGCAGGTGAAGGTGCGGGGATTCCGGGTCGAGCCCGGGGAGATCGAGACGGCACTGATGTCGCATCCTGCGGTGGCGCAGGCGGCGGTGATCGCCCGTGAACCCCCCACCGGCGCCGGTCGTGCGGACGGGGACACCAGAACCGATACGCAGCTGGTGGGGTATGTGGTGCTCGACAGGGGTACCTCGCTCGTCCGTGACAGGGCGCGGGAGGCGGAGCTGGTTTCGCAATGGCAGCGGGTGTACGACGACCTGTACTCCGGGGACGAGTCCCCGGCCGGTGAACAGACGAACCCGACAGAGTTCGGGGAGGATTTCGGGGGGTGGAACAGCAGCTACACCGGAAAGCCTATCCCCCTCGACCAGATGCGGGAATGGCGCGCGGCGACCGTGGCACGGATCCGCGAGCTCTACCCGACTCGGGTGCTCGAGATCGGAGTCGGAACAGGGCTGTTGCTGTCGCAGTTGGCGCCGCACTGCGAAAAATATTGGGGCACCGACTTTTCCGCTCCCACGATCGACGCTCTGCGATCGCAATTGGCGGACCGGCAGGCCCCGTGGGTCGATCGGGTGCACCTGCGGGTCCAGGCGGCCGACGACCTCGAAGGCGTGCCGCACGGTGTGTTCGACACAGTGGTGCTGAACTCGGTCGTGCAGTATTTCCCGAACGCGGGGTACCTGCTCGACGTGATCGGCGCAGCACTGCAATTGCTTCGGCCCAGGGGCGTGCTGTTCCTCGGTGACGTGCGGAATCTCGCGTTGCTCCGGGAATTCGCGACAGGCGTGCAGGTCGCCCACGCAGATGCCGACTCGACTGCCGCAGTGATACGCGATCGGGTGCGCCGGGGAATTGCCGCCGAGCAGGAGTTGCTGCTCTCGCCGGAGTTCTTCACAGTGTTGCCGAGGCTGTTCCCCGGCATCGGAGCCGTCGACATTCAGCTCAAGGGTATCCGGGCAGTCAACGAATTGAGCTGTTACAGATACGAAGTCGTGCTCCGTAAGAGTCCCCTCGCGACCCGGTCGCTGGCCGATGTGCCGTCCACGTCGTGGCAACGATTCGGCGATCCCACCGCGCTGCGGAAGTACCTGACGGGCCGGCGCCCGGATTGTGTTCGGGTGACCGGGGTGCCGCACGCGGGGCTGGCACCCGACATCGATGCCGCACGCGCTCTCGACGACGCCGCGGACCGCGATCACGTCCCCACTCGGCGTGACGCGGACAGTCGAACGGACGCGATGCTGCCGCAGGACTGTCACGACATCGGCGAGGACCTGGGGTTCGCGGTGTCGGTGACCTGGTCACCGACACCGGGCGTGATGGACGTGATATTCACCGACATCACGACCCGGGTGCACCGAAACGCGCAGGCATCGGTCGCGGTGTCCGATGTCTTCCTGCCCGACGGTCCACTCGGCGACATCACCGAGTACGTCAACGACCCCGGTGCGAGCAGACTGTCGTCCGAAGTTCGACATTTCGTGGCCGGGCGACTGCCGGAGTTCATGGTGCCCGCTGCGGTGGTGGTGCTGGATCGGTTGCCGTTGACCGTGAACGGCAAGCTCGACCGGAAAGCGTTGCCGGCACCGGAGTTCATCGGTGGCGTGTTTCGGGCCCCGCGGTCACCGGTGGAGGAGACTCTCGCGTCTCTCTACGGTGACGTGCTCGGTCTTCCGCGGGTGGGGATCGACGACAGTTTCTTCGACCTGGGTGGGCATTCGTTGTCGGCGACGCGGTTGGTGGGGTTGCTCCGCAACGCGCTGGGGGTGGAGGTGCCGATCCGGGTGGTGTTCGAATCACCGTCGGTCGCGGAGTTGGCGCCCCGGCTGGGCGAGGCCGCGGTGGCGAGGGTGCCGTTGCTGCCCCGGGTGCGGCCGGAGCGGGTGCCGTTGTCGTTCGCGCAGGCCCGGTTGTGGTTCCTGTATCGGTTCGAGGGTCCGTCGGCGACGTACAACATTCCGGTGGCAGTGCGGTTGACCGGCGCCCTCGACATCGAGTCGGTGGTCGCGGCGGTCGGCGATGTCGTGGCTCGGCACGAGAGCCTGCGGACGGTGTTCGGGGAGGACGAGGGGGTGCCGTTCCAGCGGATCCTGCCCGCGGAGAAAGCCCCGATTCCCGTGCACACGGAGACGATCGATCAGGCCGGGTCGAGGGAAGCCGTTGCGGAGGCGGCGGGATATCGCTTCGATCTGTCCGGCGAGATCCCCATCCGGGCAACGTTGCTGGAATGTGGGTCGCGAGAGCACATCCTGGTATTGGTCCTGCACCATATCGCGGGGGACGGGGGTTCATTGGCGTCCCTGGCCCGCGACATCGCGGTCGCATATGCGGCGCGGACCGAGGGCGAGATGCCGGGATGGGCGCCGTTGCCGGTGCAGTACGCCGATTACACCCTGTGGCAACGAGAGCTTCTGGGCAGCGCAGATGATCGGGGGAGTGTGCTTGCCGCACAGGTCGAGTATTGGCGGGCCGAGTTGGCGGGACTGCCCGACTGCATCGAGCTGCCGACCGATCGGCGACGTCCGGCCGAACCGAGTTACCGGGGCGGGACCGTGGAGTTCTCGATCGCACCGGACCGTGTTTCGGCGGTCACGGAGCTTGCCCGCAGATGTGGGGCGACACCGTCGATGGTGTTGCAATCCGTGCTGGCGGTGCTGCTCCACCGGCTCGGCGCGGGGGAGGACGTTGCGCTCGGCGGGCCGATCGCGGGCCGTACCGACGAAGCATTGACCGAATTGGTGGGATTCTTCGTCAACACCTGGGTGCTACGGGTGGATGTGTCGGGGAACCCGGGATTCGATCAGGTCGTCGACCGGGTGCGGGGGAAGGCACTGGGCGCGTACGAGAATCAGGATGCGCCGTTCGAGCGGCTGGTGGAGTTGCTGAACCCGAACAGGTCGACGGCCTACCATCCGTTGTTCCAGGTGTCGTTCGCGATGCAGAACAATGCTTTTCCCGACGTCGAGTTCCCGGGGCTGGAATGGACCCCGCTGCCGGCGCCGACCGGTACGTCGCGGTTCGATCTGTCCTTCACTCTCACTCCCGACGGCAGGCAGGGTCTGGCCGGGGTGGTCGAGTACGCGAGTGACCTGTTCGACCGGGGCACGGTGGAGACCATCGCGACCCGGTATGTGGCGTTGCTCGAGAGAATCGTGGCCGATCCGCAGGGACGGATCGAGGGGTACGAGATCCTCGAGCCCGACGAGCGCGAGCGGGTACTCCGGAGCTGGAACGACACGAGTGCACCGATCCCGGACTCGACGATTCCCGGCTTGTTCGGACAGCAGGTCGCCGCGACTCCGAATGCGGTGGCGGTCACGTTCGGTGAGGAGAACTGGACCTATCGGGAGCTGGCCAGTCGAGCGAACCGGCTGGCACACCGCCTGATCGGTGCGGGTGTCGGCCCGGAGGTGCTGGTGGCGGTCGCATTGGAGCGATCACCCGAGTTGATCGTTGCGCTGCTGGCCGTCCTCGAGGCCGGGGGCGCATACCTCCCCATCGACCCCCGGTATCCGAGTGCGCGTACCGCATTCATCCTCACCGATGCCTCACCAATTCTGGTCCTGACCGACACCACCACCGCACGCACGCTGCCAAACAACGGCATCCCCACACTATTGCTCGACGCGCACTCGGACGAGGTCGGTCGACGGGAGGGCATCGCCCCCGGCGACAACGACCGCAGCAGCCCACTCCGGCCGGACAACACCGCATACGTGATGTACACCTCCGGATCGACCGGCACCCCGAAAGGGGTCACGATCGACCACCACAACGTCGTCAACTGCATGGTGCAGGTGGCCTCCAGTCTCGGTGCACCAGGGCTGGCGCGGGTGCTGGCAAGCACGTCGGTGAGTTTCGACGTGTCGGTGTTGGAGACTTTCGCCGCGTTGTGCGCCGGCGGGAGTATTGACGTGGTCCGGGACGTTCTCGTACTCGGCGAACGCCGCGGCTGGACCGGGAGTGTGATCAGCACCGTCCCGTCGGCGTTCGCGGAGGTACTCGATCAGATCGAGAGCACGGTGAGTGCCGAGACGGTGGTGTTCATCGGTGAGCAATTGTCAGGTCGATTGCTCAGTGCAGTGGGTGCCGCAATTCCTGGTGTCCGAGTTGTCAATGGGTACGGTCCGACGGAGACCACCGTCTACGTGACGAGCCAGCGGGTGGAGCCGTCGGACGAGTGGGTCGGTGGGTCGGTGCCGATCGGTGTGCCGGTACGGAATTCGCAGGTGTTCGTAGTGGGCGCGGGGCTTCGGCCGGTTCCTGTGGGTGTGGTGGGGGAGTTGTACATCGCCGGGATTCAGTTGGCGCGCGGGTATCTGGGCCGGCCGGGCCTGACTGCCGAGCGGTTCGTCGCATGTCCGTTCGGGGCGGTGGGTGCGCGAATGTATCGATCGGGGGATCTGGCGCGGTGGACGGCTGATGGTGTGCTCGAGTTCGTGGGGCGTGCTGATGAGCAGGTGAAGGTGCGCGGGTTCCGGGTGGAGCCGGGGGAGATCGAAGCGGTACTACTGAAACACCCGGCGGTGGCGCAGGCAGTGGTCATTGCCCGGGACACCCCGGCGACTGCCGGGGTGGGGCGGCAGCTGGTGGGGTACGTCGTTCTCGCGCCCACCGGCACCGTCACGGGTGTGGAGGTGCGGGAGTTCGTGACGGGGCGGCTCCCGGAGTACATGGTGCCGGCGGTGATCATGCTGGTGGATCAGTTGCCGTTGACGGCGAACGGCAAGCTGGACCGGAAAGCGTTGCCGGCACCGGAGTTCACCGGTGGAGTGTTCCGTGCGGCGCGGTCACCGGTAGAGGAGACGCTGGTCTCGCTTTTCGTCGAGGTACTGGACGTTCCGCGGGTGGGGATCGACGACAGCTTCTTCGATCTCGGTGGGCACTCGCTGTCCGCGACACGTCTGGCCGGCCGGATCCGCACGGTGCTGGGGGTGGAGGTCCCGATCCGGGTGGTGTTCGAATCCCCGACGATCGCCGCACTGGCGCCGCGACTCGGTGACGGTGCGGTTCGGACACCGCTGGCTCCGCGCGTGCGGCCCGACCGGGTGCCGTTGTCGTTCGCGCAGGCCCGGCTGTGGTTCCTACACCGCTTCGAGGGCCCGTCGGCCACCTACAACATTCCGGTTGCGGTGCGACTCACCGGTGACCTCGATACCGAGGCCCTGGTGGCAGCGATCGGAGACGTGATTGCCCGGCACGAGAGCCTGCGAACGATGTTCGGCGAAGCCGAGGGTATTCCGTTCCAGGAAATCCTTCCCACCGACCAGGTGCCCGCGGCGGTGCAGATCATCGAGGTCGGGGCCGACGGAATACCCGCGGCAGTGACCACCGCTGCCGCGTATCGGTTCGACCTGGAACACGAGATTCCGATCCGGGCAACCTTGTTGGAATCCGGTTCCCGAGAGCACATCCTGGTGTTGGTGCTCCACCACATTGCGGGGGACGGGGCGTCGCTGACGCCGCTGGCCCGTGACATCGCCGTCGCGTATGCGGCCCACACAGAGTCCCGGGTTCCGGGGTGGGCGCCGTTGCCGGTGCAGTATGCCGATTACACCCTCTGGCAACGAGAGGAACTGGGCAGCGAGCTGGATCCGGGCAGTGTGCTCGCCACCCAGCTCGACTACTGGCGGGCCGAACTGGCGGGACTACCCGACTGCATCGAGCTACCCGCCGACCGGCGACGTCCGGCCGCACCCAGCTACCGCGGCGGTGTGGTGGAGTTCTCGATCGACCCCGAACATGCCACGGCAATCACCGAATTGGCGCACAGCAGTGGGGCAACACCCTCGATGGTGTTGCAATCGATGCTGACGGTACTACTCCGCAGACTCGGTGCAGGGACCGACATCGCGATCGGCGGGCCGATCGCGGGCCGCACCGACGACGCGTCGGCCGAGTTGGTGGGGTTCTTCGTCAATACGTGGGTGTTGCGCGTCGACGTGTCCGGGAATCCGCGATTCGACAAGGTGCTCGAACAGGTGCGGGGGAAGGCCCTGGGTGCATACGAGAATCAGGATGCGCCGTTCGAGCGTCTGGTGGAGCTCCTGAACCCGACCCGATCGACGGCCTGTCATCCGTTGTTCCAGGTGTCGTTCGCGATGCAGAACAACGCTTTTCCCGACGTCGAGTTCCCCGGCCTGGAATGGGCCGCACTGCCGGCGCCGACCGGAACGTCGCGCTTCGACCTGTCCTTCACCCTCACCCCCGACAAGCGGCAGGGCCTGACCGGGGTCATCGAGTACTCGAGCGATCTGTTCGACCGGGAAACCGTCGAGGGCATCGCTGCCCGGTACGTGCGCTTGTCGGAGCTGATCGTCGCGGATCCGCAGGAGCGGATAGAAGGGTACGAGATCCTCGTACCTGATGAGCGCGAGGTGTTACTCCGGACCTGGAACGACACCGCAGCCCCCTTCTCGGAGACCACCGTCGTGGACCTGTTCGAGCGACGAGTGGCGGCGACACCCGACGCCGCAGCGGTGACCTTCTCCGACCGGAGCTGGACGTACCGAGAAATCAACACCCAGGCGAACCGGCTGGCGCACTATCTGATCGGCGCCGGGGTCGGCCCGGAAACTTTGGTGGCCGTCGCACTGAGGCCGTCGGAAGAGTTGGCCGTCGCGTTGTTGGCGGTGCTCAAGGCCGGCGGCACCTACCTTCCCCTCGACCCGAACTATCCCAGTGCTCGTGCCGGGACAATTCTCGCCGACGCCGCTCCGCAGCTGATCCTGTCCGACACAGTCGCCGTTGCCACGCTCCCCGACCACGATAGGGACCAGGTACTGCTCGATGCCGACCTGGACCTCGACGGGGACGCGACCGTTGTCGGGGGGCGCGCTGATCTCGATCCCGTCGACACCGATCGGATCAGCCCGCTCCGCCCCGGTCATGCGGCGTATGTGACGTACACGTCGGGGTCGACTGGTGCTCCGAAGGGTGTCACCGTAAGCCACCGAAGCGTGGTGTCGTCGGTCGCGGGGACTGGCGACCGTGTGGGTGTGGACGCTACGGATGTGTGGGTCTGGTGCCACTCGGTGGCGTTCGATTTCTCGGTGTGGGAGTTGTGGGGTGCGTTGGTACACGGTGGCCGGGTGGTGGTGGCGCCGTGGGACGTGGTGCGCTCACCGATTGATTTGTGGGAGTTGGTGGTTCGGGAACGCGTGACAGTGCTCGGTCAGACGCCGTCGGCGTTCTACGAGTTCGCGGAGGTCGAGCGTGTGGACTCTGCGGTGGGGGCTGGTTCGGTGTTGCGGACGGTGGTGTTCGGCGGAGAGGTGCTGGATCCCGCCCGGCTGCGGGGCTGGTTTCGGGGCGAGGATTCCCTCCATCCACACGTGAGGTTGGTCAACGGTTACGGCCCGACGGAGACGACGGTCTTCGCGGCACTGTATTCGCTACCCGAATCTCAGGGCGCTCGTGACCGGGTGAGTGTGCCGATCGGCGATCCGGTGGGCGGGGTGCGGGTGTTCGCGTTGGGTGCCGGATTGATGCCGGTCCCGGTGGGTGTGGCGGGGGAGCTGTACATCGCCGGGGTGCAGTTGGCGCGCGGCTATCTGGGTCGGCCGGGGTTGACGGCGGAGCGCTTCGTGGCGTGTCCGTTCGGGGAGCCGGGTGCCCGAATGTATCGATCCGGCGATCTGGTGCGCTGGACCGCTGAGGGTGTGCTCGAGTTCGTCGGCAGAGCGGACGAGCAGGTCAAGATTCGGGGATTCCGGGTCGAACCCGCGGAGATCGAGTCGGTTCTCCTGCAGCATCCGGCCGTGTCGCAGGCCGCGGTGATCGCTCGGGAAACCCTGATCGGCATCGAGTTGGTGGGGTATGTGGTTCTCGATTCCGGGACCGGCACCGACTCCGCGGGGTTGCGGGAGTTTGTGGCTGGGTTGTTGCCGGGGTTCATGGTTCCGGCGGTGGTCACGGTGGTCGAGGGGCTGCCGTTGACGGTGAACGGCAAGCTGGACCGGAAAGCGTTGCCGGCACCGGAGTTCACCGGTGCAGTGTTCCGTGCGCCGCGCTCGCCGGTGGAGGAGACGCTCGTCTCGTTGTTCGCCGATGTTCTCGGTGTTGCGCGGGTGGGGATCGACGACAGCTTCTTCGATCTCGGTGGCCACTCGTTGGCGGCGACACGTCTGGTCGGCCGGATCCGCACGGTGCTGGGGGTGGAGGTCCCGATCCGGGTGGTGTTCGAATCCCCGACGGTCGCCGCACTGGCGCCGCGACTCGGTGATGGTCCGGTCCGGGTGCCGCTGACTCCGCGGGTGCGGCCCGAGCGGGTGCCGTTGTCGTTCGCGCAGGCCCGGTTGTGGTTCCTGCACCGGTTCGAGGGCCCGTCGGCCACGTACAACATTCCCGTGGCGGTGCGATTGACCGGCGACCTCGACACTGCGGCGCTGGCGGCCGCTGTTGCGGACGTCGTCGCCCGGCACGAAAGCCTGCGTACAGTATTCGACGACCCGGACGGTGCACCGATTCAGCGGGTGCTCTCCGCGGAAGAAGTACCAACTCCGGTGCGCGTGGAGATGGTCGACCCGCCCAGCGTGATCGCTGCGGCGACGGCAGCGGCGGGGTACCGGTTCGACATCGCACACGAAATTCCCATCCGAACAACATTGTTGGAGACCGGACCCCGGGAGCACATCCTGGTGATGGTCCTGCACCACATTGCGGGGGACGGGGGCTCGTTGGCACCGCTGGCCCGGGATGTGGCTGTCGCGTATACGGCCCGCGCGGACGGACACGCCCCGGGGTGGGTGCCGTTGCCGGTGCAGTACGCCGATTACACCCTGTGGCAACGGGAGCTTCTGGGCAGCGCAGATGATCCGGGGAGCGTGCTTGCCGCACAGGTCGAGTATTGGCGGGCCGAGCTGGCGGGACTGCCCGACTGCATCGAGTTGCCGACCGATCGTCGACGTCCGGCCGAACCGAGTTACCGGGGTGGGACGGTGGAGTTCTCGATCGCACCGGACCGTGTCGCGGCGGTCACCGAATTGGCCCGCAGCAGTGGGGGGACACCGTCGATGGTGTTGCAGTCGGTGTTGGCGGTGCTGCTCCACCGGCTCGGCGCGGGGGAGGACGTTGCGCTCGGCGGGCCGATCGCGGGCCGTACCGACGAAGCATTGACCGAATTGGTGGGGTTCTTCGTCAACACGTGGGTGCTACGGGTGGATCTGTCGGGAAACCCGGGATTCGATCAGGTCCTCGACCGGGTTCGGGGGAAAGCCTTGGGCGCCTATGAGAATCAGGATGCGCCGTTCGAGCGGTTGGTGGAGTTGCTGAACCCGACTCGGTCGACGGCCTATCATCCGTTGTTCCAGGTGTCGTTCGCGATGCAGAACAATGCTTTTCCCGACGTCGAGTTTCCCGGGCTGGAATGGACCACGCTGCCGGCGCCGACCGGAACGTCGCGGTTCGATCTGTCCGTCACTCTCACTCCCGACGGCAGGCAGGGTCTGGCCGGGGTCATCGAGTACTCGAGTGATCTGTTCGACCGGGGCACGGTGGAGACCATCGCGACCCGGTATGTGGCGTTGCTCGAGAGAATCGTGGCCGATCCGCAGGGACGGATCGAGGGGTACGAGATCCTCGAGCCCGACGAGCGCGAGCGGGTACTCCGGGACTGGAACGACACGAGCGCACCGATCCCGGACACGACGATTCCCGGCTTGTTCGGACGGCAAGTCGCGGCGACTCCGGACGCGGTGGCGGTGACGTTCGGTGACGAGAACTGGACCTATCGGGAGCTGGCCAGTCGAGCGAATCGGCTGGCGCACCGCCTGATCGGTGCGGGGGTGGGCCCGGAGGTGCTGGTGGCGGTCGCATTGGAGCGATCACCGGAGTTGATCGTCGCGCTGCTGGCCGTCCTCGAGGCCGGGGGCGGATATCTGCCGATCGACCCCCGCTATCCGAGTGCGCGCACCGCATTCATCCTCACCGACGCCGCGCCACTGCTGATCCTCACGGACACCCCGACCGCACGCACGCTGCCAGACAATGACATCCCCCGGATACTCCTCGATGTCATCCCGGACGAGGACGGACACGACGAGGACGGACACGTAGAGGGCCTCACCCTCGACGACAGTGATCGCACCACGTCACTGCGACCGGGCAACACCGCGTACGTGATGTACACGTCCGGATCGACCGGTACCCCGAAAGGGGTCACCATCGACCACGCCAATGTGGTCAACCTGGCGTTGCACGGGTGGCCGGATGGACCCGGTGACCGAGTGTTGCTGCATTCGTCGATGGCGTTCGATGCATCGGCGTACGAATTGTGGCCGACGCTGCTCGGAGGAGGCCAGTTGGTTGTCGCTCCGCCCGGATCGCTGGACCTCGAGGTGCTCGAGCGGGTCGTCTCCACTCCTCGCGTGACATCGATGTTCGTGACGACCCCGCTGTTTCACCTGTTGAGTGATGCTTCGGAACATGCGAGGGGAGCGCTCGACCAACCACGTCAGGTGGTCGCCGCGGGCGATGTGTTGTCGCCGAGCGCCGTACGACGTGTCCTCGCTCGCCATCCGCAGGTAACCGTGATCAACGCGTACGGGCCGACAGAGGCCACGGTCTGTGCCACCGCGTACTCGATACCCGGTTCGATGACGTTGGAGGACAAGGTCACCGTGCCGATCGGAGTGCCGATCGGCAATGCCCGGGCATTCGTACTGGGCGACGGCTTGATTCCGGTCCCGGTGGGTGTGGTCGGGGAGTTGTATATCGCCGGATCAGGCGTGGGCCGCGGGTACATCGGTCGGCATGGGTTGACGGCGGAACGGTTCGTGGCGTGTCCGTTCGGCGAGCCGGGCACACGGATGTACCGCTCGGGTGACCTGGTGCGGTGGACCACCGACGCTGTGCTGGACTTCGTCGGCCGCGCAGACGAGCAGGTGAAGATTCGCGGAATCCGAGTCGAACCCGGAGAGATCGACACGCTGTTGGTCTCGCACCCCGCGGTGGGGTCGGTGGTGACGGTCGACCGGGTAGGTCCGTCGGGGCAGAAGGTGCTCGTGTCGTACGTGGTCCCGGCGCCCGGGGCCGAGGTGGACATCGAGGCGTTGCGGGTGCTCGCGGCCGGGCGGCTACCGGACTACATGGTGCCGTCGGCGATCATCGTCGTCGACCGGATACCTCTCACACCGGTCGGCAAACTCGACCGCAGAGCACTTCCCGAGCCTGACCTCGCATCCGACACGCCGTTCCGGGCTCCACGAACCATCGCCGAACAGACATTGGCGACGGTGCTGGCCGATGTCCTCGGCGTCGACCGGGTGGGTGTCGACGACGACTTCTTCCGGCTCGGCGGGGACAGCATCATGTCGACCCAGGTGGTGGCGCGGGCGCGGGCCCGAGGCGTGCTGGTGTCGGCCCGAGACGTGTTCGAGCGACGGACAATCGCCGGGCTGGCCTCCGTCGCGCATCCGGTGCGGGATGAAGACTCCGTCCGCTTCGAGGACGTACCGTTGCCGAGTCCGACCCCGGAACAGCTGTCCGCCGTCGCGGCGCGATATCCCGAGGCCGTGGACGTGTGGCCGCTCGCACCACTGCAAGCAGGTCTGGTCTTTCACGCGATGTCGGCGTCGGAAGCGCCAGATGTGTATGCGGTGCAGACGGTTCTGGGTCTGACCGGACAGGTGGATGCGGACCGCGTGAAGGCCGCGGCGCAGGCGATGCTCGATCGGTATGCGAATTTGCGGGTCGCGTTCCTCACCGACGGGGTGGACGAGCCGGCGCAGGTGGTGCTCGAGGGCCTCGCGGTGCCGTGGTGGGAAGCCGACATCAGTGATGTCGAGGCCCGCGAGCGAGACGACGAGTTGGCGCGGCTTCTGTCGGACGATGCGGACACCGGGTTCGACGTGTCGGCGCCACCGCTCCTGCGTTTCGGGTTGGTCACGATGGGCGACGGTGATGTCCGGCTGGTCGTGTCGTATCACCACGTGCTGCTCGACGGATGGTCGATGCCGTTGCTGATGCGGGAGATGCTGACCGTCTACGGTGCCGACGGGGACTGCGCCGTACTCGAACCCGTGGCCCCGTATCGCCGGTATCTGGGGTGGCTCGCGACGCAGGATCGGCAGCAGTCGCTGGAGGCGTGGGAAGACGCGCTCGACGGTGTGGAGCCTGCGCTGCTCGTTGCGGGGCGTTCGGAATCGGCACGGGGATCGTCCGTGCTTCGGCGTGAGCTCGACGAGGGTTTGTCTTCGGAGATAACGGAGTTGGCGTCGCGGTTGTCGGTGACGGTGAATACGCTGGTGCAGGTTGCGTGGGCGATCGTGCTGGGCATGCTTACCGGCAGCCGTGACCTGGTATTCGGTGCGACGGTATCGGGTCGGTCCGGTCTGGTACCCGCCATCGAGTCGATGGTGGGCCTGTTCATCAACACGATCCCGGTGCGGGTCCGGCTCTATCCGGAGGAATCCATTGCCCGGTTGATCGCCCGGGTTCAGGCGGAGCAGGCGACGTTGATCGAGCATCATCATGTTCCCTTGCCGGAGATCCAGCGGGTCGCCGGCAGAGGGGCCCTGTTCGACACCTTGACGGTGTTCGAGTCGTACCCGATCGACCGGCGGAGCCTCGCGTCCCTTGCCGAATCGATCGGCGCCCCCGCGATCACGTCCTTGGATTCGCATGGGGGAACGAATTATTCGCTGACACTCGCGGTGGAAGCCGGTGAGCGGACGTCCATATCGCTGTGGCACGATCCAGCCTTGTTCGACGACGACCAGGTGCAGCGGATCGCGGACAGGTTCCACCGGGTTCTGGAATCACTGGTGGCTGCGCCGGAGGCCGCGACGGGAGATGTCGACCTCCTCGCCCCGGAGGAACGAACCCTGCTGGTTCCCGTGCATGGCGCGGCGGCGGAGGCCGTGAGGACTCTGCCGGAGATCCTCGCTGCGGCCGTCGCACACGATCCGGGTGCGGTGGCGGTCGTGTGCGGGGAGCGCTCGCTCACCTACCGCGAATTGGACGCCGAGACGAGTCGTATCGCGCGGGTGTTGATCGCACACGGGGTCGGTCCGGAATCCACGGTGGCCGTGGCCGTGCCACGATCGGTGGAGTCGGTGCTGGCGGTGTGGGCGGTGGCGAAAGCCGGTGGTGCGTTCGTTCCTGTGGATCCGTCGTATCCGGCGAGTCGGATCGAGTACCTGATCACGGATTCCGCCGCGGGGTTCGGAATCACGGTCGCCGAGTGCATCGGTACCCTGCCGCGAACACTCGACTGGTGGGTACTCGACGATCCGGAGGTGCGAGCCGAGTATTCCCGTCGGCCCGCTGAATGGGTGACCGATGCGGAACGGGTCGCTCCATTGCGGGTCGATCATCCGGCGTACGTGATCTACACGTCCGGGACGACGGGTGAGCCGAAGGGCGTCGTCGTACCGCATCGGGGCCTGGGCAATCTCGCGGTGGAGATGGCGGAGAAGTTCGATGTCACGGCGGACGCACGCGTGCTGCAGGTGGCGTCGCCGAGTTTCGATGCGTCAGTCCTGGAGTACCTGCTGGCGACGGGCTCGGCAGCGGCGACGGTGATTGTTCCCGCGGGCGTGGTCGGTGGTGAGGAGTTGGGTGGGGTCATCGAGAGTGCGGCGGTGACACACGCGTTCCTCACCCCGACGATGCTGGCCACGGTACCGGTCGAGCGGATGTCGTCGGTGCGATGCCTGCTCACGGGTGCGGAGGCGGTTCCGGTATCGGTGGTGGAGTCGTTCGCTGCGGGACGGCGAATGCACGACCTGTACGGGCCGACCGAGGCGACGGTGGCGGTGGCGATCTCGCCGCCGTTCACCCCGCACGGTCCCGTGACCCTGGGCGGTCCGGTGCGGGGTGCGTCGGTCGTGGTGCTGGACACGTGGCTGCGTCCGGTGCCGCCGGGGGTGCCGGGCGAGTTGTACGTGGCCGGGGACCCGCTGGCCCGGGGATATCACCATCGGGTGGGACTGACCGCGGAGCGATTCGTGGCGAATCCGTTCGGCGGACCGGGCGGGCGGATGTATCGCACGGGCGATGTGGTGCGGTGGGTCGAGTCGGAATCCGATCCGGTGCTGGAGTTCCTGGGGCGTAATGATTTCCAGATCAAGGTGCGGGGTCGACGGGTCGAGCCGGGAGAGATCGACGCTGTGCTCGCGGAGCAGTCCGGGGTCGGATCCGTGGTGACGATCGATCGGAAGGGCCCGTCCGGGCAGACAGTGCTGGTGTCGTACGTGGTTCCCGCACCCGGGGGAGCGGTGGACGCCGAGATCGTGCGGACGGCGGCGGCGGGCCGCATGCCGGAGTACATGGTGCCCTCGGCGATCGTGGTGCTCGAGAAGTTGCCGCTCACACCGGCCGGCAAGCTCGACCGCGGGTCGTTGCCGGAGCCGGAGTTCTCGTCGAACCGGGCGTTCCGGTCTCCGCAGACCTCGACCGAGGAGATCCTCGCCCACGTGTTCGCCGAGGTACTCGGCGTGGAGCAGGTGGGGGTCGACGACGGATTCTTCGATCTGGGCGGCGACAGTATCCGGTCGATCCAGCTGGTGTCGCGCGCGAAGGCGCAGGGTGTGGTGTTCACGGCACGGGATGTGTTCGAGCATCGGACGGTTGCGAGGCTGTCCGAGGTCTCAGTCCTGAACCGCGATTCCGATCACGTCGTGCTCGAGGAGTTGCCCGGTGGCGGAGTGGGGTCGATGCCGTTGACGCCGATCGCCCGGTTCCTCCTCGCGCGGGGTGATGGTTTCCGCCGATTCGCGCAGACGATGGTGCTGGAATTGCCCGACGGTATCGATCGAGCCGGGTTGGTCGCCACCCTCGACGCCGTCCTGGTCCGCCATGACATGTTGCGGTCACGGCTGATCACCGATGACGCCGGGGCGCAGAAACTTCGGGTCGATCCGCCGGACACCGTCCACGTGGACCGTCTGATTCGACGGGTCGAGTGTGATGATGCACCGGGTGATCCGGAGTGGCTGCGGCTGGCATCGGCCGAGTGGGATTCGGCGCTGGGGCGGTTGGATCCGGCGGCGGGCGTGATGGTGCAGTTCGTGTGGCTGGACCGCGTGCCCCGACGCGGCGACGAGCCGGCGGATCGTCCGGGCCGGCTGCTCGTCGTGGCCCACCACCTCGTCATCGACGGCGTGTCGTGGCGAATCGTCATCCCGGACCTGGCGGCGGCATGGACGCGGGTGCGTACCGGCGAACGGCCCGCACTGCCGCTGACCGGGACGTCGATGCGGCGGTGGGCACACGGGCTGGTGGACGAGGCAGCGCGGCCCGAGCGGGTGGCCGAGTTGCCGTTGTGGCAATCGATCCTGGAGGGCCCCGACCCGACGTTGGGTTCGCGCAGGTGCGACCCGATCCTCGATGTGCTGTCCACAGTGCAGCACCTGCCGATGCAGGTGCCCGCACACGCGACGGCGTCGCTGCTCACGACGATCCCCAAGGTTTTCCATGCGGGAGTCGACGATGGTCTCCTGGCCGGGTTGGCGATGGCGTTGACCCGCTGGCGCCGTCGCCGTGGGGTGATCGAGTGGTCGTCGTTGATATCCCTGGAGAATCACGGTCGCGAGGCGCACGTCCTCCCCGGGGCCGATCTGTCCCGCACGGTCGGCTGGTTCACCACTGCCTTCCCGATACGTCTCGACATCGCCGGCGCCGATCTCGACGACGCGTTCGCCGGCGGGTCCGCAGCGGGCACCGTGATCAAAGCGATCAAGGAACAGGTGCTGGCCCTGCCCGACCGGGGAATCGGATACGGGCTGCTTCGCCATCTGAATGCGGACACCGCCCCGGAACTCGACAAGTATCCGGGCGGACAGATCAGTTTCAACTATCTGGGACGGATCTCGGCTGCGGATGTTCCCGAGGAATTCCGCGAACTCGGATGGATGCCCGCGATCGAAGGAAACGAGCTCTCCGCGACGAGCGAGCCGGACCTGCCGGCGGTGGCCACAGTGGACATCAACGCGATGGTGACCGATGGTCCGGACGGTCCGCACCTCGGCGCGACGTTCGGATTCCCCACCGGAGTGCTCTCCCGCGACGACGTTCAGGAACTGGCCGACCTGTGGTGCGACGCACTTTCGGCGCTGGCGCGGCACGCGGAGGGGCCCGGGGCCGGCGGGCTGACACCGTCCGATGTGCCGCTGGTGCCGGTGTCGCAGCGCGACATCGAGACCTGGGAGGACCGGTACCCGGGGGTGGTGGATGTATGGCCACTGACCGCCATGCAGTCCGGCGTGTTGTTCCACTCGATGCTGGCCGGTGCGTCGTTCGACGCGTACACCACCCAACTCGTTCTGCATCTCGGCGGAACGGTCGATCCAGAACGGATTCTCGCTGCGGGGCAGGCAGTGCTGGATCGCCACGCGAACCTGCGGACCGCGTTCGTCCACGAATCCGACGGCGGTCCGGTACAGGTGGTCCTGGACTCGGTCGCGTTGCCATGGTGCGAGGTCGACCTGAGGAACTTCCCGGAAGGCGCGCGGGACAGCCAGTTCGAACAGCTTCTCGTCGAGGATCAGGCTGCACATTTCGATCCCGCGACGCCGCCCTTGATGCGGTTCACGCTCGTGACGATGGCACAGGATCGGTACGAGCTGGTGATCACCCATCATCACGTACTTCTCGACGGATGGTCGATGCCACTGCTGGCCAAGGAAATACTCGCGCTGTACGTTTCGGGAGGCGGCGCCGCCGCGTTACCGAGAGCCGCCGGATACCGGAACTTCCTGGTCTGGCTGGCCGAGCGCGACCGCGTCGAATCTTCTCGAATCTGGGCCGAGGCCCTCGAGGGGGTCGACGAGCCGACCCTACTGGCACCCGCGCACCCGGAGCGGGACACCGCTTCGGGGGAGGAACACGTGTCGGTCGAACTACCTCCCGATCTCTCCGCGAGTGTGTCGGGAAGGGCCACCGAACTGGGTGTCACGCTGAACACCGTCATTCAGGGGGCGTGGGGGATTCTGCTCGGCCAGTTGTGCGCCCGGCGGGATGTCGTGTTCGGCGCGACGGTCTCCGGCCGGCCGGCCGGACTGGCCGGCGTCGAGTCCATGGTGGGCCTGTTCATCAACACGCTGCCGGTGCGCGTGCAGTCCAGACCGGGCGACACTGCTGCGGAGTTGTTGACCCGGTTGCAGGAGCAGCAGGCCACCTTGTTCGACCACCACTACCTCGGGTTGACGGAGATCCACCATGCGGCCGGGGTGCGAGAACTCTTCGACACCCTGGTCGTGTTCGAGTCGTACCCGGTCGATCGCGCCGCGTGGGCTGCCGCAATCCCTATCGACGGAATGACCGTCACCGGTGCCCGTGCGATCGACGCGTCGCACTACCCCATGACTCTGATCGCGAGCGTCGACTCCCAACTTCGGTTGACCGTGGCGTATCTACCGAACCTGTTCGGCGCGGCAGAAGTGGACACGATCGCCCGGAGGCTAATCCGTATCCTGCAGGCAATCGCCGCCGACCCCCAGGGTGCGGTCGACCGCATCGACATCTTCGAAGCAGGTGAGCGTCGGCTGGTGCTGGACGTGCGCAATGACACCACGGTCGCCGTGCCGGAGGTGACACTGCCCGACCTGTTCGCGCTCCAAGCGGCCCGCACACCTGATGCGGTGGCCTTGACGTCCGGCGACGAGCAGTTGACATATCGCGAGGTCGAGGAGCGAGCGAACCGGTTGGCTCGGAGACTGATCGCGCACGGAGTCGGTCCGGAATCCCTCGTCGGTGTCGCCGTACGACGTTCGATCGATCTCGTGGTGGGAATCTACGCGGTCGTGACGGCGGGTGGAGCGTATGTGCCGATCGACCCCGACTACCCCATCGAACACACCCGGCACGTGATGGAGTCCGCGGCACCGGTGTGTGTGCTGACACTGTCCACCGATCGCGTGCAGATCCCTGGCGACATCCGCGTCGTGGAGATCGACGGCAGGCAAAGAACTGACATCGACTCCTCACCCGTCCGCAACGAGGATCGCATCGCCCCGTTGAGACCGAACAACACGGCGTACGTGATCTTCACGTCCGGGTCGACGGGTCGTCCGAAAGGGGTCGCTGTCAGCCACGCCGCGATCGTGAACCAATTGCAGTGGATGCGTGACCACTTCGGCTTCGACCACCACGACGTGGTGCTGCAGAAGACTCCCGCGACATTCGATGTCTCCGTGTGGGAGATGTTCCTGCCGCTCCAGATCGGGGCACGTCTGGTGATCGCCAAGGCGGAGGGGCACCGCGATCCGATGTATCTCGCGGAGATGATCAGATCACAGAAGATCACCACCGGTGACTTCTCTCCGTCGATGCTCGCCATGATCCTGGACAAACTCGAACGGGCTGATTGCGAATCGTTGCTGCGCGTCCTCTGCGGCGGTGAGAATCTGTCGCCCGCGACGGCACACAATTTCATTGAGCGGAGTGGCACTGCGGTACACAACGTGTACGGGCCGACCGAAACCGCCATTCAGGTCACTCATCACCGATGCGGTCCTGCGGACGCCACGAGCGTGCCCATCGGCACGCCGGTGCGGAACACGCGGGTATTCGTGCTGGGTCCGGGGCTTGGCCCGGTTCCGGTGGGTGTGGCGGGGGAGCTGTACATCGCCGGGGTGCAGTTGGCGCGCGGCTATCTGGGTCGGCCGGGGTTGACCGCGGAGCGGTTCGTGGCGTGTCCGTTCGGGGTGGTGGGTGCCCGAATGTATCGATCCGGCGATCTGGTGCGCTGGACCGCTGACGGTGAGCTCGAGTTCGTGGGGCGTGCGGATGCGCAGGTGAAGGTGCGCGGGTTCCGGGTGGAGCCGGGAGAGATCGAGACGGTGCTGCTGTCACATCCCGTGGTGGCACAGGCCGTAGTGGTCGCCCGCGCCACCGGCAGCGGCGCCGAGTTGGTGGGGTATGTGGTTCTCGAACCGACCGAGACGGTGACAGGTGCAGGGTTGCGGGAATACCTGGCCGGGAGACTGCCGGAATTCATGGTTCCGGCGACAGTCACGGTGGTGGACGGGTTGCCGTTGACACCGAACGGGAAGTTGGATCGGCCGGCTTTGCCGGCACCGGAGTTCTCCGGTGGCGCATTCCGTGCGCCGAGTACACCGGTGGAAAAGACTCTGGCGTCGCTCTTCGGTGAGTTGCTCGACGTTGAGCGGGTGGGGATCGACGACAGTTTCTTCGACCTGGGCGGGCATTCGTTGTCGGCGACACAGTTGGTGAGTCGCATCCGGTCGGTGTCGGGTGTGGAGGTGCCGATCCGGATGGTGTTCGAATCCCCGTCGGTGGCGGAGTTGGCGCCCCGACTGGGCGAGGCAGCGGTGGCACGGCCGCCGCTGCTCCCGCGGGTGCGACCGGAGCGGGTGCCGTTGTCGTTCGCGCAGGCCCGGTTGTGGTTCCTGCACCGGTTCGAGGGCCCGTCGGCCACGTACAACCTTCCGGCGGCGGTGCGATTGACCGGCGCCCTCGACACCGCGGCGGTGGCAGCCGCTGTTGCGGACGTCGTCGCCCGGCACGAGAGCCTGCGAACGGTGTTCGGTGACGACGAGGGTGTGCCGTTCCAGCGGATCCTGCCGGCCGATCAGGTTGCCGCGAGACTGCCGGTTCCGATCGTCGATGTCGACGACAGCACTGTGCTGGGCGCGGTCGCGGAGGCCGTGGGCTGTCGATTCGACTTGTCCACAGAGATTCCGTTGCGGGCGTGCATTTTCAGGGTTTCCGAATCGGATCATGTGCTGGTGATGGTCCTGCACCACATTGCGGGGGACGGGGGCTCGTTGGCACCGCTGGCCCGGGATGTGGCTGTCGCGTATGCGGCCCGGACGGACGGACACGCCCCGGGGTGGGTGCCGTTGCCGGTGCAGTATGCCGATTACACGTTGTGGCAGCGGGAAATTCTGGGCAGCGAGGACGATCCGGACAGTCTCCTGACCGCCCAGTTCGACTACTGGCGGGCCGAGTTGGCGGGACTGCCCGACTGCATCGAGTTGCCGACCGATCGGCGACGTCCGGCCCAACCGAGTTACCGGGGCGCGACGGTGGAGTTCGCGATCGCACCGGACCGTGTTTCGGCGGTCACCGAATTGGCCCGCAGTAGTGGGGGGACACCGTCGATGGTGTTCCAGTCGGTGTTGGCGGTGCTGCTCCACCGGCTCGGCGCGGGGGAGGACGTTGCGCTCGGCGGACCGATCGCGGGCCGTACCGACGACGCGTTGACCGAGTTGGTGGGATTCTTCGTCAACACCTGGGTGCTACGGGTGGATCTGTCGGGGAATCCGGGATTCGATCAGGTCCTCGACCGGGTGCGGGGGAAAGCCCTGGGCGCGTACGAGAATCAGGATGCGCCGTTCGAGCGGCTGGTGGAGTTGCTGAATCCGACCCGGTCGACGGCCTACCATCCGTTGTTCCAGGTGTCGTTCGCGATGCAGAACAACGCTTTTCCCGACGTCGAGTTCCCCGGGCTGGGGTGGGAGGTGGTGTCGGCGCCGACCGGTACGTCGCGGTTCGATCTGTCCTTCACTCTCACTCCCGACGGCAGGCAGGGTCTGGCCGGGGTGGTCGAGTATGCGAGCGATCTGTTCGACCGGGGCACGGTGGAGACCATCGCGACCCGGTATGTGGCGTTGCTCGAGAGAATCGTGGCCGATCCGCAGGGGCGGATCGAGGGGTACGAGATCCTCGAGCCCGACGAGCGCGAGCGGGTACTCCGGGACTGGAACGGTACGAGTGTACCGATCCCGGACTCGACGATTCCCGGTTTGTTCGGACAGCAGGTCGCCGCGACTCCGAATGCGGTGGCGGTGACGTTCGGTGAGGAGAACTGGTCCTATCGGGAGTTGGCCAGTCGAGCGAATCGGCTGGCGCACCGCTTGATCGGTGCGGGGGTGGGCCCGGAGGTGCTGGTGGCGGTCGCGTTGGAGCGATCACCGGAGTTGATCGTCGCGTTGTTGGCGGTCCTCGAGGCCGGGGGCGCATACCTCCCCATCGACCCGAATTATCCGGGCGCACGAATCGGGACCATCCTCACCGACGCCGATCCGCTGTTGGTCATCAGCGACACCATGACCGAAAACGTGTTGCCCGACAACGGCATCCCGCGATTGCTTTTCGATTCCGTGTCCGACGAGGGCGGGCATTCGGAGGAGGGAAGCCCCGGCGCCCACGACCGGGCGAGACCGGACAACACCGCGTACGTGATGTACACCTCCGGATCGACGGGTGTTCCGAAGGGTGTCGCCGTGAGCCATCGAAGTGTGGTGTCGCTGTTCGCCGGCACTGCAGGGTGGGCGGGTTTCGAGACTGGGGACGTGTGGGGGTGGTGTCATTCGGTGGCGTTCGATTTCTCGGTGTGGGAGTTGTGGGGTGCGCTGCTACACGGTGGCCGGGTGGTGGTCGCGCCGTGGGACGTGGTGCGCTCACCGATCGAGTTGTGGGAGTTGGTGGTTCGGGAACACGTGACAGTGCTCGGTCAGACGCCGTCGACGTTCTACGAGTTCGCGGACGTCGAGCGTGAGGAGCCCGGCGTGGGGGCGGATTCGGTGCTGCGGATGGTGGTGTTCGGCGGAGAGGTGCTGGATCCGGAAGGGTTGCGGGGCTGGTATCGGGGCGAGCGCCCGAATCCACCGATTCTGGTCAACGGGTACGGGCCGACCGAGACAACGGTCTTCGCGGCAACCTTCGTGCTTCCGGACTGGGCTGAACTCGCCGACCGGGCGAGTGTGCCGATCGGGGCACCGGTGGGCAACACGTCGGTCTTCATACTGGGTGCGGGCTTGATGCCAGTTCCGGTGGGTGCGGTGGGGGAGCTGTACATCGCCGGGGTGCAGTTGGCTCAGCGGTACGTGGGACGGCCGGGGGCGACGGCAGAGCGGTTCGTCGCGTGCCCGTTCGGGGAGCCGGGTGCACGGATGTATCGATCCGGGGATCTCGTGCGGTGGACTGCCTGCGGTGTCCTCGAGTTCGTCGGCAGAGCGGACGAGCAGGTCAAGATTCGGGGATTCCGGGTCGAACCCGCGGAGATCGAGGCGGCTCTGCTGCAACATCCGGCCGTGACTCAGGCCGTGGTGGTTGCCCGGGACACCGCCACCGGCACCGGCCTGGTCGGCTACGTGGTCTCCGACACCGCCGGCCCCGACACCGGTGTCGAGGTCCGTCGATTCGTGGCCGGGATGCTGCCGGACTTCATGATTCCGGCGGCGATCATCGCCGTCGACCACCTGCCCTTGACGGTGAACGGGAAACTCGATCGGAGAGCGTTGCCGGCACCGGAGTTCACCGGTGAGGTGTTCCAGGCACCACGGTCACCAGTGGAGGAGACGCTGGCGTCGCTGTACGCCGAGGTGCTCGGGGTTTCCGGGGTGGGGATCGATGACGGATTCTTCGACCTGGGTGGGCATTCGTTGTCGGCGACGCGGTTGGTGGGACGGATTCGGTCGGTGCTGGGCGTGGAGGTTCCGATCCGGATGGTTTTCGAGTCCCCGACGATTGCCGAACTCGCACCCCGACTGGGTGAGGACATCGAACCCGGCCTGCTCGACCCGTTCGCGGTGATCCTGCCGATCCGAAGTGAAGGAACCGGACCGCCGCTGTGGTGTATCCACCCGGGTGGCGGTCTGAGCTGGTGCTACATGGGCCTTCGCGCCCACCTCCCCGACAGGCCCGTCTACGGTCTGCAAGCGCGGGGATTCGATGGAGTCACGCCGCTGCCGGACTCGATCGAGGAGATGGCCGCCGACTATCTCGACCAGATCCTCACCGTTCAGGAAGACGGCCCGTTCCTCCTGCTGGGATGGTCGTTCGGTGGCCTTGTCGCCCATGCGATCGCCACCGCACTGGAACGCCGAGGGCTCGAGGTTGCGCTCCTCGCGATGATGGACAGCGTGCCCGGTGCCGGGGATCTCCCCACCGGCGAGGCGGTGCCGTCGGATGAGGACATTCGACGGTCGATCCGGTCGTGGGCGCAGAGGCGCTACGGTGAGATCGTCGATTCGCCCGACTACGCGCCAATCTGGGACGCCGCACGGGCAATCTATCGGAACGACCTGCGGCTGTCCGTTGACCATTCACCGCAGATCTATCACGGTGACGTGGTGTTTCTCCGTCCGACATCGACGGATGACGGATCGATTTCGGACGAGTCCGCGTCCGATAGGTGGCATGCATACGTCACCGGCGACATCGTGACTCACGACATTCACAGCACGCATGCCGATATGGACCAGCCCAGTCCCCTCGCCGAGATCGCGCGGATCATCAACCACGAATTGGCCACACCGGGTCGGCGCACACGACAACCGGAAGGCTGATGACGGGAGGGCCGCTACCGGAGTGCGTGCAGGTTCGATTGGGCAGCCGTATGCGGAATTCTCCGATTTCAGCTGGTTGTAGCGTTGTATCGCACCGTGTACGCCCTGTCCTTGATTTCGCTCGAAACTGATGGATTCCATGAGTTACGCGTGTAATCTGCGAGTTCATGACGGATTCCGACACTCGTCGGTTCTCTGTGATCCATGGCGGCTCGTCTCCGTCGCGAAATGTTGACGCCGACCTGCTGGCCGATCACGACCGCGCCGATGTCGTGGCTCTGCACCGGGTGCGGTTTCGCGGCAGCGGTGGGGATGACGAGGAGTATCGGTTCTTCGTCGACACGGTCGCGGAGTACCAGTGGGCGCGTGACGCCGCGGGACTGGCACGCAGAACGCTGGATCACTCGGTGAGTCCGCTCATCGAGGTATGCGACTTTTCGGTGTGGTGGCGTGGCACCTGACACCACAACAGTCGGACCGCTACTTCGCGGGTCCGGGGAAGGGCTCGCCGAGCACGGTGCGCTCGAAGGTCAGCCGGATCGATGGATACTTCGTGTTCCTCGAACAGCGCTACGCGGGCGAGATCGGCCACCGATTCGGCGTGTTGGTGGAGTCACCGGTGGACGAGTTCAATCGGCCGGTGCATCGAGGCGACTTCGGCCTGCGTATCCCGCCGTCTCAGGGCGGGCACGCTCACCGTCCCCCGCACACGCAACCGAACGCACACCCTCTACCTCAACGACGTCACTCGCGTGCTGATGCGCCGCTGGCTCTCTCATCGGCAGGACAAATGGCCGACCAGCCCCCATCCGCATCTGCTCATCTCGATGTACGGCGCCCACGCTCCGAACACCCGCCCCTGGCGCAGCGCACCATCACCCTCATCTTCCGCGGACTGGACCTGCAGGCGCACCGCGTTCGCAGTGACCGCATTCTGTACGAGGCATCCGTCACCGAAGATCCCGTCCTCCTGATGCGGGTTTTCGGAATCAGCACTGTGACCGCGATGCGCTACCTACACGCCGCGCATCCACACCGCTCTCAGCCACCCCACTGAACTTCGGAACCGATTCTGGCTGCGACATCTCATGAGTGATCCGGGCACAAGAGATCGGGCGTGACCGTCCATCCGGCTGCGGTGAGCCATCGTTGCACCGGTTTGGTCAGGTCGCCGCTCTTCGCTTTCTCGGCGAGAGTTCCGGCGAGGATGGGTCCGTCGCTGCAGATGCTGCAGGCGATGTCGAATGTTGGTTGTCCGGGTTCGCAATGCCGGCAGTGGTGGCGGCTGGTGACCGTTCCGTGGTGGTCGGGGTCGGGGTGGAGCCAGCCACCGCGAGCTCGGCACGTTGGTGTGCTGCCTCAGCGCGTGTGGTGGGCTCGTGACCGCAGGTTGGGCACGTCCGGGACGTGGGTGCCGCTGGATCCGCGACCAAGGCGATGTCTTGCGTGGCCGGTGCGATGCCCACCCTTCGCTTGTTCAGATGCCCATAGACCGTGGTGCGCGGCACTTTCAGCATGTCGGCGATCTGCGCGACGGTGTGATCGCCTGCGTCGTATAGCCGTTGAGCGAGTTCGATCTGGTCCGGGCTGAGCTTCGAGGGCCGGCCGCCCTTCCGGCCGCGGGCCGGGCAGCGGCGAGGCCGTCGCGGGTGTTGGCCACGATCAGCTCGCGCTGGAACTCGGCCAGGACCGACAGCATGCCGAACATCGCGCGCCCCTCGGCAGTCGCGGAGTCGATGCCCTGCTCGAGCACCTTCAGGCCGATGCCCCGCTCGCGCAGTTCGGCGCCGAGCGTGATCAGGTGCAGCATCGACCGTCCGAGGCGGTCGAGCCGGGTGATCACCAGGACGTCGTCCTCGCGAAGCCGCCCCAGCACCAGATCGAGTTGGGGCCGTGACGCTTTGGCACCGCCCGCGTGGTCGACGTGGGTGTTCTCGGCGGCCACCCCGGCGCGGCGCAATGCGTCGACCTGATGGTCGGGGTTCTGGTCTGTGCTGGAGACCCGTGCGTAGCCGATCAGCATGTGTCGAAAATATCTCACCAAGGGGTTTTTCGACATAGTTTCTCGACACGGGCTGTCGACGCCTTTTCAGGCAATTTCCGCATTTCGGAGCGGTTGTCGAATAACCAACAATTCTCGACAGGAATGCACCGAGCACCCATCGGACACCCAGGCCGCCGGAGGGCTGGCAGCGGCCGACGGGGCGGCCACGAATGAACGCTTCGATCCACTAGATGATTTATATAGACCGCCTGACGGTTTATGTGCTAGCTTCGTGTTATCGGAACATGACCTGGATCACTCCCCACCCCAGCCGGTGGGGGTCCGTCACAGACATGACTTGTCGGGCTGTTTTTACGGAGGAGCACCATGCACTCGACCATCGATCAATCGTCGCTCTCGTCGTCGTCCTTCGAGGCGCCGGTTCTGGTTCGCATGGAGGGCGTGAACAAGTACTTCGGCACCCACCACGTGCTGACGGACGTCGACCTCGACATCACCACCGGCGAGGTGCTGGTGGTGATCGGCCCGTCCGGGTCGGGAAAGTCGACCCTGTGTCGCACCATCAACCGCCTCGAGCCGATCAGCTCGGGCCGGATCCTGCTCGACGGCGTCGAACTGCCCCAGGAAGGCAAGCACCTCGCGCGGCTACGTGCCGAGGTCGGAATGGTGTTCCAGTCGTTCAACCTGTTCTCGCACATGACGATCCTGCAGAACGTCATGCTCGGGCCGACCAAGGTTCTCGGCGTTCCGAAGAAGGAGGCCGAGGCCACCGCCCGCAGGCTCCTCGACCGGGTCGGGGTGGGAAATCAGGCGGAGAAGATGCCGGCCCAGCTTTCCGGCGGACAGCAGCAGCGCGCGGCGATCGCGCGCGCCCTGGCGATGAAGCCGAAGGTGCTGCTCTTCGACGAGCCGACGTCCGCCCTGGACCCGGAGATGGTCAACGAGGTCCTCGAGGTGATGAAGGAACTCGCCGAGACCGGTATGACGATGGTCGTGGTCACCCACGAGATGGCCTTCGCGAAGTCGGCAGCAAATCGGGTGATCTTCATGGACGCCGGACGCATTGTCGAAGAGGCCGATCCGCACGAGTTCTTCGCCAATCCCCAGACCGAGCGCGCCAAGGACTTCCTGTCGAAGGTCCTGCACTGACCGCCGCACCGTCGACACGAAAAAGGTTGTCTGTCATGAGGTTTTCCCGTAAGGCGATCGTGCCGCTGGTGGCCGTGGTCGCCATCGCCGGCATCGCCCTGTTCGGTACCCGCTCGACCGTGACCACGGGCATCACCCCGGCGGTTGCTCAGTCCCCGCAGTTCGCACCCGGCACGACGATGGACAAGATCGCTCGTGAGGGGGTGTTGCGGGTGGGAACCCGGTTCGATCATCCCGGGCTGTCGGCGCGCAACCTGCGCGGCGAGCAGGAGGGATACGAGATCGATCTGGTCCGGTACATCGCCGGCAAACTCGGTGTCCCCGCCGACCGGATCGAGTGGACCGAGGCAAACTCCGCCAGCCGCGAGCAACTACTGCAGCAGGACAAGGTCGACGTCGTCGTCGCGACGCTGTCGATCAACGACAAGCGACGTCAGGTGATCAGCTTCGGCGGCCCCTACCTCGACATCAACAACGACCTGGTGACGGTGAAGGGCAATCCGAAGAACATCACCGATCCCCAGACCCCGAACGGGGTGACGGTGTGCTCGACCCTCGGTGGGGCGGTGTCGGCGTCGCTGCGCAAGAACTTCCCACAGACGAACCTGATCGAGTTCGACGTCTCCTCCAAGTGCATCGATGCCCTCAAGAACGGGTCGGTCGACGCGCTCGCCACACAGGGGCCTATCGGCGCCGGGTACGTCAGTAAGGATCAGAAGGACATCGAGCTGATCAACAAGCCCTTCGCGGTCGAGTCGTGGGGGGTGGGCATTGCCAAGGGCGATGTCGCGTTCTGCGAGTTCCTCAACAGCGCGATCACCGATTACTACAGCGACGGCTCCGCTGAGGAAGCCTGGGCCGACAGTCTCGGCCGTTACACCAAGCAGCAACCGGTCATGCCGGAACTGCAGCCCTGCACCTAGATCTCTCGTCTCACTTCCGAGGACATCCCATGCACACCGTAGTCGACCATTTCGGCGCCCTGATGGAGGGTTTCGCGGTCACGCTCGCGCTGATCGGCGTCTCCACCGTCCTGGCGCTGATCGGCGGAACGATCCTCGCGTCGTTCCGTGTCTCCCCGATTCCACTCCTGCAATCGATCGGGTCGGGATACGTCGAGACGTTCCGTAACGTCCCCACCGCCGTCATCTACTTCATGACCCTGTTCGCGTTCCCCCAACTCGGCATCAAGATCCCGTTCTTCTGGGCGGCCGTCGCCGCCCTGGCGATCTACTACTCCGCCTTCTTCTGCGAGGCCGTCCGCTCGGGCATCAACGCGATCCCGGTCGGGCAGTTCGAAGCAGGACGCTCCATCGGACTCACCTTCGGCGGCTCCTTGCGCTACATCGTGCTCCCGCAGGCGTTCCGCAGTGTCGTGCCCCCGCTGATCAACGTCTTCATCGCACTGACCAAGAGTTCGGCGATCGCCAGCGCGTTCGGTGTCGCGGAACTGCTCACCCGCGCCGAAGGCGTGATCGCCGAGGAGAGCCAGGCGGTGCTGTGGATCCTCGCGGCCACCAGCCTCCTGTACCTGGTGATCACCATCCCCGCCGGGACCATCGCCAACATCGTCGAGAAGAAAGTTGCGGTGGCGCGATGACAACGACAGCAACCAAACCGGCAGCTACCAAACCCACGATCGCCATGTACGACGTACTCGGACCGCAAGGTCAACGGAAAGTCCGCAACGCCACCTGGGTCGGTGCCGCCGTGGTCGCGATCATCGTGGCCCTGGGGCTCTACCAGCTCGGCTCCCACGGTCAGCTCAGTCCCGATCTGTGGTCGGTGCTGCTCGACCGGGACCTGATGCGCAGCGTCTTGAAGGGTCTGCTCGCCACGATTCAGTGCGCGATCGTCTCCATCGTGCTCTCGGTGGTGTTCGGCATGATCCTCGCGGCAATGCGGATGTCGGACAGCAGACTCCTGCGGGGCGTTGTGCGGGTATGGGTGGAGATCTTCCGCGGTCTGCCGCTGCTGGTGCTGATCTTCTTCATCTTCCTCGGCGCACCCCAATTCGGGGTCATCGTCCCGACGTTCTGGGCATTGGCCCTCGGCATCTCGCTCTACAACAGCGCCGTGATGAGCGAGATCTTCCGCGCCGGCATCGCGTCGTTGCCCCGCGGGCAGGCCGAAGCGGCGGCCGCGATCGGCATGCGCAAGACCCAGATCTTCCGCATCATCCTGCTGCCGCAGGGCATCCGGATCATGCTGCCCGCCCTGATCAGCCAGGTCGTGACGATCGTGAAGGAAACCTCCCTCGGCTTCGTCATCGGCTACACCGAACTGCTGCGCAGCGGCCGGGTCGCAGTGGAATACCTCGGCGGACAGTATGCCATCCCGGTCTATGTCTTGATCGCGATCATCTACCTGCTGATGAACGTCGGGCTGTCGAAGCTGGCGCGCCGAATCGACGCCCGCTCGTGAGGTAGGAGAAGCCCTTTCCCTCGGCCGATATTTCCGGGTGGAGAGCGCGATCAGTGCCGGTATCTCGACCGCCCGTACCCCGGTCGAGATACCGGCATTTTCTATGCGGAGCCGACGGGGGATGAGCGCAGTACCGGCATCACCTGCCGTGACGCGAATGCGCAGAAGCGACGCATCGAGGCTCGCGCTGGCCGTTGGCGACTCTCGGGGGGCCGGGCGCCGTGCCCGGACGGGTTCAGTCCAAACCGGGCAGGCCGATGGCCGAAATCTCCTCTGCCGCGGCCCGCGTGCATTCGATGTAGTGGGGTGTCCGGTCCTCGGTGAACCGGCCGGTGGGACCGCCCAGCGTCAACGCGGCCACGACCGTGTCGTGGGAGTCGATGAGCGGGAAGGACAGCCCCGACGAGCCGAGCTCGCGCTCACCGTGGACGAGCTGATATCCGCGTTCGCGCCCGGCCTCGACCGTCTCACGCAACTGGTCGGCGAAGTCGGGGCCGTGCGGGGAGTCCGCGGCCACCTCGTCGATCAGTTCGGGGGCGGCCAGCAGCAAAATCTTGCCGGCGGCGCCGGCCCACAGCGGGTACGGCACTCCGAGCGGGATGACGCTTCGCACGGTCGCGGTGCTCTCGCACTGGGCGACCACCACCCGGGACAGGCCCTGCCGGATGTACAGGTTCACCGTCTCGCCGGTGTCCGCGCTGAGCTGGCGCATGATGTCGACGACCTCTTCCGGCGGCGCCCAGGTCTTGCCCGCCAGACGCACCCAGCGCAGCATCTCCGGGCCGAGGCTGTAGGACCCGTCCGTGCGGCTGGTCAGGACGCTGCGCGCACACATCGTCGCCACCAGGCGGACGACGGTCGTTTTCGGCAGTTTCGTCCCCTCGACGAGTTCCTTGAGGCTGCGGGAGGGGTGCGCTGCGTCGAACAGTTCGAGCAGGTCGATCACCCGGGTGACGCTGCGGACACCCGCGTCGGCGACGGCCGGCTTCT
This sequence comes from Rhodococcus sp. JS3073, assembly GCF_026810085.1. Lineage (NCBI taxonomy): Bacteria > Bacillati > Actinomycetota > Actinomycetes > Mycobacteriales > Nocardiaceae > Rhodococcus > Rhodococcus sp. JS3073. The sequence goes on along the minus strand of NZ_CP113951.1, from coordinate 1,428,068 downwards.
CTGCTGAATCCGTAGGTACTGCAGTCACCCTCTGGTCCTCCCTGCTCAGCAACTCTTCCGATGCACCACTCTACGGTTCGGAGAAACCGATCACCACGGATACGGGCGAATCAACGACCGGGCTAAACCATCAGGCGGTGTACGTAGACCGCTAGATGGTTTGAGTGGTAGGGTTAGACACGTCACATAACGACACCTTTTGTTTGGTGGGATTCGCCCACGGAAAGGATCTTCCGATGAAGCTGCTCGACGGAATCCGAGTCTTGGATCTCACCAACGTCCTTGCCGGCCCTTACGCGAGCTACCAGCTCTCACTGATGGGTGCCGACGTCATCAAGGTCGAAGTACCCGGCAGCGGCGACCTGGCTCGACAGCTCGGTGCCGACACCGCGCTGTCGAGCCAGAAGCTCGGCGCCTCGTTCGTGGCCCAGAACGCCGGTAAGCGCTCGATCACGGTCAACCTCAAGAGGGCGGCCGGCCGGAACGTGTTCGACCGGTTGATCGCCGGCGCCGACGTCCTCGTCGAGAACTTCCGCCCGGGCGTGCTCGCCCGGCTCGGCTACTCCTGGGACGAACTGCACGCGATGAACCCGCGGCTGGTGTACTGCGCGATCTCCGGTTTCGGGCAGACCGGGCCGATGCGCGAACGCCCCGCCTACGACCAGATCATCCAGGGCCTGTCCGGGATGAGCGCGGTCACCGGCACACCCGACACCGCACCGTTGCGCGTCGGTTTCCCCGTGTGCGACACCCTCGGCGGGATGACCGCCGCCATGGCCATCAACGGCGCTCTCGCGTCCCGCGCCCGGACCGGCGAGGGCGTCTACCTCGACGTGTCGATGCTCGAAAGCTCACTGACCGCACTGGGCTGGGTGGTCTCGGACTACCTCATCGCCGGCCGGCAACCCAGCGCGAACGGCAACGAGAACCCCACCGGCGCACCGTCGGCGACGTTCCAGACCGGATCCGGCGCCCTCAACATCGCGGCCAACAAACAGGAACAGTTCGAGATCCTGTGCAAGCTGATCGGCCGCGAAAACCTCATCGACGACCCCCGGTTCGCCCTGCGCGACGACCGCAAGAACCGTCGCCCGGAACTGCGCGTCGAGATCGAGTCCGCCCTCGCCGCCAAGTCCGCCCGCGAGTGGGAGCCCCTTCTCAACGAGGCAGGGGTGCCCGCGGGACTGGTCCTCGACGTCACCGCTTCCCTCGACCTCGACCAGATCACCGAGCGTGAACTGGTCCACCAGGTCGACCTGCCCGACCGCACGGTCAGCGTCCTCGGCACCGGCTTCCACGTCAACGGCCGCCCCCTCGCCCCGGCGTCGGCGCCCCCGACGCTGAGCGAACACACCGACGAACTGCTCACCGATCTCGGCTTCACCGCCGACGAGATCACCGACCTGCACACGGAAGGCGCGGTATGACCACCACCGAACGCCGCCCGGTCCCCGGCGCGGATCAGACCACCATCGACGACGTCACCGGCTGGTGGCGCACCGATATCAGCGACATCTCACCCGGCGTCATCCGCTACCGCGGCTACGCCATCGAGGACCTGATCCCGACCACCTCCTACGCCGGCATGGTCTGGCTGATGATCCGCGGGCAGCGCCCCACCCCCTGGCAGGAACGACTCCTCGACGCCGCCCTGGTCGCTGCCGTCGACCACGGACCGCAGGCACCCTCGATCGCGGCCTCCCGCATGGCCGCCACCTGCGGGGTCGGCCTCAACAACGTGATGGCCACCGGCGTCGGAATGCTCGGCGACGTCCACGGCGGCGCAGGGGAGCAATGCATGAGTGTGCTCGCCGACATCGTCGAGCAGGCCACCGACCCCACCGATCTGCGCCCCGTCGCCGACCGCATCGTGGCCGACTACCGTTCCGCCAAAAGGTACGTGCCCGGGTTCGGGCACCGATTCCACCCCCGCGATCCGCGCCGCGACCCGCTGCTCTCGCTGGTCGCCGCGGCCCGCGACGAAAGCGCGGTGTCCGGCCAGTACCTGCACGCCGCCCTCGCCCTCGAGCAGTCCCTCGCCGCCGGACGGACCCGACCGGTCCCGATGAACATCGACGGCGCCACCGCCGTGGTGTACGCCGAACTCGGCTTCCCGCCGCCCCTCGGCCGCGGACTGTTCGTCCTGTCCCGCTCGGTCGGCATCCTCGCCCACGGCTGGGAACAGACCCAGCAGGGCGGCCGCAACAAGGGACCGATTCCCCGCACATTACTGCCCACCTACACCGGCCACCCCGCCCGCGCCGTCGAGGACACCACCCATGCCGATCGATAACCCCACCACCGGCATACCGGCCGCGCCGACGCGCTCGACCTGGGGACAGTTCCAGACCACGCCCGACCGGGGAATGGCCAACTACGCCGGCCCCGACCACGTTCGCGACGCCGCCACCCTGATCCAGCGAGGAACTGTCTTCGGCCTCGACTACCCCCTCGACGCGTTCGTGCCCTCGCTGGCGACGCTGCGCAGCGCCCCCGAACATCACGTGGTCTCCCGGCACCGCGACCACCGCGACGACTACCTGGACGGATTCTGGCCGCAGGCCGCCAGCCACCTCGACGGGTTGCGGCACCGCCGCCACGCCGAGCACGGCTTCTACAACGGCACCCCCGACGATGCGATCGTCGCCGGCAATCCGGCCCTCGGCATCAACCACTGGTCCCAGCACCCGATCGCCGGCCGAGGAGTCCTCATCGACATCGGCCGCCACCGCACCCACCTCGGAAAACCGATCGATCATGCCGGCGGCGAAGCCCTCGACATCTGCGAACTCGACGACACCTTGGCCGCCCAGGACGTGCAACTGCGCACCGGTGATCTGCTGCTGATCCGCACCGGCTGGGCACAGTGGTTCCTCGACGAGGCCACCGCCGACCAGCGCGCACGGATCCACACCAGCAAGACCTGCACCGGCCTCGCGCAGTCGCAGGCCGCGATCGACTGGTTCGCCGACCATCAGGTCGCCCTCGCCGCCTCGGACACCTTCGCGCTCGAACGCCTGCCCGCAGTAGCTGATTCACCGTTCGGCGGCGACACCGACCACGGCATGATGCACCAGGAACTCATCGCCCTGCTCGGTCTGCCCATCGGCGAGCTGTGGAAACTCGACGAACTCGGCGAGGACTGCGCCCTCGACGGCCGTTACGAATGCCTGCTGACCGTCAAACCCCTCAACCTCACCGGTGGCGTCGGCTCACCCGCCAACGCCACCGCCATCAAGTGACCACCGGGTACCGTGCCGCGGCGCTGTCAACCGAGGACGGATGGACCGAGGTGATCGACGACGGTTTCATCACCCTGGTCGGCCCCTTCTACACCCGCTCCGACCGCGGAGGCACCGAGGTGGCGGTCGTGTGCCCGGACAAGCACCGCAACCGGCGAGGGATCGTCCAGGGCGGGCTGGTGATGACGTACGCCGCTCCCATCCACGTCGGCGACGTCCTGCGCGCCCGCCCCCACACCGCACCCGGGACCCGGTCGCTGCTGTTCATGCGAACCGACCTCACCGTGGAGGACACCCTGGTCGCGACCGCCACCGGGGTATTCAAACCCCTACGGACCGCACCCCTCGTCGAGGAGTGAGATTCGGCACGACCCTGAGCCCGCAGAAACCATCCGAAGGAGGTGTCGTGGTGCAACCCGACAAGCTCGTCGCAGCGTTCGCCCGTATCCCCACCGCCACCATTGGTGACGCCCAGGACCGCTTCGGCTGCCCGACCGGAATACGGCCCATGTGGCCGGGAGCGACCATCACCGGGCGAGCGTTCACCGTCTGCACCCGAGCCGGAGACAACCTCTACATCCACAAGGCGCTCGACCTCGCCGCCCCCGGCGACATCCTCGTCGTCAACGGCGGCGGCGACGAAACCCGCGCACTCATCGGCGATCTCATCGGAACCCGCGCACGAGCCATCGGGCTGGGCGGCTTCGTGATCGACGGCGCGGTCCGTGACGTCGCCGCCCTCGAGCAAATGGGCATGCCCGTCTTCGCCCGCAGCACCACCCCCGCCGGACCCTACAAACACGGACCAGGCCGACTCGGTGAACCCGTAGCCATCGGCGGAACCGTCGTCCAGGCATCCGACATCGTGATCGGCGACGCCGACGGGATCGCCGTCGTCGCAGCACGCGTCGCGGACGACGTGCTAAACAACGCCAGACAGATCGCCGACAACGAGATCGTCAAACGCACCCGGTACGCGATGTCAGGCGAGGATCGGCAGCGTCCGCCGAGTCCTTGAACGGTAAAGTCAAGGGCTTGCTAACCCAGCCATATTTGGTGGGTTGCGCACCGAATCCGTACGGGTTCATGGTGACGTACGACCGAGAATCCGGGAACTCGCGCGGGTTTCACTACTGGCGATCGCATGGGAATCCAGTGCGAACACCCTCCCGAACAGGAACACTCACACGATGGACACTGTCAGGTTCTTCGAACTCGCAACCGAATTGTTCGAAGTCCTCGGCGTCCTCGCGATGGTTGTCGGGTTCGTCTTCGCCTTCTTCCTCGCGGTGCGCGCGTGGAGGAGGACCGGCGACGGTGCTCAGGCGTTCAAGACCCTGCGGGAATCGCTCGGGGGCGCGATCCTGCTCGGCCTGGAACTGCTCGTCGCGGCTGACATCGTCAAGACGGTCACCTCCACGCCGTCGCTGACCGATGCCGCCGTCCTGGGAGTGATCGTGCTGATCCGTACCGTGCTGAGCCTGTCCATCGAGATCGAAATCGACGGTGTCGCACCGTGGCGGAAGGCGTTGGTGACCGGTCCGCAGGTGCTCGCCCGCGCGGCACGTTCGTCCGCTGGTCAGGAGCCGGCTTCGGACCGGTGAGTTGCCGCCGAACCGGTCACACGGTCTGCGGCCGCTTGCGCAGCCGGGTGTTGAGCACACCGAGCACCGCGATGACGAGGAACAGGACGCACGTCGAGATCAGCTGGGTGCGGGCATCGGAGTCGAAGAGCATGAGCACGACGAAACCGGCGAGCATGGCGAGCGTGAGGTAGCTCAGCCACGGGAACAGCCACATCCGGACGGTCAGCTTGCCCTCGCGTTCGAGCCGGGGGCGCAGCCTCAGATGCGACACGACGATGAAGATCCAGATGACCAGGAGCGCCGAACCGACGGCGTTCAGGAGAAGTCCCAGGAGGTCGTCCGGCAGCCACCAGTTGAGCAGCACGCTGACGAAACCGAAGAACACCGACAGCAGAACCGCATTGAGGGGCACCCCGGAATTCGAGATCCGCGCCATGAACGCGGGACCGTCGCCGCGCCGGGACAGCGAATACGCCATCCGCGACGTGCCGTAGATGTTGGCGTTGAACGCCGACAGCAACGCGACCACGACCACCAGTTCCATGAACCCGGCCACGTACGGGATGTGCGCCTGGTTGAGGACCGCCACGAACGGTCCGCTCTTCAGGTCCGAGGAATCCCACGGAAGAACGAGGACCATGATCGAGATCGAACCGAGGTAGAAGACGCTGATTCGCCAGACGACGCTACGCACCGCCACGGCGATCGAGCGCTCGGGATCCTCGGATTCGGCGGCGGCGATGGTCACGATCTCGATGCCGCCGAAGGCGAACGCCACGACCAGCAGGCCCGCGGCGACACCGGCGAAGCCTTCGGGCATGAAGCCGCCGTGGCCGAAGAGGTTGGTGGTTCCCACCGGCTCGGTGTCTGGCAGCAGGCCGAACACCAGCAGCACACCGATCACCAGGAACGCGATGATGACGGTGACCTTGATGGCGGCGAACCAGAACTCGAACTCGCCGAAGTTACTGACCTTCGCCAGGTTGACGGCCGCGAAGAAGATCACGAACACGAGGGCGACGACCCATTGCGGAACGCCGGGCAGCCAGCCGCTCACGATGCCGGAGGCGCCGGTGATCTCGGCGCCGAGCACCATGATCAGCATGAACCAATAGAGCCAGCCCATGACGAATCCGGCCCATTCGCCGATGCCGATCCGCGCGTAGTGCGAGAAGGACCCGCTGGCGGGGATCGCCGCTCCCATCTCGCCGAGCATGCGCATCACGAAGACGACGATGATGCCGGCGAGCAGGTAGGAGACGAGGACGGCGGGACCGGCGGTCGCGATACCGACACCGGTACCGAGGAACAGCCCGGCACCGATCGCGGAACCGAGGCCCATCATCGTGAGATGACGGACCTTCAGGCCCCGGCCCAGTGTGCTGGTCGAATCGGTCATGGTGCCGGGTGTTCGCGTACCGCTCACGGGATCAGTCGTTTGCGTGCAGAGCGGCGTTCAGTTCCACGCCGGTGCCCTTCCACGGCACGACCTCGACGGCTCCCGACACGGAGTTGCGGCGGAACAGCAGGTTGGACTGGCCGTTGAGTTCCTTGGCCTTCACGACGGTGCCGTCCGGCCCGGTGACCTTGGTTCCCGCGGTCACGTACAGGCCGGCTTCGAGGACGCAGTCGTCGCCGAGCGAGATGCCGAGACCGGCGTTGGCGCCGAGCAGGCAGCGCTTGCCGACGGAGATGGTTTCCTTGCCGCCACCGGACAGGGTGCCCATGATCGAGGCGCCGCCGCCCACGTCGGATCCGTCGTCGACGACGACACCCGCGGAGATACGGCCTTCGACCATGGAGTTGCCGAGCGTGCCGGCGTTGAAGTTGACGAAGCCCTCGTGCATCACGGTGGTGCCGCTGGCCAGGTGGGCGCCGAGGCGGACGCGGTCGGCGTCGGCGATGCGGACGCCGGACGGGACGACGTAGTCGACCATGCGCGGGAACTTGTCGACACCGAACACGGTGACCACGCCGCGGATGCGCAGGCGCGACCGCACCTTCTCGAAGCCCTCGACCGCGCAGGGACCGAAGTTGGTCCACACCACGTTGGACAGCAATCCGAACAGACCGTCGAGGTTGACGCCGTGCGGGGTCACGAGGCGATGCGAGAGGAGGTGAAGGCGCAGGTAGGCGTCGTGGGCGTCGACCGGCGGCGCCGAGAGGTCGGCGATGGTGGTGCGCACCACGACCTGGTCGACCTCACGCGCTTCGTCGGGTCCGGCGAGGAGTGCCAGATCGGAGGGGATGTCGCCACCCTCGATCCGCACGGTGCCCGCGTCGTCGAAGTTTCCCAGCTCGGGCGCCGGGAACCAGGTGTCGAGGACCGTGCCGCCGACGGTCACGTTGGCGATGCCTACTGCTGATGCTCCCTGTGTGCTCACGGCAGTAAAGGTTACTGCCTCATTACTCGGGCATTCCCAGCGGTCGTTATCGGGGCGTGATCGAATCGAAACCGAGCGGGTTCCGGCCATGTGGGGGACCATCCACGGGGCACGTGAGACACACCGGGAAAGGTAGTGGGAATGCGCATTTCGCACTGGGGTCGATTCATCGGAGGAGGCGTGCGGGCCGTGGCCGCGGGCGCACTGCTCGCCGGGGCCGTGTCGGTGGTGGCGCCGCAGACCGCGTCCGCCGCTCCGGTGTGCCCGGGCGCCGGCCAGGCACCGGTCCTCGTCGGGCGGGTGCCGGGAGCGGCGCTCGAGGGCGTCGCCGTGGACGGCGGCGGCCGCCTCTACACGACGGACCTTCTGAGCGGGCGGGTGTTCCGCCTCGACGCCCCCGGAGCCCCCGCGGTCCCGGTCGCGACGGTGCCGGACGGCGGCGCCGGGGCGCTGGCCTGGGCGTCGGACGGATCGCTGCTGGTGGGGTACGGCGCGGACGCCCGCGTGTTCCTCGGCGACATCCTGCGTCCGGGTGCGATCGCGAAGCTGAACACCGCAACGAACGTGCTCACACCGTTCGTCTCGGGCCTGAGCGCGGCGAACGGACTCGACGTCGCCGCCGACGGAACGGCATACGCCACCAACGACTTCGGCACCCAGATCGGGCGGGTGTTCCCCGACGGGCGGGTGGAGCCCCACTGGGCGACTCTGCCCAGCGCCAACGGCGCGGTGCTCGGCGCGGACGACCGGTACCTCTACGTGTCGCGGACGTTCGTGAATCCGGGCGTGAGCCGGATCCCGCTCGCGAACCCCGGGGCGCCCGAGAGCATCCTCGACCTGTCCGGACTCGACAACTTCGCCGCACCCGACGGCCTGGCCCTGGACTCGCGAGGCCGTCCGGTGGTCCCGGCCAACGTGCGCGGCGAGATCTGGCGCCTCGACTCGCCGGGGCAGTACTGCGTGCTCGCGTCCGGTCTGCCCACGTCGAGCATGGTCGTGTACGGGCAGGGATCCGGCGGCTTCTCGGCGGGACGGCTGTTCCGCATCGGCTTCGACGGTGCGATCTACGAGATCCCGGGTGGCTTCGACGGGTAGCAACGCCCGAGCGGGCTGACTGGTCGGCTTAGGGTGGACGGGTGAGCCCACTCGACCTCCACGCCGATCCCATCGACCTCACCGCCGCCCTGGTGGACATCCCGAGCGTCTCGCACGACGAGTCGGCGATCGCCGACGCCGTCGAGTCGGCGCTGCGGGAGCAGACCACCGGTTTCGAGGTCATCCGCAACGGCAACGCCGTGCTCGCCCGGACCGATCGGGGACTGCCGAGCCGGGTGATGCTCGCCGGTCACCTCGACACCGTGCCGATCGCGGACAACATCCCCTCGCGCCGTGAGGGCGACCTGCTGCACGGATGCGGAACGGTCGACATGAAGTCGGGCGACGCGGTGTTCCTGCATCTCGCCGCCACCACCCGGAACCTCGCGCACGATCTGACCCTGGTCTTCTACGACTGCGAGGAGATCGCGGCCGTCCACAACGGGCTCGGACGGATCGAACGCGAGATCCCCGAGTGGCTGCGCGCGGACGTCGCGATTCTCGGCGAGCCGACCGGAGGTCTCATCGAGGCGGGGTGCCAGGGCACGTTGCGGGTGACGCTGACCACCCGCGGCACCCGCGCGCACTCCGCGAGATCGTGGCTGGGCGACAACGCGATCCACCGCTTCGCCCCGGTCCTGCAGCGCCTGTCGGACTACACCGCGCGGTCGGTGGACATCGACGGCTGCGTGTACCGGGAAGGGTTGTCCGCCGTGCGGATCTCCGGCGGCGTCGCGGGCAACGTGGTTCCCGACGCGGCGGAGATGGACGTGAACTTCCGCTTCGCCCCCGACCGCAGCGCCGAGCAGGCCATCGACCACGTGCGGGAGGTCTTCGACGGTCTCGAGCTGGGTTTCGAGGTCACGGACCTGTCGCCGGGGGCCCTGCCCGGGTTGGGCGATCCGGCGGCTGCGGCCCTGATCGAGGCGGCGGGCGGCGAGTTCCGCGCCAAGTACGGGTGGACCGACGTCTCGCGGTTCTCCGCCCTCGGCATCCCGGCCGTCAACTACGGCCCCGGCGACCCGAACCTCGCCCACAAGCGGGACGAGCACGTGCCCGTGCAGCAGATCACCGATGTGACGACGGTGCTGCGCGCCTATCTGAGCGCCCCGTGACTGCCCGGTGCCCCGAACGGGCCACCCGCTAGCCTGGGGCGCATGGCACCCGAGAAGAACACTCACGGCCGGAAGTCCTCGTCCGTGAAGCACCGGGGTCCGGTGCAGTTGAGGCGCGCCCGCAAGGACGACACCACCACCACCGACGAGCGGTTGCTCGACGAGCGGGGCTCGACCGACTGGGTGCACACCGACCCCTGGCGGGTACTGCGGATCCAGAGCGAGTTCATCGAGGGGTTCGGTGCCCTGGCCGAGGTGCCGCGCGCGGTCACCGTCTTCGGTTCCGCTCGCACACCGGACGGTCACCCGGAGTACGAGGCGGGACGAGCGCTGGGTGCGCGCCTGGCCGAGGCCGGCTACGCCGTCATGACCGGCGGCGGTCCCGGCGTCATGGAGGCGGCCAACCGCGGTGCCAGCGAATCGGGTGGTTACTCCATCGGCCTCGGTATCGAGCTGCCGTTCGAGGAGGGCCTGAACGAGTGGGTCGACCTCGGCATCAACTTCCGCTACTTCTTCGCGCGCAAGACGATGTTCGTGAAGTACTCGCAGGCGTTCATCTGCCTGCCCGGCGGGTTCGGGACGCTCGACGAGCTGTTCGAGGCGCTGACTCTGGTGCAGACACGGAAGGTCACGAGATTCCCGATCGTCCTGTTCGGCACCGAGTACTGGTCCGGGCTCGTGGACTGGTTACGAGGAACTCTCCAACGCAGCGGCAAGATCTCGGAAGGTGACGTCAACCTCTTGCACGTCACGGACGATGTGGAGGAAGCGGTGCAGATCGTCATACGGTCGCAGCAGGGTGTCGACGAAGCTGCCCTGCTCGGGACGGAGGACCAGTGGTGATGCCGGAAACTGTTCCGACACAGACGTTCTCGGTGTGCGTCTACTGTGCGTCCGGCCCCGTGGACGACCACTTCCTGGAACTCGCGGCCCAGGTCGGCACCGAAATCGGTAAGCGCGGTTGGCAACTCGTGTCCGGCGGCGGCAACGTCTCGATGATGGGCGCGGTCGCCGAGGCCGCCCGCGCCGCCGGGGCGACCACTGTCGGTGTCATCCCGAAAGCCCTGGTGCACAGGGAGGTCGCCGACGTCGACGCGGACGAGCTGGTGGTCACGGACACCATGCGCCAGCGCAAGCAGATCATGGAGGACCGGGCCGACGCGTTCGTCACGCTGCCCGGCGGTATCGGTACGCTCGAGGAGCTGTTCGAAACGTGGACCGCGGGCTATCTCGGCATGCACGAGAAACCGGTGGTTCTCCTGGATCCGCACGGTCACTACACGGGCCTGCTCGACTGGCTCGACGGACTGCGGGGCGGCGGTTTCGTGGCGCAGCGCGCCCTCGACAGGCTGCTCGTGCGGACCGATGTCGCGGAGGCGCTGGACGCCTGCGTCTCCTGAGGCGCCGTCCGGTCCGCGTCGTGGCGCACGTTGTTACCGTGCAGTAAGGTGACCTGACTCATACTGCAGGCCTGAGGGGATGTCATGCGTTCTGAAGCTCGTTCGACGATCGGGGTGGTCGACCTCGCGAAGAGGCTGCCGGCCATGATTCCGGAGCTGCCGATCATGGCGAAGGGGGTCCTCGGCCTGATCCGGACCCCCGACGCGAAGGAGTCGATCGGCCTCGTCTTCCAGCGCGCTGCCGCAGCGCACCCGCGCCGTACGTTCCTGCGGTTCGAGGGCGAATCGCTGAGCTACCGGAATGCCAACATCCGTGTGAATCGCTACGCCCACGTGCTCGCCGACCTCGGAGTGGCACGCGGGGACGTCGTCGGGATCCTGGGCAAGAACTCGCCCGAGACGCTGCTCATCGCACTCGCCGCGGTCAAGCTCGGGGCCGCCGCCGGGATGCTGAACCACAACCAGCGCGGAGACGTGCTCGCGCACAGCATCTCGCTGCTCGACAGCCAGGTCCTGGTGGTGTCCGAGGCGTGCGGCGAGGCCATGGACTCGCTCGACGAACCGCCCGCCGTGCCCTCGGTGCTGTACTTCGACGACCTCGATCGCCTCGCCGAGAAGGCCGGAGACGGCGACCCCGAGGTGTGCGAGCAGATCCAGGCCCGGGAGAAAGCGTTCTACATCTTCACCTCCGGCACCACGGGACTGCCGAAGGCCAGCCTGATGAGCCACTTCCGCTGGCTCAAGAGCATGTCCGGACTCGGCAACATGGGGGTCCGGCTGCGCGGAAGCGACGTCCTCTACTGCTGCCTGCCTCTCTATCACAACAACGCGCTGACGGTGTCCCTGTCCTCGGTGCTCGGGTCGGGTGCGACGCTCGCACTGGGCAAGCAGTTCTCGGCGTCCAAGTTCTGGGCCGACGTCGAACTGAACCGGGCCACCGCGTTCACCTATATCGGTGAGCTGTGCCGGTACCTGCTGAACCAGCCCGAGAAGCCCGGCGACCGCGACAACTCCATCCGGCTGATGGTCGGGAACGGTCTCCGTCCGGAGATCTGGTCCGAGTTCACCACCAGGTTCGGGATCTCCCGGGTGGCCGAGTTCTACGGCGCCAGCGAGTGCAACATCGCGTTCGTCAACGCCCTCAACGTCGACCGGACGGCAGGCATCTGCCCCCTGCCGCACGCCGTGGTCGAGTACGACGAGGACAGCGGATCGCCCCGGCGGCACTCCGACGGCAAGCTGCGGAAGGTGCGCACCGGCGACGTCGGCCTGCTGCTGTCGAAGGTGACGGACCGGGCGCCGTTCGACGGATACACCGACGAGGAGGCCACCGACAAGAAGCTCGTCCGCGACGGCTTCGACGACGGCGACTGCTGGTTCGACACCGGAGACCTGGTGCGCCGCCAGGGCTGGTCGCACGTCGCGTTCGTCGACCGGCTCGGCGACACGTTCCGCTGGAAGGGGGAGAACGTCGCCACCACCGAGGTCGAGGGCGCACTCCTCGCGCATCCCGCGGTCGAGCACGCCGTCGTCTACGGCGTCGAGATCCCCGGGACCGACGGTCGCGCCGGGATGGCCGCGGTGACGTTGCACGAGAACGAGAAGTTCGACGGCTCCGACGTCGCCGAGTTGCTGTTCCAGCGGCTGCCGTCGTACGCGGTGCCGCTGTTCGTCCGCGTCGTCGACTCGTTGGAACAGACATCGACGTTCAAGAGCCGCAAGGTGGAACTCCGCAAGGAGGGCTACGACGTCGAGGACACCGACACGTTGCACGTGCTGTCCGGGCGCGGCGACGGCTACAAGCCCTCGTACGACGGTTACGTCGACGAAGTGGCGAAGGGTTCGCTGCCGAAGGGGTAATGCGGCTACGCCGCCCGTGAGTACTTGTTAACCGCCCGCGGTTAACAAGTACTCACGGGTGGTTTCGATAGTGCTGCGTGCCAATATTGGTGACATGGCCGAGACAGACGTACCGCCCGCGCCCGACCACCCGTCGCCCACGCTGTGCGGGCGCCCCGTGGCGGTCGATCGAGCGCTCGTGATGGCCATCGTGAACCGGACACCCGATTCGTTCTACGACCGCGGTGCCACGTTCACCGACTCCGCTGCCATGTCGGCGGTCGAGCGGGCTGTGGACGAGGGGGCCGACCTCGTCGACATCGGGGGTGTGAAGGCCGGACCGGGTGACGTCGTCGACTCGGCGGAAGAAACCCGGCGGGTGGTGCCGTTCGTGGCCGCGATCCGCGAGCGCTATCCGGAATTGCTCATCAGCGTCGACACCTGGCGCAGCGACGTGGCCCGGCTGGCCGTCGCCGAGGGCGCCGATCTCATCAACGACACGTGGGCAGGCGCCGACCCTGCGCTCGTCGAGGTGGCCGCGGAGACGGGCGCCGGCATCGTCTGTTCCCACACCGGGGGAGCGGTCCCGCGGACCCGGCCGTTCCGTGTCCGCTACACCGACGTCGTCGCGGACGTCCTCGCGGAAGTCGTGTCGGCCGCCGAGAACGCGGCCCGGCTGGGTGTGCCCGCCGACTCGATCCTCATCGATCCGACCCACGATTTCGGGAAAAACACCTATCACGGGCTCGAGTTGTTGCGGCGAGTGGAAGATCTTGTAAATACCGGATGGCCAGTGCTCATGGCGCTGAGCAACAAGGACTTCGTCGGGGAGACTCTAGGGGTAGATCTCGTCGAGCGGTTGGAGGGAACATTGGCAGCGACAGCGATGGCCGCCGCAGGAGGCGCCCGTGTCTTCCGTGTCCACGAAGTTGCCCCCACGCGTCGAGTGGTGGACATGGTGGCCGCGATTCAAGGCCGGCGCGCACCGTCCCGCACCGTGCGGGGGCTGGCATGAGTGCCGTGGGGGCCCGGGCGGCCCGCACGATGGTGGCGGAGGAGCGAACCCCGCGCAGCTGGGCCGAGGCGAACAGCTGGGACCAGCCGTCGTGGAGCATCGCCGAACTCGAACGGGCGAAGGCCGGGCGCACCGTGTCGGTGGTCCTGCCCGCGCTCAACGAGGAGGAGACCGTCGCCGCGGTGGTGGACACGATCCACCCCCTGCTCGGTGGCCTGGTGGACGAGTTGATCGTCCTCGATTCCGGATCGACGGACCTGACGGCGGAACGCGCACGCGCCGCGGGCGCCACCGTCATCAGCCGGGAGGAGGCGGTGCCGGCGTTCCCGCCGGTGGCGGGCAAGGGCGAGGTGCTGTGGCGTTCCGTCGCCGCGAGCACCGGTGACCTCATCGCCTTCGTCGACTCGGATCTCATCAACCCGGATCCGGCCTTCGTCCCGAAGCTGCTGGGACCGCTGTTGACGGCCGACGGCATCCATCTCGTGAAGGGCTACTACCGCCGTCCCCTCCGCCTCAGCGGCACGGAGGACGCCAACGGGGGTGGCCGGGTGACCGAACTCGTGGCGCGCCCCATGCTGGCCTCGCTCCGGCCGGAGCTGACGTGCGTGCTGCAGCCGCTGGGCGGCGAGTACGCGGGCACCCGGGAGTTGCTGTCGGCGGTTCCGTTCGCGCCCGGCTACGGCGTCGAGATCGGGCTGCTGCTCGACACGTACGACCGTCTCGGACTCGGTGCGATCGGCCAGGTCAATCTGGGGGTGCGCAAGCACCGCAACCGCCCGCTGTCCGAACTCGGGGTGATGAGCAGGCAGATCATCGGCACGATGATGCGGCGCTGCGGGGTGCCGGATTCCGGGGCGGGTCTGACCCAGTTCCTGGTGGACGGCGACTCCTTCGTTCCGACGACGACGGACGTCGCGCTGGCCGATCGCCCGCCGATGAACACGGTGTGCCCCTGACCGCGCGCCCCTGAGGGAGGTTGCTGTCGGACGTCCGTGACAGGATCGGGGCATGGTGACAGCCCTGCTCTATCTGCTCGTCATGGCGTTCGTCGGCGCGATGCTGTTCCTCGCCGCCAGTGCGGTGTTCGGCCGTTCCGAGGAACTCGCGCCCCTGCCGCCCGGCACCACACTCACGGCCCTGCCCGCCGAAGGTGTGACGGGCGCCGACGTGGAGGCGTTGCGCTTCCAGCAGACGCTGCGGGGTTACAAGGCCAGCGAGGTCGACTGGGCGCTGTCCCGGCTGGGACGTGAAATCGATTCGCTGCGTGAGCAGTTGGCGGCGTTCGAAGCCGCGTCCGAGCGCCCGGGTGACGCCTCGTGACGGCCGTCGAGGACCGCGTGCGGTGCGCGTGGGCGGTCGACACGGACGGGTCCCGGCTGTACCGGGACTACCACGACCTCGAATGGGGTCGTCCGTTGCACGGCCGTGACGAGTTGTACGAACGGCTGTGCCTCGAAGCGTTCCAGTCGGGACTGTCGTGGATCACGATTCTCCGCAAGCGGGAGGCCTTCCGGGCCGCGTTTGCCGGGTTCGATCCGGAGGCGGTGGCGCGGTACACGGAACGGGACGTGGCGCGCCTGCTCGAGGACTCGTCGATCGTGCGGAACCGGGCCAAGATCGAGGCGTCGGTGAGCAATGCGCGGGCCCTCCTCGAGTTGTCGGACACCGACCTGGACACCCTGCTGTGGTCGTTCGCCCCGCCGCCGCGCCCGAGCCGCCTGGCCACCGTGAACGACGTCCCGGCCGTCACACCGGAGTCCACCGCGATGGCGAAGGAATTGAAGCGCCGAGGGTTCAAGTTTGTGGGCCCGACCACTGCTTATGCACTCATGCAGGCCACTGGGATGGTGGACGACCACGTGACCGCCTGCTGGGTCCCGATCACTGCCTGAACTGCCGGTGGACCTGCCTATTTGTGACTCAGGTTCCCGGTACTCGTGTCCATAGGGAAGAATGGATGTCACAAGCCTCGCCGAGTGTTGGCGGGGTGCCAAAATTTGTCGAGGCGCAAGCAGGCAGCGCAGATCTGGAGGGAGCAGAGGATGGCGGCCATGAAGCCCCGGACCGGGGACGGTCCCCTCGAAGCAACCAAAGAGGGACGAGGAATCGTCATGCGGGTTCCGCTCGAGGGTGGTGGACGTCTGGTTGTCGAGCTCACCCCGGAGGAAGCTGCCGCACTCGGTGAAGAGCTCAAGGGCGTCACCAGTTAGTCGAGTGCGGAGAGAACCTCACAGGGCAGGCCCCGTCGCCGTTCTCGGTGCGGGGCCTGTTCCGTGTCCGGAACCGGGAGGCGAACGTTCGTGCTGGCCGATGTGACCGACCTGCTGGCGTGCCCGCAGTGCCGGTCCCGCGTGGAACTCGACGAAGGCGCGATCCTGTGCGACCAGGGCCACACCTTCGATGTGGCGCGGCAGGGTTACGTGAGTCTGATGACCGGGGCCGGTGGCAAGTTCGACGGCGACAGCCCCGAAATGATCGCCGCACGTGCGGACTTCCTCGGCGGCGGCAGCTTCGACCCGCTGATGGACGCCGTCGCCGATGCGGTGGTGGCGGTCACCGGGCCCGGCGACGATCCCCGGATCCTCGAGATCGGCGCGGGCACAGGCCACTACCTGGCGCGCGTGCTCGACGCCGTCCCGACGGGCCGGGGGATCGGCCTCGACGTGTCCAAGTACGCGGCCCGGCGCATCGCCAAGGCACACCCCCGCGCCGGAGCGGTGGTTGCCGACGTGTGGCAACACCTTCCGGTGCGGGACCACGTGCTCAGCCACGTCCTGTGCGTGTTCGCGCCGCGCAACGCCGACGAGGCGCACCGGGTGCTCGCCGAGCGCGGCTCCCTGGTGGTCCTCACCCCCACGGAGCGGCACCTGGGGGAGCTCGTGGACCTGCTCGGCATGGTCCGGGTGGACGACCGGAAGGTCGAACGGCTCGGGGCGGCGATGTCCGGGCGGTTCGAGCGCACCGGCCACGTGGCGGTGGAGTACCCGATGTCGTTGTCGCACCTCGACGTGGCCCGGCTCGTCGGGATGGGGCCGTCCGCGCGGCACGTCACCCCCGACCGGCTCGCGTCCTCGATCGCGGCGCTGCCGCAGGAGTATCCGGTGACGGCGTCGGTGACGGTGTCCACCTACGCCCGGCTCTGAGCTCCTCGGTCAGCGCCGGGACAGCGCGTCCTGGTAGACGTCGAGGGTCTGCTGCGCGATGGCCGCCCAGGAGAACTCGGCGATCGCCCGCGCCCGTCCGGCCTTGCCCATCGCCTGGGCTGTGCCGACGTCGGCGGCGATTGCGTTGACCGCCTCGGCCAGCGCCTGTTCGAACGCCTCGGGCTCGTACGAGTTGTAGTGCACCAGACGGCCGGTCACCCCGTCCTCCACCACCTCGGGGATACCGCCGACGTCGGACGCCACGACCGCGGTCTCGCAGGCCATGGCCTCGAGGTTCACGATCCCCAGCGGCTCGTACACGGACGGGCACACGAAGACGGTTGCGGCCGACAGGATCTCCCGCACCTGGTCGGTGGGGAGCATTTCCCGCACCCAGAACACGTTGCCCCGGTGCGCCGCGAGCGCGGCCACGGCCTGCTCGGTCTCGGCGGCGATCTCCGGGGTGTCGGGGGCTCCCGCGCACAGCACCAACTGGATCTCGGGCGCGAAGTGGTGTGCTGCGGCGATCAGATGACCGACGCCTTTCTGCCGGGTGATACGGCCGACGAACGCGACCATCGGCTGGTCCGGATCGACGCCGATCTTCGCGAGGGCGGAGTCCCTCGGACCTGCGGGGCCCGCGTGCCAGACCGACGTGTCGATCCCGTTGCGCACCACGTGGACCCGGTGCGGGTCGACGAACGGATACGCGTCGAGGACGTCGAGTCGCATCCCGGCGCTCACTGCGATCACCGCGTCGGCGTGCTCGACGGCGTTGCGCTCGGACCACGAGGAGATGCGGTAGCCGCCGCCCAGCTGCTCCGCCTTCCACGGCCTCCGCGGCTCGAGGGAGTGGGCTGTGAGGATGTGGGGCACGTCGTACAACGCGGACGCCAGATGGCCCGCCAGGCCGGTGTACCAGGTGTGGGAGTGCACGACGTCGGCGCCGGTCGCGGCGTCCGCCATGCGCAATTCGGCGGACAGCGTCGCGAGTGCCGGATTGGCCCCGGCCAACGCGGGGTCGGGGGTGTGCACGACCGCTCCGACGCGCGGAGCGCCCATACAGTGCACGTCCACCTCACACAGCTGCTTCAACTGAGCAACCAGTTCGGTGACGTGTACACCCGCACCGCCATAGATCTCCGGTGGGTATTCCTTGGTCATCATCGCCACCCGCACCGGCCTAACGTAACCGTCCGGACGGCTTCGGGCCACCGCTCTCGGACACATTCAGGTATCGGAGAAACGGTGACTCGGCGCTTCGCTGGCGGGGGGAGTGGCCGCCCGATAGGTTGACAGGGTGAGGAGCCAGCCACATGTGCTTGGAATCGTGCTCGCCGGCGGCGAGGGCAAACGTCTCTATCCGCTCACCGCGGATCGGGCGAAGCCCGCTGTGCCTTTCGGAGGCGCCTACCGGCTGATCGATTTCGTGCTCAGCAATTTGGTCAATGCGGGATACCTCCGCCTGTGTGTTCTGACGCAGTACAAGTCGCACTCGTTGGACCGCCACATCTCTCAGACGTGGCGACTGTCCGGGTTCGCGGGTGAATACATCACTCCCGTTCCCGCGCAGCAACGTCTGGGCCCGCGCTGGTACACCGGTAGTGCGGACGCGATCCTGCAGTCGCTGAACCTCGTCTACGACGAGGATCCCGAGTACATCGTCGTGTTCGGTGCCGACCACGTGTACCGGATGGACCCGGAACAGATGGTGCAGCATCACATCGAGTCGGGTGCCGGGGTGACGGTGGCCGGGATCCGGGTGCCGCGCAGCGAGGCGTTCGCGTTCGGCTGTATCGACAGCGACGAGTCGGGGCGCATCGTCCAGTTCCTCGAGAAGCCGGCGCATCCGCCGGGAACCCCGGACGACCCCAACATGACGTTCGCGTCGATGGGTAACTACGTGTTCACCACCAAGGTGCTGGTCGACGCCATCCGGGCCGACTCGGAGAACTCCGACTCCGACCACGACATGGGCGGCGACATCATCCCCGCGCTCGTCGAGGCGGGCGAGGCGTCCGTGTACGACTTCAAGGACAACATCGTTCCCGGCGCCACCGACCGCGACCGCGGCTACTGGCGCGACGTGGGAACGCTCGACGCGTTCTACGACGCACACATGGATCTCGTGTCGGTCCACCCCATCTTCAACCTCTACAACCGCCGCTGGCCGATCCGCGGTGAGACGGAGAACCTGGCGCCGGCCAAGTTCGTGCAGGGCGGCCTCGCGCAGGAGTCGGTGGTCGGGGCCGGGTGCATCCTGTCGGCGGCCACGGTGCGCAACTCGGTGCTCAGCTCCAACGTGATGGTCGACAGCGGCGCGACGGTGGAGGGCAGTGTCCTCATGCCGGGTGTGCGCATCGGCAAGGGCGCCGTCGTGCGCCGCGCGATCCTCGACAAGAACGTGGTCGTCGGCGACGGCGAGATCATCGGAGTCGACCTCGAGCGTGACAAGCAACGGTTCGCCGTCAGCAACGGCGGCGTCGTCGCCATCGGCAAGGGCGTCTGGATCTAGCGGGAGGGCCCCGGAGACGGGGCTCTCATAGTTTGGATGCGCAGAGCAGGCCGTCGCCGATCGGCAGGAACACGCGGATCAGCTGGTCGTCCTCGGCGAGCGCCTTCGCGGCCTCGCGGACGGCGACGGTCGCCGCGTCACGCTGGCTCGGGTCGACGACCCGGCCGCCGTGCAGGGCATTGTGCAGCACGATGGCGCCGCCCGGACGCAGCAGGCGAACCCCTTCGCGGACGTAGTGCGGGTGATCGACCGGTGCGCTGTCGACGAACACCAGGTCGTACGCCCCGTCGGCGAGCCGCGGCAGGACGTCGAGCGCACGGCCGTTGATCAGCCGGGTCCGGGCGGGTGCGATGTCATTGGTCCGGAACGACAGCTTGGCGGCCCGCTGGTGCTCGGGTTCACTGTCGATGGTGGTGAGGACGCCGTCCTCGCGCATGCCCCGGAGCAGCCACAAACTGCTCACACCCGCGCCGGTGCCGACCTCGACGACCGTCTTGGCGTCCAGCATGCGGGCAAACAGGGCTAGAGCAGCACCGACCGCGGGAGGTACCGGTCCGGCACCGAGGTCGTCCGCCCGCTCCCTGGCCGCACCGAGGGCCTCGTCTTCACGGACAGCCCCTTCTGCGTGGGTGAGTATCCGTTCGGCGTTTGTCTGCACGCACATGAGGCTATCGGGGTCTCGTCATCGCCGCTGCGAGGCGCGCTCGACAACAATGCCGCGACCTGCCCGGCCGCGATTCTCAGGAATACCTCAGCTTGCTCACACCGCACACATATCGCGGTGGGAAAGAGTATGTCCAACGCCAGATCCGAAGACCGCCCGGCGGGGAGATCACGACGACGGAGGAAAGTCCGAGAATCCGGGAACAAATCCCGGCCCTCGGGAGTTGACGCCTATACCACGTCCAGTGATCTGCGGTCCTGAGTAGGAGGATCCACTTAACTCGATGAGCAACAACACGATGGCTCCAGACGAGAGAAACACCGACGAGCAGCTGTCGGACGCCGAGCTGACGGGCACCGCTGTGTTCGATGCCACAGGCGAGAAGTCCGCCATGCCGTCCTGGGACGAACTCGTCCGCGAGCACGGCGACCGAGTCTACCGACTGGCGTACCGGCTGTCGGGCGACGCGCAGGACGCCGAGGACCTCACTCAGGACACGTTCATCCGCGTGTTCCGTTCCCTGTCCGATTACCAGCCCGGCACGTTCGAGGGCTGGCTGCACCGCATCACCACCAACCTCTTCCTCGACATGGTCCGCCGTCGCAACCGCATCCGCATGGAGGCGCTTCCGGAGGACTACGATCGGGTCCCGGCCGACGGGCCGAACCCCGAGGAGATCTATCACGACGCCCGCCTGGACGCGGATCTGCAGGCAGCGCTCGACTCGTTGGCCCCGGAGTTTCGCGCCGCGGTCGTGCTGTGTGACATCGAAGGACTGTCCTACGAGGAGATCGGTGCCACACTGGGTGTGAAGCTCGGAACCGTGCGTAGCCGCATTCACCGCGGCAGGCAGGCTCTGCGTGAGCATCTGGCTGTGAACGGAAAGGTTGACTCCGATCAGATCGGCGTCGGGTAGTTACCAGGAGGGACGAATGACGCAGGGGCGTGTACCTCGCCAGTTTGGCTCCACCGAACACCTGGCGAGTGAGGCGATCGCCGCCTTCGTCGATGGTGAACTCCGCATGTCCGCTTATCTGCGCGCCGCCCACCACCTGTCGATCTGTCCCGAGTGCGCATTCGAGGTGGACTCGCAGCAGCAGGCCCGGCGTGCCCTCCGCCGCAGCGGCGACGTCGCCATGCCGTCCGGCCTCCTCGGTCTGCTGAGCCAGATCCCCAGTTGCAACCAGGGCGATCCCGCCGACAAGTCCCCGTTCGACTCCCACACCCCGGATTCACCGCTCACGAGCGCGTACTCGATCACGAGCCGGATCTGGTCCCGGCGCCGGCGCCGTTGAGCGCATCCGGACCGACGACGGCGGTGTCCGTGCTCAGCGGGGCATCGGTGATACTGGGGCGCGTGACTGACGCACACGAGGGGGACACGACAGCGTGACGGCGGATTACAAGACTCCGGGTTCCGACACGACGGCACCCGACGGTCCCGTGGCGGACGAGTCGGGCACGCTGCGCCCGGCGGACGCCCCACGACTCGATCCGAGGCCCGTCTACCGGCCGAAGATCGACGCAGCGTCCAGCCGCGCGTTCGGCCGGCCCGGTGGCGTCACCGGTTCTTTCGCCCCGTCGGACGCCCGGCGTGAGAGTGAACCCTCGGTGAAGGTCGGTGCCCCCGACCCCGTGCTGGCGGAGGCGTTCGGCCGGCCCGACGGCGAGGTCGACACCATTCAGCGTGATCCCCACGAGAAGCCCGCGACCACGGCGGGCGCGGCACCGCCCGCCGACCCCTGGCGTGATCCCGACGCCGGCGTCGAGCTCGGCTCGCCGGCGTTGCACGTCGAAGAACATTCCCGCCCGCCCGCCCCGGCGCTCAGCGCCCGCGAGGTCCTGTTCGGCGGCAAGGTGGCGCCGAAGGCGCTCGTCGCGCTCGGCGGAATCGCCCTCGCGATCGGTCTGGTCGGCGGCCTTCTCGCCGCCGTGATCACCGCCGATCGCAGCTCGCTCACGAGCCAGAGCGTCACCCTCGTCCAGGGCGGCGGCGAGGAAGACCTCGGCCAGTCGCCCGTCGCGCAGGTCGCGGATGCCGTGCTGCCCGCCGTCGTGTCCATCCAGGTGGCGGTCGGCGACCAGGGCAGTACCGGTTCCGGTGTCGTCATCGACGGCGCCGGCTACATCGTCACCAACAACCACGTCATCTCCGCCGCGGCCACCGCACCCGACGGCGGCAAGATCCAGGTCATCTTCTCCGACGGGACCAAGGCCGAGGCCCAGATCGTCGGTCGCGACATCAAGACCGACCTGGCCGTACTCAAGGTTGCCGCCGACAACCTGACGGTCGCGGAACTCGGCAAGTCCGGGGACGTACAGGTCGGCGAGGACGTCGTCGCCGTCGGATCGCCCCTCGGGCTCAGCAAGACCGTCACCCGCGGAATCGTCAGCGCCTTGCACCGTCCGATGCGACTGTCCGGCGAGGGCTCCGACACGAACGCCGTCATCGACGCCGTCCAGACCGATGCCGCCATCAACCACGGCAACTCGGGCGGCGCGCTCGTCGACGACACCGGCCGGGTGATCGGCATCAACACCGCCATGCTCAGCGAGTCCGGTGGCTCGGTGGGTCTCGGCTTCGCGATTCCCATCGACGACGTCACGACGGTCGCTCAGACCCTCATCCGGGACGGCCGGATGCACCACCCGGACATCGGCGTCAACGCCCGCACCGTCGTCAACGACGACACCAGCGGCGCCCAGGTGGCCAATGTCCGTTCGGACAGCCCGGCCGCGCGGGCCGGGATCGTCGAGAACGATGTGATCGTCAAGGTCGGCGACCGCACGGTCACCAGCGCCGACGAACTGGTCGTCGCCGTCAACCTGCAGAAGATCGGCGAACCCGTCCGGGTTCAGCTGATCCGCGAGGGCCGGCTCGTCGATGTCGACGTGACCCCGGCCTCCGATTGACTCGAGAGGTTGCTGTGAGATCGCTCCGTCACCTGGGCACACGCCCTCACCGCACAGTAGGCTGACCACGTGTTCGGCAACATTGGTTGGGGCGAGTTCATGGTCCTCCTCGTCGCGGCTCTGGTCATCTTGGGACCCGAGCGGCTTCCGGGTGCGGTCAGCTGGGTAACGAAATCACTGAGGCAGGTCCGTGAGTATGCGAGCGGCGCCAGCCAGCAGCTCAAGGACGAGCTCGGTCCGGAGTTCGAGGATCTGCGCAAGCCGCTGTCGGACCTCAATCAGCTGCGCGGCATGACACCGCGCGCGGTCATCACCAAACACCTGCTCGACGGTGACGATTCGATTCTCACCGGCAACTTCGACAAGCCGAGTCCGGTGTCGTTCGACAAGTCGGGGACGAAGGCCGTCAGCGCCGATCCGTCGACGCCCGCTCCGCCGCAGAACAAGCCGCTCGCGAACGGCGAGCGCCCCCCGATCGACCTCGACGCAACATAGGCCCTCCGGGCTCGTGCGCCTTTCCGGTTGCTCCAGCAACCAGAAAGGCGCACGGGCGCGGAGCGCCTAGAGGTGGCGGGTGGTGTCGATCCCCAGCGACATTCCGGCGAGTCCCCGCTTGCGGACGGCGAGTTTGTCCGCGATGTCGCGGAGTGCCGTCGCGGCCGGCGAGTCCGGGTGGCCGAGGACGATGGGAACGCCTTCGTCGCCGCCTTCACGGACGGCCTGCTCGAGCGGGATCTGTCCCAGCAGCGGAACCTTCGCGCCCACAGCTTTGGTGAGACGGTCGGCGACGGCCTGCCCGCCGCCGGACCCGAAGATGTCCATCCGGGTGCCGTCAGGCATGTCCATCCAGGACATGTTCTCGACGACTCCGACGATGCGCTGACGGGTCTGCAGCGCGATGGCGCCTGCGCGCTCGGCCACCTCGGCGGCCGCCTGCTGCGGGGTGGTGACGACGAGGATCTCCGCACCGGGGATCAGCTGTGCGACGGAGATGGCGACGTCGCCGGTGCCGGGCGGCAGATCGAGCAGCAGAACGTCCAGGTCGCCCCAGAAGACGTCGGCGAGGAACTGCTGCAGCGCGCGGTGCAGCATCGGGCCACGCCACACGACCGGGGTGTTGCCCTGGGTGAACTGGGCGATGGAGATCATCTTCACGTCGTGTGCCACGGGCGGCATGATCATGCGTTCCACCTGCGTGGGCTTGGCGTCGGTGCCGAGCATGCGGGGAACGGAGTGTCCGTAGATGTCGGCGTCGAGAACACCCACCGACAGTCCGCGGGCGGCGAGTGCGGCGGCCAGGTTGACGGTGACACTGGACTTGCCGACGCCGCCCTTTCCGGACGCGACCGCGTAGACGCGGGTCAGGGAACCCGGCTGGGCGAACGGGATGACGGGCTCGGCCGAGTCTCCGCGCAGTGACTTGCGGAGTTCGGTGCGCTGCTCGTCGCTCATCACGTCGAGTTCGACGCGGATCGCACCGACACCGGGAACGTCCGCCACGGCCTTGGTGACACGGTCGCTGATCTCGGTCCGCATCGGGCAACCTGCGGTGGTCAGGTAGATCGCGATGTCGACGCTGTCGTCGGACGCGATGTCGACGCTCTTGACCATCCCGAGTTCGGTGATCGGTTTCCGGATCTCGGGATCCTGGACGCGCGCCAGGGCGCTACGTACAGCGGACTCGCTCAGGACTGGCATGACTCAATGGTAAGGATGCGCGCTCAGTGGATGCGCGGCAGGTCCGCGGCCGCCGGGATGACTCCGCTGGAGTAGCCGGCGGACCAGGCGAGCACGTTGGCCACGTAGGCGGCGGAGTTGTTGTAGCGGTGCACGGCCTTGGCGGCCTGAATCGGATCCTTGACGTTCAATCCGCCGTCGCACAGGTATTTTCCGGTGGTCAGCGCGGAGTCGAAGAGGTTCTGCGGATCGGCGACGCCGTCGCCGTTGCCGTCGCCCGCGTAACGATTCCACGTCTCGGGGAGGAACTGGGTGGGTCCGACGGCGCGGTCGTAGTTGGCGTCGCCGTCCAGCTTGCCACCGTCGGTGTCGCGGATCACCGCGTTGCCGCCGAGGGTGCCGTCGAGGACGGGGCCGAGGACGGGCTTGAGCATGTTGCCCTTGTCGTCCGCCTTGCCGTCGTAGGCGTGAGTGGACTCGACGCGGCCGATTCCGGCGATGAGCGTCCAGTACATGCCGCAACCCGGCTGTTCGACGGCGAGCATGCGTTCCGCGTTCTGGTAGGCCGCGACGCTGATGGACGGGATGCCGAGCGCGCCCTGGGCGATGCTCGCCGGGAGGGGCGGGGTGGCCTGGACGGGTGCGAGTGCCGGCGCAGCGGGCGCCGCTTCGGCCGCGGGTGCGGCTTCGGCGGCGGTCTCGGCCACGGGGGTGACCGCTTCCGCGGCCTCGGGTGCGGTGTCGGTCGCCTCCTGGGCGACGTCGGCGACCTCCGACGAGGAGCTCGTGGAAAGGAAAGGGACCTTGGGTGCGGCGCCGGCGGTGTTGGCTGCGGTGATCAGTCCGATGGGGACGAGTCCGGTAAGCGCGATGACCGAATTGCGGCGGATATGGGAATCCGTCTTCTTGTTGTGCCGACCCACTCGATTGCCTCCTGCGACCCCCGTCTTGGGGTGTTCCGTTCAACTGACCGGATCGAGGCTACCTGATTCGATATGTTTCCGTTATCCAACCGTGATCAAACGGACTTGCATCGCACGGTTCCGTTACTCCGAAGGCACGTGAGCGACGGTAACCAACACGGCAAGGTCACGCCAGGACGTGGACGTGCCGCGGGTGTCGGACGGATGGGCCGGTCGCTCAGTCAGGGGCCCAGGCGCCGGAACGCGCCGCCGCGCGCCCTGCAAGCAGAGCGCGCGGCGGAAGAGGGGGTGATTACCGGGGAACGGCGTCGGCCGGAGGGGCGCCCGGGACAGGTTCGGCCGGGGCGGGTGTGGCGGATGCCGGTGCCCCGGGGTCGGCGGGCGGGCAGAAGATCAGACAGGGCAGTTGCGGCAGCGGCGGGAGTCCGGGAATCGGCGGGGCCGGAGCGGGCGTCGTGGGAGTGGCCGCACCGTCCGTGGATGGCTGTGGGGTGGTCGCGAGATCGTGTGGGAGGTCCGCTTCGGCCGCGGCGGCGTCGGCGAGACGTCCGGGGGAGGGCGAGGCCGACTCCGACAACTGGCTCGGCGTCGGCGTTCCACCGTTCCTGTAGGCGTTCGACCAGGTGATGACGTTGGCCGCATACGCAGCAGAGTTGTTGTACCGCAGGACCGCGCGGGTCTCCTGGAGCGGATCGCGGAGGTCGAGACCGCCCGAGCAGAGGTACCGGGCGGCCGCCAGCGTCGCATCGAACACGTTGTTGGGATCGGCCACGCCGTCCGCGTTGCCGTCGGAGGCGTACTTGGCCCACGTGGACGGAATGAACTGCATCGGTCCGACGGCGCGATCGTGCCCGGGGTCGCCGTCCGTGGCGCCGCGGTCGGTGTCCCGGATGACCTCGTTGCCCGCCAGCCGGCCGTCGAGAACGGGGCCCAGAATCGGGGTGATCGTGGTGCCGACCGAGTCGGTCCGGCCGCCGCCGGCGTGACCCGATTCGATGCGGCCGATACCGGCCAGCAGATGCCACGGCAGACCGCATTTCGGGGACTCCGCCATCATTTCGAGTTCCGCGGACCGGTACGCGTTGAGCACGATCTCCGGGATGCCCAGAGCGCTCAGGATCACCGGTGCGGCGATGAGCCCGGTGCCGGACGGCGACGTCGGAGATGTGGGATTTGTCACCGTGGGCAACGGCGCGGGCGCGGGCGCCGGGGGAGCAGCCCTCTGGGACCGCGCGATCCGGGGTGTGGGTGCCACGATTCCCGACGGCGGGAAGTACGCGGCCTGGGGCGTGGTTCCCGGCGTGATCGAGGCTGCTCCGAGCGTCGTCGCCCCGCCGGTGGACGAGACGGCACTGGTGCCGACGGATGCGCCGCTGACAG
This sequence comes from Rhodococcus sp. JS3073, assembly GCF_026810085.1. Taxonomy (NCBI): domain Bacteria; kingdom Bacillati; phylum Actinomycetota; class Actinomycetes; order Mycobacteriales; family Nocardiaceae; genus Rhodococcus; species Rhodococcus sp. JS3073. Next base: position 1,401,177 of record NZ_CP113951.1, on the reverse strand, counting down.
CAGAACCGCCGGTCGAGGACCCGAGGGTGGCAACTGCGCCCACTGCCAGGGCAGTCACCGTCAACAGTCCACGTATCCGCACTCGATCACCCCCTGCGGTGCTCTTCGTTTCGCACACCGCATACATCCGAGAAGATGTGAGTGACGTTACATATACGTGATCGACCCTGCCGGAGTTTGCGGGGATTCGCCGACTCTCATTTGCGCCGGGTACGGGTGTCTTCCTCGTCGCCCAGCAGCGACTTGATCTCGTCGAGCTCGCGCCGCAGGTAGTCGCGGGTGGCGACCTCACCGATCGCGATGCGCAGAGCCGCCAGTTCCCGGGCGAGGAACTCGGTGTCCGCCTTCGTCTGCTCCGCGCGCGAGCGGTCCTCTTCGAGGGAGACGCGGTCGCGGTTCTCCTGGCGGTTCTGCGCCAGCAGGATGAGCGGCGCCGCATACGCGGCCTGGGTGGAGAACGCCAGGTTGAGCAGGATGAACGGGTACGGGTCCCACTGCAATCGGACGGCGAAGACGTTGATGAGGATCCAGACGATCACGATCACCGTCTGAATCATCAGGTAGCGGCCCGTGCCGAGGAACCGGGCGAAGTTCTCGCTGGCCCGCCCGACGGCCTCCACGTCGTAGGTGACCCGGAAGCGGCGGGTACCCCGCGGGGTGTCGAGGCGCTGCCGGTCGGACAGGCTCCGGGCGGCTGCGCTGGCTGACTTCTCGCTCATCCGTCGATCTCCTCTTCACGCCAGTCCTCGGGGAGGAGATGGTCCAGGACATCGTCGACGGTGACTGCCCCGATCAGATGGTCCTCGTCGTCGACCACCGGCCCGCACACCAGGTTGTACGTCGCGAAGTAGCGGGTCACCGACGTCAGGGAATCCTCGGGTGCCAGCCGCGGCATGTCGGTGTCGAGCAGTCCGCCGACCAGGCTTGCGGGCGGCTCTCGCAGTAACTTCTGCAGGTGCACGCAGCCGAGGTAACGGCCCGTCGGCGTCGCGGTGGGTGGGCGGACGACGAACACCATGCTCGCGAGAGCGGGGGTGACGTCCGAGATCCGGGCACGGGCCAGCGCTTCGGCGACCGTCGTCGACGCGGTGAGGACCACCGGCTCCGGAGTCATCAGACCACCCGCGGTGTCGGGCGAGTGCTCGAGCAGCCGGCGGACCGGCTCGGAGTCCTGCGGGTCCATCAGCTGCAGCAGCGATTCGGCCTCGGTCTCGGGAAGCTCGCCGAGGAGGTCGGCGGCGTCGTCGGGATCCATGGCCTCGAGGACGTCCGCGGCGCGCTCGACCTCGAGGTGCATGAGCAGGTCCGTCTGGTCGTCGGAGGGTAGTTCCTGGACGACGTCGGCGAGGCGTTCGTCGTCGAGTGCGAGGGCGAGTTCGTGGCGGCGTTTCTCCGGCAGGAGCCGCATCGCGTTCGCGACATCGGCCGCGCGCATGCCCTCGAACTGGGTGAGCAGTGCCGAGACGCCCTGGCCGGGCATCGCCAGGTCGGTCTGCGTGAGGCCCTGGACGTGCTGCCACTCGACGACGTGCATGGCGGCGCGGCGACCGAGGCGGCCCCGGTGCCCGCGCACCGCGACCTTCGACACCACCCAGTCCCGGGTGCGGGTCTGCTCGATGCCCAGATCGACGACGATGATGTCGGCGTCCCGCAGTTCCTCGAGTTCCGGGTCGTCCACGCGCACGTGGGAATCCGCCACCTGGGCGAGGGCGAGTACCTCGCCGGGCCGCTGCTGGAATCGGCGCAGACTGACGTTGCCGGTGGTGAGTGTCACCGAGCTCGGTTCGATGGCGGTGACGCGGAGCATCGGGACGAAGATGCGTTTGCGCGTGAACAATTCGATGACCAGTCCGAGGACGCGCGGCTGCTGCCGGCCGACGCGCGCGGTGATCACGACGTCCCGGACGCGGCCGATCGACTCCCCGTCGGGGCCGAGCACCACCAGGCCGGCCAGCCTGGCTGCAAAAACCTTGTTCGCAGCTGCCATGATTGCCAGGCTAGATCCTTGTACAGAAATACAGGGAATCGAACACCTGCGAAAGTGGAGGATCGTCCGTCATGAGTTCCGTCTACAGGCCACGGCGATCGGTGCTCGCCGTTCCGGGCAGCAGCCGCAAGATGATCGACAAGGCGAAGGGGCTGCCCGCGGACGAGATCTTCCTCGACCTCGAGGACGCGGTGGCGCCGCTCGCCAAGCAGGAAGCGCGCGGCACCATCGCCGAGGTGCTCGCCGAGGACGGGTGGGGCGACCAGATCAAGGTGGTGCGGGTCAACGACTGGACCACCGAGTGGACGTACGCCGACGTCGTCGAGGTCGTCGGACGCGCGGGCGCCCATCTCGACGCGATCCTGCTGCCGAAAGTGCCGGACGCCAGCCATGTTCAGGCCCTCGACCTGCTGCTGACCCAGATGGAGAAGGCCAACGGGCTCGAGGTCGGCCGGATCGGCATCGAGCCGCAGATCGAGAATGCGATCGGGCTCACCAACATCGATGCCATCGCGACGGCCAGCCCTCGCGTGCAGACCCTGGTGTTCGGGCCCGCCGACTTCATGGCGAGCATCAACATGCGCACGCTGGTCGTCGGGGAGCAGCCGGACGGCTACGACCGCGGCGACGCCTACCACCACATTCTGATGACCATCCTGATGGCCGCCCGCGCGCACGGGGTGCAGGCCATCGACGGCCCCTACCTGCAGATCCGCGACGTGGAGGCGTTCCGTCGGTCGGCGCAGCGCACGGCCGCGCTGGGCTTCGACGGCAAGTGGGTTCTGCATCCCACCCAGATCGAGGCGGCGAACGACGTGTTCAGCCCCCGTCAGGACGATTACGACCGGGCCGAACTGATCCTGGACGCCTACGAGTTCCACACCTCCGCGGCAGGCGGCGGGCGCGGTGCCGTCATGCTCGGCGACGAGATGATCGACGAGGCGAGTCGCAAGATGGCGCTCGTGATCTCCGCCAAGGGGCGCGCCGCGGGTATGAAACGGACCACCGAGTTCGTCCGACCTGACGAGAAATAGCCTCAGCAGGCAGAATGGTTCTCACAGGACCGATCCTGAGAGAACCACACGAGGAGACCAGCTGACGATGACGAATCCACTCGGACAGTCCAACGGGGCGCGGCGTGGGGCTCTGCCGGAACCCCCCACGGGCTGGCCCATCGGTTCGTATCCCACCTACGCGGAGGCGCAGCGCGCCGTCGACTACCTCTCCGATCAGGAATTCTCGGTGGAGGACGTCACCATCGTGGGTGTCAACCTCATGCAGGTCGAGCGGGTGCTGGGCCGCCTCACATGGGCGAAAGTGATTGGCGGGGGCATTGTTTCGGGTGCCTGGCTCGGCGTGTTCTTCGGTTTGCTGCTGGGCATCGTCACGGGCGGTTTCCTGGCGCCGCTCGTCGTCGGCATCGTCGGCGGCATCATTTTCGGGCTGATCTCCACGACGATCCCGTACGCGGCGACGCGGGGGACCCGGGACTTCGCGTCGACGATGCAACTGGTCGCCGGACGGTACGACGTGCTGTGCGAGCCGAAGTCGGCGGAGAAGGCCCGGGACATGCTGGCCAAACTGGCGCTCTGATCGGCGCGCTCGCCTCGACCTGCGGGTTGCGGTCGGGTCACGGATTACGTCCTATTCGCGACGTTCGCGGCGATTTCACCCAGTTCGCCGACGATGTCGGATAGGTTTACGGCGCAATGCGTGGGCCCCGGCCCTCGCCGAAACCGTGACCTGTCGGTGGAGTGCGCGTTCCGGCAGGAACAAATGTGCGGGCCCGCGTGCCCAGCCGTACCGCGACTGGATCCGTGAGGGCCGCTCGAGGAGGCGGCTGTGCTGCATCGCACCAAGCCCGGACGCTCGCTGAAGTGGGGACTGATCGGTGCGGCCACCGTCCTCACCGTTCCTCTGCTGGCTGCGTGCGGGTCGTCCGAAGAGGGCATCGTCCTCAGCTTCTACACGGCTGCCGACGGCGCCGAACAATATGCGGAGGCCGCGGCAAACTGCACGGCCGCGGCCGGCGGCCGGTACACCGTGGAGCAACGCACGCTGCCGAAGGGCGCGGACGATCAGCGGCTCCAGCTGGCCCGCCGCCTCACCGGAAACGACACGTCGCTCGACATCATGACACTCGACGTGGTGTGGACCGCCGAGTTCGCCGAGGCCGGCTGGGCGGTGCCGCTTCCACCCGGCATCGCGGCGGAGGTCAGCGAGGGCACGCTCGAAGGCCCCCTCGAATCCGCGAAGTGGCAGGACCAGTTGTACGCCGCGCCGCTGAACACCAACACCCAGTTGCTCTGGTACCGCAAGGACCTCATGCCGGACGGGCAGCCGCCGCAGACGTGGGATCAGATGATCGACATCGCGGAGGGCCTCGCGGCGGAGGGCCGGCCCAGTTGGATCGGGGTGCAGGGCAAGCAGTACGAGGGCCTGATGGTGTGGTTCAACACCCTGCTCGCGAGCGCGGGCGGGTCCGTCGTCGCCGAGGACGGGACCACGGTGACGGTTGCCGACGGCGACGCCGCGCTGAAGGCGCTCGAGGTCATGAAGCGGGTGGCCACCGCGGAGGGTGCCGACCCGTCGGTTTCCCAGGGCGACGAGGCGTCGTCCCGGCTGGGGATGGAGAGCGGAAAGGCTGCGTTCGAGGTCAATTGGCCGTTCGTGCTGCCGGGCATGATCGAGAACGCGGAGAAGGGGGACCTGCCGTTCATCGACGAGAAGGGCAACCCGACGTCCGTGGACACGGGCAACACGGTGCTCACCGTCGACGGTCAGCAGAACTTCCTCCCGGCGCCGTACCCGTCGGTGATCCCCGGGCGACCGGCCGAGGTGACGATCGGCGGGTTCAACATCGCGGTCGCGAAGACCAGTCAGCACCCGGACCTGGCGTTCGAGGCGGTGTCGTGCCTGCGGAACGAGGAGAACCAGCGCAACAACGCTGTCAACGGTGGTGTGCCGCCGACGTTGGCGAGCCTGTACGACGACCCGGCGTTCCAGGAGGCGTACCCCGCGTGGCGTGAGGTGCGGGAGAGTCTCGAGACGGCCTCCGTCCGCCCGGTGTCACCGGCGTACCAGAGCATTTCGACCCTGATCACCGACACGCTGAATCCGGTCGGTGACATCGACCCGCCGCGCACCGTCGACGAACTCGCCGAACAGGTACGCAAGGCGGTCAACTCGGAAGGGCTGATCCCGTGACGAGCGAAACCGTGCAGGCGGACCGCGCCGAAGAGCCGAAAGTCGCGTCGAAGAAGCAGATCTCGGAGGGGAAGAAGGCCGAACGCCGACTGGGTTTGTGGTTGGTGGCTCCCGCCGCGATCCTCATGGTCGCGGTCACGGCCTACCCCGTCGTCTACGCGGTGTGGCTGAGCCTGCAGCGTTACGACCTCCGCTTCCCCGACGACCGCAAATTCGTGGGCCTCGCGAACTACGTGTCGGTGTTGTCGGACGCGTACTGGTGGCAGGCCTTCGCGGTGACGGTGGGCATCACGGTCGTGTCGGTGGTCATCGAGTTCGTCCTGGGCCTGATCCTGGCGCTCGTGATGCACCGGACGCTGGTCGGGAAGGGCATCGTGCGGACGGTGGTGCTGATCCCGTACGGCATCGTCACCGTGGCCGCCGCGTACAGCTGGTACTACGCGTGGACCCCGGGCACCGGGTATCTCGCCAACCTGCTGCCCGACGGCAGCGCCCCGCTGACGCAGCAGATTCCGTCGCTGGCGATCATCGTGCTCGCCGAGGTGTGGAAGACGACGCCGTTCATGGCGCTGCTGCTGCTCGCCGGACTGGCCCTCGTCCCCGACGACCTCCTCAAGGCCGCGCAGGTCGACGGCGCCGGGGCGTGGACGCGGCTGGTGCGGATCATCCTGCCGCTGATGAAACCCGCGATCCTCGTGGCGCTGCTGTTCCGCACCCTCGACGCGTTCCGGATCTTCGACAACATCTACGTCCTCACCAAGGGCGCCAATGACACCGGATCGCTGTCGATCCTCGGCTACGACAACCTGTTCAAGGCGTTCAACCTCGGAATCGGCTCGGCGATCAGCGTCCTGATCTTCCTCTGCGTCGCACTGCTCGCGTTCGTGTTCATCAAGCTGTTCGGCGCCTCGGCTCCCGGGTCCGACACGGAAGGAAACCGATAGCCATGGCCGTCGTCGACACACCTCGCCGCAAGATCAGCTGGTCCGTGGTCAATCTGCTCGTCCTGCTCTACGCACTGGTCCCGGTGCTGTGGATCGCCAGCCTGTCGTTCAAACCCGCGGGAACGATCAAGGACGGCAAGTTCATTCCGCAGAAGTGGACACTCGACAACTACCGCGGGATCTTCCAGACCAACGCGTTCACCAGTGCGCTGATCAACTCGATCGGCATCGGGCTCATCTCCACGGTGATCGCCGTCGTCATCGGCACCATGGCCGCCTACGCCATTGCCCGGCTGGATTTCCCGGGCAAGAAGCTGCTGGTCGGTGTGGCTCTGCTGATCGCCATGTTCCCCCAGATCTCCCTCGTGAGCCCGCTGTTCGACATCGAGCGCAGACTCGGGCTGTTCGACACCTGGGCGGGTCTGATCCTCCCGTACATCACGTTCGCGCTCCCGCTGGCCATCTACACATTGTCCGCCTTCTTCAAGGAGATCCCCTGGGAGCTCGAGAAGGCGGCCAAGATGGACGGTGCCACACCGGCTCAGGCGTTCCGGAAGGTCGTGGCCCCGCTGGCGGCGCCGGGCATCGTCACCGCCGCGATCCTGGTCTTCATCTTCTGCTGGAACGACCTGTTGTTCGCGATCTCGCTGACGTCGACGGAACGGTCCATCACCGCGCCTGCCGCGATCGCGAACTTCACCGGCGCCTCCCAGTTCGAGGAGCCGACGGGCTCGATCGCCGCGGCCGCAATGGTGATCACGATCCCGATCATCATCTTCGTGCTGTTCTTCCAACGACGCATCGTGGCCGGTCTGACCTCCGGCGCAGTGAAGGGATAATTCTGTGGCCGAAATCGTGCTCGACAAGGTGACGAAGCTGTACCCGGACGGCGCCAAGGCGGTGAGCGACGTCGACATCACGATCGCCGACGGCGAGTTCATCATTCTGGTCGGACCGTCCGGTTGCGGGAAGTCGACCACTCTCAACATGATCGCCGGGCTGGAGGACATCTCCTCGGGTGAACTGCGCATCGCGGGGGAGCGGGTCAACGAGAAGGCGCCGAAGGACCGCGACATCGCGATGGTGTTCCAGTCGTACGCGCTGTACCCGCACATGACGGTGCGGCAGAACATCGCATTCCCGCTCACCCTGGCGAAGATGTCGAAGTCGGACATCGCGGCGAAGGTGGACAACGCCGCCAAGATCCTCGACCTCACCCAGCACCTCGATCGCAAACCGGCCAATCTGTCGGGCGGACAGCGGCAGCGGGTCGCGATGGGCCGGGCGATCGTCCGCAGCCCCAAGGCGTTCCTGATGGACGAGCCGCTGTCGAACCTCGACGCCAAACTCCGTGTCCAGATGCGCACCGAGATCGCCCGGCTGCAACAGCGGCTCGGCACCACCACGGTGTACGTCACGCACGACCAGACCGAGGCGATGACCCTCGGCGATCGGGTGGTGGTGCTGCGGGGCGGCGTGGTCCAGCAGATCGGGGCGCCGCAGGATCTGTACGACCACCCGAACAACCTGTTCGTCGCGGGTTTCATCGGCTCGCCGTCGATGAACTTCTTCCCGGGGCAGCTGACCGCCGACGGGGTGTCGACGCCGCTCGGCGAGTTCATGCTGCCCCCGGAGACGCGCGACAGGATCGGGTCGTCGAACACGGCGAAGGACGTCGTCGTCGGGATCCGTCCCGAGCACTTCGAGGACGTGGGGCTCGTCGACGAGGGGCAGAGGGCGGCCGGTGCCACGTTCACGGCCAACGTCGAGGTGCTCGAGTCGATGGGTTCGGACAAGTACGCCTATTTCACGGCCGAGGGACCGCAGGTGACTTCCCGGGAACTCGAGGAGCTCGCCGCCGACTCGGGGACCGCGGTCGCGGGCGGCGGGCAGCTGGTCGCCCGGTTGTCGACCGAATCGTCCGCGGCGCACGGCAGGCCGGTGGAACTGTGGTTCGACCGGGCGAAGATCGCCCTGTTCGATCAGGACTCGGGAGCCAACCTCACCCTCTGATCGGAGCGCTCACCCGAACCACTGGTGTTCGCTCCGCCGAGGCCACCGACCGTGCCCCACTCGGCCGCGAGGGCGGTCGCGTGGACCTCGTCCTCCTCCTCGTCGGACGGGGTGCGGGTGGTGCGCGTGATCCCGAAGAACGGCAGCAGCCCGGCGAGGGCGGCCGCGGTCGCGCCGACGGCGAACGCGATCACGTACGCCGATTCGGTCGGGACGTCCGTTCCGTCGATCGTGATGCCGGCGAGCAGGGTGGCGAGCAGCGCACTGGCGAACGAACTGCCCACGGACCGGGCGATGGAGTTGATGCTGTTCGCGACGCCGGTCTCGTCCTGCCGGACCTCGGCCACGAGCAGCGACGGCAGCGACGCGTAGGCGAGGCTGATGTACGTGTTGACCAGCAGGATGGCCGCGATCACCTCCCACGTGCGGTCGTGGGCGAAGACGAACACGACGAAACCGCTGACGCCGACGACGCTCGCGGCGATGAGGACGGCACGGGAACCGAAGCGGTGGATCAGTTTTCCGCTCAGGATCGACGCGAGGACGCCGCTGATCGCGCCCGGCAGCAGGTACACGGTGCTGGCCTCGAGGACGGTGGCCCCGAAGCCGTATCCGGCCACCGCGCGCGGTGTCTGGACGAAGTACGAGCTGCCCAGGAACATCACGAACATCGACATGCCGACCACGAGCGCGGACAGGTGGGTGACCAGGACGGGTGGGTTGGTCAGCAGCCGGGGCGCGACGAGCGGGTCGGTGATCCGGCGTTCGTAGAGGAACCAGCCGATCAGGACCACGACTCCGGCGATGCCGCTGACGATGGTGACGGGAGACGTCCAGCCCCAGGTGCCGCCCTCGGCGAGCGGCAGCAGGACCAGGACCAGGCCGGCGGCGAGACCGGCCGCACCGACCCAGTCGATGGAACCCGTTCCGGCGCGCGGGCGGCGGGGGATGGCGATCCAGGCGAGGACGAGTCCGGCGGCGGTGATCGCCGACGACAGCCAGAAGATGCGGTGGAAGTCGGCGCCACCGGAGACCAGCACACCGGTGAGGACGATGCCGAAACATCCGCCGAATCCGAGGGTGCCGGAGAAGATCCCCATCGCCCCGGTCAGCTCCTCGGCGGGAAGCTCATCACGCAGGACCGCGATGCCGATGGGGAACAGCGCGAACGACACGCCCTGGAGCACGCGGGCGAAGATCAGCACCCCCACGGATGTCGACAGCGCACCGATCAGGGAGCCGAGCAGCACGACCACGAGCACCCCGAGCAGGACGGGTCGTTTGCCGCGGAGATCGGCGAGGCGGCCGAGGACGGGTGTCGCGGTGGCGGCCGCGAGGAGGTTCGCGGTGAGGAGCCAGCCGACGGCGGTGGGGCCGACGTCGAGTTGCGCACCGATGGTCCCGACGATCGGCACCACCAACGTCTGCAGAACGGCGACAATCATCACGACGAAGCACATGACGGGCAGGAGAGCCCTGGCTGCGGTTGTCGATCCGGCGGCCATGGGGGTCCTCCTGTGGGGGTCGGTGAACGAGCGTAATGAAACACGGTACTGGGGCTAACTAACAAAGGGGTTCACGGTGGGGTCTGAACGCATGTCGAATCGAGCGCTGGGCCGGGCGACACTGGCCCGGCAATCGCTGCTGAGCCGTTCGGACACGTCCGCTCTCGACATGATCGAGCACCTCTGCGGACTGCAGGCCCAGGCGCCCGCCCCGCCGTACTTCGCACTGTGGGCGCGGTTGACACGATTCCGCGCCGAGTCGCTGTCGGATCTCATCGAGAACCGCGCGGTGGTGCGGATCGTCGCGATGCGCGGGACGGTCTTCGCCCTGTCCGCCTCGGACGCACTTTCGTTCCGACCGCTCACACAACCGCTGCTCGACCGCGACCTCCACACCAACACGCAGTACCGGTCGAGCCTCGACGGGATCGACCTGGGCGCCCTCGCCGCCGCGGGACGCGAACTGGTGCGCGACGAGGCCCGCACCCAATCGCAGATGCGGCCCCTGCTCGAGGAGCGGTTCCCCGGCCGCGACGGGGCCGCCCTCGCCCACGGGGTGCGGGGACTGGTCCCGATGGTCCAGGTTCCGCCGCGCGGGCTCTGGGGCAGGTCGGGGCAACCGGCGCTGTCGACGCTGGAGTCGTGGGTGGGCCGTCCACTGTCCGCCGCGCCGTCCATCGACACGATGCTGTTGCGCTACCTCGCCGCGTTCGGCCCGGCGAGTGCGCGGGATGCCCAGGCCTGGTCGGGGTTGACCCGGCTCGGTGAGGTCCTGGACCGGTTGCGGCCGGAACTCCGGGTGTTCGCGGGGGACTCGGGGCCGGAACTTTTCGACCTTCCCGACGCACCCCGGCCGGACCCGGGCACCCCCGCCCCCGTCCGCATCCTCGCTCCGTTCGACAACGTGCTGCTCTCGCACGCGGACCGCGGACGCCTCCTCGACGACGACGTGCGGAAGAAAATCTTCACCCAGAACGGCATCATCAAACCGGCTGTCCTGGTGAACGGCAGGGTCGCGGCGTTCACCACGACGGTGGTCGAGAAGTCCCGTGCGGTACTCGACGTGGAACCGTTGGCGAACATCGCGAAAACGCACCGCACCGCGATCGAGGCGGAGGGCAGGCGACTGCTGAAGTTCGCGCACCCCGACGCGCCCGAGCGTGTCGTGCGGTTCACGGGCTAGCCGGTTTGTGCCTGCGCGGTGCGAGGTGACTGAGCTCGGCGATGATCTCGTCGTTCCAGACATGCTGGCGCACAAGGCGGTACCGCTCGCGTGCCACCCACAGGTACGCCTCGGCGTCGGTGTGGTCGGGCAGCATCTGCGCGGCCCGCAGCATCCGGACCACCGGCAGGAACTCCTCACCGAACCAGCGCCGGGCCACGGTCTCACGGCTGAGGAATTCGCCCACCTCCTGCATGAGCCGGAATCCCCATGCCTCGACACTCTGGCTGATCTCGGCGTACTCCCAGGGATCGGTGACCACCACGGCCGCCCGCTGGGGCCCGCTCAACGGCACCCGCGTGAGGAACAGGCGCCGGTGGTCCTTGATGACCAGGTCGCCGCGCTGCGCGATCCCGTCGGGGGAGATCTTGGTCTGGATCTCGGTGACGTAGGCGTCGATCGTGCTCCAGTGCATCGCGTACGCGATGGAGACGCGGTGGTGGCCGTCGCTGACGAAGTGCATGGACCCGATCCGATACACCTGGATCGGCGGCACCGACTCGCCCCGGCGCTGCGCGGCCGCCAGCCGTTGCCAGCGCTCGCGCACACGGGTGGACGTGGGCCGGAAGAACCGGTCGAAGTCGCGGGTCCGGTCGACGCTTCCGACGATGGAGTTGACCGGGATCACCTGCAGTCCGAGCGATCGTTCCCCGACCCGTCCGACGGCAGCGACCACCTCGTCGAACGGCAGGATTTCGTTGACGTCGTCCGGCTCGCGGCGCAGCCAGCTGACCAGCCGCGACAACTCGGCGCGGCGACGCTGGCGGGTGAAATCGTTCTCCGCGTCGGCGGCGGGGAACCCGGTGTCACGTGCCATGCCGGCGCCTGACGATGGTGGGGTCGGCGCCCGGGGCCAACTCCATCAGGGTGAATCCCACGGTGTTGATCACCGTCGTCGCGCCGAGCGTGCGGTCCTCGGCGGCCCGGCCGTACGGGTGGACGTGCCCGTGAATCATGACGCGGGCCTGCAACCTGCCCGCCAGGGTCTCGAAGCATTCGAAACCCCGGTGCGGCGGATCCTCCTGGTCGCCCACTCCGCGCGGTGGGCTGTGCGTGAGCAGCACATCGATGCCGGACGCGCCCGAGCGGCGTGCGTGCCACGCACTCGTCAGAGCCAGGTTGCGCGCCCGCCGCCGCTGCTGCCGCTCGGTCCACTGATTGGGGCCGTCGTTGTAGCGGATCGACCCACCCAGGCCCGCGATGCGCAGGCCCGCGATCCGCACGATCCGACCGTCCGCGTTGACCGCGCCGCAGGGTCCCGGCCACGCCGAGGGCAGACCCGCCCGCATCCATCCGACACGTCCCGCGGAGTAGCCGGACAGATCGGCGTCGTGGTTGCCCGGCACGAAGACACACGGCGCGTCGAGCGCGTCGATCAGGTATTCCAGGTAGTCGAACGGGAGATCGCCCGCACCGAGGATCAGGTCGACGTCCATGGCACGCACCTGCGAACTCCACAGCGACTCGATCGTCTCGTCGGACACTGCGAGTACCGAGACCATGCTCCGACGCTACCGGCTCGCGAGGCCGGAGGACGGGTGAGCGGCTTCGGTGGTTTGATTGCGGGGTGACTGACAGCGTTGTGGCCTCCGTTCGCGCGCACCTGCTGGGGCAGATCGGGGGACCGGAGCCGACCGCCGCATCGGTGACGTTCCTGGGCGTCGAGCCGCTGGACGTGCTGCGGTTCGCACCCGACGACGAGGATCTGGTTCGCTACGTGACCCTGGGGTGCTCCCGGCACCCGATGGGCGACCCCGGCGAACTGGTGGCCGACCCGCTCCGTGGCCCCCGCGCCGAACTGATCCTCACCCTGCGCGGCGGCGCCGGGGTGGCGTCGGGAGTGGCGCGCACACTCGCGGTCCTGGCGGCGGCGCCGTCGGTGGAAGGGGTGGTTCTCGTCGAGGATGCGCTGCTCGACCTGGGGGAGCCGCTGTGGAAGGACACACCGTTCACCGCCGTGCTGCTCGGTGAGTCGGCCATCCCCGACCTCCCGCTGCCCGAACCCGCGGAGGCCGTGCGGTTCCTCGCGGTCGTGCCGATCACCGGCACCGAGGCGGCGTGGGTCCGACTGCGCGGCGCAGGCGCACTACGCGACGCCTGGGCGGAGGCGGGCATCGACGTCCGCGATCCGCACCGCGGTGCCGCGTCCCTCTAGAGCCAGTGGTTCCGGCGGAACGTGACGAACAGGCCCACCGTCACCGACGCGATCACCAACACCACGCCGTGATAGCCGTACTGCCAATGCAATTCGGGCATGTTGTCGAAGTTCATGCCGTAGATGCCCGCGATCATCGTCGGCACGGCCGCGATGGCCACCCACGCCGAGATCTTGCGCATGTCGGTGTTCTGCTGCACGGCGATCTTGGCGAGGGCGGCATCGACGAGTGAGCTGAGGACCTCGTCGTATTCGGCGATCCGCTCGGCGACGGTGGTGTGGTGATCGAGGACGTCGCGGAAGTAGCGGCGAATCTCCTTCGGCACCGGATTGCCCGGGGATCGCGTCAGCCGGAGCAGCGGATTGGACAGCGGGTTCACCGACTTGCGGAGTTCGACGATCTCGCGCTTGAGAAGGTAGATGTGTTCGACCGCGACGCTGCTGCGCGGACTGAACACCGCCTCCTCCATGCCGTCGACGTCCTCCTCGATGGCCTGGGTGACCTCGAGGTACGTGTCCACCACGTGGTCCGCGACCGCGTGCAGCACCGCGTAGGGGCCAAGGGCGAGCCGCTCCTGGTTCGCCTCCAGCGCATGGCGGACGTTCGCGAGCGGGGAATGGTCACCGTGCCGGACGGTGATGACGAAGTCGGCGCCCACGAACACCATGATCTCGCCGGTCTCGACGATCTCGCTGGCAGTGGCCACCGACTCGTGCGGCACGTAGTTGACCGTCCGCAACACGAGGAACAGGACGTCGTCGTAGCGTTCCAGCTTCGGCCGCTGGTGGGCGTGGACGGCGTCCTCGACCATCAGCTCGTGCAGCCCGAACGTCTCGGCCACACTCTCCATCTGCCCCTCGTCGGGGGCGAGAAGCCCGACCCACACGAACCCCCGACCCTGCTCGCGGACCTCGGCCATCGCGGCCTGGTGCGTGTACTTGCCGGGAAGCCTCGTGCCGTCGACGTACACACCGCAATCCACGATGGCGCGCGCCGTCGGGATGCGGATCCTGGGGGCCGGGTCCTTGTCACCGTTGCGCTGATCCTTGTCGCTGCCGCGCTTGGGGAGCGAGGGCACAGACGGCACCGGGCCCTCCCTTCACCGTCGAGTCGGACATACTGCTGGTGAATCGTACGTCAGCACCCGCTCCGGGCCGGCGGTGTCGCACGACACGCCAGGCTTCCGGGCCGCACGCTCGGACCCCGTGCCGCGACACCTGACAGACTGGTCTGGTGCTCATCGATCTCCACACCCATTCGACGGCCTCCGACGGAACCGACAGCCCGGCGGACCTTGTGCGCGCCGCGGGGGCGGCGGGACTCGACACCGTGGCGATCACCGATCACGACACGACGGCGGGGTGGGCCGAGGCGGTCGCAGCGTTGCCTGCGGGGCTCGCGCTGGTGCGGGGCATGGAGATGTCCTGCGAGGGGCGAGGCGAGGACGGACGCCCGGTTGCGGTGCATCTCCTCGCCTACCTGTTCGATCCCGCGCACGCCGCGTTTGCGCGCGAGAGGGAACGGTTGCGGAACGAGCGGATCGTGCGCATCCGCGCCATGGCGGAGCTCATGATGGAGGACGGTCTCCCCATCGACGCCGACGAGGTGCTCGCGGAAGCGGGACCTGCGGCGGGGCGCCCGCACCTGGCGAGGGCCCTGATGCGCGCCGGTGTGGTCGGCAGCGTCGGTGAGGCGTTCGTGGATCTGCTGGCCCCGCGCGGCCGGTACTTCGTCGACAAGTCGGACACCCCCCTCGACGACGCCGTCCAACTGGTGGCGGAGGCCGGGGGAGTGAGCGTCCTCGCCCACGGTCGGGCCCGCACGAGGGGACGGCTGCTGTCCCTCGATCACGTCCGCGACCTGGCGGGAGCCGGTCTGCACGGACTCGAGGTGCATCACCCCGATCACTCGTCGGACGACGCGCGGGTACTGCAGGAACTCGCCGACGAGCTCGGTCTGGTCGTCACCGGCTCCTCCGACTACCACGGCACGAACAAGGCCATCCGGCTCGGTGAGTTCACGACGGACGCCGACGAATTCGACACCCTCGTATCGAAAGCATCCGGGGTGCAGGTGGTCTCGGCATGAACACGCACGAGTCCGAGCGGTACGACCCCTACGGTCCGACCGTCCCGAGGACGGTGACGGCCACCGAACCGCGACGCAGTCCGCTCGTGGTCCGCGCGCTGCGCGCCCTCAGCGGGGCCGTCGCCGCCGGCGTGGTGATCCTCTGCCTCGTCGTGATCGGCTCCGCCTACGTGGGCGGCGGCCGTGGCTTCCCAGGCCCCGGGGCGATCTCCATCACCGCGCACGTGGTTGCGTCCGTGTTCGTGATCGTGGCGCAGCGGATTTCGGACCGCCGCGACGGTCTCGTCGCCGTGGTCGCATCCGTCGCCGTTCTCGCGGCGGCGGCGCTTCTGCTGGCCACCCAGTGGTGGGGTTGACGGACACTCGGTGCGTTATGTGAAACCGGCTCTCACAGTGACCCGCCGGTAACTTATTCTCACAGGTAGAGGCCAGAAAACGTGAGACATCTGACTGTCGTGGCAATTTGATTGTGCATCGATATTCGTGCCAGACTTAGCACCACTCCGACGTCGGCGCCACCGCCCTTCGGCGGGGGTTTATGGCAGTGTTGCCAGGGCTCACCCGCCCGTGCCATGACGCTTCGGACGTTCTGCGGCCATCGTGATCGCGCACCCCGGAAGCTTCACCCTCAGTTGTCGTTCGTGGAGTAACTGTGAAGATCAGCGCCGATCCTCACGGTTACTTCTCAGTAACCCGGCCCCGAGTGAGCCTGGACTTAGCAGGAGTGTCATCGTGTCCATCGTGTCCGAACCCACCACACCGCAGAAGGTCGAGCTGACCGACGAAGAGATCTTCGCCGGCCACATCGGGGGGAAGCTCTCCGTCGAGACCACGACCGCCCTCGATACGCAGCGCGCCCTGTCCATTGCCTACACACCCGGCGTCGCACAGGTTTCCCGCGCCATCGCCGCCGACGAAACCCTCGCCGACCGGTACACCTGGACCAGCCGCCTGGTGGTCGTCGTCTCCGACGGCTCCGCGGTGCTCGGCCTCGGGGACATCGGCCCGCGCGCGTCCCTTCCCGTGATGGAGGGCAAGTCCGCCCTGTTCAAGAACTTCGCGGGCCTGAACTCGATCCCGCTGGTCCTCGACACCAAGGATCCCGACGAGATCGTCGAAACCCTGATCCGGCTGCGCCCGAGCTTCGGTGCGGTCAACCTCGAGGACATCTCCGCACCGCGCTGCTTCGAGATCGAAAAGCGCGTCATCGAGGCGTTGGACTGCCCGGTCATGCACGACGACCAGCACGGCACCGCCATCGTCGTCCTCGCCGCCCTCAAGGGTGCGGTCAAGGTCCAGGACCGCGACATCCACGATCTGCGGGTCGTCATCTCCGGTGCCGGCGCCGCCGGAGTCGCCTGCGCGAACATCCTGCTCGCCGCCGGGATCGCCGACGTGACCGTCCTCGACTCGAAGGGCATCGTCTCCGCCGACCGGCAGGACCTCAACGAGATCAAGGTCGACCTGGCCGCGCGCACCAACCCGGCCGGCCGCCGCGGCGGCACCGCCGAAGCCCTCGACGGGGCGGATGTGTTCCTCGGGGTGTCCGCCGGGACCGTGCCGGAGGAGCTGATCGCCACCATGGCGAAGGATTCCATCGTGTTCGCGTTGTCGAACCCGGACCCGGAGATCCACCCCGACATCGCCCGCAAGCATGCGGCGATCGTGGCCACCGGACGCAGCGATTTCCCGAACCAGATCAACAATGTGCTTGCCTTCCCCGGCGTGTTCCGTGGCGCCCTGGATGCCGGTGCCCGCCGGATCACCGAAGGTATGAAGCTCGCCGCCGCCGAGGCAATCCTCTCGGTCGTCGGTGACGAGCTGGCTGTAGACAAGATCGTTCCCAGCCCGCTCGATCCTCGCGTCGCCCCCGCTGTCGCGGAGGCAGTCGCCGCCGCTGCTCGTGCAGAAGGCGTCACCGACTAGCGAGAATCCGTCGAGCACCCCGATCCGGAACCCGCACCCACGGTTCCGGTGTCGGGGTGTTTGCCGTTGGGGGACTTCTTCGCTACGACGCGCGCTCGGCGATCTGTTCGGCGCTCGGGTTGCGGCGCAGGCGGCCGGTCCCCGGAACGGACGCCCACACCGCCAGCGCCAGCAGGCCGTCCACGACGAGGGCGAGGATCGTCACGAGCAGCGCACCGACGAGCACCCGGTCGTACTGGCGCAGGGCCAGTCCGTCGAAGATGTAGCGCCCCAGGCCGCCGAGGTTGACGTACGCGGCGACCGTTGCGGTCGCGATGATCTGCAGGGTGGCGTTACGCAGCCCGCCGAGCATGAGCGGCAGCGCATTCGGGGCCTCGACACGCGTGAGGACCTGCCATTCGGTCATTCCCATCGCGCGGGCGGCGTCCACGACCGTTCGGTCGACGTTCGCGACACCCGCGTACGTGCCCGCGAGCACCGGCGGGATTCCGAGGATCACCAGCGCCAGGATCGGCGGGATCAGACCCAGTCCGAGCAGCAGCACCAGGAACGTCAGCAGACCCAGTGTCGGCAGCGAGCGGAGCGCGTTGACGAGACCGACCACGACCACGTCACCCTTGCGCAGATGTCCGATGATCAGACCGATCGGGACCGCGACCACCGCGGACAGTGCAACTGCCAGGAAGCTGTACCAGAGGTGTTCGAGAATGCGGGCGCCGATTCCGGTACTGCCCGACCAGTTACCCGGATCGACGATGTACTCCCATGCGCCGCCGAAGATGTTCACGAAGCCTCCCCTGCGGCCGGGGCCGCCGACTGTCCCGCGACCAGCGGCGTGCGCCGGACCTTCTGCTGCCGGGTCCACGGTGTCAGTGCCCGGCCGACCAGGAACAGCAGCAGGTCGAACGCGAGGGCCAGAACGACGATCGCGATGATCCCGGCGAGAATCTGGTCCGGGTAGTCACGCTGGTAGCCCTGGGTGAACAGGGTGCCGAGACCGCCGATCCCGATCAGCGAACCCACCGACACCAGCGAGATGTTGGTCACGGCCACCACTCGCACGTTCGCGACGAGAACGGGTAGCGCGAGGGGCAATTCGACGGTCAGGGCCCGGCGGAGCCGGGTGAAACCCATCGCGGTGGCCGAGTCGACGACGTCGGCGGGAACGGAGTCGAGGGCCTCGGGCACGGCGCGGATGAGCAGGGCGGTGGAGTAGATCGTCAGCGCGATCACCACGTTGAGCGGGTCCAGGATCTGCAGTCCGACGACGGAGGGGATTGTCACGAACAATGCCAGCGACGGGATCGTGAACGCGATGCCCGCGACGATCAGCGTGATCTTCCGCAGCCAGGACGCACCCCGGATCGCGGTCCCGACCGGGACCGCGATGAGCAACCCGATCAGCAGCGGAACCAGCGCGAGGTAGAGATGGGTCTTCGTCAGGTCGACGACGACCGAGAAGTTGTCGATGAGCCACCGCATGGGATCACGGCCCGTCCGGGGTTGCCGGTTGGGCAGTGAAGTAGTGCTCACCCCTCGCACGATCCTCGGCTGCCCGCTGCTCGGCCAGCTTCGCGATCACCTCGGAGCCGAGGATGCCCCCGGTGACCGCGCCGTCGGCGTCGACGGCCACACCGATGCCCGACGGAGAGGAGATGGCCGCGTCCAGGGCCTGCCGCAGGTCGGCGCCGGGGGAGAAGAGGGATCCACCGGCCGCGGTGCATTCGGAGACGGGCCGACCGGCCCGCGCCCCCTCGACGCCGGTGACGTCGATCCACCCCCGCGGTACGCCCGCGTCCGTGACGACCAGGACCCATTCACCCTGTTCGAGCCGGAGCCCGGGCAACTCCTTCTCGGTCGCCGTCCGGATGGTGTGCAGCGGAACCTGATCTGCCGTCCGGAACGACAGCCCGCGGTACCCGCGGTCGCGTCCCACGAACGAGGCGACGAAATCGGTGGCCGGCGCGGACAGCACCGTGTCGGGCGCGTCGTACTGCTGCAACCGGCCACCCGGTCCGAAGACCGCCACCCGGTCACCGAGTTTGACGGCCTCGTCGATGTCGTGGGTGACGAACACGATCGTCTTGCGCATCTCGGCCTGCAGGCGCTGCATCTCGGCCTGCAGATCTTCGCGGACAACGGGATCGACGGCGCTGAACGGTTCGTCCATCAGCAGGATCGGGGGGTCGGCAGCCAGTGCCCGCGCGACCCCCACGCGTTGTTGCTGCCCGCCGGACAGCTGGCCGGGATAGCGGGACGCCAGCGCCGGGTCGAGTCCGACGCGTTCGAGCACCGCCAACGCGGCCTTGCGGGCGTTGCGTCGTGAGTCGCCGCGCAGCACCGGCACGGTCGCGACGTTGTCGACCACCGTGCGGTGCGGCAGCAGTCCTGCGCTCTGGATGACGTAGCCGATGCCGAGCCGAAGCTTCACCGCGTCGGTCTGGGCGATGTCGCGGCCGTCGACCGTGATCGTTCCCGCGGTCGGGGTGATCATCCGGTTGATCATCCGCATCGACGTGGTCTTGCCACAGCCGGACGGCCCGACGAAGACCGTGAACGATTCGGCGTCGATCTCCAGGTCGAGGCCGTCGACCGCCGTCGTACCGTCCGGGTACTGCTTGGTGACTCCCGAGAATGTGATCACGGCAGGCTCCTCACGAGACCGGCTTGTCGAGCCCCTGGTCCGTCACCCACTGCTTCGCGGCCGCAGCCGGCTCGGTTTTCGCGTCACCCGACACGGAATCATTCAGCGCGACAAGCTCTTCGGTGGTCAGCTTCGCCGACAGCGCGTCGAGCGCCCGGGTCAGCTTGTCGGAGGACTTGGTGGCACGCACCACCGGGACGACGTTCTGCGCCGCGAAGTTGTTCTGCGGATCCGCGAGCACGACGAAACCGTTCTGCGCGATCGCCGGGGACGTCGTGAAGATGTCGGCGGCCGTGATCTGCCCCGACGCGAGGGCGTCCACCGTGGCCGGACCGCCGCCGTCGGCGATCGGGACGAAGTTGTCGGCCGTGATGTCGAGGCCGTACTTGGCCTTCAGGCCGGGCAGGCCACCGGGACGCTCCTGGAACTCGGCGGGTGCACCGAATTTCACCTCGTTCGAGTGCGCCGCGAGATCCGCGATCGAGGTGAGGTTCCAGCGCTGCGCCGTCTCCTTCGTGACGACGACGGCGTCCTTGTCCTCGGCCGGGGCCGGGGTGGTGATCGTCAGCTCCGAGCCGAGCGCGGCAGGCAGCGCGGCGTCCACGTCGGCGGCGCTCGTCGCCGTCGAGTCCGGGTCGAGATACTGCAGCAGGTTGCCCGTGTAATCCGGGATGACGTCGATCGAGCCGTCCTTCAGCGCAGGGATGTAGGCCTCACGGCTGCCGATGTTGAACTTCGTCGTCACATCGAACCCGTTGGCGCGGAGCACCTCGGTGTAGATGTTCGCGACCGTCTCCGATTCGGGGAAGTTCGCCGATCCCACGATGATCGTGTCGGGGTCGTCACCGGATCCCTCGCCGCCGGCGGTCAGGGGGTCGGATCCGCCACCGCACGCCGCGAGCGACACGACGGCCACCGTCGCGAGAGCGATACTGCCCACGGAGCGGCGGGTGAGGCCCGACAGAATTCGTGAGGTGCGCATGAGCGTCCTTCCCGTTGTCACCGGCGCCGGACCTGCCGACGGAAACCGGTGGACGCGTGTCCGCGCCATCGGTTGGCCAGTGTAACGATAGGGGCGGACAGAGCACGGTTTTCGACCAGCTCGAGGTAAACGAAAGGCGCGACGTGGCACACACACGCACAGACGGATCGGCCGAGCGCCCGGCGGCATGGTCCCGGGCACTGATCGCCGCGTCCGCGCTGCTGCTGGTCGCGGGGGTGGTGTCGGGATGCGCAGGCGGTGACACGACCCTCGACGGTTCCGCGGGGCAGGGGACGGGCGAGATCGTGGTGGGTGCGGGTGACGGAGCGGAGAGCCGGATCCTGGCCGAAATCTATGCGGGTGCCCTGCGTTCGACCGGGGCGCCGGTCACCACCGAGGGGGGCCTCGGCGACCGGACCGCGTACCTCGGCCAGCTCGATGCCGGAAACGTCACGCTGGTGCCGGAGTTCACGGGCCGGTTGCTGCGCTACTACGACCCCGAATCGACGGAGACGGAACAGGACGAGGTGTTCGAGGCGTTGAGCAAGGCTCTGCCGCAGGGTCTTTCGATCTCCGACTTCGCGGCCGCCGAGGACGGATCGGCGCTGGCGGTGACCCAGCAGGCGTCGGGGCAGCTGGATCTCACCACCCTGGACGAACTCGTTCCCTCGTGCAGCAGGAGCACAGCCGTGCTCGCCCCGGCGTTCGAGGCCGACGCGCTTCCCGACCTCACCGGCTGCACGTTCGCACAGATTCGGACGGTGGGCGACGACGCCGCCGCCGTCGGCGAACTCGACGCCACGGCACCGGCGGACGGAGTCGTGCGGGTGGCCGGGGTGACCACTGCGTCACCCGCCGTCGCGGGCGCGGACCTGGTGCTGCTGGCGGACGACGAGCACGTGTTCACCGCACAGAACGTGGTGCCGCTGTTCCGGATCGGAACTCTCACCGAAGCCCAGCTGAAGGCGTTGAACGTCGTGGCGGGTGAGCTGACGACCGCGGACCTAGCCGACATGATCGGCCAGGTCCGCGGTGGTGCCGATTCAGCCGACGTGGCGCGGGTGTGGCTCGACGCTCATCTGTGAACCCAGGAACGCGCCGAGTTCCGCGACCGCGTCCGCGGCCTCGCGGACCAGGGACGCCTGCAGGTGGGCAACGTGCCACAGCCGGGCGTACTCGGTGAGGGTGACGTCCACATCCGACTCGTTCAGCTTGTCGACGAACTCCACGATCTGCGGGTAGAGCACCTCGTCCACCCCGACGTGGATCAGTGTCGGCGGCAGTCCCGCCAGATTTCCGTGCAGCGGTGCGTAACCCGGATCGTGTGCGTCCCCGTTGCCCAGGTACTTTTCGGCGGCGTCGAACGACCACGCCGTGTTGACCACGAGATCCCGGTCCCGGGACGTGTCACGCCTGCCTGGATCGACCCACGGAGCGATCAGTGCCAACGCGGCCGGCGTCACACCGTGCCGGTCGATCAGCCGTCGCGCGGTGGCGACCGTCAGGCCGCCGCCCGCCGAATCGCCCGCGATGGCGAGTTGCTCTGTCTCGTAGCCATGTTCGGTGTTCAGCTCCAGGTATGCCGCGACCGCGTCCTCGAGCCCGGCCGGAAACGGATGTTCCGGAGCCAGCCGGTAGTCGAGGGTGTAGACGACGCTGCCGGATTCCCTGGCGAGGTGAGCCGCCAGCGAACGGTGCGTGGCGAGCGAACCGATCGTGTACGCCCCACCGTGCAGGTAGAGCACGGCGGTCCGGCGTTCGGTGGCTCCCACCGTGATTCGCTCCGCCGGCCGCCCGGCCAGCGAGGTCGGGCGGACGACGGCACCTGCAGGCACCTGCTGCAACGGAGCGCCGAGGTCGAGGATCGCCCTCTGGACGGTGTACGGAAGCCGGGCGTTGAGGCCGAGGCGGTAGAACGGCCGGAGGGCCGTCGCGACGACCGGCAGCGGCAGGTGGAAGCTCATCGGTACCTCAGTTCGACTTGGGGAGGACGCGTCCGGCGACGAAAGCAACCACACGCTGGTAGCTCGGCCCGACGAGCCGCACCCAGGCGTCGAGGAACTTGGCGTCGGCGCCGATCAGGACGCGCGGCTTGCTCTTGCGGACACCGTTCACGATGGTCTCGGCCGCCGCCTCCGGAGTGGTGCGTGCGAGTTTCTGGTCGAAGAACTGCGCGAACGTGTCGAGGTCCTCGCCCGGGCCCGCGGTGGCGTTGCGGGCGATGGCCGTCTTGATGCCACCGGGGTGCACGCACGTCACCTTGACGGGGTGCTTGGCGATCAGCATCTCCTGGCGCAGCGACTCGGTGAAACCGCGCACCGCGAACTTCGCCGAGTTGTACGCGCTCTGGCCGGGCATGGACAGCAGACCGAAGAGGCTCGAGACATTCACGACGTGGCCGTCGCCCGACGCGATGAGATGCGGCAGGAAGGCCTTGGTGCCGTTGACGACTCCCCAGAAATCCACGTCCATGATCTTCTCGATGTCCTTGAACTCGGACTTCTCGAACTCACCGTGGTAGGCGATGCCGGCGTTGTTGTACACCTGGTTGATCTTGCCGAAGTGCGCCCGCACCTTGTCGGCGTATGCGAGCACCGCCTCGCGCTGGGTGACGTCCAGGTGATCGGCCTTGACCTCGGCGCCCAGCGCCTCGGCCTGGCGTGCGGTCTCGGCGAGCCCGACCGTGTCCATGTCCGAGATCGCCAGCCTGGCACCCCGGCCCGCCAGGTTGAGGGCGAGCGCCCTGCCGATACCGGAACCGGCTCCGGTGATCACGACTACCTTGCCTGCGAACTCGCTCACTGTGCTGTCACCTTGTCGTCGTCGAGGTCGATCTGTGCCGGGATGGCGGCCGGGCCGGGGGTCGTGCCGTTCACGTGCACCGGTGCAGCCAGATCGGCGGTGGTCACGCTGTCGTACGCGGTGAGGTCGAAGCGCTTCGTCTCGTTCCGGAACTGGAACGTGAAGCCCGGCCACAGCGTGGTGTTGTTGCCGTGCTTGTCGAGGTACCAGCTCGCGCACCCACCGTTGTTCCAGACGCTGTGCGACAGCTTCTCCTGGAGTTCCGCGTTGTACCGGTCCTGGGCGTCCTGCCGGACCTCGATCTTGCCGATGCCGTACTTGTCGAGCGTCTGCAGGGCGTCGACGAGGTAGTTGAGCTGCGACTCGATCATGAAGACCATCGAGGTGTGGCCCAGGCCCGTGTTCGGGCCCACCAGGAAGAACATGTTGGGGAAGTTCGCGATCGCGGCCCCCTTGTAGCCCTGCTGTCCGCCTTTGTCGAAGACGTCGGCGAGCGAGCGGCCGTCCTTGCCGAAGATGCCCTCGAACGTGGGGGAGTCGGTGACGTGGAAGCCGGTGGCGACGACGATGGCATCGACCTCACGGACGGTGCCGTCCTTCGAGACCACCGAGTTGGCCGTGACCTCGGCGATGCCGTCGGTCACCAGGTCGACGTTGTCCTGCGCCAGGGTGGGGTAGTAGTTGTTCGAGATCAGCATGCGCTTGCAGCCGATCTGGAAGTTCGGCGTGACCTTCTTGCGCAGATCCCTGTCCTTGATCTGGCGACGCAGGTGGCGCTCGGCCGCGAACTGCAGCGGCTTCATGAAGACGGGGGCCTTCGCGAGTCCGACGACCTGGCTCTCGCGCATCCAGTAGATCCCGGCGCGGCACAGTTTCTGAAAGCCGGGGAGATACTTGAACGCGGTGTGCTCGAGCTTCGTGTACTCACGGTCCGCCCGGGGCAGGATCCACGGCGCCGTGCGCTGGTACACGTCGAGGTGCGACACCTTCTTGCCGATGGCGGGCACGATCTGGATGGCCGAGGCGCCGGTACCGATGACGGCGACGCGCTTCCCCGCCAGGTCGGCGTCGTGGTTCCAGCGGGCGGAGTGGAAGATCTCGCCCTCGAAGCCTTCGATGCCCTTGATGTCGGGGAGGGACGGCTCGCACAGTGCACCGACCGCAGACACGAGGACCTTCGCGACGAAGTTCCCCTTCGTGGTGGTGACCTCCCAGCGGGTGGTCGACTCGTTCCAGTGGGCGGACTGCACGTCACAGCCGAAGAGGTGCTTGTCGCGCACCTTGTACTTGTCGGCCACCGACTGGATGTACTTCTGGATCTCGGGCTGCGTCGAGAACGACCGAGTCCACTCCGGGTTCAGCGCGAACGAGTAGGAGTACAGATGTGAGGGAACATCACACGCCGCGCCCGGGTACGTGTTGTCTCGCCAGGTACCACCGACGTCGGTGCCGCGTTCGAGCACGAGGAAGTCTGTCTTGCCTGCCTGGGTCAGCTTGATCGCCGCGCCGAGGCCGGCGAACCCGCTGCCGATGATCAGCGTGTCGATGTGCCGGACCCCTGCGGTGGGGGCGGAAGTATCTGTGACGGGGAGACTCATGTAAGAAACAATAGGGCGCTATTGAGGGGCAGTCAATAGCCTATTGACCTTCATTCAGTAGTCTTGTCTCATGGACGTCGTGAAGCGGACCCGTCTCAGCCCCGAACAACGGCGCGCGCAACTCATCGACCTCGGCGCGAAGATGCTGGCGCAGCGCCCGTTGGAGCAGATCTCCGTCGAGGACATTGCCGATCAGGCCGGTGTCTCCCGCGGCCTGCTGTTCCACTACTTCGCCTCCAAACACGACTTCCACCTCGAGATCGTGCGACACACCAGCAGCGAGATGCTCGCCCGCACCGCCCCCGACCCGTACGTCGGGGAAGCGCGGGATCCGATGCAGATCCTGCGCTCGGTGCTCGCGTCCTACGTCGACTACGTCAGCGAGAACCGTGGCACCTACGTGTCGCTCCTGAGGGGGACGGCGAGTGGCGACCCGGACATGCGCGCCGTCTTCGAGCAGACCCGCGCCGTGATGTCCGAACGGACCCTCGAACAACTCCCGGCGATCGGCATCGAGCCCACCAAGGCCGTCGCACTCGCCGTCCGGGGCTGGATCGCCTACGTCGAGGAAGTCACGATCACCTGGCTGCGCGACCCGCACCTGACCCGAGACGAAGTGATCGAACTCAACGTCCAGGCCCTTCCCGCGCTCGCCATCGCCGCCGCACCCGAGATCGCCGCAGCGCTGGTGTCGGCCACCACGACCCGACACCCCTAATACTCGGGGCGCACCCGTAGTACCCGCGGGTGACACCGGTTTCGTTCCCCGGCGTGACGTGGCGACGCATGCGACGTTCCTAGCGTTCTCGTCATGACCACACTCGATCTCCGCTCCCGCGTCGTCGCGTCCCGCCAGGTGCCGCTGGCGGTGATGGTCGCAGCGATGTCCGCCCTCGCGCTGGTGTGCGCCGTCGGACTCGTCGTCGACGACCGGACCGTGCTCGGAGTGTCCGTGTGGCTCAAGCCACTGAAGTTCGCGATCTCCTTCGCGCTCTACGGGGCCACCCTGGCGTGGATGCTGACCCTCCCGCATCGAGGCAGCAGATGGACACGGGCCATGGCGACGGTGTTCGCCGTGACCGGCATCCTCGACGTCGGATTCATCGCGGTCCAGGCCGCGCGCGGAACGTTCAGCCACTTCAACACGTCCGACGACGCCGTCAACACGATCGGGCAGTACGTGTTCATGACCGGTGTCCCCGGACTGTTCGTCGCGAACCTCGTGATCGCCCTGATCCTGCTGTTCCAGCGCGTGGGAGATCGTCCCCTCACCCGAGCCATCCATGCGGGCCTGTTCCTGGCGGTGGCAGGCATGGCACTCGGGTATCTCATGGGATTCCAGGGCCGGCAGTCGACGACCGACGCGAGCGGCCGCGCCGTCGAACTCGCCGCACGGCACAGCGTCGGCGTCACCGACGAGAATCCGGGACTGCCCGTCACCAACTGGAGCACGTCCGGCGGCGACCTCCGCATCCCGCACTTCGTCGGACTGCACGGGCTGCAGGTGATGCTGATCGGCGCCCTCGTCCTGAGCGTTCTCGCGTCGCGGATTCCGTGGCTCCGCAGCGAGGGACCCCGCGCCTCCCTGATGGCCGTGCTGGCGCTCGCCTACACCGGACTGCTCGCCGTGCTCACCTGGCAGGCGTTCCGCGGCCAACCGCTGATCCACCCCGACGCGCTCACCCTCGCCGCCCTCGGCGGACTACTCGCCGCCACCGCCCTCGGAGTCCAGGCCGTGAGGTCCTGGGCAGAGACGGGGCAGCAGGCGCCTGCCTAGAGATGCCGCAGGAAGCGGTCGGGTCCGTCGAGGAACGACCGCCAGTTGCGGACGAGGTCGAGCTGATTCCACTCGGGGAAGTCGATCCCGTCGTCGGTGAGTTCCCAGATCCCGGCGCCGGGCGCGGCGGCGAGCAGGGGAGAGTGCGTCGCCATGATCACCTGCGAACCCTCTTCGGCGAGATCCGCGATCACGCCGAGCAGCGCCAGGCAGGACTGGAACGACAGCGCGGCCTCCGGCTCGTCCAGAATCCACAGCCCCACGCCGATCGGACGGTCGGCGACGTACCGCAGGAACGACTGACCGTGCGAGAGCTGGTTGAACGACTGATCGTCGTTTCGGGGCCGTGACTCGTCGGCCGCACCGAACAACGAATGCATCGACTCGGCACGCAGGAAACACCCGCCGTACGGCTGCGGCCGGGCGCCGACACACGTGAGATGAGTGCCGAGGTCCGCGTCCTCGGGGCTGGATCCCGCCGACCACAACCGGTCCTGCGCCCCGCGGAACCCGCCCTGCCAGGCCGCGGCGATCGACTCGACGAGCGTCGACTTCCCGACCCCGTTCTCACCCACGATCACCGTGACGGGCCGCTCGAATGCCAGCCCGTTTTCGCACAGTTCCGCCACAGCGGGCAGGTCCAGATACCACGAAGCCGGGTCGAATCCGCTCCGTGGAGTGAACTCGACCCGGCTCAGTGGCAGATCAGTCAATCAAACGCTCAGCTGAACGCTTCGTCGATGATCTCCTGCTGTTCCACAGCGTGCACCTTGCTCGAACCCGAGGACGGTGCCGACATCGAACGACGCGAGATGCGCTTGATTCCGGACAGCTTGTCGGGCAGCAACTCGGGCAGAGCGAGACCGAAGAACGGCCACGCACCCTGGTTGGCCGGCTCCTCCTGAACCCAGCGGAACTCGGTGGCGTTCGGGTAGCGGTCCAGCGTCTCGCGGAGACGACGGCTCGGAACCGGGTACAGCTGCTCGATGCGGACGATCGCGATGTCCTCGCGGTTGTCCTTCTGCTTCTTCGCCAGCAGTTCCCAGTACAGCTTGCCGCTGACCAGGAGGACACGACGCACCTTGTCGCGTTCGGCGTCGCCCGTCTCGTACGTGGGCTCCTCGAACACCGAGCGGAACTTGCCGGTGGTGAAGTCCTCGACGTCGGAGACCGCAGCCTTGTTCCGCAGCATCGACTTCGGTGTGAAGACGACCAGCGGGCGGCGGATTCCGTCGAGCGAGTGACGACGCAGCAGGTGGAAGTAGCTGGCCGGGGTGGACGGCACGGCCACGGTCATCGAACCCTCGGCGCACAACTGCAGGAAGCGCTCGATACGACCGGACGTGTGGTCGGGACCCTGACCCTCGTGGCCGTGCGGCAGCAGCAGCACGACGTCGGACAGCTGGCCCCATTTGGCCTCACCGGACGAGATGAACTCGTCGATGATCGACTGCGCGCCGTTGACGAAGTCACCGAACTGCGCCTCCCACAGCACGAGCGCGTCCGGGTTGCCCACGGAGTAGCCGTACTCGAAGCCGACGGCGGCGAACTCGCTGAGTGCGGAGTCGTAGACCAGGAACTTGCCGGGGTTCTCGCTGCCCAGGTTCTGCAGCGGGGTGTACTCGGCGCCCGTCTTGCGGTCGATCAGGACCGAGTGACGCTGCGTGAACGTGCCGCGCTTGGAATCCTGGCCGGACAGGCGAACCATCTTGCCCTGGTCGACCAGCGAACCGAACGCGAGCAGCTCGGCGAAGGCCCAGTCGATCTTGCCTTCGCGGGACATTTCGCGGCGCTTCTCGATGACCGGCTTGACGCGCGGGTGCACGGTGAAGCCCTCGGGCACGTTGACGAACGCGTCGCCGATCCGCTCGAGCACCGAGTCGTCGACGGACGTCTTCAACTTCGTGGGCAGCACCTGGTCGAGCTCGACCGACTCACTGGGCTCCGGCGTGTACTTCTCGAGTTCGCGAACCTCGTTGAACACCCGTTCCAGCTGGCCCTGGTAGTCGCGCAGTGCGTCTTCGGCTTCCTTCAGCGAGATGTCGCCGCGGCCGATCAGGGATTCGGTGTAGCTCTTACGAACGCTGCGCTTGGTGTCGATCACGTCGTACATCGCCGGCTGCGTCATCGACGGGTCGTCGCCCTCGTTGTGACCGCGACGGCGGTAGCAGATCATGTCGATGACGACGTCCTTCTGGAACTTCTCCCGGAAGTCGACAGCGAGCTGGGCGACCCAAACGCAGGCCTCGGGGTCGTCGCCGTTCACGTGGAAGATCGGCGCGCCGATCATCTTCGCGACGTCGGTGCAGTACTCGGACGAACGCGAGTGCTCCGGGGCGGTGGTGAAGCCGACCTGGTTGTTGACCACGATGTGCACGGTGCCGCCGGTGCGGTACCCGCGCAGCAGTGCCAGGTTCAACGTCTCGGCCACGACACCCTGACCGGCGAACGCGGCGTCGCCGTGCAGCATGAGCGGCAGGACGGTGAAGCCGTCCTCGCCCTTGTCGAGGATGTCCTGCTTGGCGCGGACCAGGCCCTCGAGGACCGGGTCGACCGCCTCGAGGTGCGACGGGTTGGCCGTCAGCGACACGGTGATGTCGTTGTCGCCGAACATCTGGATGTACGTGCCCTCGGCGCCGAGGTGGTACTTCACGTCGCCGGAGCCGTGCGCGGCCGCCGGGTTCATGTTGCCCTCGAACTCGGTGAAGATCTTCGAGTACGGCTTGCCGACGATGTTCGCGAGAACGTTGAGGCGACCGCGGTGCGGCATGCCGATGACGACCTCGTCGAGCTGGTGCTCGGCGGCCTGGTCGATGACGGCGTCCATCATCGGGATGACGGACTCGGCACCCTCCAGGGAGAAGCGCTTCTGCCCGACGTACTTGGTCTGCAGGAACGTCTCGAACGCCTCGGCAGCGTTGAGCTTGCTCAGGATGTACTTCTGCTGAGCGACCGTGGGCTTGACGTGGTGCGCCTCGACCCGGTCCTGCAGCCACTGCTGCTGCTCCGGCTCCAGGATGTGCGTGTACTCGACGCCGACGTGGCGGCAGTACGCGTCGCGCAGCACGCTGAGCACGTCGCGCAGCTTCATCTTCTCCTGGCCGTGGAAGCCGCCGACCTTGAACTCGCGGTCGAGGTCCCACAGGGTCAGGTCGTGCGTGCGGACGTCGAGGTCCGGGTGGCTGCGGAACTTGTCCTTGACGAACTGCAGCGGATCCGTGTCGGCCATGAGGTGACCACGGTTGCGGTACGCGGCGATCAGCTCGAGAACACGGGTGTTCTTGTCGACGGCGCCTTCGGGCACGTCCTTGCGCCAGCGGACCGGCTCGTACGGGATGTGCAGCGCGTGGAAGATCTCGTCGTAGAACTCGTCGCTGATCAGCAGGTTGTGGATGGTCCGGAGGAAGTCGCCGGACTCGGCACCCTGGATGATGCGGTGGTCGTACGTCGAGGTCAGCGTCATGAGCTTGCCGACGCCGATCTCGGCGAGGCGCTCGTCGCTCGCGCCCTGGAACTCGGCGGGGTACTCCATCGCGCCGGCACCGATGATGGCGCCCTGGCCGTTCATCAGTCGCGGCACGGAGTGCACGGTGCCGATGCCGCCGGGGTTGGTGAGTGAGATGGTGACACCCGAGAAGTCCTCGGCGGTGAGCTTGCCGTCACGCGCGCGCCGGACGATGTCCTCGTAGGCGCTGTAGAACTGCGTGAAGTTGTGGGTGTCGGTGTTCTTGATCGCGGCGACGACGAGGGACCGGCTGCCGTCCTTGCCCGGCAGGTCGATGGCCAGACCGAGGTTGGTGTGTGCGGGGGTGACCGCGTTGGGCTTGCCGTCGATCTCGGCGAAGTGCCGGTTCATGTTCGGGAACGCCTTGACCGCCTGAACGATCGCGTAACCCAGCAGGTGCGTGAACGAGATCTTGCCGCCGCGGGTACGGGCGAGGTGGTTGTTGATGACGATCCGGTTGTCGAACATCAGCTTCGCAGGGATGGCGCGAACGCTGGTGGCGGTCGGAATGGCCAGCGAGGCCGACATGTTCTTGGCGACGGCAGCAGCTGCGCCGCGGAGAACCTTCGACTCCTCCACTGCAGGCGCGGGAGCGGACGCCTTCGCGTCCTTCGCCGCGGTCTCCTTCGCGGGTGCGGCCTTCTTGGGGGCCTCGGTCTTCGGGGCAGCAGCCTTCGGAGCTGCACCGTTGGGTGCAGTCTTCGGCGCGGCGCCGTTGGCCGCCTTGGTCTGAGGCTTGGGTGCGGTCTCGGACTCGGGAACCGGGGGAGTCGACGCCTTGGCGGAGGGAGCGGCAGCAGGTGCGGCGGTGGTGGTGCCGTTCGTGCCTTGTCCGTTGGCTGCGCCTGCCTTGGCGGCGGCGTCGGGAGAGTAATCCGTCAGGAATTCGTGCCAACTCGCGTCCACGGACGACGGATCGTCCTGGAAACGCTGGTACATCTCGTCAACCAACCACTGGTTCTGTCCGAACTGGGATGTAGAGCTGCTGCTCACGGCAGGTGTTCGCCTCGTTTCTATTTCGGTACCCGATCAGAGCGCCTATATACATGAGACTAGCCCTCGCGTGTGACGTGTAGATCGCCAGGCCTGCACGTGTGAGCTGTCTCACGGCCAACCGATGGGGTCACCATCGATGACGGTTCTCGCCCCGCGATTATTCCCCGACCCGGTCTCCGCCGCATCCCACAGTCCCGAATAGTGGCCACCGGCATAGCGCAGGGTGGCGTGCGATCCGGTTTCGACCACCCGCCCCTTGTCGATGACGAGGATCACATCTGCCCGGGCCGCGGTGGCCAGTCGGTGGGCCACCACCACCGACGTCCGGGTGCGGGTCACACGGCTGCTCGCCTCGAGAACTACCTGCTCGGTGGCCGGATCGAGCGTCGCGGTCGCTTCGTCGAGCAGCAGTAGATCGGGGTCGACCAGCTCGGCCCGGGCGAGCGCGATCAGCTGGCGCTGGCCCGCCGACAGTCCCTGCCCGCGCTCGCCGATGGGGTGATGCATCCCACCCCGGAATCCGGCGATCGTGCCCAGCGCTCCGACCGCGCGGGCGGCGTCCTCGATCTCCTCGCGGCTCGCATCCGGGCGGCCGTACGCGATATTCGTGGCGACGGTCCCGGTGAACAGATGAGCTTCCTGGGGGACGACGCCGAGCCGTCCGCGGTACGCGCCGAGCGGGTACCGGCGGAGGTCCACGTCGTCGACGAGCACCGCGCCGGACGTCGGGTCGTAGAACCGGGCGAGCAGTTTCACGATGGTCGACTTGCCCGCGCCGGTCCGGCCGACCAGGGCGACGGTGGTGCCGGCGGGGATGTGCAGATCGATGTCGGTCAGGGCGTCGCTGTCCGCGCCCTGATAGCGGAACCCGACGTCCCGCAGGCACAGCTCGCCGCGCAGGTGCCCGTGGATCGGCTGGAGGTTCTCGCGCGAGGTCGCCCGCTCGATGGAACTGGGTGTGCGGAGCAGATCCCCGATCCGGAGCAGACCCACACTGGCCTGCTGGTACCCGTCGAACACCTGCGACAGCTGCTGGATGGGCCCGAACAGCAGCCCGAGGTACAGCACGAAGGCGACGAGCGTCCCGGTCGTCGTGTCGCCGCCCGCCACCTGGCGCGCACCGACGAACACCACGGCGGCCAGGGCGAGGTCCGAGAGGAACGCGATGAACGGGAAGTACAGCGAGATCGCCCGCTGTGACCGCATCCGGCTGCGCCGGTAGCTGTCGGCCCGCTCGGCGAACCGGCGGGCGGCGAACCCTTCGCGGCGGTACGCCTGGGCGGCCCGGAGCCCGGCGATGTTCTCCTGGAAGTCGGCGTTGACGAGCGAGATCCGCTCACGCGAGACCGTGTACGCCACCGAGGAGATCCGGCGGAAGATCAGCGTCGCGACGACGAGCGGTGGGATGACGGCGAGCGCCACCAGCGCCAGCGTGACGTCGGTGGCGACGAGGGCGACGGAGATGCCGAGGACCGTCAGGACACTCACCACGGCGGTGGACATCCCCGTCTGGATGAACGACGACAACGCGTCGACGTCGGTGGTCATCCGGGTCATGATGCGGCCGGACAGTTCGCGCTCGTAGTAGTCGAGCCCGAGCCGCTGCAGGTGGGCGTAACTGCGCACCCGCAGCCCGAACAGCACACGTTCCCCCGCCCGGGCAGTGAGGACCGTCATCAGGGCGACGACGAGCCAGCCGGCGACCACGAGGGCGACGCCGACCCCCGCCGCGGTCCAGAGCGTGGCGGAGTCCTGCGGGACGACACCGCGGTCGATCGCGAACCGGACGATCGAGGGGAACGCGATCCCGGCGAGCGAGTCGAGCGCGAGGCAGACGACGACGGCGACGAGGAGGGCGCGGACCGGTCGCAGGATCCGCGACAGCCGGAAGCCGGGCTCGGGCAGGCGCAGGTTCCGGGTGTCGATGCCCGGGCTCTCGACGGCGGGCGGAAGGGCATTCACGGCCTGCCGGAGTTCCGGGGTCGCGGCCACGTTGCCCAGCGCTCCCGCCATCGGTCCGCCTGCGGCACGGCCGCCGCCGGGGCCCGCGCCGGGAGCCGGGGTGCGGCCGGACGAGGCGGACGCGACGGGCACGTCCCACTCCTCGGCGTCCTCCGGCCACAACTCGGACTCGGACGGCATGCGCTGATACGGCATCGGCTCGCTCGGGGCGGGGACGCTGACGTCGATGGGACCCGCGCTGTCGGGGGAGGAGAACAGTGCGCGGAAGAGCGGGCACCGCTCGTCGAGTTCGGCCACCGTCCCGGAATCGATGATCCGTCCGCCGTCGAGCACGGCGACGCGGTCGGCGAGCGACAGTGTCGAACGGCGATGCGCCAGTATCAGCGCCGTCCGGCCGCGATTCGCGCGCAGCGCCGCGAAGATCGACGCCTCGGTGGTGGCGTCGACGGCGGAGGTCGCGTCATCGAGGATCAGCACCCGCGGGTCGGTGAGGAGTGCGCGTGCCAGCGCAATCCGCTGCCGCTGCCCGCCGGAGAGTGTGAGACCCCGTTCGCCGACCACGGTGTCGTAGCCGTCCGGCAACGCGGAGACGAATTCGTCGGCGGCGGCCATGTCGGCGGCGGCACGGATCTCCTCGGCGCTGGCGTCGGGCCTGCCGAGGGCGATGTTGGCCGCGATGGTGTCGGAGAAGAGGAACGGCTCGTCGAACACGAGGCCGACGGCTTCGCGCAACTGCTCGGCGCTCAGGTGTGCGACGTCGAACGACTCGCCCCCCGACGTGAGGGACACGGAACCCGAGGACGGGGCGTAGAAGCGGGGGAGCAGCAGTGACAGCGCGGTCTTGCCGGAGCCGGCCGTCCCGACCACCGCGACCGTCTCGCCGGGCGCGATGCGCAGGTCGAGTCCGCGGAGGATGTGCCGATCCGATTCGAATCCGAACGTGACCGAGCGCAGATCCACACCCAGCGGTCCGCCGGGCAGTGCGGTGGGGTGCGGCGGGTCCGCGACCTCCGGTTCGGCGTCGATCACCTCGTACACGCGCTCGACGGCCGCCCTGGACAGCTGGGCCATGATCACGACCGACGACAGCGTGCGGGTGACGCCGGTCATCGTGGCGACGTACGTGGCGAAGGCGAGGAACGTGCCGATCGTGATGGCGCCGTGGAGGGCGAGGTAACCGCCGACCGCGATGACGCCCACGAGACCCAGCTGGGGCAGTGCCGCCATGGTCGGCGCGAAGCGTGCATTGATCCGGGCGGCCCGCAGGCGTTCGGCGTACAGCGTGCGGCTGTGGTCTTCGAGCTGGTCGACGGCCCGGCGCTCCTGGCCGAACCCCTTGACGACGCGGACCCCGGTGACGGTCTCCTCGACGTGCTGTGCGAGGTCGGCCGCCCGCTGCTGCGCCGACCAG
Source organism: Rhodococcus sp. JS3073 (assembly GCF_026810085.1). NCBI lineage: Bacteria > Bacillati > Actinomycetota > Actinomycetes > Mycobacteriales > Nocardiaceae > Rhodococcus > Rhodococcus sp. JS3073. The sequence goes on along the minus strand of NZ_CP113951.1, from coordinate 1,366,452 downwards.
GTGGCCGCGAACAGTTTCGGGCGCATCGCGTACACGACGAGGCACACCGCGGGGACGATCACCAGCGCGACGACGGTCAGTAGCGGTGACAGCCAGGCCATGATGCCGAGCGCGAGGACGAATTGGAGCAACGCGCCTGCCGACAACGGGACCATGGCGAGCAGGCCCTGCACCAGCTGGAGGTCGGTGATGGACCGGGAGACCACCTGGCCGGTGCGGATCTGATCCTGCCCCCGCCCGTCGAGCCGTTGCAGCGCACCCAGCAGGCCGAGCCGCAGGTCGTGCTGGACGTCGAGCGACAGCTTCCCGGCGAGCATCCGGCGGCCGTACTGGCAGCCGAAGCGGACGCACGCGAGCAGTGCGATGAGCAGCGCGGCGATGCCGATCACGTGAGTGATGCGACCCGAGCCGGCGGCGTCGACCGCGTACTTGGTGAGGAGGGGGAACGAGATGTCGATCCCGGCGGCGACGACCGTCACGGACAGGGCGCCGAGTGCGACGCGGCGGTGCGCCCAGCACTCACCGCTCAGCCGTCGAATCCAGCCCGGCCGTGCCTGATCTTGCTCCAGCGTCTGCTCCCGTTCGATCACCGAACCGGACGCACTCTCACTTGCCACTGGATCCACGTTAGCGCCGGGTACCGACAGGAGCGGCACCCGGCGCGGTGTCAGGTGATGTCGCGCTGCCGGGTGAGCGCCCAGCCGCCACCGACGAAGACCGCGGTCCACACGATCAGGGCGAGGGGCGCGGTGGGCCAGAGCGTCAGCCAGTCGATCTCGTTGCCCGCGGCCGCGTTCGCGACCGTCCCGAGGGTGGCGGACACGGGGAGGACACTTCCGACGGAGCCGATGCCGATCCCGCTGAGGATCGACCGGAGGATCATCTCGCCGAGGGTGTACCAGACCACGAGGGCGATGCAGCTTCCGACGGACGAGCCGGTGAGCATCGACACGCCGCCGCCGATGAGCGCCCACAGCGCCCCGCAGATCAGGGCCGCCCCGAGCATGGCGAACAGGGATCCGCGCAGTTCGAAGGTGTCACCGCCGAACGTCAGCAGCAGGGCGACGCTGACCACCTCCACCACGAGGCAGTAGAAGAAGCCGAAGGCCGCGGTGACGGCGAGCTTGGTGCCGATCACCCCGTCCCGGCCGCGAGCGGTGAGGAAGGTGGTGGTGAGCGTCTTGTACCGGAATTCCGTGCCCACGTTCACCGCCCCGAAGAGTGCGGCGAACAGGACGACGAGGGCAACCGCGACCGCCAGGCCGAACAGGGTGGCGGCGAGGTTGGCCTCGCTCGGATCGGCCTCGAACGCGTCGGTGAACGCACGCATCACCGGCAGGGTGATCGCGCTCGAGAACATCCCGACGATCAGCGGTGCGAGACCGAGCATCCACCAGAACCGCAGTGTGGTGACCTTGCGGAATTCCGCGGTGAGCAGCGCTGTCATCGCGGACCTCCGGACATCGGACCGTGCTGGGGGTGTGCGGGTGGTGGACCGTAGCCCGGTGGCGGGGCGTACCCGGGAGGCGGACCGTAACCCGGCTGCGGGGCGTACCCGGGAGGTGCGTACCCGGGCTGGGGCGCGTACGCCGGCGGTGGGCCGTACCCCGCGGGCGCCGCGGCGCTCGCTCCGGCCACGTACTGGCCTGCGGTCATCGACAGGAAGAGTTGCTCGAGGTCGATGTGATCACCGACGGCGCCGAAAATCGTGACCCCGGCTTCGGCGGCGACGGACTCGACGAGTTCGAGGGACGCGCCGACGACGGCGAGGCGCCCGTCCGCGAGCGACCGGGCATCGACGATGCCCCTGGCGGCCAGGGCGGTCGCCAGCGCGGGCGGGCTCGAGGACGCGACGAGCAGCCGGCTCTGCTGCGACTTGCGCAGCTCCTCCATCCGTCCCTGATAGACGAGGGACCCGCGGCTGACGATCACGAGATTGTCGACGGTCTGCTCCACTTCGCGGAGGATGTGGCTCGAGATCAGCACGGTCCGGCCGGATGCGGCGAAGCCCTTGAGGAACTCGCGGAGCCAGGCGATGCCCTCGGGGTCGAGTCCGTTGGCCGGTTCGTCGAGGATCAGGATGCGCGGATCACCCAGCAGCGCCGTCGCCAGCGACAGCCGCTGACGCATGCCGAGTGAGAAGCCGCCCGCCTTGCGCCCGGCTACGTCCTCGAGCCCGACGAGCGCGAGCACCTGTTGTGCGCGTGCGTCCGGTACACGGATCGCGGACGCGTACACCTTCAGGTGGTCGAGTGCCGTCCGGTTGGGGTGCAGGCTCTGCGAGTCCAGGACGGCACCGACCGTGCGCGCGGGGTCGACGAGGAGGCGGATCGGGACACCGGCGACCGTGGAGGTGCCGGCCGTCGGCTTCACGAGACCGAGGATCATCCGCAATGTCGTGGTTTTACCCGACCCGTTGGGCCCGAGGAATCCGGTGATCGATCCCTGCGGCACGGTGAAGCTGAGGTCCGTGACCGCGTCCACGTTCTTGAAACGCTTCGACAGCCCCCGCACCTCGATCGGCGCCGTGAAACTTCCCGGGATTGCTGTGGTCAACCCGTCCTCCCCTGCCACAATCGAATGGAACTGTTTCGACCCTACTGGGCTGCCGTGCCGAGATTCACCAACTGACGTACAGGGCGTCTGCGACGGCGCATGCTGAAACCACTTGATTGGGGACGCACATGAGCAAGCACCACCACCATCACCATCGCGACGTCATTTCCCCCGCGTACACGGGGCGCCTCTCGATCGATCCGTTTCCGGCGCTGCGGCTGCCGGACGAGGAAACCGATCCCGAGGCCGCCTATCGGTTCATCCACGACGAGTTGATGCTCGACGGCAGTTCGCGGCTGAATCTGGCCACGTTCGTCACTACGTGGATGGATCCCGAGGCCGACAAACTGATGGCCGAGACGTTCGACAAGAACATGATCGACAAGGACGAGTATCCCGCGACCGCGGCGATCGAGTCCCGCTGCGTGTCGATGGTGGCCGATCTGTTCCACGCTCCCGACCTGTCGACCACCGACCCGTCCAGCGCCACCGGCGTCTCGACGATCGGTTCGAGCGAGGCGGTCATGCTCGGTGGTCTCGCGCTCAAGTGGCTGTGGCGGGCGAAGCGGGAGGCGGCCGGGAAGGACACTGCGCGACCGAATCTGGTACTCGGCAGCAACGTCCAGGTGGTGTGGGAGAAGTTCTGCCGCTACTTCGACGTGGAGCCGAAGTACCTGCCGATGGAGAAGGGCCGCTACGTCATCACGCCGGAGCAGGTGCGGGAGGCGGTCGACGAGAACACGATCGGAGCGGTCGTGATCGTGGGCACCACCTATACGGGGGAGCTCGAGCCGGTGTCCGCGATCGCGGACGCTCTCGACGAACTCGCCGCGTCCGGCGGCCCGGACGTCCCGATCCACGTGGACGCGGCGAGCGGTGGCTTCGTCGTTCCCTTCCTGCAACCGGAGTTGTTGTGGGACTTCCGGGTTCCGCGCGTGGCCTCGATCAACGTGAGTGGTCACAAGTACGGGTTGACGTATCCGGGGATCGGGTTCGTGGTGTGGCGTGACCGTGAGCATCTTCCCGAGGGGCTGGTGTTCCGGGTCAACTACCTGGGCGGCGACATGCCGACGTTCACCCTGAACTTCTCGCGGCCCGGCAATCAGGTGGTGGGGCAGTACTACAACTTCCTGCGACTCGGGCGGGCCGGCTACCGGTCGATCATGGAGACGCTGCGCGACACCGCAGTTCGCGTGGGCAGACGCATCGCCGAGATCGACGGCTTCACCCTGATCACGGACGGCACCGACATTCCGGTGGTGGCGTTCGAACTCGTCGGCGACCCCGGGTTCACGGTCTTCGACGTGTCACACGAATTGCGGGCGCGGGGGTGGCAGGTGCCCGCCTACACGATGCCCGCCGATGCGGAGGACGTGGCGGTCCTGCGCATCGTCGTACGCGAGGGCTTCAGCGCCGATCTCGGATCCCTCGTCGCCGAGGCGATCGAGGAAGTGTGCGCCGAACTCCGCGAGAAGGGTGGCGGGCGTTCGACGGAACAGCACTTCGCCCACTAGGTCACGCTTCGATCGCGCGGAGTTCGTCCGGCCAGCGGGCCGGGGCGGGCCCGAACGCTTCGCGCGCGTTCTTGACGACGCCCTTGCCGATGGCCCGGTTGCCTGCGCCGCCGATGGCCGCGCCGATGCCTGCGGGCACGAGTTTGCCGAGGATCAGCGCGCTGCGGCGGGCGGCGTACTTGGTGATGAACTTGCGGACCAGGGTGCTGTTCATGCCCTTCATGGTGGGGCCGGGGATGCGGCTCGTGATGGCGCTCGCCCAGTTCTTCGCCGTCACGCCCGTCGCCTTCTGGACGATCTCCATGCCCGATTCGCCGAGCGCCACCGACAGGACCAGCGCACGCCGCTGCTGGTGGTCGGCGGCGGAGATGCCGTGCACCGACGCGACCGCGAGAGTGAGCAGCGCCGCCGCTTCCAGGAAGAACGCCGATTCGGCGCCCACCGCGGCGATGGACGCGACGGTCCCGACCCCGGGAATGGCGGCGGTGGCCCCGACTGCGCTGCCGCTGCCCGTCACGGCCAGCAGGAACATCTTCTCCATCCGCTCGACGATCTGTGCGGGCGACTCACCGGGGTGCGAGCGCCGGACCCATTCGACGTACTTGGCCACCGCGGGAGCCTGGAGACGGCTTCCGTTGTCGAGGACCGAGACCAGTACCTTCTCCACCGGTCCACCATTGCCAGCCATCGGGGCTCCCGTCTCGCCGTGTGCTTCGAGTGTGCTGGCACCGACTGTAGGTGAGTGAACGCTGTGGCCGGTGTCGGCGCCGTTGCCTAGGCTGGTTTCGTGAGCGTCGCAGACAGCGATACCGCGGTGTCGTCCGGGGCCTTCCGGCGCCCGGCGGAACCGTTGCGCGCGCTGGTCACGGGATACGACGGCTACCGGCTGGCCGGATTCGAGCCCGGGATCCACCTCGGTCTGCCGTCGCCGTGCCTCACGGTGATCGTGACGATCGACGAGCCGCTCGACATCGCCGCCCAGGCGACGCCCGAGCAGGCGCCCGGTCGTTTCGACACTCTGGCCAGCGGCATCGCGACGGCGCCGGTAACGATCCGGCACGACGGCAATCAGCACGGCGTCCACCTGGCGCTCAGTCCCCTCGGCGCCCGGGCGCTGCTGGGGGTGCCCACCGCCGCCCTCGGCGCCTGGGTCGTCGGACTCGAGGAACTGCTCGGTCCCGACGCGGGGGGACTGACCGAACGGCTGTCGCTCGAACCCGGCTGGGACGAGCGGTTCGCGATCCTCGACGAGGTCCTGACGCGCCGCGCGGAGCCGGCGGAGATCGACCCGCACCTCACCCGCGCCTGGCATCTGCTCGTCGCCGACGGCGGTATCCGGGTCGGCGAGGTCGCGCGCGAGGTCGGCTGGAGCCGAAGGCATCTGGTGAACAAGTTCGTCGCGGAGTACGGCGTGACGCCCAAGGACGTGGTGCGGTTGTCCCGTTTTCATCGTTCGCACCGGATGCTCAAGGGTGCCGCCGGGCCGACGCTCGCCGACGTGTCCGTGGTGTGCGGGTACTACGACCAGGCCCACATGGCGCGGGACTGGCGCGACCTCGCGGGCGTCGCACCGTCGCGGTGGCGCGAGATCGACCCGTTCTCATTCGTCCAAGACCCCTACCACGACGATGGTGCAGAGTGAGGACATGACTACTTCGACGCACACCACATGTGTATGGCCCACGCTCGTCTACCGCGACGCGCGCGCCGCGATTCGCTTCCTCGTCGACGCCTTCGGGTTCGCCGAGAACGCGGTGTACGGCGAGGGCGACCGGGTCGATCACGCAGAACTCGGCTGGCCGAAGGGCGGCGGGATCATGCTCGGTTCGCCCAGCGAGGACTCGGTCATCAGCGACCTGCCGCCGGGGACGGGCTCGGTGTACCTCGTCGTCGACGACCCCGACGCGCTCCACGAGCGCGCCGTGGCCGCCGGTGCCACGATCGTCCGCGGACTGCGGGACGAGGACTACGGATCGCGCGGCTTCACCTGCCGCGACCCCGAGGGTGTGTTCTGGAGTTTCGGCACCTACACCGGCGCGTAGACCGCCCGATCACGCCCCGTGCCCGGCCGGGACCTCCTCGCCGGGCCTCGGCGGAGGTGGCGGCGTGCCGTCCCCGAACGGCCTGCCGCCGAGTTGTTCACGCCCGTGCGGCTCGAGCCAGCCGGACAGGTCGGGACCCTTCGGCACGATCCGGGTGGGATTGATGTCGGTGTGCACGATGTAGTAGTGCTGCTTGATCTGGGTGAAGTCGATGGTGTCGCCGAACCCGGGGGTCTGGAAGAGATCGCGGGCGTAGCTCCACAGCACGGGCATCTCGTCGAGTTTGTTCCGATTGCACTTGAAGTGTCCGTGATAGACCGCGTCGAACCGGGCCAGGGTGGTGAACAGCCGCACGTCGGCCTCGGTGATCGTGTCGCCGACGAGGAACCTGCGGTCGGTCAGACGGTCCTCGAGCCAGTCGAGGCGGGCGAACAGGCGGTCGTACGCGGATTCGTACGCCTCCTGGGATCCGGCGAAGCCGCACCGGTACACCCCGTTGTTGACGTCGCGGAACACGAGATCGGCGACCTCGTCGATCTCGTCGCGCAGCGGCTCGGGGTAGAGGTCGGGCGCGCCCTCGCGGTGGTATCGCGTCCATTCCGAGGACAGATCGAGGGTGATCTGCGGGTAGTCGTTGGTGACCACCTGCCCGGTGGGGACGTCGACGATCGCGGGCACGGTGATGCCGCGGGGGTAGTCCGGGAAACGTGCGAAGTACGCGTCCTGCAGGCGCGGGATCTTCAGCACGGGGTCGAGCCCGTCCGGATCGAGATCGAAAGTCCAGCTGCGCTTGTCGTGGGTGGGGCCGCACAGCCCCATCGACAACACGTCCTCGAGTCCGAGCAGTCGCCGGACGATGATCGCGCGGTTGGCCCACGGGCACGCCCGGGCGGCGACGAGGCGGTAGCGGCCCGGTTCGACCGGATAGCCGTCACGGCCGTCGGCCGTGATGCGGGTGGGGATGTAGTGGGTGTCGCGCGTGAACTCGGCGCCGGATTCGACGTAGGCGCCTTCCGTGCTGTGCGGTTCTGCCGTTCGGTCTGTCATGGTCGACTCGTCCCCGTCTTTCGATGTCTCTCAGAGCGTACTTCGGGAGATCGTGACCGCGGCGTACGTTCCCAGTTCCCGGTACCCGGCTCGGGCAGCGAGCGCGCGCGAGGCCAGATTGTCGCGGGGTGAACGGCATTGGGCGATCAGGCCGCTGTCGAGCGCGTCGTCGGTGGCGATCCCGGCGACCGCGGCGCCCAGCCCCCGGCGCCGGAACGCCGGAGCGGTCAGGACACCGACATCGGCGAGGAAACCCTGGAACTCGGCGTACCCGGCGGAGCTGACCGGTTGCTCCGCGTCGTCGAGAATCGTGAACCATCGGTCGCGGTCACCCAGATGGGCCTCGGTGACGTCGTCCGGGGGACACGCCTCCTCGACCTGCCGGACGTGGTCGTGTTCGTGGGAGACGAGCGGTGGCTGCCCGGTCGCGGGTTCCTGGTAGTCGGTGCCGAACGCGAGCACCACGGGACCGGCGCACCGTCCGGACCGATCCTGGGTGAGGGCGAGCAGGGTCGCGGATTCGGTCAGTTCCTCCGATGTGTGCCCGTCGGCACGCTCGATCGCCCACCGCGGGCCGACGAGCGCGGACGTCTCGCCCAGGCGCAGGAATCGGATCGTGTCCGTGTCGTCGTCCACCCGGACCGCGCGGTCGTCGGCGTCCGGCCGGGTGGACAGTGCGTCGTCGGGCAATCCCAGTTCGCGTGACCAGGCGAGTCGAATGATGTCGAGGTGATGGGAGTCCACGGGACCCACGGTAACCGCTTGTTCCCCGTCGGCCCGGACGGTATATTCCACGTGGAGTATTCGACTTGGAGTAGTGGAGGTGGTGACCGTGGCACTCACGCCGCTCGGTGTCACCATCCTCGGTCTGCTGTGTGAGCGGACGATGCATCCGTACGAGATGTACCAACTCGCCGCCGCCCGGCGTGGACGCGTCGTGAAGATCCGGCCGGGGTCGCTGTACCACACCGTGAGCAGGCTCGAAGGTGAAGGACTGGTGCGCACCACCGGTACCGACCGGGCGGGAAACCGGCCCGAACGCACCATGTACGAGGTCACGGATGCGGGCCGGGAAGCGCTCGCCCAACGGGTGAGCGACATGCTCGCCACCCCGGTGCACGAGTACCCGCAGTTTCCCCTCGCGCTGGCGGAGGCGCACAACGTCGACGCACCCACCGTTGTGGAACTGCTCCGGGAACGGCTCGATCACCTCACCCGCGAGATCGACGAACTCGAGACCGCCGCCGCCCTCGCCTGTTCCACCGAGACCCCCAGGATCTTCCTCCTCGGCAACGAATTTCTCGTCACCGTCGCCCGCGCGGAGCACGAATGGCTCAGCGCCCTGGTGGCCGATATCGACTCCGGAGCCCTCCCGTGGCTTTCGCCGGAACTTCTCGAACGACTCACACACTCACGCCGGATCCCATCCGGTTCAGCAAAGGATTGATGATGGACACCGAGCGCACCGCACCACCCACGTCGCCACCCGAGCACCGAAATCCCTGGCCGGCGCTGTGGGCCCTCGTCATCGGCTTCTTCATGATCCTCGTCGACAGCACCATCGTCGCGGTGGCCAACCCGGCGATCATGAACGACCTGCACACCGACATCAACAAGGTCGTCTGGGTCACCAGCGCGTACCTGCTGGCGTACGCGGTGCCGCTGCTGGTCACCGGTCGCCTCGGTGATCGGTTCGGGCCCAAGAACATCTACCTGATCGGGCTCGTCCTGTTCACCGGGGCGTCGCTGTGGTGCGGACTGTCCGGCACCATCACCATGCTCATCGTCGCCCGGGTCTTCCAAGGACTGGGCGCCGCACTGATGACGCCGCAGACGATGGCCGTCATCACCCGCACGTTCCCGCCGGACCGCCGCGGCACCGCGATGGGTCTGTGGGGCGCCGTCGCCGGGGTCGCCACCCTGGTGGGACCGCTCGCGGGCGGTGTGCTGGTGGACAATCTCGGCTGGGAGTGGATCTTCATCGTCAACGTCCCCGTCGGCGTGATCGCGTTCGTGCTGGCCTGGCGACTGGTGCCGTCGCTCGAGACCCACGAGCACAAGTTCGACATCCCCGGGGTGGTCCTCAGTGCGCTCGGCATGTTCTTCCTCGTGTTCGGAATCCAGGAAGGCAGCTCCTACGACTGGTCGGCGACCGTGCTGGCATCGATCGGCGCCGGCCTCGTCCTGCTCGGTGTCTTCGTCTGGTACCAGTCCTGGAACAAGAACGAGCCGCTCCTGCCGCTGGGCCTGTTCAAGGACCGCAACTTCTCGCTCGCCAACGTGGCGATCACCTCGATGGGATTTGCGATCACCGCGATGGTCCTGCCGCTGATGTTCTACACGCAGGCGGTGCGGGGTCTGTCGCCCACACGGTCGGCCCTGCTGCTCGTGCCCATGGCCGTCCTCACCGGCGTGTTCGCTCCGTTCATCGGCAAGCTCGTGGACCGCACCCACCCGCGGTACATCGCGGGCGCCGGATTCCTGCTGTTCTCGATCGCACTCGGCTGGCTGTCCATGGTCATGTCACCCGACGTGGCGATCTGGAAGCTGCTGCTGCCCATCGGACTGATCGGCCTCGCCAACGCGTGTATCTGGTCGCCGCTCGCCGCCACGGCCACGCACAACCTTCCACCCCATCAGGCGGGCGCCGGAGCAGGCGTCTACAACACCACCCGCCAGGTCGGCGCCGTGCTCGGCAGCGCCGCGATCGGCGCACTCATCACGGCCCGCCTGTCCGCTCAGGGACTGAACGCCGACAGCCAGGAGGCCGGTGTGGGGGAGATGCCCGAGTTCGTGAAGGAACCGTTCGCGACGGCGATGTCGCAGTCGATCTGGCTGCCCGCCGCCGTCCTGCTTGTCGGGTTCGTCGCCTCGGTGTGCTTCGCGCGACCGTTGCGCGAGAAGAAGCCCGGAGTCAGTGCGGGCGACGCAGCCAGTCGGGAAACATCACTGCAGGGTTGAGGTAGTCCGCGGGATCGAACGCCTGCTTGATCGTCCACATCGCGGTGATGTCCTCGCGGATGAGGGCGAGGTCCAGATAGTTGCGCTTGTGTGCGCCGACGCCGTGCTCGGAGGCGATGTTGCCGCCGTGATCGCGGATCAGTTCCGTGACCGGCCGGTACAGCACGGACTCGTCGGGGCAGCGCAGCACGTTGAGGTGGACGTTGCCGTCGGCGACGTGCCCGAAGAACACCGGGATCGCGTCGGGTGCCCGGCTCGTCACCATTGCGACCGCGTCGGCGACGAATGCGGCGAGGGTGTCCAGCGGGAGGGCGGCGTCGAACTTCAGCGGGGGTCCGAACAGTCCGACCACGTCCGCGAACGCGTCCCGCGCCGACCACACCCGGGCGCGGCCTGCGGGATCGATCCCGACGGCGGGTTCGTCGTCGGGAGCGCACTGCTCAAGCGCCTCCGCCAGCTCGTCGGTGAGGTCGCGGCGGCCGGCCAGCTCCACGAGGAGATACCACGGTAGACCCGTGGGAACTGCGAAACCCAGCCGCGAGGAGGCCAATTCGAGCCCGCGGCCGTCGAGCATCTCCACGGCGTCCACCCCCTCGAGCCGCCGGACGACGCGAGCCGCGTCGATCAACCCGGGCAGTTGTGTGAAGCCGGCGAGGGCCGTCACGCGGAACTCCGATACGGGGCGGAGCGCGAGATCGACGGTCGTGACCACGCCGAGAGTGCCCTCGCTGCCGACCCACAGCGCGGGCAGGTCGTATCCGCAGTTCTCGGCGCCCACCCGCATGCTGCGCCGCACGATCGCCCCGTCGGGGAGCACCACCTCCAGGCCCAGCACCTGCGCGGACATGTGGCCGTACCGCACGGTGTGCAGCCCACCGGCATTGGTCGACACCATGCCGCCGATCGTCGCGGTATCGCGGGAGGCGATGTCGACGCCGAACAGCAGTCCCGCGTCGGACGCGGCGTGCCGGAGCGTCGCGAGGGTGACCCCGGCGCCGACGGTGACACGCAGGTTCTCGCGGTCGACGGCGCCGACCGCGGTCAGCCGTTCCGTCGACAGCAGCACGTCGTCGTACTCGGGAACCGTGCCCGCTTCGAGTCCGGTCCGGCCACCCTGCACGGTGACCTTCACACCCGCTCGGCGGCAGATGCCCAGCACGGCCGAGACTTCCGCGGCATCCGCGGGCCGGGCGAGTGCGCTCGCCCGCCCGCTGTAGCGTCCCGTGTGGTCGGTGGCGCGGGCTGCGAGCACGTCCGCGTCCACGGTCACGAACCGTTCTCCGACGACGTCGGCCAGCGCCGCGCGCAGCGAGTCCACACCCCGATCGTAGGCGGAACGCGTGTGGCAGTCTGGCGGCATGACTGAGCCTGCCGCTGCGGCGCATCCCACCCGACTCGAGCGTGTCCGTACCGACGCCGGCGCCGAGATCGCGATCCTGACGTTCGCCCACGGCGCGCTGAACCTCTTCGATCAGGCGATGTTCGACGCCGTGCAGGCCGACGTCGCGGCGCTCGCCGAGAATCCGCCGCGCGCGGTGCTGCTGCGTGCCGAGGGCAAGGTCGTCTCCGCGGGGGTGGACGTCCACGTGTTCGACGGGCTCACCGCGGAACAGGGCGCGGATCTGTGGCAGGAGCTGTTCGCCGAGATCTGCCATCCGCTCGAGGCGCTGCCGTGCCCCGTCGTGTACTCGGCGCACGGACTGACGCTGACCGCGGCCTTCGAGATCGCGCTCGCCTGCGACATCATCCTCGCCGCACCGAAGGCGAAGTTCGGACTGGTCGAGACCGTGGTGGGGCTGACCCCGTCGATGGGCGGTCCGCAGCGGCTGGCCGAGCGGGCGGGGTCCGGCCGCGCCCGGGAGCTGGTGATGACCGGCGACCTGTACGACGCCGCGACGCTGCGCGACTGGGGTGTGGTCAACGCCGTCCACGAGGACGTCGACGCGGAGGCCCGCGCCCTCGTCGCACGCCTGGCGGACGGGCCGACGCGCGCACACGACGCCACGAAGCAGATCATCTCCGCGTGGCGGTCGGGCGGAATCGCGCACGCCGACTCGATCACGCCCGACGTGTCGGGTGCGCTGTTCGAGACCGAAGACCTCCGGGGTGCGGTCCGCAGCTTCCTCGACGTCGGACCGGGCAAGGCGACGTACCGCGGACAGTAGGCGTCGGCGATCCGCTCCCCGCAACTGTGACGGGCGTCATATAGTCGTGGCAACGTCCCGGTCGCGCAGCAGTGTCGTCAGCGGAGGTGCAGATGCCGTCGTCCCTCGTCGAGTACCCGAGTAGTGGTCCCTTCTTCCACGACGACCGGGTGGTCCGTGGTCGCGACGGCCTGCTCCGGTACGGCGGGCTCAACCCGTCGCTCACCGAGCTGCTCGACATTTCGGTACACCGCTACGCGGGCCGGGTCGCCGTCGAGGAGGACGGTGGCCGGTCGCTCACGTTCTCGCAACTGTGGACGTCCGCGGCGCGGGTGGCCGGCGGGCTGAAGTCGAAGGGCGTCGAGATCGGCGACCGGGTCGCCGTCCGGCAGCCCATGGGGGTCCGCTGGGTCGAGGCCTTCCTCGGGGTGTTGCTCGCCGGCGGCGTTCCGGTCGGGGTGAGCCCGGCACTCGACGACGCGCGGACCGGCGAGGTGCTCGCCGACAGCGAGTCGGTGCTGATCCTCGACGGCGAACTGCCGGAAGGAATCTCGTTCATCGACGACGGCGCGAGCCCCGACGAGCTGGTGCTGCTGTCGTACACGCCCGGACCGTCGGAGTCCCCGAAGGGCGTGGAGCTGAGCAACGAGAACGTCCTCTCGACCATCGAATCCGTGCTCCACGCGCGCGGGTTCAGCTCCGAGGGACTGCGGAATCTGCTCGTCGAACCCGAACTGCACACCGTGGGTTCGCTCGTCGAATTGCTCTCGACGCTGGTGGTGGGCGGAACGGTCCTGTTGACCGGGAGCACCGACGCGGCGTCGTGGCGCGGCACCGGCGCCGACGTGCTCACCGCGGCGCCTGCCGTCCTCCTGCGGGCCGTGGAGAACTCGCGGGTGACGAGTTTCGGCCGGCGGGCGGTGCGCTGGATCGACTACAGCGGTTCCGGCCTGTCCCTGGAGCAGTCGCAACTCCTCCGGCGGACGTTTCCTGCGGCCAGGCACTTCCTCGGGTGGGGGATGACCGAGACGTGCGGGGCGGGCCTGGCGCTACCCGACGAGTGCGCTCTGACACACGCGGGCAGCGTGGGGGTCGCCTTCGGCGGGATGGAGGTGGCCCTCCTCGGCCCCGACGCCGGCCGCGGTGTCGGCGAATTGCTGTGTCGCGGTCCGGGAGTCAGTCGCGGCTACTGGAATCGGCCCGAGGTCACCGCGAAGACCTTCACGGGTGGCTGGTTTCACACCGGCGACACCGCGAATATCGACGGCGACGGCTTCGTCCGTATCGTCGACCGCGACACCGCTGCCTAGGTGGTGCGAAAGGCAGGTATCCACCCGTGAGCTCTCCCGTCGCCGAGCTGCACATGCACATCGAGGGTTCCCTCGAACCCGAGCTGATCTTCGCGCTGGCCGAACGGAATTCCGTGCAGCTGCCGTACGCGGACCTCGACGATCTCCGATCGCGGTACGAGTTCATCGATCTGCAATCGTTTCTCGACCTGTACTTCGCCAACATGCAGGTGCTGCGGACGGCGCAGGATTTCGCGGACCTCACCCGTGCCTATTTCGCGCGGGCGTCGGCGGGCGGTGTCGCGCACGTGGAGTTCTTCTTCAACCCGCAGGCCCACGTCAATCGTGGTGTCCCGCTGCACGAGGTGCTCGACGGGATCATGGACGCGGTGGCAACCAGTGAGCGGGAGTTCGGCCTCAGCAGTGCCGCGATCGCCGCGATCCTGCGAGACCGTCCCGTGCACGAGGCGGAGGACGTGTTCTCGGAGATCATCCGATTGCAGACGCCGATCGTCGGGCTCGGGTTGGACTCGGCCGAGGTGGGAAACCCGCCGTCGCTGTTCGAGGACGTGTTCGCCCGCGCCCGGTCGGAGGGGCTGCACGTGGTCGCCCACGCAGGGGAGGAAGGCCCGCCGGAGTACATCTGGCAGGCGCTCGACCTCCTCGGCGCCGAGCGCATCGACCACGGGGTGCGGGCGCTCGAGGACCCGGCGCTCGTGGCGCGTCTGGTGGACGAGGAAGTGCCGCTGACGGTGTGCCCGCTGTCGAACGTGCGACTGTGCGTCGTCGACTCGCTGTCCGAGCACCCGCTGCGGACCATGCTGGAGGCGGGTCTGCTCGTCACCGTGAACTCCGACGACCCCGCGTACTTCGGCGGGTACGTCGACGACAACTTCGCCCAGCTGCGGGATCAGCTCGGCCTCACGGATGCCGAGCGCGAAACCCTCGCGCGCAACTCGATCAAGGCGTCGTTCGCGAGCGACGCGCGCAAGGCACAACTGCTCCGGGGCTGACGGTTTCGCGGCTGGCCCTTCCGGCGGTCAGTCGATCAGCCCCGTGTCGCCGAGGCTCGCGACGACGGCCAGGACGTCGCGGTCGCGGCCGTACGGGCCGACCAGGCAGAGGCCGACGGGAACTCCGTCGTCGGTGCGCAACGGCACGGTCGCGTTGGGCAGGCCGGAGATGGTCGCGAGGCACGTGAGCATGCCGGTGGCGCGCATCGTGTTCCGGAACCGGTCACCGCTCGGGTAGCTCGTCCGCTCGGGGGCCGTGGACGAGGTCGCCGGGAGCAGGAGCAGGCTGTCGCCCACGTACGCGGTGATCGTCTGCGACGCCTCGCCGAGCTTGATCAGCTTCCGGCCGTACGTGGATTCCCAGATGCGGCTCGCGTCGGCGAAATTGCGGCCGGGTTCGTCGCCGAGCGACGTCATCGCCCCGCTCACCCAGTCGCCGTGCAGCCGCCACGCCTCGTAACCCTGCACGGCGACGACGGCGTCGTACCAGTCGGGAAGCCGGCCGATGTCCGTGTCGGTCCACGTCAGCCGGGGGAGGGAACTCTTCTCCCACGCGGTGAGGGCGCGCCGCACCGCACCGAGCGCCCCCGCCTCGGCGACGGCGTTGATGCCGTCCGAGGTGAGCGCGCTACGGAACGGGGTCTCCGCCGTGAGCGGGAGAAGCGCGCCGGAGACCGCGACGAGGGTGTCGAGGTCGCCGCAGACCCACGCCGGGGTGTCGAATGTGGGCGACAGCGGGAACAGCCCGTCGGTGGAGA
Organism: Rhodococcus sp. JS3073; assembly: GCF_026810085.1. Taxonomy (NCBI): domain Bacteria; kingdom Bacillati; phylum Actinomycetota; class Actinomycetes; order Mycobacteriales; family Nocardiaceae; genus Rhodococcus; species Rhodococcus sp. JS3073. The sequence goes on along the minus strand of NZ_CP113951.1, from coordinate 1,351,128 downwards.
CGGCGCCCCGGGACGGCGCGAAGCCGTACAGGCCCTGATACGAGGCGGGGATGCGGACGGAACCGGTGGTGTCGATACCCAATCCGATGTCGGCGGAACCCTGCGCGACCGCGCTCGCGGCGCCCGACGTCGCGCCGCCGGGCAGGCAATCCTCGGCGCGGGGGTTGGGCGGTGTGCCGAATTGCTGGTTGATGCCGGAATGCCCGTACCCGAGGTCGTCGGTCTGCGCCAGGCCCACGACGCGGGCGCCCTGACCGAGGAGGCGCGCCACCACTGCGGCGGTCCCCGTCTCGACAGGCGCCTCGGCGAGCCGCCGTCCGCTGCCCGCACCGATCTGCTGTCCCGCAACGGCATACAGGTCGGTGACTGCGAGTCGCATGCCGGCGAGTGGCCCGTCACCGGTCGGCGCGACCAGCGGATCCCCCTGCACGCGCCACGTCGCCTTGTCGACCGGCACGGTTTCGGACACCGCTCCGCCACCCGGAACGGACAGGCCGTCGGGAAGCGGTGGAACCTCCGGATCGTGCAGGCGTTCCCCGCACGCGCCGAGCATCACGGCACCGAGCGCCGCCGCCCCGGACGCACTCGCGGCGCGAAGGAAGTCGCGACGGTCGAAAGATCGACTGGGGGCCACCTAGCCCACGTTAGCGACCGAGGACCTGCTGGAGGTACGCGTTGCCGAACATTCGCTCGGGGTCGTACTTGTCGCGCACGGCGACGAACTCGTCGAAGTTCGGATACGCGGGCCGCAAGTCGTCGGCGGTGCGGCCGTGCAGCTTGCCCCAGTGCGGTCGCCCGTCCACTCCCCGGGCGATGGCCTCGACCGCGGAGAAGTACGGCTCGTGATCGCGGCGATGGTACTGGTGCACCGCGATGTACGCCGTGTCCCGGCCGTTCGCCGTCGACAGCCACACGTCGTCGCCCGCGGCGAAGCGGACCTCGACGGGGAACGCGACCGTGAAACTGGATTTCTCCACCCACGAATCGATCGCCGCGAGAGTCTCGGGGAGGGCCTCGGTGGGAACCGCGTATTCCATCTCCCGGAACTTGACCCGGCGCTCCGACGCGAAGACGCGGTAGCTGCGGTCGGTGAACTCGCGTGCGCTCAGCATGCGCGACGACAGCCGATTGATCTTCGGGATCGCCGTCGGCGCGAGGCCTGCGACCCTGTTGATGCCCTCGAACAGGACGTTGGCGAGCAGTTCGTCGTCGACGTAGGCGCGCACCGGGTGGAGTGGAGAGGCCGGGGTGTCACCGGGTAGCCGGGTGTTGCGTTTCGTCAGGACGCGGCGGGTGTGGGGAAACCAGTAGAACTCGAAGTGGTCGATCGTGGTGCGGTCGTGGTCGAGCCGGTCGAGGGTGGCGTCCAGTGACTCGGGCTTCTCGACGGCGTGCATCACATAGTTCGGCACGCACTGGATCGTGACCTTCGAGATGATGCCCACGGCGCCGAGCCCCAGGCGTGCCGCCTCGAACAGTTCGGGGTTCTCGGTGGGGGAGCAGTCGGCCACCGAGCCGTCCGCCAGCACCACCTGCAGGGCGCGGACCTGAGTGGCGAGACCTCCGAAACGCGCTCCGGTGCCGTGTGTTCCGGTGGACAGCGCACCCGCGATGGACTGCACGTCGATGTCGCCGAGGTTGATCATCGCCAGGCCACGGTGCCAGAGTTGCTCGCTCAGGTCGTGCAGCCGCGTGCCGGCGAGGACGGTGACGAGGGCGCCCGCCGGTTCGTCGAGGGTGACGGATTCGATCCCGGTGAGGGCGTCGAGGCTGACGAGGATCCCGTCGGTGACGGCGACCCCGGTGAAGGAGTGGCCCGACCCCACGGCCTTGACCCGCTGCCCGTGCTCCGCGGCACCGCAGACGAGCGCGCTGAGCTCCTCTACCGAGCGCGGAGTCGCGAAGCGCAGCGGGTTCGCCGTCTCGGTGCCCGCCCAGTTGCGCCATGTGTCCTGTGCCATTCGCCCATCATGAACCTGGACGCTCGTCCAGGCAAATGGCGGGTTGGTCGGGCGTCCGTGTTGGTCACGGGCGAGGCCCTCGCAGGTTCTACGATCAGAGGATGCTGAACAGGCTTCCTGCGGATGAACGTCGTGCCCAACTCGTCGAGTCGGCACTGGCCATCGCGGAGCAGCGCGGCGTCGCGTCGGTCACGGTGCGTGCCGTGGCGGAGGAGGCGGGCGTCTCGCTCGGTGTGGTGCACTACTGCTTCGAGAGCAAGGAGGAGCTCCTCGCGGCGATGGGTGAGAGTCTTGTTCTGCAGCTCAGCGCGTCGATGCGGCTGGCGTTCGGTCAGGTGCGGCACGCGCCGGATCTCCGTGGGATCGACGGTCTGCGCGAGCTCCTCCACATCGGGATCAGCGGAATGTGGCCGATCATCGAGGCCACCCCGGACCGCCAGTTGCTGACGTACGAGATCACCGCGCAGGCGTTGCGGCACCGGGCCTCCGGGAGCGAGCGGGCCGGCGACATCGCCGGTCAGCAATACCGGACCATGGACGAGGAGGCGATCGAGTTCCTCGCCGAGTGCGCCCGCATCGCCGAAGTCGGCTGGGCCACCCCGGTCGAGGCGATCGCGCGATTCGGGCTGGCCATCCTGGACGGGCTCGTGCTGCGGTGGCTGGTGGACCGCGACAGCGAGGCGATGATCGCGGCGCTGGACGACATGGTGCACGTGATCGCGTCGAAGGCGGTCGAGCGGGCCTGAGCGGGTCCGATTTGATCTGGACAATCGTCCAACTCGGTGGTTGACTGGCGTCGCAGACCGATGGACAAGATTGGACGAACTGTGACGCCCACGCTCGACCGTCTCATCGCCTCGACAACCGAGGTCGACCCGCCGTTGGCCGCGCTCGACCTGACCACGCTGCGCGCCAACGCCGCCGACCTGGTGCTGCGCGCGGGCGGCATCCCCGTCCGCGTCGCCAGCAAATCCGTTCGCTGCCGCGCGGTACTCCAGGTCGCCCTCGGGGAGAATCTCACCGGGGCCGGCGGGTTCCGCGGGATCATGGCGTATTCGCTGCGCGAGGCGATCTGGCTCGCCCGCCGCGGCGCGGACGACGTCCTCATGGGCTACCCGACGGCCGACCGCGGCGCCCTCGCCGAACTCGCGGCCGATCCCGAACTGCTGAACCGGATCACGTTGATGGTCGACAGCGACGACCACCTCGACTTCGTTCTCGCCGCGGCAGGCACCACGTCGCTCCGGGCCCGGCTGTGCATCGACGTGGACGCCTCGCTGCGGCTCGGGCCCGTCCACATAGGGGTCCGCCGTTCCCCGCTGCGCGAACCGTCCGCCGTCGCCGCGTTCGCGAAGCGTGCCGCGGGGCGGGGGTTCGCCGTCGTCGGCGTCATGTTCTACGAAGCGCAGATCGCGGGTCTGCCCGACTCCAGTCCGCCGATCGGCTGGATGAAGCGGGCATCCGCGAAAGAACTCGCGACCCGTCGCGGTGCCGTGGTGAACGCCGTGCAGTCGGAGGTCGGGGTGCTCGAGATCGTCAACAGCGGGGGCACCGGCTCGCTCGAGGTGAGCTCCGCGGACCCGGTCGTGACGGAGGTGACGGCCGGTTCCGGTCTGTACGTCCCGACGCTGTTCGACGGATACCGCGCGTTCCGTCCGCACCCGTCGCTGTACTTCGCCCTGTCGACGGTCCGGCGGCCGAGTCCCGGCATCGCGACGCTGTTCGGCGGCGGCTACATCGCCTCCGGTCCCGCCGGGGGCGCTCGCGTGCCCAAGCCGGTGTGGCCGCCGCGGCTGAAGCTCCTGCGCAACGAGGGCGCCGGGGAGGTCCAGACCCCGGTGACCGGAAAGGCGGCAACGGATCTCGGCATCGGCGACCGGGTGTGGTTCCGGCACGCGAAGGCCGGCGAGTTGTGCGAGCGGTTCACCGACGTGCACCTCGTCGAGTCGGACGGCTCCCGCACCGTGGTGCCCACTTACCGCGGCGAAGGTCAGTGCTTCGGCTGACCGGTGAGCCGCATGAAGGCACCCAGCTCGGTCAGACCCTCCGGGGTGCTCGGCATGTACTGCGTCAACGATTCCGACCGGATGATGATCGCAGCCCACTTACCGCGGGATACCGCGACGTTCATCCGGTTCCGCGACAGCAGGAACGACATGCCGCGCGGCACGTCCTCGATCGCGGACGCGGTCATCGACACGATGGCGACGGCCGCCTCCCGCCCCTGGAACTTGTCGACCGTGCCCACCTCGACCTTGTCGAGGCCGACCGCGGCCAGATCGCGTTCGATCAACCCGACCTGCGCGTTGTACGGCGCCACCACCAGGATGTCGGACTCGTCGAGTGGGCGGGTGCCCTCGAACTCGCTGGGGTCGGTCCAGCCGGAACCGAGCAGCTTCGTGATCCGGTTGACCACCTCCCGCGATTCCTCGGGGGATTGGGTGGCGTTGCCCTGGTGGTCGACGAAGACGGTGTGCACACCCGGTTCCATGCCGTCGAGTCGGCGTGCGGCACTCGCCGATTCCTGCGAACGCAGCTTGCCGTCGTAGGACAGTGTCGACACGGGTGCGCACAGTTCCGGGTGCATCCGCCACGTGCGTTCGAGGAAATAACCCCGGCTCGCGGGCAGCGCCCCGTGCCCCTCGGCGAGCCACCCGAGTGCCGACGCGTCCACCGGTTCCGGATGGGTGCCCTGGCTGACCTGCGGAAGCTGCTGGGGGTCGCCGAGCAGCAGGAGATTGCGTGCCGCACCGCCCACCGCGATGGTATTGGCGAGAGCGAACTGCCCGGCCTCGTCGATGACCAGCAGATCGAGGCTGCCGGGCGGCACGCGGTCGGTGTTTGCGAAATCCCAGGCGGTCCCGCCGATCACGCAGCCCGTTTCCTCGGCCTGGTCGATGAAGCCGGGGTAGTCGTTGGAGCTGATGTCGGTCCATGTCGCGGCGCGATGCCGCCCGTCCTTCTTTGCGACGAGCTCGGCGGGGAGCCCGGCCTTCACGACGCCGCCGAGCATGTTCTCGATCACCGAATGCGACTGTGCGACCACGCCGATCCGCCAGTGGTGCTGCTCGACGAGCGCCTTGATCACCCGGGCCCCGGTGTACGTCTTGCCGGTGCCGGGAGGCCCCTGCACCGCGACGTACGAGTCTTCGAGGTCGAGCAGGGCCGCGGTGATCGCGCCCGCGTAGTCCGTGCCGTCGACGGGTGGTAGCGGATGTCCGCTCCGGGTGCGAGGGTCGGACCGACGGAGAATGTCCACCGACGCGCACAGCGGGAGTTCCGGCAGCGGTGAGCACATGGAGTCCGCCGCCACCGCGATGGACGATTCGATTCGGTTGGTCGTGATCGGGGGACCGGGCGTGATCGCCGTCGGAAGTTGCACGTACTCCTCGCCGCTGAGAAGTTCCTCGACGATCACCACGTCGCGGCGCCGGCCGTCCTTCCCGACGTCGAGAACGTTGACCGTGCACGTTCCCCGCTGCTGCGGATTGTCGCCCGCGACCGCCTCGGGTGCGGGAGTGTCGTAGAGCGCATACATCGTAGTCTTGGGCCCCACCGTGCTCCCCGTCCCGAAACGGCCGGTGAGCTGCAGGCGCCGGCGCAGCTTGCGCTGCCGCGGGCTGCTCTTGTGCCAGTTCTCCTCGACGACCGCGGACGACACCACCAGAACGTCCCGGATGTCCGACAATTCGTCGTGCGGTACGACCAGCCGATCGAAATGCGCCCACCAGAACGGTTTCCGCTCGCGGCGGTGATAGCCGACCGCCGCCGCCATGAGCGCGGCGGCCTGCTGGTCGTGTCCCCGGTGCTCGCTCGGCCCGTACCCGGCGAACTCGCGCAACGCCGCCTCCGCGTGGGTGCACTCCTCGGTGACCGCGGTGGGCCCGTCGCCGGGCGGCCGGAGGGCGACACCGTGCGTCTCCGCCTGCCCGATCAGCCAGTCGCGCAGCCGCAGCGTGGAATCGCAGTCGTACTCGTTGTAGTCGGCGATGCCCTGCAGCAGCGCACGCGCCTCGTCCTCGCGGCCGTTGTCGCGGTGATCGCAGTAGTCGGCGTACGCGACCACCGACGCCGCGGCGTTGGTGACGTCGCCGTCGCGCGGTTGCTCCGGCATGTACAGCGGTTCGAGTTTCTTGATGCTGTAGGACCGTTCGCCGATGCGCAGGCACCCGCGCACCACCGGATACAGATCGACGAGGACGTTGTCGCGCAGCAGTGTGTCGACGGTCTCCTCGCCGACGCCGTGCCGTCCCGCCAGCCGCAGCAGTGCCGACTTCTCGTACGCGGCGTAGTGGTAGATGTGCATGTTCGGGTACTGCTGACGACGCGCGGTCACGTAGTCGAGGAAGTCGACGAGCGCCTGCCGCTCCTCGGTGCGGTCGTGTGCCCAGAACGGCCGGAACACGGCGGCGTCGGCGGGACCCTCGACCACACCGAAGAGGTATTCGAGACCCCAGTCCGTGGAACCGTTCTCGGCCCAGAGCGGGTCGCCCTCGAAGTCGAAGAAGATGTCGCCGTCGTCCGGTTCGGGCAGACCGCCCAGAGCCTGCGGGGCGTACACCTGGAACTCGGGGGTCCCCGAGGACTCCTGCCGCAACTGCAGGGCGGCCTGCGCGCGAAGCGATTCCAGGGTGCGCTCGGGCAGTCCCTCGACACTGCCCGCGTGCGCGGCGAGGGCGTCGAGGGTGCCGATCCCGGCCGCGATCAGCCGGCTGCGCTGCGTCGAGCGCATTCCGGCGACGAGCAGGAGGTCGCGGTGCTGCTCCACCTCCGGGGTGCACGTGTCGCACCGGCCGCACGCCGTGTACCGGGGGTCGCCCCACTCCGCGAGGGACTGCTCGTCGCGGTGCTCGTCGAGAATTCGTTCGAGCGAGGACCGTCGCGCGGAGTACACGGGAACGATGTCGCCGAGCGAGTGCGCCGAGTCGCTGTCGTCGCCGAGCAGCAGGTGGACGTCCGGGGACGTCGGGATCCCGTTGTCGGCCAGCGCTTCCGCGTACGCGGCGAGCTGGAGCAGGGCCGACACCTTCGCGTGCCGTGACAGTTTGGTGTCGTAGACGGCGTACGTGTCGCCGTCGCGGACGAGGAAATCGCAGAAACCCAGGAAGCGGCCATCGAAGAACGTGCCCTGGTACACCACGTCGGCGCCGCCGCGGATCGCCTCCACGGTGGCCAGGTTCGCGTCGAACAGACCCACCGCGGTGTACTCGGGACGGTCCATCGTGACCACCCCGTCGCCGTACTCGGCACGGAACTGCTCGAGCCGGCGGTGTTCGTGAGCATCGCCCAGGCTCGAGGTCCGTCGCAGCATCGGATCGTCGTCGACGGACGTGGCGGCGGACCCGGCGCCGGCGAGTCCGAGCGTGGCGTCCAACCGGCGTAGCAACGCGAACTCGCAGGTGGCGGCCGCGGAGAGGTCGCTGGCGCTGTAGACGATGGTGTCGTCGAGGAGGAACACAGCTACGTCCCCAGTTCTGCCGGTGAGTTCACCCGGCCGATTGTGCCATCGGGGTGCGACAGGCCCAGAATGGCAGCCATGCCTTTCTTCGACGGCCACTCCGGACGAGTCCACTACCGGCACTGGAGCGCGGTGGGAGGTCCCGTCGCCCAGTTGGTGTTTCTCCACGGCATGGGGCAGCACACGGGTCACTACCACCGGTTCGCGCGCGGACTGACGCCCGCCGGAATCGGGGTGTGGGGAATCGACCAGGCCGGTCACGGATTGTCCGAAGGCGACAATCCGGGATCCGTGGCGGACCTGGCGGAGGACGCCGCGCTTCTCACCGGCCTCGCAGGCAGGCACGCGCCGGATGTTCCGCTCGTGCTCATGGGGCATTCGCTCGGTGCCGCGGTCTCGATGGAACTTCTCGCGTCCGGTGACCCCGGTTTCCGGTGCGCGATTCTGTGCGGGACACCGAAGACCGCCGCCGTGCAGCAGACGGCGGACGCGCTGGGGTCACTCGGGATACCGCTGCTCGCGGTTCACGGTGTCGACGACCGCATCGCACCGATCGACCCCGTGCGGGACTGGGCGGCGGGGATCGCAGGACTCGAATTCCGGGAGTTCGACGACGCCGGACACGACCTGCTTCACGAGAAGGTCCACGCCACCGTGACCGCGGTGGTCCGCGACTTCATCCTGGGCGCTGCGCACCCGTGAGTGTTCGAGGAGTCTCTGCACTCCCCGAACACTCACGGGCGGCGGAGCCGCTTACGCGTAGATGGCCTCGATGGCCGCGCCGTGCTCCTTGTGGATGACGTTCCGCTTGAGCTTCAGCGTGGGGGTGAGCTCACCGGTCTCCTGCGTGAAGTCGACTTCGAGGATGCGGTACTTCTTGATCCGCTCCGGGTTGGACACCTTCTTGTTGCCCTCGGCCACCGCCTCGTCGATCTCGGCGACCAGGTCGGGGTTCTTCACCAGTTCGGACACCGGGGTGTCGGCGGCCAGCCCGTGACGTTCCTTCCAGCCCGGGAGGGTTTCGGAGTCGAGGGTGATGAGCGCGCCGATGAACGGCTTGCCGTCGCCGACCACGAGGCACTGGCTGATCAGCGGGTGCGCGCGGAGTGCGTCCTCGAGGACCGCAGGCGCGACGTTCTTGCCGCCCGCGGTGACGATGATTTCCTTCTTGCGGCCGGTGATCGAGATGTAGCCCTCTTCGTCGATCGAGCCGAGGTCGCCGGTGTGGAACCAGCCGTCCCGGATCGAATCCGCGGTGGCCTGCTCGTTGTGCCAGTAACCGCCGAACACGACGGGACCCTTCAGGAGCAGTTCGCCGTCCTCGCCGATCTTGGCGGCATGGCCGTCGATCGGCTTGCCGACGGTGCCGACCTTCTGTGCGCGGGTGGTGTTCACGGAGATGGCGGCGCTCGTCTCCGTGAGGCCGTAGCCCTCGTACACCGGAACGCCGATGCCGCGGAAGAAGTGACCGAGGCGTGCACCGAGTGCGGCGCCGCCGGAGACGGCGCGGTCGCACTCGCCGCCGAGGGCGGTGCGCAGCTTCGAGTAGACGAGCTTGTCGAACAGGGCGTGCTTGAGCTTGAGACCGAGCCCGGCGCCGCCGTTGTCCTGTGCCTCGCTGTACGCGATGGCGGTGGCGGACGCCTTCTCGAAGATGCTGCCCTTGCCGCCGTCGTACGCCTTCTGCTTGGCGGAGTTGTAGACCTTCTCGAACACGCGCGGCACCGACAGGATGAAGTGCGGCTGGAACGCGGCGAACTGGTCGAGCAGCGTCGTGAGGTCGGCGGTGTGCGCGACGGTGACCTTGGCGTCGAACGCGCCGAAGGAGATGGCGCGGGCGAAGACGTGCGCGAGGGGTAGGAACATCAGGGTGCGCCTGCCCGCGTACATCGCGTCGCTGAGCGCGAGCTTCACGGCGGCGGACTCCGCGTAGAAGTTGGAGTGCGTCAGCTGCACGCCCTTGGGGCGGCCGGTGGTGCCCGACGTGTAGATGAGGGTGGCGGGGGAGGACGCGCGCACCTGGTGACGACGCTCGTGCAACTGCTCGTCGGTGACGCCTTCGCCGCGCTTTGACAGTTCGTCGATCGCGCCGCCCTCGATCTGCAGGACCTCACGCAGGTCCGGCGCGGCGTCGGTGACGACCTTCAGCGCGTCGGCCTGCTTGGCGTTCTCGACGACCAGCAGCGATGTGCCGGAGTCTTCGAGGATCCACTTCGCCTGATCGGGTGCGGACGTTTCGTAGATGGCGACGGTGCACCCGCCTGCCGTCCAGATCGCGTAGTCGATGACGACCCACTCGTACCTGGTCGCCGACAGGATCGCGACGCGGTCGCCGAGCTCGACGCCGGAAGCGATGAGCCCCTTCGCGACGGCGGACACCTGCTCCGCGAACTCGGCGGCGGTGACGTCTACCCACCCACCGTTGCCGGGGCGCTTGAACGGAACGAACTTCGGGTCTTCCTCGGCATGACGGAAGACCGTGTCCGCCATGGAGGCGTCCTCCGGAATTGAGAACGACTGCGGTACCGAGAATTCACGCACTATGACCCCTCCACTGAAACGACATGACGGATGTGCATTCGATCACATTTGTCCCAGTTTCGCACCAGGGTCGATGTCCGTTATGTGTATTTCTTATCTGGACCAGCGGAGATAAGTGTAACTCTGCGTAAACTGATAACTCAGGCGGCCTCTTCCAAACGGCGAGAGTTCGCCGACAGCCAGCGCCGGATCGCGTAGTTCAACTGATCCGGATCGACACCGAGTTCGGTCGCCGTCGCCTCGAGGATCTCCTCGGCGAGGCCGTCGTCGGTGGCTTCCGAAATGCCGAGCGCGCCGCTGATGAACACGTCCGCCACCCGATTCGGCCGGACCCCGGGGATCCCGGCGAGCATCAGGAAGTGCGCCCACGTGACGTCGCTGCTCTCCCCGCACACCTCGATCCACGCGTCGTGGATCTGCTCCAGGGCAGCTTCGTCCCGGGCGGCCTCGAGAAGGTCGTCGATGCTGTTGATCCGGAGCTGGTGTAGTCGCTCCGCCGCCAGCTGGATGTGACGCGCCTCGATCGGCACACCGGTCGCGGAGTACCGCCGTTTGTACGAACCGACCTTTCCTGCCCACTGATCCGAGCTGCCCGCCTCCTCGAACGTGCGGAGTAGGTCGCGGGCGCCGTCGGTGAGGGGCTGATCGGGGTGCGCCCGCCGGTACGCCAGGTAGCGGTCCACGACGGCGACCTCGCTGTGCCCGGCGCTCGACTGCACCGATTCGATGATGCAGAGGGCGAGGCTGTGCCGGTAGGCGTCGGAGGTGACCCAGCCGGACGGGTCGCCCAATCGGTCGCGACAGGCGGTGACGACGGTTTCGACGGTATCGGCAGAGACGGTCACGAGATCCTCCAAAGGCAGTCTGTTCTGTGCTCTGTCCGGTGTATCGACAGGGCCTCCGGGAACGTTGCACTGGAGCTGAAGATTCCTCGAGAACTACCGTCAGTGGTGGGTCAGCAGGTCTGTGACCTCGGTGTCCGAGAGTTGATGGAAATCGTCGTACGCGTTGCCGACGCCACCGAGATCGGCCGGGGTGTACAGGCAGACCACCTCGTCGGCGGTCACGCGCAAGCGGCCGACTGCCTCGGGGGCCGCCACCGGAACCGCGACGATCACGCGTGCCGCGCCCAGTTTCTTCACCGATTGGCAGGCCACCGCCGCGGTCGCGCCCGTGGCCATACCGTCGTCGACGAGGACGGCGGTGCGCCCCTTCAGTGACGCTCGCGGCTTGCCGCCGCGCAGCACCCGGGCCCTCCGTTCGAGCTCGCGGCGCTCCTTCGCCTCGACCATGGCGAGCGCGGTCTTGCTGATCCGGGCGATGCGCAGAACGTCGTCGTTGATCACCCGGGATTCACCCTCGCCGATGGCGCCCATGGCGAGTTCCGGCTGCCACGGGACACCCAGTTTGCGGACGAGGACGACGTCGAGGGGCGCCGACAGGGCGGCAGCGATCTCGAACGCGACGGGGACGCCGCCGCGCGGCAAGCCGAGCACCACCAGATCGGTGCCGCGCAGGTGCTCCAGTGCGGCCGCCAGTCTGCGACCGGCGTCGGCGCGACTGGTGTACAACATCGAACGCTCCGTGATCGGGGAGAACGGATCGTCTCCGACGCTACTCCCGATCGGGCCGTTCAGATCTCGCTGACGGTGAATCGGCGCAGGGCGAGGGCGGGATTCTTCTCCCGCACCTCGGTGATCCGCTCCGCGCTCACCGCGGCGACCGCGGTGCCCACCCGCTCACCGAGCGACGCGAGGGTCACACCCATCGGATCGACGATCATGCTGTTCCCGGCCCCGGTGCGCGCGCTCTGGTCGGCGGCGGCCACGTACACGGTGTTCTCGATGGCGCGTGCCCGCACGAGAGTGGACCAGTGGTCCTCCTTCAACGGTCCGGGCACCCACTGTGCGGGCAGCAGCAGCACGTCGGCGCCCGCGTCGACGATGCGGCGGGTGACCTCGGGGAACCGGAGGTCGTAGCAGGTCTGCATGCCGAACGTGAGGCCGTCGACGGCGAAGGTCTCCGGGACGCCGATCTCACCGGCGCGGATGACGTCGGATTCCTTGTAGCCGAACGCGTCGTAAAGATGGAGTTTGCGGTAGGTGGCGACGATGTCGCCGCCCGGTCCGAGCGCGACGAGGGTGTTCGAGATGCGATCGTCTCCGGGCAGCTGCTCGTTGACCCCTGCCACCAGATGGACGCCGAGTTCCTTCGCCGTCGCGGCCAGCCCGCCGACGAACTCGCCGTCCAGGCCCTCGGCCGACTCGACGATCCGCTCGTCCGTTCTCGGCGCCGTGAACATCGCATACTCCGGCGCCACCACCACCTTCGCACCGCGGCCCGCGGCCTCGGCGGCGAGCGTGCGGAGGGTGCGCAGGTTCTCCTGCTTGTCCTGACCGGGAGCGAACTGAATGACAGCGACATCGACCATGCCGTCCACGCTAGGCGACGAGGTGCGGCAGGTGTCTCCCGTCCCGGTCGCCGCATATTTCCGCGGCGTGGCGATGCGCGGTGGACTCGTGCACTAAACTGCTGGTCAATGAGTGATATCGAGCGTGACCCCGAACCCCCCACTTTTGCCGACCTCGACATCGATGATCGGGTCTTGAAGGCACTGTCCGATGTGGGCTACGAGTCGCCCTCGCCGATCCAGGCAGCCACCATCCCGCCCCTCCTCGCCGGCAACGACGTCGTCGGCCTGGCGCAGACCGGCACCGGCAAGACCGCTGCGTTCGCGGTACCGATCCTCTCGAAGATCGACCTGACGCAGAAGTCGCCGCAGGCATTGGTCCTCGCGCCGACGAGGGAGCTGGCGCTGCAGGTCGCGGAGGCGTTCGGCAAGTACTCCGCCCATATTCCGGGCCTGCATGTCCTGCCCATTTACGGCGGTCAGAGCTACGGCGTCCAGTTGTCGGGATTGCGGCGCGGCGCACACGTCGTGGTGGGCACGCCCGGTCGCGTGATCGACCACCTGGAGAAGGGCACGCTCGACCTGTCCAAGCTCTCCTACCTCGTCCTGGACGAGGCCGACGAGATGCTGAAGATGGGATTCCAGGAGGACGTCGAGCGCATCCTCGCCGACACCCCGGAGTACAAGCAGGTGGCGCTGTTCTCGGCCACGATGCCAGGGGCCATCCGCAAGATCTCGAAGCAGTACATGCACGACCCCGTCGAGATCACGATGAAGTCGAAGACGTCGACCGCGTCCAACATCTCGCAGCGGTACGTCCAGGTGGCGCATCAGCGCAAGCTCGACGCCCTGACGCGTGTCCTCGAGGTCGAGGACTTCGAGGCGATGATCATCTTCGTGCGCACCAAGCAGGCCACCGAGGACCTCGCCGAAAAATTGCGGTCTCGTGGCTTCTCCGCGTCGGCCATCAACGGCGACATCGTGCAGGCTCAGCGTGAGCGGACCATCGGCCAGCTCAAGAGCGGCGCCCTCGACATCCTCGTCGCCACCGACGTGGCCGCGCGTGGCCTGGACGTCGACCGCATCTCCCACGTCGTCAACTACGACATCCCGCACGACACGGAGTCGTACGTCCACCGGATCGGCCGCACCGGTCGCGCCGGGCGCGCGGGCGAGGCGTTGCTGTTCGTGGCACCGCGCGAGCGGCACCTGCTCAAGGCCATCGAGAAGGCGACCCGTCAGCCGCTGGCCGAGATGCAGCTGCCCAGCGTCGACGACGTCAACGCGCAGCGTGTGTCCAAGTTCGGCGACTCGATCACCGAGAGCCTCACGTCCGACAACCTGGCGTTGTTCCGCAAGATGATCGAGGACTACGAGCAGGAGCACGACGTCCCGCTCGCCGACATCGCCGCCGCGCTCGCGGTGCAGTCGCGCGACGGTGAGGCGTTCCTCATGGCACCCGAACCGCCGCCCGCGCCCCGCCGCGAGCGTGAGCCCCGCGAACGCCCCGCGCGCCGGTTCGACGACGGCCCCCCTACGCGGTCGCGTGGACCGGAGGGCCAGGAGCTCGCGACGTACCGCATCGCGGTCGGCAAGCGGCACCGTGTCGTGCCGGGTGCGATCGTCGGTGCCATCGCGAACGAGGGTGGGCTGCGACGCAGCGACTTCGGGCACATCAGCATCCGCCCCGACCACAGCCTGGTGGAGTTGCCCGCCGACCTGTCCAGCGAGACTCTGGAAGCCCTGCGTCGCACCCGCATTTCCGGTGTGCTGATCCAGTTGCAGCCCGATTCGGGTCCGCCGTCGGGCCGACCGCGCGGTGGCCGCGACGATCGGGCAGGCGGGAAGTTCCAACGCGACCGGGACAGCAGGAAAAGGCCGCGCGAGTAGTCCTCGCGCGGCCCTCCGGAACGGAATCCCCGGCGGTTACGCCGGGGGAGCGGGAGCCGGGGCGGGCTGTGCCGCCTCGGCGGGCAGCGGGCCCTCCTCGGGAACGAAGAACGAGCCGACCGTCGGCAGCACGTAGCAGGTCGCGTTGGTGTACCCGACGGTGCCGAAGATCGATGCGACGACGGTGCCCGCACCGGTCGTCACGACCTTGTTCAGCGCCGGGTAGCCGCCCTCGGTGACGCCGTCGAGGGGCAGGATTCCGCTGGCGCCGGTGCTGGTGTTGATCCACGCGACGTTGAGGCCCGACGACTTCACGACACCGGGGTACGCGGACAGGGCCTGGAAGCTGATCTCGTTGGCCTTCACCTCGGCGGTGGGCCCCGTGGTGCCCGATGCCAGCGTCAGCGTGACCGGTGCGACGGTGCCGCAGCCCACGGTCGGCGCGGTGTAGAGGAACGGCGTGTACGCGCCCGCGACATCACGCAGCACAGTCGACGTGGCCAGTGCCTCGACCGCGGCCTTCTCCTCGGGCTTGTCGGCCTGGGTGCGCAGTTCGGCGAGTCCGGGGACGTCGTCGGGGGTGGCCGGTTCCGCCGCTGCCGTGCCCGAGAGACCGAAAGTCGCCGCGATACCGACCGTTGCCGCCGCGATCGTGCGTCGCATCACGCTCATACCGTCCACCTGAACTCCTCGTTGTCTCGTCGGGCGGCTCTGCAGCGCCGCCCGGACGGAGAATTTACCCGAGAGAACGGAATCAGTCAGGACCAGCTGCCGCCGCCGGCCAGCGTATCGGCGCGCGCGCCGTCGAGGGACTGCCGGATGATGTCGGCGTGACCGGCGTGCCGGGCCAGTTCCTCGATCTGGTGCAGCAGCATGTAGCGGACCGTGAAGACGACTCCCGACGCCATCCACTGCGCCACGTCGGCGGGCAGGTCGACGTCGCGATCCAGATCGGTTTCGGCGGCGACCGCGGCCTCGGTGGCGCGCCGTGCGTCGTCGAAGCGGGCGAGGAGGGCGTCGACGGTCTCGTCTTCGGTGACGTTCCATGCGGCCATCCACGCGGCCACCGGGTCGTCGCCGACACCGCGCGGGGCCCCGGTGATGCGGGAGGTCATCGCCTCTTCGCCGTCGATCACGTGTTTGAGCAGGGAAGCCAGGCTCATCTCGCTGGCGCTGGGCACACTGCGGGCCTGCTCCTCCGTCAGCCCGGACAGCGCGTTGCGGAAGGCGGTGCGCTGGTTGTCCAGCATGAGGAGAAGGAGTCCGCGCTCGTCGGAGATGGGGTTCTGGGTGCTGGGTGTCTCGGTCATGCATTCAGTGTTGCGCGGATAGCGGACACCTACTGTCCTCGATCAGCGACTTTTCGAGCTCATTGGCGGGACGTCGCGACCCTCGCCACCTCCGCCGGGTCGATCAGATGGGAGTGGTCGTCGTCGCCGACGTCGATCTGCACGACGTCGATTCGCCCGTTGAACTTGGTTTCTCCCACGTAGTGGGCGCTGACCGGCATCCCGTAGTCGTCGCCGATGTCGGTCGTCTCGTCCGCGGAGAAGATCATCGGCTGCGTCTGTTCGACGCGGCCGGAGCCGACGCTGCGGCCGTCGTAATAGAGGGTGACGTTGCCGCCCTTCGCGAGACCGCCGCCGTCGTAGGCGAACTCCGCTCGAATCTGACGACTGCCTGCGGGCAGGTCTTCGGTGGCCTCGGTCGTGAACTCCTTCATGCCGAGGAGGTTGTAGACGAACGCAGCCCGCCCCTCCTTGACGTAGAGGGCCCATCCGCCGAAGCGACCGCCCTGCGCGATGACGACACCGTTGGTGGTGGCGTTCTTCGCCGTCTCGACGGCCGCGGTCACCGAGAACGACCGGTTCTTGATGTCGATGACACTGTGCTCGCTGAGCCGCTTCATCCCGGGAAACAGCACCTGCCTGCTGCCGGACACCAGTTGGGGCCGGCCGGCGATCGTCGGGTTGAGGCGTTCGAACCGGCGGTCGTCGATGGGCAGCACGTTGTATTTCACCGCTTCGATCAGCCACAGGCGCTGCAACGCCGCGAGCTTCTCGGGCATCTCCGCGGCCAGGTCGTGGGCCTGCGTCCAGTCGGTGGTCCCGTCGTAGAGCTCCCACACGTCGTCGTCGAGCGCGGGCAGCACCTCGTTCGATAGCCACGGAGTGCTGTGCCGGGTGACGGCGCTCCAGCCCTTGTAGTAGATGCCGCGGTTGCCTGCCATCTCGAAGTACTGCAGGTCGTGGCGTTCCGGGGCGTCCGCCTCGTCGAAGCTGTACACCATGCTGGTGCCCTCGATCGGGGCCTGTTGCACCCCGTTCACGAACGTGGGTTCCGGCAGCCCGGAGGCCTCGAGCACCGTCGCCGCGACGTCGATGACGTGGGTGAACTGAGACCGGGTCTCGCCTCGGCTGCCGATGCCGGCGGGCCAGTGCACGATCGTGCCGTTGCGGGTGCCACCCCAGTGCGAGGCCACCTGCTTGGTCCACTGGAACGGCGCGCACATCGCCCACGCCCAGCCCGCCGAGTAGTGGTTGTAGGCGTCCGTGGTCCCGAGTTTGTCCTTCACTTCCGCCATGAACTCCGGCGTCTCGATCGCGGCGAGGCCGTTGAAGTTCGCCATTTCGTTGAATGCACCGTTGAGCGTGCCTTCGGCGGAGGCACCGTTGTCGCCGATGATGTAGTACACGAGCGTGTTGTCGAGAGCGCCGATCGCGTCGATCGCGTCGATCACGCGGCCGACATGGAAATCGGTGTGCTCGAGGAAACCCGCATACACCTCCATCTGACGTTCCAGCACCGGCTTCAGCGCATCGTCCATCTCGTCCCACGCCGGGATCGCATCCGGGCGCGCGGTCAATTCGGCGTCGGCGGGCACGACCCCGCGCTGCTTCTGCTGCTCGAGGATCGACTCACGCTGCGCGTCCCAGCCGCCCGCGAACCGGCCGGCGTACTTGTCCGCCCACTCCGGCGGCACGTGGTGCGGTGCGTGGGTGGCGCCCGGGGCGAAGTAGACGAAGAACGGCTTGTCCGGGGCGAGCGCCTTCTGGGTGCGCACCCAGTCGATCGCGTGGTCGGCGAGGTCCTCGGTGAGGTGGTAGCCCTCCTCGGGTGTCTTGTCGGGCTCGACGGGGGCGAAGCCCTCGTAGAGCGCCGGGTAGTACTGGTTGTTCTCGCCCCCGATGAACCCGTAGAAGTACTCGAAGCCGCCGCCACCGGACGGCCACGCGTCGAACGGGCCGACCGGCGAGGTCTGCCACGGCGGCACCTCGTGGCACTTGCCGAACTGGGCCGTCGAATAGCCGTTGAGTTTCAACGTCATCGGCAATGCGGCCTTGGTGTTCGGACGGAGCCCGGACGAACCGGGCGCCGACGTCGCCGTCTCGGTGATCATGCCCATTCCGACCGAGTGATGATTGCGGCCGCTGAGCAGGGCCGCACGGGTCGGTGCGCACAAGGCGGTGGTATGGAACCGGGTGTACGTGAGCCCCCCGGCCTGCAGTCGCTCCGCGGTCGGTGTCTGCGCGGGCCCGCCGAACGCGCTGCTGGCGCCGAATCCCACGTCGTCCAGGAGGACCACCAGCACATTCGGGGCGCCCTCGGGTGGCAGCAGCGGCTCGATGGGCGGGAACGAGGTGTCCGGATCCTTCGCGTCGTAGGTCGTCAGGCCGAGATGCTGCCGATCGGGAATCGGTAGAACCTCGCGACGCTCGCCCGTTCGATCCACCATGGCTACTCATTCCGTTGTCTCACATCGGAACGCCCGACGGCGCCCGCCGAAATCAGAATAGCCGCAGGCTGCAGCGCCCCGAGCGCGTTTGGACCGGACGGGCAGGACGCGGCCCCGCCCACCGAAACCTGGGGAGGCTGCGCGCGTTTCCAGCGGTTCGGGCAGGACCGACCTACGATCGAGGCACGTGTCCGGGGAACGCCCCCGTTCCTGTGATCGAGTCGCGAACCGAGGTGCTTATGGCCCTGGAAGATTCGTCGTCGGCCTTCGCCGACCCGTCCCGGGAGGGCGCGGCCCCACCGGAACACGACCTCGAAGGCCACATCATCGAGGCCCGGTCCGAGGACTTCTTCCACGCCAGAGAACTGCAAGTGGACAACGAGTGGTTCAAGACCGCGGTGTTCTACGAGGTTCTGGTTCGCGCGTTCTTCGATTCCTCGGGCGACGGAACGGGCGATCTCCGGGGGCTGACGTCCAAGCTCGACTACCTGTCCTGGCTCGGCGTCGATTGCCTGTGGCTGCCGCCGTTCTACGATTCACCGCTCCGCGACGGCGGATACGACATCCGCGACTTCCGTGCGGTGCTCCCGGAGTTCGGGACGGTCGAGGATTTCGTCCAGCTCTTCGATCAGGCGCACCGCCGCGGGATCAGAGTCATCACGGACCTTGTCATGAACCACACGTCCGATACGCACGCATGGTTCCAGGAGTCGCGCACCGACCCCGAGGGCCCGTACGGCGACTTCTACGTGTGGTCGGACCGCGACGGGGGGTATCCGGACGCGCGCGTCATCTTCGTCGACACCGAGACGTCCAACTGGACGTGGGATCCGGTGCGCAAGCAGTACTACTGGCATCGATTCTTCTCCCATCAGCCGGACCTGAACTACGACAATCCCGACGTCCAGGACGCGATGATCGACGTGCTGCGGTTCTGGCTGGACCTCGGAATCGACGGCTTCCGGCTCGACGCCGTGCCCTATCTGTTCGAGCGGGAGGGCACCAACTGCGAGAACCTGCCCGAGACCCATGCGTTTCTCAAAAAATGCAGGGCCGTCATGGACGCCGAGTACCCGGGGCGGGCGCTTCTCGCCGAAGCCAATCAGTGGCCGTCGGACGTCGTGGAGTATTTCGGGGAGCCGGACGTGGGCGACGAGTGCCACATGGCGTTCCACTTCCCGCTGATGCCCCGCATCTTCATGGCCGTGCGGCGGCAGAACCGGTTCCCGATCTCCGAGATCCTCGCGCAGACCCCGCCGATTCCGAGCTCGTGCCAGTGGGGAATCTTCCTCCGGAACCACGACGAGCTGACACTCGAAATGGTGTCGGACGAGGAGCGGGACTACATGTATTCCGAGTACGCGCAGGATCCGCGGATGAAGGCGAACATCGGCATCCGGCGACGTCTCGCGCCGTTGCTCGAGAACGATCGGAACCAGCTCGAGCTGTTCACCGCGCTGCTGCTGAGCCTGCCGGGTTCGCCCGTCCTCTACTACGGTGACGAGATCGGCATGGGCGACAACATCTGGCTCGGCGATCGGGACTCGGTGCGGACACCGATGCAGTGGACTCCCGACCGCAACGCCGGATTCTCCCGTGCCGATCCGGCCCGAATGTATTTGCCGGTCATCATGGACCCGACGTACGGCTACCAGTCGGTGAACGTCGAGGCGCAGATGAACTCGACCAACTCGTTGCTGCACTGGACTCGCCGCCTGATCCAGGTTCGCAAACAGCATCCGGCGTTCGGAACCGCCTCGTTCACCGAACTCGGCAGCGCGAACCCGGCCGTCCTGTCGTATGTGCGGGAGACGCCGCCGAGCCAGGATCGGCCGTACAGCGACGTCATTCTGTGCGTCAACAACCTGTCCAGGTTCCCGCAGGCGGTGATCCTGGACCTCACCCAGTTCGCCGGCCGAATCCCCGTGGAGCTCACCGGTTCCGTTCCCTTCCCCTCCATCGGGGACGACGGGTACATGATCACACTCCCCGGTCACGGATTCTTCTGGTTTGCGCTGCAACCGGATCCGAAATCCGACGGCGCGGTGAGCGGACACCCGGTCAGCAGCGAAGCGGAACAGGCGGTGCAGCAGTGAACGAACCCAGCAGTGAACGCATTCCCGACGAGACCCTCGAGCGGCAACTCGTCCGGTGGCTGCCGGACCGGCGGTGGTTCGCCGCCAAGGGCACCACCATCTCGGGGGTGCGGATCCTGCTGCGCCACGAGCTGATGTCGGTCTTCGGGTTCTCCGCCGAGCATCTCCTGGTGTCGGTGGAGTTCGAGGCAGGGCAGCAGCAGGTGTACCAGATACCGCTGGGGTTCCGCAGTCATCTGCCCGAGGACCTCGAGCCGTGGGCGCTGCCGGACGGCGACGGGAACATCATGATCGCGTACGACGGCCTGCACGATGCCGAGATCATCACCCTGTACGCCGACCTGCTGTCCGAGGCCGAGGGGACCGGGCCGGTGCAGTTGAAGACCGTGCCGGGCACCGTGATCGAACCGGGACTCCGCGGGCGGACGCTCGGCGCGGAGCAGTCGAACACGTCGGTGGTGCTGGGGGAAAAGCTCCTGATGAAGATCTTCCGTCTGGTCACGCCGGGCGTGAACCCCGACGTCGAACTGCACCTCGCGCTCGCCGAAGCGGGCAGCGAATACGTGGCGACGCTGCGGGCGTGGATGGAGACGGACGTGGCCGGGATTCTGACCACCCTCGCCATGGTGCAGGATTTCGAGGCCAACTCGGCGGACGGGTGGAGTATGGCGCTCGGCAGCGTCCGCGACCTCCTGATCGAAGCGGATCTCCACGCCGCGGAGTTGGGGACGGACTTCGCCGGTGAGTCCTACCGGATGGGCGCCGCGGTCGCCGAGGTGCACGCGACCCTGGCGCGTGCGCTCGGTGCGGAGGAACGACAGGTTGCGTCGACGACTGTGGAGGCGATGACGCGCAGGCTGGACGCCGCCACCTCGATCGTGCCCGAACTGGGAGAGGTGGCTGCCGCCGTTCGGGACAAGTTCGCCGAGGCGGAAGCGCTGGGCGCCACCACCGTCCAGCGGATTCACGGCGACCTCCACCTCGGTCAGGTGCTGCGGACGCCGGAGCGGTGGCTGCTCATCGACTTCGAGGGGGAGCCCGCCAAGACGCTCGACGAGCGCCGGGAACGGGACAGTCCGTTGCGGGACGTCGCGGGAATGCTGCGTTCCTTCGACTACGCCGCCCATCATCTGCTGGCCGATTCGGTGCCGATGGGAGCGATGGGCGCGGCGTCGCAGCGGGACTTCCGCGCGAGGGAGTGGGCCCAGCGCAACGCCGACGCCTTCTGTGAGGGCTATGCCTCCGTGTCGGGCACCGACCCACGCAAGGCGGCGGCGTTGCTCCGGGCCTACGAACTCGACAAGGCGGTGTACGAGACCGTGTACGAGGCGAGGAACCGCCCGAATTGGATCGGCCTGCCCCTCTCCGCCATTCGCAGACTCACCTCAGCACCTCGGTGAGGGTCGGGGACGAGATCGTGCCCGTGTCGAACTGAGTGCGGTACAGCTCCTCGTACCGGCCGCCCGCGGCGAGCAGTTCGGAGTGGGTGCCGCGTTCGACGATGCGCCCGGCCTCGACCACGAGGATCAGATCGGCAGCGCGGACGGTCGACAACCGGTGCGCGATCACGACGGCGGTCCGGCCGGCGAGGGCCTCGCCCAGCGCCTCCTGGACGGCGGCCTCGGACGTGGAGTCGAGGTGCGCCGTCGCCTCGTCGAGGATGACGACCCGCGGATGCGCGAGCAGCAGGCGCGCGATGGTCAGCCGCTGGCGTTCGCCTCCCGACAGCCGGTAGCCGCGCTCGCCGACGACGGTGTCGAGGCCGTCGGGCAGAGCGGCGACGAGGTCGGTGAGCCGCGCCCGTTCCAGCACCTCCGCGAGTTCGGCCGGCGTGGCGCCCGGGCGGGCGAGCAGCAGGTTGGCCCGCACGGTGTCGTGGAAGAGGTGCCCGTCCTGAGTCACCATGCCGACGGTGGCCCGCACGGAGTCGGCGGTCAGATCGCGCACGTCCACCCCGCCGAGTTTCACCGAGCCCGCGTCCGCGTCGTAGAGGCGGGGAACCAGTTGGGCGATGGTGGACTTGCCTGCTCCGGACGATCCCACCAGCGCGACCATCTGCCCGGGTTCGGCACGGAACGACAACCGGTGCAGCACGTCGACGCCGCCGCGGGTGTCGAGGGTCGCGACCTCCTCGAGCGACGCCAGCGACACCTTGTCGGCCGAGGGATACGCGAACTCCACGGAGTCGAACTCCACCGACACCGGGCCGTCGGGCACCGCGACCGCGTCGGGCTTCTCTGCGATCAGCGGCTTCAGGTCGAGGACCTCGAAGACGCGCTCGAAGCTCACCAGCGCGCTCATCACGTCCATGCGCGCGCTGGCCAGTGCGGTGAGGGGAGAGTACAACCGGCTCAGCAGCATCGCCATCGCGACGACGGCTCCCGCGTCGAGTTGTCCGCGCAGTGCGTAGAACCCGCCCAGTCCGTAGACGAGCGCGAGTGCGAGCGCCGACACGAGCGTGAGTGCGGTGACGAACACCGACTGCAGCATCGCCGTGCGGACACCGATGTTCCGCACCCGCCGGGCACGGACCGCGAACTCGGCGGACTCGTCCGACGGGCGGCCGAACAGCTTGACGAGCGTGGCACCGGGCGCCGAGAACCGCTCGGTCATCTGCGTGCTCATCACCGAATTGTGGTTCGCCGCCTCACGATTGAGTTGCGCCAGCCGCGCGCCCATCCTGCGGGCGGGCAGGACGAAGATCGGCAACAGCAACAGCGCGCACAGCGTGATCTGCCAGGAGATCCCGATCATCACGATGAGCGTGATGCCGAGCGTCACCAGGTTGGACACCACGCCCGACAGTGTGTCGCTGAACGCGCGCTGTGCACCGATCACGTCGTTGTTGAGGCGGCTGACCAGCGCGCCGGTGCGAGTGCGGGTGAAGAAGGCGATCGGCATCCTCTGCACGTGGTCGAACACGGCTGTCCGCAGATCGAGGATCAGGTTCTCACCGATGCTCGCCGACAGCCACCGCGTCCACAGGGCCAGCGCGGATTCGAGTACTGCGATGACCGCGATGAGTGCCGCGAGGCGCACGACGACGGACACCGCGTCGCCCCCGACGATGGCGTTGACGACACGGCCCGCCAGCACCGGGGTGGCCACGGCCAGCGCGGCCGTGACGACGCTGAGCAGCAGATACCACCCGAGGCTGCGACGGTGCGGCAGGGCGAATCGGGCTATCCGCCGCAACGTCGTGCGGGAGAAGGGTCGACGATCCTCTTGGGCGTGCATCGCGTTGTACATCGCGTTCCACGCCGTGACTTCCATGCTCATGCCAGCGGCCTCCTGTCGCTATCCCCCCACGGTAGAGCCGGGGTATGACACGACGGTAGAACCTCAACTTTACTCGAGGTCAAGCCGCGGGCGTGAAGCGCTACTTCGCGACGTCCACGACCACCCGCGTCGGATCGGACAGGGCCGACACCGTGAAGGGACGGTCCGGTTGCGTCACGCCGATGAACGACTGCGTGACGCCTTCGAACACGAGCGCGCCGTTGACCTCGGTCACCGTGCCGCCGGGAACACCGGGCACCGGGTTGGGGCCCGAGTATCCCTCCACATCACTGTCGAACGGGTACGCCGAGCCGTCGATCTGTACCTGCAGGATGCCGTTGCCCGACACCGGGATCGTCTTGCCGCTGCCGTCCTGCACCGCCTCGTCCACGTACGCGACCCGCCAGCCCGGCGTGCCCTTGCCTCCGAGTTCGTACACCACGCGGTCGAATCCCTCGTGCTCGCCGACGCGGACGTCGGTGACCGTGAGCTTCGCGGACTCGGACGCCGCGGACGATTTCGGTGACGCGTCGGTCGGGATCGGCGCCGACTCGGATTCGAGGGCGCTACTGGTGGTGGCGGCCGCGGCCGGTGACGTCGCCGCCACACTGCTGGCGGAGTTCGACTCCGAGCATCCGGTGAGCGTCAAGGTCAGGGCGCAGGCGGCGAGCGCGGCGAAGGGACCGATCCGGTGGTTGATCATGATCCGATCGTAAGCCGGGTGAGATCAGACTCGAGGGAGCCCCTGGCGTGGCGTCGCGATCGCGTCCAGGTACAGCCAATTGCCGTCCTCACGGACGAATCGGCTGTTCTCGTGCAGCGATTCGCGGTGGCCGTCCAGGACGTAGTGCGCGCGGAACTCGACGGTGCCGGTGGTGTCGAGCAGTCCGCCGCCGCTCGTGCCCAGGATGTCGAGGCGGGTCCAGCGCTGCTCCGGATCGAGGTCCAGGGTCCCGGGCCGCGTGCTCGGATGCCAGGTCGCGAGCAGGTAGTCGGCATCCAGGACGGCGAACGCGCTGAACCGGGATCGCATGAGGCGCTCGGCCGTGGGCGCCTTCGTCTCGCCGCGGTGATACCTCCCGCAGCACTCGTCGTACGGTTCACCGAGCAGGCAGGGGCATCGAACGGTCACGGCTCCAGTATGGACGGCGGTCACACGAGCTTGTGGGTGCGGTCCTTCCAGTACGGCGCGCGGAGTTCCCGCTTGAGGACCTTGCCGGTGGGGTTGCGGGGCAGCAGGTCGACGACGTCGACCGTCGTCGGGCACTTGAACTTCGCCAGACGCTGGCGGGTGTAGTGGATCAGCTCGTCCGGTTCGATATTCGTCCCGGTCACCGGCACGACGACGGCCTTGACCGTCTCACCCCAGTGATCGTCGGGCACGCCGATCACCGCTACCTCCGCCACGGCCGGGTGTTCGACGAGCACCCGTTCGATCTCGGGGGAGTACACGTTCTCCCCGCCGGTGATGATCATGTCCTTGAGCCGGTCCTCGATGAACACGAAACCGTCGGCGTCCGCACGGCCCATGTCGCCGCTGCGCAACCACCCGTCGGCGGTGATGGCCTCCGCCGTCGCCTCGGGCTTGCCGAGATACCCGGGCGTGCGTTGTTCCGAACGCCACCACAGTTCGCCCGTCTCGCCGGGGGCGACGTCCTCGGCGGTGGCCGGGTCCACGATGCGCATCTCCACACCGGGAATGGGCTGTCCCGCCGAGGCCATCCTCTCCTCCTGCGCCTCGTCGCGATGCACCTCGGGTAGCAGGGCGGTGACGACACCCGCGCATTCGGTCATTCCGTAGACCTGGACGAACTCCGCCTCCGGCCAGGCGGCGAGCGCGCTGCGCAGCAACGGCAGCGGCATCGGCGCCGCGCCGTACGTGATGCGATGCAGCGCACCGAACGCGGCCACGGCCTGCTCGCCCGCGGCGAGCACTCCGGCGATCACCGGCGGCACGAGGAACGCGATGTTCGCGCCCGCCGCGAGCGCGCCGAACAGGGACGGGGCGTCGGCCTCCCTGGTGAAGTGGCAGCGGGCGCCGGCGTGCACGCCCATGATCGCGTAGCAACTCCCGCCGACGTGGAACAGCGGCATGGCGACGAGCAGGCAGTCGTCGTGCCGCGCGGGCAGGATCTCGAGCACCGCGGTGCTGTGGGCGATCAGGTTGCGGTGGGTCAGCTGAACTCCCTTCGGCCTGCCGGTGGTTCCCGAGCTGTACAGGATCAGTGCGGTGGCATCCGCGGCGACATCCGGCGCCGACTTCAGCACGGACGCCTCGCCGAGCCACGGCTCGAACTCGTCGTGTTCTCCGCCGACGGTGACGATCTGCTCGATGCCGGTCAGCCGGTCGCGGAGCGCCATGACCTGTTGGAGAAACTCGTTGCCCACGAACAGGATCCGTGCCCCGGAGTCGTTGATCACGTAGTCGAGTTCCTCACCGGCCAGTCGCCAGTTGGGAACTGCGGCGGCCGCGCCGAGGAGCGAGGCGGCGTAGGTGACCTCGAGGCAGGACAGATGGTTCTTGTCGACGAACGCGACCGTGTCACCGGCCCCGATTCCGCCCTCCGCCAAGGCTCCCGCGATGTGCAGGATCCGGTCGTGCCATCCGGACCACGTGTATTCGGTGCCCTGGAACTGCACGGCGACGTCGTCCGGACGGACCTGCGCCCAGTGCGCGAGTCGGTCGAAGATGATCTCGTTGTCGGCGTCCGACATGCGCCCACCTCTCGTCTGTGACGTCAGTCACATCAGGCTAGTAGCCGGTGATCCGATCAGTGACGTTTTGCCTCACGCGGCCGAACTGCTTCGGCTCTGTGCGTCCGCGCGTCGCAGCGCGGCGGTGCCGATGGCGCCGACCACGATCAGGGTGATGCCCAGCCAGTCGGGGTCGTTGTCGGTGACGAGCATGGCGATCCCCACGCCGACCACGAACGGCGGCAGGAAGTCGAACAGTTTGACGAGGGGCGGTGCCACCTCTTCCGGTTCTCCGGGCTCCCGCGGCGCCTGCGCGCTCGCCACGTCCGGATACCACTCGGTGAAGGACAGCGCGAACAGCAACGCCCCGATCGGGATGATCCAGCCCGTCCAGAAATTGTCCGGCTGGTCGAGGACCAGGTCGCCGTACAGTCCCGCCGCCGCCGACACCGTGAAGGACAGCGCCCACACCAGCGTGATGAGCTGATTGACCTTGAGGAACAGCGGCGAGGTCCAATACTCCTCGGGTGTGGTCTCTTTCGCGTACGGCAGGGTGAACGGATTGCGCAGCAGCAACGACCCGAACGCGAATGCGACCAGCGCCAGGCTCGACATTTCGCCCGACCACTTCTCCAGCCAGGTGATCAGGTCGTCGGAGGCGAACAGTCCGATCGCGGCGAGGCCGCCGAAGTAGAGGATGTCGAACACTTCGAGGGGTTTGAGGGTTCCGCCCCGGCGGTGGCCGAGGAACAGGAACAGGATCGACAACCCGAGAGCGGTGGCGACCGATTCCTCGAACCGCCCGGGGCCGGACAGCAGTGACATCAGGATCCACGGCGCCAGCCCGGCAAACGGTGACTGCAGGAACGCGTCGAGGAACCGCGATCCCGCCCGGGGTTTGGGGGATTCGATGGCCATGAGGCTCTCCTTCGCGCCGGCGATACCGGAATTCTCCCAGGTCGGTACTTCCGTTGTGGGCGTTTCCGTGCGGGTCTCCGTGTCCGAGATCACGTCCGCGAGGATCGAAGATCAGGGTGGTCCCTGATGGCGGGCCGCCGCGGGTGTCGACAAGATGGAGGAGTGCGCCGCGCGTGCACCGTCCCGGCCCGTCACCACGGGGCCGGACCGCCACAAGAGGAATGACGAAAGGCGATCATGAGCACGCATGCCCCCGCTGTCGCTGCCCGTGCTGTCGAGCTGTCCAAGACGTACGGCACCGGCGACACCCAGGTCCACGCGCTCAGCGCGGTATCCGCGGAGTTCGCCCGTGGTGAGTTCACTGCGATCATGGGACCGTCCGGTTCCGGTAAGTCGACGCTGATGCACTGCCTGGCCGGTCTCGACGCGGCCAGTTCGGGTTCCGTCCTCATCGGCGACACCGAGTTGACGACGCTGACGGACAAGCAGATGACGCAGCTGCGACGCGACCGGATCGGCTTCGTGTTCCAGGCGTTCAACCTGGTGCCGACGCTGACGGCACTGGAGAACATCACGCTTCCGCTGGACATCGCGGGCCGCAAGCCGGACGCCGCGTGGCTCGAGAACGTGCTCACCAAGCTCGGACTGCAGGACCGTCTCGAGCATCGCCCCGGCGAATTGTCCGGAGGTCAGCAGCAGCGCGTCGCGTGTGCCCGTGCCCTGGCCGGGCAGCCGGAGATCATCTTCGGCGACGAGCCCACCGGCAATCTCGACTCGAAGTCCTCGGGTGAGGTGCTGTCGATCCTGCGGGCCGCGGTGGACGAGTTCCACCAGACCGTCGTCATCGTCACGCACGATCCCCGCGCGGCGGCCTACGCCGACCGGGTGGTCTTCCTCGCCGACGGCAAGATCGTCGACGAACTGCGTGATCCGACGGCCGATTCGGTACTCGACACGATGAAGCGACTCGACGAGCCCGCCCACGCCCTCGCGTCCGACGCGGCGGTCTGACCGCATGGCGTCCACATCCAGCGCTCCGATGCGCAAGGTGTCGCTGCGCAACCTGGCGGCGCACAAGGTCAGGCTGGCACTGACGGTGCTGTCCGTGGTGCTCGGCACCGCCTTCGTCGCAGGCTCCTTCGTCTTCACCGACACGCTCCAGAAGACGTTCGACTCGATCTTCGAGAACACCGCGCAAGGGGTCGACGTCCGGGTGTCGAGCGAGGAGCGCAACTCCAGCGGAGTGCCCCTCGCCGACCTCGACACCATCACCGCGCTCGGCGGAGTGCGCGCGGTCGCACCTGCCGTCAGCGGGCAGATCGTCCTGATCGACTCCGACGGCGCCGCCGTCCAGACGGGTGGTGCGCCGAGCATCGGCGAGTCCTACCTGCCGCCGGGTCAGGCGCTCGGTGAACCCGACGAATACGTTCAGGGCGGGCCGCCTGCCCAGGTCGGCCAGATGGCCGTCAACGCCAGTGCCGCCGACCGTGCGCAACTGGCGGTCGGCGACACCACCAAAGTTCTCGTGCCCGCTCGTGGCATGGTCGACGTCACCGTCTCGGGCATCTACGACACCGGCAACGAGACCGGCGGATTCATCGGCGCGACGTTCGTCGACTCGCAGGCCCGCGAACTCTTCACCGACGGCAAGCACGTCGAGTACATCGACGTCGCCGGGACGGGTCTGTCCCAGACCGAACTGCGCGACGAGATCGCCGCGGCCCTTCCCGACGCGAAGGTCCAGACCGGCGACGAGGTGCGCGAGGAGACCAAGGCGCAGGTGACGGAGGCGCTGAGTTTCATCAACTACTTCCTCCTCGCGTTCGGTGCGATCGCCCTGCTTGTCGGCACATTCATCATCTACAACACGTTCTCGATGATCGTGGCCCAGCGTCTGCGGGAGCTGGCGCTGCTCCGCGCGATCGGTGCCAGCCGCAAGCAGGTGGGACGTTCCGTGGTCTTCGAGGCCCTCGTGGTCGGCGTGATCGGCAGTGCGATCGGGATCGCCGCCGGCGTCGGCCTGGCCTACGGCCTGCGCGGACTGCTGAACGCGTTCGACGTCGGTCTGCCCGAAGGTCCCCTGCAGGTGGGGCCGCGCACGATTCTCATCGCCCTCGTGGTCGGGGTGCTCGTGACGACGATCAGCGCGTACGCACCCGCCCGGCGCGCGTCCAAGGTGCCGCCGGTCGCGGCGATGCGGGAGGAATTCGCGTCCACCGGTGACTCGCTGCACGTGCGCACCATCGCCGGTGCCGTCCTCGGTGTCCTCGGCGTCGTGGGACTCGTCATCGGATCGCGGGGCACGGGTGGAGGCGCCGCCGCCGTCGTCGGTGCCGGAGCGCTCGGTCTGATCCTGGCCGTGCTGTTCGCCGCCCCCGCGTTGTCCCGGCCGATTGTCGGGGCCCTCGGAGCGGTGCTGGCCAAGCCGTTCGGCCCGGTCGGGCGCCTGGCCCGCACCAACGCCGTGCGGAATCCGCGCCGCACCGCCGCCACCGCGTTCGCGCTGACGCTCGGTCTGATGCTCGTGTCCGTGATCGGTGTGTTCGGCGCGTCCGCGAAGGCCAGCGTCAACCAGCTCGTCGACTCGGGGGTGTCCGCCGACTACGTGCTCACCGGACCCAACCAGATCGGTGTGCCCAGCGGCGCGGCGAGGGCCGTGCGGAACCTCGACGACGTCCAGAGCGCCGCCGCCCTGCATCCGGTGTCCGTCAAGGTCGACGACGAGCAGCAGCAGGGCGCGTCGCTGGACGGCCCGCTCGAGGGCGTCCTCGACTACAAGCTCGTCGAGGGCGGCGCCGATCTGACGGGCAACCACCTCGTCGTGTCCCAGACGACGGCCGCGCAGAAGGGCTGGACGCTGGGGACGACGGTCCCGATGACGAGCGCCGACGGGAAGGTCGTCGACGCCGAGGTCACCGGCGTCTTCGAGGACAACCAGCTGGTCGGCGACTGGCTCGTCTCGGACGACGTGTACCGCCAGGTGATGCCCGCGGCGACCATTCCCGACCTGGCGGTCCTCGTCGACGCGAAGCCAGGTGCGGATCTGACGCAGCTGCGCGCCGACCTCGAATCCGCGACCAAGCAGTTCGTCGTCGTTCAGGTGCAGGACCGGGAACAGTTCAAGGGAACACAGGGGCAGCAGATCGACACTCTCCTCGCCATCCTGTACGGACTGCTCGCGCTCGCCGTCGTGATCGCGATCCTCGGCATCATCAACACACTCGCGCTGTCGGTGGTCGAGCGCAGGCGGGAGATCGGCATGCTTCGCGCGGTCGGAATGCAGCGGTCCCAGATGCGTCGCACGATCTACCTGGAGTCGATGCTGATCGCCGTGTTCGGTGCGGCCGTCGGCGTACTGCTCGGCATCGCGTTCGGCTGGGGCTTCGTGAGCACCCTGAAGGATCAGGGTCTCGACCAGGTGACCGTGCCGTGGGGGCAGGTGGTCGCGATGCTGCTCGGATCGGGCGTGGTCGGCGTGCTCGCAGCACTGTGGCCGGCGAGTCGCGCCGCCCGCACCCGGCCTCTCGAGGCCATCGCCGATCTCTGACCCGTGAGTACTTGTTAACCGCCCGCGGTTAACAAGTACTCACGGGCGCGGAGCGCATAATGTGGTCGCGTGCAGAGAATTGTGATCGTGGGAGCGGGCCTGGCAGGTCTGCGGACAGCCGAGGAACTCCGGCGGGCCGGATACGAGGGTGACCTGGTTCTTCTCGGCGGTGAACCGCACCTTCCGTACGACCGCCCACCGCTGTCGAAGGAAGTGATGCGCGGGGAGAAGAGCGACACCACGCTCAAGCCGCGGGAGTTCTTCGACGAGAAGAACATCGACTTGCGTCTGGGGGTCGAGGCGGCCTCGGTGGACACCGGATCCCGCATCCTGAGACTCGCCGACGAGACCGAACTCGGCTACGACGAACTGGTGATCGCCACCGGCCTCGTGCCGCGGCGCATCCCGGGGCTGCCGGACCTCGCGGGCGTCCACGTTCTCCGTTCCATCGACGAGAGCCTGGCGTTGCGCGCGGACCTCGCCGAGGGCAAGCGCGCACTGATCGTCGGTGCGGGGTTCATCGGCTGCGAGCTGGCGGCGAGCATGCGGGTCGGTGGTCTCGACGTGGTGCTGGTGGAGCCGCAGCCGACGCCGCTCGCGTCCGTGCTCGGCGAGAAGATCGGCGGATTCGTCGCCCGGCTGCACACCGGCGAGGGGGTCGATCTGCGGGCTGGTGTCGGGCTCACGTCGCTGGTGGGGTCGGACCGGGTCACCGGATCCGTCCTCGGCGACGGAACCGAGGTGGACGTCGACGTCGTGGCGATCGGGGTCGGCTCGGTGCCGGTCACCGCGTGGCTCGACGGCTCGGGTGTCGAACTGGCCAACGGTGTGGTGTGCGACGGAGTCGGACGCACGGCGGTCCCGCACGTGTGGGCGGTCGGCGACGTGGCCGCGTGGCAGCTGCGGGTGGGCGGCCGCAAGCGCGTCGAGCACTGGAGCAATGCCGGTGAGCAGGCCAAGATCCTCGCCGGGGCGTTGACCGGGACCGGCGACGAGAACGCCGCCGCTCAGGTGCCGTACTTCTGGAGCGACCAGTACGACATCAAGATCCAGGCACTGGGCACGGTAGCGGCCACCGACGAGGTGCACGTGATCAAGGACGACGGCCGCAAGTTCCTCGCCTACTACGAGCGGGACGGCATCCTGGCCGGTGTCGTCGGCGGTGGAATGGCGGGCGGCGTGATGAAGATGCGGGGCAAGATCGCGGCGGGAACTCCGATCGGCGAGGTCCTCGAGGCCGCGTCGGCGTAGGCGGCCGGGCGGGGGCGCGATAGATTCTCCGGGTGATTGTTGCGCTCATCGACTCGGGTCTCGGCATGCTGCCGACGTCGGCGTGGCTGCGCAAGTTGCGACCCGAACTGGATCTGATCCTCGCTCTGGATCCGGACGGGGCTCCGTGGGGTCCCAAGCCGGAGCAGTGGGTGATCGACCGTGTTCTCGCGACCGCGCAGCGCTGCCTCGACCGCGGGGCCGAGGTGATCGTGCTGCCGTGCAACACGGCGAGCGTCACCGCGCTCGACCACGTCCGGGAGTTCGTCGGACCGGCTGTTCCGGTCGTCGGCACGGTTCCGGCGATCAAGCCGGCGGCTGCCGCATGTGAGTCGGTGGCCGTCTGGGCGACCGCGGCGACGACGGCGAGCCGGTATCAGGCCGATCTGATCGAGAAGTTCGGGAACGGGAGTTCCGTGGTGGGTGTCGCGTGCCACGGTCTCGCCGAGGCGATCGACCGCGGCGAGCGGGACGCGGCCACCGCAGCCATCGCCTCCGCCGTGGAGCGCACACCCGACGATGTGGGCGGGGTGGTGCTGGGATGCACTCACTATCCGTTGATGGCCGACGAGATCGCGGCTCAGCTCCCCGCCGGGGTGCGGTTGTTCGACAGCGCCGAGGCGGTGGCGACGCAGACTCTCCGCCGCATCGATGCGTTGAACCGTCCGAGCGCGGGGGAGGGCACCGTCGAGGTCTTCCTCAGCGGCAGGCCCGGACGTCTACCCGCGAGCGCCGAGGCGTTCCCCGCCGGTCAGCTGTTGTCGGCGGGGCGTTCTCAGCCGAGCTGAACCATCCCGGCCGCCACGACGCGTGCGACGTTGTCGAGTTCCTCGCCGTGCCGTCGCGGCAGGTCGTCGAGGTCGTGGAGGCGGTCGCTGCCCGCGACGGAGAACATCGCGGCCACCCACGCCGTCGCGCAGGCCCGGAGCGTCCCGGGTTGCACGGGGTAGGGCGAACTGGCCTGCAGGAGACGCTCGGTGATGTCGCTGAGGTAGTCGCGGAACCGGCGCAGGTGCGCACGGACGTCCGGGTGGGTCTCGGCCTCGCGCCAGATGATCACGCGCATCACCGACGAGTGGTGATCGCGCAGATTCAGCGCGTTGTCGAGGTTGACGAGGCTGGCGGCGGGGTCACCCGGAGTCACCAGGGGGCCCACGTCGCCGAAGGGTTCGGTGGGCAGTCTCTCGGAGAGCAGCGCCAGCAGGATGTCGGTCTTGGAGGGGAAGTAGTAGAACACCAGTCCTTTCGGGACGTGCGCGGCGGAGGCGATCGATGCGGTGGACGTGGCATCGAATCCGTGTACGGCGATGAGGGATTCGGCGGCGTCGAGAATCAGTTCCCGGGCGTCGCCGTCGATCTTCGCGCTGCGCCGCCGCCGGCCTTTCCGCGGTTGGGGGCCACCGGGCTTACCGAGATGGGGTGTTGGCATGGGCCTTTCCGGACGTGAACGGCGGGGCACAGGCCGTAAGCCTGTGCCCCGCCCCAATCGATGTTCTCGGTGCTGTGGTTGACGGATCAGTGATGTGTCGCCAGCCCTCCGTGTCCGTGCATCCGGGAACTCATCATCGGCAACCCGGTGACAGCCACGACGACTGCCAGGACACCGACGACCCATGCGGTCCACGACGCGCCCGTGAATGCGTCGAAGTTCATCACCCACGGGGAGAGGAACAACAGCACTCCGAAGACGGCCATCGCGTACTCGGCCACAGTCATCTCCGGGCGGCTCATATGGACGAGACCGGAGAGGGCCACGAGTACACCGAGCACGATGAGTGACCACATCGCGGCGTTGTTGGTGTCGAGCCACAACGGCGAGAGCGCCGCGAAGGCTCCGATCACGATCGCCACCACATCTTGCATACGACTCCACGATCTCATGTCCAGCCTCCTCGAAATGGATTGTGTCCACCTCGAGTACACGCCTGATTGACCGACCGATCAATACCTGGCTCGTTGCAGTCGGATAACGCGAACTGCAGGTCAGCGCATGTTTTGTGACCTTTGTTCTCGCGGTCGGGCGACTGTCGGTGTCCTGTGGGACAGTGTCTTCGTGACGTCCACCGCAGACGACGTGAAGCGCGCACTCGGCCAGTTGTCGAAGAAGACCGACGCCATCAATCTGGCACGGTTCTTCAAGACCGGTCCGGGGGAGTACGGGGAGGGCGACGTCTTCATCGGCGTGCGGGTTCCCGCGACGCGCAGCGTGGTTCGTGCTCACGCCGATCTGGACCTTCCGGAAGTGACGGTGCTGCTCGACAGTCCGGTGCACGAGCATCGACTGGCAGGGCTGCTGGTACTCGCGACGCAGTTCGACCGGGCGGCGAAGGCAGGCGACGACGCCCTGCGTGAGAAGATCGCGTCTTTCTACCTCGACCTGGTGATGCGGGGACGGGTGAACAACTGGGATCTGGTGGATTCGTCCGCCGACCGGATCCTGGGCGCGTGGCTGTACGACCGGCCGCGCGACCCGGTGTTCGCGCTGGCCGCGGACGACGACCTCTGGCGGCGCCGCGTCGCGCTGCTCAGTACGTTCGGTTTCATCCGCCGGGGCGACGCCTCCACGACGCTCGAGGTCGCGGAGTCCGTCCTCGGTGATCGCCGCGACCTCACGCAGAAGGCGACGGGGTGGATGTTGCGCGAGGTCGGCAAGCGCGTCGATCGCGACCTGCTCACCGGTTTCCTCGACCGGCACGCCGCGGCGATGGGCCGCACCGCCCTGACGTACGCGTGCGAGCATCTGACCGCCGAGGAGCGCGCGGGCTACCGCGCGATGCGGTGACCGGATACCCGCTACATTCGGTGGCATGACTGCTACCGCGCCCACTCGGCGCCGCCGACGTGCCGGGCTGATCCTCGGCACCGTCGTCGCCGTGATGGCCGTCGTGGCGGGTGGTGTGTTGTGGCTGGCGCCGGACCGCTACCTGCCGTGGGACACCGCAGAGTTCCCTGCCGTCGACACGTCCGCGTTGTCGCCGCAGCAGGCACGGATCGTCGGGCTGCTCGAGGCCGAGCACGGCAGGCAGCGGCCGGGCACGTTCTACGCCGAAGGGGTCGAGGAGCCCTGGTGCGCGGACTTCGTCAGCTGGATCATGCGGGAAGCAGGCCGGCCGCTGTCGAATCCGAATTCCGGGCACTGGCGGATCCCCGGGGTCTACACGTTGCAGGAGTACTACGAGTCGCAGGCGCGGTTCGAGGAGGTCGGTGGCGGATACCGCCCGAACGTCGGGGACGTCGTGCTCTACGACAACAGCAGCTGGGTCGGCCAGCACACCAACATCGTCGTCGCCGTCGACGGGGACACCGCTACGACGGTCGGCGGCAACGAGTTCGGCCGTATCCGCGTGCACACCGTGGACTGGTCGAGCGACTCCGCCGTCGTCGGCTTCGGCCGGCTCGGGTGAGGGGCGTCAGAATTCGATCTTGAGGTGATCGGTGACCGGCCGGGCCTGGCAGCCCAGAATGTAGCCGCTCTCGATGTCCTCGGGGTCGAGGATTTCGCTGTTCTCCATCTCGACCTTGCCCTCGAGTACGGTGCACGCACAGGACCCGCACTCGCCCTCCTGGCAGGAGTACGGCACGTCGATTCCCTTGGCCAGCATGATGTCGACGAGGGTCTGCTTGCGGGGCCAACTCAGGTTGTGGATCTCGCCGTCGAGTTCCACCTCCACGGTGGCGGCGTCGGCGGCCTCGTCCTCGGTGACCTCCACGACGTCGGCGTCACGGAACGGGTCGCCGGCCAGCGAGTTGAACACTTCGGCGTGCACCTGGGTGCGCGGCATCCCGGCGTCCGCGAGGGCCTTGTGGATCGTGTCCATGAACGGCGCCGGTCCGCACATGAATGCTTCGTGCCCGAGGTAGGGCGCGACGGCGGAGGCGAGCTGATCGACGCCGGGCAGTCCCTGGACCGTCTCCAGCCAGTGAATGGACACGAGCCGTGAGGGGTACCGGCCGGCGAGCGTGCGGAGTTCCTCCGCGAAGATGACCGACTTCTCGTCGCGGTTGGCGTAGAAGAGCACGACCTTCCCGGACCCCTCGGTGAGGGCGGACTTGAGGATCGAGATCACCGGAGTGATGCCACTGCCTGCCGCGAACAACAGGAAATCGTGGTCCAGTGACTTGGGGGTGAAGACTCCCGACGGGGGGAGGACTTCGAGGGTGTCTCCGACGGCGACGTTGTCGCAGAGCCAGTTGGACCCGTAACCCTCCGCCGTCCGCTTGACGGTCACCTTGGGGGCGTCGTCGGTGAACGGCGAGCTGGCCAGCGAGTAGCACCGGGCGACCGATCCCGTGCGGTCGCTGGGGATGCGCAGGGTGAGGAACTGGCCCGGCTTGTAGGCGAACTTGTCGGCGAGGTCTGCCGGCACGTCGAAGACCAGTGACAGGGAGTCGGGGGTTTCCTCGACCACGCCCGACACGGTGAGCACCACCGATCGTGAGCTGTGCGGCACCTCGACAGTCGTCATCGTGTGTGCAGTCCTTCCGTACTTCGCAGCGCCGGAACGCTCGCTTGCCTGCTCCAAATATAGAACAGGTTCTAGTTTTTGCCTAGCGGGTGGGCTCCGCGTGAAGTGGACAGCCTATCGAGTGCCGCCCCCTCCGGCTCGGCCCGGCCACACCTGCCCGTTCGGGCAGTTTGTGCGCCGCGGTCGGACGGTTCGGCCCCGCAGGCCTGTATCCGGGGTCCGAACTAGGTCACAGTGGGTTCCAGGTGAGACGCCGATCACATCACTTGCGTCCCCTTCCACA
The DNA here is from genome assembly GCF_026810085.1 of Rhodococcus sp. JS3073. NCBI lineage: Bacteria > Bacillati > Actinomycetota > Actinomycetes > Mycobacteriales > Nocardiaceae > Rhodococcus > Rhodococcus sp. JS3073. The sequence continues at coordinate 1,314,580 of NZ_CP113951.1, read as the reverse complement.
ACGCTTCAGATCCGACATCGACTAATCGAGGAGACGGCCATGGCCATCGAGCTCAACCAGATCTGGGACTTCCCCATCAAGGAATTCCACCCGTTCCCGCGGGCACTGATGGGAGTGGGCGCCCACGACATCATCGGCGTCGAGGCGAAGAACCTCGGATTCAAGAGGACCCTGCTCATGACCACGGGCCTGCGCGGCTCGGGCATCATCGAGGAACTGGTCGGCAAGATCGAGTACCAGGGCGTCGAGGTCGTGCTCTTCGACAAGGTCGAGTCCAACCCCAAGGACTACAACGTCATGGAGGCGGCCGCGCTCTACCAGAAGGAGAAGTGCGACTCGATCATCTCCGTCGGCGGCGGCTCGAGTCACGACGCCGCCAAGGGCGCCCGTGTGGTGGTCGCGCACGACGGCCGCAACATCAACGAGTTCGAGGGATTCGCGAAGTCCACCAACAAGGAGAACCCGCCGCATATCGCCGTATCCACCACGGCCGGTACGGGTTCGGAGACGTCGTGGGCGTATGTCATCACCGATACGTCGGACATGAACAACCCGCACAAGTGGGTGGGATTCGACGAGGCGACCATCGTGACCCTCGCGATCGACGACCCGCTGCTGTATTACACCTGCCCCCAGCACTTCACGGCGTACTGCGGATTCGACGTCCTCGCGCACGGCAGTGAGCCGTACGTGTCGCGTCTCGACTTCGCGCCGTCGCTCGGCAATGCGATCTACTCGGTGGAACTGGTCGCGAAGAACCTGCGGGAGGCCGTGTTCGAGCCGCGAAACCTGAAGGCCCGCGAGGGAATGATGAACGCGCAGTACATCGCCGGCCAGGCATTCAACTCCGGCGGCCTCGGCATCGTGCACTCCATCTCGCACGCCGTCAGCGCGTTCTTCGACAGCCACCACGGGCTCAACAACGCCATCGCCCTGCCCCGTGTCTGGGAATACAACCTGCCGTCACGGTACGAGCGCTACGCCCAGCTGGCGGGCGCCCTGGGGGTCGACACCCGAAACCTCACCACGGTGCAGGCCGCGGACGCGGCGGTCGAGGCGGCCATCCGCCTGGCGAAGGACGTCGGCATTCCGGACAACTTCGGTCAGGTGCGCACCGACTCGTACGACAAGAACCAGATGAACACCAAGAAGTACGAGGGTCGCGGTGACACCATCCGGGGCGACGAGAAGACCGTGCGGGCCATCTCCGAGCACATCCAGGGCGACTGGTGCACGCCGGGCAATCCGCGCGAGGTGACGGTCGAGTCGATGATCCCCGTGGTCGATCACGCGATCAACAGCGCGTACTGACCGATCACAGAAGCTCGCGTCCGGGGCGGGAGCCTCACCCCAGCCCGGCCCCGCCCCGGATGCGTTCCCACCACCACACCGCTGACGAAGGACGGACGCCCCGATCATGACTGCACCGCACACAGCCCCGGAACCGGAGGACATCCGCTTCGCCGACGGCGCGGAACTGAAGGAGGCGTTGCGCGAGGTCGACTACATCGCCGACGACGAGTTCGCGGTCGTCGTCCACCTGGCGACCGCGCTCGAACGCCCGCTGCTGCTGGAGGGGCCTGCCGGCGTCGGCAAGACGGAGCTGGCGAAGTCGCTGGCCGAGGCGTCGGGGCGAAAGCTCGTCCGGCTGCAGTGCTACGAAGGTCTCGACGACAACCGGGCCCTGTACGAGTGGGACTACGCGAAACAGCTTCTGCACGTGCAGATGTTGCGTGACCGCATCGGTGAGAAGATGGCCGCGTTCGACGACGTCGCCGAGGCGTCGCAGTTCCTGGCCGCTCAGGATTTCGGGTTGTATTCGGAGAAGTTTCTGTCGGTCCGTCCGCTGCTCGAGGCGATCCTGTCGCCGGAACCGGTGGTGCTGCTCGTCGACGAGGTGGACCGCACCGAGGAGTCGATGGAGGCGTTGCTCCTCGAAGTTCTCGCGGAGGGGCAGGTCACCATTCCCGAAGTGGGGACGTTCGTCGCGCGGTCGGCGCCGTGGGTGATCCTGACGTCCAACGACACTCGCGAACTGTCACCCGCTCTCAAGCGTCGTTGCCTGCACTACCACCTCGGCTACCCGACGCCGCAGCGTGAGCGGGACATCGTGACGGCCAAGGCCCCCGAGGTCGAGGACGCCGTCGCGGCGGAGGTGGTGGATCTGGCTCGCACGTTGCGGCAGTTGCCGCTCCGCAAGAGTCCGTCCATCGCGGAGGTCATCGACGCGGCGCGGGCGGCGGTGGTCCTGAAGTCGACGGGGGTGGCCGTGAGTTCGCAGGCCGCGGTCCGAGACATCCTGCTCACCGCCCTGCTCAAGTACACCAGCGACGTCGAACTGGTCCGCACCCGGCTGTCCGGCGATCAGCCTTTCCCGGCGGAGGTCGAGGAGACCGCTCCGGCCGGGCCGGTGGAGCGGGTGACGGTCGCATCGCGGCCGGCCAACACCACCACAGCAGTATTCCGCGGGCGCGGTGGCCGCGACCGTGGCGGCATCGGTGCGGGCCGGCAGGGCAGGCGCTGACGATGCTCCGCCCGCAGCCCGACCCGTCCCCGTCCCTTCCCGCGCAACTCCTCGACGTTCTCGCGGCGTCCTTCGGAAAGGTGTTGCGCCGCTACGGCGTCGCCGCGTCGCCCGCCGAGGTCATCGAGGTTCGCCGGGTGTTCGGCTTGGTCGGCGGCCGGGACCTGCCCACACTGAGGGCGTCGTTGCGCGCGGTGTGCGCGAAGTACACGTACGAGCAGGCTGGATTCGACCGCGCCTTCGACGTGTTCTTCGCATCGGTCAGCGACGCGGCACCGGACGCGCGTCCCCCGTCCCGGACCGAGTTCGCGGAGGGCCTGCCCTCCGCGCTGGAGGTGGCGGACAACGCGGAGACCGCCCGGTACGCGGAATACAACGAGCGCGCCGCCGAGGTGGGCGACCACTTCGACACCCCCGAGGCGCAGAAGGGTTTCAACCCCCACAAGGACGACGACGATGTCAGCATGACGTCGAGCGACGCGGATCTGTCCGTCGATTCGGAAGCCGAATCCGGACGACGCGGCGTCACGTACACGGTGGAGGTCGAGCGGGCGGCGAGCACCGCCGTCGGTGACCTGGCGTCGTCGACGAGCGGTGCCGTCGTCGGATCGTTGTCCTGGGATGATCCGGAGTCGATTCTCGCGTGGCTCGACGCCTACGACCCGAGCAAGGTCTACGCCGATTCCGATGGGGTCGAGCCTCTCACCGCGGCCCAGTTGAACCGGCTGGCGGAGGCGGTGGAGGCCTTCGTCGGCGCGCTGGCGGACGCCCGGGACCTGAGCGCCGGACCTGCGAAAGGACCGGAGACTGCGAGCGGCACGGTGGCGGCCACGACCCGCGCCGAAGTGAATCAGGCGTGCTACGAGGTGCTTCGGCGGATGCGCGGGCCGTCGCGTCCCCGCCCGCGCGAACTGGCGCGGGGCCGGCTCGACATGCGCCGGACCGTGCGCGCGAGCCTGCGGACCGACGGCATACCCTTCCACCTCATGGTGAAGGCGCCCCGCCCGGACCGGGTGCGGGTGCTGATCCTCGCGGACGTGTCGCTGTCGGTACGACCCGTCACCGCCTTCACCCTCCGGCTGGCACAGGCCATGCACCGCCGGGCGAGCCGCTGCCAGGTCCTGGCGTTCGTCGACCGGCCCGTCGACGTCACGGACACCCTCCTCGCCGGGACCGACGACGACGCGCTCGCATCGGTGCTCGCCGACCCGCGCATCGATCTGGAGGCGAGCAGCGACTACGGCAAGGTTTTCTCCGAGGTGCTGACCGAGTTCGGCACCGACGTGAACTCCCGCACCTCGGTGGTGGTCGTCGGCGACGGGCGGTGCAACGGCCTGCCCCCGGGTGTGGACGAGTTCGCCGAACTGCGTCGCAAGGTACACCGGCTGGCCTGGATCACCCCGGAACCCGAGCGGTACTGGAATCAGGCGTCGTGCGCGATGCCGGAGTACGCAGAGATCTGCGACCGTGTCGTCGTCGCGCGAGATGCCGCCCAGCTGATGTCCCGCGCCGCCGAACTGGGGCACGCGCTGCGGTGAGATCCGTCCACCTACCCGATCGGGTAGGTACCGTGCCTGTCCTTCGGTGGGTGTGGGAGCTCGTCCCGGACCGTAAGGTCTAGGTCAGGGTCTTGTAATCTGGATCACATGCACGCAGGTGTCGGGAGGAGTGTCGACTTGTCCGTGTCCTATCCGTCCACCCGCACCACCGCCCCGGGCCGGCTGGTGAAATTCCATGCACCCGAGATCGTGTTCGGTATCGGGTCGATGGTCGAGGCCGCGCACGCGGTACTCCGCCTCGGTGGGGCCAGGCCGATGCTCGTCACCGATCCCGGTCTGATCGACGCCGGCTGGGCGGCCGAACTTCAGGATCAGCTGCGCGAGCAGGGCCTCACCCCCGTCGTGTGGAGCGCGTTGACGCCCAACCCCAAGGACCACGAGATCGCGGCCGGGCACGACGCGTATCGCGAGGGCGAGTGCGACGTCCTCGTCGCCCTGGGCGGCGGCTCGGTCATCGACGCGACGAAGGGTATCGCCGTGCTCGCCGCGAACGGGGGCAACATCCTCGACTACGAGGGAGTCGACCAGGCCACCAGTCCGATCCCGCCGCTGGTGATGGTGCCGTCCACGTCGGGTACGGGCGCCGACGTGTCGCAGTTCTGCATCGTCACGGACACGAGGCGGGGCACCAAGATCACCATCATCGGCCGCGCGCTCGTGCCGGACGTGACCGTGATCGACCCCAGGCTGCTGACCACCATGCCGGAGTGGCTCAATGCGGCGACCGGCCTGGACGCCCTCACTCACGGCATCGAGGCGTTCGTGTCGCTGGCCCACAACCCGCTCACCGACCACCATGCGCTCCGCGCGGTCGGGCTGGTCACCGACACCCTCGTCCGCACCATCGAGGAGCCGATGGAGATGGAATCGCGCGCCGTCATGGCGCAGGCGAGTCTCGAAGCCGGCCTCGCGTTCACCAATGCGATTCTCGGTGCCGCGCACGCGATGAGCCATCAGGTCGGGGGACTGCTCGACCTGCCGCACGGAGTCATCAACGGCATCCTTCTTCCGCACGTGATCCGTTTCAACGCCACCGACGACGCCACCCCCTTCGTCGCCATCGCCGCCGCTCTCGGTCTCGAGGAGCGTCGAGGAACACCCGAGGAGGCTGCTCTGGCGGTCGCGGACCGGGTGGAACGCCTCGCCCGCGAGGTCGGAGTTCCGAAAGGTCTGGGGCAGTTGGGCGTTCGCGAAACCGATCTGTCACGCCTGGCCGAGTTCGCGCTCCGCGACGCGTGCATGTCGACCAACCCGCGCACAGCCACCCAGGAGCAGATGGTGGCGCTGTTCCGGACTGCGCTGTGAGCGCATGAACGCCCCGGACCTGTCGACGCTCACCGGACTGCGGTCCGGCAAGCCGACGTTCTACCCCCAATATCGTGGCGCCGCGGAACGTCTCGAACGTGTCGTCCATGCTCTGGAACTCATCTCGCGGGCCCTCGTCCGCACAGTGGAGGGCCCCGAGACCCTCATCTGCGCGGTCGCCGAGGCGGCCCGGGCGCACCTGGACGCGCGGTGGGTCGCGTTCGCCCTCGCCGACGGCATGCTGCCCGACGCCGGCCCGCGCCGGCTCGTCCTGGGGCCGGACGCGACGCCGTTCCTCGTCGACAACGTCGAGGGCCCACCACTGCCGGACGAAGTCGTGACGTGTCTGGCCGACATCCGGTCGGCGCGCACCGGGCGCGCTCCCGTCATCGACGCGCACCACGCCTTCGTGCCGATCGTCCTCGAGGGTGGCGTAGTGGGAGCCTTCGCGGCCTGGACGGCCGAGCACCGCACGCTCGATACCACCGACGGCGCAGTTCTCAGCATCCTGGCGAGTCAGACCGCCGTGGCACTGCAGAATTCGGCGCTCTACCAGCGGGGTCAACTGCTGCTCGAGCGGGCCGAGCACGCGTACTCGGAGGCGCGTCGCAACGCCTCCGATCTGGCGGTGCGCAATGCAGAACTCGAATCCACCCAGCGTCAACTCGGAGCGGCCCACCGGCACCAGGTGCTCGACGAGGAACGGCACCGGATCGCCCGCGAACTCCACGACAGCGTCACGCAGGCGGTGCTGTCGGCGGGCATGCAGATCGAGGTGTGCCGGAGCGGTGTCCCGGACGACGAACGCAGTGAGAGGCTCGACCTTGCAAAGGAATTGACGCGCCGCGCCGTGGAGCAGTTGCGCTCGGCGATCTACGCGCTCAATCACTCCGGCGGCTCCGACCGGACGTCCCTGCCCGAGATGCTCGAGCAACTCGGGGTCGTGCACATGCCCGACGAGCTCGCGGTCACCGTCCGCGTCGGCGGCACACCCGCTGAGCTGTCCAGCGACCGGGAACACGCGCTGCTGCGGATCGCGGGGGAGGCACTGTTCAACGCGGCTGTCCACGCCAACGCGACGCGCGCCGTCCTACGGCTCACGTACTCGGCCGATTCCGTGTTGCTCTCCGTCGCCGACGACGGAGACGGAGATCCCAAGCGGATGCGCCTGCTGCTGCGGATGGCGGCGAACAACGACCTCGACGGGCACCACCGTGGGTTGGCGAACATGCAGGCCCGGGCAGCCGAGTTGGGCGGCACTCTCGAAGTGGCGCGGGCCAGGATCGGCGGAGTCCGGGTGGCTGCCCGGATTCCGTTACATTCCGACAGTGAGGTGGATCGATGACCATACGAACCTCGGTGCGCGACCAGACCGGGTCCGCTCGCCCCACGTCGGTGGTGAAGCTCGTGCTCGTCGACGACCACGCGATTCTCCGTCAGGGTCTGCGTTCAGTCCTCGAGCGGGAGCCGGATCTCGAGGTGGTCGGGGAGGCGTCGTCCTTGCAGGAGGCGCTGGCCGTCGTCGGTGACGTCGCGCCGGATGTCGTGCTGATGGACTTGAAGTTGTCGGCTGCCTCCGACTACGAGGGACTGGCACTGTGTGCGCAGCTGTCCGCCGCGGACGGCAAGATGGGTTTGCTCGTGCTCACGACGTTTCTCGACGAGCAACTCGTCGTCCGCGCCATCCACGCCGGCGCCCGCGGATACGTGGTCAAGGACGTCGACACCACCGAACTGGTGCGCGCCATTCGCGCCGTGTCCCGCGGCGAGAGCGCGTTCGATTCACGCAGCGCGTCGGCGGTGATCCGGTCGCTCAACGGTCAGACGACGCCGCGGGACGGGCTCACCGAGCGTGAACTCGAGGTCCTGCAACTCCTGGCCAAGGGGCTTTCGAATGCGAAAATTGGTGAGCGGCTGTTCATCTCGGCTACGACGGTGAAATTTCACGTCAGCAACATCATGCGTAAACTCGACGTCAGCCGCCGGGCGGAGGCCGTGTACGAGGCGGGCAAACTCGGTTTGATCTGACCCGGGCCCGTCGCGGCGGGCGCCCCGGAACCCGTCGTGACCACCCGTGAACCGGCGTAGCGTCCCCATCATGGCTGCGATCTCGGTGGAGAATCTCGTCAAGACGTTCGGGCCGACCCGCGCACTCGACGGCCTCGACCTCGAGGTGGGGACCGGGGAGGTGCACGGATTCCTCGGCCCCAACGGGTCCGGCAAGTCGACAACCATCCGGGTACTCCTCGGCCTGCTGCGCGCGGACTCGGGCAGTGCCACGCTGTTGGGCGGAGACCCGTGGCGCGACTCCGTGTCGCTTCACCGGCGGCTCGCCTACGTTCCGGGTGACGTGAACCTGTGGCCCAATCTCACCGGCGGCGAGGCGATCGACCTCCTCGCGGGATTGCGCGGTGGGCTCGACGAACCCCGGCGCGCGGAACTCCTCGAGCGCTTCGAACTCGATCCGACGAAGAAGGCGCGCACGTACTCGAAGGGCAACCGGCAGAAGGTCGCGTTGGTGGCCGCGTTCGCGTCGGACGTCGAACTGTATGTGCTCGACGAACCCACGTCCGGGCTGGATCCGTTGATGGAATCGGTGTTCCAGGACTGCGTCGAGGAGATGTCCGACGCGGGGAAGACGGTCCTGCTGTCGAGTCACATCCTCGCGGAGGTCGAGGCGCTGTGCGATCGGGTGAGCATCATCCGGGAGGGCCGCACCGTGGAGACCGGCACCCTCGCGGAACTGCGTCACCTCACGCGCACGTCGATCACCGCCGATACGCAGCGGCCGGTGACCGGACTCGATGCCGTCGAGGGGGTGTACGACGTGCGAGTCGACGGCCTGCACACCCGGTGCGAGGTGGATACCAGCGCGATCGACGGGGTGCTGCGCCATCTGCTGACATTCGGGATCATGTCGCTGACATCGACGCCACCGACGCTGGAAGAGTTGTTCCTCCGGCACTACGGGGACGAACTGGCCCGAGAGGGCGAGAACCACCGGCGGGCCGAGTCCGGGACGCGGACGCGATGAGTACGGTGACGGCGCCGGCGACGGCCGGCCGCGGCCAGTACGCGGGCACCGTCCGGCTCGTGCGGCTCGCCCTGCGCCGCGACCGCATCCAATTGCCGGTGTGGCTGCTCGCTCTCGCAGCGCTGCAGGCATTCTCGGCGTCGAGCGTGCTCGGCCTGTATCCCACGGAGCCCGACCTGCGCAGTTTCGCGATGGCCACCGCGGCGTCGCCGGTCGCGCTGGCCACCAACGGTCTGGTGTCGGGGTACAGCGCCGGCGCCGTGCTCGCCTGTCAGATCGTCATGCCTCTGTCGCTGGCCGCCTGCCTGATGACCACCCTGCTGGTCGTGCGGCACACCCGCCAGAACGAGGAGACCGGCCGCGCCGAACTCGTCGAGGCCGCCGTGGTGGGCCGGAAGGCACTGCTCACCGCGGCCCTGGCGGTCGCGGTCGGTGCCAACCTCGCTCTCGGACTGCTCAACGTCGTGGTGCTGATGGCGGCGGGTCTGCCACTGGACGGGTCGGTGGCGCTCGGCGCGGCCGTCGCCGGTGCCGGTATCGCGTTCGCGGCGATCGCCGCGGTGACGGCACAGGTGACGGACAGTGCCCGCACCGCCAACGGGCTGGCCGGGGCCGCCCTGGGCGTGGCATTCCTGTTGCGTGCGGTGGGGGACATGACGGGGACGGTGACGGAGAACGGCACGCGGGTGGTGAGTGGCTGGCCGACGTGGGTATCGCCGATCGGCTGGGCCGAGCAGGTCCGCCCCTACGACGACAACGCCTGGTGGGTGCTGGCGTTGCCCGCCGTGTTCGCACTCGTGGTCGGCTCGGTCGGCTTCGCCCTCACGGAGCACCGGGACGTCGGCTCGGGGCTCGTGCCGACCCGCCCGGGTCCCGCCCGCGCGTCCCGTTCGCTGCCGACGGCCGTCGGATCGGCGTGGCGGATGCAACGGACGATCCTGTTCTGGTGGGCATTTGGAATCGCCGTCCTCGCCGTGGTGTACGGCGCGATCGCAGACCAGATCGACGACTTCCTCGGCGAGGGCGAGCAGGTGGCCGACATGATGGAACAGCTCGGTGGCGGCACGACGAACATGGTCGACGCCTACTTCGCCGCGATTTTCGGCATGATGGCGATCGCGGTCGCGGGTTACGCCGTGCAGGCTTTGCTGCGGATGCGCGGAGAGGAGTCGGCGGGGCGACTCGAACCCGTTCTCGCGACAGCGGTCTCGCGTCCGCGGTGGATTCTGGCGCACGTCGGCCTGGTCACGGTCGGCATCGTCGTCCTCCAGGCGCTGACCGGGGCGGCGACCGGTCTCGCATACGGTCTGGTGACCGAGGACGTGCCGGGGAAGGTCGTGAACCTCACGGGGGCCGCCCTCGTCTTCGTACCGGCGATCGGGGTGGTCGCCGCAGTGGTGGTGTTGGCGTTCGGCGGCGTCCCGGCCTGGTCGGCCGGGCTCTCCTGGGGCGCGCTCGCGGTCTGCCTGATCTTCGGATTCCTCGGATCGCTGCTCGGGCTACCACAGGCGGTCCGCGATCTGTCGCCGTTCACGCACGTCCCGCCCGTTCCCGCCGCGGAGGTGACGGCCACTCCGCTGCTCTGGCTCGCGGTGGTCGCCGTCGTCGTCGGTGCCCTCGGAGTGGTGCTGTTCCGTCGGCGAGACCTCACGAACTCGTAGCGGCACAGGGAGGCTGGGTCGACGGTCAGCGACGGAGGTCGGCGTCCAGCATGCGGATCAACTCACCGACCCGTCCACCGCCTCCCGGCGCCGCCGGAAAGCGTCCGAGCACCTCGACGACGACTGGTGTCGCACGATGTACCGCTTGCTCGACGTGTCCGGCACCGACGGTCCTATCGTCACCGGCGACGAGCTCGGCCGCCCTGGCCGCGTGAGCGCCCGCGCCCAGAATGTGTTTTACCTGGGTGGCCTTGGCCAACGGATGCAGATAGGCGGCGCCTGCCGCAGACATCGCTGCCCACGCTGCCTCGCGCGCAGCCGCAGTGTCCGTGCCCTTGGCTGCCGCGAGCGCGGCCCACGCTGTGTCGCGCAGAGATTTCCCTCGCTCACCACCCCGCGCGAATTCCCACGCAGCAGTGATCGCGTCGCGGGGCCGCGAGTCGTGCGGCTGATCGGCCTCGAATATCTCGAGGACCACCTCGGCACACTCCACGGCGAATGCGGTGACCTCACGAAGTTCCTGCGTGCTCAGAACGATCTCGTTCGCTTCCCCTGCCATCGTTCCATTTTCGACCATCGGGGCCGGTGCCGTACCGCGCGTTCACGCTGTGTCTTCCCCGAACAGGGTCCGCATGTCGGCGACGTCGTACTCGGCTACCGACGCCGACAGCATGTCCGCGCCCTGCTCATCGCTCGGGCCGTTGCCGCGGAAGGTTTCGACCGCCGCATGCGACTCCCAGCGCTCGAAGACGTTGATGCGGCCGGGGTCGATCAGGTCGGCGGTGATGGCGAAGTCGAGGCAGCCGACTGCACCGCGTGCCTGTTCGACGACGCCCACGCAGCCTGCGAGATAGGACTCGCGCTGCTGCGGTTCGACGGTGATGTGTCCTGCGACGATGACCATGGGTTCGCTCCTCTTCCTGGCGTATTCGTGGCGAGCGGCTCATCCGATACAGACAGCGTGCGCGCCCGAAACTCATCGCGATTATCATGCCCACCATGGGGGCATCGGAGCCGGAGTGCGGCGGGTGGACTGTCGATCTCCGTGGCCGGTTGGACGAACTGGTCGACGGGTACCGGGCTGCTCTGCGCGGCAGTCTGGACGGTCTGGACGAGGAGCAGGCGCGTCGGCGTCTGGTGCGCTCGAAGACGACGCTGCTCGGATTGGTCAAACACGTCACCTACGTCGAGGGCGTGTGGTTCGACCAGGCGGTGACCGGTCGCTCGTACCGGGAGATCGGCATCGCGAGCACCCCGGACCGGTCGTTCACCCTCACCCGGGCCGACACCATCGCATCCGTGCTCGACGCCCACGCCGAACGTTGTGACGCATCCCGGCGGACCATGGCCGCTCTGGCGCTCGACGACACAGTCGACGGCCGGGGCGAGCGCACCGTGTGGGCGCTGTACGTGCAGGTACTGCGTGAACTCGCCCAGCACGCCGGTCACGCCGACATACTCCGCGAGCAGGTCCTCGCCGACCGCATCCCGTGATCGCTGGCGGTCGTGTGCCCTACTGGGGGCGGATCGGATTGCAGCCGACGCTGACGTAGGTGACGATCCCCTCCTGCAGTCCGCACGTGGTGAAGGCGCCCGTCGAGACGCCGACCTCCCACCACGGGGCACCGATTCCGCCGACGCACGATCCGGTCGACGGTGTTCCCGTCGGCACCCACAGGCCATCGCGGCGATAGCCCTGAATCCACGGAATGTGCGAGACACCCCCGGGTCCCGGAATCGCTCGTGGCGTCAGGCCGAAGCACTCGACGGTCCCGATGTGGACCGCAGCCATACCATCAGGCACGCCCTGCGCCGTGCAGTGCGAGGTGCCCGATGTGGGCGTGGTGCCGGTGTGACAGTCGGCCGACGGTTCGGCCTGGGCGGGTGCAGCGGCAACCGCGACCACCGCGGCGGCGAGGGCCGACGATGCGGCCGCTCCGGCGAGGAACCTGCGGATCCTGTGGGTCATCGGATTCTCCTTCGGGTCCGGCGGCCCCGCTCCTGACGATCGGGCCCGTACGGTGCTTCTGTCGCTGCGGCATCGGATTTCGTTAGCCGTGCGGCGATGAGCCCGGGTTCAACGGTGGCCGGCGCCGCGGTAGATCCGTTGACGACCGTCGACGGTGTTCGCGACGATGAACCGTTGTGGCGCCGACCGTGAGCGGCGGGCCGAGCCGAGAGGGACCGAGGTTGTGGAGGACCCACCGGAGGACGCGTATGGGCGGGTGACGAATCCGGAGCGGTTCGCCTCGCTGATCCCGGCCGCCGAGGTCCTGATCGCCGATCTGGGACGTCGGTTCGATGTCGTTGTCGACCGCGGACCCGCACCGCCATCGAGGTCTCGGACGGTGGCGACCCTCGAATTGGTGACGATCACTCCGGTTCAGCGGGATCAGGCCCCGCTGACGATCACCTTCACCTCGTTCCCCGGCCTGTACCTGAGGGCGGGAGCGTGGCAGGACTTCGCGCTACCGGCATGTGGCTGCGACGCCTGCGAGGAGGACGCGGAGGACGTCCTGCGCGAGTTGGCCGAGTACGCGGAGGCGCTCACCGCCGGACGGCTGTCCGAACGGATCACGGGCCGCCACCGCGCTGTTCTCGAGTTCTCCTGGGAAGGCGACGACTGGCGTCGCCACGGAACGACGACGCTGTCTGCGGCGGACGTGAAGGAGCTGCGCGCCCGGCCGGTGCAACCGCCGGCCGATGGCCATTGGTGGCCGTGGTCACCACGCCGCTGACTCAATCCAGGCCGCGTGACCAACACGCGGCTCCAGCGTCGGGGGAGATGGTCGAACCTGCGCGACGGACCTGTCGGAGCCTTCTATTGCTGTGGTCGCGTTCGATTGCTAGAGTCGAACAAAGTTTCGAATGACCTTGGGGGAGGTGGTTGTGGGGGAAGTGATGGCGGCGGATCTGGACGAGTTGCGTGCGTTCACGGCGCGGCTGCGATGCGTCGAGGCAGGTGGGGACGCCGGGTTGGGGATCGAGTGGCTCGATGCGATCGAGTCGTTGAAGTCGGTCGGGTGTGCGGTGCAGGCGGTGATCACCGACGGTGTCGCCACGTGTATTCGTGCGGATCGGAGGGCTCGGGGGTTGCCGCGATCCGAGTGGGGCCGCGGGATTGCGTCGCAGATTGCGTTGGCGCGTAGGGAATCCCCGAATCGTGGCGGTCGGCATCTCGATTTCGCGCAGGCTCTGGTGCACGAGATGCCCCACACGTTAGCCTTGTTGCGGTCGGGCCGGTTGAACGAATGGCGTGCCACCCTGTTGGTGCGCGAAACGGCGTGCCTGTCGGCGCAGGATCGGGGAAACGTGGACCGCCGGTTGTGTTCGGACCCGGCCACTCTCGACGGGGTCGGCGACCGCGGGCTGATCGCGCAGGCGAAAGCGTTGGCGGTGGAACTCGACGCCGCGTCCGTGATGCGTCGGCATCATAAGGCGGTGTCGGAGCGTCGGGTCACGACCCGTCCGGCGCCGGATTCCATGGCGTATCTGAGCGTGCTGATGCCGGTCGAGCAGGCGGTGTGCCTGCAGGCCACGCTCGGCCGGGATGCGGACAGCCTGATCGCCACCGGCAACAGTGGTGGTCGCACCCGCAATCAGCTGATGGTGGACCTGTTGTTCGACCGCGGCACCGGGGCATCAGTGGCGTCGGGTGTGCCGGTGGCGGTGAACCTGGTGCTCTCGGACGAGACACTGCTGGCGGGCGGGCACGAGGCCGCGCAGCTGCAGGGGTTCGGACCGGTGCCGGCCGGGATCGCCCGGCGACTGTTGGCGGACGCCGTTGATGGTGACGTGGAGACGTCGTTGCGGCGGGTGTATTCGTGCCCGCAGTCGGGGGCGTTGACGGCGATGGAATCGCAGTCGCGCACGTTCCCGAAAAGCCTGAGGACGCTGATCGACCTGCGGGACCGGACGTGCCGCACGCCGTGGTGTGATGCGCCGATCCGGCATCACGACCACATTCGCTCACGCCGAGAATCCGGTGCCACGACGGCAGACAACGGGTCCGGGCTGTGCGAGGCCTGCAACTACGCGAAGGAAGGCGACGGATGGACCGCCCGCCCGGTGCACAACCCCGGCGGCACCCACCTCATCGACCTGGGCACCCCGACCGGGCACCACTACCGATCGGCCGCGCCGCCGCTCCCGGACCCGGCGCATCTGCGGGCATCGTGAGGTGGTCAGCAGTCGATGACGAGCCAGCCGCCGTGGTGCTCGAACACCTCGAACGGGCGTCCCGTCGATTCACCGACCTTCGTGAGCGACGGGGTGTCGAAGGTGCGGATGTGGCCGTGGCAGGCCGTTGCCTCGTCCTCGTAGGGGACGGCGACGACGACCCTGTCGCGGGCAACCCGGATGGCCTCGGATATCACTGCGGCCCCGATGTTTTCGTCGACATGTTCGAGGAGGTGGATGGCGGTGACGGTGTCGGCGCTGTCGTCGGGAACCGGCACGTGCGCGGCGTCGCACACGAGCGTGCGCAGATCGAGTCCGAGTTCCGGGGCCACGGCGTCGAGGAGGCTCATGGTGCCGGGCAGGATGTCGGTCGCCGTGACGGACCGCCCGGCGCCGGCGAGTCGGAGCGGAAGGAATCCGAAGCACGACCCGAGGTCGAGGACGGAACCGCGGACCAGTTGTTCCGCCTTCTCGTGGATCGGTGCGAAGTCGGCGGTGCCGTCCAGCAGTTCGTTCAGGGAGTTGCGGTAGTAGACGGTCCACGCCTCGAGCGCACCGTCGACGGTGGAGCGGACCAGTCCGACCATGGTCGACTCGAATTCGTCCTGACCGAAGTCGGCGTCCTCGATGGACGCGGTGACCGAGGCGACGAGTCGTTCACTCAGATCTTCGGGTGTCAGAGCGTGTGTCACCCGCAGCTGGTCGCCGTCACGGGTGAGTGTGAGCGGCCCGGCTGCGACCCGCTCGACTGTGACGTGACCATGTGACCACAGCCCCGATTCGCACGGTGCGAGAGAGTCGAACGCGGGTGTGTCGAGAGTGGAAGTCATTCGAGGCAACCTTGCCGAGAGGTGATGGCGGGAGTGGGTCAGGTTCGGGTGTCGGGCTCGCCGAGGGAACTCAGCCCATCGTAGAGCGATTGCATTCCGCTGGCGAGTAGTTCGTTCAGTTCGAGCGAATCGTCGTCGAGCCACTGCTCGTACGCCGACATCGCAACGCCGAGTAGAAGATAGCCGACTGTCCGTGGAACGTGGTCGGTCGGTGAGGTTCCGAGTCGGCTCGCGACGTACTCGGCGATGACGTTGCGCCACCCTTCGTACATCACCACCGAATATGCCTGCAGGGCGGGGACCCGGAGGATCAGCCCCATGCGTTTGCGGTGGTTGATTTCCTCGCTCGCGGGAAACGCGTTGAACTGCAGGAGTGCTGCGGTGAGTCCGTCGACGATCGGGATGTCGTCGGGTTGCGCTGCGAGTTGGGCGCGCATTTCGGCGAGGTGGGCGTCGAAGTCTCCCCACGGGATCGCGTTCTTGGACGGGAAGTAGCGGAAGAGGGTGCGCCGCGCGATGCCGGACGCTTCGGCGACTTCGTCGACGCTGGTGGCGTCGAACCCCTGTTCCGTGAACAGTTCGATCCCGACGGTACTGATCCGATCCTGCGTCGTGGACGGGCGCCGCCCTATCCGACTGGATGGTTTTCGACGACTTCTCAATTTTCGTCCCCTCCCGATCTGTCATTCTGCACTCGATGCCATTACAGTGGTGAGGCGAGTCACAGGGACGGTCTCCTATGGCGGGGAACATCCCTCCGGCTCGCGCCGTATCACCGAACAGTAGGAGGAAATCATGTCGGATCGCGACAACAACGTGCTGGAAAACGACTTGGTCGAGGAATCTCTGGTGGAAGAGGTCTCGATCGACGGCATGTGCGGCGTGTACTGATCATGTCCGCTCCAGCTTCTGCTTCAGTGGCCGGCAACGCCGGTATCGATCTCGATGTGGGCTGGAAGCTTCATCCGCAGGTGGCGCTGCGTCCCGAACCTTTCGGGGCGCTGCTCTACCACTTCGGGACGCGCAAGCTGTCGTTCCTGAAGAACCGCACGATCGTCGCGGTGGTCGAAGCCCTTCCCTCACACGCCGACGCCCGGTCCGCACTGCGGGCGCAGGGTATCGGGGACGACACTGCCGCGCAGTATGCGCGAGCGCTCGGCACCTTGGCCGAGTCGCACATGATCGTCCCCGCCTGACCAGCTCTCTCCACCCGTACCAGAGGACACAGCCCATGACCTCCATGCTCGAAAGGCCTTCCGCCCCGGTCGGCCGCCTCGTCGACCAGTTCGAACTCGGTCTCGACGCCCCGATCTGCCTCACCTGGGAGTTGACCTACGCGTGCAACCTGTCGTGCGTGCACTGCCTGTCCTCCTCCGGCCGGCGTGACCCGCGGGAGTTGAGCACCGAGCAGTGCAAGTCGATCATCGACGAACTGCAGCGTATGCAGGTTTTCTACGTGAACATCGGTGGCGGTGAGCCGACGGTTCGCTCGGACTTCTGGGAGCTGGTCGACTACGCGACCGCCCACCAGGTGGGGGTGAAGTTCTCCACGAACGGGGTGAAGATCGACAAGAAGGTCGCCGCCCGGCTCGCGGCCAGCGACTACGTCGACGTGCAGATTTCCCTCGACGGTGCAACGGCCGAGGTCAACGACGCCGTCCGCGGTCCGGGTTCGTTCGCGATGGCGGTGCGGGCACTCGAGAATCTCTCCGAGGCCGGTTTCAAGGACGCCAAGATCTCCGTGGTGGTCACCCGGCACAACGTGTCGCAGCTCGACGACTTCAAGGCCCTCGCCGACAAGTACGGCGCCACCCTGCGCATCACCCGGCTGCGACCGTCGGGGCGCGGCGCGGACGTGTGGGACGAACTGCATCCCACGCAGGCGCAGCAGCGTGAGCTCTACAACTGGCTGGTCTCCAACGGCGAGGGTGTGCTCACCGGCGACTCCTTCTTTCACCTGTCCGCGTACGGCGACGCGTTGCCCGGTCTGAACCTGTGCGGCGCCGGACGGGTGGTGTGCCTGATCGACCCGATCGGCGACGTCTATGCCTGCCCGTTCGCGATCCACGAACAGTTCCTCGCGGGAAACATTCTGGCGGACGGCGGTTTCCAGCAGGTGTGGCAGACGTCGGAGCTGTTCCAGGAGCTGCGGTCCCCGCAGACCGGCGGTGCGTGCAGCAAGTGCAACCACTACGACTCCTGCCGCGGCGGATGCATGGCCGCGAAGTTCTTCACCGGACTGCCGATGGACGGCCCGGACCCCGAATGCGTGATCGGCAACGGCGAACTGGCGTTGGCTGCCGCGGGGGAGATCCCGAAATCCAGTGTCGACCACTCCCGCACCGGCCAGCGCCGGACTCCGCGGGCGCCGGTTCCGTTGACGCTGATGGTGCGTCCGCCGGCCAAGATTTGTGACGAGAACCCGCTTGCGGGCATGGACCAGACGTAAGTCGTCTGCCAGGTACGAGAGGTATTGCCATGGGTAAGAATCCGTTCTTCGAGACGGTGGCGGAGGCTCAGCGTCGCGCGAAGAAGCGCCTGCCGAAGTCGGTGTATGCGGCGCTGATCGCCGGTTCCGAGCGGGGCGTGACGGTCGACGACAACATCGCGGCGTTCGCCGAGCTGGGGTTCGCGCCCCACGTCGTCGGTTTGTCCGATAAGCGTGAGCTGTCCACGACCGTGATGGGACAGCCGATTTCGCTGCCCGTCGTGATTTCCCCGACCGGTGTGCAGGCCGTGCACCCCGACGGCGAGGTCGCGGTCGCACGGGCGGCGGCGGCACGGGGAACGGCGATCGGGCTGAGCTCGTTCGCGAGCAAGTCGATCGAGGAGGTCACGGCGGCCAATCCTCAGACGTTCTTCCAGATGTACTGGGTTGGTACCCGGGACGTGTTGATCCAGCGGATGGAACGCGCCCGTGCCGCCGGGGCGACCGGCCTGATCATCACCACCGACTGGTCGTTCTCGTACGGACGCGACTGGGGTAGCCCGGCCATCCCCGAGAAGATGGACCTCAAGGCGATGCTCCAGTTCGCCCCCGAGGGCATCACCCGTCCGAAGTGGTTGTACGAGTTCGCGAAGACCCGCAAGATCCCGGATCTGACCACCCCGAACCTGGCGCAGCCCGGTCAGGAACCGCCCACGTTCTTCGGCGCCTACGGCGAGTGGATGCAGACGCCGCTGCCGACGTGGGACGACATCGCGTGGCTGCGTGAGCAGTGGGGCGGGCCGTTCATGCTCAAGGGTGTCATGCGGGTCGACGACGCCAAGCGTGCCGTCGACGCCGGCGTCACCGCGATCTCCGTGTCGAATCACGGCGGCAACAACCTCGACGGCACCCCGGCGCCGATCCGCGCGCTGCCCGCCATCGCGGAGGCCGTCGGCGACCAGGTCGAGGTGCTTCTGGACGGTGGTATCCGCCGCGGCAGCGACGTCGTGAAGGCCGTCGCGCTCGGTGCGAGGGCGGTCATGATTGGCCGCGCGTACCTGTGGGGCCTCTCGGCGAACGGTCAGGCCGGCGTCGAGAACGTGCTCGACGTCCTCCGCGGAGGTATCGACTCGGCGCTGCTCGGGCTGGGTCACTCGTCCATCCACGACCTCACGCCGTCCGACGTCGTGATCCCGCCCGGATTCGCCCGCGTGCTCGGCGCCGACTCCTGAACCCACGAACGGCGTAGATGTCTGCGCAACTGACAGACCCGATCACCCTGGCCGGACGCCACGCCCCGTCCAGGGTGCTTCTGGGTCCGCACCCCACCAACCTCGGTGCGGGAAGAACGCTTTCACCGCGGCACGTCGCGTACTACGAGCGTCGGGCACGTGGTGGCGCGGGGATCGTCGTCACCGAGGTGGCGTCGGTCCATGCGTCCGACTGGCCCTACGAGCGCGCTCCGCTGGCGTCCGACTGTGTCGGCGGCTGGCGGGACGTCGTCGCCGCCTGCCGTCCGCACGGCACGCTGGTGCTGGTCGGGCTGGGGCACACCGGACTGCAGGGGTCGAGCGCGTATTCGCAGGCGGTGCTGTGGGGGCCGTCGGGAATTCCCGACGTGATCTCCCGTGAGATGCCGATGCAGATGGAGCAGGCGGAGATCGACAGTCTCGTCGAGGGCTTCCGGGCTGCGGCCGCCGCGGCCGTGTCCGCGGACGTGGACGGGGTCGAGCTCGACGCCGGACCGAGAGGGCTGCTGCGACAGTTTCATTCGGACCTCACCAATGTGCGCGACGACGAGTACGGCGCCGACCCGCTGCGCCTCACCCGGGAGGTCCTCGCTGTCGTCCGCGAAGAGTTGGGCCCCGGCCGGGTCCTGTCCCTGCGGCTGAGCTGCGACGAGGCGACGTCCTGGGCGGGGATCACGCCGTCGATCGCCGCCGGACAGGCACGGGAACTTGCCGAGGCTCTCGACCTGCTGGTGGTGGTCCGGGGCGGACCGTTGTCAGCGAACGCCTACCGCCCCGACTTCCACCGGCCACCCGCGTTCAACATCGAACTCTGCCGGAACATCCGCACGGCCGTCGCAGGCGCGGTCCCGGTCGTCCTCCAAGGCAGCGTCGTCGATCCGGCCGACGCCCGGCGGGCGCTCGACGAGGGGGTCGCCGACGTCGTCGAGATGACGCGTGCCCAGATCGCCGACCCCGACCTCGTCGTCAAGATCCGGCGCGGTGCCGGGCCGCGGCCGTGCGTCCTGTGCAATCAGACGTGCCAGGTGCTCGACCCCCGCAATCCGGTCGTCACCTGTGTCGGTAATCCGACGGCCGGGCACGAGACCGTCGATCCCGCCGAGGACATCGCCGATGTGGCCGCCGGCGCGGTGCTGGTGGTCGGCGGTGGTCCGGCCGGTCTCGAGGCGGCCCGAGTGCTGGCCCTGCGCGGTCACCGCGTCACCGTAGCGGACGCGTCGGCCCAGCCCGGCGGGATGGTGCGGGCCGCCGCGGGTACACCACACCTCCAGGCACTCACCGACTGGCTCGAGGACGAATGCCGCGGGCTCGGAGTCGAATTCCTTCTCGGTACGGCTGTGTCGGACGCCGAACTCGACGCTGCGGAACGCGCGGGGGCGACGGTGATCCTCGCGACCGGCAGCAGGCCTCGGCCGCTGCCGTTCCCGGTCGAGGGGCACGTCCGGTGCGTTGGCGCCGCAGACTTGCCGGACGGAGGCACGCCGACGGAAGGGCCGCACGTCGTCTTCGACCCGGTCGGGGGGCCGGTCGGCGTGGCAGTCGCCGAACGGCTCGCGGCGCAGGGGCGGGACGTGAGCATCGTGACCCAGGATTCCGTGGCCGGCTCGCGACTCGGAATGACCGGAGACCTCGCCGACGCCAACACCCGTCTGCAACGAGCCGGGGTGACGCGCCACCTCGACAGCCGCATCGTGTCGATCGGCGACGAAGGTATGCGGATCCGCAACCGGTACACCGCCGAAGAGTCGGTGGTGCCGTGCGCCGTGCTGATCGACTGCTCGCATCGCCTCCCCGACGACACACTCGGCTCGTCCCACAGGGATGCGGTGCGGGTCGGCGACTGCGTGGCCCCCCGCACACTGCTCGAGGCGGTCCGGGAGGGTCGCATCGAGGCGCTGGCCGTGACCGCCTCCCGGCGGAACGAGTTCGACCACCATCCGTTCACCCTCGTCAACGAGAGATAGGACATTTCATGGGACAGTTCGACGACAAGGTCGCGTTCATCACCGGGGCTGCCCGTGGGCAGGGGCGGACGCACGCGGTGCGGTTGGCGCGGGAAGGTGCGGCGATCATCGCCGTGGACATCTGCGGGCCGGTGTCGGAGTACAACAGTTACGAACCGGCGACGCCGGACGACCTGGCCGAGACGGTGCGGCTCGTGGAGTCCGAGGGCGGCAAGATTCTCGCCGAGCAGGCGGACGTGCGTGACAGTGCGCAACTGAAGGCTGTCGTGGACCGGGGAGTCGAACAGTTCGGCCGGCTCGACATCGTGATCGCGAACGCCGGGATCTGCAACTGGAACCGCTTCTGGGAGATGCCCGACGAGCAATGGGAGACGCTGATCGACGTGAACCTCACCGGCGCGTGGAAGACGCTGAAGGCTGCGATCCCGGCGCTGATCGAGGGAGGTCGCGGGGGTTCGATCATCGTGATCAGCTCCGTCGCGGGGATCAAGCCACTTCCGGGGCAGGCGAATTACGCCGCCTCCAAGTTCGGGCTCGTCGGCCTCACCCAGACCGCGGCAAAGGAGCTGGGCGAATACGACATCCGGGTCAATTCCGTTCACCCGTACGGGGTGAAGACTCCGATGGGCACCGATCCCGGCAGCCTCGTGATACTCGAGAAGCACCCGCACTATCTGTCGAGTTTCGGCACCATCCTCACCGACCACCCGCTGGCCGACACCGACGACATCACCGATGCGGTGCTGTGGCTGGCCGGTGACGGTTCGCGGAGGGTCACGGGCAGTCAGGTCGCCGTCGACATGGGTAACACCAAGGTGTGAGCGTTTCCGCGTACCGCCACCTGTTCACCCCATTGCGCCTGGGTCCGCTGACCCTGCGCAATCGGGTGGTCTTCTCCGCGCACCTCACGGGATACGCCGTCGACGGCCTGCCCACCGCGCAGCACGCCGCCTACTATGCGGCGCGCGCGAAGGGTGGTGCGGGCCTGATCATCTCCGAGGAGCATGCCACGCATCCGGGTGACTGGCCGTACGAGAAGGTGATCGCCGGCTACCGGCCGGAGGTCGTCCCGGGCTACCGGCGGATCACCGACGCGGTCCACGAGCACGGTGTCCCGATCCTGGCTCAGGTCAACCACAACGGCGGCCAGGGATCGAGCATGTACTCGCGGCGGCCGCTGTGGGCGCCGAGTGCCGTCCCCGATCCGCTGTTCCGTGAAGTCCCCAAGGCGGTCGATCAGCGGGAGATCCGGACCCTCGTCGACGGGTACGCGCGTGTGGCCGAGCACTGTGTCCGAGGCGGATTCGACGGGATCGAACTGCAGTGCTCCCACTCGTCGCTGGTGCGCAGTTTCCTCGCTCCCGCCACGAACCAGCGCACGGACCGTTACGGCGGATCGCTGGAGAACCGTGCCCGGTTCCTCCTCGAGGTCGTCGAGGAGGTGCGGGCCGTGATCGGCCCGGACCGTGTACTCGGGGTGAGGCTCGCGGGGGAGGACCTGTTCGACGGTGGAGTCCACCTCGACGAGGCCGTGGAGGTGGCCGCTCTGGTGGAGGCGGACGGCCGGGTCGACTACATCAACACGTCCATCGGGATGGCCACCGAGACGCTCCACATGATCGAGGCGTCCATGGCCGTCCCTCGCGGCTACGCGCTGTTCGTCCCGAACGCCATCCGGCGACGGGTAGGTCTTCCCGTGGTCGGTGTCGGCCGATTCTCGGACCCGCACCAGGCCGACCAGGCTCTGGACGAGGGGCACTGCGACCTGATCGGAGTGGTGCGCGGCCAGATCGCGGACCCGGACTTCGCGGCGAAGGCCCTGGCCGGCGAGGAAGCAACCATCCGAACGTGCCTGGCGTGCAATCAGGAATGCATCGGACGCATGGGGCTCGGCCGATGGCTCGGGTGCGTCGTCAACCCCCGCGCGGGCAGGGAATCGGTCCTGCTGCCCGCACCGACCGTCCGCGGCAGGCGGGTCTTCGTGGTCGGCGGGGGACCGGCCGGGTTGAAGGCCGCGGCGACCGCGGCGCAGCGGGGTCACGACGTGACGTTGTTCGAACGCGCGACTGTTCTCGGCGGCCAGGTGCGGACGGCCGCCGTCGTGCCGGGGCGCCGTGAGTTCCTCGACCTCGTCGTCGATCTGGAATCGGAATGCGCTCGGCGCGGTGTGGACGTGCGGACCGGCACCGACGCGACTGCCGAGACGGTGGTGCAGGGACGTCCCGACGTGGTGGTGCTCGCGACCGGGGCGCGTCCGCGCCGACCGCGCTGGGCGGGCGCGTCGGACCGGGTGGTGGACGTGCGCGACGTGCTGGAGGGTCGCACGCGTCCGGCCGGGACGGTGCTGGTGGTCGACGAACTGGGATTCCATCAGGGCACGTCCGTCGCGGAGTTCGTCGCCGACGCCGGATGTGCCGTCACGATCTGCACACCGGGGATGATCGTCGGCCAGGACCTCGGCATCACGCTGGACCTCGAGGGATGGAACCGGCGGGCGCACGGCAAGGGCATCACGCAGGTGACGGACGTGGTGCCGACCGGGTGCGAGGCCGTCGACGGCGGTCGGCTCGCGGTCACGCTCCTGCACCACCCGACCGGTGCGCCGCGGCAGCTCACCGTCGACTGGGTGGTGTCCTCGGCGCATCAGCAGCCGGAGGACGGGCTCTGGAAAGATCTGGCCGACAGCGGTATCGAGGTTCATCGCATCGGCGACGCCCTGGCTCCGCGCCGCGCGCATTCCGCCGTCATCGAGGGGGAGCGGGTCGCGCTCGCGCTCTAGTGCGAGCAGCAGCCGGTTCCGCGTCGCCTAGCATCGGAGGATGCCCCATTCCGGACACCTCGACGACGCGGTGTGGCCCGAACTCGTGTCCCGTGTGTCGACGGTCGTGGTCCCGGTCGGTTCCCTCGAGCAGCACGGACCGCACCTGCCACTCGACACCGACACCGCCATCGCGGACGCGGTATCCCGCGCGCTGCCGCACGTACTGGTGGCGCCCCCGATCGCCTACGGCGCCAGCGGCGAGCACGAGGGGTTTCCCGGGACCGTCTCGCTCGGGGCTGAGGCACTCGAGGCCGTGCTGGTCGAGTACGGCAGGTCCGCGTGCCGGTGGGCCGACCGCGTGCTTTTCGTCAACGGGCACGGCGGAAACGGGCCCGCACTGGTCAAGGCTGCCGCCTTGCTTCGGTACGAGGCTCGCGATGTGGCTTGGGTGCCGTGTGCGGTACCCGGGGCGGACGCCCATGCCGGGCGTACGGAAACGTCCTTGTTGCTACACCTTTCACCCGGTCGGGTGAGGTTGTCCAGGGCTGAAGCCGGTAATACGGAACCTATTGCGAGGTTGATGCCAAGACTGCGTGAAGGCGGTATGGTCGCCGTGTCGGCCAACGGCGTGCTCGGTGACCCGACGGGCGCTACGGCCGCGGAGGGGGCGCAGATCTTCGGCGTGCTCGTTCACACAGTCACCAAGGCACTGGCCCGGTGGGAACCGGGCCCCGATGGAAGGCTCCGGTGGGAACCGGGCGCCGATGGGAGGCTCCAATGACCCGCACGGGCGTCCTCGAGTTGCCGAGGGCGGATTTCCGGCATGCCGACGCGACTAATTTCCGGCATGCCCTGCCAGCGCTCTCCGATCCGCATACGATCGACTGATGCGCCAAGCTCGACTTCCCGATGGATTCGGGATCCGAATCGACCCCAAGGTACGCGCATATTCCGGAGGTCGAGTGCTGATCGGCGGTTCGCCGACTCGGATGCTGAAGCTGGCGCCCACCGCGGCGGCCATGATCGGAGACGGCTACCTCGAGGTCGTCGATCCGCAGTCCGCGGTCGTCGCACGCCGCCTCCTCGATTCGGGGGTCGCCAACCCGCGCCCCATGAGTACCCCGTCGCCCCGGGATGTCACCGTTGTCATTCCGGTGAAGAACAACGCGTCGGGGCTGCACCGGGTGCTGGCCTCGCTCCGCGGACTCGAGGTCGTCGTCGTCGACGACGGCTCCGACGTCCCGATCGTCGCCCCCGTGCTGCAGAACGGGTGCGGAGGCCACGTCACCGTGCTGCGTCACGAGACGGCCAAGGGGCCGGCCGCGGCACGGAACACCGGTCTGCGTTACGCCGCAACTCCGTTCGTGGCGTTCCTCGACTCCGACGTCCTGCCGCGCACCGGCTGGATCGAGGTCATGCTCGGCCACTTCAGCGATCCCGCGGTCGCACTCGTCGCCCCGAGGATCGTGGCGCTCGAACCCGAGGCGAGCACACTCGCGCGGTACGAGCACGCCCGCTCCTCTCTCGACCTCGGGCGCAAGGAGTCCGCGGTCCAGTCCGGCGGCCCGGTGTCGTACGTGCCGAGCGCCGCGATGATCGCCCGCCGCGAGGTGCTCGACGAGTTCGGCGGCTTCGACGAGTCCATGCACGTGGCGGAGGACGTCGACCTGTGCTGGCGACTCCAGGAGTCCGGCTGGCGACTGCGGTACGAGCCCGTGGCCCACGTCGCGCACGATCACCGTGTGACGTTCGGAAAGTGGTTCGACCGCAAGCTGTTCTACGGCACCGGTGCGGCGCCGCTGGCGGCGAGGCATTCGGGGATGGTTCCCCCGCTGTCGATGTCGCCGTGGACGTTCTTCGCGTGCCTCGCCGCCGCCACGTGCACCCGACTGGGCCTGCTCGGCGCCGTCGCCACACTCGCGATGATGCTGCTGCGCCTGCGCCGCATGTTCACGGGCCTCGACCAGCCGACCCGCATCGCCGCGATCCTCGCGGCCCAGGGCTTCGCCGGCGGTGCCTGGCAGCTGGCGTCCGCGATGTGTCGCCACTACTGGCCGATCACTCTGCTGGCGGTGCTGCTGTCGAAACGGATTCGCCGTATCGCGCTCGCGATCGCCGTCGCCGAGGGCGTCGCCGACTGGGTGACCCACCGGGAGCCCGGAGGGCTGGGGCCCGTGCGGCACACGGTGTTCAAGCGGATCGACGACGTCGCGTACGGCGCCGGGCTCTGGAAGGGCGCCATCACCGCCCGTGACCTCGACGCATTGAAGCCCCGGTTGAAGTCGTAGTGGCCGATCCGATTCGCGCCGCCGACGTCGTGGTCGTCGGCGGCGGTTCGAGTGGATGCGTGGTGGCCGCCCGGCTCAGCGAGAATCCTGAGCGATCGGTTCTCCTCCTCGAGTCCGGGCCCGGCTACCGAACGGTCTCCGACTGTCCCGTGCTCGACTACCGGACGCTGCCGGTCGGTCCGGGCAGCGTGTTCGCGGAGACGTACGGCGTGGAGTTGGCGCCGAGCGTTCCCTCGGCCATGGTGCGGGGACACGTCCTCGGTGGTTCGGGCGCCGTCAACGGCGCCTACTTCGTCCGTGGGACGGAAGCGGATTTCCGGCACTGGCCCGCCTCGTGGTCGTACGAGAACGTGCTGCCCGCCTTCCGGGCACTCGAGCGTGACGCCGACTTCGACGACTCCCGGCACGGCACGACCGGGCCGATGCCCGTTCGCAGGCAGCCCGCGGAACGGCTGAGCGAGATCAGCGCTGCCTTCCGCGCCGCGGCGCTCGGTGCAGGACATCCCGAGGAACCCGACAAGAACGGCGACGGCGCCGGCGGTGTCGGTCCGGTGCCTCTCAATGTCGACGGCAACCGCCGTGTCAGCACGGCAGTGGCGTACCTGCTGCCGGCGTGGGGGCGGCCCAATCTGACCGTCGAAGCGAATTCCGATGTCGTCCGAATCCTGTTCTCCGGTAACGAGACCGTCGGGGTGGAGGTGGAGTCGGACGGCGTGCGGCGCACGGTCCGCACCGGTCGGGTCGTGCTGGCGGCGGGTCCCGTCGAAACCCCGGTGCTGCTGATGCTTTCGGGAATCGGTCCGGCGGAACACCTGATGGACAACGGCATTCCCGTCGTCCTCGACGCGCCCGGTGTCGGCAGCGAGTTCAGTGACCACCCCGAAGTGGCTCTGCCGTACCGTATCCGGGACTCGCTCCGCCGCGACGACACGAGTCCGGTCGTCGAAACGGTGCTGAATGTCGGCGACCTCGAGATCCGTCCGTACACGGCGCCGTTCGACGTGCTCGTCCCCGGATCCGGGCAGCCCGACCCGATCCTCGGGATCGGGCTCATGGTGACGGACAGCCGGGGCGACATCCGGCTCACGTCGGGGCACCGCCGGGACCGTCCCCGAATCGAATACCGCTACGCGCAATCCGCCGCCGACCGCCGGGCGCTGCGCGAGGGGCAGGCCATCGGATCGGAACTGCTCCGTTCACCGGAACTCGGACCGCTGCTCGAACCGCTGACCCGGGAGGTGTCCGACCGTGCGGTGCTCGCCCACCTGGGGACGTCGCTGCACATGTGCGGCAGTTGCCGGATGGGCGGACGCGACGACGTGGGCGCGGTGGTGGACGAGTGGTGCAACGTCCGCGGAATGGAAGGGCTGACCATCGCCGACACCTCGGTGTTCCCGGTGGTCCCGAGCCGTGGGCCGCACGCCACGGCGGTCATGGTCGCCGAGCGCGTCAGTACCTTCCTGCGGGAGTGACCGAGGGGGCGACACAGGCCCGTGTGATGCGGGTTACAGTAGGCAGAGACGCCGTGGAGGAGTTCGATGCAAAGTCAACCGCCCACAGGGGGCAATCCGTGGGTCGCCGTGCGCCCGGGAGACGACGTCGCGATGCTGGCACGCAGGGTGTCGTCGGCGCATCAGTTGTTCGTCGAGCGTCGTGCACCCGCCGGCCGTGCCCCGGACGGTGAGGGGAATTCCGTCCGTTCCGTCATCCTCGACTCGTGGGTGCGCAGCACCAGCAAGGGAGTGAACCCGGACGGGTCGGCCCGCGCCGTCGATCTGGCGGCTGCCGATCTCGCCGCCTACCGGGCGTCGCACCCGATGTCGATCATCCGCCCGGTGGTCCGCAAACTCCTCGTCGAGGACGCCGCCGACACCGGACTGCTCGTTGCCATCACGGACGAGAAGGGCCAGCTGCTGTGGGTCGAGGGCGATTCGTCCGCCAAGGACCGCGCACTGGAGATGAACTTCGTCGAGGGCGCCGACTGGAGTGAGGACACCGTCGGCACCAACGCCCCGGGTACCGCCCTGGCGCTCGACCATTGCGTGCAGATCTTCGGTGCCGAGCATTTCAGCCGCTCGGTGCACGACTGGAGTTGTTCTGCGGCGCCCGTCCACGACCCCGCTACCGGACTGATCGTCGGGGCCATCGACATCACCGGCGGTCCGCGGGTGGCGGTGCCCGAGGTGCTCTCGTTGATCCGGGCGACCGTCGCGGCAGCCGAGGCGGAGTTGCGACTGCACCAGCTGCGTTCACCGCACCCGCTCGTCGAGACGGTACTGCGGTTGGAGGTGCTGGGATCGGGACGGCCGACTCTGATCCGTGGGGGCGAACGCATCCCGCTGTCGCAGCGGCACGCGGAGATCCTCCTGCTCCTCGCGGAGCACCCTGAAGGCCTGAGTTCCGACCGTCTCGCGGTGCTGCTCGACGAGAACGAACTCGACGCCGTCACGATTCGTGCCGAGATGTCGCGCCTGCGTAAGGTTTTCGGTCCCGTCAATCTCGGTTCGCGGCCGTATCGGCTGCTCGCCGAACTGACGTCGGACGTCCGGCAGGTCCGCGGAGCCCTGGACCGTGGTGAGCTCGCCGCCGCCCTCGACGTCTACTCGGGTCCGGTCCTTCCCGGGTCCGAGGCGCCCGGGGTCGAGGATCTTCGCGACGAGTTGCGGGCACGCGTCCAGGCGGCGCTGCTGCGGGAAGGTGATCAACGGTTGCTCGCCAAGTGGACCACATCCGTCCACGGCCGCGAGGACGTCGCCGCATGGGAGGCGTATCTGGCGGGCCTCGACCCGCGTTCGCCCCTGTATTCCCAGGTCAAGTCCAGGATCGATCTGTTCGATCAGCAGTACGCAACGTAGTTGCAACGGTACGGTCCCTAGTGTTGTGAGTCACACCCAGAAGTTCCACCGAGTTTCACGACACCAGGGAGTTATCGATGACCGTGTATGCCCGCCCGGGTTCGCCGGACGCCGTCATGTCCTTCCAATCGCGTTACGACAACTGGATCGGCGGCCAGTGGGTTGCGCCCGTCAAGGGCCAGTACTTCGAGAATCCGACACCCGTCACCGGGCAGCCGTTCTGCGAGGTCGCGCGTTCGACGTCCGAGGACATCGAACTTGCGCTCGACGCCGCACACGCTGCGGCTCCGGCCTGGGGTAAGACGTCGGTGGCCGAGCGCGCCATCATCCTGAACAAGATCGCGGACCGCATCGAGGAGAACCTCGAGTCCATCGCGCTCGCCGAGTCCTGGGACAACGGCAAGCCGATTCGCGAAACCCTGAACGCCGACATTCCGTTGGCCATCGACCACTTCCGCTACTTCGCCGGTGCGATCCGGGCGCAGGAAGGCGCACTGTCGGAGATCGACTCCGACACCGTCGCCTACCACTTCCACGAGCCGCTCGGTGTCGTCGGCCAGATCATTCCCTGGAACTTCCCGATCCTCATGGCCGTGTGGAAGCTCGCTCCCGCACTCGCCGCGGGCAACGCGGTCGTTCTCAAGCCCGCCGAGCAGACCCCGGCGTCGATCCTGCACCTCATCTCGATCATCGGCGACCTGCTGCCCGCCGGTGTGATCAACATTGTCAACGGCTTCGGCGTGGAAGCAGGCAAGCCGCTCGCCTCGAGCCCGCGGATCCGCAAGATCGCGTTCACCGGTGAGACCACCACGGGTCGGCTCATCATGCAGTACGCGTCGCAGAACCTGATCCCGGTCACCCTCGAACTCGGTGGCAAGAGCCCCAACATCTTCTTCTCCGACGTGCTCTCCTCGAACGATGACTACCAGGACAAGGCGCTCGAGGGCTTCACGATGTTCGCCCTCAATCAGGGTGAGGTGTGCACCTGCCCGTCGCGTTCTCTGATCCAGGAGGACATCTTCGACGAGTTCCTCGCGATGGCAGCCATCCGCACCAAGGCCGTCCGCCAGGGCGACCCGCTCGACACCGACACGATGATCGGCGCGCAGGCCTCGAACGATCAGCTCGAGAAGATCCTGTCGTACATCGAGATCGGTAAGGGCGAAGGCGCCAAGGTCGTCACCGGCGGTGAGCGGGCCGAACTCGGCGGCGACCTGTCCGGCGGCTACTACGTGCAGCCGACGATCTTCACCGGTCAGAACAAGATGCGGATCTTCCAGGAGGAGATCTTCGGTCCCGTCGTTTCCGTCACGTCGTTCAAGGACTACGACCAGGCCGTCGAGATCGCCAACGACACGCTGTACGGCCTCGGCGCCGGCGTGTGGTCGCGGGACGGTGGCGTCGCCTACCGGGCCGGACGTGACATCCAGGCCGGCCGCGTGTGGACCAACACGTACCACCAGTACCCCGCGCACGCCGCATTCGGTGGCTACAAGCAGTCCGGCATCGGCCGCGAGAACCACCTGATGATGCTCGAGCACTACCAGCAGACGAAGAACCTGCTGGTCAGCTACGCCCAGAAGGCTCAGGGCTTCTTCTGATGGACGCAGCCCGGGCGCCTCAGCGCCTGAAGGCAACCGCCGGGGCGGTGGAGCTTCTCCGCCGCCTCGGCGGTACCCACGGGGCGCTGATGATGCATCAGTCCGGCGGGTGCTGCGACGGCTCCGCGCCGATGTGTTATCCCGACGGTGAATTCATCGTCGGCGACCGCGACGTGCTGCTCGGCGTCCTCGACCTGCGTCTCGGTGTCGGGGAGACCTCGTCCACCCGGCCCGAGGGTGCCGATGCGGTACCCGTGTGGATCTCCGGTTCGCAGTTCGAGGCGTGGAAGCACACTCAGCTGGTGCTCGACGTGGTGCCCGGTCGCGGATCGGGATTCAGCCTGGAAAGTCCCGAAGGCATGCGCTTTCTCAGTCGTGCGCGTGCCTTCACCCCGGAGGAGAACACCAGCCTCGCCGCGGAGGAGGTCATCGTGGGCCAGCGGTGGGAGCAGGGCTGGAGGCCCGCGCCGTCCCCCGAACCGCAAGTGGTCGCCGAAGCCGTCGACGCATGTCCCGTGCCCGCCCGCCGCCCGGTCCCATAGCACCCGAAGCGCGGTACGCCTCGGTTTTTACGTCGTGGTCACGTTCTGCTGACACGACGAGTACACAACTCGTTCACCATTGGCCTCGGCCGTCCGATCCCGCTCCTCGAGCGGGGCGGGGCGGGGCACCATTCGGATCGACGTAGGGGACGGAATGTCACTCGTAGAACCATCCAAGAATTCCGGAACCGGTCAACATCACGATGCTGCCGATTTCCACTCGGAAGACAGCAGCTATCTGGAAAAACGCACGCTCCGTAAGGGTTCGGCGGGCTGGGTGCTGCTCGCCGGCCTCGGTGTCAGTTACGTGATCTCCGGCGACTACGCCGGATGGAACAACGGGCTGGCCGAGGGCGGATTCGGCGGTCTGCTGATCGCCGGTGTCGTCATCGCGGGCATGTACCTGGCCATGGTGCTGGGCATGGCCGAGATGTCGTCCGCACTGCCCGCCGCCGGCGGTGGCTACACGTTCGCCCGGCGTGCACTCGGACCGTGGGGCGGATTCGCCACCGGCACGGCCATTCTCATCGAATACGCGATTGCGCCTGCCGCCATCGCGACCTTCATCGGCAGCTACGTCGAGTCGCTGAACCTGTTCGGGATCACCGACGGGTGGTGGGTGTACCTGGCGGTCTACGCCATCTTCATCGGAATCCATCTGACCGGGGCCGGCGAGGCACTCAAGGCCATGTTCGTCATCACGGCGATCGCACTGGTCGGTCTCGTGATCTTCGCGGTGTCCGCGGTCGGTCTGTTCGACGCGGGCAACCTCACCGACATCGCCGCGACCGACGCGGTGGGGGCCTCGAGTTTCCTGCCCTTCGGTGCATTCGGCATCTGGGCGGCCGTCCCGTTCGCCATCTGGTTCTTCCTCGCAGTCGAAGGCGTGCCGCTGGCCGCGGAGGAAGCCCGCGAGCCGGAGAAGAACGTGCCGCGCGGAATCATCATCAGCATGCTCATCCTCATCGTCACGGGGGCGGCGGTCCTGTTCCTCGCCACCGGAGCGCTCGGTGCCGAGAGCCTGTCGACGTCCGGCAATCCGCTGGTCGAGGCGCTCGGTGACGGGACCGCGGCGAAGGTCGTCAACTACATCGGACTGGCCGGCCTCGTCGCCAGCTTCTTCTCGATCATGTACGCCTACTCGCGGCAGACGTTCGCGCTGTCCCGCGCCGGTTACCTTCCCAAGAACCTGTCGATCACGAACTCGCGGAAGGCGCCCACGCTCGCCCTCATCGTGCCGGGCGTCATCGGGTTCGTGCTGTCGCTCACCGGTGAAGGCGCGATGCTGCTGAACATGGCGGTGTTCGGCGCGGCCGTCAGCTACGTGCTGATGATGGTCAGCCACATCGTCCTCCGCAGGCGCGAGCCGGAGATGAAGCGGCCGTACCGGACACCGGGCGGAATCGTCACCACGTCGTTCGCGCTCGTCATCGCGGCCGCCGCGGTGATCGCCACCTTCCTCGTCGATCCGGTCGCCGCGCTGTGGACGTTGATCGCGTTCGCGGCCTTCATTGCCTACTTCGGCCTGTACAGCCGGCATCACCTCGTTGCCAATTCGCCCGACGAGGAGTTTGCTGTTCTTGCGAAGGCAGAGGAAGATCTCGATTAACGGCTCCCCGCGAGAGGCGGAGGATTTCACGCTCAGACCGCATGCACATCCGACCCGAAAGGGGAAGACGCATGGCTGACGTCGTCAACACGAGTGTGGCCCCGTTCTGCCACAGCCAAGATCACCCTGGCAGCGTTCCTGTCTCGGCAGTCGATGAATCCGCACTCCCGACACTGGAAGGTTCGTTCCGCGAGCCCGAGTCGCTGCTTGGCTCTCGCGAAACAACTCGAACACGTCATCGTCGTGTACGCGGGCGCGACCAAAACCACCTTCCGGCCGGCCCGCGCGGCACACTCGATCAGTTCCTGCTTCGATACGCCGATCGCTGCATCGGTGGCCTTTCGGGCCATCGTGGATTTGGCGAGGAACTTAGGCGTGAAGTCCTCGACCGCGATCAGATGGTGATGGTCGACAACACTTTTCGCCCAGGCCCTCGCATCATGCCGGGCCTGCCGAGCAGCCTTCTTCTGCAAGGTCGCTGCGGCCTTGCGGGCCCGCTGGTATCCCTTCGACTGCGGCCCACGCTTGCCGCTGTGTCGTCGGGCCATCTTCCGCTGCGCCTTGCCCAGCTCGGCGGCGCAGCGCTTACGATGTCCCAGATACGGCAGGTCGAACTCCGGACTCGTGGTCGTGGCCGTGACGGATACGCCCCAGTCGATGCCGATCCCACTGCCCTCATCGGCAGCGGGGGTAGCGACGGCTTCGCGTCGCACCACGAACGACGCGTACCAGTGCCCGAGCGAATCTCGATGCACTCGCACACTGGTCGGCTCGGCTGGGAGCTCGCGCGACCACACCACTGGAATCACGATGCCCTTCGCCAGACACAGTCGACCGCCACGGCAGGAAAATCCTCTGGAGCTGTATTCGAGCGACGGAAGCGTGTCCCGGCGCGGCTTGAACTTCGGGCGCCCGCGGCCCTTCACTGCAAACGAGTGCTCCAGAGATTGCGCATACGTGCGCAAGATCTGCTGCTGAGGAACCTGCGCACCCTCCCGCAGCCATGCATTATGGCTGCGGGCATCGGTCAGAAGTTTTCCGAGCTTGGCGAACGTCGGCTTGCGACCGGTCTTCTGCTGGCGCACAGCCTCGTTCCACAGATACCGGCAGCGATGCCACTCCGATTCCAGCGCGCGCACGGCCATCGCGCCTGGCCGAAGCCGAAAGCTGTACCGCACGATTTCCTCCACAGCATTACCGTAGTCAGGAGCACCGACATGAACAGACGTCACACTCGCCGCATCTGCCTGAGGAGCTGCATCCAGATTCGAAAAGGTGGGGCACACACCCGTGAGTCCCAATGACCACCTACAGTCACGGCGTCGCGGGAACCGGGTACACGTTCGACGGTCTCGTCGACCTCATGGCCAAGGCGACACCGCTCCGCAGCGGAGACGAGCTGGCCGGGTGCGCGGCGTCCTCCGACGCCGAACGCGCCGCCGCGCAGTGGGCGCTGGCCGACGTCCCGCTCGGCACGTTTCTGAACGAACTCGTCGTTCCCTACGAGGACGACGAGGTCACAAGGCTCATCATCGACTCGCACGACCGGGTCGCGTTCGGTGAGATCTCCCACCTGACGGTCGGCGGCCTGCGTGACTGGCTGCTCGACGTCGCTGCGCGGGACGGCGCGGCCGAGACATTCCGCCGCGTCGCCCCCGGGCTGACACCGGAGATGGTCGCGGCGGTCAGCAAGATCATGCGCAACCAGGACCTCATCGCGGTCGCGCGGGCCGTCACCGTGACCGCGGCGTTCCGGACGACGCTCGGCGTACCGGGACACCTGGGAACCCGGCTGCAGCCCAACCATCCCACCGACGATCCGCGCGGCATCGCGGCCGCCACGCTCGACGGCCTGCTGCTCGGCTGCGGTGACGCCGTCATCGGAATCAACCCGGCCACCGATTCGCCGCACGCCACCGCGGAACTGCTCCACCTGCTCGACGACATCCGTCAGCGCTTCGACATTCCGGCGCAGTCGTGCGTGCTGTCGCACGTGACCACCACGATGGGCCTGATCGAGGAAGGCGTTCCCGTCGACCTCGTGTTCCAGTCCATCGCCGGAACGCAGGGAGCCAATTCCAGCTTCGGGGTTGATATTTCGCTGCTCCGTGAGGCCAACGCGGCCGGCCGGTCCCTGAAACGCGGCACCGTCGGCGACAACGTCATGTACCTCGAAACCGGTCAGGGATCGGCGCTCAGTGCCGGCGCCCACCTCGGCACGGGTGGCAGGCCCGTCGACCAGCAGACCCTCGAGACCAGGGCGTACGCGGTGGCCCGCGATCTCGAACCGCTGCTGATCAACACGGTGGTCGGGTTCATCGGACCGGAGTACCTGTACGACGGCAAGCAGATCATCAGGGCCGGGCTCGAGGATCACTTCTGCGGAAAGCTCCTGGGCCTGCCGATGGGTGTCGACGTCTGCTACACCAATCACGCCGAGGCCGACCAGGACGACATGGACACGCTGCTCACCCTGCTCGGGGTGGCAGGCGCGGCCTTCGTCATCGCGGTACCCGGCGCGGACGACGTCATGCTCGGGTACCAGAGTCTGTCGTTCCACGACGCGCTGTACGCGCGTCAGGTCCTCGGACTCAGGCCGGCGCCGGAATTCGAGGACTGGATGCGCCGCCTCGGGATGGTCGACGACGCGGGACGGGTCCTGCCGGTCGACGCCGCGGCGTCGCCGCTGCGGGCGCTGACGGTGGCACGATGAGCGATCCTGTCGTTCAAGACTTCTGGGCGGAACTGCGGGCCACGACGCAGGCGCGTATCGGTCTCGGCCGCACCGGTGACGCCCTGCCCACGCAGCGCGTCCTCGAGTTCCGCTCGGCACACGCCGCCGCACGTGACGCCGTCCACCAGCCGCTCGACGCGGAGGCGCTGGCCGCGCAGGTCGAGGCCGTGGGCCTGGGCAGGCCCGTGGTCGTCACGAGTCAGGCATCGGACCGCAGCGAGTACCTGCGCCGGCCCGACCTGGGCCGCACACCGGCAGACCTGTCCGCGGTTCCCGCGGGAACCGCGGAGGTGGGGTTCGTCCTCGCCGACGGATTGTCGCCACGGGCGCTCACCGATCACGGGGTGCCCCTGCTGTCCGCGCTGGTCGACGAGTTCGCCGGGACGTACTCGCTGGCGCCGCCGGTGATCGCGACCCAGGCCAGGGTGGCGCTCGGCGATCACATCGCGCAGGCACTGGGCGTGCAGACGCTCGTCCTGCTGATCGGGGAGCGGCCGGGATTGTCGGTGGCCGACAGTGTCGGCGTCTATCTCACGCACCTCCCGCGTCCCGGACGCACCGACGCCGACCGGAACTGCGTGTCCAACATCCACCCACCCGAGGGCCTCGGCTACGAACTCGCAGCCCGCGTCGTGGCGGGTCTCGTGTCCGGCGCGAGGAAACTGGGCCGTTCCGGAGTGGAGTTGAAGGACACGTCCCGTGCGGATGCGCTCGCAGCCCCCTCGGAGATCCTCGAACTGTAGTCGTGTTATCTAAAGGGCGGCAGGTCCGACCGGGCCTGCGGAGAACCGCCCTGGACGGGGTGTGACGAGGAGAGATCTATGGCCTTCGCTGGCAATGTGGACGAGTTGGCCCTGCTGCAGGCGGTCCGGTTGAAAGAGCAGGTCAGCGCGGCTGTTCTGGCCGAGCATCTCGGTGTGAGCGCCGCGTCCGCGCAGGCCGCCTACGACGCACTGCTGACCCAGGGCAAGGCGCAGGAAGTCTCGGACGGCCGGGTCGGGCTCACCGAGGCCGGACTGTCGGAGCTCGAGGACCAGCTCGACGCCGAGCGGGTGTCCATCGACGAGGACTCCATCGCGGAGGTGTACGAGAGCTTCGTGCCGTTCCACGAGGAGTTCGTCGGATTGATCGATTCTGCCGACGCCGTTCAGCTGGCCGACCTGGACCGCCGTGCGTCGGTCGTGTTCGACGACTTGTCTGCGTTCGTGCCCCGGTTGTCCCGCTACCAGGACCTGTTCGCCGACGCCCTCGCGAAAGTGGCTGCGGGGGAGACGAAGTGGATCTCGGAACCTGTGATCGACTCGTACGCCACCGTGTGGACCGAGCTCCGCAAGGAGCTGCTCGGCGCGTCCGGCACCGCCGAGTGACGTGACACCCGTCACCACCCCCCTATCCGGGGGTGGTGACGCAGTGAGCCGGATCACTACTTTTCCTCTCATCCGGGATACGCCCACCAGGGTGTTCCCCACGGACCACGGAGGAATCGAGTGACCACAGTCTCCAACTCGGGTGCGGGCGCCCCCCACGCCCCCACACCGGTGCGCCAGGGCGGTACCAGCGTCCGCAAGGTGGCCATCGCCAGCGGCATCGGCACGACCATCGAGTTCTACGACTTCTTCATCTACGGCACTGCCGCAGCCCTGGTGTTCCCCACGGTGTTCTTTCCCGCCCTCGGCTCCACCGCCGGCACCGTCGCCTCCTTCGCGACCTTCGCCGTCGCGTTCGTCGCCAGGCCCGTGGGTGCCATGCTGTTCGGCCACTACGGTGACCGGATCGGACGTAAGAAGACTCTGATCTCCACGCTCATCCTGATGGGTGTCTCGACGTTCCTGATCGGCCTGCTGCCCGGTGCCGCGACGATCGGGGTCGCGGCACCGATCCTGCTGGTGCTGCTGCGTTTCGGTCAGGGATTCGCCGTCGGTGGCGAATGGGCAGGCGCCACGCTGCTGACGGCGGAGTACGCACCCCCGGGCAAGCGCGGCCTCTACGCGATGTTCCCGCAACTCGGCCCCGCAGTGGCTTTCATCCTCTCCAGCGCCACGTTCCTCGTCACCGGCACCCTCCTCGGCGACACCAACGAGGTCTTCCTCGAATACGGGTGGCGGATTCCCTTCCTGTTCAGTGCCGTCCTGGTCGGAATCGGCCTCTACATGCGCCTGGCGATCGAGGAGACGCCGGTGTTCCGCGCGGCCCAGCAGGCCGACCGCGCCGACGCCGCCCCGCGGACCCTCCCGCTGATGGACGCCTGGCGGTACCAGACCAAGGAGATCCTCCTCTCGGCCGGCGCGCTCGCCACCCTGTTCGCGTTCTTCTACATGGGCACAGCGTTTCTCACCAGCTACGGCACCAAGACCCTCGGGTTCAGCCGCCCGTTCGTGCTGACGGTCGGGATCGCCTCGGCCGTGGTCTTCGGATTCACGATCGTCGTCTCCGCGCTGTACTCGGACCGGATCGGGCGTCGACGGGTCATCATGATCTCCTGCGGACTGGCCGTCGTGTGGGCGCTCGCGCTCTTCCCGCTGCTCGACACCGGTTCACCCGTCGCGTTCACGATCGGCGTGATGGTCACACTCGCGATCTTCGGAATCGCTTACGGGCCCTGCGGCGCTCTGCTTCCGGAAATGTTCCAGACGCGCTACCGCTACACCGGCGCCGGTCTCGGCTACAACCTCGCCGGCGTGCTCGGCGGCGCCGTGCCGCCGTTGATCGCCGCACCCCTGGCGTCCGCGTACGGCAGCGTCGCGATCGGCGTGATGCTTGCCGTCCTCGGCGTGTTCAGCCTGCTGTGCACGAAGGCCCTGGTGGAAACGAAAGACGACGCACTCTGACAGGGCCGGCGAGGGGTGTCCGGACTTCGCACAGATACCGGCGCCCCTCGCCGTGCAGTATGCCCTGGATCACATCAACCAAGAGTAAGTTCGACCGCGGAAGGGCCTTCGGGTCCGCCCGTCCCGTAGGTGCCCGAACGGGCTCCTGGAGAGGAAGAGTGATGACAACCCCGCTTCCCAGCTACACCAACGGCGTGTGGGACGCCCCGATGCTCGGTGACACCATCGGAGACAACTTCGACCGGACCGTGGCTGCCCACGCCGATCGTGACGCCCTGGTCGACCGGCCCTCGGGGCGGCGGTGGACGTATGCCGAGCTGAGGCGGGACGTCGACGCCGTGGCGGCGGGGTTGCTGAAGCGGGGTATCGGGAAGGGCGACCGGGTGGGGATCTGGGCGCCGAACTGCCCGGAGTGGACGCTGATCCAGTTCGCGACGGCCAAGATCGGCGCCGTGCTCGTCAACATCAACCCCGCCTATCGGGCGCACGAGTTGAAGTACGTGCTCGATCAGGCCGGTATCCGTCTGCTGGTGTCGGCGCCCGAGTTCAAGTCGTCCGACTATGCGGCCATGATCGAGGAGGTCCGGCCGCAGTGCCCGGACCTCGAGATGGTGGTGCTCCTCGGCAGTGCCGAGTGGAGTCGGCTGGCGTCGGACGGCATGGCCGCACACGCCGCCGACCCGGCTCGGCTGCCGGCCGCGCAGGCGGCCCTGTCCTCGGACGACCCGATCAATATCCAATACACTTCGGGGACAACCGGATTCCCCAAGGGTGCGACGCTCAGTCACCACAACATCCTGAACAACGGGTACTTCGTCGGCGAGTTGTGCCACTACACGGAGAACGACCGCGTCTGCATCCCGGTGCCGTTCTACCACTGCTTCGGGATGGTGATGGGCAACCTGGCGTGCACGAGTCACGGCGCGACGATGGTCATTCCGGGGCCGTCCTTCGACCCGAAAGCGACGCTGCAGGCCGTCGAGGCGGAGAAGTGCACGTCGCTGTACGGGGTGCCGACGATGTTCATCGCCGAACTCGCCGAACCGGACTTCGCCTCGTTCGACCTGTCGAGCCTGCGGACCGGGATCATGGCCGGATCGCCCTGCCCGGTGGAGGTGATGAAGCAGGTCATCGAACAGATGGGGATGGCCGAGGTCTCCATCTGTTACGGCATGACCGAGACGTCGCCGGTGTCGTTGCAGACCCGGTCGGACGACACGATCGATCAGCGCGTGTCGACGGTCGGCCGCGTCGGTCCGCATCTCGAAATCAAGATCGTCGATCCGGCAACGGGGTTGACCGTTCCGCGGGGCACGCCGGGCGAACTGTGCACCCGGGGGTACTCGGTGATGCTCGGGTACTGGAACAACCCGGAGAAGACCGCGGAAGCGATCGATGCCGGCCGGTGGATGCACACCGGCGATATCGGGGTGATGGATTCCGACGGCTACGTCGCGATCACCGGTCGGATCAAGGACATGGTCATCCGCGGGGGCGAGAACGTCTATCCCCGCGAGATCGAGGAGTTCCTGTACACGCATCCGGACATCCTCGACGCCCAGGTCATCGGGGTGCCGGACGCGAAGTACGGGGAGGAACTGATGGTGTGGGTGCGGATGAAGGACGGTGCCGAACCCCTGGACGCGGCGAAGGTGCGCGAATTCTGCACCGGCAAGCTCGCCCACTACAAGATCCCGAAGTACGTGCATGTCGTCGACGAGTTCCCGATGACGGTGACGGGCAAGGTGCGCAAGGTCGAGATGCGCGAGCAGTCCCTCGACCTGATCGGGCGCACCTGACCCGCCTCGTCACCTGGTCCGCAGCAACGTCGCCACGGCGACCTGCCCGCGCCGCTCGGCATGCTGCAGGGCCGTCCGGCCGTCCGCGTCCTCGATGGACCGATCGGCGCCCGCGTCGAGCAGCAGGCGGACGACGTCCTGATACCGGTCGGATCCGTCGCCGTAGACCACGGCCTCGAGCAGGGCAGTCCAGCCCGGCTCGTTGACGTGGTCTACCGGTACACCCGCCCCGATCAGCATCCGCACGGTGTCGACGTGGCCGTGCTCGGCTGCCGGGATCAGCGCGGTTCCGCCGAACCGGTTGGTGCTGGCGACGTCGGCGCCCCGGTCGAGGGTGAGCGCGAGAATCTCGTTCAATCCCTCCGCGCCTGCGTACAGGAACGCCGAGTCCTCGCGGGCGTTCTTCGCGTTGACATCTGCTCCGGCGTCGATCAGTGCCCGCGCGGCGGCGACGTCGTCACGGGCGACGGCGTCGAACAGCGCGCGTTCCAGTTCGGGCGTCGACACGGGGGCGGCTCTTCAACCCAGCGACCCGGCGATCGCGTCGAGACCGGCGGCCGCGCAGGCCTGATCCCGCATTCCGTCGGGGGCGCCACCCACGCCGATACCCGCGATCGACCCGCCGGCCGACTTCACGCTCACCCCTCCGGCGAGGAACAACGTGCCGGGAAGGTCGGCGACCGTCGCGCCGTCACCCTTGGCCCGTTCGCTCAGATCGCTGGTGTTCGCGCCGAACGCGGCAGCGGTGTACGCCTTCTGGCGGGCCGCCTCCACGGTGTGCTGAGCGGCATTGTCCCCGCGCAACATGGCCTGCACGTTGCCGGCGCGATCGACCACCGACACGGTGACGAAGCCGAGCCCGTCGGCCTGGCACTTCGCGAGCGCCGCCTGCGCGGCGGCCTGCGCAGTGCCGATACCGAGACGGTTCTGGCCGACCACGCCGTCAGCACCGTCGATCGGGGCGGGCGCGGCGGCGGTCGCGACCGGAGTGGACGTCGGACTCGCCTCGTCGGTCGCGGACGTGCCGCACGCCGAGGTGGCGACGATCGCGGCGAGCGGGACGGCGATCGCCAGAATGCGGGGCAGGCGGTGGAAGGTGCGCATCGGAAGGCCTTTCGGGAAGCGACGAGCTGACCTGACCAGCCTGGCCCGGCGGTGCCGGTGACCGCATCGGGCCGACGGCGCTCCCGAACTCATCCGTCCGGCCCCGGCAGATCATCCGAACGGTGGATCCGCGACCCACGGCGGATCCGTAGGATCACTCGACGTGACGACACCCGTGGACGCAGCGGACAGGTCGGGCGGCGCGGGTCTGCGCGGCCCGCTCGCTACCGCCATACATGTGTCGTTCTACGTCCTCCTCGCGACGTCGACGGCCCGGTACCTGACGTACCACGGAGTGAGCGGGCAGTTCGTCGTGGTGGTCGCGTTGATTGCCGCGCTCGCCGCGCTGTACACGTTCACCGCCGTGGTCGCACGGCGGGAAGGCGCGTGGGAACCGTGGGTGTGGCCGGTCCTGACGACGTGGGCGGTGCTCGTCTGGCTCGCGCCGAGTTTCGCCTGGTGCGCGTTTCCCATGTTCTTCCTGTGCACGAGGGCGTACCCGAGCCGGATCGCGTACCCGGTCGTCGGGGTTCTCGCCGTCCTCACGTCGCTGGCGTTCTTCACCTTCTCCGGGCGCAGCGAGTGGGCCGTGCTGGTGGGACCGCTGTGCACCGGAGCGCTGATCGTCATGGCGTACAGCCAGATCGAGCGGGACGGCCGGGAGCGGGTGCGGCTGCTCCGCCAGGTGGCGGAGACCCGGTCCCGGCTCGCGGAGACCGAGCGGGAGGCGGGGGTGCTCGCCGAACGCGAACGACTGGCCCGCGAGATCCACGACACCGTGACGCAGGGACTGACCAGCAGCCTGCTTCGGCTCGAGGCGGCCGAGCAGATCTGGGCGCAGGCAGATCCGCGGACGGAGGCACGGGCACGCGAAGATGTCCGGGTGGCGACCGGGACGTTGCGCGAGAGCCTGGCGGAAACACGCAGTCTCGTGCACCATCTCGCGGCGCCCAACCTGGAATCCCAGCCGATCGATGCGGCACTGCTCGCCGCCGCGCGTACCCACCACCCGCGGGCAGAGCTCCGGGTCGTGGGTACTCCGATCGCGATTCCGGCGGAGGTGACGCACGCGCTGCTGCGGATCACTCAGAGCGCGGTGTCCAACATCGCCCGGCACGCCCACGCCGAGACCGTGGGTGTCACGTTGACGTACCTACCGGACGCCGTCGCCCTCGACATCTTCGACGACGGCACCGGTTTCGACCCTGCGCCCGCCGGATCTCCCTCGGCGCGCGGCGGATACGGCCTGCGCGCGATGCGCAGTCGCGTCGAACAACTGGGCGGCACGTTCACCGTCGAGAGCGCACCGGGCGAGGGCACCGTGGTGGCCGCCCAGATACCGTGCGCGAGAGGAACCGCGGCATGACGACCGTGACCGTGCTGCTGGTCGACGACCACGTGGTCGTTCGCGCCGGACTGCGAGCGCTTCTCGACTCGCAGCCGGACATCGAGGTAATCGCCGAGGCGGGCACGGGGGAGGACGCCGTCGCCGCCGTGAGCACATTCCGGCCGCAACTCGTGACGATGGATCTCGCCCTCGGAGCAGGCATCGACGGGGTGGAGGCCATTCGCCGCATCCGGCAGGTCGATCGGGACCTTCCGGTGCTGGTGTTCACGACGTACGACACGGACGCCGACGTGGTGCGCGCCATCGATGCCGGTGCCATCGGATACCTCCTGAAGGATTCGACACCCCCGGAGATCTTCGCCGCCGTGCGCGGCGCGGCCGCCGGCCAGAGTGTGCTGTCGCCGCCCGTCGCGTCGCGACTACTGCAGCAGATGCAGCGCCCCGAGGAGGCCCTCACGCCGCGGGAGGCCGAACTGCTGACCCTGCTGGCCAAGGGCATGACCAACAAACAGCTCGGCAAAGCCCTGTTCATCAGCGAGGCGACCGTGAAGACCCATCTCGCCCACATCTACGCGAAGCTCGGTGTCGACACCCGGGCCGCAGCGGTGTCCGTGGCCCTGCGGCGGCAGGGCATTCGCTGAACCGAGGGGGTGCACAGCGGTACGCCGCGTGAACCTTTTGGCAACGATTTGCCGAAGCCCTGTCGAACGGGTGTCCAGGTGGTTATGTTCGAAATGAGCGGTGACCTTCCGCTCGCACCATGAATTGCGTGTTGAGAGGACAAGGGCCATGGTCGGCAACATCATCGGCACCATCATCTTCGGTGCGGTCATCGGCGTTCTGGCGCGTCTCGTGATTCCGGGAAAGCAGGCGATGGGGTGGGTCATCACCGTCGTCCTCGGCATCATCGGTGCGCTGCTCGGGTACTGGGTGTGGGAGGGGCTGCTCGACAAGGGGGACACCGGCGGGATCGACTGGATCCGGTGGATCATCAGCATCGCCGTAGCGGCCGTGCTGACCCTCGGATACACCTCGATGACGAGCAAGAACAGGGTGTAGACGCCGCATCGCACCGCCACGAGAAAGGTCCCGTCCGGTCGTCCGGGCGGGGCCCTTTTGCGGCTTCGCCGCTCACGGGCGCAGGCAGAGAAGCGTCATGTCGCGCAGCACTTTCCGGGTGCGCGAGGGGGTGGTGGGATCGGCGCTGTGCGGGGTCGAGTTGATGAGCCCGAACGTGGCGTGCGCCTTGGTGCGGGCATCCGTCTCGTCCAGTGACGTGTCCACCTGCAGCAATATCTTCACCCAGATCTCGACGTAGCGCCGCT
Source organism: Rhodococcus sp. JS3073 (assembly GCF_026810085.1). Taxonomy (NCBI): domain Bacteria; kingdom Bacillati; phylum Actinomycetota; class Actinomycetes; order Mycobacteriales; family Nocardiaceae; genus Rhodococcus; species Rhodococcus sp. JS3073. Next base: position 1,271,052 of record NZ_CP113951.1, on the reverse strand, counting down.
GCGTCTGCCGGACCTCCCGGCGGGCCTCGGCGGGCAGGCTCTCCAGATCCCGGTCCTGGATGCGAATGAGGTCGGGTTCGCCGAGCGCGAAGTCCAGATGGAAGTCGATCAGACCCTCCAGGGCCGCGTCCGGTGTGGGGGCCTCCGCGACGACGAGTGACCCGCCCTCCAGCAGTCGCGTGCTGATCCCGACGAGCAGTTCGACGAGGACGGCGTCCTTGTTGGGGAAGTGCCGGTACACGGCGGGGCCGCTGATTCCTGCTGCGGAACCGAGGTCCTCGAGGCGGACGCCGAGGAAGCCCCGTTCGGCGATGAGGCGGGCGGCGGCGTCGAGCAGCTGGCGGCGACGATCCGCCTTCATCTGCTCCCGGCGCGTGATCGGCGCTTCGGTGCCGTCGACGTCTGTGGTCATCGCCTTGCTCTTTCTCGGATGTGGTCTGGACAACTCAGTTAATCACAGTTATCTTAGTTTCAGTTATCGAGTATTAACTCACTCGGCACGGGCGTCAAGACGAGAAGGCGGCAGGATGGCACTGAGCGGAACCACTGCACGGGAGGGCTACCGGGCAGAGCACACGAAACTGGTGGACGAGCTGAAGTCGAGGCTGGCCGTGGCCTCGCTCGGCGGCAGCGAGAAGTCGCGCGAGCGGCACGTCAGCCGAGGCAAGCTCCTGCCGCGCGATCGAGTGGACACCCTGCTCGACCCCGGAAGCCCGTTCCTCGAGATCTCCCCGCTCGCGGCGAACGGACTGTACGACGACGAAAGCCCCGGAGCGGGTGTCATCGCCGGCATCGGCCGGGTGTCCGGCCGGGAATGCGTGATCGTCGCCAACGACGCGACCGTCAAGGGCGGCACCTACTATCCGATGACGGTGAAGAAGCACCTGCGGGCGCAGGAGATCGCGCTGCAGAACCAGCTGCCCTGCATCTACCTCGTCGACTCCGGCGGCGCGTTCCTGCCAAGGCAGGACGAGGTGTTCCCGGACCGGGAGCACTTCGGCCGCATCTTCTACAACCAGGCCACGATGAGCGCGCAGGGCATCCCGCAGATCGCGGCGGTCCTCGGCTCCTGCACCGCTGGCGGCGCCTACGTGCCCGCGATGAGCGACGAGGCCGTCATCGTCCGCAACCAGGGCACCATCTTCCTGGGCGGCCCGCCGCTGGTGAAGGCAGCCACCGGTGAGGTCGTGACGGCGGAGGAACTCGGCGGCGGCGACCTGCACTCGAAGGTCTCCGGTGTCACCGACCACCTCGCGGAAGACGACCAGGACGCGCTGCGGATCGTGCGGAACATCGTCGCGACCCTCGGCCCGCGCGCCGAGCGTCCGTGGGACGTGATCAGCGCCGTCCCCGCGTCGGCGCCGCAGACCGACCTCTACGACGTGGTCCCCACCGACCCGCGCACCCCGTACGACGTCCACGAGGTCATCGACCGCATCGTGGATGGCGCCGAGTTCCAGGAGTTCAAGGCGGAGTACGGCAAGACCCTGGTCACCGGTTTCGCGCACATCGAGGGCCACCCGGTCGGCATCGTCGCCAACAACGGCGTGCTGTTCGCCGAGTCCGCGATGAAGGGCGCGCACTTCATCGAACTGTGCGACAAGCGCAAGATTCCGCTTCTGTTCCTGCAGAACATCGCCGGCTTCATGGTCGGTCGCGACTACGAGGCGGGCGGCATCGCCAAGCACGGCGCCAAGATGGTGACCGCGGTGGCGTGCGCCCGGGTCCCCAAGCTGACCGTCGTGATCGGCGGCTCCTACGGTGCGGGCAACTACTCGATGTGCGGGCGGGCGTACTCGCCGCGGTTCCTGTGGATGTGGCCGAACGCCCGGATCTCCGTGATGGGCGGCGAGCAGGCGGCGTCGGTGCTCTCGACGGTGCGCAGCGAGCAACTCGACAGTGCGGGCAACCCGTGGTCGGCCGAGGACGAAGAGGCGTTCAAGGCGCCGATCCGCGAGCAGTACGAGGCGCAGGGCAATCCGTACTACTCGACGGCCAGGCTGTGGGACGACGGCATCATCGACCCCGCCGATACCAGAACTGTTCTCGGACTGGCGCTCTCGGTGTGTGCGAACGCACCGGTCGAACCGGTCTCCTACGGCGTTTTCCGGATGTGAGTGGAATGACTGAAATGACTCGGATAGATACCGTTCTGGTAGCCAACCGCGGCGAGATCGCGGTGCGCGTGATCCGCACCCTGCGGGCCATGGGAATCCGGTCCGTCGCCGTGTTCAGCGAGGCGGATCGGGACGCGCGGCACGTCCGTGAGGCCGACACCGCGGTGCTGCTCGGTCCGGCCGCGGCGCGGGAGAGTTACCTCGTCATCGAGAAGGTGATCGCGGCGGCGCAGGCCACCGGCGCGCAGGCCATCCATCCCGGTTACGGGTTCCTGTCGGAGAACTCGAAGTTCGCCGGGGCCTGCGCGGACGCGGGGATCGCGTTCCTCGGCCCGTCCGCTCACGCCATCGAGGTGATGGGCGACAAGATCACCGCCAAGAACGCGGTGGCGAAGTTCGACGTGCCCGTCGTACCCGGCATCGCCCGTCCCGGACTGTCCGACGACGAACTGATCGCGGCCGCCGAGGACATCGGATACCCGGTCCTGGTCAAGCCGTCGGCAGGTGGCGGCGGCAAGGGCATGCGACTGGTGGAGGAGCCGGGCGCACTCGCCGAGGCACTGCGCAGCGCGCGCCGTGAGGCGGCGTCGGCGTTCGGCGACGACACGCTCTTCCTCGAGCGATTCGTGTTGCGGCCCCGGCACATCGAGGTGCAGATCCTCGCGGACGGGCACGGGAACGTCGTCCACCTCGGTGAGCGTGAATGCAGTCTGCAGCGTCGCCACCAGAAGGTCATCGAGGAAGCGCCGTCGCCGCTGCTGGACGAGGCGACACGCGCCCGGATCGGCGAGGCCGCCTGCAACACGGCACGCAGCGTCGACTACTCGGGAGCGGGAACGGTCGAGTTCATCGTCTCCGCCGACAAGCCCGACGAGTTCTTCTTCATGGAGATGAACACCCGGCTGCAGGTCGAGCACCCGGTCACCGAACTCGTGACGGGCCTGGACCTCGTCGAATGGCAGGTGCGAGTGGCCGCCGGTGAGCCTCTCGGCTTCACCCAGGACGACATCACCCTCACCGGTCACGCCATCGAAGCCCGCGTCTACGCCGAGGACCCGAGTCGCGGATTCCTCCCCACCGGCGGACTCGTGGCCGACGTGGTCGAACCCGCCGGCCCCGGTGTCCGCGTCGACTCCGGGCTGCAGCCCGGCACGGTCGTCGGCAGCGATTACGACCCGATGCTGGCGAAGGTCATCGCCCACGCCGACGACCGCGCCGGCGCGCTGCGGAAACTGGACCGGGCGCTGGCCGGCACCGGTGTGCTGGGAGTGGTCACCAACATCGAGTTCGCGCGCTTCCTGCTCGCCGATCCCGACGTGGTGGCCGGCAACCTCGACACCGGTCTGCTCGACCGACGGCTCGAGGACTTCGTCGCGGCGGAGGCCACCGATGCCGCCCTGATCGCCGCTGCTGCATTCCGCTGGTTGCAGCGCTGGCCCGAGCGGGCACAGGCCGATCCGTGGGACGTTCCCAGCGGCTGGCGGGTCGGGGTTCCCGCGCCCACCAGCATCCGGTTGTCCTCTGCCACCCGCACCGACCACGTGCGGATCACCGGCAGCCCGGCCGAGGCCACCGCACAGGTCGAGGACGGCGACACCCTGTCCCTGACCGCGGCGCTCGACGGCACCACCCTCTCCGTGGTGATCGACGGCAGGCGCGAAACCTACCGCGTCGCCCAGACCGACGGGCACATCTGGCTCGCCGGTTCCGACGGCACGACGATGCTGCGTGAGGTGCGTGAACTCAGTGTCCGCACCGGCGACGTCCACGCCGGCGAGGCCGAGATCACCAGCCCCATGCCCGGATCCGTCATCGCCGTCGGCGCCGAGGCAGGTGCCCACGTCACCGCAGGCCAGACACTCGTCGTGGTCGAGGCGATGAAGATGGAGCACTCGCTCACCGCCCCCGTCGACGGCGTCGTCGACATCCTCGTCGCACCCGGTGACCAGGTGATGGTCGACCAGCTGCTCGCACGAGTCACCCCGCACACCGACACCACCGACACGAAAGAAGACGCGTCATGACCGAATTCCTTGCCACCGGCCAGCTTCCCGACGAGTACCAGCAGTTGGCGAAGACCGTCGCCGACTTCGCCAAGAATGTGGTGGCACCGGTCGCGGCGGAACACGACGCCAACCACACGTTCCCGTACGAGGTGGTGTCGGGGATGGCCGACATGGGCCTGTTCGGTCTGCCGTTCCCCGAGGAGTACGGCGGAATGGGTGGCGACTACTTCGCCCTGTGCCTGGCGCTCGAAGAACTGGGCAAGGTCGACCAGAGTGTCGCGATCACCCTGGAAGCAGGCGTGTCGCTGGGCGCGATGCCGATCTACCGGTTCGGCAACGAGGAGCAGAAGCAGGAGTGGCTGCCGCAGCTGACGAGCGGCAAGAGCCTGGCCGCGTTCGGGCTCACCGAGCCGGGTGCCGGAAGCGATGCCGGCGGGACGAAGACCACCGCGAAGTTCGACAGCGGTGAATGGATCATCAACGGCAACAAGCAGTTCATCACCAACTCCGGCACCGACATCACCAAGCTCGTCACGGTCACCGCGGTGACCGGTACGAAGGACGGCAAGAAGGAGATCTCCACCATCCTCGTGCCGACGTCGACGCCGGGCTTCACCGCCGAGCCGGCGTACAACAAGGTCGGCTGGAACGCCTCCGACACCCACCCCCTCACGTTCTCGGACGTGCGCGTTCCCGAGGAGAATCTGCTCGGCGAGCGTGGCCGCGGGTACGCGAACTTCCTGCGGATCCTCGACGAGGGCCGCATCGCCATCGCCGCGCTCAGCGTCGGCGCCGCCCAGGGATGCGTCGACGAGTCGGTCAAGTACGCCAAGGAACGTGAGGCGTTCGGACGGCCCATCGGACACAACCAGGCCATCGCGTTCAAGATCGCCCGCATGGAGGCGCGCGCCCACACCGCCCGCACCGCGTACTACGACGCCGCCGCCCGGATGCTGTCCGGCAAGCCGTTCAAGAAGCAGGCCGCCATCGCCAAGCTCGTCGCCTCCGAGGCCGCGATGGACAACGCCCGGGACGCCACCCAGATCCACGGCGGCTACGGATTCATGAACGAGTACACCGTGGCCCGGCACTACCGTGACAGCAAGATCCTGGAGATCGGCGAGGGCACCACCGAGGTGCAGCTGATGCTGATCGCGCGGGAGGCCGGCCTGTGACCGCCACAACCGAACCGAAGCGAATCGTTCAGCGGGGCCTGTGGTTCGAGGAATTCGAACTGGGGGCGGTGTACGAGCACCGTCCCGGCCGGACCGTCACCGAGGCCGACAACGTCCTCTTCACGACGCAGACGATGAACACCCAGGCCCTGCACCTGGACGCCGCATACAGCGAGAACACCCAGTTCGGTGAGCGCCTCGTCAACTCGATGTTCACCCTCTCGACGCTGGTCGGGTTGTCGGTGGCACAACTGACGCAGGGGACCATCGTCGCGAACCTGGGGTTCTCGGAGATCAGCTTCCCGAAGCCGCTGTTCCACGGCGACACGCTCTACGCGGAGACGAAGATCGCGGACAAGCGCGAATCGAAGAGCAGGCCCGGCGAGGGCATCGTCACCCTCGAGCACACCGGCCGCAACCAGAACGGCGACGTGGTGGCGATCGCAGTCCGCAAGACCCTCGTCCAGAAGAAGCCGTCATGAGCTGGGAACTGCCCGGGCCCGCCTGGCTGTTCTGCCCGGCCGACCGGCCCGAACGGTATGCGAAAGCGGCGGCGGCAGCCGACGTCGTGATCCTCGACCTCGAGGACGGGGTGGCACCCGCGGACAAGGAAGCGGCGCGAGTCGCCCTGATCGACACCCCGTTGGATCCGGATCGCACGGTGGTGCGGGTCAATCCGGTCGGAACCGAGGACCACGAGCGCGACCTTCTGGCACTCGACGGCACCCGTTACACGAGGCTGATGCTTGCCAAGTGCGAGTCCGCCGGCCAGGTGCTGTCGCTGGCGCCGCGTGAGGTGATCGCCCTCGTCGAATCGCCGCTCGGTGCGCTCGCGGTGAGCGAGATCGCGCTGGCGGCGAGCACGATCGGCGTGATGTGGGGCGCCGAAGACCTCGTGGCGGCGATGGGCGGCAACTCCAGTCGCCGCGGGGACGGCAGCTACCGTGACGTCGCCACCCACGTGCGGTCGTCGACACTGCTGGCCGCCAAGGCGTACCAGCGGCTCGCCCTGGATTCCGTCTATCTCGACATCAAGGACCTCGACGGGCTGCGCGCCGAGGCAGTCGACGCCGTCGCCGTCGGATTCGACATCAAGGTCGGCATCCATCCCAGCCAGATCGCGGTGATCCGGAAGGCGTACGCACCGTCGGACGAGGACGTCGACTGGGCGACGCGGGTTCTCGCCGCCGTCGCCGACGAGCGAGGAGTCTTCGCGTTCGAGGGAAAGATGGTGGACGCGCCGGTTCTGCGTCACGCCGAGGCGATCCTGCGCCGCTCCCAGGTCGATTCGAAGGGGCCAAGCACGTCCGAGTCGCCGCGGTAGGCGGCGAAAGAGCGCGGAACGGCCGCGCGCTCGGGGAAGATGGTGCCCATGACTGCCGATCCGCAATGGGTGCCCACCGAATCCGACGTGCGCGACGCGGTCGTCACCGATTTCGCCCGGTTCGTCGCCCGGCGTCACAGCGTCCGAGTCGACGACTACCGAGCGCTGTGGCGCTGGTCGGTCGCCGACCCGGCGGCGTTCTGGCAGGACGTGTGGGACTACTTCCAGATCCGGTCCGCCACCGATCCCGGACCGGCCCTCGCGGACAACGCGATGCCGGGTGCCGTCTGGTTCCCCGGGGCGACCCTCAACTACGTCGACCACGTCTTCCGGAACGCCCGCCCCGGCACACCGGCGATCCTGTACGCAGGTGAGGGCGCCACCGACATCTCCGTCGGGTGGGACGAGTTGCGGTCCGCGGTGGCGGGCCTCGCCGCGACTCTCCGCGAGCACGGAGTCGGGGTCGGTGACCGGGTCGTCGGCTACCTCCCCAACATTCCCGAGGCCGTCGTCGCGTTCCTCGCCACGGCGTCGCTCGGCGCCGTGTGGGCCGCGTGCGGACAGGACTACTCCGCGCCGGCCGCGCTCGATCGACTGGGTCAATTGCAACCGAAAGCGCTGATCACCGCGGACGGCTACCGGTTCGGGGGCAAGGAACACGATCGGCTCGCGGCGGCGGCCGAGCTGCGCGGCGGATTGCCGTCGCTGGCCCTCACGGTAGTCGTGCCGCATCTCGATCCGGACGCCGTCGCCGACTGCACCCTCACCTGGGCGGAGGCCACCGGCCGGGACGACGCACTCGAGTCCGTCGCCGTCCCGTTCGACCACCCGTTGTGGGTGGTGTTCTCCTCGGGAACCACGGGCCTGCCGAAGGGCATCGTGCACGGTCACGGCGGCGTTCTCCTCGAGCACGTGAAGTCGCTCGCGCTCCAACTCGACGTCGGCCGCGACGACACCCTCTTCTGGTACACCAGTCCCAGTTGGATGATGTGGAACTTCCAGACGGCGGGACTGCTGGTGGGGGCCACCATCGTCTGTTACGACGGAAGCCCGTCCTTTCCTACGCCGGATGCGTTGTGGGCCTTGGTGTCACGTCTGGGCGTGACCGTGGCCGGCACCAGTCCCGGCTATGTTCTCGCGTGCGACAAGGCGGGGGTGGTCCCCGTGCGAGAGCACGACCTGAGCGCGCTCCGCGCGGTCGGGGTGACCGGGTCCACGCTGCCGGCGGCGTCGTCACTGTGGTTGTCCGAGAACGTCGGTCGCCGAGTTCCCGTCGTGTCGATCACCGGTGGGACCGACGTGGTGTCGGCGTTCGTCGGGGGAGCGCGGAGTGTGCCGGTCTGGCCGGGGGAGCTGTCCGCCCCGTGCCTGGGTGTCGCCGTCGACGCGTTCGACGAGTCGGGGCAGCCGGTGCGAGGGGAGGTCGGTGAACTGGTCGTGACGGCGCCGATGCCGTCCATGCCGGTGTCGTTCTGGAACGATCCCGACGGAAAGCGTTACCGTGAAGCGTATTTCGATGTGTTTCCCGGAGTGTGGCGGCACGGCGACTGGATCACGATCACCGATCGCGGGACCGTCCTGATGCACGGAAGATCTGATTCCACGTTGAACCGCAACGGAATTCGGATGGGTAGCGCCGACATCTACCAGGTGGTGGAGAAGCTTCCGGAGGTTGCCGAGGCGCTTGTCGTCGGTGTCGACCTGGCGGACGGCGGATACTGGATGCCGCTGTTCGTGGTCCTGTCGGAGGGGGCGGAACTCGACGACGCGCTGAAGCAGCGCATCCGCGGAGCGATACGTGAGCAGGCCTCTCCGCGGCACGTGCCCGACGACATCATCGAGGCGCCGGGGATTCCGCACACCCGGACCGGCAAGAAACTCGAGGTGCCTCTCAAGCGCATTTTCCAGGGTGCGGACGCGGGGCGCACGGTGGACCGCAGCGCCGTCGACGACCCCGCCCTGCTCGACTGGTTCGCGCGGCACGGACGCTGAGCGGCGCGTCTGTCGACGTCAGTGCCGTTGGGCGCCAACGGTTAGGTTAGTCTTACTTTGGTTACTCCCTGGTAGCGTCGTGGAGTTCGACGTTCCCATGTCGGCGAATGTGAGAAATCTCCCGTCGGCCTCCAATCGGCCGCGCCGCCGCGATCGCGACTAATCGGACATCGAGAGTGTCACGCCCCGGGAGGGCGTTCCAGATGTTGGGATGCGGCCTGGGGGTTGTCGGTTCACGTCCCTTCGCCGGGGACGCGTGTCTGCGTCCTCGTGGCAGGTCAGCGGGCAATCTTCCGGAGCCTGGGAGCTCACTTGAACGTCCAAGTTTTCGTTCGACGGGGATGCGCGATTGACCTGGTCGGTTATTCCCGATGTGCAACTGCGGGTGCTCGCCGTTTTGAGACCTGCGCGGGGCTTTGGTAGACACGGTGGTTGGCAAAAACTGCGGTCACGGGGGGCAGTGAGTGTTCAACGCCGCGGCCGATCAGCAGATCGGTTGCACCGTGCACGAATAACAGTCGGGAGGCGGAACATGAAACTGGATACGACAGTTGTACACCTAGCGAAATTCCGACTCTCGGTACGGTATCCGCATTCTGGTTGTACACAGTGCCCGGAATGTGGTTCGGCCTGTTGAATATGTGCGCGTCGAAGATCGAATTCAGGCCTGGTTCTGGAAGTATCGAGGGTTGGGTACGTCACACCGGCGCCGGTAACGGCAGTGGATCCGACACCGATGTAATTCCCGGCGCTACCGCAGAACCGTACGAACCGAAATTGTCACCACCGAGCGAGAGGAGGCCGAAGCAATGATCGCGACGATGTTTCGCTCCTCCACCAGCGCCGTAGACTCGGCTCTCGACTCGGGGGATGACGAGCACCGATTGGGTGGCCGCTTGTTGGATCGATGAGAGAACGGAGCCACGTATGAACCCGCTCACCGCAGATAGTTCGGGATGTAAGGGCCTTGGAGTGTTCAGCGTCGTAGGCAATCGGGTTTCGGACGATCGTCTGACATCGACTCCGAGTGTGGTGGAACTCTTCGATCAGCGCAGGGCGTCCCATGCCCGGCACGTCCCCGCTCCGCGAGATGCTTCGAACCGGCTAGGCCTGTTCATGTGATGGCGTTCATCGGAAGACCGGCCCACGACGCAGTCCGTGGGACCGAGAGCTACGAACCACCAAAGACACAGGCGGCAGTCGCCACGCGTTCGAGAACGGAGTAACCCTTGGGGTCGGGACAAGCAGCGGGTAGTAGCGGTGCTCCGGAAGGGGCGTTTCCGCTGTCGGCTGCGCAGCGAGGCATCTGGTTCGCGCAACACGCGATGGGCGACGTTCCTCTCACCATCGCCCAGTACATCGAGCTTCGCGGTGACATCGACCTCGACCTGCTGACCGAGGCCACGGTCCGTACCGGCCGGGAGTTCGGCTCCGGCTTCCTCCGCCTCGTCGAGATCGAGGGGATGCCCTACCAGTACGTCGACAAGTCCCTCGACGACGCCATCACCTACGTCGACCTCCGCGCCGAGGACGATTCCGTCGACGCCGCCGAGAAGTGGATGCGGGCCAACTACAGCGCGCCCGTCGACCTCCTCGAGGACCGCCTCGTCGTGGTCTACCTGCTGCACGTCGGGGAAAATCACTACTTCTGGTTCTGCCGCATCCATCACATCGCGCTCGACGGTTTCGGCGCGATGGCGCTGATCGCACGCATCGCCGAGATCTACACCGCGCTGGTCGAGGGCACCGAGCCGCCCGCGTGCCGCGCCGAGGACCTGGTCCGGATCGTCGAGGACGAGCAGCGGTACCGGAACTCCGAGCGGTTCGCGAAGGATCGCGAATACTGGGCCGAACGCACCGCGCACCTGCCCGAGGCCCCGAGCCTGGCCGGTCGTGCGGCCATGGTGGGCAAGTTCGCGCGGCTTTCCTCCGAGGCCCTGCCCGAGTCCACCGCCACCCTTCTCGACGAGGCTCTCGGCGGCAGCAACGCCAGTTCCGCGCCCATCGTGGTGGCCGCATTCGCCGCGTACCTGGCCCACATGACCGACCGGACGGACGTCGTCCTCAGCCTCCCGGTCTCGGCGCGCACCACCGCCACGTTGCGCCGCTCCGGCGGAATGGTGTCGAACATCGTTCCGCTCCGACTGCAGATCACCCCGGAGATGACCGTCCCCGAACTGGTCAAGAGCGTCCAGATCGAGCTGACCGGTGCCCTGCGTCGCCAGCGGTACCGGCACGAGGACATCCGCCGGGACGCCGGAGCGCCCCAGGGCCAGCGTGGCTTCTTCGGTCCGTCGATCAACATCATGATGTTCCACAGCGAGATCAAGCTGGGGACGGTCACCGGACACCAGAACGTTCTCACCACCGGACCGGTCGAAGATCTCTCGCTGAACATCTACCAGGGTGTGGCGGGCAGCAAGATCCACATCGACTTCGAGGCCAATCCCAACCTGTACTCGGCGGACGAGCTGGACCGTCACCACAGCCGCTTCTTCGACTTCTTCGAGCGCTTCCTCGGCGCCGGCGACGACGCGTCGGTGTCGGACCTCGCCGCGATGAGCGACGAGGAACGCGGACAGGTCGTGACCGGGTGGAACGGCGGCGTCGTGTCACCGCCGACGGGGACCGTCGTCGACCTGTTCGACGCCCAGGTCGGGCGCACGCCCGACGCGACGGCACTCGTCTTCGACGGCGAGAAGCTCACGTACGCCGAGTTCGACGCGCGGGTGAACCGTCTCGCCCGGACGCTGATCGGCAGGGGAGTGGGTCCCGAGGCGAAGGTCGCGCTCGCGATCCGCCGCTCGCTCGACTCCATGGTTGCGATGTACGCCGTCGTCAAGGCGGGCGGCGCGTACGTGCCCCTCGACCCCGACCACCCCGCCGAGCGCACGGCGTACGTGCTCGAGAGCGCCCGCCCGCTGTGCATCCTCACGGTCGCGCGGGACGGCCTCGTCTTCCCTGCCGATCAGGACGTCCTGGAGATCGACGCCCTCGATCTGAGCGGCGTGCCGGCGGACCCGATCCGCGACGACGAGAGGGCCGCGGACCTGCGGCCGGCGAACCCGGCCTACGTCATCTACACGTCCGGGTCCACCGGACGTCCGAAGGGCGTGGCCGTGAGCCACGCTTCCGTCCTCAACCAGGTCACGTGGATCGCGGCGCGCTACGGGCTCGGCGCGGACGATGTCGTGCTGCAGAAGACGCCGACGACGTTCGACGTGTCGGTGTGGGAACTGTTCGCCGCACTCGCCTCCGGGTCGCGTCTGGTGATCGCCGCGCCCGAGGGGCATCGCGATCCCGCCTACCTCGCCGACGTGATCGCACGCGAGAAGGCCACGGCGACGTCGTTCGTCCCGTCGATGCTGTCGGTGTTCGTCGCCGAGGCCGACCGCGAGCAGCTCGCCAGCCTGCGCGTCGTTCTCGTTGCGGGAGAGGCATTTCCGCCCGCAGTCGCCGCAGCGTTCCGCGTGAAGTCGGACGCCGGGTTGCACAACCTGTACGGCCCCACCGAGTTCACCGTGCACGCCACCGCAGGCGAAGTGGATCGGGAGACCCACCACACGATCCCGATCGGCACCCCGGTGTGGAACACCGAGGCGTACGTGCTCGACGGCCACCTCCGGCCCGCTCCCATCGGATCCGCGGGAGAGCTCTATCTCGCGGGCGCTCAGGTCGCGCGCGGCTACGAGGGCCGGCCGGAGCTCACGGCGGAACGCTTCGTGGCCAATCCATTCGGTGCCGCGGGAACCCGCCTGTACCGTACCGGCGACCTCGTCAAGTGGCGCGTCGACGGCAGCATCGAGTACCTCGGTCGCACCGACTTCCAGGTGAAGGTGCGCGGCCTGCGCATCGAACTGGGCGAGATCGAGGCCGCGATGTCCTCGTATCCCCATGTGGCGCAGTCCGTTGCGGTCGTCCACGACAGCTCCCTGGGGCAGCGGCTCGTCGGTTACGTCGTCCCCGAAACCGATTCGGCGGTGGACGTCGAGGATCTCACGGTCCACGTCGGCCGCGCGGTGCCCTCGTACATGGTTCCCGACGCCGTCATGGTGATCGCCGAGATGCCGGTCGGCGCGAGCGGCAAGCTCGACCGGAAAGCCCTGCCCGAACCCACGTTCGCGGCGGAATCCAGTGAGTACGTGGCCCCTCGCAGCACCATGGAGGAGTCGATCGCAGGACTGTTCGCCGAGGTTCTCGGCCTGCCGCGGGTCAGTGTCGGCGACTCGTTCTTCGCGCTCGGTGGCGACAGCATCGTCTCGATCCAGCTGGTGTCCCGCGCGAAGGAAGCCGGTGTCCTGTTCACGGCCCGCGACGTCTTCGAGCGCAAGACCGTGGCCTCGCTCGCCGAGGTCGCGAAGTCGGCATCCGACTCGGCGACGGTGCACGTCCTCGAGGAGCTGCCGGGCGCCGGTATCGGCATGATGCCGCTGACACCCGTCGTGCACTGGATGACGGAGCTGGGCGGCGACTTCCACCGCTTCTCCCAGTCCATTCTCCTGGCCCTGCCGCCGAAGGTGGAGCGCGACCGCCTGGTGCGCACGCTGACGGCCGTCGTCGATCGCCACGACGCTCTGCGTTCGTCGTTGCGCCGCACCGACTCTCCGGCCGGATGGTCGCTGGAGGTCGCACCGATCGGCTCCGTCGACGTCGACCGGCTCGTCGACCGCGTCGAGTTCAGCGAGGGACCCGGCACCGACTCGTTCGAGGCGCTGGCCGCGCACGCCCTCGAGCGCACAGTGGACACGTTGGACCCGGCGACCGGCAGCGTGGTGCGTTTCGTCTGGTTCGCGCCCGCAGAGGACTCCGCAGATCTCGCACCGCGGGACGGCGAGGACGGCGACAGCGGAGAGGTCGAGCGCACCCCGCAGTCGGGACGACTGCTCGTCGTGATCCACCACCTCGCCGTGGACGGTGTGTCCTGGCGAGTGCTGGTGCCCGACTTCGCATCCGCGTGGGCGCAGATCGCCGCCGGGGCAGACCCGCTGCTCCCGGCGGTCGGCACCTCTGTGCGCCGCTGGGCGCACGGACTCGCAGACAACGCCCGGAGTGCCCGCCGCGTCGCCGAACTCGACTACTGGCGCACCACCCTCGACGGTGAGGACCCGCTGATCGGTTCGCGGGCCCTCGACGGCCGCGACACGGTCTCGACCACCGGCCGGGTCCGGCTGGAGGTCCCGGCCGACGTCACCGACGGTCTGCTGACCGACGTGCCCCGCGCCTTCCACGGCGGCGTCAACGACGGTCTCCTCACCGCCCTCGCCCTCGCCGTCGCGGCGTGGCGCGCCGAACGCGGCGTCACCGAGTCCTCGACCCTCGTGCACCTCGAAGGTCACGGCCGCGAGGAGACGGTGCTGCCCGGCGCCGATCTCGCCCGTACCGTCGGCTGGTTCACCAGCATGTTCCCGGTCCGGTTGTCGGCGCCCGGCGTCGACGTGCGCGATGCCCTCGCCGGTGGTGCGGCCGCAGGTCAGGCCGTCAAGTCGGTGAAGGAACAGCTCGCACGGGTACCCGAGCACGGCATCGGCTACGGAATGCTCCGATACCTCAACGCCGAGACCCGCGCGGTTCTCGCGGCGTTGCCGAGCCCGCAGATCAGTTTCAACTATCTCGGTCGCGTGTCGGTCGGCGAGATCCCCGACGCGTTCCGGGCTGCGGGCTGGGTGCCCGACACCGACACGATGGAGCTGACCGGTACCCGCAACAGCGAGATGCCGGTGCACTTCGCCCTCGACATCAACGCGATGATCGTGGATGTCGAAGGAGAACAGCGACTTTCGGCCACCGTCGACTTTCCCCACGGCGTTCTCACCGACTCCGAGGTCGGCGAGCTCACCGGTCTGTGGACGCGTGCGCTCGAAGGTCTCGTCGAGCACACGAAGCGGCCCGGGGCCGGTGGCCGGACGCCGTCGGACCTCGACCTCGTGTCCCTGAGTCAGAGCCGGATCGACACGCTCGAGAGCGACTATCCGGCGCTCGCCGACGTCTGGTCGCTGGCCCCGCTGCAGGTGGGCTTGCTGTTCCACGCGTCGCTGGCCGATACCGCCACCGACGTGTACACCACCCAGCTCGTCATGGATCTGGGCGGATCCGTGGACACCGGCCGTCTCCGCCGTGCCGCGGAGTCGCTCGTCGCGAGGCACCCCAACCTGCGCTCCGCGTTCGTCGCGGGCGACGACGGCACCGGCATGCAGGTGGTCGTCGACCGGGTGGAGGTGCCGTGGACGCAGGTCGACCTCTCGGCCGCGTCCGAGTCCGACCGTGAGGCGGAACTCGATGCGCTGATGCTCGCGAACCGGACCGACCGGTTCGACATGACCGCACCGCCTCTCGTGCGATTCCTGCTGGTCGAGACGGGCGAGGACCGCTACCGGTTCGCCGTCACCAACCACCACATCCTCCTCGACGGCTGGTCTCTGCCGATCCTCATCCAGGATCTGCTGACCCTGTACGCGGTGGACGGCGACGCGCTGGCACTGCCGCAGCCGCGTCCGTACCGCAGCTACCTCGAGTGGCTGTCCGCGCAGGACCCGCAGGTGCCCGTGGCCGCATGGACGAAGGCCCTGGGCGGTATCGAGGAGCCCACCCTCCTCGCACCCGCGCACGCGGAGACCGCCCCGACGCTCACCCCCGGTGAGCTCGTGATCGATCTGCCGGACGACCTGCTCGCCGACATGACCGCGCGCTCGCGCGAACTCGGCGTCACCATGAACACTCTCGTCCAGGCTGCGTGGGGAATCGTGCTGGGCAGGCTGACCGGGCGGGACGACGTGGTGTTCGGCACCACCGTCTCGGGCCGTCCGCCGCAGGTGCCGGGCATCGAGTCCATGCTCGGGCTCTTCATCAACACCCTGCCGGTGCGGGTCCGCGTCCGGTCCGGCGACGCCGTCCGCACCCTGCTCGACCGCATCCAGCACGAGCAGACCGAGTTGCTCGATCACCATCACGTCGGGCTCACCGACATCCAGCAGGGACTCGGCCTCGGCGCGCTGTTCGACACGCTGATGGTCTACGAGTCCTACCCGCTCGACCGTGAGGCTCTCACGAAGAGCAGCGACATCGAGGGCCTCCGCGTTCTCGACGTGACATCCAACGACGCCACGCACTACCCGCTGGCGATCGTCGCGATGACCGACCCGCGGCTGCACCTGACGGCCAAGTTCCTTCCCGAGATCTTCGAGGCCGCCGAGGTCGAGGAGATCATGGTGCGGGTCGTCCGCGTGCTCGGCGCGCTGTCCGGGGACGTCGACACACTCGTCGCGGACATCGACATCCTCGCCCCCGGCGAGCGGGCCTCCCTGCTGGCGGCGCACGGCACCGACGCCGCCGCACCGCTGTCGCTGCCGGAGATCCTCGCCGCGACCGCGGCGGAGAACGGCGAGCGCATCGCTCTCGTCGCGGACGGCGAATCGCTCACCTACGCGGAACTCGACGCGCGCTCGAACCGGCTCGCCCGCGTGCTCGTCGACCGCGGTGTGGGACCGGAAACGTCTGTGGCGCTCGGGATGACGCGTTCGCTGCACTCGGTGATCGCAACGTGGGCGGTGGCCAAGGCCGGCGGCGCCTTCGTGCCCGTCGACCCCCGCTACCCGTCCGAGCGCATTGCACACATGGTTGCCGACTCCGGCGCGATCCTCGGCCTGACCGTGGCCGCCCAGCGGGACACCCTTCCCTCGGACGTCGAATGGCTCGCCCTGGACTCGTCCGAATGCGACGCGCTCTGCACCCCGAAGTCGGCGGCGCCGGTCACGGATTCCGAGCGGACCGCGTCGGTACAGCTCGAGCACCCGGCGTACATGATCTACACGTCCGGCACCACCGGCCTGCCCAAGGGCGTCGTCGTCACCCACACCGGTCTGGCCAACTTCTCCGCCGAGCAGCGCACCCACTACGGGGTGAGCCCGTCGGCGCGGACCCTGCACTTCGCGTCCCCGAGCTTCGACGCGTCCGTCCTCGAACTGCTGCTCGCCTTCGGCTGCGGCGCGACGATGGTCGTTGCCCCGGCAGACCTGTACGGCGGTGAGGAACTCCGAAACTTCCTCGCGGACAACGAGGTCACCCACGCCTTCGTCACTCCCGCCGCGCTCGCGTCGGTGGAGCCGGCCGGACTCGACCGGCTCGAGGTCGTCGTCGTCGGCGGCGAGGCGTGCCCGCCGGAACTGGTGGAACGCTGGGCGCCGGGTCGTCGGATGTACAACGGGTACGGGCCCACCGAGGCCACCGTCATGAGCAACGTCAGCAACCAGCTGGTGCCCGGGAGCCGGATCGAGATCGGCGGTCCCGTCTGCGGGGTCACCGTCTACGTTCTCGACGAACTGCTGCGCCCGGTACCCGTCGGCGTGGCGGGAGAGTTGTACATCGCAGGCCCCGGTCTCGCACGCGGCTACCACGACCGTCTCGGCCTCACCGCCGAACGATTCGTGGCGAACCCGTTCGGCGAGAACGGCAGCCGGATGTACCGCACGGGCGACATCGTCCGATTCGTCGTCGACCACGGGCACCGCGCCGGTTACGGCGTCGAGTACGTGGGCCGCAGCGACTTCCAGGTGAAGGTCCGCGGTTTCCGGATCGAACTCGGCGAGATCGACGCCGCGCTGGCCAAGCACCCGGATCTCGAATTCGCGGCCACCCTCGGCACGTCGATGCCGTCGGGTTCCACCGCCCTCGTGTCGTATGTCCTGCCGACCGCGGGCGCCGCGGTGGACGTCGCCGAGGTGACCCACTTCGTCGGCGACACGCTTCCGGCGCACATGGTGCCGAGCGCGGTCGTCGTCCTCGACGAGATCCCGCTCACCACCGCAGGCAAGCTCGACCGGAGGGCTCTGCCCGAGCCCGACTTCGCCGCCCTGCAGGCCGAGATGGTCGAGCCGCGCACGCCCACCGAGGAGCTGGTCGCCGGTGTCCTCGCCGACGTACTCGGGCTCGCGAAGATCAGCGTCGCCGAGTCGTTCTTCGACCTCGGCGGCAACTCGCTGGTGGCGACGAAGGCGATCGCCCGGCTCAACGCCGCCGCAGGCACCCGTCTGGGTGTGCGCGAGTTGTTCGAGGCGCCGACCGTGGAGCGGCTCGCGGTCAAGGTTGCCGAGCAGGCAGGCACCGGCTCCGGCCGGCCGGTCCTCCTGGCGCGGCCGCGCCCCGAGCGCGTTCCGCTGTCGATGGCTCAGCAGAGCATGTGGCTGATGAACCGGTTCGACACGGCGTCCTCGGCGTACAACATCCCGCTCGCCGTGCGACTGTCCGGTTCGCTCGACATCGACGCGATGTCGTCGGCCGTGTCGGATGTGCTCGCGCGGCACGAGTCTCTGCGGACCGTGTTCCCCGACTCCGGCGACGGCCCGTACCAGCAGGTCGTCGACACCGAGCAGGTTCCCGTCGACCTGACGCCCGTCCCGGTGACCGAAGCCGAACTCCACACGGCCCTCACCGAATTCGCCACCGAGGGATTCGACGTCACGGTCGCGCCCCCGCTGCGTATCCGGCTGTTCGCGACGAGCGAGAGCGAGTTCCTGCTCGTCCTCGTCGTGCACCACATCTGCGCCGACGGCGCGTCGATGTCGCCGCTCGCGCGGGACGTCATGGTCGCGTACAGCGCGCGCACCGCCGGTGCGGCTCCGCTGTGGCAGCCGCTGCCGGTGCAGTACCCCGACTTCGCGCTGTGGCAGCGCGAGGTCCTCGGTGACCCCGCCGACACCCAGTCGCTCGCGGGCAAGCAGATCGCGCACTGGGCCGACACCCTCGCCGGGGCACCCGAGCTCATCGACCTTCCGCTGGACCACGCACGCCCGGCCAGGCAGTCGATGCGGGGCGATTCGATCGACTTCGCGATCACCCCCGAGCTGCGGCGCGGCCTCGAAGCGGTCGGCAAGGAACGCGGCGCCTCGCTCTTCATGGTGACGCACGCGGCATTGACGACGCTGCTGTCGCGGCTGAGCACCAGCGACGACATCACCGTCGGCACCCCGCTCGCCGCCCGCAGCGATCAGGCGCTCGACGACCTGGTGGGCATGTTCGTCAACACCCTGGTCCTGCGCACCCACGTGCGGCCGGGGGATTCGTTCGCCGAACTCGTCGAACGGGTCCGCGAAGGCGACCTGGCGGCGTTCGGCAATTCCGACGTGCCGTTCGAGAAGATCGTGGAAGCACTGCGGATCCGGCGCTCGGCGGCGTACTCGCCGCTGTTCCAGGTGATGCTGTCGTTCCAGAACAACCGGATGGACGCGCTCGAACTGCCCGGTCTGACCGTGCGCGTGATCGAGGACATGGCGCAGGGCGCCAAGTACGACCTCACGTTGACGATCACCGAGAAAGCCGACGAGTCGGGTGAACCGGCAGGCCTCGGCGGCAGGTTCACGTTCGCCACCGACCTGTTCGAGCGGAGCACCGCGGAACGGATCTCCGAGCGGTTCGTGCGGATCCTCGAGGCCGTCGTCACCGATCCCGGTGTCGCTGTAGGCGACATCGACATTCTCACCGAACACGAGAGAGCAAAGTTGAGCCAAGCCCGACCTGCCCGCACGATGACAGTTCGCGAGCTGCCGCAGCTTCTCGCTGCAGCGGTCGAGGTCGATCCCGACGCCGTCGCCGTCGCCCACGACGGCATGCAGGTGACGTACCGCGAGTTCGACGAGCGGCTCCGCTTGATGTCCGCGCCGCTGTCGGAGCGCGGGATGGGTCCGGACGCGATCGTCTCCGTCGTGCTGTCCGGTCTGGTTCCCACGATCATGATGGTCCCGCCGTCCGAGGACGGGAAGGACGGCTTCGGCACGATCCTCGACCAGGTCATCGCGGACGCGCACGCCCTCGTCGGTGACATCGAGATCGCCGCGCCCGCACCGGAAATCGTTGCGACGCCGGAGGCGGAGGTCGCCGAAACGTCGGGATGGCCGCTCGAACTCTTCGTCACGCGCTGGCAGGAGTGGGTCGAGCGCGACCCGGAGGCCCGCGCCGTCGTGGCGGGCGGCGTCGAGACCAGCCGCGGCGAACTGAACCGCCGGGCCAACCAGCTCGCACGCGAACTGCTGTCCCGTGGTGTCCGCCCCGACGACGTCGTCGCACTCCTCACCCCCCGTTCGGTCGAATGGGTGATCGGGATGCTCGCCACCTGGAAGGTCGGCGCCGCGTACTCCCCGTTCGACCAGAAGTGGGGAATGGAGCGGATCACGGGCCTCGTCGAGGACAGCGGCACGCGGACCGTGGTGGCCACCCGGTCCTGGAGCGGGCTCACCGAGGCACCCACCGGGAACGCGGCCCTCGACGACCCGATCGTGCTCGACGACCCCGAGACGGTGCGCCACCTCGAATCGCTGGACGACACCGACTTCCCGCACGACCCGTGGTCGGACGAGCACGCCGGCAAGCGCCTGGGGCACGTCATCTCGACGTCGGGCTCGACCGGGCGGCCCAAGCCCACGATGGTGCCGATGCTGGGCCTGTCCAACAACTATCAGTCGTACCAGTGCGACCTCCGGGTGAAGGACGGCACCGGACTGCTGATCGCAAACTCCCCGCTGTTCGACCAGACCCAGAAGAACATCTGGGTGGGTCTCGCGTACGGCGGTGTGCTCCACCTCGCCGACGACGGCTTCGATCCGGGACCGATTCTCCGCATGATCGGCACGGGCGAAGTCCAGATCACGAACCTGGCACCCAGTGCGTTCGAGGTCCTCACCGAACTCGATACCGACGGCGTCCTGCCCAATCTGAAGGTCGTCCTCCTCGGCGGTGAGATGCTGCGGCCGGCCGCCTGCACGGCACTGATCGGCACCGATTCGCGTCTCCTCAACAACTACGGTCCGACCGAGGCATCGGTCACCTGCTCCTCGTACGAACTGGACCTCTCCACCGCGGACGCCGAGTCGTGGCCGGTCCCGTTCGGCGCCGCGTTCCGCGGTGTCCGGTACCACGTGCTCGACGGCCGGATGCGCCCCGTGCCGCCGGGAGTGACCGGCGACCTCTACATCGGCGGCCAGGTCCTGGCCCGTGGATACGGCAACATGTTCGGCACCACCGCGTCACGATTCGTGGCGAACCCGTTCGAGGGGCCCGGCGCCCGCATGTACCGGACCGGTGACCTCGTCCGCGAGCGTGCCGACGGCGGACTCGTGTTCGTGGGACGCAGCGACTTCCAGGTGAAGATCCGCGGTCTCCGGATCGAACTCGGAGAGATCGAATCCGCACTCAACGCGACCGACGCGGTGCAGAAGTCGGTGGTGGTCGTCCACGACAGCGAGCAGGGCCCCCGGCTCGTCGCATACGTCACCGCAACCGCAGGCGCCGAACTCGACGTCGATGCGACGCTCGACGCACTGCGGCACGTGCTGCCGTCGCACATGATCCCGGACACGGTGATGGTGCTCGACGAGATGCCGCTCAACGCGAATCTCAAAGTCGACCGCAAGGCCCTCCCGGACCCGGTCTTCGCCACGAGCACGGTCGAGTTCGTCGCACCGCGCACCCCGCTCGAGGAGGTCGTCGCCGGCATCTTCGGTGACGTGATCTCCGCGACGCGGGTGAGTGTCGACGAGTCGTTCTTCGACCTGGGCGGCAACTCGCTCAGCGCCACCCGCGTCGCTGCCCGCGTCACGTCCGCGACCGGCACCGAGGTCGGGATCCGTGATCTGTTCGACGCCCCGACCGTTGCCACCCTCGCGAAGCTCGTCGAGGACCGGGCCCACAACGGCTCCACCCGGCCGGCACTCGTCGCGGGCGAGCGCCCCCGGGAGTTGCCGCTGTCGCTCGCGCAGCAGCGGATGTGGTTCCTCAACCGTTTCGATCCGTCGTCGCCGGCGTACAACGTTCCGCTCACCGTGCGACTGCGCGGCGAACTGGACGTCGCCGCCCTGGCTGCGGCGCTCTCCGACGTCGTCGCGCGGCACGAGGTGCTGCGGACCGTGTTCCCGGACTCCGATTCCGGTGCGCACCAGGTGATCCTGCCCGCCGCAGGCATCGACCTCGCTCTCGAGCCGGTCGACGTCCGGGAGGAGGACCTGCGGGACCGGATGTTCGAGTTCGGTTCCACCGGCTTCGACGTTACCGACACGATCCCGGTCCGGGCCCGCCTGTTCCGGCTCGGCGCGACCGACCACGTGCTGGTGCTGGTCATGCACCACATCGCGTCCGACGGCGCGTCCACGCTGCCGCTGGCCCGCGACGTCATGACGGCCTATGCGTCCCATCTGGACGGAACGCAGCCCGCGTGGCCGGCGCTGCCCGTCCAGTACGCGGACTACGCGCTGTGGCAGCGGGACGTGCTCGGTTCCGAGGACGACCCCGATTCCCTGGCCGCCGCGCAGATCGACTTCTGGTCGAAGACGCTGGCTGGTGTGCCCGACGTCCTGGCCCTCCCCACCGACCGGCCCCGCCCGACGGTGCGGTCGATGGCCGGTGCCTCCGTCGGCTTCTCCGTCGACGAGGACATCCACCGTCGTCTCGGTGAGGTCGCCCGCGCACACAACGTGTCACTGTTCATGGTGCTGCACGCGTCGCTGTCCGTGCTGCTGGCGCGGCTCAGTTCGAGCACCGACATCGCCATCGGCACAGCTGTGGCCGGGCGCGGTGACGAGGCGCTCGAGAACCTCGTCGGCATGTTCGTCAACACGCTGGTGCTGCGGACCGAGGTCGAGCCCGGAACGTCCTTCGCCGAACTGCTCGAGCAGGTCCGCACCCAGGACCTCGCCGCGTTCAGCAACCAGGACGTCCCGTTCGAGCAATTGGTGGACGCCCTGAAGCCGGCCCGGTCCACGGCGTACTCGCCGCTGTTCCAGGTCGTGCTGACCCATCAGGTCAACGGCATCCCGTCGCTCGAGTTCGCCGGACTCGAGGCGACACCCGGTGCCGTGGACGTCGAGTTCAGCAAGTTCGACCTCACCGTCGACCTGCGCGAACTGTGGTCGGACGAGGGTGCGCCCACCGGGATCACCGGCGTTCTCGGGTTCGCCACCGAGATCTTCGACGCGGATACCGTGCAGGGCTTCGCGGATCGCTTCGTGCGGATCCTCGCCGCCGTCGCAGGCGGCGGAACCGACATCGCTGTGGGCGACATCCCCATCCTCGACGCCGAGGAGACCGAGGAACTGACACCGGTCCGCGGTATCGAGGGCACGTCGCCCACGACTCTCGTCGAACTGCTGTCCGCGGCGGTCGCCGCGAACCCCGACGGGGACGCGATCGTCTCGGGCGGCGACAGCATCACCTACCGCGAGCTGGACGAGCGCTCGAACCGTGTGGCGCGCATCCTGATCGAGCGCGGAGTCGGCGCGGAGACGTTCGTCGGGCTCGGCATCACCCGCTCGATCGCGTCCATCGTCGGAATCTGGGCCGTCGCCAAGAGCGGCGGCGCATACGTGCCGATCGACCCCCGGTACCCGGACGAGCGCATCGCGCACATGGTGACCGATTCCGGTGTGTCGCTCGGGCTTTCCGTGAGCTCCGAGGTCGGCCGGCTTCCCGCGGACGTCGACTGGCTGGTCCTCGACAGCGAAGACTTCGAGAACGCCTCCGCGCGTTACTCCACGGCCCCCGTCGCGGAGGCGGAGCGTCGCACGGCGGTGACACCGGCCAACAGCGCCTACGTGATCTACACGTCCGGCACCACCGGGCAGCCCAAGGGCGTCGTCGTGACCCACCGGGGTCTTGCCAACTTCGCGGCCGAACAGCGTGAGCGTTACCAGGTGACGGCGGACTCGCGGACGCTGCACTTCGCGTCGCCGAGCTTCGACGCGTCCGTTCTCGAACTGCTGCTCGCGGTCGGCGCCGGCGCCACCATGGTGATCGCTCCCACCGACGTGTACGGCGGACCCGAGTTCGCGACGTTCCTGCGCGAGCACCGCGTCACACACGGCTTCGTCACGCCTTCGGCGCTGGCGTCCGTGGATCCGTCCGGGCTGGACGACTTCCAGTTCGTGGTCGCCGGCGGCGAGGCCGTCCCGGCGGAACTCGCGGCCCGCTGGGCACCCGGACGCTCACTGTTCAACGGATACGGTCCCACCGAGACCACGATCATGACCAACATCAGCGACCCGATGGCCGCCGACGGTCCGGTCACGATCGGTGGTCCGATCCGCGGCACCAGCGCACTGGTCCTCGACGATCGACTCCGCCCCGTTCCGGTCGGCATCGCAGGTGACCTCTATCTGTCGGGTCTCGGGCTCGCCCGTGGCTACCACCGGCGCACGCCGCTGACCGCGGGACGCTTCGTCGCGAACCCGAACGGTGAGCCGGGCGACCGGATGTACCGCACCGGCGACGTCGTGCGGTGGAAGAAGGACGCGGACGGCACGCTGACCGTCGACTACGTCGGCCGCTCGGACCAGCAGGTGAAGGTCCGCGGATTCCGCATCGAACTCGGCGAGATCGACGCGGTGCTCGCCAAGCACCCCGCCGTCGACTTCGCCACGACGTCCGTGCTGCCCGGCCCCTCCGGGGATTCGGTCCTCGTGTCGTACGTTCTCCCGGTACCGGGCGCCGAGGTGGACGTCACCCGGATGCTGGACTTCGTGGGCGAGTTCGTGCCCACGTACATGGTGCCGTCGACGATCGTGACCCTCGACGCCATCCCGCTCACCCCGGTGGGCAAGCTCGACCGCCGGGCCCTGCCCGAGCCCGAGTTCCTCGCAGAGGACCGTGAGTTCCGTGCCGCGGGAACCGCTCTCGAACAGCGTGTCGCCGCGGTGTTCGCGGAAGTGCTCGGTGTCGACGTGGTCGGTGCCGACGACTCCTTCTTCACCCTCGGCGGCAACTCGCTCGCCGCCACCCGCGTGATGGCGCGGATCAACGAGGCCGTCGGTATCGACGCACCGGTGCGCGAGATCTTCGAGGCCCCCACGGTGGCGCAGCTGGCCCGCAGGCTGGAAGAACTCGGTGTGGACGGCGGCGCCCGTCCGCCCGTCACCGCCGGAGCGCGTCCGGACCGTCTGCCGCTGTCGCTGGCACAGCAGCGGATGTGGTACGCCAACCGGTTCGATCCCGAATCGGCCGAGTACAACATCCCGTTGGCGCTGCGGCTCACCGGCGCACTGGACGTCGACGCGCTGCGCTCGGCGATCGCCGACGTCGTTGCCCGGCACGAATCGCTGCGCACGGTGTACCCGGATTCCGTCGACGGCCCCTATCAGGTCGTCCTGTCCGCGTCCGACACGAAGTCCGGGCTCGACGTCGTCCGCGTGGCCGACGAGCAGGAACTGCGGGAGCGGGTCGTCGCGCTGGCATCGGCCGGCTTCGACGTCACCGCCGACGTCCCGGTTCGCGCCGCCTTGTTCGAGCTTCGGGAACGCGACCACGTCCTCGTGGTCGTGGTCCACCACATCTCGGCGGACGGCTCGTCGATGGCCCCGCTCGCACGGGACCTGTTCGGGGCCTACGGCGCTCGCGTGCAGGGGGAGGAGCCCAGCTTCTCGCCGCTGCCCGTGCAGTACCCGGACTTCGCCCTGTGGCAGCGGAATCTCCTCGGCTCCGAGGGCGACCCGGAGTCGCTCGCGGGGAAGCAGATCGCGTACTGGACGCACGCGCTCGGCGATGCACCGGAGGTCCTCGACCTCCCGGCGGACCGGCCGCGTCCGGCCGTCCGCAACCCGCAGGGTGGCCTGATCGAGTTCGAGATCGGGCAGGACGTGCACCGGTCGCTGAACGAACTCGCACAGACCCACCAGGCGTCGCTGTTCATGGTGGTGCACACCGCACTCGCCGTGCTGCTGGGACGTCTGAGCAACACCAGCGACATCTCCGTCAGCACCCCTGTCGCGGGCCGCGGTGACCGCGCGCTCGACGACCTCGTCGGGATGTTCGTCAACACGCTCGTGCTGCGCACCGATGTCGACCCGAACGCCCGCTTCAGCACGCTGCTCACGCAGGCACGCGAGGTCGATCTGAATGCATTCGGCAACGCCGACGTGCCGTTCGAGCAGATCGTCGAGGTGCTCCGTCCGTCGCGCACCGCCGCGTACGCGCCGCTCGCGCAGGTGATGCTGAGCTTCCAGAACCTCGAACGGCCGAAGCTCGAGCTCGACGGGCTGACCGTCGAGGTCCTCGAGAGCGGACTCACCACGAGCAAGACCGATCTCGGTGTCGCCGTCGAGGAACGGTTCGACGAGGGGGCCGTCGCGAACGGCATGCGGGGCTGGTTCTCCTACGCCACCGACCTCTTCGACGAGTCGACGGTCCGCGGTTTCGCCGATCGCTTCGTTCGCGTGCTCGAGGCCGTCACGGCCGACGCGGACGCCGTCGTCGGTGACATCGACATCCTGACCGAGGACGAGAAGGCCGGACTGGCCGTGCCGGACGAGGGGACGCAGTCCCTGATGTCGCACTCCATCTCGGAGGAGCTGGCGGCCACCAAGTCGCTGCCCGAACTCCTCGACGGTGCGGCGTCGATCAACCCGGACGGAATCGCGCTGTCGCACAACGGCACCGATGTCACGTACGCGCAGTTGCGGGACAAGTCGGCGGAACTCGCGCGCACGCTCGCCGGTGTGGGCGTCGGCCCGGAGGCCGCGGTCACGGTGGCCCTGTCCACCCTGCTGCCCGGACTGCTCGACGGCTCGTCGGGCGAGGGCTTCGCCGACACGTTCGCCGGTGTCCTCGCGGGCGTGATCGCCGACGCGACGTCGGCGACCTCCGCGACCGCGGCGGAGGAGCGCACCCTCGTCGACCTGTTCGACGAGCAGGTCGCGCGGACGCCGGACGCAGTGGCCCTGGTGTTCGGCGACGAACAGCTGACCTATGCCGAGTTCGACGCCAGGACCAACCGCCTGGCACGGGAACTGCTCGCACGGGGTGTCGGCCCGGAGTCCAAGGTCGCGGTCGCGCTGCGCCGCTCCCTCGAGATGATGATCGCGATCTACGCGATCGAGAAGACGGGCGCCGCCTACGTGCCGCTCGACCCGGATCATCCGGCGGCGCGCACCGCGTACGTGATCGAGAGCGCCTCCCCGGTCTGCGTGCTGACCTCGTCGGCCGATCGGGATGCCGAGACGGACGCGCCGCGGATCGAGGTGGACACCGTCGACCTCTCCGGTCACCCCGACGGTCCGATCACCGATGACGAGCGCGGGGCACCGGTCCGTCCGGATTCGACCGCCTACGTGATCTACACGTCCGGATCGACCGGTAAGCCGAAGGGCGTCGCCGTCAGTCACCGGGCGATCGTCAACCGGTTGCTGTGGATGCAGGACACCTACCCGATGGATTCCACGGACGTCGTCCTGCAGAAGACTCCCGTCACGTTCGACGTGTCCGTGTGGGAACTGTTCTGGCCGCTCGAGGTCGGAGCCAAGCTCGTCGTCGCGATCCCGGACGGGCACCGCGACCCGGCGTACCTCTCCGAGGTCATCGCCGAGCACAGCGTGACCACGATGCACTTCGTGCCGTCCATGCTGGCGGTGTTCACGGCAGGTGCGGACGCCCCGCTGTGCGGTTCACTGCGTCAGGTGTTCTGCAGTGGTGAAGCCCTTCCGCCTGCCTCCGCGGCCGCGTTCCGGGACTTTTCTTCCGCAGCGCTGCACAACCTGTACGGCCCGACGGAGGCCGCGGTCGACGTCACCTACTGGGAGTGCACCGAAGCGGACCGCACGACGGTGCCGATCGGCGCGCCCGTGTGGAACACCCAGCTGTACGTCCTCGACTCCCGGCTGCGTCCGGTGCCCGCGGGCGTGCACGGCGAGCTGTACCTGGCCGGCATCCAGCTGGCCCGCGGCTACGTCGGCCGCAGCGACCTGACGTCGGACCGGTTCGTGGCGAACCCGTTCGGCACGGCCGGGCAGCGGATGTACCGCACCGGCGACATCGTCCGTAAGCGCGCCGACGGCATCGTGGAATACATCGGGCGCCGCGACTTCCAGGTCAAGCTCCGCGGACAGCGGCTCGAGCTCGGCGAGGTCGAGTCCGCGCTTCTGGCGCACCCGTCGGTGGCGCAGGCCGTGGTCGTCGTGCACCGCAGCGAGACCACCGGCGAGAACCTGGTGGGCTACGTGATCCCGGTGGCCGATGTGGCGATCGATACCGCGTCGGTGCTGGACGCGGCAGCGGAGACGCTGCCCGCGTACATGGTGCCCGCCCGGATCCTCGTCTTGGACAGTTTCCCGCTCGGCGCCACCGGCAAATTGGACCGGGGTGCACTTCCCGAACCCGACTTCGTCAAGTCTGAGGCCGAATACGTCGCACCCCGCACCCCGGTCGAGGAGATCGTCGCCGGGGTGTTCGGCGAGGTGCTCGGCGTCGAACGCGTCGGTGCCGCCGACTCGTTCTTCGACCTCGGCGGAAACTCCATCAGCGCAACGAGGCTCACCGCCAGGCTCACCGCCGCGCTCGGCGGGAGGCTGTCGGTTCGGGAGTGCTTCGAGCACCCGACCGTCGCGGAACTCGCGGAGATGCTCGAGGCGACCGCGAGTACCGGCGAACAGCGTCCCGCGCTCGTCGCCCGTCCGCGGCCCGACCGCATCCCGCTGTCGCTGGCGCAGCAGCGGATGTGGTTCGTCAACCAGTTCGATCCGTCCTCCCCGGCGTACAACCTGCCGCTGGCGGTGCGGCTGACCGGCTCGATCGACCCGGCGGCGCTGAATGCGGCGTGGGCGGACGTCGTGGAGCGGCACGAGTCGCTGCGGACGGTATTCCCGGTCGGCGACGAGGACGCGCACCAGGTCGTGCTGCCCGCAGCCGACGTGGTGTCCGATCTGGCCCCGACCCCGGTCGCGGACGAGCAGGACCTGTACGCGCGGATGCGTGAACTCGGCGCCACCGGATTCGACGTCACCGAGACGGTGCCGGTGCGGGTCGCCTGCTTCGAGGTGAACCCCACCGACCACATCCTGATGATGGTCGTGCACCACATCTCGGCCGACGGTGCGTCGCTGGCGCCCCTGTTCACCGACATCATGACCGCCTACGCGGCGCGTGCCGCCGGCAGTGCTCCCGGCTGGGAACCGCTGCCCGTCCAGTACGCCGATTACGCGCTGTGGCAGCGTGAGTCGCTCGGTGACGAGTCCGACCCCGAATCGCTGGTCGCCCGCCAGCTCGGCTACTGGCAGCAGGCGCTCGGCGGGCTCCCCGAGGTGCTCGAGTTGCCGACCGACCGGCCCCGGCCGCCCGTGCAGTCGCTGCGCGGTGCGTCGGCACGGTTCACGATCGACGCGCAGACCCACCGCGGGCTGCTCGCGATCGCCCGAGAAACGAACTCGACCCTCTTCATGGTCGTGCACGCGGCGCTCGCCGTCCTGCTCGAGCGGCTGTCGTCGCAGACGGACGTCGCCATCGGCACGCCGGTCGCCGGCCGCGGCGAGCAGGAACTCGACAGGCTCGTCGGCATGTTCGTCAACACCCTCGTGCTCCGCGCGTCGGTGCGCCCCGACGACACCTTCGCCGACCTGCTGGCCCAGGTGCGCGCCACCGATCTGAACGCGTTCAGCCACAGCGACGTTCCGTTCGAGCGTCTCGTCGAGGTACTCGACGTCCCGCGGTCGACGGCGCACCAGCCGCTGTTCCAGGTGGCGTTGTCGTTCGACAACAACGAGTCGGTCCGGATGGAGTTCCCGGGTCTCGAGATCTCCGCACTCGACGCCCCACTCGAGGTCGCCAAATTCGACCTCCAGCTCAGCGTCGGCGAGCGCTACGTCGACGGCGCCGCTGCAGGTATCGCCGCGACGTTCAACTACTCGACCGACATCTTCGACGAGCAGACCGTCCTGAGCTTCGCGGACCGGTTCGGCCGGATCCTCCATGCCGTGTCGGCCGACCGCGACGTGGTCCTCGGCGACATCGAGATCCTCGACGCCGCGGAGAAGGCCGCGATCGCCCCGGTCCGCGGACCGCAGTCGATCGAGCCGCGCACACTGCCCGAGCTGCTGCGTTCGGGTGTCGAGATCTCGCCGGAATCGGTCGCGGTGTCCTTCGAGGGACGCGAGGTCACGTACCGGGAACTCGACGAGCGGTCGAATCAGCTGGCGCGCGTCCTGATCGATCGGGGCGTGGGACCGGAGAACTATGTCGCACTGGCGATCACGCGTTCCGTCGAATCCATCCTCGGAATCTGGTCGATCGCCAAGGCCGGCGGCGCCTACCTGCCCGTCGACCCGAAGCTTCCGTTCGAGCGGATCGGCGAGATGCTGTCCGATTCGGCGGCGGTCCTCGGACTGACGGTCGCCCGCCATCACGACGACCTTCCCGGCGCGGTGCCGTGGATCGTCCTCGACGATTCTGCGGCGGCCGAGGAGATCGGTGCCCGCGCTGCGGGCGCGGTGGAAGACACGGATCTGCGGCGCGCGCTGACGGTCGACCACCCGGCGTATCTCATCTACACCTCGGGTTCGACGGGTAAGCCGAAGGGCGTGGTGGTCACCCACCGCGGTCTGGCGAACCTCACCCGCGAGGTGCGCGAGCACTACGTCGTGTCGCCGAACTCCCGATTCCTGCACGTCGCGTCGCCGAGCTTCGACACGTCGGTCGGGGAGATGCTCGCCGCGTTCAGCGCGGGCGCCACCCTGGTGATCTCGCCCGCGGACGTCTACGGCGGCGACGAACTCGCCGACCTGATCCGCCGCGAACGGGTCAACAACGTGGTCATGACGCCGACCGCGCTGATGACCGTCGACCCGGACGGGCTCGACTCCGTCACGTCCGTCGTGGTCGGTGGCGACACCTGCACACCGGAACTCGTGGCACGGTGGGCTCCCGGCCGCGAGATGCGCAACGCGTACGGTCCCACCGAGACCACGGTCATCGTCACCATCACCGAACCGATGGTGGCGGGTGAGCGCGTGACGATCGGTTCGCCGCTGCGTGGCGTCGAATCCCTCATCCTCGATTCGCGGTTGCGTCCGGTGCCGGAGGGAGTTCCCGGGGAGCTCTACATCTGCGGTCCGTCGGTGACCCGTGGCTACCACAACCGTCCGTCGGTCACGGCGGAGCGGTTCGTGGCCAACCCGTTCGGCGAACCCGGCGCGCGCATGTACCGCACCGGCGACGTCGTGCGCTGGGCGGACGGGCATCGGGTGGAGTACGTCGGCCGGTCCGACTTCCAGGTGAAGGTCCGCGGGTTCCGCGTCGAACTCGGTGAGATCGACGCCGCCCTGGCCGCACAGCCGGACGTCGAGTTCGCCGTCACCGTGGGTCGCGAGAATCCGGCCGGGCTGACGACCCTCGTGTCGTACGTCCTGCCCGCCGACGGTGTGACGGTCGATGCGGAATCGCTGAAGTCGGTTGTCGGCGAGACGCTTCCGCCGTACATGGTGCCGTCCGTCGTGATCCTCCTCGACGAGATCCCGCTGACCGGCATCGGCAAGCTGGATCGCGCG
The DNA here is from genome assembly GCF_026810085.1 of Rhodococcus sp. JS3073. Taxonomy (NCBI): domain Bacteria; kingdom Bacillati; phylum Actinomycetota; class Actinomycetes; order Mycobacteriales; family Nocardiaceae; genus Rhodococcus; species Rhodococcus sp. JS3073. The sequence goes on along the minus strand of NZ_CP113951.1, from coordinate 1,240,158 downwards.
CGGCTGCCCGAGCCCGAATTCGTCACCGCGGGCGCGGAGTTCCGCGCCCCGACGACACCCGCGGAAGAGACGATCGCAGGCATCTTCGCCGACGTGCTCGGACTCGCGCAGGTCAGCGTCGACGACAGCTTCTTCGACCTCGGCGGAAACTCGCTGAGCGCCACCCGTGTCGTGTCCCGGGCCGGGCAGGTCTTCGGGCGCCGCATCGGAGTGCGGGAACTGTTCGAGGCGCCGACGGTCGCGGGCCTGGCCGCCCGCATCGGCACCCCGGACGAGAACGTCCGACCGCGGCCCGTCCTCGCGCCGCGGGAGAGGTCTGCCTTCGTCCCGTTGTCGCTGGCGCAGTCCCGGATGTGGTTCATCAACCGCTTCGACCCGGACTCGCCCGCCTACAACATTCCCCTCGCGGTCCGGTTGACCGGTGCGCTGGACGTGGACGCGCTGCAGGCCGCCGTGTTCGACGTGCTGGAGCGTCACGAGTCGCTGCGCACGATCTACCCGGACTCGCCGGACGGCCCGCATCAGGTGATCCTTCCCGCCGACCAGGTCCGGCTGGACCTGACGCCCGCCGCAGTGTCGGACGACGAGTTGCGCGAGCAGTTGGTGGAGATGATCACCGCCGGATTCGACGTCACCGCCGACGTCCCGCCGATCCGGACGCGACTGTTCGAGGTCGGCCCGCAGGACTACGTGCTGGCACTCGTCGTGCACCACGTGTCCACCGACGGCGAATCCACGGCGCCGTTCGTGCGCGACGTCATGGTGGCGTACGCGTCGCGGGCGGCAGGCCGGGAACCCGGCTTCGCTCCCCTCCCGGTGCAGTACGCGGACTACGCGATCTGGCAGCGTGAACTCCTCGGCAGCGAGGACGACCCGGACAGCCTGATCGCCGCCCAGCTGGCCTTCTGGAAGAAGACGCTGGCCGGCGTGCCCGACCTGCTCGAGCTGCCGGTGGACCGGCCGCGACCGCCCGTGCAGTCCCTGCGCGGGTCGCGGATCGACTTCACCATCGACGCCGAGGTGCACCGCGGTCTGGCAGCACTGGCCCGCAGGCACAACGCCAGCGTGTTCATGGCCGTGCACGCCGCGTTCGCGGTGCTGCTCAGCCGCCTGTCCGGCACCGAGGACATCTCGGTGGGCACCCCGATCGCAGGCCGCGGTGAGCGCGAACTCGACGACGTCGTCGGCATGTTCGTCAACACCCTCGCGCTGCGGGTGCAGGTCGACGGGCAGCAGACGTTCGACGAGATCCTCGACCGTGCCCGGGAGGCCGACCTCGAGGCGTTCTCGCACGCCGACGTCCCGTTCGAGCGCCTGGTCGAGGTCCTGAACCCGGCACGCTCGATGGCCCATCATCCGATCTTCCAGGTGGGCTACTCGTTCCAGAACACCACGAAGGCCGAGCTGGAACTGCCCGACCTCACCGTCACACCGCTCGAGGTCGAGGGCGACACCGCGCAATTCGACCTGCATCTGATCCTGGCGGACAGCCCCGAGGGGGAGCAGATGTCGGGCGTGTTCACGTTCGCCACCGACCTGTTCGACGCCGTCACCGTGAAGCGTTTCGCGGACATGTTCCGCCGCGTCCTGGCTGCTGCGGTGGATTCGCCCGGGACCGCGGTCGGTGACCTGCCGCTCGCAGGCAGCGACGAGCGCGCGCTCGTGGTGTCCGGATGGAACGACACCGAGCGGGTGTTGCCGGAGACGACGCTCGCGGACATGTTCGCGTCCGCCGCCGCGGAGAACCCGGACGTCACCGCTCTCGTGTTCGAGGGCGAGTCGCTGACGTACGCCGATTTCTCGACGAGGGTCAACCGGTTGGCCCGGCACCTCGTCGGCCGCGGGGTCGGCCCGGAAACCGTGGTCGGCCTGGCAATTCCGCGTTCGGTGGAACTGCTGGTCGGAATGTACGCGATCGCCGCGGCCGGCGGCGCGTACCTGCCGATCGACCCGGACCATCCGGCCGACCGCACCGCGTACATCCTGGAGAGTGCGCAACCCGTCTGCGTCCTGACGACCCGCGCCGTCGCCGGGGGACTGCCGGGCGGAGTCGACCACCTCCTCCTCGACGAACTGGATCTGCGCGGAATCGACGCGTCTCCGCTGACCGACTCGGAGCGGATCGCACCGCTGCGGCCGGAGAACGCCGCGTACGTGATCTACACCTCCGGCTCGACCGGTCGCCCGAAGGGTGTGGCGATCGCGCACCGTGCGATCGCGAACCAGTTGCGCTGGAAGCAGTCGGAATACCCGCTCACCGCGGAGGACTCGGTGCTGCTCAAGACGGCGGCGACGTTCGACCTGTCGGTGTGGGAGTTCTGGTGGGCGCTGACCGCGGGCGCACGTCTGGTCGTCGCCACACCGGACGGACACCGCGACCCGTCGTACCTGGCCGCACTCGTTGCGGAGCAGCAGGTTTCGACGGTGCACTTCGTGCCTTCGCTGCTGTCGGCGTTCGTCGCGGTGGCGGAGCCGGCCCAGTTGGTATCGTTGACACGTGTGCTCTGCATCGGTGAGGCACTGCCCGCCGACACGATGCTCCGGTTCCGCGACGTCTCCGACGCGGAGATCTTCAACCTGTACGGCCCCACCGAGGCCGCTGTCAGCGTCACCCACTACCGGTGCGGCGACGAGCGCGACGGTTCGGTCCCGATCGGCAGGCCCGAATGGAATACGCAGACCTACGTTCTCGATTCGCGTCTGCACCCTGTTCCCGCCGGCGTCACAGGTGAGCTCTATCTCGCGGGCGAGCAGTTGGCGCGCGGGTACTTCGGCCGCCACGACCTCACCGCGGAACGGTTCGTCGCCAACCCGTTCGGCGCGGCCGGGCAGCGGATGTACCGCACCGGTGACCTGGTGCGATGGAACCGGGACGGCAACCTCGACTACGTCGGCCGGAGCGACTTCCAGGTCAAGGTCCGCGGTTTCCGGATCGAGCTCGGCGAGATCGAGCGGGCGCTCGTGGCGCACCCGTCGGTGGCGCAGGGCGTCGTCGTGGTCCACCACGACCGTCACACCGGGGACCGGCTCGTCGGCTACGTGGTGCCGGAGCAGGGCGACTCCGTCGACGACGCCGACGTGCTCGCGTTCGCCGGCCGGTCGGTGCCGGGCTACATGGTGCCGTCCGCGCTGATCACCCTCGACGCATTGCCGCTGAACATCAACGGCAAGCTCGACCGCAAGGCGCTCCCCGAACCCGAGTTCGGCGGCGCCGCGGACCACTACCGGGCCCCGCGTACCCCCGTCGAGGAGATCGTCGCGGGTGTCTTCGCGGACGTGCTCGGTCACGAGCGGGTCAGCGCGGACACGAGCTTCTTCGACCTCGGCGGCAACTCGCTCGTCGCGACGCGGGTGGTCGCCCGCATCAACGCCGCGCTCGACACGTCGATCGGTGTGCGCGAACTGTTCGAGGCTCCGACGGTGATCGCGCTGTCGGCTCGCGCCGAGCAGTCCGATTCGGCGGGCGCGAGCCGCCCGGCGCTGGTGCCGCAACCGCGTCCCGCCCGGATTCCGCTGTCCCCGGCACAGTCCCGCATGTGGTTCATCAACCAGTTCGACACGGCGTCGGCGGCGTACAACATTCCGCTGGCGATCAAGCTGACGGGCCACCTCGACGTCTCGGCGCTCGAACAGGCACTCGGCGACGTCGTCGAACGCCACGAGACGCTGCGCACGACGTACCCCGACACCGGCGACGGTCCGGGCCAGGTCGTGTTGTCGCGGGCCCGGAGTTTCACGTCTCTGGACGTGGAGAACGTCGCCGACGAGAACGCGCTGCGTGAGCGTGTGGTCTCTCTCGTCACCGCCGGTTTCGACGTCGCGCAGGCCGTCCCGGTCCGCGCGCGTCTCCTGCGGATCGATGCCGAGCAGCACGTGCTGGTCATCGTCGTGCACCACATCTCGTCCGACGGCGCCTCGACGGCACCGCTGGCGCGCGACGTGGTGATCGCCTACAGCGCCCGCGCCGCCGGTTCCGAACCTGCGTGGGCACCGCTCGACGTCCAGTACGCGGACTTCTCGCTCTGGCAGCACGAGTTGCTCGGCGACGAGAACGCGTCGGATTCGCTGGCGGCCAAGCAGATCGACTACTGGCGGACCACGCTCAGCGGTCTGCCGGACGTGCTGCCGTTGCCGACGGACCGGCCGCGTCCGCCCGCGCAGTCGATGCGCGGCGCGAACTTCGACTTCGAGATCGACGCGGAACTGCGCGACCGGCTCGGAGCGCTGGCGCGCGAGCACAATGCGTCGCTGTTCATGGTCGCGCACGCGGCACTGTCGGTGCTGCTCGCTCGGCTGAGCGCCACGGACGACATCGCGGTGGGTACCGCGATCGAGGGTCGTGGCGAGGCCGCGCTCGACGACCTCGTGGGCATGTTCGTCAACACGCTGGTGCTGCGCGCCCAGGTCGACGTCGACGCGACGTTCTCCGACCTCCTCGCGCAGGTCCGTCAGCACGACCTCGGTGCGTTCACGCACACCGACGTGCCGTTCGAGCGGCTGGTCGAGATCCTCCAGCCGGAACGCTCGACGGCATTCTCGCCGCTCTTCCAGGTGGCTCTCGCGTTCCAGAACATCGAGCAGGCGCACCTGGAACTGCCCGGCCTGACGGTCGAGGGGCTCGACGGTGGGATCAGTGCCGCGAAGTTCGATCTGCAGCTCACGCTCGCCGACGCAGCCGATGCGCACGGGGACGCGCCGATGCGGGGCGTCTTCACCTACGCGACGGATCTGTTCGACGAACGCACGATCGCGTCGTTCGCGTTCCGATTCCAGCGCATCCTCCAGGCGGTCACCGCCGACGCCTCGGTGCTGATCGGGGACATCGACGTCCTGAGCGAGAACGAGCACGAGGTGCTGGCACCCGTGCGCGGCGCCGACAGCGCCGCACCCGAGCTCCTGTCGAGCATCCTCGCCACCGCCGCCGCGGTGGATCCCGACGCCGTCGCCGTCGTGTGCGGCGACGAGCAGGTCACCTACCGTGAGCTCGACGAGCGCTCGAACCGTCTCGCCCGCGTCCTGATCGGCAGGGGCATCGGGGCCGACGACTTCGTCGCGCTGGCGCTGACGCGTTCCGTCGAATCCATCCTCTCGATCTGGGCGGTCGCGAAGACCGGCGCGGCCTTCGTCCCCGTCGACCCGAGCTACCCGTTCGACCGGATCCTGCACATGGTCACGGACTCCCGTGTGGAGGTCGGTCTCACCACCGGCGCCCACGTCGGCGAGCTGCCCGACACCGTGCGGTGGCTGGTGCTCGGTGAGGACGAGATGGACGGCGACTGCGCGTCCGTGTCGCCCGAGGCCGTCACGGACGCCGATCGCATCCGCCCGACCCGGGTCGACGACGCGGCCTATGTCATCTACACGTCGGGCTCGACGGGTCTGCCCAAGGGCGTCGTCGTCACCCACACCGGGCTGGCGAACGTCACGACCGAGCAGATCGAGCGGCTCCGGCTCACCCCGCAGTCGCGGGTGCTGCATTTCGCCTCGCCGAGCTTCGACGCATCCGTCTTCGAGTTGCTGCACGCCGTGGCCGCCGCGTCGACGATGGTCATCGCGTCCGGCGTCGTGTACGGCGGCGACGAACTCGCCCGGTTGCTGAAGAAGCAGAAGGTCACACACGCGTTCATCACGCCCGCGGCTCTCACCACGGTCGACCCGGCCGGGTTGAACGGCATCGAGGTGCTGTCGGTGGCCGGCGAGGCGTGCCCGCCGGAACTCATGCAGAAGTGGGCACCGGGCCGGCGCATGTTCAACCTGTACGGCCCGTCCGAGGCGACGATCTGGAGCACGTCGAGCAACCCGATGAAGGCGGATCAGCCCGTCACCATCGGTGGTCCCACCCGGGGCGTCGACGTGGTCGTGCTCGACTCCCGGCTCACGCCCGTCCCGGTGGGGGTCGCGGGTGAGCTGTACGTGGCGGGCCCGAGCGTGGCACGCGGCTATCACAACCGATTCGCCCTGACGGCGGAGCGATTCGTCGCCAACCCGTTCGGCGGTCCCGGTGAGCGGCTCTACCGCACCGGCGACGTCGTCCGCTGGGTGCACGACGGGGAGACCGGCGACCTCGTCCTCGACTACGTCGGCCGGTCCGACTTCCAGGTGAAGGTCCGCGGGTTCCGCATCGAACTCGGCGAGATCGACGCCGAACTCGGCAGCCACCCGAGCGTGGACTTCGCGGTCACACTGGGCCACCACCGCGAGCAGACCGGTCAGACCGTGCTGGTGTCGTACGTGATGCCGGCTCCGAGCGCGTCGATCGACGTCGCGGAACTGTCGGCGTTCGTGTCCGAGACCCTGCCCGGGTACATGGTGCCGTCGTCGATCATGGCGATCGACTCGGTGCCGCTGACGCCCGCCGGGAAGCTCGATCGCAAGGCGCTTCCCGAGCCGCAGTTCGTGTCGGCGGCCGGCGAGTACTGCGCGCCGTCGACGCCGATGGAGAAGGCCATCGCCGACGTCTTCGCGCAGGTACTCGGTGTGGACCGCGTCAGCGTCGACGACTCGTTCTTCGCCCTCGGCGGCGACAGCATCGTGTCCATCCAGCTGACGACCCGCGCGAAGAACGCCGGGGTGCTGTTCACGGCGCGGGACGTCTTCGAGCGCAAGACCGTCTCGGCGCTGGCCGACGTGGCCGCCTGGGCCACCGACGTCGAGTCGGTCAAACTCGAGGAGCTGCCGGGCGGCGGCGTCGGATCGATTCCGCTCACACCCATCGCGCACTGGCTGGTGGAGACGGCAGGGACCTTCGAGAAGTTCTCCCAGGCGGTTCTGCTGACCACCCCGCCCGCGGTCACGCGGGATCAGCTCGTGGCCACGGTGGATGCGATCCTGGACCGCCACGACATCCTGCGGTCCCGGCTCACCCGGACCGGGGACGACTGGGCGTTCGAGGTTCTCTCCACCGAAGAGGCATTCGGTGCGGCGGATCTGATCGAGCAGATCGAGTTCACCGACAAGCCGGGAACGGACGGATTCGAGCGGCTGGCACGCGCGGCTCTCGACCGTGCGGCGGAACGGCTGGATCCGGCGTCGGGCCGGATGACGCAGTTCGTGTGGTTCGCTCCCGCGGCGTCGTTGCCGGGGCAGAGCGGCCGCCTGCTGGTGCTCGCGCACCACCTCGTCGTCGACGGGGTGTCCTGGCGAGTGCTGTTGCCGGACTTCGCGACCGCGGGTTCACAGATCACGGCGGGACAGCCGGCGCAGCTCGAAGCGGTCGGCTCCTCGGTCCGGGCCTGGGCACACGGACTGGTCGCGGAGGCGAAGTCGCCGCACCGCGTGGCGGAACTCGACTTCTGGCGCGGGATGCTCGCGGGCACCGATCCGCTGATCGGACAGCGTGCGTTCGATCCCGCACGCGACGTGATCGCCCGGACCGACCGCCTGAGCATGACGTTCTCGACGCAGGTGACGCAGGCGCTGCTCACCACGATCCCGCAGTCCGTGAACGGCGGTGTCAACGACGGCCTGCTCGCGGCTCTCGCACTCGCGGTCGCGCGCTGGCGTGGACTCCGCAACGGGACCGAGGATCGCTCGGTGCTGATCAACCTCGAGGGACACGGCAGGGAAGAGGCGACCGTGCCCGGTGCCGACCTGTCCCGGACGGTGGGCTGGTTCACCAGCCTGTACCCGGTGCGCTTGGACGTCTCCCGCGCCGATCTCGCCGACGCGTTCGACGGCGGGGCGTCGACGGGCGCGGCACTGAAGGCTGTCAAGGAACAGTTGCTTGCCGTGCCCGACAAGGGCATCGGCTACGGGTTGCTTCGCTACCTGAACGAGGAGACCGCTCCGGCTCTGGCCTCGCTGCCGACTCCGCAGATCGGGTTCAACTACCTCGGTCGCGCGGGCTCGGTGGAACTGCCCGCCGAGATCCGGGATCTCGGCTGGATCCCCGACAGCGATTCGGGTGAGTTCGGTGGTGCCATGGACGACGAGATGGTGGCACCGGCGGTGCTCAGCATCAACGCGGTGACGTCGGAGACGGCGTCCGGTCCCCAGATCGAAGCCAAGATCGCGTTCGCCACCGAGATTCTCGACGAGGCGGACGTGTGGGAGCTCGCCGAACTGTGGCACGCCGCGGCGACCGCGCTGGCCGAGCACGCCTCCGGGCCGAACGGCGGCGGTCTCACGCCGTCCGACGTTCCGCTGGTGTCCGTGACGCAGGACGACCTCGAGGCGCTCGAGCGGCGCTACCCCGACGCCACCGACGTGTGGCCGCTCGCCCCGCTGCAGTCCGGAATGTTCTTCCATTCCGTTCTCGCCGAGGACGCGGTGGACGTCTACACCGCTCAGGTGGTCCTGGACTTCCAGGGCACGGTCGACGTCCGTCGGCTCCGCGGTGCGGCGGAGGCGTTGATCGCACGTCACGCGAACCTGCGCACGGCCTTCGTCCCCGACGATTCGGGGACCGCGGTCCAGGTGGTCGTCGACCGCGTCGCACTGCCGTGGGAAGAGCTCGACCTCTCCGGGCTGTCCGGGGCCGAACGCGAGGAGCGGATGAGTTCCGTTCTGAGCGAACATCGTTCGGCGCGGTTCGACATGAGCCGTCCGCCCCTGATGCGGTTCCTGCTGATCCGCACGGGCGAGAACAGCTACCGGTTCTCCATCAGCAACCACCACATCCTGCTCGACGGATGGTCGATGCCGTTGCTGATGAAGGATCTGCTGGTGCTGTACGCGACCCGCGGAGACGGTTCGGTGCTGCCGCGTGTGCGTGGCTACCGCGACTTCCTCGGCTGGCTGTCCGAACGCGACACCGACGCATCACGGAGCGCCTGGGCGCACGCACTGGCGGGACTGGACGGTCCGACCGTCCTGGCCCCGGCACCGACCAGCGAGGACCGCCCCGAGCCGGCCGAGTTCGCGCTGCACCTAGGTGAGGTGGTGAGCGAGAACCTGGCGCGCATCGCCCGGGACCGTGGCCTGACGATGAACACGATCGTCCAGGCTGCGTGGGGTCTGCTGCTGGCCCGGATGACGGCCTCGGACGACGTCGTCTTCGGCGCCACCGTGTCGGGTCGCCCGCCGGAGGTCGCGGGCATCGAGTCGATGGTGGGCCTGTTCATCAACACCATCCCGATTCGGGTGCGTATCGATCCCCGAGAATCGCTCCTCGGACTGCTCGAGCGGCTGCAGGCGGAACAGTCGACGTTGTTCGACCACCACCACATCGGTCTTCCGGAGATCCAGCAGATCGCCGGAATCGGTGGGCTGTTCGACACGTTGACGGTGTTCGAGTCGTACCCGGTGGACCGCGCAGGTCTCACCGAGGACAGCGACATCGACGGGCTCCGGGTCGCCGGGGTACAGATCAGCGATGCCTCGCACTACCCGCTGAGCCTGCTGGCCCAGTCGGACAGCGAGCTGCAGCTGGTCCTGAAGTACCTCCCGGACGTATTCGGCGCCGACACCGTCGAGCGGCTCGGATCCCGGCTGAACCGGATTCTGCAGACCATCGCGGCCGGCAGTTCCACGCTGGTGGGCGACCTCGATCTGCTGACCGGCGACGAACGCGAACTCGTCCTGTCCGGGTGGAACGACTCGGCGCACGACGTCGCCGACGAATCCGTGGTGTCGATGTTCGGCGCCCAGGTCGCACGCACGCCGGATCGAACGGCTGTGGTGGCGGACCATGTGCGCCTCACCTACGCCGAGTTCGATGCGCGGGTGAATCGTCTGGCGCGGCACCTGATGTCGATGGGTGTGGGGCCGGACTCGGTGGTGGGCATCGCGATGCGACGCTCGCTCGACATGGTGATCAGCCTCTACGCCGTCCACGCGGCGGGCGGGGCGTACGTGCCGATCGACCCGGAGCATCCTGCGGACCGCACCTCGTACGTGGTCGATAGTGCCATGCCGACGTGTGTGCTGAGCCTGGCCGACGACATCGCGAATCTCGATGTGGACGTGCCGGTGTATCTGGTCGAGGACTTCGACGTGTCCGAGTACGCGGACGGCCCGGTCGAGGATTCCGAGCGGCTCGCCGAGTTGCGCCCGGACAACCTGGCCTACGCGCTGTACACGTCGGGTTCGACGGGACGTCCGAAGGGCGTGGCGATCCCGCACTCGGCGCTCGCCAACCAGCTGGCGTGGATGCGGGACGTCTACGGCATCGGCGCGCAGGACGTGGTGCTGCAGAAGACACCGTTCACGTTCGACGCCTCGGTGTGGGAGCTGTTCCTGCCGTTGGTGGTCGGTGGCACCCTCGTGATCGCGTCGCCGGACGGTCACCGCGACCCCGAGTACATGGCAGCGACCGTGGGCACGGAAGCGGTGACGGTGATCCAGTTCGTCCCGTCCGTGCTGACCATGTTCCTCGACGCCGCGACGGCCGACCGGTGCGGTTCGCTGCGCCTGGTCTTCGCGGGCGGTGAGCCGCTGCCGCAGTCGGCAGCGGAGCGGGTCGCCGGTCTCGGTTCCGCGGAATTGGTGAACCTGTACGGCCCCACCGAGGTGACCATCAACTCGACAGCCCACGTGGTGGAGCAGACGGGCACGGCGCCGATCGCGCCGATCGGTTCGCCGGCCTGGAACACGCGGGCCTACGTCCTCGACGCTCATCTGAACCCGGCGCCGGTCGGTGTTCCCGGTGAGCTGTACCTCGACGGCGCGCAACTCGCTCGCGGATACGTCAACAGTTCGGCGCTGAGTGCGGAACGGTTCGTCGCGAACCCGTTCGGCGATTCGGGTGCGCGGATGTACCGCACCGGCGACCTCGTCCGGTGGAACGAGAACGGCGTCCTCGAGTTCGTGGGCCGCACCGACTTCCAGGTGAAGGTGCGCGGACTGCGTATCGAGCTCGGCGAGATCGAGGAGGCGTTCGTCCGGTACCGCGACGTGGCGCAGGCCGCCGTCATCGTCCACAACAGCGAGGTGGGTGCGCGGCTCGTCGCCTACGTCGTGCCGAAACAGGATGCGACTCTCGACTCGGCGGCGCTGAACGGATTTGTCGCGGAATTGCTGCCCGAATACATGATTCCGGACTCCGTAATGGTGCTCGCCGAACTTCCGCTGGGTACCAGCGGCAAGCTCGACCGGCGCGCGCTGCCGGTGCCGGACTTCGCGTCGGCGGCCGATTTCCGGGCGCCTGGCACCGACACCGAACGTGCACTCGCGACCGTGTTCGGCGAACTGCTCGGCCGGGAGAGCGTTGGAATCGACGATTCATTCTTCGAACTCGGCGGCGACAGCATCGTGTCCATCCAGTTGGTGGCGCGGGCACGTGCGGCCGGTATCCACTTCACCGCGCGAGATGTGTTCGAGCGGCGCACCGTTGCCGAACTGGCCGCGGTGGCCGACTCGGGCGAGTCCGCGGCGGCCGTGCTGCAGGAGTACGAGGGTGGTGGCGTCGGAACGGTGCCGCTCACCCCGGTCGCCCGCAAGATGGTCGAGCGCGGCGGCGACTTCGACCGGTTCGTCATGCCGTTGCTGCTGACACTGCCCGCCGGGATCGGACGCGAGCAGGTGATCGCGACGATCACCGCCGTCGTCGACAAGCACGACGTGCTGCGGTCGACCCTCGTCACGTCCGGCGTGGAGGACGCGCTCGAGATCGCACCCGCGGGCAGCGTCGACATCGACGCCACCGTGCAGCGGGTGGAGATCGCGGCAGGCGACGAACCCGGTTCGCCGGAGTTCGATGCCGTGGCGAGTGCCGCCTTCGACGCGGCGCTGGATCGTCTCGATCCGCGCACCGGGTCGATGCTCCAGTTCGTCTGGTTCGATCCCGCCGAGGCGGATCGGCGCGGACGGCTCCTCGTGTTGCCGCACCACCTCGTCATCGACTCCGTGTCGTGGCGGATCCTGGTGCCGGACTTCGCGACCGCAGGCGCCCAGATCGCCGGCGGAACGGCGCCGTCACTCGAGCCGGTCGGAACGTCGCTGCGGCGCTGGACCGACGGTCTGCTGGAGGCGGCGGCGAGGCCGGAGCGGGTGGCCGAACTCGAGGTGTGGGAACACATGCTCACCGGCCCGGATCCGCTGCTCGGATCGCGTGAGCTGGACCTGGAAACCGATCTGATCAGCACGCTGGAACGGACCCGGGTGGATGTCCCCGCACCGGTCACCGAGGCACTGCTGGGGGGCACGCCGGGCGCGCTCGACGGTGAGATCGGCGACGTCCTCGCGGCTGCCCTCGCGTTGGCGGTGGCCGCATGGCGGCGCGACCGCGGAGTCGACGCTTCGTCGACGGTGGTCACCCTCGAGGGCCACGGACGTGAAGAGTCCACGGTGCCGGGTGCGGATCTGTCGCGGACGGTCGGCTGGTTCACCACGATGTACCCGGCGCGTCTCGATCTCGCCGGGGTCGACATCGCCGATGCCCTGCGGGGCGGCGCGGGCGCGGCGGACGCCGTGCATGCGGTGCGGGATCAGCTGAGCGCGATCCCGGACCGGGGAATCGGGTACGGGCTGCTCCGGTACCTGAACCCCGACACGTCGGCGGTCATGAGGAACTGGCCGGAACCGCAGATCGTGTTCAACTACATCGGACGCGTCAGCGCGGCCGAGGTCCCCGAGGCCGTGCGCGGACTCGACTGGCTGCCCGATTTCGAATCGCCCGTCACGGGTGGATTCGCGAAGAGCGCGATGCCCGCCCAGGCCGCCCTCGACATCCAGTCGGTGATCTCGGAAACCGAGGAGGGCCTGCAGTTGTCGGCGTTCATGTCCTTCCCGCCCGGCATCCTCTCGACGCCGGACGTGGACCGGTTCGGGGAGTTCTGGGTGGCCGCACTCACCGCGCTCGTGGCTCAGGCCGAGGAGCGATTCGGGCGCTGATCTCCACGGCCCGTGGTGGGAAGGCACCGAGCCTTCCCACCATGCGGCCCCGTCTGTTCCTGTCGCCCGGTTCCCGTCGCCGCGGGGTCAGGCCCACTCGAAGGACATCTCGCCCGCGACGCCGAGGTGCTTGCACAGTTTGTGGATGCCACTGAAATCCTGAACCAGTGCGGATCGGCGGGTGTCGTGTTCGGCGTCGTCGATCATCGCCTGACCGCCGCCCAGATCCATGAGTTCGACGATGGTGTGCCACGTCGAGTAGTCGTTGCTGCTGAATGCGGTCATCGCGTCGACGAGCCCGTCCAGGAAATGGCGGCGGTCGTCGGGGCTCAGAGTGTCGTAAACGACGCCGGCGATGTCGTCGGCGATCGAGGCGTGACAGTACTCGTCGCGGTTGTGGAGGCGGACCGTCGCCCGGTTGACCGGCTGGATGACGTCGTTCTCGGAAATCAGGTCGAGGTAGGAGCTGATCGAGATCTCGGCCACCGTCATGAAGGCGAACGTCGTGATCGCCCGCTTCCTCGGGTCGGCGGCATCGGCAGTCGCCGCGCGTTGACGGCGCAACGTGAGGACGTCGGGAAGGGCATTGTTCGGCATCGCCCAACCGCGTTGCCTGCGCGTGACCGCGCTCGCGTTCAGGTGCATGAGGGTGTGGTACTGCTCGTCGACCATCGCCTGGTGGACGGCCACGGCGAACGTGTCTCCGAGCCCGGTGTCCAGGGCGTCGTGCGCGACGAGGTCGAACCCGGGATTGACCACGTACTGCTCGATGTCCATGACATTCTTGTTGAATGCGATCCAGGCCCACGCCCGGAGCCGGTTCCGTTGCTCCTCGCTCATGCCCAGGAACCGATCGTGATCGGCGAAGGGCAGCAACTCGTTCGGGTAGTCCTGCTTGGCGAGGTCGAACAGTGCGTCGAGGTCCGGTTCCGGCTTCTTCACGGTCGCCCGTTGTCCCCAGTTCCGGGCGAGCCGGGACACGACGGCGCTCTCCACCGGATCAGCCGGGTCGTACTCCGGGAGCGAGGGAGTCTTCTGGGGCGTCATGACGAATCTCCGTTCCTGTCCCACGACCGCGGCTGTCTGTGAACGAGATCGGTGAAGAGGTCGGCGCACAGCCGGGCGAGGGGTTCGCTCCGGTCGCCGAGCGCCGACGTCGAGCGGGACATGAGCGAGGCGAAGTCGTCCTCCGAGCCCTGCTCGACGGTTTCCGTGAGAGTGGTCAGCGCCGCGGCGAGCGCGCGGCGGGCCTCGCCCGCGAAGGGATTGCCCGCCTGGATGTCCCGGTAGACCTCCGGGACGCCTCCACCGACCCGGGCGAGGAGCGCGAGCGACACGAGATGAGGAGGGGTCCCCACCGCGGTGAGTTCGGCGCCGTCGACACCGAGGTCCGCGAGCGCGAGGCCGAAGGCGAGGACGCCGGCGTGGGTCAGCGCCTGGGTCGCTGCCGTCAGCCGGTCGTGGTGTTCGGCGTCCAGGCGGACGACCGACGACCCCCAGCCGGACAGCACCGACAAGAACCACTCGACCTCACCGCTGTCCCGGTAGGTCACCGCCGCGACCGGGCGGCCCTCCGGTCCGAGGGAGGGCGCGAACATCGGATTGATGCCGACCGCGCCGTTGCGCAGCGCACTGTCACGCAGGGCGGCGTCGAATCGGGACTTCACCGACAGCGTGTCGACCAGCAGGGCGTGTTCGGACAACTCCGCCACCGCGAACGGAATCGCCTCCAGCGCGGCACTTTCGGGGATCGCGAGGATCACCGCGTCGGCGGCGTTCACCACCGCCCGCAGCTCGGGCGACGGGTCGGTGACGTCGCCCTTCACCTGATCCGGATCAGACCGATCGGTGAACCGGATGTCGATGGTGCGCACCGTGTTTCCGTCGGCGCGCAGCCGGGTCGCCAGCATCCGGCCGACATCGCCGGAACCGCCGATCAGCGCGACGGTCCGGGCGGATGCGGCCGGGACGTTCACGGCCCGATCTCGTTCGGCCGGTCTGCCGTCACGGTCAGTGCCCGCAACATGGTGGCGGCCTTGACCATCGCCTCGTCGAATTCCTCCTCCGGGTCGGAGAGTGCCGTGATCGCCCCGCCGATACCGAACGTCACCTCGCTGTCCGTGGCGACGATCGTGCGGATGACGATCGACAGGTCTGCCGTCCCCGTCAGCGAGAAGTAGCCGATCGAACCGGAATACACACCGCGCGGCCCGGACTCGAGCCGGTCGATGATCTCCATGGTCCGGATCTTCGGGGCGCCCGTCATCGATCCGCCCGGGAAGGCGGCGCGAACACACTCGACGACGGAGGCATCGGCGCTGAGGGTGCCGCGCACGGTCGACACGAGTTGATGCACCGCCGCGTACGTCTCGACATCGAAGAGTTTGGGAACGTGCACCGATCCGGGAACGCACACCCGGGCCAGATCATTACGCGTCAGGTCGACGATCATCAGGTTCTCGGCGCGGTCCTTCTCGCTGTCGAGCAGGTCCTGCCGAAGCGCCGCGTCCTTGGCGGGGGTGGCGCCGCGTGGACGCGTCCCCTTGATGGGTTTGGACTCCACCACCCGGTCCGCGCCGATCCTGAGGAACCGTTCGGGGGAGGCGCTGAGAACCGACAGTCCGGCGAACTGGAGGTACGCGCTGTACGGGGTGGGGCTGATGGAACGCAGCAACTCGAACGTGTGCAGGGGATCGATCGACTGGTCCACCGTCGCCATGTTGGTCAGGCACACCTCGTAGGACTCGCCGGTCCGGATCTCACCGAGCGAGGTTGCGATGTGTTCGAGGTACTTGTCGTGTTCGTGGCGCAGGGCGAGTTCGGCGGACTCCGGCTTCCGGATCGGCGATACCGCGGTCGGCGGGTTGTCCGGCTCGGCCAGCCGATGCAGCGCCACCTCCATCTCGTCGAGCCAGCGGCGCAACTCCGGATCGTCCTGGTGATCGCTCAGGCACAGCGCGTAGGTGCGCTCGCCGGAATGGTCGATGACGACGGCGCGGTCGGCGAACACCAGCGCGGCGTCGGGGGTGGGCGACTTGTGGGCCGCCGTGCCGCCGGTCTCGGCCTTCAGTTCGTAGCCGAGGTACCCCACGTAGCCGAGGCCGAACGGCACACCCGGGAGGCCGGGCACCGACCGGGCCTGCAGCTGCCGCTCGAGGTAGTCGAAGAACGGTGCGTGCACCTGTTCGACCGGCAATCCCTCGCGGGTGATCCGGACGATCGATTCGCTGACGTCGTACGTGATGTACTCCGCGCGAGGGCCGGAACAATTGCCCATGATGGTGAATCGCGAATTCGGTTCCGATGCCGACGTCCCGTCCAGCCAGAACGCGTTGGGCCCGGATGCGAAGAGATCCTCGAACGTGGTGCGGGGGTCGACTTCGTGGTCGACGCGCACCTGCTGGACCACGTACGGCGCGTGGGGAATCGGGATTCTCAGCATCGAACCGTGCGTGGGTGTCCCGGAATGCGTCTGCGTGAGATCGCGGAAGTTCGCGAGCAGTTCGTGACCGAAGGCGGTGCTGATCGATTCGGGGTGGAACTGGACGCCCCACAGCGGACGCGTGCGGTGCCGGACACCCATCAGCAGGCCGTCGGCGGTCCAGGCGGTGGCCTCGAGGTCGTCGGGGAGATCCTCGACGATCAGCGAGTGGTAGCGGACCGTCGGGAACGGTGACGGAATGCCGGCGAAGAGTTCGGAACCGTCGTGTTCGACGAGGGACACGCGGCCGTGCATCGGTTCGGGTGCGAGAACCACACTGCCCCCGAACAGCTGGCACAGACCCTGGTGACCGAGGCACACGCCGAGGACGGGGAGTTCTGTCTCGGTGATGACGCGCGCACTGATGCCGAAGTCGCGTTGCCGCTCCGGGCGTCCGGGGCCGGGGGAGATGACGATGTTGTCGAAGTCGGACCAGGGGATCGAATCCCACTCCACATCGTTGTGCACGACCGTGGGGGGCTCACCGTTCACCTCGGCCAGCAGAGTGAACAGGTTATAGGTGAAGGAATCGTAATTGTCGATCAACAGCGTCCGGGTACTCATCACGACTCGACATTCGCAGATGGCACGGAACTGTGACGAACGTGGTGGTTGTCACGGTGGTCGTGGTGTCCGTTGTGGCGGGCGCCCTCGTCGGCGGGCTCCGCGTTGATGACGAGGTCCTCGAGCCGGCACGTCTCGGCGATGAGAAGGTCGTAGAGCGAGTCGAAGAACTCCGGGGACA
Source organism: Rhodococcus sp. JS3073 (assembly GCF_026810085.1). NCBI lineage: Bacteria > Bacillati > Actinomycetota > Actinomycetes > Mycobacteriales > Nocardiaceae > Rhodococcus > Rhodococcus sp. JS3073. The sequence continues at coordinate 1,223,161 of NZ_CP113951.1, read as the reverse complement.
GTGAGTGGCTGTCCGCGTACTGTCGCGCCCGCTCGTGGACGATGTGGATCCGGCCTGGCTGCATCATGGCGATGTGCTCGCGTCGCTTCAGTTCGCCGATGCGCAGGCACACCTCCAGGCGATGCCGGACCGCTTCGAGCAGGGTCGCGTCGACTGCGTCGAGTTCCGCGCGCAGACCCTCGAGTGCCTGCTGCGCCGAGGCGTCAGAATGCTCTCCGGAATCGTCGCCGTTCCGCTGTCCTACGGAGAAGTACATAGTCGCCCCACTCACTCGATCGGCAGTAGCTTTCTCATCCCGACTATCGTGTGTCGTTGGTGGTTCGTTTCCATGAGCCCTTCCGGATGGCCGGAAGGGGTGTGTTCGAACGGCCGAATACGAACCAGGTGGGTTATCACCCCCAGAGTCTCGATCTCGAGTTGAGACTTTGATGGACGGTTGGCTAACGTAACCTGAAGTCTATTTCCGCTAACCCAGGATACGAGGAATATGCGTATATCGTTGGCCAGTAGGGCCCTGTTGTTCGTGCTGGCAGGCATCGTGATGCTGTGCAGTGCGGCACCAGCGGCAGCGGATCCCGTGGAAGCGGAACCCGCACCCGCGGCCGACCTGTCGGTGCTGCCGGGGGCGAATGACTGGAGCTGTAAGCCGTCCGCGGCGCATCCGCGTCCCGTCGTGCTGGTGCACGGCACGTGGACCGGCATGGTGGGAACATGGAAGGACCTCGCGCCGGCGCTCACGGCGGAGGGATACTGCGTGTTCGCCCTCAATTACGGACAGGCCACCGGTCTGACCGAGGGCAACCTGATGCGCATGTTCGGTGGCGCCGACATCGCGGAGTCCGCTCAGCAGCTCGCCGGATTCGTCGACCAGGTCCGCACCACCACCGGCGCTTCGCAGGTCGACATGATCGGGCATTCGCTCGGTGGCACGGTCTCCCGCCAGTACCTGCGGTTCGACGGCGGCGCCGACCGCACGAACCCCGCGCTGAACAAGGTGCACTCGCTCGTCACACTCGGCGCCACCAACCACGGCACCAGCTTCGGGGACGTCCAGTCGCTCGGTGCGATCGCGCAGGCACTGGGTGTGCCGGTCATGACGCTCGCCGGTGTCGCGGTCGGACCGTCCTACATCCAGCAGATGGTGGGCTCACCCTTCCTGCAAGTCCTCAACGCCAGCGGCGACACCGACCCGGGCATCGAGTACACGGTGGTCGCCAGCCGCAGCGACACCGTGTCGACCCCGCCGGAGAACACGTTCCTGACGGCCGGTCCCGGTGCCGTCGTGCACAACATCTGGCTCCAGGACGGCTGCGAGACGAACACGTCCGAACACATCCAGCTGACCACCGATGCGCGGGCCGTATACATCATCCAGCGGGCTCTGGACCCCACCTACGGAGATCGCAACCCCGCACCGTGCTGACACCGGTGGCGCCGGTCAGTCCCAGATGCCGACCTCGTCGAGATGCGCGACCAGCCGCTGGGCGCCGTCGATGAAGTGGGCCTTGTTCTCCGCACCCACTACGTCGGCCTTCCCGTCGGCGAGCGCGGCGATGAGCCGGCGATGGCTCTCGACCGCCGACTCACCCCAGGCCGGATCGGACGAATAGAACTGCACCGGGGTGTACCGGGTGGCGCTGAGCAGGAACCACGACAGCTTGCTCGCGTCGGCAAGCCGGTTGATGACCCGGTGAAACGAGAACTCGAGGTCCTCGATGCGGTCGGCGTCGCCGTCCTCGACGGCGCGCCGCAGCTTCTCGTTGATCGCGGTCAGCTCCTCCACGGCCTCCGGGGTGGCCGACCGCGTCGCGCGGACCGCGAGTTCCTCGGCGATCTGCCCCTGCAGCCAGAAGAGGTCGTGGATGTCGTCCCGGCTGAGCGGTGCGACGACGTACCCGCGGTGGGGAACCAGCTCGACGAGGCCCTCGCCGCGAAGGGTCAGGAGCGCCTCACGGACAGGTGTGACGCTGACCCCCAGGTCCGCCGCGGTCTCGTCGAGGCGGATGAAGTCACCCGGGCGAACGCCCCCGGACATGATCAGGTTGCGGACGTGCACGGCGACGTCGTCCGACAGCTGGGGTCGGCGGCGCAGGGTGCGGCCCGCTGGGGATCGTGACACGGAGGGCGATGCCATGGAGAACTCCTTCGATGCGGCAAACCAGCATAAACCGCAGGGGGTGATTACAAGCCGTAGGTCTTGCCGATGATGTCGCGCTGAATCTCGTTGGTACCGCCGTAGATGGTCGACACGATGGTGGAGCGGACGTGCTTCTCCATGTCGAACTCGGTGGCGTAGCCGTACCCGCCCATCATCTGCATGCCCTCGAGTGCGACCTTCTTCGCCGTCTCCGTGACCTTCAGTTTGGCCATCGACGCCTCGCGGGCCAGCATCTTGTCCGGGTTCGCGTCGACGTCCTCGGCGACGCTGTAGACGAGCAGCTTGCAGCACTCGATCTCCGTCGCGAGATCGGCGATACGGTGGCGCAGCGCCTGGAACGATCCGACGGGCCGCCCGAACTGCTTGCGCTGGGTGACGAAGTCGAGGGTGTCGGCGAACGCGCGCTGAGCGGTGCCGAGCATCATGGCGGCGAGGATCAGGCGTTCGAAGTTCAGGCCGGTCATCAGCTGGCGCCAGCCGTTGCCGACCTCGCCCACCACCGCGTCCTCGGGCAGGACGCAGTCGGTGAAGTAGAGATCATTGACCTCCTTGCCGCCCATCGTGTCGATGCCGCTGATCTTCAGCCCGGCGGTATCTGCGGGGACGTGGAACATCGTGAGGCCTTCGTGCTTGCCGTCGCCGCGCCCGGTGCGGGCCACGAGCAGGATGTTGTCGGCGAAGTGCGCGTTGGAGCACCACGTCTTCTGTCCGTTGATCACCCAGCCGTCGGCGGTCTTCTCCGCGCGGGTGCTGAGATTGCCGACATCGGAACCGGCTTCCGGCTCGGACATCGAGATGGACTGTGATCGGCCCGCCACGATGCCGCGCAACACGACATCCTTCTGTGCGTCTGTTCCGAACTTCGCGTAAGCGCCGCCCGTGATCAGGGTGGGCCCGATTCCGCCGATGGGTGCCATCCCCTTGGCGGCCTCCTCGAGCAGGATGCACATGTCGACGTGGCTGGCGGCCGAGCCGTCGTACTCCTCGGGAATGGTGATGCCCAGCCAGCCCAGCTTGGCCATCTTCTCGTAGACGTCCTGGTTGTGGTTGTGCTCGCCGTGATTCGTCAGCCTGTCGCGCTGCTCGCGGGTGCCGCTCTCGCGCTTGCAGAAATCGGCGATCGCCGCTGCGAAGTCCTTCTGTTCACTGGTGAATTCGACGCTCATGTCCGGGGGACTCCTCATGGTTGATTGGGCCGGCGAATCGGTCGGCCGGAGGTGACTGTGTGGGGCTTGCCGCGATGGGGTCGGCCGCATACTGTGATGTCCACTACATTACATCACATCACATATATTTGATGTGATCTCGAGGGAGGACATCGACCATGCCACAGCAGGCGGAGACGACCGAGACGACGGCCGGCGAGCAGCCCGAGGCCCGGACGGAGCAGGCGCCGAAGACGTTCGCGTCCCTGGACCCCCGCAACGGCAACGTCCTGGCCGAGTACCCGATCCAGGGGGAGCAGGAGGTGCGCGCCGCCGTCGACGCGGCCCGTGCGGCCGCGCAGTGGTGGAACGCTCTCGGGTTCGACGGCCGCAAGCAATGGCTCCTCGACTGGAAGAAGTCGATGGCCCGCGACGGCGAGCAGCTCGCCGCGCTCGTCGCCGCCGAAACCGGCAAGCCGTGCGACGACGCGCTCCTCGAAGTGATGCTCGCCATCGAGCATCTCGACTGGGCCGCGAAGAACGCGGGCAAGGTTCTGAAGCGGCGCAAGGTGCCGTCGGGCCTGGTCAGCGCGAACCAGGCCAGCAGCGTCGGATACGAGCCGATGGGTGTGGTCGGTGTCATCGGGCCGTGGAACTACCCCGTGTACACGCCGATGGGGTCGATCTCCTATGCGCTCGCGGCGGGCAACACCGTCGTCTTCAAGCCCAGCGAGCTGACCCCCGGGGTCGCGGTGTGGCTCGCCGACAAGTGGAAGGCGCTCGTCCCCAACCAACCCGTGCTGCAGGTGGTCACCGGAGACGGGTCGACCGGCGCGGCTCTCGTCTCGGCCGGGGTCGACAAGATCGCCTTCACCGGATCCGCCGCCACCGGCAAGCGCGTCATGGCGGCGTGTGCCGAAACGCTGACCCCCCTCGTCGTCGAGGCGGGCGGCAAGGACGCCATGCTCGTCGACGCCGACGCGAATCTGGACGAGGCGGCCGGCTTCGCGGTGTTCGGGGCGATGGGCAACGCTGGACAGACGTGCGCCGGCGTCGAGCGCATCTACGTCGTCGACTCGGCCTACGACGAGTTCGTCCGACTGGTTGCCGAGAAGTCGAAGGTCCTGCGCCCCGGCCCCCGGGACGCCGCCTACGGGCCAATGACGATGACCAGTCAGTCCGACGTCGTCCGCGGCCACGTCCAGGACGCACTCGACAAGGGCGGATCGGCGGTGGTGGGCGGACTCGACTCCATCAAGGACGGCTACGTCGGGCCGATCGTGCTGACCGGCGTTCCCGAGGACAGCACCGCGATCCGCGAGGAGACGTTCGGCCCCACCGTCGTCATCAACAAGGTCGCCAGCCTCGACGAAGCGGTCACGAAGGCCAACGGCACCACGTTCGGACTCGGCGCATCCATCTTCACCAAGGATGCGACGAAGGCGATGCAGGTTGCCGACAAGCTCAGGGCCGGCGTCGTGACGATCGGCTCGGTGCTCGGGTTCGCCGGCGTGGCGGCGCTACCGTTCGGCGGGGTCGGGGATTCGGGCTTCGGCCGCATCCACGGCGCGGACGGTCTGCGTGAATTCAGCCGGGTCAAATCCATCGCCCGGCAGAGGTTCGCGGCTCCGCTGAACCTGCTCACCATGCAGCGCAAGTCGCGGGACATGAAGATCTCGGCCTGGATGTTGAAGAACCGGCACGGACGCTGAGCACACGGCAGGAGGGTATTCACATGCTGATGAAGACCAAGCGCGCCGACACCGGCGCGCCGGGCGGGGTTCCGCGGGGCAGGCACGGCTGGCAGCGGCGCATCGAGGAACTCGACCCGGTCCGGGATCACCAGGAGATCCATCGCATCACGGCGGGCTACGAGTTTCCGTGGGACTACCAGCGGTCCCTCGAGTTCGCGCTGTTCCGGACGTACTGCGTCCCCACCATTTCGGAACTGTTGCAGCGCACCGGTGAGTTCGAGAAACGACCGCAGAAGCGGTATGACGACACCGCTCTGCTGATGGCCGAACTCGTCGAGCACGGCTACGACTCCGAGCGCGGCATCGAATCGCTGCGCGTCGTGAATCGCATGCACGGCAAGTACGACATCGACAACGACGACATGCTGTACGTGCTGACCACCTTCATCTATGAGCCGATCGACTGGATCGACCGCTTCGGTTGGCGGCGGCTGACTCCGAACGAGCGTCTCGCGTGTTTCCACTTCTACCGTCAGGTGGGAATCCGAATGGGAATCAAGAACATTCCCGAGAGTTTCGAGGACTTCTACCGGTTCAAGGCCGAGTACGAGCGGAAGCATTTCCGGTACACCGACGATAACCATCGTGTCGGCACGTACACGCTGAAGCTGTTCTGTTCCTGGTTTCCGGCACCACTCCGGCCGCTCGTCGCGCAGGGGGTCTACGCCCACCTCGACCCGATGATGCTGTCAGCGTTCGGGTTTCCCGCTGCCCCGATCTGGCTGCAGAACGCGTCCCGCCGTGCGCTGGGGGCCCGTGCGAGGTTCGTGCGGTTCCTGCCGCCACGCCGGGAGTCCAAGGCCGCACGGGATCGGCGCAACCGGAGCTACCCCGGATACCCGGTGGGCTACCGTCCCCGTGACCTGGGAGCGGACAACGACAATCATCGCGGAGCCCGTCGACGGGCGGCGTGACGGCTGTGTCCCTGGGCGATTCGTCCAGGGACACGGCCTCAGTGGCCCAGTAGTACCGCCGTCATCAGGGTGTGGAGACGCGCACGCGACTCCTCGCGGGTGTCGAAGTGGACCAGTCGGCCGATGTCGAGAACCAGACCCAGCGCCGCGTGTACCAGGAACCGCGCCTCCGGAGCCGAGAGTTCGGTGCGCACGGCGGTCACCAGGTGGACCCACTCCTCGACGTGCAGGCGCTGCACGTTGCGGAGATTGGTCCGCTCGTTCTTCGGGAGGTTCCCGATCTCCGCGAAGTACACCGACAGCACTTCCGGGTTCCCGAACGAGAGTTCCAGGTAGGACTCGGCGAGTTTGCGGAGCGCATCCTCGGGGCCGGTGGCGGTGGACAGCGCCGCCGAGGTGGCCACGGCCAGCCGGTCGGACGCGCGGTAGAACACCGCTGCGAGAAGGTCGGCCTTGCTGGGGAAGTGGCGGTACACGCTCGACGCGTTGATGCCTGCCGCGGCGCCGATTTCTTCGATGCTCGAGTCGTGGTAGCCGTGCCGGTCGAAGATCTTCACGGCCTCGTTGATCAGCAACTCGCGCTTGGACGTCACCGCCAGGCCGCGTACCGCACCTGCGCCCGCGTTCTTTCCTTCGGTCGGGACGGCGGGAGGCAGTGTCGCGCGCAGGATCGATTCGCACGCAGACTTCAGAAGCGCGTCGAGTCGGCGCGTCGCGAGAGTGGTGCGATGTGCGCTGATGCTCCCCATCACGCTCAGCGTCGACGCCCCCAGCGTCGTCGCGTCGACGGACGTGAGTTCGGGGCGCAGTTCCCGCAGGGGGCCTGCCACGCACTGGGTGACGTGAACGAAGACGTCGCGGATGCGCGTGCGATCCTCGGCCTCGAGGTACCGGCCCTCCCAGCGGTAGAGTCCGGCGACCTTGCGGTTCTCGATGGTGTTCGCGACGAGTGCGGAGATCAGATGATCGAGTCGGTCTCCGGGCTCGAGTTCGGCAACGCCGTCCAGCGCGCCGTCCGCTGCCGCCTGCAGTGCGTCGGCAGTCGTGGTGGCGGCGTGTACGAGCAGGGCGTACTTGTTGGGGTAGTGCCGGTAGAGAGCGGGGCCGGAGATCCCGATGGTGGCAGCGATCTCGTCGACGCCGACCGCGTGGTAGCCGCGCTCGCTGAAGGCCTCGGCGGCGACGTTCGCGATCTGGGCCTTGCGATTCTTCGGGCGACGGCGGATCGGCCGCTCGGTGGCGGCACCGGCCGCCGTGCTGGTCCGAGCCACGGTCACCTCCAGTAATCGGCAGTCATCTGCCAGTTTAACTGTCGATGATCTTAACCGAGACTTTCGCATCGTCGGGTCGGCTGAGGGTTGCGTGCGGTGAAAGCGTCACGCCACATTCGCGGAAATTGCCGGTGAATCTGGTTGCGGCGTCGTCGTAGAGGTATTGACACGTGAGGAACGCGCAGAATAAGTTAACCGCAATTCGCATGTGTCCGCGGTCTCCTGACGGTCGTGCGCTCCTGGATGTCACATTTCGAACTATCGGAGGTAGCTGGATCATGAGTGCAACCCGGCAGAGCGGGCAGGCATTGATCTTCGACGCGATCAGAACCCCTCGTGGACGGGGCAAGAGCAACGGTGCCCTCCACGGCACCAAGCCCATCGACCTGGCGGTCGGGTTGATCGAGGAGATCCAGGTCCGGAATCCGAATCTGGACCCGGCACTGATCGACGACATCGTGCTCGGCATCGTGTCGCCGCTGGGTGAACAGGGCGGCGTGTTTCCGCGGGTCGCGGCGCTGGCTGCCGGACTGCCCGAGACCGTCGCGGGTGTCCAGATCAACCGCTTCTGCGCCTCCGGGCTCGAGGCCGTCAACCTCGCCGCACAGAAAGTGGCCTCCGGCTGGGAAGACTTCGTTCTCGCGGGTGGCGTCGAATCCATGTCGAAGGTTCCCATGGGATCGGACGGCGGTGCATGGGGACTCGATCCGGCGACCAACTACGACACGTACATGGTGCCGCAGGGGATCGGCGCCGACCTCATCGCGACCCTCGAGGGGTTCGGTCGCACCCAGGTCGACGAGTTCGCGGTTCGCTCACAGGAACTGGCGGCCGACGCCTGGGCTGACGGACGGTTCGACCGTTCGGTCGTTCCGGTGCGGGATCGCAACGGTGTCGTCGTCCTCGACCGGGACGAGCACATGCGGCCCGGCGCCACCGTCGAGGGCCTGTCGGCGCTGACGCCGTCGTTCGCCGCGCTCGGGGAGCAGGGCGGATTCTCCGCCGTGGCACTGCAGAAATATCACTGGGTGGAGCGGATCGACCATGTCCACCACGCCGGCAACTCGTCCGGGATCGTCGACGGTGCCTCCCTGATGCTCATCGGTAGCGCCGAAGCCGGTGAGCGCGCGGGCCTCGCGCCGCGCGGCCGGATCGTGTCCACGGCAGTCATCGGCTCCGAGTCGACGATCATGCTCACCGGTCCCGCGCCGTCGGCGCGCAAAGCGCTGGCGAAGGCCGGACTCGACGTCTCCGAGATCGATCTGTTCGAGATCAACGAGGCCTTCGCCTCCGTGGCGCTGAAGTTCGCCAAGGACCTCGAGATCCCGCTCGACAAGGTGAACGTGAACGGTGGCGCCATCGCGATGGGCCACCCCCTGGGCGCTACCGGCGCAATGATCCTCGGCACGTTGCTCGACGAACTCGAACGCCGGGGCAAGCGTTACGGCCTGGCCACCCTGTGCGTCGGCGCGGGCATGGGCATCGCGACCGTCGTCGAACGCATCCAGCACTGACCACAGGAGAAGCGAACAGCATGACTGACAGCACAATTCGGTACGAGAAGGACGCCGACGGAATCGTCACCCTCGTTCTCGACGACCCCGCCCAGTCCGCGAACACGATGAACGAGGGGTTCATCGTGTCCCTGGGCGAGGTCGTCGACCGCTTGACCACCGAGCGCGACACCATCGCCGGGGTCGTGGTGACCTCCGCGAAGAAGACCTTCTTCGCCGGCGGCGACCTCAACGACATCCTGAAGTCCCGCGCGGGACAGGCCGAGGCGGTGATGGCGAACGTCGACCGCATCAAGGAACCACTGCGCAGGCTGGAGACGCTGGGCAGGCCCGTCGTCGCGGCCATCGGTGGCGCCGCCCTCGGCGGCGGACTCGAGATCGTACTCGCCACCCACCATCGGATCGCGCTGAATGCCGCAGGCGTGCAGATCGGGCTCCCCGAGGTGACGCTCGGTCTCCTTCCCGGCGGGGGCGGCGTGGTCCGGACGGTGCGCCTGCTCGGAGTCGTCCCCGCTCTCACCCAGGTTCTCCTGCAGGGACAGCGCCACACAGCGGAGAAGGCGCACGGTCTCGGCCTGATCGACGAACTCGTGGACGACGTCGATCACCTGGTGCCGGCGGCGAAGAAGTGGATCGCCGACAACCCCGACGCAGTGCAGCCGTGGGACGTGAAGGGGTACCGGATTCCGGGTGGAACTCCCGCATCCCCGGCACTGGCCGCAAATCTTCCCGCCTTCCCCGCCAATTTGCGGAAACAGCTCAAAGGCGCGCCCTATCCGGCTCCGATCGCGATCATGAGCGCTGCCGTCGAAGGCGCGCTCGTCGACTTCGACACGGCTCAGAAGATCGAGAACCGCTACTTCGCCGGGCTGGCGACGGGGCAGATCTCGAAGAACATGATCCGCGCGTTCTTCTTCGACCTGCAGAAGGCCAACAGTCTGGTGAAGCGGTACGGCGGAGCCGGCCGCGCACCTGTCGGCACGGTCGCGGTGCTCGGCGCGGGGATGATGGGTGCCGCCATCGCGTACGTGTGTGCCGAGTCGGGCATGAACGTGGTGCTGAAGGACGTGAGCCCGGCCGCGGCCGAGAACGGCAAGGCGTACTCGAAGACTCTTCTGGACAAGGCTGTCGCCAAGGGCCGGACGTCCCCCGAGAAGGCCGAATCGATCCTCGCGCGGATCCTCCCTACCGACAGGCCCGAGGACACCGCGGGCGCCCAGCTGGTCATCGAGGCCGTGTTCGAGGACCCGGCCGTGAAGAACACGGTGTTCGCCGAGATCGACGGCTTCATCGCACCCGACGCACTGCTCTGCTCCAACACGTCGACATTGCCGATCACCCTCCTCGGCGAAAACGTCTCGCGCACCGAGGACTTCATCGGCCTGCACTTCTTCTCGCCGGTCGACAAGATGCCCCTCGTCGAGATCATCAAGGGGGAGAAGACGAGTGACGAGGCTCTCGGACGCGCGCTCGCCGTGGTCCGGCAGATCGGCAAGACTCCGATCGTCGTCAACGACAGCCGCGGGTTCTTCACCAGCCGCGTCATCGGTACCTTCACCAACGAGGGCATCGCGATGCTCGGCGAGGGCGTCTCCCCGGTGTCGATCGAGCAGGCGGCGTCGCAGGCCGGATATCCCGCTCCCGTCCTCGCGTTGATGGACGAACTCACGCTCACTCTGCCCCGCAAGATCCGCGAGGAGACGAAGGCCGCGGTACTTGCCGAAGGGAAGACCTGGGAGCCACATCCGGCGGATGCCGTCGTCGATCGCATGATCGACGAATTCGGCCGCAAAGGCCGCTCCACAGGCGCCGGCTTCTACGAGTACGCGGACGGTAGACGGATCGGATTGTGGTCCGGGCTCGAGACGTTCCGGCGCGACGGTGCGCACACCGAGATTCCGTTCGAGGACATCAAGGAGCGAATGCTGTTCATCGAGGCCGTCGAGACGGTCCGCTGCCTGGAAGAGGGGGTCCTCGAATCGACCACCGAGGCCAATGTCGGTTCCATCCTCGGCATCGGCTATCCGGGCTGGACCGGTGGCGTGGCCCGCTACATCGACCAATACCCGGGTGGGATCCAGGGATTCGTCTCGCGTGCGCAGCTGCTGGCTGCGCGGTACGGGGACCGATTCCTCCCACCCCAGCTACTGCTGGACAAGGCCGCCGCGGGCGGCACGTTCGAAGAGGTGAACTGACATGAGGACGAAATTCACCGAGGCCTTCGGTGTCGAGCACCCGATCGTCCAGGGTGGCATGATGTGGGTCGGCCGTGCCGAACTCGTCGCGGCCGTCGCCGATTCGGGGGCGCTCGGATTTCTCACCGCGCTCACCCAGCCGACTCCCGAAGATCTCGTCGCGGAGATCGCCCGCACGCGGGAGCTCACCGACAAACCGTTCGGCGTGAATCTCACCATCCTCCCGTCGATCAATCCGCCGCCGTACGCCGAGTACCGCCAGGCGATCATCGATTCCGGAATCGGCATCGTCGAGACCGCCGGCTCCAATCCGGTGGACCACCTCCCGCACCTCAAGGACGCGGGGATCAAGGTGATCCACAAGTGCACCAGCGTGCGGCACGCGGTGAAGGCGGAACAGGTCGGTGTCGACGCCGTCAGCATCGACGGCTTCGAATGCGCAGGCCACCCCGGTGAGGACGACGTCGCGGGCCTGATCCTGATCCCGGCCGCCACCCGAAAGCTCACGATCCCCGTGATCGCGTCCGGCGGTATCGCGGATGCGCGCGGTCTCGTCGCAGCGCTCGCACTCGGCGCCGACGGCGTGAACATGGGCACCCGATTCAACTGCACCGTCGAATCCCCGGTTGCACACGCCGTCAAGGAACAGATCGTCGCCAACACCGAACGCGACACCGAACTCATCTTCCGTTCCCTTCGCAACACCGCCCGCGTCGCGACCAACGCGGTCAGTACCGAGGTGGTCGACATCGAGTCCCGTGGCTGCGAATTCGCCGACATCCAGCATCTCGTCGCCGGAGCCCGGGGGCGCACGGTGTTCGAAGCGGGCGATCTCGACGCCGGAATCTGGACCGCGGGACAGAGTCAGGGCCTGATCGACGACATCCCGACCGTGCGCGAGCTCGTGACCCGGATGGTCACGGAGGCGGAATCGATCATCACCGGACGGCTCGCGCGCACGGTCGACTCGCGCATCGGAGCAGTGTCGTGACCGCCCCGGCGGTCGACGGGCTGCGCGTCGTCAACGAGGCCGGGATCCTCCGGATCACGATCGACCGCCCCGACCGGATGAATGCCCTCGACCTGGCACACATGACGGCGCTGGGCGACGTGCTGACCGCAGCCGCCACGGACTCCACTGTTCGCGTCGTGGTCATCGCGGGCGCGGGCAAGGCGTTCAGCACGGGCGCGGACCTCGCGGCGGCCGCCGCGGCCGGAGGCCGGGAAGCACCCGCGGAGGTGGTGATGGACTCCGCGAACAGGGTGGTTCGTGCCATCGTCGAGTTGCCGGTTCCGGTCATCGCGCAGGTGAACGGGGCGGCCGCGGGGGTCGGGGCGTCCATCGCTCTGACTGCCGATCTGACGTATGCCTCCGAGACCGCGTATCTACTCCTCGCGTTCGTCAACATCGGGCTGATGCCCGACGGCGGTTCCAGCGCGCTGATCGCGGCGTCCATCGGCCGGGCGCGGGCCACCCGGATGGCTCTCCTCGGCGAGCGCCTACAAGCCGCGGAGGCGGAGCGGGAGGGCCTGATCGCGGGTGTCCTCCCTCCCGACGAACTCGGCACGCACGTCGATGCCGTGGCGGCCCGGCTGGCTAATGGTCCGAGGCGGGCCATCGAACTCACCAAGCGGGCACTCACCGCAGCGACGCTGACAGCTCTGGATGCAGCACTCGACCGCGAGAAGGCGGGCCAGGCGGAACTGCTGCACGCCCCCGACTTCGTCGAAGGGGTTACCGCCATGCTCGCGAAACGCGCTCCGAACTTCCGGAACTGATGCGAATTGCGGTTAACAAGACTGTTCCGATAGACGTCGAGATCTGTAATACTCGTCACAGCTCGGTGCAGGTCCGAACAGGCACACGGGCGCCGGGCACGAGTACAGCGAAGGGACCACCACCACATGTCGTCACGTAGCGAGCTGCTGGAGCAGCCACTGCAATCCCGCCGCAACCACTGGAACAACTGGGTTGCGTCACACGCGGAGATGAAGCCCGATCAGGCCGCGTTCCGCTTTCTCGGCCACAGTACGACCTGGCGCGAATTGCACGACCGATCAGAGGCGCTCGCCGGCGCACTGTCCCGGCGCGGTGTGAACTTCGGCGACCGTGTCCTGCTGCTCACCCTCAACCGCACCGAGTTCTTCGAAGCGGTTCTCGCGATCAATGCCCTCGGTGCCATCGCGGTCCCCATCAACTTCCGGCTCACCCCGCCCGAGGTCGCGTTCATCGCCCGCGACTCGGGGGCCCGTGCGGTGTTCACCGAGCCCGCGCTCGCGCCGCTGGTCGCCGCGGTGCGTCAGGACGTTCCCGAACTGAGCCTGGTCGTGAACATCGGCGCCGACACGGAAGCCGACGTGCTCGGTTACGAAGAACTCGTGTCGGAGGCCGGCCCGGCGTATGCGCCCGTCGATCTGCCCGAGGACACACCGTCCCTGATTCTCTACACGTCCGGAACGACGGGTACACCCAAGGGTGCGGTGTTGTCGCACTCGAACATGGTCGGACAATCCATCACCTGCATCCGCGCGATGCGCTACGACCGCGGCGACGACATCGGATTCCTCGCGTCCCCCGTGTTCCACGTGGCCGCACTCGGTTCCGTCGCCCCGATGCTGATGCTCGGCAGCACCACGGTGATTCACCCGCTCAAGGCGTTCAACCCCACCGAGATGCTCGACGTGTGGGAGCAGGAGCGGATCACGACGGTGTTCCTCGTGCCGGTGCAGTGGCAGGCCGTCTGCGCCGACCCGACCGTCCGGGGTCGCGATCTCGCCCTCCGCGTCATCAGCTGGGGTGCGGCGCCCGCCTCGGATACGGTGCTGCGCACCATGGCGGACACGTTCCCGCAGGCGCTCATCGTCGCGGTGTTCGGGCAGACCGAGATGTCGCCCATCACCTGCGTGCTCGACGGGGACGACGCGATCCGCAAGCTGGGTTCGGTGGGCAAGCCGATCCCGACGATCCAGACGCGCGTCGTCGACGACGACATGAACGACGTCGCGCCCGGGACCGTCGGCGAAATCGTCTACCGCGGACCGACGATGATGCTCGAGTACTGGCAGAACCCGGCCGCCACGGCGGACGCATTCGCCGGTGGGTGGTTCCACTCCGGAGATCTCGTGCGGCAGGACGACGAAGGATTCGTCTACGTCGTCGACAGAAAGAAGGACATGATCATCTCCGGCGGCGAGAACATCTACTGCGCCGAGGTGGAGAACGTCCTGTTCGGACACCCGCGGATCCGGGAGGCCGCCGTCGTCGGCCGGCCCGATCCCAAGTGGACCGAGGTGCCCGTCGCCGTCGTCGCACTCGACGACGAGGGATCCGACCTGACCGTGGACGAACTCGCGGCGTGGCTCGACGGCAAGCTCGCCCGGTACAAGCACCCGAAAGACGTCGTGATCGTCGACGCACTTCCCCGCAACGCCAGCGGCAAGGTCGTCAAAGGCGAACTCCGAAAGGCCCACGGCGCAACCGGCGTCGCGGTCGTCTGACCCCGTATCGAACATCTCGAGGCCGGTCGCCGCTCAGCGGTGACCGGCACCGGGGGAGGACCGCGTGACATTCGAGTTGCCACCCGCCAAAGGGCCCGTGAGTCATTTCGCCAACGAAGTCGGCGCACTCATCGGATTCTCGATCGCGACTACGGTGGCCGCGGTGCGAGTTCTGGTGCGGCGCAAACTGGCCTGGCGGGAACTGCTGGACCAGGCCTGGCGGATCGCGTCGGTCACCTCGGCGCCCGCCCTGCTGTTGATGATCCCCATCGGAGTCCTCATTGCCGTCACGATCGGTAGCCTCGCCGGTCAGCTCGGCGCCGAGGGGTACACCGGGGCGGTCGTGGGGTTCGTGATCGTCGGGCAGGCGTCCGCCCTGGTCTGCGCGCTGATGCTGGCCGGCGTCGGAGGGTCCGCGATCTGCGCCGACCTCGGCTCGCGGACGATCCGCGAAGAGGTCGAGGCCATGGAGGTACTCGGGCTCAACGTGATCGAGCGGCTGGTGGTCCCGCGAGTGCTCGCAGCGGTGATCGTCGGCGTCGCACTGTGCGCGATGGTCACCGCCGTCGGAGTGTCGGCCTGCTTCCTCTTCCAGGTGGTCGTCCAGAACAGTTCGGCGGGAAGCTTTCTCACCGCATTGTCCCAGTACACGCGGTTGTCGGACTTCGTGGTCGCCCTCGTCAAATCGATGGCGTTCGCGGTGACGTCGGCGCTCGTCGCCAGCTTCAAGGGGCTGCACGCCAAGGGCGGGCCCAGCGGTGTCGCCGACGCCGTCAACGAGGCCGTGGTCCTGGCCTTCATCCTGGTCTTCATCGTCAACACGGTGCTCAGTCAGCTCTATTCCGTTCTCGTCGTCCCGGTAGGTGGTTACTGATGGTCGTGAGCACCAGATGGCCCGCCGTGCACTGGGTGCGGGCCCGGTCCCGCCAGCCCCTCGACCTGATGACGGGGCTGGGCCGGGAATTCACGTTCTACGGCAGCGTGATCGCCGGAGTTCCCCTCGCGATCGTGAAGTACTGGCGGCACATCATGCGTCAGATCGGCGACATCAGTTTCGGCGGTGCCACGCTGCTCGCCGGCGGCGGAGCGATCGGCGTCGTCTTCGCGATGTCCGCCGTCGCCGCGACGCAGGTGGGCATCGAGGGGCTGCGCGGACTGGACCTGCTCGGCATGGGATCCCTGTCCGGACTTCTGTCAGCGATCCTCAACACCCGCGAACTGGCGCCCGTGATCGCCAGCATCGCGCTCGCGGCGAAGGTCGGAACCGGGTTCACCGCCCAGCTCGGAGCCATGCGCATCTCGGAGGAGATCAGCGCGCTGGACGCGATGGCGATCCGGTCGCTGCCGTTCCTCGCGAGCACACGACTCGTCTCGTGCCTGATCTGTGTGATCCCGTTGTACATCGTCGGCCTGCTGTCGTCGTACCTGGCTTCGCGGCTGGTGATCGTCACGTTCGGCGGGCAGTCGGCCGGAACCTACGACTACTACTTCCATCTCATGCTCACACCCACCGACGTCGTGTACTCGTTCGTCAAGGCTGTCGTGTTCGCGACGATCATCGCGCTCGTCCACTGCTCGTACGGGTACCACGCGTACGGCGGCCCGGAGGGCGTCGGCCGTGCGGCCGGACGCGCCTTGCGGACCAGCATCCTCGCCATCGGCATCGTCGACCTGCTGCTGACACTCTCACTGTGGGGACTCGTCCCGTCCGCCCCCGCCCTGGGGTTGCCGTGATGCGCGGCCGCCCGGGGGGACCGGGCAACGGCGCACTCGCCGTGCGGGGGGTGATCGGAGTGGCCGTCCTGATCCTGGGATCGGCATTGCTGGTCGGTTTCGGCACCGGTGCGATCGTCACCGATCCAGTGGTGACAGCGACGCTACCGGCCGACGCCGGTGCAGTGAAGTCGCACACCACGGTGTCCTACAAGGGGGCGACCGTGGGGACCGTGTCGAGTGTCGACCCCGGAATGAACGAGACGGGTATGGACATCAGTCTCCGTCCGGAACAGATGCGTCACATCCCGGCGTCCGTCCAGGTGCGGGTCGTGCCCCGCACGCTGTTCGGCGACCAGACCGTCGAGCTGGTGTCGACCGCCGGAACCGGGGGCGCCCGACTCGAGGCCGGCGCGCGGCTGCAACCCGACACCTCGGCAGAGACCGTGCAGATGTACGACCTGTACTCGAAGGTCTACGACATGCTGTCGCGGGTGAAGCCCGAGCAGATGCAGGCCGCACTCAGCGCCGTCGCGGACGCGTTACGCGGCCGCGGCGAGCAGTTGGGGCACACCATCGACAGCCTCCACACGGTGGCGACATCGACCGCGCCGCTCGTCGAGTCGGTCGCGGAGCGGGCGCCGCAGATCGCCCGGATCAGTGAGCAGCTGGCCGCGGCCGCACCGGACGTCCTCGCCACCATGGACGCGGCGGTGTCCCTGTCGAGCACTCTCGTCGAGAACACCGACAGCTTCACCGGTTTCCTCGCCGCCTCACTCGTCGTGTCGAGGAACTCAGGCGACGTACTGGAACAGAACGCGGACAACATGATCGCGGTGGCCCTGAACGTCGCGCCGACCCTGGGCACCATGGCCAGCAAGTCCGATCTGCTGCGGGCCACCCTCGACGAGGCAGGCCCGTTCGGCGAGGCCGGCGCCGCCGTCTTCTCCACCGGCAAGTTCGCGGTCCGCGTTGCCGCGGACCTGTCCAACCCGCGGCCCTACACGTCGGCCGACTGCCCGCGGTATCCCGGCGTGGACGGACCGAACTGCGGGGGAGGTGGCGGAGGATGAGCGTCCGGAACTCGGCAATCAAACTGGCGATCTTCGCCGTTCTCGGCATCCTCTCGGCCGTGCTCGTGGTGAACACTCTGCGGGTGCCGGTCGAGGGGCAGACCGTGACGTACAAGGCGTTGTTCACCGACGCCCAGGGGGTCACTCCCGGCAGCGACGTCACGATCGCCGGCGTGCGGGTGGGACGCGTCGATTCGATCGACATCGTCGACGGCGACGCCGGAAGTGCTACCGCCCTGGTGGACTTCGAGGTCCAGCGCGATCAGGAACTGCCCGCCGACACCACCGTCGCCATCCGATACGGCGACCTGCTGGGGGTCCGGTATCTCGATCTCGCGGCCGGGCCGTCGGGCGAGGGCACGCTCGGGGAGGGCGACACGATCCCGCTCGACCGAACGTCGCCCGCACTCGATCTCACCAGTCTCTTCAACGGATTCAAGCCACTGTTCGACGCCATCGACCCGAAACAGGTCAACGCACTCGCCACCGAAGTCGTCGCCGTGTTCGACGGCAGGAAGACGAGCATGGAAACCCTGCTGCGCAGGGTGGCCGACGTCACCGGCAACCTGGCGAATCACGACCAGCTGATCGGCGATCTCATCCGAAACCTCGAGGTGGTGGTGGGCACGGCGGCGGCGCGGGGTCCCGAGCTGTCCCACCTCGTCGACAGCCTCACCCAGTTCACCGGAATGCTCGCCGAGAACAACGAGGTTCTCATGGACACCCTCGATCAGAGTGCGGCGGTGAGCCGCTCGGCGCTGCAGATCGTGGACGGGCGCGTCCCGGAACTCAGCCGCACCGTGCAACAGCTCCATTCGCTGACGGGGGCGATGCTGGGCGCCAACCCGGAATTCGATCACCTGATGGTGGCCATGCCGCAATTCTTCTCGTCCGTCGACCGCTCGGGCTCGTACGGCTCGTGGCTCAACATCTACCTGTGCACCTTCATCGTCAACGTCGACGGTCGCGAAGGCGCCCTCGGTCCCGACCTGCATTCGAGGTACTGCCAATGAGTGTCACCGAAAAGGTGCGCGACGTCTGGGACTCGCTGGCCGGAAATCAGCGAGTGCGGCCCGTCAACCCGCTGATCGTCGGGATCGCAGGAATTCTCGCGGCAACACTGGCGCTGGCGCTGGTTCTGGTGATCCCGCGGGTGAGCTTCGCCGTGCGGACCGACGGCTACACGGCCGAACTCGCGAACGCGGCGGGCCTGACCGATTCGGACTACGTGTACGTGGCGGGTGTCCCCGCCGGCCGGGTCACCGGAGTGGACCTGGCGGGCGATCACGTGGTCGTCCACTTCCGGCTCGACGGTGAACGTCACCTCGGATCGACGACGTCCGCGGGGGTGAAGCTGTCGACCATCCTCGGCAAGCGATATCTGGACGTGGCACCGTCGGGGCCGGGAGACCTCGAGGACGACGGGGTGATTCCACTCCGCCGCACCAGCGTTCCGTACTCACTCGACGACATCGGGTCGTCCGCGATCGAGACGGCGGACGAACTGGATCTCGGGGGACTGCAGAAGATGCTCGCTGTCGTGACGGACACGTTGCCGCAGGACGCGAACCTCAACCGGGAGGCACTGGCGGGTGTGAGTGCGGCGTCCGCGATCCTGGCGAAGAACGCCGATCAGGTCACGCAGCTACTCGACAGCTCGCGGACCCTCACTGACGTGCTGGTCGGTCAGCAGGATCAGCTCACCACCCTGCTCGGCAACGCGGACGTCGTGATGAACACGCTCGCCACCCGGCGTGCGGCCATCCGCCAGATGGTCGACGATCTCCAGGCGCTCGTCGCACAGGCATCCCAGTTCCTGGGCGAGAACACCGCCGAGCTGGATTCACTGCTCGCGAACGCGAGACAGGTGACGGACCGGCTGCAGGCCAACCTCGCGAACCTCGACGCGCTCCTGACCACGGGTGCGCCGGCCGCGAGGGCACTCGTGAACGCGACCGGGACCGGTGACTGGGCCGACGTCTCGGCGCCGTCGGCCGTGATCGCCGACAACCTGCTCTGCGTCGTCGGGCTGATCACGGGGTGCTCGTGAACGCGGGCATCGCGCGCAGGGCCGCCGGGATCGGCGGCGTGCTCGCCCTCGTGGTGGCGATCGTCGTGGCCGGCTGGCTGCTGATCTTCCGCACCTCGTCCACCGTCGTGCATTCCGAATTCGCCTACGTCAACGGCGTGTTCCCCGGCACCAAGGTCTCGGTGCTCGGTGTTCCGGTGGGCACCGTCGAGGCGGTCGAGCCGAGAGGTGCGACCGTGATGGTCACGATGTCCGTCGCGTCGGACGTCGTGCTGCCCGCGGACGCGAACGCGTACGTGCTGGTGACGTCCGCGATCGGTGAGCGCTTCGTGGAACTCGGTCCCGCGTACACCGGCGGCCCGGTGTTCGAGAGTGGGCAGACCATTCCACCCGAACGCAGTCATTCGCCCATCACCTGGGACCAGTTGATGGACAGCGTCGACACCGTCGTCGAGGCGCTCGGCCCGGACGGAGGCGACGCCGGCGCCGCGATCTCCGCTGCCGCCGCGTCCACGGACGGCCTCGGTCCCGCGATGAACGACGCCATCCGCACACTGTCGCAGGCGAGTTCGGTGATCGCAGGCAACAGCGCGGACGTCGGCGCGCTCGTCGACAACCTCGAGGTGCTCGTGAACACGATCTCGTCGCGTCAGGCGCAGGTCGATTCACTCGCCGGTTCGCTCACCGCGATCGGGGACGAGTTCGCCGGCCAGCAGTTCGCGATCGGCGACACGGTGAACCAGTTGTCCGCGCTGCTGAACCAGATCGACCAACTCGTGTCCGCCAGGGGCGGCGACGTCGCCGCAGGCATCGACAACCTCGCCGGAGTGAGCGAGGTGCTGCAGAGGCACGACACCGACCTCGCCGAGATCATGGATCTGGTGCCCTTGCTGATCGACAACATTCAGCGCGCGGTCACCCCGGACCAGCGCGCCCGCATCCGGCTGAACATCTCCACCAACCTGGCGCAGGCCGAGCCGACGTCCCCGCTCTGCGCGGTAGTCGATCCGATCCTCTGCCGCGGAGCGGGAATCACCAACCCGATTCAATTTCCGCCCAGCATGTCCGACCCGTTCGGGTTGCGCGAACTCATGGTCGGAGGACGATGACGATCCGGACGAAAACGAAGTCGCTGACGGCGGCGCTGATCGTCGGTGTGACGCTGCCCGCCGCAGGGTGTTCGCTGAGCCTGCAGGATCTGTCGGTGGGCCGTTCGCCGGACGGTCCGTCGTATCAGATCTCCGCGCAGTTCGGCGGAGTCGATCGCGTGGTCCCAGGCGCCGAGGTCCGGGTGGGTCAGGAGGTGGTGGGCCGCGTCTCGGACGTGTCGACCCGGGACTTCACCGCTCACATCGAGATGCGGATCCGCGACGACGTCCCGATACCGCGGGATGCGACGGCCCGGATCGAATTGCCCACGGCCCTCGGCAATCCCTTCGTCCGGCTCGACGTCGGGCACGCGGCGGGCGCGCCGATGAGCGAGGGCGACACCATCCCCTTGGATCGGACGTCGCGCGGTCCCGACATCGAGAGCGGCCTGGCCGCGCTGGCCACCGTGCTGAACGGCAGCGGCATCGACCAGATGCACGCCATCATGAACGAATTGACCGTCGCCTTCACGGGCCGCTCGGACAAGGTCCGGGAACTGGTGGACATGCTGAACGACACACTGGGCGTCGTCGACGACCATCGGGACGAACTCGACCGGGCGATGGTGGCGTCCAACGCCTTCGCGGCGGAACTCGCCGCGGGGCAACCGACCCTCGATCGGGCAATGACCGGCCTCGCGCCTGCAGTGGATCTCCTGGTCTCGCAACGAGATCAGATCGTCGCGCTGATGGGGGAGGCGTCCCGTCTCAGTCGCGAGGCACAGCACGTCCTCGGCAGCGCCGGATCCGAACTGTCGGCCGAGATCAGCGACGCGGGAGCCGTGCTCACGGCACTCGACGGGTTCGAGTCACAACTCGCGCCGACGTTGAATTCGGTGGCGACGTTCCTCGGCGGATTCGCCGCGGCCACACCCGGCGACTACACGACGTTCGACGGAACGTTCGACGTCACCGCCGTCATCGCCAAGTTGCTCACCGGATCGGCTCCGCTCGAGGTGCCGGAAGCCCGCACGCTGCCCGAGGTACTCGGCGGAGGCGTCCGATGATGACACGTCACGTGGTGGCGCAGTTGGTCCTGTTCCTCGTGATCTCGATCGCCGCGATGCTGTTCGGGCTGCGGTACGTCGCCGGCCCGGACACGTTCGAAAGTCCCATTCACCTGAGTGCCCGGCTCGACCACGCCGCCGGCCTCGCCCAGGGAGCGTCCGTCAATTATCGCGGCGTCGGAGTGGGCACGATCAGCTCAGTCGACGTGAACCCCGAAGGGACGGGCGTCGTCCTCGGCATCGAACTGCATCCCGGAACCCGGGTGCCTGCCGGTTCGACCGCGAAGATCACCACCGAGAACGCGATCGGCATCCAGGCGCTCGACATCATGCCCGACGGCGCGGACCCGCCGTACCTCGCGGACGGCGACGTCGTCGAGGTTCCGGAGGAAGGAATCCCGCGCTCGCTCGACGCGACCCTCGTCGAAACCACCAACCTCGTGAACTCGATGGACGTCACCGCTCTGTCGTCGCTGGCCGACACGTTCGGCACCGCCTTCGGGGGCACGGGACCCGACCTGCAGAACCTGCTCGACGGTTCCGCCGAGATCGCCCGGACACTCGAAACCCGCACCGACGCATTGTCGACCATCGTGAACAAGGGCATGCCGCTCCTGGACACCGCGGACGGCCTCACCGCCGCTCTGCCGGAATCGGCGAGCACCGCCCGGAGCGTCCTCGAACAGTTGCGGGCCCACGACTCCGCGCTCGTCGACCTGCTCGGGCGCTCGCCGCAGACGATGGCCAGCCTGGACTCGTTGCTGTCGGGAAATCGGGACTCACTGGGCGCCCTGATGGCGAATCTGGTTCTCCCCACCCGGATCGTCGGTGACCGCACACCCTCCCTCGAGTACGGCCTGACGATCATGCCCGGCGCGCTGCCGAAGATCGCGTCGATCGAGAAGGGCGGACTCGCCGACCTTCTCCTGGTCGGAACGCAGGGGCCGATGTGCGTGTACGACGCCCCGCGCCGTCTGGTGACCGACGCGGAACCGAGTCAGCCCGCCCTGGATTGGACGTGCCAGTCGCAGCAGTACCTGGAGCAGCGGGGCGCCGTGAACGTTCCACGACCGGACGACCTGGGTCAGGAGAACGCGACGAGGAACGGCGGCGTCTACGGACCGCCGGCCGCGGACGATCCGCTGGTGATCGAACCCCCACTCACGGGGCACACCCCGCGCTAGGTCCGCGCACGAGCCGAGGAGAGAACATCGATGAGTAGACCGACGGGTGACGCGGCGGCCGGCGTCGACACGGCCGGCCGTATCAGGAGACTCACCCAGGCCGCACTCAATGCCGACGTCACGATCGGCCGCGTCGACGGGGTGGCACACGAGATCGGGACGTCCCTCGACGAATTCGCCCGCGTGCTGGGCAGGTTCGACGCGTTGCTGGACAGGTTCGCCGACGGCCTCGACACCTTCGCCGGCACGGTCCGGTCGGTGGACGGCGTCGTCGGGTCGCTGGCGGCAACGGAGCAGGACCTCGACGAGCTACTGCTGCGCGTCGGCAGGATCGTCGAGACGGTCGACTGGCTGCTGACGCCTGCAACGGCGGTACGTCACCGGTTGGCGGGCATCAGACTCTTCTGAACTCGGGGGGATGAGAGGGGGCTACGCCGGGTTGCCCGCGGCCCGGCGATAGCCGCGCACCGCGGGGTAGGTGAAGATCAGCAGCCCGGCAAGCGACCATGCGACGGTCTTGAGCAGTGGTTCCGCGACGGGTCCGCCCATCGACAGTCCCTTCATCGCGTCGATTGCGCACGACATCGGCTGGTTCTCCACGAACGGCTGAAGCCAGGTGGGGTAGGCGCCGGTGGGTACGAATCCCGAGTTGAAGAACAGCAGAAGCGTGCACAGCAGGGAGAGGAGTTCGACGAGCGGCGCCTTCGCCGCGTTGACGGCGAGTGCGGTCACCATCGTCGCGAAACTCACCCCGAACAGCAGCGGCAGCAGCATCAAGGCGATACCGGCGAGAATCCCCTGATCGAACCGGAACCCGATGGCGAAACCGACGGCGATGATCAGCACCGTGGTGAGCACGATCCGCACGGATTCGGCCATCAGACGGCTCAGCAGGCCCGACGCGCGGTGGACGGGCAGCACCCAGAACCGGCTCAGAAGCCCGTCCGCCCATTCCTTCTTCAGCGACAGACCGCCCGCGATGGATCCGAACATCGCGCCGACGAGCGTGATCATCGGAACGGTCCCGTACACGCTGTTGACCCCGGTGGCCTTGGTGATCGAGATCCCGAGCACCGCCCAGAACATCAGCAACATCAACGACGGGTACACGATCGCCTGAAGCATGGTGTACGGGTCGCGCGCCCAGCGGAGAAGAAGTCGTCTGGTCTGCAGCAGGCTGTGTGAGAAGAGCGCGGCGAAGGAGTTCTCCGGGTGGGGTTCGAGCACCTCGGGGAATGTCACCGTCGCCGGTGTGTCGGATCGGTACTCGGTGGTCATCCGCGCCTCACATTCGACCAGATCGACAACGGAATGAAGACCAGTGCCAGCCCTCCGCACCACAACAGGGTGGGTGTCAGCTGCTGGAACGTGATCGTGCCTTCCGTCATGGCACGCATGGACGAGGAGAACTGCGAGATGGGCTGATTCCGCACGAAGCCCTGTGCCCACTCCGGGAACTGCGTCACCGGAACGAAACCCGAGGAGAACATGCCGAGGATCAACTGGGGGAGTGTCAACGCCTGACTGGTGACCTCGGGGCTCCGGGTCAGGGTGCCGAGTGCGTCGGCGCCCGTCGTGAGCGTGAACCCGATCAGCATCGCCAGACCGCAGAACGCCGCGGTCAGCGCGAAGCCGCCTGCGAACCGGAAGCCGATCGCATATCCGTATCCGATCGCGGCGACCAGAGAGATCGTCGAGTGCACGAGGCACGCGGTCATGCGCGATGCCAGTGGGACCGCCGCCCCGACCGGCATCGTCTGGAACCGGGCGTTCATTCCGTTCGACGCCTCGGTGGCCGCGCGGTGCGCCGCCGAGATCGCGGTGAACGCCATGGCCTGCAGGACGATGATCGGCATGACGAACTGCGCGTAGTCGATGCCCTGGAACTTCATCACCAGGCGCAGCGGTAGGTAGAAGCCGATGGTGAAGATCAACGGCGCCAATACCGCGATGAAGAACTGACCGAATACCCACATCGTGTGCAGGTTCCGCTGGGACAGCGCAATCCACTGCTGGACGGTCGAGGGATGTGGTCGCCGGTGCCTGCCCTCGAGGGCACTCTCGAATCCGAGCTGGGCGGGCGCCGTCACGACGGCAGGCTCTCGTCGACGCGGACGTGACCGGTGAGGGAGAGGAAGACGTCGTCGAGGGACGGGCGCCGCAGGGCGATGTCGGCGAGTGTGACCCCGGCGAGGTCGAGGCGGCGCAGAACCTCGGCGAGGGTCTGGGCGCCGTGTTCGGCGGGAATCGACAACCGGTCGGTGCCTTCTTCGATGACCCGGCCGGGTGGGCACAGGCTCGTGAGGATCTCCCGGACGCGCGGCAGGTCGTCGAGACTCACCGGGACGACCTCGCAATAGCTTCCGCCGGTCCGGGCCTTCAGTTCGTCGGCCGTGCCCTCGGCGATCACGGTGCCCTTGTCGATGACGACGATGTTGTCGCTCAGCAGGTCGGCCTCTTCGAGGTACTGCGTGGTCAGCAGGATCGTGATGCCCTGCTCCTTCAGCGCGGACACGAGGGACCACACGCCCTGACGGCTGCGGGGGTCGAGGCCGGTGGTGGGCTCGTCGAGGAACACCACCTCGGGGCGGATCACCAGGCCACAGGCGATGTCGACCCGCCGGCGCATACCTCCGGAATATCCGGACACCTTCCGGTCGCCGGCCTCGATCAGATCGAACTGTGTCAGTAGGTCCTGCGCGCGCGATTTCGCGGACGCCTTGGGCAGGCCCATCAGGCGGCCGAAGAGCACCAGATTCTCGCGGCCGGTCAGCGACTCGTCGAGTGCGGCGTACTGGCCCGTCATCATGATGCTGCGACGGACGTTCGCCGACTCCTCGACGACGTCGTGGCCGGCGACGAACGCGCGGCCCGCATCGGGTCGCAGCAGAGTGGACAGCACGTTGACGGTGGTGGTCTTCCCTGCGCCGTTGGGGCCCAGGATGCCCAGGACCGTGCCGCGGGGCACCTCGAAGCTCACACCCCGCAACGCTGCTACGTCACCGAAGGATTTCTCGATTCCCTCGACAAGAACGGCGGTGTCAGCTGCTGGCATGTCCCGAGTATGTCACGCGAAGAGGGTGATCAAGGCAGACCGGGGAACACCTTCGCGTCCGAGGAACGGGAGGGGAAATCTTCTGTAACGCGTGAAGACAGGTACGCGATGAATGCCGGACGTCTGTACCACTTCGGCCTCGGCGAGCACCGCGGAAACCCGTCCCGTCCGGCCGGAAGGTCGTGCTGTGCCGCGACGTTCCGGCTCCGGGGATGTGCCACACGGCAATTCGGGTCGCTTCCGCGAACTCCAGGACGAATGTGACCTTCGACATGCGCCTTTCGCGTTCTACCGCGGCGTGACCCACGTCGTGATGTCGGCGTGGACCACTTCTACCCCTTGTCCGTCGAAAATGCGCACCGGCACGACGACGTCGGCGCCCGCGGTGATCGCGGTGAAGTCCGGCAGGTCCGGCAGTTCCGCGACGGCGCGCAGCGTTCCGTTCGCCTTGGCGAGGTAGTCGACCGTCATCGATTTCGGGATCCACCGGTGGGTCGAGGGCACGGTCGCCTCGGACAGCATGCCCATGGCGGCCTCGGCGAGATTGCACGCCGCGATCGCGTGGAACGTGCCCAGGTGGTTGCGGACGCCCCACCATTTCGGGGCGCGGACCTCGCAGCGGCCGGGCCGCATCTCGACGACGCGGGGGAGTACCGAGCCGAAGTAGGGGACGCGGAGACACATGCCGACGGAGAAGAGGGCATGTCCGAGCGCGTTGTCGGGGAGCTTCTGCCACGCGGCGTACGTGGGACTCGAGGTCGTCATCGCCACATCTTACTTCAGAGTAAGTTCGGGCGATGGCGGGAGGGATGGAGCCCGGTTTGAAGTCTCCCGCCTGGTACGGCATACTGGTCGGGTTGCCTTGTCTGGGACGCGATCGTTTGCGGCCCGAAACAGGTGGGGTGAAACGTCGCGGTGTAGATCACTATGACCTGCTCGCGGCCACATGCAAGACGGAAGCAGTACCTACTGGCACTCGAATTCGAGTGCATCCGGTACGCGTTCCCGGCCCGAAAAGCTGAAAAGTTCCGGGTCGGAGAATGAGTGGGAGGGCGACACGCCCGACCGCGTGTACCGGAGAACCATGACAGATGAACAGCGGCAGCGGATCGGGTGTGTCCCGGTCGCCTAGCGTTCGGACAGTTGCGGCCCAGGTAAGGGACTGTGCAGACGAGGTAGTTCGGCCCGACTCGGGTGGGACTACGAAACGCGGCAAGAAAAGGACACTAAGCGTGGCGGGACAGAAGATCCGCATCAGGCTCAAGGCCTACGACCATGAGGCGATCGACGCGTCAGCGCGCAAGATCGTCGAGACGGTGACCCGTACCGGGGCCCGCGTCGTTGGACCCGTGCCGTTGCCGACCGAAAAGAACGTGTACTGCGTCATCCGCTCGCCGCACAAGTACAAGGACTCGCGCGAGCACTTCGAGATGCGTACTCACAAGCGGCTTATCGACATCCTCGACCCGACGCCCAAGACGGTTGACGCGCTCATGCGCATCGACCTTCCGGCCAGCGTCGACGTCAACATTCAGTGAGCGCGGCGGAGACAAAAACAATGACTGATACCAAGATCAAGGGAATCCTGGGCACCAAGCTCGGCATGACCCAGGTCTTCGACGAGAACAACCGGGTCGTTCCGGTCACCGTCGTGAAGGCCGGACCGAACGTCGTGACCCAGATTCGTACCGAAGAGCGTGACGGCTACAGCGCCGTGCAGCTCGCGTTCGGCGCCATCGACCCGCGCAAGGTGAACAAGCCGACTTCCGGCCAGTTCGCCAAGGCCGGCGTCACCCCGCGCCGCCACGTTGTGGAGCTCCGCGTTGCCGACACCTCGGAGTACGAGGTCGGCCAGGAACTTACCGCCGAGGTCTTCGAGGACGGCGCCTACGTCGACGTCACCGGAACCAGCAAGGGTAAGGGCTTCGCCGGAACCATGAAGCGCCACGGCTTCGCCGGTCAGGGTGCATCGCACGGTGCGCAGGCCGTTCACCGTCGCCCCGGTTCCATCGGTGGTTGCGCCACTCCGGGCCGCGTGTTCAAGGGCATGCGCATGTCCGGCCGCATGGGTAGCGACCGCATCACGACGCAGAACCTCTCCGTTCACAAGGTGGACGCCGAGAACGGCCTGCTGCTGATCAAGGGTGCGATCCCCGGCCGCAAGGGTGGCCTCGTGATCGTCAAGAGTGCAGTGAAGGGTGGTGCACGAGCATGACCAGCACCGAGACATCGACGACCAAGCTGACGCTGGACGTCAAGGTCGCCGGCGGCAAGACCAACGGCACCGTCGATCTCCCCGCGGAGATCTTCGACGCGCCTGCCAACATCGCGCTTCTCCACCAGGTTGTCGTCGCGCAGCTCGCTGCTGCACGCCAGGGCACCCACGCCACCAAGACCCGCGGCGAGGTTCGCGGCGGTGGCAAGAAGCCGTACCGCCAGAAGGGCACCGGCCGCGCTCGTCAGGGCTCGACCCGTGCACCGCAGTTCGCCGGCGGTGGCACCGTCCACGGCCCGCAGCCGCGCGACTACAGCCAGCGGACCCCCAAGAAGATGAAGGCCGCCGCCCTGCGCGGAGCCCTCTCCGACCGGGCCCGCAACGAGCGCATCCACGTGATCACCGAACTGGTTGCCGGTCAGACTCCGTCCACGAAGACTGCCCGCACCTTCCTCGGCGAGATCTCGGATCGCAAGAAGGTCCTGCTCGTCGTCGGACGCGAGGACATCGCGGCCTGGAAGAGCGTGCAGAACCTGGACGGCGTGCACCCCATCGCACCCGACCAGCTCAACACCTACGACGTGCTCAACAGCGATGACGTCGTGTTCAGCGTCGAGGCGCTGAACGCGTTCATCCACGGGCCCGCCGAGACCGCCCAGGAAGAGAACAAGGAGGAGGGCAAGTGAGCACCATCGCCGATCCCCGCGACATCCTGCTCGCCCCGGTCATCTCCGAGAAGTCCTACGGACTGATCGAGGAAGGCACCTACACCTTCCTGGTGCACCCGGACTCGAACAAGACGCAGATCAAGATTGCCGTCGAGAAGATCTTCGGCGTCACCGTGACCAGCGTCAACACCGCCAACCGTCAGGGCAAGCGCAAGCGGACCCGGTTCGGTTACGGCAAGCGCAAGGACACCAAGCGCGCGCTCGTGACCCTCTCGGCCGACAGCAAGCCCATCGAGATCTTCGGAGGACCGGTCGCGTAAAGCGCCCGGGACTTGACGAGACATAGAGGACGAGAAGACTCATGGCAATCCGTAAGTACAAGCCGACTACCCCGGGCCGTCGTGGCTCGAGCGTCTCGGACTTCGCCGAGATCACTCGGTCGACCCCCGAGAAGTCGCTGGTTCGCCCGCTCCACGGACGCGGTGGACGTAACGCACACGGTCGTATCACCACCCGGCACAAGGGTGGCGGACACAAGCGCGCCTACCGGCTGATCGATTTCCGTCGCAACGACAAGGACGGCGTGCCGGCCAAGGTCGCTCACATCGAGTACGACCCCAACCGCACCGCGCGTATCGCCCTGCTGCACTACGCGGACGGCGAGAAGCGCTACATCATCGCCCCCAAGGGCCTGGTTCAGGGTGCTCCGGTCGAGTCCGGCGCAGGCGCCGACATCAAGCCCGGCAACAACCTGCCCCTGCGCAACATCCCGACGGGTACCACCATCCACGCGGTGGAACTCCGCCCGGGTGGCGGCGCCAAGATGGCCCGCTCGGCCGGATCCAGCATCCAGCTGCTCGGTAAGGAAGGCACGTACGCCACGCTGCGTATGCCGTCCGGCGAAATCCGTCGTGTCGACGTTCGCTGCCGCGCCTCGATCGGTGAGGTCGGCAACGCCGAACAGTCGAACATCAACTGGGGCAAGGCCGGCCGTATGCGCTGGAAGGGCAAGCGCCCGACCGTCCGTGGTGTCGTGATGAACCCGGTCGACCACCCGCACGGTGGTGGTGAGGGTAAGACCTCCGGTGGTCGCCACCCGGTCAGCCCGTGGGGCAAGCCCGAGGGCCGCACCCGCAAGAACAAGGCGAGCGACAAGCTCATTGTCCGTCGTCGCCGTACCGGCAAGAACAAGCGCTAGGAGGGAGTGAAGGATGCCACGCAGCCTCAAGAAGGGCCCGTTCGTCGATGACCACCTCCTCGCGAAGGTGGACGTGCAGAACGAAAAGGGAACCAAGCAGGTCATCAAGACCTGGTCCCGTCGTTCCACGATCATCCCGGACTTCATCGGCCACACGTTTGCGGTTCACGACGGCCGCAAGCACGTCCCCGTGTTCGTTTCCGACTCGATGGTCGGACACAAGCTCGGAGAGTTTGCACCGACCCGCACGTTCAAGGGTCACATCAAGGATGATCGGAAGGCGAAGAGGCGATGAGCAACACCGAAACCGCCAACCCGACCGCCAAGGCAGTAGCGCGCCACGTGCGCGTCACGCCGATGAAGGCGCGTCGTGTTGTGGACCTGGTCCGCGGGCGTTCGGTTGAAGACGCCCTGAACATCCTGAAGTTCGCGCCGCAGGCAGCGAGCGAGCCGGTCGCCAAGGTGATCGCCTCCGCAGCAGCCAACGCCGAGAACAACCTCGACCTCGACCCGAGCACGCTTGTCGTCGCCACGGCGTTCGTGGACGAGGGCGCGACCCTCAAGCGGTTCCAGCCGCGTGCACAGGGACGTGCGTTCCGTATCCGCAAGCGCACCAGTCACATCACCGTGATCGTGGAGAGCCTGCCGAAGACCGGAACATCGACCCGTAATCGCCGGAAGGGAAGTGCTCAGTAGTGGGCCAGAAAATCAACCCGCACGGCTTCCGCCTCGGCATCACCACCGACTGGAAGTCTCGCTGGTACGCAGACAAGCAGTACGCGGAGTACGTCAAGGAAGACGTCGCGATCCGTAAGCTCCTCGCCACCGGCATGGAGCGCGCGGGCATCGCGAAGGTCGAGATCGAGCGCACCCGTGACCGTGTGCGTGTGGACATCCACACCGCTCGCCCGGGCATCGTCATCGGCCGCCGCGGCGCCGAAGCCGATCGCATCCGTTCCGAGCTCGAGAAGCTGACCGGCAAGCAGGTCCAGCTGAACATCCTCGAGGTCAAGAACGCCGAGGCCGAGGCTCAGCTCGTCGCACAGGGTGTGGCCGAGCAGCTCTCGAACCGTGTCGCCTTCCGTCGCGCCATGCGCAAGGCCATCCAGTCGGCCATGCGTCAGCCGAACGTCAAGGGAATCCGCGTTCAGTGCTCCGGTCGTCTCGGCGGCGCCGAGATGTCCCGGTCGGAGTTCTACCGCGAAGGCCGTGTGCCGCTGCACACGCTTCGCGCGGACATCGACTACGGCCTCTACGAGGCCAAGACCACCTTCGGCCGCATCGGCGTGAAGGTCTGGATCTACAAGGGCGACATCGTCGGTGGCAAGCGTGAGCTGGCCGCCAACGTGGCTGCTCCCGCAGGCGACCGCCCGCGCCGTGAGCGTCCGAGCCGTCCCCGTCGTTCCGGTGCCACCGGCACCACCGCGACCAGCACCGAGGCCGGCCGCGCAGCGACCGCCACCGCCGATGCACCCGCTACGACTGAACAGAAGGAGGGCTGACGCATGTTGATCCCACGGCGGGTCAAGCACCGCAAGCAGCACCATCCGAGCCGTTCGGGTGCCGCCAAGGGTGGAACCCAGGTGACCTTCGGTGACTACGGCATCCAGGCTCTCGAGCCGGCCTACATCACCAACCGGCAGATCGAGTCCGCTCGTATCGCCATGACCCGGCACATCAAGCGTGGCGGCAAGATCTGGATCAACATCTTCCCGGATCGCCCCCTCACCAAGAAGCCGGCCGAAACCCGCATGGGTTCCGGTAAGGGTTCGCCCGAGTGGTGGATCGCGAACGTCAAGCCCGGTCGCGTGATGTTCGAGATGAGCTACCCCAATGAGGAGATCGCTCGTGAGGCCCTGCGCCGCGCGATGCACAAGCTCCCGTGCAAGTGCCGGATCGTGACAAGGGAGGAGCAGTTCTGATGGCTACTGGAACCCCAGCCGCAGAGCTCCGCGAGCTCACCGAGGAAGAGCTGGTCACCCGGCTTCGTGAGTCGAAGGAAGAGCTGTTCAACCTTCGTTTCCAGATGGCCACGGGTCAGATGGACAACAACCGTCGACTTCGTACCGTTCGTCACGAGATCGCGCGTATCTACACCGTTCTGCGTGAGCGTGAGCTCGGGCTGGCCGTTGGTCCGGACGCAGGTGACGCGGCATGAGTGAGGAAAAAGCAGTGAGCACTGAAGAGCGCGGCAGCCGCAAGGTCCGCACCGGATACGTCGTCTCCGACAAGATGGAGAAGACGATCGTGGTCGAGCTCGAGGACCGGGTCAAGCACCCGCTCTACGGCAAGATCATCCGGCGCACCAGCAAGGTGAAGGCGCACGACGAGAACGGCGTCGCAGGCATCGGTGACCGCGTGCAGCTGATGGAGACCCGTCCGCTGTCCGCGACCAAGCACTGGCGTCTCGTCGAGGTCCTCGAGAAGGCCAAGTAAGAAACCGAATTATGCATCCAGTACGATGGTGGGGTTGCCTTGCGGCAGACGCACGGCAACCCCACCGTTGTGCCGCCCACCCGGGCGGCCCCTCTCGCAGGGCACGGGTGCAGACCGCGCACGTCGGGTCGGAAATCTGCCGTGCAACAGTCCAGGTCAAGGAGAAGTAAGTGATTCAGCAGGAGTCGCGGCTGCGCGTCGCCGACAACACGGGTGCCAAGGAGATTCTCTGCATCCGCGTTCTCGGTGGTTCGTCTCGCCGCTACGCCGGGATCGGTGACATCATCGTCGCCACCGTCAAGGACGCCATCCCGGGTGGAAACATCAAGAAGGGCGAGGTCGTCAAGGCCGTCATCGTCCGTACCACCAAGGAACGTCGCCGTCCGGACGGGTCGTACATCAAGTTTGACGAGAACGCCGCCGTCCTCATCAAGCCGGACAACGATCCCCGTGGCACCCGCATCTTCGGCCCCGTCGGCCGTGAGCTGCGTGAGAAGAAGTTCATGAAGATCGTCTCGCTCGCCCCGGAGGTGCTGTGATGAAGGTGCACAAGGGTGACACCGTGCTGGTCATCGCCGGCAAGGACAAGGGCGCGAAGGGCAAGGTCATCCAGGCCTACCCCGCGACCAACAAGGTCCTCGTCGAAGGCGTGAACCGCATCAAGAAGCACACCGCGGTTTCCGCGAACGAGCGCGGAGCTTCCTCCGGCGGCATCGTCACGCAGGAAGCCCCGATCCACGTTTCCAACGTCGCGGTCGTCGACTCGGACGGCAACCCCACTCGCGTGGGCTACCGGACCGACGAGGAGTCC
Organism: Rhodococcus sp. JS3073; assembly: GCF_026810085.1. Classification (NCBI taxonomy): domain Bacteria; kingdom Bacillati; phylum Actinomycetota; class Actinomycetes; order Mycobacteriales; family Nocardiaceae; genus Rhodococcus; species Rhodococcus sp. JS3073. The sequence continues at coordinate 1,190,175 of NZ_CP113951.1, read as the reverse complement.
GGCAAGCGCGTTCGGATTTCCCGGAAGAACGGGAAGGACATCTGACATGACCTCCACTGAGAACAAGATCCAGCCGCGCCTGAAGACTCGCTACCGCGAGGAGATCAAGGCTGCGCTGAACACCGAGTTCGACTACGCCAACGTGATGCAGATCCCCGGCGTCGTCAAGGTCGTCGTCAACATGGGTGTCGGTGACGCCGCGCGCGACGCCAAGCTGATCAACGGTGCCGTCAACGATCTCGCTCTGATCACCGGTCAGAAGCCCGAGATCCGCAAGGCACGCAAGTCCATCGCGCAGTTCAAGCTCCGCGAGGGAATGCCGATCGGTGCCCGCGTCACGCTGCGTGGCGACCGCATGTGGGAGTTCCTGGACCGTCTCGTATCCGTCGCGCTTCCCCGCATCAGGGACTTCCGCGGCCTGTCGGGCAACCAGTTCGACGGCAACGGCAACTACACGTTCGGCCTGAACGAGCAGTCGATGTTCCACGAGATCGACGTGGACAAGATCGACCGCCCTCGCGGCATGGACATCACCGTGGTGACCACCGCGACCAACAACGAAGAAGGCCGTGCCCTGCTGAAGCACCTCGGCTTCCCGTTCAAGGAGAACTGAGCTAATGGCTAAGAAGGCATTGGTCAACAAGGCCAACAAGAAGCCCAAGTTCGCGGTGCGCGCCTACACCCGCTGCCAGCGATGCGGCCGTCCGCACTCGGTGTTCCGCAAGTTCGGCCTGTGCCGAATCTGCGTCCGTGAGATGGCGCACGCCGGCGAGCTGCCCGGCGTTCACAAGAGCTCCTGGTGAGCCGGTGACGCCGTTGCCCTCTCCGGCGGCGGCGTCACCCCCACAGACTTCCGGTTCGTAACCTCGGACCGGGAAACGTAAGACCTACTTCGCGATAGGCCTGCGCCGGAAACGGCAGAGGGAACCGTTGTGAGAAAGGTAGAGGTCAACCTCATGACCATGACCGACCCCATCGCAGACTTCTTGACGCGTCTGCGCAACGCCAACACGGCGTACCACGATGAGGTGAAGTTGCCCCACTCGAAGATCAAGGCGAACATCGCCGAGATCCTCAAGCGCGAGGGTTACATCGCCGACTACCGCACCGAAGACGCCGAGGTGGGCAAGACCCTCATCGTCGACCTGAAGTACGGCCCGAGCCGTGAGCGCAGCCTTGCCGGCGTGCGTCGCGTCTCCAAGCCCGGTCTGCGTGTGTACGCGAAGTCCACCAACCTGCCCAAGGTTCTGGGCGGCCTCGGCGTGGCGATCATTTCCACGTCCACCGGCCTGCTCACCGATCGCCAGGCGGCCAATCAAGGAGTGGGCGGGGAAGTCCTCGCCTACGTCTGGTAAGGGAGGCCACCACAATGTCGCGTATTGGAAAGATTCCCGTCACCGTCCCCGGCGGCGTCGACGTCTCGATCGACGGCCAGGACGTCACGGTCAAGGGTCCCAAGGGCACGCTGGCCCTGACGATCTCCGAGCCGATTGCCATTGCGAAGAACGACGACGGCACGCTCAGCGTGACCCGTCCGGACGACGAGCGTCGCAGCCGCGCGCTGCACGGCCTGTCTCGCACCCTGGTGCAGAACCTCATCACCGGTGTCACCGACGGTTACACCACCAAGATGGAGATTCACGGCGTCGGTTACCGCGTTGCTCTCAAGGGCAAGGACCTCGAGTTCGCACTCGGCTACAGCCACCCGGTCCCGATCGAGGCTCCGGAAGGCATCACCTTCGCGGTCGAGTCGCCCACCAAGTTCTCGGTGTCGGGCATCGACAAGCAGAAGGTCGGGCAGATCTCGGCCAACATCCGTCGTCTCCGTCGTCCGGACCCGTACAAGGGCAAGGGCGTGCGTTACGAGGGTGAGCAGATCCGCCGCAAGGTCGGAAAGACGGGTAAGTGATATGAGCCAGACTGCAAACCAGAAAGCCAAGCGGATTCCGCTCGGCAAGGATGCGTCCACGAAGCGTCGCCTGTCGAAGGTGCGTCGTCACTTCCGTCTCCGCAAGAAGGTCTCCGGCACGCCCGAGCGTCCCCGCCTGGTCGTCAACCGGTCCTCGCGCCACATCCACGTCCAGCTCGTGGACGACCTCGCAGGCCACACCCTGGCTGCGGCGTCGACCACCGAGGCCGACGTGCGTGCGGCGGACGGCGACAAGAAGGCCCTCAGTGCGAAGGTCGGTCAGCTGATCGCCGAGCGCGCGAAGGCAGCCGGTGTCGAGGCCGTCGTGTTCGACCACGGTGGACACGGCTACCACGGTCGCATCGCGGCCCTTGCGGACGCAGCTCGCGAAGGCGGGTTGAAGTTCTGATGACCAAGACCGAGTACATGAACGGAAGGACAGCCTGATGCCGGGACGTCAGAGGCGTGACGGCGGAAGCGGACCCGCCGGACAGAATGGCCCCAACACCGGGGACAACCGCGGCGGCGGCGACCGTCGTGGTGGCGGTCGCGACGATCGTCGCGGCGGACAGTCGGCCGAGAAGTCGAACCACATCGAGCGCGTCGTCACGATCAACCGCGTGTCGAAGGTCGTCAAGGGTGGTCGTCGCTTCAGCTTCACCGCTCTGGTGATCGTGGGCGACGGCAACGGACTCGTCGGCGTCGGCTACGGCAAGGCCAAGGAAGTTCCTGCGGCCATCCAGAAGGGCGTCGAGGAGGCTCGCAAGAGCTTCTTCCGCGTTCCGATGATCGGCAGCACCATCACGCACCCGGTTCAGGGTGAGGCCGCAGCGGGCGTCGTCATGCTGCGTCCGGCAAGCCCCGGTACCGGTGTCATCGCCGGTGGCGCGGTGCGTGCCGTGCTGGAGTGCGCCGGTATCCACGACATCCTGTCGAAGTCGCTCGGTAGCGACAACGCCATCAATGTCGTGCATGCGACCGTTGCTGCGCTCAAGGGTCTGCAGCGTCCCGAGGAAGTTGCGGCTCGCCGCGGTCTCCCCCTCGAAGACGTGGCACCCGCCGGCATGCTGCGTGCGCGCGCACAGGCTGGGAGCGTGAAGTAATGGCCGAACTCAAGGTCACTCAGATCAAGAGCACCATCGGTACCAAGCAGAACCAGCGGAACTCGCTGCGCACCCTCGGCTTGAAGGGCATCCGTCAGACGGTTGTCCGCGAGGACAATGCCCAGAACCGCGGTCTGATCAACGTGGTGCGCCACCTCGTCACAGTTGAGGAGGTCTAACCATGACCATCAAACTGCATCACCTGCGCCCCGCGCCGGGAGCCAAGTCCGACAAGATTCGTGTCGGTCGTGGTGAAGGCGGCAAGCGCGGCAAGACCGCCGGTCGCGGCACGAAGGGCACCAAGGCCCGCAAGAACGTGCCCGCCGCCTTCGAGGGTGGACAGATGCCGCTGCACATGCGTCTGCCCAAGCTCAAGGGCTTCACCAACCCGTTCCGCACCGAGTACCAGGTCGTCAACGTCGGCGACATCGCCCGTCTGTTCCCCGAGGGTGGACAGGTCACGGTCGAGGACCTCGTTGCGAAGGGTGCCGTTCGCAAGAACCAGCTCGTCAAGGTTCTCGGCGACGGCGACCTGACTGTCGCCGTCCAGGTGACGGTCGACAAGTTCACCGGCTCCGCCAAGGAGAAGATCGCTGCTGCCGGTGGTACCGCCACCGAGCTGTGAGCTATCACCGCTAGCCAGTAGATGGCCGCAGTACAGCCTCGCGCTGTACTGCGGCCATTTGCGGCTGTACGGGCAGCACTGCCGCAGGTCTCCCAACTGTGCGTTCAGTTGCCACTGTTAGAGTTCTAGAGTTCATTCACGGACAAGTCTGCTATCGACTCGTCTCCCCACCGTCGTGCCAGGAGGATCTTTGCTTTCCGCCTTCGTCTCGGCCCTCAGGACCCCGGACCTGAGGCGGAAGATCCTCATCGCGCTCGGTCTCGTTGCGCTCTATCGCATCGGCGCGGTGATTCCGTCGCCGGGCGTCGACTACGGCAACGTCCGAGCCTGCGTCGATCAGTTGTCGGGCGGCGATTCCGCGGGTATCTACTCGCTGATCAACCTGTTCTCCGGCGGCGCGCTGCTCCAGCTGTCCATTTTCGCGATCGGCATCATGCCGTACATCACGGCCAGCATCATCGTCCAGCTGTTGACGGTCGTCATCCCGAAGTTCGAGGAACTCCGGAAGGAAGGCCAGTCCGGCCAGGCGAAGATGACGCAGTACACGCGTTATCTGTCGATCGCCCTGGCGATCCTGCAGGCCACCGGCATCGTGGCGCTCGCGTCGCGCGGCCAGCTGCTGCAGGGATGCCAGGAAGAGATCATCGCCGACAAGAGCATCTTCGGCCTCGTGATCATCGTGCTGGTCATGACCGCAGGCGCTGCGCTCGTCATGTGGTTCGGTGAGGTCATCACCGAGCGCGGTGTCGGTAACGGCATGTCGCTGCTGATCTTCTCGGGTATCGCGTCCCGCCTGCCGTCCGAGGGCAAGGCCATCCTGGACAGCCGCGGGGGACTGATCTTCGCGATCATCTGCGTCGCGGCGCTCGCCATCATCGCCGGCGTCGTCTTCGTCGAGCAGGGCCAGCGGCGCATCCCGGTCCAGTACGCCAAGCGCATGGTCGGCCGCAAGATGTACGGCGGCTCGTCGACGTACCTGCCCCTCAAGGTCAACCAGGCCGGCATCATCCCCGTCATCTTCGCGTCGTCGCTGCTGTATCTGCCGAACCTCATCGCGCAGCTCACCGGCGCCACGTCGTCCGCCGATCCCAGCTGGTGGCAGCGGATCATCAACGAGTACCTGGTGAATCCGAACAACCCGGTGTACATCGTCATCTACTTCGCGCTGATCGTGTTCTTCGTGTTCTTCTACGTCGCGATCACGTTCAATCCGGAAGAGCGCGCGGACGAGATGAAGAAGTTCGGCGGCTTCATTCCCGGTATCCGCCCGGGTCGCCCCACCGCGGACTACCTGAATTACGTGCTCAACCGCATCACCGTTCCCGGCTCGATCTACCTCGGCCTGATCGCGGTGCTGCCCCACTTCTTCCTGTCCGGAAGCCAGACCTCCAGCAGCATCTTCGGTGGTGCGGCCGTGCTGATTCTCGTCAGCGTCGCCCTGGACACGGTCAAGCAGATCGAAAGTCAATTGATGCAACGTAACTACGAAGGGTTTCTCAAGTGAGACTTGTCCTCCTTGGTCCTCCCGGTGCAGGCAAGGGCACCCAGGCCGCGATTCTGTCCGAGAAGCTCGGCGTCCCCCACATCTCCACGGGCGACCTGTTCCGCGCAAACATCGGCCAGGCCACCCCCCTCGGCCTCGAGGCGAAGAAGTACCTGGACGCCGGGGACCTGGTTCCCAGCGAGATCACCAACAACATGGTGAAGGCCCGCGTCGGCGAGCCGGATGCGGCCAACGGATTCCTCCTGGACGGCTTCCCCCGGACCGTCGACCAGGCTCAGGCGCTCGAGGCGATCCTCGCCGAGCTGAACACCAAGCTCGACGCAGTGCTGTCCTTCATCGTCGACGAGGACGTCGTGGTCGAGCGGATGCTGGCCCGTGGCCGCGCCGACGACAAGGAAGACGTCATCCGCAACCGGCTCCGGGTGTACCGCGAGGAGACCGCGCCGCTGCTGGACTACTACAAGGACCAGCTGGTGACCGTCGACGCCCTGGGCGAGGTCGACGAGGTCAACGCGCGCGCACTGGCAGCGTTGGGTAAGTAATGGGCTTCGGGCGTAAGCGCAAGGTCGTTCCGTTCCGGACCGCAGGCGAGCTGGACGCGATGGCGGCCGCCGGTGCCATCGTCGGTGCGGCTCTGGTGGCGGTCCGTGATGCGGCGAAGCCGGGTGTGAGCACGCTCGAACTCGACGAGGTGGCCGAATCAGTCATCCGCGACGCCGGCGCCGTGCCGTCGTTCAAGGGCTACCACGGGTTCAGCGGATCGATCTGTTCGTCCGTCAACGATCGTGTGGTGCACGGGATTCCCTCGGCGGAAGACATTCTCGCCGAGGGAGACCTCGTCTCCATCGACTGCGGCGCCATTCTCGACGGCTGGCACGGCGACTCTGCGTGGACCTTCGGTGTCGGAGACATCATCGAAGCGGACCAGCAGCTCAGCGAGGCCACTCGGCTGTCCATGGAGGCGGGGATCGCGGCGATGCTTCCCGGCAACCGCCTCACCGACATCTCCCACGCCATCGAGCTCGGCACCCGCGCCGCCGAGGTCGCGCACGACCGCAAGTACGGCATCGTCGATGGCTACGGCGGTCACGGCATCGGCCGGGAAATGCACATGGAGCCTTTCCTCGCCAACGAGGGCGCTCCGGGCAAGGGGCCGCAACTGGTGGTCGGTTCCGTTCTGGCGATCGAACCGATGCTGACCCTCGGCACCACCGATACCGTTGTCCTCGAGGATGATTGGACCGTCGTGACCTCCGACGGCACCCGTGCCGCGCACTGGGAGCACACGGTCGCGGTCACCGAGGACGGGCCGCGCATCCTGACCCTGCGTCCGGAGTAGCGACCGCCTGCGGGTGCGGGCCTACACGTCGATCAGCAGCGTCACCGGGCCGTCGTTGACGAGGCTGATCTCCATGTGTTCGCCGAACACGCCGGTCTCGACGGTCGCCCCCAGCTCGCGAAGGGCGCCCGTGAACTCGTCCACGAGTGGCTCCGCCACCGGCCTCGGCGCCGCGGCGGACCAGGACGGGCGCCGGCCCCGGCGGGTGTCCGCCATGAGCGTGAACTGACTGGCGACGAGTACCGGGGCGTCGAGGTCGGCCGCGGACTGTTCGTTCTCCAGGATGCGCATGGTCCACACCTTCTTCGCGAGCAGAGCGGCCTTCGCCTCGTCGTCCGTATGGGTGACGCCGACCAGGACGAGCAGCCCGTGGCCGCCGGCCGGGGGAGTGATCCGTCCGACCTCGTCGCCGTCGACGCGGACCGATGCGGACGTCACTCGCTGTACCAGGGCGCGCACGCACACCATCCTTCGCATCGTTGCCGGTGGGTCTCGGAAGTCGAATTCTCGCCCGGCGGGCGGGTCCGTCAGGGACCGCATTTGGCCTGGTGAGCAATTTCCCGTAACATGGATCAACGGTGCGCTATGCGTGCCGGTTGTCTGCGTGCCCAGTGCCGGATTCGATCCGGATTGTTCATGTTTCGGCCGGTGAAGATCCCATTGGGCGCCACGGTAACGGAAACAGATGCAATAAGCACGCCAAACCACATGGATCGCGGAGGATATGGCTAAGAAAGACGGGGCCATCGAGGTCGAGGGACGAGTAGTCGAGCCGCTGCCCAATGCGATGTTCCGCATTGAGCTCGAGAACGGCCACAAGGTTCTCGCCCACATCAGCGGAAAGATGCGTCAGCACTACATTCGCATCCTCCCGGAAGATCGCGTTGTCGTAGAGCTCTCGCCCTACGACTTGTCGCGCGGACGCATCGTTTACCGGTACAAGTAAAAGCTTCCCCGCCCGACCAGGTCGGGGAGAAGTACGTCCGCTGCGGATCTGCGTAGTGGGCTGCCACAAAACAGGAGATCAGAAGACGTGAAGGTTCAGCCGAGCGTCAAGAAGATCTGCGAAAAGTGCAAGGTGATCCGTCGTAACGGCCGGGTCATGGTGATCTGCGAGAACCTGCGCCACAAGCAGCGTCAGGGCTAGATCTCCGCTTTTCGAGGATCTGCTTGGCAACAAGCAAAGATGACCTCCCAGCACCAGCCAGTACTCACGGCTCTCGAGCAGGCACTGGTTCACCCCCGGCACGGAGGCCGGGGCCCCACTGAGTTAGTTGAAGCATTGTCGGTCGCGAGACCGCCGACGTTTGAAGAGGCACAGGGGATGGACTGGGAGCAGACCTCCGCACACCGATAGGAAATGCCGACATGGCACGTCTCGCAGGTGTCGATCTTCCCCGTGAAAAGCGGATGGAGATCGCACTTACTTACATCTACGGCATCGGCCGTACCCGCTCCAAGGAGATCCTGGACGCCACCGGCGTCAGCCCGGATCTGCGGAGCAAGGATCTCTCGGACGAGGATCTGGCCAAGCTCCGCGAGTACATCGAGGAGTCGCTGAAGGTCGAGGGTGACCTTCGCCGCGAGGTCCAGGCCGACATCCGACGCAAGATCGAGATCGGCTGCTACCAGGGCCTGCGCCACCGTCGTGGTCTGCCCGTGCGTGGTCAGCGCACCAAGACCAACGCCCGCACCCGTAAGGGTCCGAAGCGCACCATTGCAGGCAAGAAGAAGGCGAAGTAATGCCCCCCAAGTCACGTAGCACCGGTCCGAAGAAGACCCAGAAGGCGCGTCGCAGGGACAAGAAGAACGTCCCGCACGGCGCCGCTCACATCAAGAGCACGTTCAACAACACCATCGTGTCCATCACGGACCCCGCCGGAAACGTGATTTCCTGGGCGTCCTCGGGACACGTCGGCTTCAAGGGTTCGCGTAAGTCGACCCCGTTCGCCGCCCAGCTGGCCGCCGAGAACGCAGCCCGCAAGGCGCAGGAGCACGGTGTCAAGAAGGTCGACGTCTTCGTCAAGGGCCCCGGCTCCGGCCGTGAGACCGCGATCCGCTCGCTTCAGGCCGCAGGCCTCGAGGTCGGCACCATCTCCGATGTCACCCCCCAGCCGCACAACGGCTGCCGTCCGCCCAAGCGGCGTCGGGTCTAGCGGGAAGGATAGGTAGAAGAAAATGGCACGTTATACCGGACCCATCACCCGCAAGTCGCGTCGTCTGCGCGTCGACCTCGTTGGAGGCGACCAGGCGTTCGAGCGTCGTCCCTACCCGCCGGGCCAGCACGGCCGCGCGCGGATCAAGGAGAGCGAGTACCTGCTCCAGCTGCAGGAGAAGCAGAAGGCTCGCTTCACCTACGGCGTCATGGAGAAGCAGTTCCGCCTGTACTACAAGGAGGCGAACAACCGCCCCGGTAAGACCGGTGAGAACCTGCTCCGCATCCTGGAGTCGCGTCTCGACAACGTCGTGTACCGCGCCGGACTGGCTCGCACCCGCCGCCAGGCCCGTCAGCTGGTCACCCACGGCCACCTCCTTGTGAACAACAAGAAGGTCGACATCCCCAGCTACCGCGTCTCCCAGTACGACATCATCGATGTCAAGGACAAGTCGCTGTCCACGCTTCCCTTCCAGGTTGCGCGCGAAACCCAGGGCGATCGCCCGATCCCGGGTTGGCTGCAGGTTGTCGGTGGACGTCTCCGGGTTCTGGTTCACCAGCTTCCCGAGCGTGCGCAGATCGACGTTCCTCTGCAGGAACAGCTCATCGTCGAGTACTACTCGAAGTAGGCCTGACGGCTCGTGCGCCTTTCCGGTAGTTCCGACTACCGGAAAGGCGCACGGGCACGAAGTGCCTTTCCCATCGTGGGCGTCAAATAGCGGACGCCCGTACAGGAGGAACTCCAATGCTCATTTCTCAGCGACCCACGCTGACCGAAGAGGTCATCGCTGACAACCGCTCGAAGTTCGTCATCGAGCCCCTCGAGCCAGGCTTCGGGTACACCCTCGGCAACTCGCTCCGCCGTACGCTGCTCTCGTCGATTCCCGGCGCTGCTGTCACCAGCATCCGCATCGACGGCGTTCTGCACGAGTTCACCACAGTTCCCGGTGTGAAGGAAGACGTCACCGACGTCATCCTGAACCTCAAGGGCCTCGTCGTGAGCTCCGAAGAGGACGAGCCGGTCACCATGTACGTCCGCAAGCAGGGCCCCGGCGCTGTGACTGCAGGCGACATCGTGCCCCCGGCCGGCGTCACGGTGAACAACCCGGATCTGCACATCGCCACCCTGAACGACAAGGGAAAGCTGGAGATCGAGCTCGTCGTCGAGCGCGGTCGCGGTTACGTCCCCGCCGTCCAGAACAAGGCGTCCGGCGCCGAGATCGGCCGTATCCCGGTCGACTCGATCTACTCGCCGGTGCTCAAGGTCACCTACAAGGTGGAGGCCACCCGCGTCGAGCAGCGCACCGACTTCGATCGGCTCGTGCTCGATGTGGAAACCAAGAACTCCATCACCGCTCGGGACGCGCTCGCTTCGGCGGGCAAGACCCTGGTTGAGCTCTTCGGCCTGGCCCGTGAGCTGAACGTCGAAGCAGAAGGCATCGAGATCGGACCCTCGCCCGCCGAGGCCGATCACATTGCTTCGTTCGGACTGCCCATCGAGGACCTGGACCTGACGGTCCGTTCCTACAACTGCCTCAAGCGCGAAGGTGTTCACACCGTCGGTGAGCTTGTCGGCCGTACCGAGTCCGATCTGCTCGACATCCGCAACTTCGGACAGAAGTCCATCGACGAGGTGAAGGTCAAGCTGCATTCGCTCGGCCTGGCCCTCAAGGACAGCCCCGCGTCCTTCGATCCCACCACCGTTGCCGGCTACGACGCCGCCACCGGGACGTGGAGCGACACGGACGCCGGTTCCTTCGGTGATGCCGAGGGCACCGAGGACTACGCCGAGACCGAACAGCTGTAGCTCACGGTCCTTTACTAGGAGATCATCATGCCCAAGCCCAAGAAGGGTGCCCGCTTCGGCGGGTCGGCTTCGCACCAGAAGGCGATCTTCGCCAATCTGGCTACCGCGCTCTTCGAGCACGGCCGCATCACCACCACGGAGTCCAAGGCCAAGGCCCTGCGCCCGTACGCCGAGAAGCTCGTCACGCACGCAAAGGCCGGAACCCTGGCTCACCGTCGCGAGGTTCTGAAGGTCATCCGCAACAAGGATGTCGTGCACACCCTGTTCGCGGAGATCGGCCCGTTCTACGCCGATCGTGACGGCGGCTACACCCGCATCATCAAGACGGTCCCCCGCAAGGGCGACAACGCGCCAATGGCGATCATCGAGCTCGTCAAGGAGAAGACCGTCACCTCCGAGGCCGACCGCGCTCGTCGCGTGAAGGCATCGAAGGATGCGCCGGCTGCTGCTCCCGCCGAGGAGAACGTCGTCGAGGCCGTCGAGGCCGAGGCGACCGATGCCGAGGTCGAGAACGCTGACGCCGTCGTCGAGGCCATCGAGGACGAGACCGCCACCGCGGCCGACGCCCCCGAGGCCGAAGAGGCCAAGAAGGACTAGTCCACTTGGTTTCGGCACACGCTGAATCGAACGAGCCCGTCGTCCCCCCGAGGGACGGCGGGCCCGTTTCGTATGGGACCCGTCGCCTGCGCCTGGACATCGCGTACGACGGAACGGATTTCTCCGGGTGGGCCCGCCAGAACGGGCTGCGCACGGTGTGCGGGGAGATCGAGGAGAAGCTCGGCGCCGTACTGCGCACGCCGCTGCAACTCACGGTGGCGGGGCGCACCGATGCCGGGGTCCACGCCACCGGACAGGTCGCGCACGTCGACGTTCCGGTCGACGCCCTTCCGGACGACCCGTCCCGGCTCGTCCGCAGGCTCGCGCGGTTCCTGCCGAAGGACGTGCGGATCAAGCAGATCTCCTTCGCGCCGGAACACTTCGATGCACGGTTCTCCGCGATGCGCAGGCACTACGAGTACCGCTTGACGTCGGCAGCCTACGGCGCCGATCCACTCCGAGCCCGGGACACCGTGTCGTATCCGAAGGTCCTGGACCTCGAACTCATGCGCTCGGCATCCGCGACGCTGCTGGGGTTGCACGACTTCGCGGCGTTCTGCAAACGCCGCGAAGGCGCCACGACCGTCCGCGATCTCCAACGTTTCGACTGGGAGCGCGACGGCGACGTGTTCACGGCCTTCGTCAGCGCCGACGCCTTCTGCTGGTCGATGGTGCGCAGTCTCGTGGGTGCGGTTCTCGCCGTGGGGGAGGGACGTCGCGACCTCGGCTGGGTCGAAGGACTCCTCCGCGAGAAGTCGCGGTCGAGTTCGATCCTGGTGGCCCCGGCGCACGGACTGTCCCTGGTGCGCGTCGATTACCCGGACGACGCGGATCTGGCGGCACGCAACGAGATCACCCGGGACGTTCGGACCGTGCCGGGCGGCTGCTGCGGCGACTGACCGGAACCCGCTGCGTCGATCACCGCCACGGTTGCGGAGGCGCCAGCACCTACGATGGCTCCGGAAGAGAAGGAGCCTGTTCATGACCGCAGTCGCACCCGTCCGGATCGAGATCATCATCGGATCCGTCAGAGTGGGCCGGATCGCTCCCGTCGTCGCCGGCTGGTTCGCCGAACGCGCTCGCGCCTGCCCGGGACTGGACGTGGGCATCATCGATCTCGCCGACACACCGTTGCCGCAGGATCTCGGCGCATCCCCGGTGACGGACGAATTCCGGGAGCGAGTGGGCAGAGCCGACGGGTTCGTGGCGGTCACCTCCGAGTACAACCACGGCTACCCTGCGGCGCTGAAGACCGCGTTCGACAGCGTCAAACACGAATGGCGCTCGAAGCCCATCGGTTTCGTGTCGTACGGCGGGTTGGCCGGCGGGCTCCGGGCAACCGAACAGCTGCGCCAGGTCGTGGCCGAACTGCACATGGTGTCGGTGCGGCAGAGCGTGAGCTTCCACCGGGTGCGCAAGAGATTCGACGACCAGGGACAGACGACCGACGGCGCCGCCATCGACTCGGCTGACCGCATGCTGGCGCAGCTGGCGTGGTGGGCCGACGCGGTCCGTGTTCAGCGCGGGACAACCCCGTACCCCGGCTAGTACTGGTGGACCGGCGGGTACTCGTCCACGGCGCGAGGCCGGCCGATGAACGCCGTCTCGGACGAGATCGTGACCAGCATCAGTTCGATGCTCGTCCCTCCGGTCGACAGAAGAATGCGGTCGCCCAGCGCATTCGGCAGGACGATAGACAGGTCCGGTTCGGCACCGGGCCACTGGCTCGGTTCGCCGTAGAGGTAGATGGCGGTGACCCCGGCGCGGGGCGGCAGCGCGTTGACGCCGTCGAACACGACGGTGTTGAACCTGTTGTCGAACTGCGGATTGTGGCCGGCAATGCGCGCCGTGATTCCGTGGCCTTAGTCGTCGGAGCCGATGACCTGGCCGCATCCCGCCAGCGGCAACTGCAGAGCACGCAGGTGCTCCACGGACACGTCGGTCTACGGCATCACGTCCTCCAGGTCCGACATCGTGACCGGGAGATTGGACAGCAGTCCGTCCCGGTGCCTGCCCTGCATAGAGACGAGCCCGGAACTGCGAGCGGCTCGAGCGTCGTGCGGGTGGTCACCCGGCAGGCCGCACCGACCTTCACCTGCCCGTCGTGCCCGCTGGGGCGCAGCCGGATCGTCACGGTCGTGCCGAGGCTCGACGGGACCCAGAGCTTTCGCGAGCAGATCTCGCGTCAGGTAGCGCGGGTCGACTCCGTAGCTGGTGTTGCACACTCCGGGCAGCGGTCGTGCTTCCACGTCTCCGTGAAAGTCTTCGGATCGACGCCGCGACTGATCTGCAGCGCGGCCGATTCGATCTTGGGGGACGTGAGAATGCTTGCGCGGCAGCCGGAATCAGGCAGTTCGCGTACCATGCGGCTCGCCGCGATCGTGATCGCGGCGAGCCGCGCATTCCTCGCCGCCGCCACGCCGCGCCACGGCAGCGACACCCTCGGTGGCGTCGAATCGCAGGGCGAGTCAGACCATCCGGGTCGCCGTCGCGGGGAGCGGACCTATCAGCCGGTCGTACACATCGGTGGCGGGGGAGCCCGCCGCGGCGCGATAACCGTGGCTGACGATGTCGGTTCCGGCCAGCGAGCTGTCGTGCTACACGAGACGCGCGGCGAGCGCGTCGGTGGGGAGTTCGTGCGTCGTCTGCAAGCCGTCCCGAGTGACCTGCGTGAGGCTCCAACTGTTGCCGCTACCTCTAATACGTGGGAGCTTCGGTAGTTGGGGTGCGCAAGGAGGCATCGGAGGGCCGGTTACTGTCCCGGCGTATCGGTTCGGGTCACCGAACCATTGACCTCGCGGACCGCGACGCCTATCTAAGCAGGCCCGCATCAGAGTGTGCGGGAGCAGACGCCGGAGAGAGTGGACGCATTTCAGTGTCGGGCGCGATCGCAAGAGGCGTCGCTGCCCGATCAGGAAAAGATGTTGCGGGAGAGCGCCTGCTGGTGCGGTGTATCGGGTCGACAACGATCGCGTTCGGGTTTGCGGGAGCGGCGGGGCGCGGCCGGATGATCGACGACGCGGCCCTGGGCGGGTCGCGGTGGTGCAGGTCATGTGGCGAGATCGATTGCCCCGGCCCGCCTGCGGATTCCCACAGAGGATAAATGTCGGAGGTCGGCGTTACAGTCGAGGTTCTGCGTGAGAAGGGTGACGCATCGCTTGTGGAGGGGTTGATGGATGACGGCTTGGCACGGTTGGCATCGCTATCCGGCTGGTTGTCTCGGCTGCGGTCTACACGGAATCATCACCGGCTTCGGGGCGAAACCGCCGCACGGTTGGGAAAGGGGTGACCGGTGAGCATCTGGGGCGATCGCGGGTCTTCTCAGAACGCGACGGTGCTCGCCGCTCATGAATTAGGCCCGGCATGACCGGGCCGGGATCGACTGTGCCGCGGCAGTTCTCGTTCACCACCCGCGGACACATGGCGGTCGACGATGCGACCGGTGCGCCGATCGGCCTCGACGACGTCGATACCCGGGTGGGGTGGCTGCTCGATCTGATTGCCGGTGCCGGTGCCGGCGCCGAGTTGGTGTCGCGGCTGTGGCGGCCGGCGACGTTCGATGTGCTCGCCGCCGTGACCACCGGGACCGGAGGCTGCCCGCACAGGGCCATGTCGTCGCGGCCCGCCTCGGCTGGAATGCGAGCTATCCGGACGGAATTTACGTGCCCTCGCGGGTGACCCGGGTGGTGACCGCGCACGTTGTGGCGACCCTGCCCTACCGGGACGCCGTGATCGCGGCACTGTCGGCTCGATTCGACCCGGCCACCGGGGTTGTGGCGACGCCCACCGGGCTGGGCGACTCTGTGCCGCCGGGCTTCGTCCGGGGCGTTCGGCGCCAGCTCATCGCACGCTCTCGCCGCGGTGTTGGGGCACCGGCCGGCCGGTTGCGGATTACTGAGGTGCAGGAACCGCCGCGGGCGAGCGCTATGGCTCGGCTGTCGGCCGCCGATCGGCAGCTCGCGCAGATCACCGTCACTGGTGATGAGCTGGTGTTGACGGTGAAGCTGCCCACCAGCCCGGCCCCGGCGGGGCGGGCGCAGTGGCGGCTGGTGCGGCTGACCGCCGCCATCCCCGCGCACCTGCACGACAGAGCTGTCACCGAGTGGCATCTGCCGACCCTGATCCTCGACCGGAAGGGCCTGTTGTGGCGGTGTGCCGCGACGGAACTCGTCCCCGCGGACGACCCGGAATCGGCCGCGGTCGCGGTCGGGGTCGACTGGTCCCCTTCCACGCTCGGTGCCGCCGCCATCGCAGCAGAGGGCCCGGGCGGGCTGGTGTCGGATTACCGAGGTTGGACCTACGACGACCGCGGCCTCGGGATCATACTGGCGCGCCTGCAAGCCGAGGGGCAGCTGCTACACCGGAAGGCGGCCCGGTTGACACAGCTCGCCGCCACCGCCGAACCCGAGGTCCGCGCCCGGCTGGAGGAGAAGATCGCCGTCCTGAACGAGCATCGCGAGGCGGTGGGTATCAAGCGGGGGAAGATCAACCGGGAACTGGCGTTCCACTTCGGCCGTCAGGTCACCGACTACGCCGCCGCCGCCCAGGCGCAGCTGATTGCGGTGGAAGATCTCACCACCCTCGAGACCCGCGGCCACGGTCGCGTCAACAACAACCGGGCCGCGAAGTCCGCCCGCCGCCAAGCCGCCGCCGCCCTCGCCCACACCGCCGCGGAGGTCGGTATCACGGTGGTCTCGGTGCCCGCCCGGGGTTCCTCCGCATGGTGTCCGGGCTGCGACCAAGCCCTCTGCCGTCCTGGTGGGTATCACACCGCGTGGTGCCCGGGCTGCCGGGTCGGCGGCAACCGGGACCACCTCGCGGGGGTGAACCTGGCCAAATGCGCGCTGCTCGGCAGAACCAAAGCCACGAGGCGGCGCGGGCAGATGGCCGCGGTCCGGGTCGCCGAACACGCGCCGGTACGGCCATCGCGCGACAAACACGCTCCCACCCCAAGCAGACCGCGGCACCGCCGGGTCCGACACAGCCTGCCCACCGTCACACAGCGGATGGGGGTAACTCCGAACAAGCATGTTCCTACACCACAAGCGTCGGTGTGGGACACGGTCCAACCCACACCACCGCAAAGTGGTGCGGGTAGCCGTGACGCACGTCCATCTCCAACACCTGCCACACCAGTGGCTGACAGTATGAGATCTACGTAGACGCCAAGCTGTGCAGGCGAAGTGGGACAACGCCCATGACGATCTGCTCCAGGTTCCGCAGACAATCTCGAAGGTCGTCCAGGAGGGCGCCGTCGACATGCAGACCGCGGAAGACCGGAACGCCGCGGCCTGCTCTGATCCCATTTGACACGTCGAGTGCCCCAGCAGTTGCGGGGCACTGTGGTCTCGGACGGTGGATCGAGTGATCAGTCGGCGGGTGGTATCAGCCGGCTGAGGACGACGCTGCTCTTGGTCTGAAGGACAGCTGGCTCCGACCGCAGGTTCTCCAGCGTGCGTTCGAGGTGTGCCGTGTCGGTGGTGCGGACGCGGAGGAGGGCGTTGGCATCGCCGGTGACGGTGTATGCCTCCTGGACCTCGGTGTGACGAGACACGATCCGTGCGATCTCGACGGCCGAGGTGCGACCGCTGCAGTACAACTCGACGAAGACCTCGACGCCGTGGCCGAGTGCACGCGGATCGAGCGCCGCATGGAAGCCGGTAATCACTCCGGACTCGACGAGTCGATCGACCCGGCGCTTCACGGCGGGTGCGGACAGCCCGACCTCGGCGCCGATGGTGGCGAAGCTGGACCGTGCGTTGCGCTCCAGTCGCGCAACAATCTGCCGATCGAGCCCGTCCAGACGCAACGATTCATCCATGTGATGGAACGCTAGCGCATTGATCAGGTCTTTTGGTGGGTGGATACTGATTTCACCGACACCGATCGAGGGGGAGTGGAGATGGCGCCCACTGCTGGTATCGAGTCCGAGAACCCCTACGAGGAGACGGCGGAGCTGCCGGGCGACGCCGCCCGCGTGGCCCGGCGTGCTCACTCGCGGAGCTACCTGATGTGCCCGCCCACGTATTTCGACGTCGTCTATGCGATCAACGATTGGATGCGTCCCGAGGAGCCCGTGGACCGGGGTCGTGCGATGTCGCAGTGGTCGGCGCTCGCGGACACCTACCGGCGACTCGGGCACGAGGTTCTCACGATAGATCCTGTCGAGGGACTTCCGGACATGGTGTTCGTCACCGACAGCGGACTTGTCGTCGACGGTGTGGCGCTCGGCGCCCGCTACCGGTCCGCCGAGCGGCGGGCCGAGGCCGAGCACGTGTTCCGGTGGTTCTCGGACAACGGGCTGATCAGGCCCACCCTGCCGCGGTACGTCAACGAGGGGGAGGGCGACTTCCTCGTCGTCGGCGACGTGATCCTCGCCGGAACCGGGTTCCGCTCCGACCCGCGGTCGCATGCCGAGGCCGCGGCGCACCTCGGCCGCACGGTGATCACGTTGAACCTGGTGAATCCCCGCTACTACCATCTCAACACCGCGCTGGGTGTGCTCGACGACTCGACCATCGCCTACCTGCCCGCGGCGTTCTCGCCGGACAGTCGCGCTCTGCTCGAGCAGATATATCCCGACGCGGTGATCGCGGCCGAGACGGACACCGACTGGCTCGGACTGAACCTGGTCAGCGACGGCGCGAATGTGGTGCTACCCGTCCAGGCTTCGCACCTTGCCGACCAGTTGTCGGCCCGCGGGTACGAACCCGTGCCGGTCGACTACTCGGAATTCCTCAAGTCCGGTGGTGGAATCAAGTGCAGCACGTTGGAGCTCCGCGGCTTCCGCGGGCTCCGGATCGCGGAAGATCAGGGGTGACCAGCAATGTCGGACGGAGTCGTTTCCGTGTCGGATGCCACGCGTGAGCAGCTGAGCAGGGCCGACGAACACAGCGCACACAACTACTCGCCGCTGCCGGTCGTGATCGAGTCGGGCGCGGGCTCGTGGGTGAAGGGAATCGACGGCGTCGACTACCTGGACGTCCTCGCCGGATACTCGGCGCTCAACTTCGGCCACGCACACCCCACCCTCGTCCGGGTGGCGAGCGAACAACTCGGCCGGCTCACCCTGACCAGCCGCGCCTTCCAGCACGATCGGTTCGCGTCCTTCTGTGAGGACCTGAGCCGGCTGTGCCGGAAAGACGCCGTGCTGCCGATGAACACGGGCGCCGAAGCCGTGGAGACCGCGCTGAAACTGGCCCGCAAATGGGGTTACGACGTCAGGGGAGTGCAGCCGGGACGTGCCGAGGTGATCACGTGCGCCGGGAACTTCCACGGTCGCACCATCTCGATCGTCGGGTTCTCGTCCGATCCGGACGCGTACACCGGGTTCGGTCCGTTCCCGCCGGGCTTCGCGTCCGTCGAGTACGGGAACGCGGACGCGTTCGAGGCCGCGATCACCGAGAACACCGTGGCGGTGCTCCTCGAACCGATCCAGGGGGAGGCCGGAGTGCTGGTGCCACCGCCCGGCTACCTCGCGGCGGTCCGGGACATCTGCACCCGCCGCGGGATCCTGATGATCGCCGACGAGATCCAGAGCGGGCTCGGGCGGACGGGCGACACGTTCGCGTGCGACCACGAGAACGTGACCCCCGACGTGTACGTCCTCGGCAAGGCGCTCGGGGGTGGCTTGATGCCGGTCTCCGCCGTCGTCGCCGACTGGCCGGTGATGGCGGTGATCGGCCCCGGACAACACGGGAGCACGTTCGGGGGCAACCCCCTCGCCTGCGCGGTCGGGAGCGCGGTCGTCGACCTGCTCAAGACCGGCGAATATCAGCAGCGAAGCCGTGAGCTGGGCGCCTACCTGCACAGCATGCTGTCGCAACTGCCCCCCGACCACGTGTCGGAGGTGCGTGGGCGCGGACTGTGGGCCGGTGTGCAACTGGCCGACGGCATGCCGTCCGCCCGAACGATCTGTGAAAGACTCCTGGCACGCAGGGTCCTCGCGAAGGACGCGCACGAAGGAACGATCCGCATCGCCCCGCCGCTGGTGATCGAACGGGACGAGCTGACGTGGGCGGTCGAACAGCTCGCCGACGCGCTCGCCGAGTGAGTTTTGACCCTGGGCCTCACCGACCGGTATTGTTCTCCGTTGGCGTGCCGTGCGCCGCTGCGTCCTCGTGTCGCAGTGGCTGGCGGTTCTCGGGTCTCAACTGGCCGCCGGGAATCGCTCGACGATACGCAATGGCCAGCAGCGGATTGAACAAGACGAGGAAGTTCTGTGTCTACGTACACCCCGAAGGCCGGAGATGTGACCCGCACGTGGCACGTCATCGACGCCACTGACGTGGTGCTCGGCCGCCTTGCCGTCCAGGCAGCCAACTTGCTGCGCGGCAAGCACAAGCCCACCTTTGCACCGCACGTTGACGGCGGCGACTTCGTCGTCATCATCAACGCCGAGAAGGTTGCCATCAGCGGCAACAAGCGTGAGGGCAAGTTCCTCTACCACCACTCCGGACACCCCGGTGGTCTGAAGTCCCGCTCCGTCGGTGAGGTTCTCGACAAGAACCCCGACCGCCTCGTGGAGAAGGCCATCGTCGGCATGCTCCCCAAGAACAAGCTGGGTCGCGCCATCAGCAGCAAGCTGAAGGTGTACGCGGGCCCGAACCACCCCCACGCCGCGCAGCAGCCGGTGCCATTCGAGATCAAGCAGGTGGCCCAGTGACGGCGCCGGAGGAGCAGAACGTGTCCAACCCCGAAGAGATCACCGAGGCTGTCGAGGTCGCGGCGGACGAGTACGTGTCCGTCGAGGAGCCCGAGGTCGCCGAGGACATCGAGGCCGCTGCTGCGCCGCAGGCCCCGATCGTGATCGATCGCCCCATCCAGACCGTCGGTCGTCGTAAGGAAGCGGTTGTCCGCGTCCGTCTGACCCCCGGTTCGGGCGACTTCAAGCTCAACGGCCGCACCATCGAGGACTACTTCCCGAACAAGGTGCACCAGCAGCTGATCAAGGCTCCGCTGGTCACGGTCGAGCGTGCCGAGTCCTTCGACATCGTCGCACTGCTGCACGGTGGCGGACCGTCCGGACAGGCCGGCGCACTGCGTCTCGCCATCGCCCGCGCGCTCATCGAGGTCACCCCCGAGGACCGTCCGGCTCTCAAGAGCGCCGGCTTCCTCACGCGTGACGCCCGCGCCGTCGAGCGCAAGAAGTACGGCCTGAAGAAGGCCCGCAAGGCATCTCAGTACTCGAAGCGCTGATGTGTCGCCGAAGCCGCCCTCCGGGGTCGGCTTCGGCACCTGTTCTTCCCGAGAGCAGGCGTCCATCGTTATCGGACGCCTGCTCTCGTGCTTTATCCGAGATGTAGTGGGTTTCCTAGGTGCGAGGGGTCTGGTCTGTGGGTCGATTGTTCGGGACGGATGGGGTTCGTGGTCTCGCGAATACCGAGCTGACCGCCGAGTTGGCGTTGCAGGTGGCGTCCGCCGCCGCGACGGTGCTGGCGTCGCCGGGTTCGGGGGGACGCAAGACGGCTGTGGTCGGACGTGACCCGAGAGCCAGCGGTGAAATGCTCGAGGCGGCGGTCGTCGCGGGCCTGACGTCTGCCGGCGTCGACGTTCTGAACGTCGGGGTGTTGCCGACACCCGCGGTGGCCTACCTGACCGCGGAGCTGGACGCAGCTCTCGGTGTCATGATCTCCGCGTCGCACAATCCCATGCCCGACAACGGCATCAAGATCTTCGCGGCCGGCGGGCACAAACTCGACGACGAGGTGGAAGACCGGATCGAGGCCGTCGCCGCCGGAACCACGACACGGCGGGCGCCGACCGGCGCGGGGATCGGACGTGTCCGCACGGTGCCGGACGCCGCGGAACGGTATCTGCAGCACCTGGCCACCGCACTCCCGAACAGCCTCGACGGGCTGACCGTGGTGGTGGACTGTGCGCACGGCGCGGCATCGGGTGTCGCTCCCGCCGCCTACCGGGCCGCCGGCGCCACCGTCGTCGCGATCAACGCCGAACCCGACGGACTCAACATCAACGAGAACTGCGGGTCGACGCACCTCGAGAGCCTGCAGAAGGCGGTCGTCGAGCACAGCGCCGACCTGGGGCTCGCGCACGACGGCGATGCGGATCGATGCCTCGCCGTCGATGCCGCCGGTTCCCTCATCGACGGCGACGCCATCATGACCGTCCTCGCCCTGGGCATGCGCGACGCAGGTGAACTGGTGGACAACACCCTTGTCGCGACAGTCATGAGCAATCTCGGTTTGCACATCGCGATGCGCGAGGCCGGGATCTCACTGGTCACCACTGCTGTCGGTGATCGCTACGTCCTCGAAGGGCTGCGGTCCGGCGGCTTCAGTCTGGGCGGCGAACAGTCCGGACACGTCGTGTTCCCCGCCTTCGGCACCACCGGCGACGGAGTGCTGACGGGACTGCGGCTGATGGGCCGGATGGCGGAGACCGGACAGCCGATCGCGGACCTGGCGGCGGCGATGACGACACTCCCGCAGGTTCTGGTCAACGTGAGGGTCGCCGACAAGCGCGCTGTCGCCGCGTCTCCGGTCGTGCTGGACGCGGTCGTGGCAGCCGAGCGCAGCTTGGGCGACAACGGCCGGGTACTGCTGCGACCGTCGGGTACCGAGCAACTCGTACGCGTGATGGTCGAGGCTTCGGACATCGAAGTGGCCAGGAAGCTCGCCGACGAACTGGCGGGCACCGTCGCCTCCGTGTGAGCGGACACAGCGCACCGATCGTCCGGGGGAACCGATCGGTGCGCTGTCGCGTCTAACGCAGTAGGTCGCGAAGAGAGGGTGGGGCAATGAGCGATGGGCTCGAGGTGGACGTCGCGGTGGTGACGGACGCGGGCGCGAGACTGCTGCGGTCGGCGGAGGTCCTGAGCCAGCAGGCCGCCGAGACCGCCCGGCTGGAATTCGGTGGGCCGCGACTACGCCGCGAAGGGTGACGCGGTGCGTGACGCCCTCGGCGTCGTCGAGGTCGCGCTCGGGCAGTGGGCCGCGGACGCGGAATCGTTCGGCCACGCGTTCCGGGCCGCCGCGGCGCGCTACTCGGGCACGGACGCGAACGTCACCGCCGACGTGAACGGGGTGCAGTGGTGACCACGGATCCGAGAACGCTGATCGACGACCCGAACCTGAGCCGCGAATACAAGGAGCAACTCCTCCAGGCCTTGGCCGCCTCCCGCGAGGGGGACGACGCGTCGTGGCAGCCGTACTTCGACGAGTACGGGCTCGACAAGCGTAACCGGACTCCGTCCGCCGATCAGCGGTACGCCGCATTGTTGGAGCACGGCAGCGACGCCCAGACCGCGAACGCATCCCGGAACACGCTGGGGGAGCACCTGCGCCCGAATGGTCTCAACGTTCCCGACGACATGCTCGATCTCGGCGCGCGGGGCCTCGAATTCTTCGAGTTGTTCCATCCCGCGGCGAGAAAACTGGGATTCGAGTCTCGCGAACTCACCGACAACTACGCGAGGTTCGACGCCGAGCGGGGGATGCGACTGAACATACTCGCCCGCGACGTCGACACCCTAGGACACAGCCTCGACACGGCCCGCACCGAACTCGTTGAGAACGAGAGATGTGTCGCCGCAGTGCGAACCGGGTGGAGCGGAGTCGCCGCCGCGGCAGCGATCGACGCCGCCGACCGACAGAACGTGTAGGCGGACGCCACCATTGGTCGGCTCCACGGACTCGCCGAGGTGCTGTTCGAGGCGAACCTCACGCTGAGCGCCGCGGCAACGACCAAGACGCACAAGGTGGTGTCTCTGCACCGGCCGACGGTCGGGGGCTACATACAGTTTGGGTGATCTGGTTGTTTGATGTTGTTTAGTGTCGTTTTGGCGCTGCGGGGCAGTTGCCATCGGGCACGATTCCGGTGGGGATCCGGTCGGTCGTGACCCCGTCGGTGGGATTTGTAGGTGCGGTGTGGCGTAGTGCCGGGTGTCGTCCTCAGTAAGCCGATCTGGAACGCCGGGCGGGGCGTGTGGTGAAGGTGACCGCACGCGAAAGGTGTGGTCTGGGTGTGTCGAGGACGGTGACCGAGACCGATTTCGACATGAACGGTTAACGCACCACACTGCGCGGGCCGCTGGCCGATCCGAATGTCGTCGATCGCCCGTCGTGCATCGGGGCCGCCTGGCCGGATTCGGGTTCGCGTGCAGCGAGGCGGTGTTGTCGGTGCCCTGTCGTACCCTGCTCGTGTTGACCGACAACGGGGTGGCTGATGATCTGGGTGCGCGATAGGACCGAGGTGATGACCTCGCTGTGCGCTCGCCGGTACGGGCAGTGCGGTGCACGCCGGCGTGCCGCAGCTGCGGTGACCGCTGCGGCGGACCTGACGTGACACCCACAGCTGGGCTCGCCGATCCCGGTGACCAGGTCACGGCACCGACCCCGAACCCGGCTCCCGAAGAGTCCGCGGACTCGTGTCGGACGGTGATCCGTGCTTTTGTGTATGTCCTCGATCCGACCCCGGAGCAGGTCGAGGCGATGCGGTCGCACTGTGGGGCGCAGCGTTTCGCCTATAACTGGGCACTGTCGCGGGTGAAAGCGAACCTCGACCAACGCGCTGCGGAGCGGTCGTATGAGATCCCGGACTCGGAGTTGACGCCGCTGGTGTCGTGGTCCGCGTACAGCCTGCGCAAACACTGGAACACCGTCAAAAACGCCATCGCCGTCAACCCTGAGACCGGGCAGCCGTGGTGGCCGGAAAACTCGAAAGAGGCGTACAGTTCCGGAATCGCGAACTGCGCTGCAGCCCTATCGAACTGGTCCAATGCCCGGTCCGGGAAACGGAAAGGCTCGATGGGGTTCCCCCGCTTCAAAAGCAAACGAGCGGTGCCCTCCTGCCGATTCACCACCGGCAGTTTCGGGTTGGTCACCGACGGCGGCGACCGCCGTCGTGTGCAGTTGCCTCGGATCGGGGCGATCCGGACGTGCGAATCGTCCCGCAAACTGGCCCGCAGGACGATCGCCGGGGCGGCTCGGATTCGGTCGGCGACCCTCTCGTTTCGTCGGGGCCGGTGGCAGGTGTCGTTCTCCGTCGAAATCACTCTCCCCGCCAGGGCACTCCCGCCCGTTGCCGCTGGTCCTAGGTCGGTCGTGGGGGTGGATGTGGGGGTCAAGCACCTTGCGGTCCTCTCGACCGGCGAGATGATCGACAATCCGAAACACGGACGTAAGCGGGCGAAAAAACTTCGCCGGCTCGGGCGCCGCGCATCGCGGCGGGTCGGCCCGGATCGCCGCACCGGTCAACAACCCTCCCGGCGTTGGCTGCGCACCCAGGAACAGATCCGGGCGGTGCACACCCGCATCGCCGACGCGCGCCGCGATCACCTGCACAAACTCACCACCCGGTTGGTGCGGGACTTCGACACCGTCGTCGTCGAAGACCTCCACATCGCAGGGATGACCCGTTCCGGTGGCGCCTACAAACGGGGGTTAAACCGCGCCCTGCATGATGCGGCGCTCGCCGAGATCCGGCGGCAACTGACCTACAAGACCGATTGGACCGGCACCGGTCTGCATGTGGCAGACCGGTGGTATCCGTCGAGTAAGACCTGCTCGGACTGCCAGGTAGTGAAAAACAAGCTACCTCTGAATGTTCGGGTGTTCACCTGCGATGCGTGCGGATTCCGCGCGGATCGTGATCACAACGCCGCCCTCAACCTCGCTGCACTCGCAGCGGTTGTTGACGGTGGTGCGTCTTCGGCGAGTTGCGGACGAGACGTAAAAGAAGCCCGACAGAAACCAACCATAAGACCCGCCACTCGGCGGGCAGACGGTATCGCTGCGGGAACACCACCGAGTGGTGAACGTGGCCGGGGTAACCCGGACACTCATGCCGAAGGCACTAAACGACACTCAGCATGAACGGTACAGCGCGGCCCAGATCGTCGTCGACGACGTCCTCGCGCAGATCTCCGCCTGCGGCAAGGACGGAGACAACTCCGCCGCGAAGGACTGCATGGACGACCCGTCCTATTGGTTCCCCGAACGCGGCCGGCGACGACTATTGGCACGTCAACGGTGTGTACAACGACGGCGGAGGCGGTCCGCTCCGCCGACTCGAACGGGACGACGTGGTGCGGCGGGCTACGGGAATCATCAAGGACTGGCTCGACGCGAACCTTCGGCACGTGTACGGGGAGAAGCAGCAGGAGTTCACCGGTGCGTGTCTGGACTGCGCCGAAGCGGTGCACGCTCCGTACGACGCAGTTCTCGTCGAGGCGCGGTCGATCGAGGTGCTGCCCGGGTTTCATCCCGAGGGCACTCCCGATCCGGCACCCCGCGCCGAGGTCCCGAGGTGCGAATTGCCGACACCGTCCCCGCCTCTACGGCCGGCGTTCGATCCCGCACCTGCTGCGCCGACGGCGCCCGCCGAGGCACTTGCGCGGACGGCCCGGCGTACGTCCCGCCTCGATCCGGTGGTGGGGACGCGACCACCAGTTCGATGGCCGCCGCACCCCAGATTGCCGCCGCGCCGATGACTACTGCTCCAGTCGCACCGGTCCCGCCTGTGGTGCCCGGACTGGTCGGTGTTCCTGGGTCGTCGAGGCCCGCCGCTACAGGAACCGCGGTCCGCACCCGAACTGGCGACAGGTCCCGTGGCCGGATTCGACAGCGGCGCCGAGTTGGCCGAGGCCGGGCCGCTGTGAGCCACCGAGCCGCACAGTTGCGTGCACAACGGGCACGGATGCGGGCCGACCTGGAAGTGTTCCGGGAGCGGATCGACGAGCGCAGGGCCAGAGACGAGGAAGCCTCGGGGAACCGGTCCGGCGGCGGCCGGACCGAGTCTGCAGCGGCGCCGCCTGCGGCTGCGCAACCGAGAACACTCGACGACGACGAGTTCTATCGGCCGCGCAGCTGGCTGGTGTGACCCGAGGCCTCAGATGTGCGGGAGCACACCCTCGAAGCCGGCGTCGGTGTGCTCCTCGTGCGGGTCGACGAGCGTGGTGTGGGGGAGTTCGGCGTCCGCCTTCGCGAACACCTCGTACTTCTTGTCCTCGGTGAGGTGATAGAGCAGGAAGCCGGTGAGCAACGCGCGTGTGATCTGCTGGGTCTTCCGCTCGGAACCGCCGATGCCGAGTGCACCCAGCAGGCGGCGGCCTTCGGTGAGCCCGGACTCCTTGGCCCCGTTGACGGCGCGCAGAACGTGTTCTCCGCCCCACGCCTCGGCCAGCGCCTTGGCGTTGCTGTTCATGGTGTCGATGTCGGCACCGGCGACGACGAGACCCGGCGCTGTGATCTTGGACGCATACTTCTCGGCCTTCGGTGCGGTCGGAGCCGGGAACAGGGCGGCGACCGCCGACACGTCCCGTTGCGCGGCGGCGAGCACCGCCACACCCGCACCCATCCCGTGTCCTGCGAACGCGACGCGGTCGGGCTGCACGCTGATCTGGCCGGGGCCGAGCCGCACGCCCACACAGATGTCGAGGGTGGCCCGCAGGTCGGTGGCGAGGCCCAGGTGGGAGGGCACGGGACCGCGTTCACTGTTGGGGGCGGCCACGACGATTCCCCACGAAGCCAGATGCTCGAGCGTCTTCCGGTAATGGTCGGCACCTGACATCCAGCTGTGCGCGAACGCGACGGCCGGCAGGTTGAAGCCTGATTCGGGCGTGTATACGACGCCCGGCTGTCCGGCGAGGGCGAGGTCACCCCGCAGCACGCGGTGCGGTCCACGCTTGGACAGTTCACGGGCCAGGGTCTTCGGTTTCGGCGCCACGGGGAGAACGTTATCCGATCGCGGCCCGGCGAGAGAGCCGATGCGGCCCACACTCCGACTTCGCCGCGTCGCCCGGTCCAAGTACCCTGATAAACCATGTGCGGAATCGTGGGATACGTCGGCCACCGGCAGGCTCTGACTGTTGTGGTGGAGGCCTTGCGGCGAATGGAATACCGCGGATACGACTCTGCCGGTATCGCCGTGCTCGACGGACACGGCGGCATGGCGGTCGAGCGGAAGGCGGGTCGTCTCGCGAATCTCGAGGCCGAACTCGACGAGATCGGGGCCGAGCACTTCACCGGGAGCACCGGGATCGGTCACACGCGGTGGGCCACGCACGGCAGGCCGACCGACCGCAACGCGCACCCGCACCGTGATGCGGGCAACACGGTTGCCGTCGTGCACAACGGCATCATCGAGAACTTCGCCCCGCTGCGGGCCGAACTCGAGCACGACGGAGTCGACTTCTCCAGCGACACCGACACCGAGGTGGCGGTGCACCTCGTCGCCCGGGCCTACGCCTCGGGTGAGACGGCCGGTGACTTCGTCGCGAGCGCGCTGAGCGTGCTGCGCAGGCTGGAGGGCGCGTTCACGCTCGTCTTCACCCACTCGGATCACCCGGACACCATCGTCGCGGCGCGTCGCTCGACGCCTCTCGTCATCGGTGTCGGCGAGGGAGAGACGTTCCTCGGGTCCGATGTCGCGGCGTTCATCGAGCACACCCGTGACGCGGTCGAGCTGGGGCAGGACCAGGTCGTGGTGATCACCGCGGACGGGTACTCGATTCTGAACTTCGACGGATCCGAGGCGCAGGGCCGCCCGTTCCGCATCGACTGGGACCTCGCCGCCGCCGAGAAGGGCGGCCACGACTACTTCATGCTCAAGGAGATCGAAGAGCAGCCGGCCGCAGTCGCAGACACCCTGCTCGGTCACTTCCAGGACGGGAAGATCGTCCTCGACGAGCAGCGCTTGTCGGATCAGGAGCTGCGCGACGTCGACAAGGTCTTCGTCGTCGCCTGCGGCAGCGCCTACCACTCGGGGCTGCTCGCGAAGTACGCCATCGAGCACTGGACCCGGCTGCCCGTCGAGGTCGAGCTCGCCAGCGAATTCCGCTACCGCGACCCGGTCCTGGACCGGTCGACGCTGGTCGTGGCCATCTCGCAGTCCGGTGAGACGGCCGACACCCTGGAGGCCGTGCGCCACGCCAAGGACCAGAAGGCTCGGGTGCTGGCAGTGTGCAACACGAACGGCGCCCAGATTCCGCGCGAGGCCGACGCCGTCCTCTACACCCGGGCAGGTCCGGAGATCGGTGTCGCGTCGACCAAGGCGTTCCTCGCGCAGGTCACGGCGAACTACCTGGTCGGCCTGGCGCTCGCCCAGGCCCGCGGCACCAAGTACCCGGACGAGGTCGCTCGCGAGTACGCCGATCTCGAGGCCATGCCCGACCTGGTGAGCCGGGTACTCGACACGGTCGAGCCGGTGCGGGCGCTGGCGCGGGAGCTGGCGTCCTCGTCGACGGTGCTGTTCCTGGGCCGCCATGTCGGTTACCCCGTGGCGCTCGAGGGTGCACTCAAGCTCAAGGAGCTGGCGTACATGCACGCCGAGGGCTTCGCGGCCGGTGAGCTCAAGCACGGTCCGATCGCGTTGATCGAGGACGGGCTGCCGGTGATCATCGTGATGCCGTCCCCGAAGGGGCGTGCGGTGCTGCACTCGAAGCTGCTGAGCAACATCCGGGAGATCCAGGCCCGCGGTGCGCGGACCGTCGTGATCGCGGAGGAGGGCGACGAGGCCGTGCGCCCGTTCGCCGACCACCTGATCGAGATCCCGGCAGCGCCGACGCTGCTGCAGCCGCTGCTGTCGACGGTGCCGTTGCAGGTGTTCGCTGCGGAGGTCGCGCAGACACGGGGCTACGACGTCGACAAGCCGCGTAACCTCGCGAAGTCCGTCACCGTCGAATAGCAGCGACCGTGGGGCGTGGCAGGGCCGCGCCCCTACGGAGTGACGACGACGGTGCCGGTCATCTCGGGGTGCAGCGAACAGGTGTAGTCGTAGGTCCCTGGTTCGGTGAACGTGTACGTGAACGTGCCGGTCTGCATCAACCGGCTCCGCAGCACACTCTTCGCGGCGCCGACACCCACCACGTCGTGGGTGACACCCTTGTCGTCGAAATTCCAGGTGACGGTGTCTCCCGCCTTGACGGTGAGCGTCGCGGGCGCGTACGCCATGTTCGCGACCTGCACGACGGGTCCGGTCGGGGCCTCGGGCGCCGCGGTGTCCGGCGAACCGCACCCGGACACGACGCCCGCCATCGAAATGCTTGCGGCGAGAGCCACTCCGGCGATCCACGAGCTTCCACGTCCACGCATGACGTCGAGCGTAGTCTGACCCGGTACCGACCCTTCTCGCCGAGGAGTTCCCATGCGGGGCTACTACACCGCTGACGAGGTTCGAGCCGCAGAGGCGCCGTTGCTGGCGTCTCTTCCCGACGGCGCACTGATGCGACGCGCCGCGCATGGGCTCGCCACGGTGATGGCGGCGGAACTGCGAGCGCGGACCGGGGGCGTCGCCGGTCGCACGATCACGGTGCTGGTGGGGTCCGGGGACAACGGCGGCGACGCGCTGTGGGCGGCGTCGATGCTGCGCAAGCGCGGTGTCGCGGCCACCGCGGTCCTGCTCAAACCGGAGAAGGCGCACGAGGCCGGGCTGGCCGCGTTCACCGCGGCCGGCGGGCGGGTGGCAGTCCCGACCGGCGATCTGGGGCTGCCCGATCTGGTGATCGACGGGATCGTGGGAATCTCCGGCAGGGGGTCGCTGCGGCCCGACGCTGCGGACCTGGTCGACCGGATCGAGGCACCGATCGTGTCGGTGGACCTGCCGAGCGGTGTGGACCCGGAGACCGGGGCGGTCGACGGGCCCGCCGTGCGCGCCGCCGTCACCGTCGCATTCGGTGCCCTCAAACCGGTTCATGCGCTCGGCGCGGCGCACTGCGGCCGAGTCGAGCTGGTGGACATCGGACTGTTGCTCGGCGAAGCCGGGATCACCGCCCTCGACGCCGCCGACGTGGGTGCCGCGTGGCCGGTGCCGGGGGCGGACGACGACAAGTACTCGCAGGGTGTGGTGGGCGTGGTCGCAGGCAGCGACGGCTACCCGGGCGCAGGCGTGTTGTGTACGGGCGCCGCGGTCACGGCCACGTCGGGGCTCGTCCGCTACGCCGGGCCGTGCACGAACGAGGTGCTCGCGCACTCGCCGGAGGTGATCGCGACCGCCGATCTCGCGAAGGCGGGACGCGTCCAGTCGTGGGTGGTCGGGCCGGGTATGGGAACCGACGACGCCGCCCGACGCACCCTGCGGACGCTGCTCGACTCCGACGTGCCCGTCTTGGTCGACGCGGACGGTCTGACCCTGCTCGCCGAGGACCCGGACCTGGTGCGGTCGCGGACCGCAGCGACACTGCTGACCCCGCACGCCGGGGAGTTCGCCCGGCTGACCGGGAAGGATCCGGGTCCGGACCGGGTGGCGTCGGCACGCGCTCTCGCCGCCGACTTGAACGTGCACCTGCTGCTCAAGGGGCGGGCCACGGTGATCGCGGAACCCGGGGGCCGGATCTTCGTCAACGAGGCGGGCGGGTCGTGGTCCGCCACCGCGGGGGCGGGGGACGTGCTCGCCGGGATCATCGGCTCGCTCATGGCCGCGGGTATCGCTCCGGCCCGGGCCGCAGCGGTGGGTGCGCGAGCTCACTCGCTGGCCGCGAACCTGGCGGCCCGAGGCGGTGGCGCGGACCTGTCCGCAGGCCGCGGAACAGCACCGATCTCCGCCGGGACGCTGCTCGCGCACCTCAGGGAGTCGATCAGAGTTCTCCGTGCGGGGGTGTCACCCGAAGAAATGCCGGCCTCATCGTGAATGGCAGGATCGAACACATGACGCTTGCTGAAGCAGTACCGGCCGACGACCACGGACACAGCGAACCCGCAGCGCCCGCACAGGCGGCGCCGGCACCGCAGGCCGAGGCCGTGGTCGATCTGGATGCAATTGCGCACAACGTCCGTATCCTGCGCGACAGCGCCCGGGACGCGGCGATTATGGCCGTCGTGAAGGCGGACGGCTACAACCATGGCGCGGTACCCGTGGCACGCGCAGCGTTGGCCGCCGGAGCATCGGAACTGGGCGTGACGACAGTGTCCGAGGCACTCACTCTGCGCCGCGCCGGCATCGACGCACCCGTCCTCGCGTGGCTGCACACCGTCGACGCCGATTTCGCCCCCGCGATCGCGGCCGGGGTCGAACTCGGCGTCTCCTCGCCCCGCCACCTCGCCGCGGTGGTCGCTGCGGCCCGGAGCGTCGGCACCACGGCGATCGTCACGATCAAGGTCGACACCGGACTGAATCGCAACGGGGTGGCACCCGACGAGCTGGCGCAGGTCCTCGTCGATCTGGCGCGCGCGCAGGCCGAGGGATCGGTGCGGCTGCGCGGCATCTTCTCGCATCTGGCCCACGCCGACGAGCCGCACCACGCCTGGATCGATTCCCAGCGCGATCGCCTGGTCGGCGCGATCGCAGATGCCAAGCGTCAGGGGCTGGTCCCCGAAGTGGTGCACCTGTCCAATTCCGCGGCCACCCTGACCCGTCCCGACCTGCGGTTTGACATGGTTCGCCCGGGAATCGCGATATATGGGTTGTCGCCCGTTCCCGAACTCGGTCAGTTCGGGTTGCGCCCGGCGATGACACTGCGATCGAGGGTGGCTCTGGTGAAGAAGGTAGCGGCAGGTGAAGGCGTGTCCTACGGACACCAGTGGGTGGCCCCACGGGATACGACGGTGGCGCTGCTGCCGTTCGGGTACGCGGACGGGCTGCCGCGCTCGCTCAGCGGCCGTTTCGAGGTCCAGCTGGGTTCGGAGCGACGTCCGGGGATCGGACGCGTCTGCATGGACCAGGTGGTCGTCGATCTCGGACCGGACGGCGGCGGAGTCCGGGAGGGGGACACCGCGGTGTTCTTCGGCAACGGCGACCTCGGCGAGCCCAACGCGCAGGCGTGGGCCGACGAACTGGACACCATCCATTACGAGGTGGTGACCGGGGTACGCGGACGCACGGTGCGCAGTTACGTCGGCGGGACGGGCACCTAGATGGGGTTGTCGAAGCGGTTGGGGCTCGTCGGCGGCGTGCTGAGCGCACTGGCGCTCGGTTCGGTTGCCGGTGTCAACGCGCTGCGCAGCGCGGCCCGGCCGGGCCGCGAGATCTACGGCGACGAGGACTTCACGCTGATGTCGCGGGACCGGCGCAGCGTCGTGGTCACCGAGGACGGCGTCGCGCTCGCGGTCCGCGAGGTCGGCCCGGAGGATGCGCCGGTGACGGCGGTGTTCGTGCACGGCTACTGCCTGGACATGACGTCGTGGCATTTCCAGCGTCGCCAGCTCGCCGAGCGGTGGGGCGACGACGTGCGGATGGTGTTCTACGACCAACGCGGGCACGGCGATTCGGGTGTGCCGTCCACGGCGAGCTGTACCATCGCTCAGCTGGGCGCCGATCTCGCGACCGTGATCGAGGCGAAGGCCCCCACCGGACCGGTTGTGCTCGTGGGGCATTCGATGGGCGGGATGACGGTGCTGGCCTTTTCCGGTCTGCGTCCCGAACTGGTGGCGTCGCGGGTGGTCGGTGTGGGCCTGGTGGCCACGGCCGCTGCGGGTCTCAGCGAGACCGGATTGACGCGGAACCTGCAGAACCCGGTCATCGACGGCTTCCGGCTGGCCGTCCGGACCTCGCCCGAACTCGTCCAGCACGCGCGCGGCGCGGCCCGCGTGCTGATCACCCCGATTCTGCGGGCGGCGTCGTACGGCACGGACGTGAGTCCGCGGCTGCACAAGTTCTCCGACTCCATGCTGGACCGGACGTCGGTGGTCACCATCGTCAACTTTCTGCGCACACTCGAACTGCACGACGAGTCCGCGTCACTCGCGGCGATCGAGCACACCCCGTCCGTCGTGGTGTGCGGCGACAGCGACATGATCATCCCGTTCGGCAGCTCCCGGAAACTGGCAGCGGACCTTCCGGAGTCCGAACTGGTGCGGGTGCGTGGCGCCGGCCATCTGGTGCAGCTCGAGTTCCCGACCGTCGTGTCGGACGCAGTCGACCGGGTGCTGCATCGTGGCCTGGCCACGTACGAGTCGCGTGAGCAGTCCGATGTCGGCTGAGGAGGGAGTGTTGCCCGTGAGCGGGACCGTGGTGTTACCGACGGCGGAGGACACCGAGCAGTTCGGGCGGGACCTCGCCCGGGGACTCGTCGCCGGTGATCTCGTAGTTCTCGACGGACCACTCGGTGCGGGGAAGACCGCACTGACGAAGGGGATCGGAGCCGGGCTCGGCGTGCAGGGGCGAGTGACTTCGCCCACATTCGTGATCGCGCGGGAGCACCGGGCGGGCACGCGCCCCGACGGGGGCGCACCGGTCGGAATGGTGCACGTGGACGCGTACCGACTGGGCGGAAGCGGCCCCCACGCACTGGACGAACTCGACGCGCTCGACCTCGACACCGACCTGGCTGCAGCGGTTGTCGTCGTCGAATGGGGCGAGGGCATCGCCGAGCAGCTGGTTGATCGTCACCTGCGGGTACGCCTGCGCCGCGAACCGGAGACGGACGTCCGCACCGCCCACTGGGAGTGGATTTCCTGACGGGGTCGGGTGTCGGGAGCGGTTCTGACGTGCGAGTACCCTCAGTTACCGTGCTTGTTCTCGCCATCGACACGTCCACGCCTGCCGTGACCGCCGGAGTCGTCCGGGTTTCGGCCGATTCCGCGTCGGTGGAGGCGGTGGACACCCTCGCGGTGCGTGTGACGGTCAACCCGCGCGCCCACGCGGAAGTGCTCACCCCGCACATCCTCGAGTGCCTCACCGAGTCGGGTCACGTCGCCGCCGACTTCGACGCGGTGGTGGTCGGCGCCGGACCCGGGCCGTTCACCGGACTGCGCGTGGGGATGGCCACCGCCGCCGCGTTCGCCGACGCCCTCGGTATTCCGGCCCACGGCGTGTGCAGCCTCGACGCCATCGCCGCGCAGGTGGACGGTGACCGGAATCTGCTGGTCGTCACGGATGCACGCCGGCGTGAGGTGTACTGGGCGCGCTACTCGGCTGGGGTGCGGGTCGAAGGTCCCGCGGTGGTGAAGCCGCGCGAACTCGAGCCGATGCCGTCCGAGGTGGTGGCGGGATCGCCGTCCCACGTCGACTTCTTCGATCTGCCGGTCGAGCCCGTGGAAACACCGTCGCCCGCAGGGCTGGTCGCGGTGGCCGCGGACGCCCTGTTCAGTGGTGCCGCCCCGGCGGCGCTCGTGCCGCTCTATCTACGGCGCCCGGACGCGGTCGAACTGGCGGACCGGAAGAAATGACATTCCGCATCGAACCGATGGCGGTCGCCGACGCCGAACGGTGCGCGGAGCTCGAGACACTCCTGTTCGCCGGTGACGGACCCTGGAGCGCGGGCGCATTCAGGGCGGAACTCGCCGCCCCGCACGTGCACTACACCGTGGCGCGGGACGACACCGGCCACGTCGTCGGGTACGCCGGAATCGCCCTGCTGGGCAACGGCTCACATCCCGAATCCGAGATACACACGATCGGAACGGATCCGGCGTGTCAGCGCCGGGGGATCGGCGGAGCCCTCCTCGACGAGCTCCTCCGCGTGGCCGACACCCGGGGTGGCCCGGTGTTTCTCGAAGTGCGAACCGACAACGACGCGGCGATCGCCCTCTACCGACGTGAAGGATTCGAGATCGTGGGAACACGTAAGAAGTACTACCAACCGAGCGGTGCGGACGCCTTCACGATGCGTCGCCCCGGATCGGGTGAGGAGCCGGTGCAATGATCGTCATGGGGATCGAAAGCTCTTGTGACGAGACCGGAGTCGGCATCGTCCGGTGGAACGGCGACGGAACCTGCGAACTCCTCGCGGACGAGGTCGCATCCAGCGTCGAGGAGCATGCACGGTACGGCGGGGTGGTGCCGGAGGTCGCGTCCCGCGCGCACCTCGAGGCGATCGTCCCGACGATGCGGCGGGCCCTCGCCGCCGCCGGGATCGCCAAGCCGGACGCTCTCGCCGTCACCATCGGACCCGGTCTGGCCGGCGCCCTGCTCGTCGGTGTCGCGGCGGCGAAAGCGTATGCGGCGGCGTGGGACGTCCCGTTCTACGCGGTGAACCACCTCGGCGGTCACGTGTCGGTGGACACCCTCGAACACGGACCGATGCCGCCGTGCGTGGCGCTGCTCGTGTCCGGTGGGCACACCCATCTCCTGCACGTCGAGGACCTTGCGAAACCCATCGTCGAACTCGGCACCACCGTGGACGACGCGGCCGGCGAAGCCTTCGACAAGGTGGCCCGCCTCCTCGGCCTCGGATTCCCCGGGGGCCCGGCCCTCGACGCCGCGGCGCAGGACGGCGACCGCAACGCCATTCCCTTCCCGCGCGGAATGACCGGTCCCCGGGACGCCCGGCACGACTTCTCGTTCTCCGGGCTGAAGACGGCTGTCGCACGGTACGTGGAATCCAAGGAGCGGGCCGGGGAGGCCTGCTCGGTGCCGGATATCGCCGCGAGCTTCCAGGAAGCCGTGGCGGACGTGCTGACGATGAAAGCGGTGCGCGCAGCCCGCGACGTCGGCGTGGACACACTGGTACTCGGGGGCGGCGCCACGGCCAACTCACGCATCCGCGCACTCGCCGAGGAACGCTGCGCCGACGCCGGACTGACCCTGCGGGTGCCGAAACCGCGCTTGTGCACCGACAACGGCGTGATGATCGCCTCGCTCGGCGCGCATCTGATCGCCGGCGGAGCCGCGCCGTCCCTGCTGACCGTGGCCAGCGACCCCGGACTGTCGGTGGCGACCAGTCAGGTGTTCAGCTGACCGGAATCGTGACGGTCTGCGTGGCCGGGGGAGTGAGCGCCGCACCGGGCTGAGCACCACTCGGTTTCGCCGCATCGGGACTCGGAGCGACTGTGCCCGGCGCCGGGATCATCGGGAAGGGCCCTTCGGGCGTCGCGGGTGCAGTAGGCGCCGCGGGCGCAGCGGGCGCAGTAGGTTCCGCGGGCGCGGCCGGCGTCTCCGCAGGCGGCGGTGCCACCTCGGGAACGTCGGGTGCGGGCGCAACCGGACTCGGTTCGTTCGGCGTGGATTCCCCCGGAACCTGCGGCCACAGCGGCGGAATCGCGGGCCATTCGATGTGCGGCCACGATGGCTGTGACGGGTTCGTTCCGGGCAGTGTCGGATGCGGGGGAGCCGAGGGTGTCGGTACCGGGGTGGTGGTGCGCGGCGTCGTGGGCTCGCTCGTCGCATCGGGCGCCTGCTCGGGCGTCCGGTCCGTCTGCGCTTCGGACGTGGGCGGGACAACCTGATTCGGGTAGTACTCCGACGTCGGCGTCGGATCGTACGACGGAATCCGCGTGGCGGGAGGGTCGTCCGTCGTCGTGGTCGTGACCTGCTCGGTGGTCTGGAACATGTCCGTCCCCGCGGGGGAGACGTTGGGATCGGGCGCGGGCGCGAGTTCCTTGACGCCGTAGCCGAGTACGAGCCCTCCGACCACGAGGGCGCCGACGAGTGCCCCCGACACCTTGGCGGCCGAACCGGGGCGGTTCGACTCGGTGGCCGGGTAGTCGCGGATGGCGGAGGAGACGGCGAGCAACGCCGCACCTTTCGCGGTCGCGGTGTCGGGCTCGGGCATCACGACGACCCGTGCGGTGAACGCGTCGGCGACAGCGGCGGTGATCGCGGGAATGTTCGCGCCACCACCGACGAGGGCCAGGGCGTCCGGTTGCCGCGGGGAGTCGGCGACGGTGGCACGGATGAACTCCACCGCGACCCGGACGGTCGGTGCGACGATCTCGTCGAACCTGGTGCGGCTGATCCCGATCGGGCGGATGCCCGGCAGATCGATGTCGACGTGCGCGTTCGACTCCGAGGACAACTGCTCCTTGGCGACGCGGCACCGCGCCGAGAGCAGGTCGCGGTCCAGGTGCCGCAGGGGATGCGGGGTGGAGAGGCCGGCGACGACGTGATGGAAGACGAGATCGTCGATTCCGGTGCCGCTCACGTGGCTCGTGCGGTCGGCGTGCAGGACGGTGCCGTCCACCTGATCGACCACGGCGACCGACAGTCCGGACTCGCCGAAGTCGACGATGGCCACCGTGGCATGCTGAGCGACCTCACCGGTGTGACGCAGGTAGGTGAGAGTGGCGGCGGTCTCGGGCACGAGATGCACGCGGTGCCGCTGCCTGCTGACGGCGCTGCGGATCGAATGCGCCTGTTCCGCCGTGCGGTACGCGACGGCGAAGGCGTCGGGAGTGGTGGGGTCGGCAGGGACCTGGGTGGTCATCAGGGATATCGACGAGCGGACCAGGTCACCGAGGTCGGTGTGCGCCTGATCGGCGGACAGGTACCGGAACTCGACGTTCTGCGAACCGTTGGAGGCCGTGGTGACGAGGGCGGAACCCACACCGGCCGCGCCGGTGGACATCCCCAAGGACATCCCCATCACACACCCCCTCACGTTTTCGACGCGTGACCTGCCATCTCTGTCGGAACACCCTGCTCAGCGGGGATTCCCTGCCCCTTGAATCGGCGACTGTTATCTGAACGTTACAGAAAACAAACGGATTTCGCTCCCGACTTTCGGCCGCAGAAGACGAGGATGGCCCTCGATATCCGGTCTCACCTGCACAGTTGTCCAAAGGAATCTCATGCGACGCGCCAGCGATTTTCGCGACCTCACGAGACGTGAGCGCCGACGGCTTCTGCTGCGCGCCTTTCTGCGCCCGCTGGTCACCGTCGTCCTATGCGTCGTGGTCTACTTCGCCCTGCCGTGGACCTCGTTCGGGGACGTGTCGGGCGTGTTCTTCCTGGCCGGCGGTTTGCTCGTCGTCGTGCTGGTCGCGGTCTGGCAGATCCGGCGGATCGTCCAGTCCGACATACCGGCGCTCCAGGCGATCGAAGCTCTGGCCCTGATCCTGCCGATCTACCTCCTCGGATTCGCGGCAGGGTATTGCCTGATGTCCGAAAGTGATCCGGGTTACTTCACCGAACCCCTCACGCGCATGGGTGCGCTGTACTTCTCGCTCACCGTCTTCTCGACCGTCGGGTTCGGCGACATCGCCGCGACGACCGATCCGTCGCGCGCCGTCGTGAGTGTGCAGATCATCGGAAACCTGATCCTGCTCGGCGTCGGCATCCGCGCGGTCGTCGCGGCGGTCG
This sequence comes from Rhodococcus sp. JS3073, assembly GCF_026810085.1. Classification (NCBI taxonomy): domain Bacteria; kingdom Bacillati; phylum Actinomycetota; class Actinomycetes; order Mycobacteriales; family Nocardiaceae; genus Rhodococcus; species Rhodococcus sp. JS3073. The sequence continues at coordinate 1,152,223 of NZ_CP113951.1, read as the reverse complement.
GCTGGGCCCGCAGGCGCCGGGTCTAACGACCCGACGCCAGCACCAGTTCGACGTTCCGGTCGGGCGTCCCGCCGAGCAGGTCGGGGTCGGCGTGAATGTCGTTGAACGACAACTCCCGGTACAGCGACGCCAAGCCGAGCGGTGAGAGATCCGTGTGCTCGACGGCGTAGGGGCTGTCGGCCTCGAACAGCGTCGTGAGCAGCGACACGGTTCCGTCGACGTTGTCGACCACCTCGATGATCCGCCCGTGCTGGGGGAAGTCGATGTGCGAGGCCGTGTTGATCTCCCAGAACGACTGTTCCGGAGTCGATCCGGGCCACGGGGTGATCCGGTTCTCGTGAGTGTGTCCGTTGACCCAGGCGAGGACGTTCGGGAATCGGTGCAGCAGATCCACCAGTCGCGAGCCCCGGATCCGGGGCTCCGCCGGGGCCGCCGGGTCGGGAACGACGTTGTCCATGCTGCCGCTGGTGTGGTGACTGAACAGAACGAACCAGGTGTCGCTGCGTGCCTGCGTCACCGGGTTGCCCGCCGTGTCGAAATACCGGCTGCTGCCGGCCGCCAGGGTGTCCTCGATCCACCGGAACTGCGCCGCGCCGAGCGAGCCGTCGACGAACCCCGCCCGGTTGGTGGAATCCATGCTGATGCCGACCACGCCGGGTGCGATCTCGAACGAGTAGTAGCCGATCCCGGTCTCACCGGCGTCCGGTGCGAAACCGTGGCCGACCGGTCCGGGACCGGTGTTGGCGGGGTCCAGGTGTGCGGCGATGAACTGGCGGGGAGTGAACGGGGCGCGTGCGGGGTCGGGTGTGACGACCCGCGGTGGGATCGTGAACGCGGACAGGGCGGCGGGAATGGCGCCCGGGTCGAACCTGGTGGCGATGTCGACGGCCTTCGCCTGCTCCGGCGACCCGGGGACCTCGAACTTCAGCGAACCGGTGTACATGGCTTCGAGCGGTGGGATGCCGCTCGGGACAGTGCCTTGCACGGAGTCGTCGTGATTGCCGAAGACGCAGTACCAGGGGGTGCGCAGTCCGGGGCTCGTGACGGGAGTGATCGCCGCCCCGAGCAGGCCGGGTATCTCGGGGAACCCGGCCTTCTTGTACATGTCCTGAATGGAGGACTCCGGGTTCCAGTACAGATCGGCACCCGAGTTCTGCACGCCTTCGTAGCGGTCGGGCGCGCCTGTGTTGGGGACGATGGTGCCCCCGTTGAGTGCGGTGAGGAACCAGCCGAGTTCGGCGAATTCCTTGTTGTCGGTGCTGTCGCCGGTGCTCACGACCGCGTCGAACGGGCGCTGGGTGTGCGGGCCGGACGCGAGCGCGTTGACGCGTGCGACCAGGGCGACGAGACCTTGTGCGGTGAGTGTCTCGTGCGGGCGGAACGCGGAACCGGTGAAGGGGTGCACGTATTCGAAACGCATCGGGGACTGGGCGTCGACCAGGTGGACGTCCGTGAGCTGGACGAGGGAGGCGACGGCGGTGCGCCGGTCCTCGCGCCCGCTGCGAGCTTCGGCGAGTTCGGTGCGCACGATCGTCGGCCACCCCGGTCCTGCGCCGAGCCTGCGGTAGCCGGAGTTGCCGAGAGGGACGGCCACCGCTTCGAGGGTGGTACCTGCCCCGGATGTGGGAAGCGGCGCCGCGCCCGCGTACTGCAACCCCCACGGGCGTGCTCCGAATCCCACTGCCCCGATCGCCCCGAGTCCGGCAAATGTCAGGAATTTACGCCGATTGATGTCAGACACCAGAGGAACCTTAGGTGACGACCCGTGAGACAGGCCGACATTCGGCCCGGCGCGGTTTACCACCCCCTTCTCCTTGAGCGTTGGCACTCTCACGTATAGAGTGCCAAGTGGCGCCGATCGAGCTCCGGCACCCGCGACGACGGGGCTGTGTGAAGTGCCGTAAACGGAACACTCAAACAGGAGTCCGGAGAAGTCTCCGGATCCGCATACCCCAAAGTGGAGGGCTCATCGTGGCGAGCGTCAACATCAAGCCGCTCGAGGACAAGATCCTCGTCCAGGCCAACGAGGCTGAGACGACGACTGCCTCCGGCCTGGTCATTCCCGACACGGCCAAGGAGAAGCCCCAGGAGGGCACCGTCGTCGCAGTCGGCGAAGGCCGCGTCAACGAGCAGGGCAACCGCATCCCGGTCGACGTCAAGGAGGGTGACACGGTCATCTACTCCAAGTACGGCGGAACCGAGATCAAGTACGCCGGCCAGGAGTACCTGATCCTGTCGGCACGCGACGTGCTGGCTGTCGTCTCCAAGTAAGCCATACGTGATCCGCCCCGGAGTCCCCACAGGATCCCGGGGCGGAGTGCGTTCACGCGCGTAACCCTGAGATCCAGGAGAAGACAGAACACATGTCCAAGCAGATTGAGTTCAACGAGATCGCACGCCGGTCTCTCGAGCGTGGAGTCGACAAGCTTGCCGACGCGGTCAAGGTGACCTTGGGTCCGCGTGGCCGCCACGTAGTCCTGGCGAAGGCCTTCGGCGGCCCGACCGTCACCAACGACGGCGTCAGCATCGCCCGGGAGATCGACCTCGAGGACCCGTTCGAGAACCTCGGCGCGCAGCTCGTCAAGAGCGTCGCCACCAAGACCAACGACGTCGCAGGCGACGGCACCACCACCGCGACCGTGCTGGCTCAGGCCATCGTGCGGGGCGGTCTGAAGAACATCGCCGCGGGTGCGAACCCGATGGCACTCGGCATCGGCATCAACGCCGCGGCCGACAAGGTCGTCGAGGCGCTGCTCGCAGCGGCCACCCCGGTCGAGGGCAAGAAGTCCATCGCCCAGGTCGCGACCGTGTCCTCGCGCGACGAGGAAATCGGCGAAATGGTCGGCGAGGCGCTCACCCGCGTCGGCACCGACGGCGTCGTCACGGTGGAGGAATCCTCGACACTGGCGACCGAGCTCGTGATCACCGAGGGCGTCCAATTCGACAAGGGCTACCTGTCGCCGTACTTCGTCACGGACCTCGACGCACAGAAGGCCGTGTACGAGGACGCGCTCGTGCTGCTGTACCGCGAGAAGATCACGTCCCTGCCCGACTTCCTGCCGCTGCTGGAGAAGGTTGCCGAGAGCGGCAAGCCCCTCCTCATCATCGCGGAGGACGTCGAGGGCGAGGTTCTCTCGACGCTCGTGGTCAACTCCATCCGGAAGACCATCAAGGCCGTCGCCGTCAAGGCGCCGTTCTTCGGTGACCGCCGGAAGGCGTTCCTCGACGACCTCGCCGTCGTCACCGGTGGCACGGTCATCAACTCCGACGTCGGCCTCACGCTGAAGGACGCCGGACTGGACCTGCTCGGCAGCGCACGCCGCGTCGTGGTCAGCAAGGACGAGACCACGATCGTCGACGGCGCCGGAACCGACGACGACATCAAGGGTCGCGTCGCGCAGCTGCGCCGCGAGATCGAGAACACCGACTCCGACTGGGATCGTGAGAAGCTCGAAGAGCGCCTGGCGAAGCTGGCCGGTGGCGTCGCCGTCATCAAGGTCGGCGCGGCCACGGAGACGGACCTCAAGGAGCGCAAGTTCCGCGTCGAGGATGCCGTCAACGCCGCGAAGGCCGCTGTCGCCGAGGGCATCGTCCCCGGTGGCGGTTCCGCCCTCGTCCAGGCGAGCACCGAGCTGGCCGACAACCTCGGTCTGACCGGTGACGAGGCCACGGGCGTCAAGGTCGTGCGCGAAGCACTGCAGGCGCCGCTGTTCTGGATCGCCAGCAATGCCGGTCTCGACGGTTCCGTCGTCACCAGCAAGGTTGCCGAGCAGCCCAAGGGCCACGGTTTCAACGCCGCGACCCTGACCTACGGCGACCTGCTCGCCGACGGTGTCGTCGACCCCGTGAAGGTCACCCGCTCCGCAGTCGTCAACGCGGCCTCGGTCGCGCGGATGATCCTCACCACCGAGAGCGCCGTGGTCGAGAAGCCTGCGGAAGAGGTCGAGCAGCAGACCGGTCACGGGCACAGCCACTAGGCTCTGCCCTCGCGACCGATCGGGCTCCGATCGTTCGAGCGAGGAAACCCCCGTGCGGATCACCGCGCGGGGGTTTCTTCTGTCGGGCAGCGCCGGATCAGCTCAGTTGCAGCACCGCAAAAGGTTCCGACGTCGGCTGGGGTGATCCTCCGGGCGGTTCGACCGTGACGGCCAGCTTAGACATCGACCCCACGTCGTCGAGGACGATCGTCGTGGTCGGCTCCACGTCTGCGGGAGAGATGGTTCCGGCGGGCACGGGCGCGTCCCCGGATGCCGGCATCAGCCACAGCTGGTACACGGTGTCGGCGCTGGGCGGGGCGACACCGTCCAGCACGAACACCACGGCGTCCTGCGACTTCGAGTAGTTGGCGGTCGCGGACCCGCCTGCCGCGATCGCACTCGTCGACGAGTGCACGTCGGAGGCGTCGAGAACCTGCTCCGCCACGGTCGGCGACGGACCTTCCGTGAGCTGCCGGACGATCACCGTCCCGCCGGCGAGCACCCCGACGGCCGCGGCGGCGGCGACGGCGACCTTCCAGCGGCGCCGGCGGGACCGGCGTTCGGTGAGCGACGTCGGCCCGGACGCGGATTGCCTGACCTCGTCGAGGACTCGCGTCCGCACCCGGGGCGGGGGTTCGACGGCTCCCACCGCACTCACCACCGCGAACGCTTCACGGATGCGCCGGACCTCGTCGGTGAACGTGGAGCGGGTGTCCTCGTCGGTGGTGGCGAGATCGGTGTCGAGTTCGCGACGTTCGCTGTCGTCGAGCGCATCGAGTGCGTACGGGTAGGCCATGCCCACGAGTTCGTCGTTCATGTCACAGACCTCCCAGGCACCCGCCAAGACGCGTCAGTCCGTCGCGGATGCGCGTCTTCACCGTGGACAGGGCGACCCCCAGCTGGGAGGCGACCTCTCGGTAGGTGCGGCCGTCGTAGTACGCCATCGCGACGGACTCACGTTGGGTGTCGGTGAGCGAGTCGAGGCAGGCGAGCACCGATTGATGCTCGAGCCGGCGGGTCACCTCCTCGGTGACGTGGTCGAACGGCCCTGCGATGTTGGTGGTCTCGTAGAGCGCCTCGCGGTCGGTGCCTGCCTGTTCCGATCGCACGCGGTCGACCGCCCGGCGGTGCGCGAGCGTCATCAGCCAGGACAGTACGGAGCCGCGCGCCGGATCGAAGTTCGACGCGGTGCGCCACGCCTGGAGGAAGACTTCCTGCGTCGTCTCCTCCGCGTACCCGGGGTCGCGCAGGACGCGCAGAACCATGCCGTGCACTCGGGCGCTCGTCCGGTCGTAGAGTTCGGCAAACGCGTCGGCGTCTCCGTTCGCGACGCGGGCCATGGTGTCGTGGAGTTCAGCGGATTCGGTGGTTCGGGCCCTGTGTGCCCCGGCTGCGTCCGCCGAGCACACGTCGTCTGCCGGAGTGTTGCCTTCGGGGGTCGTCACCGGCACTCGTCTCGCTTCATCGAGAACCACGGTAGCGTGCACATCCACTCATCTCCTCCAGCCGGTAGGCATTCGGAGACCGCGTCGCGGTGGATGGGTGTCGAGGGGATCGATGTGACGCGAGGAACCCCCGTACGGCGACGAGGGTTCCCCGGTGAGTGTCGTCGAGCGGTCAGACGGCTATCCGGCCGCGTCTGTGCCGGGCGTGCATCTCGCGTTCGGTCTCGGACATTCCGCCCCAGATTCCGTACGGCTCGGACACGCTCAGGGCGTGATTGCGGCACTGGGCGAGGACCGGGCAGCGTCTGCACATTTCCTTGGCGCGGGTCTCCCGCTGCGCGCGCGCCCGGCCGCGCTCTCCGTCCGGATGGAAGAACATCGAGGAGTCGACCCCGCGGCACAGTCCGTGCATCTGCCAATCCCAGATATCGGCGTTCGGGCCGGGCAGGTGGTTGGGTGCAGGCATGTGGACTCCTTAGCTGCAAGCTCGCCTCGGGCGACGAGCGGACCGTGGGCTCGTAGGTACGTTCAAGCCACTGAATCATTCACGTCGCTAACCGTAGAGTCGGTTGTGAAATCGCGTCAATAGTTGTTCACAGTGGCGATTTACATATCCCACGAACTGAAAGTTAACCTGGAAAATATTTACTTTCCCGCGGTTCCGTGATTCCGTTTCGGGTTGAAAGACCCTCGGTCACGGGTGACGATGTCCGGGTGCCCCAGCCCGCGGAGCCTGAAACCCCACCCCCTTCCGGATACCCGGACGAGGGACCCACGATCTCGGTATCTGCCCTGGCCAGAAAGCTCGGGGTAGCTCCGTCGACGCTCCGCACCTGGGACCGCAGATACGGCATCGGACCCTCCCTTCACGCGCAGGGAAGTCACCGGCGGTACACCCCGCGCGACGTCGCCCGGCTCGAATGTATGCAACACGCTCTGGACGGCGGTGCAAACTCCGCGGAGGCCGCGAGATATGCGATTAACGCAATGGCTACATATTCGTCAGAAAGCGACCACCGACCGGGTCTGAAAAATCTGGATGACAACTCGGTGAACGGGACGAAAACAGACCCGTCGAACCTTTTGTCCTCCTTTTCCGGCCTCGGCGGCGCCGAGGCCTCGATCCGGAATTTATCGGGTGCATTGCTGGCGCGAGACGTCGTGACCATCCGGCGGATCGTCGTGCGAGCCGTCGCGGAGCGGGGATTCAGCTCCATGTGGACGACCCTGGTCGTTCCGGTGCTCGAGTGGGCGGACGAGGGGAGGAATTCGGACGCCGCCGCTGCGAGTGTCCGCGTCTTCGCCGAATGCGTCGCAGGGATTCTGTCCACGATGACGCTGGATGCGCCGATCGGCGGCGGCGGCCGTGTCCTGCTCGTGCACGTGCCCGCGGACCCGCTGGACACCGTTCCCGCCGACCCGTACGGCCTCGAATTCCGGGCCCTGGGCGCCGCACTCGCCACGGCCTCGGTGGACACGCGGATGGCTCTGCCACTGTGCCGGTCGGCGTTGCTCGCGTCCGTGACCAACGCCGAGCCGGACGTGATCGTTCTGTGGTTGCCCGCCGGCGGATGCGAACTGCCGTCTCTCCTGCGTGCGATCCGCCGCAGGCGGACAGGGCTGACGATGCTCGCGGGCGGCCCCGGATGCCGGACGCAGTCGCTTCCCCGGTCGATAGCAGTGCTGGGCACGCTGGACGAGGCCGTGGGCACCGTCACCGCGGTCACCTGACTTCGGAGCGTCCGCGCGATGCGATGATCTCGGCGTGCCCGACTCCACTCTCCGCTCCGACGCCACGAATTCGTTGATCCGCGCGGCTTTCGGCGCCGACCCGGGCGCGTGCCCGCTACCGGCGTCCGACGTTCCCGTCGAACGCTGGATGCGCGCGGTGGCGTGGGGCGCCAGGGGGCACTACAGCCGATCCCGCGCAGAACTGGACGCACTGACACGCGGCGGAGTGGCGGAACCCGCGGTCGCCTCGCTCGCCTGGAGCACGCAGGCGTCGTTGCTGAGGCAGCTCGGCTGGCACGGTGTGGCGTCCGGGTTCGACGGCCGGGCTCTCGCCGTGGTCGGGACGGGCCTCGGCGACGACGGCGTCCTCGTCGACGAGGCGCGGTGCGACGCGCTGACGGGGCTGGCGGCCGACGCCCTGGGATGCGGCCGGCTGGCCCTGGGCAGGCGGCTGCTCGACAGGTGCTCCGAGTATCTGGACGAGCGTGCTCCCGGCGAGCTGTGGCGACAGCGCGTCCGCAGGCACTGGGTGAGCGCGGAGTTGCTTCTCGCGGGCGGAGACTTCGTCTCGGCGCGCCGCCACGCCGAGACCGCAGCGGAAATTTCGGAGGCCGCCGGATCTGCGCGGCACCACGTCAAGTCGGATCTGCTGAGGAGTGCGTCGATGACGGGGGAGCCCGATTCCGGTCCGGCGGCACGCCTTGCCGCGGATGTGCTCGACCGGTGCGATGGGTACGGCCTGATACCTCTGAAGTGGGCCGCTGCGATGTTGCTGGGTGGTGTGACATCCGACTCACGTGCGGAGGCCGTGCGTGAGGAGTGCGAAGCCGTCATCAGGGCGCGAGGTGGGCGCTTCCGAATCTGACTCCGCTGGTCGGGCCCCGGACGGCCGGGTTGCGCGCGAATCGCTGCGAATCCGGGCGAATACCGTTCGGTCCGCACCGTTACTCTTGGAGTGTTCCGCTGAGAGCGGGAGCACACCCATCGGGGGAGGTGCCACTGTAACGCCAGGATATTCAGCAACGATGACTAATACGAGCGAGGAGTTGGACTCCGCAGTCGCCGCTGCAACGCAGGGTGACCGGGCCGCTTTAGCTCTGGTCCTGGAAAACATTCGGCCCTTGGTTGTGCGTTACTGCAGAGCCAGGGTCGGTGCTGCGGAGAGGGGACAACTCTCCGCGGACGACGTGGCACAAGAAGTGTGCCTCGCCGTGATGACGGCCTTGCCTCGTTACGAGGATCAAGGCCGGCCGTTCATGGCATTCGTCTACGGGATCGCCGCACACAAGGTCGCCGACGCGCATCGGAACTCCGCCCGTAACAAGTCGGAGCCCGTCGCCGAAGTACCGGATGTCGTAGCCAACGATGACGGACCCGAACAGAGGGCGCTGGACTCGGAAGCGAGCAGGCAGATGAACGAACTGCTGAGCACGCTGCCGGAGAAGCACCGGGAGATCTTGATCCTCCGCCTCGTGGTCGGTATGTCAGCCGAGGAGACGGCCGCGGCCGTGGGTAGTACCGCGGGAGCTGTCCGCGTGGCTCAACACCGAGCCATAGCGAAACTGAAAAAAGAAGTGACGAGGGCAGGTGAGAGGTTTGGCTAGGGGCATCAAGCGCAACGGCAATCCCGATGCCGATCTCCCAGGAGACGACGCACCGGTGGACGTCGCGGCAGTGCGCCGCGACGACGCTTTGATCGACGCGATCGCCGGTGGCGGTCCCGTCGCGACGGATTCGCCGGAGCAGTACGAGCTCGCGCTTCTGCTGACCAATTGGCGCGCCGACATCGTGGCGACGCCGATGCCGACCGGGCCGCTGCTCGACGACGTGATCGCGGCGATCGACGCCTCGGACGCCCGTTCCGCACGCAGCGCCGCCCGCGGCAAGCTCCGCTTGTTGCGACCGATCGCAGGCGCTGCCGCCGCGATCGCGGTCGTCATGGGTGGCGCCACCATCTTCTCGTACAACGCCGCACCCGGCGATCCGCTGTGGAGCGTCAAGTCGGTCGTGTTCAGCCAGCAGGCCGATTCGACCGTCGCGCAGATCGACACCACGTCGCAGCTGCAGGAGGCCGAGCGGCTGATCGCCGCGGGCGACGCGGAGGCGGCGAAGAACCTGCTCGAGGGCGCCGCCGACCGTGCCGGCGGGGTACGTGACTCCGACATGCGCACCGAACTCGACGTGTGGCGTGCGAAGCTCGCCGCGGAGGTCGAGAAGATCGCCCCCACCACGCCGCCTGCGACGACGACGCCCGGTACCACCACGACGGACGCGCCGACGCAGGCCACCGAGTTGCCGGCCACCGTGCCGGGGACACCCGGTTCGACGACGCTGCCGGGAGTCGGACAGTTGCCGGGAACCCTGCCGACGGATCTGCAGATTCCGGGACTGCCGCCCATTCCGCTGCCACAGCTGCCCACGCTGCCGCCGCCGCCGCCCGAGACGTTGCCGTCCACGAGCCCGGATCCCACGATCATGTTGGTTCCGACGCTGCCCTCGGACATTCCGGCGACGGAGCCGTCCACCCAGCAGCCGCCGCAGGAGCCTTCGACGGTGCCGCTACCCACCACCACGACGCCGGTCCCGGTGCTGCCGCCCACCAGCTAGCGGTTCGGCGGCCCTCCCGCACAGACCACTGTGGCCCGACACTTCGCGTGTCGGGCCACAGTGGTCTGTATCGGGTTGTGCCGGATCAGGCGTCGAAACCGTCTCCGTGCAGAGCGTCGTTCATCGAGGCGTCCGCGTAGCCGCGGCAGTAGTCCCAGGTGACGTACGCCTCGGGTGTCGGGTCGTAGGCGGGCTCGTGCGGGCGCACGGTGCCGTCGACCAGAAGCTGGAGGAGGTTGGCACGGAGCATGTCCCAATCGTGGTAGTGATCTTGCTGGCAGTCTTCGCAGCAGACGACGAGACCGCGGATCCCGCGATGTGCCAGCAGCGCCTCGTACACGGCGAGGTCGGCCAGATCTTCCTCCACGGCGAGTCGCTCGTGGGGGTCGAGTGGCTGGCCCGGTTCGATCGCATCGAGAGCTGCGGACGGGTCGGCGGGGTCGCCGGCGAAGGGGTCCGGGGGCAGACCTGGAGGCAGTTGATCGCGCACAGCACCACGGTACGCAGGTCAGCCCGGTCTGCGCCAGCCGTTCGGCGTACGCCCAGCGTGGGTGGGCTCCGTGGTGATCGCGTCGAGCCGATATCATGGTGTGTGGAGCTGGGAATATCGATCGTCGCTCCGGCCTTTTTCCTGTATCCGTGTTCCCGAAAGTTTCCACCAGATCGAAGATCTGAATGTCCGCAGACGGCGCCACCGGCGCCGCACCTATGTTCCATGGAGGGCCCGAACCGCATGACAAGTTCAGCAGGGCATGTACACACCGGCGGTGACGACCCGAACAAGGTCGCGATGCTGGGTCTCACGTACGACGACGTCCTGCTCTTGCCGGCGGCGTCGAATGTCATCCCCGGCCAGGTCGACACATCCAGCCAGCTGACCAGGGACATCCGGCTGCGAGTGCCGCTCGTCAGCTCCGCGATGGACACCGTCACCGAAGCGCGGATGGCGATCGCCATGGCCCGCGCCGGTGGGATGGGCGTCCTGCACCGCAACCTGTCGGTCGAGGCGCAGGCCGGGCAGGTGGAGACGGTCAAGCGGTCCGAGGCGGGAATGGTCACCGACCCGGTCACCTGCAAGCCGTCGGACACCCTCGCCGAGGTCGACGCCAAGTGCGCCCGCTTCCGTATCTCCGGACTTCCGGTCACCGACGGGGCCGGGCAGCTCGTCGGCATCATCACCAACCGCGACATGCGCTTCGAGGTCGACCAGAACCGCGCCGTGTCCGAGGTCATGACGAAGGCGCCGCTGATCACCGCGCAGGAGGGTGTCACCGCGGAGGTGGCGCTGGGCCTGCTCCGCCGCCACAAGATCGAGAAGCTGCCGATCGTGGACGGTCAGGGCAAGCTCACAGGTCTCATCACGGTCAAGGACTTCGTGAAGACCGAGCAGCACCCGGACGCCACCAAGGACCGTGACGGCCGGCTCCTCGTCGGCGCAGCGGTGGGTGTGGGCGACGAGGCGTGGAGCCGCGCTATGGCTCTCACCGACGCCGGAGTGGATGTGCTCGTCGTCGACAGCGCCCACGGCCACTCGGCCGGCGTGCTGGACATGATCTCGAAGCTCAAGGCCGAGGTCGACGAGCGCGTGCAGATCATCGGCGGCAACGTCGCCACCCGCGGGGGTGCCGCGGCTCTCATCGAGGCCGGGGTGGACGCGGTCAAGGTCGGGGTCGGCCCCGGCTCCATCTGCACCACCCGCGTCATCGCCGGTGTCGGCGCCCCGCAGATCACCGCGATCCTCGAAGCGGTCGCCGCGGCCAAACCGCACGGTGTGCCGGTGATCGCCGACGGTGGACTGCAGTTCTCCGGCGACATCGCGAAGGCCCTGGCGGCAGGCGCGTCGACGGCCATGCTGGGTTCGCTGCTCGCAGGCACCGCAGAGTCGCCGGGTGAGCTGATCCTCGTGAACGGCAAGCAGTACAAGAGCTACCGCGGCATGGGTTCCCTCGGCGCGATGCAGAGCCGTGGCGCCGCGAAGTCGTATTCCAAGGACCGCTACTTCCAGGACGACGTGCTGTCCGAGGACAAGCTGGTCCCGGAGGGCATCGAGGGCCGGGTCGCGTTCCGCGGACCGCTGTCCCAGGTCACCCATCAGCTCACGGGCGGTCTGCGGGCTGCCATGGGCTACACGGGAGCGTCGTCGATCGAGGAACTGCAGAACGCGCAGTTCGTGCAGATCACCGCCGCGGGTCTGAAGGAGAGCCACCCGCACGACATCACGATGACGGTCGAAGCTCCCAACTACACCGCTCGCTAGCAACCAGTCACGATTCACGAGAAAGGGGCGCGCGTGCGCGACCTCGTTGAGATCGGCATGGGCCGAACAGCCCGACGAACCTATGAGCTGGACGACATCGACATCGTCCCCTCCCGCCGGACCCGCTCCTCCAAGGAGGTGTCGACGTCCTGGCAGCTCGACGCATACCGGTTCGACATTCCTGTGCTGGCGCACCCGACCGACGCGCTGGTGTCGCCGTCGTTCGCGATCGAACTCGGCAAGCGTGGTGGCCTCGGGGTCATCAACGGTGAGGGTCTGTGGGGCCGTCACGCGGACGTCGAGGCGAAGCTCGCCGAACTCGTCGCGCTGGCGGAGTCGGATGTCGACGTCGAGGCGCCGATCAAGAAGCTGCAGGAGCTGCACGCGGCACCGTTGCAGCCGGGACTTCTCGCTGCTGCCGTGGCTCAGGTCCGCGACGCGGGTGTCACGACCGCGGTGCGGGTCAGCCCGCAGAACGCCCGAGCGCTCACCCCGCAGCTGCTCGAGGCGGGCATCGACCTGCTGGTCGTGCACGGCACGATCATCTCCGCCGAGCACGTCGCCCACGGCGACAGCGAGCCGCTGAACCTCAAGACGTTCATCTCCGAGCTGGACGTCCCCGTCGTGGCCGGTGGGGTGAGCGATCACCGCACCGCACTGCACCTGATGCGCACGGGCGCGGCCGGTGTGATCGTGGGTTACGGCTCCACCGAGGGTGCCACGACCACCGGTGAGGTGCTGGGCATCGGTCTTCCGATGGCCACGGCCATCGCGGATGCCGCTGCTGCTCGCCGCGACTACCTCGACGAGACGGGCGGCCGCTACGTCCACGTCATCGCGGACGGCGACATCACGTCCTCGGGCGACCTCGCGAAGGCCATCGCCTGTGGCGCGGACGCCGCAGTCCTGGGCGCACCGCTGGCCGTCGCCGCGGAGGCTCCCGGCGGCGGCTGGTACTGGCCGTCGGCCGCCGCGCACCCCTCGGTTCCGCGCGGCACGATGCTGCCGGTCTCGTTCGGTGACCGGCCGTCGCTCGACCGGGTCCTCACGGGTCCGTCCGACGACCCGTTCGGTTCGCTGAACTTCGTCGGCGGGCTGCGCCGCTCGATGGCGAAGTCGGGGTACTCGGATCTGAAGGAATTCCAGAAGGTGGGCCTGACGGTCCGCGCCTGAGGCGTCCGTCCGCCACCGCTGCTCTCGTCGCCCGATGTCACATCGGTGCAGTTCAACTGCACTGGTGAGGCATCGGGCGACGTGCGTTTGCGGGTATCGCGACCGTTCCTGATACCTCTCGTTACAGTTAGGTGACCCTTGTGGCAGCTGTCACAGCCGAGGGGTGCATACTGGCGAGTAATAACTCAGGTTTCGTTGGAGGTCGAGTGATGAGCAAGCAGCGCGCAACGGAGTACGACGTCCTCATCGTCGGTTCCGGATTCGGTGGCAGTGTCACCGCACTCCGATTGGTCGAGAAGGGCTACAAGGTCGGCATCCTCGAGGCGGGCCGCCGCTACGCCGACGCGGATTTCGCGAAGACCAGCTGGGATCTCAAGAAGTTCCTGTGGGCGCCCGCTCTCGGTTTCTTCGGCATCCAGCGCGTCCACCTGCTGCGCGACTGCCTCATCCTCGCCGGCGCCGGGGTCGGTGGCGGTTCGCTCAACTACGCGAACACGCTCTACAAGCCGCCCGCCTCCTTCTTCCAGGACAAGCAGTGGTCGCACATCACCGACTGGCACGACGAGCTCACGCCGTACTACGAGCAGGCCCGCAAGATGCTGGGCGTGGTCCAGAACCCGCACATGACCCCCGCCGACGAAATCATCAAGTCGGTCGCGGAGGACATGGGGGTGGGCGACACGTTCATCCAGACCCCGGTCGGGGTCTTCTTCGGTGAGGCGGGCAAGACCGTGCCGGACCCGTACTTCGGCGGCGTCGGCCCCGACCGCACCGGGTGCATCGAATGCGGCGAATGCATGACCGGATGCCGGCACGGCGCCAAGAACACCCTGCTCAAGAACTACCTGGGTCTCGCGGAGAAGGCCGGCGCCGAGATCATCCCGATGACGACGGTCACCGGTCTGCGCGAGGCGTCCGACGGCACCTGGGACGTCTTCACCCGGCGCAGCGGGCCGCGGAGGAACCGGAACCGCACGACGTACACGGCCGCGAACGTCGTCCTGGCCGCCGGCACGTGGGGCACTCAGCATCTGCTGTTCGACCAGAAGGAGACGGGCGCGCTGCCGAAGATCTCCGACCGCCTGGGTGTGCTCACCCGCACCAATTCGGAGTCGATTCTCGGTGCCGCCAAGAACAAGGTGGACCCCGCGCTCGAGCTCACGAAGGGCGTCGCCATCACGTCGTCCTTCCACCCGACGTCCGACACGCACGTCGAGCCGGTGCGCTACGGCAAGGGGTCGAACTCGATGGCCCTGCTGCAGACGTTGCTGACCGACGGCGGCGGCCGGCGGTGGATGACGTTCCTCAAGGAGCTCGCGAAGGATCCGACGGCGCTGAAGGTCCTCACCCCGTACAAGTGGAGCGAGCGCACCATCATCGCGCTGGTGATGCAGAACCTCGACAACTCCATCACCACATACACGAAGAAGGGCCTGTTCGGTCGGCGCAAGGTCACCAGCAAGCAGGGCCACGGTCAGCCGAACCCCAGCTGGATCCCGGCGGGCAACGAGGCGACCCGCCGGATCGCGGAGAAGATCGACGGTCGCGCGGGCGGCACCTGGGGCGACGTGTTCAACATCCCGCTCACCGCACATTTCCTCGGCGGCTGCACGATCGCGTCGGAACCGTCGAAGGGCGTCATCGACCCGTACCACCGCGTGTGGGGTTACCCGACGCTGAGCGTGGTCGACGGTTCGGCCGTGTCCGCGAACCTGGGCGTCAACCCGTCACTGACGATCTCGGCGCAGGCCGAGCGTGCGGCCTCGCTGTGGCCCAACAAGGGTGAAGAGGACCTGCGTCCGGCGCAGGGGGAGGGATACCGGCGCCTGAACCCGGTCGCGCCGATCGCACCGGTCGTCCCGGAAGGAGCGCCCGCCGCGCTCGTGCTGCCGATCGTCGAGATCCGCAACGGCTCTGCGGTGCCCGACGCGCAGAAGCACGGCGTTGCATAGCGCCCGAGAGGGCCGGGTCGTGGGGTCGCGCAGACCACAGAGCTGCGCCGATTAGACTGACCCGGTGGCAGATATCGAGCAACAGAGACCGGTCCTCGTCGTCGACTTCGGCGCGCAGTACGCGCAGCTGATCGCCCGACGGGTGCGTGAGGCCAAGGTCTACTCCGAGGTGGTCCCGCACACCGCGACCGTCGAGGAGATCGCGGCCAAGAATCCCCTCGCCGTGGTGCTGTCGGGGGGGCCGTCGAGCGTCTACGCCGACGGGGCGCCCCAGCTCGATCCGGCACTGTTCGATCTGGACATTCCGGTGTTCGGCATCTGCTACGGATTCCAGGCCATGGCAGGCGCACTCGGCGGCACGGTGGCACACACCGGCACCCGTGAGTACGGCCGCACCGACCTGAAGGTGCAGGGCGGTCTGCTGCACGAGGGGCTGCCGTCCAGCCAGCCTGTCTGGATGAGCCACGGCGACGCGGTCACCGAGGCCCCGGCCGGCTTCGAGGTGACGGCCACGAGCGAGGGCGCACCCGTCGCCGCGTTCGAGGACCGGACCCGCAAGCTCGCCGGTGTGCAGTACCACCCGGAGGTGCTGCACTCGCCGCACGGCCAGCAGGTGCTCAGCCGGTTCCTCCACGAGATCGCCGGCATTCCTCCCGCATGGACGGCCGCGAACATCGCCGACGCCCTCGTCGAGCAGGTTCGCGAGCAGGTCGGCGACGGCAGGGCGATCTGCGGACTGTCGGGCGGTGTCGACTCCGCTGTCGCGGCGGCGCTCGTGCAGCGTGCCATCGGCGACAACCTGACGTGTGTGTTCGTCGACCACGGATTGATGCGTGCGGGCGAGCGTGCCCAGGTCGAACAGGATTTCGTTGCCGCCACCGGCGCCAAGTTGATCACGGTCGACGCCGCCGACACCTTCATCGGTGAGCTGGCCGGTGTCTCCGACCCGGAGACCAAGCGCAAGATCATCGGCCGCGAGTTCATCCGCAGCTTCGAGGGCGCGGTCAGCGATGTGCTGGGCGAGAACGCCGCGCACGGCGACACGGTCGAATTCCTCGTGCAGGGCACGCTGTACCCGGACGTCGTGGAATCCGGCGGCGGCACCGGCACGGCCAACATCAAGAGCCACCACAATGTCGGCGGGCTGCCGGAAGACCTGCAGTTCACGCTCGTGGAACCGCTCCGCCTGCTGTTCAAGGACGAGGTCCGGGCGGTGGGGCGCGAGCTGGGTCTGCCCGAGGAAATCGTGGGACGCCAGCCGTTCCCCGGTCCCGGGTTGGGCATCCGCATCATCGGCGAGGTCACGCAGGACCGGCTCGACATCCTGCGTCACGCGGATTCCATTGCGCGCGAAGAGCTGACGGCCGCCGGGCTCGACGGTCAGATCTGGCAGTGCCCCGTGGTGCTGCTCGCCGACGTCCGCAGCGTCGGCGTGCAGGGTGACGGACGCACCTACGGCCACCCGATCGTGCTCCGCCCGGTGTCCAGCGAGGACGCGATGACCGCGGACTGGACGCGACTGCCCTACGACGTTCTCGAGCGGATCTCCACCCGGATCACCAACGAGGTGCACGACGTCAACCGTGTCGTGCTGGACATCACGAGCAAGCCGCCGGGCACCATCGAGTGGGAGTGACGCACTGTGCGCGGTGAGCGAGTCCTCGGACTCGCTCACCGCGCACGTGCGCGTGCGCCTCTATTTCCGCCGGTTCGGTGCGAACACGAGCACCACGCCGACCAGCACCGCGACCAGCACGAACAGCCAGCGGAACTCGACGTTCGCGAGCGGTTCCAGCGAGAACGGCCCCGCGAGTGCCCAGCCGCTCACCAGGAGTGCTGCCAATCCTGCGAGGAGCAGTAGAAGCGACGGGCGTTTCCGCGTCCGGGTCTGCTCGCTGTCCTGGGTGTCGTCGATGTCATCCACGGCGCACCTCCACACTTCCGAATCGAACATCGGCATTGAGGGTCAGAACGGGACCGTCGGTGCCGTCGACGCCACCGTCGAGACCGTCCCGGAGGCACTGCGCGTCGCCGAACTGGGCGGTGCAGTGGTTCTCGACATTCATGCCGGGCGGCAGGAGCACTACGACCTCACCGAACTGCCCGCTGACGTCGACCGTCTTGTCCTCGGTGAGAGTGACGTTCCGGAGGTCGAGCGTGAAGCTGCCGAATCCACCGGAGTACGCGGGTTCGATGGCGGCCGCTGTCGCCGGGTTCCAGGTCCGATCGCCCATGTTCTCGCTGTTCAGGTCGAGTGAACCGACGAGCGAAGCGAGGATCACGAAACCGGCCAGCGGGCCGGCGACGACGAGTAGGCCGTAGCCCTTGCGCAGGAATCCGCCGATCAGCAACCCCACTCCGATGACGGCCAGCGCGACGGCGCCGATGCGACCGGGGTTCAACCAGTCGGATCCGGTGGCGACCGACAACGCTGTCGCTGCCGCGGCCGCGAGGATCGCCAACCCGATCACCATGGTGGTCAGTCGGGAGTGGGTCCGCTCCGGTTGCACTGCGGGAGAGGTGGTCCTGGCCGGTTCGGGCAGGTCCCACGCGAACGGGGCGACACCGAGCGGGTCCCACGCCGGCGGTCGCGGTTCGAGCGGCGCGAACGGGGCCGAGGGTGCGTCGACCTGCGGACCGGGCGTCGGGGTCTTCTCGAACGACACCGGATCGGATTGGGCGGCAGCAGTTTCGGGCTTCAGTGCCTCGGTGGGCGCGTCGGCCGGCTTCTCGTCCGAGGCGGGGGGCGTGCTCGGGATGTAGGAGTCGGGGAGCTTCGTGTACGGACCGTACGCACCCGGACCGTAGGCGCTCGGACCGTACGTGCCCGGGCCGAACGGGTTGGCGCCGAACTGACCCGGCGAGAAACTCGTCCCGGGATAGCCGGTCCCGACACCCGGGGCAACGGCTCCGGCGGGCAACGGTGGAGGTATCGGCTGCCGCTGGTACAGCAGCCACAGCCCGCCGAGCATCAGCGCCATGCTGATCAGCCCGGAGCCGCCGAGGCCCACACCGAAGGGGCCGACGGTGCTCAGCGCGATGGCCAGTGCGACGAGAAGGACGATGGTCTTGGTGCCCGAGTCGGAGCTGTGACCGCGTCCCACCAGCGACTCCGCGGGGGAGGCGGGGTCGCCCGACTTCGTGAGGGCGAGCCAGCACGCCAGGTAGAGGAGCACACCGGCGCCACCGAAAATGGTGGACACGACGAAGGCGACTCGTATCAGTACGGGATCGACGCCGTAGCGGTAGCCGATTCCCGCACAGACACCGGCGACGTGACCACGGCCCGGTAACCGCACCGGCCGGGTCCGCCACAGATCCTGTATCTGCTCTTGGAAGCTCCCATTGCTCATACGACCATCGTTCCGGTCGGCGCGGCGCGCGTACATCGGGAACTACCCTGATCTTTCCGGCCGGGGTGGGCCGGAACGCCGACCGAAGTCGGGGTTGGACCCTGATGCCGCGGCCAGGGGATCGTGCCAGTATCGAAGATGTGCAACCTGTGTCGAACACGTCCGCGGGCGGTGCCCAGTATGCGGGTGCCGTGACTGCGCCTGTCCCGCCCGGCGGTATCCCCCTGCCGCGGCTCGAACGCCGGACCGGTGGTCGCATCGTCGGCGGCGTCGCGGGTGGTATCGCCGATCAGCTGGGCGTCGACGTGATGAAGGTGCGGGTCGCGTTCGCCTGTCTCGCCGCGCTCGCCGGCGCGGGCATCGTCGGCTACGGACTGTTGTGGATCTTCACGGCCGCAGGTTCGGACACCGAGAAGCCCAGTGCGTCCGAGCGGCGGAGAGCGTACGGGCTGATCGCGATCGGCCTGGCCGGTGCGTCCGCGTTGTCGTGGTTGTTCAGTGGTCGCGTCGGTTCGGTGATCGCACCTATCATCGTGGTGGCGGTCGGCGCGGCCCTGGTGTGGCGCGAATTCGATTCGGAGGGGCCGCGCACCGTCATCGGGCTGCCGCAGCGTCCCACCGTCCTCACCTGGGCGCGGGTCCTCGGTGGCGTGACGTTGATCGTGTCGGGTCTCGGTGTGGTGATCCTCGCGCAGGTCGACTTCGCTGCGCTGCGTTCGTCGTTGCTGGCCGTGGTGGTCACCCTGGTCGGCGCCGGGCTGCTGACCGTGCCCCTGTGGCTACGACTGTGGCGCGCGCTGGGCGCGGAGCGTGCGGCCAGGATCCGCAACGACGAGCGTGAGGAGATTGCGTCGCACCTGCACGATTCCGTCCTGCAGACCCTGGCGCTGATCCAGAAGCAGGCCGACCATCCTCAGGAGGTCGCGCGGCTGGCCCGGGGGCAGGAACGGGAACTGCGGAAGTGGTTGTTCGGTGGGGGAGACACCGACCATTCGAGCCTTGCGGAGGCGTTGCGGATCATTGCGGGCGAGGTCGAGGACCATCACGGCGTCACGGTGCGACCGGTGACGGTCGGCGATGTGGCACTCGACGTCGAGGGCACGGGCGAGGGTCTGTCGAAGGAGAGTTTCACGGCGGTGCTCGGCGCGACGCGGGAGGCTCTGGTCAACGCGGCCAAGCATTCCGGGGAGACGGACATCAACCTGTTCGCCGAGGCCGAGCGCGAACAGGTCAGTGTGTTCGTCCGGGACCGCGGCGTCGGGTTCGACGTCGACGAAGTGTCCCCGGACCGTCAGGGGCTGGCGAAGTCGATCCGTGGACGGATCGAGCGGCGAGGCGGGCACGTCGACGTGCGGTCGGCACCCGGCAAGGGCACCGAGGTGCGAATTCACATGCCGCGGAACGGCCGGACGTGGGCGGCAGCGGGCGCCGCCGGGGACTCGGACACCGCCGGCGTCGAGGACGTGCCGTTCAGTCAGGGTGCGTGAGCACCACTTTCGACGTGGCGGGCGCCGTGGTGCGCGCCGTCTGCTCGCATGCTGTCCCGGTGAGGGGGTAATGTTCGCCGGCGATACGACTGTGGGGGTCGTGTGGTCGCATCGTGCTGCGGCGGGGTGGGACGCCAGATGTCAAGGGGGGATTTCATGTTCGACCGTGAGGGTCTGCGCGTGCGCGAGCACGAGTTGCAGGATCAGATCGATTCGATGCTGGCCACGCTCGACCGGCAGACGCAGGATCTGCATGCCGCTCAGCAGCAGGTGGCGCAGCTGCGGGTGAGTGCGGAGTCGGCCGACGGACTGGTGCAGGTGGTGGTGAACTCGGTGGGCGGCGTGGTGGACGTGCGCCTCGCACGGGACGTGTTCCGGCGGTCCACCCCCGAGTCGCTGGGACGTGCGATGACGGAAGCCTCCCGGCGTGCGGGCGAGGCCGCGCACACGGAGTCGATGCGCATCATGGGATCGATCGTGTCCGCGACCGAGACCCTGCCGGATCTGCCGGACCTCGTGCCCGGCGCTCCGAGTCTGCGGGACTTCCTTCCGCGCCTCGAACCTGGCGTCGATGCCGTCCCGGCCGATCGGGACCTGGACCCGGATGATCCCGACGACGCGCGGTGGAATCGGCCGGTCCTGCGGGACGGGTGGCAGTGAGCGCGCAGCTGTGGGTGGACCCGGCGCATCTGCGCAGCGTCGCGCCCCGATTCGACGCATTGTCGCAGCGGATGGCTGAGGTCGCCGCCACACTGCACTCGACCCTCGAGGCCGAGGGGGAGTGCTGGGGCGGCGACGAGACCGGGACGACGTTCGCGAACGGGTATCTGCCGTCCGCGGAGGTCGCCGAGCATTCGCTGGGGTTCGCCGTCGGGGCGCTGGCCGCGCTCGGGACCGAGCTGAGGAGCACCGCCGACTCGTTCGACGACACCGACCGCGGGACCGCATCCAGCCTCGCCGGGCTGTTCTGATGGGCATCGAGGTTCCGGGCGGTGTCCGGTGGCTGGCGGAGAAGGTGGTCGGGGCGGACTGGCCCGACGCGGACGAAACGGCGATGGAGCGGCTCGGGCAAGGGTGGAAGGACGCCGGCGCCTCGCTCGACGACATCGTCGAGGAGGCCGACGCCGCGATGCGGTCGGCGATGTCCGGAGTCGATGGTGACGTCGACACCGCGATGGCGGAGCACTGGGCGCGGGTCGGTGCGGACGGGGCGCTCCGCGAGTTGTCGGGGTTGCTCGACGAACTCGGCGACACCCTCGACTGGTCGGCCGACGACATCCGGGTCGCGAAACTGTCGATCATCGCGGCCCTGGTGGCGCTGGCGGCCGAACTCGTCGCCGTGGCCGTGGCCAGCGCGATGACGTTCGGTGCGGCGAGTCCCGCCGCGTTCGCGGCGGAAGCGGCCACACAGGTCACCGTCCGGATGATCATCCGGCAGCTGATCACCTCCATCCTCACCCGGGCCGCGTCGGGTGCAGCGGCCGGCGCCGGGATCCAGGCGGGCCTCGAGGCCGCGTTTCAGAAATATGAGGTGCACGTGGGCCGGCGCGACAGTATGGACTGGGGCAACGTCGCCGAGGCGGGCGGCAAAGGTGCGGTTCAGGGAGGCGTGAAGGGGGCGGTCAACGGTGCGTTCGGGCTGACGTTCACCGACCCTCGCTCTCAGTTCGGGGGCATGCTCGGCTCCTACGTGCAGGAGGAGACGGTCGGCACACCGCGGGTCACCGAGGCCGTAGCCGGCGAGGTGCTGGACCGGACCGGACTCGATGACGACGCCCGGCGGGCCCGCGACGAGATCGACGGGTGGCTGCCGTGAACGGAGTCGAGAGCCTGTGGCGAGTCCGGCCCGCCGGTCACCTACGGCGCGGTGTCGCCCTGGTGCTGGACCTCGCGTTGCACGCGCTTGTCGCGGCCGTGGTCGGTGTCATCGTCTACGTCGTGCAGACCGCCGGACAGTCGGTGCCGCCGAATGCGGCCGAGGGGACGGCGGGGTTCGCCGTGATACCGGCGTGGCTCGTGTTCTCGTTCGTCCACCGGACCGCGATTCAGGCGCGATTCCATGCGACGTTCGGCAAATGGATGACGGGTCTCTGCGTCGTGCGGCCGGAGGACGGAACGTGGCCGAACTTCGGATATCTGGTGAAGGCCTGGTTCCGAAGTGCCGTCGCCGCCGTCCAATCGGATACCCCCGAGGACGGGGAAGACGGGATGCCGGCGGTGGTGCGGCGACGGAGTGAATCATTCGACACGCTCTAGAGTGGGGTGACACTACCGCCCACGCGAGGAACAGCTGCAGTGACTTTGCCTGAAACACCCCCGTACCGTGTCTTTCTCGTCGATGACCATGCCGTGTTCCGGTCCGGTGTCCGCGCCGAACTCGGCAGGGAAGCGGACATGGAGGTGGTGGGCGAGGCGGGCGGTGTCGCGGAGGCGGTGTCCGGCATCAACGCCACGTCACCGCACGTCGTGCTGCTCGACGTCCACATGCCCGACGGCGGCGGTGTCGCGGTGCTGCGGGGCATCGAGTCGGGTCCGGTGTGCCTGGCGCTGAGTGTGTCCGACGCCGCCGAGGACGTGATCGCCGTGATCCGCGCGGGCGCCCGCGGGTACGTCACCAAGACGATCTCGGGCGCGGAACTGGCCGACGGCGTGCGCCGGGTCGCCGGCGGTGACGCCGTGTTCAGCCCGAGGCTCGCGGGATTCGTGCTGGACTCCTTCACCGGACGTTCCAATGCTCCTGAGCCGCAGTTGGATCCGGAGCTGGATTCGCTGACGCCGCGGGAACTGGAGGTGCTGAGGCTGCTCGCGCGCGGCTACACGTACCGGGAGATCGCCGAGGAACTGGTGATCTCGGTGAAGACCGTCGAAACGCATGCGTCGAACGTGCTGCGGAAGACGCAGCAGTCCAACCGGAATGCGCTCACGAGGTGGGCGCACCGACGGCGGATCGACTGACCTCCCGGGGTGTCAGGGCTGGGCGAGGAGGACGATCACGGCCACGAGCACGGCCAGGATCAGGATCGCGACCATGACACCCATGGCGATCGGCGCCCACGCCACCACCTGATCGCGGACAGTAGGCGCCGGCGATCCGGGGGCGGGCTTCGTCGGGCGCGGAGGCCACTGCAACCGGCCGAGTGGACGGGGCACGTTCTTCAACGGTGTGCTCTGATGCACCGCGGGCAGCCCGGCCTGGGTGGAACTCACCAGTTTGCTGCGCCGGCGTGAGTCGGGCAACGGCGTCGAGCGCTGTGCCCACGCCGGGATGGTGCCGTCTGCGGAATAGACGGGCGAGCCGACGAGGTGCGCGACGTTCCCGTCCCCGGCCATGGCCACCCGGGCGAGGGCGTCGCGGGCCTCGGCCATCGTCGGACGACGCGCCGGGTCGGGCTCGAGCAGGTGCAGCAGCGTGTCGGTGAGCGGCCCTGCCTTACTGGGACGGTAGATCTCGGCCTTCGCGACCCGGTGCAGGAGTGCGATGGAATCGGAGTCGATCCCGAACGGTGGCTGGCCCTCGACGACGGTGTACAGCGTGGAACCGAGCGAGAAGACGTCGCTGGCCTCGGTGGGGTCCTGGCCGCGGGCGACCTCGGGGGAGAAGTACGCGGGTGTGCCGGTGATGACCCCGTTCGTGGTGTCGGCGGAGTCGCCCTTGGCGCGGGCGATGCCGAAGTCGCTGATCTTGACGGTGCCGAGTTCCCGGCCGCGGTCGGCGACGAGAATGTTGCCCGGCTTGATGTCCCGGTGCACGATCCCGGCGGCGTGCGCGGCGGTGAGCGCGTCGGCCACCTGCGCGCCGATCTGCGCGACCTCGAGTGGGGGCAGTGTGTCGGCGATGTTCATCGCCTGGGCGAGGCTGCGGGACGGCAGGTACTCCATGACCAGCCAGGGCTCGCCGGCCTCGAGTGCCACGTCGTACATCGCGATGGAATGGCTGTGGGCGAGTTTGGCGGCGTTGCGCCCTTCCCGCATGGTGCGTTCGCGGACACGGCGGGCCTCGTCGGGGTCGAGCCCGGCCGTCGTGGTGACCTGTTTGATGGCGACGTCGCGGTGCAGCAGGGTGTCCCGTGCGAGCCAGACCGCGCCCATTCCACCGCCGCCCAGTTTGGACCGCAGGCGGTATCTTCCGGCCACCAGGTATTCGGGTCCGATGCCCCTTTCGCTCTGCTCCTGCTCCATCACGCGTTCAGGTTAGAGGATTGTGCGGACACGGGATGCGCGACGGTCCTGACCTGGCCGTTCGGGGTCCACTTGACGGGCCTCCACCGACCGGCTTTACTTGAAATGAGTTCGAAAATACGTTCGAACAAAGCGTCTGTTCGAGCCGCGTCTTCCCCGTGGTTGCCGACCGCTGTTGGTGCCGAGTGTCAGGGGTGTCGAGTTGGCTGAAGTGGCCGGCGAGCCGGGGTTTCCGGTGCCGGGGTCTCCCGAGTTGTCCGGGCTGTCCCGGCAGGAGCGTCTGGACTACCTCCGGCGACGGATGGCCGCAGTCCCCGCGCGCGGGGAATCGGTGGCGGGCCGCGCCCCGGTGGAGAGTGCGTTCCCCACGACGGGCACTTCCGCAGCACCCGATTCCCGTGCTGCCGGGGTACTCCCGGTTCCGGCTGCGCTGGCCGAACTCCTTCCCCGTGGCGGGTTGGTGCGCGGTTCGGTGGTGTCGGTGTCGGGTGCCACCTCGCTCCTGCTGGGGTTGGTCGCGTCCGTGACCGCGGGCGGCGGACACGTCGCGGTGATCGGGCATCCCCGGCTCGGGGTGCTGGCAGCGGTCGAGATGGGGGCGCAACTGGAACGGCTGGCCCTGATCCCCGACCCGGGTGCCGATCCGGTGGAGATCGCCGCGGTGCTGCTGGACGGAATGGATCTGGTGGTGCTCGGACTGGGAGGGGCGTCGGTGGCGCCGTCCCGGGCGCGTGCGGTGGTGGCCCGGGCCCGGAGCAAGGGGTCGACCCTGGTCGTCACGGACGGGCACTGGGACGGCGCGGAGATGCGGCTGGAAGCCCAGGTGCACGGATACGCCGGACTGGGCAACGGATCTCAGGACCGGGGATGCGGGCGGTTGCGTTCCCTCAGCCTGGCGGTGTGCGCCCGGGGGCGGTCGTTCCAGCCGCGCACCACCCGGCTGGACGTGCGGTCGGCGCAGGGCCGGGTGGAATGGGTGAGTACCCCGGAATCGGTGGTGCCGCTCGAGAATGCCCCGTTCCCTGCGCCGGTGGAGGTGGTGGGTCTGTGAGCCGGGTGCTGGCGTTGTGGTGCCCCGACTGGCCCGCCGTCGCGGCGGCGGCTGCCGCGGACCTCCCGCCGACTCATCCGGTGGCGGTGACGTCGGGGAATCGGGTGATCGCCTGCTCGGCTCCGGCCCGCGCGGACGGGGTGCGCAGAGGTCTGCGCCGCCGCGAGTCCCAGGCCCGGTGCCCTCGGTTGCACGTGGTGACAGCCGATCCCGACCGCGACGCGCGGTTGTTCGAGCCGGTCGCCTCGGCCGTCGACGCGGTGGCCCCCGGTGTCGAGGTGCTGCGGCCCGGTCTCGTGGTGCTGTCCGCTCGCGGTGTCGCCCGGTACTTCGGTTCGGAGGAAGCCGCCGCGGAACGGTTGGTGGATCAGGTGTCGGCGGTGGGGGTGGAGTGTCAGGTCGGCATCGCCGATCAGCTGTCCACGGCCGTGATCGCCGCGCGCAGAGCAACTCTCGTGCCACCCGGTGAGGGGGCGGCCTTCCTGGCGCCGCTCCCGATGCGGGAACTGGCCGCGGAGCCGAGCCTTGCGGCACCCCACCGCGGTGAGCTGGTCGATCTGCTGCACCGGCTGGGGTTGCGCACGATCGGCAGTTTCGCCGGGCTGTCGGCGGGCGATGTGGCCTCGCGGTTCGGAACCGATGCGGTGCTGGCACATCGGGCCGCGCGGGGTGAACCGGAGCGTCCGCCGTCGGGGCGGTCCCTGCCTCCCGACCTGGAGGTCGAGGAACGGTGCGATCCCGTCATCGAACGGGTCGACGCCGCCGCCTTCGCCGGGCGTGCGCTGGCGGAGAAGCTTCATCGCACACTGTCGGACGCCGCGGTGGCCTGCACCCGGCTGTCGATCTCGGCGAGCACCGGCAACGGTGAGCAACTGTCCCGGATCTGGAGGTGTGCGGAACCGTTGACCCCGGAGGCGACGGCGGACCGGGTGCGGTGGCAGCTGGACGGGTGGCTGACCGGGCGCAGCGAGAAGCGGCCCACCGCCGGTATCGCCGTCCTGCGGCTCGAACCGGTGGAAGTGGTGGCGGCAGGCGCCCTGCAGCTGGGGCTGTGGGGTGGGGTCGGCGACCAGGACGAGCGGGCTCGGCGGGCTCTGGTGCGGGTGCAGGGTCTGCTCGGCGGGGAAGCCGTGCAGGTGGGGGTCCTCAGCGGTGGGCGGGGCCCGGCGGAGCGCATCACGTTGCTGCCGTTGGGTGACGAGTTGATTCCGCGCAACGATCCGTCGGAGCCGTGGCCGGGCACGTTGCCGGAACCGGCGCCTGCCGCGGTGCTGACCGCGTATCCGGAGGTGTGGATGTCGGACGAGCGGGGTATGGCTGTGACGGTCACGGAACGTGGTGTGTTCAGCGCGCCTCCCGCGCGGTTGCGGTGGGGGAGCCGAGAGTGGGCGGTGTGCGGATGGGCCGGACCGTGGCCGGTGGACGAGCGGTGGTGGGACCCTCCGGCCGCCCGGACGGCGGCCCGGGCCCAGGTGCTGCTGGAAGAGTCGCGGGCGCTGCTGGTGATCTGCACGGCAGGCCGCTGGGCGGTGGAGGGAATCTATGAGTGACACAGAGCGGGACGCATCGCATCGCAGGGTCGTCGTCCAGGAATTGACGAGTCTCGACGGGTTCGTCGCCGGGCGGTCCGGCGAGCTGGACTTCTTCGATGCGGTGCCGGATTACGGTGAGGTGGACCGGTACAACCTCCATCTGCTCGCCGACACGGACCTCGTCCTGCTGGGGCGCAGGACGTACCAGATGTTCTCGGACTACTGGCCCACCGAACAGGCTCGGGGTGAGGTCGTGGCCGAGACCGTCAACTCGATCCCGAAACTCGTGTTCTCCTCGACGCTGGACAGTGCCCCGTGGGGGGATCGGGAGCCGGCGCAGCTGTGGCCGGGCGACGCCGTCGAGCGCGTGGAGCAACTCCGGCAGGAGCCGGGTGGCGACATGATCGTCTGGGGGAGCATCACCCTCGCGCGGGCACTGCTCGCCGCCGAACGGGTCGACGAAATCCAGTTGCACGTGGTGCCGATCCTGCTGGGGCACGGGCGCAGGCTGCTCGACGAGGACACCGGGATGCATGCGCTGACGTTGCTGGAGTCGAAGGGGT
The DNA here is from genome assembly GCF_026810085.1 of Rhodococcus sp. JS3073. NCBI lineage: Bacteria > Bacillati > Actinomycetota > Actinomycetes > Mycobacteriales > Nocardiaceae > Rhodococcus > Rhodococcus sp. JS3073. The sequence goes on along the minus strand of NZ_CP113951.1, from coordinate 1,124,916 downwards.
ACGACTCCGGGGTCGTCACGCTGCGTTATCGGGTGGGGCGGGCGGTGTAACCCGCCCAGACGATCTGCCTTGCGAACCGGCCGTTCGAAATGCTTTGCTGTGCAGAGGGTCGCGTGCCGGTGGCGGACAGCGCCAGGCATGGAGGCCCGCCACAGCCGCACCGTCGGTTCGTGGCATACCTCGAAAGGGTCGACTGTGACCATTTCTTTCAACCACACGATCGTCGCTGCCAAGAACAAGCAGGAGTCGGCGACCTTCTTCACCACGTTGTTCGGACTGCCGGACGCCGTGCCTGCCGGCCATTTCCTGGCGGTCGCCCTCGAGAACGGGGTCTCTCTCGACTTCGCGGAACCGCCGATCGAATTCCAGCCGCAGCACTACGCGTTCCTCGTCGGAGAGGACGACTTCGACCGGATCTACGGTCTGATCGTCGAGTGGGGTCTCGATCACTGGGCGGATCCGCGGCAGACGCTGCCGGGCACCATCAACACCAACGACGGCGGGCGGGGCGTCTACTTCCTCGACCCGTCCGGTCACTATCTGGAGATCATCACCCGCCCGTACGGGTCGGGCCAGTAGTCCGCGGGCGGGGTGTCCGTACTCGCTAGTCTGGATTCTCGTGGAGACGAGCAGGACTACCCCGACGCGCGCCGGTATCGAGATCGCCTACCGAGACAGTGGCGAGTCCTCGGTGCCGGGGTCGTCGGACGTCCATCCCGTGCCGGTGGTTCTGGTGCACGGGATGGGCGGTGACGGCGGCACCTGGGACCGCTTCGCCCGCGCACTCGTCGCCCGCGGGCGACGCGTCCTCGTCCTGGACCTGCGGGGGCACGGTCGCAGTGCCCGCGCCACGTCGTATCTGTTCGAGGAGTTCGGCGCGGACGTGGTGGAGGTGTGCGACAACCTCGGGCTGACGCGGGTGGATCTCGTCGGGCATTCGCTCGGTGGTCATGCGGCGTCGCTCGCGGCCCAGGCCTCTCCCGGGCTGGTTCGCCGGCTGGTGATCGAGGAGGCACCGCTCCCGTTGCGTCCCGGTGACCCGGAACAGGTCTTCGCGAATCGGCTGCCGTCGCTGCCGGAGCTGTGGCACGCGACGACGAGCCTGATCCGGCATCCGCGGGCGGCGTTCGCCTTCGATCGGTCGATGACGGGTTCGGCGCTCGAGCAGTTCCGCCGCCCGGATCCGTTGTGGTGGGACAGATTGCCGGACATCGAGGCCGACACGCTCATCCTGCGGGGTGGTCCGGGCGGAATGGTGGATCCGCGCAGACTCGAGTCCGCGGTGGCGGCGATACAGAACTGCCGGGTGGTGGTGTTCCGCAGCGGGCACAGCATTCACCGTGACCGCTACGACGACTTCGCGGCGGCGGTCCTGCCGTTCCTGATGAAGCCCGGGACGAGCTGACAAAAAGTCCGAAAATGTAAACCGTGACGGCTTTGGCAGGACTAGCGTGGGAACCGAAGCGGGGGCTCGGAACGAGACGGTTGTCACGACGAGCGCCCCGAAGCTGCGGGGCGTCCGACGACGTCTTCCGCACGTCCGGAAGAAGGCCAACGATGTCGACACTCACGCCCGGACGCCCCTACGCGCCCGGCAGGCAAGGGTTCAGCTCGCTCCGCGCGGGGGGCCTCAACTGGGACGCGTTCCCGTTGCGGCTGTTCACGAAGGGCAACGCCAAGTTCTGGAACCCCACGGACCTCGACTTCAGCCGGGACGCGGAGGACTGGGAGGGACTGAATTCGGAGCAGCAGCGCAACTCCACGTATCTGGTCGCACAGTTCATCGCCGGTGAGGAAGCGGTCACCGAGGACATCCAGCCGTTCATGAAGGCGATGGCCGCCGAGGGGCGCTTCGGCGACGAGATGTACCTGACGCAGTTCTGTTTCGAGGAGGCCAAGCACACCCAGGTGTTCCGGTTGTGGATGGACGCGGTGGGCCTCACACGAGACCTGCACCCCTTCGTCGCCGAGAACCCGTACTACCGGCAGTTGTTCTACGAGGAGCTGCCCGGATCGCTGAAGGTGCTCGAGACCGATCCCAGCCCGGCCAATCAGGTGCGGGCCAGCGTCACCTACAACCACGTCATCGAGGGCAGTCTCGCGCTCACCGGGTACTACGCGTGGCAGAAGGTGTGCACGACGCGCGGGATCCTGCCGGGCATGCAGGAACTGGTCCGCAGGATCGGCGACGACGAACGACGCCACATGGCGTGGGGAACGTTCACCTGTCGCCGGCACGTCGCCGCCGACGACAGCAACTGGGGTGTCGTCCAGGAGCGGATGGCGGAGCTGATGCCGATGGCACTGGGCATGATCGACTGGGTCAACAAGCAATTCGAGGTCCAGCCGTACGGGCTCGACGACCAGGAGTTCATCGCGTACGCCGCAGACCGGGCGCAGCGCCGGCTGGGGGCGATCGAGTCGGCGCGCGGACGCCCGGTCGAGGAGATCGATCTGGATTACTCACCCGAGGCCCTCGAGGAGAAGTTCGGCGAGGAGGATGCCAAGGCGATGTCGGAGGCCGCGGGCTGAGGCACGCGGTGCGGTGGCGAATGGCAGGATCGGCTCATGGCGCTCACCGCACTCGACCGCAGACTCCTCGGCTGGTCCGCAGCATTCGTGATCTCGCAGGCGAACATCGTCCGGCTCCTCGGCCCGGTCGCACCCCGGCTCGCCGACATCCAGACGGCCCGGTCCGCCCGGTCCTACACGGCGATCCTCGACGGAATGACCGACGCCGAGACGGCGCGCTATCGCAGCCACTACTACCCGGACTTCGTCCATCCCGTGATCTACGCGGTCGCGCTGCGCACGGGCGCACGACGTCTGGCGGAGCTGACACCGCTGTCGCCGAGAACGCAGAAGGTGCTGGCGGCCGCCCCGGTGATCTCCGCGGCGGGCGACTACGCCGAGAACGTCGTCGGGCTGTATCTGCTGTCTCATCGCGAGCACATCACCGACGCGACCGTGCGGACCACCAGTGCGGTCAGCGTCACCAAATGGGTGCTGGCGCTCGGGGCGCTCGGATATCTTTCCCAGGGATTCGTCCGGGTCTGGGCGGGAAGACTGTTCTCCCGCTAGATTCGGGCACATGTGTGCTGCCGAGCTGAGCGTCGAGTACTTCGCCGGACAGGCCGAGTTCCGGGAATGGCTCGGCGCTCATCACGACTCCTCACCCGGCATCTGGCTGAAGATGGCCAAGAAGGGGTCGGCGCATTCGTCGATCAACTACGACCAGGCTCTCGAGGTCGCGCTGTGCTACGGCTGGATCGACAGCCAGGTCCGCCGCGTCGACGACGACTTCTTCGTGCAGCGGTTCACCCCACGCTCGTCACGAAGCCCGTGGTCGAAGCGGAACCGGGAGTTCGCGGAGAAACTGGCCGAGGCCGGTCTCCTCGAGCCCGCGGGCGCGGAGGAGGTGGAGCGGGCGAGGGCCGACGGTCGCTGGGACCGCGCGTACGCAGGACAGAAGGCGGCGCAGATACCGCAGGACTTCCTGGATGCCCTCGCGCAGAACCCCGAGGCCGAGGCCTTCTACGCAACACTCGACAGCCACAACCGGTACGCCGTCTATTACCGTCTGCAGGACGCCACCCGCCCGGAGACGCGTGCCCGCCGTATCGAGAAGTTCGTCCAGCAGTTGTCGGAGCGCAGGAAGTTCCATGACTGACCGATTTTCGCGACTGACACAATGACACCGTGCCTGACACGATCACCGCCACCTGCTCCGCTCTGTCCGCGACCGACGAACCCCTCGCGGGCACCGCTGCGCACGTCACGGGCTGGGTGTGCCTGGAGTTCCCCGGTGCGTGGGGCCGGGACGTGCTCGACGGCACCGCCCTCGGACAGGACCTGGCCCGTGAGCTGGACGCCCGCGCCGACGCCGCCGGGGTGCGGGTCATGTTCATCCGCCGGCCGGGCCGCAGCACCGCGGCCCCGGATCGGCGGACGGTGCTGCTGGCGCAGTCGCATCCCGCGCGGTCGTGGTGCGAGCGGCTCGAGATCGCCTACCCGGAAGACCTGCTCGACCTGGACCTCGGACTGATCGCGGGAACCGCACCCGGTCTCGGCACGCCGGTGACGGACCCGGTCGTCCTCGTGTGCGCGCACGGGAAGAGGGACCAGTGCTGCGCCGTCCTCGGACGGCCGGTCGCGGCGGGCCTGGCCGCGGAGTTCGGCGACGCGGTGTGGGAGTGCTCGCACACGGGTGGGCATCGGTTCGCGCCCTCGCTGATCCTGCTGCCGACGGGGTACACCTACGGCCGGCTGTCGGCGCAGGAGAGCGTCGACGCGGTCCGCGCCGGCGCCCGGGGCGAGGTGTACCCGACCGGGCTGCGCGGCCGCAGTTGCTGGAATGCGCCGGGGCAGGTGGCGGAACTCGCCGTCCGGGATCTCGTGGACACGGGCGCGGACGAACTCACGGTGGACGCGAACTCGGTTGTCGCGCATCGTGACGGGCGCCGCTGGGTGGTCGACCTGGAGGAGCGGGAACTGCCGCCCCGGCCGGCGAGTTGCGGGGCGGCGCCGAAGCCGGTGCGACCGGTCGTCGCCACCGGAGTTCGCGCCCTCGCCCCCTGAGGCGGTCACCAGTGGGTGCCGGGCACCAGCCTTCCGACCTTCCGGGCGGCGCGGCCGAGCACCGACGACGTGTGGTGGCGGGGTTCCGGCGTGAGCTGAGGCGCCGGGGCCGCGTCGTCCGTGCTCTGCCCCTTCGCCGCCGGGGAATCGGGGAACATGCGATACATCTGGTGCATCACGCGATCCTTGACGGCGGGTGCGAAGACGTGGCCGAGTTCCCCGAGCGTCCCGGTCGGGACGTCGATGCGCTTGGGCCGTTCGATGAGCGCCCGGACGACCATTGCGGCCGCCTTCTCCGGGGAGGTGATCGGTCCGACGTTGTACCGCCCGGTGGGCGCGATCATCGGCGTCTCGACCAGTGGCATGTGGATGGTGGTGAACGTGATTCCGTCCGAGAGGGTTTCGGACGCCGCGACGTCGGTGAAGCCGTCGAGGGCCGACTTGCTGGCGACGTAGGCGGCGAACCGCGGCGTCGCGCCCTGGACCCCGGCGCTGCTGATGTTGACGATGTGCCCGAATCGCCGCTCGCGCATCTGCGGGAGGAAGGCGAGGACGAGCCGGACCGCGCCGAAATAGTTGACGGCCATGGTCCGCTCGAAATCGTGCAGCCGGTCCGTCGAGTGGTAGAGGCCCCGACGGATCGACCGGCCGGCGTTGTTGACGAGCATGTCGACGTGATCATGTTCGGCGAGAATGGCTTTGACGGTGTGCTCGACCGACTCGTCGTCGGTGATGTCGCAGGGGTAGCCGTAGGCCTCGCCGCCCGTCGCGCGGATCTCGGCCACCACGGCGTCGAGTTCCTCGGTGCGCCGGGCGAGGAGAATCACCTTCGCCCCCTTGCGGGCCGTCGCGATCGCGGAACTCCGGCCGATCCCGGACGACGCCCCGGTGATCACCACGTGCCTGCCCACGAGCGGTCCGGCGGGATGGGGCCGGCGCGCCCGATCCGGATCGAGGTTCTCGCGCCAGTACGACCACAGCCTGTCGGCGTACGACGCGAACCGCGGGACGTCGATGCCTGTGCCGCGCAGCGCCTCCCGCGTGTCGTCGTTCACGAACACCGTGGGCAGGGTCATGTTCTCGACGAGCACCGGAGGGATGCCGAGAGCGCTCAGCACCACCTTGCGGCCCGTGTCGAGGGCCGAGTCGGGGGTGGGAGTGAGGAAGGGGCGAACCAGGCCGCCGGGCAGGTCGGCTGCGGCATGCGGAGCGCCGGCGGCCTCGGCGAGCGCGGCGTAGATCTCGCGGACCGGCTGGGGACGCGGATTGACGAGATGGAACGTCTGGCCGTCCCGTCCCGGCGCCGACATCAACTCCACGATGGCCGCCGCCACGTAGTCGACGGGTACGACGTTGGTCGATCCGATCCGGGGGACGGCCACGGGTAGGGCCGAGGGGAGTTTCGCGAGCGCCGCGACGGCGGGGAAGAGGTAGTACGGGCCGTCGATCTTGTCCATCTCGCCCGTGACCGAACTGCCGACCACCGCGGAGGGGCGGTAGATGCGCCACCGCAGGCCCTCGGCTTCCCGGACCAGCCTCTCCGCCTCGAATTTGGTGCGGTGATACGGGGTGGGGAATCCCTGCCCGAGATCGAAATCGGTTTCCCTGAACGGACCTTCGTGATCCCCCGCGACGGCGATGGACGAGACGTGGTGCAGAGTCGCATCGAGTTCCCGTGCCAGCGCGATCACCGAGCGGGTGCCGTCGACGTTCGTGGTGGCCTGTTCGTCGCCCGCCGTGAGGTCGTAGATCGCTCCGAGGTGCACGACGTGATCGGCCGCCGGCGCAGAGGTGATTCCGAGGCCGGGCTCGGTCAGGTCGCCGATCAGCGGATGCACCCGCTCGCCGCCGGGCATGCCGTCCATGAGCGCCTCCCACCGCGCGACGGACGCGCGCCGGACGAGGACGTGGATCTCAGCTGATGCGTCGCGGTCGAGGATCAGGGGCAGCACGTGCCGACCCAGGAATCCGGTCCCGCCGGTGACGAGGTAGGTGGCCATGACCCGAACTTACTCCAAAGTAAGATAATGCACTAGTGGCCGAGACCCACCTTGGCGTGCACCTTCTTCATCCAGGCCGGAGCCCACCAGTTGGCCTCGCCCATCAGCTTCACGAGGGACGGAACGAGGAGCATGCGGACCACCGTCGCGTCGACGAGGAGCGCGACGATCATGCCCACACCGAGGAACCTCATGATCGACAGACCGGAGATGGTGAACGCTCCGGTCACCACCACGAGCAGCAGCGCCGCGGCCGTCACGATGCGGCCCGTGCGCTCGGTGCCGAAGCGCACCGCCTCCTCCGTGGTCGCGCCCGCCTCGTGCGCCTCGACCATGCGTGACATCAGGAACACCTCGTAGTCGGTCGACAGGCCGAAGACCACGGCGAGGATGAGGACCACGAACGTCGCCTCGAGCGGTGCCGGACTGACCCCGAGCAGACTCGCGCCGTGACCCAGCTCGAAGATCCACGTGAGCACACCGAACGTGGCGGCGAGGCTCAACCCCGCCATCGCGACCGCCTTGATCGGCAGCACCACCGAGCCGAACGCCAGGAACAGCAGCACGAGCGTCGAACCCACCATGATGGCGATCATGACCGGCATCCAGTGCACGATCGCGGCGTTGCCGTCGTCGACGGTCGCCTGACCGCCGCCGACGAGGAGTTCGGTTCCCTCGGGCGGCGAGATGGCACGGAGACCGTCCACCGCGGCGCTCTGGTCGTCGGTGGTGACTCCCTCGGCGTAGACGGCCTGGACCGCGACCAGTTCGTTGCCGGACGCGACGACGGTGGCAGCCCCGATGCCCTCCACCCGGCCCGCGGCCTGGGCGACCGCGGCGCCGTCGGCGGCCGTGGGGGCGCTGCCGTCGGTGCCCCGGAGAATGAGGGTGGCGCCGTTTCCGGTGGTGGGAAATTCGGTGGTGAGCGTGTCGGTGGCGATGCGGGCAGGATCGTTCTCCGGCAGCGCCGTGTACGTGACCTCGCCGAGTGACGCGCTGAGCAGTGGCGACGCGAGGACCATCAACCCCGCGACGATGCCGACCGCGATGGCGACCGGCCGGCGCATCACCCAGGTGACGACGGAGCCCCAGAACGTGCGGGCGCGAACCTCCCCGCGCTGCGCCGCATCCTTGCGCCAGGTCAGCGCGTTGATGCGATGACCAAGGATCGCGAGCAGCGCCGGGACCGCAGTGAGCGACAGCAGGGCCGCGCTCGCGACCGCGGCCATCGCACCGAACCCGAGCGATTTGATCACGTCCTGCGGAAACACGAGCATGCCCGAGAACGCGCACACGAGAAGCAGACCGGAGAACAACACGGTGCGACCCGCGGTCAGGACGGTGCGCCGGGTCGCCTCGGCGACGTCTGCGCCGGACTCGAGTTCCTCGCGGAAACGTCCGACGATGAACAGGCCGTAGTCGATCGCGAGCCCGAGGCCGAGTAGGGACGCCACGTTGATCGCGAACGAACTGACGTCGGTGAACAGGGTCAGCAGGCGCAGGGTGGCCAGGGCGCTGAAGATCGAGAGCAGCCCGACGAACACCGGAACGGCGGCGGCCACCAGCCCGCCGAAGATGAAGACCAGCAACACGAGAGTGATCGGGAGCGCGATCGCCTCGGCCAGCACCAGGTCCTGTTGCAGCCGGTTGTTGAACGCCACACCCACCACCGAATTGCCCGCGAACTCGGTGTCGATGCCCTCCACCGCGAGCTTCGGCAGCAGGTCGTCGAACGTGGCGGCGGTGATTCCGGCGTCCGGGTCGACGGTGATCGCGGCGGACGCCTTGGTGCCGTCCTCCGACACCATCAGCTGCTTCCTGGCCGCGTCCGCGGTCCAGTAGGACGTCACCGAATACGTCGGCACCTCGGCGGCGAACCGGTCGAGGCTCGCGGTGACCTCGGGGCCGATGTCGTCCAGGGTCTTTCCGTCGGGTGCGGTGTAGATGGCGATGATGTCGGGTGTCTGCGGACCCAGGTTGTCCTGGACGATCCGGGCCACCTCGGCGGATTCGCTACCGGGATCGGTGAACCCGCCCGAGCTGAGTTTCGCGAAGACACCGGTGCCCCACGCGCCGCTCACCAGAACGGCGACGACGGCGAGGCTCAGGACCCACCATTTGCGTGAAACAACGGTCGAGGCCCAACGTGTCATGCGTCATCTCCGGCGTGTCTGGGGCGGGCAGCTGCGACTGCCGACTGTAGTGCGGATCGGGGTGTCACCGACGGGGGTGTGATGCGGCTCCCGGCAAATCGTGCATACTCGGCATCGCACTTGCAGCCACACGCACGGGGGAAGCCGGTCCGAATCCGGCGCTGACCCGCAACGGTAGGCCACCAGATCCTTTCGGTGGCGAGCCCGATTACCCGCGTGGGGTGTGCGACATCCTTTTCGTCGTGGTCTACGAAGCGGAGTCCTGCAGGCGCCGAACAGGCGTCTGCTGACTTCTCATTCGTGGCTCTGAGCCGCAATGAGGTTTACATGCACGGTCAGTTGTTCAGAAGTACCGGTCTGGTCACGCTCGCGGTGGCCGCGCTGCTGGTCGCCGGTTGTTCGCGCGGGGAGTCCGTGGGGCAGACCGCTTCCGCCGAATCCTTCGCCGAGCCGGTGTCCGTCACCAACTGCGATCGAACGGAGACGTTCGACGCCCCGCCGCAGCGCATCGTCAGCATGAACGATCACGTCACCGAGGTGCTGATCGAGATGGGGGCCGGCGACCGCATCGTCGGCACGGGTTACGGCGACGCGACCCCGCTGCCGGAGTTCGCGGACGCCTTCGCGAAGATCCCGAAACTCGCGAAGGAATACCCGACCCGGGAACAGATCCTCGACCTCGACCCCGACCTGGTGGTCGGCGGAATGCGGAGCGCGTTCGACGAGAAGGAGGGGCGGTCGCGCGAATCCCTCGGCGACCAGGGCATTCCCACCTTCCTGTTCTCCGAGTACTGCGGGCAGGGATTCCCCGACATCGGTCTGCTGCGCAGCGACTACACGCAGCTCGGCGAGATCCTCGGAGTCCCCGACGAGGCGCGGGCGATCACCGACCGGGTGACGTCCGGACTGCAGGCCGTGCGCGACGAGATCGCCGGCACCGCCCCGGTTCCCACGTTCTTCTACGATTCCGGCGAGGACGTCCCGCTGACGATCGGCGGGGTGGGAGTCGGCCAGCTCATCGCGGACCACGCGGGTGCGGCCAACCTCTTCGCCGAGGGGGAGAAGCCGTATTCGAAGTCCACCTGGGAGATCATCGGTGAACGCGCCCCGGAGGCGATCGTCGTCCTCGACTACGGCACGACGAGTGCGCAGGCGAAGATCGACTTCCTGAAGTCGCACCCGATCATGTCGACGACGCCCGCGGTGAAGGCAGGCCGGTTCGTGGTGGTGCCGCTCGACGACTTCTTCGAGAGCCCGCGCCTGGTGCGGTCGGTGGAGACGATCGCGCGGGCACTGCATCCGGACGTCGTCGGCGCGCGATGACCGTCACCGCAGAACGCGCGGCGCCAGCGGTGCAGGCGCCGCACCCGGCCCGCGCACGCCTCGGTTTCGCGGGCCTGATGGTGCTGCTCGCGCTGACGACTCTGTTCGTCGTCGGACTCGCGGTGTCGTTCGGTTCGGTGCGCATCCCGGTCGGCGACGTCTGGGCGATCGTCGCGCACCGGCTGGCCCCCGGTGCATTCGAGTCCTGGTGGTCGCAGGCGCGGGAATCGATCGTCCTCGACTCCCGGCTGCCGCGGGCGCTGACCGCGGCGGCAGTCGGGGCGGCGCTGGCCCTGGCCGGCGCCGTGGCGCAGGCGGTGACGCGCAATCCACTGGCCGATCCCTACCTGCTCGGTGTGTCCTCGGGGGCGGGTTTCGGCGTGGTGGTGGTGACGGTGCTCGGGCTCGGGGTGGGAGCGCTCGGCGCGTTCACCATTCCCGTCGCGGCGTTCCTGGGCGCGCTGGTGCCGCTGTTCCTGTCGCTGGCGATCGGCGGACGGTATCCGCAGCCGACGGCGGTCATCCTCGTGGGTGTCGCGTCGGCGCAGGTGTTCTCGGCTCTCATCACCTTCTCGATCCTGGTCGTCGCCGACGAGCATCAACTGAGTTCGGTGATGCACTGGCTGGCGGGCGGATTCGGCGACTCGCGCTGGTCGACGGCGATCTTCCCGGCCGTGGCTCTCGGGACAGTCGGGGCGGCGATGATGCTGAGCGCGAGCCGTATCGACCTGCTGCAGGCGGGCGACGACGGCGCCGCCGCTCTCGGCATGAACGTGCGGCGCTTCCGCGTGCTGCAGTTGCTCGGGGTGTCGATGCTGGCCGGGGCCGCGGTGTCCGTCGCCGGCGGCATCGGCTTCATCGGCCTGCTGGTGCCGCACCTGGCCGGGTACGTCGTGGGCGCCCGGGCGGTCAGGCTGCTGCCCGTCGCCGCATTCCTCGGCGCGATCGCGATGGTCGCGGCGGACACGGCCGCGCGGTCGGTCGCGCGGAGCATCGAGGTCCCGGTGGGCGTCGTCACCGCGCTCGTGGGAGCGCCGATCTTCGTGTGGATGCTCTACCGGCAGTATCGGAGGGCCGAGCAGTGACCGCGCTGAGTCTGCAACGGGTCCGCGCCGAACTCGGGGCGCGGGAAGTGCTGCACGGCGTCGACTTCTCCGTTCGTCCCGGGGAGGTGCTGGCGTTGGTCGGGCCCAACGGTTCCGGCAAGACCACCGCGCTGCGCTGCTGCTACCGCGCGCTCACCCCGACCGGGGGCGCCGTCGTCGTCGACGGAACGGACGCAGCCGATCTGGGCCGGCGGGAACTGGCCCGCACCATCGGGGCGAGCACCCAGGAACCGCGGGTGTCCGCGGGACTGACCGTGCGCGAATCCGTTTCGCTCGGACGCGTTCCGCATCGGGGCTGGTTCGAACGGGCGAACGGCGCCGACGGCGAGATCGTCGAGACGTGCGTACGTCAGGTGGGGTTGGCCGAACTCGCGGGTCGCGACGTCCAGGCGCTGTCGGGCGGGGAGCGTCAGCGGGTGTCGATCGCCCGGGCGCTCGCGCAGCAGCCGAGGGTCCTGCTGCTCGACGAACCCACCAACCACCTCGATCTGCGGCATCAGCTGACGGTGATGACCCTGCTGCGTGACCTCGCGTGCGACGGTCTCGCGATCGTCGTGACGATGCACGACCTCCGGCTGGCCGTCGAGTACTGCGACACGCTGGCCGTGATGCACGATGGACGGGTGATCAGCACCGGTCCGCCCGCCGACGTGCTGGACGACGCCGTGCTCGGCGGGGTGTTCGGCATCCGCGCCGTCGTGCGGTCGACGCCGCGCCTGTCGATGGAGATCCTGGGGTTGGCCGATGGATGAGCAACTACGGCGTGCGTACGAGCTGACCGCCCGCCGCGTCCCGATGATCGCCGACCAGATCGCGCTGCAACCCGGCGCCACCTCGTTCCCGGGCGTGCGCCTGACCGATCCCGGCTGGCTCGCGGACCGGGTCGCGGACACGGCGACGCGGTGGGGCAGCGACGATCCCCGGGTCAACGGCACCCTGTGGTGGTACTCGGCCAGCTCGACACTGACCGGGATTCCGATCGCGACCGCGCTCGTCACGGGTGTCGCCGCCCGGCCGAGGCTCGGCGACGCCGTGGCATTCCTGCGGGACGACGGGTATCTCGGCGGTCTCACCGCGTCGTCGGCGCTGCCGGTCACCGGGGGGCTCTCCGAGCTGGCGTCCGAGATGGCCGCGGCGCTGACGCCGATCATCGACGCTCTCGCCGCGGCGTCCGGGGTGCGGCAGGCCGCGATGTGGGCGATCACGACGGATTCGATCGCCAACCGGGCACTCGACGCGGGAACGGCGTGCGGCGATCGCGCACGCGGCAGCATCTTCGCCCGGGGGCTGGTGGACGCACTCCGCCGCGTCGGTGTGGTGATGCCGGACCCGCGGTTCGTCGACGTCTGGGCCGGGTCACTGTCACGCCGGTTCACGCAGCGGGCGTCGTGCTGCCTGATCTACGAGACCCCCGGGTCGGGCAAATGCGTGAGCTGCCCGAGGAGGCCGGCCGAGGACCGTCTGAGAGGTCTGGCCGCGCTCGTGACGTGAGTCCGGGTGGCCCCGCGTTGACCGGTCCGTGCGTGTGATGGCAGACTGAAAGTGTTCGAACTCCCGTTCGAATGATGCGTCTTCCCCAGCGGCATCTTCCATGGTTTCGGCACGGCACGTGCGCGACATGAAGAGGTGTGCCAGATGGGTTGGGGAAACGGTCCGCCGACGTGGTCCGAGATGGAGCGCGTCCTGTCGGGCAGGCCGGGGCGGGTCAACCCGGAGTCGCTGTATCCGGGCGACGGCGGCGACAGCCCCGCGTGGTCCCGCAAGCGGGGGGAGTACCGGGCGGGCCGTCAGGAGCGCGCCGGCTCCACCGTTCCGTACGCCGAACTCCACGCGCACTCGGCGTTCAGTTTCCTCGACGGCGCCTCCCCGCCGGAAGAGTTGGTGGAGGAGGCCGTCCGGCTCGGTCTCGAGGCCGTCGCACTCACCGACCACGACGGGTTCTACGGTGTGGTCCGGTTCGCGGAGGCGGCGAAGGAACTGAACATGCGCACCGTGTTCGGGTCCGAACTGACGTTGGACGACGCGCATCTGCTGGTACTGGCGCGAGGTCAGGAGGGGTACCGACGGCTCTCCCGGGAGATCGCGGCGGCGCATCTCGCGGGCGGGGAGAAGGGCACACTGCGCTACGACCTCGACCGTCTCACCCACGCGGCCGGGGGGCACTGGCAGATCCTGACCGGGTGCCGGAAAGGGCATGTGCGTCAGGCGCTGGCCGACGGTGGCCCGGACGCCGCGGCCGCCCGGCTGCGGGAACTGATCGACCGGTTCGGGGCCGATCGGGTCACGGTGGAACTCACCCATCACGGCATCGCGGAGGACGGTGAGCGCAACGCCGCCCTCGCCGAACTCGCACAGCAGCACGGACTTCGGGTGATCGCGTCCACGGCGGCGCACTTCGCGGGACCGCCGCGCCGGAGACTGGCCATGGCGATGGCCGCAGTCCGGGCCCGTCAGAGCCTCGACGACGCGGCCGGGCACCTGGCGCCCGCCGGGGGAGCGCACCTGCGGTCCGGTGAGGAGATGGCGCACCTCTTCGCCGCGTACCCGGAAGCCGTTCGCGGTGCCGCGGATCTCGGCCTGGAGTGTGCGTTCGACCTGCGGCTCATCGCGCCGCAACTGCCACCGTTCGACGTGCCCGACGGGCACACCGAGGCGAGCTGGCTGCGGCAGCTCACGATGGACGGAGCGCGCCGCCGTTACGGTGCGCCGGCGGACCGGCCGGAGGCCTACCGGCAGATCGAGCACGAACTGGACATCATCACCGGGCTGAACTTTCCGGGCTACTTCCTGGTGGTCCACGACATCGTGTCGTTCTGCAAGAACAACGACATTCTCTGCCAGGGACGGGGTTCGGCGGCCAACTCCGCCGTCTGCTACGCCATCGGCATCACCAACGTGGATCCCGTCCGCAACAAGCTGCTGTTCGAACGTTTCCTCTCGCCCGAACGCGACGGCCCGCCGGACATCGACGTCGACATCGAATCCGATCGGCGGGAGGAGGCCATCCAGCACGTCTACGCCAAGTACGGCCGCCAGTACGCGGCGCAGGTGGCGAACGTCATCACGTACCGCGGAAAGTCCTCGGTGCGGGACATGGCCCGGGCGCTGGGTTTCTCGCAGGGGCAGCAGGACGCGTGGAGCAAACAGGTCAGCCGCTGGGGTGGCATCGGGAAGGAGGTCGGCACCGACATTCCGCCCGCCGTCCTCGAACTGGCCGCTCAGATCGAGGGGTTTCCGCGGCACCTCGGCATCCACTCGGGTGGCATGGTGATCTGCGACCGGCCGATCGCCGACGTGTGCCCGGTGGAGTGGGCGCGCATGGAGAACCGCAGTGTTCTGCAGTGGGACAAGGACGATTGCGCGGCGGTGGGTCTGGTGAAGTTCGACATGCTGGGTCTCGGCATGCTCTCCGCGCTGCACTACATGATCGACCTCGTGGCCGAGCACAAGGGGATCGAGGTGGATCTGGCGCAGCTGGACCTCTCCGAGGAGGCCGTCTACGAGATGTTGCAGCGAGCGGACTCGGTGGGGGTGTTCCAGGTGGAGTCGCGGGCCCAGATGGCCACCCTGCCGAGGCTGAAACCGCGGAACTTCTACGACCTGGTGGTGGAGGTGGCGCTCATCCGCCCCGGTCCGATCCAGGGCGGATCGGTGCACCCGTACATCCGCCGCCGCAACAAGCTCGAACCGGTGACCTACGACCACCCGTCCCTGGAGAAGGCGCTGAAGCGGACGCTGGGTGTGCCGCTGTTCCAGGAGCAGTTGATGCAGATGGCGGTCGACGTGGCGGGTTTCAGCCCGGCCGAGGCCGACCAGCTCCGCCGGGCGATGGGGTCCAAGCGGTCGCCCGAGAAGATGGAACGGCTGAGGGGGCGGCTCTACCAGGGCATGCGGGAGATGCACGGGATCGGCGAGGACGTGGCCGACCGGATCTACGAGAAGCTGTACGCTTTCGCGAATTTCGGTTTCCCCGAAAGTCATTCGCAGAGTTTCGCCGCCCTGGTGTTCTATTCGTCGTGGTTCAAGCTGCATCACCCGGCGGCGTTCTGCGCCGGTCTGCTGCGGGCGCAGCCGATGGGGTTCTACTCGCCGCAGTCGCTGGTGGCCGACGCCCGCAGGCACGGGGTGCAGGTGCACGGTGCGGACATCAATGCGAGTCTCGCGCACGCCACCGTCGAGGCGGGCGGGACGGAGGTGCGTCTCGGGCTCGGGGAGGTGCGGCACATCGGGACCGCGCTGGCCGAGCGGATCGTCGACTCCCGCGGCCAGGGAGGTCCGTACACGTCGTTCCTCGACCTCACGGGCCGGGTGGAACTGAGTACGGCGCAAGCCGAATCGCTGGCTACCGCAGGTGCTCTCGACAGTTTCGGGTTGTCCCGACGGGAGGCGTTGTGGGCGGCGGGCGCCGCGTCGGGGGAGCGCCGCGACCGGCTGCCGGGGATCGGGGCGTCCACCCGCGCGCCGACCCTGCCGGGGATGAGCGATCTCGAACTGGCCGCGGCGGACGTGTGGGCCACCGGGGTGTCACCGGACACGTACCCCACCCAGTTCCTGCGCCCGCAACTCGACGCGCTCGGGGTGATCCCGGCTGCGCACCTGCTCGATGTCCCCGATGGCGACCGGGTTCTGGTGGGTGGGGCGGTGACCCACCGGCAGCGCCCGGCGACGGCCGCGGGGGTCACGTTCATCAACCTCGAGGACGAGACCGGGATGGTCAACGTGGTGTGTTCGGTGGGGTTGTGGGCGAAGTACCGCAAGCTCGCCAACACGGCGCCCGCACTGCTGATCCGCGGCAAGGTGCAGAACGCGGAGGGGGCGGTGACGGTGGTGGCGGATCGGCTGCAGCTGATGGATTTGCGGGTGTCCGCCAAATCCAGGGACTTCAGGTGAGCAGGCACCGCTAGCATTCGGACATGAGGAGATACGTCTTGTCGGCGATCGTCGTGGCTTCGCTGGCGCTCGCGGGATGTGGTGGTTCCGGCAGCGATTCCTCCCAACCGTCGCCGGCCCCGACGCCCGGGGACTCGAGCCAGATGGAAATCGGTGGCGCGGTACAGCAACCCGCGAAAGACCAGGCGCCCACCGACCGCCAGGAGATCATCACCGGTCAGGTCGCGCTCACCGCGGGCGACCCGGTGGCCGTCGGCAGGCAGATCGTGGACAAGGTCGACGATCTGGGCGGACGCGTCGACCAGCTCACCGAACAGCCGGGCTCCGACGATCAGGACGCGAGCAGTTCCCTGACCATCCGGGTGCCCGCGGATTCGCTCACTCGGACGCTGGACGATCTGCGGGAACTGGGCAAGGTCACCAGCGTCAGCGTCACGAAGAGCGACGTGACGATGCAGTCACAGGATCTCGACGCCCGGATCGGCGCGTTGACGGCGTCCGTCACCCGGCTGCAGGGGCTCATCACGTCGGCGGCGAACACCGCGGATCTGATCGAGGCCGAGAGGGCGCTGTCGGAGCGGCAGGGCGAACTGGACAGCCTCACCGCCCAGAAGCGGACGCTGAGCGACCAGGTGGCACTGGCCACGCTCATGATCGACGTCACCACCACGGATGCCGAGCAGCCCAGTCCCGGTCCGGACAACTTCTGGGAAGGTGTCGTCGCGGGCTGGAACGCCCTGCTGTCGGCGATCAAGGGCGGCGCCGTGGTCGTGGGGGCGCTGATTCCCTGGTTCGGTTTCGTGGCCGTCATCGCACTGGTCGTGTACGGCGCGTACCGTCTGCGCCGGATGTACAACAGGCCGCCCGGCCCACCGTCGGGCCCGGCGCCGGAACGAGAAGAGGCGAAGACGCAATGATCGAAGTCGACCTGAATGCCCTGGACGGCGCGTTGGCGTCGGGTGCCCCCGTCATCGATGTGCGCGAGGCCGACGAGTACGCCCAGGCGCGGGTGCCGGGCGTGACGCTGATTCCGCTCAGTGAGTTCGTCGCGCGTGTGGACGAGATCCCGGAAGCCGAGGTCGTCTACGTGATCTGCGGGGTGGGCGGCCGGAGCCTGCAGGCGGCGGAGTACCTGAACGCGCGGGGGATCAACGCGGTGTCGGTCGCGGGCGGGACGTCCGCGTGGATGCAGTCCGGACGGCCCATCGAGTCGGGCGCCTGACACCCCGGATCACTATTCCGGTCAGCGGACCGCGCTGAGGGCGTGCGCCGCGGAACCGTCGCGGACCGCGCGCCCACCCCGTTGCCCGGCGGCGTGCCGCAGTGTGCGGACCGCGACGGTGCTCCAGATCAGGACCAGTGCGCACCACAGGGTCACGCCTGCGCCGACGATCACCACCGAGTCCAGCGCGACGCCCAGCGAGTTCGCGCCCAGCGCACAGGTGCCGACGGGGAACGTGAAACTCCACCAGCTGGGCGTGAATCCCAGCCCGCGGCGAAAGGCCCTGGCGGTCACCGTGACCAAAGTCACGAGGGCGAGGACGCCGAGTGCGCCGACCGTGGTCCCGTAGACCACGCCCACCGAGTGCAGCCAGGCGTGGCCGGATGCGCCGCCGAGCAGATTGATCGCCGCCACCGACTGTCCGATCACGCCGAGCGGAATCCACAGCGTGGGCACGAGCGGGGTGTCGGGCAGCCCGTTGCTCAGCAGATGGCGTCCGACGACGACGGCGACGGTCAGTGCGGCACTCAGCGCCAGCGCGAACAGTGTGTAGCAGACCACCAGCATCGCGACCTGCGGCGCGCCCTCCGGGAGGTGCTTGACCAGTGCGGCACCGGTAGCGGCCGACACCATGGGCGGCACGACGGGCATCAGCCAGGACGGCACCGGGGTCACCTGGTGGGGCCGGGTCAGCCGCCGCGCCATCACCACGTAGGTGACGAGCCCGATGGCGGTCCCGAGGGTCCACAGGGTGGCCGACGCGGCGACGGCGACACCGCCGAGAAGTTCGCGACCCGCGGATCCGGTGCCCGCGCCGACCGTCAGCACCGCCATCGACACGGCGCCGTAGAACGGGAACATCGTGTGGCTGCGGGCGTCCGCGAGTGCGTCGTCGCGGCGACGGATCCATTGACGCACCAGCGCGGTCGTCAGCACCACGAGCAGCGTCACGGCAATCAGCCAGAAGATCTCGGCCGCCGTCCGGGCCACCGGACCGCCGGCCGGAAATGCCGCGGCGACGACTGCGACGATGCCGGTGCCCATCACTGCTGCGAACCAATTCGGGGTCATACCTAGAGCTTGCCGACGCATCGTCGTGGCCGGTAGAAGGCTTGAAGTTGAATACCCACAAATCGCGTTTGTGGGACTAGCCTTGGGTTGTGCCGCTGTCTCCCCGAGTACCCGAACTCAGTGCCCTCGACGTCCTGCTGTCCGTCGAGCGGCTCGGAAGCATGGGGGCGGCGGGGCGCGAACACGGGCTCAGCCAGCAGGCCGTCAGCGCCCGGGTGCGTTCGGCCGAACGCCAGTTCGGCATCAAGGTGTTCAGCCGCGGCGCCAGCGGGGTGCGGCCCACGTCGGAGGGCGCGCTCATCCTCGAGTGGGCGAGCCACATCCTCGCGACGGCCGAGGAACTGGCATCGGGTGTCGCGGCGCTGCGCGGCGAACGGCAGGCCGGGCTGACGGTGGCGGCCAGCATGACGATCGCCGAGTACCTCGTTCCCGGGTGGACCGTCGCGATGCGGCGCAAGTACCCGAACGTGGTCACCAACGTCCGGCTCCTCAACTCGTCCGAGGTGACCGCCCGGGTGCTGTCCGGTGAGGCGGATCTCGGGTTCGTCGAGGGCCCGGACATTCCGGCCGGGCTGCAGGTACGGGAGATCGGCCGCGACCATCTGGTCGTCGTGGTGCCACCGGAGCACGAATGGGTCCGCCGGTCACCGATTCCCGTGTCCGAACTCGCCGCGACGCCGATGATCCAGCGAGAGTCCGGTTCCGGGACGCGCACCACCCTGGAGAACGCGGTGCCGCAGTGCGTCCCGCCGCTGCTGGAGTTGACGTCGTGCACGGCGGTGAAGGCGGCGGTCGTGGCGGGCAACGCGCCGGCCGTGCTGTCCTCGCTGGCGGTCGCAGCCGACCTGACCGACGGCCGGCTCGCCTCCGTCCAGGTGGAGGGGTTGACGCTTCCGCGGCGGCTCTCCGCTGTCTGGGACCCGGTGCGCGGCGTGCAGGGTGCCGCGCGCGACTTCCTCGACATCGCTCTCGGTGCCGGCGCGGCCGCGGGTGTGGGGGCCGCAGCTGTCGGGGCTACAGCGCAGCCCCGCTGAATCCGTGCTGGCGCCACGCCTCGTACGTGACGAGGGCCGCGGCGTTCGACAGGTTCAGCGACCGGCGGCCGGGCAGCATGGGGATGCGGAGCCGCTCCGTCACGTGTGGATCGGCCAGCACCTCCTCCGACAGTCCGGTGGGTTCGGGACCGAACAGCAGAACGTCGCCGGGCTGGTAGGCGATGTCGGCGTACGACACGGTGGCGTGCGCGGTGAAGGCGTACACCCGCGCAGGCTGCACCGCCGCCCAGGCCGCCTCCAGGTTCTCGTGCACGGTCACCGACGCCAGGTCGTGGTAGTCGAGCCCGGCGCGTTTGAGTTTCGGCTCGGACAGGTCGAAGCCGAGTGGGCCCACGAGGTGCAGTTCGCACCCGGTGCCTGCCACCATGCGGATGGCGTTGCCGGTGTTGGGTGGGATTCGGGGTTCGTGGAACATCACTCGGAACACCCGCACAGCTTAGGGGCACTCCGCGAGGCGGCATGATGGACGCATGGATCCGGTAGAAGAGGTGGTGGGTGAGGACTACGGCGACGCACGACTCCCCGCGCAGAACTGGCAGCGGCGGCACTACACGAAATGCAACTTCCGCGACGCCGACCTGAGTGAACTCCGCACCGAGTCGGTGATCTTCACCGAATGCGATTTCACGGGCGCCGACCTCGCCGAGTCGCGTCATGTGGGGACGGCGTTCCGCTCGTGCTCGTTCACCAGAACGACGCTGTGGCACAGCGAGTTCCGCAACTGCAGCTTCCTCGGTTCGGAATTCGACAACTGCAGGCTGCGCCCGATGGTCTTCGACGAATGCGATTTCACGCTCGCGTCGCTGGGCGGCGCGGACCTGCGCGGACTCGATTTCACGGACTGCCGGTTCCGGGAAGCCAACCTCGTCCGCACGGACCTCCGCCGCGCCGTACTCCGCGCGGCGGATCTGTTCGGCGCCCGCACCGGCGGCGCGAAATTCGACGGCGCGGACCTGCGCGGGGCCCACGTCGACGCGAACCTGTGGACGGCGGTGTCGCTGGACAAGGCGCAGATCGAGCTCACCCAGGCCATCGCGTACGCGACGGCCAACGGGCTCGTGGTGGAACCGACCTGACGCGCGTATGGCGAACCTGAAACAATGGGGCACGTGACTGCAACGATCCTCGATGGCAAGGCGACCCGCGACGAGATTTTCGAAGACCTGAAGGTGCGGGTGAGCGCCCTGAAGGACAAGGGCATCACGCCCGGTCTCGGCACCGTTCTGGTGGGGGATGACCCGGGGTCGGCCGCCTACGTGCGCGGGAAGCACAACGACTGCGCGAAGGTCGGGATCACCTCGATCCGCCGCGACCTGCCCGGTGACATCACGCAGGAGAAGCTCGACGCCACCATCGACGAGCTCAACGCCAACCCCGACTGCACCGGCTACATCGTGCAGTTGCCGCTGCCGAAGCAGCTCGACGAGAACGCGGCCCTCGAGCGCATCGACCCCGACAAGGACGCCGACGGCCTGCACCCGGTCAACCTGGGCCGGCTGGTGCTGGGCAAGGAGGCGCCGTTGCCGTGCACGCCGCGCGGCATCCTGCACCTGCTGCGCCGGTACGAGGTGCCGATCGAGGGGGCGCACGTCGTCGTCGTCGGTCGCGGTGTCACCGTGGGCCGCCCGATCGGTCTGCTGTTCACCCGGCGCAGCGAGAACGCCACCGTCACGCTCTGCCATACCCGCACGCGGGACCTCGCCGCGGAGGTCCGCCGCGCCGACATCGTCATCGCGGCGGCGGGTGTTCCCGGTCTGGTGACTGCCGACATGGTCAAGCCCGGCGCTGCGGTGCTCGACGTGGGTGTGAGCCGCACCGAGGACGGACTGCGCGGCGACGTGGCGGCGGACGTCGCCGAGGTCGCCGGTTTCCTGTCCCCGAACCCCGGTGGTGTCGGACCGCTCACCCGCGCCTTCCTGCTGACCAACGTCGTGGAGCGGGCCGAGCGTGTCGCAGCGTCTCTCGGCTGAGATGGCCGACTGGGGGCAATTCGCGAAGAAGAACCTGCCGATGCTCGCAGTCCTCGTCGTCATCGTCGTGGCCGTGGTGTTCGTGCTCGCGGATCGGTGGCGACGAGGGGCGTTCGTGTTCGGTGTCGCCACGCTGCTCGCGGCGGTCTTCCGGTTGATGATGCCGTCGGAGCGCGTGGGACTGCTCGCGGTGCGCAGCAAGCCCTTCGACGTGGGCGCGCTCGTCGCCGTCGGGGGCGCGATCGTGTGGCTGGCCGTGTCGATCGACCCGCTCGGAACCGACTAGCGGCCCGAGCGGGCGTCGCCCGCGCCGGTGTCAGCGCCCGGTGCGTGCCAGCTGCATCGTCTCGGAGAGCAGCTTCGCGACTGCGGCGGCCTCGGTGAGGAACCCGTCGTGGCCGTCCCGCGAGTTGAGCACCCGCAGTCCGTCGCAGGTGGGGATGTCGTTGGCCAGATCCTCCTGCAGGCGGATCGGGTAGAGGCGGTCGGAGTCGACGCCGCCCACGATGACGGGTGCGGTGATCTTCCCCAGCGCCGCGGCGATGCCACCGCGACCGCGGCCCACGTCGTGCCGATTCATGGCCTCGGACAGCAGCACGTACGTGCTCGGGTCGAATCTGCCGACCAGCTTGTCGGCCTGGTGCTGGAGGTAGCTCTCGACGGAGTACCGTCCGCCGCGCCACGGGTCCTCGCCGTCCTGCGGCGAGTTCGCGAACCGGGAGTCGAGTTCGCTCTCGCTGCGGTACGTCAGGTGCGCGATCCGGCGGGCGATGCGCAGTCCGGCCCGGGGGATACGGCCGGTGCCGTGATAGTCGCCGCCCTGCCAGTCGGGGTCGCTGGTGATGGCCGCGATCTGGGTGGTCTGCGTGCCGATCTGGTCGGCGGTCGCGCGGGCTCCGACGGCGAGAACGAGCGCTGACGCCACCTGGTCCGGGTAGGTGACGGCCCACTCGAGCGCGCGCATTCCGCCCATCGAACCACCGACGACGGACGCCAGCTTGTCGATGCCCAGCAGGTCGGTGAACTTCTTCTCGGCCGCGACCTGGTCGCGGATGGAGATCTCCGGGAAGCGGCTGCCCCACGGGCGCCCGTCCTCGGCGATCGAACCGGGACCGGTGGTGCCGCGGCAGCCACCGAGGACGTTGGTCGCGATGACGCACCACTCGTCGGTGTCGATCGGCGCACCCGGACCGACCATTCCGGTCCACCAGCCGGGGGAGGGGTGTTCGTCGGTGACGGGTCCGGTGACGTGGGAGTCGCCGGTGAGGGCGTGCTCGACGAGCACCACGTTGTCGCGGTTCGGGGACAGCTCACCCCATCGTTGCACGGCGAGGGACACCGACGGGATCACCGCTCCGCTCTCGAGCTCGAGCGATCCGATGTCGATGGTGCCGAGACGTCCGTCCGCCACGGGCAGGTTCTGTACAGCGCTCACGGTCAAGATGCCGCCGCCGTAAGTCCGGTCTCGATATCGGCGATGATGTCGTCGATCCCTTCGATGCCGACAGCCAGGCGGACCAGTCCGGGGGTGACGCCGCTGGCGGCCTGCTCCTCGGGGGTCAGCTGGGAGTGTGTGGTGGACGCGGGGTGGATCACCAGCGAGCGGACGTCGCCGATGTTCGCGACGTGGCTGTGCAGGGTGAGCGCGTTGACGAACTTCTTGCCCGCGTCGATGCCGCCTGCGAGTTCGAACGTCACGATGGCGCCCGCACCCCTCGGCGCGATCTGCTTCGCCCGGTCGTGCCAGGGTGACGACGGGAGCCCGGCGTATCCGACGGACACGACCTCCGGTCGCGCCTCCAGGTACTGAGCGACGGCGGTCGCGTTGGACACATGTCGCTCCATCCGAAGGCTCAGCGTCTCAAGGCCCTGCGCGATGAGGAACGCGTTGAACGGGGAGATCGCCGAACCGAGGTCGCGGAGCAGCTGCACGCGCGCCTTGAGGGCGAACGCGGGCGGTCCGAGTTCGGAGTAGACGACGCCGTGGTAGCTCGGGTCCGGGGTGGTGAAGTTGCCGTGGCGCCCCTGGGTCCAGTCGAACGTGCCGCCGTCGACGATGACACCGGCGATCGCGGTGCCGTGGCCGCCGAGGTACTTGGTGGCCGAGTGCACCACGATGTCCGCGCCGTGCTCGAGGGGGCGGATCAGGTAGGGGGTGGCCACCGTGTTGTCGACGATCAGCGGGAGTCCGTGCTGATGCGCGATCCCGGATATGCCGGGCAGGTCGAGGACGTCGTTGCGGGGATTGGAGATGGTCTCGCCGTAGAACGCCTTCGTGTTGTCCCGGACCGCGTCCTTCCACTGCTCGAGGTCGTCGGGGTCTTCGACGAACGAGACCTCGATGCCGAGCTTGGGCAGCGTGTAGTGGAAGAGGTTGTAGGTGCCGCCGTACAGCCGCGGGCTGGAGACGATGTGGTCGCCCGCCTCCGCGAGGTTCAGGATCGCGATCGTCTCGGCTGCCTGTCCGGAGGACAGCAACAGTGCGGCGACGCCCCCTTCGAGTGCGGCAATGCGCTGCTCGACCGCGTCCTGCGTGGGGTTCATGATGCGGGTGTAGATGTTGCCCGGCTCGGCCAGACCGAACAGCGCGGCAGCGTGATCGGTGCTGTCGAACGTGTACGAGGTGGTCTGGTAGATCGGCAGCGCCCGCGCCTTGGTGGTCGCGTCGGACGTCTGCCCGGCGTGGATCTGCTTGGTCTCGAACGACCAGTTCTCGGTCATGTGCTGTCTACTCCAGTGGTCTGACGACGCGCGGACGGAGTGCTGGGTCGTTCGCGCGCAGGGCTTGTCTGGGGTCTATCTACGACAACAACAACACATCATGAACCTCCGATGTCGGACCCGCGCTTGTCACCCGACTGTTGTATGAATCAGGGAACCAGGTCATCACCCGGGGCACCCCACCGCGGTGGAGGGTTGCCGGCCAGCTAGCCGGGGCTCGTTGCTGGCACTCATGACCTGGAGTGAATCTTAGCGGCTGAGGCGGAACGACCGGAAACGGCACCGATCAGGGCTGCTAGCAGGGAAAAGTTACCCGCGAGTAGGGGTGGGTCGTGCGCCCCACATGTTGCGAGCCGCTCGCATAGCAGTACGCTTGTCTTGTTTAGGTGCGGTCTCCCCAGGGGCCGCCTTGACCGTCTACGTTTGATAAGCGAACCGTTCGCGGACCCACTCACAAAGTGCGCCCGCAACCGTGTAACCAGGGAAACTTCCTAGGAGGACGCGAAGCACCCATGTCCAAAATCAAGGTTGAGGGCACCGTCGTCGAACTCGACGGCGATGAGATGACGCGCATTATCTGGCAGTTCATCAAAGACAAACTGATCCATCCTTACCTGGATGTGAACCTCGAGTACTACGACCTCGGCATCGAGTACCGGGACGAGACCGACGACCAGGTGACCGTCGACGCGGCCAACGCCATCAAGAAGCACGGCGTCGGCGTCAAGTGCGCGACCATCACCCCGGACGAGGCACGCGTCGAGGAATTCGGTCTCAAGAAGATGTGGCGGTCGCCCAACGGCACCATCCGCAACATCCTCGGTGGGACGATCTTCCGCGCGCCGATCATCATCTCCAACGTTCCGCGACTGGTTCCGGGCTGGACCAAGCCGATCATCATCGGCCGTCACGCCTTCGGTGACCAGTACCGCGCCACCGACTTCAAGGTCCCCGGCCCCGGCAAGGTGATGATCACCTACACGCCCGAGGACGGCAGCGAGCCGATCGAGCACGAACTGGTGAACTTCCCCGAGGGCGGCGGCGTCGTCCAGGGACAGTACAACTTCACCAAGTCCATCGAGGACTTCGCGCGCGCCTCGCTCAACTACGGCCTGCAGCAGAACTACCCGGTGTACCTATCGACCAAGAACACCATTCTCAAGGCGTACGACGGCGCGTTCAAGGACATCTTCCAGCATGTCTACGAGACCGAGTTCAAGCCGGAGTTCGACGCGGCAGGCCTCACCTACGAGCACCGCCTCATCGACGACATGGTCGCGTCGGCGCTCAAGTGGGAGGGCGGCTACGTCTGGGCCTGCAAGAACTACGACGGCGACGTCCAGTCCGACACCGTCGCGCAGGGCTTCGGATCGCTCGGCCTCATGACCTCCGTGCTGCTGACCCCGGACGGAAAGACGTGTGAGGCCGAGGCCGCACACGGCACCGTGACGCGTCACTTCCGTCAGCACCAGCAGGGCAAGCCGACGTCCACCAACCCCATCGCGTCGATCTTCGCGTGGACCCGTGGACTCGAGCACCGCGGCAAGCTGGACAACACCCCCGACGTCATCGGCTTCGCCCAGAAGCTCGAAGACGTGGTCATCAAGACCGTCGAGGGTGGCCAGATGACCAAGGACCTCGCGATGCTGGTCGGCGGCGACCAGGGCTACCTGACCACCGAGGAGTTCCTCGGTGCGCTGGACATCAACCTCCAGAAGGCCATCGCCGAGCAGTAGGCACCGAGCCACAGCGTTACGAACGGGACGTCCCTCACGGGGCGTCCCGTTCGGCGTCTCCGGGCCCCGGGTGAGTCATCTCACGGTCGCTCGATGCGCGAAAAGCGGAATCCGGGGAAGAGAATTTCGACGTGGGTCGTTGCGCAACGAGGCGCCGTGCGCCGCGTAGCCGTATCTCTGCCTAGTCGAAAGTTCTTCTGTGAGCACTTCCACCCCCGTCCGCCCCGAGCACCTCGGTGTCATCGCGCAACATCCGTCCGTCCGCAAGCTCGCCATGATTGCGCTCGCGCTCGGTGGCTTCGGGATCGGGACCACCGAGTTCGTGGCGATGGGGCTGCTGCCCGAGATGGCGTCGAGTCTCGGGATCACCGAGCCGACGGCCGGGCACGTCATCTCGGCGTATGCGCTGGGTGTGGTCGTGGGCGCGCCACTCATCGCGGCGCTCACCGCGCGGGTGCCCCGCAAGACGCTGCTGATCGCGTTGATGGCGGCGTTCACGATCGGCAACGCCGCCACCGTGTTCGCGCCGAACTACGGCGTGCTGATGGCCGCGCGGTTCGTGGCGGGCCTCCCGCACGGCGCCTACTTCGGTGTCGCGGCCCTCGTGGCGGCGCACCTCGCGGACCGCGGCCAGCGGGCCAGGGCGGTCGCTCTCGTCATGATGGGACTGTCGGTGGCCAACGTCGTCGGCGTTCCCGTCGCCTCGTGGCTGGGCCAGACGCTCGGCTGGCGCAGCGCCTTCGCGCTCGTGGCCGTGATCGGTGTGGTGACACTGGGCGCGATCTGGTCGTGGGTGCCCGCGCTCGCCGCCATGCGGATGTCGAATCCCCTCACCGAACTCGGTGCCCTGCGCCGCGCGCAGGTGTGGATGACGCTCATCATCGGCATGGTCGGGTTCGGTGGCATGTTCGCCGTGTACACGTACATCAGCACGACGCTCACCGACGTCGCCGGGCTGTCGCGGTCGCTGGTGCCGCTCGCCCTGATGATCTACGGGCTGGGCATGGTCGCGGGCAACCTGATCGGCGGCCGGCTCGCCGACCGGGCGCTGATTCCCGGTCTGTTCGTATCGATGACGGCGCTCGGGGTATTGCTCGGCATCTTCGTGATCGCCTCGCACAACCCGTACACGGCGCTGCTGCTGGTGTTCTTCGTCGGTGCGGCGGGTGCGTCGATGGTTCCCGGACTGCAGACCCGGCTGATGGACGTCGCCGCCGATGCCCAGACCCTCGCCGCCTCCCTCAACCACGCGGCCCTCAACATCGCGAACGCGTTCGGGGCGTGGATCGGTGGCGTCGTGATCGCGGCCGGCTACGGCTACACGGCGCCCGCCGCGGTCGGTGCTCTGCTCGCCGTGGCGGGACTCGTGGTCCTCACCGTGGCGGTCGCGATGGAACGCCGCAGCGGCCGTTCGTCTCGGTAGTCGCGCTGTCGTACGCGTCCGCTACGGTGCTTGCCGTGCCACACATCATCACCACCGTCAATGTCAACGGCGTCCGCGCGGCCGCCCGCAAGGGACTCACCGAGTGGATCGAGCGCACGGAGGCCGACGTCGTCTGCCTGCAGGAGACGCGGGCATCCGACGAGCAACTCGCCGAGACGCTCGCGCCCGCCCTGGAGGGCGGATGGAACCTGGTGTCGGCGGAACCGTCGTCGAAGGGGCGCAACGGCGTCGCGATCCTGTCCCGGAAACCTGCCGACGCCTTCCGTGTCGGCCACGGTGACGACGAGTTCGCGACCGCGGGCCGCTACCTCGAGGCCGACTTCGACGACCTGACCGTGGCGAGCCTGTACCTGCCCTCCGGGGAGGCCCAGACGCCCCGGCAGGAGGAGAAGGAGCGGTTCATGGACTCCTTCGCCCGGTACCTCACCGATACCGCAGCGGCCGCCGCCACGGAGGGCAGGCACGTCGTGGTCTGCGGCGACTGGAACATCGCCCACACCGAACTCGACCTGAAGAACTGGAAGACCAACAAGAAGAACTCCGGGTTCCTGCCTCACGAGCGGGAGTGGTTCGGGGCCCTGTTCGCCGAGGACGCGCACTGGACCGACGTGGTCCGGCAGCTGAATCCCGACATCGCCGGGCCGTACTCGTGGTGGTCGTATCGCGGGAAGGCGTTCGACAACGACTCCGGCTGGCGCATCGACTACCAGATCGCCACCCGGGAACTGGCGGAGCGGGCCAAGCAGGCCGTCGTCGAGCGCGCCGAAACCTACGACCAGCGGTGGTCCGATCACGCGCCGGTCACCGTCCAGTACCGCTGACGACCGGTATCTGATTCGTGTCGTCACGGCGCACGTGAAAAGATCAGTACTCATGTCGACCCCTGCAGCTCAGAAACCCACCGCGAAACCGCGGGTGCTCTCCGGCATCCAGCCCACCGCCGACTCGTTCCATCTCGGCAACTTCCTGGGTGCTCTGCAGCAGTGGGTGCCTCTGCAGGACGACTTCGACGCGTTCTATTTCATCCCCGACCTCCACGCGATCACGGTGGCGCAGGACCCGAAGGAGCTGCGCCGTCGCACGAAGATCGCGGCGGCGCAGCTGCTGGCCCTCGGAATCGACCCCGACCGCGCCACGCTGTTCGTGCAGAGCCAGGTGCCCGAGCACGCGCAGCTGGCGTGGGTCCTCAACTGCATCACCGGTTTCGGTGAAGCGAGCCGGATGACGCAGTTCAAGGACAAGTCGGCCAAGCAGGGCAGCGAGAACGCGAGCGTCGGCCTGTTCACGTATCCGGTGCTGATGGCTGCCGACATCCTGCTCTACCGTCCGCAGCGGGTCCCCGTCGGCGAGGACCAGCGTCAGCATCTCGAACTGGCCCGCGATCTCGCCCAGCGGTTCAACACACGGTTCGGGAAGGCGTTCGTGATTCCCGAGGCCCAGATCATCAAGGGCACCGCCAAGATCTACGACCTGCAGGATCCGACGTCGAAGATGAGCAAGTCCGGTCCGAGCCCCGCCGGGCTGATCAACCTCCTCGACGACCCCAAGGTGTCGGCGAAGAAGATCAAGTCCGCGGTCACCGACAACGAGCGGGAGATCCGCTACGACCCGCAGGCCAAGCCCGGTGTGAGCAACCTGCTCACCATCCAGTCCGCGCTGTCCGGCACCCCGGTCGAGACGTTGGTGTCCGGGTACGAGGGCAAGGGATACGGCGACCTGAAAACCGATACGGCCGACGTCCTCGCCGAGTTCGTGACACCGTTGAAAGCGAAGGTGGAGGCGTACCTCTCGGACGAGGCCGAACTCGATCGTGTCATCGCGGCCGGTGCCCACCGCGCCCGTGAGGTGTCGTCACAGACCCTGGCGGCCGTGTACGAGAAGGTTGGGTTTCTGACACCGAAGGGATGAGCACTGTGGCTGACGAACCGAGTTTTCTCGACAGGCAGCGGGCAGCGCGCCCCTGGTTCGACCATCTGATGCGGGCCGCACAGCGGTACCAGCAGCAGAAGGGCGACTACTACGCGGCGGGAATCACGTATTTCAGTGTGCTCGCCCTGATTCCGATCCTGATGGTCGCGTTCGCCATCGCCGGTTTCGTCCTCGCCGGTCAGCCGGAGTTGCTGCAGGAACTGCAGGACAGCATCACCGAGAACGTTCCCGGAAGTCTGGGCGAGACGCTCAACACCGTCATCGACTCGGCGATCGCCTCCCGCGCCAGCGTGGGCGTTCTCGGTCTGCTCGGTGCCGCCTACGCGGGACTCGGGTGGATGGCGAACCTGCGCGACGCGCTGACGGCGATGTGGGAGAGCCAGCGCGAGTCGAAGGGATTCGTGCGAACCAAGCTGGGCGACGCGGCCGCTCTGCTGGGGCTGGGGCTGGCGATGGTGGTCTCCCTCGGCGCCTCCGCGCTGAGCAGCGGTCCCGTGGCCCGAACGGTCGTCGAGTGGCTGAACCTCGACGACGTGCCCGGAATCGATTCCGGGTTGCGCGCACTGTCGACCGTGGTGTCGCTTCTCGCGACGTGGGCGGTGTTCACCTGGGTGATCGCGCGACTGCCGCGCGAACCCGTGACGTTCCGCAGTGCCCTCAAGGGGGCGCTGCTGGCGGCCGTGGTGTTCGAGATCTTCAAGCAGGTGGGTGCCATCTACCTCTCGGCGGTCACGGCGGGTCCCGCCGGGGTGGCGTTCGGTCCGATCATCGGTCTGCTCGTGTTCATCTACCTGACGTGCCGGATGCTGCTCTTCTCGACGGCGTGGGCCGCGACCACCCGCGCCAGCCTCGCGCTCGCCTTTGTGCCGCCGCCGGATCCGGCTGTCATCACCCCGCGGATCGAGGTGCACGAGGGCCCGGGTGTGCGTGGGGGACTCGCCCTGGTCGGTGTGGGCGCCGTCGCGGCGCTCGGGTTGTCGGGACTGTTCACCCGCAACAAGCGCTGAGCCGCGCGCCGCGGCCCGTCAGCGCCTGCGGGACAGCCGGCGCGCGCAGAGCACGAGGACGAGGACGACCGCCGCCCCGACGACCCCCACACCTGCCCGCAGGGCCAGTGTGTTGTCGGGGTGGTCGGAACCCGACGCGACGACGGAACTCGTCGCCGCGGCCGAATCCTGTTGCGGCGGTGCGGCAAGCACCGCGGCGGAGCCCTCTTCGGCCGGATACAGGTCCTCGAGTGACCCCACCTGGGCGTCGCGGTCGAGGGCGAAACCGTAGTCCAGCAGTCGTGCCGCCTGCTCCCACGGCCGGATCGGCTGGGCTTCGGCTCCCATCAACGTCACCATCAGGCGGCGACCGTCGTGATCGGCGCCGCCGACGTACGTGTGGCGGGCGTCGTCGGTGAATCCGGTCTTGCCGCCCAGCGCCCCGTCGTAGTTGTAGAGCAGCTGATTGTCGTTGGCCAGTGCGAACGGGGGCCGGTCCTGGTCGTCCGGGATCGCCGGGTCCTTCGGGAAACCCGGGAACTGCACCGTCTCGGTGGAGATGAGCTCCGCGAACGTCGGGTTCTTCATCGCGGTGTGGAAGATGAGTGCGAGGTCGAACGGTGAGCTGCTCATTCCGGGGCCGTCGAGCCCCGACGGGGTCGCGGTCCTCGTGTCGTGCGCGCCGAGGGTGTCGGCGAGGTGGTTCATCTTGTCGACCGTCGCGGCGTCGCCGCCGAGTTGCCGGGCGAGGACGTGGGCGGCGTCGTTCCCCGACGCCATCACCAGGCCCTGCATCAGCTGCCGGTTCGTGTACTGACCGTTCTTGCCGATCCCGACCGCGCTGCCCTCCATAGCGGCGTCCTCGGCGGTGGCGGTCACGGTCTTGTCGAGATCGAGTTCGCCCAGCGCCACGAGAGCCAGCAGCATCTTGATGGTGCTCGCGGGCCGGTAGCGGCCGTGCGGGTCCTTCGCCGCGAGCACGTCGCCGGTGTCGATGTCCGCGACCACCCAGCCGGACGCCGCGATGTCGGCGGGTAGCGCCGGCGCGTCGTCGGGAAGGATCACCCCGCACCCGTCCAGCTTCGGCCCGCCCACCGGCTCGTCGGGCACGGACACGGCGCTCGGTGTCGGATCACCCGGCTGGGGTACCTCGGACAGGTCGATCGCAGGCGCGGGGGCCGACCGGTTGGGGCAGTTGTCGGTGTTCGGGGTGGTGAACGGTGTGGCGGTGGGGGAGGAGGGCACCGCGGGCGGAATGGCCCCGGCAGCACTCACCGAGAGTCCGGCCAGCAGGGTTCCGGACACGATCGCGGTACACACTCGACGCCACATCATCGAAGAGGCAGCGTATGCGACGACCGGTCGACTTCCGAAAACGGACGCGTGTCGACACGCTTTCGTGACGTCCGCGCGACCGTTTCGGAAGGGGGCCGCCGGATCAGATGAAACCCATGACCCGGACGGCGTCGCGTTCGGACTCGAGTTCCGCGACCGACGCGTCGATCCGCTTCCGTGAGAAATCGTCGATCTCCAGGCCGTCCACGATCTGCCACGACCCGTCGACCGAGCGAACCGGGAACGAGCTCACCAATCCCTCCGGCACGCCGTAGGCGCCGGTGGAGGGCAGCGCCACAGAGGTCCAGTCGTCCTCGGGGGTGCCGAGCACCCAGTCGTGGACGTGGTCGATCGCGGCGTTGGCGGCGGAGGCCGCGGAGGATGCGCCGCGAGCCTCGATGATCGCGCTGCCACGGTTCGCGACCGTGGGAATGAAGTCGCCGGTGAGCCATTCGCGGTCGGCGGCGAACTCCGCACCGGACCGGTCCCCGACCCGCGCATGGAAGATGTCGGGGTACTGGGTGCTCGAGTGGTTACCCCAGATCGCGACGCGGCGGATGTCCTTCACCGCGGCGCCGGAGCGCCGTGCCAGCTGGGCGATCGCGCGATTGTGGTCGAGCCGGGTCAGCGCCGTGAATCGCTCCGCGGGGATGTCGGGGGCGTTGTTCGCGGCGACCAGCGCGTTGGTGTTGGCCGGGTTGCCCACGACCAGCACCCGGACTCCGTCCGCGGCAACCTGGTTGATCGCGCGACCCTGCACGGTGAAGATCTGCCCGTTCGCGGCCAGCAGGTCGCCACGCTCCATGCCCTTGGACCGGGGACGCGATCCGATGAGGAGCGCCACATCGGTGCCGTCGAAGCCTCGCTTCGGGTCGTCGTGGACCTCGACGTCGCGGAGCAGCGGGAAGGCGCTGTCGTCGAGTTCCATGGCGGTACCTTCGGCAGCGGACACGGCGGACGGAATCTCCAAGAGCCGCAGCCGGATCGGGGTGTCGGGTCCGAGCATCGCGCCTGCAGCGATCCGGAACAGTGCCGCGTAGCCGATGCTGCCTGCCGCTCCGGTGACCGTGACCACTGCGGGACTGGGCGACTGCGCCATGTGTGAACCTCACTGTCCGTCGGGAGCATCTGTTCTCGACACTAGCGCGGGGATTTCACCGTGGGACCGCTCGGACAGTGAGGTTGGACACGACGCAGGGCGCCCCCGACCGGATGTGGTCGGGGGCGCCCTGGAACGTGCTCGGCAGACCTGGGTCAGCGTGCGAAGAGCAGCGCGCGCTTGACTTCCTGGATCGCCTTCGTCACCTGGATGCCACGGGGGCACGCGTCGGTGCAGTTGAACGTGGTCCGGCAACGCCAGACGCCGTCCTTGTCGTTGAGGATGTCGAGACGCTCCGACGCACCCTCGTCACGGCTGTCGAAGATGAAGCGGTGCGCGTTGACGATGGCGGCGGGGCCGAAGTAGCTGCCGTCGCTCCAGTACACCGGGCACGACGTGGTGCAGCAGGCACACAGGATGCACTTGGTGGTGTCGTCGAAACGTGCCCGGTCGTGCTGCGACTGGATGCGCTCACGGGTGGGCTCGTTGCCGGTGGTGATGAGGAACGGCTTCACGGCGCGGAACGCGTCGAAGAAGGGCTCCATGTCGACGACGAGGTCCTTCTCCACCGGCAGGCCCTTGATGGGCTCGACGGTGATCGTGACCGGCTTGCCGTCCTTGGGCAGCATGTCCTTCATGAGGAGCTTGCAGGCCAGACGGTTGACGCCGTTGATCCGCATCGCGTCCGAACCACACACGCCGTGGGCGCAGCTGCGGCGGAACGTCAGGGTGCCGTCGAGGTAGCCCTTCACGTACAGGAGCAGGTTCAGCATGCGGTCCGTCGGCAGCGCCGGAACCTGGAAGCTGTCCCAGTGCTGGCCCTCGCCGGACTCCGGGTTCATCCGCGCGATCTTGAGGGTGACCATGACGGCGCCCTCGGGCACGGGAGGGAGATCCGACTTGTTCTCGCTCTTGTCGACTGCAGGTGCGCTCATCAGTACTTACGCTCCATCGGCTCGTAGCGGGTCTGGACTACCGGCTTGTAGTCGAGACGGATGTCGGAGAGCAGGCCGTCGCCCTCCTTGTATGCCATCGTGTGCTTCATGTACTCGGCGTCGTTGCGGTCCGGGTAGTCCTCGCGGGCGTGGCCGCCGCGCGATTCCTTGCGGTTCAGCGCGCCGACCACGGTGACCTCCGCCATTTCGAGGAGGAAGCCGAGCTCGACGGCCTCGAGCAGGTCGCTGTTGTAGCGCTTGCCCTTGTCCTGCACCGTGATGTGGTTGTAGCGCTCCTTGAGTGCGCGCACATCCGCGAGTGCCTGGGTGAGGCGCTCTTCGGTGCGGAACACGGAGGCGTTGTTGTCCATGGACTGCTGCAGCTCGCTGCGGATGTCCGCGACCCGCTCGTGACCGTGGTCCGACAGGATGGTGGCCATCCAGTCGTCGACCATCTTCTCGGGTGCCTCGGGCATGTCGACGAACTCGCTGTTGTTGGCGTGCTCGGCGGCGGCGATGCCGGCGCGGCGTCCGAAG
Source organism: Rhodococcus sp. JS3073 (assembly GCF_026810085.1). Classification (NCBI taxonomy): domain Bacteria; kingdom Bacillati; phylum Actinomycetota; class Actinomycetes; order Mycobacteriales; family Nocardiaceae; genus Rhodococcus; species Rhodococcus sp. JS3073. Next base: position 1,090,826 of record NZ_CP113951.1, on the reverse strand, counting down.
ACGTTGATGTCGAGCAGCGAGTTGGTGCCGAGACGGTTCGCGCCGTGGACGGAGACGCAGGCGCACTCGCCGGCGGCGTACAGGCCCTGGACGATCTCGTCGTTGTTGCGCAGGACCTCACCGTTGATCCTGGTGGGGATGCCGCCCATGACGTAGTGGCAGGTGGGGTACACCGGCACGGGTTCCTTGACCGGGTCCACACCGAGGTAGGTGCGGGAGAACTCCATGATGTCGGGGAGCTTCTCGTCGAGGACTTCCTCGGGGATGTGGGTCACGTCGATGTAGACGTAGTCCTTGTTCGGTCCCGCGCCGCGTCCCTCGAGGACTTCGAGAACCATCGACCGCGCGACGATGTCGCGGGGTGCGAGGTCCTTGATGGTGGGGGCGTAGCGCTCCATGAACCGTTCGCCGTCGGCGTTGCGGAGGATGCCGCCCTCACCGCGCACGGCCTCGGAGATGAGGATGCCGAGCCCGGCCAGGCCTGTGGGATGGAACTGGTGGAATTCCATGTCCTCCAGCGGAAGACCCTTGCGGAAGATGATGCCCATGCCGTCACCGGTGAGGGTGTGCGCGTTGGACGTCGTCTTGTACATGCGTCCCGAGCCGCCGGTGGCGAACACGATGGACTTCGCGTGGAAGACGTGGATCTCGCCGGTGGCCAGCTCGTAGGCGATGACGCCGGTGGCGACCGGGCCGTTCTCCGTCTCGGTGATCGCGATGTCGAGGGCGTAGAACTCGTTGAAGAACTCGACGTCGTGCTTGACGCAGTTCTGGTAGAGCGTCTGCAGGATCATGTGGCCGGTGCGGTCCGCGGCATAACATGCGCGGCGCACGGGGGCCTTACCGTGATCGCGGGTGTGACCACCGAAACGACGCTGGTCGATCTTGCCCTCGGGCGTGCGGTTGAACGGCAGACCCATCTTCTCGAGGTCGAGCACCGCGTCGATGGCCTCCTTGGCCATGATCTCGACGGCGTCCTGGTCGGCGAGGTAGTCGCCGCCCTTGACCGTGTCGAAGGTGTGCCACTCCCAGTTGTCTTCCTCCACGTTCGCCAGTGCGGCGCACATGCCGCCCTGGGCCGCGCCGGTGTGGCTGCGGGTGGGGTAGAGCTTGGTCAGTACCGCGGTGCGGGCGCGGGGACCAGCCTCGATCGCTGCGCGCATGCCGGCGCCGCCGGCACCGACGATGACCACGTCATAACGGTGTTCCTGCATGAAGTCTGTGCTCCCCTAGCTCGCCGAGATATTGGGGTCGAAGGTGAAGATGACGTACGTGCCGAGGCCCATGATCAGGATCATCGAGAGAACGAGGATCGTGGTCAGCCAGAAGCGCGTGGAGTCCTTGCGGGAGTAGTCCGCGATGACCGTGCGGAGTCCGTTTCCGCCGTGCAGCTGGGCAAGCCACAGCATGGTGAGGTCCCAGAACTGCCAGAACGGGCTGGACCAGCGGCCTGCGACGAACGCGAAGTTGATGCGGTGCACACCGTCGTCGAGCATCAGCATGATGAAGAGGTGGCCGAGCACGAGGAAGATCAGTGCGAGTCCGGAGAACCGCATGAACAGCCAGGCGTACAGCTCGAAGTTGTTCTTCGAGGTCCGGCGCGGAGAGCGCGGGTTGTCCAGGCTGGCGGGACGGTCGTAGGTCTTGCCGAGACTCTTGGCTTCTGTCGTCATGTCAGTGCCCCGCAAACATGTTGTAGAAGATGCGGCCGGCGCCCGGGATCATCACCAGGAACCAGATCGCGAGGATTACCCAGAGCATCAGGCGCTGGTACTGCGGTCCCTTGGACCAGAAGTCCACCAGCATCACCCGGACACCGTTCAGTGCGTGGTACAGCACCGCGGCGACGAGCGCGAGCTCCATGAGCCCGACGATCGGGTTCTTGTAGGTCTCGATGACACTGTCGTACGTGTCGGGATTGACCCGCACCAGCGCGGTATCCAGTACGTGCACGAATAGGAAGAAGAACGTCATTACGCCTGTGATCCGGTGCAAAACCCAGGACCACATTCCGGGGTCGCCCCGGTAAAGCGACCGTGTGCGCTCCTTGGCCGGAGCGGCTTCAGTCGTAGTACTCATCGAGTGCTGTGCCTCCAACGTCATTGGTGGACGTGTCGAGTCTGCGCAGCGTTGCGGACATACCACAACTGGGGACCCGACGTGATCCTGAACCGACTTCTCTGAACTCTAAACCCAACGGAAACGGGGGAACTAATTCGAGTCGGGGTTCGTACGCCCCCCGCAATTGAACTTAGGTTTGCCTCTCCAATACGAATCGGGCTGTCCCGGGCGAATCTCTGCATCCATTCAGCCCACGTGATTGGATGGGAAACTATGGTCGAGATCGATTGGAAACTGTTGCGCGCCAACGCGCATGAGGTGATGGGTCGGGCCTACGCGCCCTACTCCGGCTTCGCGGTGGGAGCAGCGGCGCTGGTGGACGATGGGCGCATCGTCGTCGGATGCAATGTGGAAAATGTCTCATACGGTTTGGGGCTCTGCGCCGAGTGCGTACTGGTCGGTAACTTATTTGCGGGCGGCGGCGGGCGATTAATCGCCTTCACCTGCTGTGACGCGAGTGGCGACATACTCATGCCGTGCGGGCGCTGCCGGCAGATTCTCTTCGAGCACGGCGGCCCCGCACTGCTCGTCGACCACCGGGTCGGCGTGCGTCCATTGGAACAGCTGCTGCCGGACGCTTTCGGTCCGGAGGAGAAGGGGAGAATCAGCCATGCATGACGCCTCGTCGATCATCGCCGCCAAGCGCGACGGCAGAGAACTGTCCGGTGCAGAGATCGACTGGGTGGTCGAGGCATTCACCCGGGGGGTCGTGGCGGACGAGCAAATGTCGGCGCTGGCCATGGCGATCTACTTCCGTGGGATGACCCGCGAGGAGGTGAGCCGCTGGACCACGGCGATGATCTCGTCCGGTCGCCGCCTCGACTTCACCCACCTCGGCCGGCCCACTGTGGACAAGCACTCGACGGGTGGTGTGGGTGACAAGATCACGCTCCCGCTCGCACCGCTGGTCGCCGCGTGCGGCGCCGCGGTGCCGCAACTGTCGGGACGCGGGCTCGGTCACACCGGCGGAACCCTCGACAAGCTCGAGTCGATCCCGGGCTGGCGCGCCGACCTCGACACCTCCGAGATGGCCGAGATCCTGTCCGATCCCGCCGTCGGAGCGGTCGTGTGCGCCGCGGGCTCGGACCTGGCACCGGCGGACCGGCGGTTGTACGCGCTCCGCGACGTCACCGGGACGGTCGAGTCGATTCCCCTGATCGCCAGCTCGATCATGAGCAAGAAGATCGCCGAGGGCACCGGTGCGCTCGTGCTCGACGTCAAGGTCGGGTCGGGCGCGTTCATGAAGAAGCTCGACGACGCGCGGGAGCTCGCCCAGACGATGGTCGACCTCGGGAGCGACGCCGGAGTGCGGACGATGGCGTTGCTCACGGCGATGGACGCGCCACTCGGCCACACGGCGGGCAATGCGCTGGAGGTGCGGGAATCGCTGGAGGTGCTGGCCGGCGGCGGCCCGTCCGACGTCGTCGAACTGACCCTCGAGCTCGCGCGAGAAATGTTGAAGGCAGCCGGAATCGACGGAGTCGACCCCGCCGACAAACTGCGTGACGGCTCCGCCATGGACCGCTGGCGGAGGATGATCGCCGCCCAGGGCGGCGACCCCGACGCGCCGCTGCCGACGGCCCGGCACACCGAGGTGCTGCTCTCCGAGTCGGACGGGGTGGTGTGCGGCCTCGACGCCATGGCGGTCGGGCTCGCCGCATGGCGGCTCGGTGCGGGTCGCGCGCGACAGGGCGAGCCGGTGCAGGCGGGGGCGGGCATCGAGTTGCACGCGAAGCCGGGGGAGACGGTGTCGGTGGGCACCCCGCTCGTCACGCTGCACACCGACACGCCCGAACGGTTCGCCGCGGCGAAAGCCGCACTTTCCGAAGCCTGGACGGTCGTGGCCGACGCGCCGTCGGTGACCACGCCGCTCGTCATCGAGCGGATAGAGGATCCCTCACGCTAACGTCGTCGCATGACCGCACTGGATCTGTCGGCCCTGCGCCGAGCGCCGAAGGTGTTGCTGCACGACCATCTCGACGGAGGTCTCCGGCCCGAGACGGTTCTCGAACTCGCCCGCGACTGCGGCTACGACGCGCTGCCCGCCGACACCGCGCCTGCGCTCGCCACGTGGTTCCGGGAGGCCGCCGACAGCGGCTCGCTCGAGAGATACCTCGAGACGTTCGCTCATACGGTCGCGGTCATGCAGACACCCGTCGGGCTCGAACGCGTCGCCCGTGAATGCGCCGAGGACCTCGCGGACGACGGCGTGGTCTACGCCGAGGTCCGGTTCGCCCCGGAGCAGCACCTCGAAGAGGGGCTCACCCTGGACGAGGTGGTGGAACAGGTCCTGCTGGGGTTCGAGGCCGGGGAGTCGGCGGCGGAGGTGCGCGGCCAGAACATCCGGATCGGCGTTCTGCTCACTGCGATGCGGCACGCGGCGCGGTCCCGGGAGATCGCGGAACTGGCGATCCGGTTCCGGGACCGCGGCGTCGTCGGTTTCGACATCGCCGGCGCCGAGGCCGGCAATCCGCCCAGCCGCCACCTCGATGCCTTCGAGTACATGCGGGGCAGCAATGCACACTTCACGATTCATGCGGGCGAGGCGTTCGGTCTGCCGTCGATCCACGAGGCCATCGCGTTCTGCGGGACCGACCGGCTCGGGCACGGGGTCCGGATCACGGACGACATCACGATCGGCGACGACGGCGTCCCGGTGCTGGGCACGCTCGCGAACTATGTGCGGGACAAGAGGATCCCCCTGGAACTGTGTCCCAGTTCCAACGTCCAGACCGGGGCCGTGGACGCCCTCGAGAACCATCCGTTCGACCTGCTCGCCCGGCTGCGGTTCCGGGTGACCGTCAACACCGACAACCGGCTGATGAGCGACACCAGCATGAGTCAGGAGATGCTCCGCCTCGTCGAGACGTTCGGATACGGCTGGACGGATCTCGAGCGCTACACCATCAACGCCATGAAATCGGCATTCATCCCGTTCGATCAGCGGCTGCAGCTGATCGACGAGGTGATCAAGCCGGGATTCGCCGTGCTGGTGGGCTGAGCGCCCCAGAGGGCGGGCGCTCACACCGTCCGCAGGCGGGCCTCGAACTCCCGCTCGAGCGTCCGCCACGCCTCGGCCTCGGCGTCGAACGGTGCGCTGGGCGCCATCCGGGTCGGATCCGGGTTGAGGACGAACGAGACGTACCACCCCAGCGGCTCGGACGTCGCGAGTGCGGTTTCCACCGAATCGTCGTCGGCGAAATCGGCTGCATCGGTGAACAATTCGACTGCGAGGTCGAGCTGGTCCGCGTCCACGGACTCCGGGCCGGCGGCCAGGTCGTCGGCGAGACCGGGCAGGACGTACACGTTCTCGTCGGTGACCTCGACCTCGAGCGATCCGTCGACGGCCGCCACCTGGATCTCCTCGTACGTGCTGACCTGCGCGAGGGCGTGCTCGTGGTTGTCGGCGAGGTAGCGGGCCAGCGCGCGTTCGGACGTGAAGACGAAGATCGCGCCGTCACGCCCGAGAAAAAGCGCGTCGTCGTCGAGGTAGCAGCGGAGAGTGAAGTAGGTCTCCCCGGACGTGATGATCTTGACGGGGTCGACACCCACCGCACCCCAGAACGAGTCGTCCTCCTCCTCGTCCTCGGTATCGAGGTCGAGTGCCACGAACTCCTCGTCTTCCTCGGCCTCGTCGGCCACGTCGTCCACGTCGACGGTGTTCTCGTCGGCGGCCACCAGTTCGGCCTCGGCGACGGCTACGGCCTCGGCGTCCACCTCGGGGGTGGCGACGATGTTGTCGACGGCGTCGAGGACGTCATCCCAGCCCTTCGCGATGGCGGTGCCGATCTGGGCCCACAGCTCCTCGCCCTCGCGGCCCTCGAATGCGCTGGCACCTGCGGGGAGCGCGCCGAGAATGGGGTTCGCGTTGAAGAACTTGGTGACCGCGTCCAGTTCGCAGACCTCACCGATGTTGCGCACCATGTTGAGCGTGTCTTCGAGTTCGCTCACGACGAGGGCCTCGGGGTCGCTCGCCGCCAGTTCCGGCACACCGATCAGATCGAAGCAGAAGTTCTCGTCGGGCTCGAGTTCGGCGGCGGACAGTCCGGACACCACGCTCCAGGCAGGGTGCTCGACGAGATCGTTGTCCGTGTTCGTGCGGATGAAGGCAGCGAGTTCTGCCACTGATTCGAACCCGTAGAGGTCTTCCTCGTGACCAAGGAATGCTTCCCACTCGTCGTCGCCCTCACGCCACCGTGGTGCCCACAGTGTCACGAGGTCGCCGTCGGTGAGACCGAGTTCGATCGGGACGATGTCTCCAGCCATGGCGCGAAGCCTATCGACCCCGCGGCCAAAGTTATACCCGGGCTGTGTGCGGACCGTTTCCGGCGCCCGTCGCCGCCGTGTCGCAGCAGCCGCGACCTGGTCGGTCAAACGGCGCGAACGGCGCGTATCGGAGCCCCACCATGACGTTCACTGTGCGTCGGTTCGTTCGAGGAGGGTGCATGTTCCGGATCGGTGAGGTAACTCGAAGACCCCGACGGCGGCGGTCGTGCGTCTCCTCGATCGCAGTGCTGGGGATGTGCGCGGCGCGTGCGGCTCGTCGGGCGCCTCCGGGTCGGATTCGCCGGAGTGGGGGACCGAATGGTCCAGCGCCGAACGGCTGTCGTCGGCCGCTCAGCTCGACGGTCCCTCACCGGTCGCGCTGTCCATCCGTTCGCCCCGTCCCCCGTCACCGCGATTGACGGTCTGAACCATCTGACGTTCGAGGTCCACGTGACGAACACCGCGGCCGTTCCACTGGTCGTGCAGCGCGTGCAGATCGGCTCGGCCGACGGAGCGGACAGCCACCTCGCGAACTGCGAGGGCGGGGGTCGGTCGCGGCGAACATGAACCTGGTGGGTGACAACGCGACCCCGACCGATCGCCTGCAACCGGCCCAGCTCGGTGTCTTCTTCGTCGACGCCGCCATGGACGAGGCGACCCCGGTGCCGGCAGGGGTGAAGGCGACGGTTTCGGTCCGTGCGCTGGAGACGCCGCCGGATCAGCCGATTCCCGGCCTCGCGGGCATGGTCGACGAATCCGGCGGTCCCGTGCCTGCCACCCTCGACACTTCGGTGACCGTCCCGGTCTTCGACGGGACGGTCCCGGTGATCGGCCCGCCGCTCCGCGGGGACGGGTGGGCGGCGATGGAAGGCTGCTGCGCCGACAACACCCATCCTCGCCGCGGCGTCTGGTCGGTCGACGGACGGCTGCTGAAATTCGAGCGGTACGCGATCGACTTCCTGGGGGTGGACCGCGAGGGCTTCGCGTACCGGGGCGACAACACCAAGGAGAAGGACGTCGGGTACCGGGCCGACGTGATCGCGATGGCCGACGCGGAGGTTGTATCGGTTCTCGACGGCCAGGAGGAGAACGTGATCGGGGAACCGCAGCCCGAGCGCAACCTCATCGAGGCGACCGGCAACCACATAGTCCTGGACCTCGGGAACGGCGTGTACGCGTTCTACGGCCACCTCGTGCCGGGCAGTATCTCGGTGAAGGAGGGCGATCACGTCGAGAAAGGCGCGGTGGTGGGTCGACTCGGCAACAACGGACAGTCGACGGCGCTGCACCTGCACTTCCATCTGATGGACAACACGAATCCGGCGTTGGCCGAGAGCGTGCCGTTCGAGTTCGACGCGTTCGACCTGGCAGGGCACGCGACGCTCGAGGACGTCACGTATCCGCCCACTCCCGAACCCCGTACCGACGAAATGCCGCTCAGCCAGACGGTCGTCCACTTCGCCGGGGAGTGACCGTCACACCTTCCCGAACCCGTCCTGCAGCGTCGTCATGACCCGGTTGCGCTGTCCGGTGGCGAGCCGGGCGGCCTCCTGGGTGGTGCTCGTGATCATCGTCGCGAGTGTGCGGGCGTTGAGCGTCGAGATGGAGTCGTCCATCCAGAGATCGGTCAGCGTGCCTTTCCCGTCTACTGCGGCTGCGACCGGATCGGACTCGCTCGACTCGGCGATACTCGCGGTAGCCCCCTCAAGTCGTTCATCGTCATCCCCCAGTCGGATTTGATCCGTGAATCTTTCGGGGCAAACCAGGTCCTTCAGGTTCGGAATAGCCGATCCCCTGCTTCTGGAATTTTAGGATGTTAGTCTCTCAGACATGGCGGGGAGGGTGGTGAAGCGGGCGTTCAAGTACCGCTTCTATCCGACCGCGGTGCAGGCGGAACAGCTTGCTCGGACGTTCGGATGCACCCGGTACGTCTACAACCGGGCGTTAGCGGAGCGCTCGCGTGCCTGGTCGCAGGAGCAGCGGCGGGTCACCTACGCGGACACCTCGAAGATGCTCACCGGATGGAAGCGGGACACTGAGACGGAGTGGTTGTCGGAGCCGTCGAAGGGGCCGCTGCAGGAGTCGCTGCGACAGTTGCAGGGCGCGTTCGACAGGTTCTGGCGCAAACAGACCCGCCACCCGCGATTCAAGAAGAAGGGCCACTCGAAGGATTCGGCGACCTACTACTCGAACTGCTTCACCTACCGCGGCGGGCAGATCCGGTTGGCCAAGCAGTCCGAACCCCTGGACATCCGGTGGTCGAGGCCGCTACCGGAGGGGGCCACGCCGTCACAGGTGACGGTGTCGCGCAATGCCCGCGGTCAATACCACGTCTCGATCCTCGTCGAGGACACGATCACCGAGCCCCCGTCGACCGGTCGTGGGGTCGGGCTCGACGCCGGGATCACCAGCCTCTACACGCTCTCGACGGGGGAGAAGGTCACCAACCCGCGTCATGAGCGCACGGACCGTGAGCGGCTGGCGAAGGCGCAGCGGGTGCTGGCCAAGAAGCAGAAGGGATCCCGTAACCGGGCCAAGGCCCGACTGAAAGTCGCGAAGATCCATGGCCGGATCGCCGATCGGCGTCGCGATCATCTGCACAAACTCTCCACTCGACTGGTGCGCGAAAACCAAGTGATCGCCATCGAGGATCTGAGTGTGCGGAACATGGTCAAGAATCGGTCGTTGTCTCGGGCGATCTCCGATGCGAGTTGGTCCGAGTTCCGGTCCATGCTCGAATACAAGGCCGACTGGTACGGGCGGCGGGTGGTGGCGATCGACCGGTTCTATCCCTCGTCGAAGACCTGCTCGGCGTGCGGGGCAATCGCCTCGACGATGCCGCTGACCGTGCGGGAGTGGACGTGCCGATGTGGCGTCGTCCACGACCGGGATGTGAACGCGGCGAGGAACATTTTGGCCGTCGGACTGACGGTGGCAGCCTGCGGAGATGGTGTGAGACCGCCCCGCACGTAAGTGCGGGAAGGCAACTATCGGTGAAACAGGAACCTCGAGACGCGAGTCCCGAGGGGAATCTCGGTCGTTCACGGCCGAGAGGACGTCAAACCGGTCACCATATTGGACGCGCGCCCGACGCCGGTGAGACTGATTCGGTTCCGCCCCCGATTCGCCGAGAATTGCTCTCCTGCGAAATCTCGCCCCGCGCCCCCTTATTCTTCGAGAATGAACACGCACGTCGTCGACCACCCGCTCGCAGCGGTCCTCCTGACAACGATGCGCGATGCGCGCAGCGACAATGCCACATTTCGCGCCGCCTTGCGAAGGCTGACACACATGTTGGTCTATGAGGCGATGCGCGAGGCTCCGGTCGAGACGTTCGACGTGGTCACGCCCATCGCCACGACCGACGGGGTGCGACTCACCCATCCGCCGTTACTCGTTCCCGTCCTGCGCGCCGGACTGGGCATGGTCGAGCAGGCCAGCAGCCTGATCCCGCAGGCGCGAGTCGGTTTCGTCGGCATGGCCCGGGACGAGGAGACGCATCTGCCGGTGCCGTACCTCGAGTCGCTCCCCGCGGACCTGTCCGGCATCCCGGTGTACGTCCTCGACCCGATGCTCGCGACCGGCGGTTCGATGGTGTACACGATCGAGTTGCTCGTCGCCCGCGGCGCCACGGACGTCACCGCAGTGTGCGTCGTGGCGGCGCCCGAAGGTGTTGCCGCCCTCTCGGCGTCGGGTCATCCCGTGAGACTCGTCACCGCTGCGGTCGACGAGGGGCTCAACGAGGACGCGTTCATCGTGCCCGGCCTCGGCGATGCCGGGGACCGTCAGTTCGGGCCGCGCTGACTCCTCGGCTACAGGGCTTCGGCGAACTCGCGCAACAGGTTCAACCGGGTCGCGGCCCTCTCGCGGGCTGCGGGTAGCGCCGATCGATCGGGCACCGGGACGACTGCCTCCAGGTAGCACTTGAGCTTGGGTTCGGTTCCCGAGGGGCGCACGACCATCCGGACGGTGGACCCCGCGAGAACGACGGCGTCGGTGCGGGACTGCCCGCGCAGTTCCGCCAGATCCGTGGCCTCGACGGGTTCGCCGGCCAGTTCGGCAGGCAGTTCCGACCGCAGGCGTCGCATCATCGCGGTGATGTCCGCGAGGTCGGTGACGCGTCGCGACACCTGGTCTCCCGCGTGCAACCCGAATTCGAGTGCGTAGTCGTCCAGCCTGTCGAGGAGGGTCGACCCCTCTGCTCGCAGCGTCGCGGCGAGGTCGGCGGCCACCACCGCGGCGGAGATACCGTCCTTGTCGCGCACCGATTCCGGGTCGACGCAGTGACCGATCGCTTCCTCGTACGCGTACACGAGACCCTCACCGGCCCGCACGAGCCACTTGAAGCCGGTGAGGGTGCGCGCGAAGCGGGCGCCGCGCGCCTCGGCGAGCTTTCCGAGGAGGGCGGACGAGACGATCGTCGTCGCGACGAGCGAGTCGGCCGGGGCGGAGGCGAGGACGTGCTCGCCGAGGAGGACGCCCGTCTCGTCGCCGCGGAGCATCCGCCAGCCGTCCGGCCCGCGCACGCCGACCGCGCACCGGTCGGCATCGGGGTCGAGGGCGATCGCGAGGTCGGCGCCGACGTCCGCGGCGAGAGCGAGGACGGCGTCCGAGGCGCCCGGCTCCTCGGGATTGGGGAACTCGACGGTCGGGAAGTCGGGGTCCGGGCCGAACTGGGTCGCGACGGTGTGGACGTCGGTGAATCCGGCGGATTTCAGTGCGGTGACTGCGGTCTCGCCGCCGACGCCGTGCATGGCGGTGAGCGCGATGCGCAGGGTCCGCGACCGTCCCGTCGGCAGGGACGCGACCCGGTCGACGTAGCGGTCGAGGAGTTCTTCGGACGCCGGCGTCACCACGGTGCGGGGGACGAGATTCGCCGGCCCGATCCGGCTGATCGATGCTTCGATCTCCCTGTCGGACGGCGAGATCAACTGGGCGCCGCCGTCGAGGTAGACCTTGTATCCGTTGTCGGCGGCGGGGTTGTGGGAGGCGGTGATCTGCACGCCGGCCGCGGCCCGGAGGCGGCGGACCGCGAACGCGACGATCGGCGTGGGGAGCGGGCGGGGGAGGAGGACGACCGAGAATCCCGCGCCCGCCAGCACTTCCGCCGCGGCGACGGCGAACTTCTCGGATCCGTGCCGCGCGTCGCGCCCGACGACGACGGTGGAGCCGCCCAGGCACCTGTCTTTCAGCCAAGCGCCCAGCCCGGCCGTCGTGCGGATCACCACGGCGAGATTCATGCCGTTCGGGCCTGCCCGCACCGGCCCGCGCAGACCCGCGGTCCCGAAACTCAGCGGAGCGGCGAAGCGGTCGGCGAGCTCGTCGGCGGAGAGACTCGCGAGTTCCGCCCGTGTTTCGGGGTCGGGATCGGCGTCGATCCAGTCCGCGATCGGATCGTTCACAAGCGTTCCACCAGTTCTCGCAGGAGACCGCCCATGCGGTCGGCGGACGCCCGGCCCGCGGCGAGGACCTCCTCGTGGTTCAGGTGCTCGCCGGTGATGCCGGCCGCGAGATTGGTCACCATCGAGATCCCGAGGACGCGGGCGCCGAGTGCCCGCGCCGCGATCGTCTCGTGGACGGTGGACATGCCGACGAGATCCGCACCGATCGTCCGCAGCATGCGGATCTCGGCGGGGGTCTCGTAGTGCGGACCCGGCAGACCGGCGTAGACGCCTTCGCTCAGCGACCCGTCGATGTCGCGGGCGAGGGCCCGCAGTTCGGGGTCGTACGCGTCGACCAGGTCGACGAACTCCGCGCCCACGAGAGGTGACCGGGCCGTGAGGTTGAGGTGATCGCTGATCAGCACGGGCTGTCCGACGGTGAAGTCCTCGCGGATTCCCCCGGCCGCGTTCGTCAGGATGACGGTCGTCGCTCCGGCGGCGATGGCCGTGCGCACCGGGTGGACGACGGACGACAGGGGATGGCCCTCGTAGGCGTGGGTACGGCCGAGGAGGACGAGGACCCGCTTGCCGCCCACGTCCACGGAGCGGATCGTTCCGGCGTGACCCGCGGCCGAGGGTGGTGTGAACCCCGGTAGATCCGCCATCGGGACGGTGCAGAGTGATTCGCCGAACCGGTCGGCGGCGGCATTCCACCCCGATCCGAGGACGACGGCGATCGAGTGTTCGGCGCAGTTCGTGTGCGCGGCGAGCGCGGCGGCCGCGGCGTCTGGCGTTCCCATGAGGCGATAGTCTTCCACTCATGCCCTATCTCGATCGCGACGGCGACGTATTCATCCTGTACCTCGGCAACGAGGGCGAGACGGACAACGAGAACCGCTTCCATCCGGACTGGATCGACGCCACCCACGCCGCACTGGACGAGGTGGAAGCCCACGAGGGTCCCGCCGCACTGGTCACGACCGCGACGGGCAAGTTCTTCACGAACGGCCTGGACACCACGTGGATCTTCGCGAACACGGACAAGCTCCCGGAATACCTCGACCGGGTGCACACGATCTACAGCCGCCTGCTCGCGTTCCCGATGGCCACCGTCGCCGCCGTCCAGGGGCACGGTTTCGGTGCCGGCGCGATGCTCGCCACGTCGCACGACTTCCGGGTCATGCGCGCCGACCGCGGGTTCTACTGCCTCCCCGAGGTGTCGCTGAACATGCCCTTCACCGTGGGGATGTCGGCGCTCCTCAACACTCGTCTGCCGAAGCAGACCGCGGTCGAGGCGATGACGACGGGCCGCCGCTACGGCGGTTCGGACGCGCTCGCCGCGGGCATCGTCGACGAACTCGCGGACGGCGACGGCGTCCTCGCGGCCGCCGTGACACGGGCCGCCGCGCTCACCGCCACCCGCGGCGCCAACCTCGCCGGGATCAAGCGCGGAATCCATCACGACGCCCTCGCCGCGCTCGCCACGGTGACGGACAAGAGCAACTTCAGCTTCGGGTGAGAGAATGAGCACGTGAATGCGGATGTCGAGGCGGCGGTCAGGTCAATCGAGACCGATCTGATCGCGCTGTCCCATTCGATCCACAGCGAACCGGAGCTCGCGTTCGAGGAGTTCCGTAGCGTCGCGAAGATCACCGAACTGCTCGAACGCAGCGGGTTCGACGTGCAGTCGGGCATCGCCGGCCTGCCCACGGCGTTCGACGCCACGTTCGGCAGCGGCGACCTCGTCATCGGTATCTGCGCCGAGTACGACGCGCTCCCGGAGATCGGCCACGCGTGCGGGCACAACATCATCGCGGCGTCCGCGGTCGGTGCCGGCGTCGCGCTCGCCACGGTCGCCGACCGGCTCGGGATCACGGTGCGGGTCATCGGGACGCCCGCCGAGGAGAGCGGCGGCGGAAAGATCGCCATGCTCGAGAAAGGCGTCTTCGACGATGTCGCGGCAGCCCTGATGGTGCATCCGGGTCCGATCGACATCACGGGTGCGACGTCGCTGGCACTGGCCGACATCGCGGTCACGTTCACCGGCCGCGAGGCGCACGCGTCGGCCGCACCGGAGTTCGGGCGCAATGCCGCCGACGCCGCGACCGTCGCCCAGGTCGGGATCGGCCTGCTGCGCCAACACCTCTCGCCGGGGCAGCAGATCCACGGGATCGTCTCCGACGGCGGCACGGCGCCCAACATCGTTCCCGCACGCTCCGAAATGCTCTACTATCTGCGCGCCGAGACGGCGTGGTCGCTGTCCGAGCTGACGACGCGCGCGGAGGCGTGTTTCGCGGCCGGCGCACTCGCCACCGGATGCACGCACGAGATCCGGACGGTGTCGCCCACGTACACGGAACTGACGCCCGACCCGTGGCTGGTCGCGACGTACCGGGAGCAGATCATCGACATGGGGCGGACACCGTTGCCGCTCGAGTGGGAGGGCGTCCGTCCGCTGGGCAGCACGGACATGGGCAACGTCACCAACGTCCTGCCCGGAATTCATCCCGTCATCGGTCTCGACTCGGGCGGTGCGGTGACGCATCAGCCTCGGTTCGCGGCGGCGTGCATCACCGAGTCCGCCGACCGCGCCGTGATCGACGGAGCGATTGCGCTGGCTCGCACGGCAGTTCGCGCGGCAACGGACGACACACAGCGGGTGCGGCTGTTGGAAGGAGTTGATCGCCGGTGAACGCGGCAGTCGACAAATGGATTCTCGCTCACACCGACGAACTCTCCCAGTGGCGTCGACACATCCACGCCAATCCCGAACTCGCGCGACACGAATACGCGACGACGGAATTCGTGGCGACGCGGCTGGCCGCGGCCGGTCTGTCGCCCGAACTGCTCCCCGGGGGAACGGGGCTCACGTGCGATCTCGGACCGTCGGACGGTCCCCGCATCGCGTTGCGCGCCGACATGGACGCTCTCCCGCTCCAGGAACTGACCGGCGCCACGTACTCGTCGACAGTGCCGGGCGTGTCGCACGCGTGCGGACACGACGCCCACACCACCATCCTGCTGGGAACCGGTCTGGCCCTCAGCGAGATCCCCGACCTCCCGGTGGGTGTCCGGCTGATCTTCCAGCCGGCCGAGGAGGTCATGCCCGGCGGCGCGCTCGAGGTCGTCGCTGCCGGACGGCTCGAGGGTGTGTCGCGGATCTTCGCCCTCCACTGCGACCCGCGGCTCGCGGCCGGGCGGGTCGGTGTGCGGCTCGGCGCGATCACGTCCGCGGCCGACACGATCGAGGTCGTGCTCGACTCACCGGGCGGCCACACGTCGCGTCCGCACCTGACCACCGACCTCGTGTTCGCGCTGGGCACCGTCGTGACGGGGTTGCCGGGCATGCTGAGCAGGCGGATCGACCCGCGCACCGGCACCGTGATGGTGTGGGGTGCCGTGAGCGCCGGCCGGGCGCCCAACGCCATTCCACAAACCGGCATGATGACCGGCACCGTGCGGACCGGCGATCACGAGACGTGGGAGATGCTCGAGCCGCTGGTCCGGGAGATCGTCCACGGTCTGCTCGCGCCCACCGGGGTGCGGTACCAGCTCAACTACCGCCGCGGGGTCCCGCCCGTCGTCAACGACGAGGTGTCGACGCGCATGTTCGAGGCCGCCATCCGCACGGTCGGCCCGGACGCCCTCGCCGACACGCCGCAGTCCGGCGGCGGCGAGGACTTCTCCTGGTATCTCGAAGAGGTTCCCGGTGCGATGGCCCGGCTCGGCGTCTGGTCGGGGGTCGGCGAGCAACTCGACATCCACCAGCCCACGTTCGATCTGGACGAGAGGGCGCTGGGCGTCGGGGTGCGGGTGCTGTCGAGCCTCGTGCTGGGCTGAGGCGCGGCGCCAGGCGGTTCTATTCGGTGCCCGGTCCGACGTTGCGGCTGTTGCGGGTGCGCAGGTCGCGCACGTAGTCGGCGGGGGCCCCGGCGATCTCTGCGGCGTCGGCCATCACCCCGAGGTAGCGGGCGGACGGCAGGCCGCCCTCGTACGCGTCGAGCACGTACAACCACGCGAGCGCGGGTTCGCCCTCGGTGTCCACGCGGACGCGGATCTTGCGGTGGATGCCGAGTTCGGAGCCCTCCCATCGGTCGAGGCTGACCTCGTCCTCCTCGGGGACGTCGTAGAGCACGACGAACACCTTGGAATCGGGGTCCTCGACCACGGTGGCGAGTGCGCCCTCCCAGCCGATGTCCCCGCCACTGAACGTCAGTCGCCAGCCGTGCAGCCAGCCCGTCCCCGCCATCGGCGAGTGAGGGCAGCGCTGCAACATCTGCTCGGGATGCATGTTGGACCCGTAGGCGGCATAGATCGACACGGCGGCAAGCCTAAACGGTGGCTAGTAATCTGTTGCATGCAGTGCACGACACGACGCGCTGCGATCGCAGAAAAAGCCGGCCGGAGACCCCGGTCGGCAGTTGAATTGGAGGACAGATGACCCGAATCGTGATCATTGGTGGCGGGCCTGCCGGATACGAGGCAGCGCTGGTGGCCGCACAGCACGGCGCCTCCGTCTCCTTGATCGATTCGGACGGGGTGGGCGGCGCCTGCGTTCTGTTCGACTGCGTGCCGTCCAAGACCTTCATTGCCTCCACCGGCGTGCGCACCGACATGCGGCGCGCCACCGACCTGGGCATTGCGCTCGATCCCGAGCAGGCCACGGTCGCACTGCCGCAGATCCACGCCCGTGTGAAGAGCCTCGCGCAGGCGCAGTCCTCCGACATCCGCACCCGCCTGCAGACGGTCGGTGTCGAACTGCTGTCGGGCACCGCCGAGATCGTCGACCCGCGGTTGGGCATGGCGTCCCACCAGGTGTGTGCCACCCTCGAGAACGGCGAGAAGAAGACACTCGACGCGGACGTCGTCCTCATCGCCACCGGTGCGAGTCCCCGGGTGATCCCCGGGGCGGAGCCGGACGGCGAGCGCATCCTGACGTGGCGCGACCTCTACGACCTCGACGAGCTGCCGACGCACCTCGTCGTCGTCGGTTCCGGTGTGACCGGTGCCGAGTTCGTGTCCGCCTACACCGAGATGGGCGTCAAGGTCACGCTGGTGTCCAGCCGCGACCGCGTCCTGCCCGGTGAGGACGCCGACGCCGCCCTCGTCCTCGAGGACGTCCTCGCCGAGCGTGGCGTCACCCTGGTCAAGCACGCCCGGGCCGATGCCGTGAAACGTACCGAGGACGGCATCGTCGTCGTGCTCGCCGACGGCCGGACCGTCGAGGGCAGCCACGCCCTGATGACCGTCGGTTCGGTTCCCAACACCCAGGGTCTCGGGTTGGAGAAGGTCGGCATCGAACTCGACAAGGGTGGATACCTGCGTGTGGACCGTGTGTCGCGGACGCCGGTGTCGGGGATCTACGCCGCGGGCGACTGCACCGGCCTGCTGCCGCTGGCGTCCGTCGCCGCCATGCAGGGCCGCATCGCGATGTACCACGCGCTCGGTGAGGGTGTGAGCCCCATCAAGCTGAAGACCGTGGCGTCGGCCGTGTTCACCCGCCCCGAGATCGCCACCGTGGGCGTCAGCCAGGCCGCGATCGACGACGGCGAGGTGCCGGCCCGCACCGTCATGCTCCCGCTCAACACCAACCCGCGCGCCAAGATGTCCGGTCTGCGCCGCGGCTTCGTGAAGATCTTCTGCCGTCCGGCCACCGGTGTGGTGATCGGCGGCGTGGTGGTGGCCCCCAACGGGTCGGAGCTGATCCTGCCCATCGCGATCGCGGTGCAGAACAACCTCACCGTCAACGACCTCGCCGCGACGTTCTCGGTGTACCCGTCGTTGACGGGTTCGATCACCGAGGCGGCACGCCAGCTGATGCGGCACGACGACCTGGACTGATCCCGAAGTGTGGGATATGCATTTCACATAGTGGCTCGTTTGGTGAGATAGTCGAGGCACGGTTCGAAATCATCGACCCGTGCCTCGGCGCTCTCCCGCCCCGCAGACCCAGGACGGACAGGGTGTTCCTCACCTGATCCCCGCTTTGACGTGCCTCCTGGGAGTCGACATGCCGCAATCACTTGCCCGCCGCATGGATGGTCTGCACAGCTCCGCCATCCGTGACCTTCTCACCCTCACTGCCCGGCCCGACGTGGTCAGCCTGGCAGGCGGGCTTCCCGATCCCGAATTCATTCCGCGCGAACGGATCCGGAAGGAAGCTGAACTCGCGCTCACTGATCCGGCGTCCGTCCAGTACGGCGAGACCACCGGGCTGCGCCGGCTCCGCGACGTGCTCGCCGCACGTGAGGGCGCCAAGATCGGCCGGCCGCTGGGCGCCGCCGACGTCGTCGTCACCCACGGCTCGCAGCAGGCGCTGAGCCTTCTCGCGCAGGTGCTGCTCGATCCCGGCGACGTCGTGGTCGTCGAGGAACCCGCCTACACCGGAGCGCTGCAGGTGTTCCGGGCCGCGGAGGCCGACATCCGGTCCGTCGCCCTCGACGCCGACGGGATGGACACCGCCGCCCTGCAGGGCATGCTCGCGGACGGACTCCGCCCCACCGTGGTCCACACGGTGAGCAACTTCCACAACCCTCGTGGCGTCGTCCTGACGCCCGGCCGCCGGGAACACCTGGCTGCACTGGCCGACCGCTACGGCTTCTGGGTGATCGAGGACGATCCATACGGCGAACTTTTCTTCGACGGGCCACCGCCCGCGCCCGTCGCGGCGCTGTCGGACCGGGTGATCCGGTTGTCCAGCGCGTCGAAGATCCTGGCACCGGCGCTGCGGGTCGGGTGGCTGCACGGCGACCGGCGGGTGTGCGAGGCCGTCGAACTGCTCAAGCAAGGCGCGGACCTCTGCGGTTCGTCGCTGACGCACCAGATAACCGCCGGACTGCTGTCGGACGAGCCCTGGCTGGACCTGCACCTGGAGATGCTGCGCGGCCGCTACGGGTCCCGGGCCCGGGCGCTCGCGGACGGCGTCACCTCGACGTTCGGCGACCGCGTCCGCGTGTCGTCGGCGGCGGGCGGGATGTTCTGCTGGACCGAGTTCACGGACGCGGACCTCGACACGGCGGCACTGCTGCAGACCGCCGTGGACCACGGTGTCGCCTTCGTCCCCGGATCGGCTTTCGGCGTCGCCGCGGAGCACCGGAGCGCTCTGCGACTGTGCTTCGCGACCTGTCCGGAGGACGTGCTGACAGGCGCGGCGGCGAGACTCGGCGACGCGTACGCCGATCACGCCCAGTCGTAGGTCCGTTCGACCGCCTTGTTCCACTCGGCGTAGAGCCGGGTGGACTCGGCCTCGTCCATCGCGGGTTCCCACGTCTTGTCGACGGCCCAGTTCGCGCGGATGTCGTCCTCGCTCTCCCAGAAGCCGACGGCAAGCCCCGCGGCGTACGCGGCGCCCAGCGCCGTCGTCTCGTTGACGACGGGCCGGATGACGGGCACTGCAAGGATGTCGGACTGGAACTGCATGAGGGTCTCGTTGACGACCATGCCGCCGTCCACCTTGAGGGAGGCGAGTTCGACGCCCGAATCGGCGCGCATCGCCTCGATCACCTCGCGGGTCTGATACGCGGTGGCCTCCAGGGCGGCCCTGGCGAGATGTCCCTTGTTCACGAACCGGGTGAGTCCGACGATGGCCCCGCGGGCGTCGGGCCGCCAGCGCGGTGCGAACAACCCGGAGAACGCGGGCACGAAGTAGGCGCCGCCGTTGTCGTCGACCGACGTGGCCAGATCCTCGATGTCCTTGGCGGACTCGATGATTCCCAGGTTGTCGCGCAGCCACTGCACCAGGGAGCCGGTGACGGCCACGGACCCCTCCAGCGCGTACACGGCCGGCGCGTCACCGATCTTGTAGCAGACGGTGGTGAGGAGTCCGTGCTTGCTGTGCACGGGAGTGGTTCCCGTGTTGAGCAGCAGGAAGTTCCCCGTTCCGTACGTGTTCTTCGCTTCGCCCTCCGACAGGCAGGCCTGGCCGAACGTGGCGGCCTGCTGGTCGCCGAGGATTCCGGCCACCGGCACGCCGGGCAGTGTCCCGTGCGGTCGTCCGACGCCGTACACCTCCGACGAGCTGCGGATCTCGGGGAGCATCGACATCGGGATACCGAAATCGGCACAGATCTCCGGATCCCAGTCGAGGGTCTCGAGATTCATCAGCAGAGTGCGGGAGGCGTTGGTGACATCCGTCACGTGGGTGCCCTCCGTGATGTGCCACAGAATCCAGCTGTCGATCGTGCCGAAGCAGAGCTCGCCCGCTTCCGCCTTCTCGCGCGCACCCTCGACGTTGTCGAGGATCCACCGGACCTTCGGCCCCGAGAAATACGTGGACAGCGGCAGGCCGGTGCGCTTCTGGTACCGGCCCGGGCCCTCGTCGCCACCGAGTTCGGTGCACAGTTCGTCGGTGCGCGTGTCCTGCCAGACGATGGCGTTGTACACGGGTTCTCCGGTGTTCCGGTCCCACACGACCGCCGTCTCCCGCTGATTGGTGATGCCGATCGCGGCGATGTCGCGTTTGGTGAGATCGGCCTTCGCGAGCGCGGACGCCACCACTTCGCGGGTGTTGATCCACAGCTGTGCCGGGTCGTGCTCCACCCAGCCTGCCCGCGGAAAGAACTGCTCGTGTTCCTTCTGGGCGACGCTGACCACGGCGCCGTCGTGATCGAAGATCATGCAGCGGCTGGAGGTGGTGCCCTGGTCTATCGCGGCGATGTACTGAATCACACGCATGAAGCTACTAGCCTGGCAGAGAATCCGTCGTCATCTCACAGGAGCCCGAGTTGAGTAGTCAGCCAGGTGTGCAGTTCCTCGGTCCCCGGCAGCGTGATGCCGCATGGGACAAGCTGCAGACCGAACAGTTCGACGTCGTCGTGATCGGCGGTGGTGTGGTCGGAGCCGGTGCGGCCCTCGATGCGGCCACCCGCGGGCTGAAGGTGGCGTTGGTCGAGGCACGCGATTACGCGTCCGGCACGTCGAGTCGCTCGTCGAAGATGTTCCACGGCGGTCTGCGCTATCTCGAGCAGCTCGAGTTCGGATTGGTGCGGGAGGCGCTCCGGGAGCGTGAGCTGTCGCTGACCACCCTGGCGCCGCACCTGGTGAAGCCGCTCAAGTTCCTGTTCCCGATCACCCACCGGGTGTGGGAGCGCCCCTACATGGCGGCCGGCATCTTCCTCTACGACCGCATGGGCGGCGCCAAATCGGTTCCGGCGCAGAAGCATCTGACGCGCGCGGGTGCGCTCCGGATGGCGCCGGGTCTCAAACGCAACTCGCTGACCGGCGGCATCCAGTACTACGACACCGTGGTCGACGACGCCCGCCACACCATGACCGTCGCCCGCACCGCCGCCCACTACGGTGCGGTGGTGCGTACGTCCACCCAGGTGGTCGGGTTCCTCCGGGAGGCAGACCGGGTCTCCGGAGTGCGCGTCCGGGACTGCGAGGACGGGCGCACCGCCGACGTGAAGGCGCACGTCGTCATCAACGCCACGGGGGTGTGGACCGACGAGATCCAGGCGCTGTCGCGGCAACGCGGCCGGTTCCGCGTCCGCGCGTCCAAGGGCGTCCACATCGTGGTGCCTCGCGACCGGATCGTGAGCGACGCCGCGATCATCCTGCGCACCGAGAAGTCGGTGCTGTTCGTGATCCCGTGGGGCAGCCACTGGATCATCGGCACCACGGATACGGACTGGAATCTCGACCTCGCGCACCCGGCGGCAACCAAGGCCGACATCGACTACATCCTCGGTCATGTCAACAAGGTGCTGGTGACGTCGCTGACCCACGACGACATCGACGGCGTATACGCCGGTCTGCGCCCGCTGCTCGCGGGGGAGAGCGACGAGACGTCGAAACTCTCGCGGGAACACGCCGTCGCGCGCGTGGCGCCGGGTCTCGTCGCCATCGCGGGCGGCAAGTACACCACCTATCGGGTGATGGCCGAGGACGCCGTGGATCTCGCCGCCGACGACATTCCCGCGCGGATGGCGCCGTCCATCACGGAGAAGGTTCCGCTCGTCGGTGCCGACGGCTATTTCGCGCTGGTCAATCAGACAGTTCACCTCGGCCAGATGTACGGGTTGCACCCGTACCGCGTGAAGCACCTGCTGGACCGGTACGGTTCGCTGATCGACGAGGTGCTCGACCAGGCGAGCGGGAAACCGGAACTTCTCCAGCCCATCACGGACGCACCCGCCTACCTGCAGGTCGAGGTCGTGTACGCGGCGGCGGCCGAGGGCGCCCTGCATCTCGACGACATCCTCGCCCGGCGCACGCGTATCGCCATCGAGTACTCGCATCGGGGTGTGAACTGCGCCGAGCAGGTGGCGCAACTGGTGGCCCCCGTCCTCGGCTGGGATGCCGACGCCGTCGACCGCGAGGTGAAGACGTATCAGGCGCGGGTGGAGGCGGAGGTCCAGTCGCAGGCCCAGCCGGACGACCTGTCGGCCGACGCGTTGCGGGCGGCGGCGCCCGAGTCGCGGGTCGAACTGCTCGAACCCCCGGTCAGTGTGTCAGAAATACCTTGACGATCACGATGGCCGACGCGACGACGGCGAGGCCGAACGCCGCCCAGTGGGTGCCGGACGTGACTCTCTCGCGGCGGAGACGGCTGATCACGTAACTGATCGACGCGATCCGGGTGATCATCACCAACTCGGCGATCAACTGCGCGGTCCTCGGCTCCAGCCAGCCGATCAGCGCGGCGCACAGGATGACGCTGGGGACTACGGCCGACGTGAGGATGGGCAGGCCGTCGCGGAGTTCCCCGCTGCGTTCGGCTCGCGTGAGCGTGCGGTCGAGACGCAGTGTCTGCCCGACGGACTCGGCGAATAGGTGCGCGAGGAATGTGGACAGCGCCGCTCCGACGACGATCGCGATGCCGACGGTTTCCTGTGCCTTGGTGACGGGGATGAGCGCGGCGAGGACGAGGATGTTGCCGTAGATGTAGGCGCTGATGCGCCGGGCGACGCGCTCGGTGTCGATCGAGGCGTCGGTCAGCTGCGCGGGGCGGTTGAAGAGCTTCGGAAGGTCCCACTCCATGGCCCCGAGCATTCCACGCGCACGCGGTCAGCGAGTGTGGACGAGCGATTTCGGTGCGTGTGCGGCGACGACCCCGGAGAGCGCCATGACGACGAGGGCTGTGACAGCGATGAATTCCATGTGATTCAGCGTCGTCCCGGAACCCGTGAGCAGTGTGGGCGTTGTCTGTGAGCTCCCTGGGAACTCAGACTTTCGGGCTGTAGTGCTGGGGGTCGTCCCGCCGGCCGAGCGGCGGAAGATTGCGTCGGGGCGTGTGGACGAGCGGTGCGTGCGCGGGGGCGCGTCCGGTCTCGCGGTCCCAGCCTGCGCGGGCGCGCGGGTGGTAGCGGTATCGCCAGGGGACCAGACGGAAGACGGCGCCGATTGCGCGGCCGACGAGGGTGTGCAGGCGCTCGTCGCGTGTGGTCCAGCGGTAACCGAGGAGTTCGCGGACCGGTGGGTCGTACATGCCGACCGTCAGCCACACGAAGCCCTTCGCCACCGGGATCCGGAGAACCGCCCAGATCGGGTCGGGCAGCCAGGTCAGGAACGGGGGAACACCGAGACCGGACAGGTCGAGGACGTCCCGGGTGGCCTTGTTGTCCTCGAGCACGTTGCGGCACATGTGATCCCAGTACTCCTGGAATGCCTCCCAGGTTTCCGGGACGGGGCGCATGCTCATTCCGTACAGGCGGTACCACTGGATGTGCTCGGTGAACAGCCGGCGCTTCTGATCTTCGGTGAGGCCACCCATGAAGTGGTCGCCCGTGAGGATGGTCCCCATGAAGAACGTGGCGTGCGCCCAGTAGAACGTGTCGGGGTCGAGGGCGTGATACCTGCGGCCGTGTTTGTCGATTCCCTTGATGTTGTCGTGATACCCCCGCACCTGCTCCGCGGTCTGCTGGGCGCGGTCGCCGTCGAAGACGACGCCGCCGATCGGGTACAGCGACCGGTAGAGGCGCTCCCACCGCTCGTCGAAGAAGCGGGAGTGTTCCTCGACGCCCGCGCCGAGTCCGGGATGCATGTTCTGCATGGACCCGGCCCAGACACCCTGCAGCATTCCGCGCCAGTCGCCGAAATACTTCCAGGTCAACGAGTCGGGGCCGAGGGGGACGGGAGCGGAGGCCGGGACGGGCGTACCGTCCGCGTTCAAGTGACTACGCACGTTGTCAGACTAGGATCTGGCAACACGCGTAGTCAAGGATTGGGGTGAGACGAGTGACGCTGGAGGACCGGCGGGAAGCGCGGCGGAATTCGCTGCTGCGTGCGGGCGTCGCGCTGCTCGGAGCCCCGGACGGGCCTGCGGTGAACGTGCGCGCGGTCTGCCGCGCCGCGGCGCTGACCGAACGGTACTTCTACGAGTCGTTCCGGGACCGGGACGAGTTCGTGCGCTCGGTCTACACCACCGTGGGCAACCAGGCGCAGGCCGCCCTCGTGGAGGCGGTGGCATCCACCGAGACCGCGCGGCAGCGCGCCGAAGCCGCCGTGGGCGCGTTCGTGAAACTGATGGTCGACGATCCCGCCATGGGCCGGGTGCTGCTCCTCGCGCCGCTGTCCGAACCCGCGCTGAGCAGGCGCGGCATCGACCTGATGCCCGGCTTCGTGGCACTCGTGCACGACCAGCTGTCCGCCGTCGACGACGAGGTGGAGAAACAACTCGTCGCAGTCGGTGTAGTGGGCGCTCTCACGACGCTGTTCATCGGATATCTCGACGGAACCGTTGCCGCGTCGCGCGAGCAATTCGTCGCTCATTGCGTCACTCTGGTGGTGGAGGCAAACAAGGCCGGCCACGAGTGAGGTGCGCATGCCGTTCCAGGTATCCGTGGACGATCCGACTCGCCCGCAACCCGAACTTCGGGTACTCGACCGCAAGTTCTTCCAACTCGTCGGCGAGTTCGTCTACGTCCACGGCGACACGGTGGTGACGGTGCCCGGCTGCGCCCCCATGCCCTGCCTTCTCCGCACGGATCTGGCATCGATCCCCGCACCGCTGCAAGGCCTGCTCACCCCGTACGGCCGGCAGCTGCTTCCCGCGATCATGCACGACGACCTGTGCAAACGTGCGAGCGCGCAGGGACCGGAGGGAAACACGCTGCGACGGCACGCGGACGAACTGTTCCGGCTCGCCCTGCTCGACGAGGGCGTCGGACCGTTCCGCAGCCGCATCTTCTGGGTCGGCGTCGAGGTCGGCCGGTTCTGGACGTTCACCGACGTCGTCCGGTTCCTGCTCATCGCGCACCAGGTGCTCGGCATGCTGTGCTGGGTGGTGGGAGTGCCGTGGGCATTGGCGACCTCGCACTTCGGCCTGGCCGCGCTCCTTCTCGTGCTTCCGGTCGTGCTGTCGCTGGTGTGGCGCAGAGACTTTCCCGTCGCTCTGCTCGGGTGTCTTCTCCTGCCCGTCATCGCGCCGACATATCTGCTGACGATCGCCACGGCCGCGGTGCTGTGGGTGCCGGACGGTGCCGCATGGCTGCTCGGCCGCCGACGGACTCGCAGACCGCCGCCGCTCGGGCCGCCGACCACGGTTCTCCGCTAACCCACGATCGGTGGTTGACAGTACGTGCAGAAGAAGATCTGCTGCTGACCGAGGTCGTGACCTTCGATCACCGTCCCGCAACGGCGGCAACGCTTTCCGGCACGCCCGTACACCCACGGCCGATGGCGGACGGAGTTGTTCTTGTCGATGTGAATCATGCGATGCGCGAGCGTGACCAGCGCGGGCAGGTCGGCCACGTCGCTCGACGGAGTGTAGGGGTGGACGCCGCGGAGGAAGCAGACTTCGTTGCGATAGACGTTGCCGAGGCCGGCCAGGTTGCGCTGATCGACCAGGGCGAGACCGATGGGCTGGTCGCCGGCCTCCCGCAGGTTGCGGATCGCCGTGTCGGCGTCCCAGTCCGGTCCCAGCAGGTCGGGGCCGAGGTGGCCGACCGCGGACTCTTCGTCGTCACGCCCCAGGACCTCCGTGATGCCGAGCGAGAATCCGACCGCAACCCTGTCTTCGGTGGCGAGCACGATCCGGGCCTGGTGAGTGGGGCGGCGCCACTTCGTGTCCGGCGCGTAGATGTGCCACGCGCCCTCCATCTTCAGATGCGTGTGGATCGAGTAGTCACCGACCCGGATGAGGAGGTGCTTCCCGCGGCTGACCACCTCGTCGACGAGTTGGCCGGACAGGTCGACGGTGGCGTACCGCGGGACCCGCACGTCGCAGCGGGTCAGCACCTTGCCCTCGAGGGCGTCGCGAAGCGAGTTGGCGGTGCGCCAGACGGTGTCGCCTTCGGGCATCTCAGGCTCGCAACCGGAATCCGCGAGGGGTGGGCGAGAAACCGGCCTCGGTCAGGACCGGCGCGAAGTCGCTGCCGTGGATGGTGTCGCCATCGACCTTCTCGACCACGATCTTGTCGATCCCGCCGCGCTTGACCACACCGGCGAGCGTGACCGCCGCGGTGCGGAGCACGCCGGGGTCGTCGGTGAAGGTGAGGATCGTGCGCCCGCCGCGTTCGACGAACAGGATCAGTTCACCCTCCACGAGCACCACCAGGCCTCCGGCCTTGCGTCCCGGCCGGTGCGCGGGCGCGTCGTCGCCGCGTTTCGGCCAGGGCAGAGCCGCCCCGTACGGGTTGGCGGGATCGCTGGCGGCGAGAGTCACGGCGGGAAGAGTGGTGTGCCTGCCCTCGAGCGAGTCGGCGTAGCTCCGGAGTCGGTCCACCACGGGCGGAGTGGAGAATTGCGCACCGCCGAGCGACTCGACGAAATGTCCTCGCCGACAGCGGCCGTTGTCCTCGAACGTGCCCAGCACCTTGTACATCAGAGCGAATCCGCCGGGAACGTTCTCGGTCATCACGGACCCACGCGTCACCACCCCGTACCGCTCCAGGAGGAGTTCGGCCGTCGCGCTGGCACGCAGCGTGGCATCGGATTCGGCGGCGGGAAGGATCGACCACCTTCCCCCGACCGTGGGCGGTGCGGTGCGCACGGGAACCGTGAGGCTGCGGTACGCGCGGGCGCGCGGCGGTCGTCGCGGCGACCGGTGGCTCGTGGTGGTCCGGGACGTGTCCGACAGCAGGGCGCGGACCGGGGCGAGCGTGTCGTTGCCGATGTGGCCCAACCACACCAGATCCCACAACGCGGTGGCCAGCGCGGTGTCGTCGGACATCTCGAGGGTGTCCGCGAGTTGCCGGAAGAAGTACGCGCCGCCACCCGACAGCGTGTCGAGCACCCGGCGCTGCACCTCCGACAGGTCCGATTCCGCGGGCGTGGTCAGCGTGAGCGGTGCGGTATCGGCGGGGTGGAGGCACACCCACCCGTCCTTCCCCGAGATGCTGCCCGCGCCCGACCACAGGACCTCGCCGGTGGAGGTGAGTTCGTCGAGCATGGCGGGGGAGTAGTCGGCCACGCGGGACGGCAGGATCAGTGACTCGAGTGCGGAGGCGGGAACCGGGACACCGGCGAGTTGTTCCACCACCGTTGCGACGCCGTCGATGCCGCGCAGCGTGCCCCCGACGTGCTGCCAACCTGGGAGGAAGCGCCCGAGCGTCGCGGTGCTGACCGGTTCGACCTCCTGACGCGCCGCGGCCAGCGAGCGCCTGCGGAGACGGCGCAGGACCTCGGCGTCGCACCATTCGCTTCCCGTCGCGCCGGGGCGGAACTCGCCCTCGACCACCCGCTTGCCCTGCGCGAGTCGCTGCAGGACGTCGCGGGCAACCGCGGAACCGAGGCCGAATCGGGCGGCGGCGTCGGTGGTCGTGAACGGACCGTGGGTACGGGCATACCGGCTGATCAGGTCTGCGAGGGGATCGTCGACGGGTTCGATGAACGCGGCGGGAACACCGATGGGTAGCGGCACCCCGAGCCCGTCGCGCAGGCGTGCCGCATCCTCGATGGCCGTCCACCATTCGTGACCGGCGAACGACACGGCGAGCGCCCGTTTCGCGCGGACCAGTTCGTCGAGCCAGGGGAGGGGATCGCTGATCGACCGTGCGGTGATCTCGTCCGCCGTGAGCGGCCCCAGGAGACGCAGCAGGTCGGCGACGCCTTCGAGATCCTTCGCCTTGCGGTCGGGCAGCAGGCGCTGGAGTTCGAGTTCGGCGTGGGCGATGACGTCTGCGTCGAGCAGTTCGCGCAGTTCCACCCTGCCGAGCAGTTCCGCCAGCAGCGTCGAGTCCAGGGACAGTGCCGCTGCCCGGCGTTCGGCGAGTGGGCTGTCGCCCTCGTACATGAACTCGCCGACGTAGTTGAACAGCAGGGCGCCGGCGAACGGCGACGGCGACTGCGTCTCCACCTCGACGATGCGGATTTGGCGACGCGCGAGCCTGCGGAGCAGGTCCTTCAGGGCCGGTAGGTCGTACACGTCCTGCAGGCACTCGCGGACGGTCTCGAGCAGGATCGGAAACGTCGGATACCGGCGGGCCACGTCGAGCAACTGGGCGGACCGCTGCCGCTGCTGCCAGAGCGGTGCACGCTTTCCCGGCGTGCGGCGCGGCAGCAGCAACGCCCGCGCCGCGCACTCACGGAACCGGGACGCGAACAACGCGGAACCGCCGACCTGTTCGGTGACGATGTCCTCGATCTCGTCGGTGTCGAAGACGAACAGGTCGGCGCCGGGCGGGGTGTCCTCGGTGTCGGGAAGACGCACGATGATGCCGTCGTCGGACGCCGTCGCGTTCGAGTCGAGGCCGTACCGCTCGCTCAGCCGCGCACTCACGGCCAGCGCCCACGGAGCGTGAACGCGCTGACCGTACGGCGAGTGCAGGATCAGTCGCCAGTCGCCGAGCTCGTCACGGAACCGTTCGACCACCAGGGTGCGGTCGGTGGGGACCTGCCCGGTGGCGGTCTTCTGCTCGGCGACCAGCTGAACGAGATTGTTCGTCGCGTTGTCGTCGAGACCGCCGGTCCGGCAGCGTTCCTGGACCTCGGTCTCGTGCCCGAGTGAGATCTCCCGCAGGAACTGCCCCAGCGCTTCGCCCAGTTCCGCCGGCCGGCCCAGACCGTCACCGTGCCAGAACGGCAACCGCCCCGGCTGCCCGTAAGCGGGGCTGACCAGAACCCGGTCGAACGTGATCTCCTCGATCCGCCAACTGGTGGCCCCGAGCGCGAAGACGTCGCCGACCCGCGACTCGTACACCATCTCCTCGTCGAGTTCGCCGACGCGGGACGCCTTCTCACCGACCATGTACACCGTGAACAGACCGCGGTCGGGGATGGCTCCGCCCGAAGTGACGGCAAGCCGCTGCGCGCCGGGACGTCCGGTGAGCGTGTTGGCTTCGCGGTCCCAGACGAGGCGGGGCCTGAGCTCGGCGAAGTCGTCCGACGGGTAGAGGCCGGCGAGAAGGTCGAGGGTGGACTCGTACGCTGAGCGGGGCAGCGTCGCGAAGGAACCGCTGCGCCGGACCGTCTCGAACCAGTCGTCCACGTCGAGCGGCTCGAGGGCGGTGGCCGCCACGGTGTGCTGGGCGAGGATGTCGAGCGGATTGGCGGGGACGGCGAGCGCCTCGATCTTGCCGGTGACCATGCGCTCGACGGTGACGGCACAGTGCACGAGATCGGTGCGGTGCTTCGGGAACACGACACCCCGGGAGATCTCCCCGACCTGGTGTCCGGCGCGGCCGACCCGCTGCAGACCGTTCGCCACCGATGGGGGTGCCTCCACCTGGATCACCAGATCGACCGCGCCCATGTCGATTCCGAGTTCGAGGCTGCTCGTCGCGACAACGCACCGCAGTCGCCCCGACTTCAAGTCGTCCTCGATCAGGGCCCGCTGGTCCTTGCTGACCGACCCGTGGTGGGCGCGGGCGAGCAGGGGGTCCGCGCCGAAATTGACCTCGGACGGTGTGCCGATCTGCGAGGCCGGTTTCGGGTTCTTGTCGACGGCAGTTCCGGCGCGTTCTGCATAGATCTCGTTGAGTCGCGCCGTCAGGCGCTCGGCGAGGCGCCGAGAGTTCGCGAACACGATGGACGACCGGTGCGCAAGGACGAGGTCGACGATCTGTTCCTCGACGTGCGGCCAGATCGACCCCGCCTGCGGGGTCGCCGACGCCGAACCCTCGGCGGGTTCGGCGAGGCCGAGTTCGGTCATGTCCTCGACCGGCACCTGCACGGTGAGGTCGAACGTCTTCGGCGACGGCGGCGCGACGATCCGGATGGGCGCCGAACCGGACAGGAACCGGCCCACCTCCTCGTGCGGCCGCACCGTCGCCGACAGCCCGATGCGCTGGGCCGGAGTGGCGAGAAGCTGGTCGAGGCGCTCGAGCGACAGGGCCAGGTGGGCGCCGCGCTTCGTGCCTGCCACCGCGTGCACCTCGTCGACGATGACGGTGTCGACCTGGGTCAGCGTCTCGCGTGCGGCGGACGTGAGCATGAGGAACAGCGACTCCGGGGTGGTGATGAGGATGTCGGGCGGATTCTTGATCAGGGCGCGCCGGTCGCCTGCCGGTGTGTCGCCGGAGCGGACGCCCACCGAGATCTCCGGCGGCGTGAGCCCGAGCCGCTTGGCCGTCTGCGTGATCCCGACGAGCGGGGCGCGCAGGTTGCGTTCGACGTCGACACCCAGGGCCTTGAGCGGGGAAATGTAGAGGACCTTGGTCTTGCGGTCCTTCCCGTCGGTGGCGGCGAGTTGGTCGAGGGACCACAGGAACGCGGACAGCGTCTTGCCAGAGCCGGTCGGGGCCACGACGAGAGTGTGCGCGCGGCTGGCGATCGACTCCCACGCACCGAGCTGCGCGGCCGTCGGCGCCGGGAAGGCACCGTCGAACCACTCACGGGTGGCAGCGGAGAACCTGCCCAGGACGTCGGTCACTGTTCCATAGTGCACCGGAGGTACGACAGGCAGCGGAAACATACCGGGCGGTCGACAATCCCGTTCGGCGAACGTGTCGGTGGGGCGCAGTATGGTTCGCACATGAGTTCGACCGGGGGGTTGGCGGCAGGTCAGGTGATGGAACACCTCACTGCGTTGGACGCTGCCGTGTCAGGCCTGCTCGACGCAGACCTCAGTGGTGTGTCGGATTCTGATGTGGTGCTGATCATGCAGCAGCTCGAGAAGTCCCTCCGCCGCGCCGGTTCGGTCTCGCTGCGACTGATCGTCGAGAGTGTCGAACGCTCGTTGCCCGCGACGCTCGGCTACAACTCACCGAACAAGCTCCTGATCGAGGTGCTCCGCGTCTCGGCGGCGGACGCCTCTGCTCGGGTAGCGTCGGCCCGCGACCTCGGTCTGTTTCATACAACTTCGGGCGAGCAGATGGAGGCAGCGCTGCCGGAAACCGCCGCCGCGCAACGGGATGGCGACATCGGCGCCGACCATGCGCGCGCCGTCCGGAAGATCATGCGAAAGATCCCGCATGCGGTCGACAATGCCGATGTCGCATTGGCGGAGTCGATTCTGGCGCAGTGTGCGCGAGGCGGTACGCCCGAAGATGTCGAGAGTGCCGGCCACCGCCTCCTTGCTCATCTCAATCCCGACGGAAACCTGGGTGACGACCGTGATCGTTCCCGACGGCGTGGTGTTTCGTTGGGCCGTCAAGATTCCGAACTGATGTCCAAGATCTCCGGTGAACTCGACCCCACTGCGCGTGCTCTGCTCGACCCGATCCTCGCGAAATGGGCTCGCCCCGGCATGAACAACCCGGACGACCCGGAGTCACCCTGCGGCGACGCCGAGAATCCGTCGATCGACCGCGAAGCACTGGTAGCGGCGGCAGCGCGCGACAACCGCACCGCTGCGCAGCGAAACCACGACGCCCTCAGTGCGAAGTTCCGGGTCATGCTCGAATCCGGGATCCTGGGTCAGCATCGAGGTCTGCCCGTCACGGCGATCGTCACCATGACCCTCGACCAACTCGAGAAGGCAGCCGGCGGTGTGGCCACCACGGCGACCGGCGGACTCCTTCCGGTCGATGACGCGCTGAAACTCGCCGAACGCGCTCACCCGGTGCTCGTCCTGTTCGACCACGACGGCCGGCCCCTGCATCTGGGCCGGCGCCGACGAGTGGCGAGCGCGGATCAACGCCTCGCTCTCATCGCTGCCGAAGGCGGATGCACACGACCGGGTTGCGCGACCCCGGCCAGCATGTGCGCGGTGCACCACGTGCAGGAGTGGCGCAAGGGCGGACACACCGACATCGACTCACTGACGCTCGTGTGCGATGCCTGCCACGCCCAGGTCCACGACGGGCCTGCAGGTTGGGCGACCACCAGCGCGCCACCCGGTGCCACGTACGCGGGACGCACCGAATGGATTCCGCCACCGCACATAGACCCGGACAGAAGACCGCGAATCAATCACCGACACCACGCCGGTGAGCTGATCGGTCGCGCTTGCCGGAAAGCCCGCGACCGGGCACGAGCCGGGGACAGAGTGCCCCTAGCCGAGGACGGAGTGCCCTAGTCGGGGTTTGGTCTCACACTGTCGTGAGATCCGCGGCCGCCGGAACGAACGACGGCGACGGCAACTCGACGGTGGCGGGTTCGTGCTCGGAGACCACCACATAGGCGCCCACAGCGAGTAGCGCCAGAGCAACTGCGCGGAAAATCCTGAACACGTTGTCTCGCTTCGGTCGAAGGGGCGGTGCATCACGGGTGGAGCTGTCAGACAGTAGACGAGGGCACCGACAGCTACGGTGGAGCCATGACTGCTGCAGGGGACAGCCACGAACTCGACCGACTCCGCGAGGCTGCACAAGCCCGCCTCGAGAAGGGGGTGGGGGACGGAAAGCTGACATTGGAGGAGTATTCGGAGCAAGCCGCGATCGTCTGGTCACGCGACGTCGACGTCGAGCGCCTTCGGCGGCTGGTGCCCGTCGAGGCACCGACGGCACCGGTGTCGCGACCTCAGTCCACCATCGTCGGAATCTTCGGCGACACCAAGCGGTCCGGCCGCTGGTCGCTCGCCGTGAAGACATTGGCCCTGCTCGTGTTCGGGGACGTGAAGCTCGACCTCCGGTCGGCCGTGATCGGCGCCCGCACGTCGACGATCACGCTCGTCACACTGTTCGGTGACAGCACGATCACCGTTCCGGAGGGCGTGCACGTCGAGGTGGGTGGTTTCGACCTCTTCGGCGACCGCGAACTCGACGCCGGTGCACAGGATCCCGGGCCCGGGGCGCCGACGATCCGCATCGTGTCGTACTCGCTGTTCGGTGACCTGAGGGTCCGCACCCGCTAGTCGCGGCCGAGGCGCTCCAGCAACGCCGACTTGATCGCCGGACGTCCCGCTGCGACGAGTGTGAAGGTGGCTTCACGCATCAGTCGTTCCGCGGTGTTCCCGGCGAGCAGTGACGAACTGCCCTTCGCCGTGACGAGGGCAGTGGCGGTGCGGATGGCGAGTTCCGAAGCGCGGGCCCGTGCTTCGGCGATCTCCGCCCGGCCTTCGAGCGCGGCGTTGAGGTCGAGGCGTGCCCGGGCGGCCTGCTCCTCGAACGGGTCGGCGTCGACGCCGAGAGCCTCCAGTTCGCTGATCGCCCGGCGGGTGATCCCCATCGCCATGCACCCGTTGATCCACGACCCGAACAGCTGGCTCTTCGCGAAATCCTCGGAGGAGACGACGGCGCTCACCAGATCCCGTGGCACGGCGAGCCCGTCGAATTTCAACCGGACCGTGTTGGACCCGCGCGCGGCGATCAGCGGGAGTTCCTCGGCGGTGAGTCCCCGAAGTGGTTGCGCGGGAATGATGACATGCACGATGGAGTCGTCGAACTCGTCGCGCGCCGACACCTGGAGCAGATCGACGATGCCCCAGCCGGTGACGAACGGTGACACCCCGTCGAGCACATAGCCGTCGTCGACGCTGCGTGCCCACAGTGTGGGCGGGACGGGTATCGCTCCGGCCAGTGCGACACCGGCCCGCACGGTCCCGTCGATGAGCCCGTCGAGATAGCGATCCTGCAGGGCCGTGTTCGGGGAACCGGCGAGACCGGCGACGACGCCGTGGTGCTGCATCCACGTGAAGGCCGTCGCGAGGCAGCCGCCGCACAACGTCTCCATCACGTCGACCAGCACCGACGGCGTCACACCCTCTTCGCCCGGTGCCGCGAGTCCATAGAAGCCGTCGGCGGCGAGAGTCTCGAAGTGACTGTCGGGAATCTCGCCGTCGGCATCGACGCTGTCGGCCACCGGGAACAACACGTTCTCGGCAATCTCACTCGCCATCTCGGTCCAGTTGCTCACGCCCCGAGAGTAGCCGGTCGCCGCCGCCGATCAGGTGAACTCCACCCCCTGCGCGAGCGGGAGTCGATCGGAGTAGTTGACAGTGTTCGTCGCGCGACGCATGTAGGCCTTCCATGCGTCGGACCCGGATTCGCGTCCGCCACCCGTCTCCTTCTCGCCGCCGAATGCGCCGCCGATCTCCGCCCCCGACGTGCCGATGTTGACGTTCGCGATGCCGCAGTCGGAACCGTCTGCCGCGAGGAACCTCTCGGCCTCACGCTGATCGGTGGTGAAGATCGACGACGAGAGGCCTTGGGGCACTTCGTTGTGCAACGCGATCGCCTGGTCGTAGTCGTCGTAGGTGAGGACATAGAGGATCGGTGCGAACGTCTCCTCCTCGACCACCGACGTCTGCGCGGGCATCCGGACGAGGGCGGGCGAGACGTAGTAGGCGGAGTCGCTGCCCCCACTGCGTTCGCCGCCGCAGACGACGGTCCCGCCGTCGGCGCGGGCCTTGTCCAACGCGGTCTGCATGGCCTCGAACGCGGATCGGTTCACCAACGGGCCGACGAGGACGCCGTCGTCGAACGGATTTCCGACCTTCAGCTGGCCGTACGCCGAAGAGATGCGCTGCACCAGTTCGTCGGCGACGGACGAGTGCACGATCAGCCGCCGCAGGGACGTGCAGCGCTGGCCTGCGGTGCCCGAGGCGGAGAAGACGATTCCCCGCACGGCCAGATCGAGATCGGCGGACGGGGCCACCACCGCTGCATTGTTGCCGCCCAGTTCGAGCAGGCATCTGCCGAAGCGCGCGGCGACGCGCGGACCCACGGCGCGACCCATCCGCACAGATCCGGTGGCGCTGACCAGCGCCACGCGTGCGTCGTCGACGAGACGCTCACCGACATCCCCCGCACCCTGGACCAGGGCGTGGATCCCGGCGGGTGCGCCGAGGTCGCGGGCAGCGCGCGCCAGCAGTGCATCACAGGCGATGGCCGTGAGCGGAGTCCGGTCCGACGGCTTCCACACCACCGTGTCGCCGCAGACCAGCGCGACGGCGGTGTTCCACGACCACACGGCCACGGGGAAGTTGAAGGCCGAGATCACCCCGACAACTCCCAGCGGGTGCCACGTCTCCATCAGCCGGTGTCCCGGACGTTCCGACGCCATCGTCCTGCCGTACAACTGGCGTGACAGACCGACCGCGAACTCGCAGATGTCGATCATCTCCTGCACTTCGCCCTGCGCCTCGGACGGAATCTTGCCCGCCTCGAGGGTGACCAGTTCCGCCAGATCCGTCTTGTGTTCCGTCAGAAGCTGACCCAGGCGACGCACCACGGCGCCGCGCTGGGGGGCGGGGACGGAACGCCACTCGAGAAAGGCGTCGTGCGCCGCGGTGATCGCCCGGTCCACGTCGTCCGCGCTACTCGCGGTCACCCTGCGCAGTTCGGTCCCGGTGATCGGTGTGCGCGCGACGAGCGGTCCACCGGCGTCGGTGATCTCGG
This sequence comes from Rhodococcus sp. JS3073, assembly GCF_026810085.1. NCBI lineage: Bacteria > Bacillati > Actinomycetota > Actinomycetes > Mycobacteriales > Nocardiaceae > Rhodococcus > Rhodococcus sp. JS3073. Next base: position 1,055,458 of record NZ_CP113951.1, on the reverse strand, counting down.
CACCACACCTGATCAGTGCTTCCTCGGCGCGGCGGCACAACTCCTCGGGGGCGGGAAGGTTCACGATGCTGTCCTCTCTCGGGTTCGATCCTGCTGCTGTCGGTAGAGCGTGAACGGGTCGTGCACGGGCCGGCCGAGTGTTTCGGCGAGCCACGGTAGGTCGACGAGGCCGGCGCCCACCGCCTCGGGGAGGAAGTCCTCGAAGCGGATGGGCTCCGCGACGTGTTGCCCGCCGGAGAGCCGGTGGGTGAAGTACGCCAGCCCCCTCGCCTCGAGTTCGGCTTCCGTCCGGGGGAACTCGCGCTCCCAGCGGGCGGCGTCAGCCCGCCTTCCTCGGTCGCGAGCGCGGCGAGGTGCAACAGTTCCGTGGGAAACACCGTGCGCGCGGCGAGGGCATTCTCGAGGCGGTGCTGCCGGTCGCAGTCGAAGAACCGGCGATCAGCGGTGGTGAGCATCGATGTGCACATCCCGAACGGGTTGCGGGCCAGTTCGATCGGATCGACAGGACGAAATGCCGTCGAGACGACAGGTGCGGGAGCAGATGCGCCGCGCAGGTCGTAGCAGCCAACGGGGTGCATACCGAAGCCCGCGAACAGGATGGCCGCCTGACGCAGCTCCGTGGGTCCACCGAGCCGGATCGCGCCGCGGCGTTCCGCGGTGACCCGGGCAAGGCCGCCACGGCGTTCGGCGTCGGCCGGGTTCCGTGCCGCGAAGTCGGCGTTGACCGCACCGGCCACGTCGACCAGCGTGTTGTAGGCGGGCACCTCCCGGCCGTACGATGCGGCCAGCGCCCCGGCAAAGCGGGAGCGGAGCTCCCACGTTTCAACCATGATGCACCTCCGCTGGGCTAGCCTGCGCTGGTGGTGGAATCTTTTCGTAGCGACGCACCCCATACTCCTCTCGACGACATCGATCGGGTACTGATGCAGGAGCTGGTGGCCGACGGCCGGGCGACTCTGGCGACACTCGCCGAGAAGGCGGGGCTGTCGATCTCCGCTGTGCAGTCCAGGGTGCGCAGGCTCGAGGCCCGCAAAGTGATCCGCGGGTACACCGCGAAGATCGATCCGGATGCGCTCGGGCACGGTCTGTCCGCATTCGTCGCGATCACCCCTCTCGATCCGTCGCAGCCCGACGATGCGCCCGCCCGGTTGCGGAACCTCCCCGCGATCGAAGCGTGTCACTCGGTCGCGGGGGAGGAGAGCTACGTGCTGCTGGTGCGCGTCGCCTCCCCACGGGAGCTGGAACACCTGCTGCAGGAGATCCGTGCCACCGCCAACGTACACACGCGCAGCACCATCATCTTGCAAACATTTTACGACAGGTGAGCTCTGTTCCGGATATGTTGCCGAATCGTCGCCGGTTCACAGGAATTTTGACGTAATCTCTCGGTATGAGCACAGCGATTCGATTTACCGGAGATGGGGGCGAGCTGCCGGCGAGCCAGGTGCACGACGTGCTGCGCGAGCGCATTCTGGTCGACGGTTTCGACCTGGTGCTCGACCTGGAACGCTCACGCGGTACGCATCTCGTCGACCAGCGAGACGGCACCAGCTACCTGGACATGTTCGGGTTCTTCGCCTCGTCGGCGCTGGGGATGAACCACCCGGAACTGGCGGACGACGACGCCTTTCGCCGGGAACTGGCAGCGGCGGCGGTCAACAAACCGAGCAACTCCGACATCTATACCGTCCCGATGGCACGGTTCGTCGAGACGTTCGCCCGGGTGCTGGGCGATCCCGCACTGCCGCATCTCTTCTTCATCGACGGTGGAGCACTCGCCGTCGAGAACGCTCTGAAGGTGGCGTTCGACTGGAAGAGCAGGCTCAACGAGAGTCGGGGCCTCGACCCGGCGCTCGGCACGAAGGTGCTCCATCTGACCGAGGCGTTCCACGGGCGCAGTGGATACACCATGTCGCTCACCAACACCGAGCCCGGCAAGGTGGCGCGGTACCCCAAGTTCGACTGGCCGCGCATCGACTCCCCGTACCTCGCGGACGGCCGGGACGTCGAAGACGCCGAGCGCCGCGCACTGGACCAGGCGCGGCGCGCGTTCGCCGAGAACCCCTCGCACGTGGCGTGTTTCATCGCCGAACCGATCCAGGGCGAGGGCGGCGACCACCATTTCCGCCCGGAGTTCTTCCGGGCGATGGAGGCGCTCTGCCGTGAGAACGACGCCCTCTTCATTTTCGACGAGGTGCAGACCGGGTGCGGTCTCACCGGCACCGCCTGGGCGTACCAGCAAATGGGAGTGCACCCGGACGTCGTCGCGTTCGGCAAGAAGACTCAGGTCTGCGGAATCATGGCCGGCGGCAGGGTGGACGACATCCCCGACAACGTGTTCGCCGTCAGCTCGCGGATCAACTCCACCTGGGGTGGCAACCTCACCGACATGGTGCGGTCCCGCCGGATCCTGGAGATCGTCGAGGAGGACAGGCTCGTCGACCGAGCCCGCATGACCGGGGCGCATCTCCTCGAGCGACTGCGGGAACTCGCACGAGCGAACGCCGAGGTGACCGAGCCGCGGGGACGTGGCCTCATGTGCGCGATCACGCTCCCCACCCCGCGGCGGCGGGACCGCGTCGTCGCCGAACTCAGGGAGCGTGAGCGGGTGCTGATCCTGCCGACCGGCAAGCGCGGGATCAGGTTCCGCCCACCTCTGACGGTGACGACCGCCGAACTCGACGCCGCCGTGGATGCACTGGCCCGAGTGCTGGGCGGTACCGTCGACGCATGACGCCGATACCGCTCACGTCCGTGCCCAATCTGCGAGACGTCGGTGGCTACCGAACCCGGGACGGCGCGAAAGTGCGCACCGGCGTGTACTTCCGTTCGACGGATCTCAGCCGGGTCGTGGACACGGACATGCCGCTGCTCGACGGCCTCGGGATCCGGACGGTGTACGACCTGCGCACCGCGGACGAGCGTGACGCGGCGCCCGACAAACTCCCGGACGGGGCCCGTGCGGTCGCGTTGGACGTCCTCGCCGACAAGGGGATCCGATCGATCCCCGCGCAGATGCTCCAGGTCATCGCCGACCCGATGATCGCCGAACGGGAACTCGGCGGCGGACGCGCAATCGACTACTTCGAGGGCAGCTACCGCGACTTCGTCGTGATGCCCAGCGCGGTCTCCTCGTACCGGGAACTGTTCGGCGGCCTGGCCTCGAACGGCAACACGCCCGCCCTCGTGCACTGCACCACCGGCAAGGACCGGACGGGTTGGGCCACGGCGGCGCTACTGCTGCTCCTCGGAGTCGGCGAGGACGACGTGTTCCACGACTACCTGCTGACCAACGAACTCCTGCTTCCGTCGTTCGCGGGCGTGTTCGAGAAATTCGTCGACGCGGGTGGAGATCCGGCGTTGCTCGAGCCCGTGCTCGGAGTCCGTGAGCAGTACCTGGAAGTGTCCCTGGCCACCATGCGCGAGAAGTACGGGACCGTCGAGCGGTACTTCTCAGACGGCCTCGGCCTCGACACCGGGGTTCAGACGTTGCTGCGGGAGCGCATGATCGCGGACTGAGCGGCCAACCCGATCGCCACACCCACCATGTCGGCGCAGAGATCCCGGACCGATCCGTGCCTGCCGATCGGCAGCACGCCCTGCAGTATCTCGGTGATCACCGCGAACGCCGCGAGCCAGAGCACGGTGATCCGTGGCGTCAGGAGCGCATACCGGGAGGCCGCCGCCAGCGCCGCGAACAGCAGGGCGTGCACCACCTTGTCGGCATGCTCGGGACCCGACGGCGTCGCGGACGCAGGGGACAGCAGCATGACCAGTGCCAGCACGGTGAGGGCCGCCACCGGAACGGATCGCATATTCACCGCTGGACCGTGAACCCCAGTGCGCCCTCCGCAAACCGTTGCACCGCATCCGATCCGCTCGCGAGCGCGTCCTCGTGGCCGGCCCGCGCCCAGCCGGTGAGGGTCGCGGAGTCCCCGGACGGAGTGAGCCCCACCTCGGCGAGCAGTTCGCCGGTGTTGGGCTGGCAGATCGCCCACGAATAGTGCTCGTCGTTCAGCCACTGCGCCGTGCGGCGGGCGACGTACTCGGGTTCGGCGATTCCACCGTCCGCGAGCGCCGGACGATCGTCGACCCGTTCGTCGGCGCGCAGCGCGCGCAGGTACCAGCCACCCGCATTGACCTCGACAGGTTCCACGTCAGCGGTCCCGGTCGCGGCGGCGATCTCGGCCGTGGCGGTCGTCGCGGGTGCCGAACAGGATGGCGCCGGCGGCCGGGATCATCAGGAAGAACAACCAGCTGTTGTCGACCGGGACGACGAAGAACAGCACGAGGGCGACGAGCGGGATCACCGACATCACGATGCGACGCCAATTCTGGTCGTTGTCGGTGCCGGCCGATTCGGCTTTGGCGGGCGTGCCGACCGTGGTCGCGGGGAGGTCGGTGAACACTCGATCGAGCTCGCCGCGGGTGGTGGCATTCGTGACCGCGAGACTGCGTTCGTCGAACTCGGGGACCGTCAAACGGCCCGCCGCGAAATGTTCGCTCAGCAAGTTCAGGGCCTGCTCACGTTCGGCAGTGCCGATACGGATCTCGGGAACGTCAGACATGCGTACAGACTACTGTGAGTCCTTCTCGACCCCGGGGGTCGAGAAGGACTCACGAGTGGTGCAGGCGCCTATTTCAGTTCGGCGAGGACGGTGCCCTGGGTGATGGCGGCGCCGGGTTCGACGGCGAGGCCGGTGACGGTGCCGGCCTTGTGGGCGTTGACGGGGTTTTCCATCTTCATGGCCTCGAGGACGGCGATGAGGTCGCCTTCGGCGACTTGCTGGCCTTCTTCGACGGCGACCTTGACGACGGTGCCCTGCATGGGGGCGGTGACGGCGTCACCGGAGGCGGCGCCGCCGTGGGCGCCGCCGCGGGTGCGGGCCTTGGGCTTCTTGCGGATCGCCCCGGCCGGGGCTGGGCCGGTGCCGAGGGTGAACTGGCCGGGCAGGGACACCTCGACGCGGCGGCCACCGACCTCGACGACGACGTTCTGCCGGGGCAGGGTTTCGTCCTCGTCGATCGGCTGGGTGCCGGTGAACGGTTCGATCTGGTTGTCCCATTCGGTTTCGATCCACTTGGTGTAGACGTCGAAGCCGGTGCCGTCGCCGATGAAGGCGGGGTCGGAGACGATGGCCCGGTGGAACGGGATGACGGTGGCCAGTCCCTCGACCTGGAATTCGGCGAGGGCGCGGCGGGCGCGGGCGAGGGCCTCGTCGCGGGTGGCGCCGGTGACGATCAGTTTGGCGAGCATGGAGTCGAACTGGCCGCCGATCACACTGCCGGTTTCGACGCCGGAGTCCATTCGCACGCCGGGGCCGGTGGGCGGGATGAACGTGGTGACCGGGCCGGGGGCGGGCAGGAAGCCGCGGCCGGCGTCCTCGCCGTTGATGCGGAATTCGAAGGAGTGCCCGCGGGGGGTGGGGTCCTCGGTGAGGTCGAGGTGTTCGCCGTTGGCGATCTTGAACTGTTGCAGGACCAGGTCGATGCCGGCGGTTTCCTCGGTGACGGGGTGTTCGACCTGCAGGCGGGTGTTGACCTCGAGGAAGGAGACGGTGTCGCCCTGGACGAGGTATTCGACGGTGCCGGCGCCGTAGTAGCCGGCCTCCTTGCAGATGGCCTTGGCGGAGGTGTGGATGCGGTGGCGTTGGTCGTCGGTGAGGAACGGGGCGGGGGCCTCCTCGACGAGTTTCTGGAAGCGGCGTTGCAGGGAGCAGTCGCGGGTGCCGGCGACGATGACGTTGCCGTGCTGGTCGGCGATGACCTGGGCTTCGACGTGGCGGGCCTTGTCCAGATACTGTTCGACGAAGCATTCGCCGCGGCCGAACGCGGCGACGGCCTCGCGGGTGGCGGAGTCGAACAGTTCGGGGATTTCCTCGATGGTGTGGGCGACCTTCATGCCGCGGCCGCCGCCGCCGAACGCGGCCTTGATGGCGACGGGGACCCCGTATTCCTTGGCGAAGGCGACGACCTCGTCGGCGTTCTTGACGGGGTCCTTGGTGCCGGCGGCCATCGGGGCCTTGGCTTTTTCGGCGATGTGCCGGGCGGTGACCTTGTCGCCGAGGTCGCGGATCGATTGCGGGGAGGGGCCGATCCAGATCAGGCCGGCGTCGATCACGGCCTGGGCGAAGTCGGCGTTCTCGGAGAGGAAGCCGTAGCCGGGGTGGATGGCGTCGGCGCCGGACTTGGCGGCGGCGTCCAAAATTTTGTCGAACACCAGGTAGGACTCGGCGGAGGTCTGCCCGCCGAGGGCGAAGGCTTCGTCGGCCAGGCGCACGAACGGGGCGTCGGCGTCGGGTTCGGCGTAGACGGCGACGCTGGCCAGGCCGGCATCGGCTGCGGCCCGGATCACCCGCACTGCAATCTCACCGCGGTTCGCGACGAGCACCTTCGTGATGTGCGCGCTGGCATGACTGGGCACTGAGCCTCCTGTGGTTCGCATGTTCTGTCTCCGCGGTGGCTCCCGTGGGTGTCACCAGCGGTCGTTTACGGCATCACTTCGGAGTCTAAGCACCGAACCGATCCGTGTTGTCACCGGATCGAAATTTCCCGTCAGGCCTGTCCGACGCTTCGCAACCCTACCGATGGGTAGCTGGTTGAAACCTGTTCCAGTTGTCTGCGGAGGCTCCCGACCCACGTGTGGACGCTCGCGGCAGCGATGTCGTTGCCCGGATATCGGACCGCCAAATTGACGCCTCGGGGGGTTCGATTGATCCAGGCGTACACGTCGTGGGTGTACTGCCGGCTCCGCAGCGCCCGGGCGTTGCGCTCGTGCCAGCGGCCCGCTTCGGGAACGAACCGGACGTCCATGTAGGAGACGACGAAGCGCGGCCGGATGGGGATGTCGAGTTCCTTCTCGATCTGGTCGAACGGAACCACCGAGATCGGTTTCGTCCGGGCCACGCTCTCGGCGGCTTCATGGGCGACGGAGGCGAAGTCGTGCGACGTCACCTCGAAGTCGATCGGGCTGAGACCCACGAACCATCCCAGTGCGGACGCCCACTGCGGGGAGTGTCGCGTATGGACCGGAGTGACGGTCCGAAAGCGTTGATCCCCTGCCACTTCCGCCCCGGCCATACCCAGACATGCGAGCAGGCCTGCGAAGAACCCCACATCCGCCTCGCGGCACGCCGAGTTGAACGCCGCTGCCTGGTCGGCATCGAGAATCCAGGCAGACAGGTTCTGCTGGGCGTACGAGGTGCGCGGGCCGACCTCGAGCGGGAACTCGGGGAGCCCCGGTCCCTCGAGTGCCGACCGCCACACGTCGAGGGCCTCACGTTTCACCTCGGCGTCGGTGGAGTTCTCACGCTCCTCACGGCCGAAGTCGATGTAGCTGCCGACGGGGAACAGGTTGGCCGTCCGGCCGGACAGTGCCTCCTCGTACAGGGCGGTCAACTCGTGGGCGACGAGCACGATGGAGAACCCGTCGATGATCGAGTGATCCGCCGCGAAGAACACCGTGAACCGGTCGCGTTCGACGGTTTCGAGTGTCGCGAAGACGTACGACGGCCAACTGTGCGGTGAGGCGTACTCGTCGAACAGTTGCTGCAGGTGGGCGAAGTTGTCGCCACCGGCGGCGTCGTACCCGTGGCTGACGACCCCCACGTGCAGCCCGCCCTGCGGCACGGTGCGCCGGCGCACGCGCTCGGTTTCCGCGTCGAACGTCGTGTGCGAGCGCAGCACCTCGTGACGATCCGTCCACTTCTCCAGCGCCGACCGAAAGGCGGTGACGTTCAGCGTGCCGTGAATCTCGAAGGCGGTACCCAGCCACGATTCGCGACCGCCGGAGTCGGAGCACCGGCGCAGGTGCGCCTCGTGGATGTACGAGGCCGGGCGAGGATCGTCCACCCATTCCGAGCGGGCGCACGGCAACCATTCGGTGAGCGCGCCCACCGGAACGGGGTAGTCGGCAAGTTCGGTGAATTCCATCAGTGTGTGTTCAGACCCTGCCTAGCTGCGAAGATGCCGCTTGATTCGCGCGAGCATCGCGGACATGCCGCGCAGCCGCAGGGGACTGACGGCGTCGGCGAGCCCGAGCGCGGAATAGAAATCGTCCGGAACGCCGAGGATGGTGGCAGCGCTGTGCCCGTCCAGGCCCTGGTGCAGGATCGACGCGAAACCGCGTGTCGTCGGCGCTTCCGCGGGCGCGCTGAAATGCAGCCGCACATGTTCCGGATCGGAGTCGTCGACCGACAGGAACAACGGGGACTGGCATTCGGGCACCGGTTCCATCGCGTCCTGCTCGAGTTCGGCGGGCAGAGGTGCCAGTTCCCGGCTGAACTCGAGCAGCAACTGCAGCTTGTCCGAGCCGTCGACGGCAGCGAAGTCGTCGACGATCTCGGCAAGCGAATCGGGTAGTTCGGTCATGACGATGCGCCGGGAACGTCTCCCGGCTCTTCACCCCTGACGATCGGAACGCGAACCATGTTGCCCCACTCCGTCCACGAACCGTCGTAGTTGCGGACGGTGGGGTAACCGAGCAGGTGGGTGAGGACGAACCAGGTGTGGCTGGAACGCTCACCGATGCGGCAGTACGCCACGATGTCGTCGTCGGCGGACACACCGCCGTAGATCTCGTTCAGTTCACCGCGCGAGCGGAACCGGCTGTCGGGCGCGGCTGCCTTGGCCCACGGAATGCTCAGCGCGCTCGGGATGTGGCCGCCGCGCAGCGCGCCCTCTTCCGGGTAGTCGGGCATGTGAGTGCGCTCGCCGGTGTACTCCTGAGGCGAACGCACGTCGATCAGCGGCCCCTTGCCGAGGTGATCGAGCACGTCGTCCTTGAATGCGCGGATCGGGGCGTCGTTGCGCTCGACCACCGGGTAGTCGGTGGGGGAGGTCTCGGGGACGTCGAACGCGGTGTCCCGGTTCTCGGCGATCCACGCGTCGCGGCCACCATCGAGGAGACGGACGTCCTCGTGCCCGAACAGCGTGAACACCCAGAGTGCGTACGCCGCCCACCAGTTGCTCTTGTCGCCGTAGATCACGACGGTGTCGTCGCGGCTGATGCCCTTGCGGCTCATCAGGTCGGCGAACACCTCGCCGTCGATGTAGTCACGCGTCACCGGATCGTTGAGATCGAGGTGCCAGTCGACCTTGACGGCGCCGGGGATGTGGCCGACGTCGTAGAGGAGCACGTCCTCGTCCGACTCCACCACCTTGAGGCCGGGTGTGCCCAGATTCGCGGACAGCCACTCCGTCGACACGAGCCGACCGGGATTGGCGTACTCGGCGAAGGACTGGGTGGGATCTGGCGCTACGGGCACGGGTGGGCTCCTGGGGCAGATGCGACGGGGACGGCGTCAATTCTAGGCGGACGCCGGACGTTCTTCCGACCGGCGTTCACACTTACCTTCCGCGGACGGTGAGGGAGGCCGCGCGGGCGCGTACATTCGCACCCGAACGGAGGCCCCATGCCCGACATCTCGACGCGCGCCGACCTGGAACTGCTGCTCCGGCATTTCTACGGCCGGGCATTGGCCGATCCGGTCCTCGAACCGGCCTTCGAGACGCTCGCGGTGATCGGCCTGGACGACCACCTGCCCGTCATGTGCGACTTCTGGGAGACGATCCTGCTGCGCACCGGCATCTACCGCGGCAGCGCATTCGCCGTACACCGGGCGCTGCACGGCCGGCACGGTTTCACCGACCGCCACTTCGACCGCTGGGTCGAACTGTGGACGTCCAGCGTCGACGAGTTGTTCGCGGGCGACGTCGCGCACCGGGCCACGGTCGAGGCAGCCAAGATCGCCGACGCGATGCGGCGACGACTGTTCGAGCCCTCCGGCGGTCAGACGACCGGAGTGCCTTCCAGGTTCAGCTGACTGGTGAGCTCCGCGATGGGAGTGACGCCGTTCTCGCAGATGTCGTGCATGATCTCCCGCAGCCGCACCAGGAACTCGGTGACCGCCCGGCGTGCCGTCGGCGTCTCGGGGAACCGCGACCGCAACGCGAGACCCCGCTGCGTGCGTGAGATCCAGAACTGCGCGTCGTCCGCGACCGTCACGTTGCTGATGTGGTGTGCGTTCAGCTCGTCGTGATCGTCGGTGCCGGGCAGTCTGCGGTAATCGATGTAGGAGACCATGAACACATCCGTGCGGGTGCGGCGGTATCCGTCACCGAGAGCCGCCCGCACCTGGGCCATCGTCACACCCTTGAGCGTGAGGGCCGTCCGGAACGAGGCGTGGGTGTGCGCCAGGGACGACTGGAAGTCGCAGTCGGGTGTCAGTTCGACCGTCAGCGGCGCGCTCGTCGTGAGCCACCCGATCGCATTGGCCCACTGTGGGTCCTGGCGAATGTGCAGCGGAAACTGCAACGGCATCCGGGAGATGCCGTTGATCGAGTGCACTGCCATGCCCATCGCGGTGAGCGTCCCGGTGAACAGGCTTCCCCCCGAGTCCAGGCAGATTTCCTCGAACCGCTCGGTGTCGGCGGCGTCGAGGAGGGGGCGGACGTCCGCTCCCTGCGGGGCGGGCCTGCCCGCCTCGACACCCAGATCGAGCGGGAAACTGGGCGCGGTGCCGCCGCAGCGCTCGTAGAAGCGTGCCCATTCGCGCACCCGGGGGTCGCCGATCTCCGTGACGGGCGCCTCGGCCTCCAGTTCGCAGTACCGCAGGAAGCTCCCCGGATCGCCGAGTTCCTTCGTCAGGTCCGCTTCCGTGAGCACAGCGGAGCCGCGGAGTCCGATGATTCGCTGATAGATCTGCCGGAGTTCGCCCAGCGCGATGACGAGCGAGTATCCGTCGACGAGTGTGTGATCGAACGCGCTGACGACGGTGTAGTGCGAGTCGCGCTCGATGGTGGCGAACAGGTACGCGGGGAACGTCAGCGGGTCGCACGCCTCGGTGAACCGGTACCGCAGATGGTCGCGGAGCTCGTCCGGTGACGTCGTCGCCGAGGACTCGGACGCGACGACGGTGATGTCCTCGGGATCGAGGTCCACGCGCGCCATCGCGTCCGGGCTCACATCGAAGCCGGTCTGCAGAGTGTCGTGACGCCGGATGAAATGCACCAGAGCCTGCGCGAGCGCGTCCCGGTCGAGTGTCCCGGGAAGGTCGAATGCCGCTGCCATCCAGACGCTTCGCCCGACCCCGTGGGTCCGTGCGGTGTCGAGGTGGAATTGCTGGTTGTACGACGGCGGCACCGCGGACGGGGAGATCTCGCCCGGCGCGACGGACCATTCCGTCACCAGGCCGGGTTCGAGCATGTACCGGTCGATCGACGTGACGTGCACTACTCCACCCCTGCGGCAGTCGCGGAGTCCGCCGCCGCCGGCACGAACGGTGACACCGTGTAATCGCCTTCGCGGGCAACGGTTCTCATGATGGTCGACAACCGTTCCGCATATGCGGTCACGGACCGGTGCGCCTCGTCGGTGTCGGGGTGCGAGACGGCCATCCACGTGCCCTCGAGGACGCGGTTGATCCAGATCGACGCGATCTGGGTGGCCTTGCCCCCCACGATGCCGGTCGCCCGCGTCGACGTGAAGCTCTCGGTCTGCGGCAATCGCCGCCCGTCGATGTACGACACGATCGGAGGCGGCGCCAGTGTGGTGGGCTGCGACATCGCCTCGGGTCCGGCCTGAGCGAGAACGGTGTCGATCACCTGCTGCACCGATACTTCGCCGAGCGCCTTGCCCGACCGGTAGGCGTCCTGTGCGCGCTGGGCGAGCCCGGTGAACGTGGTGGCGTCCTCGAGGGCGAACCCGACCGGAATGAGATTGATGAACCACCCCTGGGACCAGTAGAACTGCGGGTCGGTGCGGGTGGTGAGGGGGGACAGCGCCATGTAGCGGTCGCGCCCGACCAGTTCGTGTTCGGTGATGGCGAGGGCCGCGAACACGCCGCCGATGAAGTTGGAACCGTGTGCTTTGCACACGGCACCGAACCGCTCGCACTCGTCGGCGTCGGCTAGGTCGAATCGGCTGCCGATGGCCGGCTTCGGTTCGTCCGACGCCCCGAGGTCGAGGGGGAAACTCGGGAAGGTGCCGCCGTTGCGGGTGAGGTGACCGATCCAGCCGTGCACCTCGGGGGAGGCGAGGGTCAGCGTCGCCGCTTTCTCCCGCTCCCGCCGGCTGTATTCCACGTAGCTTCCCGGATCGGGCAGCTCGGGCTGGACACCGTCGAGTTCGGCCTGATAGATGATCCGTGTCTCGGCGAACGTGAGGATCATCGACTGCATGTCGGTGTGCGCATGATCGACGGCGTGGAACAGGGTGAAGCTGTCGTCGGTCCCGGGAGCCGCGGCGTCGTAATGTTCCACCACGCCGAACACGAATGCAGGCCAGGCCAGTGCGCTCGTGTCGTTCGCGAAGCGCGCGGCGATGTGGTCGCGGACCTGTTCAGGGGTGGTGAGGTTCTCGCTCTCGTGCGCCGTGAGGGCGATCGAGTCGACGGGCACGACGTGCCGCCGGACCGCGTTCGCGGTGTCCGTGGGGTCGGCGTCCGCGTTCTCGAACGAGAACCAGCTGTGCAGCGTGTCGTGCCGCAGGATGTAGCGCTCGAGGGTCCGGGTCATCGCGGCGCGGTCGAGCCTGCCCGGGAAGTCGAACGCGATGCCGATCCACGGGGACTGGGTCTCGCCGTTGTTCGCCGCCAGCCGGGCCCGCCGCAGGTGCCGCTCCTGCATGGTGGTCGGCAGTGCCGGATCCACCGGCGCTTCGGCAGCCGCACGTGCACTCGCGTCCGTGACTTTCCACTCGACGACCCTCCCAGGCTCTGGCTTCCAGTGGGTGATCAAGTTCAAGTCCATCGAGCGGCTCCTCGGGTGTCGAATCGGTTGCGAGTTCGGTCGGGTGTGGCACGGACTTCTCGCAACAGGATGCGGCACCGAGTGCCTTACCGCGAGAGGTAAAGAAGTATGAGACTGATTACAGGTCGGTCCCGGTCCAGTCAAGTGTCGGGCAAAAGGGTTCTACGCTGCAAGTTCTTCGCGTATTATCCAGCAACCTTTGAACCACCTCACAGCATTCTGTGAGGTTCGAGCCGCTAGCCTGTCCGGATGCCTGTGACTCAGCGTGACGCACTCTATCGAGGCGAACTCGGTCGGTGGGTCCCGTGGCTGGGTCTGGCCACCAGTCTCGCCGCCGTATTCATGCAACTCCTGGACGCGACCATCGTCAACGTCGCGCTTCCGAGCATCGCGGTCGATCTCGGCGCCTCGGTGTCGGCGCAGCTGCTGATGGTGAGCGTCTACACGCTGTCCTTCGCATGTTCGCTGATCACAGCGGCGCGACTGGGGGATCTACTCGGCCGGCGACGCGTCTTCCTCACAGCACTGGCCGTCTTCATCGTCGCCTCACTGCTCTGCGGCCTGGCCCAGTCGCCGACCGCTCTCGTGGTCTCGCGGGCGTTGCAGGGCCTCGCGGCGGGGTCGATGTCGGCTCAGACGTTCGCCATCATCTCGGGACTCTTTCCGAAACGCTCCCACCCGCGCGTGTTCGGAATCTACGGCGCGACCATCGGGCTCGCCACGATCTGCGGTCCGCTCGTCGGCGGACTTCTCATCCAGTGGGACCTCTTCGACTGGGGTTGGCGGCTGATCTTCTTCGTCAACCTCCCGATCGGACTCGCGGCGCTGGTCCTCGGCTACTTCTATCTGGTCGATGCGAAGCCCGACGGCATCCGCCGACTCGACGTGGGCGGCGCCGTGCTGTCGGCGGTCGGCCTGTTCCTCCTGATCTTTCCGCTCGCGGAGGGGAGGGAACGTGGCTGGCCGACGTCGATCGTGGTGATGCTGCTGTGTTCGGTGCCGGTCCTGATCGCGTTCGTGGTCTACGAGTGGCGGCTCGGGCGCCGCGGCGGCGACCCTGTTCTGCGCCTCGAGTTGTTCACCGACCGCGCGTTCTCGCTCGGCGCGGCCATCGCGTTCGTGTTCTTCGGGACGCTCACGTCGTTGATCTTCACCATCTCCCTCACGCTGCAGTTCGGGTTCGGGTTCTCACCGCTCAGGGCCGGGGTGATGACGTTGCCGTGGGCCCTGGGGACCGGCCTCGCCGCGCTGGCGTCCGCCGTCGTCTACCGGCGCATCGGCAACCTCGTCCTGCCTCTCGGGATGGTGCTCTTCGCCGGCTCCCTCGTCGTGCTGGCGGCGCAACTGCAGCACGAGGGCACCGATCCGCGGTGGTCGGCGCTGGCCGGACCCCTGTTCATCGGGGGAGCCGGCCTCGGTTTGTTCGTGGCGCCGCTCCAGACGGCGATCCTCGCGACCGTGCAGCCGCGCAACGCAGGTTCGGTGTCGGGCCTGCTCCCGACAGTCCAGCAGGTGGGCAGCTCGATCGGGCTCGCAGTGATCGGCGTCGTGTTCTTCAACCTCGTCGCGACGCAGTCGGCGGACGCGGTGCAGGCCGAGCGGCCTGCGCTGATCGCGCAGCTCGCCGAGGCCGGGGTGCCGCCGGCGCTGATTCCGCGGGCGGAGGAGACGTTCGTACGATGCGCGACGGAGCAACTCGGGTCGACGTCCCCGATGAAGGTGCCGGACGAATGCCGTTCTCCGGCCTCCGGAGGTGCGGCGCTCGGTGCGACTCAGCAGCAGATCGCCGACTCCGCGGTGGTGGCCGCACGGGAATCGACGCGATCAGCGGCAGGCGAGGCGTTCCTCCAGGCAGAACGCCGCATCCTCTGGATCATCGCGGCGGTGGCGGCCGCGATCGGTGTGGCGTCGCTGACGCTTCCGCGCCGGAACCAGCAGGTCGACGAACGGTCAGCCGACGCGGCCTGACGACGCCCACAACTCGGCGACGCCGACGCCGACCTCCGCGAGCAACCTCCGGACGAGCGGCAGACCGATCCCGATCACGCTGGACGGATCGCCCTCGATTCGGTCCACGAACCAACCCCCGAGGCTGTCCAGGGTGAACGCGCCCGCGACCTGCAGTGGTTCCCCGGTCGCGAGGTAGGCCTCCAGATCGGCGTCCGGTGGGCTCGCGAAATGGACGACGGTGGCGCTGTGATCGTGTGCGTCACCCACCACCGCGCCCTCCGCGATCCGCAGGACGCTGTGCCCGGTGAGCAGGGTCGCGCTACGGCCGGCCATCGCCGACCACCGCGCGCGGGCGACGTCGACGGTTCCGGGTTTGCCCTGGAGGGACCCGTCGATGAGCAGCATGGAGTCGCATCCGACCACCACGGCGTCCGAGATCCCGTCCCGGGCGAGAACGGGGAGGACGTCGCTCGCCTTGGCGCGGGCCAGTTCGGTGACGACGTGCTCCGGGGCGGCGTCGGCACCGAGTGCCGCGATGAGAGCGTCCTCGTCGACTCCGGAGACTCGCACGACCGGCTCCACCCCGGCGCTGCGCAGAACAGCCAGCCGCGCTGGGGAAGCCGAGGCGAGAACGAAGGACGTCACCGGATCCGGATCAATGCCGGTACGCCGACACGTTCGGGAACGCGTAGGGCGAGAACGGGGCGATGCTGCGGTGCATCCGCGTGGGAGCACCCCAGGACTCGGGCGGGACGTGCGAATCGGGATCACCGCTGCCGGCGGCAGCGACCGCGGACAACACCGCGACGAGCGCCGCGATCTCCTCGTCGGAGGGTGAGCCCTTGACCACCGTGAAGAAAGGCTTACGCGCAGCGTCGGCCGCTGTTCCGTCCGTGTCACTCGGCACGTCGGTCGCCGCGCCGTTCGTGGTCGTGGTGTCCGCTGCGGAACCGTTGACTGACGGCGTCGCGTCCGGGCCGGTCTCGGTGCGCAATTCGTCCTCGGTGATCGCGGTCATAGGGGGATGTTCCCATGCTTCTTGGGCGGGAGGGTGACCATTTTGCGTTCGAGCAGGCGCAGGGCGGCCACGATCTGTCCGCGGGTGTGGGACGGGGGGATGACGGCGTCGACGTAGCCGCGTTCGGCGGCGACGTACGGGTTGACGAGGGTGTCCTCGTATTCCTGTTGCAGTTGCAGGCGCAGGGCGTCGACGTCGTCGCCGTTCTTGGCGGCCTCGAGGAGGCGTTTGCGGTAGACGAAGCCGACGGCGCCGGAGGCGCCCATGACGGCGATCTGGGCGGTGGGCCAGGCGAGGTTGACGTCGGCGCCCATGTGCTTGGAGCCCATCACGTCGTAGGCGCCGCCGTAGGCCTTGCGGGTGATGACGGTGATCTTCCCGACGGTGGCCTCGCCGTAGGCGTAGAGGAGTTTCGCGCCGCGGCGGATGATGCCGTTGTATTCCTGGTCGGTGCCGGGCAGGAAGCCGGGGACGTCGACGAGGGTGATGATGGGGACGTTGAACGCGTCGCAGGTGCGCACGAAGCGGGCGGCTTTTTCGGAGGCGTCGATGTCGAGGCAGCCGGCGAACACGGTGGGCTGGTTCGCGACGATGCCGACGGAGCGGCCGTCGACGCGGCCGAAGCCGACGACGATGTTGCCGGCGCGTTCGGCCTGGACCTCGAGGAATTCGTCGTCGTCGAGGATGCGGCGGATGACCTCGTGCATGTCGTAGGGCTGGTTCGCGGAGTCCGGGATGAGGGTGTCGAGTTCGAGGTCCTCGCCGGTGAGGGAGTCTTCGATGGACCCGGTGATCGGGTCGGTGGGCAGCATCCGGGGGGCGGCGGCCTGGTTGTTGGACGGCAGGTAGGACAGCAGGTCCTTGACGTAGTCGAGGGCGTCCTGTTCGCCGGAGGCGACGTAGTGGGCGACGCCGGATTTGACCATGTGGGTGTGGGCGCCGCCCAAATCTTCCATGGTGACGTCTTCGCCGGTGACGGTCTTGATGACGTCGGGGCCGGTGACGAACATCTGGGAGGTCTGGTCGACCATGACGACGAAGTCGGTCAGGGCGGGGGAGTAGACGTGGCCGCCGGCGGCGGGGCCCATGATCAGCGAGATCTGCGGGATGACGCCGGACGCCTGGACGTTGCGGTGGAAGATTTCGCCGTAGAGGCCGAGGGAGACGACGCCTTCCTGGATGCGGGCGCCGGCGCCTTCGTTGATGCCGATCAGGGGGCGGCCGGTCTTGAGGGCGAGGTCCATGACCTTGACGATTTTTTCGCCGTAGATTTCGCCGAGGGAGCCGCCGAAGACGGTGGCGTCCTGGGAGAAGACGCAGACGTCGCGGCCGTCGACGGTGCCGTAGCCGGTGACGACGCCATCGCCGACGGGGCGGTTGTCGGCGAGGCCGAAGTTCACCGAGCGGTGCCGGGCGAGGGCGTCGAGTTCGACGAAGCTGCCCTCGTCGAGCAGGGCGGTGATGCGTTCGCGGGCGGTGAGCTTGCCCTTGGCGTGGACCTTTTCGGCCGCGGCTTCACCGCTCGGGTGCTGCGCCTCGGCCTGACGATTACGCAGGTCGGCGAGCTTTCCCGCCGTCGTGTGAATATCGGGCGTACTCGCCGACTCCGCCGCGCTCGGCTCCTGAACAGTGGTCATGACAGGTCAGCTTAACGAGAGCCGGCGAGCTTCTGCCAAGGGAGGTGGTCAGGCGGCGGGTTGCCCGGACCCGGCTACTGACCAGTACCTTTTCCTGCTCGTCCTAGGCTGTGGTGATGTGGACCGACCTGAACCGACCTCCTCTCAACGCCGACAATCTGCGTGCGGCACTCGTCCGCGGTGACGACGACAGCGACACCCGCAGGTTCTGGGCGCGCCTCGACGTCGTGCAGGAGACCGGGTCCACCAACGCCGATCTTCTCGCGCGCGCCGCGTCGTCGAGCTGCGACCGGCACGTGCTGCTCGCCGAATTCCAGGGCAGCGGCCGGGGCCGCCACTCACGCGCCTGGGTGAGTCCGCCGCAGGCGCAGATCGCGGTCTCCGTGTTGCTGACGATGCCGGGCATGGGCGTCCAGGACATGGGGTGGCTGCCACTGCTGACCGGTGTCGCCGTCGTCGACGCGCTCCGCGCGACCGCCGAGGTGCCCGCGGTACTCAAGTGGCCCAACGATGTGCTCATCGACGGCCGCAAGGTCGCCGGCATCCTCGCCGAGGTGTCCGCCACGGCACCGGATCCCGCGGTGGTCGTCGGGATCGGTCTCAACGTGAGCCTCACGAGGGAGGAACTGCCCGTCGAGCACGCCACGTCCCTCGTCCTCGAAGGTGCCGAGGTCAGTGACCGCGACACCCTCGTGCGGGCGGTGCTGCGCGCCATCGCCGATCGCTGGCAGCAATGGCACGACTCCAACTGGGACGTCACGGAACTCGCCGCGGCCTACCGCGCCCGCTGCGGGACGCTCGGCCAGCGGGTGCGCGCCGAACTGCCCGGCGGTCGCGAACTGATCGGCATCGCAACGGACGTCGACGCGGAGGGCCGGGTCGTGATCGCCCCCGACGGCCAGCCCGGAACGGTCGCCGTCGCCGCAGGTGACATCACACATTTACGCCCGGTGCGCACCGAGTAGTGCCACACTGTGGTACATGAGTACCTCAATTCCGGAGTCCTCCGTCACCGCGGCCCGGCGCACGTTGACCGGCCTCACGGTGGTGCTCGGTCTGCTCACACTGGGTCTCGGCATCGCGGTGCTCGTATGGCCGCACGTGACGCTCACGGTTCTGGCCGTCCTGATCGCCATCCAGTTCTTCGGCTTCGGGATCGTCCAGATCATCCGGGCGTTCGCCGACGTCGAGGCCGGGGGAGCCGCACGGACGCTGGTGGGCGTATCCGGCGCCCTGGCAATACTTCTCGCGTTCCTCGTGCTGAGGAGCCCGCTCCAGACCGTCGTGATCATCGCGCTCGTCGTCGGTGCATGGTGGGTGTTCCGGGGTGTCCTCGAAATCGTGGAAGGCGCCTCGGGTTCGGTCGCGGATCGCGGGCTGACCATCGTGCTCGGCGTGATCAGCGTCGTCGCCGGAGGCTTCGTGCTCCTGCAGCCCGAACTGTCGCTCGAGGTGTTCGTGATCGTGGTCGGAGTGTGGATGGTGCTGTACGGCATCATCATCGTCATCACCCCGATAGTGCTCAGCCGCATGCGGTAGAGGCACACTCTTCGCATGGGATATCCGGAGGACGCCCTCGCCGAGGACGAGGAACTGCTGCTTCACCGTCATCCACACTGGAAGATGCTGTTGCTCCCCGCCGTCACCTTTCTGCTGGCGACGGCCGTGGCGGGTTTCGCGGCGGGGTTCGCCGAGAACAAGCTGGACGGCTCCGCGCTGAACGTCGTGCTCGTCGTCGTCCTCGTGGTGTGGCTGGGCCTCGTCGTATGGCGCTGTGTCGCGCCGTTTCTCAGCTGGAAGTTCACCCACTTCATCGTCACCGACCGTCGTGTCCTCATCCGTCAGGGTGTGATGACGCACACCGGGATCGACATTCCGATGGGACGCATCAGCAACGTCCAATTCCGGCACGGCCTCCTCGACCGGATGCTCCGCACCGGAACGCTCGTCATCGTGTCGTCTTCCGACGACCCGCTGGAATTCGACGACATCCCCGACGTCCAGCGTGTCCACTCGCTGCTCTATCACCAGGTGTTCGACGCGATGGATCTCCACCGCGAACGGGAGCGAGACGACCCGCGCGGCGACGCCGACACCGGCAAAGGCTGGTAACCGGTCACAGCCGTCTTCGCACCTCCGTACGCTGTGGAGGTGACTGCTGTATTGCTTGCCGAAGATGACGAAGCCATTGCCGCCCCGCTGTCGCGGGCACTGGGCCGGGAGGGATACGACGTCACCATCGAGCAGACCGGCCCCGCAGCGCTGGAGCAGGCTCTCGACGGAGCGTACGACCTGTTGATCCTGGACCTCGGCCTCCCGGGGATGGACGGACTCGAGGTGTGCAGGCAAGTGCGCGCCCACAGTTCGGAACTGGCAGTGCTCATGCTCACCGCACGCACCGACGAGGTCGACTTCGTCGTCGGACTCGACGCGGGCGCCGACGACTACGTGGGCAAGCCGTTCCGGTTGGCGGAGCTGATGGCCCGGGTGCGCGCCCTGCTGCGCCGTCGCGGCGGCGGTGAGGATTCCGTCGTCGAGGTCGGCGGCATCCGGCTCGAACCGGCGGCCCGACGGGTGCTCGTGAACGGAACCGAGATCGCCCTCGCCAACAAGGAGTACGAGCTTCTCCGGGTGCTGCTCGAACACGCGGGTCAGGTGGTCTCCCGCGACACCATCCTCGCCGAGGTCTGGGGCGACGTGGAACTGCGCGGCTCGAAGACACTCGACATGCACATGTCGTGGCTTCGCCGGAAGATCGGTGACGAGGGCCCCGCCGCCGAGCGTCGCATCGCGACGGTCCGCGGCGTCGGTTTCCGCATCAACACCGACTAGGCGGGGTAGTGCGCCGCAGAATTCTCCAGTCGATCCTCGCAGTCGTGATCCTGACGGCGCTGCTGCTCGGTGTGCCGCTCATCTACACGGCGTGGCTGTGGGTCGAGGATTTCAACCGGAGCGATCTCCAGGTCCGGCTCGATCGGATGGCGACGGAGATCATCACCCAGGAGGGCGTCAACGGTGTCGTCGAGGGTGATCTCGACACGAACTCCCTGCGTCTGCTGACGCCCGCCGGGGGCCGACTGGTGGTGGTCTATCCGACCACCGACGACGGCGCCGCGCGAGTGGACATCGGCGAATCGTCCGTGCAGTCGCCGCTCGTGGAATCTCTCGCGATGGGCACGTCCGGTTCGCTCCGCCTCGAAGTGCCGTCCGACGAGATGCGCACCCAGCAACGCCAGGCCGTCGGTGCCGTCGCGCTGCTGGTGCTCGTGTCCATCGCGGCAGGCACCGTGGTCGCCTACGTCACAGCGAAGCGGCTCGCCGATCCGCTGCGGGACGTCGCCAACCGGGCGGCCCGGCTCGCGGAGGGCGACTTCCGGCCGGACGTGCGGCGTCACGGCATCCCCGAACTCGACCGCGTCTCCGACGTCCTGGACTCCGCGACCGTCGAGATCGCGGGACGGCTGCAGCGCGAACACGCACTCGTCGCGGACGTCTCACACCAGCTCCGCAGCCGGCTCACCGCCGTCCGCCTCCGGCTCGACGAACTGTCCGTGCACTCGGACCCCGCGGTCGTGGTCGAGGCCGACGAGGCGATGGCGCAGGTGGACCGACTGACCGTCGCGATCGACGAACTGGTCCGCTCGTCACGCAGCAACGGCACCGAGACCCAGGTGTCGGTGATCCGGGAGCTCAGTGTGGTCATCGCGGACTGGAAGCGGCCGTTCGAGGACGCCGACCGCGAACTGGTGCTGCGCGGGGACACGAACGTGATGGCGTCGACCACCGGTTCCCGGCTCCGTGAGGCCGTCGCGGTGCTCGTCGACAACGCGCTCATGCACGGGGCGGGGACATGCACCGTCGCGGTGCGTCTGATCCAGGGTCAGAATCTCAGGACGCCCGGCGAGGAGACCTCGCCGCGCGAGACGATGGTGTGCGTCGAGGTGTCGGACGAGGGAGTCGGGGTCAGCAACGACCTCGCGCCACACATCTTCGATCGCGGTTTCTCGGGGGCCGGTTCGACCGGTGTGGGCCTGGCGCTGGCCCGTGCACTCATCGAGGCCGACGGTGGCCGGCTGGAACTGCAGCGTCGCCGTCCGGCCCTGTTCGCGATCTTCGTTCCCCTCGCGCGCGAGCACGTGCCGACACGGGTCACCGGGATCCGGGAACCGCGCTGACGATCAGGAGTGGCCGAACTCTTCCTCGACAGCTTCGTCGACGAGGTCCGGATCGATGATGTGCACGTTCTCGTCGGGGAAGGCGAACCGGCGGAGCGCCCAGAACCGGAACACCATCTGCAGCAGGTTTCCGATGATGTAGTTGAGCACGAAGTCGACCACCACCAGTGTGGTCAGGTTCTCCTGGCTGGCACGGATGTCGAACACGTTGTTGGCGATCCACAGGGGCGCGGCGGCGAGGAGTACGCCGATCCCGCTGATCGTGAAGAACAGCAGGGCCTCGTGGTGTCGTTCACGTCCGCCACGGTTCTTGAACGACCATTCGCGGTTGAGAATGTAACTCAGGACCGTCGCGAGAATTCCGGACAGAACTTTTGCGACAACAGGCTTCTCTTCGAGGATCGTCAGGCTCAGCGAATAAAAGATGGCGAGGTCGAAGATCATGGTGGTGCCGCCCACAATCGCGAACTTGATCAGTTCGTGATGCCGCAACGCGAGAGCCCGAAAAGGCTGGGGAACGCGTGCTAGGACGCCGTCGACAAATGACACAACGGATGAGTTTACGAAAGTCGGACCGGATACCACCAATTGGCGGCGAGATCATCAGGAGAATCACAGAAAGTGCGGACCGGCACCTCGGCGGCGGAACCCCGCGCCGGACGTGACAAACTAGTGACCCGTGACCGGCAACTCTGACTCCACACCGCGTCCCACGACACCCCGCGATCTGACCGCCGGGCAACCCGTCGTGACGATGATCGGTGGCGGCCAACTCGCGCGGATGACCCACCAGGCCGCGATTGCGCTCGGCCAGACACTGCGGGTGCTCTCGGGCACCGCCGACGAACCCGCAGCGCAGGTGAGCCCCGACGTCGTCCTCGGCAGCCACACCGACCTCGACGCGCTCCGCAGGGCCGCGGTCGGGTCGCACGCGCTGACCTTCGACCACGAGCACGTGCCCACCGAGCACCTCGACATCCTGGTCGCCGAGGGCGTCAACGTGCAGCCGCCGCCGACGGCACTCATCTATGCGCAGGACAAGCTGGCGATGCGCCGCAAGCTCGCCGAACTCGGCGCACCGGTCCCGGCCTACGCCGAGGTGACCTGGGCCGAGGACGTCGTCAAATTCGGCGCCGAACACGGATGGCCGGTCGTGATCAAGGCCGTCCGCGGCGGTTACGACGGTCGCGGCGTGTGGATCACCGACGATCCCGACGAAGCCGAGCGCATCGTCACCCGGCAACTCGACCAGGGTGTCTCCCTCATCGTCGAGGAAAAGGTCGAGATGCGGCGTGAGCTGTCCGCGATGGTGGCGCGGTCACCGTTCGGCCAGGGCGCCACGTGGCCCGTCGTGGAGACGGTGCAACGCCACGGGCAGTGCGCCGTGGTCCTCGCCCCCGCCCCCGCTCTGCCCGACTCGGTCGCCGAGGCCGCCGAGGAACTCGCGCTCCGCATCGCGTCCGAACTCGGGGTGGTCGGCGCGATGGCCGTCGAACTGTTCGAAACCACCGACGGAACGCTCGTCGTCAACGAACTCGCGATGCGCCCGCACAACTCCGGCCACTGGACGATGGACGGCGCCCGTACCTCACAGTTCGAGCAGCACCTGCGCGCCGTCCTCGACTACCCGCTCGGCGACACCGCACCGCTCGCGCCGATCACGGTGATGGCGAACGTGCTCGGTGCGCCGACGGCCCCCGAGATGAGCATGGACGAACGCGTCCACCACCTCTTCGCCCGGATGCCCGACGCGAAGATTCATCTGTACGGCAAGGGTGAGCGTGAGGACCGGAAGATCGGCCACGTGAACATCGTCGGGGGACCCGGCTCGATCGACGACCCCGAGTATGTGGCGCGGGTACGGGAGCGTGCCGAGCGTGCCGCCCACTGGCTCTCGCACGCTGAATGGACCGACGGATGGGATGTACACGGTGAGTGACACGGCAGCACGGCAGGGCGCACAGGTCGGGCTCATCATGGGCAGCGACTCGGACTGGCCCACCATGGAGGCCGCCGCCGAGGCGCTCGCCGAGTTCGGGGTGCGTTTCGAGGTGGGTGTCGTCTCCGCGCACCGCACACCGCAGCGCATGCTCGACTACGCGAAGGACGCGGCCGGCCGCGGCATCCAGGTGATCATCGCCGGCGCCGGGGGCGCCGCCCACCTACCGGGCATGGTCGCGTCGGCCACCCCACTGCCCGTCATCGGTGTGCCCGTCCCGCTGAAATACCTCGACGGCATGGACTCGCTGCTCTCGATCGTGCAGATGCCCGCAGGCGTCCCCGTCGCAACCGTGTCCATCGGCGGCGCCCGCAACGCCGGTCTGCTCGCCGTCCGCATCCTCGGCGCCTCCGACCCCGCACTGCAGCAGCAGATGGTCGCGTTCCAGGACGGGCTCGAGAAGATGGTCCTGGACAAGGACAAGGCACTGCGCGACAAGCTGCTGGGCTGACCGCGTCGAACTGAGCCGCCACTCTTCGCTGCTCCGGGGCCGAATCAGCCCTGGGGGAGCAAGGAGTGGCGGCTCAGTTCACTTCGGGCGCCGACTGCGAAGCCGTCGACGCACCGCATCGATGATCTCGGCGGCGACCACATCGGGATGCGCCAGCACGTCGTAGGCGGCGAAGCGGAGCACCATCCACCCCTCACTGACGAGCCAGTTCTGACGCCGTCGGTCGTTCCGGAACACGTCGGGCTCGCTGTGGAACTCGCGGCCGTCGACCTCGACCACGATCCGCGCCTGCTCGTCGGCGAAATCACCCACGTACGGACCGATCGGGTGGTTGGCCTCGAGCGGGAAACCGCGAAGGCTGAGCTGGCGACCGAGTACCCGCTCGGGTTCCGACGCGGCTCGGAGGGCAGCGTGGCGTAACAGTCGCCGTGCCGCGGGCGCACCGTGCCGACCGTGGTGAGCGGCGCAGAGGTCACGGAACTCGTGCGGATCGACGCTGCGGTCGAGTTCGCTGTCGACGAGGGACGCCACGTCTCCTTCGGGCATGACGACTGCGCAATCGAAGAGCGCCTGGGCGGGCGACACCGCCGGAAGAAGGGACACCATCGACACCGTGTGCGGTGCGAGGTCGCGGCGGTACAGCCGAAGCCAGTCCGGCGGCGTGACGCGGAGGCCCCGGGGAATCGTCGCCTCGACGACCGCCGGCTCGGGCAACCAGCCGTAGAGCCAGGCCGCGGTGCGGTGGCTCAGGACCGCGGCCGGCCGCCATGCCGACACGGCGGCACACCGCACGTACGTGTCGGGTTCGACGAGGGAATACACCGTGGGCAGCACGCGGTGGTAGCTGCCACTTCGGCACCGGGCGGCGATGGTACTGCGGGTGATTCCGGCGTCGGTGAGTTCTTTCAGGGTACGAATGCGTGCGGTCATGATCGACAGCATCGTGGTGGGCGCGTCATCCCTGCCGCGCGCGAACTGGGACTTCAGGTTGGTCTGTGGATGGGCGAGAAGTTGTGGATGAACCTCGCCTCGAGCACTTATCCTGCGCCTGTGAAACGCAGCCGCGGTGTGCCGATGATCCGAGCGTCGCGGGGGAACCCCCAGTCCGCGGCGATCACACGGCTCGCGCTGGCGTACGCCCGACTGTGGGGCGCCCGCATCACGTTCGACGCCAACTTCGGCATCTTCGTGTGCAGCGGGATGCGGGGTGGGTACGCACGCGGCGGGACGACGATCGGCGGCGCATTTCTCACCGGCCGGGACCCGGCGAGAGCGCTCGTGCGACACGAAGCGGTCCACGCCGACCAATGGGCTACGTACGGGTGGACCTTCGCGCTGCGGTACCTGTTCGAGGAGTTGCGGCACCGCGGTGCCCGGAACAGGTTCGAGATCGCCGCGGGCCTCGCGGACGGCGGCTACCGGGAGAGTTGACGGGTGATCTTCTCGGTGTCCACGCGCCTCGACCGGGCTGCGGGGTCGGCGTTGGTGACCTGCACGAGTGACGCGCCGGCCGCGAAGACGGCCACCAGACCGTCGATCAGGGCGTCGGGGGAGTCCCACGCCTCTTCGGACAGCACCCGGTCGGTACCGGTGATCCCCTGCGATTCGGCGGAGGCGAGCGCCGCGGCGAGAACGTCGTCGACGCTCTTGCCCGCCAGTGCGGGTCCGGCGACCGTCGGCCGGAACTGGTCGCCGTGGACGCGCACGGACGTGGCGTAGTCGGTGATGCCGACGGGGAGGTCGGGGACGGGCCTGCCGAACGCGTCCAGCGACAGCGCCGCAACCTCGGGTACGTCCTCGACGTCGCCCAGGTGCTGGGCCGAGACGAGTGCGATTTCGGCGTCCGCATCGGGTTCGAGCACGACCTCGGCGCCGGCCCACCATGCGCCGAGCAGAACCGCGGCGGTCTGCCAGTGCGCGGGAAGGAGCACCGCGACGCGGGCGCCGGGCTCGACGCCGAATTCGTCACGCAGCAGGTTGGCGGTTTTGGCCGCCCAGTTGGCGAGCGTGAGGGCCGAGAGTTCGACCCGTTCGCCGGTGGCGTCGTCGTAGAACGTGACGCGCGGTCCGGCCGGGTCGTTCTTCAGGATGGGGTCGAGCAGGGCGTCGGTCAGCGTGCGGGACGCATGGTTCATGGACACGATCCGTCTCTCATTTTCTAGTTCACACAACGCGGGCCCGACGAGCCGGCATCGATGGGCGGGCCGGGCGGTGCCGGGGTGGGGGTCGTTCCTGCCGTGGACGCGGGCTCGAGGCCCGTCTCCGAGGACTCGGACGACGTGGTGGTGCCGGTGGTTTCGGCGGACGTCGGCCCCTGGTAGTCACTCGACAGCACCACCCGCACCGAACCTTCGGGCAGTGTCGCGTCGGTGTCGGTGGGGAGCCCGCCGAGTGCTGCGGCGACCGCCTTCGCGCTGTCGTCGTCCGCGGAGTGCGCGAAGACTGTGGTCTCGCTCACCGACTCGCCCGTGTAGTTGCCGACCTCGCCCTGGCCGTAGCCGAGCGACGTCAGGGCATCGGCGACGCCGTTCGCGAGGCCCCCGACGTCGCTGGCGTTCGCAACGTCGACGGTGACGGTCGAGGCGTCGATCTTGGGCGTCTCGGACGTGGTGGTGTCTTCCGAGTCGGTGGGCTCCTCGCCGACCAGACCGGCCACGTACTTCTTCACGTCCTTCGGCTTGACCTCGACGATGGACTCGCCGTAGTCGGTCGTGCCGTTGAGATCCGCGACCGGAATCGTGTCGAACTGCACCTTGCCGCCGGCGAGGTCCTGAAGTTGGGTGGCGAACTCGATGATGTCCCAGTCGTCGTCGAGCACGACCGAGCGTTGCACCGCGCCGCTGAGTTCGTTCAGTTTGCCCGGGTCGCTGAGAGTCTTCGCGGACAGCACCTTGCCGACGAGCGAGGCCATGAACACCTGCTGACGCACGATGCGGTCGAGGTCGCCGCGGGGGAGGTCGTGGCGCTGGCGGACGAAGCTCAGAGCGTCCGCACCCTTCAACGTCTGCTCACCCGCGGGGAAGTGCGCGCCGGACATGTCCTCGTCCACCGGTTCGTTGAGGCAGACGTCGACGCCGCCGACGGCGTTGGTGAGGAGGACGAACCCGAGCAGCCCGACCTCGGCGTAGTGGTCGACGGTGATTCCCGTGAGATCGGCCACCGATTGGATGAGCGCCTCGCGGCCTGCCTTCGTCGACTCCTCCTCGGCTTCCTTGTCGCTGGCTCCGTCCTCGACGAGCTTCAGCCGCTCGGTCTCCTTGGTGGCGCCGTACGCGGCGTTGATCTTCGACATGCCGATGCCCGGCACGTCGACGTAGGAGTCGCGGGGGATCGAGATGGCAGTGGCGGAGCTCCCGTCGTTGGGAACGCGGATGAGGACGATGGTGTCGGTGTTGGATGCCACCTCCTCGCCGGCCCGAAGCGAGTCGAGTTCCTCCTGGGACAGGGGGTTGCCGTGGGCGTCGGTGCGGCTGTCCGTGCCGACCATGAGGATGTCGACGGCGCCGTCGGCGCTCCCGCCGAGGCCCAGGCCGCCCGCGGTTGCCAGATTGTTGCGCAGCGAGTCGATACTCCGCCAGGCGAATCCCGTCACGACGAGGGCGAGCACCGACAGCACCGCCACAGCGATGTGAATCGGCCGCCGAGCTGTGCTCGGGGGTGCGTCTGGTGCGGGTTGCTCGTGTGACACGGAAACCAGGCTACTGGTCGACGCGCCGGGAGCAGGGACGCGTCGATCGGCGTGCCAGACTGACCCCCGTGACGAACATCCTTGTGACCGGCGCCCGTGGACAGTTGGGTGGGCATGTCCTCCGACGAGCGGAGGCGACCGGAATTCGGGCCCGGGGTGTGGGGTCGGACGAACTCGACATCACCGACCCCGACGCGGTGAAGGCGCAGGTCGAAGACGGATCGGTGGTGATCAACTGTGCCGCGTACACCGCGGTCGACGCTGCGGAGTCGGACGAGGACACCGCCCGGGCGGTCAACGAGACGGGGCCCGCGAACCTGGCGGCGGCGTGCGCCCGGGCGGGTGCCCGGCTGATCCACGTCTCCACCGACTACGTCTTCGCCGGGCAGGCCGACACGCCGTACGAGGTGGACGCCCCGACCGGACCCGCGACCGCCTACGGGCGCACGAAACTCGCCGGCGAACGCGCCGTTCACGCAGCGCTTCCGTCCGCCCACGTCGTGCGCACCGCCTGGGTCTACACCGGGGTCGGCACCGACTTCGTCTCCACCATGCTCCGGCTCGAGCGTGAACATGACACGGTCGACGTCGTGGACGATCAGGTGGGCTCGCCCACATTCGCCGGCGACCTGGCCGATGCGTTGCTCGAACTCGCCGCGCGCGGCGACGTCGATGCACCGGTGCTGCACGCGACCAACTCGGGCCGGGCGAGTTGGTTCGACCTTGCGCGCGCCGTGTTCGAGGAGGCAGGTGCGGACCCTGGGCGCGTGCGCCCGTGCACGAGCGCCCAGTTCGTGCGGCCCGCCCCGCGACCGGCCTTCTCGGTCCTGTCCGGCCGTGCGTGGGCCGACGCCGGGCTGACCCCGTTGCGGCCGTGGCGAGACGCGTTGCATGCAGCCCTGCATGCAGTGGTGTGAGGCGGACCCTGTTTCAACGGCTACGCTTGCCCGCGTGAGTTCGAAGCTGGCCGTGGTGACGGTGACCTATTCGCCAGGCGAGCATCTGGAGCAGTTCCTGGGCACTCTCGCCGAGGCGACGAAAGAAGATCCGCAGGTCGTGATGGCCGACAACGGATCGACGGACGGCGCCCCCGAGGCCGCGGATGCGGCGCACGAGCACGTGCGCCTGCTGCGGACCGGCGGGAACATCGGCTACGGCGGTGCCATCAACAGGGCTGTGGCGGAGATCGACGACGAGATCGAATTCGTCGTCATCGCCAATCCGGATGTTCGCTGGGCGCCCGGATCGATCGACGTACTCCTCGCGGCCGCCGAGCGCTGGCCGCGAGCGGGGGCGCTCGGCCCTCTCGTGCTGGAACCCGACGGGAGCGTCTACCCGTCGGCGCGCCAGGTGCCCGACCTCGTGTCCGGGGCCGGGCACGCGGTTCTCGGCACGGTGTGGCCGTCCAACCCGTGGACTGCCGGCTACCGCCAGGAGAACGAGACGGTCAGTGAGCGGTCGGTCGGCTGGTTGTCCGGTTCGTGCCTGTTGATGCGCCGCGCGGCCTTCGACTCGATCAACGGCTTCGATTCCCGCTACTTCATGTACATGGAGGATGTCGACCTCGGTGACCGGCTGGGCAAGGCCGGCTGGCTCAACGTGTACGTGCCCTCCGCCGAGGTCACCCACGCGAAGGGGCACGCCGCGGGCAAGCATCCGGAACTGATGCTGCCCGCTCACCATCAGAGCGCGTACCGGTTCCAGGCCGATCGTCATCCCCACTGGTGGCAGGCGCCGCTGCGGTGGGCACTTCGGGGAGGATTGGCAGTGCGGTCGAAGATCGCCGTGGCTGCCGCAGTCCGGGAACGACGCACGAACCAGAACGAGGGGGGAACGACTCATGGCAATTGAGAAGACGACCGATGCAGTGGTGCTGGTCGGCGGTAAGGGAACGAGGCTTCGCCCGCTGACCTTGTCGGCGCCCAAGCCCATGCTGCCCACGGCGGGTCTGCCGTTCCTCCAGCATCTGCTCGCCCGGATCGGGGCGGCCGGGATCACGCACGTGGTCCTCGGCACATCCTTCAAGGCGGAGGTCTTCGAGGAGTACTTCGGCGACGGCTCGAAGCTGGGACTCGAGATCGACTACGTCACCGAGACCGAACCGCTCGGCACCGGTGGCGGCATCCGCAACGTTCTGCCGAAGCTGCGCGGTGACCACGCCATGGTCTTCAACGGCGACGTCCTCGGCGGCACCGACCTGGGCGCGATCCTCGACACCCACCGGAACCGGGACGCCGACGTCACCCTGCACCTCGTCCGGGTCGGGGATCCGCGGGCGTTCGGCTGCGTGCCCACCGACGCGGACGGCCGGGTCACCGCGTTCCTCGAGAAGACGCAGGACCCGCCGACCGACCAGATCAATGCCGGCTGCTACGTCTTCAAGCGCGAGATCATCGAACGGATCCCCGAGGGACGCGCGGTGTCGGTGGAGCGCGAGGTGTTCCCGTCGCTGCTGGCCGAGGACGCCCGCGTGTACGGACACGTCGACTCCTCGTACTGGCGCGACATGGGCACCCCCGAGGACTTCGTGCGCGGTTCCGCGGACCTGGTGCGCGGCATCGCTCCGTCGCCTGCGCTCGACGGGCCCCGCGGCGAATCGCTCGTCCACCCGGGTGCGGGTGTCGCCCCGGGTGCGCTGCTGATCGGCGGAACCGTCGTCGGCCGCGGCGCCGAGGTGGGTGCGGGCGCACGACTCGACGGCGCGGTGCTGTTCGACGGTGCCGTGGTCGAGGCCGGAGCGACCGTCGAACGGTCCATCATCGGTTTCGGCGCACGCATCGGGCCGCGGGCGCTGGTGCGTGACGCGGTGATCGGTGACGGAGCCGACATCGGCGCCCGGTGCGAACTCCTGCGCGGCGCCCGGGTGTGGCCGGGCGTGACGTTGCCCGACGGCGGGGTCCGGTTCAGCACGGACGTGTGAGAGATCAACGTACCCCATGCCCTGAAGGGCCGGGTTTGCCAGTCGCGTCCCCGACCGGCTGTCAGGTGCGCGCCGACTGTAGGCCGGTTGATTAGGCGGCCCAATAGCCGTGCGTCGTGGTCATGTTCTGCACGTACCCCAGGTACCTTGTCGACGTGCCCGCACGGGTAGCACGTCCGCGAGGTGTTCCGCGGGTTAATGACCTCCACAGGGACACCCACCGACGCGGCTTTGTAGGTGACGAAGTCCCGCAACTGTGCATACGCCCACGAGTGCAGTTGTTGCCGCTGTCCGCGACAGCGATTCCCCGACCACACCCGGGCAAACCTCTGCAGTCACTCTTCGCCACCATCATATTTCGTTGCCTCCGCCGGAGACCCCGCTATCAAACGTCGCCCCATACATCACCAACCAGAAACAGCCCTGATCCCGGGAGAGTCGTGCAGTCCCGGCTCTACCACGCAACTCTGATCGGCTACCTCCGGCCATGAAGGGCCCGGCTTCCGCCGAAGCGCTGGTGAAGTGACGCGCGGCTTCACACGCTAAGTGGCGCTCGACGATTCGTTTACGGAGGGATCGGCGATCCGGACCCGAGGCGTCCCAACGGATTACGCGGATGATCGGGTCGGGTTGCCGAGCAACTTGCGGCCCGTTCGGGGGATCTCGGCTACGCCGACCGGCGATCTGGGGAACATCCTCCGGCGACCGTATCGCGGCGAAGCGCCCGACGCTGGAGCCGCTCCGCTAGCGCAGTCCGGCCAGGTGCACGAGCTGGTCGATCGTGGACTTCTCCGCGTTCGGCGGCAGTGCGTCCACCGGCCACCAGCGGAGGTCCGTCGATTCGGAGCTGCGCACGATGTGGGCGCCGGGTCGCGCGCGGACGAGGAACCGGAGGTCGAGGTGCCGGGTGGGCTGTCCGAGTGAGCACGTGATCGGGTGGGTGTGCGCCGACAGCAGGTCGGGATCGATCCGGAGGTCGGGGATTCCCGATTCCTCGCACGCCTCCCGCAGCGCGGCATCGACGACGGTCTCGTCGGAAGGCTCACAGTGCCCGCCCAATTGGATCCACCGGCCGACCCGGGGATGCAGGGTCAGGAGTACGTGACATCCCCCCTCGTCCAGGACGAGGGAGGACGCCGTGATGTGTCCGGGTACGTGCTCGCGTAGGCAGCCGAGCGGCGCCGCCGCGAGGAACGCGAGCATGGTGTGCCGCAACGATTCGTCGTTCTCGTCGAGCGTTTTCCAGCCCTCGAGCGCGGCGGTCGCGGTGCGGTGTAGTGATTCGGCGCTCATTGCGCGTGGCTCATCTCTCGATCAGGGCGTCGCCGGGGTCGGCGGCGTGTCGGGGGGTGAGTGGTTCGAGGGGGTGGCCGACGGCGATCGCGCCGAGTGGTTGCCAGTCGGCGGGCAGGTCGAGGGTGGCGCGAACGGTGTCGGCGGCGAAGATCGTCGACCCGATCCAGCAGCTGCCGATTCCCTTGGTCGCCAACGACACCAGCAGTGCCTGCACCGCGGCGCCGACCGCGACGGTGAACATCGTCGACTCCGCCGCCCGCCGGCGCTCATCGGGGTAGTGGTGGGCGCCGTCGGGGACGCAGAACGGGATGATCACCTCCGGTGCGTCGAACAGGATGTTCCCGCGGGCCACCCGCGCGGCCACCGCGTCGGCGCTCATCCCGTCGGAGGTGAGGTCGGTGCGCCACTGCTCGGCCATCCGGGTCAGCAGTGCATCGCGGACGGTGCGGGTGCGGACCCACACGAACCGGACCGGCCGGGTGTGGTGCGGCGCCGGCGCGGTCAGGGCCTGCGCGATCGACGCCCGGACCGCGCCGGGTTCGACCGGGTCGTCGGCGAACCGGCGGACCGAGCGGCGCAGCAGCAGCGCCTCCGCCCGCCCCATCTCCACGGATTCGGCGGTGCCGAGCCAGAACAGGTCCTCGGCGCCGCGCCGGATCAGATCCTGCGCGGCGGACCCGTCGTCGGCCACATCCAGGCCCCGCACGACCGCGACCGGCACCCCGCCGAGTTTGCCCTTGACCAGATCCCCCGCCGCGGCGATCTCGTCGGCGACCGCCACCTCCGTCACCGCCAGTTCGTTGCCCTGACTGTCGCGGGACCCGGCGTACCCGTGCAGCACCGCAAGCCCGGCCGCACCGATCGCGGCATCGATCTGCCCGTTGCGCCACGCCCGGCCCATGGTGTCGGTGACCACCACCGCCACCCGCACCCCCAGCGCCACCGCGATCGCCTCCCGCAGGGCGCGGGCGCTGCCGTCCGGGTCCTCGGGCAGCAGCGCGAGTTCGGAGCCCTCGACGTTCGAGCCGTCGATGCCCGACGCCGCCTGCACGATCCCGAGCCGGTTCTCGGTGATCAGGGTCCGGCCCTTGCGGGCCACGACCCGCACCGCTTCCTGCTCGACGAGCCGCCGGCGGGCGGCGTCGCGTTCTTCCGGGTCGGTCGGCGAGGACACGATCCGGCCCTCCACCTTCGAGACCACCTTGCTGGTGACCACCAGCACGTCACCGTCCGCGAGCCACGGCGCGGCCGCGACCACCGCACCGGCGAGGTCGTCGCCGGGCCGGAACTCGGGCAGCCCGGTCACCGGGCGGATCTCGACCGCACCGCCCGGGGCGTGATCGGACCGGGACGCACCCGCGGGGTCGGTCACAGTGTCACCCCCGCCACGTCCAGCGCCGCCCGCACCATCGCGGCGGTCGCGTCGGGGTCGGTCATGATCAGCGGCACCCGGGCGACGTTCACGCCGGGGATCTCGGCGGTGTCGGTGTCGTGGACCAGCCAGCCGTCGAGGATCCCGGTCCCGGACCGGGCCCCGTACCAGCGGCCGATCGCCTCCGCCGACGTGTCCACCCCGATCACGTCCAAGCATTCGTCGGCCATGCCCCGCAACGGTTTTCCCCCGACGATCGGCGACACACCGACCACCTTCGCGGCGGTGGTACGCAGGCCGCCGCGGATCCCGGGCACCGCCAGGATCGCGCCGACACTGACCACCGGATTCGACGGTGCCAGCAGCACGATGTCGGCGCTCTCGATCGCCTCGAGCACTCCGGGCGCCGGGGCGGCCTGCTCGGCGCCGATGTGCGCGAAGCTGTGCGTCGGGACCTGGGCGCGGTACCGAACCCACCACTCCTGGAAGTGGATCGCCCGCTGCTCCCCGTCCTGCGGGTCGGTGATCACGACGTGAGTTTCGCTACGGTCGTCGGTCACCGGCAGCAGGGTCACACCCGGTTGCCACCGGTTGCACAGCGCCTCGGTCACCGCCGACAACGGATACCCCGTCCGCAGCATCTGCGTGCGGATCAGGTGCGTGGCGATGTCCCGGTCACCGAGCCCGAACCAATCGGGTTTCGCACCATAGGCGGCGAGTTCGGCCTTGGCGTTCCAGGTTTCACCGGCATGTCCCCACCCACGCTCGGTGTCGATACCGTCACCGAGGGTATACATGCAGGTGTCCAGGTCCGGGCAGATCCGCAACCCGTGCATCCACACGTCGTCCCCGACATTGACGACCGCGGTAATGCGATGGCCCGAATCGGCCCCCAGAAGTCTCCGCACACCTTGCAGGAACCGGGCCCCGCCCACCCCGCCAACCAATACAGTCACGTTCACGATGCAAGCCTAGGCGGTGGCTGTCCGCCTCCTGTGAGCTGCTTCCCCGGAGCGATTTGAGAGCGCGAAATAGTAATCGACTTTCGACGGTTAGCTTGACCGCGACACGCTGGGCGTGTCTAATCACAAATATGTCATTCCGACGTTGTGGGCGTGGAATCACTTGCAGCGGGGATCAATTCGAACGGTTGTTCGAACGGGTGGCAGGGGTGTTCGGTTCGGGGTACATGATCGATCGAAATTTTCTGCGCTATCACAGGTGAGGAGGCGGAACGATGCCCAATGAGCAGATCGAGTCGGAGACTCGCTGGAGCACAGTAAGCGACGAACCGCAGACCAATTCCGAAGCAGGCGCAGCGGACGGCGTCTGTGTTCAAGAAGTCTGTGTGCAAGAAGACAGTGTGAAAGAAATTCCTGTGCGGGAACTCGTCGCACAGGAAGTCGAGACGACGGGCCCTCGCCCGGCGTTGAGTCTGGTGACCGGTTTCGACGAGCTGTTCGAGACCATCGAGGATCAGTGGCAGGAACGCGCGCTCTGTGCGCAGACCGACCCTGAGGCCTTCTTCCCCGAAAAGGGAGGCTCCACCAGGGAAGCGAAGCGCATCTGCCTGGGCTGTGAGGTGCGGGACGAATGCCTCGACTACGCACTGGCCAATGACGAGCGGTTCGGTATCTGGGGTGGATTGTCGGAGCGCGAGCGCCGGCGCCTGAAGCGGGGGATCGTCTAGTCAGTCTTCGTCGCCCGGCAAATCCGGGTCGATGACCTCGGGTTCGACTCCGAGGTACGTACTCACCTGCTGTACGAGCACGTCGTGCACCAGGTCGGTGAGGTCGTCCGGGTCTTTGGCGCGCTGTTCGAGCGGTCGCCGGAACAGGACGACTCGCGCCCGCGTCGTGGATCCGTGCCGGTCGATGCCGGCCGGGATCAGTCGGGACAGCGGCACGGGCCCGTCCGCCACGACCTCGGCGGGCCAGTTGACCGAATCCGGGTCGAGCGCATGAATCTTCGGGACCTCGTCGACGGCGATGTCCAGCTTCGTCAGGCGTTCGCGCCAGCGCGCGTCGATCGGCGCGAACGCCTCGAGCACCACCAGATCGAACTTCTCTGCGCGGCTCCGTCGTGCCGGTGCGTCCGGAGGGAACACGGACCCGCGGATTCCCCGTCCCCGTCGGTCGACGGATCGGGTGGTCACGGGACGCCTGCGTCGTGCTCTGGACATGGTGTGGACATTACGACAGCCGCACACTCTCGGTGTGTCCGAGTAGGTGTCGGGCCTTCGTGGGGCTAGGCTCCCTAGCTGTGAGATCTCTGCGTCGATGCTGCCGCCCCGGGTGCAAGAACCCCGCTGTCGCGACGCTCACGTACGTCTACTCCGACTCCACTGCCGTCGTCGGCCCGCTCGCCACGGTCGACGAGCCGCACTCGTGGGATCTGTGCGAAACGCACGCGTCGAGGATCACCGCACCCAAGGGCTGGGAACTGGTTCGGTACGAGGGTGGGTTCTCGTCGAGCACTCCGGACGAGGACGACCTGACCGCGCTGGCGGAGGCCGTGCGGGAGGCGGGTCTCGGCGATCGCGGGCGGTCCGACCGGGCCGTGTCCACCGAGGAACGCGCGGAGACCGGCACCCAGCCCGGCCCGGCGCGCACCGGTCGCCGCGGCCACCTGCGGGTACTTCCCGACCCTTCCAACTGACGTCCCGGCCTGCTTCCGGGCCTGCGGTCCGCGGCGTGCCGGGCCCGCGACGGGCAGGCATTAGGCTTGCGCCAGCACTGGTGCTCGTAAAGGAGAAACAAGAAGTGGCGCGATCAGCCGAGTCCGTACATGCCGTGATCAAGGCTTACGACGTGCGGGGTGTCGTCGGTGAACACATCGACGCCGCATTCGTGCAGGACGTGGGCGGCGCATTCGCACGACTCGTCCGCGAGGACAGCGCCACGAAGGTCGTGATCGGCTACGACATGCGCGCGTCCTCTCCGGAGCTGGCCCGAGCGTTCGCCGACGGCGTCACCGCCCAGGGACTGGACGTCGTCCTCATCGGACTCGCGTCCACCGACCAGCTGTATTTCGCTTCGGGGCTGTTCGACTGCCCGGGTGCGATGTTCACGGCGAGCCACAACCCGGCGAAGTACAACGGCATCAAGCTGTGCCGCGCAGGCGCCAAGCCGGTGGGGCAGGAGACGGGCCTTTCCACGATTGCGGCCGAGGTCGTCGACGGGGTTCCTGCGTTCGACGGCGCTCCCGGCACGGTGTCCGAGGAGGACGTGCTCGAGCAGTACGCGAGTTTCGTCCGCGGACTGGTGAACCTCTCCGACCTCCGCCCGCTGACGGTGGCTGTCGACGCGGGCAACGGAATGGGCGGGCACACCGTTCCCGCCGTGTTCGAGCCCATGCCGGTGAAGCTGGAGCCGCTGTACTTCGAGCTCGACGGTACGTTCCCGAATCACGAGGCGAATCCGCTCGACCCGGCGAACCTCGTGGATCTGCAACGGTACGTCCGTGAGACCGGTGCCGACATCGGTCTGGCCTTCGACGGCGACGCCGACCGCTGCTTCGTGGTCGACGAGCTCGGCAACCCGGTGTCGCCGTCCGCCGTCACCGCCCTGGTCGCGGAGCGGGAGCTGGCGAAGGAGCCCGGCGCGACCGTCATCCACAACCTCATCACGTCCCGCGCGGTGCCCGAGCTGGTGAGTGAGCTGGGCGGACACCCGGTCCGCACCCGGGTGGGGCATTCGTTCATCAAGCAGCAGATGGCCGAGACGGGCGCGATCTTCGGCGGCGAGCACTCCGCGCACTACTACTTCCGCGACTTCTGGGGCGCCGACTCCGGGATGCTCGCCGGACTGCATGTTCTCGCAGCACTGGGGGAGCAGGATCGTCCGCTGTCCGAGCTGATGGCGAAGTACGAGCGGTACGCGGCGTCGGGAGAGATCAACTCGACCGTCGCGGACGCCGCCGAAAGGACCGACGCGGTGCTGTCGGCGTTCTCGGACCGCACCACGGTCGTGGACCGGCTCGACGGTGTCACGGTCGAACTGGCGGACGGCGCGTGGTTCAACTTGCGGGCCTCCAACACCGAACCGCTGCTGCGACTCAACGTGGAGGCGGCGACGGCGGCCGAGGTAGATGCACTCGTTACCGAGATACTGGGCATCGTCCGAGCCTGACTGCCATAGTTGGAACTACAGGTTCTGCTCGTGTTGCGAATGTGGCTTGCACCGATGAAGAAAGGGGGTGCGGTGTCATGACAGCGCCGACGCCCCTGTTCGATCTGGACGACGGGGACGCACTGGTCGCGGCGGACACCGAGGGTGTGTTGCGTTCCGCCGCCATGGGGGGTGCCCAGATCCGGGCCACCCGGTCCGCGGTCGAGGAGGGGGCTCTCGAACGACTGCAGGGACTGCGTCCGCGCAGCGTGGTGGTGGTGACCGGCGCGGGGCGTGCCAGCCGTGGGGCTGCGATCCTGACGGCGGTCCTCGCCGAACGGATCGGTTTCCCGCTGGTGCGTGCCACCCGGACCCCCGTGTGGGTGGGCCCACTCGACGTGGTGGTGGTGGCCGGCGACGACGCAGGCGACCCCCGGCTCGTGCAGGCCATCGACGCGGCGGTGCGCCGCGGCGCCGAAGTGGTGGTGGCGGCGCCGGACGAGGGACCCTTGCAGGCCGCGGCGGCCGGACGGGTCGTCATGTTCGCGCCGCGGGTCCGGGCACTCACCCGGCACGGTCTGCTGCGGTACTTCGCCGTACTGCTGGCCGTCCTCCGGGTGGTCGGTTCGGAACGCTGGGGCGACGAGGTTCCCGACCTCGAGCAGATCGCCGACGCCGTCGACGGTGAGGCGCTGCGTGACAGGCCGAACAGCGAGGTGTTCCACAATCCCGCGAAATCGCTGGCCTCCCGCATGCAGGGACGCCGCATCGTGCTCACGGGTGACACGGAGAGCACGGTGGAACTGGCCCGGCACGGCGCCGAGGCGCTGCTGCACGCGGGCCGCGTGGCGACCGCGTCGGAACTCCCGGACGTCCTGAGCGCGGCGGGCACGTTCCGTGTCGACCAGGCGCTCTCCGCGCACGACTCGATATTCCACGATCCCGAGTTGGACGGTCCGCCCTCGGCGAGCCCGGTGCGCACGTTCGTGTTGTCGGCCGACGCCGATCGGATGCTCGTCGAACGCAGGATCGCCGCCCTGGGCGACGTCGACCTCGTCGTCGCGTCCTCGGACGAGGGTCAGGTTCCGTCGCAGCGTCCCGAGCTGGAACAGGCGGCGGTTCTCGTCGGCAGGCTCGACATGACTGCCGCGTATCTCCAGTTGATCGGCGGTATCTAGTGCACCGACTCGAAGGTGCGCTCCGGTCCTACGCATGGGGATCGCGCACAGCCATCGCACAGCTGCGTGGACTTCCGGTTCCGACGGCCCATCCTGAGGCGGAACTGTGGTTGGGCGCGCACCCGGGTGATCCCGCCCGCGTCCTCACCGAGGAGGGGCCCCGGTCCCTTCTGGACCTGGTGCACTCGGAACCCGAACGCCAGCTCGGCAAGCGGAGTGTGGAGACGTTCGGCGAACGCCTCCCGTTCCTGCTGAAGTTGCTCGCGTCGGAGGAACCGCTGTCGTTGCAGGCCCATCCGAGCGCCGAGCAGGCGTGGGAGGGGTTCGCCCGGGAGAACGAGGCGGGAATTCCCCT
The DNA here is from genome assembly GCF_026810085.1 of Rhodococcus sp. JS3073. NCBI lineage: Bacteria > Bacillati > Actinomycetota > Actinomycetes > Mycobacteriales > Nocardiaceae > Rhodococcus > Rhodococcus sp. JS3073. The sequence goes on along the minus strand of NZ_CP113951.1, from coordinate 1,016,560 downwards.
CGAATCGTCGGTCCGCAACTACAAGGACGCCAGCCACAAACCGGAACTCGTCGTGGCCCTCAGCAGGTTCCACGCGCTCGCCGGTTTCCGGGACCCCGAGCGCACGGTCAAACTGCTCGAGGCGATCGCGGTTCCGGAACTGCAGCCCTACGCCGGCCTGATTGCGGGGCAACCCGACTCGGACGGTCTCCGCGCGCTGTTCACCACGTGGATCACGTTGCCGCAGCCGGTGCTCGGCGCGCTGATGCCGAGGGTGCTCGACGGATGCGTTGCCTATCTGTCGAACACCAAGGACGGCGAGTTCGCGGCGGAGATCCGCACGGCCCTCGAATTGAGTGAGGTGTACCCGGGGGACGCGGGTGTGCTCGCCGCGCTCCTCCTGAACCGGGTCACCCTCGAACCAGGGCAGGGGCTGTATCTCGACGCGGGCAACCTCCACGCCTACTTGCACGGGATGGCCGTCGAGATCATGGCCAACTCCGACAACGTGCTGCGCGGGGGGCTCACACCGAAGCACGTGGATGTTCCGGAGTTGCTGCGCGTCCTCGACTTCGACACCGTCGACATTCCGATACTGGAGGCGGAGGAGCGCCCGGGCCGTGGCGAGTTCGTGTACGCCACGCCCGCGCCGGAATTCGTCCTCGCGCGGATCGACCTGTCGCCGGACGGCCCGACCGAGCACCGGCTCGACTCGGAGGGGCCGCACATTCTGCTGTGCACCTCGGGTTCGGTGGAGCTGCGGTGCGGAACCGATGCCCTCGAATTGTCTCAGGGCAACGCCGTCTGGATTGCGGCCGAGGACCCTGAAGTGGTGGTGACCGCGGGCACCGAGTGCGCCCAGTTGTTCAGTGCGAGGGTCGGCCCGCCGATCGCGTAGCCTGTGACCCGCCCTGCGATCCGAGAAGGGCTCCGCGGCCCGTCGTGAGGGTCGTGTGCGACCGAGAGGAGAAGTCAGTTGTCGGCTCATGGGGGAAAGAAGGCGATTCTCGCCGCGCTCGGCGCCAATGCCGGTATCGCGGTTGCCAAGTTCGCCGGCTTCCTGATCACCGGCTCGTCGTCCATGCTGGCGGAATCCGTGCACTCGGTGGCCGATACCTCCAACCAGGGCCTGCTGCTGCTCGGCCAGAAGAAGGCCGAACGCGCCGCCGACGATCTGCACCAGTTCGGTTACGGGCGTAGCCGATACTTCTACTCGTTCGTCGTCGCACTCGTGTTGTTCAGCCTCGGTTCGCTGTTCGCGATCTACGAGGGCATCCACAAGATCCAGCACCCCGAGGAACTCACGTCCCCCCTCGTGGCGGTGGTCATCCTGGTGATCGCCATCGGGCTCGAGACGTTCAGCTTCATCACCGCGGTGCGGGAGTCGCGTCCCCTCAAGGGGCGGGCGAGCTGGTGGGGATTCATTCGCACGTCGCGCAGCCCGGAGCTTCCCGTCGTGCTGCTCGAGGACACCGGCGCGCTGGTCGGTCTGGTTCTCGCGCTCGGTGGTGTCGGACTGACGATGCTCACCGGGGATCCGGTGTGGGACGGTGTCGGCACCCTCTGTATCGGCGCCCTGCTCGGAATCATCGCGATCATCCTCATCGTCGAGATGCAGAGCCTGCTGATCGGTGAAGGAGCGACCGCCGACGAGGAGTCACGCATTCTCGCCGCGCTCGTCGACGGCGAGAAGATCGAGCGCGTCATCCATTGCAAGACGCAGTACCTCGGACCCGAGGAAATCCTCGTGGCCGCGAAAGTGGCCGTGGCCGCCGGATCGGACATCAGCGCGGTCGCCGAAGCCATCGACGAGGCCGAGGCGCGCGTACGCGGCGCAGTCCCCGCGGCTCGCCGCATCTACATCGAACCCGACCTGTTCCGGGCAACCGAAGCATAGGCTGAACGGCAACTTTCGATTGAGGAGGCTGATGTGGCCATCCAGGACAAAGGCAGCGGAGAACCGCACCTAGGCGGCAGGCCGACCGGATTGTTCCGCACCAAGTCGATCGAGCAGTCGATCCGAGACACGGACGAACCGGAAACCAAACTCCGCAAGGATCTGACGGCGTGGGACCTGACCGTCTTCGGTGTCGCCGTCGTCATCGGTGCCGGCATCTTCACGCTCACCGCGCGCACCGCAGGCAACGTCGCCGGTCCCTCGGTGTCGGCGGCGTTCGTGATCGCCGCCATCGCGTGCGGGCTCGCCGCGCTCTGCTACGCCGAGTTCGCCTCGACCGTCCCGGTCGCGGGCAGCGCGTACACGTTCTCCTACGCGACGTTCGGTGAACTGATCGCGTGGATCATCGGCTGGGACCTCATCCTCGAATTCGCGCTCGCCGCGTCGGTCGTGGCGAAGGGCTGGTCGCTCTATCTCGGTGAGGTGATCGGCAACCACACACCGGTGGCGCAGATCGGCTCGGTCACGTTCGACTGGGGTGCGGTACTCATCGTCGCGATCATCACCGTCGTGCTGGCGACGGGCACCAAGCTGTCGTCGCGGGTCTCGCTCGTGATCACCTCGATCAAGGTGGCGGTGGTGCTCGTCGTGGTGGTGGTGGGCGCGTTCTACATCGACACCGACAACTACTCCCCGTACATCCCCCCGTCCGAGGCGGGCAGCACGGGCGAGGGCATCCATCAGTCCCTGTTCTCCTACGTCACGGGAGCCGGCGGCAGCACGTTCGGCTGGTACGGGCTGTTGGCGGCGGCGAGCCTGGTGTTCTTCGCGTTCATCGGTTTCGACATCGTCGCCACCACCGCCGAGGAGACGAAGGATCCGCAGAAGGCGTTGCCCCGCGGAATTCTGGGATCGCTGCTGATCGTGACGATCCTGTACGTGGCGGTGACGCTGGTGCTCACCGGCATGGTCGACTACCACGAATTGGCCGGGGACAGTTCCAATCTGGCCACTGCGTTCGGCATCCACGGGATCACGTGGGCGAAGAACCTGATCTCGTTCGGTGCGCTGGCGGGCCTGACCACCGTGGTGATGGTGCTGATGCTCGGGCAGACCCGGGTTCTGTTCGCCATGTCCCGGGACGGACTGATGCCGAGGCGGCTGGCGCCGACCGGCAAGCACGGCACACCCGTCCGGATCACCGTGCTGGTCGGTGTCGTGGTGGCGGTGCTCGCGGGAATCTTCCCGATCGGCACCCTCGAGGAGATGGTCAACATCGGAACGCTGTTCGCGTTCGTCCTCGTGTCGGTCGGCGTGATCGTGCTGCGCCGGACGCGACCGGACCTGCCCCGCGGATTCCGTGTCCCACTGGTTCCGTGGGTGCCCGTCCTCGCCGTCCTCGCCTGCCTGTGGTTGATGGTGAATCTGTCCGTGGAGACGTGGATCCGGTTCATCGTGTGGATGGCGCTCGGCGTGATCATCTACTTCGCCTACAGCCGCCGCCACTCGATGATGGAGCGACGAAGCCGCGGCGAGGTCTGACACGCAACGGGATTCGACGTCGGGGGGCCGGAGCGGCAGTACCGGGCGAGTACCCCGCAGGCGGCGGGCACTAATGTCTTCGCCATGACTTCGTCGCGTGTCCGGGTGCCCTATCAGGAGGCTGCGCGGTTGCTGCTGCGTCAGTCGGTGCTCGATGCGATGCGGGATCTCTTGTTCGAGAAGGACTGGTCGGACATCACGATGTCGGATGTCGCGACCGGCGCCGGGGTGAGCAGGCAGACGCTCTACAACGAGTTCAAGTCCCGGCAGGGGCTGGCGGAGGCGTACGCCCTCCGGCTGGCCGACGAGCTGGTCGACGCCGTCGACGAGGCGCTCGTGGCGAACGTCGGGGAGGGTCGTGCCGCGCTGCTCTCCGGGTTCACCGCGTTCTTCGCGGCGAGCCTGTCCGACCCGCTCGTGCAGTCACTTCTGCGCGGCGAGACCAAGCCCGATCTGCTGCGTCTGATCACGACCGAGAGCGCGCCGATCATCGAGCGGGCGTCCACGCGGCTCGCCGACGTCTTCCAGCGGTGCTGGGTGCGGGCGAACCCGTCGGACGCGGGGATTCTCAGCCGCGCCATCGTGCGCCTCGCTATGAGTTACATCTCGATGCCACCCGAATCCGAGGCCAACGTCGCCGAGGATCTGGGTGCTCTTCTGGGGCCTTTCGTGGACGAGGCGGTCGACGGGGCCGATCGGGAGTGACCGCTCCGCGGCGCAGCCTCACGTGAGTGTGACCCTCGGCCCGCAGTACCGATAGCCTTGATCGAAACAGCAGTCAACCAGGAGAGGCAGATGACGACCTCAGTTTCAACCACGCCCGTGGCCGAGAGCCGAAACGGGATCGATTTCAAGGTGGCGGACCTTTCGCTCGCCGAGTTCGGCCGCAAGGAGATCCGGCTCGCCGAGCACGAGATGCCGGGACTGATGGCGCTTCGCCGCGAGTACGCAGAGGTGCTGCCGCTCAAGGGTGCTCGCATTTCCGGTTCGCTGCACATGACCATCCAGACGGCCGTCCTCATCGAGACGCTCGTTGCGCTGGGCGCCGAGGTCCGCTGGGCCTCGTGCAACATCTTCTCGACGCAGGATCACGCCGCCGCCGCGATCGTCGTCGGCCCGCACGGCACGCCCGAGGAGCCGCAGGGCACCCCGGTCTTCGCGTGGAAGGGCGAGACGCTCGAGGAGTACTGGTGGGCCGCCGAGCAGATGCTCACCTGGCCGGACGCAGACAAGCCCGCGAACATGATCCTCGACGACGGCGGCGACGCCACGATGCTCGTCCTCAAGGGCGCGCAGTTCGAGAAGGCAGGCGTCGTGCCGCCCACGGACGACGAGCAGGATTCCGACGAGTACAAGGTGTTCCTCGCCCTGCTGCGTCAGTCTCTCGAAGCCGACAAGACCAAGTGGACCAAGGTTGCGGAATCGGTCCAGGGCGTCACCGAGGAGACCACGACCGGTGTCCTGCGTCTCTACCAGGTCGCGGCCGCCGGTGAACTCGCGTTCCCGGCCATCAACGTCAACGACTCGGTCACCAAGAGCAAGTTCGACAACAAGTACGGCACCCGGCACTCGCTGCTCGACGGCATCAACCGCGGCACCGACGTGCTGATCGGCGGCAAGGCCGCGCTCGTCTGCGGTTACGGCGACGTCGGCAAGGGCTGCGCGGAGGCTCTGCGTGGACAGGGTGCCCGCGTCGCGGTCACCGAGGTCGACCCCATCAACGCCCTCCAGGCGCTGATGGACGGCTTCGAGGTGAAGACGGTAGAGCAGGCCATCGGCTGGGCCGACATCGTCATCACGTCCACGGGCAACAAGGACATCATCACGTTCGAGCACATGAAGCAGATGAAGCACCAGGCCATCCTGGGCAACATCGGCCACTTCGACAACGAGATCGACATGGCCGGCCTCGAGCGCTCCGGCGAGGTCACCCGCATCAACATCAAGCCGCAGGTGGACGAGTTCCGGTTCAAGGACGGCCACTCGATCATCGTGCTGTCCGAGGGCCGCCTGCTGAACCTCGGCAACGCCACCGGCCACCCCTCGTTCGTGATGAGCAACAGCTTCTCCAACCAGGTGATCGCGCAGATCGAACTGTGGACGAAGCCGGAGGAGTACGACAACGAGGTGTACCGCCTCCCGAAGCACCTCGACGAGAAGGTCGCGAAGATCCACGTCGAAGCGCTCGGTGGCACGCTCACCAAGCTCACGAAGGAGCAGGCGGAGTACATCGGCGTCGACGTCGAGGGCCCGTTCAAGCCCGAGCACTACCGGTACTAGAGATCGCGGCGTCCCCCGGTCCGTCGCGTACGGGCCGGGGGATAGCCTTCTTCCTCGTGGGAAAACTGATTGCGCTGGAAGGCCTGGACGGCGCGGGCAAGCGAACACTCGTCGGCGCAGTGGTGGCACGCCTCACCGAACAGGGCCTGACGGTCGGCACCCTCGACTTTCCGCGGTACGGCAGGTCCGTGCACGCGGATCTGGCGTCCGAGGCTCTCAAGGGCGCGCACGGTGACCTCAGCGACTCCGTGCACGCGATGGCCGTGATGTTCGCGCTGGACCGGTCCGGCGCCGTCGGGGAGCTGTCCGCGCTGCTCGCCGAACACGACCTGGTGATTCTCGACCGCTATGTGGCGTCCAACGCCGCCTACGGTGCGGCCCGGTTGCATCAGGGGGCGGACGGCGAGTTCGTCGAGTGGGTGGCGAACCTCGAATTCGTACGGTTGGGGCTGCCCCGGCCCGACCTGCAACTGTATTTGGACGTTCCCGTTGCCCTCGCCGCGCAACGCGCCCGCGGCCGCGAATCGGCGGATGCGAGCCGGTCGCTCGACGCCTACGAACGCGACCGTGGACTGCAGGAACGCACCGGCGAGGTGTACCGCGAGCTGGCCGTGAAGGACTGGATTTCGCCGTGGTGGGTGCTCACTCCGGACACCGATCCGGTCACGCTCGCCGAAAACCTGGCACTCTTGAGTGACGACACGGCACGCCGTGACGAGAAAGAACACGGCACGCCGTAACGGCGAACGGGCTGTTACGGCCTCCGAAGATGCAACGATAGGGACATGAAGCCAAGGATTCTGGTTGTCGACGACGACACTGCGCTCGCGGAGATGCTCACGATCGTCCTCCGCGGCGAAGGATTCGATCCGTATGTGGTGGGGGACGGGACCCAGGCGCTCACCGCGGTCCGGGAGACACGCCCGGACCTGGTGCTGCTCGACCTGATGCTGCCCGGCATGAACGGCATCGACGTGTGCCGCGTCCTGCGGGCCGATTCCGGTGTCCCCATCGTGATGCTGACCGCGAAGACGGACACCGTCGACGTGGTCCTCGGATTGGAATCCGGCGCGGACGACTACATCATGAAGCCGTTCAAGCCGAAGGAACTGGTGGCGCGGGTCCGGGCACGGCTTCGCCGGACCGAGGACGAGCCGGCGGAGCTGCTCAGCATCGCCGACATCGTCATCGACGTTCCCGCCCACAAGGTGAGCCGGGGCGAAGAACTGATTTCCCTCACTCCCCTCGAGTTCGACCTCCTGGTGGCTCTGGCGCGCAAGCCGCGACAGGTGTTCACCCGCGAGGTCCTGCTCGAGCAGGTGTGGGGTTACCGACATGCAGCCGACACCCGCCTGGTCAACGTGCACGTTCAGCGTCTGCGGGCCAAGGTCGAGACTGATCCCGAGAATCCCGAAGTGGTTTTGACGGTCAGGGGGGTCGGCTACAAGGCCGGACCGCCGTGACAGGTGTTTCCCGATGGCGGCGTCGTGTCAACCGACGCGTTTCGCCGATCCTTCGGTGGGGTCACTCACTGAGCAATACCCTCGCGCACACGTGGCGTCGATCGCTGCAGCTGAGGGTCGTCGTCTCGACGTTGACGTTGTCGCTCATCGTCATCGTCGTGCTCGGCGTCGTGCTGACGAGTCAGATCACCGATCGTCTGCTCGAAACGAAGATCAACGCGGCGACCGAGGAGATGGACCGTGCCCGCAGCACGGTCGAGGGGCAGCTGGCCGGCGCGGACGACAGTAGTTCGCCCACCACCCAGCTCGACGGCGCCCGGGCGGCGCTGACGAACCGGGAGCCCGACGCCGGTCAGGCGTCGGGGTCGGCGGGAACGTTCGATCCCGTGCTGATCGTGCCCGGTGACGGTCCGCGCGCCCCGACGTCCAGCGGTCCGGCGGACCAGATCCCGGAATCACTGCGGGCGTTCGTCCAGGCCGGTCAGGTGGCCTACCAGTTCGCCACCGTGAACGATCCCGAAGGCTATTCGGGGCCGGCTCTGATAGTCGGGAGCCCGACCGCGTCGGCGATCTCCACGCTCGAGCTGTACCTCGTGTTCCCGCTGGCCAGTGAGGACCGCAGCCTGTCGCTGGTCCGCGGCACGCTACTGGTGGGTGGTGCGGTGCTCGCCGTGCTGCTCGCGGCCATCGCGCTCCTCGTCGCACGGCAGGTGGTTCTGCCCATCCGGTCGGCGTCCCGGATCGCGGTGCGGTTCGCCGACGGCCGGCTGAAGGAACGCATGCCCGTGCGCGGTGAGGACGACATGGCCCGGCTCGCGATGTCGTTCAACGAGATGGCGGAGAGCCTGTCGAAACAGATCACCCAGCTCGAAGAGTTCGGAAACCTTCAGAAGAGATTCACCTCCGACGTGAGCCACGAGCTGCGGACACCGCTGACGACGGTGCGCATGGCGGCCGATCTCATCCACGACGGCAGCGACGATCTCGACCCCGTCCTCCGGCGGTCGTCGGAGTTGCTCGTCGCCGAACTCGACCGGTTCGAGGGGCTGCTGGCCGACCTCCTCGAGATCAGCAGGCACGACGCCGGTGTCGCGGAACTGGCCGCCGAGCAACTGGACGTCCGGATGTGTGCCCGCGCGGCGGTCTCGACGGTCCGTCACCTCGCCCGCGAGAGCGGGACCGAACTGATCGTGGACCTGCCCGATCAGGCAGTTATGGCCGAGGTGGACCCGCGTCGCGTGGAACGCATTCTGCGGAACCTCCTCGCGAATGCGATCGATCACGGAGAAGGCAAACCGGTGCTCCTGCGCCTGCGCGCCGACGACAGCGCTGCGGCGTTCATCGTGCGCGACCAGGGCGTGGGCCTGCGGCCGGGCGAGGAGAAGCTGGTGTTCAACAGGTTCTGGCGGTCCGACCCGTCGCGTGTGCGACGGTCGGGCGGTACCGGCCTCGGACTCGCGATCAGCGTGGAGGACGCGAATCTCCACGACGGGAGGCTCGAGGCGTGGGGCGAACCAGGGCAGGGCGCCTGCTTCCGGCTGACACTGCCGCGGGTGCGGGGCCGGAAGGTCGTGTCGAGCCCGCTGCCGCTGAAGCCGGGAACCGCGAAATACGTTCAGGGGCAGCCCGTCCCGGGTGACACCACGTTGCCGGTGCGCAATGAGAGTCCGGAGACGGCGGCCGACGAGTCTCGCACGGTTCCCCAGAAGCGTGAGCGTGCGCACGTCGGTGACCGAGACGGTTCGCACCTTCCGGAGCGGGACCTGTGATGCCCGGCCGGCGATCCGCCCTTCAGTCGCGGTCGGTGTGCGGTGCGATCGCCCTCGCGGTCCTCGTGACGGTCAGTGGGTGCGCCAGCCTCCCGGATTCCTCCACACCGCAGGCGATCGGCACGATCAATCGTGACTCGCCCGGATCGAGCGTCGCGGCCCCGGCGCCGGGGCGTGAACCCGACCTGCTGCTGCGCGACTTCTTCAAGGCCAGCACCGATCCGTCCGACCGGCACCTCGCCGCCCGCCAATTCCTCACCCCCGGTGTGTCCGGCAGGTGGGACGACGCGGCCAGTGCGACCATCGTCGACAAGGTCGACGTCCTGCCGGAGACACGGTCGGCCGACCAGGCGACGTACACGATCCGCGCCAACAAGGTGGGGCAGCTCGAGCCCGGCGGACTGTACGTGGCGGAGGAGGGCAGTTTCGAGACGAAGATCAGTCTGGAGCTGCAGGGCGGTGAGTGGCGGATCTCCGAGCTCCCCGCAGGCGTGATCCTCGACCGGGCGCAGTTCCTGAACACCTACCAGCGCAAATCGCTGTACTTCCTCGACCCGGCCGGGACGACGGTGGTACCGGATCCGCGCTGGGTGTCGGGCGCCCAGGACCAGATGGCGTCGCAGCTGATCGGGCTGCTGATCGACGGCCCGAAGGCCGCCCTGGCCCCGGCCGTACGCAACGAGCTCGGCGACGGGGTGTCGGTGCGGGGCCCCATCACGAAGGCCGACGGCCGCACCGCGCAGGTGGGGGTGGGGCTCGGCGGGATCCGGATCGACTTCGCCGGCGTGCCGCCGATGGACGCGCAGGCGAAGCAGCTGTTCGCAGCGCAGGTGATCTGGACGCTGGCCAACGCGGAGATCTCGGGTCCCTATGTACTGCTCGCCGACGGCGAGCCCTTCGACGAGCGGTTCCCGAACGGGTGGACCACCGCCGACGTCGCGTCCATGAACCCGTTCGCGACGTCGAGCGCCACCGTGGGGTTGCACGCGCTGCGTGAGGGGTCGATGGTGAGCGTCACCGAAACCGGTGTCACTCCGGTGCCCGGGTACTTCGGTTCGGCCCGCAACATGCGTTCGCTCGCACTGTCCCAGGACGGAAAGCTGGTCGCCGCCGTCGCGGACACCGGGCGTCCCGCGCCGGAACCCGCGAGTTCGCTCATGGTCGGCGCGTACGAGGACGGTGCCGCGTCGGTGCTCGAGGGCGGCGCGATCACCCGCCCGACATGGGCACCCGACAATTCGGCGATCTGGGCAGCGGTCAACGGCAACACCGTCATTCGGGTGTTGCGCGAGCCCGGCACCGGCCGGACGTCGGTGGTCAACGTCGACGCCGGCGCCGTCACCGCGCTCGGTGCCACGATCACCGAGTTGCGGCTGTCCCGCGACGGGGTACGGGCGGCACTGATCGTCGACGGCAAGGTCTATCTCGCCATCGTCACCCAGATGCCGGGTGGTGAGTACGCTTTGACGAATCCCCGTGCGGTCGCGATCGGCCTGGGCAGCCCGGCGCTGTCCCTGGACTGGAGCACGAGCGACACGATCGTCGTCGCGCGCGCCGCCTCGGACATCCCGGTGGTGCAGGTGGCCGTCGACGGCTCGCGGATGGACGCGCTGCCGAGTCGCAACCTGACCGCACCGGTGGTCGCCGTGGACGCGTCGACGACCACGGAGTTCGTCGCCGACTCCCGGGCGGTGTTCCAGTTGAACAACAACGATCCGGCGGGCGACCGGTACTGGCGGGAGGTTCCCGGGTTGACGGGTGTGAAGGCGATCCCGGTCCTGCCGGGCTGAGGCTGTCGGTGCGGTCGCCGATACTGCCCGCATGCGCGCCCTGCCCGGCCTCCGGAGCCTGCTCGACCTGATCCTGCCCGCCGAATGCGGCGGGTGCGGGGTGCCGGGCACTCAGTGGTGTGCCCGCTGCGCCACGGAGTTGGCCGACGATCCCGTGCTGCTCCGGCCCCGCGTCGATCCCGGGGTCGGGGTGTGGGCACTCGGACCGTACTCGGGTGCCCGCCGTCGGGCCGTGATCGCCGCGAAGGAACGCGGGCGGCGTGATCTCGCTGCGCCCCTCGGATCCGCCGTCGCTGGCGCCCTGGGCCGTCTGCAGCAGTGGGGTGAACTCGACCCGCCGAACGTGGCCCCGGTGGTTCTGGTGCCGGCTCCGACGCGTCCCCGGGCCGCCCGTGCACGCGGCGGCGACCCCGTCGCCCGGATCGCCGTCGCCGCGGTGCGAGGCAGACGGGTGTGCCCCGCGCTCGTGATGCGACACGCCGTGCGCGATTCGGTCGGACTGAGCGCAGATCAACGTCGAGTAAACCTCGAGGGTGGCGTCCGGTTGACGCGCAGCGGGGAAGGATTCGCGCGGCTTCTCTCGTCGGGACCGGCTGCACTGCAACGTATCTCGGTGGTACTGCTGGACGACGTGTCGACCACCGGGGCGACCGCCGCCGAGTCGGTCCGGGTGCTGTCGCGAGCAGGTATCCGAGTGAGTGCGGTGGTCGTCGTGGCGGGTGTCAGATGAAATTCTGCCGAACAGTGGCACTCGCGCGCGTTACGTACTAGCGTCGCGGACACACCCGAAAACACAGGTAGGAGGTGGAACTTCGAACCTGGTGCCGGGCGGACCCCCTTCCGGCATTGCTCAAACTCGCCGCCGCCCATCAAGGGGCGGGGCCGTAATCGGGAGGTACGAGTGACGACCCCTTCGCAAGCCTCGGTTTTCGTCGACGACCGCACAACGGATGCACAAGAGAAGACGGATACCCCCAACGCCGAGATCGTCGTCAAGGGACGCAACGTCGAGGTACCCGACCACTTCCGCGTGTACGTCTCCGAGAAGCTGTCGCGCCTCGAGCGCTTCGATCCCTCCATATTCCTGTTCGATGTCGAACTTCACCACGAACCCAATCGACGCCAGAGGAAAAACTGCCAGCGCGTCGAGATCACTGCCCGAGGCAAGGGGCCGGTAGCCCGAGCCGAGGCATGCGCCGACAGCTTCTATGCAGCATTCGAGTCGGTGACCGCCAAGCTCGAGAGCAGGCTCCGCCGCACCAAGGATCGCAAAAAGGTCCACTACGGAGAAAAGACCCCGGTGTCGGTGGCGGAGGCCACCGCCGCACTCGCCGAGGACGACAGTCTCGGCATCAGTCCCGACATCTCCCTGGACGGTCAGGTGTCGGACGAGCACACGCCGGGTCATGTCGTGCGTACCAAGGAACACAAGGCCACGCCGATGACCGTCGACGACGCTTTGTACGAGATGGAGCTGGTGGGACACGATTTCTTCCTGTTCCACGACAAGGAGTCGGACAAGGCGACCGTCGTCTACCGGCGGCACGCGTTCGACTACGGATTGATCCGTCTGGCGTGATGTACTCCCGTTCCGCCTGACGATCCGAGCGGTCGGTCTACTCGTCCGATCGCGGAAGCGCCTACCATGGAATCCGGCCGGGGTTCTCGGACCTCCGGCCGGATTTTGTGTGTCACCCATCCACTGCCGAAGATTGAGGACGAACAAGACTGTGCCGTCGCTGTCGCTATCGAAGCTGCTCCGTGTTGGTGAAGGTCGCATGGTCAAGCGGCTCAAGCACATCGCCGACCACGTTTCCTCGCTGTCGCCCGAGGTCGAAGACCTGACCGACGAGCAACTCCGCGCGAAGACCGAGGAGTTCCGCGCCCGCTACCGCGACGGCGAGACGCTCGACGAGCTGCTGCCCGAGGCGTTCGCCGTCGCCCGCGAGGCGTCCTGGCGGGTCATCGACCAGCGGCACTTCCACGTGCAGATCATGGGCGGCGCCGCCCTCCACTTCGGCAACATCGCCGAGATGAAGACGGGTGAGGGCAAGACCCTGACCTGCGTGTTGCCCGCGTACCTCAACGCGATCGCCGGGGACGGCGTGCACGTCGTCACGGTCAACGACTACCTCGCCAAGCGCGACTCCGAGTGGATGGGCCGCGTCCACCGCTTCCTCGGCCTCGACACCAGCGTGATCCTGTCCGGCATGTCGCCTGCCGAGCGTCGCGCAGCCTATGCGGCCGACATCACATACGGCACCAACAACGAATTCGGGTTCGACTACCTGCGTGACAACATGACGCACTCCCTGGACGATCTCGTCCAGCGCGGTCACAGCTTCGCGGTCGTCGACGAGGTCGACTCCATCCTCATCGACGAGGCCCGGACCCCTCTCATCATCTCCGGCCCCGCCGACGCCTCGAGCAAGTGGTACGCGGAGTTCGCGCGCATCGCGCCGCTGCTCAAGCGTGACGTGCACTACGAGGTCGACATCCGCAAACGCACCATCGGCGTCCACGAGGCCGGCGTCGAGCTCGTCGAGGACCAGCTCGGCATCGACAACCTGTACGAGGCCGCCAACTCGCCGCTCGTGAGCTACCTGAACAACGCCATCAAGGCCAAGGAGCTCTACACGAAGGACAAGGACTACATCGTCCGCGACGGTGAAGTGATCATCGTCGACGAGTTCACCGGCCGCGTCCTCGTCGGCCGCCGGTACAACGAGGGCATGCACCAGGCCATCGAGGCCAAGGAGAAGGTCGAGATCAAGGCCGAGAACCAGACCCTCGCCACGATCACGCTGCAGAACTACTTCCGCCTCTACGACAAGCTGTCGGGCATGACGGGTACGGCCGAGACCGAGGCCGCCGAGCTGCACCAGATCTACAACCTCGGCGTCATCCCGATCCCCACCAACCGGCCGATGGTCCGCGTCGACAACGGCGACCTGATCTACAAGACCGAGGAAGCCAAGTTCGACGCCGTCGTCGACGACGTGGTGGAGCGGCACGAGAAGGGCCAGCCGGTCCTGATCGGCACGACCAGCGTCGAGCGGTCCGAGTACCTGTCGAAGCAGTTCACCAAGCGCGGCGTGGCACACAACGTGCTGAACGCGAAGTTCCACGAGCAGGAAGCCCAGATCATCGCCGAGGCCGGCAGGTCGGGCGCCGTCACCGTGGCGACCAACATGGCCGGTCGTGGTACCGACGTCGTGCTCGGCGGCAACCCCGACATCATCGCGGACATCGCGCTCCGCAAGCAGGGGCTCGACCCCGTTCACACGCCCGACGACTACGAGGCGGCGTGGGACGACGTCCTCGACCAGGTCAAGGCCGAGGTGAAGGCGGACGCGGACAAGGTTCGTGAGGCGGGCGGACTGTACGTCCTCGGCACCGAGCGGCACGAGTCCCGGCGCATCGACAACCAGTTGCGCGGCCGGTCCGGCCGTCAGGGCGATCCGGGTGAGTCGCGGTTCTACCTGTCGCTCGGCGACGAGTTGATGCGACGGTTCAACGGCGCGGCGCTCGAGTCGATCATGACCCGGCTCAACCTGCCCGACGACGTTCCGATCGAGGCGAAGATGGTCTCGAAGGCCATCAAGAGCGCGCAGACGCAGGTCGAGCAGCAGAACTTCGAGATCCGCAAGAACGTCCTCAAGTACGACGAGGTGATGAACCAGCAGCGCACGGTCATCTACAACGAGCGCCGCCAGATCCTCGAAGGCAAGGATATGGAGGGCCAGGTCGAGAAGATGATCACCGACGTGGTCACCGCCTACGTCGACGGCGCCACCGCCGAAGGGTACGTCGAGGACTGGGATCTCGAACAACTGTGGACGGCCCTCAAGACGCTGTACCCGGTCGGCCTCGACTACAAGGAACTGGTCGGCGACAGCGACGACGGTGAGACCAACGACATCACCGCCGAAGAACTGCGTGAGACCCTGCTGAAGGATGCACACGACGCCTACGCCCGGCGCGAGGCCGAGATCGACGGCGTCGCCGGCGAGGGATCGATGCGCGAACTGGAGCGCCGCGTCCTGCTGAGCGTGCTCGACCGCAAGTGGCGCGAACACCTCTACGAGATGGACTACCTCAAGGAAGGCATCGGCCTGCGGGCGATGGCCCAGCGTGATCCGCTCGTCGAGTACCAGCGCGAAGGTTTCGACATGTTCGGCGGCATGCTCGAGGGCCTGAAGGAGGAGTCGGTCGGATTCCTGTTCAACCTTCAGGTCGAGGCGGCCGCCCCGCAGGCGGCACAGGCCCCTGGCGTCAGCGTCACCGCGGCCTCCGCAGCGGCGACGGCGTCGGCCTCGCCCGCCCCGGCCGCGCCGCGGCCACTGCCCACCCAGGAGGCGGCGCAGCAGGCGCAGGGCACGGCGGCACCGTCCGCCCTCCGTGCGAAGGGACTGGACGACGGCGAGCCCCGCGGGCTCACCTACTCCGGGCCTGCCGAGGACGGCAACGCCCAGCTCAGCCGCCGCGGAGCGGCCGAGTCGGACGATACCTCCGACGCCGGAACCCGTCGCCAGCGGCGTGAGGCCGCCCGGTCGCAGTCGAAGGGCAAGAAGGCCCCGCGGACCAAGCGCAAGCGCTGACCGCAGCAGAAGACGATCAGCCGATCACCAGTGAGGTGACGGTCCAGCCCGTGTCGGACTCCTGTTCGACACGGGCCGCGATCACGAAGATCCGCGGTCCTCGGCCGTAGGTGCCGAAGGCCTCGAATGCGCACGGCTCCACCGCACGCAGGTGCACGCGGACGAGCGTCGCGACACCGAGTCGCCGGGCGGGCGACTCCGACAGCGCGAGCGTGCGCACGACGTCGACGAGCGACGGCGTCACCAGCGGCCGCAGTTGCCGTACGTTGCGGCGCCGATCCAGCACTTCGAGGACGAGCCGGAACGCCTGCTCCGTGAACCGCTGGACATCCGGCGACGGAAGAGGCAGAGTTCCCGGCTGCGTCGCGGCGGTGCGTGGCGACGCCCCCGAATGGGGCGACGAGCGGTGCCTGCCGCGCCCGGACGCGTGCCGCCCGCCCGACGGCGCCGCCGCCGAATGCCCAGGCCGAGGTGGCCCGGGAATGTCACCGGCCGCCGGTTCGAAGCGCGGCACCCGTGACAGGAACGTGTAGGACTCACTCATTCTTACCCCCCGGTTTCGGCATGAGACGGCCGTCGTAGCGGTCATACTCGCACGGATCCCGTCGTCGTGTCGCCGAACCGGGGAGCGGACCCTAGGGTGGTGACGTGCGGGGATTGATAGTGGACTTCGGAGGCGTTCTCGCGGGTCCCGGTTCGGACATGGACGGCCTGTCGTCCGTTCTCGCCGGTGCCCGGATCCGTGGGGTGCGGACCGCGATCCTCAGCAACGATCCTGGTGGTCCCGGCGCGCAGTGGCTGCGGGAACTCGGTGACGGCCGGCTGGTCGATCAGGTCGTGCTGTCCGGGGACGTCGGTGTCGCCAAACCCGACCCGCGGATCTACCGGCTGACGGCCGACGCGCTCGGTCTGGCCCCGGGGGACTGTATCTTCGTCGACGACCTGTCGGTCAATGTCCGGGGTGCGGTGGCCGTCGGGATGGTGGGTATCCACCACGTCGACGGCGGCGCCACCGCGGAGGAGATAGCGATACTTCTCGAGGTCGATCGAGACGGGATGCAAGGGGGACAGGCGCCGACATGGTGACGAGACTGACTACGCAGGACGCGTCGTTCTACTTTCTCGAGGCGAGCAGTACGCCGATGCACGTGGGGTCGCTCGCGATCTTCCGCAAGCCGCGAAACGGGTTGTCCTACGAGGAATTACTGAGCCTCGTCGAGGAACGGCTGAGCTTGGTGCCGCGCTACCGGCAGAAGGTGCGGGAGGTGGCGCTGGGGCTGTCGCGGCCGGTGTGGGTGGATGACCAGGACTTCGACATCGAGTACCACGTCCGGCGGTCGGCGCTGCCGAAGCCTGGATCGGACGCCCAGTTGCACGATCTGGTCGCACGGCTCACGTCCCGGCCGCTCGACAACACGCGACCGCTGTGGGAGATGTACCTGGTGGAGGGGTTGTCGAACAACCGCTTCGCCATCTTCACGAAGTCCCATTCCTCGCTGGTCGACGGTGAGACGGCGCTCGAGATCGGTCAGGTGATCCTGGACCCGGCGAAGACCCGGCGGCCCATGGCCGAGGAACTCTGGATGCCGAGCCCGGCCCCCAGTGAGTCCACTCTCATCGCCGGGGCGCTGGCGGAGATGGTGTCGAGGCCGGGCGAAGGGCTGGCGGCGCTGCGGATGACGTTGGGTGACATGGCGTCTGCGCTCGGCGAGACCGTGCGCGCCGTCGGCAAGGTCGCCGCCGTGGTGCGCACCGCTACGCAGGTGGCGCCGGCAAGTCCGCTCAATGCGACCATTTCACGCAATCGGCGCTTCGCGGTGGTCAAGACCGAACTGGGCGACTACCGGAAGATCCGCGCGCAGTACGGGTGCGAGGTCAACGACGTCATCCTCGCCGTCGTGGCGGGCGCGATGCGGTACTGGCTGCTGTCCCGCGGTGAGCCGGTGGCCGAGTCGACCACGGTCCGGGCCATGGTGCCGATGTCCGTGTACGCAACGGATCCCGAGGCCGACGACGAGGCGTCACGCCGCGGCGAGTGGGCGGATCCGCGGAGCATGGTGTCGTCGTTCCTCATCGACCTGCCGGTCGGGGAACCGAATGCCGTGGTGCGGCTGTCGCACGTGGCGCACGCCATGGAGGCGCACGCCAAGCAGAGCCAGCGGGTCACCGCGGAGACCCTGGTGCGTTTGTCGGGATTCGCGCCCGCAACGCTGCACGCGATGAGTGCCCGTGTGGCGAGTAGCTTCTCGCAGCGGATGTTCAATCTGATGATCACCAACGCGCCGGGACCGCAGTTGCCGCTGTATGTCGGGGGAGCGCGGATGCTCGAGATGTATCCGGTGTCGCCCCTGCTGAAAAACCAGACTTTGAGCATCGGCCTGACGTCCTACGACGGCAACGTCTACTACGGTTTGAATGCAGACCGTGACGCCATGGCCGACGTGGACGTGGTGGCGGCGCTGCTGTACGAATCTCTCGAGGAGTTGTTGGATGCCAGCCGGTGAGAAGTCCGCGGTGCGAATGACGGGTGACGCATGACGAGGGTGTACGTTCCCGCGACGATCGAGATCCTTCAGCGGCTCGTCGCCGACCGGGAGTTCGATCCGATGAGCCGTACCGCCTTCGCCGTCACCCCCACGCTCCGCGAGGCGTACTCGTCGGGCGACGACGAAGAACTGGCCGAGGTCGCGATGGCCGAGGCGGCCCGGGCCTCGCTGCGACTGATTGCGGGCCGGGTGGGGGAGAGCGGGAGCGACGGGGTTCGCTTCCGTCGCGCCGTGGTCGCCGCGGACGTGGACGACGTGACGCCGCGACCGGACCTCGACGACGCCGTGGTCCGGTTGCCCGGTCCGGTGACGATCGGCACGGTCGCGTCGGTGCACGTGGATCTCGCGGAGGCGGAGCCGGACATCGAACGGGCCGTGTCGGCGATCGACGAGGCGGATCTCGGGGACCCGGACGCCGAGTTCGTTCTCGGTGACGCGGAGGATCATGTCCTGGCGTGGTACGCCACCCAGGAGCTTCCGTTCCTTCTCGAACTACTCTGACCGGTCCGTCCTCTTACCTCGGGGTAACCTACGGTACCGTAGCTTGGTAACCTACGGTAGCGTAGGTCATGACGGAAAAGGTGGAGGTCGGATGGGTCTGAAGGATTGGATCGAGGCGCCCGCAGCAGCGGTCGTGCCCGCCAAGCGGTCCAAGCTCAATTGGTTGCGGGGTGCGGCGGCACGGCTCACGACGCCATTGCTGCCCGACGACTACCTGCACCTGGCCAACCCGCTGTGGTCGGCTCGCGAACTGCGCGGACAGATCGTGGAGGTGCGCGCGGAGACGGCGGACTCGGCCACGATCGTCATCAAGCCGGGCTGGGGATTCGACTTCGACTACGAGCCCGGCCAGTACATCGGCATCGGTCTGCACATCGACGGTCGCTGGCACTGGCGCTCGTACTCCCTCACGTCGCCGCCGAACTGGGACGACAAGCTCATCTCCATCGCCGTCAAGGCGATGCCCGAGGGATTCCTGTCGAGTCACCTCGTCAACGGCGTGCCCTCGGGAACGATCGTGCGGCTCGCGACGCCCACGGGCAACTTCGCGCTGCCCGATCCGCCGCCGGAGCGGATCCTGTTCCTCACCGCGGGCAGCGGCATCACACCCGTCATGGCGATGCTGCGCACGATGAACCGGCGCGGTCAGCTCCCCGACGTCTTCCACGTCCATTCGGCCCCCACCGACGCCGACGTGATGTTCGCCGACGAGCTCACCCGGCTCCACGAGGAGCACGACGACTTCCGGTGCAAGATCCAGCTCACCCGCAGCCAGGGCAAGTTCGCGTTGTCCTCGCTCGACGAGGTGTGTCCCGATTGGCGTGAACGGCAGACGTGGGCCTGCGGGCCGCTGCCGATGCTCGACGAGATCGAGACGTTGTGGCGCGACGAGGGCATCGAGGGCAAGTTGCACCTCGAACGGTTCGCCGTCTCCCGCGCGGACACGTCCGGCGAGGGCGGGACCGTCACGTTCGCCAAGGCCGACAAGACCGTGTCGATCGACGGTGCCACCACTCTCCTCGAGGCCGGTGAGCAGGTCGGGGCACTGATGCCGTTCGGCTGCCGGATGGGTATCTGCCAGACCTGTGTCGTGCCGATTCTCGCCGGGCATGCGATCGACCTGAGGTCGGGCAAGCAGCACGCCGAAGGTGACCGAGTCCAGACTTGTATCTCCGCGGCGGCAGGGGACTGCACGCTCGACGCGTGAGCGTGAGCGTGTTGTTCACCTGACTCCGCTATTCTCGGACTCTCACCAGACGGAGGAGCACGGTGGCGATCACCGACATCAAAGAGTTCGCGCATCTGACCGAAGCGGACATCGAATCGCTCGGGCGTGAGTTGGATGCGATCCGGCTCGACGTGGAGGATTCGCGGGGCGTTCGCGACGCCCGCTACATCCGCCGGGCCATCAGGGCGCAACGGCTGTTGGAGCTCGGTGGCCGGCTTGCGTTGTTCGGAAGCCGCTACCGCCCGGCCTGGCTCGCGGGCACCGCGATGCTCTCCCTCTCGAAGATCATCGAGAACATGGAACTCGGCCACAACGTGATGCACGGCCAGTGGGACTGGATGAACGATCCGGAGATCCACTCCATGTCGTGGGAGTGGGATCAGACGGGCCCCTCGGAGCATTGGAAGCGGGCGCACAACTACTCCCACCACACGTTCACCAACATTGTGGGAATGGATTCCGATGTGGGGTTCGGCATCCTCAGGATGACCCGCGACGAGGAGTGGCGGCCGATCAATCTGCTGCAGCCCTTCGCCAACATCATCCTGGCCGCTACGTTCGAGTGGGGGATCGCGCTCCACGACCTCACGTTCGCCGCCGAGCTGGAGGGTGCGGAGAAGGGTCAGCTCAATTCCCAGGCCAACAAGGATTTCGGGCGCAAGATCTTCCGCCAGGTCGGCAAGGACTTCCTCCTGTTCCCGGTGCTCGCGGGGCCGGCGTGGAAGTCGACGCTGACGGCCAACGCCACCGCCAACCTCGTGCGGAATCTGTGGGCCTATGTGGTGATCTTCTGCGGGCACTTCCCAGACGGTGCCGAGAAGTTCACGGTGGACGAGTACGAGAACGAGACCCGGCACGAGTGGTACCTCCGCCAGATGCTCGGCAGCGCGAATTTCGACTCCGGCAAGATCATGGGCTTCATGAGCGGGAACCTCAGCTACCAGATCGAGCATCACCTGTTCCCGGACCTGCCGAGCAACCGGTACCCGGAGATCGCCGTGAAGGTGCGGGCGCTGTGCGAGAAGTACGACCTGCCGTACACCACGGGTTCGCTCGCCAAGCAGTACCTGCTGGCTCTGCGCACGATCCACAAGCTCGCCCTGCCCGACCGGTTCCTGCGGGCGACGGCGGACGACGCGCCGGAGACGTCCTCGGAACGCAAGTTCCGCGACGCCCGTGATGCGGGTGCCGCGATGGTCGAGACGTTGCGCACGGATCCCGTCACGGGGCAGCGGCGGGGTCTGTTGTCGGCGTTGCGCGCCCGCGCGGAGGCCAAGATTCCCCGACGTCGACGGTGATTTCACTCACACCTACACTCAGGTAACCTACGGTGTCGTAACTTACGGTACGGTAGGTCGAGTCAGCGCCTTTCGGGTGCGAACTGTCGACCCAGCCAGGAGGAGGTCCCCCATGGCGATTGCAGACGTCAAGGAATACGCACATCTCACCGAAGCCGACATCGAGTCGCTCGGACGCGAGCTCGATGCGATCCGGCGCGATATCGAAGAGTCCCGCGGGGAGCGTGACGCGCGGTACGTGCGAAACACGATCAGACTGCAGCGTTCCCTCGAAATCGGTGGCCGAGCCATCCTCTTCGCGAGCAAGCGGCGTCCCGCCTGGCTGGCGGGCACAGCCATGCTGTCCCTCTCGAAGATCATCGAGAACATGGAACTCGGCCACAACGTCATGCACGGCCAGTGGGACTGGATGAACGATCCCGAGATCCACTCCACCTCGTGGGAGTGGGACGTGACGGGACCGTCCGCTCACTGGAAGCAGACGCACAACTACATTCACCACAAGTACACCAACGTCCTCGGCATGGACGACGACGTGGGATACGGACTGCTGCGCGTCACGCGCGACCAGCGGTGGAAGCCGTTCAACACCGGCAATCTCCTGTACAACACGCTGCTCGCGCTGTTCTTCGAGTACGGAATCGCGGCGCAGCATCTCGAACTCGGCAAGGTCGCCAAGGGGCGCGTGCCGAGCGAGGAGACCCAGCGCAAGCTCCGCGAGGTCGGTGAGAAGGTCGGCAAGCAGATCCTCAAGGATTACGTAATCCACCCCGCGGTCACGGGTCCGGCGTGGAAGAGCACACTCACCGCCAACATCGCCGCGAACATGATCCGCAACGTGTGGACCAACGCGATCATCTTCTGCGGGCACTTCCCGGACGGCGCCGAGAAATTCACCAAGGCGGACATCGACAAGGAAACGCCGGCCCAGTGGTACCTGCGGCAGATGCTCGGTAGCGCGAACATCGAGGGTGGCAAGCTCATGGACTTCATGTCCGGCAACCTCAGCTACCAGATCGAGCACCACCTGTTCCCCGACCTGCCCAGCAACCGCTACGCGGAGATCGCCGTGCGGGTGCGGGAACTGTGCGACAAGTACGACCTGCCGTACACGACCGGGCCCTTCCTCGTGCAGTACGCGAAGTCGTGGCGCACCATCGCCAAGCTGTCGTTGCCGAACAAGTACCTCAAGGCGACCGCGGATGACGCGCCGGAGACGGCGTCGGAGCGCAAGTTCGGTGGAAACACCACGGCGACAATCGATCCCGTGACCGGCCGCCGTCAGGGGCTGAGTACCGCGATCAAGCGCACCCGCAAGCGCCGCGGTCTGCGCGCGCTGCTGTCCCGCTAGAAAGTTCCGCTACAGACGCGGTTCGTCCCTCACCAGGCTTCGTTGGACGCGATGGCCGTGAGGAGGTGACGGACCGCGTCGACGCGTTTGGCGGCCTTGCCCTCCAGTAGGTCGAGCGCGCATTCCGGGTCCGCGGGCGGGCCGAGGTGGGTACATCCTCTCGGACAGTCCTCGATGGCGGCGGCCAGATCGGAGAACGCGGCCACCACGTTCTCCGGGGAGATGTGGGCAAGTCCGAACGACCGGATACCGGGAGTGTCGATCGCCCAACCGCCCGTCGGAAGCGGCAGCGCGACCGACTGCGTGGAGGTGTGCCGGCCCTTGCCGACGCCGGAGACCACGCCGACGGCCCGGTCGGCGTCGGGCACGAGACGGTTGACGAGAGTCGACTTCCCGACCCCCGAATGGCCGATCAGCGCGGTGAGGCGGCCCGACAGCATCGACAGGACCTCGTCGACCGGATCGTCGCGACCGGCCACGACGACGGGGACATCGAGGTCCGCGAACGCGCTCGCGAACTCCTCGGGCGGCTCGAGATCGCTCTTCGTCAGGCACACGATGGGACTCAACCCGCCCGCATACGCGGCGACGAGCGCACGTTCGACGAATCCCGTCCGCGGCGGCGGGTCCGCCAGCGCCACCACGATCAGCAGCTGCTGGGCGTTGGCCACGACGATCCGCTCGTACGGATCGGTGTCGTCGGCGGTGCGTCGCAACACCGTGGAGCGCTCGGCCACCCGCACGATCCGCGCCAGGGTGTCGGGCTTGCCGGACAGATCGCCGACCACACTCACCTCGTCGCCGACCACGATGGGGGTGCGGCCCAGTTCCCGGGCGCGCATGGTGACGAGGGGGCGGTCGGGGTCGCCGCCCAGCACGCAACCCCACCGGCCGCGGTCGACCGAGACGACCATCGCCGACTCCGCCGCGAGGTGCTCCGGCCGGGTCTTCGTGCGCGGGCGCGTTCCTCGGCCCGGGCGCACCCGGACGTCGGACTCGTCGTACTGCCTGCGACTCAGAAGCTCGCCTTCCGCTCGGTGCCCGCACCGGCGGACAGCATTGTGGCCCACAGGTTCTCGAAACCGGGCAGGGTCTTCGCCGTGGTGCCGACGTCCTCGATCCGGATGCCGTCGACGCGCAGCCCGACGATGGCGCCCGCGGTCGCCATCCGGTGGTCGGCGTAGGAGCGCCACGTCCCACCGTGCAGGTCTGCCGGGACGATCGTGAGGCCGTCCTCGGTCTCGGTGACGTTCCCGCCCAGCGAGTTGATCTCGTGCGCGAGTGCGGCCAGCCGGTCGGTCTCGTGGCCGCGCAGATGCGCGATGCCCCGCAGGTGCGACGGACCGTGTGCGAGTGCGGCGAGCGCTGCGACGGTCGGGGTGAGTTCGCCCACGTCGTGCAGGTCGATGTCGATGCCGTTCAGCTGCTGCGGACCGCGGACCGTGAGGTTCGCGCCGTCCAGCCGGACGTCAGCGCCCATCGCCAGCAGAATGTCGCGGATTGCGTCTCCGGGTTGCGTCGTCCTGCTCGGCCACAGGGGAACCGTCACCTCACCGCCGGTGACGGCGGCGGCGGCCAGGAAGGCGGTGGCATTCGACAGGTCGGGCTCGATCGCCCGGTCGACGGCCCGGACGACACCGGGGCTCACCCGCCACGTGTCGGCCTCCCCGCCCGTCGCCGGGGTGGAGACCTCGACACCCGACTCCCGCAGCATCTCGACGGTCATGTCGATGTGCGGCATGGACGGCACCGTCTTGCCGTCGTGATGCACCGTGACGCCCTCGTCGAAAGCGGCCGCCGACAGCAGCAGCCCGGAGACGAACTGTGACGAGCCGGACGCGTCGATCGTGACCCGTCCACCGCGCAGCGAACCCCCACCGCGAACCGTGAACGGGAGGGAGTCGCCGTCGATGTCCGCGCCGAGACCGCGCAGCGCGTCCAGGATCGTGTCGAGGGGCCGGGTGCGCGCCTGCTCGTCCCCGTCGAAGTGAACCGTTCCGCTCGCGAGCGCGGCGACCGGGGGAAGGAACCGCATGACGGTGCCCGCCAGGCCGCAGTCGACCGCACCACCATGGAGAGGACCGGGGGTGACCCGCAGCGTCGTGTCGGCGCCGGCCGTCTCGATGCCAATGCCGAGCGTGCGGAGCGCGCCGATCATGAGGTCGGTGTCCCGGCTGCGCAATGCCCCGGTGAGGGTGGACGGACCGTCCGCGAGTGCGGCGAGGATCAGCGCGCGATTGGTGATCGACTTCGATCCGGGGAGGGCGACCGTCGCGACGACGGGCGCTTCGGCACGGGGGGCGTTCCACAGGCTCAGGCTCACGGTCTCCATCTTCGCCTATCGGGCGTGTCGCCGGGCGGGGTGGGCGGTGTGTCGCGGGTGTCGGTGGTTCGTGCCACTCTGGTGGGCATGTGCGGCAGGTATGCGACCACTGCGAATCCGGCGACACTCGCGGCCGACCTCGATGCGATCGACGAGGCGGGCGAGGAGGAGAGCCCGCCCGACTACAACGTGGCGCCCACCACACAGGTCCTGACGGTGGTCGACCGTCACGACGCCCGGCGGATCCGGCGGATGCGGTGGGGGCTCGTGCCGTCCTGGACGAAGGAGCTCGGCAAGGGGCCGGTGCTGTTCAACGCGCGAGCGGATTCGGTCGACACCAAACCGGCCTTCCGGAACGCGTTCAAGTACAAGCGCTGCCTCGTTCCGATGGACGGCTGGTACGAGTGGCAGACCGAGGTCGATGCGGCAGCAGCCGGGAAGAAGCCCGGCAAGGCGAAGAAGATCCCGTACTACATGTCGCCGGAGGACGGCTCCCGCCTGTACATGGCCGGGCTGTGGTCGGTCTGGCACGATCCCGCGGTCGAGGACTCACCGCCGGTCCTGAGCTGCAGCATCATCACGGTCGACTCGGCCGCCCAGCTCGAGAACGTCCACGACCGGATGCCGCTCGTGATGCCCCGCGACCGCTGGACCGCGTGGCTCGATCCCGAGCACCCCGCGTCGACGGATCTGCTCGCGGTGTCACCCGACGCGATCGCCGACATCACCGTCCGGCGGGTGTCCACGCTGGTGAACAGTGTGAAGAACAACGGACCGGAACTCCTCGACCCCGACGCGGCCGGTCGTGACGAAGAGCAGGTGGGGGAGCAGATCAGCCTGCTGTGACCGAGGCGGTGACGGCTCCGCTGAGCCGCACCAGGTCGGCGGGCGCGAGTTCGATCTCGAGTCCGCGCCTGCCGGCGCTGCACAGCACCCGGTCCCAGTCGAGCGCCGACGCGTCGACGACCGTCGCGAGCGCCTTGCGCTGTCCGAGCGGTGAGATGCCCCCGAAGACGTACCCGGTGGAGCGTTCCGCGTCGGTGCGTTCCGCCATCACCGCCTTGCCCGCGCCCAGCGCCGCGGCCGCCGCCTTCAGCGACAGCTTCTCCGGCACCGGCAGGACCGCGACCGCCAGCTTGCCGGTGTCGAGCTTGATCACCAGCGTCTTGAACACCTGGTGTGCGGTGACGCCGACCGTCTCGCCCAGGGCGTCGACGGCCTCCGAACCGTACGATTCCGCCCGCGCATCGTGCGCGTAGCTGTGCACGGTGTGGTCGATGCGATGTTTGACGAGCAGCTTCGTCGCGGGAGTGGCAGTTCCGGCCATGGACAGACACTCTGCCACGCGGTCGGGAACACAGCGGACGGGAGGCGTGTTGGTACCTGCAGAAGAACAGTGCATCGAAGGGAGTGGTCCGTATCGTGATGTCCTCGGTGAGGGAGCCCACGTCGCGTCTGCAGTTGGCGGTAACGTTGACGCCCACGGCGACCGAAGGGATCAGCGTGCAGGAACATGACCGTCCGACGGCAGACCAGGCCGAACCACAGGACGAGTTGATCGCGCGTTTCGAAAGGGATGCGCTCCCACTTCTGGATCAGCTGTACGGTGCTGCTCTGAGGATGACCAGGAACCCGGCGGACGCCGAGGACCTCGTGCAGGAAACGTACGTGAAGGCCTACACGGCGTTCCGTTCGTTCCGTGAGGGCACCAACCTCAAGGCGTGGCTGTACCGGATTCTCACGAATACGTACATCAACTCGTACCGCAAGAAGCAGCGCCAGCCCGCGCAGTACCCCACCGACGAGATCACCGACTGGCAGCTCGCGGCGACGGCGGAACATTCGTCGACCGGTCTGCGGTCCGCCGAGGTGGAGGCGCTGGACGCGCTCCCCGACGACGACATCAAGGAAGCGCTCCAGGCCCTGCCGGAGGAGTTCCGGATGGCCGTGTACTACGCCGACGTCGAGGGCTTCCCCTACAAGGAGATCGCCGAGATCATGGGCACCCCGATCGGGACCGTGATGTCGCGGCTGCACCGCGGGCGCAAGCAGCTCCGGGGTCTGCTCGCCGATGTCGCACGCGAACGTGGATTCAACCGTGGGGGCACCGACGAGGTGCCCGGCGACAGTGTAGTGAGTGCGGAGCAGGAGGTTTCTCGGTGAGCGAGCAGGACGAATTCGAGCAGCTCGACTGCTCCGCCGTCATCGCAGACGTCTGGCTGATGCTGGACCGTGAATGCGACGAGGCGTCGAGGGCGCGGCTGCAGAGACATCTCGACGAGTGCGGGTCGTGCCTCGAGGCGTACGGGATCGAGGAGAAGGTGAAGAGCCTCGTGAACCGCAAGTGCGGCGGTGAGCACGCGCCGGAAAGCCTGCGTCAGCGGCTCTCCATCGAGTTGCGGCGGACGATCCTCATCACCAATACGGAACCCGACGCATAATCCGTCAGAACAGCAATCAGGGGCCGGAAAGCATCGCTGCTTTCCGGCCCCTGGTGCGTTCTACGGCGCGTCAGGCGTTGGGACGCTTGCCGTGGTTTGCGGCGTTGCCCTTGCGACTGCGCTTCTTACGACCACGCTTACCCATGAGTAGATCTCCCTTCTTTTCACCACAGTCTTCCACGTGTGGTTGGGTGTCCTTGCAACAGGGCTTTCTCGACACCCGGGAGTGAAGGATCACAATGGCAGAAGACGTGCGCGCCGAAATGGTTTCGACGGTGTATCAGGTTGTGGTGAGCGCGGGTGACGAGGTGAAGGAAGGCGACACGCTCGTCATCCTCGAGTCGATGAAGATGGAGATTCCCGTCATCGCCGAAGAGCCAGGCACGGTCACGTCCGTGGACGTCAAGGTCGGCGACGTGATCCAGCAGGGCGACCTGATCGCAGTCATCTCCTGAGCTGACACCCACCGACGATGTCCACACTGAGCGACCTGCTCGCCGAACACACCGACCTGCCCGGCGAGGCCGTCGATCATCTCCAGCGAGTCGTCGGTGAATGGCAGTTGCTCGCCGACCTCTCCTTCGCGGACGTCCTGCTCTGGGTCGGAACGGATTCCGCGGCCACCGACGCCACCGGCACCGTGATCTGCGTCGCCCACTGCAGGCCCACCACCGCGTCGACTGCGTTCCCGGAGGACGTCGTCGGGACCGTCGTGTCGGAGTCGGAACACCCGCAGGTGCTGCAGGCGCTGCTCGAGGGCCGCGTCGTGCGCCCCGAGGACGGCGGCGGGCACGCGGGTCTGCCGCCGCGTGGGGAAGCGGTTCCGGTGCGGTGGAACGGCGAGGTGATCGCGGTCCTGAGCCGGGACACCAACCTGTCGCATCAGCGGGCGCAGAGCCCGCTCGAGGTCGCGTATCTCGACTGCGCCGAGGATCTGTGCCAGATGATCAGCGACGGCACCTTCCCGATCCGTGAGGCCCGGTCGGACACCAACTCGAGTCCGCGTGCCGGCGACGGCTTCATCCGCCTCGACACCGACGGCAGCGTGGTCTACGCGAGTCCCAATGCGCTGTCGGCCTATCACCGGATGGGGCTCAGCTCGGACCTGATCGGCCAGAACCTCGCCGCCACCACGCGGTCGCTCGTGACGGATCCGTTCGAGTCGCAGGAGGTCGCCGGGTACATCCGCGACACCATCGCCGACAAGCCGGGCCGCCGCATGGAGATCGAGGCCAGGGGAGCGACCGTTCTGCTCCGGGCGCTGGTCCTCAAACCCGGCGGGAAGCGGGTGGGCGCCGCTGTCGTCGTGCGGGACGTCACCGAGGTGAAGAGGCGGGATCGCGCCCTGCTCAGCAAGGATGCGACGATCCGCGAGATCCATCACCGGGTGAAGAACAACCTGCAGACCGTGGCGGCGCTCCTGCGACTGCAGGCCCGACGCACCAACAACGAGGAAGCCAGGCAGGCGCTGAGCGAATCGGTGCGCCGCGTCACCTCGATCGCCCTCGTGCACGACACACTGTCGATGTCGGTGGACGAGGAAGTGAACCTCGACGAGGTCGTCGACCGCCTGGTGCCGATCCTGTCCGACGTGGCGACGGTGAGTACGCCGATCAAGGTCCGGCGAGAAGGCAGCTTCGGGGTGTTCTCCGCGGAGCGGGCCACGCCGCTGGTGATGGTGCTGACCGAACTCGTGCAGAACGCGATCGAGCATGCCTTCGAGCCCGGCGCTCCGGGCACGGTCACCATGAGGGCCGAACGCTCCGCGCGGTGGCTGGACGTCGTGATCCACGATGACGGCAGGGGATTGCCGCCCGGTTTCAGCCTCGAGCGGTCGGACCGTCTCGGTCTGCAGATCGTCCGGACCCTGGTGGCCGCCGAGCTGAACGGTTCCCTCGGGCTGCATCCCGGGGCGGACGGTGGAACGGATGCCGTGTTACGCGTGCCGCTGGGCCGTCGTGGGCCGCGGTACTGATCGGCGGGTAAGCAAAAGGCCCGGCACCATGTGGTGCCGGGCCCGTCTTCTTCCGAAGTATCAGACGGTGGTGCGGGCACGCGTCCGAGCGTTGCGGCGCTTGAGTGCGCGACGCTCGTCTTCGCTCATGCCGCCCCACACACCGGCGTCCTGGCCCGACTCGAGTGCCCACGAGAGGCATTCGGCGGTCACCGGGCAGCGGTTGCAGACAACCTTGGCATCAGCAATCTGCGCGAGAGCCGGACCGCTGTTGCCCACAGGGAAGAACAACTCGGGGTCTTCGTCGCGACAGATTGCCTTGTGGCGCCAGTCCATCCTTCTGCTCCTTAACTGGGTGCGTAATGCACCGTTTCGTCTTCATGAGTTCATGTGTGCGTAGAGAATGTTTCCGCACTGTTGCTTGTGAATGCTTTCACGAACTGGCGGGATGTCAATAGAAAACCGCCGCACCGTGGGGGAGCTCACGTACTTAGGCTGCCCTTCGAGGCGCGCCGTCCTTTGTACCCCGTGCAGACACTTCCCGCTAGATGAAAACGGGGATTCTCGAGATTTGCTCAGGGTCGCGCCGGCGCGACCACATCCAGCGCCTCGGGCACCGACACGAACTCGACGACCTTGCGAAGTCCGATGTAGTCGCCGTCCATCTGCAGTCCGATGGGCTCCGACGCGGTGATTCGCACGCACGGCACGTCGTCGACCCGGACCAGCTTCTTCGCCTTCGGGCGGGTTCCGGGGGTCAGGAGCTGGCGGGCCACCCGCAGCGTCGTGAGGATCGCGGTGGATCGCATCGCGAAGACACCGAGGCCGGTGTCGTAGGTGGTGTCGGGATTGGTGTGCACTTCCCGCTTGTTCAGATACGTCCAGGGACTCGCGTTCGACACGAATGCGTAATGAACGCCCTCGACCGGATCGCGATCGGGAACCTCGACGGTGAGCGTCGGCTCCGCGTATTTCGATCGGAAGAACACGCGCACCGCCGCGCGGACATATTGCGCCGGTGTGGCCGGCCGCCCATTCTTGCGGTGCATGTCGACCGCCTCACACACCTGGGCGTCCCAGCCGAGACCGGCGTTGAACGTGAACCAGCGATTGTCGCAGTGCGCGAGACCGATCCTGCGCCGCTGCCTGCGGGCGAGGAGGTCGATGAGCTGGTTGGTGGCGTCCACCGGGTCGGGTGCGATGCCGAGCGAACGGGCGAACACGTTCGCCGACCCGCCGGGGACGACGGCGATCGGGGGGATCGGCCCCACCGTCACCGCGCTCATCGACTTCGGTTCCGGGGTGCCGAGCAGTCCGTTGACCACCTCGTTCACGGTGCCGTCTCCGCCGTGGACGATGATCAGGCCCATCCCGTCCACGCAGGCCTGCTGCGCCAGTTCGGCGGCGTGACCCCGGTGTGTCGTGTGCGCGACCGTCAACCGCACCCGGCTCGACAGCGCGTGGGCGAGGAGATCACGCCCGGCCGGGGTCGTCGATGTGGCATTGGGGTTGACGATCAGCAGCGCGCGCACGGGGCCCAAGCCTAGCCGGGGCGGCACGTGTCACCGTCCGAGGCCGCCGGCGACGGGGTGTTCTAGGCTGGCCGACGTGCCGAAGCCGTCTCTCAGCAAGTCCACGCCCACCACGGTCCGCGCGGCGGGCGCCCTGGTGTCGCTCGAGGGCGCGGTGGCGGTCGGGGTCGCCGTGGTGCTGGTGATCCGGGGACTCCTCGGACACGACCAGAGCGTCAGCAGTGGATACGGCACCGCGGCCTGGTTCGCGATTCTCGGTGGCGCCGTGCTCGCCGCCGGGCTCGCCCTGATCTTCGGCCGGCGCTGGGGGCGGGCGATCGCGATCGTCGCCCAACTGCTCCTGCTCCCGGTGGCGTGGTCGCTGCTCACCGATTCGCACCAGCCGTTCTTCGGTGTGCTGCTCGGCGTCGTCGTGGTGGCGGCCCTCGGGTGCCTGTTCAGCAGTCCGACGTCGAAGTGGATGGCTGCCGAGTACGGCCAGGAGGCCGACGCCGACAACCCGTCGGACCGCTAACTCACCTCGGACGCGAGGCGGCCGAGCGGATCCCCGGTGAGCCGGTACGTGGTCCATTCGTCCTGCGGGTGCGCGTCCAGCGACTCGTAGAACGCGATCGACGGCTTGTTCCAGTTGACCACCGACCACGACAGTCGCGTGTAGCCGTTGTCGACGCACTCCTTCGCGAGTGTGGCGAGCAGGGCCTTGCCGTGCCCGGAACCGCGCTCGGACGGGCTGACGAACAGGTCCTCCAGATAGATGCCGTGTGTTCCGTCCCAGGTGGAGAAGTTCCGGAACCACACCGCGATCCCGACGACCCGGTCGTCGTCGTTCGCCGCGACGTGGGCGAACGTGGACGGCTGCGGGCCGAACAGGGCGTCGTCGATCTGGTCGGCGGTGACGGTGCACTCGTCGCGGGCCCTCTGGTGTTCGGCGAGTTCGTAGATCATCGCGGTGATCGCGGCGACGTCCTCGGGTACTGCGCGTCTGATCATCGGGCACCTTCCTCGCTTGTCACGTTGTGGCTGACCACCTGCTGCGCCCCGTGCTCGAAGCCGAGGACGGAGTACGCGCCCGGCGACATCGCGAACCGGCGTCCCTCGCTGATCGGAAGCTCCGCCCAGCGAGCGATGAGCGCGCGCGAGAAGTGGCCGTGCCCGACGAGGATCACGTCGCGGTCGACGAGTTGCGAATGCGCGACGGACAGAACGAGGTCGCACCGGGTGTGCACCTGCTCGGCCTGCTCGCCGCGAGGGCACGGATGCGTCCACACGGTCCAGTCCGGCACCTGCTGCCTGATCTCGGGGGTCGTCATGCCCTCGTAGATCCCGTAATCCCATTCGGCGAGTGCGTCCCAGGTGCGCTGGATCTTCAATCCCGCCAGCTCCGCCGTCTCCCGGGCGCGTTGCCGCGGACTGACGATGACGAGGGGGTCGCGCAGCTCGAGAGCGTCCATTGCCGGACCCACCCGCCGTGCCTGGGCTTCACCCAGTTCGGTGAGGTGGACGTCGGTCCGACCGGTGTGTTTACCCCAACGGGCCCATTCCGTTTCGCCGTGTCGGAGGAGGACGATCCGACGGCCGCGCGGCGAATCACTGGGTGGCATCCATCCATCATGTCAGTCAATCTGCGTGTATGGCTCGCCTCCGGGGACGAAGTAGGTAAGGATCGAGCCGTGACAACGGTTCTTGCAGTGGCAAATCAGAAGGGTGGGGTCGCGAAGACCACCACGGTCGCTTCTCTCGGCGCAGCCCTCGTCGGGCTGGGCCAGAAGGTTCTGGTGGTGGATCTCGACCCGCAGGGGTGTCTGACGTTCTCCCTCGGGCACAACCCGGACCGCCTGGACGCCTCCGTCCACGAGGTGCTGACCGGTGATCTGGCGGTGCAGGACGCCGTGATCGACACCGAGGACGGTGTCGCCCTTCTGCCTGCGACGATCGACCTCGCGGGCGCGGAAGCGTTGCTGCTCATGCGTCCCGGTCGCGAGTTCGCCCTCAAGCGCGCTCTGGCGCCGCTGCTGGACGACTACGACACGATCATCATCGACTGTCCGCCGTCACTCGGTGTGCTCACTCTCAACGGGCTCACGGCGGCGCAGTCGGTACTGGTGCCGCTGCAGTGCGAGACGCTCGCCCACCGCGGTGTGGGGCAGTTACTGCGGACGGTCACCGAGGTGCAGCAGATCACCAACCCCGACCTGGTCCTGCTCGGCGCGCTGCCGACGCTGTACGACGCCCGCACGACACACAGCCGGGACGTGCTCTCCGACGTGTCCGACCGCTACAACCTGCCGGTCCTCGCTCCGCCGATCCCGCGGACGGTGCGATTCGCGGAAGCGACGGCGTCGGGTGCCACCGTGCTGGCAGGGCGCAAGAACAAGGGTGCCCAGGCGTACCGGGACCTGGCCGAGAACCTCGCCAAGCACTGGGCGGGATCCGAGCTCGCTACGTTTTCGCCTGGAAGTGCCGAGTAAGTTCTTCGGGCGTCGGATTCCACGCGGCGGGCCAATCCTGTTGGCGTAACAGGGCGTCCGTGCCCCCGTCGGCGAAGACGACGCTGCCGCAGAACAGTGTCGACCCCGGTCCGAGCAGAAACTCGACGAGCGCGGCGATCTCGTCCGGGCGGCCGCGCCGGCCCAGCGGCACCGGATAGAAATCCAGCGCCTTCGCGAGTTCGGGGTCGAGGTCGTCCCCGCTGGTCATCGGTGTGTCGATCATGCCCGGCGCGATCGCGTTGAGTCGTATGCCGTTGCCGATCCACTCGGGCCGTACCGCTTCACGCCGAATCCACCAGGCCAGCGCGAGCTTGGACGCCGGGTACGCCGGGATGGCGGTCACCTCATCGCCGATGCGCACCGCCTCCGTCTCGTCGCCGTCGAGGCACGCGGTCACCAGATTCTCGGGAATCCCCGGCTGCGTGGTGGTGCTACTGGACGAGATCACCACCACCGAGGCGCCGCCCGCGCGCTCGAGAGCGGGCTTCAGGGCCGTCACGAGTTCTACGGCCCCGAAGTAGTTCACGGCGACGAGTGTGCCGCCCGGGACGTGGGACAGCGACCCGAGTCCGGCGCAGCACACGAGTCCGTCCACGACGCCGCCGCTCGCCTCGGACACGGCGTCGGCGGCCGCAGCCCGTCCGCCGGGGGTCGACAGGTCGGCCGTCACGTCGGTGTGCGCGAGGTCGATTCCGATGACGGTATGACCGCCGGACTCGAGAATGCGGCGGCTCGCCGCCCCGATGCCCGAGGCGGCGCCGGTGATCACGTAGGTTGCCATGCCGTGAATTAGAACACGTTACATCCCGCGGTAGTGCGGACTTCGGTCGCCGATTCACTCGTGCCGGAATCCGCGTCGGCGTAGTGGGCGCGCAACCCCGTGACGCCGGGCGCGCGGTCCTCGTGCAGGACGAACCTGGTGTCGTAGTCGCCGCCGCTCTGTGAGCGGAAAGGCAACGGCGGGTCGGTGAACAGGCCGGACAGGCGATCGATCAGCCGCGCCGCGACGCCGGGGTAGTGCTCGGCGGGCAACCGGTCCGCGCTGTCGATCAGGACCGGGGGCAGTGCGGACATCCCCGTGTACCAGAAGATTCCGTGGTGGATCGGGAACAGGAGTTCGTCCATCTGGCCGTTGATCCCGCGCGGGCCCGCGCTGTCGGCACTGCCGCCGAAACTGACGACCGTCATCGCCCGCTTGCCTGCGAGGGTTCCGTCGCCGTACCGCCGGGTGGAACCGTCCTCGCGGCGCAGTCCGTAGCCGTAGCCCTCCACGAAGACCCGGTCGAACCAGCCCTTGAGGATCGCGGGCATGCCGTACCACCACAGCGGGAACTGCACGATCACCGCATCGGCCCACGCGAGCTTGCGATGTTCGGCGCGGATGTCGGGGGCCAGGGTGCCCTCGGTCAGGGCCTGACCCGACCGCGCGCCGACCAGGAGGCGATGGTGGGGGTCGTGTCCGAAATCGGCTGCCGTCACCACCGGGTTCCATCGCATCGCGTACAGGTCCGAGGTCCGGATGTCGTGGCCGGCGCCGCGCAGCGCCGCGAGAGCGTCGCTGCGGAGTGCCGCGTTCAGGGACTCCGGCTCGGGATGTGCCGATACCCACAGGATCTTCATGGTCCACCTTCCGCTCTGTCGTGCCGACCCTTCCGATCATGGGCGCGTGGACGTGGTCACGACAGTGGCCTGCGGGACGATATGTGAAATAATCGGGCCATGTCCGAACCGAGGAACGGGCGGAGTGTGCGCCGCCATCGCGTGGTCGTGTTCGTGCGCGACGGTCTGCTCCCGATCGAGTTCGGGATCGTCCACCGACTGTTCGGTGAGGCGAGATCGCGGGACGGCGAGGCGCTGTACGAGGTCCTCACGTGCGCCCTCACCCCCGGCGCCGTCCGGACCGACACCGACGTGACGCTCTCGGTCGAGCACGGTCCGGCACTGCTCGGCACGGCCGACACCGTCGTGATCCCGGCATCCGATCAGGACTACGACCCGCCGGAGGACGGGCGCCTGCCCCGGCGCCTCGCGGACGCCTTCGCGCACATCCGTCCGGGCACGCGGGTGGCATCGATCTGCACCGGCTCGTTCGTCCTCGCGGCGGCCGGCCTTCTCGAGAACCGGCGTGCCACGACGCACTGGAAGTCGGCGGACGCGTTCCGGCGGTTGTACCCCGACGTGCACCTGGACCCCGGCGTGCTCTACACACACGACGGCAGCGTGCTCACCGCCGCAGGCGTCGCATCCGGAATCGATCTGTGCCTGTACATGATTCGTCTCGACCACGGTGCGTCGGTGGCCAACGAGGTGGCGCGGGGAACGGTCGTGCCGCCTCATCGCAGCGGTGGCCAGGCGCAGTTCATCACCGAGCCCGTCCCGGAGGCCGACGGTGCGTCGACGGCGCGGGCGCGGGCCCGGGCACTGTCGCATCTCGATCAACCGCTGTCGCTGCGGGAGCTGGCCGCGTGGGAGTCGATGAGCGTGCGCACGTTCACCCGGCGATTCCGGGCCGAGACGGGGATGTCGCCGACGCAGTGGGTTCTCGAACAGCGGATCACCCGGGCCCGCGAACTGCTGGAGAACACCGACCTGCCGGTGGACGACGTGGCCGCGGCCGCGGGCTTCGGCACCGCGACGTCGCTGCGACAACACCTCTCGCGCACGGTCGGCGTCTCACCGTCCGCGTACCGCGCCACTTTCCGTTGACGGCATACTCATTCGTCCAAGTGCCGGGGAGCACACGGCGCTAACGTCGGGGCCATGACAGTCTCGGATACGCCTCGGAGCAACACCCTGACGATGCGGGCTCAGCCGCTCCTCGCCGTCGACGACGTCGAACGTGCAGGCGAGTGGTACCGGAAGGTGCTCGGCGCGCGGAGCGGCCACGGTGGACCGGACTACGAGCAACTCCTCGTCGACGGGCACATGATCCTGCAACTGCACCGGCTCGACGAGGGCCACCACCACGGCACCCTCGGCGATCCGTCACTCCCGCGGGGAAACGGGGTGGCGATCTGGTTCGAGACCCCCGACTTCGACGGCACAATCGCGCGGGTGCGGGAGGCGGGTGCCGACGTGGTCACGGACGTGCACGTCAATCCCAATGCGGGACATCGTGAGATCTGGATCCGCGATCTCGACGGCTATCTCGTGGTGTTCGCCGAACCCGCGTGAGCAGCGACCTCAGCGCAGCGCCACGACATCGTCGCCGCGCTGTTCGAGCACGACGTCGCCGGCCACCGTCGTGGTGATCGGCCCCGCCGCGGCGTCACGCGCCACCGGGATCGTGCGAAGCAACGCACCGGTCGACAGGTCGAGCACGGCGATCCCGGATTCCACCGGAACCAGCAGGTTTCCGGCCATCACGGCTCCCGGGCCGAGAGCGCCGGGGAAGACCCAGCGCGGTGCGAGATCGGACGCGCCGAGCGACACCACGTCCGAACCGGTCCACCAGGTGACCACCGAACTGCTCGTCGACGTGACAGGATCCGGTCCGACCCGGAGGGAGAGGGCATATTCGGACACGGCGTTGCCGGTGCCGTCGAACAGGCCGATCCGCGGTCCGTACGACGTGCCCGCGGGGAGATAGACGGCCGTGGTCTCGCCCGACACCCCGAGGATGCGCGCACCCTCGACGCCGGCATCCACCCCCGCCAGGACGCTCGACCCGTACTCCTCGGGCTCCTGATTGTCCTTCGGCGACGGGTTCATGACCGTCAGACGATCGGCCACCTCGCCGGGGCAGCGCTCGAGAACGGACAGCCGACTGCTGCTCGAACCGACGTCGATCAGCGTGCACCCGCTGCGTGGCTGCTTCTTGGGATTCACCGGCGCGTCCACCCGTCCGTACTCGACCGTGCGGACGAGGTCGGAGCGCCACAATTCCAGCCGGCGGTCGCCGAGGGACGCCACATACGTTCCGTCGGCCTTCAGCGTCACCCCCGAATCGGCGTCACTGCTGCGCTGCGCCAGGCGCTCGCCGGTGCCGCCGTCGAGTTCGGTGACCTGGGAGCAGCCGCGGTCGTCGCGGTAGACGGCCACGACCTTCTCCCACGACGCCGTCACACCGCACAGGTCGAGATCACGCTCGTACCGCCACAGCTCGGTACCCGACATCCGGTCCCGTCCCACGACGTCCCCGCCGTCGGCGGTGACGACCGCACCACCGACGACGAGGGGTGCGGTCGTGGCGGAACTGGAGGAGTCCCAGATCGGGCTCAGCGTCTCCGGAACCGTCAGGGCCGTAACGAGGGCAGGCGGCGGCTCGGCGGCGGTGACGGAGGTGGTGCCCCGGGCATCGCTGCGGAACCACACCACGGTGAGGGCGACCACGACCGCGACGGCGATTCCGGCAGCGACGACGAGATCGGCGCGCGAGCGCCGCTCAGGTGCCAGCACGGTGGTTGTTTACTCCGCGGTCGTCGCGGCGGCGCCGACCTTGGTGGTCCGGCGGCGACGACGCCGGCGGGGCTTGGAGGCACCCTCGCCGTCGGTGTCCCCGCTCGGAGCGGAGGATTCGGGTGCCGTCGGCTCCGGCGAGACGGACTTGGGGCCCACGGAGTCCGCGGGGCGGCCACCACGGGTGCGGCGGCGGGTGCGGGTGCGTGCCGGACGCTCCGTGCGCTCGGCCTTCTCGCCCTGCTCGGTATCGGTGTTCTCGCTCTGCTCCGTGCCCGTGTTCTCGCTCTGCTCGGGTGCGGCCTTTGCGGCCCTCTCCACCCGGGGGCGCTTGATCGTCCCGGTCGCGTCGGCCGGGATCGACAGCTCCTCGAACAGGTGCGGGGAGCTGGAGTACGTCTCCGCCGGATCGGGGATGCCGAGGCCGAGAGCCTTGTCGATGAGCTGCCAGCGGGGGATGTCGTCCCAGTCCACGAGTGTCACGGCGATGCCGGTGCGGCCCGCGCGGCCGGTGCGGCCGATCCGGTGGACGTACGTCTTCTCGTCTTCCGGGCACTGGTAGTTGATGACGTGGGTGACGTCGTCGATGTCGATACCGCGCGCCGCGACGTCCGTCGCGACCAGCACGTCGATCTTCCCCGTGCGGAATGCCTTCAGCGCCTTCTCGCGAGCAACCTGGTTGAGGTCGCCGTGCACGGAGCCGACGGAGAAGCCGCGCTCGGCGAGATCGTCGGCGACCTTCTGGGCGGTGCGTTTCGTGCGGGTGAAGATCATCGTCGCGCCGCGGCCGTCGGCCTGCAGCACCCGGGCCACCATCTCCGCCTTGTCGAGCGCATGCGCCCGGTAAATGTGCTGGCTGGTCCGGTCGTGCACCGCCGAGTCGTCGGCCTGCTCGGCGCGGATGTGCGTCGGCTGGGTGAGGAACGTGCGGGCGAGCGTGATGATCGGGCCCGGCATGGTGGCCGAGAACAGCATCGTCTGACGCTTGTCCGGCACCATTCCCAGGATGCGCTCGATGTCGGGCAGGAAGCCCAGGTCGAGCATCTCGTCGGCCTCGTCGAGAACGAGGACCTCGACCTTGCCCAGGATCAGATGACCCTGGTTGGCGAGGTCGAGCAGACGGCCCGGGGTGCCCACGACGACGTCGGCGCCCTTCTGGAGCGTCGCGATCTGCGTCTCGTAGGGGCGGCCACCGTAGATGGCGAGGACCTCGAGCTTGTTCTTCTCGCCCTTCAGGTACTTCGCGGCGCCCTCGAGGTCCTTGGTGACCTGGATGCACAGCTCGCGGGTGGGGACGATGACCAGCGCACGGGGAGTGCCGTCGAGTGCGGCCGTACCGGTGGTGCCGCTGGAGATGCGGTGGAGCAGCGGGACGCCGAAACCGAACGTCTTGCCCATGCCCGTACGGGCCTGACCGATCAGGTCGTCGCCGGCGAGGGCGAGGGGGAGCGTCAGCTCCTGGATCGCGAACGTGCGCTCGATCCCGATCTCGTCGAGAGCGCGGACGATCTCGTCACGAACTCCGAGCTCAGCGAACGTGGGGGCGACGTGCGTGGAGTCGAGTTGCGCCGACAGCGTGGTTTCGGTTGCGTCGTCTTCATGGTCGACAGTGATCTTGCTCAGGGGACTGGCCTTCCTCGTAGCTGCACGCACGCACGAGGTAAGGGCCAGGCCGCTGGTCGGCCCGATTTCCCAGTCGACGCTCGTCGATGTCCTCTTCCGAGTCGATCCTGCCTCTGCCTCAGCGCAGAAATCGAAGATTTCGGCGAGGCGCGGCTGGGACCGTCGATCAGGTGCGCGCACATTATCGGTGGGAACCGCTGATCGGATCGTGATCGATCATCACTCAAACCGCGTTCTCCATGGAGGCGAACGTGGTGACGAGCGGTTGCCCATGATCATTGTAGCCGGAGAACGCCCCACAACCGGTTACGCATGGCAAACATCACTGGGCGACGCACTAGGCTGTGGCGCCATGGAGCCCAACACGCCTGCATCCTCTGATTCCACCATTCCCGCTGATCACCCCGGCGTCAGTGAACTCTTCGCGGTCCTCGCGTACGGCGAGATCTCCGCGTTCTACCGGCTGTCCGAGGACGCGCAGATGGCGCGGACCCTGCAGGGCAAAGTGGCGCTCGCGAGCATGGCCGCCGCCGAGATGGGCCACTTCGAGATGCTCGAGACGGCGCTGACCGCGCGTGGCTTCGACATCTTCGAGGCGATGGATCCGTTCGTCCGTGCCCTCGACAACTACCACGCGTCCACCACCCCGTCGA
The DNA here is from genome assembly GCF_026810085.1 of Rhodococcus sp. JS3073. Classification (NCBI taxonomy): domain Bacteria; kingdom Bacillati; phylum Actinomycetota; class Actinomycetes; order Mycobacteriales; family Nocardiaceae; genus Rhodococcus; species Rhodococcus sp. JS3073. The sequence continues at coordinate 976,902 of NZ_CP113951.1, read as the reverse complement.
CGTGGCTCGAGGCATTGGTGAAGGCCTACGTCGGTGACGGGATCGCCGCCGACTTCTACCGCGAGATCGGGCACTCGCTGCCCGCCGAGGTGTCGCGGACGGTCGAGGAGGTGCTCTCGCAGACCGGTCACTCGGAGTTCGTCGTCCACGAGGTGCAGCAGGCGATCAAGGCCAGCAACCGCGACAAGGACCGCCTCATGCTGTGGGGCAGGCGACTGCTCGGGGAGGCCATCACGCAGGCGCAGTTCGTCCTGGCACAGCGGGAGGCGCTGACGGAACTCGTCATCTCCGCGTCCGGCGACCTCAATGGCGTCGTCGCACTGTTCGACCGCATGCAGGAGATGCACGCCGAACGCATGGCCGTGCTGGGCCTGGTCTGACGGCACCGCCGTCATGCTTGTCTGACGGCATGTTCGCTCAGGGCACAGCCCACAGACGCGCACCGGCGGCGGCCGCTGCATTAGCCTTGCCAGGACAGCTGATGTTTCTCGGAGAGTTCGGAGGTTGACCGTGGAGGTCAAGATCGGTGTAATCGACAGCCCGCGTGAGCTCATCGTCAGCAGCGAGCAGACCCCGGACGAGGTCGAGACATTGGTCTCGGACGCCCTCACCGGTGGCGACGGGATCCTGTCTCTGCAGGACGACAAGGGACGCAAGTACCTCGTGCAGTCCAGCAAGATCGCCTACGTGGAGATCGGCCCGTCCGATATCCGCAAGGTCGGATTCGCTCCGACCAAGTGAACACATGAGAAAGGGCCCGCAGTCGACTCGACTGCGGGCCCTTTCTCATGCGTCGTGGCTAGCGCTGTTCGGGATGCAGCGGCACGCGGGACAGACCGCCCCACGCGAGCGTGACCGTCGTGTCGACCGCTTCTTCCTTCGGGATCGGGCGCGCCGCCTCGAGCCAGTACCGCGCGGTGAACTGGCTCGCGCCGACGAGGCCGACAGCGAGGATGCGGGCGCGGTACGGGTCGAGACCGGAGTCGTGGCTGACGAGGTCGAACACGGCGTCCACGCACGCCTCGGTGGCCTGCTCGACGCGGCTCTGCACCTGCGGTTCACCCATGAGGTCCGACTCGAACACGAGCCGGAAGCCCTGCGAGTCGTTGTCGACGAAGTCGAAGAACGCCTGCACCGCGGCGCGGACACGCTGCTTGTTGTCCGTGGTCGAGCGCAGCGCCTGCCGGACGCCGGAGATCAGGCTGTCGACATAGCTCTGCAGCACGGCCACGTACAGCTCGAGCTTTCCGGGGAAGTGCTGATAGAGGACGGGCTTGCTCACACCGGCGCACTCGGCGATCTCGTCCATACCGGCAGCGTGGTATCCGCGTGTGACGAAGACCTCGCTGGCTGCGGCGAGTAGCTGCAGTCGCCGGGCGTCGCGGGGGAGTCGCGTGCTGCGACGGGCCCCGGTGCCCTTTCCGGGGGTGGCATCGCGATCGGAGTTCGTCCGATCCGCGAGTTCAGTCATAGCGCTTCCAATCTGCACAAGTATTCCGCGTCACATTCTGTGTAACTGTGTGAACGATACCCGCGCGTAGTGAACCGTTCATGGTGGACTCGCTGGACTCGCCCGGTCAAGGATATTGCCTGACCGGTAACTAGGGCCCTGCGGGGGTGGGGGGCACCTGGTGATCCGGGTAGCCGCGGCGTTGCGGATCGCATCTGCGTGACACGCCGAATGACCTGCGGACGGTGCGCTGGGACGGGGCGGTGCCGGACTGTGAGATTCTGGGCTGCGTGACTGACCGAGGAGGACCGCGTGTTCGCGGCCGGGCTCCCCAGAGCTCCGAGGACGGGGAGCGACGATCGCGCAGCATCGACCAGCGTGAAGTCCGTCCCCGCGCTTCGCAGTCGGCACCGCAGGCGCAGTCGCATCAACCACTCCGCGCGCAATGGGACCCGACCAGCCGCGACGTCGGCAGGCCCAGGAACCCGCGCCCCGAGCGGCAGGCGAGGAAGCAGAGCCGCATCGGTCGGTTCGTCTCCACCTACGGGTGGCGCGCCTACGCCATCCCGATCCTCCTGGTGGTCACCGTTCTCGTCGTGGTCGACGCGGTCCGGGACACCGGCGGCAACGAGACGACGGCCGAGACCGACACCCCCGGATTCGGTACCCTGTCCCGCGACACCGACGGTTCGAGCGTCATCGGGATCCCCCCGGAAGCCGACGGAAACTTCGCCGCCGAACTTCCCTCGGGCGCGTTGCCCGAGGGCGGTCCGTTCACGGCGGTGGGCGCAGGCACGTGGCACGTGGTTCCCGGAAGCGGGACCAAGGTCGGGCAGGGCACCGAACGGGAATTCACGTACAGCGTCGAGATCGAGGACGGGGTCGACACGTCCGGATTCGGCGGCGACGAGTCGTTCGGCCGGATGGTCGACCAGACCCTGTCGAATCCGAAGAGCTGGACGAAGGACCCGCGGTTCGCGTTCCGCCGCGTCGACCAGGGCGACCCCGACTTCCGGGTGTCTCTGACGTCGCAGATGACCATCCGTGAGGCGTGCGGCTACGACATTCAGCTGGAGGTGTCGTGCTACAACCCCGGCATCGATCGCGTCGTCCTCAACGAGCCACGCTGGGTGCGGGGTGCCATCGCGTTCCAGGGGGACATCGGGTCGTACCGGCAATACCAGATCAACCACGAGATCGGGCATGCCATCGGCTACCAGGACCACCAGCCGTGCGAGACCGAAGGCGGCCTCGCGCCGGTGATGATGCAGCAGACGTTCGGGACGGCCAACAACGACATCGCGCAGCTCGACCCCGAGGGTGTCGTCCCGATGAACGGTCTGACCTGCCATTTCAATCCGTGGCCGTTCCCGAGGGCGTGAGCCGGGGCCGCCCCGCGCGACTGCCGGCGGCAGGGGAAGAATGGACCCCGTCGGGGCGTTGAACTCAATGCTGTCCGACGCATCGGAAGCTGTCGCGCAATCGTCAGGAGTGGACCGTGTCGCTTGACCGTTCTGTGAAGACCACCGAGGCGCTGCCGCCGCTGGTGGAACCGGACGCCGAACTTTCCCGTGACGAGGTGGCGCGGTACAGCAGGCACCTGATCATCCCGGACGTCGGCATGGCGGGGCAGAAGCGCCTGAAGAACGCGAAGGTCCTCGTCATCGGTGCGGGCGGCCTCGGCTCGCCCGCCCTGCTGTACCTGGCTGCGGCGGGTGTCGGGACGCTCGGCATCGTCGAGTTCGACGAGGTCGACATGTCGAACCTGCAGCGACAGGTGATCCACGGCCGGTCCGACGTGGGCCGTCCGAAGGCCGAGAGTGCGCGCGACTCGATCCGTGAGATCAACGACAACGTCGACGTCCGGTTGCACGAGTTCCGGCTCGAGCCCGACAACGCCGTCGAATTGTTCGAGCAGTACGACCTGATCCTCGACGGCACCGACAACTTCGCCACCCGGTACCTCGTCAACGACGCGGCCGTCCTGGCGCACAAGCCGTACGTGTGGGGCTCGATCTACCGATTCGAGGGCCAGGCGTCCGTGTTCTGGGAAGATGCGCCGAATGGTCGGGGACTCAACTACCGCGACCTGTACCCGGAGGCGCCCCCGCCGGGCATGGTGCCGTCGTGCGCCGAGGGCGGCGTGCTGGGTGTGCTGTGCGCGTCGATCGGGTCGATCATGGCCACCGAGGCCGTCAAGCTGATCACCGGCATCGGGGAATCGCTGCTCGGCCGGCTGATGGTCTACGACGCGCTCGACATGACCTACCGCACCATCACGTTGCGCCGCGACCCCGCGCGGACCCCGATCACCGAACTGATCGACTACGACGCGTTCTGCGGTGTGGTGTCCGACGAGGGGCAGGCGGCGGCGGCCGGTTCTACCATCACGGCCACGGAGCTGCGCGACCTCCTCGACTCCGGCAAGGAGATCGAACTGATCGACGTGCGCGAGCCGGTCGAGTGGGACATCGTCCACCTGCCCGGTGCCGTGCTGATCCCGAAGGACCGCATCCTGTCGGGCGAGGCGCTGTCGGAGCTTCCGCAGAACAAGCCGATCGTGCTGCACTGCAAGACCGGCGTCCGGTCGGCGGAGGCGCTGGCCGCGCTGAAGAAGGCCGGCTTCTCGGACGCCACACATCTGCAGGGCGGCGTGATCGCGTGGGCGAAACAGGTGGACACCAGCCTGCCCGTCTACTGACCTTCGTCTGACCTTCGTCGTGGCGTGATTGCGATCTCCGGGCCAGCGCGCCTTGCAGTGTCACCGGCCCACCCGGCGGTAGCGTTGAGTCCGTGAGCACAGGCCAACCCCCTCAGCACGTGTGCTCCACGTTCGGCCTCCGGGAAGTCGAGCCCATCCCACTCGGTGCGGACTGGGACGGCGGGTGGCTCTGTGGAGACGTAGTCCTGTCAGCCGTCGCCGACCACGCGCGCGCCGCATGGTCCGCCAAGGTCCGCGAGACGCTCGAGGTGGACGGGGTGCGGCTCGCGCGCCCCGTGCGGTCCACCGACGGCAGGTACGTGGTCTCCGGGTGGCGCGCCGACACGTTCATCGAGGGCACACCCGAGCCGCGGCACGACGAGGTCGTGTCGATGTCGGGCCGGCTGCACGCCGCCACCTCGCAGCTCGACCGTCCCCGGTTCCTCGTGCAGCCCCCGGTCGCGCCGTGGGCGGAGGTCGACGTGTTCGTGGCGGCAGATCGGGCCGCCTGGGAGAAGATCCCGCTGCGCAGCGCGAAGGGTGCGGAACAGCTCGAGACGCCGTCCCCCGACGGCCGCAAGAGCCTGGAACTGATCACCGGGCTCGCGACGCTGCGCAAGCCCGTCACGAGCCCCGACCAGCTGGTCCACGGAGATCTGTTCGGCACCGTCCTGTTCGCCGGTGCGCTCGCGCCGGGGATCACCGACATCACGCCGTACTGGCGTCCCGCGTCGTGGGCGGCGGCGGTGGCCGTGGTGGACGCCATCTCCTGGGGCGGGGCCGACGAGGCCCTCATCGGGCGCTGGGAAGATCTCCCCGAGTGGCCGCAGATGCTTCTGCGTGCGGTGCTGTTCAGGCTCGCCGTCCACGTGCTGCACCCCCGGTCGACCGCGGAGGCGTTTCCCGGGCTCGCCCGCACGGCCGACGTGGTGCGCCTCCTGCTCTAGGTGAGCAGCTCCGCGAACAGGTCGCGCGCGGCCGTGGTCGCGGCGGCCTCGTCCCCGTCGACCACCGCCTGGATCAGACGCCCGTGCTCGTCGTGGAACCCGGCACCGGTCGCGTGCACGTGCCGGTCGACGGTCTGGGCGATCGAGGGCAGCAGCGAGTCGTAGAACTCCAGATACACGGCGTTGTGACTCGCTTCGACGATCGCGCGGTGCAGGGCGACGTCCGCCGCGACGGCGGACTCCGTGTCGGATTCGGCCCAGCACCGGGAACGCTCGTCGAGGAGACCCTTCAAGCGTGCGACGTCGTCCGGGGTGCGGCGCCGGGCGGCGAGGGCTGCGGCGGTGACGTCGAGTGCCTGCCGCAGTTCCGTGACATCGCGCTCGTGCGCGCCGGCGAAGTACTTGCCCAGTGTGCCCCCGACGTCGGAGATGGCGACGACGTACGTGCCGGATCCCTGCCGCCGTTCGAGCAGCCCGGTGTGGACGAGCGCCTGCACCGCCTCGCGGACGGTGTTGCGTCCCGTCCCGGTGAGTTCGGACAGCGCGGTCTCGGTGGGGATCTTCTCGCCCACCGCCCACCGACCACTGCAGATCTCGTCGCGCAGCTGCTCGGTGACCTGTGAGATCAGACTCGAGCGGCGCACGGGTTTTCCAAAGGTCATCCTGTCATCCTATGATTTATCTCGTGACTCTTCTACGCGGCCGCCTCCTCGTCTTCTGTGCGATCGCCATGTCTGCTCTCGTCCTGAGGCTGGCGGTCACCTCGTTCACCCCGCTTGCCTCGCAGATCCGGGAGGACATCGGATTCTCGCCGACGGTCGTCGGGGTGTTCGGAATGGTGCCGACGGCGATGTTCGCGCTGTTCGGACTGGGGACGCCGCTCATCGCCAAGCGGTGGGGCCTGGAACGGACCGCCCTCGTCGCGATGCTGATGGCCGCGGTCGGCATGCTCACGAGAGCCCTGATGAGCGACACCTGGTCGTTGCTGGCACTGTCGGCGCTGGCGCTGGCAGGCATGGGAATCGGCAACGTGGTGATTCCGCCGCTCGTCAAGCGTTACTTCTCCGACCGGCTGGCCGTGATGAGCGCGGTCTACATCGTCGGCGTGCAGATCGGCACCATCGCGCCCGCCTTCGTGGCCGTCCCGCTCGCCGAGGCATTCGGCTGGCGGGTCTCGATCGGCGTGTGGGCGCTCCTCGGCTTCGCCGCGGCGGTCCCGTGGATCCTCCTCCTCACCCGCGAACGACGTCGCGCCGTGGTCGTGACGGCGCAACCGCCCGCGGACGTTTCGGCCGACCGTCCCCACGGGAAGGCCTGGCGATCGCCCGTCGGCTGGGGCATGGCCGGCATGTTCGGGATGACGTCGATGATCACGTACTCGATGTTCACCTGGATCCCCGACATCCTGTCCGACGCCGGCGCGAGCGAGGCGTTCGGTGGTGCCATGGTGGGACTGTTCTCGTTCATGGGCCTCGTCGCGGCGTTCGGCGCCCCCACGCTGTGCGCGCGCATGCGCAACCCGTTCCCGGTCGTGATCGGGTGCGCGGTCTGCTACCTCGTGTCCTTCAGCGGCCTCCTGCTGGCCCCCATGAGCGCGCCCATCCTGTGGATCGTGCTGCTCGGGCTCGGGCCCAGCACGTTCCCGATGTCGCTGACGCTGATCAACCTCCGCACGCGCAGCCACATCGGCTCGGCGACGCTGTCCGGTTTCACCCAGGGCGTGGGCTACGCCGTCGCGTGCCTCGGTCCACTACTGTTCGGGGTGTTCCACGATGCCTCCGGCGGGTGGACCCTGTCGTTCGGATTCTTGACGTTCGGTGTGGTGATCCTCCTCTTCGCTGCGTTCCAGGCGTGCAAGCCGCGCATGCTCGAGGACAGCTGGCACGTCGATTCGGAGCCGCAGGACGCTCTTCGACACGCCTAGGAAACATGCAGGAAACCTCACATCGGCCCGGCTGAAAAGTGAGGATCAGTTGACGTCGCGGTCACCGACCGCAGCACCGCCGCAACACCGGTTTTCTACCTTTGGGTCTCCCACACAACGAGGAGGCCCGGGTGAAGAAGCACTACATCGAGCACTGGGACGCGGAAGACGTCGACGCCTGGGAGGCGGGCGGCAAGGACATCGCCAAGCGGAACCTGATCTGGTCGGTAGTCGCTGAGCACGTCGGCTTCTCCGTCTGGTCGATCTGGTCCGTCATGGTGCTGTTCATGCCGACCGACATCTACGGCATCGACGCGGCGGGCAAGTTCTTCCTGGTCGCTGTCCCGACCCTCGTCGGCTCGATTCTGCGAATCCCGTACACGGTGGCGACGGCCCGATTCGGCGGCCGGAACTGGACCGTCTTCAGCGCCCTGGTCCTGCTCGTGCCGACGCTGTTCACCCTGTACCTGATGATGAACCCCGGCGCGTCGTACACGACGTTCATCCTCGTGGCCGCCCTCGCCGGCGTCGGCGGCGGCAACTTCGCCTCGTCGATGACCAACATCAACGCGTTCTACCCGCAGCGGCTCAAGGGCTGGGCGCTCGGTCTCAACGCCGGCGGCGGCAACATCGGTGTCCCGATGATCCAGGTGATCGGCCTGCTCGTGATCGCCACCCTGGGTAACACGGAGCCCTGGATCGTCTGTGCCGTCTACCTGGTCTTCATCGCCGTTGCCGCGGTCGGCGCCGCCCTGTTCATGGACAACCTCGGCAACCAGAAGTCCGATCTCCGGTCGATGGCCAAGGCGCTGAAGTTCTCCGACTCGTGGGTCATCAGCTTCCTCTACATCGGCACGTTCGGATCGTTCATCGGCTTCAGCTTCGCGTTCGGCCAGGTCCTGCAGATCAACTTCCTCGCCGGTGGCGCCACCCCCGCGGAGGCTGCGCTGCACGCCGCGCAGATCGCCTTCATCGGACCGCTGCTCGGCTCCATCGCGCGCCCGATGGGCGGCAAGCTCGCCGACCGCATCGGCGGCGGCAAGATCACGCTGTACACGTTCGTCGCCATGGCGCTCGCCGCCGCAGTGCTGGTGACCGCGGGCACCGTCGACGACGGCACGCCCGGCGCGGCAACGGCCGGAGTGCTGGTGGCATTCGTGTTCGGCTTCATCACCCTCATCCTGCTGGCGGGCATCGGCAACGGCTCGGTCTACAAGATGATTCCGTCGATCTTCGAGGCCAAGGCGCAGGGACTCGAGGGCCTGAGCCGGGATGCGAAGGCGGCGTGGTCGCGGGCGATGTCCGGCGCCCTCATCGGGTTCGCGGGCGCCATCGGTGGCCTCGGCGGGGTCGGCATCAACCTGGTGCTGCGCGCGTCCTACGGCGGTACCGCGAAGTCGGCGACCATGGCGTTCTGGGTGTTCCTCGCCTTCTACATCGCCTGCATCTTCGTCACCTGGTTCGTCTTCCTGCGCCGCCCGTCCGTCACTCGTGGGCTCACCGTCTCCGACGGCGACGACGAAAAGGTGTCGGTTTCGGCGTGACCTCACGCAGTACCGCATGAACTCGAGCAATTCAGCTAGAAGGAGCGACGGCATGAGCCGCAAGTCAGCAGTGGTCATCGGACACGGAATGGTCGGACATCGATTCGTCGAGGCGTTGCGTGCGCGCGACGAGGCGGACGACTGGTCGGTGACGGTGCTCTGCGAGGAGCCCCTCCCCGCGTACGACCGGGTGGGACTGTCCTCCTACGTGGGGGCGTGGGACCCCAAGGAGCTTGCGCTCGCGGGTAACGACTACCCGGACGACGCTCTCGTCGACCTCCGGATCGGCCGCCGGGCCGCGACCATCGATCGGGAGTCCCGCAAGGTCACCACCGATTCGGGCGAGGTCGTCGCGTACGACGCTCTCGTGATGGCCACCGGTTCGTACCCGTTCGTGCCGCCGATTCCCGGGCACGACCGTCCGGAGTGCTTCGTCTACCGCACGCTCGACGACCTCGACGGCATCCGGAAGCGTGCCGACGCGGCCGGTCCCGGCGCCGTCGGTGTCGTCGTCGGTGGTGGTCTGCTCGGACTCGAGGCCGCGAACGCGCTCAAGTTGATGGGCATGACACCGCACGTCGTCGAGTTCGCGCCCCGGCTGATGCCGCTGCAGGTGGACGAGGGCGGTGGAGCGCTGCTCGCCAACCTGGTCACCGACCTGGGTCTCACCGTCCACACGGGTGTCGGCACCGCCGGCATCACCGAGGGTCCGGACGGGATCAGCGTCGAATTGTCCGACGGTTCGGTGATCGAGGCCGCGCTGCTGGTGTTCTCCGCGGGTGTGCGGCCGCAGGACCAGCTGGCCCGCGACGCCGGACTCGAGGTCGGCGAGCGGGGCGGGATCATCACGGACCTCGGCTGCCGCACGTCGGACGAGAACATCTACGCGGTCGGCGAGTGCGCCGCGGTGGAGGGACGGTGCTACGGCCTCGTCGCTCCCGGCTACACCACCGCGGAGATCGTAGCGGACCGGCTGCTCGGCGGGGCGGCGGAGTTCCCGGGCGCCGACCTGTCCACCAAGCTCAAGCTGATGGGCGTGGACGTCGCCAGTTTCGGCGACGCGCACGCTCAGACCCCCGGCGCACTGGAGGTAGTTCTCAGCGACGCCGCCAAGGGCACCTACGCCAAGCTGGTCGTGTCCGACGACGCGAAGACGCTGCTCGGCGGCATCCTCGTCGGCGACGCCTCCGCGTACGCGTCGCTTCGCCCGCTCGTCGGCCGCGAACTGCCGGGCGATCCGGCCTCGCTCATCTCGCCGGCGGGGGAGAAGCCCGGCGCCGGGTCCCTTCCCGACGACGCCGAGGTCTGCTCGTGCAACGGCGTCACCAAGGGGTCGATCTGCGGTGCCATCGCCGACGGCGCCTGCGACATCGCGCAGGTCAAGAGCTGCACCAACGCCGGAACGACGTGCGGCGGCTGCCTGCCGACCATCAAGCAGCTCCTCGCGTCGTCCGGCGTGGTGATGTCGAAGGCGCTGTGCGAGCACTTCGAGCAGTCCCGCGCCGAACTGTTCGAGATCGTGCAGGCCACGGACACGCGCACGTTCTCCGCGCTGATCTCGAAGTACGGAAAGGGTTCGGGCTGCGACATCTGCAAGCCCGTCGTCGCGTCGATCCTGGCGTCCACCGACTCGGACCACATCCTGCACCGCAACCAGGCGGGTCTGCAGGACACGAACGACCACTTCCTGGCCAACATCCAGAAGAACGGCACCTACTCGGTGGTGCCGCGGATGCCCGGTGGCGAATGCACGCCCGAACAGCTCATCGTCATCGGCGAGGTGGCCCGCGACTTCGGCCTCTACACGAAGGTCACCGGCGGTCAGCGCATCGACCTGTTCGGCGCCCGTGTCGAGCAGTTGCCCGCGATCTGGAAGCGTCTCGTCGACGCGGGCATGGAGTCCGGTCAGGCCTACGGCAAGTCGCTGCGCACCGTGAAGAGCTGCGTCGGATCCACCTGGTGCCGGTACGGCGTGCAGGACTCCGTCGGGATGGCGGTCGACCTGGAGAACCGGTACCGCGGCCTGCGGTCCCCGCACAAGATCAAGTTCGGTGTTTCCGGCTGCGCCCGCGAATGCGCCGAGGCGCGCGGCAAGGACGTCGGCGTCATCGCCACCGAAAACGGCTGGAACCTGTACGTCGGCGGCAACGGCGGCCAGTCTCCGAAGCACGCCCAGTTGCTCGCCGGTGGGCTCGACGACGAAACCCTCGTCCGCTACATCGACCGGTACCTCATGTTCTACATCCGCACCGCGGACCGTCTCCAGCGCACCGCGCCGTGGGTCGACTCCCTCGAAGGTGGGCTCGACCACCTCAAGGCCGTGGTGTGCGAGGACAGCCTGGGCATCGCCGCCGATCTCGAGGCGGCCATGGCCAAGCACGTTCTGGGATACAAGGACGAGTGGGCGGGCGTGCTCGAGGACCCGGAGAAGCTGTCGCGGTTCGTGTCGTTCGTCAACGCGCCCGAGGAGGCCGATCCGACCGTCTCGTTCGACGACACGGGCGTCCGGAAGGTCCCGGTGTTGATGGGAATGCCGAAATTCGCAGCTTCTACATCGGAGTAATCCCCGCTTAACGCTGCGGAAACACCGACCCCGAACGATGTATCCAAGCACGGATACACACCAGCCCGAAGGAGGACTGTGATGACCGTCGTCGACATGAACGTGCACAGTGCCAGTGGAACCAGGCGTGAAAGCGTCCAGTCAGGCCGTCTCGAATGGACGTCCGCGTGCCCGCTCAGCCAGCTGATTCCCGGTCTCGGGGTGGCGGTGCTGCTGCGGGGCGGGGAGCAGGTGGCACTGTTCCTGCTCGAGGACGGATCGCTGCGCGCCGTGGGCAACATCGACCCGTTCGGGCGCGCGGCCGTGATGTCCCGCGGCCTCGTTGGTGACCGGGCCGGCGAGCCTACCGTGGCGTCGCCGCTGCTCAAGCAGGTGTTCTCGCTGGTCGACGGACGCTGCCTCGACGACGAGTCGGTGCGGCTGCCCGTGTACGACGTGCGGGTGTGGGCCGGCGTCGTCCAGGTTCACAGCACGAACGCGTGAACGACGACACGCCGCTGTGCGGGTTCACGATCGGAATCACGGCGTCCCGGCGTGCGGAAGAGTTCGCCACGCTGCTGACGCGGCGCGGCGCCACCGTCGTGCACGCCCCGGCCATCCGCATCATCCCGCTGGCCGACGACACGGAACTCGAGCGCGTCACACGCCAGATCATCGACAACCCGCCGGAGATCGTCGTCGCGACGACGGGGATCGGCTTCCGCGGCTGGATTGAGGCCGCGGACGGCTGGGGCGAAGCGGAGGAGCTGGGCCGCGCACTGGCCTCGAGCCGCCTCCTGGCCCGCGGACCCAAGGCGAAGGGCGCGATCCGGGCCGCAGACCTGCGGGAAGAGTGGTCACCCGCCTCGGAGTCGTCGGCGGAGGTGCTCGATCACCTGCTCGGTGAGGGCGTCGAAGGCAAGCGCATCGCGGTCCAGCTGCACGGTGCCACCACGGAATGGGAGCCGGTCGCGGACTTCTGCGAGGTGCTCCGCTGCGCGGGCGCCGACGTGATCGCCGTCCCCGTCTACCGGTGGACGCCGCTCGAGGACCAGGCCCCGATGGACCGGATGATCGAACTGATCGCCTCCGGCGGACTCGACGCGGTCAGCTTCACCAGCGCACCGGCGGTGGCCTCGCTGCTGACCCGCGCCAAGGAGACCGGAATGATCGAGATGGTGCTGCACTCGTTCCGGCACCGAGTGCTCGCGGCCTGCGTGGGACCGGTGACCGCGGGACCGCTGCGCGAACTCGAGGTGCCGACGACGATGCCGGCGCGCTCGCGGCTGGGCGCACTCGCCCGGCACATCGCCGACGAGCTGCCGAGGCGGGCGAACAAGATCCAGACCGCCGGACACGAGCTGAGCATCCGCGGCGGATGCGTCGTCGTCGACGGCGAGGTGCGGCAGCTCCCCCCCGCCGCCATGTCGCTGATGCGCACACTCGGCGCCCGTCCCGGCCGGGTCGTGCCGCGGGACGAACTGCTCGCGGCGCTGCCCGGTGGCGGCGGCGACACCCACGCCGTGGAGACGGCCGTGGCGAGGCTGCGCGCATCCCTGGGCGCACCGAAAGCCGTCCAGACGGTGGTCAAGCGGGGATATCGCCTCGCGCTCGACCCCGTCGACTGCGTCGATTCACGTGAGGAGGGACAGCAGTGAACGAGACAGCACTGGTACTGGTGGCACACGGAACGCGGAGTCCCCGGGGCGTGGAGATGATCGCCGCGCTCGCCGACGCCGTCGCCGAGCAGGTCGGACCGACCCGGGTGTCCTTCGTGGACGTTCTCGGGCCGTCGCCCGCCGAGGTGCTCCGCGACATCACCGGGCCCGCTGTCGTGGTCCCGGCGTTCCTCGCGTCGGGCTACCACGTCCACACCGATGTTCCGCGGGAAGTCGCAGACAGCGGTCACCCGTCGGTGGCCGTGACCCGGGCGCTGGGACCGGACCCCGTTCTCGCGGAGGTCCTGCTGCGGCGGCTGGTCGACGCGGGCTGGCGGCCCGGCGACGCGGTCGTGCTCGCCGCGGCCGGCTCGTCCGACCCGCGGGCCCTGCGCGACGTCCGGCGCGCCGCGGCGCTGCTGTCGGAACTCGTGGCGTCGCGCGTCCGGATCGGCTACGTGGCGACAGCGCAGCCGCGCGTCCCCGACGTGGTGGCCGGGCTGCGGGCGGACGGCGAGAAGCGCGTGTTCGTCGCGTCGTATCTCTTGGCCCACGGACTGTTCCACGCGCGTCTCGCCGATGCCGGTGCGGACGGAGTGGCCGAGCCGCTCGGTGTCGATCCGGCCATCGTCGGCCTTGTGGCGGAGCGCTACCGCAGTGGAATTCCGGCCGCGCTGCGCACACTGTCGTTCCAGCGCTGAACCGTCAGCGCGGTAGCGGGACCAGCTCGGCGAGATCGCCGTCGGCCGCACCCGCCGGGACCAGCGCGAGCGCTTCGCGGTCGATCAGGCCCGCGAGATGCGCGGTCCGGATTCCGGGGGCGACGTGCCACGTGCCGTCCGGTTGCGGGACGGCGGGCAGGATCCGGGTGGCGTCGCCACTGACCTCGGACGCATTCGCGATACGTCCCAGCTGACGCGGCGCCGGGGTGCGACCGGTGAGTGCCGCCGCGATGGACGGAACCGTGGTCAGGAGCGTCACGACCGCGGCGTACGGGTTTCCGGGCAGCCCCAGCACCACCCGACCGTCGGGTAGCAGGGCGGTCACCTGCGAACCGCCCGGGCGGCACCGCACCCGCCCCACCACGATCCGGGCCTCCGCCCGGTCGAGCGCGGCACGCAACTGGTCGGCCGCGCCGCCACCGGTCGCCCCGACGATCACGATCAGATCGGGCTGGCGGACTTCCCGGAACAGTTCGTCGAAGCTGTCGGACGTGTCCCGCAGGTGGGTGTCGGCGACCGTCCGGATGCCGCACCACGAGAGGAACTGGGGGAGAACGGGTCCCAGGGCGTCCCGCGTCTGCCCGTGTCGCAGCGGACCGTCCCGCCGGATCTCGTCACCCGTCACCACCACGTGTGCGCGGACGGGGCCGCGAACCCCCGCGGTGGTCACCTCCGCGCTCGCGGCGGCGGAGACGAGTGCGGGCGTGACGGCCGTGCCCTCCACTGCGAGCCGGTACCCCTCGTGCCAGTCCTCCCCGCGCCGCCGCGCGTCGTCGCGCACGGGGGCGTCCTCCTTGCGGGACAGTCGCGGTCCCTCGGAAATGTCTGTCACCACGGCGAATTCGTCCCGCACGATGGCGGTGGCACCGCTGGGGAGGTGCGCGCCCGTCGCGATCCGGGCCGCTTCGCCCTCCGCCAGCTCGAGTTCCTCGGAGCTCCCCGCGTACCGGATGTCGTCGCGCAGCACCCACGGACCGTCGCCTGCGACGGCGTATCCGTCCATGGCGGAGACGGCGATGCGAGGCAGAGCTTCGGCGGCGAGTAGCGGCTCGGCGAGGGTGGCGCCGAGCGACGTGCCGAGTGCCGCGGACCGCGGTGGGAGCGGGGGGACGGCGGTCAGGATCGCGTCCCGGGCCTCGTCGATCGTGACCGGCGTCGCCGCGGCCCTGCTCCGGGCTCGCTCGACGTCCTCCGGTGTGTCGCAGTCCGTGACGCCGCGGAAGAGGACCGTGTCGAACGTGTCCGGAACGAGTGCCTTCATGGGCTGGTTGACCGCCGATCCGAGCGAGCGCACACGGTCGGTCAACGCGCCGACGCGCCACGCGGACAACAGGAACTGCAGGCGGCCCGACTCGTCGATCGCGAACACTGTGTCGGCGTCCTGCACGGCGGCGGCGAGGGCCGCCACCATCGTGGGTTCCGCGAACGGCAGGTCCGACGCGAGCAGAATCACCCGGTCGTCCGGTTCGGCGTCGAGCACGGCGAGTCCGGCGGCCACCCCCGCGACCGGCCCGGCGCCCGGCGGCGTCTCCTGCGTCTGGAGCACCGTCGAATCGAGGTCGGCGCGCCGAGGTCCCACGACGACGATGCGCTCACAGTCGTCGACGGCGTCGAGCGCGGTGTCGAGCATCCGGCGTCCGCCGACCACCACGGCCGGCTTGTCGACGCCGCCCATCCGAGTGGCTCGTCCACCGGCGAGGACGATCGCGTGAACGGGTGCGGCAGAGTTCATTCCCTCATGCTGCCGCACACCCTCAGTCGCTGTGCAGGTGGCTGCGCGGAGGTCCGGCGAGCCCGGACCGTCCGCCGTGCGCCGTGCTGACGCAGAGCCAGGCCACCGACGCCAGGCTGAGGGCCAAGAGGATTCCAATTACCAGCATGTATCGATTGTCGGGGCAAAGTGGACCGCGAATTCCAGTCCTCTGTGGGAAAGTGGCCTGTATGAGTGTCGAACCAGTCCGAAGCGTCTCGGCAGCCGAGTTGGCGGTGCTGCTCGGTGCGGCGCCTACCGGCGGGCAACCGCTGTACCGCGGGCTCGCCGACGCCCTCCGCGAGAGGGTGGCGGACGGGTCGATGGCCGTGGGAGTCCGGCTGCCCGCCGAACGGGCCCTCGCGGAGGAGCTGCGGCTCAGCCGGGTGACCGTCAGTGCCGCGTATCGCGAACTGCGCGAGTCCGGTTGGGCGTCGGCGCGGCACGGATCGGGCACGTTCGTGGCGATGCCGTCGGGGCCGCCGGCGTGGGGGAGCATGGTGGGCGCGCCGGTGGACGGTGTCATCGACCTCGTCAACGCCGCGCCTGCGGCCGCCCCCGAGCTCAGGGAGGCGTATCTCGACGCAGTCGACGAGCTGCCCCGTTTCATGCCCCAGCACGGTTACCACCCCGGCGGACTGACGACGCTCCGGGCGGCGATAGCAGACCATTACACGCGGCGGGGTCGACCCACCACCGCGGACCAGATCCTCGTCACCGGTGGCGCAGGCGATGCCACCGAAGTGGTCTTCGAGGCTCTGGTCGAGGCGGGCGACCGCGTCCTGGTCGAACACCCGACCTACCCCGGCGCGGTCGAGTCCGTGCAGGCGGCCGGCGGCAGACCCGTTCCGGTGCCGAGCGATGCGACCGACCCGGACGCGTTCGTCGCCGACGCGGACCGGGCTGCGCGGCAGAGCGCCCCGACGGTGGCGTACCTGATGCCGGACTTCTCCAACCCGTCAGGGGCCAGGGCGACTCTCGAAGGCAGGCGGCGGCTGGCCGCGACCCTGGCCCGCCACGGCGTGGTGACCGTCGTGGACGAGGTGGCGGCGGAACTCGTGCTGGACGATTCGGACGACCTCGAGCCGTTCGGCGTCCCGGTCCCGGAATCGGCGACCGTGGCGATCGGCAGCCTCAGCAAGACCGTGTGGGGAGGTATCCGCATCGGCTGGGTGCGCGCCGAGGCCGCCCGCACCGCGCAGATGGCCAAGATCATGGCGCGCAGGCAATTGTCGGTCTCGGTGCTGGATCAGCTTGCCGCCGTGCGGTTGTTCGCCTGGCACGACCGCCTGGTCGCGCAGCGCCGCCGCGACCTGCGGGTGCAGCGGAACGCGCTCGCGGCGGCGGTGGACGAGCGGTTGCCCGGGTGGGACTACGTGCTGCCCGCCGGGGGACTGTCCCTGTGGTGCACCCTTCCTGCCGGAACGAGTTCGACGGAACTCGTCGCCTCGGCGCGGTCGAGGGGCTTGCTCCTGGCTCCCGGGCCCCGGTTCGGTACCGGTCATCTGTTCGACGATCACCAGCGGTTGCCCTTCACGCGGCCGGTGTCCGAGCTGACCGCGGCCGTGAATGTCCTTGCCACCCTGGTCGTGTCCGGCGACGCCTCGATGTCCGCGACGCCGACGCTCGTCGTGTGAAGTACCTGTGAATCGAAGTATCGGTCAGAGACCACTTCGGTACCGGGAAAGGGGCTGATCTTTATCGACGCTCTGGCATAGTGATGCCGTCGACCCGCTCGCTGAATTGTGGGGTATGTCATGGGCTCGTTGTTCCGCAGATCCTTCGGCACCGCTGTACTCGGCTCGGTCCTCGCGCTGACGGCCGCCCTCGTGGGCGCAGGCGCCTCCGCGGCACAACCGCCGTTGCTGTTGCCCCCCTTGCTGTCCCCACCCGCTGCCGACGCGATCTTCCCCGTCGCCGACCCGGACCCGTTCTACATCCAACCCGCGGACGTCGCCGACCATGCTCCGGGCGAAGTCCTGAAGATCCGCCAGCTGCCGCCGTCGTATTATTTCCCCGGTAGCGCGATGTGGGAGCTGTTGTTCCGGACCACCGACTCCGAGGGCAGGCCGATCGCGGCGAACACCACATACGTGCTGCCCCCGAACCACGTCCCGGACGGTCCGCTGGTGTCGTACCAGCACATCATCAATTCGCTGGGCAACAAGTGCAAGATCGTCACCGAGCTCTACACCACCGACCCGCTGCACCAGATCCGCGAGGCCGCCGGACTCAACATCGCACTCGCGCGCGGGTGGGCAGTGGCGCTGCCCGACCATCTGGGACCGAGGATGGCGTACGGCGCGGCGAAGCTCGGAGGCCAGATCACCCTCGACGGCATCCGCGCCGTCCAGCAGGTCCCCGAACTCCAGGTGCAGAACAGCAAGGTCGGGCTGGGCGGATACTCCGGCGGCGGCATGGCCACGGCCTGGGCGGCGGCGCTGGCCCCGAGCTACGCCCCCGAACTGAACATCGTCGGCGCCGCCGAAGGCGGAACCCCGATGAACCTGGTGAAGATGGCGGAGGCGCTGGGCACCAACCCGCACCCCGCGTTCGGTCTCGCGATGGCCGCCGCGCTGGGGCTGGAACGCGAATACCCGGACCGCATCGACGTCAGCGGCCAGCTCAACGATCAGGGCCGCTGGATGAAGCAGATGATCGGCAACGGATGCACCAACGAGATCATGCTGTTCGGAATCGGGCGCAGCGCATCACAGATGACCGACAACAAGAACTTCATGGACGACCCGGAAGCGTGGAAGGTGATGGAGGAGAACAGCCTGGAGCTCTATCCCGGCGTGCCCACCACGCCGATCTTCGAATGGCACAGCCCGACCGACGCGCTGATCCCGGTCGATTCGATCGACACCACCCTGCGGCGGTACTGCGACGCGGGCACTCCGGTGCAGACGCTGCTCACTCCGACCCCCGACCACCTGTCGGCGGCGGCGCTGGGACTGCCCCAGGGGCTGGACTGGATGGACGCCCGGTTCCGCGGTGATCCCGCGCCGAGCACCTGCTGAGGCGGCGGGGACGTCAGCCGGCCTGATCGAACCGGTGCCGTGCGGCCGCGAGATCCACGCGGCCGTCCCGGATGGGAACACCCTCGAGTTCGAGTTTCGCGATCTGGCGGTGCGCGAGGTGCGGCGCCGGTCGTCCCGACGCGCCCAGCACCCGGTGCCAGGGGAGGTCGGCGGAGTCGGTACGCATGATCCAGCCGACCGTCCGCGCGCTGGACAGGCCTGCCGCCGAGGCGATGTCGCCGTAGGTGGCAACCCGGCCGGGCGGAATCGCCGCGACCAGCGCGCGGACCGCCTCGACCTGTTCCTCCGTCGTCGCGACCATCACTCGACCATCAGAGGAGCGTGCGGACGAGCTCGGCGACCTCGTCGGGCCGGGCCTGCGGCACCATGTGATCGCAGTCGAGGTCGACGGCGGTGAGGTTGTCGCCCAGATGGTCGGTGAGAGCCTTGCGGAACTCGGGTGTGACGTACGGCGGCTGCACCTTCGACGCCTGCACGAGGACGGTCGGCAGGTGCGCGGGCGGCAGGACGGCCTCGCGTGCGAGCTCGCCCCACGCTGTGACGACCGCCGGGGTGGACAGCCGCCAGTTCACCCGGCCGTTCGCCAGCGGCACCAGGTGTTCGGCGATCTCGTTCTCGAGGACCTCGCGTGCCACCTCACCCCACGAGCCGTGCACCTTCTCGGACCGGGCCTCTGCGACGTCGGTGTAGTCGGGGGAGGAGATGGTGAGATCCGCCACGGACTGCATCAGCTCGGGATCGAGTCCGATCGCGGGATCGAGCAGCACGAGTCCCCGGACGCGGTCGGGGACGGCCCGCGACAGATGCAGTGCCAGGGCGCACCCGAACGAGTGGCCCACCACCAGGACCGGTCCCCGCGCGTGTGCGTCGAGAGTGTCGACGAGACTCGCGACGTGGGCCTCGAGATTCCATGGCGGCGACCACGTGGAGCGGCCGTGCCCGAGCAGGTCGGGGGAGATCCAGCGGGCGTCCGGCAGCTGGTCGGTGGCCAGCGCCTCCCACCGTCTGCCATGACCGGTGAGTCCGTGCAGGGCGAGGATCTCCGTGCCGTCCTCGGCGCCGAACAGGTACGTATTCAGTGCTGACACGTGACCCATGATGCCGGATCGGGTCGCCGCACGAGATGTCGGACCGTTCTGGTGGAATGCCACCCATGACGGAATCGGCGGTGCGCACCAGGACGTCGGTTCCCCGTGCCCGGCTCGTGCACCGCCGGAACCCGGTCCGCGAGGCGCGGGTGTGGGACGACGCCACGCAGCGGGTCCTCACCGCGCCGCCCCTCGGCCTGGGCTGGAATCCCTGGCAGGTGCTCGGCGGCCCCGGAACGGGAAAGACGTCGCTTCTCGTCGACGTCGCGGTGGACCGGATCGCCGGTGGCGAAGACCCGGAGTCGGTGCTCGTCCTGACGCAGTCGAAGCGAGCGGCGGGCCGGGTCCGCGAAGAGGTCACCGGCGCCCTCGTCGGCCATGACGAACACCACGGCCCCCGCGCCACGCGCGAACCGCTCGTGCGCACTGTCCACTCCTACGCCTTCGCGGTGCTGAGACTGCAGGCCGCCGCCCACGGAAATCCGCCGCCGCGCCTCATCACCGGCGCCGAACAGGACGCCGTGCTGCGCGAGATGCTGCACGGCGACATCGCGGACGGCGGTGAGATGTGGCCCGAACGGCTGCGTCCAGCACTGGCACTGGGCGGCTTCGCCGTCGAGCTGCGCGACCTCATGCTGCGCTCGAGCGAGCGGGGCCTCGGCCCCGAAGACCTGATCAAGCTGGGGCAACGTCACGCCCGTCCCGAGTGGGTGGCGGCGGGAATGTTCGCCGCCCGGTACGAGCACGGCATGCTGCTGCGCGGTGCCGTCGGGGTCGAGGCCCCCGAGGCCACGGCGCCTGCGCTCGACGCCGCCGAACTCATCGGCGCGGCCCTCACCGCGTTCGCCACCGACCCGGACCTGCTGCGCACCGAGCGTGCCCGGGTGCGGCACCTGCTCGTCGACGACGCCCAGCACCTCGATCCGCAAGCCGCGGAACTCGTCCGGCTCGTCGGCACCGGTACCCGCACCACGGTCGTCGCCGGCGACCCGGACCAGTCGATCTACGGCTTCCGCGGGGCCGATCCGACGTTCCTCGCCGAGCTGGCCGACAAGGGCGATCCCCGGCAGGTGTTGCTACCGGTCAACTTTCGCAGTTCGACGGAGGTCGCGGCCACGGCGGCCCGGATCACGTCCCGGCTTCCGGGGCATCTGCCGCACCGGATCTGGAGCCCGGCGCAGGACGGCGGACGAACCTCGGTCCGGGTGCTGAGCACGGCGGCGAAGGAGGCCGCGCTCATCGCCGACACCCTGCGTCGCGCCCACCTCCTCGACCGGGTGCCGTGGTCGGAGATGGCGGTGATCGTGCGCTCGGTTCCGCGGGTCCTGGCGCCGCTGCGTCGCGCCCTGCTGGGTGCGGGTGTGCCCGTCACCACCGCGGCATCCGAGTTGCCGCTGGCCCGTCAACACGGGGTGTCGGGACTGATGCTGGTGCTGCGGGCACTGTCGGGGCAGGAATTCACGGGCGAGGACGCACTCGCTCTGCTCGCCGGCCCGGTCGGCGGCGCAGAACCCGTGGCGCTCCGGCGTCTACGCCGGGGCCTGCGGCGCGCCGAGCTGGCGTCCGGCGGCGATCGCGACTCGGCGGAGCTCCTTCGTCTCGTGCTGGTGGGCGAGACCGACAGCACCCGCAGGGTCACCGCCAAATTGACCGATGTCGAAGCGGCATCCCTGAACCGGGTGCTGTCCGTGCTGCGCAAGGCGAAGGTGCCTCTGGACCGCGGGCGCGGCATCGAGGACGTGCTGTGGGCGGCATGGCAGGCCACCGGACTCGAACGCCGCTGGTCGGCGGCCTCCGCTCGCGGGGGGCCGATCGGGGCACAGGCCGACCGCGACCTCGACGCCGTGGTCGCCCTGTTCGACGCCGCGGCGAGTTATGTCGACCGCCTCCCGCGCGCGCAGCTCGCCGGGTTCGTCGACTATCTGACCGGGCAGGCCATTCCCACCACCCGGAACGTCTCCGCGGTCCCGGTCGACGCCGTCTCGGTGCTCAGCGCCCACTCGGCTGCCGGCCGTGAATGGGACGTCGTCGCGGTCGCGGGTGTGCAGGAAGGGCTGTGGCCGAGTCTGCGGGCCCGCGGCACCCTGCTCGGCACCGAGGCGCTGATCGACCTGACGGCGGGAGTGTCCGACGGCAGCGAGACGGCCGCCGACCGGATGTCGCGCACCGCACCGCTCTTGGCCGAGGAACGCAGGCTGTTCCTGGTGGCGTGCAGCCGGGCGAGGCGGAGTCTGCTCGTCACCGCGGTCGACTCCGCCAGCGGCGACGCCGATCTCGTTCACTCCCGTTTCGTCGACGAACTGCTCGCCGGAGACCAGGATGCGGACGTCGAGGAGGCAGTCGTGCAGGCGGAGGATCCGGCGACCCGGGTCCTGGCCCTCCCTGCCCTCGTCGCCGAATTGCGCAGCGTGGTCTGCGATCCGGACGTCGCGGAATCCGATCCCGACCGGCAGGAACGTGCGGCGCGCCAGCTCGCCCGGCTCGCCGACGCCGGCGTGCGCGGCGCACACCCGGACCAGTGGTACGGCACAGCCGAACCGAGCACCGGCGTGGCGTTGTGGAACGAGGAGGACGGACCGGTGTCGCTGTCGCCGTCCACCATCGACCTGCTCAACACGTGCCCGCTGCGGTGGTTGCTCGAACGGCACGGCGGGACGGACGGCGACAACACCCACGCCATCGCCGGAACGCTCGTGCACACGCTGGTGCAGGCGCTCGCCGGGCGGATCCCGCCCGATCAGGTGGAACGCGCGCTCGAGAACGCCTGGGAGTCGATCGATCTGGGATCTCAGTGGTACTCGCGGCGCGAACTCGACCGGACCCGGGACATGCTCGCCACCTTCACTTCCTGGCTGGGTAACACCCGGTCCGAACTCACCGAGGTCGGTGTCGAGGTGGCAGTCGACGGCGTCCTGGAACCGCGGGAAGAGGGTTCCCCGACGATCCGGCTGCGGGGGCGGATCGACCGGCTCGAGCGCGATGCCGAGGGCAGGCCCGTCATCGTCGACGTGAAGACCGCCCGCACGCCGGTCACCAAGGACGACGCCCAGCAGCACGCCCAGCTGGCGGCGTACCAGGTGGCGGCGGCGACCGGTGCGATCGACGGGGAGCCGGCGTCGAAACCCGGTGGGGCGCGGCTGGTCTTCGTCGCCAAACCACACAAGAAGGAAGGCGCGACCCAGCGGGTGCAGGCACCGCTGTCGGACGAGGACCTCGAGACGTGGCTCGCGGTCATCCACGCGGCAGCGGCGGCCACCAAGGGGCCTGAGTTCCTCGCCCGCGTCAACGACGGTTGCCGGCACTGCCCGGTGCGCACGAGTTGCCCCGCGCACGACGAGGGACGGCAGGTGACGTCGGAATGACGATCCGTATCGACCCGGTGGAACTCGCCGTCGGCCTGGGTCAGCACCCACCGACCCCGGAGCAGGCCGCCGTGATCGCGGCACCCCTCGGCCCGACCCTCGTCGTCGCGGGGGCAGGCGCGGGCAAGACCGAGACGATGGCGGCCCGCGTCGTGTGGCTGGTGGCCAACGGTGTCGTCGACCCCGAGGCGGTGCTGGGGCTGACGTTCACCCGCAAGGCGGCGCAGCAGCTGACCGCCCGGATCAGGAAACGCCTTGCCCGGCTGGCGGGTTCGGACCTGCTCCGCAGGGTCGACCCGAGCGGCGACCTGCGATCGCGAATCCTCGCGGGCGAACCGGAAGTCAGCACCTACCACTCCTACGCCGGGCGACTGCTGTCCGAGCACGGGCTGCTGCTGCCCATCGAACCCTCGGCGACGCTCCTGTCGGAGACGGAACTGTGGCAGCTGGCGCACCGGGTGGTCAGCTCGTGGGACGGCGACCTCGACACCGACCGGAATCCGGCGTCCGTCACCGAAGCCGTGCTCGCATTGTCGGGGCAGCTGGCCGAGCACCTCGTCGAACCGGACGATCTGCGGGAGGCGCACACCGAGCTCGACAAGCTCGTCCACACCCTGCCCGCCGGACCGCGGCAGCGCGGCGGCCCCGGCAAGGAACTGCTCGACATCCTCGACACCCAGCACCGGCGGGTGGAGCTCCTACCACTGGTGCAGCGTCTCGCGGACACGCTGCGCCGCGAAGGTGCGCTCGACTTCGGCAGCCAGATGTCGCTGGCGGCACGGGTCGCCGCGGACCACCCCGAGGTCGGAGTCGCCGAGCGCACACGCTTCCGGGTGGTGCTGCTCGACGAGTACCAGGACACGGGACACTCGCAGCGGGTGCTGCTGTCGTCCCTGTTCGGCGGCGGTCTCGACGGCGAACTCGCGCTCACCGCGGTGGGCGACCCCATGCAGTCGATCTACGGCTGGCGTGGTGCCTCGGCGGCCAACCTACCGCGCTTCGCCACGGATTTCCCGCTGACGAACGGAGATCCGGCGCCGACGCTGGAACTGCTCACGAGCTGGCGCAACCCGCCGGAGGCCCTGGCCCTGGCCAACATGGCGTCGGCGTCCCTGCGTGAGCGGGGCGTGTCGGTCAGCACCCTGCGGGCGCGACCACAGGCCGTCCCGGGTGATGTGCGGCTGGCCCTCACCGGTGACGTCGTGCAGGAACGCGCATGGGTGGCCGACCGCATCGCCGAACAGTACGCGAACGCCACGAGCCGGGGCGAGGACCCACCGACCGCCGCGGTGCTGATCCGCCGCAACGCGGACGCCGCACCGATCGCGGAGGTCCTGCGGTCCCGGGGTCTGCCGGTCGAAGTGGTCGGTCTCGGCGGGCTGCTCCACACCCCCGAGGTGGCCGACGTCATCGCGATGCTCCGGGTGGTCGCCGACCCGATGGCGGGCAGTGCCGCCGTGCGGATGCTGACCGGGGCGAGATGGCAGATCGGGGCCGCCGATCTGACGGCGCTGTCGCGGCGAGCCTCCGAACTGGCCATCGGAACCGGCTACGGCACCACCGGCGCCGTCACCGATTCGACCGCTCTGGCCGACGCCGTCGGCGAGGCGCTGCCCGGTGAACACGCGGAGCAGGCCGGGCTGGCAGACGCTCTGGCGGATCCCGGTCCTGCCGAACGCTATTCGCAGGTCGGCTACGCACGGATCACCGCCGTCGCGGCGGAGTTGGCGTCTCTGCGTGAGCGAATCGGGCAGCCACTCACCGAGCTGGTGGCCGAGGTGGAACGGACGCTGGGTATCGGCATCGAAGCGCAGGCGCGGACGCGGCGGTCGGCGCGGGGAAGTGCGGGCCGCGAACATCTCGACGCCTTCGCCGACGTCGTCGCCGGGTACGCGAGCCGCACGTCGGCCACCGTCACCGGACTGCTCGCGTTCCTGTCGGCCGCGGAGTCGGTCGAAAAGGGTTTGGCGCCGGGTGAAGTCGAGGTGGACCCGCATCGCGTGCAGGTGCTGACGGTGCACTCGGCGAAGGGGCTGGAGTGGGAAGTGGTGGCGGTACCGCACCTCACGGCCGGGGTCTTTCCGTCGCGGACGGCGTCCGGGTCCTGGCTCGGTGCCGTCGGTGAACTGCCACCCTCGCTGCGCGGAGATCGTGCGCGGCCGGGGGAGTCGGCCGACGGCGTGCCCGTTCTCGACCTCGAGAACCTGTACGACCGGAAGGACCTCGAGGAGGCCGTGAAGGCGCACAAGGCGGCGCTGGCCGCGCGCAAACTCGACGAGGACCGCCGGCTGTTCTACGTTGCACTCACTCGTACCGAACGGGTGCTGTTCGCTTCGGGTCACCACTGGGCAGAATCTGGAACCGAGCCCAAGGGTCCCTCCGAGTTCCTCACCGAACTGCGCGACACGGTGACCGACGAAGAGCACGAGGGAATCGGGATCGTCGACATCTGGGCGCCCGCACCCGAACCCGAGGAGCAGAACCCGCTGACCAGCACCCCCAAGTCGGCTGTGTGGCCGCGGGATCCGCTCGGCCTCCGCCGGGAGTCGGTCGAGCGGGGCGCGGCGTTGGTCGTCGCGGCGCTGAAGGGTGCCGGCGAGCCGGCACCGGCCGGCGAGGACGACGATCCCGAGAACTGGGCCGCCGACGTCGACGCCCTTCTCGCGGAGCGGGAAGCGCGGGCCAATGCGCGCACCGAGGTGGTGTTACCCGGTCAGTTGTCGGTGAGTCAGCTGGTCGAACTCGAAGCCGACCCGGACGCCTTGGCCGCCAGGCTGCGGCGTCCGCTGCCGTACCCGCCGAATCCGCTGGCCCGCCGCGGTACCGCATTCCATGCCTGGGTGGAGCGCCGCTTCGGGGCCACCCGGCTGCTCGACCTCGACGAGCTGCCCGGTGCCGCCGACACGGGTGCGGGCCCCGACACCGACCTCGCGACCTTGCAGGACGCGTTCCTGCGCTCGTCCTGGGCGGACCGCAACCCGACCGAGGTGGAGGTGCCGTTCGAGACGTCGGTGGCGGGGACGGTGCTGCGCGGCCGGATCGACGCGGTGTTCACCGACCCCGACGGCGGGTGGACGGTGATCGACTGGAAGACCGGTGCCGAGCCGAGCGCGGCCAACGAGAAGGCCGTCGTGATGCAGCTGGCCGCGTACCGGCTGGCGTGGGCCGAGCTGATGGACGTTCCGATCGAGCGGGTGCGCGCCGCGTTCCACTACGTGCGGACCGGACGGACGATCGCGCCGGAACACCTGCCCGACGTCGACGCACTCGCCCGTCTCCTCCGTTCCGCCGGTTCTCCCGAGGAGGAGGTCAGGCCTGACGCCGAGCCTTCAGCGACTCGGTGACCAACGGGATCTGCAGCGGAAGACGCAGCAGCGCACCGGCTTTCTGCACGTTCGTCGTCTTGGAGCTCTTCAGCCAGTCCACCGCCATGTTGACGTTGGCAGGGAAGACGGCGAGGAACAGGAGTGCAGCGAGGCCGCCACCGAGCCTGCGGGTTCGCGGCACGGCGAGCGCGGTGCCGATGGCGAGTTCGGCGACCCCCGACACGTACGTGTAGGTGCGGGCCTCGCCCGGAAGTTGGGTGGGGACCGTGGAGTCGAAGAACTTGGGGGCGACGAAGTGCATCGTGCCCGCGCCGAGTAGCAGCGCGGCAAGGCGGAGTGCGGGCTTCTGGCTCGGTCGTGGTGTGTTGCTCTCTCGTTGCATGACGTCAGCTTGCCCGAACGACTCGGTTCGCGACAACGAGGCTCCGACGTGTCACCGATGGGGCAATCGGGGTTAGGCTGCCAGCCGATGTCGGAGTTCAGCGCAACGTGGAGACGAACATATGGCCGGTAGGCTGCGTGAGAGATTGAGCAGGTCGGACACCCTGACCGACCGGCCTGACTTCGCGTTGGTGGGTGTGCTCCGGATTCCGGAACTGCAGACCAGTCCGGCGCGGGCGATCTACCGCCGCGTGGGTATCGCCCTGGCGGCGTTGGCGTTGGCGGTTCTCATCGTCTACATCGACCGGGCGGGTTACCGCGACGCGCAGGACAACGAATTGTCGCTGCTCGACTGCATCTACTACGCGACGGTGTCGTTGTCGACGACGGGCTACGGCGACATCACCCCGTTCACACCGTCCGCGAGGCTCGTGAACGTTCTCCTGATCACGCCTCTTCGAATCTTCTTCCTCATCGTCCTGGTCGGTACGACTCTCTCCGCGCTCACGCAGAGCTCCCGGCAGGCGTTCAAAATTCAGCGTTGGAGGCAGCACGTGCGCAATCACACCGTGGTGATCGGCTACGGAACCAAGGGACGCACCGCGATCGACGCGATGCTCGGCGACGACGTTCCGCCGTCGGAGATCGTGGTGGTCGACACCGACCACGCGGTGCTCGACTCGGCGGCCAGCAAGGGCCTCGTCACGGTCCACGGGTCCGCCACCAAATCGGACGTGCTGCGGTTGGCGGGCGCGCAGAACGCGTCGGCGATCATCGTAGCCGCCAACCGCGACGACACCGCGGTGCTGGTGACGCTGACGGCGCGCGAGATCGCACCGAAGGCGAAGATCGTCGCGGCGATCCGCGAATCCGAGAACACGCACCTGCTGCGGCAGTCCGGTGCCGATTCGGTCGTGGTGTCCTCCGAGACCGCGGGCCGGCTCCTCGGCATCGCCACGAAGACGCCGAGTGTCGTCGAGATGATGGAGGACCTCCTGACTCCGGAGGCCGGATTCGCGATCGCCGAGCGCCCGGTGGAGCGGGACGAGATCGGCGGCTCCCCGCGTCACCTCGCGGACATCGTGCTCGGTGTGGTGCGGGACGGGCGGTTGATCCGGGTCGGCTCGCCGGAGGTCGATTCGATCGAGGAGAACGACCGACTGCTGTACATCCGTCGGGTCGCCAACTGATCGGCAGTAGTGTCGACGGCGTGACTGCATTCCGGCTGAACGACACCCCGCTCCTGTCCCGCTCCGCTGTCGGCCGGGCCGAGGAATTGCGTTCGGACACGGACGCGCTGCGAGCGGGCTGGCGGGATGCGCTGCTGCTGCGCGTCAATCACCGCGGACAGGTGCGGGTGGGCGACGAGGGCCTGGTGTTCGCGGACGCCACCGAACTCGGCCCCGAACCGCAACGGGGGGCGGTGTTCCTCGGCATCCGCAAGGACCGGCACGTGTGGGCGGTGCGAGTGCAGGCGCTGACCGGCGAGCTGGCCGATCTCCGGACGCTGGGCGGGACGCTGGACGATGCGGACGCCGGCGTGCTCACCGGGGCCCTCGCGATGCTCAACTGGCACGACAGCGCAGGCTTCAGCGCACTCGACGGCGCCCCGTCGGAGCCGACGATGTCGGGGTGGTCGCGGATCTCGACGAGCACCGGGCACGAGGAATTTCCTCGCACCGATCCGGCGGTCATCTGCCTCGTGCACGACGGCGGAGATCGGGTCCTGCTGGCCCGGCAGCCCACGTGGCCGGCGCGGCGGTTCTCGATCCTGGCCGGATTCGTCGAGGCCGGCGAATCGCTCGAGACGTGCGTCGTCCGGGAGATCAAGGAAGAAGTGGGTGTCGACGTCCGTGACGTCCGCTACCTCGGTAGCCAGCCGTGGCCGTTTCCCCGTTCGGTGATGATCGGGTTCGCGGCCGTGGGCGATCCCGACGCCCCGCTGACGTTCGCGGACGGCGAGATCGCCGAGGCCCGCTGGTTCACCCGGGACGAGGTGCGCACGGCACTCGAACTCGGCGACTGGGCGTCGGACACCGACGCCCCGCTGCTGCTCCCGGGTTCGATTTCCATCGCGCGCGGAATCATCGAGTCCTGGGCGGGAGCAGCGACGGAGTCCTAGACGCCGAGGAGCTTCTTGACCTGCGACAACGACGGGTTGGTCGCGGTGCTGCCGTCGGCGAACTTGACGGTGGGGACGACATGGTTGCCGCCGTTGACGCTGCCGACGAACTCTGCCGATGCCGGATCGTCCTCGATGTCGATCTCCACGTAGCCGATGCCGGATTCGTCCAGCTGCGTCTTCAGGCGCCGGCAGTAGCCGCACCAGGTGGTGGAGTAGATGGTCAGGGCGGGGGTGTCGGTAGCAGTCACGGCGGATATAACACCACGACGCCGTCGTGTGTTCCCACTGCGGTGTTCGTCCGCTTCGCGCCGTGTCGGTTGCCCCTGTCATGATGGACGCCATGTCAGCAGCCGGCGCAGCAGAGGTGACGAGTACCGGTCTCGATCCCGAACAGTCCGCAGCAGTACTCGCACCCCGGGGTCCGGTGTGTGTGCTGGCGGGGGCCGGAACAGGGAAGACCCGGACCATCACCCGGCGTATCGCGCACCTCGTGGCCAGCGGACACGTCGCGGCGGGGCAGGTGCTGGCGGTGACGTTCACGGCCCGCGCGGCAGGCGAGATGCGCGGCCGGCTGCGCAGCCTGGGGATCGGTGACGGGGGAGCGCAGGTCCAGGCGCGCACGTTCCACGCCGCCGCGCTGCGACAGCTGAGGTACTTCTGGCCGCAGGTGATCGGCGACACGGAGTGGCGGCTGCTGGACCGCAAGTTCGCGGTCGTGTCGTCCGCCGCCGGGCGGGTCGGGCTGTCCACCAGCACGGAAAGCGTCCGCGACCTGGCGAGCGAGATCGAGTGGGCCAAGGCCTCGCTGATCGCGCCGGAGGACTACCCGCGAGCGGTGGCGAAGTTACGCCGGGAGGCGCCGGTCGACGCCGCGAAGGTCGCCGAGGTGTATCACGGCTACGAGCAGCTCAAGGCCCGCGGCCAGGACGGGATGCTTCTCGACTTCGACGATCTCCTGCTCCACACGGCGGCGGCCCTCGAGGAGCATTCGGCTGTCGCGGAGGAGTTCCGCGACCGTTACCGGTGCTTCGTCGTGGACGAGTACCAGGACGTCACTCCGCTGCAGCAGCGTGTCCTCGACGCGTGGCTCGGGGAGCGGGACGACCTCACCGTCGTCGGTGACGCCAACCAGACCATCTACTCGTTCACCGGCGCCACACCCAATTACCTGCTCGACTTCTCACGCCGGTTCCCCGAGGCCACCGTCGTGCGTCTCGAGCGCGACTACCGATCGACCCCCGAGGTCGTGTCGATGGCGAACCGGGTGATCGGAGCGGCCCGCGGCAGGATCGCGGGCACCCGTCTGCAGCTGATCGGCCAACGCGATTCCGGGCCGGAGCCGAGTTTCGTCGAGTTCGACGACGAGCCGGCGGAGGCCGCCGGGGTGGCGCGCACGATCAAGCGGCTCATCGCGTCCGGCACGCCGGCCGCGGAGATCGCGGTGCTGTACCGGATCAACGCCCAGTCCGAGGTGCACGAGCAGGCGCTGACCAAACTCGACATCCCGTACCAGGTGCGGGGCGGAGAAGGGTTCTTCACGCGTACCGAGGTGCGCCAGGCGGTGGCGGCGCTGCGCCAGGCCGCAGGCCGCGACGACCTGCCGGATGCGGTCGGCGCCGACCTGGTCACGCTCGTCCGAGCCGTCCTCGCCCCGCTGGGGCTGACGGACGCGGAGCCGGCGGGTGCACAGGCTCGCGATCGGTGGTCGTCGCTGTCGGCGCTGGTCGCGCTCACCGAGGAGCAGCTGACCCAGGACCCGGAGTTGACGCTCGACGCGCTGTTGCGCGAACTGAGTCTGCGGGCCGAGGCACGGCACCCACCCGTCGTACAGGGTGTGACACTCGCGTCCCTGCACGCCGCCAAGGGGCTCGAGTGGGACGCCGTGTTCCTCGTCGGGCTCACCGACGGAACGCTGCCCATTCAGCACGTGCTCGGCGACTCCAACTCGGCACCGGACGAAGCGGCCGTCGAGGAGGAGCGCCGGTTGCTGTACGTCGGCGTGACCCGCGCCCGGGAGCACCTGCAGATGTCGTGGGCGCTGTCCCGGAACGAGGGCGGCCGCAAGTCGCGGCGTCGTTCGCGGTTCCTGCACGGACTCATCCCCGAAGATTCCCCTGCCTCGCGGATCGCAGCGCCCATCAAGAGCAACAAGAAGCGTCCACGGTGCCGGCTGTGCGGAAAACCGCTGATCGGGACGACCGCGACCATGCTCGGTCGCTGCGAGGGGTGCCCGTCGAACGTCGACGTCGAATTGCTCGAATCGCTGCGGTCGTGGCGGCTGGAGAAGTCGCGGGAGCTGAAGGTCCCGGCGTACGTGGTGTTCAGCGACAACACGTTGACGGCCCTCGCCGAGCAGCGGCCGCAGGACGATCGCGGGCTCGTCGCGATCCCCGGGATCGGTGCGAAGAAGCTCGAGCAGTTCGGCGAGGACGTCCTCGGTGTGATCAAGGGAAGCGGTAGTCCCTGAACGACTCCCACGCCGCAGGGGAGTAGCGCGCATCACTGCAGGTCAAAAATAGGTTGTGCGGTTCTGGAGAATTGCCTACTGTGGTTTCAGTGCGCGGGGAGACCCGTGTGGTTCACATCGGATCGAGAAGAAATGGAGGTGGCAGTGAAATGACGAAGTTCCAAGCACATGAGACGGCAGTCGCTGCTGCCTCCGCACTGTTCGGCATGAACGCGGCGGAAACGGCACCGGCGATCGTCTGGTCGGCAGCCCGTCGTCGTCCCGCAGCAGCAGTCGAGTCCGTGTATCGGAGTTGTCGAGGAATCCCTCGGTAGACCAACTCCCACCGTCTTTTCAAGGCCACGGACCCGCATCGCGGACCGTGGCCTTTGTAGTTCGAGCACCCTTCCCGCTCGCAGCCTCGGCTCTGGTTCGCACCCATTTCATCGAACCGAAGAGATTGACCGTCGCAATGAGAGCAGAGGAGAAGGACGTGTCTACCGTGACATGCCGAGGGGTATCCGAAACCTCAACCGCCACAAGCGGATTTGTTCAGATAGTGTCCGCGCGTGGTGACCTGCCCTGCCGGGTCGATGATCCCGACCTGTGGTTTGCGGACTCTCCCACCGAGCTGGAACAGGCGAAGGCGCTGTGCGCGTCCTGCCCGATCCGCTCCCGCTGCCTCGACGCGGCCCTCGACCGGGGTGAGCCGTGGGGCGTGTGGGGTGGGGAGATCTTCGACCAGGGTGTCGTGATCGCCCGCAAGCGTCCCCGGGGACGTCCGCGCAAGACTCAGACTCTGGTCTGTGCGTAGGAACCGGTACGGGGCGGGAGAATTCGGGCGTTCGCCCGGCCACTCACACGAGTGGGCCGGGCGGACGCCCGTTCTGTGTGTTCGGGTCAGACGGTGTCTTCGTCCTCGGGGGCGGGCTCGGCGAACCCGGGGAGCCACCGCGTGAGGATCTCCATGTACGGCGCGTATGCGTCCAGCTGAGCGCAGATTCCCACCGAGCCGACGAGAACCCGGAAGATCATCAGATATTCCGCCGGCAGATTCAGTGCCCGTGCCGTCCGGAACTGCGCACTGTTGAAGTCGGTCGCGGAACCCGCGGCCTTCTGCAACCAGGCGCGGGTGAAGTGGAACGATTCGGTACGGATCGGGTCGGTGACCGGACGCAGGTAGTCCGCGATCTCCTTGTCGGTGACCGTTCGGCCGGGCAGAACGAATCCGTTGGCGTGCAGCAACTCCGTCAGTTCGTCGAACTGCTCGTGGAGCGCCAGCCGGACCATGGCCCCGAGCACCGGGGGAAGGCCGTGCGGAAACGGTGCCGCGGCACCGAAATCGATGACACCGAGGCGGCCGTCGCTGTGCAGCATGAAGTTACCCGGATGCGGGTCGCAGTGGAGCAGGCCGACGCGGGTGGGGGAGGCGAAGTGGAACTCCGCGAGCAGTGCGCCCGCGGTGTTGCGTTCTTCGGGGGTGCCATCGGCGATGATGGCGGACAGCGGCTTCGCCGACATCCATTCGGTGACCACCACCTTGGGGGCACTCGCGACCACGTGCGGAATCGCGAACTGCGGATCGCCGTCGTACACCTTGGCGAAGCGGCGCTGATTGTTCGCCTCGATGCGGTAGTCGAGTTCTTCCTCGGTGCGGGCCGTGAACTCGTCGATGACCGGGCGCACGTCGACGCCTGGCATGACCGAGGCGAACAGACCCGCGAACCGGCCGAGCGTCTTCAGGTCGGCGCGCAGGGCTTCGTCGGCGCCCGGGTACTGAACTTTGACGGCCACGTCACGACCGTCGGCCCACACCGCGCGGTGCACCTGGCCGATGCTGGCCGATGCGGTCGGGGTGTCGTCGAACGACTGGAATCGGTCACGCCACTTGGTGCCCAGCTGCTGGTCGAGCATTCGGTGGACGGCCCGCGCGGGTAGGGGAGGCGCCTGCGCCTGCAGCTTGTTCAGCGATTCACGGTACGGTTCCGCGAACTCCTCGGGGATCGCCGCCTCCATGACGCTGAGCGCCTGCCCCAGTTTCATGGCGCCGCCCTTGAGTTCGCCGAGGACCGCGAACAATTGCTCGGCGGCCTTCGCGCTCAGCTGGGCGTCGATCTCGTCCTTGTCGCCGCCGGTCAGCTTCCGGCCGAAGCCCATCGCAGCACGCCCCGCGATCCCCAACGGGATGCTCGCGAGTTTGGCGGTGCGGGCGGAACTCCTGCGGGGGATGTCGGACACCCCACCATCATGCATCATGACCGAAGCCTGTTCGATTCGCCCACAGCGGGTGCCAGGTACGTGCAGCTGCAGCTCGCGTGCCGCGGCCAGCGCCGGGTCACCAGCCGGTGCGCGCCGAGATCGATCTCGAGCGTCGCGTCGAGGCTGCTGGGCGGCGCACCTCGCGGTGCGGCCAAGACGGCCTCGAGCTGGCCGAGTGCGACCGCGGCCGTGGCCATGATCACGGCGGGGCTGGCGTGCCCGACCGCCCCGAGTAGCTGAGCGGACAGGTGCGGCCAGTCCTCGTCGTACGCGGCGCGGAGGAGGTCGGCGCACCGCAGGCAGCTGGTGTGGCCCGGGAGCACGAGCGGGCCGACCACACCACGACCGTCACGCAGCCGGACCTGCAGGTGCGGTATCCCGTTCTGGACCAGATCCGCGACGAGCCGAGGTTCCGCCACCAGGTCGTCCGCGAGCACGACGCACAGGGCGTTCCACCGCCGGACGTCGGCGTCGGCGGAATATCGGAAGGAGCGTGAAACCCGGATGCCGCCGTCCGTGAGCCCGGCCGACACCGCATCCGACAGCGGTCCGCGCCCGTGCACGCGGATGGTGATCGTGTCCGCGACGGGGGACGTGCCGGCGACATCGATCAGCCCGGCCCGGTCGAGGTCGCCGAGAAGCTTCGACACGTCCGTGGGCGCCAGGCCGTACCCGACGGCAGTCCACAGGATGTGCGGCCGCGAGTTCTTGCCGTCGAGCAGTCGGACGACGGCGAGGAGTTGCTCGGTCCGGACCCCGGGCGGCGGCGAGAGAACGAGCGCGCGCTCGGGATCCCAGCCGAACTGCACGCGCCCGTCGGGGCGGACGAGTACGGCGATCCGGGGATCGAGAGTGACACCGACGTGGGGTGTGGGCTGGATGGTCACACGCTGAGGATCGCAGGCCACACGCGGGCGTCGGCCCGGAAAACACGGGTTGTCCACAGGCCGAAACGTACTTCGACCTGTGGGTTTCCCGTTATCTACAAACTGGTGGGATCAGGTGGTCAGGATTCGGACTCGTCGTCCTTGCCGGACTTGCCGCGTTCGGCCTCCTCGGCCCGCTCGCGGGCCTCGGTTGCCTCCAGCTGCGCCATCGGATTGTCGAAATCGCCGCCGTCGCCGCCGCCGAGTACACGTTGGACGAACGCATCCGGGCTGTCGAGATCGGACGAGTCGGGCAACAGGTCGGGGTGTGCCCACACACCGTCACGGGCGTCGACGGTCGACTCGGACGTGAGGCGAGTCCACAGCTGCGCGGCCTCCCGGACCTTTCGGGGACGCAGTTCGAGTCCGACGAGCGTGGCGAACGTCTGCTCGGCGGGTCCGCCGGTCGCACGCCTCCGGCGCAGCGTCTCACTGAGGGCCGCGACACCGGGGAGGCGGTCGTTCAGCGCCGACGCGACGACGACCTCGACCCAGCCCTCGATGAGGGCGAGCAGCGTCTCGAGTCGCTCGAGTGCCTGCTTCTGCTCGGGTGTGGTCTGCGGTTCGAACGCCCCCTGCTGCAGGATGTTCTCGAGCTGCGACGGATCGGTCAACGCGGACGGGTCGAGTCCCTTCGCCATGTCCTCGATGGCCGAGAAATCCATCGTGATGCCGCGGGCGTACTCCTCGACGGTGGCGAGGAGACGCTGACGCAGCCACGGGACGTGGCTGTACAGGCGCTGGTAGGCGGCCTCACGCGCGGCGAGGAAAACGAGGATTTCGCGGTCGGGCTGCTCGAGCCCCTTGCTGAACCGCTCCACCGCAGCGGGAAGCAGTGCGCCCGTGCCTGCCGGACCGAGGGGGAGACCGATGTCGGTGGAGGTGAGTACCTCCTTCGACAGCTGGCCCAGGGCCTGGCCGAGCTGGGAGCCGAACGCGAGGCCACCCATCTGGCTCATCATGCCGATCATCGGGCCTGCCATCTGCTGCGCTTCTTCGGGCAGTCCCTGCACCCACATGCCGGACACCTTCTCCGCGACGGGGTCGCACAGCCGCTTCCAGGTGTCGAGGGTGTTGTCGAGCCAGTCGTTGGGCGTCCACGCGACCGTCTTCGTCGCGCCCGCGGGCAGCGTCGTCGCGGCGTCGAGCCACAGTTCGGCGAGCCGTGAGGCATCGGCGATCGCCTCGGAGTTGCCCTGGGTGATGGGTGCGACGGACCCCATCTGCTGGCGCGCGAGTTTCTTCGCGATCTCGTAGTTGACCGGGCCGGTCTGCTCACCGGACCCCATCGACGTGCCCATCCCGCTCAGCATCTGGCCGAACTGGGTCAGCATCTGGCCGAGGGCGGCCGGGTCGAAGCCCCCGGCGGGGAAACCACCCGCCCCGAAACCGAAGTCGCCGGAACCGCCCGCGTTCTGGTCGCGGTCGGGCCCGTTCTGATCCCCCGTGTTCTTGTCACGATCGGGATCGTCGTCGGGTTTGGAGAAGCCGAAGGGCGGATTGCTCATGACTCAACGGTACAAGGCGCATGGTTCCGTGGCTGTCCACCTCGTCACGCTGACGGCGAACACGCGGACGGCCGACAGTCGTGTCCGCGGGTTCGCGCTCTACGCTGGTCCAGGTGAATCGACGGATCGTGACGCTTCTGGCTGCGCTGGCCCCGATCGTGGTACTCGGAATTCTCGGCACGGTGATCACGGTGCCGTATGTGGCCCTCGGGCCGGGACCCACGTTCAACACGCTCGGCGAAGTGGGTGGTGAGGAAGTGGTCGCCATCGCGGGAACGGAGGTCGACGACACCACCGGCCACCTCAACATGACGACGGTGGCCGTGCGCGACGACCTCAACGTGTTCGAAGCGTTCGGATTGTGGGCCAGTGGGCGCCAGGGCATCGTCCCCCGTGAGGAGGTCTATCCGCCGGACAAGTCGAAGGACGAGGTCAAGCAGGAGAACGACGCCGACTTCCAGCAGTCGGAGGACAGCGCCGAACTCGCGGCACTCCACTTCCTCGGCAAGCCGGTGGACCTGCGGATCGCCAAGGTCGGTGAGGACGGCCCCTCCCAGGGACTGCTCCGTGAGGGCGACGTGTTGGTGAGTGTCGACGGAAAGCCGGTATCGACGGTCGGTGGCGTGCAGGAGGCGGTGGCCGATGTGCCCCCGAACACCGAGGTGCCGATCGTGATCCGGCGCGACGGCGCCGAGACGACGGTGCGGGTGGTCCTCGGCGCACGCCCGGACGACGAGTCCAAGGGCTACCTGGGGATCACTCCCGAGGAGATCCCGGACGTCCCGTTCACGATCGACTTCAACCTCGCCGACGTGGGCGGCCCCTCGGCAGGGCTCATGTTCACCCTCGCCGTGATCGACAAACTCAGCCCGGGTGAACTCAACGGCGGCAAGTTCGTCGCCGGCACCGGCACGATCGACTCGGACGGCGATGTCGGCCCCATCGGCGGCATCAAGTACAAGTTGATCGCCGCGGAGGAGGCGGGCGCCGAGACGTTCCTCGTGCCGGCGAAGAACTGCGACGAGGCACGCCAGGGCGCACCGGACGGGCTCCGGCTCGTGAAGGTCGAGAATCTCGACGGAGCCGTCGACGCGCTCGAGGCCATCAGCGCCGGAGCCGACGCGCCGCACTGCTGAGCGGTCAGTCGTCCTCGGTCGCGTCGAGGGTGGCGTACAACGCGCTGATGAGATTCGGCGCCAGATCCTCGTAGGTGAGCAGTTCGATCCCGGCGTACGGGTCGGCGTCCTCGTCGGGGCGCAACTGCATCAGGCACAACGACGGTCCGTCGCGCAGCACGGCGGCGATCAACCGGGCGGACCGGCGGTCGGGATGCGACTCGGCCGCGGCCCGCGCGGCGTCGTCGGCGGCGTCCCGATCGGACAGCAGGGGGACGAGCGCGTCGTCGAGATCGGACTCCGCCTCGGGCGGCAGAACGACGATCTCCTGAACGAGGGCGCACCCCACCACGGACTCCGGCCAGCTGGTGGTGGCGAGGAACTCGTCGAGTGCGCGCGACCCGCCGTCGATGTCGTCGGGGAACGGATCCTGTTCCACCGGGGTCAATTCCGCACCGTCGGCGAGTTGGTCGAGCAGGCTGGGTTCGGCGGCCGCGAGCAGTTCGGTCGGGACGAGTGCGAACATCTGGGGCGGCTGATCCCACCCTCCGGCATCGACGAATTCGATCACCTCGCGCACACAGCGGGCGAGGGCGTCCGTCTCTGGGTTCACATTCTCTTCACTCACGAGACCCATCTTCGCACCCCCGGAACAGGACCGACGGCCGCATCTCTCGGTTGTTACGTAGAGTGGGACGAAACGGTCACGCCCTCGCTGTTCGGGTGTGGACGAACGAACGGTGCAGTTGATCGCGGCGCGACAGCGTCGCCGAGTTCTTGGAGTGTGGCACGTGGGCATGCGGCCCCCCGCAGGTTTACCGTCGTTGTCCAAACGCAGCCGAGTGCTGCTGGTGCTGGCGCTTGTCGTCGCGGCCCTGTTGCTGGTGGGCCCTCGGCTCATCAGTACCTACACGGACTGGTTGTGGTTCGGTGAGGTCGGATTCCGTGGTGTCTTCACCACGGTTCTCGTCACCCGCCTGCTCCTCTTCCTCGTAGTCGGGGTCGTGGTCGGCGGAATCGTCTGGCTGGCACTGCTGCTCGCCTACCGTTCGCGGCCGGTGTTCGTTCCGGTGTCGGGTCCCAACGATCCGGTGGCGCGGTACCGCACCACGGTGATGACTCGACTGCGCCTGTTCGGCCTGGCCATTCCGATCGCGGTCGGTCTGCTCGCGGGGCTGATCGCCCAGTCCAGCTGGGTGACGGTGCAGTTGTTCGTCAACGGCGGCGCGTTCGGCGTCGCCGATCCCGAGTTCGGTCTCGACGTCGGCTTCTACACGTTCGATCTGCCGTTCTACCGTTTCGTCCTCAACTGGCTGTTCGTCGCCGTTCTACTGGCGTTCTTCGCGAGCCTGGTGACGCACTACATCTTCGGCGGGCTGAAGCTGGCGGGCCGGGGCGGGGCGCTGACCAATGCGGCGCGAGTCCAGTTGGCGGTCCTCGCGGGAACGTTCATTCTCCTCAAGGCCGTCGCGTACTGGTTCGACCGCTACTCACTGCTGTCGAGCAGCCGCAAGGAACCCACGTTCACCGGTGGTAGCTACACCGATATGAATGCGGTGCTGCAGGCGAAGCTGATCCTCCTGGCCATCGCGGTCATCTGCGCGGGCGCGTTCTTCGCGGCGATCTTCCTCCGCGATCTGCGGATTCCCGCAATGGCGACAGCGCTTCTCGTGCTCTCCTCGATCCTGGTCGGCGCCGTGTGGCCGCTCGTGGTGGAGCAGTTCTCGGTGCGCCCCAACGCCGCCGACAAGGAGAGCGCGTACATCGAGCGGAACATCGCCGCCACGCGGCAGGCGTACGGCATCACCGACGACAAGGTCGAGTACCAGGACTATCAGGGGTACGGAACGAAGCCGCCGCGGGACGTGCCGGCTGACGTCACCACCATCGAGAACACGCGACTGCTCGATCCGAACATCCTGTCGCGGACGTTCACCCAGCAGCAGCAGTTGAAGAACTTCTACGGTTTCCCGCCGACGCTCGACATCGACCGGTACGACATCGACGGGCAGTTGCGGGACTACATCGTCGCGGCCCGCGAGTTGTCGTCCAAGAGCCTGACGGGTAACCAGACGGACTGGATCAACAAGCACACCGTCTACACGCACGGCAACGGACTGGTCGCGGCCCCCGCGAACCGGGTGAACGCCGCTGCCGGCGAGTCCGCGGAGGAAGCCGCCAACAGCAACAGCGGTTACCCCGTCTACATGGTCAGCGACATCGCCTCGCAGGAGGCGGGTAATCAGGTCATTCCGGTCGAGCAGCCGCGCATCTATTACGGCGAGGTCATCGCCGACACGGACGCCGACTACGCGATCGTCGGCGGATCCGAAGGTTCGGATCCGCGGGAGTACGACACCGACACCTCGCGCTACACGTACACCGGTTCGGGTGGCGTGCCGATCGGCAACTGGTTCAACCGGCTGGCGTTCGCGGCCAAGTACACCGAGCGCAACATCCTGTTCTCCGGCGCCATCGGTTCGGATTCCAAGATCATCTACAACCGTGACCCGCGGGACCGGGTCACACATGTCGCCCCGTGGCTGACCGCGGACGGCGACTCGTACCCGGCCGTCGTCGACGGCAAGGTCGTGTGGATCGTGGACGCGTACACGACGTTGCAGGACTACCCGTACGCCCAGCGCAGTTCGCTCGACGGACTCGTCGAGGACAGCATCGACCAGAACACCGGCCGCCTGCTGCCCCGCAAGGAGGTGTCCTACATCCGCAACTCGGTGAAGGCCACCGTCGATGCGTACGACGGCACCGTGAAGCTCTACCAGGTGGACCAGAACGATCCGGTCCTAGATGCGTGGATGGGTGTGTTCCCGGATGCGGTTCAGCCGGCGGACTCGATTCCCGACGAACTGCGTGCGCACTTCCGCTATCCCGAGGACCTGTTCAAGGTGCAGCGCGAGATGCTCGCCAAGTACCACGTGGACGATCCGAAGGAGTTCTTCACCAACAACGCGTTCTGGTCGGTGCCGAGCGATCCCACGATCGACACGAGCGCGAACCAGCCGCCGTACTACGTGCTGGTCGGTGATCCCGAGACCGGGAAACCGTCGTTCAATCTGACCAGTGCGATGGTGGGTTACAGTCGCGAGTTCCTGTCCGCATATCTGTCGGTGAAATCGGATCCGGACAACTACGGCAAGTTCACGGTGCTCCAGTTGCCGACGGACACGCAGACCCAGGGTCCGCAGCAGACGCAGAACTCGATGATCTCGGATCCACGGGTGGCGTCGGAGAGAACCCTGCTCGAGAGATCGAACAAGATTCAGTACGGCAACCTGCTGACCTTGCCGATCGCGGACGGCGGCATTCTCTACGTCGAACCGATGTATACGGAGCGAAGTTCGACGGGCCCGAACACGTCGACGTTCCCGCAGCTGTCCCGAGTGCTGGTGAGCTACCGCGAGCCGCCGCCGAGTAACAGTGTGCGCGTCGGGTACGCCCCGACGTTGGCGCAGGCGCTCGACCAGGTGTTCGGTGCCGGCACGGGCTCGGTGGCGACGGCACCCAGTGCGGAAGAAGGGACTCCTCCGGAGACCGGCACCACGCCGCCGGTCGATCAGGGCGCGGCCCCGGCGCCGACCGCCCCGGCGACACCGCCGTCCGGAACGGACGTCTCGGCGGCGGTGGCGGAGCTGGACGCCTCGCTCGACGCCTTGACGTCGGCGCAGCGCAGCGGTGACTTCGCGGCCTACGGCGCAGCCCTCGCTCGCGTCCAGAAGGCGGTTGCCGCGTACGAGGCGATCCCGAAGTAAGGGCGCTTCAGCCGCAGAGAGAACGAGGCCCTGTCATCCGGTTCGGATGACAGGGCCTCGTCGTATCTGATCGGAAGATCAGCGCAGTGCGTCGACCAACTGCGGGTTGGCGTCCACCAGCTGCTGGAACTGCTGTCCGTAGCCGTTCTGATCGGCGACCTGACGCGCGGCGTCGAGCGCCTGCTGTGCGGCGGGCTGGACCGGGGCGGGTGCCTGGACCTGAGCCGGAGCCGCGGGGGCGGGAGCCGGGGTGGGCTCCGGTGCGGGGGCGGGGGCCTCGGCGACGTCGCCGCCACCGGTGGACAGGTACTGACCGCACACCGGCCATGCACCCTGGCCCTGGGTCGCGAGAACGTTCTCGGCGACGCGGACCTGCTCGGCCTTGCTGGCGTTCGATGCCGAGCCGGTGCCGCCGTTGGCCTCCCAGGTGCTCTGCGAGAACTGCAGGCCGCCGTAGTAGCCGTTTCCGGTGTTGATTCCCCAGTTGCCGCCGCTCTCGCACTGGGCGACGCCGTCCCAGTTGTGGGAAGCGGCGGACGCGGTGCCGGTGCTCAGTCCGAGGGGGACGGCGACGACGGCTCCGGTGACGGCGATCCAGCCGAGGGCACGCTTGCTGATGCTGTGATTGGTCATGCGGGGTCAATCCTCTCCGCGCTTGCTGGCGTGGCCGGCCTGCGGGCGACGACGTTCGCGTCGTCACGCCGGGCTGCGATTCTGTGCCGCGTCCCTGCCCCTCGAAGGTTTCGGGGATTCCGAACCCGCGGGGCAGAGCTAGCAGCGGCGGGCCGGCTTTCGCCCGGTTGTTTCGGGCCGAGAGCGACCGTACGGGAGCTTTGCCCGCAGTTCACCTGGCGAAAATGATGGACAGCTGTCCGGCATCGAAGGCGAATTATCGCTGTCTTTGCAGGTCAGACCATCTCGATATCGTTTCGGCGTCTATTCGTTACCCCGTTGTTATGTGGTGGGGATCACCACGAATTTGTGCAGCGGCTCACGTCGAAATGGCAGGAAAGTGGGCCTCAGTGGTGTAGGGCGAGGCCGCGCAATGCAGGAGTGCCCCCGCGTGCAGTCGTGACTGCGCGCGGGGGCACTCCGAGCAAGGTGTGGATCAGAGGTACTGTCCGCAGACCGGCCAGGCGCCGGGACCCTGGGTCGCCAGGACGTTCTCGGCGACGCGGATCTGCTCCTCGCGCGAGGCGTTGGCAGGCGAGCCGGAGCCGCCGTTCGCCGCCCAGGTGCTGTCGGTGAACTGCAGACCGCCCGAGAAGCCGTTTCCGGTGTCGGCGCCCCAGTTGCCGCTGCTCTCACACGCTGCGACGGCGTCCCAGTCTCCGGAAGCGGCCGATGCGGTGCCGGTGCTCAGGCCGAGCGGCACTCCGATGACTGCTCCGGTGAGTGCGATTGCGCCCATGGTCCGCTTGACGATGCTGGAATTGGTCATGTGGTTGATTCCTCTCCGCGCCTGCTGACGAGGTGGTGGTGCAGTGACGGCTGGTGTGCCGAACCGCTTTTCGATCTGTCCTCGTCCCTGCCCCTCGAGGTGTCGGGATTCCGAATCCCGCGGGGGCAGGTCGAGCTGCGGCGGGTCGGCGTTGCCCGGTAGTTTCGGGCTGGCAACGAACGTACGCGGCGATCACGGAATGGTCACGGGTCGATTTTCTGTGACGGGCGTCCAAATACTGGGATGAACGACCCGCGTTTCCCCAGGTCGTCCCCGAAGTTTCAGGTTTCGGCGGCGTTACAGATTTCGTCCAAAATGTGACGAGCGTCATAACGTTTAGGTAACGGATGTGACTCGAGTGGTGCTCAAAGGTTGCTAGCCGGACGCTTTCCGGGCGATTTGCAATCCGTTCGTTCGCTCGTGTAACTTTGTTCATGCAACGCGGGGTGGAGCAGCTCGGTAGCTCGCTGGGCTCATAACCCAGAGGTCGCAGGTTCAAATCCTGTCCCCGCTACCACTGAAGAACCGGCGTCCTGGAATCCAGGACGCCGGTTCTTTTTTGTCTCTGCTCGCCCCCGAGGGGGGCGGTCTCACATACGCGTCGTCCGTACCAGCAACCCCGCCACGTGTGCGCACGCTGCTGCCCGCGCTCCGACCGCGTCGCCGGACTCGATGGCGCCGACGATCCGCTCGTGCTCGGTGACGGCGAGTCTCCGATTCAGATCCGCACTCCACATGTCCGACCGGTACAGATGCGATTGCCCGTCCAACCGCAGGAGGGCTTCGCTGAGCGGCTTGTTGCGGGCGGTTTCCCGGATGAGGGTGTGGAATTCGAGGTCGAGCCGTGAATCGCGGCGTTGATCGGCCGGACTGTCCAGCAGCTCGCGCTGGACCTGCACCATCTTCTTCAATTGCTGCACCGTCTCGTGGGTGGCGGCGGCAGTCGCGTGAAATGCGGCCAGTCCGTCGAGTACCTCGCGGACCTCGAAGACGGCGCGGATCGAGTCCGCGTCGAGCGAATCGACCTTGGCGCCCGCATTGCGGGTGTAGACCGCGATGCCCTCGTAGATGAGTTGCTGCACGGCCTCGCGGACGGGGGTGCGGCTGACGTTCAGTTTCGCGGCCAGCGCGGGAACGCTGAGCGGCGTGCCGGGCGGCAGCTCGCCGGAAAAGATCTGCTCACGAAGAGTGTCGTGAACGGATTCGGTGAGCAGGGCTCGTTCCGTGTGTGTCATCGATCCTTCCGAACCCTTTCCTCGGGGCGGGTCGTGGCCCCTCCGCCCGGCCCGGCTCCTGCGTCGACTCTATTCGATCGCCCGCGGGAGGGCGTCCCACCGGCTGATCCTGCTAGCGGGCGGACAGTACCCGCGCGGCTTCGCGAAGTGCCACAGTCGGTTTGACGCCCGCCTTCAACCCCGCAACCTTGGCCGCGATGTTCTCCGCGACCGTGATCGGCGGGTATCCAGGCTCCCCGTCGACGAGAGTGCCGGGGAGCGGTTCGATCACGGCATCGTGGTTCCCGTCGAAGAAGAACGCTGCGGATCGCCGGCGAATGATCTGTCCGTCGGTGATGGGCGGATTCACCCGGTGCACGGTCGACCGCCACCGGTCGTTGGTCCACCGGGCCATGGCGTCGCCGAGGTTGATCAGAAACGCGTCGTCGGCGGGCTGCGCGTCGTGCCACGCGTTGTCGGAGCCGAGGATCTGCAGGCCGGGAACCTGATCGGCCCAGAGAATCGTGAGAATTCCGAAGTCGGTGTGCGCGCCCATGCCGGTGGCATCGCCGTCGAAGGCGACCTCACCCTCGGGAAGCGCGTAGTTGTTCATCTTCAATGCGTTGATCGAGTGATCGACCATCGCGTCGAAGTATCCCGGTTCCACCCGAAGGGCATCGGTGAACGCGGCCAGGAGAATTCGTGCCAATTCCTGGGCGTGCGTGAAGTATTCCTCCACCGCGCTACGGAAGGACGGGGCGTCGCCGGGCCAGGTGTTGGTGGCGTAACTGGCCTCGGGGAGGTCGAGGTCGGGGTACTCGGTGGTCTCGGTACCGACGATGAACGCTTCGTAGAAGTCGTTCATCCGGTTCGCGGACTGCACCCCGAGGCTCATGCTCAGGGACTCGGACACCGGCGGCGAGTACCCACGATTCTCGGACGAGAAACGCCGGTACTTCTTCT
The DNA here is from genome assembly GCF_026810085.1 of Rhodococcus sp. JS3073. Lineage (NCBI taxonomy): Bacteria > Bacillati > Actinomycetota > Actinomycetes > Mycobacteriales > Nocardiaceae > Rhodococcus > Rhodococcus sp. JS3073. The sequence goes on along the minus strand of NZ_CP113951.1, from coordinate 932,696 downwards.
TGGTCTCGAGCGGAAGTCCGAAGAATTCGTCGAGTGCACGGGTCAGGCGATCGACCGTCGCTCCGGGAATCCGGTGACCGACGATCTGCACGAACCCGACCTCGCGGCATGCGGTATCGAGTTCCGCTGCCACGCGGGCGCATTCGGCACTGTTGTGGGCGCGGGCTCCCTCGGCGAGATACGGGCTGATGTCGACGGTCGGGACGATGAACGGGGAGGTGGGCATGACGGCCTTTCGGGGAAGGGTGTTCAGGACTTGTGGCCGGACGCGTGCCAGCTGCCGACGAGCAGTCGGGAGAGGATGCCGAACGCGGAGAACACGGCGACGCCGAAGAGTGACGCGATCACGATCGCGGCGATGAGATCCTCGGATTGGAGCCGGCTGCGGAACACGTCGAGAAGCGTGCCGATGCCGGGCTCGCCCTTGGCGAAGAACATGTCTCCGATGATCGCGCCGACCACGACGAGGCCGGACGCGGTGCGGATGCCGGTGAGGACGGCGGGCAGTGCCGCGCGAAGTTCCAGCTTCACCAGGCGATCCCATCGGGATGCCCGGCCGAGGGTGAACAGTTCGTGGAGGCCGCGGTCGACGGACTGGAGTCCGAAGTGAGTGTTGGTGATGATGGGAAAGGCCGCGATGAGGACGCATACGAGTGTGCGGGCCGTCATCCCGTAACCGAACCACAGGCCGATCAGCGGGACGATCGCAAGGATCGGAATCACCTGGAGAACCACGGCATAGGGGTAGACGATCCGTTCGATCCACTTCGCACGGCTCATCAGGACTCCCGTACCGACTCCGACGAGCACTGCGACGACGAAGCCGACCAGCGCGACGCGGGCAGTGACGGCGAGGGCCTCGAGCATCGGCGACAGGTGCTTCCAGTCCAGGAGTGACTGCGTGAGAACACGATTCGGCGGAGGAAGGAGGAATTGTCGTTCGGGGGAGAGGACGAACCAGCTCACCGCGGACCACAGGGCGAGTGCTCCCGCCAGCGACAGCACGGGAAACAGCAGGCCCGTGGCCACCGTGACCGTTCGCGGCCGCCGCTTCGAGGGGCGGCTCGTGGCTGTGACGGCTGGGGTCCTCGCTCTCTCGACGCGACGGGTCAGGACGGCAGGTGCTTCGGTCATCGTGTGCTCCCGTGCAGGCTGTTCGAGATCTGGGCGACGTACTCGGTGTATTTCGGGTCGAATCGCAGTCCGGGGCTTCGTGGGTGAGGGAAGTCGATGTCGATGACCGAGGCGATTCGCCCGGGCCGCGCGGTCATGACGACGACCCGGTTGGCGAGGTACACCGCCTCCGACACCGAGTGGGTGACGAACATCGACGTGAACCCCTTGTTGCTGTACAGCCTGTGGAGTTCGACCTGCATGTCGAGCCTGGTCATCTCGTCGAGTGCGCCGAACGGCTCGTCGAGCAGCATGACCTCGGGTGCGAGCGTGAGGGCGCGGGCGAGGGAGACGCGCATCTTCATCCCGCCGGACAGTGACCGGGGTAGCTGGTCGGCGAAGCCGCCCAGTCCGACGGCGGTGATGGCCTCGGCCGCGCGTGCCTTCCGGACCGCCGCGTCGCCGCGGCCGAGCTCGGCCGAGAGTTCCACGTTGGCGCGCACGGTCCGCCAGGGCAGCAGCGTGGGTTCCTGGAAGATGAACCCGACGGAGTCGGTGGCCAGGGCCACGGATCCTTCGGTCGGACGTTCCAGTCCCGCTGCCATTCTCAGCAGTGTCGACTTCCCGCAGCCGGAAGGCCCGACGACGGCGACGAAGTCGCCGCGGTGGACGTCGAGGTCGATGCCGTCCAGTGCGATTGTTCCCGTGTCGAACCGTTTGACGACAGTGCTGAAGGCGATCGCGACGTCCCGTGTGAGCCGGCGTGCGTCGACGTCCAGTGTCGTGTCGGCGAGTTTCATCCCAACCTCCAGGTCAGTGAAGTGCATGCAAAGAATCGATCTGATCGGTGATAAGAGTCTGGATTGCATGCATGTCTGCCAGGTTGCAGAGTGTTAACACGCGGTGACATGTGGTCGATCTGGGGTGAAGTATCGACGAAAACGGGGTGATCATGATCGGGCAGTCTGCTGTTCACGTGAATGAAACAGAACAGATATTGCATGTAATCACGACGCATGCAGACTTGGCGCACCGGTCGCCGACGCGCCTCTCGGCACCGAATTCCCTTGGTCGTCACGTGTGTTCACCGCACCTCCGCGGTACCCGGCGACGGCCGTCATCGATCGTGTTCGCGAGGAGAACAATGAACCGCAACAGCAGGACCTTCCGGCAGGCGGGCATGTCCGCCGTCGTACTGGCCACACTCGGCCTCTCGGCGTGCAGTTCGTCCGACGGCGGCAGCGCCGCCGGGGTGCCCCTCGAACCCGCCGCCGAAGCGCAGAACCTCGCCGGGGTGTGCCCGGAGAACGTCGTGGTCCAGCTGCAGTGGCAGCCGCAGTCGGACATGGGTGGGCTGTTCCGGATGCTCGGCCCCGGATATGCCGTCGACGCCGACGACAAGTCCGTGACCGGACCGCTGGTGGCCGGCGGCAAGGACACGGGTGTGGACCTGACGCTCCGCGCAGGCGGTCCGGCGATCGGCTTCCAGTCGGTGACGTCGCAGATGTACGTGGATGATTCGATCGCACTCGGCGTGGTTCACGGTGACCAGGTGATCGCTGCCGCGGCGAGCCAACCGGTCGTGGCGGTGACGCCGCTGCTGAAGTACAGCCCGGCGATCCTGATGTGGGATCCGGAGACTCACCCGGACTGGCGGACGGTCGCCGACATCGGAAAGTCGGATGCCTCCGTGGTGGTCTCGAAGGAACAGCTGTTTCCCCAGTGGCTGGTGGCGCGGGGTCTGCTGAAGGAGTCGCAACTCGACACGAGTTACGACGGCGCCCCCTCCCGGTTCGTCGGGGATCCCGCCATCGCGCAACAGGGTTTCGCGAACTCGGAGCCGTACACCTACGAGTACGAGACTCCCGCCTGGGACGAGCCGGTCGCGTACGACCTCCTGAAGGACTCGGGCTTCGACATCTACGCGTCGAACGTCTCCGTTCGCGCGGACAAGGTGGAATCGCTGACGCCGTGCTTGCAGAGGCTGGTGCCGATCATTCAGCAGTCCACCGCCGACTACGTCCTCGCTCCCGAGGCCACCAACGAGGCCATCGTGGATGTCGTGTCCCAGGACTCCTCGTTCTCGCCCTACACCGAGGGCGAGGCGGAGTTCAGTGCGCAACTGCTGAAGGACGAAGGGCTGATCGCGAACGAGGCCGACGGGTCGGTGGGGACGTACGACATGGCGCGAGTGCAGGGGACGGTCGACGAACTGAAACCGATCCTCGTCGCCGGGGGCGCCGCGATCCCGGATTCGCTGACCGCGGAACAGATCTACACGAACCGGTTCACCGATCCCGCAATCGGGATCAGCTCTCCGTAACGTCCATCTCGATCAGGACGCGACGCAGCAACTTGCCCGTCGCATTGCGGGGGAGTTCCTCGATGAAGATGATCTCGCGGGGCACCTTGTACCGCGCCAGGTTGGATTTGACGTGGGCCTTCAGCTCGTCGGCGTCCTTCGCGGACCCCGGACCGGGTACCACGAAAGCCCGGAGGCGATGGCCGAATTCGGAGTCCTCGACACCGATCACCGCGGCCTCGAGCACGTCCTCGCGGTCGGCGAGCAGGTTCTCGACCTCCAGGGGGTAGACGTTCTCGCCGCCGGAGACGATCATGTCGTCGTCCCGGCCGTCCACGAAGAGGAGGCCGTTGCGGTCGAAGTGGCCGACGTCGCCGGTGGACAGCAGACCGTTGATGCGCTCCTTGTCGCGACCGTCGGTGTATCCGGAGAAGCTGAGACCACTGGCGACGAAGATCCGTCCGACGGTCCCGGGTTCGGTGATCCGTTGGCTCGACTCGTCGTAGAGTTCCACGTGGCAGGTGACGGGTGCCCGCCCCGCGGTGCCCGGCGCCAGCGCAAGATCGGCCGGAGTCGCGACGGTGGCGACGGCGACCTCGGTGGAACCGTACAGGTTGTGGAGGACCTCGCCGAAGGCGGCGGTGGTGCGCTTGCAGAGGTCGGGGGAGAGTGCGGACCCGGCCGCGAAGATGATCTTCAGGCTCGACGTGTCGTACTTGGCCAGCGTCCCCGGCCCGAGGTCGATGATGCGCTGCAGCATGGTGGGAACGACGACCAGCGTGTCGCACCGGTGCTTCTCGACCAGGCGGATCGTGTTCTCCGGATCGAACTTGCGATGCATCACCACGGTCTGGCCCAGTGCCAGCGCGAGTGCGAACTGGGAGACTCCGGTCCCGTGGAACGCGGGGGCCGCCATCATCATCGTCTGCCCGCGTCGCAGCGGAACCCGGTCGAGGAACTGGGCCGACGCGAGCGGCGACGTGTGTCCGCGGGGAGCGCCCTTCGGGGTGCCCGTGGTGCCGCTGGTGAGGAGGACGAATCCGCCCTGTGTGGACGGCGCGGGCAGCGAACCGCGGTCTCGATCCTTCATCACGTCGTCGAGTGTGCGGACCTCGGACGTCGAATCGTCCTCCGCCCAGGAGCGATAGGCGATGACCTCGTCGGGGAGGGCCTCGGCGACCGCGTGGAACTCGTCGTCGTACACGAAGGCCTGAACCTGCTCGCGGGCGGCGACGTCGACGAGCTGGGGCCGGGCGAACCCGGTGTTCATCAGCACCAGTTTGGTGCCGTTCTTGGCGGCGGCGAGCATCGTGAGGACCAGGCCGCGATGATTGCGGCACATACATCCCATGACGGAACCGGGAGTGATGCCGTCGGCCTGCCACGCCCGCACGAGGGCGTTGGACTGTTCCTCGATGCCGGCGTAGGTGAGCGGTCCGCGCTCGTCGATCAGGGCGACCGCATCCAGCCCGGCCTCGGCGTTCGCGTGGACGGGCCCGGCGAACGGACCGTACTTCCGCACGGCCAGGATCGATCGGACGCCCTGGTCGACGCGGGGAAAGGGAACGAGGCCTGCGCGGTTCATCACCCGCACAGCTCCCACGGTGTCCGTGATCTTGGTGAGGAAATGCTGAGCTGGCATGGAGAACCCCTCCGGCTGCAGTGACGGATGTCCCGTTCAGCGTAGATGAAGACAACGGTCCAGCCACGCGGTCCGGCGAAGCCGGACGCTCGCGGTGACGCGCAGCCGAATCCGGCACGAAGAAGCCCCCGCCGCAGGTGAGCGCGGCGGGGGCTACACCCCTCGATGAAAGTCCTCTCGAACTGCTACTTCAGCTCGGCGGACGACTTTCCGAGCAGACGGCGAGCGACGATGAGCTGCTGGATCTGCTGCGTTCCCTCGAAGATGTCGAGGATCTTGGAATCGCGCGCCCACTTCTCGAGCAGCGGGCGCTCCGAGTATCCCAAGGTGCCGGCGAGTTCGACGGCCTTGAGGGAGATGGCGGTTCCGGTGCGACCGGCCTTCGCCTTCGACATGGATGCCTCGAGTGAGTTCGGCTTCTTGTTGTCCGCCATCCATGTTGCGCGCAGAGCGAGCAGGTAGGCGGCTTCCCAGTCGGCCTCGAGCTGCAGGAACTCGGCGGCGGCCGCGTGCTGGTTGTACGCGGGAGTGTCGTAGGAGATCTCCACACCGGCGTCGGAGAGGATGCTGCGCAGTTCCTCGAGTGCGGCGCGGCCGAGGCCGACCGCCATGCCGGCGACGATCGGACGGGTGTTGTCGAACGTCTGCATGACGCCGGCGAAGCCCTTCTCGACGTTGACCTCCGGCGTGCCGAGCAGGTTGTCCTTGGGGATCCGGCAGTCCTGCAGCAGCAGTACCGCGGTGTCGGACGCCTTGATGCCCAGCTTGTGCTCGAGGCGGGCGACGCTCAGACCCGGGGCGTCCCGCGGGACGACGAACGACTTGATCGCGGCGCGGCCCTTCGTCTTGTCGACGGTGGCCCACACGACGATGTGCGTGGAGCGCTCGCCGGCGGTGACGAAGATCTTCTCACCGTTGAGCACGTACTCGTCGCCGTCGAGCACCGCGGTGGTGGTGACGGCGGCGGAGTCGGAACCGAAACCGGGTTCGGTGATGGCCATCGACGCCCACACCTTGCCGAAACGCTCGAGCTGCTCGTCGGTGGCGACGGCGGCGATGGCCGAGTTGCCGAGGCCCTGGTACGGGATCGCCAGTGTGAGACCCACGTCGCCCCAGCAGGTTTCGATGACGTTCATCAGCGACGACATGTTGCCGCCGTTGACGTTCCCGATGACCTTCGGCTCGTCGCCCCGTCCGAGGGCGGCGCCGGCCGCGCCCTTACCGGAGTCGTTGAGTCCCTCCACCATGGCGGCCATGGTGTCGAGTTCCTTGGGGTAGGCGTGCTCCGCGAGATCGTACTTGCGGGAGATCGGCCGGAAGATTTCCGCGGCGACCTGGTGCGCCTGATTCGCGGAGGCTTTGAGCTTCTTGGGAAGTTCGAGGTTGATCATGACAGTTTCCTTAGTTCGAATCCGGCCGCTCAGATCAGGACGATGCCCTCGGCGACGCCGATGGCGCGCAGATCGCGGTACCAGCGCTCCACGGGATGCTCCTTGGTGTAACCGTGGCCACCGAGCAGCTGGACGCCGTCGAGGCCGATCTGCATGCCCTTCTCGGACGCCAGCTTTCGGGCGAGGGCCGATTCGCGGGCGAAGGAGAGCCCCTGCTCGGCGCGGGAGGCCCCGCGCAACGTCACCAGACGCAGGCCGTCGAGTTCGATGCCGATGTTCGCGACCATGAACGCGACCGCCTGACGGTTGCTGATCGGTTCGCCGAACGCGACCCGCTCGTTGACGTACGGGATCACGTAGTCGAGAACGGCCTGTCCGGTTCCGACCGCGAGCGACGCCCAGCCCAGGCGGGCCAGCCGGATGGCGTCGGCGTACTCGGCCTTCCGCACGTCGGCGTCGGCGTCGCCGAGCAGACCCGACTCGGGCACGGCGACGTCGGTCAGGTTGAGCCGGCCGAGGCCCGCGGCGCGCAGACCCATGCTGGGGTCCGCCTCGACGACGAGCCCCTTCGTGTCGGCCTCGACGATGAAGAAGGAGGGCTTGCCGTCGAGTTCGGCTGCCACGATGAACAGCTCCGACGAGGCGGCGGCGGGAACGAGGCTCTTGACGCCGTTGAGCTTGTACCCGCTGGGGGAGCGAACCGCCTTGGTCTGCAATGCGAACGGATCGAACAGTGCACGGGGCTCGTTGACGACCACGGCGGCGTTCGGAACCTGCTCGCCCGTGAACGAGGGCAGGTAGGTCTTCTGCTGGGAGTCGGTGCCCCACTGGGTGAGGGCGACGGCAACGCCGCTCGGTGCGAGGATCGGCAGGGCGAGTCCCATGTCGCCGTGGGCGAGAGCCTCGGCGACGAGGGAGTTGGTGACGGCCCCGCGCTCGCTGGCGGCCCCGTCGAGTTCCTCGGGGACGTTGATGAGGGTGATGCCGAGTTCGGCGGCGCGCTTCACGAGGTCCGCCGGGGCGGCGGCCGCAGCGTCGGCGTCGTGGCCCGCGGGTCGCAGGATCTCGGCCGCGAACTCACGCACGGTCTCGACGATCATCTGCTGCTCGTCGCTCGGAGTGAGATCGAAGTAGCCGGCCTTGGCGGTCGGGTTGTCGGGGAGGCGCTTCGGCGCACCGCCGCCGGACACCTTCTGGAACCCGCGGGTCGCGGCGCCGAGCGTCTTGAAGCCGGTCTTCGTGCCTTCGTAGGTCACCCGGTCGATCGTCTGGCGCAGGTTGTACTTCTCGGCCAGATCGGAACCGGTGATCTTGGTCAGCACGCGCATCGCGGCACCCATGGCGTCGCGCTTGACCGGATTCAGTCCGACGGCGGACGTGTCGCGGGGCTTCCGCTTCGCGCTGTCGTTGGGGGCAACAGTGTCTTGCTTGCTCATGATCACCAGCTGTTTCTCGGTGTTCGGGCGTGGACACGATCTATCTTACTCAGCAGTAAGGTTGGTGTCTACTATTGAGTAAGTTCGGGTGGGTGCGACCTTCAGGGGAACGTCCGGCTCCTGCTCGGGGAGGAGGTGGCGGCGAATCCACTCACCTACGGTGAAGCGGTGATCGAGATTCCCGCGATTCGTCGGCTGCGTCCCCTCATACGTCTCGCGCCCCTCCTGCTCGTGCCGTTGCTGCTGCTGGCGAGCACGTTCCCCGGCGAGTACCGCGTACCCCCGAGCTACTGGCTGCTCGCGATGACGGCCGCAGTCGTGTTCGCCGCCGGGGGCCGGTGGCCGCTGGCGGTGTCGATCGTCACGTCCGTGCTCGCGGTTCCGATGTTCGCGGCGCACGCCTGGGGGCTCTCCGATTTGGTCCCCTACCTCGGCGCGGTCGCACTGGTCGACGTCGCGATGCGCGCCCGGCGGGCGCCGGCGATCCTCGCCGCCACGCTCTGCTGGACGGCGGCGGTGGTGGCAGGTCTCGGGTGGGACTCCTACGGCACGTTCTGGCGGGTTGCCACCGTCGTGTCCACCGTCGCGTACGTCGGACTGCCGCTGCTGCTCGGTCTCTATCTGCGCGCGCAACGAGATCTCGCCGCGACGTACCGGCTGCGCGCCGCCGAAGCCGAATCGCGCCGGCTGGAGGACCGGTCCCGCGCCGTGGTCGCCGAGCGCAACGCGCTGGCACGGGAACTGCACGATCTCGTCGCGCACCACATGGCGTCGATCGTGCTCCGGATCGGGGTGGCGCAGCACGTGCTGACGGATGTGGACGACCGCACGAGTTCGGTGCTCGAGGACGTGCACCGCACCGCGTCCGATGCCCTCGCCGACATCCGGCGGCTGCTCGTCGCGTTGCGCGACCCTTCGATGGGCGACGTGGCGCTGGTGGAACCCGAAGCGCTGTCGATCGAGATCGCCGCTGCGGTCGACCGCACGCGGGCGGCGGGCTTCCCGGTGTCGGCGGAGATCGACGCCGGCATCGGCCGGCTCGACGCGATCGGCCGGCTGACCCTCCTGCGTGTGGTGCAGGAATCGCTGACGAATGCGATGCGGCACTCCACTCCCGGTGGTGCCGTGTTCGTGACACTCGAACCGAACGCCGGCGGAATCGCTCTGCGGGTGACCAGCACCGGCCACCGCGCCACCCCCGCGGATCACTCGGAGGGGCACGGCATCATCGGCATGGGCGAACGGGTGGAACTCGCGGGCGGCACCCTCGGAGTGACGGATACCGTGAACGGGTGGGTGGTCGATGCCTGGCTGCCCGGTCGTGTCGGCGACGACACCGGCACGAATGAGGTTGTGGGCCAGTGATACGGGTACTGATAGTCGACGACCAGCGGCTCGTCCGCGCCGGACTGCGGATGTTGTGTGAGGCGACGGACGACATCGAGGTGGTCGGCGAGGCGTCCAACGGACTGGACGCGGTCCGGCTGGTGGCCGAGTGCCCACCCGACGTGATCCTGATGGACCTGCGCATGCCGGGACTCGACGGGATCGCGGCGACCCGGCAGATCGCGAGCTCACACCCGGCGGTGAAGGTTCTGGTTCTCACCACGTTCGACGACGACGACCACTTCTATCCCGCACTGGCCGCGGGGGCAGCCGGATTCCTCGTCAAGGACACCGATCCCGCCGAACTCCTGAACGCGATTCGCCGGACGGCGGCCGGTGACACGATCTTCACCCCCGCGCTCCTTCGCCGCCTCGTCGACCGGGCGCTGGACACCGCACCTCCGGACGAGCGCTCCTCGACGTCGGTCGCACTGACCGGGCGGGAGAGAGAAGTGCTGACGCTGGTGGGGGAAGGGCTGGGCAATCAGGAGATCGCGGCCCGCCTCTACATCGGGGTCACGACGGTGAAGACGCACGTGGCGAACCTGATGGAGAAGACGGGCTGCGACAACCGGGTTCGGCTGGCCGTGTTCGCCCACACCCGGCTCTAGCCGCCGTGGTGGTCGTCCGACGGCATCGCCATCGTCATCGGAGCCGGCCGCTGACCTGGCTCCAGGACGAGGAACTGCCCCATCATTCCGCGGTCCTCGTGGAGCAGAAGATGGCAGTGGAACATGTAGGGGTACGTCGCATCGGTGTAGTCGGTGAAACGCATCGCCAGCCGGATCTCGGTTCCGGGAGGCGTGTACACGGTGTCCTTCCAGCCGGCCAGCGCCGGGGGTGGTGGGGAGCCGTCGAGGTCGACGATCTGGAATTGCACGTCGTGGACATGGAAGTTGTGTGGCCAGTTGTCGACGTTGCGCACCGTCCACACCTCCGTGGTGCCGACGACGGGGGAGAAGTCGATGCGGTTCATGTCCATTCGCGCCCCGTTGATCATGAACCATCGCAGTTCCAAACTCCGCTCCGCGGCAGCGGTGGCCGGGTCGAGTCGCGGGACGGCCGCCAGCGTGGGCGGAATCGGCCGGGAGGGGAGCAGCTCGCGGTCCGGGCGCAATTCGAGGACGTCGAACGTATCCTCGAGGCCGTACCCGGCGGCGTCGCCGCGGTCGACGCCGCCCCGGCCCTCGATCGGATGCGAACGCAGCATCACGGCGCGGCCGTCACCCGCTGCGACGACGAGTTCGATCCGTTCTCCCGGACTGACCTGGATCCGTCGAAGGGGTACCGGTTCGCCGAGGAGGCCCCCGTCCGTCGCGATCAGGTGGAACTCGCGCTCGTCGGAGAAGCCGAGGTTGTAGAGGCGGCCCGACGAGCCGTTGAGGACGCGCAATCTGATCAGACCGGTGCTGACGGGAAGGTGTGCGCCGGCGATTCCGTTCGTGACGATCGTGTCGCCGAGCAGGCCGACGTCCGTCGGGTCCGATTCGTCCAGTGCCCCGTCCGCGGTGAACCGCCTGTCCTGGATGATCAGCGGAATATCGTCCAGCCCATACGTTTTCGGTAGATCGAGGGTGTCGGTCGTGTCGTCGTCGACGAGGAAGAGTCCGGCGAGGCCGCGGTAGACGTGCTTCTCGGTGGAGCCGTGCGGATGCGGGTGGTACCAGAGCGTGGCGGCCGGCTGGTTCACCGTCCACGACGGTTCCCACCGCGCGCCGGGCTCGATCGACTGGTGCGGTCCGCCGTCGCACCTGGCCGGGACGTGCATGCCGTGCCAGTGCACCGACGTCGGCTCGGGCAATTCGTTGTCGATGGCGAAGGCGACCGCTTCACCTCGCCGGGCGCGAAGGGTCGGGCCGAGCATCGATTCGCCGTACCCCCAGGTGGGGGTCCCGCGACCGGGCAGGATCTCGGACGTGCCCGCTCGTGCAGTGAGCGTGAAGTGGCGGACCCCGGAATCGTCCACAGTGGACGCGGCCAACGGCGGAATCGGCAGTCGCCGGGCGAATTTCCCGCGGGCGGGGGCGGCGGATTCCGATCCTCCGGAGGCGCAGGCGGCGGTCACCACGAACGGCGCGGCCGCCAATCCCATCAGAAAGGTACGTCTTGCAAGGGCTGTCACGATTCTCCTGGGTTCCGTCGCCGCGCGGATCGCGGCGGAATTGGCTCAGGAGAAATTCTTCGGGACCGACGCCGACGTTCCGTCCTCCGCGGGGCCGAGGATGGCGGAGCCGGACTCCTCCGTCGGAGTCTTGTCGGAACCCGTTGTCTGTGTTAGTCCCCGTGTCGGTTCGAGCGCAGGCGGGACAGCGCCTCGTCGTGGAGCAGCGTGTTGGTGGCCAGTGCGCTGCCTCCGTGCGGGCCGTCGGCGCCGGCGAGGTTGGTGAAGCGGCCGCCGGCCTCGCGCACCAGAACGTCGAGGGGCGCGAGGTCCCACAGCGACACCTCGGGCTCGGCGGCGATGTCGACGGCGCCCTCGGCGAGCAGGCAGTAGGAGAAGAAGTCACCGAATCCGCGGACCCGCCACACGTCGTCGGTGAGGGAGAGGAACTGTTCGCGGATCCCGAGGTCCTTCCAACCCGACAGACTCGAGAACGTGAGACTGGCCGATCCCAGTCGGTCGACGGAGGAGACGGCGAGGCGTGCGGGCTCGGACCCGTCGAACGTCGACCAGGCGCCCCCGCCGGACGCGGCCCACCAGCGGCGCGCGAGTGCCGGGGCACTCACCACGCCGACGGTGGGAACGCCGTCCTCGAGCAACGCGATCAGCGTGGCCCAGATGGGGACGCCGCGGACGAAGTTCTTGGTGCCGTCGATCGGGTCGACCACCCATTGACGTCCCGCGAACTGCGCGTCGCCGCCGAACTCCTCACCCAGGACGGCGTCGGTGGGCCGCTCGGCTTCCAGCGTCGCGCGCACTGCGCGTTCCACAGCCAGGTCGGCGTCGGTGACCGGTGTGAGGTCCGGCTTGTCGTCGACCGACAGGTCGAGCGCCCCGAATCGGGCCCTGGTGATCGCGTCCGCCTCGTCGGCGATTCGGAGGGCGAGCTGCAGGTCGGCGTGGAGGTCGGTCACGGTCGCACAGATTACTCGTACCGCGCCGGGGCGGACTCAGTCGATCTTCACTTCGGCGAGCTTGCCGGTGGCGACGTCGAAGACGAACCCTCGGAGGGACGTGGTCGCCGTGATGAACGGGCTGGACTGGATGCGGCGCAGCGACTGCCGGACGTCCTCGTCGAGGTCGGAGAACGCCTCGGCCGACCAGGCCGGCTTGATACCGACCTCGTCCTGGATGGACTTCTTGAAGTCGTCGTCCGTGAATGTGAGCATCCCGCAGTCCGTGTGGTGGATGAGGATGATCTCGGTGGTGCCGAGCAGTCGCTGGCTGATCGCGAGAGACCGGATCTCGTCGTCGGTTACCACCCCGCCGGCATTGCGGATGACGTGCGATTCACCCTCCTGGATGCCGAGGATCCGGTAGACGTCCAGACGCGCGTCCATGCAGGCGAGGACCGCGACGTGCTTGCTCGGGGGGAGGGGCAGCGGCCCGGTGAATCCGGCGGCGTACTCCTCGTTGTTCTTCAGGTACTGGTCGGTCACGGTCATCGTCGACTCCGTCCGGAATGGCGGCACAAACAAGTGCGTACCCGTGCATGCAACAAGGTGCATCCGGGGTCCGCAAGGGTTTGACTCGACGCGATCGGAAGGGGTGACTTCGGCTGGGAAGCAGGGGTGAGAGGGCCCGGGCGCGCACCCGGTAACCTTGGGAACCGTGCATCCCGACGTATCCGCAGACCTCAGCGAGCTCGACACCACCCTCCGTACCGTCGAATCGGTGCTGGACGTGGAGGAGTTGCGCCGCCGCATCGACGAGCTCGAACACCAGGCCGCCGATCCGGAGCTGTGGAACGACCAGGAGCACGCCCAGCAGGTCACCAGCCAGCTCTCGCATTCCCAGGCCGAACTGCGCCGCGTCGAGGAACTGCGAACGCGGCTCGACGACATGCCGGTGCTGTACGAACTCGCCGAGGACGAGGGCGCGGAGGCCATCGCGGACGCCGACGCCGAGCGGCACAGCCTGCGCGAGGACATCGCCGCGATGGAAGTCAAAGAAAATTGAGTATAAGGGAGAAAAGAAGAGAGAGAGGGAGAGAGAGGGGTGGTAAAATAAGAGTAAGGAGAAGGTGGAGTAGAAGACGGGAAGTAGGGGAGTGTTGAGAGGAGAATGGTAGAATAAGATGGGAGTGAAGAAAAGGGATGTAGAGAAGTGGTGATTAGTATAGGAAGAAAGAGTTGTGGAAAGATTATTGTGGGGAGTTAGGGATGAGGGATTTATTGTTTTGTTTTGAATGATATAGTTTTTGGGTTTTGAATAGGGGGGAAGGTGATTAAGGGAGTATTAATGGGAAGAAGAATGTAGAGTAGAAGAGGGAGAGGTGAGATAAAGGGTAGAGAAAAAGTAATCTGAGTAGGATTAGTGTTAGTAGGAAGAGAGTAGGGTAAGAGAAGAGGAAAAGTGGGATGGAAGGATTATAATAAGTAGAGAGGGAAGGGGGTATATATGATAAGTATGGGATGAGTAGGTAAGGAGAACTATGTGTTGGAGATGATGATGTTATTGGGAGGAGTGAGGGAATGATGGAATAGAGAGAGTGAGATTGAGATGTAGGAGCGCGCAGTAGATGGTACGCGCTCATGCGACGGCGGCAGTTCCTGGGGCAACCAGATGCGGTCGTACGTGCTGCACCCGTACCAGATGGTCAAGGATCTGCGCACCGAGTACGAGGTCAACAACCCGTCGTCGGTGCTCGACGGTGACATCGACGGATTCCTCGAATCGGGCATCCGGTGGCGGATGCGCGAGAATCAGGCGTCCTAATACCTATGGAAGCGACGGCGGCGATGTTCGCTCCCACCCAGAACCTGCTCGACTGGCTCTCGTCGACGGGGCTCGCGGTGTCGCTCACCGTGCTCGGAGCCATCCTGATGGCGCGATTCGTCAATTGGGGCGGCAGCAAGGTCACCGACCGGATCGACAGCAACTACATGCAGGGCGACGCCCTCGTGCGGTCCGAGGCGACCAAGCACCGGCACTCGGTGGCCCAGGTGATCACCTGGGTGATCATCACCATCATCTATGTCATCGCGACGATGAAGGTGCTGGACCAGCTGAGCCTGCCGATCGGCAGCCTGGTGGCCCCGGCCACCGTGCTCGGTGCGGCGCTCGGCTTCGGCGCGCAGCGCGTGGTGCAGGACATCCTCGCCGGCTTCTTCATCATCACCGAACGCCAGTACGGCTTCGGCGACACGGTGCAACTCGCGGTGACGGGATCGTCGGAAGACGCCGAGGGCGTGATCGAGGACGTCACGCTGCGGGTCACCCGGATGCGGAACTCGGACGGTGAGGTCATCACCGTTCCCAACGGCCAGATCGTCAAGGCGATCAATCTGTCCAAGGACTGGGCGCGTGCGGTGATCGATGTTCCCGTTCCGGCCACGTCGGACATCAACCGGGTCAACGAGGTGCTGCACCAGGTCGGTGTCGAGGCCTTCGCGGATCGCGGACTGAAGAAACTACTGCTCGACGAGCCGACAGTGATGGGAGTGGAGAGTCTGACGGTCGACGAGGTCAGTGTTCGCGTCGTGGCGCGAACCCTGCCGGGTAAGCAGTTCCAGGTGGGTCGCGCGCTGCGCGTGCGCATCGCCACCGCGATGAGACGGCAGGGAATCACCGTCGAACCGGACCTCCAGACGGTCCGGGCAGCGGAGGGCGAGGGATGACCGACGAACCCCGGCGCGGACTGGACCGGATTCTGCACTCGTCGTTCCTTCCCGCGAAGATCTTCGGTGGGCGGGTACGCACGTCGACGCTGGTGCTGTGCATCCTCTGGGTAGTGCTGTACACGCTGTACACGTACCTCAATCCCGCCGAGGAGGTGGTCCAGGGACCCGTCGCTCCGGCGGTCGTTCCCACCCGGGAGGCGCCCCTGCAGGGAGAACCAGAGGGAGGAACCGGATCAGGAGAGTAGAGAAGACCAAACGGTGCCGAACTCTGAGAAGGGACAAACGAAAAAAGTGAAGAGATACCAAAGAAGACCCAAGCAAGGAGAAAGGAGCACTAAAGGAAGACAGTAGGTGACGTGAACCCACGACGTGAAGTTAGGGTAGTTAAAAAGAAGTTAAAGAATAAGGAAGATAGGCAATGAAGAAGCCAATAAGAGTGAGTAAGTAAAGAAGAAGTTAGGAGACTAAGAAGTGTGTGGAGGATGAAGAAAGAGAAAAGTAAGATAATTTTGGGGATATGTTAGTGTTAGTATATATGGAGAATAGGTTATGAGTAGTTTGGTGTAGTTGTAGTTATAGTAATAATAGGAGGACAGACGAAAGGAATTGGGGGAGGAGGAGGGGGTGAATGGAGTGGTAGAGTGAGATAGTAGAACAGTGAGGAGAGTTTTAGTAAGGAATAGAGTATATATAAGTTGGTGTGAGAAGTAGGAAGGGTGAAGTATATGAGAGGTATTAATAGATTATTGATGAAAAAGGGAAGTTGATGAAATGATGGGGAGAGGATTAATGTAATTAAGGATAAGGATGTTTTGACCGTGTCCGAGAACGTCGCGTTCGCGCTCGAGGTGATCGGGAAGCCGCGCGCGATGATCTCCCGGACCGTCCCCGAGGTGCTCGAGATGGTCGGGCTGTCCGGTAAGGCGGACCGTCTCCCCACCGAACTGTCGGGCGGTGAGCAGCAGCGCGTCGCCATCGCGCGGGCGTTCGTGAACCGGCCGCTGGTGCTGCTGTGCGACGAGCCCACGGGAAACCTCGACCCGGAGACCAGCCAGGACATCATGCTGCTGCTCGAACGGATCAACCGCACCGGAACGACGGTGGTGATGGCCACCCACGACCACCACATCGTCGACTCGATGCGCCGTCGGGTGGTGGAACTGGACCTCGGCAGAGTGGTGCGCGACGAGGCTCGGGGTGTGTACGGCGTGGGGCGTTAGCCGCCCTCCCTGCACTCCAGCTTCAGTACTGTCCCCAAGTCTCCTACGAAGGACTCTGATTCCCCGATGCGTGCCAGTTTCATTTTCAGTGAGGTCCTGACCGGACTCCGTCGCAACGTCACCATGACCATCGCGATGATCCTCACCACCGCGATCTCGCTCGGCCTGTTCGGCAGCGGGTTGCTGGTGGTGCAGATGGCCGGCAAGACCCAGCAGATCTTCCTGGACCGCGTCGAGGTGCAGATCTTCCTCACCGACGACATCTCCACGTCGGACCCGGGTTGTGAGGGGGAGATCTGCAAGACGTTGCGCACGGAACTGGAGGAGACGCCGTCGGTGGTGTCGGTGGAGTACCTCAACCGGGACGACGCCGTGAAGGACGCGACGGAGCGGGTGTTCAAGGATCAGCCCGAACTCGCCGCACTGGTCAGCCCCGACAGCTTCCCGGCCTCGTTCAAGGTCAAGCTCAGCGATCCCGAGCGGTTCGGCGTGATCAACGAGAAGTTCGGCACCCGCCCGGGAGTCGAGAGCGTCCTGAACCAGCGCGAGCTGGTGGAGCGGCTCTTCAGCGTCCTCAACGGTGTGCGCAACGCCGCGTTCGCGATCGCGATCGTGCAGGCCGTGGCCGCAATCCTGCTGATCGCGAACATGGTTCAGATCGCGGCGTTCACCCGGCGCACCGAGGTCGGCATCATGAGGCTGGTCGGTGCCACCCGCTGGTATACGCAGTTGCCGTTCCTGCTCGAGGCGGTGGTCGCCGCGCTGGTGGGTGCCGTCCTCGCCATCGTCGGCCTGTTCACCGCGAAGAACATGTTCATCGACGACGTGCTCGCCGACGTGTACGAGGCCAACATCGTGGCCCGGATCTCCAACAGCGACGTGCTGTTCGTCTCGCCGGTGCTGGTGCTCGTGGGCGTCGGAATGGCGGCGGTCACCGCGTACGTGACCCTGCGCTTGTACGTCCGCGAATAATTCGGCTTGCTTCTTCTCCTATGCTGGAGGGTACGAACTGTTCACCTCGGACATCGCGGACTGAAAGGCCCGGAACGTGAAGGAAAAGGGCCGCAAGGTCATTGCGACCAATCGCAAGGCGCGTCACAACTACACCATCCTCGACGTCTACGAGGCGGGGATCGCCCTCGTCGGTACCGAGGTGAAGAGTCTGCGCGAGGGCAAGGCGTCGCTGGTCGACGCGTTCGCCACCGTCGACGACGGTGAGGTCTGGCTGCGCTCCCTGCACATTCCCGAATACACGCAGGGCACGTGGACCAACCACGCGCCGCGCCGTACCCGGAAGTTGCTGCTGCACAAGCGGGAGATCGAGCATCTCGTCGGCAAAACGCGGGAGGGAAACCAGACCCTGGTTCCCCTGTCGATGTACTTCTCCGACGGCAAGGTCAAGGTGGAGCTCGCGCTCGCGAAGGGTAAGCAGGACTACGACAAGCGCCAGGATCTGGCCAGGCGGACCGCCGAGCGTGAGGTGACCCGCGAACTCGGCCGCCGAGTCAAGGGCATGCGCTGACATCGATCCTGCTCGCGCTCGTGGCCGCGATCGGTTACGGCGTGAGCGATTTCATCGGGGGAGTCGCGTCCCGCCGGGTGGCGGCGCTTCGCGTCGTCATCGTGTCGTACCCGCTGTCGCTGCTGATCGTGCTCGCGATCGCCCCGTTCGCCGGGGGCACCCTCACCTCGTCCTCCCTCGTCTGGGGCGCCCTCGCGGGAGCGGCCGGTGGCGTGGCTGTCTGGTGGTTCTACCTCGCGCTGGCGTCGGGACCGATGTCGGTGGTGTCGCCGCTGACGGCCGTGCTGGTCGCGGGCATTCCGGTGCTGATCGGGCTCGCATTCGGTGAGCGGCCCGGGCCCGTCGCGTACGTCGGGATCGCCGTGGCCCTCGTCGCCGTCGTCCTCGTCAGCCGGGAATCTCCCGACGAGACCGCGGGGGAGGTGGCCGGGGGCAGGGTGCTGCGCTTCACCCGGACCGTGGCGCTGCTGACCGTCGGTTCCGGCATCGCGTTCGCGCTCTCGTTCGTGTCGTTGCACCAGATCGGTGACGACGGCGGGATGTGGGCGCTCGCCGTGTCGCGTGCCGCGGCGACCGCGGTGGTGTGGCTGGTCGCGTTGTCCGCCGGCCACTTCGTGCTGCCCCACGGTGAACCCCTCAAGCTCGCCGTGTACGTGAGTTTCCTCGACGTCCTGGCCAACGCGGCCATGATGTACGCGTTCCAGGGCGGGCTGCTGTCGCTCGTCAGCGTGATCGGGTCGCTGTACCCCGCGGCCACCGTGTTGCTGGCGATGGTGATGCTCGGCGAACGGGTGAGCAGAATGCAGCAGGCGGGCATGCTCCTCGCCCTCGCGGCCGTCGGAATGATCGCCGTGGCCAGCTGAAATACGGCTGCCGACACTCGGGACGAAAACCGGGATGAAACCGGACCGGGTTCGCGTTACACTAGGTGGCCCCGCGAGACTCGTGGGGCACGTACGGGGCTGAACGGTTTCGACTGCGTACGTTGAGGTAGGGGAAGCGTGTCGGTGCAGGCAAGAGACCACCGTAAGCGTCGCTGCAAACATATAAGCGCCGATTCCAATCAGCGCGACTACGCACTCGCTGCCTAAGTAGCGACTGCGTGTCTGTCAGTCCGGGTTCGCCCTCGGTCCGGGTACTGGCATCAGCTAGAGGGCTTTACCGTTCGACTCGGTCGCGGAGTCGAATGGGACAACCAACAGCGACTGGGATCGTCATCCTGGCTTGTTTGCGAGACTGGGAGATCCAAGTAGAGACATAGCAAACTGCACACGGAGAAGCCCTAGCTTTGCTGCGGAGGACCCGGGTTCAATTCCCGGCAGCTCCACCAAGGTCCGGGCCGGACACCACCAGGTGTCCGGCCCGGATTTTTTGTGCCCGGCGGAGTTCGAACGCCGCGGCCCGCCGCCGTGACACGATGTGTGCCGTGTCCCTGACGAAACCCGTGGCCGTGGTCGCGCTGGGTGGCGCGCTCGGTGCGTCCGCGAGATTCCTGTTGTCCGAGCTGTGGCCGGGCATCTGGACGGTCCTTCTGATCAACGTGGTCGGGTCACTGCTGCTCGGCTACCTCGCCGAGACGGTCGGGCCGGACCGGTTGTGGCGACTGTTCCTGGGAGTCGGCGTCCTCGGCGGTTTCACCACGTTCTCGACGTTCGCTGTGGACGCGGTGCGGGAGGACGCCGTCACCGCGACGCTCTACGTGGTGGCCACCCTGATTCCTGCCCTGCTCGCGGCGCGGCTCGGGATGCTCGCCGGTCACCGGCACCGGCTGGCGCGGAAGGCGGCGGCATGACCGTTCTCCTCGTCGCGCTGGGCGGCGCGCTCGGTGCGACGGCGCGATACCTCACCGGCCGGTACGTCGACTCGTACCGCAGCTTTCCGGTGGCCACCTTCCTCGTGAACGTCGCCGGGTGCCTGATCCTCGGACTGCTGTCGGGGGCGTCGATGTCCGAGCAGACGTTCGCGTTACTGGGCACGGGCTTCTGCGGCGGCCTGACCACGTACTCGACGTTCGCGGTGGAATCGGTGGGACTGCTGCGGATCCGCCTGGTGCTCACGTCCGTCGTCTACGTGGTCGCGAGTGTGGCGGCCGGACTGGCCGCCGCCTGGCTGGGATTCCGATTGACGTCTTGAGGGCAGACTCCGGTGCGAGGGTGCAGGATGGGTGGGTAGTCGAGTTCGATCCCGATGAATTTCCAGGAGGTCTCGTGGCGCACGACAGAGCGGGTCAGGTGGCACTGCCGGAGGATCTCGTAGACATCGCGCACCTGGTGACGGCGTACTACAGCGGCGTGCCCGATCCCGAGAATCCCTTGCAGCAGGTGGTGTTCGGGACATCGGGGCACCGGGGGTCGAGCCTCGACAACGCCTTCAACGAGGCACACATCCTGGCCACCACCCAGGCCATCGTCGAGTACCGGGCGTCCCAGGGCATCGACGGACCGCTGTTCGTCGGGCGCGACACCCATGCCCTGTCGGAGCCGGCGTGGACGTCGGCTCTGGAGGTGCTGGCCGCGAACGACGTGACGGTGCTGATCGATTCGCGGAACCGGTACACCCCGACTCCCGCGGTCAGTCACGCGATTCTCCGCTACAACCGCAGCGGCCCGGAGTCGCGGGCCGACGGCATCGTCGTGACGCCGTCGCACAACCCGCCGCGCGACGGCGGCTTCAAGTACAACCCGCCGCACGGTGGCCCCGCAGGCTCCGAGGCGACGACGATCATCGCCGACCGTGCGAACGAGTTACTCCGCCGGGACCTCTCGGGTGTGCGGAGAGTCTCCGCGGACCGGGCGATCCAGCGGGCCGAGCGGTACGACTTCCTCCGCTTCTACATCGACGACCTGCCCGGCGTGCTCGATCTCGACGCCATCCGGAGCGCCGGAGTCCGGATCGGCGCCGACCCGCTGGGCGGAGCGAGCGTCGACTACTGGGGTGCGATCGCCGACACCCATCGGCTCGATCTCGAGGTCGTCAATCCGCTCGTCGATGCCACATGGCGGTTCATGACCCTCGACACCGACGGCAAGATCCGCATGGACTGCTCGTCGCCCGACGCCATGGCCTCGCTGATCGGAGCCAAGGACCGGTTCGACATCTCCACCGGAAACGACGCCGACGCGGACCGGCACGGGATCGTCACTCCCGATGGGGGACTGATGAATCCCAATCACTACCTCGCGGTGGCCATCGACTACCTGTTCTCGCACCGCACGGGGTGGGGTTCGACGGTGAAGGTGGGTAAGACGCTCGTCAGTTCGTCGATGATCGACCGGGTGGTCGGGAGCCTCGGCCGTGAACTGCTGGAAGTGCCGGTCGGTTTCAAGTGGTTCGTCCCCGGACTTCTCGAGGGCTCGCTCGGATTCGGCGGCGAGGAGAGTGCGGGCGCATCGTTCCTGCGCCACGACGGCGGGGTGTGGACCACCGACAAGGACGGGATCATCCTGGCCCTGCTCGCCTCGGAGATGACGGCGGTGACGGGCAAGACACCGTCGGTCCGGTACCGGGAACTGGCAGAGCAGTTCGGCAGCCCCGCCTACGCGCGCATCGATGCCCCCGCCACCCGGGAGCAGAAGGCGGTACTGGCGAAACTGTCGCCCGAACAGGTGTCGGCAACCGAACTGGCGGGGGAGCCGATCACCGCGACGCTGACGAGTGCCCCCGGTAACGGGGCAGCCCTCGGCGGGCTGAAGGTCACCACCGAGTCGGCGTGGTTCGCGGCGCGGCCGTCGGGCACCGAGGACGTCTACAAGATCTACGCCGAATCCTTCAAAGGCCCGGACCATCTCGCGGAGGTACAGGCGGCGGCCAAGGAACTGGTGGCCGACGTCCTGAAGTAGGAACTCGGCCGGGGTAGGTGCTGCCGCGGAACCGGGGGCACCTACCATCGGATTCAACTATGAACACTCGCGCAGCCGGGCTGCCCGCCGGGCGCAGCCCGCGGCTCCCTTCGGAAATCTGGGTGCTGGTCTCGGCCAGCTTCGTCATCGCACTCGGATTCGGGATCGTCGCACCCGCCCTCCCGCAATTCGCCCGCAGCTTCGACGTGAGCGTGACGGCGGCCACCGTCGTGATCTCGTCCTTCGCGTTCATGCGCCTGGTCTTCGCCCCGGTCAGCGGCCGGCTCGTGCAGAAACTGGGGGAGCGGCCGGTCTACATCACCGGACTCCTGATCGTCGCCGCCTCGACCGCCGCCTGCGCGGTCGCGGGGGACTACTGGCAGTTGCTCGTCTTCCGCGCACTCGGTGGCATCGGCTCGACGATGTTCACGGTGTCGGCGATGGGCCTGGTGATCCGCATCGCACCCGTGGACAGCCGCGGTCGAGTGTCCGGGCTCTACGCGACGAGCTTCCTGATGGGATCGATCTCCGGACCCCTCGTCGGCGGGTTGCTCGTCGGATTCGGGCTCCGGGTTCCGTTCGTCATCTACGCGATCGCCCTCGTCATCGCGGCCGCGGTCGTCTTCGTCAGCCTGCGGGGTTCGCACCTGACGGCGCCCGACGCCACCGCCGCCGGAGCCGCCATGACGCTCCGGGAGGCCCTCGGGCAGCCCGTCTACCGCGCCGCGCTCGGCTCGAATTTCGCGTTCGGCGGGGTGATCTTCGGGGTGCGGGTGGCGATGGTGCCACTGTTCGTCGTCGAGGCACTGCACCGCGACGCCGCGCTCGCAGGCATCGCCCTCACCGTCTTCGCCGTCGGCAATGCGCTCGTCCTCATCGTGTCCGGGCGGTTGTCCGACGTCTACGGCCGGAAGCTGTTCGTCCTGATCGGACTGCTGGTGTGTGGCGCCAGCACCGTCGGGATGGGCCTCAGCGAGAACCTGCTGGTGTTCCTGGTGCTGTCCGGCATCGCAGGCATCGGTTCCGGAGTGATGAGTCCCGCGCAACAAGCCGCGGTCGCCGACGTCGTGGGCGCGAAGTCCCGCGGTGGTCCCGTGCTGGCCACCTTCCAGATGGTCGCCGATGTCGGCGGGGTCCTCGGCCCGGTCGGGGCGGGTCTGCTCGCCCAGCACCTGTCGTACGCGGTCGCATTCGGCGTGACCGGCGGGGTCATGCTCCTCGCCGTAGTGGGCTGGCTGCTCGTGCCGAACAAGCCGGCGCCCAAGGTGTCGGTCGAGGCGGTCTGACCGGCGTCTTCGGTACGCTCGTTCGGGTGTGGATCAAGGTCGTCTCCCTTCTCGCCCGGCTGTCTCTCGCCGCCGTCTGGCTGGTCTCCGGCGCACTCAAAGTCGCCGACCCCGCCCAGACGATCATCGCGGTCCGCGCGTATCAACTGCTCCCCGAGGACCTCGTCCGGCCCGTCGCCAACACGTTGCCGTTCTTCGAGATCGCCCTCGGTCTGCTCCTGCTGATCGGGCTCGCCGTCCGCGCCACGGCCGCGGTGTCCGTCGTGCTCCTGCTCGTGCTCATCGGCGTGATCGTCTCGGTGTGGGCCCGCGGGCTGTCCATCGACTGCGGATGCTTCGGCGGCGGCGGTGCGGCCGACGTGAACGGCTGGGACTACACCAAGGAAATCCTCCGGGATGTGGGCTTCCTCGCACTGGCGGTGTGGCTGATCGTGTTTCCCCGTACCCCGGTCGCACTGGGACTCGGCTCACGCACCACTTTCTCAGTGACCCCTCAGCAGGCGATGGCAGAGTAAGCATCCGGTAAATCGATCCGACGTCGAAGGACTGCATCCACGTGAGCTCGAAGAACAAGTACAACCCGCAGCCGGAATCCAGCCGGTCCACCTACATTCTCGGTGGGCTCGCCGTACTGGTCATCGCCGTACTGGTCATCGGCGGTGTGATCTGGCAGAGCAACCGCAGCAAGCCGCGCAACGACGGTTACGGCGGGGTCCAGAACTCCGAGGTCCAGGTGGCGCTGCAGGCTGACGGCGTCGTGCTTCTCGGCCGTCCCGATGCGGCCACCACGGTCGACCTGTTCGAAGATCCCATGTGCCCGTACTGCGCTGAGCTCGAGAACAAGAACGGCCAGGAACTCGCGCAGGCCATCGACGACGGCAAGGTAGCCGTCCGCTACCACGTCCTGAACTTCCTCGACCAGCTCTCGGCCAGCGGTGACTACTCCACCCGCGCCGTCGCGGCGTCCGAGTGCGTCGCAGAAACCGGTGACGCCGTGGCGTATTCGGCGTTCCACGCGGCGCTGTTCTCCCCGTCGAACCAGCCGAAGGAGAACGGCAGCTCCGATCACACCAACGAGGAGCTCGCGCAGATCGCCAGTGACGCCGGAGCGTCCGACGCGGCCGCCCAGTGCATCACCACCGGCGCGAAGGTCGAGCAGGCCCGGACACACGCCGAGGCGGGCCGTCAGGCCCTCGCCGCGAGCGGCGCTACCGGCACCCCTGCCGTGGTCGAGGACGGCACCGTGATCGATGCATTGTCCAACGAGAACTGGGTGTCGCAGCTGTAGGCGGCTCCGCCGCCCGTGCGCGGTTGACGAGTGTCTGGACTCCTTAACCACGCACGGGCGCGAAGCGCCTCTGACCAGGCGATTTGTTGGCCAGGTCGGCAATGGTGTAACTTTCTTCGAGCACGGAGGAAGTCATTCCGAGTGCGGAGAACAACCGAATACGGGGCTATGGCGCAGCTGGTAGCGCACCACACTGGCAGTGTGGGGGTCAGGGGTTCGAGTCCCCTTAGCTCCACTTTAGAGAGAAGCCTCTCATCCGCAGACAATGCGGGTGGGAGGCTTTCCTCGTTCATCCTTTTGTCCCGGTGGGACACTGGCGTCATGACATTCACTGTGACGCATCGATCATTCGACCAATTGGCGGAGTTCGCCGTCACCGACTTCGGCGACGACGACAGCTACAGCATCCACGAGTCCGGGGCGCTCGTCATCGTCCGTGCCGCCCGGGAGCTGATCTACGCCCCCGGGAGCTGGTTCCTGGTGGAGCGGGAGGACGGGCAGGAGGACGGTTCGCCCGGCAACTACATGTGACCGACCATCGCAGCGTCGGAACCCAGGGCGAACTCGCACATATGTTCGACTACCGGGTAGATTCGACGTGTGGCCGCCAGAACCGAAACCGCGCCGGGGCGCTGTCCGAACGGGCACACGCTGGCCGCCAATACGTGCCTGGTGGGGTGGGAGGTCTGCGGGTGCGCGACGTCGAACAACGGTGGGCACCGTACTCATTTCTGCCGGCGATGTGGCGCGACCGTCCGCACTCCGCCGTGCAGTGGCGCGGCGTCCGGCGATGGTCGGTGAGCGGGTGGTTATCGGATCGGTTGCCTCGCGGCCGTGGGGTTGCCCCAGATCGTGTCTGATTCGTCCTGGAGTACGAGGGCGACCAACCTTTCGGTGCCCGCGGTGAACGTGGATGCCGCGACGCGCACCCAGATCCAGTGGCCTTCCCGGTGGCGGATGCGCAGATGTGCTGTCGCGCTGGTGCTTTCCGGGCCCAGGACCCGGGCGAGCATGGTGCCCCACAGTTCGGCGTCGTCGGGGTGGAAGAGTTTCTCGTGTTCGAGGTCGGCGAATTCGTCGGTGTCGTAGCCGATCAGGGCCGCGCACGCGGGGTTGCTGAACACGAGGTTTCGTTCCCGGTCGTGAACGCTGATCGCATGGGGGATGGACTCCATCAGTGCAGCGAATCCGTCGCTATCCAGTTGTGTCACTGTCCCCCCTCGGGCATCTTCGATGGCGCCCACATCGTACGCCGCGCCTCGGATCTTCGGGCGATGTCGTAGTTAACGACGAGCAACTACCGGTGGCGAACCTGATCCGTGGGGATAGGGTGACGGGATGCGGTTCGTCACCATCGTCCAGGCCTCCGCGTTCGTCCCCGTGTGGCTGCGCGTCCTCCTGCTGATGGCGGCGGGCGCGAAAGTGTGGGGAGCCGGCATCTATTCCGGCTGCTATTTCGGCAGCAGGAACGTCACGATGGGGCTGGGGACGTTCGTCAACCGCGGAGTGCTGTTCGACGGCACCGCACCGATCACGCTGGGCAGGCAGGTCGCTGTCGGGCACCGTGCCCAGTTCATCACGAGCACTCACGAGATCGGTCCGAGTTCCGGCCGGGGCGGGCGAGTGGTCGACCGTCCGATCGTGGTCGGAGACGGGTGCTGGATCGGCGCAGGCGCGATCATCCTCCCCGGAGTGACGGTGGGGGACGGCTGTGTCGTCGGGGCGGGCACGGTGGTCACCCGCGACTGCGAGCCGAACGGGCTCTATGCGGGGTCGCCGGCGCGTCGCGTCCGCGACCTCGACTCCGCGCCGTCCGTGCGGTGAGCGCCGGCCTGGCGTTCGACGGCGACAGCACGGTTCACGCCGTCGAGAAACCGTGAAATGGTGGCTCTTTCGACGGCGTCGAAGTCGTCGAGGACGGCGGCCGCCCGGTCGATGAGCGGTCCGAAGAACGTCTGACCGAGGTCGACGGCCCGGGGGGTGACGGCGAGCAACGACCTGCGGCGGTCGTCGGCATCCCGGTCGCGCCGGATCAGGCCTGCTTTCTCCATCCGGTCGAGGAGGGCCGTCACGGAGGCGGAGTTGATGCCGAGCTGACTTCCGAGCCATCCGGGTGTGGCGGCGAGGCCCGCCCGGTGTGCGTCGAGGATGCAGATCAGGGCGCGGAGATCGGTGGTGTGCAGTCCGTGCAGTTGTGCGAATTCGGCACCGAGCAGGTTCAGCTCGACTGCCAGGGCACGCAGCCGGTGCACGGTCTGTGCGCCTTCGTCCGGGTCCACGCCCCGCAATCTACTGCGACTATTCCTTCGATTGTCTAGTATCTCGATTATCGAGATAATTCGAGGAGGGCTGATGACGACGGTCGACGACTTCGTCCGGGCCTACGACGCGCTGCTGGACCACTGGCCGGTGAACGTCACACCCGTCGACGTCCCGACACCGTTCGGGCCCACCCGGGTCAACGTGTGCGGACCGGAGTCGGGGGCGCCGCTTCTCCTGCTCCCCGGGGGCGGGGCGACGTCGACCGTGTGGATCGCGAACGTCGCGGCGCTCGCCCGCAGTCACCGGGTGTTCGCGGTCGACGTCATGGGCGACGTGGGGCGCAGCGTGAACGACGGTGCACCATTGCGCACGGTCGAGACCCTGTTCGAGTGGCTCGACGCGGTGCTCGACCACCTCGGGGTGAACGCGTCCGCAGTGGTCGGCCATTCGTACGGAGCCATGATCGCCCTCGCCTACGCGCTGCACGATCCCCGTCGCGTCGACAGCCTGGTGCTGCTCGACCCGACGTCCTGCTTTGCGCGCATGAGCTCGAAATACCTGCTCCGGGCGTTGCCGGTGCTGATCCGGCCGACGGAGACGCGGCAGCGGAGCCTGATCGACTGGGAGACCGCCGGCGCCGGAGTCGACCCGAGGTGGCTCGGCGTCGCCGCGCTCGGGACGGCGGCCTTCGGCCGCACCGCGCTCGTGGTGCCGCCACGCCCGAAGCCCGACGCGCTGGAGCGACTGACCGCACACACCGCTGTGGTGCTGGCCGGCAGCAGCCGGGCGCACGATCCGGGCAAGGTGGCGGCGAACGTCCGCCGGTTGCTCCCGGCGGCCACGGTCACGACGATTCCCGGAGCCACACACCATGCGCTGCCGATGGCACCCGCTGCCGACGTCACCGCGGCGATCCTCGCCGCGGTGGGCTGACTCCCACCCGTGTGCCGGACGCTAGGATGGGCGCCCGGTAGCTCATCGAGGTCCACGGAGGTCGCAGCGTTGGCGAAGAAGCGGATTCCCGTCGTCATCGTCGCCGGATTTCTCGGTTCGGGAAAGACCACTCTGCTCAATCACGTGCTGCGCAACAACCGCGGGGTCCGGGTCGGCGTCATCGTCAACGACTTCGGCGCCGTGAACATCGATTCGATGATGGTGGCCGGTCAGGTCGATTCCATGGTGTCGCTGAGCAATGGGTGCATGTGCTGCGCCGTGGACGTCAGCGACATGGACGAGATGCTCGACCGCCTCGCCCATCCCTCGTCGCAGATCGACGTGATCATCGTCGAGGCGAGCGGGCTTGCCGAGCCCCGCAACATGATTCGGCTCGTCCTCGGCAGCACCAACCCGCACGTCGTGTACGGCGGTCTCGTCGTGATGGTCGACGGCGAGCAGTTCGAGGACATGTCGGCGCAGCACCCGGACCTCGGCAAGCACGTCACACTCGCCGACCTCGTGATCTTGAACAAGACGGACCGCATCGACGACGCCCGACGCGCCGCCGTGCAGGCGATGGTCCGCGACTACAACGACCGGGCGCCCGTGCTGACCACCGCCCACGGCCGAATCGAGCCCACCCTGCTGTTCGACCGTGAACCCGGGCGTGAACCGGCGGCGGGGGAGCAACTCACCCTCGACCAGCTCCTGCTGGACCAGCACGACCACTGCGGAGACCACGATCATCTGCACGCGTCCTACGAGGCAGTCGATTTCGCCTCGGACGACCCGATCGATCCGCGGCGGCTCGTCGAGTTCCTCGAGAAGCGGCCGGTCGGGATCTACCGGATCAAGGGATTCGTGCACTTCGCGGTGCCCGGGCAGTCGCGGAAGTTCGAGGTGCAGACGGTCGGCCCGCACATCAGATTCACGTCGACGCGCTGGGAACCCGGTGAAGAGCGGGCGACCCAGTTGGTGCTCATCGGCGCGGACATCGAGGCCGGGCACGTGCGGACCCGGCTCGCGGACTGCGTCGTGGCGGAGGGAGAAGCGGCGGACCCCGGCGCGATGCTGGGTGTGCACCGCTATACCGTGACCGCGTGACCGAGTCTGCGTGTAGTCCTGAAACGAATCCCGAGCCCGCGCTGTCCGTGTACGACGCGATCCGTCGTCGCCGCGACGTGCGGGCCGAGTTCACCGGGGAGCCGATCGCGTCCGACGTGCTCGACCGCATCCTGGGCGCGGCGCACTGCGCCCCCAGCGTGGGCAACACGCAGCCGTGGGATTTCGTCGTCGTCCGCGACACCGGGACGCTGACCACATTCGCCGACCACGTGGCCGGCGCGCGGCGGCGTTTCGCGGAGTCGCTGCCCGAAGACCGGAAGAAGACGTTCGATCCCATCAAGATCGAAGGGATCTGCGAGAGCGGCATGGGTGTGGTCGTCACCTACGACCGGAGCCGCGGCGGCGAACACATCCTCGGCAGGCACACGGTCGACGACACCGGTCTGTTCTCCGCGGTGCTCGCGATCCAGAATCTGTGGCTCGCCGCGGCCGCCGAGAACGTCGGCGTCGGCTGGGTGTCGTTCTACGACGAGCCGTATCTCACCGAGTTGCTGGGAATCCCCGAGCCGGTGCGCCCCATCGCCTGGCTGTGCGTGGGGAAGGTCGCCGAGTTCCAGCAGGTGCCGGATCTCGAGCGGTTCGGGTGGCGGGGGCGCCGGCCACTGGCCGACGCCGTCCACCTCGAGAAGTTCTAGCCCTGACGGCGGCGTGCGCCACCGGCGGACGCCGTGCGGGTTCCGCCGCCCGTGGACGAAGCGGCCCGCGGGCGTCCGGCTCCACCCGAGCGGGAGCGACGTGCGCCGCCGCCCTGACCGTGTGCGCGACCGCCCTGACCGCCGCGTCCACCCTGGGCGCCGCCCGGTCGCTGATTGCGTCCGCCGCCGTTCGACGCCGGCGCCGCCGCCTTGGGGGCGGGCGCTACGTGCGGTGCGATGTCGCCGACCAGGTCGAGCACGTGCGCGGAATCCGCGGTGCTGCGGACGGGGGTCACCTTGATCGCGGCCTTGCGCATGAGGACGGCGAGGTCCTTGCGCTGCTCGGGCAGCACGACCGTCACGACGTCGCCGGCGCTGCCCGCGCGTGCGGTGCGACCGGAACGGTGCAGGTATGCCTTGTGCTCGGCGGGCGGATCGACGTGGACGACCAGCTGCACGTCGTCGACGTGGACGCCGCGCGCTGCGACGTCGGTGGCCACCAGCACGCGTGCCTCACCGGCGGAGAACGACGCCAGGTTGCGGTCACGGGCCGCCTGCGACAGGTTGCCGTGCAGGTCGACCGAGGGGATTCCCGCCTCGGTGAGCTGACGGGCCAGCTTGCGGGCCTGGTGCTTGGTGCGCATGAACAGGATCCGGCGTCCGGTTCCGGAGGCCAGCCGCTCGACCAGCTTGCGCTTGGCTTCGACGCCGTCCACGTCGAACACGTGGTGCGTCATGGCCGCGACGGGCGAGTTCGCCTCGTCGACCGAGTGCAGGACCTCGTTCTTCAGGAACCGCTTCACCAGCTTGTCGACGCCGTTGTCCAGGGTGGCGGAGAACAGCAGCCGCTGTCCCTGCTGGGGGGTCGCGGTGAGGATGCGGGTGACGACGGGCAGGAAGCCGAGGTCGGCCATGTGGTCGGCCTCGTCGAGCACGGTGATCTCGACGGCGTCGAGGCTCACGAACTTCTGCTTCATCAGGTCTTCGAGCCGTCCGGGGCACGCGACGACGATGTCGACGCCGGCCTTGAGGGCGCTCACCTGACGGTTCTGGGAGACACCACCGAAGATCGTGGTGACCCGCAGGTCGTAGGCGGCTGCGAGGGGCTCGAGGGTGGCGGTGATCTGCGTGGCGAGCTCACGGGTGGGGGCCAGGATCAGGCCGACCGGGCGACCCGGGCGGCGCTTTCCGCCCGACAGTTCGCCCGCGAGGCGGGACACCATCGGAATGGAGAAGGCGAGCGTCTTACCGCTGCCCGTCTTTCCCCGGCCGAGCACGTCGCGGCCCGACAGCGTGTCGGGGAGGGTGTCGACCTGGATGGGGAACGGGGAGGTGATCCCCTTGTCGGCGAGTGCTTTCACCAGGGGGTCACGGACACCGAGCGCGGCGAACGTCGTGTCGGGAGTATGTGTGTCAGACAAGTGGTCAGGCCTTTCGGGCACAGGGTTGTGCCCGGAGGGCCGATACGGAAGGTCTCCGTCGGAGCTCGAGCACAGGTTGGCGGCGTTGCCGGTCGGCAAGCTTCTTCGCCGTAAGAAGAGCGGATGCGGTGGTGCACATCCAACAGGATTCGGGTGACCGAACTGAATGCGTTCTACGACGCTGGGTGACCGTCGTGGTCACCTAGTGATGGCCACTGTACCCGGTGGCGGCCGAACGGTCCGACCGAGGAGTCACAGACCCACCCATTCCGAGGCCCCGTCGGCGAACTTCTGCCGCTTCCAGATGGGTACCTCGTGCTTGATCCGCTCGACCAGTTCGGCGCACGCGGCGAATGCCTCGGCACGGTGGGGTGCGGCGACCGCGGCGACCACCGCGAGGTCGCCGACGGTGAGGGATCCGACCCGGTGGATGGCCGCCACGGGAAGTCCGGAGGAGGCCGCGACCTCCTCGCAGACGGTGCGGAGGAAGCGCTCGGCGTCGGGATGCGATTGGTACTCGAGGGCCGAAACGGATTGTCCGCCATCGTGATTGCGGACGACTCCGGTGAACACCACGACGGCGCCGTGCTCGGGACCGGCCACGGCCGCGTCGACGACGGCGGGATCGAGGGGCTGATCCGAGATCTGGGCGAGGATGTCAGGCATCGTGCGCACCTCCGCCGGCGACCTGGGCGAGAAGGTGGTCGACGAGGGGATCGAGAACAGATAATCCGTCCTTGACGCCACCCGGCGAGCCGGGGAGATTCACGACGACTGTGCCGTTCGCCACACCGGCGAGTCCGCGGCTCAGCGAGGCGTGCGGCGTCACCTCCGTCCCGCGGTTCCGGATGGCGTCGGCCACACCGGGTAGTTCCCGGTCGAGCACCGCACGGGTGGCCTCCGGCGTGGCGTCGGTGGGGGAGACGCCCGTGCCGCCGGTACTGATGATCAGCGCAGGATTGCCGGACAATGCGTCAGCGAGGCCGGCCGCGATGTCGGCGTCCGCGTAGACCAGCGGACCCCGGGTGGTGAAGCCACGCTCCTCGAGCCATGCCGCGATCACCGGGCCGGTCGTGTCTTCCCGGGTGCCCCTCGCGCCACCGGTGGAGGCGACCAGGACGGCCGCGGATCGCGGTGTCACCGTGGGGGTTCCGGTGCTCTGCTGCTCACGCGTCCAGTGTCCGCGTTTGCCGCCGTCCTTGGTGAGCAGCCGGACGCCGTCCAGTGTCGCGGCGGGGTCGACGGCTTTCACCATGTCGTGCAACGTCAATCCGGCCACCGCCACGGCGGTGAGGGCCTCCATCTCGACGCCGGTGGGGCCCTTCGTCTTCGCCGTGGCCTCGATGGTGATGGCATCCTCGGTGAACCCGAACTCCAGCTTCACCGAGGACAACGCAAGCTGATGGCACAGCGGAATCAGCTCGGACGTCTTCTTCGCCCCCGAGATCCCGGCGATCCTGGCCGTCGCGAGAACGTCCGCCTTCGGCAGATCGTCGGCCCGGACGAGTTCGATCACCGCGGCTGTGGTGACCAATTGCCCCGCGGCCACCGCGATTCGGGTCGTGTCCGCTTTCGCGCTCACGTCGACCATGCGGGCGCGGCCCTCACTGTCGAGGTGCGTCAGGTCGGTCATAGGGGGATCACCTTCACGAGTTGGCCGGCGTCGAGCGCGGTGACGTCGGCGGGAACGTCGAGGAGGACGTCCGCCCATGCCATCGCGGCGACGAGATGGGAACCGGGGCCGGATACGAGTTCGACTCCGGCGTCTGTGCGGCGTGCGCGGAGGAACTGCCGCTTGCCGGGAATGGAGGTGACGGCTGCGGCGAGCGGCAGTTCCTCGGATTCCGTCGGGGGGAGCCCGGCTGCGCGCCGGATCTCGGGACGCGCGAACACCTCGAACGAGACGAGGGTGCTCACCGGGTTCCCGGGAAAGTTGAGGACGGGCGTGCCGTCCACGACGGCGGTGCCCTGCGGGCCGCCCGGTTGCATCGCGACGTGACCGAACTGTGCGCCGAGCGGCGTGAGCGTCTCTTTGACCACCTCGAAGTCGCCCATCGACACCCCGCCGGAGGTGAGGACGAGATCGGCAGTGGTGGTCGCTTCCGCGAGCAGGGTGCGGAACTCGGCCGGGTCGTCGCCGCTGCGGGTGATCGAGACGACCTCGGCGCCGTTGGCCCGGGCGCTCGACGCGAGAGCGATTCCGTTGGAGTCGTATATCTCCCCGGGGTGCAGCGCAGTTCCGGCATCCACCAGTTCGGCCCCCGTGGTGATCACGGCGACGCGGGGACGGGGACGCACCGGGACGCGCTGCAGTCCGACGGCGGCGAGGACGGCGATGTGCCGGGCGGCGAGAACACTGCCTGCGGGCAGCAGGAGCGTGCCCTCGCGGACGTCGCTGCCGCGCTCGCGCACGAATTCGCCCGCCGTGCGCGAGCGTTCGATGCGGACCTGCCCGTCCGTGGCCTCAGTGTCCTCCACCGGGACGACGGCGTCGGCACCGTCGGGGATCGGCGCGCCGGTCATGATCCGGTAGGCGGTCCCGGGTGTGTGGGTGGTGGCGACGGCCGGTCCCGCGGCGATCACACCCCGCACCGGCAGCAGGGCCGGGACCGATGCGACGGATGCGGCGTCGACCGCGTATCCGTCCATCTGCGAATTCCGGAACAACGGCAGGTCGACGGGGGAGTGGACGTCGGCGGCGAGGGCGCGCCCGAGTGCCTCGCCCAGCGGAATCTGCTCGGCCGGCCGCTCGTGGAGCGTCGCGAGGAGTTCGGCGACGTGCTGGGCGTGCTGCTCCACAGAGCGTGCGGTCACGATGTTCCTCCGGCCATGGTCACCAATCCTAGGCACCTCTCCAGCGGAGCGACGCATGCCCCGCGCCGGACAACGGTCACCCCCTCGCGGCATACTGGACAGATGCAGGGAAAGGCAACTCGATGACGGCGGTAGCGATGGGAATCCCGACCGTCCGGCCGTCGGTCTCGCTCGAGGGGAGGCCCGACGTCGACCAGCTGGTCGACCGGTTCGGCCGGGTCGCGCGGGACCTGCGGGTGTCCATCACCGAAAAATGCTCGCTGCGCTGCACGTACTGCATGCCAGAGGAAGGTCTGCCTGCCATTCCCGCGGAGAACCTCCTCACCGCGAACGAGATCGTCCGGCTCGTCGACATCGCCGTCCACCGGCTCGGTGTGCGCGAGGTGCGGTTCACCGGGGGTGAACCGCTGATGCGGGTGGATCTCGAGCAGATGATCGCCGGGTGCGCCGAGCGCGCGCCGGGTGTTCCGCTCGCGATGACCACCAACGCGGTCGGGCTCGAGCACCGCGCGGCCGGGCTCGCCCGCGCCGGACTGACGCGGGTCAACGTCTCCCTCGATTCGGTCGATCGTGAGCACTTCGCGAGACTGACGCGGCGCGACCGTCTGCCGTCGGTGATCGCCGGTATCCGCGCCGCCGCCCGCGCCGGACTGGCGCCGCTGAAGATCAATGCGGTGCTGATGCCCGAAACTCTCAGTGGAGCGGCCGATCTCCTGGAGTGGTGCCTGAGCGAGGGCGTCGCGCTGCGGTTCATCGAGGAGATGCCGCTCGACGCGGACCACGAGTGGGCACGCGAGAACATGGTCGCCGCCGACCGGTTGCTGGCCGTCCTCGGCGAGCGGTTCACCCTCACCGAACACGGGAGGGAAGATCCGTCCGCGCCCGCCGAGGAGTGGCTCGTCGACGGTGGACCGGCCACGGTCGGGATCATCGCGTCCGTCACCCGCTCGTTCTGCTCGGACTGCGACCGCACCCGTCTCACGGCGGAGGGAACGGTACGGTCGTGCCTGTTCAGCGACCAGGAGATCGACCTGCGGGCGGCCCTGCGGTCGGGTGCGGGCGACGAGGAGCTGGCGCAGTTATGGCGCGGCGCGATGTGGAACAAGTGGGCGGGCCACGGAATCAACGCGGACGGCTTCGCGCCGCCGCAACGCAGCATGGGAGCAATCGGTGGATGACGTGACGGGCATTTCCGTGCGGTACTTCGCAGCCGCCGCCGACGCGGCGGGCTGCACCAAGGAAACTCTCGACCTCCCGGCCGGCGCGGATCTCGGCCAGGTGAAGGCGCTTCTCCTGGCCAAGTACGGTCCCGACATGCAGCAGGTGCTGTCGGTCTCCGCGTTCCTCGTGGACTCCGAATTGACGCGCGATCTGACCCGCACCGCCGGTGCGCAGGTGGACGTGCTGCCGCCGTTCGCCGGCGGCTAGCGGCCCGCGTTCGCGGAGTCGGCCAGCCACCGGTCGAACGTGATCGTTCCGAACCGATTGTCGGGCACCAGGTTCGATCCGTCCCGAAAGAACCGACCCAACGCGCCGGGAAGGGGCACGTTCACCACGAATCCGTGCGTTCCGGTGGCTTTCTTCCACGCCGTCGTCATATCGCGGGCGGTGCGCACCTCCGGTCCACCGATGGTGATCGGTCCCTCCGGCGCCGGTTCCGCGGCCAGGGCGGCGTCGACCAGCGCGGTCGCGAGATCCCTGGTGTCGATGGTCTGGAAATTCGTCTTGGAGAAGGCGGGGATCAACCCGGCCCGGCTCGCGGGCTTCGCGATCATGGGAATGAAGTCGTGGAACTGGGTCGCCCGCACGATCGTCGTCGCCATCGCAGCACCCTCGTAGACCCGTTCCTGCTTCCGCTTCGCCTGGTAATAAGGGAACTCGGCCTGGTCGACGTTGACGATGGACAGCAGGACGGCGCGTCCGACGCCCGCACCGTCCGCGGTGGCGAGCAGGTTCTCGGCGCCCTTCTCGAGCACGGCCCGAGTTCCCCGGGTCTTGCCGTCGGTGGTGTCCACCAGGACGTCGACACCGTCGAGTGCCTCGGCGAGGCCGTCACCGGTGACGAGATCACCGTGGAAATGGGCGATCTCGCTGCCCGGCGCACCGCCGTGCCGGGTCAGGACCCGGACGGAGTGACCGCGCGCGAGGAATTCCTTGACCACCTGCCGGCCTGCCGTGCCGGTACCGCCCGCGACCAGCGCCTGGACCATCGGGTCACCGCCACCAGGTGTCGAGCGGGGTCACCGGGACCGTGCGCTTGTGGCGGGTATTCAGGAACATCGTCTCCAGCTTCTGCCCGACGGCGTCCGGCACGTCCTTGCCTTCGAGGTAGTCGTCGATCTGGGCGTATGTGACTCCCAGCGCTTCCTCGTCGGGGAGGGCGGGCCGATCATCCTCCAGGTCGGCAGTCGGAACCTTCTTCCACGTGCTCTCGGGTGCGCCGAGTTCGCGCAGGAGCGCGGCGCCCTGACGCTTGGACAATCCGGTCAACGGGGTGACGTCCACGCCGCCGTCGCCGAACTTGGTGAAGAAACCGGTGATCGCCTCGGCGGCGTGATCGGTGCCGACGACGAGATACCCGAGCTGGCCGGCGATCGAGTACTGGATCACCATCCGTTCGCGGGCCTTGATGTTCCCTCGGACGAAGTCGCGGAGTTCGCCGCCGTCGCCGATGATGTCGCGCAGCGCCTCGGACGACTCCTTCGCGGTGGCGTCCGCTCCGGGCTTCACGTTGACGACCACCGACCGGTCGGGCTTGATGAAGTCGAGGGAGATCTGCGCGTCGGACTCGTCGGCCTGGGTGCCGTAGGGCAGTCGCACGGCGACGAACTCGGCGTCGTGGCCCTCGTCGCGGAGCTCGCTCGCCGCAAGCTGGGCGAGGCGGCCGGTGAGGGTGCTGTCCTGACCGCCGCTGATACCCAGGACGAAACCCTTGGCCGGGGTCGACAGCAGGTAGTCCTTCAGGAACTGAACACGTTTGCGGATCTCGTCAGCCGCATCGATGGTGGGCTGGGCACCGAGTTCCTCGAGGATCTGCGCACGTAGATTCGCCATGCCAGAACTCTAGCGAGTGCCCCTGACGAACGCAGGGTACGGTTCCGCGCATGAGTAGATCGGACGTTCTGGTGGTCAGCGCGACCAAGGCGGAGGCGGTGCACGTCCCGTCCGAGTTCGAGGTCCTGATCACCGGGATCGGAAAGGTGAGCGCCGCCGTCGCCGTGGCGTCCGCACTCGCCGACTACCCGCGAACGGACAAACCGCTCGTCGTCAACATCGGTACCGCCGGCGCGCTGCACGAGCATCACAGCGGCCTGTTCACGCCGTCGACCGTCCTCAACCACGACATCAGTGGCGATGCCATCCGGGCGCTCGGGCACGAGGTGGCCGATCTCCTCGCCCTGCCGGACGGTGACGGTTCCGTGCTCGCGACCGGCGACCTGTTCGTGTCCGACGCCGGCGTACGCGACGTACTCGCCCGCAGAGCCGACCTCGTCGACATGGAGGGCTTCGCCGTCGCCTATGCCAGCGCTCGCGGCGGCGCCCGGTGCCGGCTGGTCAAGCACGTCAGCGACACGGCCGATGACTCGGCACTGGACTGGCCCGCCCGGATCGATGCGAGCGCCCGGGAACTCGGGCGCTGGCTCGCGGCTCTCTAGCTCGCCCGCAGTGTCAGCCCGACCCCGTCGCTGTTGACCAGCCGCAGCGAGTCCGAATGGACGCTGTAGCCCGTCTCCCCGGTCAACGCCGCGAGCACGGCACGCTCGACCTCGGAGACGTCCGGGGGGCACGCCATCCGGGTGGTGGCCCAGGGGCCGAACAGGATCGAACTCTGCTGCACGTCCGCGGTCCCGGTCATGCGGTTGCAGCCGGTGAAGCCGGACGCCGAACCGTCGCCGGCGATCAGCAACTGGGGTGCCGTCCTCTCCAGCGCCGCGGTCGTCGTGACCGCGTCCGGACTGATCAGCGCGGTGACCGTCCAGGTGGTCCCGACGACGGGCCGATCCGGCCGGGCGACCTTCTCGTCCGTCAGCGTCACCGACCCGGTGGGGGTGGTGAGGGTGAGTGTGTCGCCGCCGAGGGTCCAGTTCGGTTGCGCATCCAGCAGTGCCGCCACCCAGGCGTCCGCGCCGGCCGCCTCTCCCGGACATGCCATCAGCGTCATCGCGAGTGGTCCCGCCACGACCTTGCCCTCGGACAGGTCGACGTCGGCGCTGCCCTGATTGCACCCGGCCTCGACGGAGAGGCGTCCGGTGTCGGTGAACCCGAGTACGAGCGGCCCACCGCCGGGAATGGGATCGCCCTCGACGGAGGTGGAGACGAAGGTGCGGCCCGACGGATCGGGGGGCGTGGTCTGCTCATCCCCGCCGCAGGCGGTGAGCGAGGCGAATGTCAGGAGGCCGAGAACGGCGGCGGTGGTGCGCATTCCCCGAGGTTAGACACATTGTCCGGATCCGGGATCAACATCGGGTGACGCGCCGGATCAGGTCCTCCCAGGC
The DNA here is from genome assembly GCF_026810085.1 of Rhodococcus sp. JS3073. Taxonomy (NCBI): domain Bacteria; kingdom Bacillati; phylum Actinomycetota; class Actinomycetes; order Mycobacteriales; family Nocardiaceae; genus Rhodococcus; species Rhodococcus sp. JS3073. The sequence goes on along the minus strand of NZ_CP113951.1, from coordinate 894,798 downwards.
GGCGCCGAGCCGTTCGACGGACATTCCGAGGTCGCGCAATTCGTGCAGAACGAGCGTCGCCTCGAGGGGGGCGAGGAGGGAACAGGCGAGCAGTTCGTGGTCGCCCTGCACCCCGGCCGCGCGGAGCAGGGACACGACGTGGCGCACGGACACTGCCCGGGCGGGTGCGGCGAACCGGAACTCGAGGGAGTTCTCGGCCGCGCGCTGGACCTCGCCCTGCACCTCGACGATCGCGATGCGGGCGTGCCCGAAGGCGATCAGCCGGTCGATCGGGTCGCCGCCCGGCCCGAGCGGTGGTGGACCGAACATGAAGGACTGCTGGAGTTCCCGTTCGGTGTGGTCGAGGAGTGCGTGCATGAGGCCCGACCGGCTGCCGAACCGGCGGAACACTGTGCCCTTACCCACACCGGCCTTGCAGGCGACCGCGTCCATCGTGACGGCGTCGACGCCGCGCTCCGCGACCAGCAGTGCTGCCGCATCGAGCAGAAGACGCCGATTACGTGCGGCGTCTCCGCGTTCCGGGGGGTCGACCCCGATCTGGGGCAGCAGGGGACTGGTCACGCTTGGCATCCTACCGCGACGGGAACATAAGTGGACCGCGGTCCGTTTAGTTGCTATACATGTTCACGAGTCGCCCTACGCACCATCGAAGGATTATTGACATGTCACAGACCAACGTTCTCGTTCTCGTCGGCAGCCTGCGCGCCGCCTCGGTCAACCGTCAGCTCGCCGAGACCGCGGTCGCCGTGGCGCCCGAGGGTGCCGAGGTGACCGTGTTCGACGGACTCGGAGACGTCCCCTTCTACAACGAGGACATCGACGTCGCCGGTTCCATCCCCGCCGTCGAGGCGCTGCGTGACGCCGCAGGCCGCGCCGACGCGCTCCTGCTCCTCACGCCCGAGTACAACGGCACCATCCCCGCCGTCCTCAAGAACGCCATCGACTGGATCTCCCGGCCGTACGGCACCGGTGCCGTGAAGGACAAGCCCGTCGCCGTCATCAGCGCCTCGCCCAGCGGCAACGGTGCACAGTGGGCGCACGAGGACACCCGCAAGGCTGTTCGCATCGCAGGCGGCAAGGTCCTCGAGGACGTCACCCTCGCGATCGGCGGCACCATCGACAAGTTCGGTGACCGGCACCCGCGCGAGAACGCCGAGGTCGCCCAGCAGGTTGCCGGCGTCGTCGCCAGCCTCGTCGACGCCACGAAGCAGCTCGTCGACGCCTGACGATCCGCTCGCGCGGCGCCGTCGTCGGCTACAGCCCGGTCCGATCCAGGGCTGCGTCGACGGCGTCGCGCACCGAGTCGAAGTCTTCACCAGCCGCCAGGGCAGAGTCCCTGGCGGCTTCTATCTGTTCGCGCACCGTCTCGTACCGCGCGACCCACTCCTCCTTGTTGTTGCGCCAATAACCGATGACGTCGTAGCAGTCCGCATGCCAGCCCAGGTCGTGGCGCAACCAGCGCCGCACCGCCCGCGACACCTTCGCCTCGCCCGCGAACCACACGTATCCCGGTGCATCCGGCCGCGGCCAGTCGCGGGCCGCGTCGGCGAGCAGACTGGCCCCGGCGCCGTTGCCGCTCCCGTCCAGCCACGTCACGGTCAGCGCGGCCTCGGTGGCGAACTGCTGCCGGTCCTCGTGCGTGGTGACCTCTGCGATCACGTGCGCCCGCGCCGAGCCGGGCAGTTCCTCGACGATCCGGCCGACCGCGGGCAGTGCCGTCATGTCGGCGACGAGGAGTTGCCACGCGGCGTCGGCCGGCGGCGCGTACCACCCCGAGGCGGTCGAGAACCCGAGCGTCTCGCCCGGGCGGGCGTCCGCGGCCCAGTGCGCTGCGGTCCCGCCCGCGTGGACGGCGAAATCGATGTCCATCTCCAGTGCGTCCGGGTCCCAGCGGCGCACGGTGTAGCTGCGCTTCTCCGCGCCGTCCGGTGGGAAGGCGAGGAGCAGGCGCTCGTCCGGCCTCCCACTGGACGCGAATCGACCGAGATCTCCACCCGCGAGGGTGATCCTCTGCATGTTCGGCGTCACCCGCCTCGTGCGCGCCACGGGCGCCGACCAGTCGAGGTGGTCCAGGGAGTCGTCGGACATGCGCTCAAGGTACCGGGCGGGCCGGCAGCTACCGGTGGGCAAGCGTGGGGCGAGCGTCGTACGCGACGCCCTTGTGTGCCCGGCCGCGAGCGGTCGGGGAGTGGCGTCTCCGGATGTGGCGAGTACGGCGCCCGGAGGGTGTCACCACGGTCCGGCGGAGTCGTCTCCGGCCGGTCCGGACGGTGCTCTCCCGGGGCCCGCACCGCGGATGCGGGCGTGTCTCCGGAGGTGACGTAAGCTCCCGGAGCCTCCAGTGCACGAGCGCGATGCGAGGGGTGTTCCGCGTCACGCCGAAAATGTGATGTGCGACACGCCGGAGCGAGCACGAAATTTATGGTCGGCGGGATGACGACCTGGGAATTTCATCAATGTGACTCACAACATCTCGGGTTGAGTGTTTCTGTCGGCCACTAGGTGTAGTGTCTTGAGCACTGAGAGACCACAACGAGAACCGACTCGGTGAGCATCTCCATCGGGGGTCACCGCCATCTCGATCCGGGGAAGTCTCAGTGCGCTGAACACACACTTCGTCAGCTCCATTCGGCAGTGGAAAGAGGGACTTCATGAGCATCACCGTCTACACCAAGCCCGCTTGCGTTCAGTGCAATGCCACCTACCGGGCCCTCGACAAGGCGGGTATCGAATACTCCGTCGTCGACATCACCGAAGACCCCGAGGCCCGGGACTACGTCATGGCACTGGGATACCTGCAGGCGCCCGTGATCGTGGCCGGTGACGAGCACTGGTCGGGCTTCCGCCCCGACCGCATCAAGACCCTCTCGGCAAACGCTGCTTGAAGCGAGGCGATCGCACCGCCCGAGGCGGAGATCGATCCGATTCCCGGGCGGCAGTAAACGGTAGTACTAGTCCAGATGGTGGAAACCGATGACATCGCTGGTGTACTTCTCCAGCGCCTCGGAGAACACGCACCGATTCGTCCAGCGGCTCGGGCTGCCTGCGACGCGCATACCCATTCACGACCGCGAGGGCGCCTTCGAGGTTCGCGAACCCTACGTGCTGATCGTCCCCACCTACGGTGGGGGAACGACGGCCATGGGCCGCGACACCAGTTACGTCCCGAAGCCGGTCATCCGATTTCTCAACAACACACACAACAGGTCGCTGATCCGAGCAGTGATCGCGGCAGGAAACACCAATTTCGGTGAATCCTATTGCTTTGCAGGAAACATCATTTCTCAGAAATGCCACGTTCCCTACCTCTACCGCTTCGAACTCATGGGCACAGCCGAGGACGTCGAGCGGGTCAGGGCCGGTCTGGGTGAATTCTGGGATCACTTAGACGACGAGGAGCACGAGAAGTGGCGCCGACCATCACAGACACCATCGACGCGGGGAGCGTAGAGCGCGACGCGCGCGGTGGAGACTCGACGAACGGTCTCGATTACCACGCACTCAACGCAATGCTCAACCTGTACGGCCCCAACGGTGAGATCCAGTTCGACAAGGACGTCGCCGCCGCCCGCCAGTACTTCCTGCAGCACGTCAACCAGAACACCGTCTTCTTCCACAACCTGGACGAGAAGCTCGACTACCTCGTGGAGGAGAACTACTACGAGCCCGAGGTCCTCGACCAGTACTCACGTGCGTTCGTGAAGTCGCTGATCGACCACGCCTACGCCAAGAAGTTCCGCTTCCCGACGTTCCTGGGCGCGTTCAAGTACTACACCTCGTACACGCTGAAGACGTTCGACGGCAAGCGCTACCTGGAGCGGTTCGAGGACCGCGTCTGCATGGTCGCGCTCACGCTCGCCGCCGGCGACGAGGAACTGGCGACCAAGCTCGTCGACGAGATCATCGCCGGCCGGTTCCAGCCCGCCACCCCCACGTTCCTCAACTCCGGCAAGAAGCAGCGCGGCGAGCCCGTGTCCTGCTTCCTGTTGCGCATCGAGGACAACATGGAGTCGATCGGCCGCTCCATCAACTCCGCCCTGCAGCTGTCCAAGCGCGGCGGCGGAGTTGCGTTGCTGCTCAGCAATGTTCGCGAGCACGGCGCCCCGATCAAGAAGATCGAGAACCAGAGCTCCGGTGTCATCCCGATCATGAAGCTGCTCGAGGACTCCTTCTCGTACGCCAACCAGCTCGGCGCGCGTCAGGGCGCGGGCGCGGTGTACCTGCACGCGCACCACCCGGACATCTACCGCTTCCTCGACACCAAGCGTGAGAACGCCGACGAGAAGATCCGCATCAAGACGCTGTCGCTGGGTGTGGTCATCCCCGACATCACGTTCGAGCTGGCGAAGAAGAACGAGGACATGTACCTGTTCTCGCCGTACGACGTCGAGCGCATCTACGGTGTCCCGTTCGCGGACGTCAACGTCACCGAGAAGTACTACGAGATGGTCGACGACAAGCGGATCCGCAAGTCGAAGATCAAGGCGCGCGAGTTCTTCCAGACCATCGCCGAGCTGCAGTTCGAGTCGGGCTACCCGTACATCATGTTCGAGGACACGGTGAACCGGGCCAACCCCATCGAGGGCAAGATCACCCACTCCAACCTGTGCTCGGAGATCCTGCAGGTCTCGACACCGTCGCTGTTCAACGACGACCTCTCGTACAGCGAGGTCGGCAAGGACATCTCCTGCAACCTCGGCTCGCTGAACATCGCGAAGACCATGGACTCGCCGGACTTCGCGCGCACCATCGAGGTGTCGATCCGCGCCCTCACCGCGGTGTCCGATCAGACGCACATCTACTCGGTGCCGTCGATCGAGCAGGGCAACAACGACTCTCACGCCATCGGCCTCGGGCAGATGAACCTGCACGGGTATCTGGCCCGTGAGCGGATCTTCTACGGCTCCGACGAGGGCATCGACTTCACGAACATCTACTTCTACACCGTCGTGTTCCACGCGGTGCGGGCGTCCAACCGGATCGCCATCGAGCGGGGCACCCACTTCAAGGGATTCCCGCAGTCCAAGTACGCGTCCGGCGAGTACTTCGACAAGTACACCGATCAGGTGTGGGAGCCGAAGACGGAGCGGGTGCGGCAGCTGTTCGCAGAGTCCGGTGTGCACATCCCGACGCAGGACGACTGGCGCGAGCTGAAGGCGTCCGTGCAGAAGTACGGCATCTACAACCAGAACCTGCAGGCCGTCCCGCCCACCGGGTCGATCTCGTACATCAACTACTCCACCAGTTCCATCCACCCGGTGGCGTCGAAGATCGAGATCCGCAAGGAAGGCAAGATCGGCCGCGTCTACTACCCGGCGCCCTACCTGACCAACGACAACCTGGAGTACTACCAGGATGCCTACGAGATCGGGTACGAAAAGATCGTCGACACCTACGCCGCGGCGACGCAGCACGTCGACCAGGGGCTGTCGCTGACGCTGTTCTTCAAGGACACCGCCACCACCCGCGACATCAACAAGGCGCAGATCTACGCGTGGCGCAAGGGCATCAAGACGCTGTACTACATCCGGCTGCGTCAGATGGCTCTGGAGGGTACCGAGGTCGAAGGTTGCGTTTCCTGCATGCTGTAGGCGGCTCCGCCGCCCGTGAGTACTTGTTAACCGCCGGCGGTTAACAAGTACTCACAGTCGAACGAAGTGAGGAATCAATGGTCAAGCTGGTGAGTCGCGTATCCGCGATCAACTGGAACCGCGTCCAGGACGAGAAGGACGCCGAGGTGTGGGACCGTCTCGTCGGCAACTTCTGGCTGCCCGAAAAGGTGCCGGTGTCCAACGACATCCCGTCGTGGGGGACGCTCACGGCTCAGGAGAAGCAGCTCACGATGCGGGTGTTCACGGGGCTGACGCTCCTCGACACCATTCAGGGCACCGTGGGCGCCGTCAGCCTCATCCCCGACGCCATCACCCCGCACGAAGAGGCGGTGTACACCAACATCGCGTTCATGGAGTCGGTGCACGCCAAGAGCTACAGCTCGATCTTCTCGACGCTGTGCTCCACCCGCGACATCGACGACGCCTTCCGCTGGTCCGAGGAGAACCCGAACCTGCAGCGCAAGGCCGAGATCGTCATGGACTACTACCAGGGCGACGAGCCGCTGAAGCGCAAGGTGGCGTCCACCCTGCTGGAGAGCTTCCTGTTCTACTCGGGCTTCTACCTGCCGATGTACTGGTCGTCGCGGGCGAAGCTCACCAACACCGCCGACCTCATCCGCCTCATCATCCGTGACGAGGCCGTGCACGGGTACTACATCGGCTACAAGTACCAGAAGGGTCTCGAGCAGCTCACCGAGGCCGAGCGCGACGACCTCAAGAACTACACGTTCGAGTTGCTCTTCGAGCTCTACGACAACGAGGTCGACTACACCCAGGACCTCTACGACGAGGTGGGCCTCACCGAGGACGTCAAGAAGTTCCTGCGGTACAACGCCAACAAGGCGCTGATGAACCTCGGCTACGAGGGTCTGTTCCCGAAGGACGAGACGGACGTCAACCCGGCGATCCTGTCGGCGCTCTCACCGAACGCGGACGAGAACCACGACTTCTTCTCCGGCTCGGGCAGCTCCTACGTCATCGGCAAGGCCGTCAACACCGAAGACGAGGACTGGGACTTCTAGTCCTTTCGCCCAATGTCACACCGGTGCAGTTCGACTGCACCGGTGTGACATTGGGCGAACTGCGTTCAGCGGCGGAACCATGCCTCGGGCTCGTCCTGCAGCGCCTTGTCGAGCCGCAGTCGCGACGACGGGGTGAGGTCCGACGGCAGAGCGTCGGGGGAGAACCAGGCGACGTCGTGGTTCTCGTCGTCCGACACGGCAGCCTCCCCGCCGACGTACCGCGCCAGGAAGCACACGTCGAGATACTGTGCGACGTCGCCGTTGGGGTAGGTGATCGGATCGGTGACGTCGACGCTCGTGATCCGGACCAGTTCCGCGTCCACGCCGGTTTCCTCGCGCACCTCACGCAGCGCCGCGGGTCCGGGTTCCTCCCCGGGCTCGAGGATGCCGGACACGACGGCCCACTTGCCGTTGTCGACGCGCCGGGTCAGCAGCACCCGGCCGTCGGCGTCGCGCACCACGACGCTCACCCCGGACAGCCACAGCGGCGCAGTGCCGACGTGGCCGCGCAGGGCGGTGACGAACTCGGGGACGGGCACCGGGCCTCCTAGCCGACGTAACCGTTCAGCGTGTTCCTGAGGTCGGTGAGCATCGCGCGTGCGGCGACGACACCGTTTCCGCCCCACACGTCACCCTCCACGGCGAAGACCCGCTTGTCGGCGGCCGCCTCGAGGTCTTCCCACGCCTCACCGGACATGACGTCCTCCGCGTGCGCGGTGCCCTCCTCGCCGTCCAGGACGGCGTAGATGAGGTCGCCCTCGGCCTGGTCGATGTCGGACTCGGAGATCGGTTCGGTGACTGCGCCGTCGAGGTTCTGATAGGCGGGCCGCCGCACTCCGGCGTCGGTGAGGACCTGGCCGGCGAACGTGGCCGGACCCTCGACCTCGATGCTGTCGGCGTCGAATCGGACGACGGACGCCTGTGTCTGCGCGGCATCGATGTCGACGCCGAGCTGCTTGGCGTCCTGCTGGTATTGCTCGAGCGCGGCCGTCGCCGCGCCGGCCCGGCCCAGGGCGTTGCCCGCGAGGAGGAACTGCGCCTTCCAGTACACGGGGTCGGAGCCGACGAACACGGTGGGCGCGATGGGGGAGAGCGCGCCGTACAGCTGGTCGGACGCCGGACTCGATCCGAGGATCAGGTCCGGGTCCGCCTGCGCGATCTTGTTCAGGTCCGGGGCGTCGACGGATCCGACGCTGGGGATCTCGGAGACGCCCGTGCCGAGGTATCCGGGTTGAGGCAAGTCCCCGTCGACGGTCGCCGCGCCGACGACGTTCTTCCATAGACCGAGTGCGCACACCGCGTCCAGCGCGGCGCTGTCGAGTACCACGATCCGCTGCGGATCGGACGGAACGTCGCTCTCGCCCTTCGTGTGGACCACCCGGTGGGTCGAGCCGGCCGCGAGTGCGGCGTCGACCGGGGCCGGCTCGGCGCAGGCGGTCGTGGTGTCCCGCTCGATGCCGACCACGCCCGCTCCGGCGATCTGCGTGGTCGTCCGGACGATGGACGCTGCGGGATCGTCGTCGGACGGTTGAGAGCAGCCGGCGACTGCGAGCACAGCGACGGCGGCGACGAGACCGGTGGACGCGCGGCGGGCGGAAAACCTACTAGGGGACAATTCGGCGACTTCCTGTGTGTGCGGGCGCGTTCAGGTTAGCCGCTGTGCTTGTCCACCCCGAACGTGTCCGACAGGTCGTCGAGGATGAGGTGCGCGCCCTGGATGCTGACCGGCGACATCCAGCGGGCGTCGTCGACGTCGACCTTGCGTCCCTTCAGCGTCTGCCACAGCGGGCTCTCCAGGAACGGCTTCGCCGCTTCGGCGCTCTTGCCCGCCGGGTCCTGCCAGGTGCTGACGAAGATGGCGTCGCCCTCCGCCTCGCTGATCAGCTCGGGGCTGATGGCTTGCATGATGTTGTCCGGATCGGCCGGATCGGGGCCCTGGCTCTGCGGACGAGCGAGCCCGGCGTCCGCGAGGACGATTCCGCTGAACGAGGTGGTGCGGTAGAGGCGTGCCGTGGGCTCGCCCGCGAACCGGACGACCGAGATCACCGGATTCGACGCCGTGTCGTTGATCTCGGCGCCGACGGCGGCGGCCCGCTCCTCGTAGGCGCCGATCTTCTGCTCCGCGAGTTCCTCCTTGCCCAGTGCCTTGCCGACGAGCCGGATGTTGTCCTTCCACGTGGGCCCGGTCGTCTCCGTGAAGATGGTCGGCGCGATCGCGGACAGTTGCTCGTAGTTCTTTCCGTCGCGCACCTCGGCGGAGATGATCAGGTCGGGTTGCAGCGCGGCGATCTGTTCGAGGCTCGCGGTGCTGACCTTGCCCACCGACTCGGCTTCCGCCGCGAACTCGTCCCGCGAGGAGCCGAGGTAGTCGGGCAGGCCGGGTTCGCGGTAGTCGACGTACCCGACGAGTGGCGCCTCGAGGAGGAGGACGGCGTCGGTGAAGCTGTTGTCGAGTGCCACGATGCGCAGCGGTGCGGCCGGGATCTCGGTGCTGCCGCGGAAGTGGTCGACGGTGCGGGGGAAATGCCCGGTCGACGACGTGGTGCCGGACTCGGCGGCGGAGTCGTCGCTGCTGGAGCAGGACGTGATCGAGAAGGTGACTGCAGCGGCTAGTGCGACCGCGCCGGCGACTACCCGGCGTCGGGAAAGAACGTTCACATGGAGCTCCTGATCGAAGTTAGGTGAGCGAAACCTTAGCACCGGGGTTCCGGCGTGTCGGAGCCTCCGTAGGTCCGTGTCGAGCGGTCGCGTGCGACACGCCGGACCGCGTGACAGTGAGCACTCCCCGGTGGGACAAACCGCAGGTCGCATGAGTCACAATTTGCTCTGAGTCCGGGTAAGTACGACAGTGGGTAGGACCCAGTCGGAGGCCGCTCAGGGCACGGTCTACGATTCGATGAGCGCAAGCCAGAGACCGTTCGCCTCGCAGCCCGGGGACGGACGCGCATTCAGGAGGATCAGTGACTGCCGTAGCGCCCCAGCCAGTCCCCGCGATAGCTGCAGCCAGGCCTTACCCGCCGCGGCAGGGACCCAAGGGCTCGTTCATCTTCAAAATGATTACGACCACCGACCCCAAGGTGCTCGGAATCATGTACTTGACGACCTCGATCGCGTTCTTCCTCATCGGTGGTCTCATGGCCCTGATGATGCGCGCCGAGCTCGCTGTGCCCGGTATGCAGTTCTTGTCGAACGAGCAGTTCAACCAGCTGTTCACGATGCACGGCACGATCATGCTGCTGCTGTACGCGACGCCGATCGTGTTCGGGTTCGCCAACTACATCCTGCCGCTGCAGATCGGTGCCCCCGACGTGGCGTTCCCGCGACTCAACGCGTTCAGCTACTGGCTGTACGTGTTCGGCGCGATCATCACGACCGCCGGTTTCATCACCCCCGGCGGTGCCGCGGACTTCGGCTGGACCGCCTACACGCCCCTGACGAGTGCGCTGCACTCCCCGGGCGTCGGCGCCGACCTCTGGGTCATGGGCCTCGCGGTCGCCGGCCTCGGCACCATCCTCGGTGGTGTCAACATGATCACCACCGTCATCTGCCTGCGTGCCCCCGGCATGACCATGTTCCGCATGCCGATCTTCACGTGGAACATCTTCATCACCAGCATCCTGATTCTGCTGGCGTTCCCGTTGCTGACCGCCGCTTTCATGGGCCTGTTCGTCGACCGGCACCTCGGTGGCCACATCTTCGACCCGGCCACCGGTGGTGTGCTGCTGTGGCAGCACCTGTTCTGGTTCTTCGGTCACCCCGAGGTGTACATCATCGCGCTGCCGTTCTTCGGCATCGTCTCGGAGATCTTCCCGGTCTTCAGCCGTAAGCCCGTCTTCGGTTACAGCGGCCTGGTCTACGCGACCCTCGCGATCGCAGCCCTCTCCATCGCGGTGTGGGCGCACCACATGTACGCCACCGGCGCCGTGCTGCTCCCATACTTCTCGTTCATGACGTTCCTGATCGCCGTCCCGACGGGTGTGAAGATCTTCAACTGGATCGGAACCATGTGGAAGGGGCAGCTGACGTTCGAGTCGCCGATGCTGTTCTCCATCGGCTTCCTCATCACCTTCCTCTTCGGTGGTCTGTCCGGCGTCATCCTCGCGAGCCCGCCGCTCGACTTCCACGTCACGGACACCTACTTCGTGGTCGCCCACTTCCACTACGTGGTCTTCGGCACCGTCGTGTTCGCCACGTACGCCGGCATCTACTTCTGGTTCCCGAAGATGACCGGACGCATGATGGACGAGCGTCTCGGCAAGTGGCACTTCTGGACGACGTTCATCGGCTTCCACGGCACGTTCCTCGTCCAGCACTGGCTGGGTAACGAAGGTATGCCGCGCCGCTACGCCGACTACCTGCCCTCGGACGGCTTCACGTTCCTGAACTCGTTCTCGACGATCTTCGCGTTCGTCCTCGGTGCGTCGACGCTGCCGTTCATCTGGAACGTCTTCAAGAGCTACCGGTACGGCGAGGTCGTGACCGTCGACGACCCGTGGGGTTACGGCAACTCGCTCGAGTGGGCAACCAGCTGCCCGCCGCCGCGGCACAACTTCACCGAGCTGCCGCGCATCCGCTCCGAGCGCCCCGCGTTCGAGCTGCACTACCCGCACATGGTCGAGCGGATGAAGGCCGAGGCGCACGTCGGACCGGGCCACGGTGGCAAGCACGCCAGCACCGTGCTCGAGAAGGAACGCCACGAGCCGCTGACCGTCGGCGACGAAGGCGACCCCGGAACCGACACCGGCCGCTGACACCTCAGTTTCGGAAAGGCCCCGCCCCCACACCGGGCGGGGCCTTTCACTTGGCACAATGGGTGCCGGACAAGCCGCGCGAGCAACATGATCGGAGTACATCGGTGGGTGCAGCTGACACCACTGTTCTGGTGACCGTGACGGGCCCCGACCGACCCGGCGTCACCTCGGTGCTCTTCGGGTCGCTCTCCCGTCACGACGTGAGCCTTCTCGACGTGGAGCAGGTGGTGATCCGCGGGCGACTGACCCTCGGTGTCCTGGTGGCCTGCCCCGAGAACGGGGAAGCGCTGCAGGAGGAACTCGAAGAGGCGATGGCCACCGTCGGGATGTCGGTGGACGTCGAGATCGGTGCCGATCCCGGCAGGCAGTCGCTGTCCACCCATGCGGTGGTCGTCCTCGGTAGTCCGGTGTCGGCTCGCGCACTGCGTTCGGTGGCGCGGGAGATGGCGACGCTCGGGGTCAACATCGACTCGATCCGCGGTGTCGCCGACTACCCGGTGACGGGCCTCGAACTCCTCGTGAGCGCTCCCGGCACGGCGGAGGCGGACAAGAGTCTGCGCACCGTGCTGGCAGAAGTGGCCGTGCGCGAGAACGTCGACATCGCGGTCGAGCGCGGGGGATTGGCCCGGCGCGCCAAACGGCTCATCGTGTTCGACGTCGACTCGACCCTCGTCCAGGGCGAGGTCATCGAGATGCTCGCCGCTCGCGCGGGTGTCGAGGACGAGGTGCGCGCCGTCACCGAATCGGCGATGCGCGGCGAGATCGACTTCACCGAATCCCTGCACCAGCGGGTCGCGACCCTCGCCGGCCTCGACGCCTCCGTGATCGACGACGTCGCGGAAAACTTGGAACTGACACCGGGCGCCCGCACCACCATCCGTACGCTGCGCAGGCTGGGCTTCCACTGCGGTGTGGTGTCCGGCGGTTTCCGGCAGGTCATCGAGGGCCTGGCCCACGAACTGGAACTGGACTTCGTGCAGGCCAACACGCTGGAGATCGTGGACGGCAAGCTCACCGGCCGGGTGATCGGCGACATCGTGGATCGGGCCGCGAAGGCGACCGCACTGCGCAAGTTCGCCGCTCAGGTCGGCGTCCCGATGGAGCAGACGGTGGCGGTCGGCGACGGAGCCAACGACATCGACATGCTCAACGCCGCCGGCCTGGGAATCGCGTTCAACGCCAAGCCCGCTCTGCGGGAGGTCGCGGACACCGCACTCTCGCACCCCTTCCTCGATGCGGTGCTGTTCATCCTCGGGGTCACCCGCGACGAGGTCGAGGCCGCGGACGCGGTGGACGGCGTGGTGCGACGAGTCCCGCTGTCGTGACGGAATCGTGCCGGGACGCGGTCACCGGGGAGACCGGTGACGACACCCTGTGGGCGGCGCGTCACGCCGTCCTCGCGGCCGGATACGGCGGCCGGCCGGATCCGGACGACCCGGCGCAGGTTCTCGCCATGCCGATCGTGCTGCACATTCCGAAGGCCGACCCCCCGCCGCGTAGTGCTCTGCTCGAAGCTGCCGCGACCGCGGCGGTGGCGTTGTGCCTCGACCCCCGTGTCGGCCCCGACGAGACGGGCGCGCCCGGACCGTGGCAGGAGGACTACCTCGCCTGGATCGGGTCCCGGATCCGCAAGGTGTCCCGGCGGGCGCGGGGAGCGGGGTGGCGTGCGGCGCAGGAGGTCGAGGGGATCACCGTCGACGTCGACGGTGCGCAGGCCCGCGCACTCGTGCCCGTCGCCGTCGGCGCGCTCGATCCCCGCATCCGGAAATTGCAGATCGGCGGCACCGATCTCGACCACGACGATCCCGGGGAGATCCCGGACGGGATTCCGGTGCTGTGGATCAACTCCGCCCTGGACATGACGGTAGGAAAGGCCGCGGCGCAGGTCGGGCACGCGTCGATGCTGCTCGCGGGCGCGATGACCACCGAGCAGGCACGCGCGTGGGCGGCCACCGGCTACCGCTGCGCGGTGCGGGACGCCGACGTCGGACTGTGGGAAGAGCTGACCATCGAGGTGGTGCGGGCCAGGGCGATCGCGGTGCGCGACGCCGGCTTCACCGAGGTGGCTCCCGGATCGATGACTGTGATCGCCTGCCCCTGAAGATCGATGCCTGACGCATCGTCGGTCCAGTGCCTGCGTCGTGGCTATGGGATGCGGCAGGTTTCCCCGGAACACTGACGGTCATGCTCGCTCGACGCCTGATCGCTCTGTTCGCCGGACTGTGGCTGTACGGTTTCTCGATGGCCATGATGGTCACCGCCGGCCTCGGTCTCGACCCGTGGGACGTGTTCCACCAGGGGGTCGCGGATCGCACGCCACTCAGTTTCGGTGTGGTGACCGCACTGACCGGGGTTGTGGTGCTCACACTCTGGATCCCGATCCGGCAGAAGCCGGGATTCGGCACGATCGCCAACGTCGTGGTCATCGCCGTGTCGGTGGACACGTCGCTCGCGTTCCTCGAACCCGCCGAGTCCCTGGTCGTGCGGATCGTGGTGATGCTCGGTGGCGTGGTCCTCAACGCGCTCGCCACCGTGCTGTACATCGGTGCGGGGATGGGCCCCGGGCCGAGGGACGGTCTCATGACCGGTCTGGTCGCGCGCACCGGGCTGTCGGTGCGGGTGATCCGCACGTCGATCGAGGTGACCGTGCTGGCCACCGGCTGGTTGCTCGGCGGCACCGTCGGGGTGGGCACCGTCGTCTACGCGCTGGGCATCGGCCCGCTCATCCAGCTGATGATGCGGTTCGGCGGCCTTTACCCGACGGCACGGAAGACGAGCAGCGTCGGACCGGACAGTGCAATCGTGGAGTCTCCGGAGATCGGGCCGCCCGGCGGCGGTGCGCCGTCGGGGGACGCCGAGTCGAATTCGGCGAGCACCGTCCCGTAGAACCATTCGGGACAGCCGAGGGTGATCACGGTGGGTCCGCCCGAGTGGAAGACGAGGAGCCAGCTGTCGTCGGTGAGCTGGTGCCCGTCCTCGGTGTGGGACCGGATGTCGGATCCGTCGATCCACGCCTGGAGGGTGCGCCTCGAGTCGTCGTACCACGCGGGGTCGTCCATCTCCGCGCCGTCGGCGCCGAACCACACGAGGTCGGGATGGCCGGTGGGTGTGCGCCTGCCCTCGAAGAATTCCGGCTGGCGCAGGGCGGGGGAGGCGCGGCGGAGGTCGAGGGCGCGCGTGACGAAGGCGGTGAGAGTCGTGTCCCCGCGGCTCCAGTCGAGCGGCCAGGAGTCTTCACGCGGGGTGTCCTCGGGGACGCAGTACGCGTTGTTGTTGCCGCCCAGTGTGTGACCGAATTCGTCGCCGGCCGTGAACATCGGCGTGCCCGTCGACAGTGCGAGCGTGGCCAGGAGTGCGCGGACGTGCCGGGACCGTGCCTCGATGATCGACGGATCGTCGGTGGGGCCTTCGACGCCGTGGTCGACGGAGTCGTTGTGATCGGCGCCGTCCCGGTTGTCCTCGCCGTTGGCCTCGTTGTGTTTGCGGACGTACGACACGAGGTCCGCGGCGGTGAACCCGTCGTGGGCGGTCACGAAATTGACGGACGCCCACGGCCGCCGGTTTCCGAACACGTCCTCGGAACCCGCCACCCGGGAGGCGAGATCGCGCACCCCGGTGCCGCCGTTCCAGAACCGTCGAACGGTATTGCGGTACTTGTCGTTCCATTCCGACCACTGGACGCCGAAGTGCCCGACCCGGTATCCGTCCGACGTGGCATCCCACGGTTCGGCGATCAGTTTGCACCGGGAGAGAACGGGATCCGCCGTGATCGCGGAGAAGATCGAAGCGCGGGAATCGAATCGGCCGCCACCGGGCCGGCCGAGAGCGGACGCGAGGTCGAACCGGAAGCCGTCGACCCCCATCTCGTGCGCCCAGTAGCGCAGGCTGTCGCCGATCATCCGGACGACGACGGGCGACTGAGCGTCGACGGTGTTCCCGCAACCGGTGATATCGATGTCGCGACCGTCGGAGTCGAGGAGGTAGTAGCCGGGGGCGTCGAGGCCGCGCCAGCTGAGGCTGATGCCGTCGACGCCCTGTTCACAGGTGTGGTTGTACACCACGTCGAGAATGACCTCGATCCCCGCGGCGTGCAGCGCGTCGACCATCGTGTGGAACTCGGTGATCTCCTCACCGGGCACCACCGCATAGCCCGGGTGGGGGGCGAAGAACGCTGCCGTGGAGTATCCCCAGTGATTGCGCATGCCCCGGGAACGCACGGTGGCCTCGGAGACGAACGCCTGAACGGGAAGAAGTTCGACCGCGGTCACCCCGAGACGGACGAGATGGCCGACGACGGCGGGTTCGGCGAGACCCAGGTACGTTCCGCGGTACTGCGGCGGCACATCGGGGTGCCGTGCGGTGAACGATCCCACGTGAAGTTCGTAGACAACGGTTTCCTCCCACGGCCTTTCGATCCGCGGTCCGCTCGTGCGGGCGTGGTCGGCCGTGACCACCGACAGCGGTGTGTGGCCCAGGCTGTCGACGCGTGACGGGCCGCCGAACGGGTCGCCGTCGTGGGAGACGAGTGCGTCGTGGTCGCCGAGTTTTCCCGTGATGCGGGTCGCCCACGGATCCAGAAGCAGCTTGGCGGGGTTGAGGCGCACGCCGCGAGCGGGGTCCCAGCGTCCGTGCGCGCGGTAGCCGTAGCGCCTGCCCGCGCCGACACCCTCGACGATGCCGTGCCAGATACCGTACGTCCGCTGAACCAGATCGATCCGCGTCTCGTCGCCGTCCTCGGAAATCAGGCACACCTGTACCAGCTCGGCGTCGGGAGCGTGAACCGCGAACTGCGTTCCGGTGCCACGCACTTTCGCTCCCAGCGGAAACGGTGATCCGGGCAGCCGCAGACTCGGCGGGAGCGACGAGATCTCGCCGGGGTGCGAATCGATGTGAGGCGACACGCAACTGATCCTGCCGTGAATGCTCGGAAGATGTGCGGGAAGATGGGTGCGTGCATGAACCTGATCCCGATCTCCTCATCGAATTCGACGACGTTCTCCTCCGCCGCGGGGGCAACACTCTGGTGGGCCCGGTCACCTGGAAGGTGGAACTCGACGAACGATGGGTCGTCCTCGGGCCGAACGGGGCAGGGAAGACGTCGTTGCTCCGGATCGCGGCCGCCGAACTGCATCCCACGAGCGGAAGTGCCTACCTTCTCGGCGAAAGACTCGGCCGGGTCGACATCAACGAACTTCGACCGCGGATCGGACTGTCCTCCTCGGCGCTCGCCAACCGGGTGCCGTCCGAGGAGGTCGTGACCGATCTCGTCGTCTCCGCCGGCTACGCGGTACTCGGGCGCTGGCGTGAGCGCTACGACGACATGGACACCGACCGTGCCGTCGAGATGCTCGAGAGCCTGGGCGCCGAGCACCTCGCGAAGCGCACGTACGGCACGCTGTCCGAGGGTGAGCGCAAACGCGTCCTCATCGCCCGTGCGCTGATGACCGACCCGGAACTGCTGCTGCTCGACGAGCCCGCCGCCGGTCTCGACCTCGGTGGGCGCGAGGAACTCGTCGCGCGCCTCACCGACCTCGCCGCCGACCCCGACGCACCCGCGACGGTCCTCATCACCCACCACGTCGAGGAGATCCCGCCGGGGTTCACTCATGCACTGCTCCTCAAGGAGGGGGAGGTGGTCTCGCAGGGGCTCCTGGATCAGGTCATCACGGCCGAGAACCTCAGCGAGGCGTTCAGCCAGTCGATCAGCCTGGACAAGGTCGACGGCCGGTTCTTCGCGCGGCGGACCCGCGTCCCCGGCGCGCACCGGCGGGGCTGAGCACCGGCGGTCACACGGGGGGACCGACTGCGACCCGCGTCACCCGGCGGCGTAGGTTCCGAGACATGGTCTCGAAGCAAGAGCAGGCGCCCCGCGACAGTACCGACGTGGCACCCAAGGACGCGTCCACCGTCATCCTCATCCGTGACGCCGCGGCAGACGTCGCGGCGCCCGGAATCGAGGTGTTCCTCCTCCGCCGGGTGAAGGGGATGGCGTTCGCCGGCGGCATGACCGTGTTCCCCGGCGGCGGGGTCGACCCGTCGGACGCCGACGCCGAGGTCGACTGGGCGGGACCGTCCGTCGACTGGTGGGCCTCGCGGTTCTCGACCGACCCGGCGCGCGCGAAGGCCCTCGTGTGCGCGGCGGTGCGCGAGACGTTCGAGGAATGCGGCGTGCTTCTCGCGGGACCGAGCGCGGACACGGTCGTGGCGGACACATCCCGGTACGCGCAGTCCCGCACACAGCTCGAGAAGCGCGAACTGTCGTTCAGCGACTTCCTGAAGCGCGAGAACCTCGTCCTGCGGGCCGACCTGCTGCGGCCCTGGGCGAACTGGATCACTCCGGTCGGCGAGGGCCGCCGCTACGACACGCGGTTCTTCGTCGCCGCCGCACCACACGGCCAGATCGCGGACGGGGCGACGTCCGAGGCCGAGGACGTGCAGTGGCAGAGTCCTGCCGCGGCACTCGCGCACTGGCAGGGCGGCGGAAGCATCCTGCTGCCGCCGACGTGGAGTCAGCTCACGGCGCTCAGCGCGTTCGGTTCGGTCGCGGAGGTGCTGGCCGCGGAGCCGGAGATCCCGGTGATCCTGCCGACGCTGATCACGGGCGAGGAGCAGCTCCGCGTGGA
Source organism: Rhodococcus sp. JS3073 (assembly GCF_026810085.1). NCBI lineage: Bacteria > Bacillati > Actinomycetota > Actinomycetes > Mycobacteriales > Nocardiaceae > Rhodococcus > Rhodococcus sp. JS3073. Next base: position 876,790 of record NZ_CP113951.1, on the reverse strand, counting down.
GTTCCCGGGACAGGACGGCTACTACGAAGCCGGTCCGCATCCGTGGGCGTCCCGCGACTGATCGCGATGCGGCGGGCCGCGAAACCGCGTCGGAGGCAGACAAGTAGCCTTTTGCCTCATGGCTGAGTTTGTCACTCTCGAGGTATCCGAAGGCATCGGCACGATCCGGCTCGCGCGCCCCCCGATGAATGCCCTGAACCGTCAGGTTCAGCAGGAGTTGCGGGCGGCGGCGCGGGAGGCGACCGTCAACGCCGACGTGAAGGCCGTCATCGTCTACGGCGGCGAGAAGGTCTTCGCCGCGGGCGCGGACGTGAAGGAAATGTCCGAGATGGACTTCGGGCAGATGTCCGACGTGATCGGCGACCTGCAGTCCGACCTCGCGGCGGTTTCCGAGATCCCGAAGCCCACCGTCGCCGCCATCACGGGGTACGCGCTCGGCGGCGGCCTGGAGGTGGCGCTGTCGGCGGACCGGCGCATCGCGGGCGACAACGCCAAGCTCGGCGTGCCGGAGATCCTTCTCGGCGTCATTCCCGGCGGCGGCGGCACCCAGCGTCTGGCCCGGCTGATCGGACCGTCCAAGGCCAAGGATCTGCTGTTCACCGGCCGGTTCGTCGACGCCGAGGAGGCTCTCGCGATCGGTCTGGTCGACGAGGTCGTGGCGCCGGACGACGTGTACGAGGCGGCCCGCACGTGGGCGTCGCAGTTCACGAAGGGTGCGGGCCGCGCCCTGGCTGCGGCGAAGGCCGCCGTGGACCGTGGGCTGGACGTCGACCTGGGTACGGGGCTCGCGGTGGAGCGTCAGCTGTTCACCTCGTTGTTCGCCACCCGGGACCGCACGATCGGGATGGAATCGTTCATCGAGAACGGCCCAGGTAAGGCTCAGTTCACGGGCGAGTAGTCTGGAGCCCGAAACTAGAACCTGTTCACTCTTACCAGCGAGTAGGATTTGCCGCATGACTGCAAGCGCCCATGACGACCCAGCTCCTCATCCGCACGCCACCGCCGAAGAGGTAGAGGCTGCGCTGAAGGACACCAAACTCGCCCAGGTGCTGTACCACGACTGGGAAGCCGAGACGTACGACGAGAAGTGGTCGATCTCGTACGACGAGCGGTGCATCGACTACGCGCGCGGACGTTTCGACGCCGTCGCGGGCGATCAGCCGCTTCCCTACGAGCGGGCGCTCGAACTGGGCTGCGGCACCGGATTCTTCCTCCTCAACCTGATGCAGGGTGGAGTCGCGAAGACCGGTTCGGTCACCGACCTGTCGCCCGGCATGGTGAAGGTCGCCCTCCGCAACGCCGAGGGCCTGGGATTGTCCGTCGACGGCCGCGTCGCCGACGCCGAAACCATCCCGTACGAGGACGACACGTTCGACCTCGTCGTGGGACACGCGGTCCTGCATCACATCCCGGATGTGGAGCAGTCGCTGCGCGAGGTTCTGCGCGTCCTGAAGCCGGGCGGGCGTTTCGTGTTCGCCGGTGAGCCGACCACGATCGGCAACTTCTACGCCCGCTGGCTGGGTCGCGCGACGTGGGAGGTCACCACCCGGGTCACCAAGTTGCCGTTCCTCGCCGACTGGCGTCGACCGCAGGCGGAACTGGACGAGTCCTCGCGCGCGGCCGCGCTCGAGGCCGTCGTCGACCTCCACACGTTCGATCCGAGCGACCTCGAGAAGATCGCGAAGTCGGCAGGCGCCGAGCAGGTTCACGCGGCCACCGAGGAATTCGCCGCCGCTCTGCTCGGGTGGCCCGTCCGCACGTTCGAGGCCGCTGTGCCGCCGGAGAAGCTGGGCTGGGGCTGGGGACGTTTCGCGTTCACCGGATGGAAGACGCTCAGCTGGGTCGACGAGAAGGTTCTCCGGCACGTGGTGCCGCGGGGGTTCTTCTACAACGTCATGATCACCGGCGTGAAGCCCGGCAACTGAATTGGGCTATGCGTTCACTCCCGGGGACGTGGAGTTCCTGCAGAGCCCGGACGGGGCGGCCGCTCTCGCGGAAGTGGACGGCCTCGCACTGACCACGTCTACGCGCCTGGCCGACATCGGCCGGGCGCGTACGCGTTTCGGCTCACACGGGGCGTTACTGGTGGAGACCGTGCTGTTGCGGCGGAAGGCTGCCGCCAAACTTCCCGGCACCGACACCTGGTTCTTCACGGACGATGCTCTGCAACAGGCGACGCCGCGGGTGGTCGCCGCGCACCGTGCGCTGCGGCTGAAGGACCGGGACGTCCACGACGTCACGTGCTCCATCGGTGCCGAACTGGACGCGGTGGTCGGGACGGCCGCGACCGTGATCGGCAGCGACCTCGACCCGGTCCGGCTCCTGATGGCGCAGCACAACGTTCCCGGGGCGGCCGTTCTCCGCGCCGACGCGCTGGTCCCGTGCACTCGCGGCACCGTCGTCCTCGCGGATCCGGCGCGACGGTCCGGCGGCAGGCGCACGCACGATCCCGCTGCGCTGGAACCGCCGCTGCCCGATCTGATCGACGCGTACCGCGGACGCGATCTTGCAGTGAAGTGCGCCCCGGGACTCGATTTCGACCGGCTCGGCTGGGACGGCGAAGTGGAGGTGGTGTCCCTCGACGGCGGCGTGCGCGAGGCGTGTCTGTGGTCGCCGGGACTGTCCGGTGCCGGTGTCACCCGGCGGGCGAGCGTGCTCGGCTCCGACGGCACCGCGTGGACGGTGACGGACGCCGAGGACGACGACATCCCCGAACGCGCACCGGGGCAATGGATCATCGACCCCGACGGCGCCGTCGTGCGTGCGGGCCTGGTGCGGCACTACGCCGCCCGGCACGGCCTGTGGCAGCTGGATCCCCGGATCGCCTATCTCACCGGCGATTCGGTTCCCGACGGCGTGCGGGGCTTCCGGATTCTCGAACAGGTGAAGTTTTCGGAGAAGTCGCTGCGGCAGGACCTGGCGCGGCACGACTGCGGGGTGGCGGAAATCCTCGTGCGCGGCGTCGACGTCGATCCCGCGGTCCTGCGTCCCAAGTTGAAGTTGCGCGGAAGTCGTTCGCTCAGTGTGGTGATCACACGGATCGGCCGAGCGGGCGTCGCCTTCATCTGCGCTTCGCGCCCGTGAGTACTTCTCAACCGCCGGACGTTGACAAGTACTCACGGGTCAGCGGAGGACGAACAGCTCCCCGAGCAGTGTCGGGGTGAGGACTTCACCCTTCGGCCCGATGGAGGTGCCGACCGTGAACCCCTTGGCCCCGGGCAGGGTGTCCTGGTCGAGGGTTTCACCGGTTCCGGTGTCGAACGTCAGCATCGCCAGTCCGTCCGTACCCTCGCGGACCACTGCGTAACCGGTCGACCCGGCCGTCTGTGCCGGGACGCCCAGCTGCAGCAGATCCTTCCGCTCCCAGACCAGTTCGGCGTGATCGCCCTTGTCCTGCAACGCCAGCAGGTGGCCGTCGAGTCCGCCCGCGGGGATGATCAGACCGTCCGCGGACGTGGACGGGCTGCCGGCGGCGGCGTACCCGATGTCGTAGCTCCACTTCGGATCGCCGGTCGCAGAATCGATCGCCCACAACGTGCCCCAGTTGTCGTTCGCGTAGACGACGGAGCCGTCGGCCGACAGATCGGGGCTGGACGCGCTGCCGCCCGGCAGAGTGTCGCTGGACCATTCCTGGGTGATCGCGGGGTTGTCGCCGCCGGAGTACTTCATCGCGACGAGTTCCGCCTCGGGAGCGCCGGGCGCGAAGAACGTGAAATAGAACTTGCCGGACTCGAGGTTTATGGCCGGCATATTGGCGACCGGGCAGTCGGGGGAGCCGAAGAAGCAGCCGTTGAGGCCCTTGTCGTCGGGCAGGATGTCGACGTTCGCGCCCTCGGCGACGGACGGCGGCGGGACGAGATCGTACGGTGCCACGACCTTCTGACCGGTCTGCGTGTTCACGACGTTGATCTGGCCGAGCTGGGTGATGAAGAGGAGGTTGCCGTCGCCGGTGAACTGCGCCGACAGCGGCGTCCCGACCACCGGTGTGCGCCAACGCAGCTGGCCGTACTCGTTGAACGAGTTGATGGCGCCGTTCTCGCCCACGTACACGTTGGCGGCGCCGTCGACGATCGGCGTGGACGCCACGACACCCGGCGCGAGCTGGCGGCACCAGCGTTTGCGGCCGCTGTCCATCTGGTAGGAGAAGAGGTTGCAGCCCTTCTCGGTGCGGGCCGTGATGAAGATCTGGCCGCTGGCGGCCACCGACGCGTAATTCGCGACCGGACCGCCGAGCGGGCGAGACCAGGCGAAGGAGATGTCACGGGAACCGGTGACGGGGCTGGTGTCGCTGTTGCGGGAGTCCGCGTGCATGCCGGGCCACCCGCCCGCGGAGAAGATGTCGTCGACCTGCGTTCCGCTGCTGCAGCCGCTGAGGACGACAGCCGAGATCGTCGCCAGCGCCAGTACTGACGAACGTAGGACCCGCCGCATTACATCTCCTCGTCTTCGATAACGCTCGGCCCAGAGACTATCCCGCCGAGGCTGCGCCGATCGGCACACCCCGATGCCGGTGTCGGAGTCCGGACACACCCGAACGGGGGCGCGAGCCGTGAACGTAGGCTGACAGGCTATGACGAGCATGTGGGGCGCACCGTTGCGTACGAGGTGGCGAGGATCCCGGCGGAGCGACAGCGAGCAGGCCCGCTTCGTGACACGCGACTCGCTGCGATGGGTGCTGGCGAACAAGGCGTACACGCCGTGGTACCTCGTGCGGTACTACAGGCTCGCGAAGTTCAAGCTGGCCAACCCGCACGTGATCCTGCGCGGCATGGTGTTCCTCGGCAAGCGGGTGGAGATCCATTCGACCCCCGACCTGTCGCGGCTCGAGATCGGCCGCTGGGTCCACATCGGTGACGGCAACGCGATTCGCTGCCACGAGGGTTCGCTGCGCATCGGCGACAAGGTGGTCTTCGGCAAGGACAACGTCGTCAACACGTACCTCGACATCGAGATCGGCGCGTCGACGCTCGTGGCCGACTGGTGCTACATCACCGACTTCGACCACCGTATGGACGACGTGAACGTCCCGATCAAGGATCAGGGCATCGTGAAGGGCCCGGTCCGGATCGGACCCGACACGTGGGTGGCGGCCAAGGTCACGGTTCTCCGCAACACGCGGGTGGGGCGGGGCTGTGTCCTCGGCGCGCATGCCGTCGTGAAGGGTGACATCCCGGACTTCAGCATCGCCGTCGGTTCGCCCGCCAAGCCCGTGAAGAACCGCAAGGCCGAGTGGGAGGCGGGCGCGTCCGAACGCGCGAAGTACATCGCGGCCCTCGAAGACATCGCCCGGAAGAAGGCGGCGCAGGAGAACTGACCGGCGCGGTGGCATAGTCGGCATCATGACCGTGTCGGACAGCGAACTCGAGGAGCGCATCCGGGCGCTCCTCGACGCCCGGGCCGACAGTGCGAGCATCTGCCCGTCGGATGTCGCGCGCGCCGTGGCACCGGACGACTGGCGGCCCCTCATGGAACCGGTGCGGGAGGCCGCCCGGCGTCTGGCCGACGCAGGGGAAGTCGAGGTCACCCAGAAGGGCGCCGTGGTGGATCCGGGGTCGGCGCGGGGCCCGATCCGGATCCGGCGGGTGCGCACGGACTGAGCGCCACGTCAGCGGCCGGGCAGCGGACGCTCGGGAATCTCCGGTCTCGCCAACGGGTGCCGCACGCGACGCTTGGCGCCCGCGTAGACGTGGACGGTGTCCTCGGCCACCGTGTGCCAGTCGAAATCGGCGGTGAGGCGGTCGCGCGCGGCCACCGCGCGCTGCTGCGCCCCGGCGGGATCGTCGAGGACCTCCCGGACCGCGGACGTGAGCCCGGTGACGTCGCCGGGGTGGAACGACACGCCGGTCTCCCCGTCGACGACCGCTTCACCGAGGCCGCCGGCGGTGGACGCCACGAGCGGGGTTCCGGAGGCGGCGGCCTCGAGGGCGATGATGCCGAACGGCTCGTACCGGCTGGGCAGGACGATGGCGTCGGCGCCGTGCAGCCACCCGAGCAGTTCGATGTGGTCGAGGTTGCCGAGGAAGTTCACGGCGCGGGCGACGCGATGGGTGCGGGCCTGCTGGTAGAGCCAGGTGAACTGGGTGCCCTCGCCGGCGATCGACAGGGTCGTCCCGGGGTGGCTGCGGCGGATGCGGGGGAGCGCGGCGATGGCGTCCTGCACACCCTTCTCGTATTCGAGGCGGCCGACGAACAGCAGTTTCGGCGGACCGGACCGTGGCGCGCGCTCGCGGAAGCTCCAGGTGGTGACGTCGATTCCGTTGCGGATCACCGTGATCGGCGGGAGCTGCGGGCCGTAGAGTGTGGTCACTTCCTCCTGCATCGATGCGGAACAGGTGATGAGAGCGTCGGATTCGTTGGCCAGCCACCATTCCACCGAATGCACCTGCCGGTTGATCCGGCCGGACACCCAGCCGCTGTGCCGTCCGGCCTCGGTGGCGTGGAGCGTGGAAACCAAAGGGACGTCGTAGAATTCGGCCAACGCGATCGCGGGGTGGGCCACGAGCCAGTCGTGTGCGTGCACCACGTCCGGCTGCCAGCCCTCCCCGACACCCGGTTTGTGCAGGGCGACGCCGGCGCGCACCATCGCGTGCCCCATCGCGAGTGTCCACGCCAGCATGTCCTCGCCGAAGACGAAGTGCGCGGGGTCCTCGGCGACGGCGACCACCAGGACGCCGTCCTCGATGTGCGTGACGGTGGGATGGGTGGCGGCGTCGGTGCCCGACGGCCGCCGCGACAGCACCACCACTTCGTGTCCGGCCGCCGCGAGTTCGGTGGCCAGGTGGTGGACGTGGCGACCGAGACCGCCGACGACGACGGGTGGGTACTCCCACGACACGATCAGGATCTTCACGACGCTCCTCCCTCGGTGCCCGTCAGCCGCTGGTCCCTGCCGGGCAGACGGCGCGCGTCGAGCCCGGGGAACAGGCCGTCGGCGCGGTTCCATCCCTCTGCGAGTCGGTTCGCGGCCACCTCCTTGCCCGCCGAGACCGCGGCGGCGATCTCGCGGGTGGCGTGCGCGTGCTTGTGTGCCCGGTCGCGGGCATACCCGGCCGCCGAATCCTTGCTGACCATGAACGCCCAGTCGCTCGACACCGTCATGAGTGCCTCCCGCAGTATCTGATCGTTCACGCGGTTCCGGAGCGCGGGACGTCCGGGGGCGGTATCGGCGTCGTGGGTCTTGTCGACGGTGTCGAGGGCGGTCGCGACCACCTCGGAGTTGAGTTGCACCAGGTCCGACACCTGATCGTCGGCCCATACCCGCCAATCCTTGCCGGATCCCCACGACGAGTTCTCGAGCTGGACGGGCTCGCCCACATAGCCCTGCCTGCGGGCGTCGTCGAGGGTGCCGACCCGGATTCCGGCCTCGGGCAGCGCCCGCAGCACCTTCTCGAGCCATTCGGGGCCCTCGTGCCACCAATGCCCGAACAGTTCCGTGTCGAACGCGGCGACGACGAGCGCCGGCCGTCCGATGCGCTCGGACTCGCCGCGCAGCCGCTTGCGGACGGTGGCGACGAAGTCGGCCACGTGCCGATCGACCGCCGCCGACGCGAGCGCGGGGTCGTACGGCGCCTTGTCGGCCGAGTCGACCGTGCGGCCGGTGACCCGGGCCGGTTTGAGGCCCGTGTCGTGGTCGTACGTGTGGAAGTCGCGGTAGGCGCCGTGCCCGGGATAGCCCGACTTCGGGGACCACACCCGGTAGCTCACCTGCAGGTCTCGGCCGAACGCGACCACATCGGACTCACGGACCGGCCTGCCGAGCGACGTGTCGCCGCGCAGGGCGGGACCGTCGACCATGAAATGAGTGACGCCCGCCTCGGCGTATCCGGTCTCCATGCCGGGGGTGTACCCGCATTCGGGCCCCCAGATACCTGTCGGGGTGCAGTTCCACCGAGCGGCCGCGTCGGCGAGTCCCTCGCGGAGGGAGTAGGCGCGCAACCGCGGATCGAGCAGCGGCTGGAACGGGTGGGCCAGCGGGCCGCCGAGCAGTTCGAACGCTTCGCGGTCGAGAAGGTCGCGCAGGACGGGTGAGCCGCCGTGCCGCCAGCGCAGCTCGAAGTCGGCGAGTGCGGCAGCGGACGCGCGGTGCTCGCGGGCACCGAGATCGCGGTGCGCGTCGTCGGGCATGCCTGCCGCCTCGTGCGCGCGGATCTGCCAGTTCCCGAGCCAGTGGTGCATTCCCGCCAGACAGTGCGGATCATCGAGCTGAGCTGCGAGAACGGGGGTGATACCGAGGGTCAGCAGATGCGCGCGACCCTCGTCGGACAGTCGCCGCAGCATCGCGGTGAGGGGGAGGTACGACGCCGCCCACGACTGGTACAGCCACTCCTCGCCCACCGGCCACCGGCCGTGGTTGGCGAGCCAGGGCAGGTGGGAGTGCAGGACCAGGCAGAACATGCCCGGTTCCGTCGCGTCGCCCGCTCCGGTGCGGTTGTCGGTTTCGGTCACCGAACAGGATCTTTCACCGCGACGGCCACCAGGTCGAGGCTGTCGTCGATGTCGCCCTCGTGCAGGGCGAAATCGTCGACGGTGATGCCCTCGACGTCGCGGGTCAGTTCGTCGGGCCAGGGTTCACCGGCGAGTGCGCGGTCGATCTGCGCGCCGATGAAGGAGCCGCCGTGCTTCGCGTCGAGGGACTTCAGCCGATCGCCGTGATGGACGCCGGTCATGAGGGCGACCGTGAACCCGGCCTCCTCGAGGAGTTCGGTCAGCTCGGCCGCGTCGAGTTCGCGGGTGTGGAACGGATTGAGCGGCGTGTCGCGGCCCGGCGAGAACGTGATGCGGTTGGGGGTGCTGACCAGCAGTTCCCCTCCGGGCGTCAGCACCCGGAAGCACTCGCGCAGGAATTGGGCCTGGTCCCACAGGTGTTCGATCACCTGGAAATTGACCACGGTGTCGACGGATTCGTCGTCGAGGGGAAGCTCCGCGAGGTTGCCGTGCAGCATCTCGACGCGGGGGTATCGCGCACGCACGTGTTCGACTGCCGAGATGTCGTAGTCGAGTCCGGTGACGCTCTGTGCCACATCGGCAATCATGTTGGCGCCGTAGCCTTCTCCGGATCCGGCCTCGAGTACCCGGCGTTCCGCGCAGCGGGGGAGGAGGTCGCGGTAGACCACCTCGTGACGCCGGAACCAGTAGTTCTCCTCGGGGATCCCGGGCACGGTCCGCTCGCCCGTGAGGGGTAGTTGCTCGTCTCCGGTCGATGGCAATTGCTCGTGACCGTGCGGGGGCAGCGGTGCGTCCTCGCGGTCGCCGACAAATGATTCGCTCACCGCTGCGAGGTTAGTGCCACCGGCAAGGTCGCTCGTCCAGGTGGTCTACATCACAGGGATGAAATGCGCTTTCGGCCGTTATGGTGAACGAGACTTTCACGCAAGTTACCGACCGGTAACTTAACGTGGGGTAATCTGTCGCAGAGCCATCGTGCGACGAAATATCGACAACGAGAGCTCGGCCCACGCGGAGCAACTCACGATAACCACGCAAGAACACACAGGAGGTCGACGAAGACCCATGACGAACATCGTTGTTTTGATCAAGCAGGTCCCCGACACGTGGTCCGAGCGCAAGCTGACCGACGGTGACTACACGCTTGACCGCGAGGCCGCCGATGCAGTGCTCGACGAGATCAACGAGCGCGCCGTCGAAGAAGCGCTCCTGATCAAGGAGGCTCAGGGCGGCGAGGTGACCGTCCTCTCCGCAGGTCCGGACCGTGCCACCGACGCCATCCGCAAGGCCCTGTCCATGGGTGCCGACAAGGCAGTGCACATCAACGACCCGGCCCTCCACGGCTCCGACGCGGTGCAGACCGCGTGGACCCTGGCCGCGGCACTCGGACAGATCACGTTCGAGAACGAAGAGCCTGCCGACCTGATCATCGCCGGTAACGAGGCCACCGACGGCCGCGTCGGCGCCGTCCCGGCCATCATCGCCGAGTACCTGGGCATCCCGCAGCTCACGCAGCTGCGCAAGCTCACGGTCGCCGACGGCACCGTCACCGGCGAGCGCGAGACCGACGAGGGCGTCTTCGGCCTCGAGGCGAGCCTGCCGGCCATCGTCAGCGTCACCGAGAAGATCAACGAGCCCCGCTTCCCCTCCTTCAAGGGCATCATGGCCGCGAAGAAGAAGGAAGTCATCGTCTACACGTTGGCCGACCTCGGTGTCGACCCGGAGACCGTCGGTGTCGCCAACGCGGGCACCACCGTCACCGCCTCCACCCCCAAGCCCCCGCGTACCGCTGGTGAGCGCATCGTCGACGAGGGCGACGGCGGCAGCAAGATCGCTGCCTACCTCGTGGGCCAGAAGATCATCTGATCGCGCCCCTCTACGGACCAGCAGACACATACAGGGAGAGTTAGACATGGCAGAAGTACTGGTGCTCGTCGAGCACGCAGAGGGTGCGCTGAAGAAGGTCAGCACCGAACTCATCACCGCCGCTCGCGCGCTCGGTGAGCCGGCCGCAGTGGTCACCGGTCCCGCCGGTACCGCCGACAAGCTGGCCGAGGGCCTCGCCGCCGCAGGCGCGGCCAAGATCTACGTCGCCGAGTCGGACGACATCGACGGCTACCTGGTCACCCCGAAGGTCGACGTGCTCGCGTCGCTCGTCGAGTCGGCTGCGCCGGCCGCGGTCATCACCGCCGCCAGCGTCGAGGGCAAGGAGGTCTCCGGACGTCTTGCTGCCCGCATCGGCTCCGGCCTGCTCGTCGACGTCGTCGACGTCAAGTCCGACGGCAGCGCCGTGCACTCCATCTTCGGTGGCGCGTTCACCGTCGACGCCAAGGCCAACGGCGACGTCCCGGTCATCTCGGTCCGCCCGGGTGCCATCGAGGCGAAGCCCGAAGCCGGCGCAGGCGAGAAGGTTTCCGTCGAGGTTCCGGCCCAGGACGAGGGCGCCGTCAAGATCACCTCGCGTGATCCGATCGTCGGTGGCGACCGTCCCGAGCTCACCGAGGCGACCGTCGTCGTCTCCGGTGGCCGTGGTGTCGGCAGCGCCGACAAGTTCTCCGTCGTCGAGGAACTCGCCGACTCGCTCGGTGCCGCCGTCGGCGCCTCGCGTGCCGCGGTCGACTCGGGCTACTACCCGGGCCAGTTCCAGGTCGGCCAGACCGGTAAGACGGTCTCCCCGCAGCTGTACATCGCGCTCGGCATCTCCGGTGCCATCCAGCACCGCGCCGGTATGCAGACGTCGAAGACCATCGTCGCCGTGAACAAGGACGAGGAAGCCCCGATCTTCGAGATCGCGGACTACGGCATCGTCGGCGACCTGTTCAACGTCGCTCCGCAGCTCACCGAGGCTGTCAAGGCTCACAAGGGCTGATTCTCGACCGACGGCGGCCCCGTTCCCTTCCCGGGAGCGGGGCCGCCGTCGTATCTTCCGTCGTTCATCCGGGCTGCATCGACACGACACCCAGGCGATGCCCTCACGCCGCCCCTGCTCGGTAAACCTGCGCCATGACAACTTCGTCAGTTCTCCGCGCACCGAGTGAGACCGCCGATTCTGTTGTAACCGCACCCCGATACTCCCTGGTCGTCTCGTCCGACCGCGAACACCGCGTGGCCGCCCAGCGGCTGCGCTACCGCGTGTTCGCCTCCGAGCCCGGATTCTCCGTCCCCGCGCATGCGGACGCCCTCGACGCCGACCGGTTCGACGACTTCTGTGACCACCTCCTCGTCCGCCACGAGGCGACCGGCGAGTTCGTCGGGTGCTACCGCATGCTCCCGCCCGACGCCGCAGCCCAGGCCGGTGGCTACTACACCGCCACCGAATTCGACATCTCCGCTCTGGACCCCGTCGGCAACCGCATCGTCGAGATGGGCCGGGCGTGCGTCGACCCCGACCACCGCTCCGGTTCGGTCCTGAGCCTGATGTGGGCCGGGATCCTCCACTACCTGCAGCTCACTGGATACGAGTGGGTCATGGGGTGTGTCTCCGTGCCGATGCGGGAGCATCCGGATGCCGTGGCCGGTTCCAACGTCCGCGGGGTGCGAGACCTGCTGCTCCGCAAGTACGGCAACGACCCGGACTCACGGGCCGTGCCCAGGAACCCGGTGTTCGTCGACGGGCGGTCGCTCGACGAGATCGATCCGCCCGCCCGGCCGACCCTGCCGCCGCTGCTCCGGGGCTACCTGCGCCTCGGCGCCAAGGTGTGCGGTGAGCCCGCGCACGATCCGGAGTTCGGTGTCGCCGATTTCGTCGCCCTGCAGGGACTGCACGGCGCCAACGAGCGGTACCTCGAACGCCTGCGGTCGGCGTCGGCCACTCTCGAGGCGGGGGCACAGGCATGAGCACGGCCGTGTCCGAGTCGACCGGGGTGACCGTGCACTCGTGGATGCCGTCGAGTCCGTGCGGCGCGGGGTGTCTGCCTGCGGAGGCGAACGGAGTGTCGATCCCGACCGTGGTCGTTCGGTGGTGTCTCGTGGTGTCGGCCCTGGCGACGGCGCCGCTCCTGACCGCGGGATGGTTGCTGCCCCGGTCGTGGCGGACCGGTCTGCAGCGGCGGTACGCGGCGATCCTGTTGCGCTGCGTGGGAATCCGCCTCGTCGTCGTCGATCATCGCGGAAAGCGCCGCCATACCGGCGGGATACTGGCGGTGGCCGGCCACGTGTCGTGGACCGACGTACTGGTGCTCAGCGCACTCGCCCCGGCGAACTTCGTCGCCCGCGGGGATCTACTCGACTGGCCGGTTCTGGGATCGCTCGCGCGGCGGATGAGGGTCGTCCCGATCGAGCGGCAGAGCCTGCGGGCGCTCCCGGCCACGGTGGCGACGACGGCGGGCAGGCTGCGCGCCGGCGAACGAGTCGTGGCGTTCCCGGAGGGCACCACGTGGTGCGGACGGGCGTACGGCGGGTTCCGGCCCGCGCTGTTCCAGGCGGCGATCGACGCGGAATGCCCGGTCCAGCCGATCTCGCTGCGGTACACCGGCCGGGGCGGGGAGCTGACGACCGGGCCGTGCTTCGTGGGCGAGGAGACGATCGGTCAGTCGATCCGGCGCATCATCCGCCAGAAGGGGGTCATCGCGGAGGTCAGGCTGGCGCCGATCGAGTATCCGGGAGAGTGCCGCCGCGATCTAGCGGCCCGGTGTGAGCGCGCCGCGCGAGGCGACGAACGGATCGATCTCGCAGCGCACGACATCGTCGATCCGCTGCAGGGTGCGGTCGGGGTGGCGGCCGCGGGCATCGAGGCGGCGGAGCGTCTCGTCGCCTGAGCTATCCTGGTCACGTCATGACCTCTGCCCGCAGTGCCGATCACCCCGTCTACCTGGACCACGCAGCCACCACTCCCATGGTGCCCGCGGCCGTCCGGGCGATGACCGACATCTTCAGGACCGTGGGCAATGCGTCCTCGCTGCACGGTTCCGGGCGCGCCGCCCGCCGTCGCATCGAGGAGGCCCGCGAGTCCATCGCCGCCGCCCTCGGCGCCAGACCGTCCGAGGTCATCTTCACCTCCGGCGGCACCGAGAGCGACAACCTGGCCGTCAAGGGCATCTTCTGGGCCCGGCGCGACGCCGACCCGGGCCGGGTGCGGATTCTCGCCAGTTCCGTCGAGCACCACGCGGTGCTCGACGCGGTGGAGTGGCTCGAGAAGCACGAGGGTGCTCAGGTCACGTGGCTGCCCGTCGACGAACTGGGCCGGGTGTCCCCGCAGACGTTGCGCGACGAACTCGCCGTCCACGCGGACGAGACGGCCCTGGTCACGATCATGTGGGCCAACAACGAGGTCGGCACGATCATGCCGATCACCGAACTCGCTGCGGTCGCGGCCGAGTTCGGTGTGCCGATGCACAGCGACGCCGTCCAGGCCGTCACGCACATCCCCGTGGACTTCGCTGCGAGCGGGTTGTCCGCGCTGAGCATCGCCGCGCACAAGGTCGGCGGACCGCAGGGCGTCGGTGCACTGCTGCTGGGACGGCAGGTGCCGTGTGTGCCGCTGCTGCACGGCGGGGGACACGAACGCGACCTGCGTTCGGGTACCCCGGACACGGCGGGTGTCGTCGGCATGGCGGCGGCGCTGCGCGACACGACGGCCGACCTCGACTCCCGCGCGACGGACCTGACCGTGCTGCGCGACCGCCTGATCGAGCGCGTCGGCGAGACCGTTCCCGACGCCGTGCTGAACGGGCCGGTGGGCAGCGCGCGACTGCCGGGCAACGCCCACTTCACGTTCCCCGGCTGCGAGGGCGATTCGCTGCTGATGCTGCTCGACGCCGCCGGGATCGAATGTTCTACGGGCTCGGCGTGTACCGCCGGGGTCGCTCGTCCGAGTCACGTCCTGACCGCGATGGGCGTGGATTCGGCGACCGCGCGGGGATCGCTGCGCTTCTCGTTCGGGCACACGTCGACCGTCGCGGACGTGGATGCAGTCGTCGCGGCATTGCCGCAAGTTGTGGAGCGGGCCCGGGCCGCCGGGCTCGCCGGTGTCGGAGCGCGTGGAGGGGATCGTTGATGCGAGTACTGGCGGCCATGAGTGGCGGCGTGGATTCCGCTGTGGCGGCGGCCCGGGCGGTCGCTGCCGGGCACGACGTGGTGGGAGTGCATCTCGCGCTGTCCGCCGAGCCGGGCACGCTGCGGACCGGATCCCGGGGCTGCTGCTCCAAGGAGGACGCCGGTGATGCCCGGCGTGCCGCGGACGTGCTCGGAATCCCGTTCTATGTCTGGGATTTCGCCGACCGTTTCAAGGAGGACGTGATCGACGACTTCGTGGCGTCGTACGCCGCGGGGGAGACCCCCAACCCGTGCCTGCGGTGCAACGAGAAGATCAAGTTCGCGGCGCTCGCGGACCGTGCGATCGCCCTCGGGTTCGACGCGGTGGCCACCGGCCACTACGCGCAGCTCGAGAACGGCGTGCTGCGCCGTGCCGTCGACGCGGACAAGGACCAGTCGTACGTGCTCGGTGTGCTCACCGCCGAGCAGTTGTCGCGGGCGATGTTCCCGGTGGGGGACACACCGAAGGACCGGATCCGGGAGGAGGCCGCCGAACGCGGCCTCGCCGTGGCGAACAAGCCCGACAGCCACGACATCTGCTTCATCCCGTCCGGCGACACCCGCGCGTTCCTCGGCGCCCGAATCGGTGTCCGTCCGGGCAGTGTGGTCGACGCCGATTCGGGTGAGGTGCTCGCGGAACACGAAGGCGTGCACGGTTTCACGATCGGCCAGCGGAAGGGCCTCGGCGTCCAGGGTCCCGCAGCCGACGGGCAACCGCGGTACGTGACGTCGATCGAACCCGACACCGGCACCGTCCGTGTCGGTTCCGCACGCAACCTCGAAGTGCACGCGATCACGGCGGACCGCGCCGTGTGGACGTCCGGGAACGCGCCTGCCGGGCCGGTCGAATGCACCGTCCAGGTACGGGCGCACGGCGGGCTCGCCGAGGCCGTCGCCGAAGCGGTCGACGGCGGCATCGCCATCTCTCTTCGGGAGCCGCTGACCGGTGTCGCGAAGGGGCAGGCCGTCGTCCTGTACCGGACCGACCCGGCAGGCGACATCGTGCTGGGCAGCGGAACCATCTCGGGTACCGACGCGCGTCCGAACACGCAGTGACGCAGGGTATCTCACTGGCCGGGGCCGTCACCGGCGTCGGCTCGTGGCCGGGCACCGATCCGCGTGAAGCCGCCACGGTCGTCCTCGGCGAACTCGGCCGGCTCCCGCACCTCGTCGAGTTGCCCGCCCGTGGGCTCGGCGCCGACATGATCGGCCGGGCCAGCGCTCTGCTTGTGGATCTGCAACTGGACGTGTCCACGACGGCCTACCGTGTGGTGCAGCGTCGCGGCTCGGTCGCCAAGCGGGCGACCGACCTCCTGAACCAGGATCTCGACGCGCTGGAGGAGGCGTGGGAGAGCGCGGGCCTCGTCGGTGCCGACCACGTGGTGAAGGTGCAGTCGGTGGGCCCACTCACGCTGGCGGCCGAGGTGGAACTCGGCACCGGCCGGCGCGTGCTGACCGACCCCGGCGCGGTGCGCGACTTCGCCGAATCGCTGGGCGAGGGGCTCGCGCGGCACGCCGCGGAGGTCAACCGACGTCTCGGCGCGCAGGTGCTGGTCCAGTTCGACGAGCCACGACTGCCCGCCGTGCTGGCGGGCACACTGTCCGGCCGGTCGCGGCTCGAGACCGTGCGGGCGATGCCGGAACCGGAGGCGCTCGCCGTGCTCGAGGCCGCCCTCGCGGGCTCCGGCGCGGTGACCATGGTGCATTGCTGCTCCGGCGATCTGCCCACCGACCTCCTGCGGCGCAGCAGTGCCCGCGCAGTGGGTCTGGACGTGGCACAGCTGACGTCCGCGGACCTGGACGGCATCGGCGAGTTGCTCGATGCGGGCAAGGAGCTCGCATTCGGCCTCGTTCCGACCGACACTCCCGCTGTGCCTGCCACGTGGCGCGACCTCGCTCGACCTGCGGTGACGTTGATCGACCGGCTCGGATTTCCGCGCACGACGCTGCGGACCCAGGTCGCCGTGACTCCCGCCTGCGGGCTCGCGGGCGCCGATCAGTCCTGGAGCCGGGAGGCGCTGAAGTTGTGCTCCGAGGTGAGCAGCGCGTTCACCGATGACCCCGAATCGCTCTGAGTCCGGCGTTCGGTGTCGGCCGGACCGGTTAATCTTCGGTAGTGAGTGAATCGACCGAAGCCCCGACACCGGCCCCCGGACACGTCCGGGAGCACTGGAACGAGCTGGCCGAGGAAGTGCGACAGCACCAGTTCCGCTATTACGTCCGCGACGCGCCCATCATCTCCGACGGAGAGTTCGATGTGCTGCTGGGCGAGCTGAACGACCTCGAGAACCAGTATCCCGACCTGCGGACGCCCGATTCGCCGACACAACTCGTCGGCGGCGGTTTCGCCACCGACTTCGCCTCCGCCGATCATCTCGAGCGGATGCTCAGCCTCGACAACGTCTTCGCCACCGACGAACTGCGTACCTGGATCAGCCGGGTGGAGCAGGAGACCGGGCCCGACCTGCACTACCTGTGCGAGGTGAAGATCGACGGAGTCGCGCTGAACCTGGTCTACGAGAACGGCCGGCTCGTCCGGGCGGCCACGCGCGGCGACGGCCGCACCGGTGAAGAAGTGACCCTCAACGCGCGGACCATCGACGACATCCCGGAAAAGCTCACCGGCACAGACGAATACCCGGTCCCGGCGCTCCTCGAGGTGCGCGGCGAGGTGTTCTTCCGGCTCGAGGACTTCGCGGCACTCAACGCGGCGCTCGTCGAGGAAGGCAAGGCGCCGTTCGCGAATCCCCGGAACTCCGCGGCCGGGTCGCTGCGGCAGAAGAATCCGGCCGTCACCGCCCGCAGGCGCCTCGGGATGATCTGCCACGGCCTCGGCCGGAGCGAAGGATTCGAGCCGGTCTCCCAGTACGACGCGTACACGGCACTGGCGGCGTGGGGCCTGCCCGTGTCGACCCACACCGCCCGCGTCACGGGCGCGGACGCCGTCGTGGACAGGGTGCAGTACTGGGGCGAGCACCGGCACGACGTGGAGCACGAGATCGACGGTCTGGTGGTCAAGGTCGACGAGACGTCGCTGCAACGCCGGCTGGGGTCCACGTCGCGGGCGCCGCGCTGGGCGATCGCCTACAAGTACCCCCCGGAAGAGGCCACCACCAAGCTTCTCGACATCCGGGTCAACGTCGGTCGCACCGGCCGCGTCACCCCGTTCGCCTACATGGAACCGGTCACGGTCGCCGGCTCCACCGTCTCCCTCGCCACCCTGCACAACGGCTCCGAGGTCAAACGCAAAGGCGTGCTCATCGGCGACACGGTCGTGCTGCGCAAGGCCGGTGATGTCATCCCCGAGGTCCTCGGGCCCGTGGTCGACGCCCGGACGGGCGACGAGTACGAGTTCGTGATGCCCACCCACTGCCCGGAGTGCGGCACACTGCTGGCCCCCGCCAAGGAGGGGGACGCGGACATTCGCTGCCCCAACCAGCAGTACTGCCCCGCGCAGCTCCGGGAACGCGTGTTCCACGTCGCGGGCCGCGGCGCATTCGACATCGAGGTCCTCGGCTACGAGGCCGCCACGAGCCTCCTCGAAGCCAAGGCGATCGGCGACGAGGGCGACCTGTTCTCGCTCACCGAGGACGATCTGCTCAAGACGTCGCTCTTCCGGACCAAGGCCGGCGGGTTGTCGGCCAACGGCCGCCGGCTGCTCGACAATCTCGACTCCGCCAAGGACAAGCCGCTGTGGCGGGTGCTGGTCGCGCTGTCCATCCGTCATGTCGGTCCCACGGCGGCACGTGCCCTGGCCGGTGAATTCGGGTCGCTCGAGCGGATCCGGGAGAGCTCCGTCGAGGAACTCGCGGCAGTGGACGGGGTCGGCGGCACCATCGCCGCGGCCGTCGCCGAGTGGTTCGGCGTCGACTGGCACCAGCAGATCGTGGAGAAGTGGTCCGCGGCCGGGGTTCGCATGGAAGACGAACGCGACGAATCGATTCCGCGCAACCTCGAAGGCCTGTCGATCGTCGTCACGGGTTCGCTCGAGACGTTCTCGCGCGACCAGGCGAAGGAGGCGATCCTCGTCCGAGGCGGTAAGGCCGCGGGTTCGGTGTCGAAGAAGACGGCGTTCGTGGTGGTCGGCGAATCACCGGGTTCGAAGCACGACAAGGCCGTCGAACTCGGAGTGCCGGTCCTGGACGAGGACGGGTTCCGCCGACTGCTGGAGGGCGGACCGGACGCCGTCGCGGATTCCGGAGTGTGATCGGAACCTCACGCCCGCATTTTGGGCGGCGTGAGCCGTCCTGTCATAGTTCTGGACATGATCGAGATTCGGAATGCGACGCCGGACGACTACGAGGCCGTCGGTGACCTCACGCTGATCGCCTACGTGGGTGGCGGATTCGTCGAGGCGCACGATCCGTACACGAACCGGTTGCGCGACACCGCCGAGCGGGCGGAGAAGGCGGATGTGCGAGTGGCCGTGATGGAGGGCCAGATCGTGGGTTCCGTCACTATCGCGGAACCGGCTTCCCCGTACGCCGATGTCGCGCAGCCGGGTGAACTCGAATTCCGGATGCTCGCCGTGTCACCCGACGCCCGCGGTGCCGGGGTCGGGTCGGCGCTCGTGCGGCACGTGCTGGACACGGCATACGACCGCGGGGACCGCGCGGTCGTGATGTCCACCCAGCCTGACATGGAAGACGCCCGCCGGATCTACGACCGCAACGGTTTCGTGCCTGTGCCCGAACGCAATTGGGCACCAGTCCCCGGTGTCGAGCTGACCGTCCTGGTCCGCGAGCTCGTCTGAGGCGGCCACCGCCGGACCTCTCGGACCGGCGCGGTGGTCAGCTCAGAGGTGGTCAGCTCAGAACCGTCGCGATGATGCCGGCGAGGTAACCCAGCCGGGCGATCTCGGACGGACGGAATTCCGGGCCGCCGGGGCGGCCGAGCATCAGCACACGACCGGTCGTCCCGAGGGGAGCCGCCGCGAGTGTGGTGTTCATGTCACGCCACACCTGGGGGACCCAGTCGCCCTCGCCGTCGAGCGCGGTGGGTTTCTCCAGCGGCATCCACGGGATCTCGGTGGCGTGGGTCTCGGGAGCTCCCGAGCTGCCGACCACACGGTATGCGCCGTGCGGGCCGAGGTCGGCGACCACGGACCAGCCGACCCGGAGCACGCGCGGCGCCCCGTCGACGAGGACCTGCAGTCGATCGTCCGCCGCGGTGGCGACCTGGTCGATGAGCTCGAGCTCGCGGTGGGTGTCGAGGATTCCGGCGTACGGCCGGATGGAGTCGACGGTGACGCCGGGCAGGTTCTCGGCGGCGGTGATGAGGGTGTCGGGGAGCGATCCCGGCTCGACATCGACCACGAGGTCGTCGATGGCGAATCCGGCACCCCGTTCCACCACGTCGAGCGACAGAATGTCAGCACCCACCGAGCCCAGGGCGACGGCGAGAGAGCCGAGGCTACCGGGACGGTCGGGGAGCTGGACGCGAAGCAGATACGACACGTGCGTCCCTTTCACCACGAGATAGACGCGGGAGTACCTGCGACCCCCGTCGCTCACCATCCTTGCACTTTCGTTCCCGAGTATGCGGTCCCCCCTGCGGCTTCGCCGGGGACGGGACGGGGACTCGCAGGTCGCGCTCGATTCGTGACACTGCCGATACGGATTCGCCTCGTCCGCGAAACACGACAGCCCAAACATGGGTGCATGAACACCACGGCAACGGGAGTGACGACGTCCGTCTCGCGGCGGGTGGCGGCGGGCCGGGAACAGGAATTCCTGCGCTGGACGGACGCCGGCATGGCGATGGCGGGCACGTTCCCGGGGTTCCTGGGCGGGGGCTGGCTGCGTGCGGCATCCGATCCCGAGCAGTACCACGTGGTGTACCGGTTCGCGGACGAGGACACTCTCGACGCGTGGACGACGTCGCCCGCCAGGAAGGTGTGGGTAGGCAGGGGGACGGGCCTCGCACAGGACACGGTCACTCACCGGCTGACCGGGGTGGAGGGCTGGTTCGAACCGCAGTCGACGCTGACGCACGCCGTACGGGTGAGTGCACCTCCGCCGCGGTGGAAGCAGGCGGTCACCATCTGGCTCGGTTTCTTTCCGATCTCACTCCTCATCGCGATGTTCGTCACTCCCCGGCTCTCGGCGCTGGACGTGGTGACCCGCACTGTGGTGGCGTCGGTGGTCACGACTCCGGTGATGGTCTTCGTGGTTCTGCCGTTCCTGACGGGCAGGTTGCGGCGCTGGCTGCACGGCTGATCGGGCCACGCTCTAGGCTGGACCCACTTGTGTACGTCCGAACCGAAAGGGGCCCCGCGGTGCCTGCCATCTCCCGTGACGAGGTCGCGCACCTCGCGCGGCTGTCTCGACTCGCCCTGACCGATGCCGAGCTCGACGAGTTCGCCGGTCAGCTGGACTCGATTCTCAGCCACGTGAAGGTGGTCACCGAGGTGCCCGCCGAGGATGTTCCGCCGATGGCGAACCCGAATGCGGTCACCAACGTGACCCGTCCCGACGTGATCGTTCCCGGCCTGACTCCCGAGCAGGCGCTCTCCGGCGCCCCGGCTGTCGAGCAGGATCGCTTCGCCGTCCCGCAGATCCTTGGAGAGGGCGAATGAGCGCCGAACTGACCACTCTCGACGCCGCAGATCTCGCGTCGAAGATCCACAGCCGTGAGGTGTCGTCCGTCGAGGTCACCCAGGCGCATCTCGACCGCATCGCCGCGGTCGACGGTGAACTGAACGCCTTCTTGCACGTCGCAGGGGAGCAGGCCCTCGTGTCGGCGAAGGAAGTCGACAGCAGCCTCGCCGCAGGCAACGCGCCCGCCTCCCCGCTCGCGGGAGTTCCATTGGCGCTCAAGGACATCTTTACCACCACCGACATGCCCACCACGTGCGCGTCGAAGATTCTCGAGGGCTGGATCGCACCGTACGACGCGACGCTCACGACGAAACTGCGCGAGGCCGGCATCCCGATCCTGGGAAAGACCAACCTCGACGAGTTCGCGATGGGTTCGTCCACCGAGAACTCCGCCTACGGCCCCACCCGCAACCCGTGGGACACCACGCGCATCCCGGGCGGCTCGGGCGGCGGCAGTGCCGCCGCCCTCGCGTCCCGGCAGGCCCCGCTCGCGATCGGCACCGACACCGGCGGCTCGATCCGTCAGCCCGCCGCCGTCACGGCGACGGTCGGCACCAAGCCGACGTACGGCACGGTCTCCCGTTTCGGACTGGTGGCCTGCGCGTCCTCGCTCGACCAGGGTGGTCCGTGCGGTCGCACGGTCCTCGACACCGCGCTGTTGCACGAGGTCATCGCCGGGCACGACCCGCGTGACTCGACGTCGATCGACGCACCCGTGCGCCCCGTGGTGGCGGCCGCGCGTGAGGGCGCCGGTGGCAATCTGAAGGGCGTGAAGGTCGGTGTGGTCAAGGAACTGCACTCCGACAGCTACCAGCCCGGGGTCATCTCCTCGTTCGACGCCGCCGTCGCGCAACTCACGGAGCTCGGTGCCGAGGTCGTCGAGGTGTCGTGCCCCAACTTCGAGTACGCGCTCGCGTCGTACTACTTGATCCTGCCGAGCGAGGTGTCGTCGAACCTCGCGCGCTTCGACGCGATGCGGTACGGACTCCGCATCGACGAGGGCGACATGAGCGCCGACCAGGTGATGGCTGCGACGCGCGCCGCCGGCTTCGGCCCGGAGGTCAAGCGCCGCATCATGATCGGTACCTACGCGCTGTCGTCCGGCTACTACGACGCGTATTACGGTCAGGCGCTCAAGGTGCGGACGCTCATCGCCAGGGACTTCGAGAAGGCCTACGAGAAGGTGGACGTCCTGGTGTCGCCCACCAGCCCGTTCACCCCGTGGAAGCTGGGCGAGAAGGTCGGCGACCCGCTCGCGATGTACCTCTCGGACCTGTGCACGCTGCCCACCAATCTGGCCGGGCACTGCGCGATGTCGGTTCCGTCGGGACTGTCCGCGGACGACGGTCTGCCGGTGGGACTGCAGATCATGGCGCCCGCGCTGGCCGACGAGCGGCTGTACCGCGTCGGTGCCGCGTACGAGGCCGCACGCGGTCCGATCGGCTCGCCGAACTAGGAGCAGTCGGGCAGGGCGGTGCCCTGCTCGCTGCCGTAGCGGTGTCCGTGCCCGGCCGCGAAGTTCAGCGCGGACACCAGGTCGACGCTCGTCTGCAGGAACGTGATGCCCGGAATCCATTGGGGGACCGGCGCATCGCGTACTGCGAGCGAGAGGTCGGGTCGGTGGACGATCAGGTCGGGGGACCACCACACCACCGGGTCGGACGTGTTCGCCAGCACCGTCGCCCCGTCCGTCAGTACGGAGCCTGCGGGCGGCCCTGCCCACAGTGCGCCGCAGACACGCTCGCGGAGTTGGTCGGCGTCGGTGAAAATTGCGCTGCCGCCGACGGATCCGAGACTCTGGCCGTAGACGTACAGCGCCGGGCGCAGGAGGTCGGGAAGATCGGCGATCCGCTCGGCGACGGCATCGAACAACGCTGCCGCCGATTCGTCTGCGGCGGAACGTCCGAACACGAACGTGATCCAGCTCGGCAGGTACGAGTACTGCATGCCGACGATCGCGACGTCGTCGTCGAAGCGCTCCTCGAATCCCTCGGCGGCATTCTCGTCGATCCACCCCGAGCCGGTGGGGACGGTGACGACGATGGCGGACCGGGCGAATCCGCCTGCCCGCTCGAGCTCCGAGACCGCCAGTGCCGCACGCGATTCGACGTCGGGTGCCGAGTCCATTCCCACATAGGTGCGGATGCCGGCCGACTGCTCGCCCGCCGCCACGAACCGTCGTCCCTGGCGTCCGAGCGACTCCCAGCTGATAGCGGAGTCCGGGCTGCCGGACAATTCGGCGGACATCGGCCGGTGCAGTGACACGTCGACGAGAGCGTTGGAGTCGCTGTAGGAACGGGACATCATTCCCCACAACGCGGGCCCGGCGACCAGTTGCAGTCCGGTCGCGAGAACGACGGCGGTGGTGGCGCTGCCGATCCAGCCGAGACGGCGGGCGACCGTGCCGACGACGCTGCCGATACCGACCAACAGCAGGAACGTCAGCGCCGCCCCGAGGATCGCCTGCATCCAGTGGTCCGGCCCGATGCCCGGCATGCCCATCGCGGCGCGCAGCGAATCCTGCCAATGGTCGGCGAGCACGATCGCCCAGGTCACCACGATCATGGCGCCGATCAGGACCAGCAGACGCACCGAGTCCCGCGGCGGGTGGTGGCTGCGCGAACGGGTGACGAGGTACCGCAGCCGGCGGAAGAGGACGACGAATCCGAAACCGATCGCGGCGAGGACCCCGGTGAACAGGGCCTGCGTCAGCGCACTCCGGGGGAGCAGTGAGGGAGCAAGAGATGCGAGTGTGACGGCGGTGACGACGATCGTGGAGGAGGCGCGGGGGAGAGCGGAGACCGGGATCGTCGTGACCAGAGTGCGGCGCAGGGCATTCGGCTTCGTGTGCGAGCTACTGTGCACCGTGCTCCGTCCGGGACCGGACAGAGCGGTGGTGGTCATGCGACGGCTCCGACCGGATGCGGCCGGCGGCGGATCGACCAGGCCGCGCCGGCGAGGAGCACGACACCGACACCGCCTGCCAGTGCATACGGGAGTCCGGATTCGGTGACCGGTGCCGAATAGCTCTGGCGCCAGCTGTTTCCGGTGACGAAGGTGGTCGCGACGTTTGCCATGACGAAGCACTGCGCCCGTGACTGCTCGTCGGCGCGGGTGTCGCACGCCGCGTGCATGCGCTGATCCAGCTGCGTGTCGAGGCTCTGCCGCGCCCAGGGACCCAGGTCCTCACCGGACCGGGACGCGTACCGCAGAAGGTCGTACCCGAGGTCGTGCGCCTTGCACGACGTGTCGAACTCGAGGGGCAGCGGCACGGGAGACGAGCAGTCCCCGCCGGGATTGGCGAGCATCCCGTCGATCGGCACCGGCGTGTAGCCCATCACGTCGGCGAAGTCCGCGGGAATGGAGTCCTCGGAGATCTCGGCCGGTGCGGTGAGGGTGTGCACCGCGGCGGAGGCGGCAGCGTTCTCGTGCCGGGGCGTGCTCGCGGCGCCGGTGCCTGCGAATCCTGTCGTGGTCAGTAGTGCGGTTGCGGCGCACGCCACCGCGGCCCAAGTCGTTCTCCGTGTCCCCGTCTTTCGCATGACGAGAACGTTATGAATTCGTGTTGCGCGGCCACATCACCCCGGAGTCCGGTTCGATCCCTGGCCTCGTGGTGCGAGGGGGCCCCGATCTCATACTCCGGGGCTACGCCGACATGAGCCCGGGGTATGAGGACACTGCGTGACCACGGTTTCTACTGTCGACGGTGTGAAGACGAAGACGCGCATCCGGAGAGCCGCCGAAGGTCAGTGGCTGAACGTGGCAATCGTCGTGGTCACGGCGATCCTGTTCGCCGTGGCGTGGCCGACCCTGCAGCTGACCCACCAGGTCAGTCCTCCCATTCAACCGTTCGTGGCGGCGCTCGCGACGTTCCCGTTCCTGCTCATCCGGTCGAATCCGGCGCTGGCCTGGGCCGTCTCCGCAGTCTCGGCGCTGGTGATTCCGCGCGTCTTCGCACTGCAGGACGGCTACGACTACCCCTGGCAGGTGGTCCACATCCTGGTGATGCTCGCCCTGCTGGCCGCCGTCAGCATGCGGGCCGCGATTCCGGTAGTGGGCGTGGCATGGATGTCCACCGTCCTGCTGTTCCTCGCCGACACCCCGGGCACCAACGGCCGCGGGTGGGCGGTGGGCCTGACCGCGATCGTCGTCTTCGGCCTGCTGATCCGGTGGCTGGTGCTCTCCCGCCGGCAACTCGCGCAGCAGGAGGAACTGAGCGAGCTCGAGCGCACTCGCCGGACGATTCTGGAGGAGAAGGCGCGCATCGCCCGGGACCTGCACGACGTCGTCGCGCACCACATGTCGATGGTCGTGGTGCAGGCGCAGAGCGCGCCGTACCGCATCGCCGACATGTCGGACGAGACGCGGGCCGAGTTCGAATCGATCGGGGCCGCCGGCCGCGCCGCGCTGAACGAGGTGCGCGGACTGCTCGGAGTGCTGCGCAGCGACGGCCAGCTGGCAGAGCACGCGCCCCAGCCCGGGGTGCAGCAGATCAGCGAGCTGCTCGAGGGCAGCCGCAGGGCAGGCATTCCCGTCGCCTGGCACGTCGACGGTGACCCGACGCTCGTGTCGGAGTCGGTCGGACTCGTGATGTACCGCATCCTGCAGGAATCCCTCGCCAACACGGCCCGCCACGCGGCGGGCGCCGCGGTCGAGGTGAAGATCGCGTACGAGTCGCCGATCGCGTCGGTGTCGATCGTGAACGGCCCGCCGAGGCGGAGCCTCGTCTCGGCCCTGACCAGGCACGAGTCGACCGGCGGCAACGGCATCATCGGAATGCGTGAGCGTGCGCAGGCAGTCGGGGGCGTACTCACCACCCACCTGCACGACAACGGCGGATTCGAGGTCCACGCCGAGTTCCCGGTCGCCTCCGCCTAGGCTGGCTGGGTGGCCATCACCGTATTCATCGCCGACGACCAGGCTATGGTCCGGCAGGGCTTCGGAGCCCTGCTCGCCTCACAGCCCGACATCAGTGTCATCGGTGACGCTCCGGACGGGGCAGTGGCGGTGAGCGAGGTCCGGCGTCTGCGGCCCGACGTGGTCCTGATGGACGTCCGCATGCCGGAGATGAACGGACTCGACGCGGCCCGCGTCATCCTGTCGGCCGGTTTCGATCCGCCGGTGCGGGTGCTCATGCTCACCACGTTCGACGTCGACGACTACGTGTACGAGGCGCTGAGCATCGGGGCCAGCGGCTTCATGCTCAAGGACGCGCCCGCGGAGGAACTCATCCGTGCGGTGCGGGTGGTCGCGGACGGCGAGGCGCTTCTCGCGCCGACCGTCACCCGGCGACTCATCGCCGACGTGACCAGCCGCCGCAGCACGGCGCGCCGCAAACCGGCAGCGCTGTCGGCGCTGACGCCCCGCGAGCGCGAGGTGCTCGAACTCATCGCCCGCGGCATGTCCAACACCGAGATCGCGGAGCGCCTGTTCGTCGCCGAGCAGACCGTCAAGACGCACGTCGGCAAAGTGCTGTCGAAGCTGGATCTGCGCGACCGCGCCCAGGCAGTGGTCCTGGCGTACGAGAGCGGTCTCGTCACACCCGGCTGAGTGAACCGGCGGTCCGAGGTGCTCGAACGCGGTTCGAGCGGCAAGATGTGTAAAGAGAACCACCATCACCACACGAGACGACGAGGGGTGCTTGGATGCGGATCGGAATGCTCACCGGAGGCGGCGACTGCCCCGGACTGAATGCGGTGATCAGGGCGGTGGTTCGGACCGCCGCCGGCCGATACGGCAGCTCGGTGGTGGGATTCCGTGACGGCTGGCGCGGCCTGCTCGAGGATCGCAAGGTCGTGCTGTCCAACGACGACCGGATCGACCGAATTCTCACCCGCGGCGGCACCATCCTCGGCACCGCGCGGGTCAACCCCGACAAATTGAAGGCCGGTCTCGACCAGATCCGCCAGACGCTCGACGACAACGGGATCGACGCGCTCATCCCGATCGGCGGGGAGGGAACGCTCACGGCCGC
Organism: Rhodococcus sp. JS3073; assembly: GCF_026810085.1. Classification (NCBI taxonomy): domain Bacteria; kingdom Bacillati; phylum Actinomycetota; class Actinomycetes; order Mycobacteriales; family Nocardiaceae; genus Rhodococcus; species Rhodococcus sp. JS3073. Next base: position 849,739 of record NZ_CP113951.1, on the reverse strand, counting down.
CAGCTGGCTCGCCGAGAGTGGGGTGCCCGTGATCGGGGTTCCGAAGACGATCGACAACGACATCGACTGCACCGACGTGACGTTCGGTTTCGACACCGCGCTGTCCATCGCGACCGACGCGATCGACCGCCTCCACACCACCGCCGAATCCCACCAGCGGGTGATGCTCGTCGAGGTGATGGGACGGCATGCGGGCTGGATCGCGCTGCACTCCGGGCTCGCGACCGGTGCGCATCTCACTCTCGTTCCCGAGGTCCCGTTCGACGTCGGCGAAGTCTGCTCCCTCGTGAAGAAGCGATTCCAGCGCGGCGATTCGCATTTCATCTGCGTCGTCGCCGAGGGGGCCACTCCGACCCCGGAGTCGATGAGTCTGCGCGAAGGCGGCATCGACGAGTTCGGTCACAAGCGATTCACCGGCGTCGCGCAGCAGCTCGGCGACGAGATCGTCCGCCGCATCGGCAAGGAGGTGCGGACGACGGTGCTCGGGCACGTGCAGCGGGGTGGAACCCCGACGCCGTACGACCGGGTGCTCGCCACCCGCTTCGGGGTGCACGCCACCGACGCGGTCCACCGCGGCGACTTCGGCAACATGGTGGCCCTGCACGGCACGTCGATCGACCTCGTGCCGCTCGAGGAGGCGACCCGGCGCCTCAAGACGGTGCCGCGGGAGCGGTACGAGGAGGCGGCCGCATTTTTCGGCTGACCGCGTTTTTCGGTGAACGCCCGGACGCATAAACTCTGTGGCATGACTGCTGTCGATGCTCCGGACCTCCTCGACTACGACGAAGTGCTCGCCAAGTACGAGCCTGTTCTCGGCATGGAGGTGCACGTAGAGCTCGGCACCGAAACGAAGATGTTCTGCCCGTGCCCCACCGAGTTCGGTGCCGAGCCGAACACGCAGGTGTGCCCGGTGTGCCTCGGTCTGCCGGGGTCGTTGCCCGTCGTGAACGAGGCGGCGGTCGAGTCCGCGATCCGGATCGGGCTCGCACTGAACTGTTCCATCACACCGTGGGGCCGGTTCGCGCGGAAGAACTACTTCTACCCGGATCAGCCGAAGAACTACCAGATCTCCCAGTACGACGAGCCGATCGCCACCGACGGTTACCTCGACGTCGTCCTCGACGACGGCACCACGTGGCGCGTGGAGATCGAGCGCGCGCACATGGAAGAGGACACCGGAAAGTCGCTGCACGTCGGCGGCGCGACCGGGCGCATCCACGGTGCCAGCCATTCGTTGCTCGACTACAACCGCGCCGGGGTCCCGCTGGTCGAGATCGTCACCAAGACGATCAGCGGCGCCGGTGCCCGCGCCCCCGAGGTGGCCCGCGCGTACGTCACCGCGCTGCGCGACCTGCTGAAGTCGCTGAACGTCTCCGACGTCCGCATGGACCAGGGTTCGATGCGCTGCGACGCCAACGTGTCGCTGATGCCGATCGGGGCGACCGAACTCGGGACCCGCACCGAGACGAAGAACGTCAACTCCCTCAAGAGCGTCGAGGTGGCGGTGCGGTACGAGATGCGCCGGCAGGCCGCTGTGCTGGAGGCCGGCGGTGAGGTGATCCAGGAGACCCGGCACTTCCAGGAGGCCGACGGGACCACGTCGCCGGGCCGCCGCAAGGAGACCGCCGAGGACTACCGCTACTTCCCGGAGCCCGATCTCGAGCCGGTCGCGCCCAGCGCGGAATGGATCGAGGAACTGCGTGGCACCCTGCCGGAGCTGCCGTGGGTCCGCCGTGCCCGGATCCAGGCCGACTGGGGCGTCTCCGACGAGGTCATGCGCGACCTCGTCAACGCCGGCGCCCTCGACCTCGTCATCGCGACCGTCGAGGCCGGCGCCTCCCCGGAGGCCGCGCGGTCGTGGTGGGTGTCATACCTGGCGCAGCAGGCCAATACCCGCGGGGTGGAACTCGCCGAGCTGCCGATCACCCCGGCTCAGGTCGCGCAGGTCGTCGCGCTGATCGACAGCGGGAAGCTCAACAACAAGGTGGCCCGCCAGGTGGTCGACCACGTCCTCGAGGGTGAGGGCGACCCCGAGCAGGTCGTCGCGAACCACCCCGAGCTCGTCGTCGAACGCGACGACACGAAGCTGAAGGCGGCCGTTGAGGAGGCTCTGGCCGCGAACCCCGACATCGCCGAGAAGATTCGTGGCGGCAAGGTCGCGGCGGCGGGCAAGATCGTCGGCGACGTGATGAAGGCCACGCGTGGTCAGGCCGACCCGGCCCGCGTCAAGGAGCTGGTCATCGAGGCCTGCGGCTGATCTCCGTCTGCACCAACGGGACGCTCGTTCGGATGAACCGAACGAGCGTCCCGTTCGTTTCGACGGGGGCGGGCCGTCAGTCGAATCCGCCGCCACCGGAGGGCAGGGGCATCTTGATCACACGGTCGTCGTTGGGTCCGGGCTGACCGGCGGTCTTGTTGACGGTGCTCACCCAGATGAGACCGTCGGGTCCGAGTGCGGCGCCGCCGAGTTGGCCGTACCGGTCCTGGACGATGACACCGGGGGCTGTCGTGACGGCTCCCGTGCCGGGGTCGGCAGCGAGTGCGGACATGGCCTTCGCGGTGCTCAGTGACACCGCAACGACGTCACCGGCGGCGACGCAGCCGCCGACGCCGGGCCGCTCCGGCCACGTCCACACCGGAGACGACACGGCTCCGTCGGCGCTGACCCGCAGGAGCCGGTCCTCCAACGCGGTGCGGTCGGTGACCCACACGGCCACACCCGGGTCGACGCACACCCCGCCGGCGGTCCCGATGCCCGACAGCACCACCTGAGGGCGGGGCTGCGCCGGAGTCGGTGCGGGCGACAGGGCGGTGACCTTCAGCAGTTTCCCGGCGAGGGACGCCGGATCGGCGGCCGCGGCGGCGTTGCCCGCGTTGCCGGTGAGGACCATCAGTTCGTCGCCCGAGAATTCGAGCGACCCGGCGTTGCCCGCGTCTCCGCGCGGGATCCCGCCGAGAACTTCCTTGGCGGAGTCTCCCGGTGCGATCCGCACCACCCGGTTGTCGGTCGGGGTCGTGACGTACGCGTAGATGAGGTTGTCCTCGACGAAACTCGGCGACAGCGCGATGTCGAGGAGTCCACCGTCGGTGCTGCCGTCGACGTCGACGTGCGCGATCTCCTTGGGGGTCTGCCCCTGGGCGACCTGCAGGATGCGTCCGGTCCGCCGCTCCGCGACCAGGGCGGTGGCCCCGTCGGGGAGGACGACGAGTCCGCCGGTGGTGTCGAGGCAGGTGGCGATCACGCTGGGGTCCGGATCCTGGCACGGTCCGAGCGGCCCGCTCGGCGGTGGGGTGGTCGTGGTGGACGGCGGCGGGTTCTCCGGTTCCACCTCGCCCCCCGACGCGCCCGTCGGTTCGGGTGTGAAGGGGGAGGACGCGGAGTCGTCAAATTTCGCGCATCCGGCGGCGAGGACCGCCGTCACGCACAGTGCGGACATCGCCATCTTGCGGGACGCCGTGCGGCGCCGCCCACCCACCATCATGATGGAGACGTTACGGAAGAGTGCGAGGTCGCCGCCACGCCGGTTCCGCCTACCAGCGATGTCCGGCCGGTCGACCTAGGCTTGACGGTGTGACTGACATGCGGAAAGACCCCAGCGAGTCGTCGGACCAGGGTGCTGCGGACCAGAGCGCCTCACCCGGCTACGGCAAGGTCTCGAGCCCTTACGACCTTCCCACCGAGCGCTTTCCGTCGGCCACGCCGACGTCCGGTTCCGCGGGGCAGCGTCTGCCGCACACCGATGACGAACTCGACTACGGCGATGCGCGCGGCGCCGGTCTCCCCACCGAGCAGATCCCCGCGTACCGGCAGTCGGGGGCGTCCGACATGTCGGACCAGCCGACGCAGGTGATCGGCGCGGGTTCCGGCGCATCCCTCGGGGCCACGGCGGGTGATTCGTCGACCGACCGGATCGGCGAGGGCGACGTGAAGATCGGCCGCGGCACCCTGGACCTCGGACTGCTGGCCCTGCGACTCGCGGTCGGCGGAACGGCACTCGTGCACGGCCTGCAGAAGCTGACGGGGATGTGGAACGGTCCGGGACTCGACGGGTTCGAAGAGGTGCTCGTGAACTCGGGGTTCCAGCAGGCGAAACTGCTCGCGATCCTGGGTGCGATCGGTGAGGTCGCAGGCGGTGCACTGCTGATCCTCGGCCTCGTCACCCCGCTGGCCGCGGCCTCGGTGCTGGCCGTGATGATCAATGCGTGGGCGTTCCGGCAGATCGCGGAACCGGGGCTCGAGTACTTCGCGCCCGCAGGCACCGAGTACGAGACGCTGCTGGGTGTGTGCGCCGGCGTGATCATTCTCACCGGGCCGGGACGCATCTCGCTCGACGGCCGCCGGGGCTGGGCGACGCGCCCGTTCATCGGGTCGTTCGCGGCACTGATCCTGGGCGTCGCCGCCGGTGTCTGCGTGTGGATCTTCCTGAACGGCGCCAACCCGCTCATCTGAGCGTCTCTTGCATACACGACTGCGCCGCACCCCGGATCGGGAGTGCGGCGCAGTCGTTTTCGTCAGAGATCAGCGTTGGACGAGTTCCGGGATGTTCTCCTCCTCGGGCGGGCCGGACTGTGCGGCGAGCTTCTGTCCGAGGACCGACTTGCGCCGGCCGTAGGCGAGGTAGACGACGACGCCGAGGGCCATCCACACGAGGAACCGGATCCAGGTCTCGACCGACAGGTTCAGCATCAGCCACCCGCAGGCCAGGACGGCGAGGATGGGGACCAGCGGGACCAGCGGAACGCGGAATCCGCGCGGCAGGTCGGGACGCGTGCGGCGGAGGATGATGACGCCGATGCAGACGAGGACGAACGCGAAGAGGGTGCCGATGTTCACCATCTCCTCGAGCGTGCCCATCGGGAAGAAGGCGGCAAGGAGTGCGACCACGGCGCCGACGAACAGGGTGATGCGGACCGGGCTGCCGTTCTTGCCGGTCTTGGCGAGACCGCGGGGCACCAGTCCGTCGCGGGACATGGCGAACAGGACACGGGTCTGGCCGAGCATCATCACCATCACGACGGTGGTGAGGCCCGCGAGCCCACCGAAGTTGATCGCGGTCTGGGCCCAGGTGATGCCGTGTGCCTCGAAGGCGGTTGCGAGGGTGGCGCTGCTGTCGCCGACGAGCGGGCTACCGGTCTTGAGGTCGGTGTACTTCACCATGCCGGTGAGCACGAGGGTGACGGCGACGTAGAGCACGGTGACGATGGCGAGCGAACCGAGAATGCCGCGGGGGAGCGCCTTCTGCGGGTTCTTGGTCTCTTCGGCGGTGGTGGCGACGACGTCGAATCCGATGAAGGCGAAGAAGACGAGGCTCGCTGCGGCGAGGAGGCCGTACCAGCCGTAGCTGCTGCCGTCGGCTCCGGAGAGGAAGGAGAAGAGGGTCTGGTGCACACCCTGCGCGGCGCTCCCGTTGCTCTCGGCGGGCGGGATGTACGGGGCGTAGTTCTCCTTCTTGATGTAGAAGACGCCCACGGCGATGACGAGGAGGACGACGGCGATCTTGATGGCCGTGATGACGGCGGACACGCGCGAGGACACCTTGGTCCCGATGGCGAGCACGATCGTGATGCCGCCGACGATGATCAGCGAGCCCCAGTCGAAGTCGATGGGACCGAGGTGGGCTGTGGTGGATCCGCTGAACCCGAGGACGTTACCCAGATAGAGCGACCAGCCCTTGGAGACGACGGCCGCTGCGAGGGCGAATTCGAGGATGAGGTCCCAGCCGATGATCCAGGCGACGAACTCGCCGAAGGTGGCGTAGGAGAACGTGTACGCACTGCCCGCGACGGGGACGGTGGATGCGAACTCGGCGTAGCAGAGGGCGGCCAGGCCGCACGCGATGGCGGCGAGGACGAAGGCGAGCGAGATGGACGGCCCGGCGACGTTGCCTGCAGTCCGGGCGGTGAGCGTGAAGATGCCGGCGCCGATCACGACGGCGACACCGAAGACGGTGAGGTCCTTCGCGGTGAGTTCCCTCCGCAGCCGGGTGTCGGGTTCGTCGGTGTCCGCTATCGATTGCTCAACGGATTTCGTTCGCCAAATGCCGACTCCTGGCATGTGTCGCTCCTTGGTTGTGTTCCCGATGGCCTCGTGGGCCGGAGATGTTCCGGTGGTGCTGCCGATTGTGATGTAGGTCTCAACGGCCAACTGAGGGAACCACTACTGAGCGCCGTGTGCAAGAAGCGCGGCCTCAACTGATCAATTCGATCAGTAGAACCTGTTCTGGGGTGTTGCCGCCTGCGCGAGTTGATCACCCGTGAGCGCGGTCACATCCGCGGCGGAATCGGTGGGCGCACCGACGACGGAAGCCGGGTGCCGCGGCAGGAAGCTCCTGCTGCGGCACCCGGCTTCGTGTCTGCTCGGTGCGCCCGGTGCTGGGGCGTCAGGGGACCTGACGGACCGCGCCCTTGTCTGCGGACGTGGCCAGCGCGGCGTACGCCCGCAGGGCCGTGGTGACGGTGCGTTCGCGATTCACCGGCTGCCACGGACGCTCGGAAGACTCCATCTTCGCCCGGCGCTCGGCGAGCACCGCGTCGTCGACGAGGAGCTTCAGCGTGCGGGTCGCGATGTCGATGAGGATCTGGTCGCCGTCCTCCACCAGGCCGATGGCGCCGCCACTGGCGGCCTCGGGGGAGATGTGGCCGATGGACAGTCCCGAGGAACCGCCGGAGAATCGGCCGTCGGTGATCAGCGCGCACTTCTTCCCGAGGCCGGAGCCCTTGAGGAATGCGGTGGGGTGCAGCATCTCCTGCATGCCCGGGCCGCCTGCGGGACCCTCGTAGCGCACGACGAGGACCTCACCGGGCTGAATCCTCTTGCCGAGGATCACCGACACCGCCTCTTCCTGAGACTCCACGACGCGCGCGGGACCCTGGAAGTGGAACAGGTCTTCGTCGATGCCCGCCGTCTTGATGACAGCACCGTCGACGGCGATGTTGCCGCGCAGCACGGCCAGGCCGCCCTCGACCGTGTGCTTGTGCTCGAAGTCGCGGATGCAGCCGTTGGCGGCGTCCGTGTCGAGCGACGACCAGCGGTTGTTCGTCGAGAACGGCTCGGTGGTGCGGACACCGCCCGGTGCGGCGTGGAAGAGTTCGACGGCCTCGTCGGATGCCTTGCCGGACCGGATGTCCCATGTGTCGAGCCACTCGTCGAAGCTCTTCGTGTGCACGGTCGAGACGTCGCTCTCGAGCAGTCCGGCCCGCCGGAGTTCGCCGAGGATCGCGGGGATCCCGCCCGCCCGGTGCACGTCCTCCATGTGGTAGTCCGAGTTGGGCGAGACCTTCGACAGGCACGGAACCTTGCGGCTGATCTCGTCGATCTTGTCGAGGTCGAAGTCGTAGACCTCACCCTCCTGCGCGGCCGCGAGGGTGTGCAGGACCGTGTTGGTGGACCCGCCCATCGCGACGTCCAGTGCCATCGCGTTGCGGAACGCGGCGGGCGTCGCGATGTTGCGGGGGAGGACGGAGTCGTCCTCGTCCCGGTAGTACCGCAGTGCGGCTTCGACGACGGTGGTTCCCGCACGGGTGAACAGCGCGCGACGGGCCTCGTGGGTGGCCAGCGTGGAACCGTTGCCCGGCAACGCCAGACCGAGCGCCTCGGTGAGGCAGTTCATGGAGTTCGCGGTGAACATGCCCGAGCACGACCCGCACGTGGGGCAGGCGCTGCGCTCGACCTCGGACAGTCCTTCGTCGTCGACCTGGTCGTTGGCGCTCGCCGAGATCGCCGTGATGAGGTCGGTCGGTGCCTGGGCGACACCGTTCACGACCACCGCCTTGCCTGCCTCCATCGGACCGCCGGACACGAACACTGTGGGAACGTTCAAACGCAGTGCGGCATTGAGCATTCCGGGGGTGATCTTGTCGCAGTTGGAGATGCACACGAGTGCGTCGGCGGTGTGCGCGTTGACCATGTACTCGACGGAGTCGGCGATGATCTCGCGGCTGGGAAGGGAATACAGCATGCCGCCGTGTCCCATCGCGATGCCGTCGTCGACAGCGATCGTGTGGAACTCGCGAGGTACACCACCGGCGGCGCGGACGGCGTCGGCGACGATGTCGCCGACGTTCTTCAGGTGGACGTGCCCGGGAACGAACTGCGTGTACGAGTTCGCGATCGCGACGATCGGCTTCCCGAAGTCGGAGTCGGTCATTCCGGTGGCGCGCCACAGCGCGCGGGCGCCTGCGGCATTTCGTCCTGCGGTGGTGGTTCGGGACCTCAGCGGGGGCATGAGCGTATTCCTTAGTCAGCGTACGGAAGTACTGACAAACGCTACTCGCGCACTATTCCCCGTCTGTGTCCGGCCGGTTCTTCACGGGCTGCTCGCCGTTCGATTCGGCGCCGGCGTGGTCGGCCGCTTCGTCCGCCGCGGCGGCTGCCGCGTAGGGGTCGGTGATGCGGCCGCCGCTCGCCTCGGCGATCTCGGGAAGGCGGTCGAACGTGACGACGGGCAGGGTCACCTCGCCCCCGTCGGCCAGCGTCGCCCGGGCCCAGCCGCGCTTGGGGAACCGGAATCCCGTGATCTCGGACCACGCCAGCGACCGGCCGCCGAACAGCCGGCGCACCTCGAGTCCGTCGGACGTGACCGTGGTGCGCACCCGCGCGACCCAGGCCACCGCGGCGATCGGGGCGATCACGAGCCAGCCGAAGGCGGCGGGCCAGCCGAAGATGGGGAACGACACGGCGAACAGGAGGAAGGCGCATCCCAGATAGGCCAGGGGAGAAATCCGGATGACCTGCTTGGGTGGGTTCGTCGTGTGGGATGATGATTCTGGTGGCACGGGCTGCTGCGGAGTTGACACCTCTACATCTTCGCACCGCAGCCGATGTATCTCATATTCTGGGACGGCCGACTCACCAAGTTGACTGTTCGCTATTAGCGCGCCTACCGTCGAGCGCGTGAAACAGAATGAGTTGCTCGTAATCGGCCGGCGCGTCGTCGCCTGAGTCGATTCCTTCAACTCGCCAGATAACGACGCGCCACCCTCGTACAGCATCAGCTGACGGGGGTTTTTTGTTGCCCGGAGCCAGAATCAGAGGATTTCCCAGTGAGCGCACCAACCGCACGGCCTCAACCCACGCCGCGCAAGTCGGGGGCAGCAAGCCCGACGACCGCGGCCGCCGCGACTCAGACCGGTAGCCGCCGCCAACTCGCCCCCGAGCGGGTCAGCGGCGCCCAGTCCGTGGTCCGAGCCCTCGAGGAGCTCGAGGTCGACACGGTATTCGGCATTCCGGGTGGTGCCGTTCTGCCTGTCTACGACCCGCTCTTCGACTCGAAGAAGGTCCGGCACGTGCTCGTCCGTCACGAGCAGGGTGCAGGCCACGCTGCCACCGGGTATGCCCAGGCGACCGGCAAGGTCGGCGTCTGTATGGCGACGTCCGGGCCCGGTGCGACCAACCTCGTGACACCGCTCGCCGACGCGCAGATGGACTCCGTTCCGGTCGTGGCCATCACCGGACAGGTCGGCCGGGGGCTCATCGGCACGGACGCGTTCCAGGAAGCCGACATCTCCGGCATCACGATGCCGATCACCAAGCACAACTTCCTCATCACCGACGGCGTCGACATCCCCCGGATCATCGCGGAGGCCTTCTATCTCGCCTCCAGCGGTCGTCCCGGCGCAGTGCTCGTCGACATCCCGAAGGACGTTCTGCAAGCGCAGACCACGTTCTCGTGGCCGCCGGAGATGCGGCTGCCCGGATACCGACCCGTCACCAAGCCGCACGGCAAGCAGGTCCGCGAGGCGGCCCGCCTGATCGCCGACGCGAAGCACCCGGTGCTGTACGTCGGTGGTGGCGTCATCAAGTCGGAATCGTCTCCGGAGCTGCTCGAATTGGCCGAGCTCACCGGCATTCCGGTGGTCACCACCCTCATGGCGCGCGGCGCGTTCCCGGACAGCCACACGCTGAACTGCGGCATGCCCGGTATGCACGGCACGGTCGCCGCGGTGGCGGCACTGCAGCGCAGCGACCTGCTGATCACGCTCGGTGCGCGCTTCGACGACCGCGTCACCGGTCAGCTCGATTCGTTCGCCCCCGACGCCAAGGTCATCCACGCCGACATCGACCCGGCGGAGATCGGCAAGAACCGGTACGCGGACGTCCCGATCGTCGGCGACTGCAAAGAGGTCATCGTCGAACTGATCGAGGCGATCAAGGCCGACCTGGCCACCGGAACCACGCTGGACCTCACCGAGTGGTGGGCGTATCTCGACGGAATCCGTCGCACGTACCCGCTCAGCTACGACCGTCCGTCCGACGGCGCGCTGTCCCCGGAGTACGTGATCCAGTCGGTCGGCAAGCTCGCCGGTCCCGACGCGATCTACTGCGCCGGCGTCGGACAGCACCAGATGTGGGCCGCACAGTTCGTCAACTACGAGAAGCCGCGCACCTGGCTGAACTCCGGCGGTCTCGGCACGATGGGCTACGCCGTGCCCGCCGCGATGGGCGCCAAGATGGGCATGCCCGACACCGAGGTGTGGGCCATCGACGGTGACGGCTGCTTCCAGATGACCAATCAGGAACTCGCCACCTGCGCGCTCGAGGGCATCCCGATCAAGGTTGCGCTCATCAACAACGGCAACCTCGGCATGGTGCGCCAGTGGCAGACGCTGTTCTACGACCAGCGCTACTCCAACACCAACCTCGGCACGCACGGCGCGATCCGCATCCCCGACTTCGTCAAGCTGGCGGAGGCGTTGGGCTGCCACGGCATTCGCGTCGAGCGCGAAGAGGACGTCGAGGCGGCGATCCGTGAGGCGCAGTCCATCAACGACAAGCCCGTGGTGATCGACTTCATCGTCGGCGCCGACGCCCAGGTGTGGCCGATGGTCGCGGCGGGCACAAGCAACGACGAGATCATGGCGGCGCGGGGCATCCGTCCGCTGTTCGACGACGACGAGGCGGCCGCAGAGCCGGCCGTCATTCACGAGGCCATGGAGCGCGAGCAGCGTTCGGGCACGGCCGCAGCGGCCAGGGAGGAAGATCAGTGAGCACCAGCCACACCCTCAGTGTTCTCGTCGAGGACAAGCCGGGCGTGCTGGCCAGGGTGGCCGCGCTGTTCTCCCGTCGTGGGTTCAACATCGAGTCGCTCGCCGTCGGTGGCACCGAGCTCCCCGAGATCTCCCGCATGACCATCGTCGTGACCGTCGACGAGTTCCCGCTCGAGCAGGTGACCAAGCAGCTCAACAAGCTCGTCAACGTCATCAAGATCGTCGAGCAGGACGGTGAGGCCTCCGTGGCCCGCGAGCTGGTGCTCATCAAGGTGCGAGCCGACGCCAGCGTGCGCACGCAGGTGATCGAGACGGTGAATCTGTTCCGCGCCAAGGTGATCGACGTCTCCCCGGAGTCGGTCACGATCGAGGCGACTGGAACGCGATCCAAGCTGGATGCGCTGCTGCGGATGCTCGATCCGTACGGTATCCGGGAGATCGTGCAGTCCGGGGTCGTGGCCGTGGGACGGGGGCCTAAGTCCATCACGGCCACTCGCTAGTACTTTAGATACGCAAATCCAAGAAAGAGGTTGAACTGTGGCAGTCGAGATGTTCTACGACGACGATGCCGATCTGTCGATCATCCAGGGCCGTAAGGTCGCTGTGATCGGTTACGGAAGCCAGGGCCACGCGCACTCGCTGAGCCTGCGCGACTCGGGCGTCGATGTGCGTATCGGCCTCAAGGAAGGCTCGAAGTCCCGCGCGAAGGCCGAAGAGCAGGGCCTGACCGTCGGTACCCCCGCCGAGGTCTCCGAGTGGGCCGACGTGATCATGGTGCTCGCACCCGACACCGCGCAGGCGTCGATCTTCACCAATGACATCGAGCCCAACCTGAAGGACGGCGACGCGCTGTTCTTCGGACACGGCCTCAACATCCACTTCGACCTGATCAAGGCTCCGGAGTTCGTCACCGTCGGCATGGTCGCCCCCAAGGGCCCCGGCCACCTGGTGCGTCGTCAGTTCGTCGACGGCAAGGGTGTTCCCGCACTCATCGCGATCGACCAGGACCCGAAGGGTGAGGGCCAGGCCCTCGCGCTGTCCTACGCCAAGGGCATCGGCGGCACCCGCGCCGGCGTCATCAAGACCACGTTCAAGGAAGAGACCGAGACGGACCTCTTCGGCGAGCAGGCCGTGCTCTGCGGCGGCACCGAGGAACTGGTCAAGACCGGTTTCGAGGTCATGGTCGAGGCCGGCTACGCGCCCGAGATGGCGTACTTCGAGGTGCTGCACGAGCTCAAGCTCATCGTCGACCTCATGTACGAGGGTGGCATCGCCCGCATGAACTATTCGGTGTCCGACACCGCGGAGTTCGGTGGCTACCTCTCCGGCCCGCGCGTCATCGACGCCGGCACCAAGGAGCGCATGAAGGCGATCCTGGCCGACATCCAGTCGGGTGAGTTCACCCGCCGCCTCGTCGCCAACGTCGAGAACGGCAACACCGAACTCGAGGGCCTGCGCAAGGCCAACGCCGAGCACCCCATCGAGGTCACCGGCAAGAAGCTGCGCGACCTGATGAGCTGGGTCGATCGCCCGATCACCGAAACCGCCTAGGTTTCACTGCTTTACAGTTCCACCGAATCACCGGCCCGATGCCGCATCGGTCTCGTCAGAGGCCACCGATGCGACATTGGGCCGGTGTTGTTTCGTGTCCGATTCCGTTGTTGCAGGCGTCCACTATGTGGTATCGGAGACCAGGATGCGGTTTCCCTGTGAGGGCGGACTAAGCTGTGTGTGGTTAAAACACCCCCACACCCACCTATTCAGGGAGTTTGCACGTGAGCCAGCCAGGCCGTCCTGTAGTTCTGATCGCCGACAAGCTCGCGCCGTCCACCGTCGAGGCATTGGGCGACGGTGTGGAGGTGCGATGGGTCGACGGACCTGATCGCCCGGCCCTGCTCGCGGCGGTGCCCGAGGCCGACGCGATCCTCGTCCGTTCCGCCACCACCGTGGACGCCGAGGTCCTGGCGGCCGGTACCAAGCTCAAGATCGTCGCCCGCGCGGGCGTCGGCCTCGACAACGTCGACGTGCCCGCGGCCACCGAGCGCGGTGTCATGGTCGTCAACGCCCCGACGTCCAACATCCACACGGCCGCCGAGCACGCCGTCGCGCTGATGCTCGCCACCGCCCGCCAGATCCCCGCGGCCGACGCCACCCTGCGCGACCGCGAATGGAAGCGCAGCAAGTTCAACGGTGTCGAGATCTTCGGCAAGACCGTCGGCGTCGTCGGCCTCGGCCGTATCGGCCAGCTGTTCGCGCAGCGTCTCGCCGCGTTCGAGACGCACGTCATCGCGTACGACCCCTACGTGTCGGCCGCCCGCGCCGCGCAGCTCGGCATCGAACTGGTCACCCTCGACGAATTGCTCGAGCGCGCCGACCTCATCTCCGTCCACCTCCCCAAGACCCCCGAGACCAAGGGACTGCTCGGCACGGAGAACCTGGCGAAGACCAAGAAGGGCGTCGTCATCGTCAACGCTGCCCGTGGTGGTCTGATCGACGAGGCCGCGCTTGCCGAGGCCATCAAGTCGGGTCACGTGCGCGCCGCGGGCCTGGACGTGTTCGAGACCGAGCCCTGCACCGACAGCCCGTTGTTCGACCTGCCCGAGGTTGTCGTGACGCCGCACCTCGGTGCCTCCACGAGCGAGGCTCAGGACCGCGCCGGCACCGACGTCGCGAAGTCCGTACTGCTCGCTCTCGCAGGCGATTTCGTTCCGGACGCCGTCAACGTGTCGGGTGGCGCCGTGGGCGAGGAAGTTGCCCCGTGGCTCGAGATCGTCCGCAAGCAGGGTGTGCTCATCGGCGCCCTGTCGGGTGAACTGCCCGTCAACCTGTCCGTCGACGTGCGCGGCGAGCTCGCCTCCGAGGACGTCGAGGTGCTCGCGCTCTCGGCTCTGCGCGGTGTGTTCTCCGCCGTCATCGAGGACGCGGTCACGTTCGTCAACGCTCCCGCACTTGCGGAAGAGCGCGGTGTCACGGCCGAGGTCACCAAGGCCGCGGAAAGCCCCAACCACCGCAGCGTCGTGGACCTGCGCGCGGTGTTCGGCGACGGCAGTGTCATCAACGTCTCGGGCACGCTGACCGGCCCGCAGCAGGTCGAGAAGATCGTCAACATCAACGGCCGCAACTTCGAACTGCGCGCCGAGGGTCTCAACCTGGTGGTCAACTACACCGATCAGCCCGGCGCGCTGGGCAAGATCGGCACGCAGCTCGGCAACGCCGGCATCGACATCCAGGCTGCCCAGCTCAGCCAGGATGCCGAGGGCGAGGGTGCGACCATCCTCCTCCGCGTCGACCGGGAGGTGCCGAGCGAGGTGCGGGACGCGATCTCCACCGCCGTCGGCGCCACCAAGATCGAGCTCGTCAACCTGGCCTAATCCCCACTGTGCGCGTGTCGCGACCCCTGTTGTCGTGGCACGCGCACAGCTCTATCTGAAGTGAGGCGTTCATGAAGCTTGCGGTCATTCCGGGTGACGGCATCGGTGTCGAGGTCACGGCCGAGGCGCTGAAGGTGCTGCGGAAGCTCGTACCCGATCTCGAGACCACCGAGTACGACCTCGGTGCCCGTCGATACAACGCCACCGGGGAGCTGCTCCCGGACGCCGATCTCGCGGCGATCCGCGAGCACGACGCGATCCTGCTGGGCGCCATCGGCGACCCGTCGGTCACGCCCGGCGTGCTCGAGCGGGGTCTGCTGCTGAACATGCGATTCGCGTTGGATCATCACGTGAATCTGCGTCCGTCGCAGCTCTATCCGGGGTCGAAGTCGCCGCTGGCGGCGCAGCCGGACATCGACTTCGTGGTCGTGCGCGAGGGGACGGAGGGTCCGTACACCGGCAACGGTGGCGCGATCCGCGTCGGCACCCCGCACGAGATCGCGACCGAGGTGTCGATCAACACGTGGTTCGGTGCCGAGCGGGTGGTGCGGTACGCGTTCGCGCTCGCGCAGACCCGGCGTAAGCACGTCACGCTGATTCACAAGACGAACGTCCTCTCCAACGCCGGTGCGATCTGGACGCGTGCCGTGGAGACGGTGTCGGCCGAATACCCGGACGTGGAGACGGCCTACTGCCACATCGACGCGGCCACCATCTACATGGTCACCGACCCGTCGCGCTTCGACGTGATCGTCACCGACAACCTGTTCGGCGACATCATCACCGACCTCGCGGGTGCGGTCACGGGAGGCATCGGCCTGGCGGCGTCGGGGAACATCGACGCGTCGGGGACCAACCCGTCGATGTTCGAGCCCGTGCACGGCAGCGCCCCGGACATCGCCGGCCAGGGGATCGCGGATCCCACGGCGGCCATCCTGTCCGCGGCGCTGCTGCTGCGTCACCTCGGCCGGGACGGCGATGCTGCACGCATCGAAGCTGCCGTCGAGGCCGATCTGGCGTCCCGTGGTGACTCGAAGGTCGTCACGTCGGAGGTCGGCGACCGGATCGCCGCCGCCCTCTAGGACCGCGATTCGACCTTGTCTCCCTCGATCCCCGTGGCCCGGTCTTCGGACCGGGCCACGGGGATCAGTGGTATCGAGGCGGCCGGAAATCCCGCAGCTATGGCGAAAGTCACCGGGAAGCCGACGATTCCGATCAGAGCGCCGAACACCGGGGGAACGATCGAGGCCGCGACGAACTGACCGGTGTTCTGGACGCCGAGCGCGCGCCCGCCCCAGAACGGCCCCGCGATCTCGGCGACGGCGGTGAAGGCGAGGCCGTTCGGTGCCACGGTCGCGACGGACGCCGCCAGCAGCGCCGCGATCGCCAGCGGCGAGTCCATCGCATCCGTCACGGCGAGCGCCGCCATCGACACTCCGCCTGCGACGGCGACCCAGCGAAGTGGGCGCATGCGACTGCCCACCACGTCGGACCAGAAGCCGACTCCCATCCTGCCGAACGCGCCGAGGATCTGGGCGACTGTCACGATCAGGCCTGCCGCCGTTGCTTCCCAATGCCTTTCGGAGATCAGCCACACGAGCGCGTACGTCCACACCGTGTACTGGGGCACGACGAGCAGCACCGAGACTGCGTGGATGCGCCACAGTGTGCCGCTGTCGCGATACGGATTCGCGAGCATGCCGAGGTCCTCCGCAGCGCTGCGACTCGGTCTGGGCGGATCGACCACCCAGAGTGCGCAGGCCAGCGCGGCGGTCGCGCACAGGATGGCAGGCAGCGCGAGCGCCCATCCGATGCCGTGGTCGTGTGCGACCGAGGGGAGCGTCAGCGCAGCGCAGGCAATGCCCAGCGGCAGCGACATCTGCCGGATGCCCATCGCCAGTCCACGGCGCTCGGGCGGGAACCATCCGACGACGACGCGTCCACTCGCGGCATTCGCCGAGGCCGCCGCCATGCCGCCCAGCAGCAGGAAGGCTGCGGTGGCCGTGAGTGATCCGGACAGGGCCGCGCCGATTCCCGCGGCCGCCGTGGACGCCATTCCGGCGGCCAGCACCCGGCGTTCGCCGTAGCGGTCGGCGAGTGCGCCCCACGCGATCAGCGTCAGCATGACTCCGAGGGTGGGTGCGGCGACGAGGAGTCCGGTGCGGGCGAGGCTGAGCCCGTGATTCTCCTGGAGTTCGGGGATCAGGAAGGCGACGCCGTTGACGAAGACCGCCTGTGCGGCCTGCGCGAACATCCCGAGGGCGAGCATCCACCATCTGCGGGCAGTTCCGACGGTGGACGGCGTGTCGATCGATGCTGTCATGTCATCTCAATATCTAGGATTGAAGTCTCATATATTGGGGAACATGCGGAGTCTATACCTCGCGTCCCCCGGCGTCCCGGTACGGCGGTGAACCCGGGCCGATAGACTCGGCGCCATGCGTCTTGGTCGAGTGGCAAGTCCCGATGGTGTTGCGTTCGTCAGTATCGAGGGGGACGGGGAGTCCCGGATCGCGAAGGAGATCGCCGAGCATCCGTTCGGCAGTCCCACTTTCACCGGCCGGAGCTGGCCGCTCGCCGATGTGCGACTGCTGGCCCCGATCCTCGCGAGCAAGGTCGTGGCGATCGGAAAGAACTACGCTGCCCACGCCGCCGAGATGGGCGGCGAGGCACCGGCCGATCCTGTGATCTTCCTCAAGCCCAACACCTCGATCGTGGGCCCCGACGCCGCGATCGTCCTGCCGAAGTCCTCCAACGAAGTTCATTACGAAGGAGAACTCGCGGTCGTCATCGGACGCCCCTGCAAGGACGTGCCTGCGGCCAAGGCCCTCGACGTGGTGCTCGGTTACACGGCCGCCAACGACGTGTCGGCCCGTGATCAGCAGCGCCAGGACGGGCAGTGGACGAGAGCGAAGGGTCACGACACGTTCTGCCCACTGGGCCCGTGGATCGAGACCCAGCTCGACGCGTCCGACGTCGACATCACCACCGAGGTGGACGGAGTGGTGAAGCAGCGGAGTAACACTTCGCTTCTGCTGCACGACATTCCGAAGATCATCGAATGGGTGTCGGCCGTCATGACGCTGCTCCCGGGCGACGTCATCCTCACGGGCACCCCCGAGGGCGTCGGCCCGATCGTCGACGGTCAGAGCGTGAGCGTGACCATCGGTGGCATCGGCACCCTCACCAACCCGGTGACTGCCAAGCGCTGACGGCTCTCGTGTCGAAATCGGGAGCGGACTAGCCTGTAGGAGTCCGTTTTCCCAGCGTCGACCCAAGTGAGCCATGACCACAAGCGAAGTTCGCGTCCGTTTCTGCCCGTCGCCCACCGGAACCCCGCACGTGGGGCTCGTCCGAACCGCCCTGTTCAACTGGGCGTTCGCCCGACACAACGGTGGGTCGTTCGTGTTCCGCATCGAGGACACCGATGCTGCCCGTGACAGCGAGGAGTCGTACCAGGCGATCCTGGACGCGCTGCGCTGGCTCGGACTGAACTGGGACGAGGGCCCGGAGGTCGGGGGACCGTACGAGCCCTACCGCCAGTCCCAGCGGCGGGACCTGCATCTGGACGTCGTCGCGAAACTGCTCGCGGCGGGCGAGGCGTACGAGTCGTTCTCGACGCCCGAAGAGGTCGAGGAGCGGCACAAGGCAGCCGGCCGCGATCCCAAGCTCGGCTACGACAACTTCGACCGTGATCTGACACCGGAGCAGCGGCAGGCGTTCCTCGACGAGGGACGCAAACCCGTGGTCCGGCTCCGGATGCCGGACCACGACCTGACATGGGACGACCTCGTGCGTGGCGAGACGACGTTCAAGGCCGGAACCGTTCCCGACTTCGCCCTCACTCGCGGCAACGGGATTCCGCTGTACACGTTGGTCAACCCCGTCGACGACGCGTTGATGAAGATCACACACGTCCTGCGCGGCGAGGACCTGCTGTCGTCGACGCCGCGGCAGCTCGCCCTCTACGAGGCGATGCAGCGGATCGGCGTGGCCGATTTCACTCCGAAGTTCGGGCATCTGCCGTTCGTCATGGGGCAGGGCAACAAGAAGCTGTCCAAGCGCGACCCCGAGTCGAACCTCTTCATTCATCGCGACCGCGGTTTCGTCCCCGAGGGATTGTTGAATTACCTGGCGCTGCTGGGCTGGGGTATTTCCGACGACCACGACGTGTTCTCGCTGGACGAGATGGTCGCCGCCTTCGATATCTCCAAGGTCAATTCCAATCCGGCCCGGTTCGACCAGAAAAAGGCCGACGCGATCAACGCCGAGCACATCCGGTTGCTGGAGCCCGCCGACTTCGCCGCGCGCCTGCGCGCGTTCCTGACGCTGCACGGCCATCTCGGGGAGAACGTGGACGAGTCCGTCTTCGCGACCGCTGCAGAACTGGTCCAGACGCGCATCGTCGTCCTGTCCGATGCCTGGGATCTGCTGAAATTCCTGTTCGTCGACGAGGCCGGCTTCGTGATCGATCCGGCCGCCGCTGCCAAGAACCTGGGCGCCGACTCCGCACCGGTTCTCGACGCCGCCCTCGCGTCGCTGGACGCACTCGAGGGATGGGATGCGGCCTCCCTGGAAGAGGCCCTCAAGACCGCTCTCGTGGACGAACTGGGCCTCAAGCCACGTAAGGCGTTCGCTCCGGTGCGGGTGGCCGTCACGGGCTCGCACATCAGCCCGCCGCTCTACGAATCGATGGAACTGCTCGGACGCGACGTTTCGCTGTCCCGGCTGCGCTCTGCGCGGGCCGGCATCGACGGCTAGGACGCCGCCCTCGGGCCGAAAAGGGTGCAAAAACAGCCTCTGACCATACGATTTGGTAAATCCCGGCAGTAGGCTGGTAATCTCTTCTTCGGCCCGAGGCGGGCCGCAGAGCCCACAAGCTCAGCGGTTCGAGAACGGCCATTGGGGTATGGTGTAATTGGCAACACAGCGGTTTCTGGTACCGCCATTCTAGGTTCGAGTCCTGGTACCCCAGCGGAAGTTCGGCCGATTTTGACTCCGAACTTCTGGAAGCTATGCTTGCTGAGCTTCCAAAGCAAGACAAAGTTCCTGGCCCCGTCGTCTAGCGGCCTAGGACGCCGCCCTCTCAAGGCGGTAGCGCGGGTTCGAATCCCGTCGGGGCTACAAAGAGAAACACCCTCCAAGTAATTGGAGGGTGTTTCTTTATATCCGGATATGTGTCGTTTATCCGGTCTTGCGGCGGAATTCGCGTTTGTGGTCGGCAGGCCCGTGGGCCTCGTGCGCCTTGGAATGTCCGTCCTTGTGATCGGTGGACAGCCCGGCCTGATGATTCTTCCGCTCGAGTGCTTCGCGGAATTTCTTTTTCGTGTCCTCGTTACTGGCGTCAGTCATGGTGAACTCCCTCGGGTAGTCGGTTCACTCTGTGAAGCTACGCCGAGGGCACCGAGAATGCTCCCGTTTTTCCGCCCGCCCGGGATCAGGCGCGGCGGTCGGCCGTCTCCAGGTACGCGGCCGTGGTGCCTCCCACCGGCATCGCGGGCAGGCCGAGCTTGGCGTGATTCCAGCTCCTGATGCGCTCGGGAACGATCCGCACGACCACCCGCTTGTGCAGCAGCTGATCGATGGCGGGACGCAGATCGTCGGTGTAGGGGCCGGTGTACCGCTCCCACACGCTGACCCCGACCGCGAACATCGCGTCCGGGTCCTCCACGATCTCCGCCCGGCCCTCGACGGAAATACCGCGCAGGGTGTCGTACGTCTGGCCGTCCTCGATCAGGACGGTGACCCGGTCGTCACGGCGCAGGTTGACCGCCTTCTGCGATTTGGATTTCGTCTCGAACCAGATCTCGCCGTCGATCACGGCGTACCACATGGCGACCAGATGAGCTCTGCCGTCCGCTGCCACCGTTGCGAGCGTGGCAATCCGGCTCCGATCCACGAATTCGGCGATCTCCGAATCCGTCATCGTGATCTGCGATCGCTGGTTCTTCCCCATCGGCTTCTCCTGTTCGCGGTGAACGTCGGTCGTGAATGGTCAGAGTCTCTTGTGCAACGCCTCCGCGGCGGCGAGAAGGTCGGCCGCCCACCGGGCACCGGGGCGCCTGCCCATTCTGTCGATGGGTCCGGACACCGAAATCGCTGCGATGACAGCGCCGCCGGAATCCCGCACGGGAGCGGCGACGCTGGCGACACCGGGTTCCCGCTCGGCGGCGCTCTGTGCCCAGCCGCGTCGGCGGACCTCGAGCAGCACACGTTCGCCGAACGCCGCGTCGGGCAGAACTGCGCGCTGGGTCTGCGGGTCGGCCCAGGCGAGAAGGACCTTGGCGCCCGAGCCGGCGCTCATCGGCAGTCGTGCCCCGACGAGAACGGTGTCGCGCAGGCCCGTGGGCGGCTCCATCGCCGCCACACAGATGCGCTGCGTGCCTTCCCGGCGGTACAGCTGCACGCTCTCGCCGGTGATCTCGCGCAGCCGCGGGAGGACGAGCGCGGCCGCCGAGACGAGCGGATCGTTAGCCGTTGCAGCGAGTTCGGCGAGGCCGGGACCGGGGCACCACAGCCCCTCGGAGTCGCGGGTCAGGAGGCGGTGGACCTCGAGCCCGACGGCCAGCCGGTGGGCGGTGGCGCGGGGGAGTCCGGTGCGCGAGCACAGTTCAGTGAGGCTGCAGGGCTTCTCGGCCACGGCATGCAGCACGCCCACCGCTTTGTCAAGGACTCCGATGCCGCTATGCTGTCTCATAGGTCGATACCACTTTCTCGCATACTGGGATCATAGCGCACCTTCGTCTCACGTCGAGTGCGTGTCCGGGAAGAGGGTAACGACATCAAGCGCACGGCGGACCGGCCCGACGCCCGCGGTGCGAGAGGACACACAGAGGTGGAGAAGATGGCGGAGAAAGCACGCACCCTGGCAGAGAAGGTGTGGGACGACCACGTCGTGGTCCGGGGTGAGGGAGACAACCCCGACCTCATCTACATCGATCTGCATCTCGTTCACGAAGTGACGAGTCCGCAGGCATTCGACGGACTTCGGCTGGCGGGGCGCCCGCTGCGCCGTCCCGACCTGACGATCGCCACCGAGGACCACAACGTCCCCACCGTCGACATCGACAAGCCGATCGCCGACCCCGTCTCCAAGACTCAGGTGGACACGCTAAGGCGCAACTGTGAGGAATTCGGTGTCCGGCTGCACCCGATGGGAAACATCGACCAGGGCATCGTCCACGTCGTCGGCCCCCAGTTGGGTCTCACTCAGCCCGGCATGACCGTGGTGTGCGGCGACAGTCACACGTCCACCCACGGCGCCTTCGGCGCGCTCGCCATGGGTATCGGCACCAGTGAGGTCGAACACGTCATGGCGACGCAGACGTTGTCGTTGCGTCCCTTCCGGACGATGGCGATCACCGTCGACGGCGAATTACCCGAAGGCGTGACGAGTAAAGATCTCATTTTGGCCGTCATCGCGAAGATCGGAACGGGCGGAGGCCAGGGTTACGTCCTGGAGTACCGCGGCGAGGCGATCCGCAAGATGTCGATGGAAGCGCGGATGACCATCTGCAACATGTCCATCGAGGCGGGTGCACGGGCAGGCATGATCGCCCCCGACGAGATCACCTACGAATTCATCAAGGGCCGTCCCCACGCGCCGAAGGGCGCCGACTGGGACGCCGCGGTGGAGGCCTGGGAGCAGTTGAAGACCGACGAGGGTGCGGTTTTCGACAACGAGGTCCACATCGACGCGAGCGCCCTGACGCCGTTCGTGACCTGGGGCACCAACCCGGGGCAGGGCCTGCCGCTCGGCGACGCCGTGCCGAACCCGGCCGAGATCGTGGACGAGAGCGAGCGTCACGCCGCGGAGAAGGCGTTGACCTACATGGGTCTCGAAGCCGGAACTCCGTTGCGTGAGGTGGCGATCGACACAGTTTTCGTGGGTTCGTGCACCAACGGCCGTATCGAGGATCTGCGGGCCGTGGCCGACGTGCTGCGCGGCCGCCACGTCGCAGACGGAGTCCGGATGCTGATCGTGCCGGGCTCGATGCGCGTTCGCGCGCAGGCCGAAAAGGAGGGTCTCGGCGAGATCTTCACCGCCGCGGGCGCCGAATGGCGGCAGGCGGGGTGCTCGATGTGCCTCGGAATGAACCCGGATCAGCTCGCGCCCGGCGAGCGTTCGGCCTCCACGTCCAACCGCAATTTCGAAGGCCGTCAAGGCAAGGGCGGCCGGACTCACCTGGTTTCGCCGCTGGTCGCCGCCGCGACCGCGGTCCGGGGAACACTGTCCGCGCCGACAGATCTGGCCTAGGACCCAAGGAATTTAGGAGATTTTTCGATGGAATCCTTTAGCACACACAAAGGTATCGGCGTTCCGCTGCGGCGATCCAACGTGGACACGGACCAGATCATTCCGGCGGTCTACCTGAAACGAGTGACCCGCACCGGTTTCGAGGACGGTCTGTTCGCCGCGTGGCGGAACGATCCGGACTTCGTTCTGAACGTCGCCCCGTACGACAAGGGCAGCGTTCTGGTGGCCGGGCCCGACTTCGGTACGGGCTCCTCCCGGGAGCACGCCGTGTGGGCGCTATCCGACTTCGGATTTCGGGTCGTGATCGCATCTCGCTTCGCGGACATCTTCCGGGGCAACGCCGGCAAGGCCGGTCTGCTGGCCGCTCAGGTGGCCCAGTCGGACGTCGAACTGCTCTGGAAGTTGCTCGACGAGCAACCCGGTCTCGAATTGATTGTCGACCTCGAGAACAAGACTGTGACGGCCGGAACCACCGTGGTGCCCTTTGCGATTGATGACTACACGCGGTGGCGTCTGATCGAGGGTCTGGACGACATCGGATTGACATTACGGCAGGTAGAAGCCATTTCCGAGTTCGAAAAGTCAAGGCCTTCTTGGAAACCTGCCACTCTTCCGGAGCCCACTCCGGCCGACTGAAAGTTGGAATCGGAGCCCTGTCTCCCAGATAATAAGTTCCTGAGAATGGTGCCGCGTTGTATGAGAATTGGCGTGGCACATAGACTCCTGCGGTATTCAGGTTTACCGTAGTTCGTAGTCGGTCCGATGATGGACCATTAGTTCGCGGAGGAATTTCAATGAATAAGGCAGAGCTCATCGATGTTCTGACCGAGAAACTGGGCACGGACAGGCGCACGGCAACGGAAGCTGTCGAGCATGTCGTGGACACGATCGTCCGGGCAGTGCACCGCGGCGACAGCGTGACCATCACCGGTTTCGGTGTCTTCGAGCAGCGTCGTCGCGCGGCACGTGTCGCACGTAACCCGCGCACGGGCGAGACCGTCAAGGTCAAGCCGACGTCGGTGCCGGCGTTCCGTCCGGGCGCTCAGTTCAAGGCGGTTATCGCTGGCGGCCAGAAGCTTCCGGCCACCGGTCCGGCAGTCAAGCGCGGCGCAGCGGCGCCCGCCACCAAGGCTGCCGCCAAGAAGGCCGCTGCAAAGAAGACGGCTGCAAAGAAGACCGCAGCCAAGAAGGCAGCTCCGGCCAAGACCACGGCCGCGAAGAAGACCGCAGCCAAGAAGGTGACTCCGGCCAAGACCACGGCAGCGAAGAAGACCGTGGCGAAGAAGGTGGCTCCGGCCAAGACCACGGCAGCGAAGAAGACCGCGGCCAAGAAGGCTCCGGCCAAGACCACGGCAGCAAAGAAGACCGTGGCGAAGAAGGTGGCCCCGGCCAAGACCACGGCAGCAAAGAAGACTGCGGCCAAGAAGGCTCCGGCCAAGACTGCAGCCAAGAAGACCGCAGCAAAGAAGGCTCCCGCGAAGCGCGCCAAGTAATACAGCGCACACAGGACTGCCCGAACACAGACAGGCGCCGACCCTGGGGGTTGGCGCCTGTCTGTGTTTTCCTGGCCTCCCGGTGAACTCCGGCCGGTGCTCAGTCCTTCCGAGTGGGAGGCAGTGGACTGTCGATGTGGTCGGCGGCGATGAGTTTGCCACCGGACAGCGAGAGCACCCAGGTGCTCGCCTTTCTGTTCCGAGCCGGGGGAAGTGCGATGCCGTCGATCTCCGCCCACCAGTCGAGCAGATCGGGAATGACACCACCCTGACTGCAGATCACCTGAACTCCGCCGAGAGAGGCGATCTTGCGGACCAGCGTGCGGGTGGCCACCGGGTCGGCGGTGTAACTCTCCTCGGACAGCAGCGGATCCAACCGGACGGTCGTGTCCAACGTGCGTGCCAGCGGCTCGACCGTCTGAGTGCACCGCGTCCGGTCGGCCGACGTGATGTCGGTGGCCCCGAACGCCTCGAGCTGCGTGACGAGCGCTTCGGCCTGGAGTAGGCCGTTCGCATCCAAGGGCCGGGTGGTGTCGTCGCCCTTGTACCGTTTCCGGCTTCCAGCCTTGGCATGCCGGACCAGGAGCACGGTTGCGGTGTCGGGTGGCTGAGCCGTGAATCGACGGAGCATCTTGCGATCCATGGGATACGACAGCTGGTCGGCCACCTCGGATACGGGAAGCCACCGCATCTCGTCCACTTCGCTGTTGGGAACGAATTCACCGGCGCGGGCTTCCGCCGCCCAGTATTCGACTCGTTTCAATCGGCGGTGGCCCGGAATCGGATATGTCAACGCACCGAGATGCCGGCCGAGGCGCCCGCGGATACCCGTCTCTTCTTCCACCTCACGCAGTGCGGCCACGACGGCGGTCTCGCCGGGGTCGAGCTTTCCCTTGGGGAATGACCAGTCCTCGTATTTGGGCCGGTGAATGAGCGCGATCTCGATCTCGTCGGGATTGTCGGGAGATTTTCGCCACAGCACTGCCCCCGCAGCGAAGATATTGGCTTTGACCGGTTTGCCGGGTGAACTGCTCACCGAATTCCTTCCTTCTGCCGCGGACTCGCCGCGATCAGGATCCGGTGCCCATTCGTTTGCGCATCATGGCTTCCTGGTGGTCGCGAACCTCCTCGCCGTGGGCGGGTGACGGAACCCACCGGCCGTCGGACCCGAGCACCCAGCACCGCGTGCGGGGATCGAGCGCGGAATCGGCTATCTCGGCTATCTGGGCGGTGAGTCGAGGATCTTTCACCTGCGCCATGACTTCGACGCGTCGGTCGAGGTTGCGGTGCATCATGTCTGCGCTGCCGATCCAGAATTCGTCGGCGCCGCGAAAATGGAAGACTCGGGAATGCTCGAGGAAGCGTCCGAGAATCGACCGGACGTGGATGTTCTCACTCAAACCGGGAACTCCGGGTTTGAGGGCGCAGATGCCGCGCACCACGATCTCGACGGGCACACCGGCCCGGGATGCACGGTAGAGCGAGTCGATCACCTGTTCGTCGACCAAGGCGTTGGCCTTCAGCAGGATTCCGGCGTCCTCGCCCCGCAGTTTGTGCGCGATCTCACCGTCGATCCGCTCGATGATTCCCCGGCGCACACCGTACGGCGCGACGAGGAGGTTGCGGTACTGCGTCTTCCGCGAGTAGCCGGTGAGGGAATTGAACAGGTCGGTGAGGTCTGCGCCGATCTCCGGGGCGGCGGTGAGCAGACCGATGTCTTCGTACAGCCGGGCGGTCTTCGGGTTGTAGTTGCCGGTACCGATGTGGCAGTAACGCCGGATGGTGGACCCTTCGCGACGGACGACGAGGCACGTCTTGCAGTGGGTCTTGAGCCCGACCAGTCCGTACACCACGTGCACACCCGCGTGTTCGAGCTTGCGGGCCCACTTGATGTTCGCCTGCTCGTCGAATCGCGCCTTGATCTCGACCAGTGCCACAACCTGTTTGCCCGCCTCGGCGGCGGTGATCAACGCGTCGACGATGGGGGAGTCGCCCGAAGTGCGGTAGAGGGTCTGCTTGATCGCCAGAACCTGGGGGTCGGCCGCAGCCTGTTCGATGAAGCGCTGGACGCTCGTGGAGAACGAGTCGTACGGGTGGTGGACCAGGACGTCGCCGTCGCGGAGGGTCGAGAAGACGCTCTTGGGTGTTTCCCTCTCGCCGAATGCCGGATGCGTTGCCGGGACGAACGGTGCGTCCTTGAGGGCGGGCCGGTCGACCGCGTACACCTGCCAGAGGCACGACAGGTCCAGCAATCCGGGCACCTGGATGACGTCGCCGGGATCGACGTCGAGTTCGCGCAGGAGGAGTTCGAGCATGTGCTCGGTCATGTCGTCCGCGACCTCGAGCCGCACCGGTGAACCGAACCGGCGGCGCGCCAACTCACGCTCGAGCGCCTGCAGAAGATCTTCGTCGCGGTCTTCCTCGACCTCGAAATCGGCGTTACGCGTGATGCGGAATGCATGGTGCTCCACGATCTCCATGCCCGGGAACAGCATGTCGAGGTGAGCGGAGATCAGATCTTCCAGGGGCAGGAACGCGTCGATGGAGGAGGGTGTCTCGTCGCGGCGGACGCGGACGAACCGGCCCACGTTGTCCGGAACCTTGACCCTCGCAAAGTGTTCGCCACCCGTGACCGCATCCTTCACCGTCACCGCGAGGTTGAGACTCAGGCCGCTGATGTACGGGAAGGGGTGGGCGTGGTCGACGGCCAGCGGAGTGAGCACCGGGAAGATCTGGTCCTGGAAATGCACCGACAGGCGCTCGCGGTCGTCGTCGGTGAGATCGTCCCATCCGATGATGGAGATCCCTTCGGCGGCAAGCGCAGGACGAACGGAGTCGAGGAACACCCGCGCGGCCTTCTCCGAGATCTCCTGGGTCCGGGTCGCGATCAGGGAGAGCTGTTCGCGGGGGGAGAGGCCGTCGGCGGACCGCACGGACAGGCCGGTCTCGTCGCGGCGCTTGAGTCCGGCGACGCGGACCATGAAGAACTCGTCCAGATTGGACGCGAAGATGGCGAGGAACTTGGCGCGCTCGAGCAACGGCAGCGACGTGTCCTCGGCGAGGGCGAGAACCCGGGCATTGAAATCGAGCCAACTGAGTTCGCGGTTCAGATAACGATCTTCGGGGAGTCCGTCGGTCAGCGCGCTCGTGAGGGCACTCGTCGCAGCGGGTGGCGCCATCGGAACGTTCGTGGGATTGGCCGTGACGATGCTGTCGCGGGTTCCGTTCTTTCCGTCGACGTCGGTCTGCTGGTCGAGTGCTTCTCGGTTACTCACCCCACGATCATCCCTCGAGAATTCGGCCGCGGACAATCGATGGGGCAAATTCACACGGCCTGCGCGGCCTACTCGTTTCCGCAGCGCGAGGGGGCGGAGTGTTCGAGAGCGTCGAGTGCGGCACGCGTCGCAGGTCCGACGCCGAGAGCCTGCGCGGCATCGAGATCGTCGGCGGTGTCGACGTCGGTTCGCAGACCCGGCCAGTGCCCGTCGAGGGGACGTGCCCCGGATTCGAGGTGCCGCTTCGCCGATCCTGGTCCGAAGCGGGGATCGAGCGGAATGTCCGGGTCGCAGGAGAACAGTGCGGCGGTGCCGGTGCCGTGATGATCGACGACCACAGACCTGCCGCCGGTTCTCGCCGCAGCGAGTGCTTCACCGAATTCGCCTCCGCGCAGAGACGGAAGGTCGGCCTGCAGTGCGACGACATCGACTCCGCGCTCGTTGAAGCGGACATGCTCGGCCGCCGCTGACAGCGCCGCATTGAGACTGTGCTCGGTGCCGCCCTCGTCCGGCCGCTCGTCGGTGGACACGGGCGCGGGGTCGGCGTAGACGTCCGCGCCGACACTGCGTGCGAGCCGCGCCACCGCGGGGTCCGGCGTGACCACGGTGACACCGACGACCGTCGCGACGTCGCTGACGACGGCCAGGGTGTCGCGCAGCATCGACAGCACCAGTCCGGTGCGGTCGGCCGTGTCGAAGACACCGGACAGCCGCGTCTTGGCCGCGTGGAGTTCCTTGACCGCGACGAGTACGTGCGCGCGCGGCGCCACGGATCGGGTCGCTGTGCTCATGCGGATATCTTGCCAGCCCGCGCGGGGTGGTGCTCCGGACGCCCGGTCGCGGCTGAGCAGCGAACGAGTTCGGTAGCGGGGCGGCGCTCGACCTCGGCATCGGCAATACTGTGGGCGACGCATCGGGTAACGAACGACGAGGGGGCTGTGTGAGCAAGGCTGCGGTACTGGGAGCGGGTTCATGGGGGACTGCATTTGCGAAGGTCCTGGCCGATGCCGGGACCGATGTCACCATGTGGGCGCGACGCGCTGAGGTCGCCGAATCGATCGTGTCGCGTCACGAGAACGCGGACTACCTGCCGGGCATCGCCCTGCCTCCGTCGTTGACCGCAACGGACGACGCGCGGGCCGCACTCGATGGCGCCGACATCGTCGTCCTGGCGGTGCCGTCGCAGTCTCTGCGCGACAATTTGCAGGTCTGGACTCCGATGATCCCCGAGAACGCCACCCTGCTGAGCCTCGCCAAGGGCATCGAGACCGGCACCCTCATGCGGATGAGTCAGGTGATCATCCAGGTCACCGGCGCAGACCCGGGCCGGGTCGCCGTCCTGTCCGGGCCCAATCTGGCCCGGGAGATCGCTATCGGTCAGCCGGCGGCGACGGTTGTCGCGTGCACGGATTCGACGCGGGCACTGGAACTGCAGAAGGCCTCGGCAACCGGATACTTCCGTCCGTACACGAATTCGGACGTCATCGGGTGTGAGATCGGCGGCGCCTGCAAGAACGTCATCGCCCTCGCCTGCGGTATGGCATCGGGAATCGGATTGGGAGAGAACACGATTGCGAGCATCATCACTCGCGGTCTGGCCGAGATCATCCGGCTGGGGGTGGCGCTCGGTGCGAAACCTGCCACCCTCGCGGGTCTCGCGGGAGTGGGCGATCTGGTCGCGACATGCACGTCGCCCCTGTCACGAAATCGGTCGTTCGGTGAACGCCTCGGCCAGGGTGGTTCGATCGAGAGTGCCCAGGCGGCAACTCATGGTCAGGTCGCCGAGGGTGTGAAATCGTGCTCGTCCGTGCGGGCTCTCGCCGCCAGTTACGACGTCGAGATGCCGCTGACCGATGCCGTGCACAGGGTGTGCCACGAGGGTCTCGTGGTGCAGGACGCGATCGGTCAGCTGCTCGGCCGCCGCACGAAGCCGGAGTGAGCTCGTGACTGGTGATTCCACCCGCTGCGTCAAAGCCGTTGCCGCAGAAAATATTCCCGGCTCGCCGATGCAGAGGGGGCCGGTTTTCGCAGCGCCGTATCAGCTGAGCGCCGACGAGGGAACCGAGTCCGACACCTACGCACGCGCCTCCAATCCGGGCTGGCGTGACCTCGAATCGGCGCTGGCGACGCTCGAGGGCGCCGCGGGCGCGCTCGTCGTCGGCTCCGGGATGTCGGCGGTCACCGTCGTGCTGAGGAGTCTGCTCACCGCCGGTGACACCGTGGTCGTTCCGTCCGACGGCTACTACCAGGTGCGTGCGTACGCGCGGGAGCGTCTGGAGCCGATGGGTATCACCGTGCACGAACTGAGGACCGCCGACATGGCCGGCGAGGCGGCCGCCGCACTGCTGGCGTCCGCCGAGGGGACGACGGTGGTGGTGGCCGAGACTCCGGCCAACCCGTCCCTCGACGTGGTGGATCTGCGCGCCGTATCAGAGCAGTGCGCGAACGCGGGCGCCGTTCTGGTGGTGGACAACACGACTGCCACCCCACTCGGCCAGCAGCCGCTCGAACTCGGTGCTGACGTGGTAGTCGCCAGCGGCACAAAGACTTTGAGCGGTCACAGCGATCTCCTCATGGGATACATCGCCGCGTCGGACGCCGATTTCCTGGCCGGAATGGAACGCGAGAGGGCGCTGTCGGGCACGGTGCTGGGGCCGTTCGAGACGTGGCTCGCCCATCGGAGTCTCGGGACGGCCGGTCTGCGCTTCGAGCGTCAATGCGCCAACGCCCTGGCCCTCGCGGCGCTGCTCGAGTCGCACCCGGCGGCCCACCGCGTCCGGTACCCGGGTCTGCCCGGTGATCCTGCACACGCCGTCGCCGCCGGTCAGATGCGTCGATTCGGCGGGCTGGTGAGCTTCGAGGTGGATTCCGCCGAACAGTTCCACCGCCTCGTGGCCGGAAGCGAACTCCTCGTACCTGCGACGAGCTTCGGCGGCATACACACCACCGCCGATCGCAGGGCCCGGTGGGGTGACCCCGTGCCCGACGGGTTCGTCCGGCTCTCGTGTGGAATCGAGGACACCGAAGACCTGGTCGCCGATCTCGAGCGGGCACTGTCCGCATTGTGAGTGCGGGACCCGACGTGTCGTGAGGTCGGCGAAGGAAATGTGAGGAGAGGTGGGTGCGATGAGCGTGTCGCGGCGACGGTACGGTTTGTGTCGTGAGTAAACCGCGTACCCGGGTAGCCGTCATCTTCGGTGGCCGCAGCAACGAGCATTCCGTGTCCTGTGTGTCGGCCGGAAGCGTCCTGAGGAACCTCGACCCGGAACGGTACGAGGTGGTGCCGATCGGCATCACCACCGAGGGTTCGTGGGTCCTCGGCTCCACCGACCCCGAGACGCTGTCCATCCGCGGCCGGGCACTCCCGAGCGTCGACGCCGACGGGTCCGCACTGGCCCTCACCGCCGACCCGACGCGGTCCGGGGACCTCGTCGCCCTCGACGACGGCGAAGCGGGCAAGATCCTCGCCTCGGTCGACGTCGTCTTCCCCGTCCTGCACGGCGCCTACGGCGAGGACGGCACGATCCAGGGCCTGCTCGAACTCGCAGGTGTTCCGTACGTCGGTCCCGGTGTTCTCGCCAGCGCTGCCGGCATGGACAAGGAATTCACGAAGAAGCTGCTCGCCGCGGAAGGCTTGCCCATCGGGTTCCAGGTCGTCCTGCGTCCGGGCACAGCCTCGCTGACCGACGAACAGAAGTCCCGCCTCCACCTCCCGGTGTTCGTGAAGCCTGCCCGCGGCGGATCGTCGATCGGGATCACCCGGGTGGCCGAGTGGGCCGCGCTCGACGACGCCATCACCCACGCCCGTCTGCACGACCCCAAGGTGATCGTCGAATCGGGGATCGTCGGCCGTGAGGTCGAGTGCGGAGTCCTCGAGTTCCCGGACGGCGACGTGCGGGCCAGCGTCATCGCCGAGATCCGGATGCCGGAAGGCGCAGGCGACGACGAGGCGTTCTACGACTTCGACAGCAAATACCTCGACGACGTGTGCGAGTTCGACGTGCCCGCCAAACTCGACGAATCGGTCAGCGAAGAGATCCGCGAACTTGCGGTGCGAGCGTTCTCCGCGCTCGACTGCCAGGGACTCGCGCGGGTCGACTTCTTCGTGACCGAGGACGGCCCGGTGATCAACGAGATCAACACGATGCCGGGATTCACGTCGATCTCGATGTACCCGCGCATGTGGGGCGCGGTGGGTGTCGACTACGGCACACTCGTCTCGACCCTGGTCGACACCGCCCTCGCGCGCGGCATCGGCCTGCGTTAGCGAAACGGCGGTCCGGCGCTCAGGGATTCGCGACGGGCGCCGGATCGAGGGGCTTCTGCGGCAACGCCTGCGACACCGCGCCGGAAATGTCCTGAAGCGGCGTCGGTCCCACCCCGGTGGGGACCGTGAGTCCGATGTACACGCCGCGGTCGACGGCGAAATAGCTGCTCGCGTCGATTCCGGCGCTCGCGCCCGAGATCTCGAACCACTGAACTCCGTCGATCACCTGCAGCGGTGAAGCCTGATCGAACTCCGCGGGACGGTCCAGACCGCAACGCAGGACGAGTGGTTCGCCCTCGACCGGCTGCCACGCGGCGGTCGCCTCGGGTGCGGGTTCGGTGAGTTCGGCGCGCGTGTAGTCGCCGAGCGCGTCGGGGAGGCCCCCCATCAGGGTGGCGCATTCCGCGGAGCCGGATGCGGGCGCGGGCACAGGGCCCAGCGACACGGGTTCCTTCACCGGGTTCCGCCCGGCGAACACCGCGGCGACGACGATGCCGATGACCAGGGCCACGGGAAGCGCCACGGCCGTCGCGATGAGTGCGGGATTCCGCCGCTCCGCAGGAACCGGGTCGGAGTTGCCGGCGGGTGTGCTCTGTTCGGGTTCGAGGTCGGACATGCTCAGTTCTTGTTCGCAGACTTTTCGGGGACATCGCAGGTGAGGGTGCGGGTGATGCCGGAGACCTGACGGATCTCCTTGACGACGGGAGCGACGTCGTCAGCGGACACCCGCACGATGACGTCGTACGGTCCGACCACGTCCTCGGCGGTGCGGACTCCGGTGATCTTCGCGATCTCGGTCGCGATCGCCGCGGCCTTGCCGACTTCGGTCTGGATCAGGATGAACGCTTGCACTCTCGCTCCGGCCCTTCCCTGCTCCGCGCCGCGTGGGGTCTCGGTAGAGTCGCGGGTGCTTCGGCGCGCTGATCGGTCACGTGCCGAGAAGTCCCGGCAACAGCTAAAAGGTACCGCAGTCGTACATTCCGTCGACCGGACCCACCGCCGCTGCACGGGCCACCCGACACTGGAGGCACACCATCACACCGACGGATTCCCCGGACCCGACCCCGCCCCTCACCGTCGCCGACGTCGGCGAGTTCGCCGTGATCGGCCGAGCGGTGGAGGGCCGGGTGCAGCCCCCGTCCACGCTGATCGGTCCCGGAGACGACGCCGCCCTCGTCCGGGCCGCCGACGGCCGGGTGGCGGTGTCCGCCGACATGCTGGTGCAGGACAGACACTTTCGGCTCGACTGGTCGACTCCGCGCGACGTGGGCCGCAAGGCGGTGGCCCAGAATGCGGCCGACGTCGCGGCGATGGGCGCGCGGCCGACGGCGTTCCTGGTCTCTCTCGGCTTGCCGCCGGACACGTCGATCGACGTGGCGGACGGCATCTCGGCCGCAATCGGAGAGGGCGCCGAGGAACTCGGGGCCGGTGTCGTGGGCGGTGATCTCGTGCAGGCCGCGCAGGTCGTGATTTCCGTCACCGTCCTCGGTGATCTGGGTGGCAGGAGCCCGATCCGGCGGTCCGGCGCGCGGCCGGGCGACGTCGTCGCGGTGGCCGGCGAACTCGGCCGATCGGCGGCCGGTCTCGCACTGCTGCTCGGCGGGTCCTCGGATTTCCCGGACCTCCTCGCCGCACACCGTGTCCCCACGCCGCCGTATTCCGCCGCCTGGGCCGCCGCGGACGGGGGCGCCCACGCGATGACCGACATCTCCGACGGGCTCCTCGCCGACCTCGGTCACATCTGCGACGCCTCCGGCGTCGGAATGTCCCTCACCCGATCCGAAATGGCCGTCTCACCCGAACTGGTGTCGGCGGCGAAGGTTCTCGGCGCCGACTACTGGGAATGGGTGCTCACCGGGGGAGAGGACCACGGCTTCGCCGCCACCTTTTCCGCCGACGTCCCGCTCCCGGCGGGCTGGACCGCGATCGGCGCGGTACACGACGGGTCCGGCATCTCGGTCGACGGCGAGACCTGGCCGGGGGCCGGCGGCTGGCAGAGTTTCTCGGTATAGGTTGCACGCATGGCTATCTACGCGCTCGGGGACCGCGAACCCGACATCCATCCGGACGCCTACGTCCATCCCGACGCCGTGGTGATCGGGAACGTGACCCTGGCGGCAGGCACCTCGGTGTGGCCGCAGGCCGTGCTCCGCGCCGACTACGGCACCATCACCGTCGGCGCCGACACGAACATCCAGGACGGCACGGTGATCCATTGCACGATGATCGATCCCACCGTCATCGGCTCGGGATGCGTCGTCGGTCACGCGGCGCACATCGAGGGATCCACGATCGGCGACCACTGCCTGATCGCCTCCGGATCGATCGTTCTCAACGGCTCGGTCATCGGTGCCGGTTCGGTCGTCGGCGCCGGCGCCGTCGTTCCGTTCAAATTCGAGGTTCCGCCGCGGAGCATGGCGCTCGGCGTCCCCGCGAAGATCCGGCAGGGCTACGAGGTTCCCGAGGGGCACCTCGAGATGAACGTGAAGATGTATGCCGCGAACGCGGCCTACTACCGCGACTCGCTGCGCAGGCTCGACTGATGGCGGCGCCGCTGTCGGACCTCGTCGAGGCCGGATGGGCAGACGCACTCGAACCGGTGTCCGGCCGGATCACGGAGATGGGCGAGTTCCTGCGCGCGGAAATCGCCGGCGGGCGTGAATACCTCCCCGCCGGAGAGAACGTCCTGCGCGCGTTCACCCACCCGTTCTCGGAGGTCAAGGTCCTGATCGTGGGTCAGGACCCGTACCCCACACCCGGTCACGCGGTCGGTCTCAGTTTCTCGGTGGCACAGGACGTGCGCCCGGTGCCACGCAGCCTCGGCAACATCTTCACCGAGTACAGCAAGGACCTCGGCTACGAGACACCCACCACCGGCGACCTCACTCCGTGGTCACGCCAGGGCGTGCTTCTCCTGAACAGGGTGCTCACCGTGCAGCCCGGACTCCCGGCCTCGCACCGGAAGAAGGGCTGGGAGGCGGTGACCGAGCAGGCCATCCGCGCTCTCGTGGCGCGCCCCGAACCCCTCGTCGCAATTCTGTGGGGCCGGGACGCGTCCACGCTGAAACCGATGCTCGGCGATGTGCCGACGATCGAGTCGGCCCACCCCTCACCGTTGTCCGCGTCGCGCGGATTCTTCGGTTCGCGGCCGTTCAGCCGGGCGAACGAACTCCTCGACGGACTGGGCGCCGAGCCGGTGAACTGGCAGCTGCCGTAATTGGTGGCCGCGAGAAGTCGGCACGTCGATTCACTGCACTGATGAGAAGTCGGCTCGCCGCTTCTCGACGAATGCGTCGACGCCCTCGCGTCCCACCGGGCTGTCGGCCGCGGTGGCGATCGACGCGGCCTCCGCGTCGAGTTGCTCGGCGAGCGTGCGATATCGGGAGTCGCGGACGAGCGTCTTGATCCCCGAGAAGGACGGCGTCGGGCCGGCAGCGAGGGTGCGGGCGAGCCGAAGTGCCTCGTCCTGGACGACGTCGTCGCCGACGAGGCGGCTGAGGATGCCCAGGCGGACGGCCTCGTCGCCGCTGAGAACGGCATCGGTGATCAGGATCTCGCGCGCGCGGGCGTCGCCGACGATGCGCGGCAGGGTCCAGGACATGCCGCCGTCCGGGGTGAAGCCGATGGACGGGTAGGCCGGGCGCAACTTGGTGCCCGGGCCGCCGATGGCGACGTCCGTCAGGCACACGAGGCTCATGCCGGCGCCCGCAGCCCACCCGTGAACACCGGCGATCACCGGAACGGTCACGGCGTCGAGCGCACGAACGAATTCGTGGAACACGCGCGCGACCTCGGCGACGTATTCGCTTCGCACCGGTGCGGACGCGAAGGCGTGCACGTTGCCGCCGGCGCAGAAGTTCGGGCCCTCCCCGACGAGAAGGACGCTGCCGATCCGGTCACCGACCGCTTCGAGTGCCCGGGCACCCTGCACCATGCCTTCGCCGTCCAGCGAGGTGCCGTTCTCCGCAGTCGCGATCGTGATGCGCAGCACGCCGTCTTCGAGCTGTACTTTGCTGAGTCCATCGAGAGAAGTCACCGTTGCACCTTACGTGGGTCCCTGCCGGTGCCCGACGTGCCCCGATGCGCTGCGACGATGCCGAATCGGACAGGTGCGGGGACATAAAAAAACTGCGCCCCCGACACCGAAGTGTCGGGGGCGCAGTGACATCGCACGCAGCGTCGGGTCAGCCCCGAGCAACCTTTCCAGCCTTCAGGCAGGAGGTGCAGACGTTGACCTTCCGGGTGTTTCCGGGGGCAACCTCGGCACGAACAGTCTGAATGTTCGGGTTCCAGCGACGGTTGGTACGCCGGTGCGAGTGCGAGACCGACTTACCGAAGCCGGGCCCCTTGGCGCATACGTCGCAGACGGCAGCCATAGTCGCGAACTCCTTCAAGATAGTGAACTGTGAAATTTGCTGGCCTCGTGGAGACAGGACACAGCAAGCGCGCCCTGTACGAGGCAACCGTGCAAGAGTAGCCGCTCGAGTGTGGATTGGCCAAACCCGGTCCCGAAGGGCTCGGACCGCGGGCCCGATCATCGTCCCCCGACTAGTCTGACGGCACCTTCCCATTCCCTGGCCGGAGAGGACGACAGTGGCCCCTGAGCTCCCGATGGACGGGCGAGTCCTCGAATCGTGGGCGCGGACCGCCGTCGCGGGTCTGGAAAAGCGGTGCGAGGAGATCAACAGCCTCAACGTCTTTCCGATCCCGGACTCCGACACGGGCACCAATCTGCTGTTCACGATGCGTGCGGCGCTGGGTGCGATCGACGAGTACGCGGGCAGCGGCACCAAGGACGTCCGGCAGGTAGCCATCGCCCTGGCCCGGGGCGCGGTCGCGGGCGCGCGCGGGAACTCCGGGGTGATCCTGTCCCAGGTGCTGCGGGGGATTGCGGAAGCAGCCGTCACCCCCGCCGTCGACACAAGGACGGTCCGGACCGGGCTGTTGATGGCCACCAACCTGGTGACGGACGCGGTGAGCTACCTGGTGGAGGGGACCATCGTCACCGTGCTGCGCTGCGCCGCCGACGCCGCGGCGGAGTTCCCGGACGAGGCGCCGATCGCGGTCACGGCCCGCGCAGCCGCGGATGCGGCGGCGTCCGCGCTCACCAGGACGCCGTCGCAACTCGAGGTGCTCGGCACCGCGGGCGTCGTCGATGCGGGAGGACTCGGCCTCGTCGTGATCCTCGACGCTCTCGTCACGGCGGTAACGGGGTCGCCGCCGGATCGCGCACCGATCGCGCTCCACGTTCCGCGTCGCACACCGTCCACGCATCGCGCAGAGCCCGTCCCCGTTTCCGCACCGCACCCATCGCAGGGCACGCACGCGCATTCGGGCCCCGACTGCGAAGAGGGCCCGGATCAGGACTTCGAGGTGATGTACCTGGTCGCGGAGTCCGACGAGGACCGCATGGCGGAGTTGCGCACAACGCTGAACGCGCTCGGGGACTCGATCGTGATCGTCGGCGACGGCGGCGGAGGCTGGTCGGTGCACGTGCACTGCACGGACGCGGGCGCCGCCGTGGAGGCCGGACTCGCGGCAGGACGCATCCACGGAATCCGCGTCAGCAGCTTCCTCGTGGATGCTCGGGACCAGGGGTTGCTCGTCCCGCCGGTCCGGACCCGCCCGGATCAGGGGGAACGGGGAATCGTCGCCGTCGTGGCCGGAGACGGCGCCGCCGAACTGTTCGCGAGCGAGGGCGCGACAGTCCTCCGGTGCGACGATGCGCCCGTCACCCGGGCCCAGCTCCTCGGCATCATCAGGCAGATGGGACGCACCGAGGTGCTCGTCCTCCCCAACGGCGCGCTGACTGCTCAGGAACTCGTCGCGGTCAGTGCCGCGGCGAGGGACGCCCGGCACGAGGTCCTGCTGCTCGCGACGTCCGCGATGGTGCAGGGACTCGCGTCCCTGGCGGTGCACGACCCCGAGCGTGAGGCGGTGGACGACGCGTTCGCGATGTCGGAGGCCGCCGCCGCCACCCGCTGGGGATCCCTGCGCATCGCCCGGGAACGGGCCCTCACCTACGTGGGAACGTGCGAACCGGGAGACGGCATCGGCCTGATGGGTCACGAGGTGATCGTCATCGAACCGGACGCGGTCGCGGCCGGACGGCGACTCGTCGACCTCGTCCTCGGCGCGGGTGGTGAACTGGTGACGCTCCTGATGGGGTCGGAGGCGCCGGAGGGGCTCGACACGGAACTGGCCGATCACATCTCGCAGCGGCACCCCGGCGTCGAGGTGATGATCTACCACGGTGGACAGCCAGGAGATCTGTTGCAACTCGGGGTGGAATGAGGAATTCGATGGCCACATTGTCCGATCGGCTCGATCATCTGCTGGGGAAGAAGACCGCCGACGCGCTCGAGGCGGACTTCGACATCCGCACGGTCGAGGACCTGCTGCGGCACTACCCGCACCGGTACGCCTCCCAGGGCCGCGAGCTCGCGGAAAAGGACCCGCCGGAGGGCGAGCACATCACGATCATCGCCCGGGTCACGTCCGCGGCAGTCGTGAAGATGAAGAACCGGCCGGGCAGCATGCTCAAGGTGGTCCTGTCGACCGACACCCAGAACGTGGACGTCACCTTCTTCAGCCCGCAGAAGGTCAAGCACGTGATCAAGCCCGGTGTGCGCGCGATGTTCTCGGGAACGGTCAAGTACTTCCGCCAGAAGTGGAGCCTCACCCATCCGAGCTATCTCATCCTTCCCGAGCCACGTGCCGGCAGCGAGGACCCCGTGGTGAACGTCGGCCGGATCCGCGGTGCCGGGGATCTCGCGGGAATCGCCCGAGCGTCGCAGGAAGCCGGTGCGGGGGTAGACATGTCCGTGTTCGACCGGGCGCTGATCCCGCTCTACCCCGCCACGCGGGACGTCGAGAGCTGGACGATCATGAAGTGCGTCCGCCAGATCCTGGACCAGCTCGATCACGTCGACGACCCCCTGCCGGAGAACATCCGAGCCGAACGCGACCTGATCGGTCTCGACGAAGCTCTCCGGTCGGTCCACCTGCCCGACACACGTGAGGACGTGGAGAACGCCCACGACCGTCTGCGGTTCGACGAGGCGACCGCGCTCCAGCTGGTTCTCGCCCGACGCCGCCACGACAACGCCGAGCGAGTCGCGCCCGAGTGCCCGCCCGTGCCCGGCGGGGTCGCCGACGTGTTCGAGAGCATGCTTCCGTTCCAGCTCACCGACGGTCAGAACGCGGTCGCCGACGAGATCTCCGCCGATCTGGCGCAGCCGCACCCGATGAGCAGGCTGCTGCAGGGTGAGGTGGGTTCGGGTAAGACGATCGTGGCCCTGCGCGCCATGCTCCAGGTGGTCGACGCCGGCTACCAGTGCGCTCTACTCGCCCCGACCGAGATCCTCGCGACGCAGCACGCCCGGTCGCTGCGGGCGATGCTCGGCTCCCTCGCGACCGCCGGGGAACTCGGGGCGCACGAGAAGGCGACGCGGGTGGCGCTGCTGACGGGGTCGATGCCGGTCGCCGCCAAACGCGCGGCGCTGAACGAGGCGATTACCGGCGACGCCGGGATCGTCATCGGCACGCACGCCCTCATCCAGGACAACGTCGAATTCTTCAACCTCGGGATGGTGGTGGTCGACGAGCAGCACCGGTTCGGTGTCGAGCAGCGCGACCGGCTGCGGTCGAGGGCGCGGGAGGGTCTGAGCCCGCACCTGCTGGTGATGACGGCGACGCCGATTCCCCGCACCATCGCGATGACGGTGCTCGGCGATCTCGAGGTGTCGACGCTGCGCCAGCTGCCGAAGGGGCGGTCACCGATCAAGAGCAGTGTGGTACCCGCGTCCCAGAAGCCGCAGTGGGTCGCGCGCGCGTGGGAACGGATCCGCGAGGACGTGGCCGAGGGGCGGCAGGCATACGTCGTGTGCTCGCGCATCGGCGACGGCGAGAAGGGCGACGGTGAGGACGCGTTCGACGAGAAGGCGCCCGAGACGAAGTCCGCCGTCGAGGTGTTCGAGGAGTTGAGCGGCAGCATCATGCCCGACCTGCGGGTGGGACTGCTGCACGGCCGGCTTCCCGCGGACGAGAAGGACGCGGTGATGCGCGACTTCACGGCCGGTGACATCGACGTCCTCGTGTGCACCACCGTCGTCGAGGTCGGCGTCGACGTCCCGAACGCGACGATCATGGTGATCGTCGACGCGGACCGTTTCGGTGTGAGTCAGCTGCACCAGCTGCGCGGACGCGTCGGCCGAGGCAAACACCAGGGCCTCTGCATTCTCGTCACGGAGATGAATCCGGGCGGTCCCGCCTACGAGCGACTGTCGAACGTGGCCTCGACCAACGACGGTTTCGAACTCGCGCAACTCGACCTCGCCACCCGGCGCGAAGGCGACATTCTCGGTGCGGCGCAGTCGGGCACGACGTCTACGTTGCGGCTGTTGTCGCTGCTCGGCCACGAGGACGTCATCGCCGCGGCATCCGAGTTCGCGCGTTCGGTGATCGCGGACGATCCGCGACTCGAGAACCATCCGGGACTGTCGGCGATGGTGACGTCGGCTCTCGACGCCGACCGCATCGAATATCTGGAGAAAACGTGAGAATTTACTTCGCTTCACGTAAATCTTCGCTCGTCTGTTTCGGGTCTGTTGCAGAATTCGCACACGTCAGGGGGGTCTTTGTGAAGTTTGTGGAGGATCCTGAAATGTGGGATGCCACTTATCCGCGGCCGTCTTCGGCGGGGTAGTTTGCTCCAATGTTCTCCAAAGTCCTGGTCGCCAACCGTGGCGAAATTGCGATCCGCGCTTTCCGTGCCGCCTACGAACTAGGTGCTGGAACGGTCGCGGTGTTCCCGTACGAGGATCGGAACTCGATCCACCGTCTGAAGGCCGATGAGAGTTATCAGATCGGCGAGGAGGGACACCCGGTTCGGGCGTACCTCTCCGTCGACGAGATCGTCTCCGCGGCCAAGCAGGCAGGCGCCGACGCCATCTACCCCGGCTACGGCTTCCTTTCCGAGAACCCCGATCTCGCCGCCGCGTGCGCCGAGGCGGGCATCACGTTCGTGGGTCCCTCCGCCGAGGTGCTCGAGCTCACCGGCAACAAGGCGCGTGCGATCGCCGCGGCGAAGGCGGCCGGTCTGCCGGTGCTGGCGTCGTCGGAGCCGTCCGCCGATGTGGACGAGTTGCTGGCCGCGGCCGAGACCATGCAGTTCCCGCTGTTCGTGAAGGCCGTCGCCGGCGGCGGTGGCCGCGGCATGCGCCGCGTCGCCGAGCGGGCTCAGCTCAAGGAGTCCATCGAGGCCGCCGCGCGTGAGGCCGAGTCGGCCTTCGGCGACCCGACGGTGTTCCTCGAACAGGCCGTCGTCGACCCGCGTCACATCGAGGTCCAGATCCTGGCCGACGGTCAGGGCAACGTCATCCACCTGTTCGAGCGGGACTGCTCGCTGCAGCGCCGCCACCAGAAGGTAATCGAGCTCGCGCCGGCCCCGAACCTTTCGGAAGAGCTGCGGGCGAAGATCTGCGCGGACGCCGTGGCGTTCGCGAAGGAGATCAACTACGCCTGTGCGGGCACCGTCGAATTCCTCCTCGACACCCGCGGCAACCACGTCTTCATCGAGATGAACCCCCGCATCCAGGTCGAGCACACCGTCACCGAAGAGGTCACGGACGTCGACCTCGTGCAGTCGCAGCTGCGGATCGCGTCGGGGGAGACCCTCGCGGATCTGGGCCTGAGCCAGGACAAGATCACGCTGCGCGGTGCGGCTCTGCAGTGCCGCATCACCACCGAGGACCCCGCCAACGGGTTCCGCCCGGACACCGGTCGGATCACCGGCTACCGCACCCCGGGCGGTGCCGGTATCCGCCTCGACGGCGGGACGTCGGTCGGGGCAGAGGTCTCCGCATACTTCGATTCGATGCTCGTCAAGCTGACGTGCCGCGGCCGCGACTTCGAAACCGCCGTCGCCCGTGCCCGCCGCGCGGTCACCGAGTTCCGCATCCGCGGCGTGTCGACGAACATCCCGTTCCTGCAGGCCGTGCTCGACGACCCCGATTTCAAGGCCGGCCGGGTCACCACGTCCTTCATCGAGGAGCGGCCCCAGCTGCTCACGCTGCGCAGCTCCGCCGACCGTGGCACCAAGATCCTCACCTACCTCGCCGACGTGACGGTCAACAAGCCGCACGGCGAGCGGCCGTCGGCGGTGTACCCGCGCGACAAGCTGCCCCAGATCGACCTGTCCACCCCGCCGCCGGACGGCAGCCGTCAGAAGCTGCTCGCCCTCGGGCCGGAGGGATTCGCCAAGGCACTGCGGGAGCAGAAGGCCCTCGCCGTCACCGAGACCACGTTCCGTGACGCACACCAGTCGCTGCTCGCGACCCGCGTGCGGACCAGCGGTCTGCTCGACGTCGCCGGGCACGTCGCCCGGCTGACCCCCGAGCTGCTGTCCATCGAGGCGTGGGGCGGTGCGACCTACGACGTGGCGCTGCGGTTCCTGCACGAGGACCCCTGGTACCGGCTGGCCGCGCTGCGCGAGGCCGTGCCGAACATCTGCCTGCAGATGCTGCTGCGCGGACGGAACACCGTCGGCTACACCCCGTACCCGGAGAAGGTGACGCGGGCGTTCGTCGAGGAGGCCACCAACAGCGGCATCGACATCTTCCGCATCTTCGACGCCCTCAACAACGTCGACCAGATGCGGCCGGCCATCGACGCCGTCCGCGAGACCGGCACCGCTCTCGCCGAGGTCGCCCTGTCCTACACCGGCGACCTGTCGAACCCGAACGAGAACCTCTACACCCTCGACTACTACCTGCGCCTGGCGGAGGAGATCGTCGAGGCCGGTGCGCACATCATCGCGATCAAGGACATGGCCGGACTGCTCCGCGCCCCCGCCGCCACCACCCTGGTGACGGCGCTGCGCAAGAACTTCGACCTGCCCGTGCACGTGCACACCCACGACACCCCCGGCGGTCAGCTCGCGACGTACCTGGCCGCATGGCAGGCAGGCGCGGACGCGGTCGACGGTGCGTCGGCGGCGATGGCGGGCACCACCAGTCAGCCGGCGTTGTCGGCGATCGTGGCCGCGGCCGCGCACTCGCAGTACGACACCGGCCTGGACCTGCAGGCCGTGTGCGACCTCGAGCCGTACTGGGAGGCGCTGCGCAAGGTCTACAAGCCGTTCGAGTCCGGGCTGCCTGCCCCGACCGGACGCGTCTACACCCACGAGATCCCCGGCGGTCAGCTGTCGAACCTGCGCACCCAGGCCGTGGCCCTCGGACTCGGCGACAAGTTCGAGGAGGTCGAGGCCAAGTACGCGGCCGCCGACCGGATGCTCGGACGCCTGGTGAAGGTCACCCCGTCGTCGAAGGTCGTCGGCGACCTCGCCCTGCACCTCGTCGGATCCGGGGCCTCCACCGAGGAATTCAAGGAGAACCCGGCGAAGTTCGACATCCCCGACTCGGTGGTCGGGTTCCTGCGCGGCGAACTGGGCACCCCGCCCGGTGGCTGGCCCGAACCGTTCCGCACCCGGGCCCTCGAAGGTCGCGGAGCCGCGAAGCCCGAGGTGCCGCTGTCCGCGGAGGACGAGAAGGCCCTCTCCGGCACCTCCGCGGAACGCCGCGCGACGCTCAACCGGCTGCTGTTCCCCGGCCCGACGAAGGAATTCCTCGAGCACCGCGACAAGTACGGCGACACCTCGCAGCTCTCGGCGAACCAGTTCTTCTACGGCCTGCGCCGCGGCGACGAGCACCGGGTCCGTCTCGCACCCGGTGTCGAGCTGATCATCGGGCTCGAGGCCATCTCCGAACCCGACGAGCGGGGATACCGCACCGTGATGTGCATCCTCAACGGGCAGCTGCGCCCGGTGTCGGTGCGCGACCGGTCCATCTCCAGTGAGATCCCCGCCGCGGAGAAGGCCGACAAGAACAACCCCGGCCACGTGCCGGCACCGTTCGCCGGTGTGGTGACCCTCGCCGTCACCGAGGGCCAGCACATCACCGCCGGCGACACGATCGCCACCATCGAGGCCATGAAGATGGAAGCGGCCATCACCGCCCCACGAAGCGGCACCGTCTCCCGGCTGGCCATCGGATCGGTCCAGCAGGTCGAAGGCGGCGACCTCCTCGCCGTCGTGTCGACAGGGGAGTCCGCGAGCGAGTGACTCGGATCATCGCGGGACTCGCGGGCGGTCGACGCCTGCGGGTCCCGCCGAGCGGGACCCGGCCCACCTCGGACCGGGTCCGCGAGGCATTGTTCAGCGCACTGCACAGCCGGATGGACCTCGAGGGCGCGTCCGTCCTCGATCTCTACGCGGGATCGGGGGCGCTCGGCCTGGAGGCGCTCTCCCGGGGTGCGGACCGCGTCGTCCTCGTCGAGTCCGACGCGAAAGCGGCGGGCATCATCAAGCACAACGTGACGACGGTCGGTCTGCCGGGCGCGGAGGTGCGCGGCGCTCCGGTGGCGGCGGTGCTCGCGGGCACCGCCGACAGGCCGTACGACCTGGTGATGGCGGATCCGCCGTACGCCGTCGACGACGGGGCGGTGCAGACGGTGCTCGACCATTTGCGGGGCAACGGCTGGGTCGGCGACG
Organism: Rhodococcus sp. JS3073; assembly: GCF_026810085.1. NCBI lineage: Bacteria > Bacillati > Actinomycetota > Actinomycetes > Mycobacteriales > Nocardiaceae > Rhodococcus > Rhodococcus sp. JS3073. The sequence goes on along the minus strand of NZ_CP113951.1, from coordinate 805,540 downwards.
GCTCGATCGTGGTGCTCGAGCGGTCGTCGAGGTCGCCCGAGACGGTCTGGCCCGAAGGCTTCGCGCCCGTCAAGGCGAAGAAGTACGGCGAGGCGAGAATCGAATTGGCGACCTGCTACGGTCTGGACTCATGACTGGCGCTGTCTGCCCCGGATCCTTCGACCCCGTGACCAATGGCCACCTTGACGTGATCGGCAGAGCTGCCGCGCAGTTCGACGAGGTCATCGTGACGGTCATGGTCAACAAGAGCAAGCGTGGCCTGTTCACCGTCGAAGAGCGCATCGAGATGCTCGAAGACTCGACCAGTGAGCTGCCCAACGTTCGGGTGTCCTCCTGGCACGGTCTGCTGGTGGATTACGCCAAGCAGCAAGGGATCACAGCGATCGTCAAGGGCCTGCGCGGCGCCAACGACTTCGACTACGAACTGCAGATGGCGCAGATGAACCAGAAGCTCAGTGGCGTCGACACCCTCTTCATCCCGACCAACCCCACCTACAGCTACCTGTCGAGTTCGCTCGTGAAGGAAGTGGCCACGTTCGGTGGCGACGTCTCCGACATGCTGCCCGAGAAGGTGCACGCCCGTCTTCTCGCGAGGATCGCCGAGCGCGCCGCCGAGAGCAGCTGATACCCGACACACCGGCTGCCACGACACACCCGCGGCGTCCGGTCGGGCAGACTTGCACGAAGAAGGCTGCGCCGACCTGCTGAGGGTCATGGATGATTGGGGTTGCTTGTGTACCGGGTATTCGAGGCGCTCGACGAACTTGTCGCGATTGTCGAAGAGGCACGCGGCGTACCGATGACCGCCGGCTGCGTGGTTCCGCGCGGTGACGTCCTCGAACTGCTCGACGACGTGCGCGATGCGATTCCCGGTGAACTCGACGACGCCCAGGACGTCCTGGACCACAAGGACAAACTGGTGGGGGACGCGCGGTCCAACGCGGAGAAGACCGTCTCCAGCGCCAACGCCGAGGCGAACTCCACCATCGAGAACGCCCGGGACGATGCCGACCGCATCCTGGCGGACGCGAAGGCGCAGGCGGACCGGATGGTCGCCGAGGCCCGCGCACACGCTGAGCAGTTGGTCACCGACGCGCGCGCCGAGGCCGAGTCCTCCGTCGCGGAAGGCCAGCGCGAGTACGACGCACTCACGGGCCGTGCACGGTCCGAGGCCGATCGCATGATCGAGTCGGGCAAGGCGTCCTACGAGAGGTCCGTTGCGGAGGGCACGGCGGAGCAGGCGCGCCTCGTCTCGCAGACGGAGGTCGTCCAGGCGGCGCACGCCGAGTCGGCCCGGGTGATCGACTCCGCGCACGCCGAATCGGATCGTCTCCGCTCGGACTGCGACCTGTACGTCGACACGAAGCTCGCGGAGTTCGAGGACTTCCTGAACGGCACCGTCCGGTCCGTGGGGCGCGGACGTCAGCAGTTGCGGACCGGTTCGGGTGTTCCCGACTACGCCTCGGACTACGACGTCGACGACCGCCGGGCCGAGCGTCGCCGCTGAGCGACCGTCCGACCGGCGCCCGATCGAATTTGGCTCCACCGCGCAGATTGCGTATCGTGGAGTGGTTGCCCTTTGTCGTTTCCCTTTTCTCGAAAGTGAAGTTTGTTGTCATCCCATCGCCACAGCTCATCGCGTTCCCGACGGGACGCGGACTTCGTGCTGGACACGGTCAAACTCGGCCGTCGTCCCGGTTCGATGCGCACCGTGGAACGGGTGGTGACGGCGCCACAGCGCATCGGTCTCGACCTGATCGCCATCGAGGAAGGATCGGAGATCGATCTCGATCTCCGATTGGAGGCCGTATCCGAGGGGGTCCTGGTCACCGGTTCGTTGCGAGCCGACACCGTGGGGGAGTGCTCGAGATGTCTCGAGCCGTTCTCCGACGCGGTGGACCTGACTCTCACGGAGCTGTTCGCATACCCGGACAGCACCACGGAGGAGACCACGGAGGAGGGGGAGGTCTATCACGTCGTCGACGACGAGATCGACCTCGAACCCGTCGTGATCGACGCCGTCGGCCTCGCACTGCCATTGCAGCCGCTCTGCAGTGACGACTGCCAAGGATTGTGCCCAGAATGTGGCGTTCGCCTGGCGATTGCCGAATCTGGCCATGGGCATGACATACTTGATCCTCGCTGGGCTGGTCTTGCAGCCAAATTTGGCGTGGAATCAGAACCCAGCAAGAATCTTGTGAACACCGAAGCCGAGGAGAAGTAGAAGTGGCTGTCCCCAAGCGCAGAATGTCGCGATCCAACACGAGGTCGCGTCGCAGCCAGTGGAAGACCACTGTGCCTACCCTCGTCACCTGCCCCAACCGTGGCTGCGGCGAGAAGACGCTGCCCCACGTCGCGTGCCCGTCGTGTGGCACATACAAGGGCCGCCAGGTCACTGCCGCCGTCTAGTTCTCCGCGGAGAGGCGTTGTGACGAGCGACATCAGTAATACACCCGCCGGCGGCGAGGAGGATCATGCTTCCCTCCTCGCCGCCCTCGGCGTAGAAATCGAGCCTTCGCTGCTCACCCTGGCGTTGACGCACCGCTCGTATGCGTACGAGAACGGTGGTCTGCCCACCAACGAGCGTCTCGAATTTCTCGGCGACTCCGTGCTCGGAGTGACCGTCACCGAGAAGCTCTACCTTGCGCATCCCGACAAATCCGAGGGCGACCTCGCGAAGATTCGGGCGAGCATCGTCAACATGCACGCGCTCGCGGAGGTGGCCCGCACTCTCGGTGAGGGCGGCCTCGGTGCCCATCTCCTGCTCGGTAAGGGCGAGGAGATGACCGGTGGCCGTGACAAGCCGAGCATCCTGGCCGACGGCATGGAGTCGATTCTCGGCGCCATCCACCTCGAGCACGGCATCGACACGGCGCGACGCGTCGTGCTCGACCTCTTCAGCGATCTCCTCCAGCGAGCCCCCCGTCTCGGCGCGGGTCTGGACTGGAAGACGAGTCTGCAGGAGTTGACCGCGGAGCGTGGCGTCGGTGTGCCGGCGTACGAGATCACGGCGACCGGCCCCGACCACGACAAGGAATTCACCGCCACCGTGATCGTCGGCGGCAAGCCCCTCGGCGTCGGTATCGGCCGCTCCAAGAAAGAGGCCGAGCAGAAGGCTGCGAGTACGGCGTGGAATGCGTTGTCCGACGCAGGCCCCGACGTAGCGGCCGACGACGTCAGTGCCTGAACTACCCGAAGTTGAGGTGGTCCGGCGCGGACTCGAACGCCACATCGTGGGGGCGTCGATCGATTCCGTCGACATCCTGCACCCGCGGGCGATCCGGCGTCATCTGCCCGGGGCCGCCGACCTCGCCGGACAGCTCACCGGCGAACGCATCGCGAGCGCCGACCGTCGTGGAAAGTATCTGTGGCTGGTCCTCGAACCCAGTACGGTCGCTCTCGTGGTGCATCTCGGCATGAGTGGTCAAATGCTCGTGCAGCCACCGGAATTGCCGACCGAGAAGCATTTGCGCATCCGGGCCCGGCTCGATTCGGGTCTCGACCTCAGATTCGTCGACCAACGGACGTTCGGGGGCTGGGCGCTGGCACCCCTCGTCGACGTCGACGGCTCGCTCGTGCCGGACTCGGTGGCGCACATCGCCCGCGACCCGCTGGATCCGCGTTTCGACCTCGCGGCCACCGTGAAGGTCGTGCGCGGCAAGCACACCGAGATCAAGCGTGCCCTTCTGGACCAGACCGTCGTCTCCGGCATCGGCAACATCTACGCAGACGAGGCGCTGTGGCGCGCACAGATCCACGGAAATCTGCTCACCGACAGGCTGAGTGGTCCCAAGATTCGTGCAGTGCTCACCGCCGCCCAGGAGGTCATGCGTGAGGCACTCACTCAGGGCGGCACGTCCTTCGACGCGCTGTACGTGAACGTCAACGGCGAGTCGGGCTATTTCGACCGTTCGCTGTCCGCCTACGGTCAGGAGGATCGCCCGTGCCCGCGGTGCGGCACCGCGATCCGGCGGGAGAAATTCATGAACCGCTCGTCGTTCAGTTGCCCGAAGTGCCAGCCGGCACCACGGAGAAGCCCGGCGACATCGTCTGTGTGAGTGCGGCGGTCGCGGGCTCCTCGGCGAACTGATCGTCGGTGTCGTGGCGTGGTGTCGCCTTGGCGTCGAAGTAGTCGCCGCCCTTGCGTTTCACGTCGTCGGTTCCCCATTCGCGGTGCCGGGGAACCGGTGCCATTCTCGGAATGTGTTTGCGGCAGTGTATGTATGCCTCCTCCACCTCCACCACCACCCAGCGTTCCGGGATCCGGCCGTTCGTGTGGTCCGCAGGCAGATCCGCGATCTCGGAGCGAAGGACCGGGTCTTCGACGATCCGGGCCGAACCGTTCACGTGCAGTCCGATGAGGTCCTGCACGAAGTCCACGAGAATGATTCCGACGTGCGGGTTTTCCCGGATGTTGCCGAGGCTCGCCATCACGCCGTTGCCGCGGTACTCCGGGTACGCGAGGGTAGTGGAATCGATGACGTGCATGAATCCCGGTGTCCCGGCGCGCAGACTGTTGTCGCACTCGCCGGACGCGTCGGCGGTGGCGATGAAGGCGATCTCCTGGCGTCCGATGAACTCGATCATCATGGGATTGAGATGGTCCAGCATCTGATCCGAGTAGAACTTGGCGGCACGATCCTCGGTGCCGTACTCGGACTGAAGTTGGCGCTCTCCCGCACTACCGATCTGGCCCATCTGCATTCCCCGCTACGTCTCGGCGTCATTGGTCGGTTCACCCTACGGCCCACCGATTCCCTCTGCTGAGAATCCTCGTTCACAATTCCGCGGAAACCACTGCCGCCCACCCACCTACCTGGCGTTGCGCCGACCGGTGGCAGGATTGAGCGCATGGCAGAACAGACTTCCGACACGACGGCGCCCACCTCACTGTGGGTCGAGCGAACGGGCACCCGGCGATACACCGGCCGTAGCTCGCGCGGCGCCGAGGTCCTGATCGGCTCCGAGGGCGTGGAGGGCGTGTTCACCCCCGGGGAACTCCTGAAGATCGCACTCGCCGCGTGCAGTGGCATGAGCTCGGACTTCCCGCTGTCGCGGCGGCTGGGCGACAACTACGACGCCACCATCCGGGTGTCGGGTGCCGCCGATCGGGAGAACGAGGTGTACCCGCAGCTGGACGAGGTGATGGAGCTCGATCTCAGCGAGCTCGACGCCGACGCGCAGGAGCGTCTGGTGGCGCTCGTCGAACGGTCGGTCGACAAGGTCTGCACGGTCGGACGGACGCTGAAGGCGGGAACGACGGTGACGTTGACCGTCGAAAGAGAAGCATGATGCGGCGTGAGCTGGCCGCGCTCGCGGGCGGGACCGCGCTCTGCGCGGGTCTACTCGTGGTCGCGCCCGCGGCTGCCGGGCCCGCGTTCGCGCCCCCCGGCGGTGCGTGCACCCCGTGGTCGGTGTCCGAGGTGACCTCCGGGGCGGGTGTTCTCGAGAACCTGGCCTTCGACGGCGCGGGCACCATGCTGGTGTCGCGGACAGGCCTGGTGGGCGGCGGAGCCCTCGACGGGGTCGCCCCCGACGGCTCCGTCACCCCGATCGTGCCCGAGGTCGAGTCGCCCGGCGGAATTGCCGTGGACGGTGCCGACGCGTATTTCGCCACGGGCAACTCCTTCGCCGCCGGGGTCACGGGCTCGGCCAGCGGCACGGTGGACGTGGTGAACCTCGACACGGGTGACACACGAACCGTGGCCGAGGGGCTGGTCATGCCGAACGGGCTGGTCCGGCTGAGCAACGGAGACATCCTCACCGCCCGGAATCTGGGCGCCGGGGCCGGACTGACCCGCGTCCCCGCCTCGGATCCCCACACACCGGAGGTCGTGCGCACCGATCTGGGAACGGTGGACGGTCTCGCCGCGCACGACGGCAACGTGTACACGGTGACGACGTTCGACACGACCACCACGCTGCGCATCCTCCGCGAAGACGACCTCGGCGGTCCGGTCGTATCGGTCGAGTTGCCCGGCTCCGGGCCCCTCAACGCGGCCGACGACCTCACCGTCGGACCGGACGGCATCGTCTACGTCGCCTACAACGGTGGCGGCAAGGTGGTGCGGGTGGATCCCGCGACGGGGGAGAGCTGCGCTCTGGCGTCCGGACTGCCACTCGTGTCCTCGGTGCGGTTCGGCGCCGGACCGGGCTGGGATGCGGACGCGCTCTACGCCACGAGTTTCACCGGGAAGATCTACAAACTCGAACGGTCGTGACGGACATGGAGAGAATGACCGCGTGGGTGCACGGATTCGTGCAGGGAGTGGGATTCCGGTGGTGGACCCGCGCCCGGGCGCTGGAACTCGGTCTCGTCGGCTACGCGGCCAATCAGAAGGACGGCCGCGTGCTCGTCATCGCCGAGGGGCCTCGCGACAAGCTGGAGACCCTGCTGACGCTGCTGCGGTCGGGGGACACGCCGGGCGCGGTGGATCTCGTCGTCGAGCAATGGGATTCCGCCCGCGGCGACCTCACCGGGTTCGTGGAACGGTGAACCGCAGGTAAAGTTCTCCGTCATGCATCTGAAGAGTCTGACGCTGAAGGGATTCAAATCCTTTGCGTCCGCAACGACTCTGCGATTCGAGCCGGGAATCACCTGTGTCGTGGGGCCCAACGGGTCGGGTAAGTCCAACGTCGTCGACGCGCTCACCTGGGTGATGGGGGAGCAGGGAGCGAAGGCTCTGCGCGGCGGCAAGATGGAAGACGTCATCTTCGCGGGCACCGCCGGGCGGGCACCCCTCGGACGCGCCGAGGTCACGCTGACCATCGACAACTCCGACGGCGCCCTGCCGATCGACTACTCCGAGGTGTCGATCACCCGGCGCATGTTCCGCGACGGCGCCGGCGAATACGAGATCAACGGCAGCTCGTGCCGGCTGATGGACGTGCAGGAACTGCTCAGCGACTCCGGCATCGGCCGGGAGATGCACGTGATCGTCGGGCAGGGCCGCCTCGCCGCCATCCTCGAATCCCGTCCGGAGGACCGGCGCGCGTTCATCGAGGAAGCAGCCGGCGTACTCAAACACCGCAAACGCAAGGAAAAGGCGGTCCGCAAACTCGACGCGATGCAGGCCAACCTGGCGCGTCTGAACGACCTCACCGCGGAATTGCGGCGCCAGCTCAAACCACTCGGACGGCAGGCCGAGGTGGCGCGCCGCGCACAGACGGTGCAGGCCGATCTCCGCGACGCGAAGCTGCGGCTCGCCGCGGACGACCTGGTCACGCGACGCGAGGACCTGGCCAACCAGGCTCAGGACGAGAAGGTCGCGCGCGAGCAGCACGACCAGGTCACCGAGGCGCTCGACGAGGCCAATCTCGAGCTGGGACGGCACGAGCAGGAACTGTCGAGGCTCACACCGGGTGCCGAAGCGGCCGCGCAGACCTGGTTTCAGCTGTCGGCACTCGCGGAGCGCGTCAACGCGACCATCCGCATCGCCCGGGAGCGGGCGCGCCACCTCGACTCCGAGCCCTCCGCGAACCGCGGTCAGGATCCGGACGAGATGGAGGCCCGCGCCGATCGGATCGCCGCGGAGGAGATGGAGCTCGTCGAAGCCGTCGAGATGGCGCGTGCGGCGCTGGACGCGGCCAAGGAGCAGCTGGCACTGGGGGAGGAGACCGCCGCCGAGGCGGAACGCGCTCACATGGCGGCGGTCCGGGCGATCGCCGACCGCCGTGAAGGCCTGGCCCGGCTGTCCGGGCAGGTCGACACTCTGCGCACCCGCGCCGACTCCGTCGACGCCGAAGTGTCCCGGCTGACCGTCGCGATCGAAGAGGCCCGCCAGCGCGGCGACGCGGCACAGTCCGAGTTCGAGGTCGTCCAGGACGAGATCGGTGACCTCGACGCCGGTGAGCTCGGGCTGGATTCGCACCACGAGCGTGCCGTCGAGGCGCTGCGCCTGATCACCGAACGCGTCACGGAACTCCAGGCCGAGGAGCGCGCCGCCGGGCAGGAAGTGGCGTCCCTGCGTGCCCGGATCGACGCGCTGTCGATGGGCCTCGAACGCAAGGACGGCGCCGGCTGGCTCGTCGAGAATCGGGGCGAGCACGGTATCCGCGGACCGATCGGTGGCCTCATCACCGTCGAGACAGGGTACGAGGGCGCCGTCGCGGCAGCGATGGGTCCTGCCGCGGACGCCGTTGTCGCCGAATCCCTCGACGCCGCCCGTAGCGCTGTCGGTGCGTTGAAGGAGACGGACAGCGGTCGGGCGTCCCTGTTCATCGGGACCGATCAGGCCGCGCCGAACGGCGGACTCCTGGACTCCGGCGCCCGGTGGGCCGTCGACGTCATCGACTGCCCCGCCGAACTGCGGACCGGGATCGCGGCGCTCCTGGGTGGAGTGGTCGTGGTCGATTCCCTCGACGACGCCGTCGAGACCGTCCGGCGCAGGCCCGACGTGCGCGCCGTCACCCGCGACGGAGATCTCCTCGGAGCGGGCTGGATGAGCGGCGGGTCGGACCGACAGCCGAGCACCCTCGAAGTCCAGGCCGCCATCGACAACTCCGTGCAGGATCTCGCCCGCGCCGAACGGCGCGCCGAGGAACTGTCCGCGGCACTGTCCGGCGCGGTCGCGGAACAGGCCGACCGCCAGGAGAACGCCGAGCAGGCACTGGCCGCGCTGAACGAGTCGGACGCCGCGATGTCCGCCATCTACGAGCGCCTCGGCCGCCTCGGCCAGGCCGCGCGGGCCGCGCACGCCGAATCCGATCGGCTCATGGCCCAGCGGGACAAGGCCGAGAGCGGTCGGGAGGACACGCTGACCGCGCTCGCCGAACTCGAGGAACGGCTGCGCCTGGCGGAACAGGACGGGTCGTCCGCCGGCGCCGACACGGGTGGATCCGACACGACGAGCATCGATCGTGAGATGGCGGCCGCGGCGCTGGCCGAGGTGCGGGCCGTGGAAGTGGAAGCCCGGCTGTCCGTGCGCACGGCCGAGGAGCGGGCCGAGTCGGTACGAGGCAAGGCGGACTCCCTGCGCCGCGCCGCACAGGTGGAACGCGACGCGCGCGCCCGGGCCGAACGTGCGATGAAGGCCCGCCAGAACGCGGCCGCCGTCGCAGCGGCGGTCGCCGAGTCGGGACAACGGGTCGCCGAGCATCTCGGTGACGTCGTCCACGCCGCGATGGCACACCGTGACGAACTCGCCCGGGCCCGCACCGAGCGGACGACTCAACTCGAACAGGTGAAGGAAAGGGTGCGTCAGCTGACCGGACAGCTGGCGTCGCTCACCGACGCCGTGCACCGCGACGAGGTCGCTCGCGCCCAGGCCGCGCTGCGCATCGAACAGCTCGAGGAGGCCATCCTCGAACAGCACGGGATCGGCCTGGACGATCTGATCGCCGAATACGGCCCCGATGTCGCGCTGCCGCCGTCCGCACTGGAGATGGAGGAGTACGAGCAGGCGAAGGAGCGCGGCGAGCAGGTCACGATGCCCGCGCCGATTCCGTACGACCGCGCCACGCAGGAACGCCGCGCGAAACGTGCCGAGAAGGACCTGGCGACGCTCGGCAAGGTCAACCCGCTGGCACTCGAGGAGTTCGCCGCGCTCGAGGAGCGCTACAACTTCCTCTCTACGCAGCTCGAGGACGTGAAGACCGCCCGCAAGGATCTCCTCGGTGTGGTGGCCGACGTGGATGCCCGCATCCTGCAGGTGTTCACCGAGGCCTATTCGGACGTCGAACGCGAATTCGTGCAGGTCTTCGCGAAGCTGTTCCCCGGTGGCGAGGGCAGGCTGGTGCTCACCGACCCGTCGAACATGCTGACCACCGGCATCGAGGTGGAGGCCCGGCCGCCGGGCAAGAAGGTCAAGCGCCTGTCACTACTGTCCGGTGGCGAGAAGTCGCTGACGGCGGTGGCGATGCTCGTGGCGATCTTCCGGGCCAGGCCGTCCCCCTTCTATGTGATGGACGAGGTGGAGGCCGCGCTGGACGACACGAACCTGCGCCGTCTCATCGGGTTGTTCGAGCAGCTGCGGGAGAAGTCGCAGCTGATCGTCATCACCCACCAGAAGCCGACGATGGAGGTGGCCGACGCGCTCTACGGGGTCAGCATGCGCGGCGACGGCATCACCACCGTCATCTCCCAGCGGCTCCGTGGCCAGGACATGGCGGCCGCGGACGCCTGATTGTGGTCCGGTCCGGGACTGTGCGGGCGGGAAGGCAGTGCGCGACGAAATCCGGAGCCTGAAACAATGGGCGGCGTGACTACCGGAGCTTGGATTGCCATCGCGGCCGCACTGGCCGTACTTCTCGTCGTTCTCGTCGTCGGGTCCCTGCTGTATCGGCGTCGCCGAATCTCACTGAAGGCGCCGGACACCCCGCAGGTCACTACGGCGGAGAAGGACCGTTCGGGCAGTTACCGGGCGGACGGCGGGTTCAACTTCAGTCAGGGGTCGACGGCGACGGCGCCGCCACGTCCGCCTGCGCCCGAGCCGGTTCTGCCGAAACCGGTGCCCGAACCCGAGGTGGCGCCCGAACCCGAGGTCGTCGCGCCCCCCGAGCCGGAGAAGGCCCCCGAGAAGGCCCCGGAGAAGCCGTCGGCCCCGCCGGAGCCGGTCACCTACGAACCGGTCGTCGCGCCCGAGGTCGAACCGGAACCCGAGGTCGCGCCCGAACCCGAACCCGAACCGGCTCCCGCCGCGCCGGTGCTCGACGTCATCGCCCCCACGGAAGGACGGCTCGACCGTCTGCGTGGGCGACTGTCGCGTTCACAGTCCGCGGTGGGCAAGAGCCTGCTCGGACTGCTCGGCGGTGGCGATCTCGACGAGGACTCCTGGGAAGAGGTGGAGGACACGCTCCTCATCGCCGACCTCGGCTCGGCGACCACCACGAAGATCGTCACGTCGCTGCGTGAGCAGATGGCGTCGCGCAGCGTCCGCACCGAGGCCGATGCCCGCGCACTGCTCCGTGAAGTCCTGGTCGCCGAACTCCGCCCGGAACTCGATCGCTCGATCCGTGCCCTGCCGCACGACGACCACCCGGCGGTCCTGCTGGTCGTCGGTGTGAACGGCACCGGCAAGACCACCACCACCGGCAAGCTCGCGCGTGTTCTCGTGGCCGACGGCAGGCGCGTCCTGCTCGGTGCCGCCGACACGTTCCGGGCCGCCGCAGCGGACCAGTTGCAGACCTGGGCCGAGCGGGTGGGCGCCGAGGTGGTGCGCGGGAAGGAAGCCGCAGATCCGGCGGCCGTCGCGTTCGATGCCGTGTCCAGGGGAATCGACAACGGCGTCGACGTTGTGCTGATCGATACCGCCGGCCGGCTCCACACGAAGACGGGACTGATGGACGAGCTCGGCAAGGTCAAGCGCGTCATCGAGAAGAAGGCCTCGGTTGACGACGTGCTCCTCGTCCTCGACGCGACCATCGGCCAGAACGGCCTCGCGCAGGCGCGGGTGTTCGCCGAGGTCGTCGACATCACCGGTGTGGTGCTCACCAAGCTCGACGGCACCGCCAAGGGTGGCATCGTGTTCCAGGTTCAGCACGAACTCGGGGTTCCCGTGAAGCTCGTCGGACTCGGTGAGGGCGCCGACGATCTGGCGCCGTTCGAGCCGGGCGCGTTCGTCGACGCATTGCTCGGCTGACGCAGCGAATCGGGGTCGTCTCGGGCTCCCGGACGGCTCAGGGGCGATGAAACCGACCGCAAATCGCCTGGCGAAACCTGCACGCAACAAAATAGGCCGATGCGTTCACGAGCGCGAAACAGTGCAGTGGCATAGCCGAAACACCAACTGAGCACCCTTCTTCTCAGGTCGTCAGCCGCTACCGGCTGGGCAGAGAAGGAGGAGGCTCAAGGTGGATTTCCCCACTATCGGTGCACCGGACACCGGGGACACAGCGTGGATGCTGACCAGCGCCGCGCTCGTGTTGCTCATGACTCCGGGTCTTGCGTTCTTCTACGGCGGCATGGTGCGGGCCAAGAGCGTGCTGAACATGCTCATGATGAGCATCAGCGCGATGGGTGTCGTCGGCATCCTGTGGGTTCTCTACGGCTACTCCATGGCCTTCGGTGAGGACAAGGGGAACCTTGTCGGTGATCCGTTCCAGTACTTCGGGCTCAAAGGACTGATCGGCGGGTCGTACCTCGCCGAGACCGACGATGCCGGTTCGGTCATCGCCGATTCCGCGATCCCGCTCGTCGGCACCATCCCCGCGACGGTCTTCGTCGCGTTCCAGGCCATGTTCGCGATCATCACCGTCGCCCTCATCTCGGGTGCCGTGGCGGACCGCCTGCGCTTCGGGCCCTGGCTGCTGTTCGCCGGCCTCTGGGCGACGGTCGTGTACTTCCCCGTGGCGCACTGGGTCTTCGCCTTCGACGGCGTCACCGCCGAGACCGGTGGCTGGATCGCCAACAAGCTCGCCGCGGTCGACTTCGCGGGTGGAACCGCCGTCCACATCAACGCCGGCGCCGCCGGCCTCGTCCTCGCGATCATCCTCGGCAAGCGCAAGGGATGGCCGGGAACCCCGTTCCGTCCGCACAACCTGCCCTTCGTGATGCTCGGCGCCGGCCTTCTCTGGTTCGGCTGGTTCGGCTTCAACGCCGGTTCGGCCGTCGGCTCCAACGGCATCGCCGGAGCAACCTTCATCACGACCGTCATCGGAACGTGCGCGGCGATGCTCGCCTGGCTCCTGGTCGAGCGGATTCGTGACGGCCACGCCACCACACTCGGCGCGGCGTCCGGAATCGTCGCCGGCCTGGTTGCCATCACGCCTTCCTGCTCCTCGGTGAACGTCCTCGGCGCACTCGCCATCGGCGTCGTGGCAGGCGCACTCTGCGCGCTCGCGGTCGGACTCAAGTTCCGCTTCGGATTCGACGACTCGCTCGACGTCGTCGGTGTCCACCTCGTCGGCGGCATCGTCGGAACGCTGATGGTCGGCCTGGTCGCAACGGCTGAGGCGCCCGCGGGTGTGGTCGGACTGTTCTATGGTGGAGGCCTCGACCAACTCTGGCGTCAGGCAGTGGGCGCCGGAGCAGTACTGCTTTACTCGCTCGTCGGGACGGCCGTCGTCGCATTGATCGTGAAGTTCACGATCGGTCTGCGGCTCAGCGACGAGGGTGAATCACTTGGAGTGGACGAGTCGGAACACGCAGAAACTGGCTACGATTTCGCCGCTCTCGGCGGAAACTCGGCAACTGCTCGTGTATCCGGCAAGGAGGGATGAGGAAATGAAGCTGATCACAGCAATTGTCAAGCCGTTCACTCTGGAGGACGTGAAGACGGGACTCGAGCAGGCGGGCGTCCTCGGGATGACCGTCAGCGAGGTCCAGGGGTACGGCCGGCAGAAGGGCCACACCGAGGTCTACCGAGGTGCCGAGTACTCGGTCGATTTCGTTCCGAAGGTCCGGGTCGAGGTCGTCGTGGACGACGCTGCTGTGGACAAGGTCGTCGAGGTGATCGTCGAGGCGGCACGCACCGGCAAGATCGGTGACGGCAAGGTCTGGGTTTCGCCGGTCGAGTCGGTCATCCGGGTGCGTACCGGGGAACGCGGCGCGGATGCACTCTGACCCCAACGGGTCCGGTAAGACCGGCCCTGGTCCCGTCGCCAAGGCGACGGAACCAGGGCCGGTTGCGTCAGGCGGATCGGACGAAGCAGCGGACCTGGCCCGCGCACGCAGGCAACTGCTCACCGGCGGCTCCGAGACCGGCCCCGGCGCAAGGAATCCCGCAGGTCACGGGCGTCGGCTCGACGCCCCTTCACTACGTCACGCGCTCGTCGACCTGCACGAGTTCTGGTTGACCACAAAGGGTGCCGAGCTGGGCATCAAGCCCGACAGCGGCTTCGCGCTCGTCGCGGTCGGTGGGCTCGGACGACGGGAACTCCTGCCGTACTCGGATCTCGACCTCCTCCTGCTTCACGACGACATGGATCCGGCGGTCGTCGCGCAGGTGGCCGACCAACTCTGGTATCCGTTGTGGGACGCGCACATCAAGCTCGACCACAGCGTCCGCACCATCCCTCAGGCACTGCAGGTGGCGGACACCGACATCACCGCGGCGCTGGGAATGCTCGAGGCGCGTCACATCGTCGGCGACGTCGAGCTGACCAATCTGCTCATCAGCGGGGTGCGCCGGCAGTGGCGCACCGACATCCGCAACCGTTTCGACGGCCTCATCGAGCAGACGCGGTCGCGCTGGGAGCGCAGCGGCGAGATCGCCCACCGCGCAGAGCCCGACCTCAAGAGCGGTCGCGGTGGACTGCGGGACGTACAGTTGCTCAACGCGCTGTCCATCGCGCAGCTCACCGACGGCATGCCCGGGCTCGGTCCCGAGTCGCCCGGCGGGGGACTGGCACTCGCGCATCGCCGGCTCCTCGACGTCCGCACCGAATTGCACCGGGTCGCGGGCCGCTCCCGCGATCAGTTGCGGGCACAGGACGCCGACGAGATCGGCGCCGCACTGCGGATCGGCGATCGATTCGACCTCGCGCGCATGCTCAGCGATGCCGCGCGCACCATCAGCTATTCGGTCGACGTCGGGGTGCGGACGGCGGAACACGCCCTGCCGCGTCGCGGCCTGGCGCGGTTGCGCCGACCACCGGTGCGACGGCCCCTCGACGAGGGAGTCGTCGAGCACGCCGGTGAGGTGGTGCTGGCGCGCGACGCCCGGCCGGCGAAGGACCCCGGCCTCGTGCTGCGGGTCGCGTCGGCGTCGGCGACGACGGGCATGCCGATGTCGGCGTCGACGCTGAATCGCTTGGCCGACAACGCCCCCGAGTTGCGCGAGCCGTGGCCGAAGGAGGCGCTGAACGATCTGCTGGTGATGCTCGGCTCGGGTAGCCGTGCCGTCGCGGCGATCGAGGCTCTCGATCGGACCGGATTGTGGGGCAGGCTTCTTCCCGAGTGGGGTGCCGTCCGGGACCTGCCGCCGCGGGACGCGGTGCACACGTGGACGGTGGATCGTCATCTCGTCGAGACCGCTGCCTACGCCAGTGGGTTCACCACCCGCGTCGCCCGACCGGACCTGCTGATGCTCGGCGCGCTGCTGCACGACATCGGCAAGGGCCGTGGCGGCGACCACAGCGTCGTCGGCGCGGAACTGGCCACCCAGATCGGCAGGCGCCTCGGATTGTGGCCTTCGGACGTCGCGCTGCTGACGGCGATCGTGCGCCATCACCTGCTGTTGCCACACACCGCGACGCGGCGGGACCTCGACGATCCCGAGACCGTCGAGCGGGTCGTGGAGGCGCTCGGCGGCGACGGCGTCCTGCTGGAGTTGCTGCACGCGCTGGCGGAGGCGGATTCACTGGCGACAGGTCCCGGCGTGTGGGGCGACTGGAAGTCGTCGCTGATCGGGGAACTCGTGCGCCGTTGCCGCCTGGTCATGGCGGGAGAGGTGCTTCCCGCACCCGACCCGCTCGATCCGGAACATGTTGCGCTGGCGGCGTCGGGTGGCGTGCACGTCGCGCTGGTCCCCGCCGACAGTCCCCACACCTATGTGGTGACGGTCATCGCCCCCGACCAGCGGGGTCTGCTGTCGAAAGCGGCGGGCGTGCTCGCGCTGCACTCCTTGCGGGTCTACTCCGCGTCCCTGGGCAGCGCCGAGGGGTCGGCGGTCAACTCGTTCGTCGTGTCCCCGAGGTTCGGGGCGCCGCCGCAGGCGGGCCTGCTTCGGCAGGAGCTGATCCGGGCGCTGGCGGGGGAGCTGAACCTGCTGGAGATGCTCACGGCCAAGGAAGAGGAGGCCCGCGAGAGCCAGCGTGTCGCCGCCGTGGAGGAACGGGGCGAAGCCGCGGTTCCGGTGCAGTACGCGCAGGCGCCGCCGCGGGTCATCTGGTTCGACACCGCGTCGCCCGGCGAGATCATCCTGGAACTGAGGGCCGAGGACCGGCTGGGGCTGCTGTCCCGGCTCGCCGACGCGTTCGACACGTGCGGCGCGGATGTCCGCTGGGCACGTGTGACCACCCTGGGTTCGTCGGTGATCGACTCGTTCTGCCTCGATCTGGGCGGCGGGGACACCCGGGCGAGCCGGGAACAGGTCGAGAGCGCGATCCTCGGCGTCGTTCCGCTCACGAAGCCGAAGAAGCAGGAGGGCAGCGGGGGAGAATGAACGACGGGACGTGAGCGGCTAGGCTGGGGCCCGAGAATATCCACCGCACACTCGCATGACTTCAGGAGCGCACTCGGTGTTCGAATCCCTTTCCGACAGGTTGACCGGAGCCCTCAAGGATCTGCGTGGCAAGGGTCGCCTTTCCGGAGCCGACATCGATGCCACCTGCCGTGAGATCCGGTTGGCCCTGCTCGAGGCAGACGTCGCGCTGCCCGTCGTCCGCTCGTTCATCGCCAAGATCAAGGAACGCGCCAAGGGCGTCGAGGTGTCGGCGGCGCTGAACCCGGCCCAGCAGGTCGTCAAGATCGTCAACGAGGAACTCGTCGGGATCCTCGGTGGCGAGACCCGCCGGCTGGCGTTCGCCAAGACGCCGCCGACGGTCATCATGCTCGCCGGTCTCCAGGGTTCCGGTAAGACGACCCTCGCCGGCAAGCTCGCGAAGTGGCTGCGCGACCAGGGGCACACCCCGCTGCTCGTGGCCTGCGACCTGCAGCGTCCCGGCGCCGTCACCCAGCTTCAGATCGTCGGCGAGCGCGCGGGAGCCACGGTGTTCGCGCCGCACCCGGGCACGTCCATCGGCGGCGGCGACAACGAGCTGGGCATCACCGCGGCCGACCCGGTCGAGGTGGCCCGGGCAGGTGTCGAGGAAGCCCGCAACAAGCAGTTCGACGTGGTGATCGTCGACACCGCGGGCCGGCTGGGTATCGACGCCGACCTGATGGCGCAGGCGGCGGGAATCCGCGACGCCGTGAACCCGGACGAGACGATCTTCGTTCTCGACGCGATGATCGGTCAGGACGCGGTCAGCACCGCCGAGGCGTTCCGTGAGGGTGTCGGATTCACCGGCGTCGTGCTCACGAAGCTCGACGGTGATGCCCGCGGTGGTGCGGCGCTCAGCGTCCGCGAGGTCACCGGACAGCCCATCCTGTTCGCGTCCACAGGTGAGAAGCTCGAGGACTTCGACGTCTTCCACCCCGACCGCATGGCCAGCCGCATTCTCGGCATGGGTGACGTCCTCAGTCTGATCGAGGCGGCCGAGCAGCACTTCGACGCCGAGCAGGCCGAGGCCACAGCCCAGAAGATCGGCTCGGGACAGCTCACGCTGGAGGACTTCCTCGAGCAGATGATGGCCGTTCGCAAGATGGGCCCCATCGGCAACCTCCTGGGCATGCTCCCGGGTGCGGGGCAGATGAAGGACGCGCTCGCGAACGTCGACGAGAAGCAGCTCGACCGGGTGCAGGCCATCATCCGCGGCATGACCCCCGCCGAACGCGATGATCCCAAGATCATCAACGCGTCCCGCAGGCTGCGGATCGCCAACGGTTCGGGTGTCAAGGTCTCCGACGTCAACCAGCTCGTCGACCGTTTCTTCGAGGCCCGCAAGATGATGGCCGCGATGGCCGGGCGTATGGGCATGCCCGGTTCGCGGAAGCCGCAGCGCAGCAAGAAGGGCAAGAAGGGCAAGAAGGGTGGCAAGGGGCCGACGCCGCCGAAGGTGCGCGGCGGATTCCCCGGCGGCCTGCCCGGCGGGTTCCCGGGTATGCCGCCCGGAGGTCTCCCCGCGGGGATGCCCGATCTGTCGAAGATGCCGAAGGGCCTCGACGAATTGCCGCCCGGACTCGAGGGCATCGACCTGTCCCAGCTGAAGCTGCCGAAGAAGTAGCCGATGGGCGCGTTGCACTTTCGCGGCACCGGTCTGCCCGACGAACAGCCGGTCGAATTCTGGGTCGACAACGGTGTGATCTCGGCGGAACCGGTCCCCGGCGCCGAGACCGTCTGTGAATCCGGGTGGATCGTTCCCGGTCTCGTCGACGCCCACTGCCACGTCGGCATCAGATTCGGCGGCGGCGGTGGCGAGAGCATCGAGGGGTTGATCGCGCAGGCGGAGACGGAGCGCGACTGCGGGGTCCTGCTGATTCGTGACGCGGGTTCGCCGGTCGACACCCGGTTCGTCGACGACCGCCCCGACCTGCCGAGGATCATCCGCGCCGGGCAGCACATCGCCGCCCCCAAGCGATACATCCGCGGACTGCCGGTCGATCTGGAGGACGAGTCGCAGCTGCCGGACGAGGTGGTGCGCCAGGCCCGGGCCGGTGACGGGTGGGTCAAGCTCGTCGGCGACTGGATCGACCGTTCCGCGGGCGACCTCGCGCCGTTGTGGAGCGACGACATCCTCGTCGAGGCGATCGCGGCCGCCCACCGAGAAGGGGCTCGCGTCACCGCGCACGTCTTCGCCGAGGATGCGCTTCCGGGCCTGATCAACGCCGGAATCGACTGCATCGAGCACGGCACCGGGCTCACCGACGAGACGATCGAGCTGATGGTCGCGCACGGAACCGCGCTCGTCCCGACGCTGATCAACATCGCGACGTTCCCGGACATCGCGGAGTCCGCCTCGCGGTTCCCGATCTATGCCGCACACATGCGTGACCTCCACTCGCGGGTGAAGGACACGATCGGAGCCGCTCACGACGCGGGGATCCCGATCTACGCGGGCACCGACGCGGGCGGATCGATCGTCCACGGACGCATCGCCGACGAGGTCGAGGAACTGAAGGCGGTCGGACTGACCCCGTCCGAGGCGCTCGGCGCCGCGTGCTGGGACGCGCGGACGTGGCTCGGACATCCGGGTGTGGAAGCAGGTGCGTCCGCGGATCTGCTTCTCTTCCGGAACGACCCGCGCGGGAGCAGCGACGCCCTCGCCGCGCCCGATGTCGTGGTGCTGCGGGGCAACGTCGTCAAGACCCGATGACCTGGTTTCCCCCGGACGGTGTTCGTCTGGCAGAATGAACCGCTGTTCGTCGCATCCGGTCACGTACCGCGCGGCGGTCACAGGTTAGAGGCAAAACCGGGCGCGCTATTCCTGCGCGTCGCCGAATTGCACGTGACACGTGGGCACACTCGTGTGCGCACTGAAGGAGAAGTACAGCAGTGGCTGTCAAGATCAAGCTCACCCGGCTCGGCAAGATCCGGAACCCGCAGTACCGCATCGTCGTCGCCGACTCCCGCACCCGCCGCAACGGCCGTGCGATCGAGACCATCGGCAAGTACCACCCCAAGGAAGAGCCCTCGCTGATCGAGGTCGATTCCGAGCGCGCTCAGTACTGGCTCGGCGTCGGCGCCCAGCCCACCGAGCCCGTCGAGGCCATCCTCAAGATCACCGGCGACTGGCAGAAGTTCAAGGGCCTGCCGGGCGCCGAGGGCACCCTCCGTGTCAAGGAAGCCAAGCCCTCCAAGCTGGAGCTGTTCCAGGCTGCGCTCGCGCAGGCCGAGAACGAGCCCGTCGGCGAGGCCATCACGCCCAAGAAGAAGAAGGCGAAGGCCGAGGACGCCGAGGCTGCTGCCGAAGCTCCCGCCGAGGCTGCTGCAGAGTCCGAGGCTGCTGACAAGTGAGTGCCGTCGTCGCCGATGCCGTGGAGCACCTCGTTCGTGGCATCGTCGCCAACCCCGACGACGTTCGTGTCGAGCTGATCACCGGGCGTCGGGGGCGCACTGTCGAGGTGCACGTCAACCCTGACGATCTCGGCAAGGTCATCGGTCGCGGTGGTCGCACCGCGACCGCTCTGCGCACGCTGGTCTCCGGTATCGGTGGCCGCGGGATCCGTGTCGACGTCGTCGACACCGATCAGTAGAGGCCTGACAGCAGTGGAGCTCGTCGTCGGCCGTGTCGCCAAGTCGCACGGCATCAAGGGTGAGATCGTGGTCGAGGTTCGCACCGACGAACCCGAGGATCGATTCGCCGTGGGTGCCGTGCTGCGGGGACACAAGCCGCGCGAGCAGACTGTGAGCACGTACACGGTGGAAGCCGCCCGGGACCATTCCGGGCGGCTTCTGCTGCGCCTCGAGGGTGTGTCGGATCGCACCGCGGCGGATGCCTTGCGGGGCACGCTGTTCGTCATCGACAGCGCCGAACTCGAGCCCTCCGACGACCCCGACGAGTTCTACGATCACGAGCTCGAGGGACTGTCGGTGCGCCTCGCGGACGGCACCGAGGTGGGAACCGTCATCGAGGTATTGCATTCCGCGGCAGGCGAATTGCTCTCGATCCGCCGGGCCGGCGACCAGTCCGGCGAACTTCTCGTCCCGTTCGTGGCGGCGATCGTCACGTCGGTGTCCGTCGCGGACGGTGTCGTCGAGATCGATCCGCCGGAAGGGTTGCTCGATCCCGACTTCGGTGAATCCGCCGACGGGAAGTGAGTCGGTAGCCATGCGTCTCGACGTGGTCACCATCTTCCCCGAGTACCTCGAGCCGCTGCGAGCGGCGTTGCTCGGCAAGGCCATCGACAAGGGCCTCATCTCCGTCGAGGTGCACGATCTGCGGGACTGGACGCACGACGTCCACAAGGCCGTCGACGATTCGCCGTACGGCGGCGGGCCGGGGATGGTCATGAAACCCACCGTGTGGGGGCCTGCCCTCGACGACGTCCTCGCCGCGGGCGACGGCGACTCGGACACTCTGCTGGTAGTCCCCACCCCGGCCGGTGTTCCTTTCACGCAGGCCACCGCCGAGCGCTGGGCGGGGGAGAAGCGCATCGTCTTCGCCTGCGGACGCTACGAAGGCATCGATCAGCGCGTGTTCGACGACGCCGCCCGCCGTGTTCGCGTCGAAGAAGTGAGCATCGGCGACTACGTCCTCATCGGGGGCGAGGCCGCCGTCCTGGTGATGACCGAGGCGTTCGTGCGCCTGATCCCCGGAGTTCTCGGGAATCAGCAGTCGCACCAAGAGGATTCGTTCTCCGATGGCCTCCTCGAAGGTCCCAGCTACACGCGGCCGGCGACGTGGCGCGGACTCGACGTCCCGCCGGTCCTGCTGTCGGGTGATCACGCGAAGGTGGCTGCGTGGCGACACGAGCAGTCGCTGCAACGCACCGCCGAACGCCGTCCGGACCTGTTGCCCTGAAACGACTTCCGGGCCTGCCCGGACGCTAACCCTGAGGCTGCGCCCAGTCGTCGACGACACCGGTGGGGAACAGGGACTTCACGAACCCGGTCATCGTGTCCCGTGCATGCCGGGCGCTGGAATCCTCGGTGACATCCGTGATCGCGGTGTCCGGGTACGACTCCTCGTCGTCCTCGTACCGGATGTCCTCCCGCGACGCGACAGCCACGATATAGCGGTTGTCCGCACCGATCAGCCCCGTCGACACGTGAATCCACCGATCACCGACACAGCACATCCAACCCTGCTTCACCCCGACGACGCTCTCGCCGGGCAACCCGTCGGGGATGCCGAACCGCTGGTCGTAACCGTCGATCCCCTCGGGTGTCGACGAGCGCAGGTACCCGACGAACTCGGCGATGCGACCCGGGCCCAGGCCGTCGCGGTCGTCGAGAAGCCCGGCATAGAATGTCACGAGGTCGGCGGCGGTCGTCTCGGTGTTCCACCACAACCCGTCCCACGGCGGTGTGGTCGCGGCGAGTCCGTACCGCCCGGCGACGTCGACGACGATGTCCGAGCCGCCGAGATCGTCCCAGAGAGTGTTGGCCGCGTCGTCGTCGGACGATTCGAGCATCCGCTGCAGGAGGAGACGGTCGAAGTCGGACAGCGGCCGCTCACCGAGCGCGTCGAGGTGATACATCTGGGCGGCGATGAAGAGCTTGGCCAACGACGCCGTTTCGACCGGTTCGGCGGCGGCGCCCTCCAGATAGCCACCGGTGGCGCGGTCGAGGACGGCGATCGACATGTCGGCGCCGCGCTCGGCGGCTGCCGTCGCGACGGCAGCCGAGATGCGTTCGGTGAGGGGGGCGGACACGGGGACCCGCGCGGAGGGGAACGGCTCGGGGCTCACGGTCGCACCGTCACCCGCCGGAGGGTCGTCGGCCGGGAGGAGGTCGGGGGTTGCGACGGCAGGTGACGTCGCCGGGATGTCGACCACCGAGTTCGTCTCGGTCGGAATGGTGCAGGCCAGCGGCGCGCCGAGCAGGAAGATCATGACCGTCAGGCACCGGATCAGCCTGGACATGAAATTCTCCCGAGATTTCCGTGACGGCCTCACCGCCGACGATATTGTCCCAGAGTAGCGGTAGGGTCCATTTCCGTGACTCTCAAGACCGTGAACCAGCGCATTGCCGAGGAGCTCGACGTCCGGGAGGGACAGGTCGCGGCCGCGGTGGACCTCCTCGACGGCGGAGCCACCGTGCCCTTCATCGCCCGGTACCGCAAGGAAGTCACCGGAACGCTCGACGACGCTCAGCTCCGCCAGCTCGAGGAACGCCTGCGGTACCTGCGGGAACTGGACGAGCGCCGGGTTGCCGTGCTCGAGTCGATCGACTCGCAGGGCAAGCTCGACGACCAGTTGCGTGGGCAGATCATGACCGCCGACACGAAGGCACGCCTCGAGGACATCTACCTGCCGTTCAAGCCGAAGCGTCGCACCAAGGCGCAGATCGCCCGCGAAGCCGGTCACGAACCCGTCGCCGACGCACTGATCACCGATCCGTCCACCGATCCGGCGTCCTACACGGCCGAACAGCTCGAGGGTGCGCGCGCAATCCTCGTCGAGCGTTTCGCCGAGGACGCCGACCTGGTGGGTGAGCTCCGTGAGCTGATGTGGACCCGTGGGCAGCTGGTGTCCGCGGTCCGCAAGGGGAAGGAGACCGAGGGCGCGAAGTTCGCCGACTACTTCGAGTTCTCGGAGCCGTTCGGCAAGCTCCCGTCCCACCGGATCCTCGCGGTCCTGCGCGGCGAGAAGGAAGAGGTGCTCACGCTCACCCTGGCACCCGACACGGAGGAGCCCGTCCCCGGCGAGCCCACCGTCTACGAGGGCCGGATCGCCGGCCGGTTCGGCATCGCCGACCGCGGCAGGCCCGCAGACCGGTGGCTGCTCGACACCGTCCGGTGGGCGTGGCGCACCAAGATGATCGTCACGCTGGGCATCGACACCCGGATGCGGCTGCGACAGTCGGCGGAGAAGGACGCCGTCGACGTGTTCGCCAACAACCTGCGCGACCTGCTCCTGGCAGCACCTGCCGGTACCCGCGCCACGATGGGCCTCGACCCCGGTTTCCGGACCGGCACGAAAGTCGCGGTCGTGGACGCCACCGGCAAGGTGGTGGCCTACGACACGATCTACCCGCATCAGCCGCAGAACAAGTGGGACGCCTCCCTGGCCACCCTCGCCGGTCTCGTCGCCAAGCACGGCGTGGAGCTCATCGCCATCGGAAACGGGACCGCCTCCCGCGAGACGGATGCGCTGGCGACCGAGCTGATCGCCAAGTCGGGCGCCACCAACCTGACGAAGATCGTGGTGTCCGAGGCCGGCGCGTCCGTGTACTCGGCGTCCGCGTACGCCTCGGCGGAGCTACCCGACCTCGATGTGTCGATCCGTGGAGCAGTTTCGATCGCGCGCCGCCTGCAGGATCCGCTCGCCGAACTGGTGAAGATCGACCCGAAGTCGATCGGCGTCGGGCAGTACCAGCACGATGTGTCGGAGACGCTGCTCGCCCGTTCGCTCGGTGCCGTCGTGGAGGACGCGGTGAATGCGGTCGGCGTCGACGTGAACACGGCGTCGGTGCCGCTGCTGTCCCGCGTGTCCGGTATCGCCGGTTCGCTGGCCGAGAGCATCGTCGCGCACCGGGACCAGAATGGCCCGTTCCGCAGCCGCAAGGGACTCAAGGACGTCGCGAGACTCGGTCCGAAGGCGTTCGAGCAGTGCGCCGGCTTCCTGCGCATCCCCAACGGGGACGATCCGCTCGACGCGTCCAGCGTCCACCCCGAGGCCTACCCGGTGGTGCGCAAGATCGTCGGCGCCAGCGGCACCGGCGTGCGCGAGATCATCGGCAACACGTCGGCCCTCCGCAGCCTGAACCCGGCAGACTTCGTCGACGACCGGTTCGGCCTCCCCACGGTCACCGACATCATCGGTGAGCTCGAGAAGCCCGGCCGCGACCCCCGCCCTGAGTTCAAGACGGCCACGTTCGCGGCCGGCATCGAGAAGGTGTCGCACCTGAAGCCGGGGATGACGCTCGAGGGTGTCGTCACCAACGTGGCGGCGTTCGGCGCGTTCGTCGATATCGGCGTCCACCAGGACGGTCTCGTTCACGTGTCCGCGATGTCCCACAATTTCGTCAAGGACCCGCGCGACGTCGTGAAGTCGGGCGACGTCGTGAAGGTGAAGGTCCTCGAGGTCGACGAGGCCCGTCAGCGCATCGGGCTGACGCTGCGACTCGACGACGAGGTCGGGGCCGGCCGCAAGAACGACGGTCCCCGCAGCGGCGGGCAGCGGCAGGATCGGCGGGGCGGCGGGCAGCCGCAGGATCGGCGCGGCGGCGGGCAGCCGCAGGATCGGCGCGGCGGCAAGCCGCAGCAGCAGGGTGGACGCGATCGCGGGCGTGACACCCGCCCGGCGCCCGGCGGTTCGATGGCCGACGCGTTGCGAAAGGCCGGGTTCGGCAAGTAGAGAGGTCACCATCCCGACACGAGCCTCCACTTTTCGATGGAGTGACCAGTTCTTTACTGGGATAGTGGATGCCGATGTACGAATGGCTGGATCGGGAAATCGTCGGGCACGGGCGCCTGCCTCTGCTCTTTTTCCTGCTCGGGTTTCTCGCGGCTTTCCTGTTCATCCGGTTGAGCGTGCGGATGATCCGCGCCGAGGTGTCGTGGTGGCCGGGCAACGTGAAACCCGGCGGGCACCACGTCCACCACGTGGTGTTCGGTGTCGTGACGATGCTCGTGTCGGGAGTCTCCCTCATCGCCGTGTACGAGGACGGCACCCAGACCACCGGCGCCGTCCTCGCCACGTTCTTCGGGATCGGCGCCGCGCTGGTGCTGGACGAGTTCGCGCTGATCTTCTACCTGCAGGACGTGTACTGGGCGGATGAGGGCCGGACGTCGGTCGATGCGGTGTTCGTGGCGATCGCGGTGACGGGTCTGCTGCTGCTCGGACTCCGGCCGCTCGAACTGATCAACGTCACCGACTTCCGGGATTCGCCGGATCCGTGGGTGCGGGTCGCGATCGCGTTGTCGTCCGTGATCAACCTGCTCATCGCGGCGGTGGTGCTGCTGAAGGGGAAGATCTGGACCGGCCTGCTCGGCCTGTTCATCTTCCCGATCCTGCTGATCGGGGCGCTCCGATTGAGCCGGCCGAGCGCACCGTGGGCGCGGTGGCGCTACACCGCCAAGCCGAAGCGGATGCTCCGGGCACTCGAACGGGAGCGGAAGTGGCGTCGGCCCGTCATCCGCGCCAAGATCTTCGTGCAGGACTTCATCGCGGGAACTCCCAGCGCAGTACACGTGAAGGAAGCCGCGGAACACGCGAGGGCGGCGGCGGAGGTCGAACTCGACCACGTGGTGCACGCGGCGCCGCCGCCGATTTCTCTTCACCCGGTGGCGTCTGGCACAATGGACGGGTTGCCTGGACCAGGCAGCAGTACTTGATCTGGGCACGAACCAGACGAGCACCGGTGTTCTCCGAACGTCCGGGTGCCGCTCGGTTCCTCTGCTCCTGCGAAAACGCAAGGATGGAACACCGATGAACACTCTCGATTTCCTGGACAAGAAGTCCCTCCGCGACGACATTCCCGAGTTCCGTCCCGGCGACACCCTCAACGTGCACGTCAAGGTCATCGAAGGCTCGAAGGAGCGCGTGCAGGTCTTCAAGGGCGTCGTGATCCGCCGCCAGGGCGGCGGCGTCCGCGAGACCTTCACCGTCCGCAAGGTCTCCTTCGGTGTCGGCGTCGAGCGCACCTTCCCGGTCCACAGCCCGAACCTGGCGCAGATCGAGGTCGTCACCCGCGGTGACGTCCGTCGCGCCAAGCTGTACTACCTCCGCGATCTGCGTGGCAAGGCCGCCAAGATCAAGGAAAAGCGCTGACCTTTCCGATGAGCCCGGCACTGCGTACTCGCAGTGCCGGGCTAATCTGATTTCGTGACAGATTCTTCGAAGGAGCGGGCATTGTCGTCGGAATCCGAGACCACCGGCGATTCGGCCGCCACCTCCGCCGTGAACGGCGGTACGGCAGAGCCCGAGAAGAAACCCCGCTCCTTCCTCCGCGAGTTGCCGATCCTGATTCTGGTCGCACTCGTCCTGAGTTTTCTGTTGCAGACGTTCGTCGCCCGGGTGTATCTCATTCCGTCGGAATCGATGGAACCGACGCTGCACGGGTGCGCGGGCTGCACCGGCGACCGCATCGTGGTCGAGAAGATCGGTTACCGCTTCGGTGAACCGCAACCGGGTGACGTCATCGTATTCCGCGGCCCCGATTCGTGGTCGCAGGATTTCGTCTCCACCCGGTCCTCCAACGTGGTGATCCGCGGTGCGCAGGAACTCGGTTCCCTCGTCGGACTCGTCCCCCCGGACGAGAACGACCTCGTCAAGCGGGTGATCGCCACCGGTGGTCAGACCGTCGAATGCTGCGACGACCAGGGCCGCATCCTGGTCGACGGCAAACCGCTCGACGAGCCCTACGTCGTCATGGATTTCCCGTTCGTCCCCGGCTCGCAGGCCTGCGACACCGCGTTGAAGTCGGCACGCTGCTTCGGTCCGGTCACCGTCCCCGACGGCCACCTGTGGGTGATGGGCGACAACCGCAGCAACTCCGCGGACTCGCGGTACCACGTGGGCGACGACATGCAAGGCACCATCCCGCTCGACAACGTGATCGGTAAGGCGGTCTTCATCGCGTTGCCGCCGGCGCGGATGGGCACGATCAGCTCACCCGATATCCAGGGCAAGTGACTTCCTGGCCTCCACGCATCGTCATTCGCAGGTCGTCCGGTCTGCGGACGATGGAGTCGGCCCTGGTCCGCAGCGGTCTCGGGCCGGTGGCCGGTGTCGACGAGGCAGGCCGGGGTGCGTGCGCCGGGCCGCTCGTGGTGGCGGCCTGCGTGCTCGCACCGAAGCCGTATCCGGCGCTGGCGCGCCTCGACGATTCGAAGAAGCTCACCGAACGCACACGCGAAGAGCTGTTCCCGGCCATCACCAGGCTCGCGGTGGCGTGGAGCGTCGTATCGTTCCCGGCGGAGGAAGTCGACCGCATGGGTGTCCACGTTGCCAACATCGAGGGCATGCGGCGTGCGGTCGCCGGGCTCTCGACCACCCCGGGTTACGTTCTCACCGACGGCTTCCGCGTCCCGGGGCTGCCGGCACCGTCGCTGCCGGTGATCGGGGGCGACGGCGCGGCGGCCTGCATTGCGGCGGCGAGTGTGCTGGCCAAGGTGTCGCGTGATCGGGTGATGGTCGCGATGGACGAGACACATCCCGGTTACGGATTCGCGATCCACAAGGGGTACAACACGCCCGCGCACCTGGCGGCGCTCGAGGAGCTGGGCCCGTGCCCGGAGCACCGCCGCTCGTGGTCGAACGTCGCGGCGCTGCTACACCGAGTGGATAACAGTTCCGGAAGTGCGAGATGATGACAATTCACACCAGAGCAGGAGGACTCCGAGACCGATGAGTGCCGAGGATCTCGAGAAGTACGAAACCGAGATGGAGCTGTCGCTCTACCGCGAGTATCGGGACATCGTCGGTCAGTTCTCCTATGTCGTGGAGACCGAGCGCCGGTTCTATCTGGCCAACTCGGTGGAGTTGCTGCCGCACAACGCGGACGGAGAGATCTACTTCGAGCTGCGTATGTCCGATGCGTGGGTGTGGGACATGTATCGTCCCGCGCGTTTTGTGAAGTATGTCCGGGTCATCACGTTCAAGGACGTGAACATCGAGGAACTCGACAAGCCGGACCTGCGGCTCCCGGACAACGGTCTGTCCTGACAGTCCGGAGTTCTCGTCCGCGTACGATCATCCGATGACCGGACCGAGGCGCGTTGCGCTGGCTCTGGGGAGCGGCGGTGCGCGGGGGTACGCCCACATCGGAGCGATCCAGGTACTCGAAGAGCGCGGATTCGAGATCGTCGGTGTCGCAGGATCGTCGATGGGTGCCCTCGTCGGTGGACTCCACGCCGCGGGCAAGCTCGACGACTTCACCCGGTGGGCGATCAGCCTCACCCAGCTCGACGTCGTGCGGCTTCTCGACCTGTCGGTGTCCGCACCCGGAGCCATCCACGCCGAGAAGATCCTGCAACGGGTCAGAGAAATGCTCGGTGAGATCCGCATCGAAGACCTTCCGATTCCGTATACGGCCGTGGCCACCGATCTCGCCGCGGGCCGGTCGGTGTGGTTCCAGCGAGGACCCGTCGACGCGGCCATCCGTGCGTCGATCGCCATCCCCGGCGTCATCACGCCGTATGTGCTCAACGGCCGGGTACTCGCCGACGGTGGGGTGCTCGACCCTCTGCCGATGGCGCCGCTCGTCTCCGTGAGCGCCGACCTGACCGTCGGGATCAGCCTGAGCGCCGAGGACAGGGACGGCCGCTCCCTCGCACCGGAGAACGTCAGCGCGGACTCGCGGCCGGTGGACGAGTGGGTGGCACGGTTCCGCCGGAGCGCCGCGCAGCTGCGTGACCTGGACATCGTGCGGTCGGTCGTCGGACGGTTCGGCGCCGCCCACACCGATCCGGATCCGTCGGACGAGCAGGACGGCCAGGTGATCGGCGATCAGACCGTGGTCGAGGGCGACGCCGTGGCCGTCCCGAAGTTCAGCCGGTTCGCGGTGATGAACCGTTCGCTCGACGTGATGCAGGCGACGTTGGCTCGCTATCAGCTCGCTGCGTACCCACCGGACGTGCACGTTCGGGTGCCCCGGAACGCGTGCCGCAGTCTCGACTTCCATCGTGCCGCCGAGATGATCGAACTGGGTCGGGTTCTCACCGGGAGTGCGCTCGACGACGCCGGTCTCGTCTCGCCGGCAGCCGCCGCTGTGTCTCCGGCAGATTCGGACGGCCGCCCCACCTGACAGGGGGAAGGGCCGGTGCTGCGCACGCAGCACCGGCCCTTCCCGTCACGGGGTTGTCAGCTCGAGGCCGGAGCCCGGGCGGCGCCCAGGTCGCCCACCGATTGTTCGGACTCGCCGTCGACGTGATCGACGTGCTGCGGCGCTACGAGCAGGCAGAGAATGCTGACCGCGCACATTCCGATCAGCAGGCCGATCACCGGCCACACGCTGCCGGTGGCCTGGTACATGAGCGTGGACACCAACGGCGACAGTCCACCGAAGATCGCGCCCGCGCCCTGGTAGGCGAGAGAGATGCTGGTGTACCGGGCCTGCGGCCGGAACATCTGCGACAGAACCGCCGCGATCGGACCGTACGTCGCGGCCAGGACGAGCCGCATGACAGCGAACGTCAGGAAGATCAGGACCACCGACCCGGACTTCAAGACCAGGAACTGTGGTGCCGCGAGCACCGCGACGGCCAGCAACCCGTAGATCACCACGCGGATCCGGCCGACCTTGTCGCCGAGCCACGCCACCCCGAGCGTGGCGATCAGCTCCACCACCGCGGCGACGCTGAGCGCGTTGAGGACGAGCGTTTCGGACAGCCCCACGTCCGGGTCGGTGGCGTACGCCGTGATGAATGTCGTCACGAGGTAGTAGCCACCCACCGCGACGGGCAGGATGCCCATGCCGAGCAGGATCGGGCGCCAGTTGGTGACGATGGCGTACTTCAGCGGCAGCGCTTCGGGTTCGGTCCCCGCCTGCACCTCGGACTCGAAGACGGGAGATTCCTCCACCTTCAGTCGCACCAGCAGCCCCACGCCGATCAACAGCGCCGAGCACAGGAACGGCAGCCGCCACGCCCAGTCCCGCAAGGCGTCGTCGCCGAAGGTCGAGAGGACACTGAAGAACCCGGTGGCGAGAAGCGCGCCGGCGGGGTTACCCAGCTGTGCGAATCCGCCGTAGAACGTCTTCTTGTCCTCCGGCGCGTGTTCGACGGCCATCAGCACGGCGCCACCCCATTCGCCGCCCACCGCGAAGCCCTGCACGAAGCGCAGCATCACGAGTAGCAGCGGCGCCCAGAACCCGATCTGCGCGTATGTCGGGAGTGCGCCGATCAGGAACGTGCCCGCGCCCATCAGGGTGAGCGTCACGACGAGCGCCGTCCGTCGGCCGACCCGGTCGCCGACGTGTCCGAAGACGATGCCGCCGAGTGGGCGGGCGAAGAAGCCCACCGCGTAGGTGGCGAACGCGGCGGCGATGCCGGTCAGGCGGTCGGTGTCGGAGGGGAAGAAGATCTCACCGAACACCAGGGCCGCCGCCGTGGCGTACACGTAGAAGTCGTACCACTCGATGGTGGTGCCGACGAAGGCCGCGAAACCCGCCTTGCGGGCCTTCGCGATCTGAATGTCGTGACTCATGACTGATCCTCGGTGGTTGCAGTGGTCGAGAATAGGTCGCTGCGGGTGGAATGCGCCAATTCGCCGTCGATCCAGGTTTCCCGGACCTCGATGTCGGCGATGGCGTGCGGGTCGACGGTGAGAGGGTCGGCGCCGAGAACCACGAAATCGGCGCGCTTGCCGGGGGAGATGCTGCCGAGCTCGGATTCCCGTCCGAGTGCGCGGGCCCCGTTCAGTGTGTGCGCGGTGAGGGCCTGCGCGGCGGTCAGTCGCAACGCGTTCGAGCCGAGTTGATGTCCCTGCCGGGTGATGCGGGTGACGGCGGCCTGGATCGCCTCGAGTGGTTTGGGCTCGGCGACGGGCGCGTCGGAACTGATCGTGACCGGCACGTCGGCCTCGACGAATTCGCCCAGGGGATTGAAACGCTCACCCGGGGTGCCGATGGCCGCGGTCACGCCCTCGCCCCAGTTGTAGTAGTGCTGCGGCTGGTTGACGGGGTACACACCGAGTGTGTGCATCCGCGTGATCTGCTCGGGGGTCGGCAACCCGCAGTGCTCGATGCGGTGGCGGGCATCGGCGTCGGGATGCGCCTTCTGCGCGGCCTCGATCGCGTCGAGGACCATGTCGATCGCGGTCGGCGACTGCGCGTGGGTCGCCGTCTGCAGGCCGACGGCGTGTGCCTTCGCGATCAGCGCCGCGTAGTCGGCGGGCTCGTGATAGAGCTGTCCGGTCCGGCACGGGTCGCCCACGTACCCGTCCGGGAAATACGCGGTCCATCCGCCGAGAGTGCCGTCAGCGTAGAACTTGATCCCCCCGAACGCGAGTCGTGAGTTGCCGAACGCACCGTGCAATCCGGTGTCGAGCGCGTGATCGAGCAGGTGGCTGAGCAGGTACATGCTCACGCGGGTCTCGAGCCGGCCCTGCTCCGCCAGGCGCAGGTACATGTCGAATTCGCGCCGCGTCACCTGGCAGTCGCCGATCGTGGTGACGCCGCCCTCCAGGAACTTCTCCTGCGCCACGGAGAGCTGCCGCAGATGCTCCTCGGGTTCGTCCTCGAGGTGGAAGTTCGGGCCGTGATGACCGACCTTGACGCCGTTGACGCCGGTGAGGATGTTGCAGGCGGCGTCGGACAGTTCTCCGGTCAGTTCGCCGTCCGCGTCGCGGAAGAACTCGCCGCCGGGCGGATTCGGGGTGTCGCGGGTGACGCCGTGGAGTTCGAGGGTGAAGGTGTTGACGACGCCGCCGTGGCCGCTGGCGTTCATCAGGTAGACCTCGCGGTCGGTACCGACCCGGTCGAGCTCCTCCTTCGTGGGGTGACGGCTCTCGACGAGGTTGCGGTGCTCGTAGCCGTACCCGCGGACGGGAATCCCCGCAGGCTGGTTCCGGGCCGCCTCCTGCAGAAGCGCGACGATCTCGGGAATGGTGCGCGCCTTCTCGGGTCCGCAGTCCACCCAGCTGAGCATCTGGCCGTACATCAGGGGGTGGGCGTGCGGATCGACGAACCCGGGCACGACGGTCGCGCCGGCGAGATCGATGACGTCCGTGGTCCGGGTGCCGATCCGCCGCGCCTCCTCACGACATTCCGCGACGGTGCCGACGGCGGCGAACCGATTGCCGTAGACGAGGAAAGCCTCGGCGCCCTCGGTGTCTGCGTCCACGGTGCGGAGCGTGCCACCGGTGAAGACGGTGGCGGTGGCGTCGAGCGGAGACGCCTCGTGGTGAAACAGCTTGCGCATGGGGATCCTTCGAAATGGTGGTGTGGGTCACGTTCCGGTTGGGAGGGAAATTACGCCGTGACCAGGGGCTGCGCAATACATCAAAGTTTCCGATCGAGTGGTGTGCGGCGAATATGTTCAGCTTCTGAAGCAGATCCGCACTGATTCGCAGAATCTGGTGATGTGTGCGATTCTTCTTCTCTGTCGGGAGTGCAGAAAGAAATCGAGAAACTTCGGGGCATCATGAGTGTCGAACTGGATTCCAAGCTCATCGCGGCGTTGCAGTCGAATGGTCGCGCGACCTATCGGGAGCTCGCCGCGACCGTAGGCGCACCCCGCGCCGCGGTGTCCACGCGCGTGCAGACGCTGCTCGACACCGGCACGGTGAGTGTCGTTGCCGTCGCCCACCCCGAGTTGCTGGGCCTCAAGGCGATGGCACACGTGTCCGTCGCCGTGTCGGGGCCGGTGGGTCCGGTGGCCGAGGCGCTCTGCGCGTCGGAGGCGGCCGTCTACATTTCCGCCGTGAGCGGGCACTACAACATCATCGCCGAACTGCGCGTCCCCAGTCAGCGGGACCTCTACGACGCCATCGCCACGATCCGTGCGGAACCCGGTGTCCGCACCGTCAACACGCTGTTCTACGCCGAGGTCATCAAGGGAATCTTCATGCCCAAGAGCGCGTTACGGGCCGACGTTCGACTGGACGCGAAAGACGTCGCGCTCATCGAGTTGCTGGAACGGAACGGGCGGATGCCGTTTCTGGAACTGGCCGAGCGCACCGGGCTCTCGCCCAGTGCGGCGCGGAATCGAGTGAACCATCTGATCGACAGCACCGCGTTGCGCGTCGGAGCGGTCGTGAAGCGCCGCGGCGGCGGCAGAACCCTCGCGATGGGCATCGGGGTCAACCTCGGATCGCGGGACCGGGAGGTGTGCGCGCAGATCGAGGCCCTGCCGGGCATCGAGTTCCTGGCGCGGACACTCGGCAGATTCGACCTGATCGGCACGGTCGCCGCCGATTCGTCGGGTGACCTCTACTCCCTCGCCGAGCACATCCGGACGATCGACGGTGTGATGGCCTTGGAGACCTGGACGCACCTCGAGGTGTTCAAGGAGCACTACGCCCGCAGCCTCGACGTCCGCGGCTAGGAGCGTGCGTCCCGGAAGTCAGCCACTTCGGCCGGGCAACTGTGAGACGATCGGCCGATGCGCCTCGGGTTGCACGCACTCGGGATCGGTACCGGCGCTCGTCGCGCGGTGATCGACTCGGTTGCAGTTGCCGCCGAAACCAGCGGATTCGCCACGCTGTGGGCCGGCGAGCACGTCGTGATGGTGGACCGGTCGGAGTCGCGGTATCCGTACGCGGACGACGGCCGGATCGCGGTCCCCGCCGTCGCGGATTGGCTCGACCCGATGATCGGGCTGAGCTTCGCGGCCGCTGCCACCCACACGATCGGCGTGGCCACCGGTGTGTTGCTGCTGCCCGAACACAATCCCGTCCTCATGGCCAAGCAGGCGGCGACGTTGGATCTGATGAGTGGTGGCCGGCTGACGCTCGGTGTCGGCATCGGCTGGTCCAGGGAAGAATTCGCGGCGCTCGGCATTCCGTTCGAGGGCCGTGGCGAGCGGGCCGCCGAATACGTCGCGGCGATGCGCACGCTGTGGCGTGACGACGTCGCGACGTTCGAGGGTGAGTTCGTCCGCGTCGATTCGGTGCGGGTCAATCCGAAACCCGTGCGCGATCGCCGGATTCCGGTCGTGCTCGGCGGCAACAGCGACGCAGCGCTCCGCCGGGTCGCGGCGTGGGGCGACGGCTGGTACGGGTTCAACCTCGACGGCGTCGCGGCCGTCTCCGAACG
Source organism: Rhodococcus sp. JS3073 (assembly GCF_026810085.1). Lineage (NCBI taxonomy): Bacteria > Bacillati > Actinomycetota > Actinomycetes > Mycobacteriales > Nocardiaceae > Rhodococcus > Rhodococcus sp. JS3073. The sequence goes on along the minus strand of NZ_CP113951.1, from coordinate 771,755 downwards.
GATCCAGAAGATGAAGGCACTGTGCCGGGACGCGGGGCGTGACCCTGAGGAGCTGCGCCTGGCGGTCGCCCTGCGCGAGGTGGACCCCGCCGACGTCGAGGCGCTGGTCGACGCGGGAGTCGACGAACTCGTCCTCGTCGAGTCGCCGCCCGACGATCCCGGTGAGGCCGCCGAGTGGGTAGCGTCTCTCGCGCGCCGCTGGATGCCCGCGGTCGGCTGACCGTTCGATTACCGGCTTGACAGCCCTGGCCTGGTCCTTTGGGGTGAACACTTCCCCCAGAGCGGCGAGTTGTCCACAACGTGCGCTTCATGCACAGCCCAATTCGTTCGCCCAGTTCGAGGGCATCTTCCCGGAATTCGCGTCGGGCACGGTGGTGCGAGAGGCGCGGTTCGCATCGGTGGGCCGCCGGGGGACGGGGTGGAGGCTGCTGTGGCGCACAATCTCGCGCTTGGAGCGCATGGGGAGGATCTGGCCGCCCGGTATCTCACCGAGGCGGGCATGGAGATCGTCGACCGGAACTGGCGATCTCGGTACGGCGAAGTCGATCTCATTGCGGCAGAGGGAGACTGGCTCGTCTTCGTCGAGGTGAAGACCCGCCGCGGCCTGGGGTACGGCAGTCCGGCCGAGGCGGTGACGTTCTCGAAACAGCGCAGGATCCGCCTGCTGGCGGTCGAGTAGTTGCGGGACTCCGGCCGGCACTGGTCGCGGGTGCGGTTCGACGTGGTCGCGATCATGATCGGACACGGTCCGCAGCCCCAGATCGAACACGTCCGGGATGCGTTCTGATGGCACTGGGGCGAGCACACTCGGTGGCGGTGACCGGGGTCGACGGTCAACTGGTCGAGATCGAGGCCGACATCGGCCGCGGACTCCCCGCGGTGCATCTGGTCGGGCTGCCGGACACCGCGCTGCAGGAGGCCCGGGACCGGATCAGGGCCGCGGTGGCGAACTCGGGCGAGGAGTGGCCGGATTCGAAGGTGATCTTTGCGCTATCGCCGGCGACGCTGCCGAAGGTCGGGTCGGTCTACGATCTCGCGCTGGTCGCTGCCGTGCTGGACGCGGCCAAGCAGGTGAAGCGGCAGCGGATGCGCGAGACCGTTCTGCTCGGAGAACTCGCGCTGGACGGGCGGCTCCGGTCGGTGCGCGGGATCCTGCCCGCGGTGCTCGCGGCGAAGAATGCGGGGGTGGGCAACGGTGGTGGTTCCGGTGCAGTCGCTGCCGCAGCGGTGCGCGGAACACGGCGAGTTGGGCGCGCAAACTGGGGCGTCCGGTGATGGCCGTGCCGGGTCCGGTGACGTCGGCGTCGTCGACGGGGTGCAATCGGATGATTCGGGAGGGGGAGGCGCGGTTGGTCGCGAATGCCGGTGACGTGGTGGAGGAGGCCGGACCGATCGGGCTGCGGGAAGGCCTCGACGTGGTCCGCGATCTGGATGCGCTGTCGGGGGATGCCCTGCTGGTGTACGAGGCGTTGCCTGCGGTCGGGCCGCGTGGGGTCCGGGAGTTGTCCGAACTGTCCGGGGTCGCGGTGGAGCAGGTTCGGGCCGTGCTACCGCTCTTGGAGATGGAGGGCTTCGTCGGCTCCGACGACACGGGGTGGTCGCGGCAGAAGTGAGGCGAGGCGAGCCAGTCGAGACCCCGCTCGGCGCGTGCTTCATCGTGCTCGGTTGCCCAAAGTGCGAGTCGAAGCGACTGATCGACGTCACGTTGGGGTAGAAACTTTCGTATCGCACCTCGCAACCGCACTAAGGAGTGAGATATGGGGTCAGCCGAGGACTTGTGGCGGAACTTCGTCGCGCAGGTGTTGAGCCTGTTGATCGCCTCCGGTTCGTAGCGGAGCTAGTTGCCGGTTACCTGAGGGCACGCCCCGGACCGACATCGCGCCCCGGGGCGATCGAGTCTGTGAAGTCCTCGCAGCGCTCCGGTCGACGGTTTCCGCTCCACCCAGCGTGGTGCCGGAGGGGTAGTTGCGCCCGTCGTGGGTACTTGGAGTCCAGTCGGCTCACCCACAGCGCCCGGTCGGTGCACATACGGTGTCCGATTAGGCAACTACCGGCGGTCGGGGAGTGTAGTCCGCTCGCGGGTGCGTCTCGAGGAGGAATCTCACATGACCAGGACCACGGCGGAATTGCTCGCCGATCTCGAGGTTCGGCTCGAGCAGTCGCTGAATCCGGGGAGCCCGAGGGCGATCGCGCGGCGCAAGGAGAAAGGTCTGCCCGGACCCCGCGAACGGATCCGGATGCTGCTCGATTCCGGCAGCTTCATCGAGGTCGGACAGATGGCAAAGAACCCGGGAGCCCCCGACAACCCCTACGGTGACGGCGTCGTCACCGGCGACGGAACCGTCGACGGACGTCCGGTGGCGGTGTTCTCGCACGACCACACCGTGTTCGGTGGCAGCGTGGGGGAGATGTTCGGTCGCAAGGTCGCATCGATCATGGAATTCGCCGGACGGATCGGCTGCCCCTGCGTCGGCATCAACGACTCCGGCGGCGCACGCGTAACAGGACGCCGTCACGTCGCTCGCCTGGTACGCCGAAATGGGCCGCCGCCAGATCCCGCTGTCGGGAGTGCCCGCAGGTCTCCATTCTCCTCGGCAAATGCGCGGGCGGTGCGGCGTACGCGCCGATCAACACAGACCTCGTTGTCGCCGTGGACGAGCAGGCGTACATGTTCGTGACCGGTCCCGGAGTCATCAAATCCGTCACCGGCGAGGACGTCACCCTCGACGAACTCGGCGGCGCCCGCGCCCAGGCCGAGAACGGGAACGTCCCACCACGTCGCGCCGAGCAAGGAAGCAGCGTTCGCCTGGGTGCGTGATTATCTCGGCTTCCTCCCGTCCAGCAGGCACGAAGAGGCGCCCATCGTGAACCCGGGACTCGAACCCGAGATCACCGAGAACGATCAGGCGTTGAACGAGTTCATGCCGGACGCCGACAACGCCGCCTACGACATGCACGACCTGCTGCTGAACATCTTCGACGACGGCGACTTCCACGAACTCGCCGCGCAAACGGCACCGAACGTGATCATCGGATTCTCCCGGGTGGACGGACGATCCGTCGGAGTGGTGGCCAACCAGCCGCAATTCCTCAGTGGAGCACTGGATCAGGTCGGCGCCGACAAGGCAGCCCGCTTCGTGCGGATCTGCGACGCCTACGAGATTCCGCTCGTGTTCGTCGTCGACACGCCGGGCTTCCTACCCGGGCTGGAACAGGAGCGGAACGGCGTGCTCCGCAGCGGCGGCCGCTTCCTGCAGGCGTTCGCGGCGGCCACGGTGGCGAAAGTGACTGTTGTGGTCCGCAAGTCCTACGGCGGCGGATACGCGGTGATGGGGTGCAAGCAACTCGGTGCCGACGTGAACTTCGCCTGGCCGACCGCACGCATCGCGGTCATGGGCGCCGAGGCCGCGATCAGTCTCCTCTATCACCGCGAACTCGAAGCTGCCGGCGACGAACAGGACGCGATGCGGCAGCAACTCGTCGACGCCTACAACGAGAACGCCGCGACACCGTATTCGGCCGCCGAGCCCGGCTACATCGACGCGGTGATCGAACCGTCCGCCACCCGGCTCGAGATCCGGCGGGCGCTGACCTTGCTACGCGACAAGCGCTCCGCCCGCGGCGAGCAGAAGCACCACCTGATTCCGCTCTGACCGCCGCCGCCAGTCACTCCTGTACCGTAGTTAGGTAACGCTAACCAACTTGAGTTCATTGGAGAGATGCCTGTGGCAAAGCCGACTGCGACACTGACCGTGCTCCGGACCGAATGGCTGACCCCGCACATGGTGCGGGTATTCCTCGGCGACCCGGGATTCGACAGCTTCGTTCCCAATGCCTTCACCGATGCCTACGCGAAACTCGAATTCGGAAGCCCCGACGAGCCCGTCCTGCGCACGTACACGATCCGGTCGGTGGATCCGGTGAAGCGAGAGATCGCCATCGACTTCGTGGTGCACGGCGACGCCGGCGTCGCCGGACCGTGGGCGGCGTCCGCGGCGGCCGGAGACGTCCTCCGGCTGCGCGGACCCGGAGGCGCGTTCGCGCCGGACCCGGCCGCCGACTGGTACCTGCTCGCCGGCGACGAGACCGCAATTCCCGCCATCTCGGCGTCCGTCGAGAAGCTGGACGCGTCGGCTGTCGGACGGGTGATCATCGAGGTCGCCGGCCCGGAGGACGAAATCGTCTTCGACTCGCCCGCCGGCGTCGACGTCACCTGGATCCACCGCGGCGACACGTCGGACCGGATCGGCGAAGAGGCGTCCGGGGACAACGCACCCCTCGTCGCGGCAGTGCGCGACACCGCATGGCTGCCCGGGACGGCGCAGGTCTTCATTCACGGTGAGGCGCAGGCCGTCATGCACAACCTGCGCTCCTACGTGCGCAAGGAACGAGGCGTCCCCGCGTCGGCCGCGTCGATCTCCGGCTACTGGCGTCGCGGTCGCACCGAGGAGGGCTTCCGCGTGTGGAAGTCCGAGCTCGCCGCGAGCGAGGGTGCCTCCCGCTGACCCGGTGCGGCGGACGCGCTACGAGATGTGCGTCCGCCGCGTCAGCACCAGCAGCGACAGCATCGCCACGGCGCCCGCGGTCGGGATCGCCACGGCCATCGGCACTGCGGTGTCGGGGCCGGCGATGCCGACGAGCGGCGAGACCAACGCGGCGAGGCCGAATTGGCCGGCGCCGAGAAGCGCGGACCCGGTGCCGGACGCCCTGGTCACCTCGCCCTGAGCCAGCGCCGTCGCATTGCCCATCACGAAACCGATGCTCGACACCGAGACGAACAATGGAATCAGGATCGCCCACCACGGCGGCGAATCGATCAGCACCGCGGCGAGAAGCAGCACGACGCCCGCTGCCAGGAGCAGCGTGACCCCGAACCCGAGCAGTTGCCGGGCATGGAATGTGCCCACGAGCCGCGTGTTCACGATCGCAGCGCTCACCATGCCCGCCGCGTTCACCGCGAACACCATGGAGAACTGCCCCGGGCTGAGCCCGAGGACGTTCTGTACGACGAACGGGGATGCGGAGATGTACGAGAAGAGCGCGACGAACCCGAACATGAACGTGAACGCGTAACCCAGGTAGACACGGTTGCCGACGACGTACCGGAGGTTCCGGATCAGTGCCGTGAGTCCGCCGCCGTGCCGGTTCTCCTCGGGAAGCGTCTCCGGGACGAGGATCAGCACTCCCGCGAACATCACCACACCGGCGGCGGTGAGCACCCAGAAGATACCTCGCCAGCCGACCGGTCCGAGCAGGGCGCCGCCCATCAGCGGTGCGACGACCGGCGCCACCCCGCCGATGATCATCATGATGCTGAAGAGCCGGGCGGCGTTGTCTCCGCGGGCCCGGTCGGCGATGCAGGCGCGTGCGAGCACGATCGCCGCGCCACCACTCAGCCCCTGGAAAAGTCGTGCAGCGATGAGAGTTTCGACGGTCGGCGCGAGAGCGCAGGCCATCGCGGCGAGGGTGGTGACGACGGTGGCGCCGATCAGCAGACGCCGGCGTCCGAGGCCGTCCGACAGCGGTCCGACGACGAGCTGCCCGATTCCGAGCCCGGCCATGAACGTGGTCAAGGTCAGCTGCACGCTCGGTGCCGACGTGTTCAAGCTCTCCGTCATCAGGGGGAGACCGGGGAGATACATGTCGGTGGCCAGCGGGGCGATCGCGGACAGTAACGCCAGGACACACAACATGGGGATGGAGATCGTTCGCTGCACAAAAGAACTTTAGCGGCGCGGCTGCTTGATTTATCTTCCGCCCGAGTCGACTGTTGCCTCTATGAGCAGCGACCTGCCGGCACCGTTGGAGCTGGTACTCGAGGAGTACGCGCGGGATCTCGGGCTCGAACGCGGCCGAGCGCAGCACACCGTGAAGGCATACGTCGGACGCGAAGTCGCTGCTGCAGCACTGGTTGTCGACGTCACCGGAGGCGCACCTCGGCGAGCTCGACATCCAGGTGCTGCGGTCGTGGCTCGCCGGCCGTCCGGGCGGTGCGCAACTTCACAGCGTCTACGTAAATCTCATACTATCTGCCACTGGGGTGGCGGGCGTGGGAGATGTACGTGTGTCACGGCTACCCGCATCACCGTGCGGTGGTGTGAGTTTGACCGTGTCCCACACCGACGCTTGTGGTGCAGGAACATGCTGTTTCGGAGTCACCCCCAACCGCGGTGTCACGGTGGGCCGGCTGCGGCGTACCCGACGGTGCCGTGGCCTGCTCGGGGTGGGAGCGTGTTTGTCGCGTGATGGCCGTACCGGCGCATGCTCGGCCACCCGGATCGCGGGCATCTGCCCACGCCGACGGGTGACCTTGTTCTTGCCGAGCAACGCCCGTTTGGCCAGGTTCACCCCCGCGAGGTGGTCGCGGTTGCCGCCGACCCGGCAACTGGGGCACCACGCGGTGTGGTAGCCGCCGGGTCGGGCAAGTGGTTCGTCGCAGCCCGGGCACAGTGCGGACGATCCCCGGGCGGGCACCGAGACCACCGCGATGCCGACACCCGCGGCGGTATGGGCCAAGGCGGTCACCGCCTTGCGGCGGGCGGACTGCGCGGCCCGGTTGTTGTTGACCCGGCCGTGTCCGCGGGTCTCGAGGGTGGTGAGATCCTCAACTGCGATCACGTGCGCGCCCGCGGCGTCGGCGTAGGCGGTGACCTGGTGGGCGAAGTGGAAGGCGAGTTCCCGGTTGATCTTCCCTCTCTTGATGCCCACCGCGGTGCGGTGTTCGTCGAGGACGGCGATCTTCTCCTCCAGCTGGGCGCGGACCTCGGGTGGGGCGGTGGCGGCCAGTTGGGTCAGCCGGGCGGCCTTGCGGTGCAGCAGCTGCCCTTCGGCCTGCAGGCGGGCCAGTTTGATTCCGAGGCCGCGGTCGTCGTAGGTGAAGCCCCGGTAATCCGACACCAGCCCCTCGGGGTTGTCGGCGGCGATGGCGGCGGCACCGAGCGTGGACGGGGACCAATCGACCCCCACCGCGACCGTGCCGGCCATTTCTGCTGCAGGGGCGAGTTCGGTCGCCGCGCACCGCCACAACAGACCCCGGCGATCGAGGACCAGCGTCGGCAGATGCCAGTCGGTGATCGCGCGGCGGTGCAGGTGCTCGGGGATGGCCGCGGTCAGCCGGATACTGCGCCACTGCGCCCGCCCCGCCGGGGCGGGACAGGTCGGCAGCTTCACCGTCAACATCAGTTCACGCTCTGCGACGGTGACGGCAAGCTGCGCGAGCTGTCGGTCGGCGGCCGACAGCCGGGCCATCGCGCTCGTCTGCGGTGGTCCTTGGACGTCGGTGATCCGCAACCGGCCGGCCGGTGCCCCACCGTCGCGGCGGGCGCGGGCGGCGAGCTGGCGCCGCACGCCCCGAGCGAAACCCGAGGGCACGTGATCGCCCGACCCGATCGGCGGTGCCACAACCCCGGTGTCCGGATCGAATCGGGTCGACAGTGCCGCGATCGCGGTATCCCGGAAGGTCAGGGTCCGCAGGGTCGCCATCACCTGTGCCGTCACCACCCGCGTGACCCGCGACGGCACGTAGACCCCCTCCGGATAGTGCGGATCCCAGCCGAGCCGCGCCGCGGCGACATGACCCTGCGTGGGCAGCCTGCGCTCCTGCCGGTCACGCCCGGCGGCGAGTACGTCGAACGTCGCCGGATGCCACAACCGCGACACCAACTCGGCGCCGGCCGCGGCAATCAGATCGAGGAGCCACCCCACCCGGGTATCGACGTCATCGAGGCCGATCCGCTCACCGGTCGCGTCATCGACCGCCACGTGGGCGCGGGTGGTGAACGCGAACTGCCGCGGCGTCGTGGAGACCCCGTCGTTAATTCCGTGTCGACCACAGCGCCCAGAAACCCGGCCGGACAACGACGCCGGCACCGCCGCGACGTCATCCATCAACCCTCCCACCAGCACATGTGGCACCGCGATGTCGTAAGGTCTCGACTGTAACGCCGACCTCCGACATTTAGCCTCGGAGGGAGCCCGCAGGCGGGCCGAACGTCCGACCGGGACACCTGGTGATCCCTGACTTTTGAGTGGTCGTCCGCGGGCTCGGTGTCTGGTCAAGCGGTGTCCTTGTTCGGGAACTTGGAGCCAGCCGGTAGGCGTGGACTCCTGCTCAGAGAATGTCTGGGCCGTGGCCGCGAGCGACACCGCGGCCGATCAGTGGGGCAGCAATCCTGGCACGGTCCCGCCCTGGAGCCCAAGCGGCATCAGGTGACCAGTCAGGATCTGGTGGCGGATGCTCTCCTCGAACGGGCACGCAAGGCGCCGAGCCGAGGGTGGCGTCGCGGACTGCACGGGCTCACCGGGGGATCGGTGAATCCGGGAGAGTCGGCAGGTGAGACGCGCGAAGCGGCACTGCTCGACCGCATCCGGCAGCCGATCCCGGCGGCCTATCGAATTGCCTTCCTGTCCTTGAAGGACGGCGTCGGCAAGACGACGACCACGATCGGGCTGGGATCGACGTTCGCGTCATTGCGCGGAGACTGCGTGATCGCCGTCGACGCCAACCCCGACTTCGGGACGCTCGCGCAACGTGTGCCCCTGCAGACGCATTCGACCGTCCGTGATCTGATCGCGGCGGAGTCGACCATCCGGCGTTACTCGGATGTGCGGGCCCACACGTCTCAGGCGCCGAGCCGTCTCGAGGTGCTCGCGAGCGAACAGGACCCGGCGATCGCCGAGGCGTTCAGCGAGGACGATTACCGGCGGGTGATCGACATCCTGCAGGTGTACTACAACGTCATCCTCACCGACTGCGGCACCGGCATCATGCATTCGGCGATGAACGGTGTTCTGCAACTCGCCAATTCCCTGGTGCTGGTGAGCTCGCCGGCCATCGACGGAGCCCGCAGTGCCGCCGCCACGCTGGACTGGTTGCAGCACCACGGTTACGGGCACTTGGTCTCGCGGACGGTTGTCGTGATCAGCGCTGCCCGGCCCGGCTCGGGCACGATCGACATGACGGAATTGACCAATCACTTCCTGCTCCGGTGCCGGGCCGTGAAGGTGGTGCCGTTCGACGAGCACCTCGCCGAGGGTTCGGTGGTGGATCTGGACCTGCTGCGTCCGGCGACGCGGAAGGCGTTCGTCGAACTCGCGGCGATGGTCGCGGACGACTTCCCGGAGTCGGCAGGCAGGCACGCCGTCGCGGAGTGGCGCTAGCCGCCGCGGTCACGGGGCCCGACGGGTAGAAGCCGCACCGGCGCCACGCGGACGAGCCCGAGCGGGTCGAGGTACTCACGGTGGCGGCAGACCCCAGTGCAGGCATGCGGCGACCGGGGTGATGCAGCCCGGGTGCCCGGGTTCGAGCGTGCCGAGGACGGTGCCACGGCCCACGCGCTGCCCTGTGGTGACCCGGGCGGTCACCGGCTCGTACGTCGTGCGGAGCCCACCCGGTGGTCGACGGAGACGACGGGTTTGCCCGCCACCGTGCCGGCGAGACCACCACACCCGCACCTGCGACAGGACGGCCTCGTCGGGCACGCCGACCAGATCCACGCCGCGATGGCCGGGAAGCCAGTCGTGCTCGGGGTTGTCGAACGCCCGGATCACCCGCGGTCGTGGGTGCAGCGGCCAGTCGACTTCACCGGTCGGCGCGGCGTCGGCGGGCGGGGCGACGAGCGCCGCGGCGGTCAGCAGCGTGGACGCCGTGGCAGCCGCCGTGAGCGCCCGCACGATTGCCCCGAATGTCGTCATGGATGGACGATCCCGCACGTCCGGGCCGGTGAACGGGCAGCGGACGAGAATGTGGATCGACTACGTTTTGTCCACAGATCCTGCGAAACCCTTGCATGTGCGGCCGCGGTGTGGCAGGGGCGGTTAGGGCGTTCGGCGTGGAGGCCGTACACTGATCGAGCGGTCTGTGCTCCCACAGTCCGACTTCGCGCGCCCGCGCAGGTTATCGGCCCTCGGCTGGTCTCGCATCTCGGTGTGAGTCCGATGGTCTGCGGGTGCCAGGGTGGAGCGTCCCCGAGATGCTCTGCATCAACCGGCAATGAAAGAGAGATACACAGCCATGGCTGTCGTAACAATGAAGCAGCTGCTCGACAGCGGCACGCACTTCGGTCACCAGACCCGTCGTTGGAACCCGAAGATGAAGCGTTTCATCTTCACCGACCGCAACGGCATCTACATCATCGACTTGCAGCAGACGCTGACGTACATCGACAAGGCGTACGAGTTCGTCAAGGAGACCGTTGCCCACGGCGGCACCGTCCTCTTCGTCGGCACGAAGAAGCAGGCCCAGGAATCCATCGCGGCCGAGGCCACTCGCGTCGGGATGCCCTACGTCAACCAGCGTTGGCTCGGCGGCATGCTCACCAACTTCACCACCGTCCACAAGCGTCTTCTCCGCCTCAAGGAGCTCGAGGCCATGGAGCAGACCGGTGGTTTCGAGGGTCGCACCAAGAAGGAAATCCTCATGCTCACGCGTGAGATGACCAAGCTGGACCGCACTCTCGGTGGTATCCGCGACATGGCCAAGGTCCCCTCCGCGGTGTGGGTCGTCGACACCAACAAGGAGCACCTGGCCGTTGCCGAGGCTCGCAAGCTGAACATCCCGGTCATCGCGATCCTGGACACCAACTGCGACCCCGACCTCGTCGACTACCCGATCCCGGGCAACGACGACGCCATCCGCAGCGCCGCCCTGCTCACCAAGGTCGTCGCTTCCGCGGTGGCCGAGGGCGTGCAGGCCCGTGCCGGACTGAGCGCCGACAAGGACGCGAAGCCCGAGGCCGGCGCCGGCGAACCCCTCGCCGAGTGGGAGCAGGAACTGCTCTCGCAGGCAGCGCCCGCCGCTGAGGCAGCGCCCGCCGCAGAGGCCGCTCCCGCAGCTGAGGCACAGGCGGCTCCGGCTGCCGAGGCCCCCGCAGCAGAGGCACCCTCCACCGAGGCCTGATCCGATGCACACGGCCCTGACCAGAGATCTTTTGGTCAGGGCCGTTTCACGGTCTGGTCCGAGTACTACCCTGACTTACGTCCCGACAGACATATGAGGAGGCTCGCTCACCATGGCGAACTACACCGCCGCTGACGTCAAGCGGCTCCGCGAGCTCACCGGCTCCGGAATGATGGCCTGCAAGAACGCTCTCGCTGAGGCCGAGGGTGACTTCGACAAGGCTGTGGAGCAGCTGCGCATCAAGGGCGCCAAGGACGTGGGCAAGCGTGCCGAGCGCACCACGGCCGAGGGGCTGGTCGTTTCCAAGGACGGCGTCCTGCTCGAGCTCGACTGCGAGACGGACTTCGTCGCGAAGAACGAGGACTTCCTGAAGCTCGCCGAGTCGATCGTCACGGTCGCCGCGGCAGCGAAGCCCGCCGACGTCGACGCGCTCAAGGCGCTCGAACTCGACGGCAAGACGGTCGACACCGTCATCCAGGAGCAGTCCGCGAAGATCGGCGAGAAGCTCGTCCTGAGCAAGATCGCCTCGTTCGACGGACCGGTCGCGGTCTACCTGCACAAGCGCAGCGCCGACCTGCCGCCCGCCGTCGGCGTCCTCGTCGAGTACACCGGTGAGGGTGACGCTGCTGCGGAGGCCGCTCGCGGTGCCGCCATGCAGGTCGCGGCGCTCAAGGCCAAGTACGTCACGCGTGACGAGGTCCCCGAGGACATCGTCGCCAACGAGCGTCACATCGCCGAGGAGACCGCTCGCGCCGAGGGCAAGCCGGAGCAGGCTCTGCCGAAGATCATCGAAGGCCGCGTCAACGGCTACTTCAAGGACGTCGTGCTGACCGAGCAGTCCTCGGTGCAGGACTCCAAGAAGTCCGTCAAGGCGATCCTCGACGAGGCCGGCGTCACCATCAAGCGCTTCGTTCGCTTCGAGGTCGGTGCTTCGAGCTAGTCGTGTGAGTCGTATGGCCCCGTCGGACGAGTGCGCTCGCCCGGCGGGGCCTACGTATACCGCCACCGTCCTGATGAGGCAGGATGAAGATGGCCGTCTGAATGGGTCGAGTAGGCGCGTGGGCGCGCTCGGCCGCTGTCGAAATCGACGAGTGCTGTGGAACTGAGGAGAGCAATGTCCGAACCAGCCAACGAACGTACGGGATTCCATCGAGTCCTTCTCAAACTCGGCGGAGAAATGTTCGGTGGTGGCAAGGTCGGCCTCGACCCCGACGTGGTGACCAAGGTCGCGGAACAGATCGCCGAGGTCGTGCGATCCGGGGTGCAGGTGGCGGTGGTCATCGGCGGCGGCAACTTCTTCCGTGGTGCGGAACTGCAGCAGCGAGGTTTGGACCGCGCGCGTTCCGACTACATGGGCATGCTCGGCACCGTCATGAATTGCCTTGCTCTGCAGGACTTCCTGGAGAAAGAGGGTATCGACAGCCGCGTGCAGACGGCGATCACCATGGGGCAGGTGGCGGAGCCTTACATTCCGCTGCGCGCTCAGCGTCACCTCGAGAAGGGTCGCGTCGTGATCTTCGGCGCCGGCATGGGCATGCCCTACTTCTCGACCGACACGACCGCGGCGCAGCGCGCACTCGAGATCGGCGCCGAGGTCGTCTTGATGGCCAAGGCCGTCGACGGCGTGTTCACGGCGGACCCGAACCTCGACCCGACCGCGACGATGTACACGCAGATCACGCACCGTGAGGTCATCGAACAGGGGCTCAAGGTCGCCGACGCGACGGCCTTCAGCCTATGTATGGACAACGAGATGCCGATCATGGTGTTCAATCTGCTGACCGAGGGGAATATCGCTCGGGCAGTGTCCGGTGAGAAGATCGGAACGCTCGTCAAGTCATGACGCGAGTGACACGCTCGACACAGAGTTTTCTCGAAACAGAGGCAGTGACGAATCGATGCAGAACGACATGGAGGAACAGCCGTGATTGATGAAGCTCTCTTCGAAGCCGAGGAGAAGATGGAGAAGGCTGTCACGGTGGCCAAGGACGATCTCGGATCGATCCGCACGGGCCGCGCGAATCCCGGCATGTTCAATCGCATCGGAATCGACTACTACGGCGCGTTCACCCCGATCACGCAGCTCGCCAGCATCAACGTGCCGGAAGCGCGACTGGTCGTCGTCAAGCCGTACGAGGCCTCCCAGCTCGGCGCCATCGAGACGGCGATCCGGAACTCCGACCTGGGCGTGAACCCGTCCAACGACGGAAACCTGATCCGGATCTCCGTACCCCAGCTCACCGAGGAACGCCGCCGCGAACTGGTCAAGCAGGCCAAGTCCAAGGGCGAGGACGCGAAGGTGTCCGTGCGCAATGTGCGCCGCAAGGCGATGGACGAGCTGTCCCGGATCCAGAAGGACGGCGAGGCCGGCGAGGACGAGGTCGGCCGGGCCGAGAAGGAACTCGACAAGACGACCGCCCGGTACGTCGCGCAGGTCGACGAACTGGTGAAGCACAAGGAAGCCGAGTTACTGGAAGTTTAGTCACGAGACGAGGAGTGGATCGGGGACAGTGACCGTGCCAGCAGAACACGGGACCCCAGGGGGACCCATCTCCGAGGGCGACCCCTCGGAACCGGTCTCCGGGGGTGCGCCCGCGCCGGAGGCGGCCCCGGCCGCGAAATCGAAGGCCGGGCGTAACCTTCCCGCCGCGATCGGCGTGGGCGTCGGTCTCGGCGTCGCGCTGATCCTGATCCTCGTCTACGTGCCGCTGGTGTGGATCGGTGTGGTGGCCGTCGCGATGGCCGTGGCCACGTGGGAGGTCACCAAGCGTCTGCGTGAGGCCGGGATCAGCGCACCCCGGATCCCGCTGCTCGCGGGCGGTCAGGCGATCCTGTGGCTCGGCTGGCCGTTCGGCCCGGTGGGGGTGCTCAGTGCATTCGCGGGGACGGTGCTCGTCTGCATGGTCTGGCGCCTGTTCGACCACGGGCTGAAGGCGACACCACAGAATTTCCTCCGGGACACGGCGATCACCGTGTTCGTCGCCTCCTGGATCCCGTTGCTGGCGTCGTTCGCCGTGCTGATGGTGTTGCAGGACGACGGCGCCGGGCGGGTGCTGTGCCTGATGATCGGCGTGGTCTGCTCCGACGTGGGCGGCTACGCGGCGGGTGTGCTGTTCGGCAAGCATCCGATGGTGCCGGCGATCAGCCCCAAGAAGTCGTGGGAAGGGTTCTTCGGTTCGCTGCTGTTCTGCGTCATCGGCAGCCTGCTCACGGTCACCCTGATCCTCGACGAGAACTCGATGATCGGCGTGCTCCTCGGCGTTGTCCTGGTGATCACCGCCACGCTCGGCGATCTCATCGAATCCCAGGTCAAGCGAGAGCTCCGCATCAAGGACATGGGCACGTTGCTCCCCGGGCACGGGGGCATCATGGACCGTCTCGATTCCCTGCTGCCGTCGGCGTTCGTGACGTGGCTGGTGCTCACGGTCCTCGTCTGACCGTCCTGCCGTGACCATCCCCAGCCCGAACATCTGGCACTGGCCCGAGTGGTACGAGGTCGAGAATCGTGCCCAGGACGTGGACGGGGCGATCTTCCGGCACCTGCGCGGGGCAGTGGACCGGACGGGCGGCGCCGTCGCCGATGTGGGCTGCGGTTCCGGCTTCCACCTGCCGGTCTTCGCCGAGTCGGCGGCCACGGTCTACGGAGTCGAGCCGCATCCGCCCCTGCTGGAACGTGCCCGCACCCGCGTGGGGCACCTGCCGAACGTCCGGGTGATCGAGGGCTCGGCCGAGGGCATACCCCTCGGTGACGCGAGCGTGGACGTCGTGCACGCGCGGACTGCTTATTTCTTCGGTCCCGGCTGCGGCCGCGGAATCTGCGAGGCGATGCGTGTGCTGCGCCCGGGCGGCGCGCTGGTGGTGGTCGATCTCGACGCCACAGCCCATCCGTACGGCGAGTGGATGCGGGCCGACCTGCCGCAGTACAACCCGGCGGCCGTCGAGGCCTTCTTCGCGGCGCAGGGGTTCGACCTGGTGCGCGTGGAGACACGATGGCGTTTCCCGGATCGGGAATCGTTGCGCGGTGTGCTCGGTATCGAGTTCACCGGGAAGACGGCATCGAAGGCGTTCGCGCAGACACCCGGCGTGGCTCTCGACGTGCGCTATCGCGTGCACGTCCGGCGAAAGCCCGCCGGGCTGGAGATGCTCTGACCGGGGTCGTTACCGCGGTGCGATGTGGAAGAGCTTCGCGAGCGCGTTGATCTTCTTGGCCTTCGCCAGTTTGGGGAGGTCGCTGCCGTCCCGCACTCGGGAGCCGTCCTCGCCGAGGTCCGCGATCACGTCGCGGGCCCATTCGGCGTCGGCCGGGGAGGGGCTCAGTGCGTCGTTGACCGGGGCCGTCTGCGCAATGGTCATGCACAGTTTCCCGGTCATGCCCATCGACAGGGTCAGCGCCGATGCCCGGACCAGGGCGTCGATGTCGGTGCCGAGGGTGGGGCCGTCGATCGGCGGTGCGATCCGGGCGGCCCGGCTGGCGACCGTCAGCCGGGAGCGGGGATAGGCCATCGCCAGCGGCGAATCGTCCATCCCGGTGTCGCGGCGGAAGTCGCCGCTGCCGAACGCGAGCCGGAACGTGGCCTCCGTCCGGGCGATCTCGGGTGCCGCCTCGAGTCCCATCGCGGATTCGACGAGGGCGAGCACCTTCGTGCCCTCGGGGAGGCGCTCGGCGGTGGCGTCGACCTGCATGCCACTCTCGGTCTTGGCGAGCATGACGCCTTCGAGCCCGGGAACACCGTTCAGGGCTGCCAGGTCGTCCGCCCAGTAGGGGGTGGTGGCGTCGTTGATCCGCACCCACGCGCGCCGGTGCTCGCCGAGCCAGGCGACGACGTCGGCGCGGGCCCGGGGTTTGCGGTCGGGAGTGACGGCGTCCTCGAGGTCGAGGATCACGGCGTCGGCGGCGCTGGCATGGGCCGCCTCGAAACCCTCGGGCTTGCCGGCGGGAACCAGCAGCCAGGATCGTGCTTGTTCAGCCGCGATACGCGGTGCCACAGTCGTCTCCATGTCGGCCTTCACAGTCGTGCCCTTCCGGTGATATCCACGACAGTAATTCTGCTCGCTCAGCGTCTGCGCAATCCACTTGCGTAACTATTGTTCAGTTAGAAATTACTGTTCAGGCGCCGCTGCCGGTTCGCTGCCCGACGGATCTGGATGATGCGGACCCCGCCCGCGAGGGCCATGATCACCGCGCCGGCGATCGCCGCGAACAACAGCGTGACACCCAGCGGGAGGGTGAATTCCCAGGCGAACATTTCGAGAGTCACGCTGTCGAGGTTCTGCAGGATGAACACGAGAAGCAGTACCAGAACGACGATTCCGATCACCAGACCGGTCCACGTGGCGCCCACCCGGGTGTGCGTGATGCCCTTGCGGCGTGCGACGTCGGGATGCTCGGTGCCTGCCGGTGTGGTGTCGGGGTGCGGTGGGTCGGCAGGCACGGGTCCCGTGCCGGGACCGCGACCTGCCGGGACCGCCGGAGGGAAGTTCGAGGGGTCGTCCGGTGTTGTCGACATAAGTTGATCTTCACCCACCTGGACGGGTTCCGCATGCACATCGGGCGGCGAAACGACGTCGATCAGGCATCCGCACGACAACGACCCCCGAATCAATGGGACAATGGAGAAACTATGGCTGTCTCGCTTCCCCTCGTTTTCACCGCGCCCCGGCGTGGGATGCCGCCCAAGCATCTCGCGGACCTCGACTCCGCCGAGCGGCAGGAGGCCGTCAAGGAGCTGGGTCTGCCCGGTTTCCGGGCCGATCAGCTGGCCCGGCAGTACTATGCGCGGCTCGAGGCGGATCCGGAGAAGATGACCGATCTCCCCGCCGCCGTGCGCGAGCAGGTGGGCGCGGCCCTGTTCCCGACGCTGCTGACCCCGGTCAAGCACCTGGCCTGCGACGGCGGCGACACCCGCAAGACGCTCTGGAAGGCCAACGACGGGACGCTGCTCGAAAGCGTTCTCATGCGTTACCCCGACCGCGCGACGCTGTGCATCTCCAGCCAGGCGGGGTGCGGAATGGCATGCCCGTTCTGCGCGACCGGTCAGGGCGGGCTGCAACGCAACCTCTCGACCGCCGAGATCGTCGACCAGGTGCGTGCGGCCGCCGCCGCTCTGCGCGACGGTGACGTCCACGGCGGTCCGGGCCGGTTGTCGAACGTCGTCTTCATGGGGATGGGGGAGCCGCTCGCCAACTACAAGCGAGTGGTCGCCGCCGTCCGTCGTATCACCTCGCCCGCCCCCGACGGCCTCGGTTTGTCGCAGCGCTCCGTGACGGTGTCGACGGTGGGTCTGGCGCCTGCGATCCGCAAGCTCGCCGACGAGGACCTCAGCGTCACGCTGGCCGTGTCTCTGCACACCCCGGACGACGAACTGCGCGACACCCTGGTCCCCGTGAACAACCGCTGGTCGGTGGCGGAGGTCCTCGACGCCGCCCGGTACTACGCGGACAAGTCCGGGCGCCGCGTCTCGATCGAGTACGCGCTGATCCGGGACGTGAACGATCAGCCGTGGCGCGCCGACCTGCTGGGTAAGAAACTGCGCAAGGCGCTCGGGCCGCTGGTGCACGTGAATCTCATTCCGCTGAACCCCACACCGGGCAGTGAGTGGGACGCGAGCCCGAAGCCGGTGGAGAAGGAATTCGTCCGGCGCGTGCTGGCGCAGGGTGTGTCCTGCACCGTGCGGGATACCCGCGGCCAGGAGATCGCAGCCGCCTGCGGGCAGCTCGCGGCCGAGAACTAGGTCCGCCGCACCGACCGAAACGACGAAACCCCTCGTCCCCGAGTGATCGGGGACGAGGGGTTTCGCTTGTGGTTCGGTGTTACCGGGGCTTGCGCCGCAGGACGATGTCGCGAACGAGGATCAGGACCATCAGGGCCGCGCAGCCGATCAGCCACAGGTCCTCGACCAGGCCGGTGTGGTTGCCGATGATCATGAGCAGCAGGAACACGGCGAAGAACCATCCGAAGAACCGGAACGTCTTCGGCGCCTCACCGCTCCAGCCCCACGCTGCCGACGGGACCTCCGCGGTGTCGATGTGTGCGGCCACGATGGGGTCGCTGGACGAGGGCTCCAACTGGGTACCGGCCACGATCGATCCTCCTGCAGATTCGGTTGCGCTACTCGACATATCGTGACATACGACTGCCCGTCGTATGTAGCGGGGCCATCCATGGCGGGCCGTCCGCATTTCATCAGGAACAATGGGTGGGTGGATGAAAACAGGCCCACTCGCGTCCTGCTGCTCGGCAGCACAGGTTCGATCGGTACCCAGGCGTTGGAGGTGGTGGCCGCCAACCCGGACAAGTTCACGGTGGTGGGACTCGCGGCCGGTGGCGGAAACGTCGAACTGCTGGCCCGGCAGATTTCTGAGACGGGTGTGTCCTCCGTCGCAGTCGCGGATCCGCGGGCCGCCGCATCGCTGGATCGGCCCGGCGTGCTGAGCGGACCGGACGCCGTCACCGAACTCGTGCGGACCACGGAAGCGGACGTCGTGCTCAACGCACTGGTCGGTTCGCTGGGGCTGGAGCCGACCCTGGCCGCCCTCGAGTCCGGTGCGCGGCTCGCCCTCGCCAACAAGGAGTCGCTCGTCGCCGGCGGGCCCCTCGTCACTGCCGCGGCGGCTCCGGGACAGATCGTGCCGGTCGACTCGGAACACTCCGCGCTGGCCCAGTGCCTGCGGGGTGGCAGCGCGAACGAGGTGGACCGGCTGGTGCTCACCGCCTCGGGCGGACCGTTCCGCGGCTGGACGGCCGATCGGCTCGAATCGGTCACACCCGAGCAGGCCGGTGCCCACCCGACGTGGTCGATGGGGCCGATGAACACGCTGAACTCCGCGACACTCGTCAACAAGGGGCTCGAACTGATCGAGACCCACCTGCTGTTCGGCGTCGACTACGACCGGATCGACGTCACCGTTCACCCGCAGTCCATCGTGCATTCGATGGTCACGTTCACCGACGGGTCGACGCTGGCGCAGGCCAGCCCGCCCGACATGAAGCTCCCGATCGCCCTGGCGCTCGGTTGGCCGCATCGTGTGGCCGGCGCCGCCGCGGCCTGCGACTTCGGCACCGCATCCACCTGGGAATTCGAGCCACTCGACTCGCAGGTTTTCCCCGCCGTCGACCTCGCCCGCGAGGCAGGCAAGAGTGGGGGATGCCTCACCGCCGTCTACAACGCTGCGAACGAGGTCGCGGCTCAGGCATTCTTGGACGGGATCATCCGGTTCCCGCGCATCGTCCGCACCGTCGCCTCCGTGCTGTCCGAGGCAGACGAGTGGTCGGCGCCACCGGCTACCGTGGAAGATGTACTGGCCGCCGACGGCTGGGCACGTGAGCGAGCACGTCAGCTCGTGAAGCAGGAAGGCTAGAACTGCATGGTGTTCGCAGTGGGCGTTGTTCTCTTCGCCCTCGGGATCGCGCTGTCGATCGCACTTCACGAAGCGGGGCACATGTGGGTGGCGCAGGCCACCGGCATGAAGGTCCGCCGGTACTTCATCGGTTTCGGACCCAAAATTTTCTCCTTCCGCCGCGGTGAGACCGAGTACGGGCTCAAGGCGCTCCCGCTCGGCGGGTTCTGCGACATCGCCGGGATGACGGCGCTGGACGAACTCGAACCGGACGAAGAAGACCGGGCCATGTACAAGAAGCCGACCTGGAAGCGCCTCGCGGTGATGTCCGGCGGCATCGGCATGAACTTCGTCCTCGGGCTCGTGCTGGTCTACGTCCTCGCGGTCGGGTGGGGGCTGCCCGACCTCAACCGGTCCACCGACGCGGTCGTCGGTTCGGTCGGGTGCGCGGCGCCGACCCAGGGGCCCGGCCCCGACTACGCCCTGTCCGAGTGCACCGGCCCGGGCCCCGCCGAGCAGGCGGGCATCAGGACCGGTGACGTCATCACCGCGGTCGACGGCAAGGACACGCCCACGTTCGCCGACGTGGCCGCCGCCACGCGTTCGCTGTCCGGTCCGGTCGACTTCACGATCGAGCGGGACGGCGAAGAGCAGACGATCGTCGTCCCGGTCCAGCAGGTGCAGCGCTGGGTCCAAGAGGAGGGGGAGACCGAACCTCACGAGGCGACCGTCGGCGCGATCGGCATCGGCGCGACACCGAGCGTCGTCGAGCACTCGGCTCTCTCCGCGGTGCCCGCCTCGTTCGAGTTCACCGGCGACATGTTCGTGATGACCGCCGAGCGGCTGGTGCAGATGCCGAGCAAGGCCGTCGACCTGTGGCACGCGGTGACGGGCGGCGAACGCGACCCGGAGACCCCGATCTCCGTGTACGGCGCCAGCGTCATCGGCGGCCAGATCGCCGAACAGGGAATCTGGGAAGCGTTCGTGCTACTGCTCGCGAGCCTGAACTTCTTCCTCGGGATGTTCAACCTCCTGCCGCTGCTGCCGCTCGACGGCGGGCACATGGCGGTCACCCTGTACGAGCGGGTCCGGGACTGGTTCCGCAGCAGGCGCGGACTTCCCAGCGGGGGACCTGTCGACTACATGAAACTTCTGCCCGTCACCTATGTGGTGATCGTCATAGGCGGCGCATACATGCTCCTCACGCTGACCGCCGACATCGTCAACCCGATCAAGCTCTTCCAGTGATCGCTAAACTCGGACTTGAAGCTACGAAAGAAGGCACCCACGTGACCAGCCCTGTCGGATTGGGTATGCCCGAAGGCCCGGCCGCCGTTCTCGCACCCCGCCGCACGACTCGCCAGCTCCAGGTCGGAACTGTCGGTGTCGGCAGCGACTTCCCGGTATCCGTGCAGTCGATGTGCACCACCAAGACCCACGACGTCAACGCCACCCTGCAGCAGATCGCCGAACTCACGGCGTCCGGCTGCGACATCGTCCGCGTCGCCTGCCCGCGGCAGGAGGATGCCGACGCGCTCGCGACCATCGCGAAGAAGAGCCAGATCCCGGTCATCGCCGACATCCACTTCCAGCCCCGGTACATCTTCGCCGCCATCGAGGCGGGCTGCGCGGCCGTCCGTGTGAACCCCGGCAACATCAAGGAGTTCGACGGACGCGTCAAGGAGGTCGCGAAGGCCGCAGGCGACGCCGGCATCCCGATCCGCATCGGCGTCAACGCCGGTTCCCTCGACCCGCGCCTGATGCAGAAGTACGGCAAGGCCACGCCGGAGGCGCTGGTCGAGTCCGCCCTGTGGGAGGCCGGACTGTTCGAGGAACACGGGTTCGGCGACATCAAGATCTCGGTGAAGCACAACGACCCGGTGATCATGGTCGAGGCCTACCGGCAGCTGGCGGCGCAGTGCAACTACCCGCTGCACCTCGGGGTGACCGAGGCCGGTCCGGCGTTCCAGGGCACGATCAAGTCGGCGGTGGCGTTCGGTGCGCTGCTGGCCGACGGCATCGGCGACACCATCCGGGTGTCGCTGTCCGCTCCGCCCGCCGAGGAGATCAAGGTCGGCACGCAGATCCTGCAGTCGCTGAACCTGCGGCCCCGGAAGCTCGAGATCGTGTCCTGCCCGTCGTGCGGGCGGGCCCAGGTCGATGTGTACACGCTGGCCGACGAGGTCACCGCCGGCCTCGAGGGCATGGAGATTCCGCTGCGCGTCGCCGTCATGGGGTGCGTCGTCAACGGTCCCGGTGAGGCCCGCGAGGCCGACCTGGGTGTCGCGTCCGGCAACGGCAAGGGCCAGATCTTCGTCAAGGGCAAGGTCATCAAGACCGTGCCGGAGGCGCAGATCGTCGAAACCCTGATCGAGGAAGCAATGCGGATCGCCGAGGAGATGGAGGGTGATGCGACGTCCGGATCACCCGTCGTGACGGTCAGCTGAGTCGGCGCAGGCAGCGGGCAACGAAACGTCTCCCGTTTCCGGCGAGTTCATGGCAATCTGGTGGGCAGGTCCACTAGCTGACAAGGTTGGGTAGATGCTCAAGCTCCTCGGTGCCAAACAGTTGAGCAGTCGGGACGCAGCACACGTGCTCCGCGTTCTCGACGCCGATCCTGTCGCCGCCTGCATGGTTGCCGCTCGCGTTGAAGAGGGCGGCATCGATCCCCGGATGATTCACGGAGAGTTGTGGAGTCGGGGCGGCCCGCTCGAATCGTTGTGCTTCTCGGGTGCGAATTTCGTGCCGCTGCGCGGCAGCATCGACGACATGCGGGCGTTCGCCGACCGGGCCTGTCGCACGCCGCGGATGTGTTCGTCGCTGGTCGGCCGGGCCGAACTGACGCTGCCGCTGTGGGAGATGCTGGAGATGGATTGGGGGCCTGCCCGCGAGGTCCGGCCCGACCAGCCGCTGCTGGCGTTGGCGAGTACTCCGCAGTGCCGCCCGGACCCCTTGGTCCGGCAGGTGCGGATGCACGAACTCGAGCAGTACCTGCCTGCCGCGGTCGCGATGTTCATCGAGGAGGTCGGCATCGATCCCCGCGCCAACGACGGCGGACGAGGGTACCGCCGCCGCGTCGCGAATCTGATCGCCGCCGGCCGGGCGTGGGCCAGATTCGACGACGGTCAGGTGGTGTTCAAGGCCGAGGTCGGATCGGTGTCCTCGCGGGTCGGGCAGATCCAGGGTGTCTGGGTGCATCCGATGTATCGCGGACACGGGTTCGGGGCCGCGGGCACGGCGACGGTCGCGGAGGCCGTCATCGCGGAGGGCCGCATCGCCAGCCTCTACGTCAACAGCTTCAACACGGTGGCCCGCAGCGCGTACGCGCGGATCGGCTTCAGCCAGGTCGCGACGTTCGCCACAATTCTCCTGGACTGACTCGCTGTCCGCCTACCGTGTCGGCGGTGTCCGCCGACATACCATGGGCGGCGATGAACCTGCGGCCATATTCTCGCTTACGCGTCGTCCAGTCGATCGCCCTCTGCGGCGCTGCTGTGCTGACGGTGGGTCTCACGGCGTGCACGCCGAGACCGGACGGTCCGGAACCGGCCGCGCAGGCGTTTCTGACGGCGTTCGCGGAGCAGGACGCGGAGGAGGCCGCCGATCTGTCGGATCGCCCCGACGTCGCCCGCCAGGCCCTCGAGTCCGCGTGGACGTCGCTGCAGGCCGAGTCCCTCGACGCCCGGACGACGGACGTCCACGTCAGCGGTGACACGGCCACCGTCGGGTACACGTACGAATGGCATCTGCCGAAGAACCGGGTGTGGACGTATTCGGGCGAACTCCAGATGGGGCGGCGCGGCGGCGACTGGGCCGTGCGCTGGAGTTCCACCAACGTCCATCCCCGGTTGGGTGATCGGCAGACGATGTCGCTGCGTTCCACTGCCGCCCCGCGGGCGCGGGTCAACGAGCATTCCGGGTCGGACGTTCTCGTGCCCGGGGTGGTGTACCGCGTGAAGCTCGACGCTTCGCAGTCGGGCAACGTGATCGTCAGCGCCCAGTCCCTCGCGTCGGCCCTCGCCACGTTCGACAACACGCTCACTGCGCAGTCGATCGCCGAATCGGCGACGGCGGTCAAGGGCGACTACCTCGTCACCAGGCTGCGGTCGGACGACTACGAACAGGTCGCCGGCGTACTCGGCGCCATTCCCGGGGTGAGCGTGTCCGACGAGGCCGATCTCGTGGCCACCGACCGGAACTTCGCACCCGATCTGGTCGGTCAGGTGAAGAAGACCGTGATCGACGAGGTCGACGGCAAGGCCGGCTGGAGTGTGGTCACGGTCAACCAGAACGGTGTCGACACGGACGTGCTCACCGAGACCGCTCCGCAGACGTCCCCGTCGTTCTCGATCAGCCTCGACCGTCCCATCCAGATCGCCGCGCAGAACGCCGTCAATGCCCGCACCGACCAGACGATGATGGTCGTCATCCAGCCGTCGACCGGCGACGTGCTGGCCGTCGCGCAGAACAAGGCCGCGGACAAGGACGGACCGGTCGCGCTCACCGGCCTGTATCCGCCCGGTTCGACGTTCAAGATCATCACCGCAGGCGCCGCGATCTCGTCGGGCATCGCGACACCCGACACGATGGTGCCGTGTCCGGGACGCATCGAGATCGGTGAGCGCAGCGTCCCCAACTACAACGAGTTCGCGCTCGGCACCGTGCCGATGGCGACGGCGTTCGCCCGCTCGTGCAACACGTCGTTCGCGAAACTCGCCAGCGAGATGCGGCCCGACGCACTGACGGTCGCGGCGTCGCAGTACGGAATCGGGCCCGACTACGAAGTGGTGGGCCTGCCGACCGACTCCGGTTCGGTGCCGCCTGCCGAGGATCTGGTGCAGCGAACCGAGGACGGGTTCGGGCAGGGCAAGGTGGTGGTCAGCCCGTTCGGGATGGCGTTGGCCGCGGCGACCATCGCACACGGTTCGACGCCTGTGCCGCGGTTGATCGCGGGACGGGAAACCACGATCGACGGTGACCATCCGCAGATCAGCCCGGAGATGGTCGACGGGCTGCGCGGGATGATGCGTCTCGTGGTGACGAGCGGCACCGCCGAGCGGATCGAAGACCAGGGTGAGGTGTACGGCAAGACGGGTGAGGCCGAGGTCGAGGGCGGTTCGCACGCCTGGTTCGTCGGGTACCGCGGCGACCTCGCGTTCGCGACGCTGGTGGTGCGCGGCGGCAGTTCCGACAACGCCGTCGCCGTCACCCGCGACATGTTCGCCGCGCTGCCCGAGGGGTACTGACACCGACGCTGTCCACCGATCGGAGGACGCGGAATTCATCCTGCTCGGGGGCTGATCGGTGGACAGACGCTGCCGCCGGGTCGGTCCATAGTTGGTTGCAGACGGAAGAACCCGCACAGTCGGGATCGAAAAGCCAACGTGGACAGGAAGTCGGACCATGACCATCAGTGCAGAAGTGAATCGCGTGGAGACAGCGAACGGCGCCCGGAGGGTGTTGTTCGTCGGGCGCCCGGGCGCCGGCACCGAGCTCACGCGGTGGGTTGCGTTGCGGCAGTGGGCTTCCGACCGCGGAATCGAATCGATCAGCGAATGTGAGGGCGACGTCGTCTGCGCGATCGCGACCGAGGACGTCCTGGACGGACTCTGTTCGCCATCCGATGCGATGGCGATGCAGCTGGCGCGGGCTCGAGGGGTGCCCTGCGTCGGCGTTCGCGACGCACACGTGCTCGAGGATGCGATCTGACATGGGGTTCGAGATCATCGAGCGCGGCGAGACCCTGGTGGCCGGTCTGCCCGTGCGCAGCCCCCAGCGGGCGTTGGGGAAGCTGAGCGACCCTCGCCTCGACCGCGCATGGACGAGAGTGCTCCACCACGAGGCCGGGGGGCCGCTCGCCTCCACCTACATCGACTTCGCGCCCGACGTCGAGTCGTATTACACCCAGATCGTCGGGTACGAGTGCGCGACGGTGGACGACGCCACACGGGGGCACGTCATTTCGCGTATCCCGCCCGGCACGTACGCCAAGTTCTCCTCGCGGGGAATGTTTCCCGACGTGATGCTGCGGCTGTGGGCGCAGGTCAGCGAGGCGGAGACGAACGGCGACATCGAGCGGACGTACACCGGGGACCTCGAAGCGTATCCCCACGCCTACGCCGTGGACCTGTACATTCCGATCCACGTGGACGAGTCCGGCATGCCGTCGAGTGCGATGGGTGAGAAGCGATGATCGAGATCGTCAAGCGGCAGGCGGAATCGTTTGTGGGCCTGACCATTCCCGAAGGCAAACCCGGACGTCCCGGGCCGGGACGGGAACTCGTCGACTACACGGTGGAGCGGATCAGGGATCGGGGGATCTCGGAGATCTTCGTGGTCTACGCGGCCTCACCGCCGCCGCGCACGTTCACGGTCGTCGTCGGATACCCGTGCGATTCGACCGACAAGATGGAGCCCGGCGACGTCCTGGTCGGCGTACTTTCCGGCTATTTCGCCCGATTCTGTTGCGAGGACGAATCGGAACCGGACGCGCTCGCCGAGACGTGGAGCGTCGCCGACTACGCGGCGGCACGCGGCCGGATCGAACGCGCCTTCACCGAGGACCTCGAGGTACATCATCCGGACGGGTCCGTCGAACTGTTCCTCTCGCTGTACTGAGGGAGAGGGTCACTCGTGCTCGGCGAGTTTCTCGGGGTCGATCTCGGGTCCGCCCTTGCCGAGCCGCTTGTTCACGAGGACGGTGCAGGCCCACAGCACGACACCGATTCCGAGGAGAACGCCCGCGATCTGGTACTGCACCGCGGGGCGGTCGGCGAAAGGAGTGACGAGGAAGCCACACGTGAGGGCGCCGATGATCGGCAGGACGGTCGGCACCCGGAAGTGCTTGTGCTCCACTGGTTGCTTGCGGAGGACGAGCACGGTGATGTTGACGATGGTGAACACGCCCAGCAGCAGCAGCGCGGTGGTGCCGCCGAGTTCGGGGACCTCGCCGACGAACGTGATGAGGCCGAAAGCGAGGATCGTGGTGAAGACGATGGCAACGTACGGTGTGCGCCGTGTGGCGTGAACCTTGCCGAGTGGGGGAGGCAGGACGCCCTCCCGGCTCATGCCGTACAGCAACCGGCTCGCCATCAGCATGTTGATCAGCGCCGTGTTGGCGACGGCGAACATGGTGATGAACGCGAAGATCCCGATCGGGAACGCGGGCGCCCCGGCCTGGACGACCTTCAGCAGCGGAGTGTCACCCTCGCCGAGCTCGCTCACCGGCACGAGGGCGATCGCGGTGATCGACACGAACACGTAGATGCAGCCGGTGATGATCAGGCCGGTCAGCAGGACCTTGGGGAAGATGCGGCTCGGTTCCTTGCACTCCTCGGCCATGTTCACGGAGTCCTCGAATCCGACCATCGCGAAGAAGGCGAGGGCGGTTCCCGCGACGACCGCGCCGAGTGCGGATCGGTCGCCGGTGTCGAATGTCGCCACCCGGGAGAAGTCGCCGTCTCCGACGCCGAGGGCCCACAGCCCGATCATGATGATGATCAGGAGACCGGACAGCTCCACGCAGGTGAGTACGACGTTGGTCTTGACGCTCTCGCTGACCCCGCGGAAGTTGACGAGACCCACCAGCGTCATGAATCCGAGACCGAGCAGGGTGATGCCGATCCCGGTGGAGAAGTCGAGGTGGAACGCCTCGACGAAATTGGCGGCGAACGCCCGCGACGCCGTCGAGGCGGACGTGATTCCCGAGCACATGACCGCGAACGCGACCATGTAGGTGAGGAAGTGCACCCCGAACGCCTTGTGCGTGTACAGCGCGGCGCCTGCGGCCTTCGGGAACTTGGTGACCAGCTCGAGATAACTGAACGCGGTGATGATCGCGACGACGAACGCCACCAGGAACGGCAGCCACACCGCGCCACCGACCTGATTGGCCACCTTTCCGGTCAGCGCGTAGATACCGGTGCCGAGGATGTCTCCGACGATGAACAGCAGGAGCAACCCCGGGCCCATTACCCGCTTGAGGCTCGGCTGTTCGGGCGAATTCGAATCTGGTGCGTTCGAACTCGTGGCGTCCGCTGTCGATCCCATGACCCACCGCCTTTCGCTACCGCCTGCGTCCCTCGTTCGAGAAGACGCGTGTCGCTAGGGGAGCAGCCCGAGCCTGCGCGCGGTGACCACCGCCTCGTGGCGCGACCGCGCGTCGAGCTTGCTCATGGCACTGCGCAGGTAACTCTTCACCGTCTCGGGTCCCACCGAGAGACGCTGTGCTGCTTCGCTGTTGGTGCATCCCAGGGCCACATGGGACAGGACGTCGATCTCACGTGGAGTGAGGTGGACGCCGGGGTCCACCTCGGCGCCGTCGGCGTCCGGCCGCAGAATGCCCGCCAGTCGCTGTGACAGCCCGCGGAGGCGGGCCTGCAACGACGTGTCGGCGACAGTCTGCGCGACACTCCGCAGCTCCGCGTGGATGTCGCGGAGTTCCTCGGTGGTGGCGCCACCGGCACCGCTCACGTCGAGTGTCTTCATCATCTCGAGCCGGCGATCGACCTCGTCGCGGATGGCGATCTCGGTGCCGAGGCGCCGGGACGCCGCGACGACGATGTCGGCGGTGCGGTCGCCGATCGGTGCGCAGTCGCGGATGGCGGCGTAGAGCACGGCACGCGAGCTGCCCCGCACCATGACCGGCACCGCCAGGATGGACCGGAGCCCCTCGCTGAGGACGGGCCGGTCGTAGTGGTGGGTAATGGTCGAGGAGCGGCCGTAGTCGTTGACCGCCGCGGGCGTGCGCTGGGCGACCACTCGGCCGCCGAGACCGGAACGCGAGGGGATGGCGAGGCCCTTGAGGTTGTTGGTGCGGGTACCGACGAACTCGCTGAGGTGCAGTGTGCCGTCCTGGACCTCGCCGCCGAACAGGACCGGCGCGATGCCGTGAGCTGCGATGGAACGTAGTTCACCGCGAAGCGCGTCCCCGTCCCGAGGGCGCAGCAGCGACGGTGCACGAGCAACCAAGTCGGTCACCCCTTTCCGGGGGTAGTCACAGCGGTCTGTGAGCTAGATCATAACCGTAGTGAGTTCGGGCGACGGCCCGACCATCCTTCACGGGCCATGAGAGCACAAGGAGTACCGCATGACCACCGATCCCACCGCACGCGTGCGTGAGCTGCTGGACCAGTACGACGCGCCGACGGCGTCCGCCGCGGAACTGCTGTGCGATCGGCACCCCGCCGACGACGTGGCGTTCACCGTCGTCGAATCGGACCTGTCGTCGACGGACCTCACGTACGGCTACCTGCGCGAGCAGTCGACGCGATTCGCCGCCGCACTCGCGGACCTCGGCGTCGAGCCGGGTGACCACGTCGCGACGCTGATGGGCAAGTCGGCCGAACTGGTCGTCGCGCTGCTCGGCATCTGGCGCCGGGGTGCCGTCCACGTTCCCCTGTTCACCGCGTTCGCGCCGCCTGCGATCGCGTTCCGGCTGGGTGCGAGCGGCGCGAAGGTCGTCGTCTCCGATGCCAACCAACTCGACAAGCTGGCCCCCGGCGAGGACATCCCCGCGGACGCGTCCTGGCAGGTCGTCGTCGTGGGCGGGGCAGGATCCGACGCGCTCGACTTCGCGACGCTCGTGGAGTCGCACGACGCAGCGGATGCGAAG
This sequence comes from Rhodococcus sp. JS3073, assembly GCF_026810085.1. Classification (NCBI taxonomy): domain Bacteria; kingdom Bacillati; phylum Actinomycetota; class Actinomycetes; order Mycobacteriales; family Nocardiaceae; genus Rhodococcus; species Rhodococcus sp. JS3073. Next base: position 742,908 of record NZ_CP113951.1, on the reverse strand, counting down.
GGTGCGGCCGTCACGGTCGGTGGCGACGGACCCCTCGTCCAGTTGTTCACCAGCGGCACGACCGGAACACCGAAGGGGGTGCCGGTGCGGCTGCGGGCACTCGCGTCGTTCCACGCCTACCAGGAGTTCGGCCTCGACGTCCGCAAGGACGACGTGTTCTGGAACGCTGCCGACCCCGGCTGGGCGTACGGCCTGTACTACGCGCTGCTCGGGCCCCTCGCCGCGGGCACTCGCAGCATCCTGCTCCACGCCGGGTTCTCCGCGCCCCTCACCTGGCAGGTCATGGAGCGCTTCGGCGTCACCAACTTCGCGGCCGCCCCCACGGTCTACCGCAGTCTGCGGGCGGACCCCACGCCGATCCCCGAGACGGTGACGTTGCGTCGCGCGTCGTCGGCGGGTGAACCGCTCACTCCCGACGTGATCTCGTGGGCGGAGGCCAACCTGGACGTGTTCGTCCGCGATCACTACGGCCAGACCGAGCACGGCATGTTCATCGCCAACTCCTGGGCCGACGGGCTGCGGGAAGAGGTGCGCGACGGGTCCATGGGCAAACCGTTGCCGGGGTGGGCGTGCGCCGTCCTCGAGGACGACTCCGACGCGATCGCGCCGCCGCGCACGCCGGGGCGGGTCGCGATCGACACGCACAACAGCCCGCTGATGTGGTTCACCGGCTACGTCGACGCACCGGAGAAGACGGCGCAGCGGTTCACGGCCGACGGTCGCTGGTACCTCACCGGCGACGCCGGGCAGACCGACGAGGACGGCTTCTACTTCTTCTCCGCCCGCGACGACGACGTGATCATCATGGCCGGCTACCGGATCGGGCCCTTCGACGTCGAGAGCGTGCTCGTCATGCACGACGACGTCGTCGAGGCGGCGGTCGTCGGGATGCCCGACCAGTTGCGCGGTGAGGTCCTCGAGGCGTTCGTGGTCCTGCGCGACGGCGTCGACGGGACCGGCGAACTCGAGGTCGAACTGCAGACACTGGTGAAGAAGAAGTTCGCGGCGCACGCCTACCCGCGCACCGTGCACTTCGTCCCCAACCTGCCGAAGACGCCCAGCGGCAAGGTGCAGCGGTACCTGCTGCGCCAGAAGTAGGCGGCTCCGCCGCCCGTGCGTGGTTGAGGAGTGTCAGGACTCGTCAACCACGCACGGGTGCGTCAGCGCCTGCGGAGGCGGCCGACGGCCAGCAGGGCGAGGAGCGTGACCGCCAGCAGCAGGGTGGTGTCGGCCGCGGCGAGGAACACCCGACCGCGGTCGGTGAGCCCGAAGATGCTCACCGGCAGCGTCTTCCACGTTGCGGGGTAGACCATCACGGTGGCGCCCAGTTCGCCCATCGACAGTGCGATCGACAGGCCCGCGGCGGCACCGATGGCCGGCAGCAGGAGCGGCAGCGTGATCCGCAGCAGGACGCGGGTGGGGCCGGCGCCGAGGGACTCGGCGGCCTGCCGGTACGCGGGATCGAGTCGGTCCAGGGCCGCCGAGACGGCGCTGAACGTGAAGGCAAGCACGAGGATCGTGTGTGCCAGGATCACGATCCACTTGGTTCCGCCGAGCAGGAGCGGTCGCGAGTTGAACGCGATCAGCAGACCGAGACCGATCGCCACGGACGGGATCGCGATCGGCAGGTGGAAGACGGCGTCGGTGGTGCGGCGCAACCACGTCGGCGCCTCCCGCGCTGCCAGTGCCGCCCAAGTCCCGACCGCGAGTGCCAGTGCGCCCGCGATGAACGCCGTCTGCAGGCTGACGGTGAGACTGGCGAGATTCTCGTCGGACAGTGCCGCGGCGAAGTTGCGGCCGCCGAGGTCCGAGGGCAGCGGGCCCGTCCAGGATCCGGCCAGCGCGGCAGCGATCACGGTCGCGATCGGCGCCGCGAACACGACGGTCACCACGAGGGCGAACAGGCTCAGGGCCAGTGCCCTAGATCTTCTCGTCCACAGCAGCACGGCTGCCTCCCGTCAGCTTGGCGAACAGAAATCGGTACGTGCAGTACAGGGTCAGCGACAACGCCACCTGGACGGTGGCGATCACGGCTGCGCCCGGCAGGTCGAACGTGACGATGCCGCGTGTGTAGATCAGGACGGGCAGCGTCATCACGTCCTTGGCGCCCGTGAACAGGACGATGCCGAATTCGTTGAGGGTCAGCAGCAGCACCAGTGAGCCGCCCGCCAGCAGTGCGGGCCACGCCTCGGGCATCACCACGGTCCGCAGCACCCGCAGCGGCGACGCCCCGAGACTGGCGGCGACGTCGAGTTGTTCGCGGGGGATCTGGGTGAACGCGGCGAGCAGGGGCCGGACGACGAACGGGGTGAAGAACGTGATCTCCGCGGCGATCACACCGAGTGGTGTGCCGAGAAAGTTCAGTGGTCCGTGGGCGTCGCCGGTGATGCGCGCGATCAGGGCGTTCACCGCCCCGGCCGTGCCGTAGAGGAAAGTGAACGCCAGCGTGATCAGGAACGACGGGAGCGACAGCACCGCGTCGATCAGCCGTCCGACGACCTTCGATCCCGTGAACGGGACGAACGCCAGCACGAGCGCGAGGAGCGTGCCGAGGACCAGGCAGCCCAGGGTGGAGAGGGCGGCGATCTGCATCGTCCGCCACAGGGCCGTGCGGAACAGTTCCGAGCCGAGGACGCCGGACCAGTTGCCCAGACCGGAACCGGTTTCGGTGTCGAGCGATTCGGTGAGCACACGCGCCATCGGGTAGACGGCGAAACCGAGTGCGAGCAGCAGGGGTGGCAGCGTCCACGCGATGCTCTGCCACCGGAACGGCGCGGGCCGGGGCGGCGACGCTTCGGTGGGCGGACGCTCGAGGGTCGCGGTCACCTCGCCGGCACCAGGACGCTGCCGTCGGAGGGGAACTGCACGCCGACGGCGGTGCCCGGTGGGCGCTGGTCGTGACCGGAGACGTCCGCGTCCACCTGCACTCCCTCGAAGTCGTCGACTGCGAGCGTGATCCGCGTGGTCGATCCCCGCCACACCGTCGAGACGATCCGGGCCGAGAACGATCCGCGCGCGCCGGGCGCCGTCAGCGTCACCGCATGCGGGCGGACACACAGAAATGCGGGCAGGTCCGACTCCCACTCCACGTGCCCGATGTCGGGTTGCGGGGCCGTGGCGGTGACCGGGACGCCGCCGATCGACACGAGCGCCGACGTTCCGATCACCCGGGTGACGGTGCACGGCAGTAGGTTGGCGCCGCCGAGGAATTCCGCGGTGAAGCTGCTCGGTGGCCGTTTCCAGAGGTTCTCGGCGGTGTCGATGTCGGCGAGCCGGGAGTTCCGCATGACGGCGATCCGGTCGGCCAGCGCCAGCGCCTCGCTCTGATCGTGCGTGACGTAGAGCATCGCGGTGTCGGGTAGCGCCGCCCGCAGTCGCGAGAGCTCACCGAGCATGCTCTCGCGTAGTTGCGCGTCCAGCGCGGCGAGTGGTTCGTCGAGCAGCAGGACCGCGGGCCGGATCGCCAGGGCCCGTGCGATCGCGATCCGCTGCTGTTGTCCGCCCGACAGCTCACGGGGCAGGCGCTTGCCGTAGGCGGCCATCCCGACCATCTCGAGGGCCTCGGCCACCCGCGCGCCGATCTCCGCGCGTGGCACCCGCTGGGAGCGGAGGCCGAACGCGACGTTGTCGGCGACCCGCATGTGCGGGAACAGGGCGTAGGACTGCACGACGACGCCGATTCCCCGTTTCGCGGGCGGAAGGTCGGTGACGTCTCGGGATCCGAGCCGCACGGAACCCGAAGTGGGACGGACGAATCCCGCGAGGGCTTTGAGCGCGGTCGACTTGCCGGACCCACTCGGGCCGAGCAGCGCCACCGTCTCACCGCGGCCCACGCGCAGAGTGAAGTCGATCAGGGCGTGGGTGACGCTCCTGCCGCGGCCGTAGCCGACGGTGACCCGGTCGAAGGTGATGGCCGGCGCAGAGAAGTCGGTTGCTCCGCGGACCGCGGGGGCGTGCAGCGGGTGTGCCCGCCTGGCTGGAATTCCCGACACGATCAGCTCCCGGTGGCCTTCTGGTACGCGGCGACGTCCGAATCGAGTTCGGTCAGTACGTCGTTCCAGTTCGGCGACCACACCTGGACCCCCTGCAGTGCGCGCGCCGGGGCGCTCTCGCCTGCGGTGGCGCGCACGTCCTCACGGACCGACATGCCGAGTGCCTCGTCGGCGACGGTCTTCTGCGACTCCTCGGAGAGCAGGAACTCCATCAACTGCTTACCCTGCTCGCTGCGGGGCGCGCCCTTCGCCAGACCCATCACGTACGGCAGGGCGACGGTGGTGCGGGTGCCGTCGGCGGCTGCGGGGAAGAAGAGGTCGAACTTCGAGCCGTCGTCGGCGATCGACGTGAGGTTCATCTGGACGTCGCCGTTGGCCACGAGCAGTTCGCCGTTGCTGACCTTCGGCTGGAGCTTGCCCGTCGAGGACGACGGTCCCACGTTGTTGGCCTGCAGGTCGGCGAGGTAGTCGAGTGCGCCGTCCTTGCCTTTCAGGTGCTGCAGGAGCAGCAGGACCGCGGTGCCGTCGCCGGCCTGACCGGGAGTGGAGTACTGGATCTTGCCCTTGAACTGGTCGGACAGTAGGTCGTCCCACGTCCGGGGAGTGGGCGAGGCCGCCGGGTTGGCGATGAACGACAGGTAGTTGTCGACGACGGGAACGTAGTGACCGGCCGCGTCCTTTTCGGCCGCGGGAACCGCGGACGTGTCGACACCGCTCGGCACGAGGAGTCCCTGGGAGTCGGCCTTCTGAATGAACGGCGGCAGCGTGACGACGACGTCGGCCTGGGGGTTCGACTGTTCCTTCTCGAGACGAGAGACGACTTCGCCGGATCCCGCCTCGACGAGGTTCACCGCGATCCCGGTCTCTGCGGTAAAGGCGTCGAAACGCGACTGGTACCACCCGGAGAGCCCGTCGGCGCTGTAGACGGTGACGGTGTCGGTGCCGGAACCGGCGGCGGTGCCGGTTCCGCCGCAGGCGGTTCCGAGGGTGAGGACGGCCGCGGCCAGGGTGGCCGCGGCGATCCGGGGACGAAGACGCATGGCGTGTTCCTAACGATGAGGGGGACTGTGAAAGGGAGCCTGCCGTTTGGTCTAGACCATTGGGCCACTGCTAGGAGAACGGCAGGTGAACAATTGGTATAGACCATTTTTCGGGTACGCTCTGCCGCATGAACGACGACAGTGACGCGTCCGGAGAGTCCGTGCTGATCGAAGTTGCGGCGGCGCTGCGGTCGCTGCGCGGCGTCTACGACGGTGAGCCGATCGACGAACTCGACCACGCCCTCCAGTCCGCGGGGCGGGCGATGGACGACGGCGCCGACGACGAGTTGATTCTCGCCGCCGCACTGCACGACATCGCCCGCAGTCCCGCGCTGGGGTTTCCCGGCGACTGCGCGCACGACCGCGAGGCGCGCGACTGGCTCACGCCGCGATTCGGGGAACGCGTCGGGTGGCTCGCCGGGGCGCACGTCGCCGCCAAGCGCTATCTGGTGGCCACCGAATCCGGTTACGCGGCAACGCTGTCCGGCCAATCGATTGCCACGCTGGACAAGCAGGGCGGCGCCGCCGTCGACGCCGAGTTCACCGGGCATCCCTCTTGGCCCGACGCCGTCCGGCTCCGGCGCTGGGACGACGCCGCGAAAGTCCCCGGGGCGCAGGCGCCGAGCGTCGACGACGTGATCGCCGTCGCGCGCAGGGTGCGGCTTGCGGTGACACCCACGCCATGACGGAAACGCCGAACGTCCCCAAGTACTACCGGGTCCGCACGGAACTCGAGTCGATCCTCGCCGAACTCGAGGTGGGCGACGCGGTGCCGGCGGAGCGGGAGCTGGCCCTGCGGTTCACGGTGTCCCGCGAGACGGTGCGGCAGGCCATCCACGAACTGCTGGTCGAGGGTCGCGTCGAGCGTCGCGGCCGCGGCACCGTCGTCGCCAGCCCCAAGCTCGTGCAACCGCTGTCGTTGCGGTCCTACACCGAGGGTGCGGTCAGCCAGGGCCGGGTGCCCGGGCGCGAACTGGTGACGTTCGAGGAACTCGGCGCCGACGCGGATCTCGCCGAGGCGCTCGGGCTCGCGTTCGGAGCGCCGGTGATCCACCTCGAACGCGTCCTCCTTGCGGACGACGAGAAGATCGGGCTCGAGAGCACCCATCTGCCCGCCGAGCGGTTCGGGGAGATGGCGCGCCGATTCGACCCGGGCACCTCGCTGTACGCGGCGATCCGCGGGACCGGCGTGGTGTTCGCGTCGGCGACCGAGCGGATCGAGACCGTGCTCGCCTCCCCGCGGGAGGCCGCGCTCCTCGACTCGACCACCGCGATGCCGATGCTGCGGCTCCACCGTGTCTCGCTCGACACCGACGGCGTCCCCATCGAACGGGTGCGTTCCCTCTACCGCGGCGACCGGATCGCCTTCCTCACCACACTGCGGGAGTGACATCGACGCGCACGACGGGTCCGGACGCGCCCGGGTCATACACGGGTCTAACCTGGTACCCATGTCTGTCCGCACAGCACTGAGCCCCGGAACCGTGTCTCCCGTCCTCGCCGTACCGGCGGGGATCGAGCGTCCCGAGTACGCGTGGAAGCCCACGGCAAAGGAAGGCAACGAGCCGTGGGTGCAGACCCCGGAGACCATCGAGGCCATGCGGGTGGCGAGCAAGATCGCCGCGCAGGCCCTGCAGGAGGCGGGTAAGGCGGTGGCGCCGGGTGTCACCACCGACGAGCTCGACCGCATCGCGCACGAGTACATGATCGATCACGGCGCCTATCCGTCGACGCTCGGCTACAAGGGTTTCCCCAAGTCGTGCTGCACGTCGCTGAACGAGGTGATCTGCCACGGCATCCCCGACTCGACGGTGATCCAGGACGGCGACATCGTCAACATCGACGTCACCGCCTACATCGGCGGCGTGCACGGAGACACCAACGCCACGTTCCTCGCCGGGGATGTCGCCGAGGAGAACCGGTTGCTGGTCGAGCGGACCCACGAGGCGACGATGCGCGCCATCAAGGCCGTCAAGCCGGGCCGCGCGCTCAACGTCATCGGCCGCGTCATCGAGTCGTACGCGCACCGCTTCGGCTACGGCGTGGTCCGCGACTTCACCGGGCACGGCATCGGCACCACGTTCCACAACGGCCTCGTCATCCTCCACTACGACGAGCCCTCCGTGGACACGGTCATCGAACCCGGCATGGTGTTCACGATCGAGCCGATGATCAACCTCGGCGACATCGGCTGGGAGATCTGGGACGACGACTGGACCGTCGTCACCAAGGATCGCAAGTGGACGGCTCAGTTCGAGCACACCATCGTGGTCACCGAGACCGGCAACGAGATCCTCACCCTGCCTTGAGCGAGAACCGGTGGAAGGGCGCCCTGCTCGTCGCCGGCACCACGTCCGACGCGGGCAAGAGTGTCCTCGTCGCGGGACTGTGCCGGATGCTGGCGCGGCGAGGTGTCCGGGTGGCGCCGTTCAAGGCGCAGAACATGTCGAACAATTCCGTCGTCACGCTGGACGGCGGCGAGATCGGCCGGGCGCAGGCCCTGCAGGCCGCGGCCTGCGGACTCGAGCCGAGTGTCCGCTTCAACCCCGTGCTGCTGAAACCGGGCAGCGACCGCACGTCGCAACTGGTGGTGCGCGGCCGCGCGGTCACGTCCGTCGGAGCCCGCGACTACATCGAGCACCGGCAGCACCTGCGCGCGGTGGTGGCGGAGGAACTGGCGTCGCTGCGCGCCGAGTACGACGTGGTGATCTGTGAGGGAGCGGGCTCACCCGCCGAGATCAACCTGCGGGCCACGGACCTCGCGAACATGGGGCTCGCCCGGGCCGCCGACCTGCCGGTGGTCGTCGTCGGCGACATCGACCGCGGTGGAGTGCTCGCCCACCTGTTCGGCACCGTGGCGGTCCTCGCACCGGAGGACCAGGCGTTGATCGCGGGATTCGTGATCAACAAGTTCCGCGGCGACGTGTCGTTGCTGGCGCCGGGCCTCGAGCAGTTGACGGCCATGACGGGACGCCCCACACTCGGGGTGATTCCCTTCGCCGAGGACCTGTGGCTCGACGCCGAGGATTCGCTCGGTGTGGTGGGGGACGCCCCGGTCGGGCGCCCGGCGCCACCGATCGGCGACGACTGGCTGCGGGTGGCCGCGATCCGCCTGCCCCGCATCTCCAATTCGACGGACGTCGAAGCGCTCGCGTGCGAACCCGGCGTGTCGGTGCGCTGGGTCACCGATCCGTCTCGGCTCGAGGATGCCGACCTGATCGTCCTGCCCGGCAGCAAGTCGACCGTGTCGGATCTGGAATGGTTGCGCCGCAACGGCATCGCGGATGCGGTCGCCGCACACGCGAAACGCGGTGGCCCGGTGCTCGGCGTGTGTGGCGGCTACCAGATGCTCGGGTCCGTGATCGTCGACGACGTCGAATCCGGCCGGGGTGCTGTGTCCGGTCTCGGACTGCTCGACCTCGAGGTGGAGTTCGCCCCGGACAAGGTGCTCGCGCAGGTGCGCGGCGACGCTCACGGAGTTCCGGTGTCCGGATACGAGATCCATCACGGCCGGGTGCGGCGCAACGGCGACCAGCCGCTCCTCCATGCGAGCAGCGGCGCCGCGGAAGGAAGTATCCGCGGCGCCGTCTACGGCACGCACTGGCACGGACTGCTGGAGACCGACCGCTTCCGCCGGCTCCTGCTGGACGACGTGGCCGAACATGCGGGGAGAACCGGTTTCGTCACCGCACCGGACACGGATGTCGCCGCGATCCGGACCGGTCAACTCGATCTGCTGGCGGACCTGGTGGAGCAGAATCTCGATCTCCGTGCCCTCGAGGACCTCCTCGGCGCAGGTGCCCCGCAAGGCCTCCCGGCCATCGCGTCGAACCTGGTGCGCTAGGCCGTCGCGCGGCGGACGAGCGCCCACGCCGCGACGATCCCTGCCGCCGCGGCCAGTGCCGGCAGCCACACCATCGGCACCGACCGGGGCACGTCCGCGAACCAGTGGCCGATGTCCGGCCACCACTTCTGCCACGTGATCACGAATGCGGCGGCGCCTGCGGCGAGGAGTGTGCCGACGCCGAGCGTGAAGAGCCCCACCACCCGCCACCGGTGATGCAGTGCACCCAGGAACATTCCCGCCGCCGCGGTCAGTGACAGGAAGGCGAAGTAGGCGGCCAGCTGGATCGCCGGGTCGGACGTGAAGTAGTTGGGTATCGCGAACATCCGCATCCCGACACCCCAGCCGCCGGTGGCCTCCTCGATCAGCGACAGTCCGTAGAGCATCACCCCGAACACGAAGACCTGGACGGCGGCGACGATCAGGGTGGCCGCGAAATGTCGCGCCGGGTGACGCTCATCCCCAGTGCGAACGGGAACGTCTGTGTCATGGCCTGCAGGTAGAACGCGAGGGCGAACCCGAACAGGGAGAAGACACCGCCGGTGAAGTTGGTGTCGCTGCCGGTGTCACCGACCATCGCGAAGATGGCCGCACCGATCGTGAACGACGCGACCAGCACGCCCAGTGGCCACGCGACGAGCAGCGGCCAGGCGACGGTGTGGATGCGGGAGACGGTCAGGACCCGGTTCGTCATCGCGCGTCCTCCTTGGTGGCCGTGGTACTGCGGACCACGAGTTGTTGAATACTGAGCGGCTCGAAATGCAGACCGTCGTCGACCGCCCGGTCCCGTTCGGAGTCCGACAGGGTGGTCTGCACGGTCGCCCGTTCGTGATTTCCCAGCGATTCACGGTGCAGGACAGTCTTGTTCGAGGTGAAGTCTGCGACGAGCGACGCCAGGCCGGAGACGACGACAGCGCCTTCGCGAAGCGCGTCGGTGTCCTCGTCGAGGACGATCCGTCCCTTGTCGATCAGGATCACGTGTTCGATCAGGTCGCTGACCTCGTCGATGAGGTGTGTGGAGAGCACGACCGTGCGCGGGTGTTCGGCGTAGTCGGCGAGAAGCCGGTCGTAGAAGAGGTGCCGTGCCACCGCGTCGAGGCCGAGATACGGCTCGTCGAACAGGGTGAGTGGTGCGCGGGAGGCCAGACCGACCGTCACACCGAGCGCGGAGGTCATGCCCCGCGACAGCTTCTTGACCTTGCGGCACAACGGAAGATCGAAATCCTCCAGCAGTGTCTGTGCGAGTTCCTCGTTCCAGTGGGGGAGCAGGTGCCGTGCAGTCGCGAGGACGTGCGCGACCCTGAAGTCGTCCGGGTACTTCTGGCTCTCCTTGACGAAGCAGACGTCGGTGAGCACCCGGGAATTCTCGTGCGGAGCCTGACCGAAGATCTCGACCGCACCCGAAGTCTGGAACTCCTGGCCGGTGAGGATCTGCATGAGCGTGGTCTTGCCGGCGCCGTTACGGCCGAGGAGACCGTAGATCTTGTTCTCCTGCAGGGAGAAATCGATTCCGTCGAGGGCGACGAAGTCGCCGAATCGCTTACCGAGGCCCCGCGCCGAGGCGACCTCTTCGTGTCGAACGCTGTGCCGATCATCGTGCTCCCTCCCGTTGGTCGAGCATGGTCTTGAGTTCGGCGATGCTGACGCCGAGTTTGTCCGCCTCGGTGACGAGCGGCTCGATGAACTGGCGCGCGAACCGCTCGCGTCGCCGGAAGCGCAGCGCGTTCCGGGCGCCGGAGGTGACGAACATCCCGATTCCCCTCTTCTTGTAGAGGATCCCGTCGGCGACGAGCTGATTCAGTCCCTTTGCTGCGGTCGCCGGGTTGATCCGGTGAAAGGCGGCGAGCTCGTTGGTCGACGGCACCTGGCCTTCTTCGGGAAGGGTTCCGTCGATGATCGAGTTCTCGATGAGCTCTGCGATCTGCTGGAACAGCGGTCTGCCGTTGTCGATCATCGACGCCCGCCTCGTCGGTTGATCGGTTCATTACTCATGTAATGAACCATAGAACTGGGGAGGTCCGAGCGCAAGACGTCCCCGATCGCGTAGTTTTTAGCCCATGGAACTGACGCACGTGGCGGTGGGAAATGGAAACTGCACGGTCCGCATCGACGGACCGGAGAGCAAACACACCGTTCTCCTGCTACCGGGGGCCGGCGACGGACCGGATGTCTACGACGGCGTCTGCGAGCGCCTGCACAATTCCGATCTGCGCACGATCGTTCCCGAGGACATCACCGGTCTCGACGAATCGACGATCATGGCGCTGCTCGACGAACTGAAGGTCGGGTGGGTCAACCTCGTCGGGAGCCGGGAGGGAGCCGAACTGGCGTGGTCGCTGGCGGCCCGCCAGTTCGGACGCTTCGCCAGCCTCGTGGTGGCCGACCGGGGGCATCCGGCCGCACCCGACGCCGCCGGTGCGGTGCGCGGATCCGACTGCCCGCCCGTCGAACTCCCCACGACCGTGATGGTCGGCAGCCCCGACCGGCGTGCCGAGGCGGACGCGAGCGGACGCTTCGTCTACTCCGACTTCCGCGTCGTACAACTCGACGGTGTCACCAACGTCCCGGCGGCCGCGGCGGCGGAGCTGGCCACCGAGATCGTTCTCCGCACCAGCCCCTGGTAGATCCCGGCCCCACGCCGGGCGCGACCGTGCTCAGCGTGGGGCGTACATGATGACGGCCATGCCCAGCAGGCAGATCAGGGCACCTGAGACGTCCCAGCGGTCCGGGCGGAAGCCGTCCGCCACCATGCCCCAGATCAGCGAGCCCGCGACGAACACCCCGCCGTACGCGGCGAGGATGCGGCCGAAGTTCGCGTCCGGCTGCATCGTCGCGACGAACCCGTACGCCCCGAGCGCCGCCACACCGGCGCCGATCCAGATCCAGCCCCGGTGCTCGCGGACGCCCTGCCACACCAGCCACGCGCCGCCGATCTCGAACAGCGCCGCGACGGCGAACAGCGCGACGGACTTGGCGACCGTCACTCGGGCGGCAGGTCGAGGCCGAGGAGGGCGTTCTCGACGACCTCGGGCAGCGCCGGGTGGATCCAGTACTGCCCCCGCGCCATCTGCTGCGCGGTCAGCCCGAAACTCATCGCCTGGATCAGCGGCTGGATCACCGTGGGCGCCTGGGCGCCGATCACGTGCGCACCGAGCAGACGCCCGGTGCCGCGTTCGGCGACGACCTTGCACAAGCCCTCGTCGTCCTCCATTGCCCACCCGTAGGCGACGTCCCCGTACGCCTGCACCTTCACCGTGATGTCCCAGCCCGCCTCCCGGGCCTCGGCCTCGGTCAGCCCCACATGCGCGATCTGCGGGTCGGTGAACACGGCCGCCGGAACGAACCGGTGGTCCGAGGCACGCAGCCCCGACGTGTCCTTCCACGCGTCCTGCAGGAGATTGTGCTGAACGACTCGCGCCTCGTGGTTGGCGACGTGCTTGAGCTGGTACGGCGACGAGACGTCGCCGAGCGCGAAAACGCCTTCGCCACTGGTTCGTTGGTAGTCGTCGACCACGACACGTCCCTCGTCGTCGAGGTCGATGCCACCGGCGGCGGCCCCGATGGCGTCCCCGTTCGACTGCCGCCCGGTCGCCACCAGGAGAACGTCACCCGAGACGACGGTGCCGTCCTCCAGTTCGACCGCGACACCGGAACCGTCCCGGCGCACGGCGGCGACGGCGCTGCCGCGGTGCACGTCCCATTTCTTCTGGGCGAGATCCGTGAACCTGCGGGAGACGTCCTCGTCGAGGTGCCGCAGCAGGTGGGAGCTGCGCGCGATCACAGACACCCGGGTGCCCAGCGCGGAGAACACGTGCGCAAACTCGGCGGCGATGAATCCCGCGCCGATGATCACCATGCGCTCGGGCAGCTCCGGCAACCGCATGATGTCGTCGTTCGTGTAGTACCGCACGCCGGATTCCCGGACCACGCCGGGAATGATCGGCCGGGACCCGGCAGCGATCACCACCTGGTCGGCGGTGACGACCTCCCCGGTTCCCGTGTCGAGGGTCCGTGGGCCCACGAACGTCGCGTGCCCGCGAAACAGCGTGGTGTTCGGGCTGTCCTCGGCGCGGTAACGCTCACCGCCGGACGAGATCGGGTCGATGCGGCCGAAGACCCGTTTGACGATGTCCGGCCAGCGCACCCCCTCGAGCTGCGCGTCGACGCCGTACTTCGCGGAATTGCCGACCGTGCGGGCCACCTCCGCGGCGTAGACGAACATCTTCGTCGGGATGCAACCCACGTTCAGGCACGTCCCGCCGAACGTGCCCTCCTCCAGGATCGCGACCGTCTTGTCCGCGAACCGATCGTCGGGCAGCGAGTTGCCGGACCCCGAACCGATGATCGCCAGATCGAAATGTGTCATCGGTTGGCCTCCGCGGCGTTGTGGCCGTGCAGCCAGTCGAGCCAGAGGTCCACCTCGGCGAACGCCTCCGCCCGGGGCTGGTCGGCGGACAGGAACACGTCGTGCCGGGCGCCCGCGATCGGGACGATCGTGGTGCGATCGCCGAGGCACCCCGCCCAGCGGGCGATCTGCCGGACGTCGAGGACGGCGTCGGCCGTGTCGACCCGGGGGTCGTACCGCGGCGCGAAGTACGACGCCTTGGACCGGAGGATCAGCGCGGGAACCCCGATGTCGAGACCGCGGTGCAGCTGGGCGTGCCCGCGGCGCACCGCGCGCAGCCACCCGAACGTGACCGGGAAACCGCTCAGTGGCTTCCAGTCGAGGTTGTAGTTCCAGATGCCGTTGCCCTCGACGTGCAGGCTCACACCGTATGTGTCGAGCCCGGTCTTCGGGACGATCGACTTGCGCTTGACGCGCCCGACCGCGTCGACGGCCACCGTCCCCACGTTCCGCAGGTACGACGGACCCTGCAGGTCGAACCACGGGCTGTTGAGGATGACCCCGCTGATGCCGAGTGCGGCGGTGCCGCCCGGCTTGCGCTGCAGGCGGTGCAGCCACAGCGGCAGAACCAGACCGCCCGTCGAATGCGCGACGAGCAGGACCTCCCCGTCACCGGTCTGTTCCCGGACCTGGCGCAACGCCTCGTTCAGTTCGGCGTCGTACAGCGTCAGATCGGAGACGAAGTGCGGCGTCTGGCCGGGTTCGAGCGAGCGCCCGCACTTGCGCAGATCGAGTGCGAAGAACGCGTAACCTTGTTCGGCGAAGTGCTCGGCCAGGTGCTTCTGGAAGAAATAGTCGGTGAATCCGTGGACGTAGAGCACGGCGCGGCCGGTCTTCTTCGTCTCCTGCGCGGGCTGGTAGCGGATCAGCGTGGCTTTCACCTCGCCCTCGCCGTCGGGGTCGGTGCCGAGAGGAATGGTCAGCTGCTGATAACCGTCGCCGAGAACGTCGGGAGCCCATGTAGTCACAGATCACAATCTAATGTGCGATTCGGGGGCGCGGGGAGGCGCACAATTGGGGCAGGTGATTCTCGCTCATACGCGCGGGTAACCTATCCGGCGAACACGGCAGGCGTATGCGCGTACGGCTATGGACAAGGAAGTCGATACTCCAGTGTCAGATCAGAATGCGGTAGAGACGAAAACGGATGTAGTGCTGGTTGGCGCGGGCATCATGAGCGCGACGCTGGGAGCGATCCTGCGTCAGGTGCAGCCCGATTGGTCGATCACCACATTCGAGCGGCTCGACGCAGTAGCCGCCGAGAGCAGCGACCCGTGGAACAACGCGGGCACCGGCCACTCTGCGCTGTGTGAGCTCAATTACACCCCGCAGAACGCCGACGGCACCGTGGACATCACGAAGGCCGTCAACGTGAACGAGCAGTTCCAGGTGTCGCGGCAGTTCTGGGCGCACGGCGTCGAGAGCGGTGTGCTGACGCAGCCCAAGGAGTTCATCAACCCCATCCCGCACGTGAGCTTCGTGCACGGCGAGGCCAACGCGAAGTACCTCCGGGCCCGCTACGACGCCCTCGTCGGTCACCCCCTGTTCGCGGGCATGGAGTACATCGACGCCCCCGACGAGTTCACCCGTCGCCTGCCGTTGATGGCGAAGGGCCGCGACTTCAGCGATCCCGTCGCCCTCAACTGGACCCAGGACGGCACCGACGTCGACTTCGGCGCCCTGACCAAGCAGCTTCTCGGTTATGTCGGCGCGTCCGGCGGCGTCGTCCACTTCGGGCACGAGGTCACCGACCTCACCAAGCAGTCCGACGGCAGCTGGGTGGTCAAGGTCACCAACCGACGCAACGGTGTGAAGAAGGTCGTGCGCGCCAAGTTCGTGTTCGTCGGCGCCGGTGGCGGTGCGCTGCACCTGCTGCAGAAGTCCGGCATCGAGGAGGCCAAGGGCTTCGGCGGGTTCCCCGTCAGCGGCGCGTTCCTGCGCTGCACCAACCCGGAGCTCATCGACCAGCACCGCGCCAAGGTCTACGGCAAGGCCGCCGTCGGCGCGCCGCCCATGTCGGTTCCGCACCTCGATACCCGCGTGATCGGCAACAAGCCCGGACTGCTGTTCGGGCCCTACGCCGGCTGGTCGCCCAAGTTCCTCAAGCAGGGCCGCGTCACCGATCTGCCCAGTTCGGTCAAGCCGAACAACCTGCTCTCGATGCTCGGGGTCGGGGTCAGCGAACTCGGTCTCGTCAAGTATCTGATCAGTGAGCTCGCGATGTCCGAGGCCGGCCGGATCGAGACCCTCCGGGAGTTCGTGCCGAAGGCGCTCGGCAAGGACTGGGAGCTGATCACCGCGGGCCAGCGCGTGCAGGTCATCCGTCGAGCCAAGGGCAAGGGTGGTGTCCTCGAGTTCGGCACCGCCGTCGTCAACGCTGCCGACGGCAGCATCGCGGGCCTGCTCGGCGCGTCGCCGGGTGCATCGACCGCGGTGCCCGCCATGCTCGACGTGCTGCAGCGCTGCTTCCCGACCCAGTACGAGTCGTGGAAGCCGAAGCTCCAGGAAATGGTGCCGTCGCTGGGCGTGAAGCTCTCCGACGACACCGCGCTGTTCTCGCAGGTGTGGGACTGGACGTCGAAGGTGCTCCAGCTCGACACCAGCAAGGTGGAGGACGCGTCGGTCGCGGTCTGACGGACCGCCCGGCCCGGGTCCACGGGCGCGCACACTTGCCGGTGCTGTGCGATAGTTGCCTGTCATGACGGCAACTGCAGCACTCAAGCGTTCGTGGGCACTCGATCTCGACAACAAGACGCTCTACGAGTTGCTCAAGCTTCGCGTAGAGGTCTTCGTCGTCGAGCAGGCGTGCCCGTACCCGGAACTCGACGGCCGTGATCTGCTGGTCGAGACCCGCCACTTCTGGCTGGAGCAGGACGGCCAGGTGGTCTGCACTCTCCGGCTCCTCGAGGAGCACGCCGACGGCAACAAGTCGTTCCGCATCGGTCGGCTGTGCACGTCGCGGCCGGCGCGTGGGCAGGGGCACACCACGCGTCTGCTGCGCGCCGCGCTCGCCGAGGTCGGCGACGCGCCGTGCCGCATCAACGCGCAGACGTACCTGGTGGACATGTATGCCAAGCACGGTTTCAAGCCGGACGGTGAAGAGTTCGTCGAGGACGGCATTCCGCACGTCCCCATGCGGCGCGGCGGCGGTGCCGCTTACGGCGACGCCTACGAGGTCGCCGAGGCGGCCCCGTCGAGCGCCGGGCAGTGAGCGCCGACTAGGGTCGTCAGGTGAATGTCCGCGGGGAAGTCCTGTTCGAATCAGGCGCGGTCCCGCCACTGTGACGGATCTCTGACCGGCTGCCACCACCCTGGTTGCCGATCCGGTCTCCCAGCCAGATTGCCGCGGCGTTCGTACCGGCCAAAGCTCTCGGCGAGGAAACCGGGACGTGAAGGGATGCAGCGTGCGTACGGATCGTGAAGTGGACCAGGTTCGACCCGACTTTTCGTGGGGATTCCCGTTCAGCGCTGTGGTCGGTCAGGACCGGTTGCGGCTGGCTCTCATCCTCTGCGCGGTCCATCCCGGTATCGGCGGCGTCCTCGTCCGCGGTGAGAAGGGGACGGCCAAGTCGACGGTGGTCCGCGCACTCACCGCATTGCTGCCCGCGGTGCACGACGAGAACGGGACGCGCCCGGCGCGGCTGATCGAACTGCCGGTCGGAGCCACCGAAGACCGCGTGGTCGGTTCGCTCGACCTCGAGAAGGTCCTGCGCGACGGTGAGCGGGCGTTCCAACCCGGACTGCTGTCGGCCGCCCATCAGGGTGTTCTCTACGTCGACGAGGTCAACCTTCTGCACGACCATCTGGTCGACGTGCTCCTCGACGCGGCGGCGATGGGTCGCGTCCACATCGAGCGTGACGGCATCTCGCACTCGCACGCCGCCCGGTTCGTGCTGGTCGGCACGATGAACCCGGAGGAGGGCGAGCTCCGGCCGCAGCTCCTGGACCGGTTCGGGCTGGCCGTCGATGTCGCCGCGTCGCGGGAGGTGGACGTGCGCATGGAGGTGGTCCGGCGTCGCCTGGACTTCGAGCGTGACCCCGCACGGTTCGCCGAGCGCTACGCCGAGCAGGACGCCGCCTTGGCCGCCGCCATCCTCGAGGCCCGAGACCGGCTCGGCTCCGTCGAGCTCGACGACGTCGAGTTGCGCCGAATCTCTTCTCTCTGTGCGTCGTTCGACGTGGACGGCATGCGCGCCGATCTCGTCCTCGCCCGGACCGCGACCGCGCACGCCGCATGGCGGGGCGCCGGCGCCGTCACGGCGGAGGACGTGCGGGTCGCCGCAGAGCTGACCCTGCCGCACCGCCGCCGCCGGGATCCGTTCGACGAACCCGGCCTCGATGAACAGCAGCTCGACGACGCTCTCCGTCAGGCCGACGAGGATGCCAGGTCCGGCGCCGAGGAATCGCCGGAGCAGGAGCCGGGATCGCCGCCGGAGACCCCGCCCGGACCGGACGGCTCGGACAACGACCCCGAGGGACCCGACGATCCCGACGGGCCCGGAGGCGGGGCTCCGGCACCCCCGGAACGCCCGGCGGGACCGACCGGCACCCAGTTCACCACCAAGCTCCTCGAGGTACCCGGAGTCGGCGAGGGCGCGCCCGGCCGGCGTTCCCGTTCGCGCTCGTCCCGCGGTCGCGCGGTGCGCTCCACCGCCGAACAGGGGCACGGACTCCACCTGGTGGGCACGCTCTTCGCCGCCGCTGAGCGGCAGGTCGCCCGCGGCAGGAGCACCGGTCGGATGATCCTGGACTCCGCCGATCTACGCGGGGCGATTCGTGAGGGCCGCGAGGGCAACCTCGTGGTGTTCGTCGTGGACGCGTCCGGGTCGATGGCGGCTCGCGACCGATTGTCGGCCGTGACCGGTGCCGTCGTCTCACTGCTGCGCGACGCCTACCAGCGCCGCGACAAGGTGGCCGTGATCACGGTTCGCGGACGAGCCGCGGAACTGGTGCTGCCGCCCACCTCTTCGGTGGACATCGCCGTCCGCCGCCTGCGCGGAATGAAGACGGGCGGCAAATCCCCACTGGCTGAAGGGTTTCTGCGCGCGCGCGAGGTCGTGTTGCGGGAACGTCTCCGCGATCCGCAGCGCCGCGCCCTCGTCGTCGCGCTGACGGACGGGCGTGCGACCGGCGGCAAGGACGCACTGCACCGGGCGAAGGTGGCTGCGGGGCTGCTCGCGGACAGCTCGGTCGCGTCGGTGGTCGTCGACTGCGAGACCGGCATGGTCCGGCTCGGCCTGGCCGCGGAGCTGGCCCGCAGGCTGCGGGGCGGCTACGTCCGCCTCGGTGAATTGTCCGCGCAGCAGGTCGCGGGCGTCGTCCGCGCCGCGGCGTGATCCGGACGCGGATTCGGTAGGGGAGAGAGAAGACATGCCCAAGGGTGTTCCCGAGAACGTTCCCGACGATGGCCTCACCACACGTCAACGACGTAACGCTCCCGTGCTCGCGGTCCACACCGGGCCGGGTAAGGGGAAGTCGACGGCGGCATTCGGCATGGCGCTGCGTGCCTGGAATCAGGGATTCGACGTCGGGGTGTTCCAGTTCGTCAAGAGCGCCAAGTGGAAGGTGGGGGAGGAAGCAGCCTTCCGCGCCCTCGGTCAGCTGCACGAGGACACCGGTGTCGGTGGGGCGGTGCAGTGGCACAAGATGGGCGAGGGTTGGTCGTGGACGCGCAAGCACGGCAGCGAGGAAGACCACGCTGCCGCGGCCGCCGAGGGATGGCGCGAGATCGCCCGCCGGCTCGGGGCCGAGGAACACCGGTTCTACGTGCTGGACGAGTTCACGTATCCCCTGAAGTGGGGATGGGTGGATGTCGACGAGGTGGTCGAGGTCCTGCAGAATCGGCCGGGTAACCAGCACGTGGTGATCACGGGCCGCGACGCCCCGCAGGCGCTGATCGACGCCGCGGATCTGGTGACGGAGATGACCAAGATCAAGCATCCGATGGACGCCGGCCGGAAGGGCCAGCGGGGCATCGAGTGGTGACCACGCTCCCCGCGGCGCCCGCAGTGGTCATCGCCGCCCCCGCATCGGGTAGCGGAAAAACCACCGTCGCAACCGGTTTGGTGGGGGCATTGCGTGAGTCGGGCTGCAGGGTGGCACCGTTCAAGGTCGGCCCCGACTACATCGACCCCGGATACCACGGGCTCGCGGCGGGACGGCCGGGACGCAATCTCGACCCGGTCATGGTGGGCGCGCAGAGGATCGCCCCGCTGTACCGGCACGGCAGTTCGGGGTGCGACCTCGCGGTCGTCGAGGGCGTCATGGGCCTGTTCGACGGCAAGATCGACGCCGCGTCGCAGGAGCCGTCGGCCGAGGGATCGACGGCCCAGGTGGCCGCACTGCTCGGCGCACCGGTCGTGCTCGTGGTCGACGCCCGCGGGCACAGCCAGAGCCTGGCCGCGGTCCTGCACGGCTTCTCGATGTACGACTCCGGGGTCCGCATCGGCGGGGTGATCCTCAACCGGGTGGGAAGCCCGCGGCACGAACAGGTGCTGCGGCAGGCATGCGAGCGCGTCGGGCTCCCCGTGCTCGGCGCCGTGCCGCGGATGGCCGAACTGGAGGTCCCGTCCCGACACCTGGGTCTGATCCCGGCGGCGGAGCACGGATCCGACGCGGTGGACGCCGTCGATGCGATGACCCGATTGGCCGCCCGCCACCTCGACCTGCCCGCCATCCGCGCGCTCGCGGCCTCGGCGGTCGACGGGCCGGTGTGGGACCCCGCCGCCGAGGTCGGGCCGATTCCGCCCGGCCCGCGCCCGACCGTGGCGATCGCCGGGGGCCGGGCGTTCACCTTCGGGTACGCCGAACACCGCGAACTCCTGGGCGCCGCCGGTGCGGACGTCATCACGTTCGACCCCCTGCACGACGCGCTGCCGCCCGGCACGAGCGGCGTGGTGCTGCCCGGTGGTTTCCCCGAGGAGCACGCCGTCGCCCTCGGGGAAAACTCTGCGCTCCTGACACAGATCCGGGAACTCGCCGCGGCGGGTGCACCGATCCATGCGGAGTGCGCCGGTCTGCTCTACCTCGCCCGCAGCCTCGACGGGCACGCGATGGCTTCAGTGGTCGGGGTCGACGCCTCGTTCGGGTCTCGTCTCACGCTCGGGTACCGCGAGGCGGTGGCGGTCACGGACTCCATCCTCTTCGCCACCGGTGAGCGGGTGGTCGGCCACGAGTTCCATCGCACGTCGCTCGCTGCGGCCGAGGCGGACGGCTTCGCACCGGCCTGGGGATGGCGGCCGTGGGACGGCGACCCTGCGCGCGAGGGTTTCGTGCGCGGCGGCGTGCACGCGTCGTACCTGCACACGCACCCCGCGGGTCACCCGGAGGCGATCCCCCGTTTCGTCGGCGCGGCCCGCACCTTCGCCGCGCATGGGTGACGTCTGCGTCGGCGTCGGGTTCCGCGCGGCAGCGGGCAGCGCGGACATCCTCGCCGCTGTCCGGCAGATGCTGACGTCCGCGAATCTGGGTCCGGACGCGACGCTGGACTGCCTGTGCACCCTCGACCGCAAGGCAGCGGACCCGGCTGTCCGGGATGCGGCAGCGGCGTTGGGTGTCCCCGTCCGCGGATTCGCCGCGGGGGCACTCGCCACCGTCGAGGTGGCGAACCCGTCGGACCGGGTGCACGCGGCGACGGGATCGCCGAGCGTCGCGGAAGCGGCGGCGGTGCTCGGCGCGGGCGGCGGGCCCCTGATCGTGACCAAGTGGTCCGCGAATGGCGTCGTCGTCGCAGCAGCCCGTAAAGTTTCGTAGGTTCGAGACGAGACGTGCAGGATTTTCTGGAGAAACGGGGAGAGCGCGTGACTGCTGCCACCGGAGACGAGACCAACTACCTGGTCGGACTCAATTTGGCCGATCGTCGTGTGGTCGTGGTCGGTGGCGGAACAGTGGCACAGCGCAGGCTCGGGCTCCTGATCGCGTCGGGTGCGCGGGTGCACCTGATCAGCCGCGCGGTCACGCCGGCGGTCGAGGGAATGGCCACCGCGGGACAGATCACACTGGAACTTCGCGAATACCGGGACGGCGACCTCGCCGACGCCTGGTACGCCATCGCGTGCACGGACGAACCGGACACCAACGCGGCGATCGTCGCCGAGGCGGAGCGGAATCGTGTCTTCTGCGTCCGCGCCGACAACGCCCGCTACGGCACCGCCGTCACACCGGCGAGCGCGAGCTACGACGGGATGAGCATCGGCGTGCTGGCGGGCGGCGACCACCGCCGGTCCGCCGCAGTGCGCACCGCACTCGTCGAGGGCCTGCAATCCGGTGCGGTCGCCGACACCGCCGACCACCCGGCGGCCGGTGTCGCACTGGTGGGCGGCGGCCCCGGCGACCCCGATCTCATCACCGTGCGCGGCCGTCGACTGCTGGCCCGGGCCGACGTGGTGGTCGCCGACCGGCTCGCCCCGCCGGAACTGCTCGCCGAACTCGGCTCCGACGTCGAGGTCATCGACGCGGCGAAGATTCCCTACGGCCGCGCGATGGCGCAGGAGGCGATCAACGCCGCCCTCATCGACGGCGCGAAGGCAGGCAAGTTCGTGGTGCGGCTCAAGGGCGGCGACCCGTACGTGTTCGGGCGCGGCTACGAGGAACTCGAGGCGTGCGCGGCGGCGGGTGTGCCCGTCACGGTCGTCCCCGGCATCACCAGCGCCATCTCGGTGCCGTCGGCCGCCGGCATCCCCGTCACCCACCGGGGCGTCACCCACGAGTTCGTCGTCGTCAGCGGTCACGTCGCCCCCGACCACCCGGATTCCCTCGTCGACTGGTCGGCCCTGGCCCGGTTGAAGGGCACCATCGTGTTGCTGATGGCCGTCGAGCGCATCGAGGCGTTCGCGACGGTCCTCATGGAGGGTGGGCGTCCGGTGGACACCCCGGTCACGGTCATCCAGGAGGGCACGCTGCGCACGCAGCGCACCGTGCGGGCCGATCTCCAGACCGTCGCCGCCCGGGTGAAGGAAGAGCAGATCCGGCCGCCTGCCATCGTGGTCATCGGGCCGGTGGCCGGGTTTTCTGTGGACGCTGGGTAACGTGAACCCTCGTGTCTGAATCCCGAGTGCCCGAAGGCGCATCAGCGTCGAACAAGTCTGCGGCGAGAGCCACGGCGAATCCGCCCGCCGCCACCCGTGTGATGGGGCTTGCGATCATCGTGCTGAGCGGGCTGCAGATGATGGTGGTCCTCGACGGCACCGTCGCCAACCTGGCGCTCGCGCCGCTGCAGGCCGATCTCGGTCTCAGCGACAGCGGCCGCAACTGGGTACTGACGTCCTACGCGCTGGCATTCGGTGGCCTCATGCTCCTCGGCGGACGGCTCGGCGACGCATTCGGCCGGAAGAAGATGTTCGTCGGCGGTGTCGCCCTGTTCACCGTCGCCTCGCTGCTGTGCGGTCTCGCGGTGGGCGAGTTCATGCTGATCGCCGCCCGGTTCCTGCAGGGTGTCGGCGCCGCGGTGGCGTCCCCGACGGCGCTGGCCCTGGTCGCGACCACGTTCGCGGCCGGACCTGCGCGTAACCAGGCCATCGCGATCTTCGCGGCCATGACGGGCATCGGGTCGATCGCGGGTCTGATCATCGGCGGCGCCCTCACCGAGGTGTCCTGGCGCCTGATCTTCCTCATCAACGTCCCCATCGGTGTCGTCATCGTGGGGTGCGCGTTCGTGGCGTTGAAGGAGACCGCGGGCGAGCGCCTGGCTCTCGACGTTCCCGGTGCGGTTCTCGCCACCGTCGCGGCGACTGGCGTCGTGTTCGCGCTCACCGAGGGTCCGGAACTCGGCTGGGGGAGTCCGTACGTGATCGGCGCGCTCGTCGTCGGTCTGCTGCTGTTCTGCGCATTCCTGTACGTCGAACGGACCGCCGACAACCCGCTGCTGCCGTTCTCCCTGTTCCGCGACAAGAACCGGGTGGCGACGCTCGTCGCGATCTTCTTCGCCGGTGCCGTCATGTTCACGGTCGCCGCCTTCGTCGCGTTGTTCGTCCAGGACATTCTCGGTTACAGCCCCCTCGAGGCGGGCCTTGCGTTCATCCCGTTCGCGTTCGGCCTCGGCGGCGCGGCCGCGGTGGCGTCCAAGCTCGCCGTGCGGATCCAGCCCCGATGGCTCGTGGTCGCCGGCGCCGCGATCATGGTGGTCGGGCTGCTCTACGGCTCGACCCTCGACAGTTCCGCCACCTACCTCGGCAACCTGTTCGTGCCGGTCATCGGGATCGGATTCGGTGTCGGACTCGCCGTCGTCCCGCTCCCGCTGTGCGCCATCGCCGGAGTGTCCGAGACGGAGATCGGTCCGCTCGCCGCCATCGCCCAGGTGGCGCAGACCCTCGGCGGACCCCTCGCCCTGGCCGTCATCGGGGCGATGGCCACCTCGCGGACGTTGTCCCTCGGCGGCGTCTCCGGCAAGGTCGCCGACATGAATCCGACGCAACTCGAGGCGCTCGGCAACGGGTACACCTTCGCCCTCGTCGGCAGCGCCGGCTGCGCCCTCATCGCGGGACTGGCCGCGATGTTCATCCGCTTCACCCCGCAACAGGTCGCGCAGGCGCAGGCCGCCGAGAAGGCCGCGCAACAGGCGTGAACGCGGTCCGGCCCGGTTTCGGCCCGGTTGTCGGACGCCGTCTATAGCATCCGGTCATGGACTACAAAATCGAGCTGATCATTCTGCCGGTGTCCGACGTGGACCGGGCCAAGGCGTTCTACGCCGACCAGGTCGGCTTCGTCGTCGACCACGACCACCGCGTGAACGAGAACGTGCGTTTCGTCCAGCTCACACCGCCCGGTTCGGCATGCTCGATCGCCGTCGGCGAGGGCCTCGTCGACACCCCGCCCGGCTCGGTGCACGGGTTGCAGATCGTCATCGACGACGCCGATGCCGCCCACGCCGAGCTGTCGGCCCGCGGCGTTCCGGTCAGCGAGGTTCAGGACCTCGCGTGGGGGCGCTTCGTGTACTTCGCCGACCCCGACGGCAACGAGTGGGCGCTGCAGCAGCTTCCGCCACGCAGCTGACCCGGCGGCCGGTCGCAGGATTCGGCCTGCCTTCGCGCGACGAGCGGCGCATGATGGTCCTGTGGTCACGCCCTCCCGCACGTCCGTCACGGGGGCAGCCGCGGTGGGCCTGCTCCTCGCTGCCTGCGTAGCCGGGGGATCGGCCGTCGCCGCGCCTGCGCCCGCGGCACCGGATCCTCGCGTCGGTCCGCTGTTCCTGGCCGGCACGCCCATCCACGTCTGCACCGGATCGGTTCTGGACAGCGCGGACGGCGACCTCGTCCTCACCGCCGCCCACTGCATCGCGGGGTCCGGGGGCGCGCTGTCGTTCGCGCCCGGATTCGATCGCGGCGTGGCCCCGTTCGGACTGTGGACGGTGTCCCAGATCTATGTCGACCCCGCCTGGCTGGAGTCGCAGGACCCGCAGCACGACTACGCCGTGCTCCGGGTGGCCC
Organism: Rhodococcus sp. JS3073; assembly: GCF_026810085.1. Taxonomy (NCBI): domain Bacteria; kingdom Bacillati; phylum Actinomycetota; class Actinomycetes; order Mycobacteriales; family Nocardiaceae; genus Rhodococcus; species Rhodococcus sp. JS3073. The sequence goes on along the minus strand of NZ_CP113951.1, from coordinate 718,204 downwards.
CGAGCGGAACCACCGTGCCGTCGTCCGTCGAATCGGTGGTCGGTGGGGGATTCGAGTTGGCGTCCGCGCCGGAACCCGCGACCACCGTGGCCGTGACCGGCTACCCGACCCTCGCCGACGGTCCGGTGTCGTGCACCGCCGCGACCACGTCGACGGACAGCTATCCCACGGTGATCTGCGACGGTCTCGGCGAGGGAACGAGCGGCGGTCCGTGGGTCACGGGTTCGCGGGTCGTCGCGCTCGTCGGCGGCCTCGACCACGGCGGGTGCACCGATTCGGTGTCCTACTCGCCGACGTTCGGTTCCGGAACGCTCGCGCTGCTGGACCGCGCGGAGCGCCGCGGTGCCGGCGACTCGACACCGTTCGCCCTCGCCGGCGCCTGCACCCGATCCTGACCGACCGTGTCAGCGTGGCGCGGGCCGGTAGCGGCGGACGGGTCTGCCGGCGCCCCCGTACTCGAGCCGGACCTCCAGCAGACCCTCGGACAGGTAGTGCTCGAGGTAACGGCGCACGCTGACCCGGGACAGTCCGGCGAGTTCGGCGCATTCGGTCGACGACAGCTCGCCCTTCGACCGCAGGATGTCGAGCACCAGGCGCCCGGTTTCGGCGCTGAGCCCCTTCGGGAGCCGGCTCGGCTCCGGATTCTTGCCCTTGCCCCCGAACAGGGAGTCGATCAGGGATTGGTCTGCGCCGGACTGTGATTCGAGGGCGCGGGCACGGCGCCGGAAGTTCTCGAGCTTCTCCTGCAGCTGCGTGTAGTCGAACGGTTTGACCAGATAATCGGAGGCGCCGCCGTGCAGTGCGCGGCTGACGGTGTCGATCTCCCGGGCGGCGGTGATCATGATGACGCCGACGGCGTTGCCCTCCGCGCGCAGTCGTTGCAGGACGTCGAGGCCGGACATGTCCGGCAGGTACACGTCGAGGAGCACGAGGTCGGGGTGTGCGGTGCGCACCGATTCGAGGGCCTCGGCGGCGGTCCGCGCCACGCCGACGGTGGTGAACCCCGGTGTCTTGTCGACGAATCGGCGATGGATCTCCGCGACCATGAAGTCGTCGTCGACGACCAGGACCTCATACATCGCCACGCCGTCCCGTCATGATCGGAGAGTCTAGCTACGCGGTACGTGGACGGTGAACAAGGCACCGCCGGTGCCGGGTGCGTCCGAGACGGCCGCGGACCCGCCGTGCTGGGAGCTGACGAGACGGACCAGGGCGAGCCCGATTCCGCGGCCACCGGGCGTGCCCGGCTTCGACGTGACCCCGCGCGAGAAGATCTCCTCCCGCATCGTTTCGGGAACTCCGGGGCCGGAATCGGCGACCTCGATGAGGATGCCGTCGTCGTCGGTGATCCGGATCGAGATCCGCGCGTCCCGGCCACCCTCGGACACGTCGACGGCATTGTCGATGAGGTTGCCGAGGACGGTGATGACGTCGGTGGCGAGTTCGGGGTCGAGGGCGTGCAGGTGCGAGTCGGGTTCCAATGTCAGCGCTACCCCGGTCTCGGCGGCGAGCGACGTCTTCGCGATCAGCAACGCGGCGACGGCCGGGTCGGAGATGCGTTGCGTGACAGCATCACTGATCTCGGCGCGGCGCCGGGTGAGAGTGCCGACGAAGTCGGTGACAGCGTCGTAGTCACCGAGCTGCGTCAGGCCCGAGATCGTGTGCAGCTGGTTGGCGAACTCGTGTGTCTGCGCCCGCAGGGTGTCGGTGACACTCTTGTGCGAGGACAGCTGGCTCTGCATGGATGCCAGTTCGGTGCTGTCGCGCATCGTGGTGACGGTGCCGATCTTGTGCCCCTGGCTGGTGGCCGCGCGCCTGCTCAGCGCGAGCATGCGCGTCGACGTCGACAGCACCACGTCGCGGCCGTCCTCCCCGTTGAGGAGGTATTGCCGGACGGCGGGGTCGAGCGCGACGTCGTCGACGTGCCGGCCGACGGCGTCGTCGGTGAGGTCGAGCAGTTCCTGGGCGCTGTCGTTGAGCACGGTGATCACCCCGTCCGGGTTCACCGCGACCACACCCTCGCGGATGCTGTGCAACAGGGCCTCGCGATGGTCGGCAAGGCTTGCGATCTCGGCGATTTCGAGTCCACGGGTGTGGGTCTTGATCCGGCGCGAGAGCAGCCACGAGCCGAGAAGCCCGAGACCGGCACCGATTCCGAGATACAGGAGCAGGCGCGCCCCCGCGCTGCTGAGCAGATCCCAGACGGACGGGTAGTCGTCGCTGACGGTGACGACCGCGAGGACGTCCCCGGTGGCGGACAGGATCGGGACGTGCCCGACGATGGCGCGGCGTCCGTCGACGTCCACGTCGCCCGACCAGGCCCGCCCCGTCATCACGTCGCTGGCGCCGAGTTCCGCGGCCACCCCGAGCCGTGTCGGATCGGACGACACGGTCACCGCCCCGTTCGGCGCGACGATCTCGGCGAGTGTGGCGCCCGACAGGTTGACGGCGCGATCGACTTCGGGGGCCAGCACGCGCTCGACCGAGCGGTCCGACAGCTGGTCGCGCACCACCGGCGTCGACGCCACGTTCTCGGCCACCGCGATCATGCGCTGCCCCTGGAGGTCGCGGAACTCCACGGTCGACTGGTGGACCGACACGGCGGCCACCGCGAGCAGCACGACGCCGACGACGACGAGCTGGAGGAGCAGGACCTGGCCCGCGAGGCTACGCACGCGGGGATGAAGTGGTGACCACAATGAACTTAAGTTCCGTTTCGTTCGCATAGGTGACGTGCATCACCCCTGAGGTTCAGTATTGCGGAAGATCACATTCATGGCGAAATGAGGAACGATGTCGAGAACAGGTAGCGGGAGCAGGGTACGCGCGCTGCTCCTGCTCGCGCTCGTAGGCCTCCTCGTGGCCGGCTGCGGGGTCACCCGCGGCGAGGACGAGGGCCTGCACAGGGTGCGGATGATGGTTCCGAACAGTCCGGGCGGCGGCTACGACCTCACGGCGCGGACCGCGGTGAAGATCATGGAAGACGAGGGCATCACCGGCCGCGTCGAGGTCTTCAACGTGATCGGCGCAGGTGGAACGGTCGCCATGGCCAGGCTGATGAACGAGGCCGGCAACGACGACCTCATGATGATGATGGGCCTGGGCGTCGTCGGCGCCGGCTACACCAACGGATCCACCGCACGCGTCTCCGAGGCCACCGCGCTGGCGAAGGTGGTCGAGGAGCAGGAGGGCATCCTCGTGCCCGCGGATTCACCGTTGCAGACCATCGACGACTTCGTGGCCGCATGGCGCGCCGACCCGGCGTCGATCACCATCGGCGGCGGTTCCTCGCCCGGCGGTCCCGACCACCTGTTCCCGATGGAGACGGCGCGCGCGGTCGGAGTGGACCCGAACGCGGTGAACTACGTGTCCTACGACGGCGGCGGCGACCTGCTGACGGCCCTTCTCGGCCAGAAGATCACCGCAGGCACGTCGGGACTCGGCGAGTACGTAGACCAGATCGAGGCCGGCCAGGTCCGGGTCCTCGCGGTGTCGGGGAACGAGCGGGTCGAAGGAATCGACGCGCCGACGCTCACGGAGGCCGGCGTGGACCTGACCTTCACCAACTGGCGGGGAATCCTGGCGCCGCCCGGACTGTCCGACGGCGCAAAGGCCGACATGGTCGAGGCGCTCGAAAAGTTGCACGACACACCGGAATGGAAGGAGGCCCTGGTGAAGAACGGTTGGAGTGACGCCTTCACGACGGGACCGGAGTTCGAGCAGTTCCTCCGGGACCAGGACGAGCGGGTCTCGTCCACCCTGGCCGAATTGGGGCTGACATGACCGCGCCCGCAGAACCGTCCGCCGTCTCCGCGGACACGGCCCCGGCACCGAAGCGGCGGGACTACGCACAGTTCGTCGTCTGCGCGGTGATGGCCGTGATCGGGGTGTTCCTCGTCGTCGACGCACTGTCGCTCAGCGACGGTTTCGCGAAGGTCGACCCGGTGGGCCCGCGGCTGTTCCCGCTCGTCATCGGCGGGGGATTGCTGGTCTTCGCCGGGGTGCTCGCCGTCGCGATCCTGCGGGGCTCCACCGGGGAAGCCGACAGCGGCGAGGACGTCGATCCGGAGTCCCCGGGCGACTGGAAGACGGTGGGCCTGCTCGTCGGGTTGTTCGTGGTGACCATCGCGCTCGTCGACTTCCTGGGCTGGGCGATCATCGGCACCGTCCTGTTCGCCGGGGCCGCAACCATTCTGGGCAGCCGCCACTGGGTGCGGAACATCGCCATCGGGGCCGTGCTCGGATTCGGCAGCTTCTACGCGTTCTACGTCGGGCTCGGAATACCGCTGCCCGCAGGCATTCTGGACGGAATTCTCTGACATGGACAATCTGAACTGGCTGCTGCAGGGGTTCGAGCAAGCAGCCACCCCCATGAATCTGCTGTACGCGTGCATCGGCGTCCTCCTCGGCACGGCGGTCGGCGTTCTCCCGGGCATCGGACCGGCCATGACCGTGGCCCTCCTGCTTCCCGTCACCTACAACGTCAGCCCGAGCGCCGCGTTCATCATGTTCGCCGGCATCTACTACGGCGGCATGTACGGCGGGTCGACGACGTCGATCCTGCTGAACACACCGGGGGAGTCGTCGTCGGTGATCACGGCGATCGAGGGCAACAAGATGGCGAAAGCAGGCAGGGCCGCGCAGGCCCTGGCGACCGCCGCGATCGGGTCGTTCGTCGCCGGGTCGATCGGCACGATGCTCCTGGTGCTGTTCGCGCCCATGGTGTCGAGTTTCGCGGTCACCCTCGGAGCCCCGTCCTACCTCGCGATCATGCTGCTCGCGCTCGTGGCCGTCACGGCCGTCCTCGGAACCTCGAAGCTCCGCGGATGCATCTCCCTGCTGCTCGGTCTCGCGATCGGGTTGGTCGGCATCGACTTCCTCACCGGCCAGCCGCGTGCCACGTTCGGCATCCCGCAGCTGTCCGACGGGATCGACATCGTCGTCGTCGCGGTCGCCGTGTTCGCACTCGGTGAGGCGCTCTGGGTGGCCGCTCACCTCCGCCGCAAGCCGGCCGAGGTCATTCCCGTCGGCAGGCCGTGGATGGGAAAGAAAGACTGGAAGCGTTCGTGGAAACCGTGGCTGCGGGGTACCGCGTACGGATTCCCGTTCGGCGCACTACCCGCAGGCGGCGCCGAACTGCCCACCTTCCTCTCCTACATCACCGAGAAGAAACTGTCGAAGCACAAGGACGAATTCGGCAAGGGCGCCATCGAAGGTGTCGCGGGGCCGGAGGCGGCCAACAACGCGTCGGCGGCAGGCACACTGGTGCCGATGCTGTCGCTGGGCCTGCCGACCAACGCCACGGCCGCGGTCATGCTGACGGCGTTCGTGTCGTACGGGATCCAGCCGGGCCCGACACTGTTCGAGAAGGAACCGCTGCTGATCTGGACGCTGATCGCGAGCCTGTTCATCGGCAACTTCCTGCTCCTGGTGCTCAACCTTCCGCTCGCACCGCTGTGGGCGAAACTGCTCCGCACACCGCGCCCCTACCTCTACGCGGGCATCCTGTTCTTCGCCGCGCTGGGCGCGTTCGCCGTCAACCTCCAGTGGCTCGACCTCGCGCTGCTGCTGACATTCGGGCTGATGGGGCTGATGATGCGGAGGTTCGGGCTGCCGGTGCTGCCGCTCATCATCGGCGTCATCCTCGGACCGCGCATCGAACGGCAACTGCGGCAGAGCCTGCAACTCGGCGGCGGTGACTGGGGCAGCCTGTTCACCGAGCCCGTCGCGATCATCGTCTATATCGTGATCGCAGTGCTCCTCATCGCACCCCTCGTCGCCAAGGTCGTCCGCGCGCACTACCCCGTCGCGGCGCCCGACTTCCCCGACGGACCGGCCGGTGGCGACTCCACCGACACCAGAGAGAAGGCACACGCATGATCGTCGTCGGATACACCCCCGACCAGTTCGGAGGCGCGGCCCTCGAACACGGCGTCGCGGAGGCGCAGCTGCGCGGGACGTCGCTGCTCGTGATCAACACGTCGAAGGGTGACTCCCTCGCCGACCAGTCGTTCGCCGACAACGCGCACCTCCAGGAACTCGAAGGCAAGCTGGCCGCGAGCGGGGTCGACCACGAGGTCCGGCAGATCGTGGGAGACGAGACCGTCGACGTGATTCTCGAGGCCATGACGGCGCCCAGCGCGGAACTGCTCGTGATCGGCATCCGCGACCGCACCCCGGTCGGGAAGCTCCTGATGGGCAGCACGGCCCAGCGCCTGCTGCTGTCGTGCCGCAAACCGGTCCTGGCAGTCAAGCCCGAATGAAGCTCCTGTGAGTACTTATTAACCGCCCGCGGTTAATAAGTACTCACAGGTCAGTCGGTGAGGATGATCAGCTCGCGGTCCGACGCCACCTCGACGCGCAGGCCGGCCTTCGACGCCACCCGCGCCACCCCGCGCACGTCCTGGGGTTCGGCGCGGGAGACGGTGAGCGCGCGTGCCAGCAGACCCTTGTGGTGCTTGTTGAAATGACTGACGACGGTGCGGGTGCCGTCCGGTTTCTCGGTGAGCACGGTGGCGATCACGGCCTCGGGGATCGGTCCGAGTTGCTGGTACGTCCCCGACCGCAGGTCGACGACGAGGCCGTCCGCTTCCGCGGCGATCGCCCGGCTCAGTTCCGGCTTCCACAACGCCCGGAGAGTGCCCAGCCCGGGCAGCTTCGATCCGCCCGACAGCCGGTAGGCGGGGATCAGATCACCGGCGCGCACCGCACCGAACAGCGCGGAACCCATCGCCAGACGCGACAACGCCTTGGACTTCTGCGCCTTGGTGAACGACTTCGCGTCGAGCGCATCGAACAGCACACCGGTGTAACGCTCGAGTGCGGGCCGGGTGGGGGAGACCCACAGTTTGGCGTTCCGCTCGATCTCGTCGGCCTGGGTGGGACCGAGGCCGAGCGCGAGCTGCGACGCCTCCCCGTCCGCGGCCAGCGCGACCAGCGCCTGGACCAGCACTTCGCGGGTTTCGGTGAGCTGCGGCATCGACAGCTCGGCCAGGTCGAGGGGCGCGTCGGCACCGCCGTCGGACTTGGTTTCGGAGGGAGGAAGTAACACCAGCACGCACGAAACCCTACCGACGCGCCCGGCCCCGTCCCAGCCGACTATTCTGGTATCCCGTGATTACCCGCCTGTCCCACCTGTTCCTCCGCACTCTGCGCGACGACCCCGCCGACGCCGAGGTCCCCAGCCACAAGCTGCTGGTCCGCGCCGGTTATGTGCGTCGCATCGCGCCCGGCGTCTACTCGTGGTTGCCGCTGGGTCTGCGCGTGTTGCGTGAGGTCGAGCGGGTGGTGCGGGAAGAGATGAACGGCATCGGTGCCCAGGAGATCTCCCTGCCCGCACTGCTGCCGCGCGAACCGTACGAGGCGTCCAACCGCTGGACCGAGTACGGCGACGGACTGTTCCGGCTGAAGGACCGCAAGGGCGGCGACTACCTGCTCGGCCCCACCCACGAAGAACTGTTCGCGCTCACCGTCAAGGGCGAGTACAACTCGTACAAGGATTTCCCGGTCACCCTGTACCAGGTGCAGACCAAGTACCGCGACGAGGAGCGCCCGCGGGCCGGCATTCTCCGCGGCCGCGAGTTCGTCATGAAGGACTCGTACTCCTTCGACCTCACCGACGAAGGACTCACCGAGTCGTACCGGGCGCACCGCGACGCCTACGAGCGCATCTTCAGCCGCCTCGGCGTCAAGTACGTGATCGTGTCGGCGACGTCCGGTGCGATGGGTGGCAGCGCGTCGGAGGAGTTCCTCGCCGAGAGCGAGATCGGTGAGGACACGTACGTCCGCTGCCTCGAGTCGGGCTACGCCGCCAACGTCGAGGCCGTGAAGACGCTGGCTCCCGAGGCCGTCCCGTTCGACGGACTGCCTGCAGCGAAGGTGCACGACACCCCGGACACCCCCACGATCGCGACGCTCGTCGACTGGGCCAACGGCGCCGACCTGGGCCGGACCGTCACCGCCGCGGACACCCTGAAGAACATCCTGGTCAAGACGCGGCAGCCCGGTGGCAAGTGGGAACTGCTCGGCATCGGTGTTCCCGGCGACCGCGAGGTGGACGACAAGCGTCTCGGCGCGTCCCTCGAGCCCGCGGAGTTCGAACTGCTCACGGAGGCCGACTTCGCGGCCAACCCCTTCCTGGTCAAGGGCTACATCGGGCCGAAGGCGCTGCAAGCCAACGGTGTTCGTTATCTCGTCGACCCGCGGATCGTCGACGGCACCAGCTGGATCACCGGAGCCGACGAGAAGGGCAAGCACGTGGTGGGGCTCGTCGCGGGCCGCGACTTCATCCCGGACGGCACCATCGAGGCCGCCGAGGTCCGCGACGGCGACCCGTCACCCGACGGCGCCGGTGCGCTCGTCGCGGCCCGGGGAATCGAGATCGGTCACGTCTTCCAACTCGGCCGCAAGTACACCGACGTGTTCTCCGTGGACGTGCTCGGCGAGAACGGCAAGCCCGTTCGCCCGACCATGGGCTCCTACGGCGTGGGCGTCTCCCGCCTCGTCGCCGTGATCGCGGAACAGCACCACGACGAGAAGGGTCTCCGCTGGCCGGCCGAGGTGTCGCCCGCGGACGTGCACGTGGTGATCGCCAACAAGGACGAGACGGCCCGCGAAGGCGCTGAGGGACTCGCCGCCGAACTCGACAAGGCCGGTCTCGAGGTGATCCTCGACGATCGCAAGGCGTCGCCCGGTGTGAAGTTCAAGGACTCCGAACTGCTCGGTGTCCCGCTGGTCGTGGTCGTCGGCCGCGGCTGGGGCGAGGGCAAGGTGGAGGTCCGCGACCGCTTCACCGGCGAGAGCCGCGAGGTGGCCGCCGAGTCCGCGCTGAGCGAGATCGTCGAGACCGTCAGGGGCTGATCAAACCGCCCCACGCCTTTCGTCCGGACTGTTAGCTTGGCCTGACACGTCCGGACGAAAGGCCTGCTGTGACGAATTCCCTGCTGTTCGATCCGACCTCCTACGATCCCGAGCATTTCGATCCGGAGACACGCAGACTGCTGCGGGCGCTGATCGAGTGGTTCGAGTCGCGGGGCAAGAAGCGGCTGCTCGAGGACGATCTCGAGGCCGTGTGGCCCGACGACTTCCTGGAGTTCGTGAAACGGGAGAAGCTGTTCGCGAAGTTCCTCACGCCTGCCGACCTGGCGGGCGGCGACCCGGACAAGCGCTGGGACGCCGCACGCAACGCCGCCCTCAGTGAAATCTTCGGTTTCTACGGTCTGGCGTACTGGTACGCGTGGCAGGTGACCATCCTGGGTCTCGGCCCCATCTGGATGAGCGGGAACCGCGCTGCGAAGGAACGCGCCGCGACGCTCCTCGACGACGGCGGGGTGCTGGCGTTCGGGCTGTCGGAGAAGGAACACGGCGCGGACGTCTACTCGACGGACATGCTGCTGACCCCTGCGGAGAATGATACGGGCCGCGCGTTCACCGCGAGCGGCGACAAGTACTACATCGGCAACGGCAACGTTGCGGGCATGGTGTCGGTGTTCGGCAGGCGCACCGATGTGGAGGGCAGCGACGGGTACGTCTTCTTCGTCGCGGACAGCCGTCACCCGGCATACCACCTGCAGGGCAATGTGGTGCACGGCCAGATGTACGTCAGCACGTTCCGGCTCGAGGACTACCCGGTGCGGGAAGAGGACATCCTCCACACCGGGGTCGCCGCGTTCGAGGCGGCGCTGAACACGGTCAACGTCGGCAAGTTCAACCTGTGCACGGGATCGATCGGGATCTCCGAGCACGCGTTCTACGAGTCGATCACCCACGCGCACAACAGAATTCTGTACGGCAACCCCGTCACCGACTTCGCGCACGTGCGCGGAAACTTCGTCGACGCCTACAGCCGGCTGATCGCGATGAAGCTGTTCAGTGCACGCTCCGTCGACTATTTCCGCAGCGCGAGTCTCGACGATCGCCGGTACCTGCTGTTCAACCCGATGACGAAGGCGAAGGTCACCTCCGAAGGGGAGAAGGTGATCGCGCTCCTGCACGACGTGATCGCGGCGAAGGGCTACGAGAAGAACACCTACTTCCGCGAGGCCGCCCAGCTGATCGGCACCCTGCCGAAGCTCGAGGGCACGGTCCACGTCAACGTCGGCCTCATCCTCAAGTTCATGCCGAACTACCTGCTCAACCCGGCGGAGTACCCGGAGATCGGCACCCGGCTCGACTCCGCCGACGATGCCTTCTTCTGGGCCCAGGGCCCGACCCGCGGTGCCGGCAAGATTCAGTTCCACGACTGGACGAAGACCTACGAGGCGCACTCGGACATCCCCAATGTGGCCCGGTTCCACGAGCAGGCGACCGCGCTGAGGGAACTGCTCACCACCGCCCCGCCCGACGCGTCGCAGCAGAAGGATCTCGACTTCCTGCTCGACCTCGGGCACCTGTTCTCGCTCGTGGTCTACGGGCACCTGATTCTCGAGCAGGCCGCAATCGCCGGGATCGACCGCGACCTGATCGACCAGATCTTCGACTTCCAGATCCGCGACTTCTCCGGATATGCCGTTGCGCTGCACGGTAAATCGTCTGCCACCGAGGCTCAGCAGAAGTGGGCGCTCGGCGCGATTCGCCGCCCGGTGGTGGACGCGGAACGTTTCTCACGGGTGTGGGCGCAGGTGGAGAACTACGACGGCGCGTACGAAATGCGGCCGTAGACAGCGCTCTAGGGGGGTGGGGTGGCGTCATCCCTCGGGGTGCCGGTTGCGCCCCCTGGGGTACCTGTCCGGGTGGGTGAAATCGGCGCATTCTTATGTGGCAAGCAAAACCCCACCCCCACAGAAAGATCCACACATGGCACACACCCTCAAGCGCACCCTTTCCGCTCTCGCCATCGCGGGCTTCGCCCTCACAGCGGGAGCAGGAATCGCCTCGGCCGACCCCGCTGGTGGAGGCGGCGGTGCCGGGGCTCCGGGTAGTTCGCAGGGCGGCGCAGGCGGCGCCGGCGGGAGCGCCAACGGCGGCTCCGCAAACGGTAACGTCGACAACTCCGGTGGCGTCATCATCGGTGGCGCAGCGGTCGGAGACGGTGCGACCGTCAACACGAACGTCGGGAACGGCGGCAGTGCCAACGGCGGCAACGCCAACGGCGGCAATGGTGGCAGCGGTGGTCCTGCCACCGGTGGTGCGGGTGGCGCCGGCGGCGCAGGCGCCGGGGACAGCACCGAAAACTGCTCGTTCATCTTCTGCTTCTGACCGAGTTGTGATTGCGCGATCTTCCTGAAGTTCGAGGGGCCGCCACCCGCGGGTGCCGGCCCCTCGGCGTCAGTTCTGCCCCCGTCTCCCCGGCACCACCCACTGTGAAAGGTTCTTTCATGTCGATGTCCTTCGACTTCTCCACTGCTCTGACACGCACGGGCGCCACCGTCGCCGCCGCATTCTTCGTCCTCGCCGCAGGCGCCGGCATCGCGTCGGCGGCACCCGATGCCCCCGCCGATGACCCCTCGGTGAGCAACCTCGCGCCCGGACAGAACCCTCAGGGCGGCACCGTGACGATCGGCGGAGCGGCTGTCGGCACCGTGATCGCCATCGACGGCATCAACGCCGGTCCGGACGGCGCGAGCGTCGGAGGCTACGACTTCGGCGGCGGCCAGGGGCAACCCTGGGGGTGACGGAATTCGCACTCCAGGGTGTCTGGTTGCGCCGACGCGGGCGCCGCATCCTGAAGTGGTAGTAGAGAATACCCTCCAGTCGCGAGCGGACCGGACAGGTCGATTCGTCGCGGCGAGGACCCCGGAACCGGAACTCACGAGGCGAAGATTCCGGGGTCCTCTCGAACTGGCACTCTCGGGTGTCGAGTGCTAAATTAGCGATGCACAGTGAATCTGGCTGCCCGTCGGGGTGGCGGGCGCCTCGAGTGATGTGGGAGGTGTTTCCTGTGCTTCGTTTCGATCCTTTCAGTGATCTCGAATCCATGACCAAGAGCCTGCTCGGCACCGAAACCGGAACCGCGCGAGTGCCGCGATTCATGCCGATGGATCTATACAAGGTCGACGACCACTACGTTCTGCACGCCGACCTGCCGGGCGTCGATCCGGGGACCGTCGACGTCAGTGTCGACAACGGCACGCTCACGTTGACGGCGCATCGTAGTGCGCCATCCGAGGAGAACGTGCAGTGGATCGCGTCCGAGCGGTTCAGCGGAACGTTCCGGCGCCAGTTGTCGCTCGGCGACGGCGTCGACCCCGACCGCATTTCGGCGTCCTACGAGAACGGTGTCCTGAGCGTGACCATCCCGCTCGCCGCACGGGCGAAGCCGCGGCGGATCGAGGTCTCCAGCCTCGGAACCGGTGAGCATCGCACGATCGAGGCGGGTCCCGCGAGCGATACGGCCTGACGCTGCAGCCGGTACATCGGTTGTGTGGAAGCCCCCTCGCCGAGGGGGCTTCGGCGTGCCCGCGTCCACCCACCCAGGGGTGGAAAGGGCAACACCTCCGGGTGCACCGGCCACCACTGGGGGTCCTGGTCGGGTCGGACCGTGCGCGGCACAGTAGAGGACAAGCAAGAACGTAACGCTTCACCAGCCGCGAGCGAAGAAACCGAGGAGGCCATCATGACGAACACCCCGGTTGCACACGAGCACGAAGGTCGTCGCCTCACGGTCCGGACCGACGACGGGATCGCACTCGCGGTGCGCGAGTTCGGTTCGCCGGACGCAGCCACCACCGTGGTGTTCGTTCACGGTCACTGCCTGCGCACCGAGTCCTGGTGGGCACTACGCAAGCAGCTGGTCCGCTTCTGGCGCAATGACGTTCGCATGGTCTTCTACGATCACCGCGGACATGGAGAGTCCGGGGAGGCACCGGCCGCCACCTACACGATCGATCAGCTCGGCCGCGACCTCGGCTCCGTGCTCGACGCCGTCGCACCGCACGGTCCGGTCGTCCTCGTCGGGCACTCGATGGGCGGGATGACCGCGCTGTCCTACACCCGGCAGAACCCGCACACGATCGGCTCGCGGATCGTCGGCATGGCCCTGATCTCCACCGCGGCGTGCGATCTCGCCGAGGCCGGTCTCGGACGTCACCTGCGTAGCCCCGCGGTGTCGCTGTTCCGCACCGCGGTGCGCCGGGCGCCCCGGGTCGTGCACGGGTCGAAGCGTGTGGGACGCACCGTCTGCACGGCGATCGCCCGCGCGGCAGGCGCCCGCAACCGAGTCGTCGATCCTCGGCTGGCGGCGCTGGTCTCCGCCATGGCCAACACGACGTCCGTCGTCACCATGTCGAGCTTCCTCGAATCCCTGCTCGGGTTCGACGAGCGGCACTCCCTCGCAGCGCTCGCTCACATTCCGTCGCTGATCCTGTGCGGCTCGGTGGACATGCTCACCCCGCTCCAGCATTCCGTCGCGATGGCCTCGAAGCTCCCCGCCTCGGAGCTCGTGAGCGTCGACGGGGCCGGCCACTCGGTGATCCTCGAGCGCGCCGCCGACGTCGCACTCGCGATCATCGGCCTCGTCGAGCGGATCGCGCACGGTGAGACTGCCGCCTTCGACCGCGAACTGATGGCGGTGGGCTGATCAGAGATCGCGCTCGTTGATGATGCCGCTGCGCATGGCCCGCTCGGCCAGGCTGACCCGCTTCTGATTCTGCGGGAGATCACCGACGCCGAACTTCGCGAACAACGCCCGGAGGTGAGTCTTGATCGCGTCGACACTGAGAAACAGTTCCTGGGCGATCTGCTGATTCGACGCGGGATTCGCGAACGCGGCACCGTGCTTGTACGGGCGGCACAGTGCCGTGAGGACCGCCCGCTGGGTGTCGGTGAGGGACCGGACCTCGGGCATGTCGGTTCCCATCCGGGTGGCCTCGTCGAGTGCGCCGCCGAATTCCAGGTACCGGATCTTCGTCCCCCCGATGCGGATGCTGTCGCCCTGGCGGAGCCGACGACGCCCGGCGAGCCGTTCCCCGTTGACGAAGGTGCCGTTGCGGGAGAGCCCGTCGTCGAGGATGGTCCAGTGCGAGCCGACGCATTCGAGGACGGCATGGAGTCGCGAGACCTCGTCGTCCTCGGTGAGGAGCAGATCGGAACCGGGCGACCGTCCGATCGTGACGCGCGCGGAAGTGGGGGAGAGGTCCACGGTGTGGTGGTGACCCTCCCGGTCGGAATAGCTCAGTCGAGACTCAACGGCTCGGTCCACGGCGACACCCCTTCGGCACGCTTCCATCGTGCCCCGCCGCGTGTCCTCTGAGCAAGATCAAGAGCGGAAATCGCCGATCACGGATGAGTTCTCGGAGCCCGCGGCGTCCAGGGTGCTGCCGAACGCGCACACGGCCAGTTCCTCGAGCGCCGGATCCTGCCCGGCATGCTCGGGGACCTGCATGGCGAGCAGGGTGTTGAGCAGCATTCCGTTGGCGATGAACGTACGGGCCCGTTCCGGGCTGCAGCCGGTGCGCGTTCGGATCTGCGTGTAGAGCCGGGACATCCAGTCGCGGGCCAGCGCGCCGATCTCCGGGTTCGCGCCGGATGTGAAGCCGTGCATCATCACGAGCAGGAGGTCGCGGTCCTCGAGCAGTTCGGTGTACGCGATGCCCATCGGGAGCCACGACTCGTCGTTCTCCGGGTCGGCGGCGACATCGTCGAAGTAGGGCTCGAAGGTGTCCATGATCCGACGCATCGCGCGGTCGAAGACGTCTGCGAACAGCCGCGACTTGGAACCGAACATGCGCACCACGTAGGGCTGGGACACCCCGGCCTCGCGTGCGACGGCGTCGGTGCTGGTGCCGTGATAGCCGTCCCGGGCGAACGCCCGGGAGGCGGCGGCCAGTACGAGTTCGCGACGTTCGGTCGCGCTCATCCGGGTCTGTTTCACGGGCGATGCCATGTTGACATGTTATCAGTCGATTACTAGTCTTCGAAATAAGTAATCATCTGATGCTTACAACCTCTTTCATCCCGCACTCACGACTCGGATACGAGGACCCGTCATGACGACACTCTCCGAACGCCTGGAACACGAATCGGCGGCGCCTCCCTCGGGGCAGGGCCGCAGCCGGATGGTGCCGGTATGGCTGGCGATCGTCGCCGCCTCGATACCGATGTTCATGGCCACACTCGACAATCTCGTGATGACCAGCGCGCTACCGGTCATCCAGCGCGACCTGGGTGCGTCGGTGGGGCAGTTGCAATGGTTCATGAACGCCTACACGCTCGCCTTCGCGACGCTGATGCTGACGCTGTCGACGCTGGGGGACCGACTCGGTCGCCGCCGTGTATTCCTCTGGGGCATAATGCTCTTCGCGCTGGCGTCGATCGCGTCGGCCCTGTCGACCACCTCCGAGATGCTCATCGGCGCACGCGCTGTCCAGGGCATCGGTGCGGCAGCCATCATGCCGCTCTCCCTCACCCTGCTGGCCGGTGCCGTTCCGCTCGCCAAGCGCGCCCTCGCCATCGGGATCTGGGGCGGCGTCTCGGGACTGGGCATCGCCCTCGGCCCGGTGATCGGCGGCGCCGTCGTCGACGGGGTGTCGTGGCAAGCCGTGTTCTGGATCAACGTTCCTGTCGCAGCGGTCGCGATCCCGTTGGCGCTCTACGCGCTCGGTGAGTCGAAGGGAAAGCGGCAGCCACTGGATCCACTCGGTGTCGTCCTGGCCGGAGCAGCCGTGTTCCTCGGAGTCTGGGGCATCGTGCACGGCAACGACGACGGCTGGACCAGCGCCACGGTGCTCGGTGCCCTGTGCGCATCGGCGGTGTTGCTCGCGGCGTTCGTGGTGCGCGAGTTGCGCACACCGTTCCCCGTCATGCCTCTGCGGCTGTTCCGGTCCCGTCAGTTCTCCCTGGCCAACGTCATCGGGCTGACGTTCACGCTGGGAATGATGGGCGCCGTCTTCCTTCTGTCGCAGTACCTCCAGATCGTCATGGGGTACTCCCCGTTCGAGGCCGGCCTGCGGACTCTGCCGTGGACGGCGGCCCCCATGCTGGTGGCCCCGATCGCAGGCCTGCTCGCGCCGCGGCTGGGAGTCCGGACCCTCCTCGTAACCGGCCTGGTCCTGCAGGGATTGTCCCTGCTGTGGATGGCGTCACTCATCGTTCCCGGCGCCACGTACGGCAGCATGATTCCGGCATTCGTGATGGCGGGCGCAGGTATGGGTCTGACGTTCGCTCCCAACGCGACCGCTGTCCTGGCCGACATGCCCGAGGCCGACCACGGCATTGCCAGTTCGACCAATGCGACGCTCCGTGAGATCGGCGTCGCGCTGGGGATCGCGCTCCTGACCGCGGTGTTCCTGGGTGTGGGCGGCAGTCTGACGCCGTCGGGATACATCGACGCCCTCGCGCCGGCCCTGTACGTGGGAGCCGGATTCGTGGCCGTCGCCGTCGTCGCCGCGGCCCTCATGCCGGGACGATCGAAGGCGGTCCTGGCGACGACGTGACCCTGCCGGAGTGCGGGCGGGCCCGGACCGTGAGTTCCGGGCCCGCATCAGTTCCAGGGCAGGGAGGAACGCATCGGAGACTTCGCCGGGAACGGCGTACTGCGCGACCTGGCGGGCGTCACACGCCGGAGATCCGACGTCACCCGCCCCGACGAGCTGGGTCACGCCCATACTCGACCGCGAGTACCAGTGCGGCTTGTCCGCCGATCGGCCGAAGGGCTTCGTCCCCGCTAGACCCGCGGCACGGGTGCATTCGACCGCACCGTCCAGGTCCCCGATCCATGCGGTTGGCGCGATCGGCGGGCTGTCCTCACCGAAACCCGCAGTGACGACAACAGCGCGTGGACGTTGCCGATCGCGTCGCGGCTCGCGAACTTGATCGTGGACAGCTCTTCCTGGGACCTTTCGGGTCTGCTGTCCCACAGCTCGAGCGAGACCGAGGCCTGCACGAGATCAGTTAGAGGCTGTGTGCGAGAACATCGTGCAGTCTGCGGGCGATCGCGAGGCCGCTCCTTGCTGGCGCATCGACACTGCTCGTTCAGGGCGCTGCATTCCGCCGTCTCGGCGCGTTGCCGGCGGGCCTGAACATCCTCGACGGCGGCACGTCGGTGCTTCTCCTGGCCGGGTACGTCGCCGCGTTCGCCCTCGGCACGGTCTGGCTCGTCCGCCGGCGCGACGTGAACTGAGTGGACGGGCGCCCGGTGCTCAGAAGAGGGGGCCGCCGCCGAACGGTTCCCGGTGCGAGGGCGGGGTCCGGCCCTGAGTGTCGGTGATGCCGTATTCGACGGCCAGCTCCGCCGTGACGAAGGTGTGCCCGCTTCGGTCCGGGAGGGTGGGGTCCGCGGCCAGGGCGCAGATCACCTCGCCGATGAACTCGGGGGACTCGGCGTCCGCGACGGGAAAGCCGGCGATGGTCTCGAGGCCGCTGGCGACGATCATCTCCGTCCGCACGATGCCCGGCCACAGCGAGACCGCACGCACGTCGTGCGGAGCCAGCTCCGCCGCCATGTCGCTGGCCATCTTGTCCAGCCCGGCCTTGGACATGCCGTACAGCACCGAGTGCAGATGCCCGCGCGTCCCGAACGACGAGATGTTCGCGATCAACCCGGAGCGGCGGGGCACCATCAACCGCGCAGCCTCCACGGACGCGACGTAATGGGCACGCAGACCGACGCCGATCAGCGAGTCCCAGTCGTCCAGCGGCCGCTCCCAGAACGGCGTGCTGAACCCGCCGAATCCCTTGGGCGCGGCCCACACGTTGTTGACCAGCAGGTCGAGCCGGCCGGCCTGCTCGACCGAGATCCGGGCGAACAGGCTGTGCACGTCGTCGTCGTCGCGGTGATCGCAGGCCACCGCGATGCCGGTCCCGCCGGCATCGGTGACCGTTCGCGCCGACACCGCCAGTGGGCTTTCCTCCGTCAGCGGGCCGCGCCCGGTGACGTACACGGTCCACCCCGCGGCTCCCAGCGCCGTCGCCACACCCTTGCCGACGCCGCGGCTCCCCCCGGTAACCAGAGCTACCCCGGCGCTCACTGGACGACCACCGTGTCCTGGGGGAGCGGGCGGGTGATCGACCATCGAGTGGTGAAGTGGCATCGCGACATTCGCCAGACGCCGTCCTCGAGACGGTAGGCGTCGTCGTACTCGCCGGAGGACACGGTCTCCGTCCGCTTCAGCAGATCCACTTGGCGGAACTTCAGCGTCCACGCGCCCGACGCCTCGGTGTCGCTGTGCAGCACGATGTCCGGATGGAAGCCGTGGTGCATGTCAAGGATCACGTGCTTGCCGTCCACTTCATGGAGCGCGATCCTGCGGAAGATGTCCGTGAGCCGGTCCGCGTCGTCGAACCGGCCGAGCGGCCCGAAGTCGATCGATGCCCCGGACGAGACGAAGCAGGAACGGAACGCGTCCGGATCCTTGCCGTCGCACGCTCGCCAATAGCGGTACTTGAGCGCCTTGATCGCGTCGATCCGCTCCAGGTCCGCCAGACGCTGCTCCACCGAGCGCTCGTCCACGCCGCCGTCCTCCCGTTGCCGTACACCGTGTCGGGACAGACGCTAGGCCGCGAACGCGACAGGCGGGTGCAGAATCCCGCTGGGCGGGAACCTGCGCGTCGTCAGGGCTGGCCGGGGAACGGGTCGGTCACCGGATCGGTCCCGAGAGCCGCCCGCCAGGTGGCCTCCCTGACGGCCGCTTCGGTCAGCGCGGTGACGCCGAGCGTGCGGGTGTCCTCCGTCTCACCGTGTTCGACGACCGCCCGCCACGCGACGGCGGTGTCGGCCTCGACCTGGGCCGCCAACTGTGCGGCCGTGATCGGATCGGTGACGGGGAACGGCAGGGTGTAGCCCGCCTCGGCGGCCGGGGCCGTCAGTCCTGCCGCCGTCAACGTGTCCAGGAGCCCGTCCCGTCGCGCCCGGTGGGCTGCGGCGGCGGTGGCCACCTGGGTGGCCCGGGTGGGATTCGAGAATGCGGCGACCACTCCGTAGGCGAACACCGCGGAATGTTCGGCGGTCAGCGCGTCGGCGAGGCTCTTACCCTCGGCTTCAGTGGGTGTCGTCACGGCAGCACCACCGCCAGATACGTTCCGCATGCCGCGCTGATCGACGCGCAGAGCCCCGCCCGGTAGGCGGTCAGTGCGCGCGCCGAATCGGCTGCGCTGCGCTGCGACTCGGCCAGGAAGGCCCGCAATTGATCGAGGCCGGGCGGCGGTGCCGGTGCGGTCGGTGTCGTCGACGGGGGAGCGGACGTGGTCGGTGCGGTGCCGTCCAGGTAAGTTCCTGCAGCTCTGGCGATTTCGGCATCCAGTGCGTCGGCGTGCGCGGCGCGCTGGGCGCGGACGAGTTCGAGCGCCGCGCCGCGATCGGGGAGCAGCGCGATCGTGGCCGCCGCACCGGCGGCGTCACGACGAGCCAGACGCGACTGCTCGACGAGTGAATCGACCTCGGTGTCGGAGTCCGCGTCGTCGGCGCACCCCGCCAGCAGGGCGACGCTCGCGACGCCGAAGGCCGAGGCGGCTGCGAACCGGAGAGCGGTGCGCCGGGACACGGCCGGACCGGATGTCGGGGGCCGGGAGACGGTGGGCATGAGCACCGGTCCATGGTGCCAGGTCGGGCCGCGATCCCGGGAATCGAGCACCGGGGCTGGTCACGGGCGCGTCGAATCAGCGTTACTCTTAGATGCTCGAACCCGTCCCGGCGGGTTCGTGGTGCTGCGTGCGCGGCACGATGACCTGCCAGACCACGAAGACGACGAGCGACAACTGAAACGAGGAGCTTCCCCGATGCCGGTTCCATCCAAGGAGAGGGTGACGGAGCTCATCTCCGATCTGGTGCAACGCCAGGGCTACGACTTGGAGGGCGTTGCGGTCACCCTCGCGGGTCGGCACAGCGCGGTCCGGATCATGGTGGACAGCGACGCCGGGCTCGAACTCGACGCGGTCGCGAACCTGAGCCACGAGATCTCCGAGGTCTTCGATTCGGTGTCCGATTTCGGGGAGTCGCCATACACGCTCGAGGTCACGTCTCCCGGTATCGACCGGCCGCTCACGCACGAGCGGCACTGGCGCCGGGCCCGCGGCCGCAAGGCGCGCATCGATCTTGCGCACGAGACCGTCGTGGGTCGGATCGGCGTCCTCGACGGCGATTCGGTCGCGGTGGTGATCGGCTCGCGTACGGGCCCGGAGGTTCGGCGCGTCGCGCTCCCGGACATTCAGAAAGCTGTTGTGCAAGTGGAATTCTCGAAACCCGACCCGCGAGAGCTGGAACTCGCGGGCGGGATTCCCGAGGGTCGCGTGGCACCCGCGGACGCAGACGCGTCGGAAGATGAAGAAGTAGTAGAGGGGTTGGACAAGTGAATATCGACATTGCGGCGTTGCGCGCCATCGAGGCCGACAAGGGCATCTCGATCGAGACCGTCATCTCGACCATCCAGA
The DNA here is from genome assembly GCF_026810085.1 of Rhodococcus sp. JS3073. Taxonomy (NCBI): domain Bacteria; kingdom Bacillati; phylum Actinomycetota; class Actinomycetes; order Mycobacteriales; family Nocardiaceae; genus Rhodococcus; species Rhodococcus sp. JS3073. The sequence continues at coordinate 697,903 of NZ_CP113951.1, read as the reverse complement.
CCGCGTTGCTCACCGCCTATCGGCACACCGAGGGGCATCAGCAGCACGCGCGGATCGACGTCGACACCAAGAGCGGCATCGTGCGTGTGATGGCGCACGACGTCGACGCCGACGGCAACATGGTCGGCGAGGAATGGGACGACACCCCGGAAGGTTTCGGCCGGATTGCCGCGACCACCGCCCGCCAGGTCATCCTCCAGCGACTGCGCGACGCCGAGCACGAGCGGAGCTTCGGCGAGTACTCCACCCACGAGGGTGAGATCGTCGGCGGCGTGATCCAGCGCGACACCCGCGCGAACTCGCGCGGGATGGTCGTGGTGCGGATCGGCAGCGAGGCCAGCGGCGCCGAGGGTCTGATCCCGCCCGCCGAGCAGGTGCCCGGCGAGAACTACGAGCACGGCGAGCGACTCAAGTGCTACGTCGTCGGTGTGGCCCGTGGACAGCGGGGACCGCAGATCACGCTGTCGCGCACCCACCCGAACCTCGTCCGCAAGCTGTTCGCGCTCGAGGTTCCGGAGATCGCGGACGGTTCCGTCGAGATCATCGCCGTCGCCCGGGAGGCCGGGCACCGGTCGAAGATCGCCGTCCAGTCGCGGGTGCAGGGACTCAACGCCAAGGGTGCGTGCATCGGGCCGATGGGCCAGCGGGTGCGCAACGTGATGAGCGAACTCGCCGGCGAGAAGATCGACATCATCGACTTCGACGAAGACCCGGCCCGGTTCGTCGGTAACGCGCTGTCGCCGTCGAAAGTGGTCTCCGTCACTGTCGTGGACCCCGAGGCGCGGGCCGCACGTGTCGTCGTCCCCGACTTCCAGCTGTCCCTCGCCATCGGCAAGGAGGGGCAAAATGCCCGCCTTGCTGCACGCTTGACCGGGTGGCGAATCGACATCCGCAGTGACGCCGCACCCGCCCCCGAGTCGGCAGGCGGACCCGCCGCGACCAGTCGTTGAGCCGGGAATGCGGAGATCGGGGCGAGTCGGCGGTAGAGTGGTCAATGGTTCAGCATGAGCACCCCGATTCCGCGCGCGTTCCTACCGGTTCACCGGTCCGAACATGCATAGGATGTAGGGAGCGCGCGCTGGCTGTCGATCTGCTCAGGGTTGTGGTTAGTGAGAGCGGGCCGCAAGGTCACGTTCTCGTCCCGGACCCGAGGCGCAGGCTTCCCGGTCGAGGTGCGTGGCTGCACCCCGCCGAGGCTTGCCTGAGTCTCGCGGAACGACGCCGAGCATTCGGCAGAGCACTGCGAGTGTCCGGAAGTGTCGACAGTTCAGAAGTCGACCACTGGGTACGAGCAGGGCACCCACCCAGAGCAGTACCTCTCGAACAGAACAGGCACAAGCACTCATGAGCACACCGTGAAGCACCAGCGATGATCGTCCATCGGAGATAACCCGAGGTCGTGCGGGCCCCTCTCAGGGGAGCCTCCTGCTCGACCTCATCAGTGAGGAGAGCAGTGGCAGGCAAGGCCCGCGTGCACGAGTTGGCTAAAGAACTCGGTGTCACAAGTAAAGAACTACTCGCAACGCTCAAGGAGCAGGGCGAGTTCGTGAAGTCGGCGTCCTCCACGGTGGAGGCGCCCGTCGCCAGGCGTCTGCGGGAGTCCTTCCCGTCGGCGAAGTCCGCCGATTCCGCAGCCCGTCCGGCTGCCAAGCCCGGTGCACCCGCGCCGAGCGCCCCGGCGACCGCAGCGAAGCCGGGCGGTCCGCGTCCCGGCCCGAAGCCGGCAGCCCCGGCTCCGGCTCCGGCCGCACCCGCGGCGGCAGCCCCCGCAGCCACCCCCGAGGCGCAGGCCCCGGCTCCGGCCGCGCCCGCAGCAAGCGCAGCCACCCCGGCTGCACCGGCGACCAATGCTCCCAAGCCCGGTCGCCCCACCCCGGCTGCCCCGGCTCCGGCCGCACCCGCAGCCCCGGCCGCTCCGGCTGCCAGTGCCCCCGCGGCTCCGTCCACGGGCGCCAAGCCCGGCGGACCCCGTCCCGGCCCGAAGCCCCCGCGTGTCGGTAACAACCCGTACTCCTCGGCTCCCGCCGAGCGTCCGGCGCCCCGTCCCGCTCCCGGCGCACCGCGTCCGGGTGCACCCCGTCCGGCTCCCGGTCAGGGTGGACCTCGTCCGGCACCGGGTCAGGGCGGTCCCCGTCCGGCTCCCGGTCAGGGTGGACCTCGTCCGGCACCGGGTCAGGGCGGTCCCCGTCCGGCTCCCGGTCAGGGCGGTCCCCGTCCCAGCCCGGGCTCGATGCCTCCTCGCCCGAACCCGGGCGCGATGCCTGCTCGTTCGGCACGTCCCGCTCCCGGCGGTCGTCCCGGCCGTCCCGGCGGAGCCCCCGGCGGTCGTCCCGGTGGCGGCGGCGGTGGATACCGCGGTGGCGGAGCTCCCGGTGCCGGTGCAGGTGCGCCCGGTGGCGGAGCACCTGCAGGTGGTTTCCGCGGTCGTCCCGGTGGCGGTGGACGCCCCGGTCAGCGCGGTGCGGCAGCAGGCGCGTTCGGTCGCCCCGGTGGTGCCCCGCGTCGTGGTCGCAAGTCGAAGCGTCAGAAGCGCCAGGAATACGATTCGATGCAGGCGCCCGCCGTCGGCGGCGTGCGGTTGCCCCGTGGCAACGGCGAGACCATTCGCCTCGCCCGCGGTGCATCCCTGTCGGACTTCGCGGAGAAGATCGACGCGAACCCCGCAGCGTTGGTGCAGGCACTGTTCAACCTCGGCGAGATGGTGACGGCGACCCAGTCGGTCAACGACGAGACGCTCGAACTGCTCGGCGGCGAGATGAACTACGTCGTCCAGGTCGTCAGCCCGGAGGACGAGGACCGCGAGCTGCTCGACAGCTTCGACCTCACCTACGGCGAAGACGAAGGTGGCGAAGAGGACCTCGAGTCCCGTCCGCCGGTGGTCACCGTCATGGGCCACGTCGACCACGGTAAGACCCGACTGCTCGACACGATCCGTAAGGCCAACGTCCGTGAGGGCGAGGCCGGCGGCATCACGCAGCACATCGGTGCCTACCAGGTGCTGACCGAGCTCGACGGCAACGAGCGTCTTGTGACGTTCATCGACACCCCCGGTCACGAGGCCTTCACGGCCATGCGTGCCCGTGGCGCCAAGGCCACCGACCTCGCGATCCTGGTCGTCGCCGCCGACGACGGCGTCATGCCGCAGACGGTGGAAGCGATCAACCACGCCCAGGCGGCCGACGTGCCGATCGTGGTCGCGGTGAACAAGATCGACAAGGAAGGCGCGAACCCGGACAAGATCCGGCAGCAGCTCACCGAGTACGGACTGGTCGCCGAGGAATACGGCGGAGACACCATGTTCGTCGACATCTCGGCGAAGCAGGGCACCAACATCGACGCACTGCTCGAAGCCGTGCTGTTGACGGCGGACGCTGCCCTGGACCTGCGGGCCAACCCGGACATGGACGCTCAGGGTGTCGCCATCGAGGCGCACCTCGACCGTGGACGCGGCCCCGTCGCGACCGTGCTCATCCAGCGCGGAACGTTGCGGGTCGGCGACTCGATCGTGGCCGGCGACGCATACGGACGTGTGCGCCGCATGGTCGACGAGCACGGCGACGACGTGCTCGAGGCCCTGCCCTCGCGTCCCGTCCAGGTGGTCGGCTTCACGTCGGTCCCCGGTGCAGGCGACAACCTGCTCGTGGTCGACGAGGACCGCATCGCCCGTCAGATCGCTGACCGGCGCAATGCGCGTAAGCGCAACGCTCTGGCCGCGAAGAGCCGCAAGCGCATCAGCCTCGAGGACCTGGATTCGGCTCTCAAGGAGACGTCGCAGCTCAACCTCATCCTCAAGGGCGACAACTCGGGAACCGTGGAGGCCTTGGAAGAGGCCCTGCACGGCATCGAGATCGACGACGAGGTGCAGTTGCGGGTCATCGACCGTGGTGTCGGTGGCGTCACCGAGACCAACGTCAACCTGGCCGCTGCGTCGAACGCGATCATCATCGGGTTCAACGTCCGCGCCGAGGGCAAGGCGACCGAGTTGGCGAACCGCGAGGGCGTCGACATCCGGTACTACTCGGTGATCTACCAGGCCATCGACGAGGTCGAGAAGGCTCTCAAGGGCATGCTCAAGCCGATCTACGAAGAGGTCGAGCTGGGCAAGGCGGAGATCCGCGCGATGTTCCGTTCGTCCAAGGTCGGCAACATTGCCGGTTGCCTCGTCACCTCGGGTACCATCCGTCGCAATGCGAAGGCCCGGCTGCTGCGTGACAACACGGTTGTCGCCGAGACCGTCACCATCTCCTCGCTCAAGCGGGAGAAGGAGGACGCTGTCGAGGTACGCGAGGGTTACGAGTGCGGTTTGACGCTCACCTACTCCGACATCAAGGTCGGTGACGTCATCGAGGCCTACGAGCTTCGGGAAAAGCCGCGCGACTAGTCGCCATCCGTTTGGGGTGACGTAGCAGCGTCATCCGGCGTGCGCTTCTCCGGCCGAGTCGATCGGCCGGGGGAGCGCACGTCTCCCCGAAGGAGGAAAGTTTGTACGTCGGTGCGCTCGAGCTCGACATCTTGCTCGGTGACGTGCGATCTCTGAAAGAGAAGCGTGCAATGGTCAAACCGGTACTGGCGGAGCTGCGACGCTACGGCGTCTCGGCCGCCGAGACCGGCGAACAGGATCGGTATCGCCGGTCGATGCTCGGCGTCACGATGGCGAGTTCGGCGGTCGATCACGTACACGAGGTACTCGACACGTGCGAACGGCACGTCGCCGAGCTGCCGGAACTGCAACTCCTTGCGGTCCGGCGAAGGATTTTCGGCCCCGAGGACTGACTCGGAGTGCCCTGCCCGCCCCGCCGCGTCGGCGGCCCGGCGTGCAGAATGAAATACAGCTACACACGCAACTTCACAACTTATCCAGCGGCCAGGGAGAGGAGTCTGATTGTCATGGTGGATCCCGCCCGGGCACGCAAACTCGCCAAGCGCATCGGCACGATCGTCGCAACGGCGATCGACCACGAAATCAAAGACCCTCGCCTGGCGTTCGTCACGATCACCGATACCAAGGTGACGGCCGACCTCCACGACGCCACCGTGTACTACACCGTGATGGGCGCCGACCTCGAGTCCGAACCGGACCTCGCCTCCGCAGCCGCAGGGCTGGAGAAGGCGAAGGGCGTTCTGCGCTCGAAGGTGGGCGCAGGCACCGGAGTCCGGTTCACTCCGACGCTGACGTTCGTCGCGGACACGGTCCCCGACACGGCACGGCACATGGAGGAACTCCTCGCCCGTGCTCGCGCCGCCGACGACGAGGTCGCGCGTGTCGCGGCCGGTGCGTCCCCGGCCGGCGATCCCGACCCGTACAAGGAGCCCCGAGCCGAGGACGCGGACGACGCCGAAGTCGACGAGCCCTCCGGTTCCCGCCAGGCGGACTGACACGAACCGACATGACCCACACTCAGGAGACGTCCCTGTCTGATCTCGATCGTCACGAGGTGTTTCTGCCGCAGGCGGTCGCCGTTCTCGAGAACGCGACGTCGGTGACGATTCTGTGTCACGTCCAACCCGATGCCGACACGATCGGCAGTGGACTGGCCCTGGCGTTGGTGCTCGAGCGCAAGGGGATTCCGGTGCAGGTCGCGTTCGGCGCGCCCGACGAACTGCCGGAGTCGATGCGTGAACTGCCGGGCACCCACCTGCTGGTGCCTGCGGATCAGGTGCGCCGCAACGTCGACCTGCTCGTGACCGTCGACTGCGGCAGTGCCGGGCGTCTCGGGAAGCTCGCCGATCGGCTCGCGAACGCGGGGGAGACCCTCGTCATCGATCACCACCGGTCCAACACCCGCTTCGGTCGCATGAACGTGATCGACGAGTCCGCGGAGTCGACGACCGCTGTCGTGGCGCAGATGTTCGACCTGTGGGGTGTGGAGATCGACGCCGATCTGGCGCACTGCCTGTACGCGGGACTCGTGACCGACACCGGTTCGTTCCGCTGGGTGCAGCCCGGCACCCACACTCTCGCCGAGAGGCTGCTCGCCACCGGAATCGACGGAGCCCGCATCGCGCGGCGCCTGCTCGACACACACCCGTTCGGCTGGCTGCCCATGCTGTCCTCGGTGCTCGGATCGGCGACTCTCGTCCCCGACGCAGCGGGAGGGCGTGGACTGGTGTACGCCGTGATCCGGCAGGCCTACATCGGAGACCTCCGCTCGGAGGAGATCGAAAGCGTCATCGACATCGTCCGGACGACGTCCGAGGCCGAGGTCGCCGCGGTCCTCAAGGAGGCCGTGGACGGCACGTGGTCTGTGTCGCTGCGATCGAAGTCCGACGTGGACGTGTCGGTGATCGCCGGGTACCTCGGCGGCGGCGGTCATCGGTTCGCCGCCGGCTACACGGCCGAGGGCTCTGCGGACGAGATCGTGACCTTGCTCGTCGAATCGCTCGGCTGAGGTCCGAAATCATTGGCTGACGTCTCGGAAGTCACGGGCGATGCGACCGCCCGGACGGTGTTCGGGCTGGCGCTGCCCGCGCTGGGCGTGCTCGCTGCCGAACCGATCTATCTGCTCTTCGACATCGCCGTCGTCGGTCGGCTGGGCGCACTGGCGCTCGCGGGCCTTGCGGTCGGCGGTCTCATCCTCGCCCAGGTCAGCACACAGCTGACGTTCCTGTCCTACGGCACGACGGCGCGCGCGTCCCGTATGCACGGGGCCGGCGACGAGCGTGGTGCGGTCCGGGAGGGCGTGCAGGCCACGTGGCTGGCCTTGGGTATCGGCGCGCTCGTGATCGCGCTGGCCCACCTGTTCGCGCGTCCGGTCACGTCGGCGATCGCGGGCGGCTCCGACATCGCGGCGGCCGCCGAGAGCTGGCTGCGGATCGCGGTGTTCGGGGCCCCGCTGATCCTCGTCGCGATGGCGGGCAACGGGTGGATGCGCGGTGTGCAGAACACGGTTCGACCGCTGCGGTTCGTGATCGCCGGTCTCGTCGTGTCGGCCGTGGCCTGCCCAGTTCTGGTGCACGGATTGTGGGGTGCGCCGCGGCTGGAACTCGAGGGTTCGGCGGTCGCGAACGTGATCGGGCAGGCGGTGTCCGCGAGCCTGTTCATCGGAGCGCTGGTGGTGGAGCGGGTGCCGTTGCGTCCGCGGTGGCACGTCATGCGCGCCCAGATGGTGCTCGGCCGGGACCTGATCCTGCGGAGCCTGGCCTTCCAGGCGTGCTTCCTCTCGGCGGCCGCCGTCGCGTCCCGGTTCGGTGCCGCCGCGGTCGCCGCCCACCAGGTGGTGCTGCAGCTGTGGAACCTCGTCGCACTCACCCTCGACTCCCTGGCCATCGCCGCACAGGCGCTGGTCGGTGCCGCGCTGGGCGCCGGACATGCCAAGGGCGCCACGCGACTGTCGTGGCGCATCACCCGGTGGTCCACGATCTTCGCCACAGGGCTCGCCCTGATCTTCGCCCTCGGCCACGGGGTGATCCCCGAACTGTTCACCTCCGATCAGGCCGTGCTCGACGAGATGGCGGTGGCCTGGTGGTTCTTCGTCGCGATCATGCCGGTCGCCGGAGTGGTGTTCGCCCTCGACGGAGTACTGCTCGGGGCCGGCGACGTCGCCTTCCTCCGGAATGCCACGCTGTCCTGCGCGTTGGTCGGATTTCTGCCACTGATCTGGCTGTCGATGCTGCGCGACTGGGGCCTGGCGGGGATCTGGACGGGACTCACGGTGTTCATAATTCTTCGGATGCTCGCGGTCGTGTGGCGCGTGGGCACGGGCCGCTGGGCAGTGGTCGGGGCGGACCTGCAGACACGGCACGGATCGGACAGCGATCCCGCGGCGGAACACGATCGGAAAGGTGGTTGACGTGGCACCCAAACTGATGGCGGTGAGCGACATCCATGTGGGGCACCGGGGAAACCGCCCGATCGCCGAGGACATCTATCCCGACTCGCCCGAAGACTGGCTGATCGTCGCGGGCGACGTCTCGGAGAAGACCGACGACATCCGATGGGCGCTGAAACTCCTGCGCAGTCGTTTCGCCGAGGTCATCTGGGTTCCCGGCAACCACGAACTGTGGACGACGGCGAAGGATCCGGTGCAGATCCACGGCGCCGCCCGCTACGACTACCTGGTCACCATGTGCCGCGAGATCGGCGTCATCACCCCCGAGGACCCGTTCCCGGTGTGGGAGGCGGAGGACGGCCCGATCACGCTGGTCCCGATGTTCCTGCTGTACGACTACACGTTCCTGCCCGACGGCGCCACCACCAAGGAGGAAGGTCTCGCGATCGCGCGCGAGAAGAACGTGGTGGCCACGGACGAGTTCCTGCTGTCGAGTGAACCGTACGGAACCCGGGATGCGTGGTGTCGCAACCGCGTCGAGACGACGAAGGCCCGGTTGGACGCCCTGCCCGCAGGCACCCGCACCGTCCTGATCAACCACTTCCCGTTGGTGCGTCAACCGACGCAGGTGCTGTGGTACCCGGAGTTCTCCCTCTGGTGCGGCACCGAACTGACCGCGGACTGGCACACCCGGTACAACGCCGTCTGCGCCGTGTACGGGCATCTGCACATTCCGCGGACCACCTACTACGACGGGGTGCGGTTCGAAGAGGTGTCGCTGGGCTACCCGCGGGAGTGGCAGCGGCGGGGACTCCCGGACCGGCTCCTGCGGCAGATCCTCCCGGTGCCGGAGTACCCGCCGGGAACACTGAACAAGTGGGGAGGCCACTTCAAGGTCACTCCCGAACAGGAAGCCGAAGTGGAGAAGATGCGGGCGAGGGGGGCCCTGTGATCGAGAGAATTCTGCCTGCCGGGGTGGTGTCCTCGGAACTGTTCGAGGATCCGCCGGGCCTGCGTCCGCACCCGCAGGAGGAGGCGCTGATCGGCAGGGCGGTGGAGAAGCGGCGGCGCGAATTCACCACCGCACGGCACTGCGCCCGTCTGGCGATGACGAAGCTGGGCGTGGACCCGGCCCCTGTTCTGCGGGGCGACAAGGGTTCCCCCGTGTGGCCGCGCGGCGTGGTCGGGAGCCTCACGCACTGCGACGGCTACCGCGGCGCGGTGCTCGGCTACGCCATGCAGGTGCGGTCCGTGGGGATCGACGCGGAACCGCACGAGGCGCTGCCGGACGGTGTGCTGGATGCGGTGAGCCTGCCCGCCGAACGCGACTGGCTGTCGGGCGCGGCGGACTCCGGGCAGTGGCGCTCCGCCAACGGCGGGCCGGTGCACCGGGACAGACTGCTGTTCTGCGCCAAGGAAGCCACGTACAAGGCGTGGTTCCCGCTCACGGCCCGGTGGCTCGGGTTCGAGGACGCGCACATCACGTTCGAGGCGTCCGGGGACGGCACGGGCACGTTCCATTCGGATCTCCTCATCTCCGGAGAGACCGTCGACGGCCCACCACTGGCGTCGTTCGACGGACGGTGGATGGTGTCCGACGGCCTGATCATCACCGCCATTGCGGTGCACTGATTTCGGTGCGGTGACGACGGCTGGCAGAATCGGACCTCGTGTCTGCACGTGAAAAGCCCTCTTCCGGTCTCGTCGGCGCCGGACTGCTCATCGTCGACAAGGACGCGGGCGTCACCAGCCACGACGTGGTGGCCCGGTGCCGCAAGCTGCTCGGCACCCGGAAGGTCGGGCACGCGGGCACTCTCGACCCGATGGCCACCGGGGTGCTGGTGCTCGGTGTGGAGCGGGCGACGAAGCTGCTGGGGCTCCTCGCTCTGACCACCAAGGCGTACACGGCCACGATCCGGCTGGGTCAGGCCACCACCACCGACGACGCCGAGGGCGAGGTCGTCGCGTCCGCCGATGCGTCCGGCGTGACGGACGACGAGATCGCCGCGCAGGTGCACACCCTCACCGGCGACATCCAGCAGATCCCGTCGAGCGTCAGCGCCATCAAGGTGGACGGCCGGCGGGCGCACGCACTGATCCGTGCGGGCGAGGAGTTCGAACTCGCTCCCCGTTCGGTCACGGTGTCTCGGTTCGAGGTGATCGGGAGGCGCACCGAGGGCACGTTCGTCGACCTCGACGTCGAGGTGGAATGTTCCTCCGGCACGTACGTCCGGGCGCTCGCGCGTGATCTGGGGATCGCGCTGATCGGCGTCGGCGGGCACCTCACTTCGCTGCGTCGGACCCGGGTGGGACCGTTCACGCTCGAGCACGCGCGGACGCTGGAGCAGCTGGCCGAGGAACCGGGGGTCAGTCTCGACATCGACGCCGCCGCGCAGACCGCGTTCCCGCACCGGCAGATCGACGCGGACGAGGCCGAATCGATCAGTCAGGGCAGGTGGCTCGAGCCGATCGGAATCAAGGGGGTCTACGCCGCCATCGATCCGAGTGGGCACACGATCGCGCTGCTCCAGGAGCGGGGACGGCGGGCAAGCTCCGTGATGGTGGTCCGCCCCGCGACCCTGAGGTAGCGGTTCACACCAGCCAGATGGCCTGGGCTGCGGGGTTTCCGAGCTCGATGGAGTCCTCGTGCGCGCCGAGCCGGACCGACACGGTTCCGGCGTAGTCGCGTCGCTCCAGCACCGTGACCGTGACGTCCAGTGCCACACCGACCGAGTCGAAGTACCGCAGCATCGCCGGGTCGGAGTCCGAGATCCGGGCGATGCGGCCGCTCTCGCCGTTGACGAAGTCGCTGAGCTGACGTGCCGGGGGAGTGGGCACCGAGCCGTCGACCGCGGGAATCGGATCGCCGTGCGGATCGCGCTCGGGATGGCCGAGCTTCGCGTCCATCCGGGAGATCATCAGATCCGAGACGGCGTGTTCGAGGACCTCCGCCTCGTCGTGCACCTCGTCCCAGCCGTATCCCAGTTCGTGCACCAGATACGTCTCGATGAGGCGGTGCCTGCGGACCATTCCGACGGCGGCGACGCGCCCCGCCTCGGTGAGCGCGATGGACCCGTAGCGGGCGTGATCGACGAGGCCCTGGTCGGACAGTTTCCGAATGGCCTCCGACACGGTCGACGCCGACACCCCGATCTTCTCGGAGAGCAATTTCGTGGACACCCGCTCCTGCGACCACTCCTGAACGGTCCAGATGACCTTGAGGTAGTCCTGCGCCACTGCCGAGAGAGCCCCGGTCTCGGAGGTCGAGTCCTCGGTCACGCTCTGGTCATTCTTGTTCACGGCCACGCCAACGAGCTTAGGCAAGTCTTACCGGCGAGACACATCGACACACCTGATCCGTCGTCGGGAGACTGCCCGGGCGACCGCGAACCGCGAGGTCGTGGCGCTTCCCCGGCGAGCGGGGCGGCCGGACACCCGGTCCGGAGATGAACATCGGCGCGCGGCACCGTAGGCTGCCACTCGTGCTGAGATGGCGTGGTCTCGACGAGGTTCCTGCCGACTGGGGTCGTTGTGTTCTCACGATCGGCGTATTCGATGGCGTGCACCGAGGTCACGCCCAACTGATCAGTCGAGCGGTGGCGGCTGCCCGCACGCGTGGAATACCCAGCGTGCTCATGACTTTCGATCCTCATCCGATGGAAGTGGTTCGTCCGGGCAGTCATCCCGCCCAGCTCACGACGCTCGCCCGCCGGGCGGAGCTCGCGGAGGAGCTGGGCATCGACGTGTTCTGCGTCATGCCGTTCACCGCCGAATTCATGAAGCTGACCCCGGAGCGGTACGCCCACGAGATTCTCGTGGAGCGCCTGCACGTGGCGGAGGTCGTCGTCGGTGAGAACTTCACGTTCGGCAAGAAGGCGGCGGGCAACGTCGACCTGCTGCGTCAGATCGGCGACCGGTTCGGGTTCGCGGTCGACGGTGTGACGTTGCTCGCAGAGCATGCGGTCACGTTCTCGTCCACCTACATCCGTTCGTGCGTGGACGCCGGCGACATGGCCGCCGCGACGGAGGCCCTCGGCCGCCCGCACCGCGTCGAGGGTGTCGTCGTCCACGGCGACGGTCGTGGACGGCAGCTCGGCTATCCGACCGCGAACGTCGCGCCGCCCATGTATGCCGCGATTCCCGCGGACGGCGTGTACGCCGCCTGGTTCACCGTGCTCGGGCACGGAGTCGACCTGGGCACGGTCACCTCCGGCGAGCGGTACATGGCCGCCGTCTCGGTGGGCACCAACCCCACGTTCTCGGGGCGGACGCGCACCGTGGAGGCCTTCGTGCTCGACCGGGAAGCCGACCTGTACGGCCAGCACGTGGCCGTCGATCTGGTGGAGCGCCTCCGCGGGATGGAAAAATTCGATTCGGTCGACGACCTGATCGTCGCGATGGGCAAGGACGCCGAGCGTGCGCGCGCGATCCTGGCGGCGTCGGAGGACGTGCGGTAAAACCGTCCCATTTCAGCTGGTAAAGTAGACCGCTGGCGTGCGCTGCGGTTCGCGGTGGCCGCGCCGAGTTTCGATCCTTGCACGCGAACGTCGTCACCAGGAGTGAACCAGTGGCATTGACCACCGAAGAGAAGAAGCAGGTTCTGAGCGAGTACGGCCTGCACGAGACCGACACCGGTTCGCCGGAGGCGCAGGTGGCCATGCTCACCAAGCGCATCGTCGATCTCACCGAACACCTCAAGATGCACAAGCACGACCACCACTCCCGCCGCGGCCTCCTGCTGCTGGTCGGACGCCGTCGTCGTCTGCTCAAGTACGTCCAGAAGGTCGACATCGAGCGTTACCGCTCGCTGATCGAGCGTCTCGGCCTGCGTCGCTGAGTTTCGTACACAGCGGTCATTTCGATCGCAAATCACTCCGGTAGCCGGCGGGGCCTTGCTTAGACTGGGCCTCGCTGGCTATCGGCGTTAGCTGCCGAGGGCAGCACTACCGTATGCACCCGAGAATGTGGTGTCGGTCTTCGGTAGTGGTCTTCCGGACACGGTCCGGGGGACTTCGATCGACGGCCGCCTCCGCACAGTGACATCCCGAGAACTCGAGAGGGGGATGTTCCTCAGGTGCGCAGTTCTCGCCAGGAGGGTGAGAACGCCCCCGCGGGTACGGCGAAGACGAGAGGGAAGTGAAAAGAAGAGATGACAGAGAATTCCGCAGTAGAGGTCGATGAGGGCGTGTTCGAATCCACCGCCGTGATCGACAACGGGTCCTTCGGAACCCGCACCATTCGTTTCGAGACCGGTCGCCTCGCACAGCAGGCCGCCGGCGCCGTCGTCGCCTACCTGGACGACGAGACGATGCTGCTGTCCGCGACGAGCGCCAGCAAGCACCCCAAGGAGCACTTCGACTTCTTCCCCCTGACGGTGGACGTCGAGGAGCGCATGTACGCAGCGGGCCGTATCCCCGGCTCGTTCTTCCGTCGTGAGGGCCGTCCCTCCACGGACGCGATCCTGACCTGCCGCCTGATCGACCGCCCGCTGCGCCCGTCGTTCGTCGACGGTCTGCGCAACGAGATCCAGGTCGTCGTCACGGTGATGAGCCTGAATCCGCAGGACCTGTACGACGTGGTCGCGATCAACGCCGCGTCCGCCTCCACCCAGATCGCCGGACTGCCGTTCTCCGGACCCGTCGGCGGTGTGCGTGTCGCGCTCATCACCTCGGACGAGAACAAGGCCGGCCAGTGGGTTGCATTCCCCACCGTCGAGCAGCTCGAGAACGCCGTCTTCGACATGGTCGTCGCCGGCCGCATCGTCTCCGGCAGCGGTGACGACGCCGACGTCGCGATCATGATGGTCGAGGCCGAGGCCACCGACAACGTGATCTCCCTGATCGACGGTGGCGCGCAGGCTCCCACCGAGTCGATCGTGGCCGAGGGCCTCGAAGCAGCCAAGCCGTTCATCGCCCGCCTCTGCACCGCGCAGCAGCAGCTCGCGGCCAAGGCCTCCAAGCCCACCGGTGACTTCCCCGTCTTCCCGGCGTACCAGGACGACGTGTTCGCAGCCGTCGAGGCCGCCGCAGCGGAGAAGCTCAGCGCAGCACTGACCATCGCGGGCAAGCAGGAGCGCGACGACAAGACCGACGAGGTCAAGGTCGAGGTCCTCGAGCAGGTCGCCCCGAACTTCGAGGGTCGCGAGAAGGAACTGGGCGCGGCGTTCCGCTCGCTGACGAAGAAGCTGGTCCGTCAGCGCATCCTGCGCGACCAGTTCCGCATCGACGGCCGTGGCATCACGGACATCCGTTCGCTGTCGGCCGAGGTCGCCATCGTTCCGCGTGCACACGGTTCCGCGCTCTTCGAGCGCGGCGAGACCCAGATCCTGGGTGTCACCACCCTCGACATGGTCAAGATGGCGCAGCAGGTCGATTCGCTCGGACCCGAGACGACCAAGCGGTACATGCACCACTACAACTTCCCGCCGTACTCCACCGGTGAGACGGGACGCGTCGGTTCGCCGAAGCGCCGCGAGATCGGTCACGGCGCGCTGGCGGAGCGGGCACTCATGCCCGTGCTGCCGAGTGTCGAGGAGTTCCCGTACGCCATCCGTCAGGTCTCGGAGGCACTCAGCTCCAACGGTTCCACCTCGATGGGCTCCGTGTGCGCGTCGACGCTCGCACTGCTCAACGCCGGTGTGCCGCTGAAGGCTCCGGTCGCCGGTATCGCCATGGGCCTCGTCTCCGACCAGGTCGACGGTGAGACCCGTTACGTCGCGCTCACCGACATCCTCGGTGCCGAGGACGCGTTCGGCGACATGGACTTCAAGGTCGCGGGCACGAAGGACTTCGTCACGGCCCTGCAGCTCGACACGAAGCTCGACGGCATCCCGTCCAAGGTCCTCGCCGGCGCGCTGTCGCAGGCCAAGGATGCGCGTGCGACGATCCTCGAGGTCATGGCCGAGGCCATCGACACCCCCGACGAGATGAGCCCGTTCGCTCCGCGCGTCACGGCCATCAAGGTCCCCGTCGACAAGATCGGTGAGGTCATCGGCCCCAAGGGCAAGATGATCAACTCCATCACCGAGCAGACCGGCGCCAACATCTCCATCGAAGATGACGGCACCGTGTTCGTCGGTGCGACGGACGGCCCGTCCGCGCAGGCCGCGATCGACATGATCAACGCCATCGCCAACCCGCAGCTGCCGAAGGTCGGCGAGCGCTTCCTGGGCACGGTCGTCAAGACCACCGCCTTCGGCGCGTTCGTGTCGCTCCTCCCCGGCCGCGACGGATTGGTGCACATCTCGAAGCTGGGCAGTGGCAAGCGCATTGCGAAGGTCGAGGACGTCGTGAGCGTCGGCTCGAAGTTGCGTGTCGAGATCGCCGACATCGACAACCGCGGCAAGATCTCGCTGATCCCCGTCGAAGAAGACGGCGCTGCGGCTCCGGCCGAGCAGAGCGAAGAGGCGGCTGCCGAGAAGTAGCCTTCTCCCGGTCATCACGCCGGCGGCCCCGCACGAATTCTCGTGCGGGGCCGCCGGTGTCTTCGGGTCCGGTGTCGGTGGAGGGTCAGGAGGTCGGTGCCGCGGTGAACCGCCCGACATACCGCCGCTGCCACGGCGTCTCGACCGCGTGATGGTGGTAGTGCTGCCGGACGTACGCGACGGCGTCCTGCGCCGGGACCCTGTCGAGCACGGCGATGCAGGCGAGGGCTGTGCCCGTCCGGCCGCGACCGCCCCCGCACGCCACCTCCACCCGCTCCGTCGCGGCACGGCGCCACACCTCACCCAGCGCATCGAGTGTGTCGTCACGATCTCGCGGCAACGCGAAATCGGGCCAGCGGACCCATCGTGAATCCCACTGCACCGGCGGCGGCGTTCGCCCCAGCAGGTAGACGGCGAAATCGGGGAGGGGACCGTCGGGAAGTGGTCGTTTCAGCCCGCGGCCGCGGACCAGGCGCCCGGACGGCAGGCGCAGGACTCCAGGAGCGTCGGCGTCCCAGGTATCGAACATGGCGCTCACTCTATTGCGAAGCCGTACGGAAGGCCCGATCTTCGAGGACCGGGACGGCGGTGCTCCGGTCCACCTCCGCGGCGATTGCGACGTCCTCCGGATATCCCGAGGCACGCAACTCCCGTCCCAACGCACACGCCTCCAGGGACTGCGGGAGGGAGTGCGCGACCCCACGCCAGGCGGTCATGGCCGACAGGGCTTCCGGCGAAGCGTCTGCGCCCCAACCGTTCGCCGCCAGAGCGGACAGCACGGCGCCCGCGCCCCACAGATCCTCGACCGCCGGCCGTAGTTCGCCGCCCGGCCACTTTTCCCCGGCGGCGATCACCGACACCACCGACGTCGATGTGCAGTACCGGGCGATCCAGCCGGCGACCGCGGTCGCATTCCGTAAGGACGCTCCGACGCACACGCCGGTTCCTGCGCCGAGTTCGAAGCTGATGGTCGAACCGTTCGGCGAGGGAAGTACCAATCTGCGCGGCGCCGCGGTCTGCCGAATCGTATTCGGCGACAAGCTGATCTGCCCTTTCGCCGACTGGCTGCGGCCGACGGCGAGGACGGCATCCGAATCCCGGGCGTAGCGTTCTGCGGACTCGTCGTTCCACCGGTAGGGCAGGACGTCGATGCCGGCGTCGACCGCAACGGTGAGGGTGGTGGTGAACGACAGGACGTCCACCACGACCGCGACGTCGGCAGCGGCGCCGATGGCTTTCGCTCCCGGCAGACCCCAGTCGAAGCGGAGGCCGTAATCGAGCTGGAGATGTTCGCGATTCACGTCGTCTCCCTGCTTTCCGACGACGTGAGGGTCCTGAGGGCAGCGATAACCGTGGTGACCGCGGCCCCCGGGGGACCGGACAGGCGCGCGGCACCGATGTCGCGGAACGCTCGGGGGTCGTCGAGGCGAATCTGCGCGCACCCGGGCGGGGGAGTGTCGGTGGCCGGCACGATGCCCACGCCCAAGCCCGATGCGACCAGGCCGTGCACGGTGTGCAGGTCCTCTCCTTCGAACGCGATCGTGGGAAGGGCGCCGGCTCGCGCGAACAGGTCGTCGAGGGATCCCCGGAGCCCGTAGCCCGGCTTGAGGGTGACGATCGGCTCGGAGGCAAGGTCACGGATCGTCGTCGAGATCGAGGCGGCTCGCGGGTGCTCGGAGGGCACCAGGACGACGAGCGGCTGTTCGAACAGCGGCGTGACCGTCAGGCCCTCCGGCGGTGGGGTGAGACGAGAGACGAGCGCGATATCGGCCTCACGGTTGAGGAGGGTGTCGAGGCATGTGCGGCGCGCGCCCTGGCTGAGAACGAACCGGATCGTCGGATCCGTCGCGCGGACGGTGCGAATCAACTCGGGCACGAGGTGCTCGCCGAGCGACATCTGAAAGGCGACGCGAACGGTGGCCCGCGCCAGTCGGTCTTCGGACTGCACGGCGTCGAGGCCGTCCACCACGGCCCCGAGTGCGCGTTGCGCGTAGGGCACCAGTGTCCGGCCGGCATCCGTCAGTCGCACGCCGCGGCCGTCGGGTTCCAGGAGCGGGGTGCCGAGTTGCTTCTCGAGTCGGCGGACTATCCGGCTGACCGTGGGTTGG
The DNA here is from genome assembly GCF_026810085.1 of Rhodococcus sp. JS3073. Taxonomy (NCBI): domain Bacteria; kingdom Bacillati; phylum Actinomycetota; class Actinomycetes; order Mycobacteriales; family Nocardiaceae; genus Rhodococcus; species Rhodococcus sp. JS3073. Next base: position 680,603 of record NZ_CP113951.1, on the reverse strand, counting down.
GGCATCCCGAGCATCGCAGCAGCGACAGTCACATGTTCGACTTCGCCGAGGGCGACGAGGACGGGAAGATGCGGCAACAGCGCCTTGATGGACTCGCTATTCATGACTCAACTGTATGAGTCGGTGGACGCTTCTGCATTGGATTCATCAGTTCGCCGGTTCTAACGTCGACGTCATGTCCGCCACACACCTCACGGAGAAGGACGCCCGCGCCGCGGCTGCCCTGCAGAACACGCCGCCGACGGGAAATCCGGACCGCCGACTCTCGGCGGCCCTGTGGTGTGCCGGCGTGGCGACCTTTGCCTTGATGTACGCGCCGCAGGGGCTCCTCACACAGATCGGGAACGACGCGTCCGTGAGCCCGGCGCAGGCGTCTCTCCTGGTCTCGGCGGCCACGCTGGGGCTGGCGTTGTCGGTTCTGCCGTGGGCCCGGTTCTCGGATCGGGTGGGGCGCCCCACCGCGATGCGGTACGCGGCGGCAACCGCGGGACTGCTCGCCGTGGCCGTCCCCTGGCTCCCGACGTTCGACGCCCTGGTGGCGGGACGATTCGTCCAGGGCGTGGCGCTCGGTGGACTACCGGCGCTGGCGATGACCCTGCTCCATGAGGTCGCGGCGCCGGCGCGGACCGCAGCATTGGCCGGTTCCTACGTTGCGGCAACATCTTTGGGTGGTTTGAGCGGTCGCCTTCTGGTCGTCCCGGTCGCCGACCACCTCGGGTGGCGTCCGGCACTGGCGATCCTCGGGGGTGGCCTGGCGATCCTGATGACCATCCTGATCGCGCTGCTACCCGCCGGACGGGCCCGGCGATCGCCCGTCCCGTCCACCGGGATCCTGGCCATCCACCTACGGGATACCCGTCTGCTGGCATTGTTCGGCATCGGTGCGCTTCTCGTCGGTGGCATGGTGGCCGTGTTCAACTACCTCCCCTTCCGCCTCGAGGCCGCTCCCTACCACCTCGCGCCGACGGTGGTGTCGCTCATCTTTCTCGCGTACCTGGCCGGAACCGCGGGCTCTCGCGCCGCCGCCTGGTTGGTCGGCCGGTTCGGTCAGCGAACCGTGCTCGTGCTGGCCTGCACCTGCATGGCCGGCGGGACGATGCTGAGCGTCGCCGGACCGCTGGTCCTGATTCTCCTCGGCGTGGCCGCGATCACCGCCGGACTCTTCGTCGGCCACGCCGTCGCATCCGGTATGGTCGGCGCCCACGCGAAAACCGGTCGCGCACAGGCGACTGCGCTGTACAACGTCTCCTATTACGCTGGATCCAGCCTGTTCGGGTGGGTCGGAGGATTCGCCTGGGCGAGCGGACAATGGCTCTCCGTGGCCGTCCTCGTCCTCGTGCTCACGGCGCTGGCCCTCCTCCTCGCGCTGCTCCCGTCGACCACCGCACGTCGCGTCGTCGCCACCGAATCCTGCTGAAGCGGGAGTGGGAACTCTCCGGCAGGCCGGAGCCCGAGCCGGCATGGGGGCCTGCTGTAATGGGAACAGGACGAAAAAGGGGGACGGTCGGATGGCTGAGGTGTTCACGCTCGGTGCGGTGTTGGCAGGCGGTGTGGGCGTAATGGGGTTGGCGGTCGCACTGTTCGGGGGAGCGGAGCCACATTGCCTGTGCGCGTTCGACGGCGACACCGAAGCGTGCGACACTCCGCAGCTTTGACCGGCGAGTCGGTCGGGTCTCGACCTGCGCTTACGGGATCGAGCCGGAGCGGTGCGGATTCGGAGGAATGGCCCGGTTGCGGCGGCGGGCAACGTGCAGGACCGCACCGAAGTGCCGCCGGATGCGGTGTTCGGGCCGCTCGGCAACTCGACGACGAATCTCGCTGTACAGCCGTTCCCGTTGCCATGTCGCCATGGCGATGTGACCGGAGAAGGTGTCGAGAAGGTCGAGGTAGCCGTCCACGCGAATGAGACTGGCCGCCTTGAAGTATCGCGTTGTGGGGTCGATCCAGTGCCAGGATGTTGCCGCGCACACGAGGTCGTAGGTCACGCCTGGTGCCGGCTCCCAGTGCTCGAAATCGGCGCAGACCACCTCGGCGTTGGGGAACGGCGCCACATTCGCACGCGCGATCGCTGCCAATTCATGCCCGAGTTCGACCGACGTGATGGTGAAGCCCCGCCGCGCAAGTTCGACGGTGGCCTTGCCCGAGCCTCCTCCGATCTCCAGTAGCGAGTCACCTGGGCGCAGTCCGCTCGGGAGGACGAGTTCGTCGTAGCGCGCCGACGGACAGCTGGGCCGAGCGGCGTGGTACTTCTCGGCGGCCAACTCGAAGGTGTTCCGAAGCGTACGGCGATCCGATGTCATGGTTCGGCCATCTCTGCTCCTCGGCCGATCGATCCAGCACCGGTTTCGCCGGCGTTTCGTCGGCTTGTCTACACCGCTACCAGCGCTTTGATGCGCTAACCATCAGTGACAGCGACCCCGCGTAGAGGGGAGAATCAAACAGACCGGTCTCCTGTCTTCTGGCCCTACATCGCCTGAGGAGCGTGACGAGGCAGGTCGACTCCGATCCAGCCATCACCAGAAGGATGATCACCATGCCGGTTGTCGAGCAGTCCGTCGTCATCGCCCGTCCTGCGTCGGAAGTGTGGAGTTTTGTCACCGTCGCGGAGAACTGGCCGTCGTGGGAGGCGTCCACCGTTGAATGCGAGCAGCTCACCGACGGGGAACTCGGGGTGGGCACCCGGTGGCGCGGGGTAACCCGCATTCTGGGTAGGCGCCTCGACTGGGTGACCGAATTCGTCGAGTACGAGCCGTTGAAGGTGGCCACGTCCAAGTCGGTGGAGAGCAAGGTCGGCTTCACTGCGACGACGAGGCTCGAAGAAATCGACGGCGGCACCCTGTTCACCTATCGGGTCGACAGCGAAAGTGGCCTCGGAGGAATCTTCGGCAAGCTGGCTGACCCGATAGTCGCGAAGGCGTACTCACGCACGGTGCAGGCAAGCCTGGACAACCTCGCAGACCTGCTCACCATCGACAGCTGACCATGTGGGTCGGCTCTCATTCGGTCGTTCCCCGAGCAGCGATGAGATTCCGTGTCTCGACGAGTCTTACCGTGCATACGATGTGGCCGACCGAAGGAGCGAGCTGTGGAAGATGTCTGGTCGATGGTGCACGCGGAGCGTGCGGCGCTGATCGACGACCTCGGGAGTCTCGACGCGGCGCGGTGGGACGAGCCGTCGCTCTGCGGCGAGTGGACCGTGCACGACGTGGTCGCCCACCTGGTCGACACGGCTCGGACGACGCGTCTCGGTTTCGTGGTCGCCCTCGCCCGGGCCCGTTTCGACTTCGACCGCCAGAACGCACGCGGTGTGGAGCGCGAGCGCGGCGCCTCACCACAGGAGACGTTGGAGCGGCTTCGTCAGGTGGCGTCGCGCACCTCGACGCCTCCGGCGCCCCTCGACAGCCGGCTCGTCGAAGAGATCGTTCACGGGGAGGACATCCGTCGGCCCGTGGGACTCACCCGCTCCTACCCGGCGGAAGCCGTCGACAGGTCGCTGCGCCTCCAGACACGCACCCCGGCGTCCTTCGGTGGCGCCAAAGAAATCGTGGCCCGTGTCCGGCTGACGGCAGCGGACGCCGACATATCGATCGGCGACGGTCCCGAGGTGAGCGGCACCGCCCTTTCGCTCCTCCTGGCCGTCTCCGGTCGGAGGGTGGCACTGGACGACCTCGACGGACCGGGAGTCGCCGCGCTGGCTGCCACAGTCTGACGATCTTGCCTACGGGGGGCTGGTGGCCCTCTGAACGTATTCAGTTGAAGGTCACCTCGGTTCCCCTCATGGTCGGGGCGCCGACGAGTGTCGTCCAGCTCGGCACGTCCTCCGGTGCCATGCCCCCGGCCTCGCCGTAGACGACGTCCAACGTGTCCTGCTCCATCTTCGAACCCGCGTAACTTGCGGGCGTGACCTCGGCTCCGTACCCCGGGACCTGATCGGGGACCCCGGCGGGCGCCGGGAGGTATTCGATGGTCGAGGGGCCGGGATTTCGTGAGGGCACCTGGTAGGAGCCGTCGTTGAACGATCCGCCCGGGTATTGCGGAAAGTTCCCGCCGGGTGCGGTGACGTCGTCGTAGCAAGCCGGTCCGCGGTTGTCGAGCAGGCGCGGCTCGTCCTGGTTGGGCAGATAGCGACCCTTCGGGTTGACGAACTGAACAGAACCGCGACCGCCTGGATAGGGATCGTCGAGGGCGAGCAGTTCTCGGGCTATCGGTTCGGCCTTCACGAAGTCCGCCAGAGTGCAACCGAAGCTCGGCGAGTAGCGGCCGAGGAGCTGCAGCGCCTCACGCGAATCGGCGGCGATACTGACGATCGATTCGGCGTTGGTCTGCAGGAGGTCCGCGGTGGACGAACTCGTTCCGGTGAGCGTCACGAGCAGTCGCGCGATCTCACCTCGCTTCTCGACGACCGTGTTCCCGGTGGCGCGCAGGTTGTCGAGGGCGTCGACGAGGTCGGGCCCCGCCTCGGAATACGTCTGCGAGAAATCCGCGAGTCCGCGCAGATCCTCCCGGATGGCAGGAAGTTCGGTGTTCAGCCCGCCGAAGATCTCCTCGAGACGGTCGAGTGTCAGGCCGAGTTCGGCGCCGCGGCCGCTCAGTCCCTGGGACAACGCGCCGAGCGTGTTCGCTAGGTCCTGCGGCGGAATCGCCTGCAGCAGCGGCAGCAGACCGTCCAGAACCTCGCCGACCTCGACGGCGTTGCCGCTCTTGTCCTGACGCAGCGTGTCGCCGGCCTGGATCGGCGGAGCGGTGTCGCCCTCCGGAACGATCAGCGACACATAGCGCTCACCGAACAGCGTCTTGGGCAGCAGCCGCGCCGTCGCGTTGGACGGAATCAGCTCCGCCTTGTCCGGCTGGATCGCGAGGGCCAGGGTGACCTCGTCCTCCTCGGAGGACGCGGAGCGCACCTCGCCGACGATGAGGCCCCGGACCTTCACGTCGGCATCGGGCGGCAGGGCATGTCCGGCGGTGTCCGTGACGAGGTCGACCTCGACGACCTTGGTGAAGGTCTTGTCGAACATGCCGACGGAGAGTGCCAAAAACAGCGCGAGGACGAGGAAGAACACCAGCCCCAGCACCCGTCGACCCACGACAGATGTCGTGTTGCTCATCCGACCACCCTCACGATCGCCGTCGGTGGTTGCCGTTGAAATCCGTGTCAGCGGCGCCGACCTCCCGATCTATCGTGCCTCGCGCAGGGTGGGTCTCGTGCTGCATCGGCGCAGGTACCGGCAAATACTCGACGGTAGGCTTCGGCTTTGGCGGTCCCGACCGCCATGGCCGATCCGCGCTTATGCCGCCCCTGCGTTCGTATCCGAGCGTTACCCTTGAGCGGGGAGAGTCGGCGGAAGGACACAATGTGGGTCGACAACGACACAAGGCCGCACCGCGCGTAGTCGGCGTGTGATCGCCCGGGGCTGCACTCCGAGCTACCGATGTACGAGCCGGCCGATCTGGTCGAATCAGCCGAACGAACCCGCACAGCGCTTGCCACCGTCGTGGCACGATTTTCAGAGGCTTGGGGGTCCGGGTCCCCGCCTGACCTGTCCGCGTTCCTACCCCGCGAACCGGCGGAGCGGCGTTCGATTCTGATCGAACTGATCAAGATCGACCTCGAATACCGCTGGGTTCGCCACTGCTTCCCCAAACGACTGACCGAATACCGTGCGGAGTTCGCAGAGTTGCAGGAGGGTCCGCTTCCTGCCGACCTGGTCTACGAGGAATTCCACGCCCTGCGCCGAAGTGCGCACGGAGTCGATACGGCAACCATGGCCGCTGAGGCGGCCACCACTGCGGGTGGCCCCGACCTCGACGATCTGACGAGTGACTACTGCAGCACGATGATTGCCCGTCCATTGGCGCAAGTTGTTCTCGGCAACATCGATGTCGGCGACCGTGTCGACGATTTCGACCTTTTGATGAGGATCGGGTCCGGCGCCTTCGCCCAGGTGTATCTGGCTCGGCAACAATCGATGCAACGACTGGTCGCGGTCAAGATTTCCCACAACCACGGCATCGAGCCGCAGACCCTCGCCCAACTGGACCACGAATACATCGTGCGGATCTTCGACCAGCGACTGATCGCCGACGGCGAGCTGAAGCTGCTCTACATGCAGTATCTACCGGGGGGAACGCTGCTCGACGTGGTGCACTTACTGCGCTCGACGCCGCCGGAACACCGTAGTGGTCAACTACTGCTCGATGCCGTCGACGGCGTCCTTGCCGCCAAGGGTGAGGTTCGGCCCACCGAGTCCGCTGTTCGAACACGTGCCGCCTCACTGACGTGGCCGGAGACTGTCGCCTGGCTGGGCCGCCGACTCGCGGACGCGCTTCAGCACGCATCCGAGCGGGGGGTTCTGCATCGAGACATCAAACCCGCGAACGTGCTGCTGAGCGCCGAGGGAATTCCGAAGTTGGCCGACTTCAACGTCAGCGCCAGCAATCGCATCAAGGGCACGAGCCCGCTGGCGTACTTCGGCGGGTCGCTGGCGTACATGTCGCCCGAACAGCTCGAAGCCTGCCATCCGGGCTCGCCGGCGACCGCCGCCGATCTCGACACGCGGAGCGACATCTTCGCGCTCGCTGTGATGCTGTGGGAGTTGCTCACGGGACGCCGTCCCTTCGCGGACGAAACGTCCGCCGGCGAGTCGGAGACGTCGCTGGCCCGCATGCTCGAACTTCGGCGAAGTCCCGTCGACGCGAAATTCTTGTCGGAGCTTCCGCCGGATTGCCCCATGGCGTTGCGCCGTGTGCTCCTGAAGTGTCTGTCGCCGGACCGCGAAGATCGCTACCCGTCCGGTTCGGAATTGGCTCAGCAGCTCGACCTGTGCCTCGAGGAGAGGTCCCGCGACCTGGTCTATCCACCTCCGAACAGTTGGCGGGCGCGACTGTCACGATCGCCGACCCCCATCCTGTGGTCGTCCTCGCTGGTCGGCATCGGCCTGGCCACCATCTATCTGGCCGTGCACCTCCAGGAACTGCTCAACGAGCGCCTGTCCGATGCCACCTACTCGAAGCTCTACACGAGCACGATCGTTTTCAACCTCTGTGCCTGGCCGCTGGCGGTCCTCATCTACGCCTACATGTCGCGCGATCTGCTCGCGGTTCCCCGCGGCTTACGCAAGGGCAGACGCTACGACGAGGCCGTCCTCGCGCGGGTGCGGTCGCGAACACTGGTCTGGGGCGATATGTGTGCTCTGAACACGTTCGTGTTCGCCGTCTGCGCGTCCGTGGCCGGGGTGATGTTCCTTCGCTGGTTCACCGACCTTCCGGCCCGGCTGATGGTCCATGCGGCGACGACTGTTCTTGTCGCGGGCACCATCTCCGTTGCGTACACATTCTTTCTGTCGACGTTCTACGTCGTTCGCTGTGTCTATCCCATCTATCTGCGTCACAGCGTCACGACTGCGCACGACACCGTCGTACTTCGTGGGCTGCGCCGAAGAACGACGATCTACCTGGCGGTGACGGCATCCGTGCCGCTCGTCGGGGTGCTGGCCGGATTCAGCACCCTCGAGCCTGCGGAGCTTCCCCTCGTGCGCGATTCGGTCCTTGGCTTGTGCGCGGCCTCCGGGCTCGCGTTCGTCGCCGTGTACTGGTTGTACCGGAAGCTCGATGCCGACGTGCGCGCGCTGGAGCGGGTGGTGTAGCGCACGCAAGAAGCCGCCGGCACCTGACGGTGTCAGCGGCTTCGTTTCCTTCGCAGGCACGCTACGCAATGTAGGTCTGACCCGGTCGGGGGTGACGGTGCCCGCCAGTGCGCCTCTCGGCAAGTGGTCGCTCGAAGCGACAATTTTCAATGTGGTACCCGGGGCATTGGGTCGAACACCGTCGAGTGTGTCAACGATGCGCGGTGCAGCCGTATTCCCTCCCTTGACGGGCGGCTTTCAGGGGTGCGCTTCGGCCCGTCGGCGCGCAGACTGGAACCAGGAGGTCAGGAGGTCGTCATGCGATTACTACGGGGCCTGCTCGACGTGGTGCTGGGTATCCTCACGGCCATCCTCGGCACGGTGCTGGGCATTGTCGCGGCGGTGGTATGGCTCGTCGGTGGGGTGCTCTGCGTGACGGTCATCCTGCTTCCTCTGGGCCTGCCCGTGGTGAGACTCGCCCGCCGTCTCTTCACCCTCGCCAGGAAGCTGATGCATCTTCCCTGACGCGCAGGGTGAAGAAGATGAACGGTGCCTCACGGCTGAGCCGCTCGAAATGTTCGGGGGAGCGATCGCGCACCCCCGCACCCGGTCGTGGCTCCGAAATGCGTTCGACGGTGAATCCTGCTGCGGTGAATGCGTCGAACATGGCGTGCAACGGCCTGTGCCAGAACTTCATGGGGAAAGTCTCGCCGGACTTCACCCATTCCTCGGTGAACTCGTACGTTCCGAGATAGTCGCCCTGCCCGGCAAGCCTGAAGTCCACGAACGGGTGGTGGGTCGAGATGACGACGTACCCGCCTGGCACGAGTACCCGGCGAAACTCGGTCAGCGGTCTCGACCAGTCGTGGACGTAGTGCATCACCAACGAGGCGACGACGGCATCGAAGGCCGATGACCGAATGGGCAACTGCTGGTTGAGATCCGCCCGGATCAGCGGCACGTCGGGACCCAGGCGCCTTCGGGCGATCGCGAGCAGACCGGTGCTGAGATCGATGCCGGTGACGGCAGCACCAGCGGCGGCGAGTGCCTGCGACAGCGCACCGCTGCCGCAGCCCGCATCAAGTACTTTCCGGCCTGCGACATCGCCCACCAGCGCCAATGTTGCGGGTCGCTCGTACAACGCGTTGTACACGTTGTCCTCGATGTCGGCGTCGTACGCCGACGCGTATGTGTCGTAGTCGTTGAAGGTTGCCACGACCTGATCATGTCCGATCGGAGCTGCTGTCGGACACCAACCGTCGTGGTATCCCGGTGAGGGCGAGCGGGCCAGGCGTGGCGGTTGTCGCTCGGGCTGCACCCGAATCGAGTCCGGAACGCTCGGCCGAAGTGCGCGGGGTCGGAGAATCCCCAGGAGAAGGCAATCTCGGAATTCGAGTTGTTCGCCGGCGAAGGCCCGGTGGAGACTGCTGGGGGAGAGGTGGAGCGCGGGTACGAGGTGGGAGACGTTGCCCAAGTCGGTGGATCCCTGCCGGGTGGGGGTGGCGTCGTCGATGGTGCGTCCGAGGGCTGTGGCGGCGTCGCGGAAGAGCCCGCACAGCGCGAGATCTTGGCGCAGATCGGCGTAATCGTGTGTCCGGCAGGTGCAGACCGCACTTGTGGTGCGCACCTACAAGTCGGCAGGCGTGCTGATGTGAACACGGGGGTTCTGGCCCGGAACTGTCGCGGACGACCGTCGCCGGTGCGTCCGGTCGGCTTACCGGGACGGCGCCGGACTGTCGTGGACCCCGCGAGGGGACTATGAACTGCGGGGTTCGAGCTGTTCAGGCTTGCGGTGCATGTCGCTGCGCAGGTCGCGTTACTGGCCGCGATCGCGGTCCACGTCGGCTCGTGTTGACCTACACGGTTGTGCGGCGTCATCGACACCTGGCGCGCATGGTGTGAGGGACCCCGAAATCTGCGGTCTGCTGGAAGAGATTCTCTCTCAACGTGTTCGGGTTGGCAGGGGCCTTCCCGTAAATCCCTTGAACAGTGTTGTATTGAAAACTCGTGCGTTCTAGAATGGGGGTATGGCGACGGTCGAGTACGACTCGGCGGAGCCGGGCGGATCTGGGACCCGCCCGTACCGCTCTCCGCTGCGTCGGATGCAGGCAGCTCAGACGCGGGCGGTCGTACTGGAGGCCGCCACCCGGTTGTTCGCCGAGCACGGGTGGGTCGGCACCGGCATGAGGGATGTCGCGCGGGCCTCGGCGGTTTCTGTCGAAACCGTCTACACGACGTTCGGATCCAAGGCCCGCCTGTTGACGGCGGCGCTGGAGGTCGCCATCGTCGGCGATGATGCCCAGGTGCCGTTGGCCGACCGGCCCGTCTACACGGCGATCGGTACGGGGAGCACGACCGGCGACCGCATCGAGATGGGTGCGCGCATGATCGCCAGGATCAACGAGCGCATCTACCGCCTGGCCGTCGCAATCCGCCAGGGTGCGACAGCGGATGCCACGCTCGCAGCGGCGGCCGCCGACCTGGAGGGGCAGCGCAGGCGCTCGGTCGCCGACGTCGCACAGCTGATCACGGGCCATCACGCCGACCCTGGCCAGGTCGACGAACTGTGGGTCCAGACCGGCGACCAGGTCTACGCCCTGCTCGTGGACGAATGCGGTTGGAGTCGCGTCCGCTACGAGTCATGGCTGATCGACCGCATCGAAGAGATCCTCGACCGCCCGGTGTGATATTCGGGCACATTGTCTGGAGTAGGTCATGACAACCGACACTCGGCCGCCCGCCGACACTCGAATCATGCGCATCGTCCACAGCGCGCTGCGCCGCGATATCGCGCGCGCCGCGCAGGTGCTGCGCACGGCGCCGCCGCCCGCGCAGACCCAGCGGGTCACCCTCGCCGACCATCTCGTGTGGATGATGCAATTCCTGCACCTGCACCACAGCGGCGAGGACAGTGGGCTGTGGCCGCTGGTCCGTGAGTTGAACCCGGCCGCCGGAGCACTGCTCGACGCGATGGACGCCGACCATGCGCGAATCGGCCCCGAGATAGAGCGGGTCACCGCCGCGGCAACCGAATACCGTGCCTATCCGGCTTCCCGAGAAGACCTTTCGCATTCCCTCACCGCTCTCGAACAAGTTCTGCTGCCGCATCTGCAGCGCGAAGAGGACGAGATGATGCCGGTGGTCGCCCGCACCCTGACCCGTCGTCAGTGGGACGACGTGGAGCAGCAGGTGTTCATCGCCTCGAAGACCAAGCGGGAGCTGGGGATCGAAGCTCACTGGATTGTCGACGGTGTCGACCGGGAAGACTACGACGTCACCGTTCGCAAAGTCGGTCCCGCCACCCGGTTCATGCTGATCCATACGTTCAAACGACCATACCGGCGGGCGTGCGCCGCCCGGTGGGGCGCAGACCTCGACGTCAGCCCGCGGCTCCACCAGCCACCCCGCACCGAGGGCTCGGCAGAACTGTGGATCGACGTCCCGGCCGGGCAGCTGTACGACGTGGTTGCCGATGTCACCCGCATCAGCGAACGCAGCCCCGAGTGCCGCGGCTGCGCGTGGCTACCGGGACGGTCGCCGGAGACCGTGGGCGCCCGATTCCGGGGGCACAACCGCGCACATCACATGCGCTGGTCGCGGGTGTGCGAGGTGACCGCCGCGGATCCCGGCAGGAAGTTCGAATTCCGGACGGTGTCGGATCGACGCAACCCGCTGTACCACGACTCGACCACCTGGTCGTACATCTTCAGAGCGGACGGCGACGGGACCCGGGTGACGCACTCGTATCGGATCGACGTTCTGCCGTACCGCCCGCTGCTCGCGCTCTACTCGCGCCTGCAGCCGCAGCACCGGGATATGCGGCCGCAGATGCGGCAGAATCTGGAGGCGCTGCGGCGGCAGGCGCACGCCGACACGTCTACAGGGTCGCCCCTGCCCCGAACGGCCTAGTGTTCTGTCACGTACAGGGTCGCGCCTCCGGCCACAGCATCATCGGTCCGGCGGTGGTCGATCGGTCCGCTCGGCATGCCGAGGCATTGTCCGCTGCTGGTCGCGGGGCCGCGTGCCGGCGTGGCCGGCAGACTCGTGACGAAACATTCGGACATCCCGGACTGAATGAAGTTGCCGCTGTGCCGAATATGAAGCTGACCGATTCGAGTTGGCGGAGTCGCCGGTAGCGAAGTCTCCGGAGGCCGGCGAATCTACTCGCTGTGATCTGCAGGTGGGGCGTCAGGGTTGCGGTGAGTCAGGCTGTGGTCGGCCAGTGTCGGGCGTGTGTCGGCAGGTGCGGATTCTTTCGCTTCGCCACAGGCGGAGACGCGCGCTTCGCTGGAGACTTGTTGCTCCCAGTACGCATCCGATCGTGCCCGTGATGCCCACGGAAATCCCATGCGAAGTCCTCTCTGTGCGTGTAGGGGAGGAGATTGCTCTTCCCGTAACGCAGATCGCGCGGGTGGCGGCTTGTCTCGCCACTGCCGAGCCTATGGGCGTCTTTCCTTTGTACGCCTCACCAGTGAGGTCTGTCGTGCCGAGCGGGCCGGGTCGGTGACCTTGCAACTCGGCCACCCGGCGAATCGGAGGCGTTCGCGCTCACGTTCGTTGCCTTATCCGGAAATGCGGGGTAGACCTGAGGTACGGATCCACGGCAGACCAAGGTTGGACCGGAAGAGAAGATTCCACCTCTCGGCCGTGGCGCCCAGCACGAGTTGTAGGCACCCACGCACAAGCACGGCCCACTAACTGGGCTCAGCGCGGTGGGCTTGCGTCAGGCGGGGGGATGTCTGACGCCGAGGCCACATTTCACCCCGCGCAACCATGCAGCTTGGTAACCAGACGTTCGTGCTCGCGGACGGCGCCCCCTGACAAGGGGTGCCGTCCGACGTGTGTCTGTGGGTCGAGGTGATTCGATGGTGGTCATCGATCCCCGGAGAAGGAGAGCACATGCTGGTGGCATTCAGCGTCAGCCCGATGGGCGGGGACTCCGACAGTGTCGGTGCCGCGGTCGCCGCGGCCGTGCGGGTGGTCCGCGAATCCGGGCTGTCCAATGAGACCACGTCGATGTTCACCACCGTCGAGGGTGAGTGGGACGAGGTGATGGCCGTCGTGAAGCGTGCGACGGACGTTCTGCTGGAACAGTTTCCGCGGGTCAGTCTGGTACTCAAAGCGGATATCCGGCCGGGTCGCAGCGACCAGCTGCGAGCGAAGGTCGAGACGGTGGAGCGCTACCTGACCAACTGAGGTTCGGTCATTCCTGTTCGCCGGCGTACTTGTGGGCGAGCTCTGTGCCGATCCGGGCGAGCTCGGCTCGGACCGATCGCGGTTCGAGCACCTCGACCGTCGACCCCCAGCCGGCGAGGTTCCGGGCGATGTCCAACGGGGTCGGTGCGGCGAGTCGCACCCGGGCGCGACCGTCGTCGTCCTCACCGTCCGGGTGGCAGTGACGCCCGAAGTGATCGCGCAGGATCGGCACGAACCTGGCGTCGATGAGTACCGTCGCCCAGGTCGTCGAGCGCCGCTGTTCCACCTCGCCGACCACTTCTTCCCATGCCGCGGCGAGTGTGAAGTCGTCGGGGCGCTCCGCGGTCTGCTCCGTCGATTCGGCGTGGACGATCCGGTCGACTCGGAAGGTCCGCTGCCCCCGTTCGGTCCCGGCCAGGAGATACCAGATGTCGTCCTTGTCGACGAGACCCCACGGGTCGACCAGTCGCTCGGATCGTTGCCGGGAACTGTTCGTGTAGGTCAGGCGAACCTTCCGCCGCCGGATCACGGCGGCCTGCAGCACGTCGACCATCTCGGGCCTGCGGCGGTCGCGCTCGCCCCACCGGGTGGGATCGATCATGGTGGCGCTGGCGGCGGCCTCGGCATCGGCCCGGAAGGTCTGCGGCAGCGCCCGGACGAGTTTCCGCAGCGCCGCCTTCGCCTCGCCCGAGACGGCGGCCGCCGGGCCGACCAGCAGGAACAGGGCGTGCGCCTCGGTCGCGGACAACCCGCTCAGGTCGGTGCGAGCGCCGCCCACGAGCGACCACCCTCCGCCGCGCCCGGACTGCGGGTATACCGGGATCCCCGCAGCGGACAGCGCCTCCAGGTCGCGGCGAGCGGTCGCGACGGATACTTCCAGTTCGTCCGCCACCTCGGCGGCGGTCACCCGACCCCGGGACTGCATCAGCAAGAGGGTGGCGACGAGTCGGTCAGCGCGCATGTTCTCAGTTTCCCCCGGAAAGTGCTCAATTGGTGAGCACTTTGAACCGGAGGATGGGTGATGTAAACGACCGAGGAAGGGAACCACCCATGTTGCGAGGACTCACCACCGTCAACTTCTACGCCGACGACCTCACCGCCGCCCAGGCCTGGTACACCGAACTGCTCGGAGTGGAGCCGTACTTCGTGCGCTCGGTGGAGGGTGCCCCCGCCTACATCGAGTTCCGGATCGGCGACTACCAGCACGAACTCGGCATCATCGACCGCCGATTCGCGACGCCCGACAGGTCACACGGAGCCGAGAACACGATGACCTACTGGCACGTCGACGATCTGGAGGCGAGCGTCGCGCAGTTGCTGGCCCTCGGTGCCACCCTGCACGGGAAGCCGGTCGAACACGGGCCGGGATTCGTCACCGCGTCCGTGACCGACCCGTTCGGAAACATCCTCGGCGTGATGTTCAACCAGCACTACCTGGACACTCTGGCTGCAAAGGCAGGCGCGTGATGGACACCCACGACGTGAACACCGTCATCGCCTGCACGACCGAGCAGTGGCGTGCCTGGCTTTCGGAGAACTGCCGGTCCGAGAAGGAGGTCTGGCTGATCATCCACCACAAGGACAGCGAAACGCCGAGCGTGCGATCCCACGAGGCGATCGAGCAGGCGTTGTGCTTCGGGTGGATCGACGGCCTGCACCGCAGACGAGACGCCGACAGTTCTCAACTGCGTTTCACGCCGCGCACCCCGCGCAGTACCTGGAGCCGGGTGAACCGGCAGCGTGCGGCGGACATGATCGAGCAGGGGCTGATGACCGAGCACGGTTTCGCCGCCATCGAACTGGCCAAGGCCAAAGGGACCTGGGAGAACACGGCGAACGGGGACGGCACGGTCGTCCCCGGCGATCTGCGGGCAGCGTTCGGGCGACACGACGCTGCACGCGCGAACTTCGACAAGTTTCCGCCGTCTTCGACACGGTTGATTCTCGAGTGGATAGCGTCAGCCAGGAAGCCCGACACGAGGCAGCGGCGGATCGAGCGGACGCTGGCGGCAATGAACCTCCGGGCCAATCATCCGGGGGTCCGAGACCCGGACGGTGTGCGGTAGGCGACCCGGGGCCGGTGTCCGATCGGCGACAAGGGAGAGGGGAGTCACGACATGGACTGGCCGCACGAACTTGCCGATCAGCTCGGCTGGCACTGGGAGCATCAGTTGCGTCCCCGGCTGGAGGGGTTGACCGACGAAGAGTATTTCTGGGAACCCGCGCCGGACGGCTGGAGTGTGCGCCCGCGCGGGGAGTCGCAGGCGCCGGTCCAGGCCGGAAGTGGCGCGTTCACCATCGACTTCGCCTTTCCCGCACCGGACCCGCCGCCGGTCACCACCATCGCGTGGAGGCTCGGGCATGTCGTCGTCGGCGTCTTCGGTATGCGGATTGCCAGCCACTTCGGCGGGCCGCCCGTCGACTATCAGACGTTCGAGTACGCCGGCACCGCTGCGGAGGCGCTCGCGCAACTCGACGAGAAGTATGCCGCCTGGTCCGCAGGCGTCCGGAGCCTCGGAGCCGACGGGTTCGCCCGGCCGTGCGGCCCCAGCGAGGGACCGTTCGCGGATTATCCGATGGCGGCACTGGTGTTGCACATCAACCGGGAAGTCATCCATCACGGCGCCGAGGTGGCGCTTCTCCGCGATCTCTACCTGCGCCGGCCGATAATCTGACCGGAATCCTGGCCGGCTCCACGGTTTTCATTCCCCGGGGCCGCCCGCATCTGCCAAGCTCGGGTATGGCACCGACTCGGCGGGTTCTCCTGTTGACGTGCGTCCTCGTTCTCCTGGCCGCATGCACGTCGAACACCTCGTCCTCCGATTTGTCCTCCTCCTCGGACGGGAGCGGCGGATCTGCCCTCGCGTCGGCCGATCCGGCGCAGGCCGACGCGGTGATGACGATCGTGCGCGATGCCATGGCGGAGAGCCACCTGAAGGCGGTGATCGTGCGTGTCACGGTCGACGGCAAGGAAATCGTCACCCAGGCTCTCGGCGAGTCGATGACCGGGGTGCCCGCCACCACCGACATGCACTTCCGCAACGGAGCCGTCGCCATCTCCTACGTCTCCACGCTGCTGCTCCAGCTCGTCGACGAGAAGAAGGTGAGCCTCGACGACACGGTGTCGAAGTGGCTGCCCGACCTTCCGAACGCCGACCGCGTGACCCTCCGTCAGCTCGCGCAGATGACCTCGGGCTACGTCGACTACGTCATCGGCAACACCGAATTCGCCGACGCCCTCTACGCGGCGCCTTTCCGCAACTGGACGCCTGAGGAACTCCTGGCATTCGCCACGTCCAAGCCCCTGCTCTACGAACCCGGGACCAACTGGAACTACGCCCACACCAACTACATCATCCTCGGGTTGGCTCTCGAGAAGATCACCGGTCAGCCGATGACGGACCTCATGCAGGACAAGGTGCTCGGTCCGCTCGGCCTCGACGCCACCACGGATCCGGGGACGGCGGCGATCCCCGAACCTGTCCTGCACGCGTTCTCGTCCGAGCGGCGCGAGGCCCTGCAGATCCCGCCCGGTGCGCCGTTCTACGAGGAATCCACGTACTGGAACCCGTCCTGGACCATCACCCACGGAGCCATCCAGACTACGAACATCTACGACCTCCACGACACGGCCGTCGCCATCGGCACGGGCGAACTGCTCTCGCCCGAGTCCTACGCGGCCATGGTGTCTACGGACCTGCGCGGCAAGACGACCGCGCTGCCCGGCTGCACCACCTGCTTCCCGCAGTCGGAGATCTACACCTACGGGCTCGGACTGCCGATCGTGGGCGACTGGCTGATGCAGAACCCGCTGTTCAGCGGATCCGCCGCGGCCGAGGCCTATCTGCCCTCCCAGAAGATCGCCATCGCCGTCGCCGTCACCTACGAACAGGCCGCCTTCGACGACACGGGGGCCTACAAGAACGAGGCCGACAGGCTGTTCCGGAAGATCGGCGCTCAACTCGCTCCGAACGACGCGCCGCCGGTGGCCGTCGGTTAGCGTTCACCCGCGACACGGGCGAGGCGACGGACGAGGGTCCGCACCACCGGGCCGTAGGCGGCGCCGAGCACCGAGTCGAGGGGGCCGGGAGCGGACATCGTCATCGTGATCCGTGATCCGGCACCGCGGGGCTCGACGGCGTGATCGAGCGTCATCGGTCCCACACGCCAGGTCCAGGAACGGCCCGGCGTCTTGGCCGAGATCGATGCGGGAACAGGCACGATCCAGAGCAGCCGCGCCGCGCCACGCCGGCCGGCCTGAATCTCGGGGGACCCGAGGCCCCACGCGCCGCGCACGTGCGGCGCCCATTCGGGCCAGCGCGAGGGCCGGGCGACGAGCGCCCACGCGACATCCACCGAGGCGTCGGAATCAGCTGAGAAGGAATGCGGCACGGGGGAGGAGTACCCGGTTTCGACCCCGGCAGACACCGCAGATGCGGTTCGGGGAGGGCCGGAGGTGAACACCGGGTGAATTGGCCCGTGTCGAGTTGCGTGTAACTCGGGGTACTGGCCACGCTTGTAGGGAACGGCGAGGGAGGGAGCCGATCATGCTCGTTCGTCTGCCCGGGGTGTATCGCCCCCAGCGTGACACCGGGCTGCTCGCCGAGGTGCTGGCGGCTCGCGATCTCGGACCGGGTACCCGCGTGCTCGATCTCTGCTGTGGCACAGGGGTGTTGAGTGTCGAGGCGTGCGCGGCGGGAGCGGGGTGGGTGACGGCGGTCGACGTGTCGCGCCGGGCCGCGATCAGTACCTGGCTCAACGCCAAACTGAACCGCCGGACGATCCGCGTCGTGCGGGGCGACCTGGTGGACTCGGTCCGGACCCTGCGCTTCGACGTGGTGGTGGCCAACCCGCCCTACGCGCCGGCGACGGACGACGGCAGGCCGGGCCGGGTACTCGCGCGGGCCTGGGATGCCGGCGTCGACGGGCGCGCCGTGCTCGACCGGATCTGCAGCGAGACCCCCGACCTTCTCGCCCCCGGCGGCACCCTGCTCCTCGTCCAGTCGACGCTCAACGGTGTGGACAAGACCCGGGCAATGCTGGAGGAACGGGGACTGCGGGTGGACGTGGTCGCGTCGGAGGACGTGCCGTTCGGTCCCGCGCTCTCGTCCCGCACGAGGATGCTGGAGGCGCGGGAGATGATCCGGCCGGGCCAGCGCACCGAGCGCATCGCGGTGCTCGCCGCGACCGACCTCCGGTACGGCGACGCTCCACGCTGACCCGGCGATGGCGCCGCCAGGTCCCCGGATGTTTGTCCGAATTGCCACGATCTCGCGGCAACTGACGGTTCCATGAATGGGTGCGTTCAGGACATCCTGAGGTAACGAATTCGGCGCGGACTCTGAATCTGGCGTTGGCCACCTGGGTTTCCGCGATCAACTTCTGGGCATGGAACATGATCGGCCCCCTGTCGACCACGTACGCCGAGGCGTCGGATGGTGGGCTGGTTCGGCCTTCTTCCCACGCACGCGATCGTGGCCGAACCGTTGGGCACCGGCTGGTTTCGAGCCCGCACTCGGCGTCACCGCGCTGGTGTGTATCGCCGTGATGCGCGACGCGCCGGCATTCGCACCGCGCACCGAACCGGTGCTGCCGAAGTTGAAAGCCGCTGCCCGCCTGCGGGTCACGTGGGAGATGTCGTTTCTGTATGCGGTGGTGTTCGGTGGTTTCGTGGCATTCAGCAACTAGCTGCCCACCTAAATCAAGACGATCTACGACTTCTCCGCCGTCGACGCGGGCACGCGTACAGCAGGATTCGCACTCGCCGCGGTGATCGCACGACCAATCGGCGGTGCGCTGTCGGACCGCATACCTCCGAAGTTCGTGGTGCTCACGTCCCTTGCGGGCACCGTGGTGATGGCGGTGGTGGCCGCATTCCAACCCCCACCGGACTTCTGGGCGGCCGTCACGTTCATCACGCTGGCCGTGTTCCTCGGCATCGGGACGGGCGGTGTGTTCGCGTGGGTGGCGCGCCGATCCCCGGCCGCGAGCGTCGGCAGCACCTGGAACGACAAGTTGATGTACGCGGTGCTGCTCGCCGCGATCGTCGCGGGGCTGGCGACGACCCTGCTCGGATCCGGCGTCGTCGGGGAGGAGAGCAACTATCGCGAGACGGTGTCGCCGTGGTTCCGGTCGATCTGGATTCTGCAGCCCCGCGGCGACCTCATGGCCCAGGCGTCGCTCGCCTTCCACATCCACGTCGCGATCGCGATGGTGTTGTTCGCGCTCTGGCCGTTCACCCGGCTCGTGCACGCGTTCAGCGCCCCCGTGGCCTATCTGTTCCGCCCCTACATCGTCTACCGCAGTCGCGACGTCGCCCGGAACGGCGAGCTGATCGGCTCGCAACCACATCGCCGAGGCTGGTGACCGACGGCCGGGTGCCGCGTGTAAAGTTTGCCGTTCGACGACGCCCAGCTTTCGAGGACTGCTGAACCACTACATGGCCAAGATCGATCGCAGCCGCACTGCCGCACTGACCCAAGCGCCGACCCTCCACGAGCCGGATGCCGGCGTCCGGCGCACCGTGCTTCCCGGCGGGCTCCGGGTGGTCACCGAATACGTTCCCGGTGTCCGCTCCGCGTCCGTGGGCGTCTGGGTGGGTGTCGGATCACGCGACGAACAGCCCACCGTCGCCGGGGCCGCGCACTTCCTCGAGCATCTCCTGTTCAAGGCCACGCCGTCGCGCAGCGCCCTCGACATCGCGCAGGTGATGGACGGCGTCGGCGGCGAGCTCAACGCGTTCACGTCCAAGGAACACACCTGTTTCTACGCGCACGTGCTCGACGACGACCTGCCCCTCGCCATCGACCTCGTCAGTGACGTCGTGCTGCGGGGCCGCTGCCGGTCCGCCGACGTCGACGTGGAACGCCAGGTGGTCCTCGAAGAGATCTCGATGCGCGACGACGACCCGGAAGACCTCCTCGGCGACGCGTTCCTGACCGCGCTCTACGGCGACCATCCCGTCGGCAGGCCCGTCATCGGCAGCGTCGAATCCATCGAATCGATGACCCGTACCCAACTCCACTCCTTCCACGTGCGGCGCTACACGCCGCCGCGCATGGTGGTGGCCGTCGCCGGCAACGTGGAGCACGAACCGACGGTCGAGCTGGTCCGGCGCGCGTTCGCCGGGCATCTCGAATCGGCGTCCGAGCCCGCCCCCCGACGCGCAGGGACGCTGCGCCTGCGGACGGAGCCGACACTCAGCCTGACCAACAGGGACAGCGAACAGGTGCACCTCTCCCTCGGGGTGCGCGCGTTCGGGCGCCACGAGTCGCACCGCTGGGCGCTGTCGGTGCTCAACGCCGCGGTCGGTGGCGGACTCAGTTCCCGGCTCTTCCAGGAAGTGCGGGAGATCCGGGGCCTCGCGTATTCCGTGTACTCGGGCATCGACACGTTCTCCGACACCGGCGCGTTCTCGATCTACGCCGGATGCCAGCCCGAGAACCTCGGCGAGGTCACCACGGTGATCCGGGAGGTGCTGTCGAACGTCGCCACCGAGGGCATCACCGACGCCGAGTGCGCCCGCGCCAAGGGATCGCTGCGCGGCGGACTGGTTCTGGGACTGGAGGATTCGGGCTCCCGGATGCACCGCATCGGTCGCAGCGAACTCAACTACGGCAATCACCGCAGCATCAGCGAAACCTTGAGCAAGATCGACGCGGTCACCACCGACGAGGTGCGCGACGTCGCGCGAGTCCTGCTGCAGCGCCCGTTCGGAGCCGCCGTCGTCGGACCGTATCGTCGCAAGCGTGACCTGCCGGCCTCGGTGCGCGGCATCGTGCGGTAACGAGGATTCGCCGA
Organism: Rhodococcus sp. JS3073; assembly: GCF_026810085.1. NCBI lineage: Bacteria > Bacillati > Actinomycetota > Actinomycetes > Mycobacteriales > Nocardiaceae > Rhodococcus > Rhodococcus sp. JS3073. The sequence continues at coordinate 659,985 of NZ_CP113951.1, read as the reverse complement.
AACAAGAGGAGAAGCCCGAGATGAAGATCCGTGGAGCGGTACTCGAGGAGATCGGGAGAACGCGCCCGTTCGCCGAGTCGGCACCGATCTCGATCTCCGAACTCGACCTCGACGAGCCCGGCGAGGGCGAGATCCTCGTCAGGATCGAGGCCGCGGGACTGTGCCACTCCGACCTGTCCGTCGTCGACGGCAACCGGGTGCGCCCGGTCCCGATGTTGCTCGGGCACGAGGCCGCGGGGCTGATCACCCAACTCGGCGCCGGAGTCGACGATGTCGCGGTCGGACAGCGCGTCGTCATGACGTTCCTCCCACGCTGCGGGGAGTGCGAGGGCTGCGCCACCGACGGCCGGATGCCGTGCGTGCCCGGCACCGGTGCCAACAACGACGGAACCCTGCTCGACGGGGGAGCGCGACTGCACCGCGGCGGCGACACCGTCCACCACCACCTCGGGGTGTCCGGATTCGCGACGCACGCAGTCGTCAACCGCCGCTCGGTCGTTCCCGTCGGCGACGACGTCCCCGCCGAGGTAGCGGCCGTACTCGGATGCGCCGTCCTCACCGGCGGCGGCGCCGTCCTCAACGCGGGCGATCCGCAACCCGGCCAGGCTGTGATGGTCGTCGGACTCGGCGGGGTGGGGATGGCCGCGATCCTGACAGCGGTCTCCCTGGGAGTCGGCGAGGTCATCGGCGTCGACGCCGTTCCCGAGAAGCTGCAGACCGCCCGCGAACTCGGCGCGACGGCTGTCTACACCCCTGCGGAGCTCGAGGAGGCCGGTGTCCGGGCGCCCATCGTCATCGAAGCCGCCGGAAACGCGCGCGCGTTCGAATCGGCTGTTCGCGCGACCGCTCCCGGTGGCAGGACGATCACCGTCGGCTTGCCGTCCCCCGACGCGCTGTCGTCGATCTCGCCGCTCACCCTGGTGGCCGAGGCCCGCACCATCATCGGCAGCTACCTCGGGTCGGCGGTGCCGTCCCGGGACATCCCGATCTACGAGGACCTCTGGCGCGCCGGGAAGCTACCCGTGGAGAAACTCATCTCCTCTCGCATCACGCTGAACGACATCAACCGCGGCATGGACGAACTCGCCGACGGCAAGGCGATCCGGCAGATCATCGTGTTCGACTGACCCGGCGGGCCGGTCGCGGGCAGAATTCTGCCCATGAGGTTTCGCACCACCATCGAGTTGGGCGGCAAGACCGCGACCGGTTTCCGGATCCCCGAGGACGTCGTCGCGGAACTGGGGTCGGGTAAGCGCCCCGCGGTCCGGGTCACGATCGGCGGTCACACCTACCGCACCACGGTCGCGCCGATGGGTGGCGTGTTCATGATTCCGCTCAGCGCCGAGAACAGGGCAGGTGCGGGGGTCGCGGCAGGCGACGAGGTGGACGTCGACGTCGAACTCGACACCGAACCCAGGGTCGTCACGGTTCCGCCCGACTTCGCCGCGGCGCTCGAGCGGGAGCCGGACGCGAGGACGGCGTTCGATGCACTGTCGTACAGCAATCAGCGGCGGCACGTGCTCTCGATCGAGGGCGCCAAGACGGACGAGACCCGGCAGCGCCGGATCGTCAAGGCCGTGGACGCGCTCCGGCAGGGCTGAGGCGAACCGGCGCGGATTCCGTCAGGGGGAGTCGCCCGGTCGCCCGGTGACATCCTCGACCGGCAGCGCCGACAGCGCAATCAGACCGGCCAGGAAACTCTCGCGGTCGCGCTCCGGCAACCTGGCCAAGAGCCGCTCCTCGCCCCGCCGGATCGCCGCCTGCGCCGAATCGCGCACGTCGTGCCCGGCAGGAGTCAGCGACAGCAGGCGCGCCCGGCGGTCCGCGGGATCGCGCTGCCGGTCGATCAGGCCACGGTCCTGCAGTTCGTCGAGCACGCCGATGATCCGGGTCTTGTCGGCGCCGATCGCCTCCGCGAGCGCGGCCTGGGTGCGCAGCGGATGCTCGTCGAGTGCCAGGAGCACGACGTATCCCCACATGGTCAGCCCGTGCTCCGCGAGCACGGGGAGTTCAGCCGCCACCAGCGAACGGTTCAGGGCGGTCGTCATCGCCGCGAGGTCGGGGCGGGTGCGTTGGTGCTGTCCGTTCGTCGGGTCGAGGCTGGGCATATCGCAGAAAATACACCTTGACCGATCATCTACATAGGTAGATGATAAGCGAACGCATATCAATTTGAGTCGAGTGACGAGGTGCCGACAATGGATGTGGACGAGGTCCGGCGCTGGGATCGCCGCGCCGTGCAATCGAGTGCGGAGTTCGTGTCGCAGGTGACGCGCGACGATCTGCAGCGCGCGACACCGTGTTCGGAGTGGACTCTCGGGGAACTGCTGGCCCACATGACCGTGCAGCACCGGGGATTCGCCGCGGCGGCCGCGGGCGGCGGTCCCGACCTGTCGAACTGGCGGCCGCACGCGTCGGCGGATCCCGTTGCCGCGTACCGCTCGGCGGCCGGCACCGTCATCGAGGCCTTCGCCAGGGACGGCGTCGGGAAGCGGCAGTTCTGGTTGCCGGAGATCAGCACCGAGTTCCCGTTCCCCGCAGCCACGGCCGTCGGGTTCCACTTCCTCGACTACGTCGTCCATTCGTGGGACGTCGCCCGGTCACTCGGGCTCGACTTCGCACCCGAATCCGGCATGGTGGCCGCGGTTCTCCCCATCGCACGTCTCGTACCGGACGGGGCGGACCGGATGCGCGAGGGGGCCGCGTTCGCGCCCGGCCTGCCGACCGGCCCAGACTCCGCTGATTTCGACGTGGCGCTGTCGCTGCTCGGCCGATCACCGCACTGGCACCCCGAGTACGAGGCCGGCCGCGTCTGACGACGAGACACAGGTCTCCTGCCCCGCCCCTGCGCAACGGTCCGCACCCGGCGATTGCGTAGGCTTTCGGGCGAATCGTTGTGACTGGACGGAGCGTGGAGAAGTGAGCGCAGCAACACCCATCAGGGTCGGGGTTCTCGGGGCCAAGGGCAAGGTCGGCCGAGCGATCTGCGAGGCGGTGGAGCAGGCACCGGACCTCGAACTCGTCGCAGAGGTCGATCACGGCGACAGGCTGGAGACGTTCGTCGAGACCGGCACGCAGGTCGTCGTCGACTTCACCCACCCCGACGTGGTGATGGACAACCTGAAGTTCCTCGTGTCCAACGGTATTCATGCGGTCGTGGGCACCACGGGGTTCGACGACGCCCGGCTCGACACCGTGCGGTCGTGGGTGTCGGAGCGGCCCGAGGTCGGTGTCCTGATCGCCCCGAACTTCGCGATCGGTGCCGTTCTCTCCATGCGCTTCGCCGAGGCGGCGGCACGATTCTTCGATTCCGTCGAGGTCATCGAGTTGCACCACCCCAACAAGGCGGACGCGCCGTCCGGCACCGCCTACCGGACCGCCGCCCTCATCTCGGAGGCGCGCCGCAAGGCAGGCGTGGGACCGAGCCCCGACGCAACGACCACCGAACTGGACGGTGCGCGCGGCGCCGACGTGGACGGCGTGCGGGTTCATTCCGTGCGGCTGGCAGGTCTCGTCGCCCATCAGGAGGTCATCCTCGGCACGCAGGGCGAGACACTGACCATCCGGCACGATTCGATCGATCGCAATTCCTTCGCCCCCGGCGTCCTGCTCGGGGTGCGGGAGATCGGCTCCCGTCCCGGCCTGACCGTCGGTATCGACCCCCTTCTCGACCTGTGAAGGACGGCTCGACCAAGACCGTCGTCACGATCGGACTCCTGGTCGCGGCGCTGGCGTTCTACTTCGTCCTTCTCGGCCGGCGCGGGATCGAGTTGATCCAGGACGGCGGAGCAGCCGCGATCGGCCTGGGTGTCGGCGTCCTGATCCTGCCGTTCCTGGGCGCCTGGATCGTCTACGCCACGCTGCGTGCCGGATTCCAGCATCAGCACCTGTCCCGCCGGATCGCCGACGAGGGACTCGAACTGGACGTCAGCGATCTGCCGAAGCGACCCTCGGGCCGCATCGACCGGGACGCCGCCGACGCACTCTTCCAGCAGATCAAGTCCGAGTGGGAAACAGATCCGGACAACTGGCGGAACTCGTACCGCCTCGCCCGCGCCTACGACTACGCCGGCGACCGCGGCAGGGCCCGGGAGACGATGAAACGGGCCGTGGAACTCGAACGCGTCGAACGGGAAGGCGAGCCCGGCCGGTAGGTGACGGACCCGGTCGTACGCTGACGACTGTGAAGTCACTACTCGTCGTCCACCACACACCGTCACCGGTGACCCGTGAGTGCCTCGAAGCCGTGCTGAAAGGCGCGCGCGATCCCGACATCGACGGCGTCGAGGTGAAGTCGATCCCCGCTCTCGGCGCGACCGTGCCCGACGTCCTGGCAGCCGACGGGTTCCTGTTCGGGACGTCCGCCAACTTCGGCTACATGTCCGGTGCGCTGAAGCATTTCTTCGACACCGTCTACTACCCGTGCCTCGACGCGGTCGCCGGACGTCCCTACGGACTCTGGGTGCACGGCAACAACGACACCGCCGGCGCCGTGAAGTCGGTGCAGAAGATCGTGACCGGGTTGGCACTCACCCAGGTGGCGGAGATCCTGGAACTGACCGGATCGCTCGACGCGAGTGCGCGGGAGCGGTGTTACGAACTCGGTGCGACGGTCGCGGTCACGCTGGCCGAGGATGCGTGACGTCGCGGCCGGGACCGTGTCGGTGGTTGATGGCAGGCTGCGGTCATGCGTGAGATGACCGCTGCCGCGGCCCGGAGATCGGCGCTCTGGGCGCAGGGGTTCGCCGACAGGAAACCGGCCGGGGCGCCGACGCGCAGGCACGTCCGCTCGGTCCTCGACCGGGTGCGGCTGTTCCAGATCGACTCGGTGTCGGTGGCTGTGCGTGCCCACTACGTCCCGCTGTTCAGCCGTCTCGGTGTCTACGACCGGAGGCTGGTCGATTCGGCGGCGTGGTCGCATTCCGCCCGCGCACCCCGGATGCTGGCGGAGTACTGGGCGCACGAGGCCGCGTTCATCCCCGTCGAGGACTGGCCGCTGATGCGCTGGCGGATGCACCGGTACCGGCACGGTCGCTGGTCCGGCGAATCCCGCGTACTCGACCGCAATCCCACGCTCGCCGCCGACGTGCTCGACGTGATCGGCGCCGTCGGTGCGTGCAGCGCGAGCGACGTGGAGAAACACCTCGAGGTCGACCGTCCGGACCGCAAGGGGCCGTGGTGGGATCGCAGCGACACCAAAGTGGTGTGCGAGCAATTATTCGCGTCCGGCGCGTTGGCGGTGGACAAACGGGTCGCCTTCACCCGTCACTACGACATGAGTGAACGTGTGCTGCCGAAAGCGATACTCGCCGAGGAAATCTCGGAGGAGGACGCCGTCCGTGGGCTCGTGCAGCGGTCCGCGCGGGCCCTCGGTGTGGCTACCGAACCCGATCTGCGGGACTACTATCGACTGTCGCCGGGGCAGACCGCCTCGGCCATCGAGGAACTCGTCGAGGACGGGGTGCTCGAACGGGTCGGGGTCCGCGGCTGGGATGCGCCGGCATTCGTGCACCGCGACGTCCGGATTCCCCGAAAGGTGGAGGGGGCGGCGCTGTTGTGCCCGTTCGATCCGCTGGTCTTTTGCCGTCCCCGGACCGAGCGGATATTCGACTTCCGGTACCGACTCGAGATCTATACCCCCGCGCACAAACGTGTCCACGGCTACTACGTCTTTCCGTTCCTGCTGAACGGTGAACTGGTCGCAAGGGTCGATCTCAAGGCCGACCGCGCGTCGGGAACGCTCGAGGTGCGATCCGCGTTCGTGGAACCCGACCGGAATCCGGGGCGCGTGGTGGAGGCGCTGCTCCCGGAACTGCGAAGAATGGCAACGTGGTTGGGTCTGGACGACATCCGGGTGGACGATCGCGGCAACCTCGGTGCCCTCCTCGCGGCCGCGGCGGCGCGGCCGCGAGGAGAGTGAGGAATTACAGGCTCTCGACGAACTTCGTCAGGCCCTTGCTCGCGGTCTCGAGTGCCGTCTTCTGTGCCTTCTTCACGAGGAACCCGGGCAGCGGGATCTTCGGATCGACCGTCAACTCGAAGGTGACCTTGGTGCCTGCGCCGGACTCGGTGAGGACGTACGAGCCGTCCTGGGCGTTCTGCTGGCCGCTCTCGACGAGGTGCCACGACACGGTGTCGTCGCCCTCGAAGGTGTAGTCGACGACCTGCTCGTCGCTGATCCCGAGGATGGAGACGCTCATCCGGACTCGATGAGGGCGGCCGTCGTCGTGTGTGCTCTCGATGGTGACCGACTTGTGGGCCGAGGACCACTCGGGCAGGCGATCCACCGCAGCGATCGCGGCCATCACCGTGGCCGGATCGGCCTTGATCTCGAATTCCTTGACGCCGGAAACGGCCATGTTCTTCGCTCCTTCGAGCCCGTGGCGACTCTCACCGTGTGGCTGATGCGACGTAATTACATCACCGCCGCCGACGGGCGCGTGGAGTGAGTGCGCCGGTGCTCAGAAATTGTCTCTCCCGCTGCGGCGCATCTGGTCCTTGAGCGCGCCCTGGACCGCCTGCGACACCCAGGAATTGAGCGACACCCCGTTCTGGGAGGCGGCCTCCTCGGCCTTCGACTTGATCTGATCCATCAGACGCAGAGTGACGCGGCTGATGTCACCGGTGACGTCATCGAAGGCGGCACCGATGTCCTCGGCCGCCGTCGTCCCTTCCCCCTCCGGCCCCGGCGCAGTGGGTGTGCGATGCACGTCGACCGCCACCTCGCTGCCGTCCAGTCGCACACCGACAGTGCGATTGCCCAGTTCGGACGACACTTCACCCGCGAAATCAGTGAGCGCCGAGAGGAGGAGCAGCCGGGCTGCGGGTTCGACCGCGGCAGCGAGCGCCGCCGCGGTCGCACGCGTCTGCTCGTCGCCGAGTGCTGCTGCTGCGTTCAGGTCGTCTCGCAGCCGGGAGACGTAGATGCCGAGGTCCATGACGCCAGCATGGCGTCATAAGTGACGTCAGTCAAGCAGTCGTGACTTCAGCTCGGTGATGTCGCCCTCGGACAACTTCAGCCCCTCCGACACGTAGGCGTCGAAGCTGCCGTACGTGGCGACGGCCGTGTCGAACGCGATGTCGAGCCACGCCTGGTCGACGCCGTCCAGTCCGGGATGTTCCGGGTCGGCCCCGCGGTAGGTGTTGCTGAGCAGGTAGTCCGCGGTGACCGTGTCCCGCGGGACCCCCAGGATGGTGAGCAGCACGGCCGTCGCCCATCCGGTGCGGTCCTTGCCTGCGCTGCAGTGGTAGATCACGGCGCCGTCGGACGCCGCGATGTCGTGGAGAACCGCAGAGAACGCCTCGTTCGCCCCCGGACCCGTCACGAAGGCGCGGTAGGCGGCGGGCATGTCGACCAGAGCGGCGATCGGCGACTGCCCGAGCACGTCGTACCAGTTCCCGGCTGCGCCGGCCGGAAGCCGGTCCGGCGCGAGCGCCCGCTCGTACGTCGTGCGGAGGTCGTCGACGACCGTCACGTTCGAGGATTCGAGCCGCGCGAGGTCACTTGGGGTGAGCCTGTCCAGCGCGTCCGTGCGGAACACCAGACCGGAACGGACGACGGCGCCGTCGGCCGTCGGGTATCCACCGATGTCACGAGCATTTCGGGCACCCTCGAGCCCGAGCGAGCGCTGCACGGCCCCGGACTGCGCCGGACTCTCGGCAACCGACGGTCCCGTCGCGGGCGGCCCGGCGAACGCCGGGGGAGCGGCCCCGAGAACGGCGGTCCCGAGAACTGCGATCACGACGGCGCGGCGTGCGCGGCCGGTCCGGTACTGCACAGGAAGTCTCCCTCGCGAATCTGCGGCACCACGGAAAGTGGGCGAGACGAAGAGTGACACGCGCGGGTGACCACACGGGAACCGGGCCGTTGCCGGGGCGGGGCACACCGAGACCCCGATCAACGCTGCGACTAGGGTCGATGCATTCAGGAGGACTTCCGACCAGGGAGTTCGGTAGGAGGAACAGCGCAGTGCCGCAGACCGTGCCGCTCAGGGTGCAACTCGTCGCGAAGACGGAGTTCTTTCCGCCGGCTGACATTCCGTGGGAGACCGACGCCGACGGCGGCGAAGCGCTGGCGGAGTTCGCGGGCCGGGCGTGCTACCAGAGCTGGTCCAAACCCAACCCCCGCACCGCAACCAACGCCGGATATCTGCGCCATCTGCTCGAGGTCGGGCACGAGTCGGTCCTCGAACACGGCACCGTCAGCTTCTACATCACCGGCATCTCCCGGTCCTGCACCCACGAGTTGATCCGGCACCGCCACTTCTCCTACTCGCAGCTGTCGCAGCGCTTCGTGCGCGAGAACGACGGCAATGTCGTCGTCCCGCCCGCGATCGCCGGCGACCCGGAACTCGAGGAGTTGTTCGCGAAGGCCACCGACGCGAGCCGGGCGGCATACGGCGAACTCCTCGAGGCCCTCGAAACGAAACTGGCGGACACCTCCAGCGTGCCGCTGCGCAACAAGCAGGCGAGGCAGGCGGCGAGGGCAGTCCTGCCCAACGCCACGGAGACCCGCGTCGTGGTCACCGGCAATTACCGGGCGTGGCGGCACTTCGTCTCGATGCGGGCCACCGAGCACGCCGACGTGGAGATTCGCCGTGTGGCGGTCGAGTGCCTGAGGCAGCTGCAGGCGGCCGCGCCGAATGTCTTCGGCGACTTCGAGGTACTGGACTGGGGCGACGGCACGGAGGTGGCGCGGAGCACGTTTTCCGCCGACGCGTGACGGGTGTGCAAAAGTACCTGGGTCACCGGGTAGCCTTCTGACCATGACCTACGGTGATTCCGCTTCTCCCGTCGAGCGTCCGTTCGGCACCGTGTCCACAGCGATGGTGACGCCGTTCACCTCGGACGGAAAGCTGGACGTCGACGCCGGTGTCCGCCTCGCGGCGTACCTCGTCGACAACGGGTGCGACTCCCTTGTCCTCGCCGGTACGACCGGTGAGTCGCCGACGACCACCGAGAACGAGAAGCTCGAGCTTCTCCGGGCAGTCATCGACGCGGTGGGCAACCGCGCGAAGATCATCGCCGGCGCGGGCAGCAATGACACCGCGCACAGTGTCGAACTCGCCCGTGACGCCGCCCGCGCGGGCGCGCAGGGCCTCCTCGTCGTCACCCCCTACTACTCGCGTCCGCCGCAGGCCGGACTGTTCGCGCATTTCACCGCCGTCGCCAACGCCACCGACCTTCCGGTCATGCTCTACGACATTCCACCCCGCTCCGTGGTCCCCATCGAGACGGAGACCATCCGGCGCCTCGCCGACAACCCGCGGATCGTCGCGGTCAAGGACGCCAAGGGTGACCTCAACGCGGGCGCCGAGCTGATCGGTACCACGGACCTCCAGTTCTACTCGGGTGACGATCCGCTCAACCTGCCGTGGCTGTCGGTGGGCGCGACGGGATTCGTCAGCGTCATCGGGCACCTCGTGCCCGGCCGGTTGCGCGAACTGCACACGGCATTCGCGGCCGGTGACATCGCCCGCGCCCGCGCGATCAATCTCAGCCTGATCCCGGTCATCCGCTCGGTGGCGCGTCTCGGCGGCGTCAGCGCGTCGAAGGCGGGTCTGCGCCTGATCGGCCTGGACGTCGGCGAACCCCGGTTGCCGCAGGTGGCACCGACTCACGATCAGCTCGACCTCCTGGCCGCCGATCTGCACGCTGCGGGGGTGCTCGCGTGACCCGACCGCCTCGTCGTCGCAGCGCCAGCCGTCAGGCCGGTCCCCCTTCCCCCACCGCGAGCGAGCCGACGAAGTCGGCGCCCCCGGTCGCCGAGCCGTCGAAGTCGGCGCCCCCGGTCGCCGAGCCGTCGAAGTCGGCGCCCGTAGTCGCAGACCAGCCGTCGGCTCCGAAGTCGGAGCAGGCCAAGTCCGCGCCCGTGAAGACCTCCTCCACGAAGGGCGGCGCCGCCAACAAGTCGTCGTCACGCTCCGGCAGGCGCGGCGGCGGCAACAAGCGTCAGGACACGCGGCCGGCGTCGGTCGATCCGACGGCCCGGCTCGGCGCCCCGCCGAAGGCTCCGTTCAAGGGTCTGCGGGTGGTGGCACTCGGCGGTATCGGCGAGATCGGTCGCAACATGACCGTTTTCGAGCACCAGGGGAAGCTGCTCATCGTCGACTGCGGTGTGCTGTTCCCGGAAGACCAGCAGCCGGGTGTCGACCTGATCCTCCCGGACTTCCGGCACATCGAGGACCGGATGGACGACGTCGAGGCCGTGGTCCTCACGCACGGTCACGAGGACCACATCGGCGCCATCCCGTTCCTGCTGCGCCTGCGGCCGGATCTGCCCGTGGTCGGTTCGCGGTTCACGCTCGCGCTCGTCGCGGCCAAGTGCCGTGAGCACCGCCAGCGCCCCAACCTCGTCGAGGTCGTCGAGGGGCAGCGCACCGATCACGGTCCGTTCGAGTGCGAGTACTTCGCCGTCAACCACTCGATCCCCGACGCCATCGCCGTCGCGATCCGGACCGACGCCGGCGTCGTGCTGCACACGGGCGACATCAAGCTCGACCAGCTCCCGCTCGACGGCAGGCTCACCGACCTCGCCGGCTTCTCGCGGCTCGGCGACGAGGGCGTCGACCTGTTCCTCGTCGACTCCACCAACGCCGAGGTGCCAGGCTTCGTCACCCCCGAACGTGAGATCGGGGGAGTGCTCGACAACGTCATCGGCAAGGCGAAGCAGCGTGTGATCGTGGCCTCCTTCGCCAGCCACGTGCACCGCATCCAGCAGGTCGTCGACGTCGCCCACCGGTACAACCGGCGGGTCGCGTTCGTGGGCCGGTCGATGGTCCGCAACATGCAGATCGCGCAGGATCTCGGATACCTGACCGTGCCGGACGGCCTGGTGGTCGACATCGACACCGCGGCCAACCTGCCCGACGACCGGCTCGTCCTCATCTCCACCGGTTCGCAGGGTGAACCGCTGTCGGCGTTGTCGCGGATGGCCCGCGGTGAGCACCGGCAGATCAACATCCGGGCCAACGACCTCGTCGTGCTGGCGTCCTCGCTGATCCCGGGCAACGAGAACTCCGTGTTCGCCGTCGTCAACGGACTCGCCAAGCGCGGCGCCACCGTCGTCACCCAGCAGAGCGCGAAGGTGCACGTCTCCGGTCACGCATCGGCGGGCGAGCTCCTGTACCTGTACAACGCGGTCCGGCCCACCAATGCCATGCCGGTCCACGGCGAATGGCGTCACCTGCGCGCCAACGCCGCCCTCGCGAAGGCGACCGGCGTGCCGGAGGAGCGGATCGTGCTCGCCGAGGACGGGGTGGTGGTCGACATGGTCGACGGTCTCGCCGAGATCGTCGGGCAGGTTCCCGTCGGGCACGTCTACGTCGACGGACTGTCCGTCGGTGACGTCGGCGACTCCACGCTGTCGGACCGGCTGGTCCTCGGTGAGGGCGGGTTCATCGCCATCAACGTCGTCATCGACGACCACACGGGTCGTGCGGTCAGCACCCCCGAGGTGTCCGGACGCGGATTCTCCGACGACCCCACGGCCCTCAAGGATGCGGCTCAGCTGGTCGAGGCGGAACTCCTCCGACTGGCCACCGAGGGCATCAACGACGCTCACCGCATCGCCCAGGCGATCCGGCGCGTCGTCGGCAAATGGGTGGCGGACAAGTACCGTCGCCGGCCGATGATCGTCCCGACCGTCATCGCGGTGCCGTCGGCGGAGGGCAAGTAGTTCTCCGGCAGGTAGATTCGGTCGGGTGACCTTCGCCCGAGAAGAACGCCTCGCCCTCGTCGACTCGATGGCCGAATTCGGTCCCGACGCCCCGACCCTCTGCGGGACGTGGACCAACCGGGACCTGGCCGCCCACCTGATCGTGCGCGAACGACGCCTCGACGCTGCCCCCGGCATCGTCGTGGGTCGGCTCGCCGGCTACACGGAGCACGTCCAGAACGAGACGGCGAAACGTCCGTGGAGCCGCCTGCTGGACGAGGTCCGGTCGGGCCCGCCGATGTGGTCCCCGATGTACTGGGTGGACGCGCAGGTGAACCTGGGGGAGATGTTCGTCCACCACGAGGACGTGCGCCGCGCCCACGAGGGATGGGAGCCGCGGGTCCTGCCCGGCGAGCGCCAGGACGCGTTGTGGGGTCTCGCACGGAAGGTCGGGAAGCTCGGCTACCGGCACTCCCCGGTGACGGTGGTGCTCGAGCGGCCGTCCGGAGAGCAGGCCACCGTCCGTAAGGCCGGAGCCGGCCGGGTGATTCTGCGCGGTGAACCGTCGGAACTCGCCCTGCACGCGTTCGGCAGGGACCAGGTACGGATCGAGACCGACGGTGAGGCCGCCGACATCGAGGCCGTGACCTCCCTCGACCGAGGGTTCTGAGGGCATTTCGCCGCAGGTCTCACCGTGTTACGGGTGTTGCGGATGGTCCGGAAGGTGCCGTAGCGACTAATCTGAGAGCCATGGCAGGTAAGGCGAGCGCCCGCGGTTCGAGCACGACGACGTCCACGGCGAGGACGGGCGTGCGAGGCGGCTCGACCCCGTCCAAGCCCAAGTCCCGCACGACCCGGACAGTCAGCACTCCGCGTAAGTCCACCTCGAAGAAATCGTCTACATCCGGCCCCCTCAAGTCGGTGGGCCGGGGAATCGGTGCAGGCTGGTCACTCATGGCCAAGGGCGTCGGGGCCACCACCCGCACCGTCGGCAAGGCAGCCGAGATCGAACAGGGTCACCGGCGCGACGGCATCGCGCTCGGGCTGATCGCGATCAGCGTCGTCGTCGCCGGCGGAATCTGGTTCTCCGCAGGCGGTCCTGTAGGCGAGTGGATCGAGACCGGAGTCCGCGCCGTGTTCGGTGGCGCATCCGGCGTCCTGCCCCTGATCGGCGTTGCCGTCGCGGTGATCCTGATCAGGACCGAACCGAAACCCGAGATCCAGCCGCGGCTGGTCCTGGGATCGCTGCTGGTCGGTCTGCCTGCCCTCGGTCTCTGGCACATCGCGACCGGGTCGCCCACCGACGCCGAGGGCAGGACCCGCGGCGCCGGATTCGTCGGGTACGCGGCGGGAGGACCACTGACGGACGGCCTGACCGTGTGGCTCGCCGCGCCGCTGCTGCTGATGGCGACACTGTTCGGTGTCCTGCTGCTGACCGGAACCACGGTCCGCGAGGTGCCCGGCAAGCTGCAGTCGTACTTCGGGACGTCCTTCGGCCGCGACCACTACGCCGACTACGACAGCGAGTACTACGAGGACGGCGAATACGACCCCACGCTGTTCGATGCCGACGGCTACCCGGTCGACGACTTCAAGACCGGGGCCCGGCGTGTTCCGGCCGACAACTATCCCACCGACGAGTACGACGTCAGCGACACCGCGAAGACGGAGGTGCTCGGGCTCTGGGAGACCGAGCCCGCCACGGAACCGGTGCCGTCGCCGGCCCCGGCGCCGAAACCGGCGCGCGCCAAGGCCAAGCCGGTCGCTGCCCCGAAGCCGGAACCCGAACCGGAACCGCTGCCCGACGTCGACAAGTTCGTGACCGACCGGGTGATCGAGGGCGACTACACGCTGCCGCCGACGTCGCTGCTCATCGAGGGCGATCCGCCGAAGAAGCGCAGTTCCGCCAACGACGCGATGATCGAGGCCATCACCGAGGTCCTCGAGCAGTTCAAGATCGACGCGGCCGTCACCGGATTCACCCGCGGCCCGACCGTCACCCGCTACGAGGTGGAACTCGGACCGGGCGTGAAGGTCGAGAAGATCACCGCACTCGCCCGCAACATCGCGTACGCCGTCGCCACCGACAACGTGCGCCTGCTCGCGCCGATCCCCGGTAAGTCCGCGGTCGGCATCGAGGTCCCCAACTCGGACCGCGAGATGGTGCGCCTCGCCGACGTCCTCACCGCCCCGAGCACCCGCAAGGACCACCACCCGCTGGTGATCGGTCTCGGCAAGGATATCGAGGGCGACTTCGTCAGCGCCAACCTCGCGAAGATGCCGCACCTGCTCGTCGCCGGTTCCACCGGTTCCGGTAAGTCGAGCTTCGTGAACTCGATGCTGGTGTCGCTGCTGTCCCGTGCGACACCCGACGAAGTGCGAATGATCCTCATCGACCCCAAGATGGTGGAGTTGACGCCCTACGAGGGCATTCCGCACCTCATCACACCCATCATCACCCAGCCGAAGAAGGCCGCAGCCGCGCTGGCCTGGCTCGTGGAGGAGATGGAACAGCGCTACCAGGACATGCAGGCCAACCGGGTGCGCCACATCGACGACTTCAACGCCAAGGTGAAGTCGGGTGAGATCACCGCGCCACTCGGCAGTGAACGGGTCTACCGGCCGTATCCGTACATCCTCGCCATCGTCGACGAACTCGCGGACCTCATGATGACCGCGCCGCGTGACGTCGAGGACGCGATCGTGCGCATCACCCAGAAGGCGCGCGCCGCCGGTATCCACCTCGTGCTGGCTACACAGAGGCCGTCGGTGGACGTCGTGACGGGTCTGATCAAGACCAACGTGCCGTCACGGCTCGCCTTCGCGACGTCGTCCCTGACGGACTCGCGGGTCATCCTGGACCAGCCAGGCGCCGAGAAGTTGATCGGCATGGGTGACGGGCTGTTCCTGCCGATGGGCGCAGGCAAGCCGACACGCCTGCAAGGCGCGTTCATCACCGATGAAGAGATCTCCGCGGTCGTCGATTTCAGCAAGAACCAGGCGGAGCCGGAGTACACCGAGGGCGTCACCGCCGCCAAGGTCGGGGAGAAGAAGGACGTCGATCCCGACATCGGCGACGACATGGACGTGCTGCTGCAGGCGGTGGAACTCGTCGTCTCCAGTCAGTTCGGGTCCACGTCGATGCTGCAGCGGAAGCTGCGTGTCGGTTTCGCGAAGGCAGGCCGGCTGATGGACCTGATGGAGACCAGGGGAGTGGTGGGCCCCAGCGAGGGCTCGAAAGCCCGTGAGGTGCTCATCAAGCCCGAGGAACTGGACGGTCTGCTGTGGTCGATCCGCGGCGGCGACCCGAACGAGGCGCCGTCCGAACAGGAGTAGGGCCCGGCGCGCGTGTCCGAAATGGGCGATTCTCGCGCAGTGTGGTTGAATGGTCACCGAATTGGAGGGGAGTATCCCCACCTCTGTGACAGCATCGTCAACACGATCGGCACCATTGCCGATCCGGGGCTGTCAGTCGCTCGGACACGAGGTTCCGGCGGCGGGAGAGACCTCCGGTACCCGCTAGGTCTACCGGAGGTCTGTGTTCATGCATGTGTCACCGCTGGTCTGGGTCATCACCTGTGTGGTGATTCTCGGACTGTTCGTCTTCGACTTCTTCGCGCACGTGCGCACACCGCACGCCCCCACATTCCGTGAGTCGGCGTTCTGGTCGTCGGTCTACATCTGTATCGCCATCCTGTTCGGCCTGGTCGTGATGTGGTTGTGGGGAAGTCAGTACGGCGGCGAGTATTTCGCCGGTTACGTCACCGAGAAGGCGTTGTCGGTCGACAACCTCTTCGTATTCGTCATCATCATGGGAACATTCGCGGTGCCGCGGGAATACCAGCAGAAGGTACTGCTGATCGGCATCGTGATGGCACTGGTGATGCGCGGAATCTTCATCGGGGTCGGTGCCGCGGCGATCAACGCCTACAGCTGGGTGTTCTACCTGTTCGGTGCGTTCCTCATCTACACCGCGTACACGCTCGTACGTGATCACGGGCACGAGAAAGAGGTGGAGGAGGAACGCGACAGCAAGATCGTCGCCGTCGCGAAGAAGATCCTCCCCACCACGGACACCTACGACGGCGACAAGCTCGTCACGCGAATCAACGGCAAGCGTGTCGTGACGCCGCTGCTGCTCGCGCTGGTCGCCATCGGATTCACCGACGTGCTGTTCGCGCTCGACTCGATTCCCGCGATCTACGGGCTCACCCAGGAGCCGTACCTGGTCTTCACGGCCAACGCGTTCGCGCTGATGGGTCTGCGTCAGCTGTACTTCCTCATCGGCGGCCTGCTGGACCGTCTGGTGTACCTGTCGTACGGCCTGTCGATCATCCTGGCGTTCATCGGCGTCAAGCTCGTGCTGCACGCCCTACACGAGAACACGCTGGGCTTCGTCAACGGCGGCGAGCACGTGGCCGTGCCGGAGGTGTCGACGGTATTCTCGCTCGCCGTCATCCTCGGTGTGCTGGCAGTGACCACCGTCGCCAGCCTTCTCAAGACGCGGAACACGACGCCGGCGCAGTAGTTCCGCCGGGCGTCGTGCTCGAGGGTGTCCGGTGCTCGGTGAGTCAGGAACTGAATTCGCCGAGCACCGGAACCCATTCGACGATCCGCGAGGCCGCCACGAGTCCGTTGCGGGCGAACGGGTCGTGGGTGAAGAGCAGTTCCACGGTCTCCGCATCGGCGGCGTCGACGATGATGAATGCGCCGCTGCCATCGGCGAAGGGGCCGGACGAGACGACGGTCTTGCGCTCGGCGAGCTCACCGAGCCACTCGCGGTGGGCGGGGCGATGCTCGTCGCGTCCGGCGACGGTATCGGCCGAATACGTGTACTCCACTACGAACAGGGACATGTTCTCGCTCTCTCCGGGACGGGTTCGTCGAACAAAAAATGGGATCAGGGCACTTCCGTCTCACGCACTGGGATTTCAGAGGGTGAGAAGCATTCGGGTATTGCCGAGGGTGTTCGGCTTGACGTAGCTCAGATCGAGGAATTCGGCGACACCGGTGTCGTACGAGCGGCACATCTCGGCGTAGACCTCGGCGGTCACGGGTGTGCCGTCGATCTCGACGAATCCGTGCTTGCCGAAGAAGTCCACCTCGAACGTGAGAACGAAGAGACGCTCGAGTTCGAGTTCCCGCGCGACCTCGATCAACTTGGCCACCACGTGGTGTCCCGCGCCCTGGCCCTTGGCCGACGGATCGACCGCGATCGTGCGTACCTCGCCGAGGTCGGCCCACAGCACGTGCATTGCGCCACAACCGATCACGTTGCCGTCGCGTTCGGCCACCCAGAACTCCTGGACGGATTCGTACAGGGTCACGAGGTTCTTCTCGAGCAGGATCTTGCCGGCGTAGATGTCGATCAGGCGCTTGATCTCGGGGATGTCGGAGGTTCGTGCTCGCCGCACGATCAGCTGATTGTCGGCGGTGTCCGGCGTCCGAGAAGTCATGTCGTGAACATTAGCCAACGGCCGTACCGATATTCTTAGGCACGTGCCGGTACGACCTACGAATCCTCCCCACTCCCCGCTGCGTCCCGGGGTGCAGTTCGACGCTGCGGTGCTGCGATGAGCGCGCAGCGCGAGGATTGGACGGCCGCCGACCAACCGGCGGCCCCGGACCCCTCGGTGGAGCCCGCGAGTGAGACTGCCGTACCACTTCTGAACATCGCGAACATCCTGACGATTCTCCGGATCCTGCTGGTCCCGGTCTTCCTGGTCGTGCTGTTCGTCGGCGACGGGCACTCGACGACGTGGCGCCTGATCGCCACCGGTGTGTTCGCGGTCGCGGCCATCACCGACCGGATCGACGGGCAACTCGCCCGCAAGTACGGCCTCGTCACCGACTTCGGCAAGCTCGCCGATCCGATCGCGGACAAGGCGCTGATCGGAGCGGCCCTCGTGGGGCTGTCGATTCTCGGAGACCTGCCCTGGTGGGTGACGGCGGTGATCGCGGTCCGGGAACTGGGCATCACCCTGCTGCGGTTCGCGGTCCTGCGACATGCCGTCATCCCGGCAGGCCGGGGAGGCAAGCTCAAAACTCTCGTGCAGACGATCGCGATCGGCTACTACCTGCTGCCGCTGCCCGACGGATTCGAGGTCGCCGGCTGGATTCTCATGGGTGCCGCCGTGCTGCTGACGGTGGTGACCGGGCTGGACTACGTCGTGCAGGCCGTCCGCCTGCGAGCCGGCGTGCACAAGGTCGAGGCGAACGCGAGCACCGGGGCGTGACCGACCCGCTGGTGGACGGCACGCGGGCCGGTGACCTCGTCGCCGTCCTCACCGCCCGCGGCGAGACGGTGGCCACCGCGGAATCGCTCACCGCGGGACTGCTCACCGCGACCATCGCCGGAGTGCCCGGCGCCAGCAACGTGCTCCGCGGCGGGCTCGTCGTCTACGCCACCGACCTGAAAGCCACCCTCGCCGGGGTCGATCCCACCCGGCTGGCGGCGGACGGGCCCGTGGCCGCGTCCACGGCACGGGCACTGGCGGATGGTGCCCGCGCCCGCTGCGGCGCCGACTGGGGTGTCGGACTGACCGGTGTCGCGGGCCCGGACATGCAGGACGGACACCCGGTCGGCACCGTGTTCCTGAGCATTTCCGGGGCGTCCGGCACGGTCGTCCGCGAGCTCGGATTGACCGGTGACCGGTGGCAGATCCGGAAATCTGCGGTTTCCGCCGCCGTGTCGGGACTCCTCGATCGTGTGCAGGAAACATCCGCAGGCTAAGGTCGGGAACCAATCGGTCCTGTTCGCGCGTTGAGATAGGCGAGACAGGTGACGGATGAAGGAGGAGCGAGATGGCGCTGCTATTGCGTGAGGCAATCGGTGACAGTCTTCGGCGTACGCGCGTTTCGCAGAGCCGGACCCTGCGTGAGGTCTCCAACAGTGCTCGTGTGAGCCTCGGGTACTTGTCCGAGGTCGAACGCGGGCGTAAGGAAGCTTCGAGTGAGCTCCTGGCGGCGATCTGCGACGCACTGGAGGTCCCACTCTCCGATGTGCTCGTCGACGTCAGCGAATCGCTGTCCGACGGTTCTTCGGCCAAGCGTGCGGACACCGAGCGGCACGCGGTCGAATCCGCGCCCGCCGAGGCTCCTGCCGCGAGCGCACGACCGGGTTCGACGACCATCGCCCGCGACACCCGGGTGGTCATCCCTGCACCCGCGCAGGCGCTGGCTGCCGCGTAGCAACACCCGTGCCGAACCGATAGATTTCAGTTAACCGCCGATCTCGTTGTCGGCGGGTCAGACAGGCAGTCGGGGCGCAGCCCTTGTTCCGGTGCGTGACGGTCGCGTATCGGGTCGCGCATCGCGCGGCGCAACAGATGGAGGCAGGATCAAACCCATGGCTAATCCTTTCGTCAAGGGATGGAAGTACCTGATGGCGCTCTTCAATTCCAAGATCGATGAGAAGGCTGACCCCAAGGTTCAGATTCAGCAGGCGATCGAGGATGCGCAGCGCCAGCACCAGGCCCTGTCGCAGCAGGCCGCGTCTGTCATCGGCAACCAGCGCCAGCTCGAGATGAAGCTCAGCCGCCAGCTCGACGAGGTGGAGAAGCTCAACGCCAACGCCCGTCAGGCCGTCAACCTGGCCGACCAGGCCCAGGCCGCGGGCGACACCGAGAAGGCCATCCAGTACACCAACGCCGCCGAGGCGTTCGCCGCCCAGCTCGTCACCGCCGAGCAGGGGGTCGAGGACCTCAAGGCACTGCACGACCAGTCGCTGCAGGCGGCCGCACAGGCGAAGAAGGCCGTGGAGCAGAACGCGATGGCTCTGCAGGCCAAGGTCGCGGAGCGCACCAAGCTGCTCAGCCAGCTCGAGCAGGCCAAGATGCAGGAACGGGTCAGCGAGTCGCTGCGCTCGATGGACAGCACCCTGTCCGCTCCCGGCAACACGCCCAGTCTCGACGCCGTGCGCGACAAGATCGAGCGCCGCTACGCCGACGCTCTCGGTTCCGCGGAGCTGGCGCAGAACTCGGTGTCGGGCCGCATGATGGAGGTGCAGCAGGCGAGCATCCAGATGGCCGGACACAGCAGGCTCGAGCAGATCCGGGCCTCGATGAAGGGCGACGCCCTGCCGTCCGGCGGCGCCGCCAACGCGCCGGCGACTCCTGCCAGCCCGAACCTCGACAAGCAGCCGCCGGCAGCGGGCCAGACCGGCGCGGCGCAGTAGCCGAACAGTATTCGCATGAGTTCCACCCGAGGTGGCCGACCTGGACGCGCAGTCCGGTCGGCCACTGTCGTGTCCGGGCTCGCCGGGATCCAGGGCGCTTTGCGCGACGCCGGTGAGTCCGTCGCGGACGCGGCGCAGAGGTGGCGTGACCCCCGGGAACGGCTGCTGCGGAAGAAGCGGCGGGCCCGGCGCCGCGCGAAGCGCTACGGCATCGTGTCCGGATCCTCGGCCACCGGTGCCGCGGGTCTCGCCCTGATGGCCGCACCGGAGTGGTCGATGCTGATCGCCGGTGGTGGCGCCGTCGTGTTCGCGGTCCCTGCGGTGCTGGCCGCCAGCCGCTACCGCAAGCTCGCCGCCGTGACGTTGCCACCGGGCCTGCCTGCCCGTCGGGTGCTTCCTCCGCCGTCCTCGGCCGCCCGGGAGCCGATGGAGCGACTCGTGCACAGCGAACGGGCACTGCACGGCATTCTCGGCGTGCTGTCCCGGTCCGGGACCATCAGCGGCGAGGACGTCGAGGACACCCATTCCACGGCCCGTTCCGCGGCCGCCGCCCTGCAGGCGGTCGCACTCGACATCACGTCCATGGAGGACGCCGCCCAGGGGAGCCGGGCCGCGGCAGCGCCGCTCCACCGTGCGATCGCCTCCGCTGCCGCGCAACTCGACGACGGCGTCGACCAGTTCGAAGAACTGGTGGCCGCTGCCGCCGAGGTCGCCGTTCCCGGAACGACGAGTGCCGTTGGCGAACTGGCCTGCGAACGTGCAGAGCTGGTGTCGGCGACGGAAAAGCTCGCCGGCCTCGCGGCGGCTCTCGGCGAGATCGACGAGATCGTTCGCCGCTATCGCTGAGTCGTCGATCGACCGGTCCGGCGACTTCCGGGAAGTCTGTGGGGGAGAACCCTGATCTTTCCCTGATCTTTACGCTGACCTGGTGATTTACCCGCTCCGCCGTGCCACGCTGGTGTGCGTACCCGATAAGTGGGGTCGACCAGATGTCGGGCGCAGAAATCGATCGGGGAGACGTGAGTGGAGGAAATCATGTTCTGGAAGATTGTTCTTGCGGTCGCGGCGATCTGGATCGCGTTGGCGGTCGTCGGTGCCCTCGTCAAGGGTCTGTTCTGGATTCTCGTGGTCAGCGCCGTGGTGTTCGGCGTGTACCTGTTGATCAAGGCGATGTCCGGATCCGGCGAGAAATCGGACATCACGCGGAGCTGACAGGCATGCTCTACCCATGGAACCGGTACCCGAGGACTGGCATCGTGGGCTCGTCGTCGTCGCGCACCCCGACGACATCGAATACGGCGCAGCGGCGGCCGTAGCGCGCTGGACCGAGCAGGGCAAGGACATCCGCTACGTGCTCGCCACCAGCGGGGAGGCGGGGATCGCGGGCCTGCATCCCACGGAGTCGGGCCCGCTGCGGGAGGTGGAGGAGCGGCGTTCCGCAGCCGTGGTCGGAGTGACCGACGTGGAGTTCCTCGGGTACCCCGACGGCACTCTCGTGGAGAGTCTCGCTCTCCGCCGCGATCTCGCGACGGCGATCCGTCGTCATCGCCCGGATCTCGTGGTGACGGCGAACTTCGCGGACACCTGGGGGCCGGGCCAGCTGAACAGTGCCGACCACCGCGCGCTCGGCCGTTCCGTTCTCGACGCCACCGCGGATGCCGCGAACGAATGGATCTTTCCCGAGCTGGGGGAGTCGGGGCTGCCGCCGTGGCGCGGTGTCCGCTGGGTCGCCGTCAACACGATGACCCCTACCCACGCGGTGGATGTCACTCACACGGTGGATCGGGCGGTGCTCTCGCTGGCCGAGCACGTCCGCTACCTCGAAGCGCTCAGCGACGTCCCGGTGGGGCAGCAGGCGAGGGCACAGGTCGAGATGGTGACCGGGCCGCAACCGGGATTCGACGCCGAACGCGCGGTGGGATTCGAGCTCTACTACTTCGCCTGAGGCCCGAACCGTCGGGATCGTGCCGGCGTACCGATCTGGCCGGGGTATGACTCCGGCGCGGACGGAATGCCATAATTATCCGAAATTGGGTCGTCGTGGCCGGCCCTCACCCGACGTACACGCCTGTCCTGCCCTCTCACCCTCCGGCCATGCATACGCCACTCGAATCCCCGGCGTCAGGGGCGGTCGGGCGGACGTGAACGGCCTGGGCGAAGGTGATTCGGGTGCCGGTCCGGTGCCGGCAGGGGATTCGTGCGTTACGATGTTACACACAATGTCTATTCGTAATTCTCCGTCGCGAGACGACGCCTCAGCGAGCGTCGAGGACTCCATTCTCGACGCCGCACGCTCGTGCATCCTCGATTTCGGACTGCGTCGCACCACGCTGGCGGAGGTCGCCCGGCGCGCCGGCGTCAGCAGGCCGACCGTCTACCGGCGCTGGTCGGACACCAGGGCCGTGGTCGCCGATCTGATGACCCGCGAGATCGCTGCCGTGATGCCCCAATTCTCGGCGGAGGAATCGGTCCACCGTCAGCTGGTCGACGCCGTGGTCCACGTGTCCACCGAGGTGCGCGACCATCCGCTGTTCGTGAAGATCCTGCGTTCGGATCAGGAACTGTTCACCACCTACATCCTCGAGCGGCTGGGTACGAGCCAGCGGGCGATCATCGACCAGGTCGCGTTCGCGGTGTCGACGGGACAGGACCAGGGCTCGATCCGCGCGGGGGACAGCCGTCAGATCGCCACGATGGTGCTGCTCATCGCGCAGTCCGCGGTTCAGTCGGCCGCGATGGTGGCCGAGGAACTTCCCGGCGACGCCCTCACGGAGCAACTCCGGCACGCCGTCGGCGCCTATCTGGCCCCGGACGCCGCCGACAACCACCCGACAGATCGAGGAGACCGGTGAACCATCTGAACACGCCGCCCGTGAGCCGTTCGTCGGCTCTGAATGCCGCGCGAAGGGCGCGCGAACTCGACCAGCTGTCGGACGGTGCACTCGTCGACGTCCTGGTGATCGGCGGCGGGGTGACCGGCGTCGGTGTCGCGCTCGACGCGGCGTCACGCGGCCTCGACGTCGTGCTCGTGGAGAAGCGGGATCTCGCGTTCGGGACCAGCCGGTGGAGTTCGAAACTCGCCCACGGCGGGCTGCGGTACCTGGCATCGGGCAACGTCGGCATCGCCCGCGAGAGCGCGGTCGAACGCGGAATCCTCATGACCCGTACCGCTCCCCATCTCGTCCGGGCGCTCCCACAGCTCGTGCCCGTCCTCGATTCGACGACCCTGTTCGGCAAGTCCCTTGTCCGTACGGGATTCCTGGCCGGCGACCTGCTGCGTGCCAGTGCTCGCACACCGTCGTCGGTCCTCCCGCGGTCACGGACGGTCCGGGCCGACCGGGTGGTCGAACTCGCCCCCGCGGTGCGGCGGGAAGGCCTGCGCGGAGGCCTGATGGCGTTCGACGGCCAGCTCGTCGACGACGCCAGACTCGTGGTGTCCCTCGCACGCACTGCCGCGCTCCACGGTGCGAAGGTGCTCACGCGGACAGGCGCGTACGACGTGACCGGGACGTCCGCGACCCTGCGCGACGAGCTGACCGGCTCGGAACTGCGGATCAGGGCGCGCGCCGTGGTCAACGCGGCGGGAGTGTGGTCGGGGGAGATCGATCCCGGAATCACGTTGCGGCCCAGTCGCGGCACGCATCTGGTGCTCCCGGCCGAGCGGCTCGGCAACCCGGCCGCGGCGCTCACGGTGCCGATCCTCGGTGAGACCAATCGCTTCGTCTTCGCGCTGCCCGCACAGCTCGGCCGCGTGTACCTCGGCTTGACCGACGAGGCGGCGCCGGGACCCGTTCCGGATGTTCCGGTGGCATCGGAGCAGGAGATCGACTTCCTTCTCGACACGGTCAACACCGCGCTCGAGGTTCCGCTGCAGCGCTCGGACGTCCTCGGTACCTTCGCGGGCCTGCGCCCTCTGCTCGACACCGGGGACGGATCCACCGCGGACCTCTCCCGCAACCACGCCATCCTGCGCTCGGACACGGGTCTCGTCAGTGTGGTCGGCGGCAAACTGACCACCTACCGAAAGATGGCGGAGGACGCCGTCGACGCCGCGGTCGACGTGGCAGGACTGGACGCCGGCCGGTGCCGGACTCGGGCCCTGCCGCTCGTCGGCGCCGCGACACCCGAAGCGCTGCAGAAGGTCTCGGCCCCGCCCGCGCTGCTCGCCCGCTACGGAACGGAGGCGGCGCTGATCGCCGCCGCAGACGCCGAACTGCTCGCGCCGATCGCCGAGGGTGTGGACGTGAGCCGCGCCGAGCTCCAGTTCGCGGTGACCCACGAGGGGGCACTCGACGTCGACGACCTGCTCGACCGGCGCACCCGGATCGGGCTCGTCCCCGCCGACCGTGCCCGGTCTCTCGGTGCCGCCGAAGCAGTGTTCGAGAAACGGTGACGCCGACCGTGTGACACTCTGTGGTTCGTGCGAGTCGCCGTGGTCGCCGGGCCTGATCCCGGACATGCCTTTCCCGCCCTTGCGTTGTGCCTCGCCTTCATCGAGGCCGGAGACGATCCCGTCCTGTTCACAGGCACAAGGTGGGTCGAGCCCGCACGGTCGGCCGGCGTGCCTGCCGAGCTGCTGAAAGGTCTCGCGCCCCGCCCGACGGACGACGACCTCGATGCGGGCGCGCGCATTCACGCCCGCGCCGCGCACATCTCCACCGAGTTGCTCCCCGACCTGCGCGCGATGGGACCCGACCTCGTGGTCTCGGACATCCTCACCGCAGGCGGGGGGATGGCCGCGGAGCGGCTGGGGATTCCATGGGTCGAGCTGTCCCCGCACCCGCTGTACGCCGCGTCCACGGGGTTGCCGCCCATTGGGAGCGGATTGGCTCCGGGCGTGGGAATCAGGGGCACGCTCCGCGACACGCTCATGCGCGCCGCGACGGCGCGGTCGATCCGGCAGGGTGAGCGGCAGCGCTCCGCGGCCCGGGTCGGCGTCGGACTGCCTGCGAAGGACCCGGGACCGGTGCGCCGGCTGATCGCGACGCTCCCCGCGCTCGAGGTGCCAAGGCCGGACTGGCCTGCCGAGGCGCACGTCGTCGGTCCGTTGCTGTGGGAACCGACGAACGAGGTGCTCGAGGCGCCGGACGGCGCCGATCCTCTGGTCATGGTGGCTCCGTCGACCGCATTCACCGGCGCCGAGGGCATGCTCGAGACGACGCTCGCGGGTCTCGATGGGGCTGGCGTCCGGGTGATCGCGTCGATACTGGACGGATCGCCGGCGACGGTTCCGCCGTGGGCGCGAGCCGGTCTGGGCCGGCAGGACGCGATGCTGCGCGAGGCGTCGGCGGTAGTCTGCGGCGGCGGACACGGAATGCTGGCCAAGGCCCTGCTCGCAGGGGTTCCGGCGGTGGTGGTTCCCGGCGGCGGCGATCAGTGGGAGCTCGCGAACCGGGCCGCGCGGCAGGGGAGCGCCGTCGTGGTTCGTCCCCCGAGTGCGGAGGCGCTCCGCGCGGCGGTCGAACAGGTGCTCTCGAACGGTGCCCACGCGGACGCCGCGCGGCGGGCCGCGCGGAGCAACGCGGACGTCGCCGATCCGGTGGAGGTGTGCCGCGACGCGCTGCGGTGAGAGCCCGGCTCGAGGTTCGGCTAGCGTGGATGCGTGCGACTGACCGAATTTCACCAACTCGTCCGCGAAGAGTTCGGACAGATGCGCGGCGACGCACTACTCGTCGACCACGTGCTGCTCAGTCTCGGGGGCAAGACCGCCGCCGAAGCCATCGAGGACGGAAGGGAACCCCGCGAGGTGTGGCGTGAACTCTGCGTGGAGTTCGACGTCCCGCCGCAGCGCCGGTAGAAATCCGGCGTGTCGAACGGACCGACCGCACATATCGAACACACGTTCCCCTATGCTGGAGATGTTCGGTGGTCACGGTTCTTGTCGGTACCTGGATCTAACCTGACCGCAGATCACTGATGAGACTCGAGGAATGGGGACGACGATGGCACCACAGGCACACGATCGAGACAAGGCGCTCGACCTCGCGCTGGCGCAGATCGACAAGAACTTCGGCAAGGGCTCGGTGATGCGCCTGGGCGAAGGTGTCCGTCAGCCCATCGCCGTCATCCCTACCGGCTCCATCGCGCTGGACGTCGCCCTCGGCATCGGCGGGCTGCCCCGCGGCCGTGTCGTCGAGATCTACGGCCCGGAGTCCTCGGGTAAGACCACCGTGGCTCTGCACGCGGTCGCCAACGCCCAGGCGGCAGGCGGCATCGCCGCGTTCATCGACGCCGAGCACGCGCTCGACCCCGACTACGCCCAGAAGCTCGGCGTCGACACCGACGCGCTGCTGGTGTCGCAGCCCGACACCGGTGAGCAGGCGCTGGAGATCGCAGACATGCTGATCCGCTCCGGTGCCCTCGACATCCTCGTGGTCGACTCCGTGGCCGCGCTGGTCCCGCGCGCCGAGATCGAGGGCGAGATGGGCGACAGCCACGTGGGTCTGCAGGCCCGTCTGATGAGCCAGGCGCTCCGTAAGATGACCGGTGCGCTCAGCAATTCCGGCACCACCGCGATCTTCATCAACCAGCTGCGCGAGAAGATCGGCGTCATGTTCGGTTCCCCCGAAACCACCACCGGTGGTAAGGCATTGAAGTTCTACTCGTCGGTGCGCCTCGACGTGCGGCGGATCGAGACCCTGAAGGACGGCACCGACGCGGTGGGTAACCGTACCCGTGTCAAGGTGGTCAAGAACAAGGTCGCGCCGCCGTTCAAGCAGGCCGAGTTCGACATTCTCTACGGCCTGGGAATCAGCAAGGAAGGCTCGCTGATCGATATGGGTGTCGAACACGGGTTCATCCGCAAGTCGGGCTCCTGGTACACCTACGAAGGCGACCAGTTGGGGCAGGGCAAGGAGAACGCCCGCAAGTTCCTGCTGGAGAACACCGACATCCGGGACGAGATCGAGAAGAAGATCAAGGAAAAGCTCGGAATCGGCGCCGACGTCACTGCTGCTACGGATGACGCCGCCCCGGTCGAATTCTAAGGCGCCGCCGTGCGTCCGACGGGCGAAGGTGGAACGGAGACGCAGGCCAAGGATTTGTGCCTGCGTCTTCTGACTGACCGTGCCCGGAGTCGAGCGGAGTTGGCCGAGCGTCTGGCGAAGAAGGGCTACTCGGCCGAGGTCGCTGAGCGTGTGCTGGATCGTCTCGCCGAGGTCGGACTCGTCAACGACGCCGACTTCGCCCAGCAGTGGGTGCATTCGCGGCACACGTACTCCGGTAAGGGGAAACGTGCGCTCGCACTGGAACTGCGCCGCAAGGGGATCGGTCAGGACGACGCTGCCGAGGCGCTCGCTCAGATCGACAGCGAAGACGAACGAGCGCGAGCGACGGAACTGGTCGCGAAGAAACTGCGGACGGTGTCCGCGGACGATCGGGACCGTGCGGTCCGCCGTCTGGTGTCGATGCTCGCGCGCCGTGGATTCCCCCAGGGCATGGCGTTCGAGGTGGTCAAGGAACAACTCGATCGAGCCGGTGCGGAAACCGACGGCCTGTTCGACGAGACCTGACCACGTCGTCACGACAACAACACTGACGAGACAACAACACTGGCCAGACGACCACACTGCGGTCGGGCGGAACAGAGTTCCCATCCGACCGCAGTGTCATGTCACACCCGCGTCATGTCACAACCGCTTGTCGGTGATGTCCATACCCGGAACCGAAACCGCCGGAAGCTCGGGAACGGCCCCTCCGGGGCCTCCGCCCTTCCGGCTGGCCCGTAGTCGCTTCTCCACCTTGGTCGCCACCACGGTGAGCGTGTAGTTGAGGATGATCATGATGATCGCCACCACGATCAGGGCGGGCAGGTAGTTGCCGTAGAACGCACCGAGCTGCTGGCCGGACCGCACCACTTCGACGTAGCCGATGAGGTAACCGAGCGCGGAGTCCTTCAGGGCCACCACCATCTGCGAGATGATCGCGGGCAGCATCGCCGTGACGGCCTGCGGAAGCAGGATGCTCCGCATGACCTGACCCTTGCGCATACCCAGTGCCATGGCGGCCTCGCTCTGTCCCTTGGGGAGCGAGTTGATGCCTGCCCTGACGATTTCGGCGATCACCGAGCCGTTGTACAGCGTGAGGCCGACGATGACCGCGGCGAGCGCAAGGTATTTCGACTTGAAGACCTCGTACTCGGCGAACAGCTGGTACGAGAAGATCATCAGGATCAGCACCGGGATGGCGCGGAACAGTTCGACGATCCCGCCGGCCACCCATCGCACCGGCCGGTGGTTCGACAGGCGTCCGATGCCGAGGATCGCGCCGAGGATCAGCGCGAACAGGATCGATACGGCGGCCGCCACGAGGGTGCCGCGGATGCCGGGGATCAGATACGTCGTCCACGACGTCGATTCGAGGAACGGATCCCACTTCGCGGCCGTCAGCTGACCCTTGTCGTCGAGCGCGGCGTAGACGAGGTAGCCGATTCCCAGTAGGACGACTGCGACCACGACCGAGATCAGGCGGTAGATGTTCTTCGCCTTAGGGCCCGGTGCGTCGTAGAGGACGGTGGCGGAATTGCTCATCGTGCAACCTCGAATCGCTTGCTCAGGTATCCGAAGAGAAGCCCCATCGGCAGGGTCAGGATCACGAAGCCGAGCGCGAAGATGCCACCGACGACGAAGATGGCGGCCTCGTTCTCGATCATTTCCTTCATCAGCAGCGACGCCTCCGCCACACCGATCACCGAGGCGATCGTCGTGTTCTTGGTCAGGGCGATCAACACACTGCCGAGTGGGGCGGTGACCGCGCGGAATGCCTGCGGCAGCACGATCAACCGCAGATTCTGGGAGAACGTGAGGCCGAGTGACCGGCCCGCCTCCGCCTGTCCGACGTGCACGGTGTTGATGCCGGACCGCAGCGACTCGCAGACGAACGCCGCGGTGTAGACGCTGAGGCCGAGCACGGCGAGCCGGAAGTTGTTCTCCTCGAAGAACGTCGGCGACTGCTCGGGGGCAAGCTTGACGCCCATCGTCTGGAAGAGCCCGAAGGAGCAGAAGATGATGATGAGCGTCAGGGGAGTGTTGCGGAAGATCGTCACGTACGCCGTGCCGACGCCACGCGCGACCGGGATAGGTGACACCCGCATCGCCGCGAGGATGGTGCCGAGTATCAGAGCACCGACAGCCGAGAACGCGGTGAGTTGCACCGTCGTCCAGAATGCGTCGATCAGCTGATCGCTGTATTTGCTCAGTAGGTCCACTTACCGTCTCCCCAGGTCACCGGTGGTTGGTGTCGAACCGGGCCGGACGACTCCACGAATGGAAGTCGTCCGACCCGGATGAGTGAGTTGCTCAGTACCGATCGACGGTCGGCGGGGCGGGGATCGGGTAGCCCGACGCACCGACGGTCTCGTTGAACGCGCGCTCCCACGAGCCGTCCGCGATCATGGCGTCGATGGCGTCGTTGATCTTGGCGCGGGTCTCGTCGTCGCCCTTGGCCAGGCCGATGCCGTAGCGCTCTTCGGTGAACGGCTCGCCGACCACCTTCAGCTCGCCGGGGTACTGCGCCGCGTAACCGGCGAGGATGATGTCGTCGGTGGTGACGGCGTCCACCGCACCGTTGCGCAGCGCCTCGACGCAGGCCGAGTACGTGTCGAACTCCTGCAGCTGCACGTCCTGCGCGTACGTGTCCTTGACCTTCTGCGCCGGAGTGGACCCGGTGACGGAGCACAGCTTCTTGCCGCCGTTGAGCGAATCGGGGCCGGTGATGTCGGTGTTGTCGGACTTCACCAGGAGCGACTGTCCGGCGATGAAGTACGGCCCGGCGAAGTCGACCTTCTCCTTGCGGGCGTCGGTGATCGAGTAGGTCGCGACGATGTAGTCGACCTCACCGTTCTGGATCAACGTCTCGCGCTGAGCCGACGGGGACTCCTTGAACTCGATGTTCTCGGGCGCGACACCCAGCTTGCCGGCCACGTACTCGGCCACCTCGACGTCGAAGCCGCTGAAGGAACCGTCCGGGTTGCGCAATCCGAGGCCGGGCTGGTCGTACTTGATTCCGACGGTGAGCTTGCCCTCCGACGCGCTCTGGGAGGCGCTCTTCTCTTCACCTCCGCCACAAGCAGATGCGACGACGGCGAGCGCCATGACGCCGATTCCCACGCGAATCGAGCGATTGATTCTCATCGAGTTCCTCCAATTGAAAATGACGGGTGTTGCGTGTGGAGCACGGTCGACCGAAGGAGCACCGGCTCCTTCGGGTCAGTGGCTGAGAATCTTGCCGAGAAAGTCCTTCGCGCGCTCGGATTTGGGAGCGGTGAAGAACGTGGTGGGCTCGGCGTCCTCGACGATCTGGCCGTCGGCCATGAATAGGACACGGTGGCCGACCTTGCGGGCGAAGCCCATCTCGTGTGTCACCACGAGCATGGTCATGCCTTCCTTGGCGAGCGAGGTCATGACGTCCAGGACCTCGTTGACCATTTCCGGGTCGAGTGCGGACGTCGGCTCGTCGAACAGCATGACCTTGGGGTTCATGGCGAGTGCGCGTGCGATTGCGACTCGCTGCTGCTGACCGCCCGACAACTGCGCCGGGTACTTGTCCGCCTGATTGGCGATGCCGACCCGCTCGAGAAGCTCATAGGCCTTCGCCTTCGCGTCGGCGCTGCTCTTCTTCCGCACCTTGACCGGTGCGAGCATCACGTTCTCGAGGATCGTCTTGTGGGCGAACAGGTTGAACGACTGGAACACCATGCCCACGTCGGCGCGCAGCGCCGCGAGGGCCTTGCCCTCGGCTGGGAGAACCTTGCCGTCCACCGCGATCTCACCGGAGTCGATGGGCTCGAGGCGGTTGATGGTGCGGCACAGCGTCGACTTACCCGAGCCGGACGGTCCGAGGACGATCACGACCTGTCCGCGGGGGACTTCGAGGTCGATCTCCTGGAGGACGTGGAGGGCGCCGAAGTGTTTGTTCACCGATTTCATCGAGATCATGGACGGGGCCGCGCCCGTGGAGGGTGTCGGCGTCGCGTCGTCGGCTTGCGTCATAGTCGATGACCCTATGTGTTCGGAGCGGGAGCACCTGCCATTTGCTCCGAGAATCCTCGGGATGTCACGGAAACTTTACTGTCCGGCTTCGGGCGTGTGTCCGGGCGCACACCGGCCGCGACGAGGCGATTTGGCGCGGGCCGTACCCTGGCATACGTGGACACGATCGACCAGACCCCTCACCGCAGCTACGAGGTGCGCACGTACGGCTGCCAGATGAACGTGCACGACTCCGAGCGGCTGTCGGGGCTCCTCGAGGACGCCGGCTACACGAAGGCGGCCGCGGGGCAGGCACCCGACCTCGTCGTCTTCAACACCTGCGCGGTGCGGGAGAACGCCGACAACAAGTTGTACGGCAACCTGAGCCACCTCGCGCCTGCGAAGGAACAGAACCCCGACATGCAGATCGCGGTCGGCGGGTGCCTGGCGCAGAAGGACCGCGACGTCGTCGTGAAGAAGGCGCCGTGGGTGGACGTCGTGTTCGGCACCCACAACATCGGTTCACTCCCCGCGTTGCTGGACCGGGCCCGCCACAACCAGCGGGCCGAGGTCGAGATCCTCGACGCACTGGAGGCGTTCCCGTCGACGCTGCCCGCCAAGCGGGAGTCGGCGTACGCGGGCTGGGTGTCCATCTCGGTGGGATGCAACAACACCTGCACGTTCTGCATCGTGCCCGCGCTGCGCGGCAAGGAGGTCGACCGGCGCCCCGGCGACATCCTGGCCGAGGTGCAGGCCCTGGTGAACGAGGGCGTCGTCGAGGTCACCCTGCTCGGGCAGAACGTCAACGCGTACGGCGTGTCCTTCGCGGATCCGGACCAGCCCCGCGACCGCGGCGCGTTCGCCGCGCTGCTGCGCGCGTGCGGAGAGATCGACGGGCTCGAGCGGGTGCGCTTCACGTCTCCGCACCCGGCCGAATTCACCGACGATGTCATCGAGGCGATGGCCGAGACCCCCAACGTGTGTCCCCAGCTGCACATGCCGCTGCAGTCCGGCTCGGACCGGGTGCTGAAGGCGATGCGCCGCTCCTACCGGAAGTCGCGATTCCTGGGGATCATCGACAAGGTCCGCACCGCGATGCCGCACGCGGCGATCACCACCGACATCATCGTGGGCTTCCCGGGTGAGACCGAGGAAGATTTCCAGGACACGCTCGATGTCGTCCGGCAGGCGCGCTTCACCAGCGCCTACACCTTCCAGTACTCCAAGCGGCCCGGCACCCCGGCAGCGGAGATGGACGAGCAGCTGCCCAAGGCGGTCGTCCAGGAACGGTACGAACGTCTCATCGCGTTGCAGGAACAGATCACCCTCGAGGAGAACCAGAAGCTCGTCGGCGCCGAGGTGGAACTGCTCGTCGCCGCCGGGGAGGGTCGCAAGAACGCGGAGACCGCCCGGATGAGCGGGCGCGCCCGCGACGGCCGGCTCGTCCACTTCCGGCCCGAGGGCAACCTCGACGGGAACGTCCGGCCCGGCGACGTCGTCACCGTCGTCGTCAGTGCCGCCGCCCCCCACCATCTCGTTGCCGACACCCCGGTCCTGACCCACCGCCGCACCCGTGCGGGCGACTCCTTCGAGAAGGGCGTGACCCCGAAGACCCCGCCGATCGGTGTGGGACTCGGACTTCCGCAGATCGGTGCGCCCGCACCACTACCCGCCCAGATGGGATGCAACGCATGACCTCCCCGTTCGACGACAAGCGGCACGACGGAAACCACACTGGCGACAGCGGTTCGAGTGCCGGGAACGAGCCGATCGAGAGTTACCTGAAGGACTTCGACGCCGCCGAGAAGAAGGTGGCCGGCGAGATCGATCCCGGCGCGCGTGCGCTCGTCGTCGCGGTTGCGGTGGTCGTGCTCCTCGGCTCACTGACGTTGCCGCACTCCGGCATCGCCAACGGCTGGGAGGTGCTGGTGTACGGGGACGACGCCCGCGCGGAGACGATCGCGCTGCCGTCGCGGCTGTTCGTGTGGTTCGAGGTGGTGTTCGGGGTCGTCGTGTCGATGCTGGCGCTCGTCACCCGCCGCTGGGCGCTCGCCTGGGTGGCCCTCGCCGGAACCGCCGTGTCCATCGTGTTCGGCATGCTCGCCATCTGGTCGCGGCAGACACCGGCGCCCGGGGTCGAGGCGGCCGGACCGGGGATCGGTCTGATCATCGGCTGGCTCACCGTCATCGTGCTCACGTTCCACTGGTTGAAGGTGGTCTGGAGCCGGACCGCCCTACAGTTGGCCGCAGAAGAAGAACGCCGCGCCGCTGCCGCCGAAGCGGAGCGACGCGGCGACTGGAACGTCGGCTGATCGTGCCTACGGGCCGCTGACGGCGCCCTCGGCCGCCTCGGCCCATTCGCGCCACTGCTGGGCCTGCGCGAGGGCGCTCTCGGCGTCCTTCGTCTTGCCCGCGGCGGTCGCCTTGGCGGCCTGCTCCTCGAACTGAGTGACCCGTTCTCGGAACTGCGCGGCCCGGGCGAGGGCCTCCGGGTCGGTGCGGCGCCATTCCTCGTCGGCGGCATCGCGGACACGCTTCTCGATTGCCCGCAGCTTGCCCTCGAGGTCGTGCATCCGCTCGCGGGGCACCTTGCCGATGGCGTCCCACTTCTCCTGCAGGTCGCGCAGCGCGGCCCTCGCCGCGTCGATGTCCTTGGCCGGATCGATGTGGCCGGCGTTCTTCAGCAGCTCTTCCTTGGCGACCGCGTTCTCCTCGAACTCGGCGTCGCGTTCGGAGGACGCGGCGTTGCGGGCGGCGAAGAACACGTCCTGAGCGCCCTTGAACCGCTTCCACAGGTTGTCGTCCGCTTCTCGGGGTGCGCGGCCCGCGGCCTTCCACTCGGCGAGCAGATCGCGGAAAGCCCCGGCCGTGGGACCCCAGTCGGTGGAGTCGGACAGAGCCTCGGCCCGTTCGACGAGCTCTTCCTTCTTGGTCTTCGCGGCGGCGCGCTCGCGGTCGAGTTCGGCGAAATGGGCGCCGCGACGCCGGTTGAACGCCTCCCGCGCCTTCGAGTAGCGCTTCCACAGGGCGTCGTCGACCTTCCGGTCGATACCGCGGATCGTCTTCCACTCGTCCAGAATCTCGCGCAACCGGTCGCCGGCGGCCTTCCACTGCGTGGATTCGGCACCGATCTGTTCCGCCTCCGCGGCCAGCGCTTCCTTGCGTTCGGTGTGAGCCTGCCGCGACAGTTCCTTCTCGTGCTTGGCGTGGGCCGCTGCCTCGTCGGATCCGGCGATGATGACGTCGAGCCGCGCCGCGAGTGAATCGATGTCACCGATCACCGCGGCGGTCGGGAGGGATTCGGCGAGCGCGAGCGCAGCCGCCTTGGTCTTCTTCGCGTCGCCCGCACCGGAACTGAGCCGGGCCTCGAGGAGTGCCACTTCCGTTGCCAGATCGTCGAAGCGCCGACCGAAGTGCGCCAGACCTTCCGCCGCGTCTCCGGCCTGCCACGACCCGATCTGCCGTTCGCCGTCCGCGGTCTTCACCCAGGCGGTGCCGTCGTCGTCCACGCGGCCGAACTTGCTCGGGTCACTGTGGGCGGGGGCGGCGACGGCGGGGGCGGAGAGGGCGTGTGTCGGGGTGGGGTGGGGCTTGGGTGCACCCGGTTTCGCGGCGGCACCGGGCTTCGGGACGCTGGACGTCGGTGTGTCGTGCTGCTGAGCGGCAGGCTCCACGGCGGGCTTCGCGTCGCTGCTGTCGGTCATCGGTTCCTCATCTCTGCCGCGCGTCACGGCTGCCTGAACGCAATACTGGCTCCATACGACCCGGGACGGGTGCTGGCTCCATTCAACCCGGTACGGGCCCTGTGGACTATTGAATCAGGTCGGACGGTCCGCGTTGGTACCGATTGACGGCAGCGTCCGAATCGGATGCCGGGTCCGCGCGGACGGTCGACTAGCGTGACTGTGTGTTCACCGCCGCAATCCTCGTGCCGTCCCCACCGCTACTGGTACCCGAACTGACCGGGGCGGCCGCTACGGAGACGGCGCCGTTGCGGGACGCGGTGCAGACGGCGGCGAAGGCGTTGTCCGCGCTCGCCACCGAGTGGGTCGCGGTCGGAGCGGCACCCGCCGCGGTGGACGTACGACCCGACGCCCAGGGCACCTATCGCGGCTACGGCGTCGACGTGCGGGTCACTCTGCGGCCCGGTCCGGCAGCCGATCCCGACCCGGACCTGCCGCTCGCGGCGCTGACGGCCGGGTGGATCCGTGGGACGTGCGCGCCGGATGCCGTCGTCGACGCGCGGATCCTCCCCGCCGACCTGTCTCCGGAACAGTGCGCCGAGTACGGCGCGGAACTGCGTAGGCTTCTCGACCGGGACCCCGAGCCGCGCGGGCTGGTGATCGTCGCGGACGGCGCGAACACGCTCACGGCGAAGGCGCCGGGCGCGTTCGACCCGCGTGCGGAAGGCGTGCAGGCCGGGATCGACGCGGCGCTCGACACCGGCGACCGCGACGCGCTGCTGGCCCTCGAACCCACGGTGTGCGATTCCCTCGGCATCGGCGGGCGCGTCCCGTGGCAGGTGCTCGCAGGCGTGTTCGACGCGCCGCCCGCTTCCTGCCGGACGCTGTACAGCGCGGCACCGTACGGAGTCGGCTACCACGTGGGGGAGTGGCGACCGTGACGTCACCCGTGCCGATCGCCGTTGTCGGACCGACCGCGACCGGAAAGTCGGATCTCGCACTGGACCTGGCCGAGCGTCTCGGCGGCGAGATCGTCAACATCGACGCGATGCAGCTGTACCGGGGTATGGACATCGGCACCGCCAAACTCGCCCCGGCGGACCGCCGTGGAATACCGCACCACCAGCTCGACGTGCTCGACGTGACGGAGACGGCGACCGTCGCGAACTATCAGCAGGCGGCGGTCCGCGATGTGGAGGCGATCACCGCACGCGGCGCCGTGCCGGTCATCGTCGGCGGATCGATGATGTACGTGCAGTCGCTGCTCGACGAGTGGAGCTTCCCCGCCACCGATGCGTCGGTGCGGGCGCGCTGGGAAGCGGTCCTCGCCGAGAAGGGCGTCGCCGCCGTCCACGCCGAACTGTGCCGGGTGGACCCCGACGCCGCGGCGTCGATCCTCCCCACCGACGGCAGGCGCCTGGTCCGTGCCCTCGAAGTCGTGGAGATCACCGGAAAGCCGTTCGCGGCGTCGGCCCCTCGCATCGGCGAACCGCGCTGGGGCACACACA
Source organism: Rhodococcus sp. JS3073 (assembly GCF_026810085.1). NCBI lineage: Bacteria > Bacillati > Actinomycetota > Actinomycetes > Mycobacteriales > Nocardiaceae > Rhodococcus > Rhodococcus sp. JS3073. The sequence goes on along the minus strand of NZ_CP113951.1, from coordinate 623,995 downwards.
TCGTCGGCGTCGACCGCGATACCGCCGAACTCGACGACCGGATCCGGCTCCGCACCCGGCTGATGTTCGAACGGGGACTCGTCGACGAGGTGCGCGGACTGATCGACGTGGGACTGCGCGAAGGCGTCACCGCTCCCCGGGCCATCGGCTACGCACAGGTCCTCGCCTGGCTCGACGGCGAATACGACCTCGACGAGGCGCAGGAACGGACATTCATCGGCACCCGGCGCTACGTGCGCAGGCAACGGTCGTGGTTCCGCCGCGACACCCGCATCCACTGGGTCGACGGAAGCGACCCCGACCTCGCGGACACCACGATCCGCACCCTCGGCGAGACCCGAACACTGGGAGAACGATGAGCCGCGCACCATCCGGACGCAACCGTCCGGCCCCGTCCCTGCTGGTGACCGCCCGCAACGCCCGCTTCCAGCAGTGGCAGTCGTACCTCACCAACCGCGCCAAACGAACGAAAGCGGGACGCTTTCTGATTCAGGGTGTCCGTCCCCTCAACCTGGCGCTGGAACACGACTGGCCGATCGAATCGCTGCTGCACCGCATCGACGGCCCGCCGCTGTCCGACTGGGCGCGGGAACTGCTCGAGACCCGGTCCGTCGAACAGATCGGGGTCAGTGCCGAACTGATGGCCGAACTGGGTGAGAAGGCCACCACCGCGCCGGAACTGATCGCCGTCGCGAAGACACGCGCCCCGCGACTGAAGGACCTGCGACTGCAGTCCGTTCCCCTGATCGTCGTGTTCGATCGGCCCGCCTCACCCGGAAACCTGGGCACCCTCGTGCGTTCCGCCAACGCGTTCGGCGCCGACGCGGTCGTCGTGGTCGGCCACGGCGCCGACCCGTTCGACCCCCGGAGCGTCCGCGCCTCCACCGGATCCCTCTTCGCGATGCCCGTCGTCACGGTCTCGTCCGTCGACGAGATCCTCGCCTTCCGCGACGCCCGGCGTGCGTCCGGAACCGACCTGCACATCGTCGGCACCGACGAGACCGGCTCCGTGACCATCGACGCCCACGACTTCGGCGGCGGCACGGTGCTCGTGATCGGCAACGAGACCCGCGGGATGAGCGCTGCGTGGCGCGACGCCTGCGACACGGTGGTCAACATTCCGATCGGAGGCGCCGCGAGTTCCCTCGGCGCCCCCTCCGCCGGCGCCGTCGCCCTGTACGAAATCGCCCGGCAGCGTCGACGAACCCGCACCCGCTCGACCGTTGGTTAGAGTGGTGCGCATGGATTTCAGCAAGGGACACGGCACCGAGAACGACTTCGTGGTCCTCCCGGATCCCGACGTCCGCATCGACCTGTCGGCCCCGCGGGTGGCGGCGCTGTGCGATCGCAGGCGCGGGCTCGGCGCCGACGGAATCCTGCGCGTCGCGAAGGCCGGTGCGCTGGCCGGCGCCGGTGTGCTCGCCGAACTCCCCGACGGCACGTCCGAGGACGACTGGTTCATGGATTACCGCAACGCCGACGGCTCGATCGCGGAGATGTGCGGCAACGGCGTCCGCGTCTTCGCCCACTACCTCCGGGCGGCGGGGCTCGAGACGCGCGACGAGTTCGTCGTCGGCAGCCGGGCCGGCGGCAAACCGGTGATCGTGCACTCGGCGGACGGCGCCTTCGGCGAGGTCACCGTCGACATGGGGGTGGTGCGGGATCTGGGAACCAGCGCCGCGACCATCGACGGCAAGGTGTTCAACGGGATCGGCATCGACGTCGGCAACCCGCACCTGGCATGTGTCGATGCGCACCTCACGGCGGCGTCCCTGTCGGCCCTCGACCTGACGGCCGCACCCGGGTTCGATCCCGGCTTCTTCCCGCACGGTGTCAACGTGGAGATCCTCACCCGCATCGAATCCGGCGCCGTGGACATGCGGGTGCACGAGCGCGGGGTGGGCGAAACCCGGTCGTGCGGCACCGGCACGGTGGCCGCGGCCACCGCCGCGCTGCGCTTCGACGGGGCCGACTCCGGTGAGGTGAATGTCCGTATTCCCGGTGGTCAGGTCACTGTTGCGGTGTCCGACGGCCGCGCGACGTTGCGCGGACCGTCCGTCCTGGTGGCGTCCGGGAACCTCGACGACGGCTGGTGGAACGGCCTCGGCTGATCGCCCTGCGCGAAATGCACGTGCACGCCCGCGACATTCCGTGGGATCATGAGGGTGTATGACGAAAACACATCGCACAGAAGAATCGCCGATCTCCGACTCCACTGAGTTCGCCTACGACGACGGGCGCCCTTCGGTCGGCGAGATGCAACTCGAGGACCGCAGCGCGCTGCGCCGAGTTGCCGGGCTCTCCACCGAGCTCACAGACGTCACCGAGGTCGAATACCGGCAGCTGCGCCTCGAACGCGTGGTGCTCGTCGGTGTCTGGACGCAGGGAACCGCGGCGCAGGCCGAATCCAGCATGGCCGAGCTCGCGGCTCTGGCCGAGACCGCCGGGTCCGAGGTCCTCGAGGGCCTCGTCCAGCGGCGGGACAAACCCGACGCGGCCACCTACATCGGTTCCGGTAAAGCCGAGGAACTCCGTGAGGTCGTCCTCTCGACCGGCGCCGACACCGTCATCTGCGACGGTGAGCTCACTCCCGCGCAGCTGACTGCGCTGGAGAAGGTCGTCAAGGTCAAGGTCATCGACCGGACGGCCCTCATCCTCGACATCTTCGCTCAGCATGCGACGTCCAGGGAGGGTAAGGCGCAGGTGGCGCTGGCCCAGATGGAATACATGCTGCCGCGACTGCGTGGCTGGGGTGAATCGATGTCCCGGCAGGCGGGTGGTCGCGCCGGCAGCAACGGCGGTGTGGGTCTGCGTGGTCCCGGTGAGACCAAGATCGAGACGGACCGCCGGCGAATCCGTGAGCGGATGGCGAAGCTGCGGCGTGAGATCAAGGGCATGAAGGCCGCCCGCGACACCAAACGCACCAGGCGTCTGCGCAGCGAGACGCCGTCCATCGCGATCGTCGGCTACACCAACGCCGGCAAGTCGAGCCTGCTCAACGCGCTGACCGGGTCCGGGGTGCTGGTGCAGAACGCCCTGTTCGCCACCCTCGATCCCACCACTCGGCGGGCGGCGCTGGATGACGGACGCGAGTACGTCCTCACCGACACCGTCGGGTTCGTGCGTCACCTGCCGACCCAGCTGATCGAGGCGTTCCGCTCGACGCTCGAGGAAGTCACGGACGCGGATCTGCTGCTCCACGTCGTCGACGGCTCCGACCCGCTGCCCACGGATCAGATCAGGGCAGTCCACGAGGTGATCACCGAGGTGATCCGCGAGAACGACGCCGCGGCGCCGCCGGAGCTCATCGTGGTGAACAAGATCGACGCGGCCGACCCGGTCACGCTGACCCAGTTGCGCGGCCTGCTGCCCGGTGCGGCGTTCGTCTCCGCCCGGACCGGGGAAGGCATCGCCGAGTTGCGAGCGCATCTCAGCGACGTACTGATCCGCCCGGAGATCGAGGTCAGCGTGCTCCTCCCGTACAACAGGGGAGATCTGATGGCCCGGATCCACTCGGACGGTCAGATCCTCGATTCCTCCCACGAGGAGGACGGCACGCGTGTTCATGCGCGGGTGCCCGAAGCGCTGGCGTCGGCACTGGTTCAGTACAGCGGCAGTGCCTGACCGCTCACGGTGGTCGGCCCGTGTCGCGGTCGGAGTCTTCGCTGCGTGCACACCGCTCGCCGTGGCGGGGGTCGGATCTGCCGAGCCGTTCTTCCGCGATCAGACCGCCGTCGACGCGTCGGAGTTCGGTCCGCTCTGCACTCCCGACGATTCGGCGGTCGGCACCCCGGACGAGGCCTCCCTCGAAGAGCTGTCGGGGCTCGCATCGGCGGGGGGACTGCTCTACGCGGTCGGTGACAGCGGGTCCGATCGTGCGGTCGCGGTGATGGACGGGAACTGCGCCGTGCAGCGGTGGCTTCCGCTGCCGGTCGATCCGTACGACGTCGAGGACTTGGCGTCCGGTCCCGACGGCCGGCTGTGGCTCGCCGACACCGGGGACAACGGACGCCGACGCGATACGGTGGCGCTGATCGCGATGGACCGCGACACGGGCGCGGGAGAACTGCATCGGCTGACGTATCCGGACGGCCCGCACGACGCCGAGACCGTTCTCGTCCAGCGCGACGGCACCCCGCTGATCGTCACGAAGGAAGTGTTCGGGGCAGGCAACGTGTACCGGCCTGCGGGGGGTGCCGCTGTGGGTGACCTCGCGAGCCCCGGGCCGACCCCGCTCGAGAAGGTGGGCACGCTGGACGTCGCGGAGACGAACGGCGCCGACGACGCCACCACCGGGAGCGGCACCACGGCCCCGGCACTGCATTCGACGATGTTCACGGGCGGCGCCGTCTCCGGCGACGGAACCGTGGCCGCCGTCCGCAGCTACTCCGACGTGTTCCTGTTCTCGGCACCGGACGGCGACCTGGCCGCGGCGTTCGCCGCGGGGCCTGTGGTGCGCGCGCACGTGCCGCAGCAGCCGCAGGGGGAGTCGATCGCGTTCACCGAGAACGGCGACCTGTTGATCGCCTCCGAGGCGCGGGAGGGGCCCGTTCCGCCGATTCAGATGCTGCCCGGGGCGGTGTCGAGGGTGCAGGAGCAGGCCCGCGCGCAGACCGTCGGGGACGAGGCGTCGGCGCAGTCGCCGGGAACGCTGTGGGGAATCGGCATCGCCGGCGGCGCGGTCGTGCTCGTGGTCGGCGCGGGCTTCCTGGTCCGCCGCCGTGCCCGATAGGTCTGTTTTGCGAGAAATGTTGTGAGCCTGATTCTTTCGGTGCGCGACATCGTGTGAATACTGGGCGGTGTGCAGGCCCACGAGTTGTTGTCGCATATTGCCCATCTATCGCTGGGGCACCGTCGCGCCCGGGCGACATCGACCGTCGCCGTGGTGGCGGGCATCGTCGTGATCCTCGCGCTGTCGCGTGCCGCCCGGCCGCTCATCCTCCGCGCCGCCGCCGTCGCGGTGCCCGTGACCGCAGCGGTCGGGGGTGCCGTGTGGGCGGCGTACCGGCCGCTTCCCAATCAGTTACCGCCGACGGGATACGCGTGGATCTGGCTCGCGGTCGGCACCCTCGTACTCGTCGCGTCGCTCCTGTTCCGGAGGCCCGGAGCCCGGCGCGCCGGGGTGATCGGTGTGGCGGGCGTAGTCGTGGCGGCCGCGGCGGCGGGGCAGGTCAATGCAGAGGTCGGCGTGTATCCGACCGTCGGGTCGCTGGTGGGACACCGCCCGCCGACGGTCGTCGAGCCGGTGTCGTTCGGTGACGTCCCCGGGTTCGAAAGCGCCGTGCAATCCGGGACCCCGATGGACTCGGTGTGGACCCGCCCGGTGCGCACACCCGGCTCCGGTGTGGTGACGGAGGTGCAGATCCCGGGCACCGAATCCGGATTCCCGGCCCGCCCGGCCGTGCTGTATCTGCCGCCGGCGTACCTGACGTCACCCCGGGCGGTGCTCCCCGTCATGGTGATGATCGCGGGACAGCCGGGGCGCCCCCAGGACTGGTTCAGCAGCGGACGACTGGGGTCCACGGTGGATGCGTATGCGGCGCGGCACGACGGCCTCGCGCCGGTCGTCGTGGTGGTCGACGCACTGGGGTCGCAGGACGCGAATCCGCTGTGCCTCGATTCGGCGCTGGGCAACGCCGCCACCTACGTGGCCCACGACGTCCCCGCGTGGATCGAGAAGTCACTGCAGGTGTCGCACGATCCGGCGCAGTGGGCGATCGGCGGATTCTCCTACGGGGGAACCTGTTCGATCCAGCTGGCCGTGAACTATCCGCGGATCTACCCGACGTTTCTCGACTTCCTCGGTCAGGACGAGCCCTCGCTGGGCGATCACGCGGGGACGGTCGCGGCGACGTTCGCAGGCGACGAGCATGCGTTCGCGGCGGTCAACCCGGTCGATGTGATGAGGACACGGCAGTTCCCGGAATTGACCGGGGTGTTCGTCGCCGGGGCCGCGGACGACGAATACCGCCCGCAGCAGCAGCGGATGTTCGCTGCCGCGCGGGCGGCCGGTCTGAACGTGCGGTACTACGAGCTCCCCGGTGGCCACGAGGGCGCCACCTGGGGTGCGGCGCTCGAACGGGAGATGGACTGGACCGGCCGCCGGCTGGGTCTCACCAGCTGACGACCGGATAGCGGTCAGGCGTCGAGGTCGGCCGCCACCAGCTGAGCCACCTTCTCGACGGCGTCGGCGTCGTCGCTGGTGACCGTGACGTCGGTGCCCTTGGTGGCGCCGAGCGTCATGATGAGCAGTGCGGAACCGGCGTCCACGGGTTCGCCGTCCGCCACGGCGAGGGTGACGGGCACACCCGCGGCGGCAACCGCTTCGGCGATGACGGCGGCGGGACGGGCGTGCAGGCCGATGGACGAACCGACGGCGACTGTGGTGCTGGGCATGGACTCTCTCCTCTGTCGGTGGGGTTGATGCGGGACGAGCGGGTCGATCTGTTTCTCTTACGCTGCGACTGTCGCAACGTCGGGGTCGAGTTCGGCGTCGGACGCGCCGGGCTTGATGAATTCTTTGGCGCCGACGACGCAGAGTGCAGCGACGACGACACCGGCGGCCAGCGCCACCAGGAACCACAGCAGGTTGCCGATGGCGAAGAAGACGAAGATTCCGCCGTGCGGTGCGCTGAGGGTGACGTCGAACGCCATGATCAGGGCACCGGTGACGGCGCCGCCGGCCATCATCGAGGGAATGACGCGCAGCGGGTCGGCGGCGGCGAACGGTATGGCACCTTCGGAGATGAATGCCGAGCCGAGGAGCCAGGCCGCCTTGCCGTTCTCGCGTTCCGCCTCGCTGAACAGGCTGGGACGCAGGACGGTCGACGCGAGAGCCATCGCCAGCGGCGGAACCATGCCCGCGGCCATCACGGCCGCCATGATGCGCAGCGAGGCGGGATCGTTGACGTTGAGGCCGGCCACCGCGAACGCGTACGCTGCCTTGTTCACCGGGCCACCGAGGTCGAAGCACATCATCAGACCGAGGATGATGCCGAGGAAGATGACGGAGCTGCCGGACAGACCGTTGAGCCAGTTCGTCAGGCCCGACGTGATCGAGGCGAGCGGACGGCCCAGGACCAGGAACATGAGTGCGCCGACGATCAGAGTCGCGAACAGCGGGATGATCACCACCGGCATCAGGCCGCGCAACCACTGGGGAACCGGGATCCGGCTGATCCACAGCGCGACCACGCCGGCGATCAGACCGCCGACGAGGCCTCCGATGAATCCGGCGCCGACGAAGACAGCAACGGCGCCCGCGGTGAAGCCCGGCGCCAGACCGGGCCGGTCGGCGATGGCGAAGGCGATGTAACCGGCCAGAGCGGGTACGAGGAAGCTGAACGCCAGCGAACCCAGTTGGAACAGCACCGCGCCCAGGTACGTCGCCAGGCCACCCTCGGGGAGTTGGCCGAGGGAGTTGCTGAGGACGATGTCCTCCGCGGGACCGGAGATCTCGTACCCGCCGAGCAGGAAGCCGAGGGCGATCAGCAGACCGCCGGCGGCGACGAACGGGATCATGTAACTGACACCGGTGAGCAGCACCTGGCGCAGGTGGGTGCCCCAGCCGACCGATCCTGCCGGCTCGTCGGGGGCGCCGGCCGCGCTGGTGCCGTCCACGGTCGCCGCGGACGGGTTCATGCCCGCGCGCAGTGCCTCGGTGATCATGGTGTCGGGCTCGTTGATGGCGCGTTTGACGCCGGACGCCACCACCGGCTTGCCTGCGAAGCGTTCCTTGCCCTTCACCCCGACATCGGTGGCGAAGATGACGGCGGACGCGCCCGCGATCACTCCCGGTGCCAGCGGTGTGCTTCCGCTCGAACCCTGCGTCTCCACGTGGACGACGACGCCTGCGCGTTCGCCTGCGGCGACGAGGGAGTCGGCGGCCATGTACGTGTGGGCGATGCCGGTCGGGCAGGCGGTGACCGCGACGATGTGCTTCGGTCCCTCTTCGGGCTCGGGTTCCTTTTCCGGGGCGACCGGTTCGGGAGCCTCAGCCGGAGCCGGGGCCGCGGCCGCCGCCGGGGGTGCTGCAGCGGCCGCCGCGGCGGCGGGTGCCGGTGCGGGTGCCAGGACGTCGTTCACCAGGGTGACGATCTCGGCGGGGGTCTTCGCGTCACGCAGGGCCCCGACGAAGGCGGGGCGCACCAGGGCCCGCGCGAGCGAGGACAGCAGCTTCATGTGTTCCGCGCCGGCACCTTCGGGTGCGGCGATGAGGAACACCAGATCTGCGGGTCCGTCGGGGGCGCCGAAATCGACCTTCGGGTCGAGCCGCGCGAATCCGAGGGACGCCGCCACAACGGCTTCGGAACGGCAGTGAGGGATCGCGATCCCACCGGGAAGTCCTGTCGCCGATTGTGATTCACGCGCCAGTGCGGCGTCACGGAGGCCGTCCGCCTCGGTGGCGCGACCGGCGTCGGCCAGACGCCGGGAGAGCGCGGAGATCACGTCCTCCTTGGAGGCTCCGAGGTCGGTGTCCAGGGAGATCAGATCTTCGCTGATGATCTGCGGCCCCGAATCGCGGTCGGGTGTCGAGTGAGACATGGTGTTTCCTTCTGGTTCAGGCCGGATCGGGGGCGGGGGAGCTGAGGGCGGTGACAGTGACGGCGTCGATGTCGACGTGGTCGGGGGTCGGCAGGGTAGTGCCGGGAAGGGCTGCCGCCGCGCTGCCGTACGCGACGGCGGATCGGAGGCAGTCCGCGGGCGTGGCACCGGACATGTGCGCTGCCAGGTAGCCCGCCAGCGACGAGTCGCCGGCGCCGACGGTGCTGCGGGCGACGATCGGTGGTGGCGTGGCCCACCAGGCGCCGGCCTCCGTCACGAGAACCGCACCCGCGGCGCCGAGCGTGGCGAGGACGGCTTCGACACCGCGGTCCACGAGTTGCCTGCCGGCATGGGCGGTGGCCGTCGGGTCCCCGCGCAGCGCGGACTCCTCGAGCAACTGCCCGTCGGCGCCGGTGAGCTGCGCGAGTTCCTCGCTGTTCGGTTTCACGAGGTCGGGGGCGGCCGCGGGGAACCGTTCCGCGAGCGCGAGCAGCGGGGCGTCCGAGGTGTCGACGGCGACCCTGCACGACGCGGAGCGGAGTGCCTCGACGAGCGTGGCGTACCAGTCGGTGGGAATGCCCGGGGGAAGGGAACCGGACAGCACCACCCACTCGGCCCGGGACCCGCGTTCGATGATCTCCGATTGCAGATCGGCGAGGGACTCGGCCGACATGACGACACCGGGTTCGTTGACCTTGGTGGTGGTGCCGTCGGGTTCGGTGATGGTGATGTTGGTGCGCGCCGGACCGGACGTCGCCACGGTCACGTGCTCGATCCCGTGCTCGGAGAGTGCGGTGAGCAGGGGGTCGCCCTCGTTGCCCGGGAGCACCGCGACAGCGGCGACACCGGCCGAGGTGAGCGCGCGGGCGACGTTGACGCCCTTGCCTCCGGGGTCGCTGTGGGTGGCGGCCGCGCGAAGGACGGCTCCGCGTTCGAGGCGCCCCACCAGGTTGACGGTGCGGTCGATGCTCGGATTGGCGGTCAGCGTGACGATCATGCGATCACCACCTCGATTCCCTGGTCGTGGAAGTGGGCTCGGTCTGCGGAACTGATGTCGGCGTCGGTGACGAGGATGTCGACGCTGTGGATGGGGGCGAAGCTCACGAGGTGCTCCCGGCCGACCTTCGACGAGTCGGCGACCACGACGACGTGGTTGGCGCACCGGACCATCGCGCGCTTGACGGCGGCCTCCTCGGTGTCCGGTGTGGACAGGCCGTGGCCGACGCTGAGCGCGTTGGTGCCGATGAACGCGACGTCGACGCGGAGGACGTCGAGGATGCGCAGCGCCTCCTCGCCGACGGCGGCCTGCGTGATGCCGCGCACCCGGCCGCCCAGCATGTGGAGCGTCACCGAATTGAGTCCCGCGAGACGGGCTGCGATCGGGACGGAGTTGGTGATCACGGTGAGGTCCAGATCGGACGGGAGTTCCGGGATGATGCGCCCCGTCGTGGTTCCCGCGTCGAACAGCACGCTGCCTCCGGACGGCGGCAGGTAGACGGCGGCGCGCTTGGCGATCCGGTCCTTCTGCTCGGCGCGGGTGTGATCGCGTTCCGTCATGCCGGGCTCGGTGACGGTGAGGGAACCCGCAGGGACCGCGCCGCCGTGCACGCGGCGGACGTGGCCGAGACGCTCGAGCAGCGCCAGGTCACGCCGCACGGTTTCGGTGGTGACGCCGAACGTGTCGGAGAGGTCCGCCACCGACATACGACCCCGCTGCGAGATCAGCGTGGTGACCGCTTGCTGGCGTTCTTCCGGATACACCGTGACCCCGTTCCTGTTCTCGTCGATGAAGTGTTCGGTGACGTGATCCGTTATGGTCTGCATCACACGAAATGTTGTGTCATGTTGTTTTACGCCCGAGTGTGTTGACATGTCAAGAGTTGAGAGTAATCTCCGTCACATAGTCGATTCGCATTTCCGACTGTGCGAAGACAGAACGAGCCGGCCAGGAGGACCCGATGACCGAAGACCGTGAAATCGTGCGAGGTACGCCGGTGGTACCGGGCATTGCCTACGCGCCGGTGATCTGGCCGGCTCCGCGGCCGGAGGTCGCACCCGGATCGGCCCGCATCGACGAGGCGTCGCGCGACGCGGAGAAGGTCCGCTTCGAGGAAGCGGCCGCCGTGGTGTCGCAGCGACTCCGCGACCGAGCGGCGAGCGTCTCCGGCGCCGCGGCAGAGGTGCTGCAGGCGAACGCGGCGATGGCGGCCGACCGCGGCTGGCTCGGTGCCGCGCAGAAGCTGATCGCCGGTGGAACCCCGGCCGAGGAATCGGCGGCGGAGGCCACCGAGCAGTTCGCGACCCTGTTCACCAAGATGGGCGGGTTGATGGCCGAACGCGTGACCGACCTGCGCGACATCCGGGACCGTGTCGTGTCCGAACTCCTCGGCCTGCCCGAACCCGGCATCCCCGTGCCCGCGACACCGTCGATCCTGTGCGCCCAGGACCTCGCACCCGCGGACACCGCCGGTCTCGATCCCGAGCTGATCGTCGGACTCGTGACCGTCCTCGGCGGCCCGACGAGCCACACCGCGATCATCTCGCGCCAGCTGGGAATCCCGTGCGTCGTCGCGGTGCGCGACCTCGAATCCGTCGTCTCGGGCACCCCCGTCCTCCTCGACGGCTCGGCGGGCGAACTCGTGGTGGAACCGGATCCCGTCGAGGCCCGCGCCGCCGTGGAACACGGCCGCGCCGAACGGATCCGCATCCAGTCGTGGGAAGGTCCCGGTCGCACGAGCGACGGACACGCCGTCTCGATTCTGGCGAACGTCCAGGACGGGGCCGGTGCGCGGTCGGCCGCCACGACCGCCGCCGAGGGCGTAGGACTGTTCCGCACCGAGTTGTGCTTCCTGGACCGCGATTCCGAGCCCGGCGTCGACGAGCAGGCCGAGATCTACGGCGAGGTGCTCGACGCGTTCGCCGGCCGGAAAGTGGTGATCCGGACGCTCGACGCGGGATCGGACAAGCCGCTGCGCTTCGCCAACCATGCCGAAGAGGCGAACCCGGCGCTCGGCGTCCGCGGAATCCGGATCGCGGAACAGAACCCGGGCATCCTCAGCAGGCAACTCGACGCGGTCGCCGCCGCGGCGAAGCAGACGCAGTCGCAGCCGTGGGTGATGGCACCGATGATCTCGACTCCCGCCGAGGCAGAATCCTTCGCTGCGGAGGTCCGCGCCCGCGGGCTCGTGCCCGGTGTGATGGTCGAGGTACCGGCCGCCGCGCTTCTGGCCGACCGTCTTCTGCGGCTCGTCGACTTCCTGTCCATCGGCACGAACGACCTCGCGCAGTACACGATGGCCGCCGACCGGATGTCCTCCGATCTGGCGTCGCTCACCGACCCCTGGCAACCTGCGGTCCTCGCGCTCGTCGCCCGCACGGCCGAGGCGGGAATCGCAGCAGGGAAGCCCGTCGGCGTCTGCGGCGAGGCGGCCGCCGACCCGCTACTCGCCTGCGTGCTGATCGGACTCGGGGTCACGTCGCTGTCCTGCGCGGGTGCCGCCGTGTCCGGTGTGGGGGCGAAGGTGGGGTCGGTCTCGCTGGACGACTGCCGTCGTGCCGCCGAGGACGTGCTCGCCACGAGCGATCCCGCGGAGGCGCGGGCCGCGGCGGTCCGGGTGCTGGGGGCGTAGTCCCGGGTTTCGCGGGGGATCCGGTCCCGACGGCGCGAAACTCCCAGATCGTGCCTACTATTGGCGAACTGTGACGAAAAGAGAAACCGACGCCCCCGACGGTCCCGCCGGCGGCTCTGCCGGTCAGTCCGCCCCCACGAGGGCGTTCGGGTGGACGCTGCACGGTGACGGCAGGCGGATCAGTGAGGGTGAGGTGGTCGCTCCCGGCGAGCGCCTCACGTGGCCGCGCACGGTCGGAATCGGGATGCAGCACGTCATTGCGATGTTCGGCGCCACCCTCCTGGTGCCGACCATCACCGGGTTCCCGGTCACGACGACACTGCTGTTCTCTGGTATCGGGACGGCCCTGTTCCTGCTCATCACCCGCGGCCGTATTCCCAGCTATCTCGGGTCGTCGTTCGCGTTCATCGCGCCGCTGACGGCGTCGCAGAGTTCGGGACCCGCCGCGCAACTCGGCGGTGTCGCCGCGGCGGGTCTGTTGCTGCTCGTGGTGGGTATCGCCGTGAAGCTGGCTGGATCGCGGGTCATCGACGCCGTCATGCCGCCCGTCGTCACCGGCGCCGTGGTCGCGCTGATCGGACTCAATCTCGCACCCACCGCGGTGGATTCGTTCGAATCGCAGCCGCTGATCGCCGGGGTGACGCTGCTGGCGATCCTGCTCGTGACAGTGCTCGGTCCGGGATTGCTGGGCCGCCTCGGCATTCTGGTCGGGGTCGCCGTCGGCTGGGTGTTCGCCGCCGTGATCGGTGGGCTCGCCGAGGAGCGGGTGACGGCGCTGCGGGAAGCGGCCTGGTTCGGCGTGCCCGAACTGCGGGGACCGACGTTCGAATGGTCCGTGATCGCACTGACCCTGCCGGTGGTCATCGTCCTGATCGCCGAGAACGTCGGCCACGTCAAGGCGGTGTCGGCCATGACGGGTCGGTCGCTCGACGACGTCGCCGGCGATGCGCTCGTCGCGGACGGACTGGCCACGACCCTCGCGGGATTCGGTGGTGGGTCCGGAACCACCACGTACGCCGAGAACATCGGAGTCATGGCCGCGACGCGGGTCTACTCCACCGCCGCCTACTGGGTCGCGGCGGCCACCGCCGTGGTCCTCGCGTTCTCACCGAAGTTCGGAGCCCTCGTGTTCACCGTGCCGAACGGTGTCATCGGCGGCGCCACCCTCGTGCTGTACGGGCTGATCGGCGTCCTCGGTGTGCGCATCTGGATGGATGCCGAGGTGGATTTCACCGACCCCGTGAACCTCACCGTGGTCGCCGCAGCGCTCGTCGCCGGCATCGGCGACCTGACGCTGACGATCGGATCGGTGGAACTCGGTGGCATCGCGTGGGGTTCGGTCGGCATCCTCGTCGCCTACCCGGTGATGCGCTCGCTCGCGCGGTTCCGCAAGTCCTGACACGGTGACCGGATGGGTCACGAATCCCGATCACCTGGGTCATTCACCACGTAGTTCCTCGCCTCTACCGTCGAACGAGACGTACCCAGATAGTTGATACGAGGAGTCGGCGTGGAGCGCACCCTGTTCGAACCGGAGCACCAACTGTTCCGGGAGTCGTACCGCAAGTTTCTCGCACAGCACGCCGAGCCGAACCACGCCAAGTGGGAAGAGCAGAACATCGTCGACCGCAGCCTGTGGGTCGAGGCCGGCAAGCAGGGATTCCTCGGCATGGCCGTGCCGGAGGAATTCGGCGGCGGCGGCGTGCGCGACTTCCGGTACAACGCAATCGTCACCGAGGAGACCACCCGCGGGGGATACAGCGGCATCGGCTTCACTCTGCACAACGACGTCGTCGCGCCGTATCTGCTCGAACTGAGCAACGAGGAGCAGAAACAGCGCTGGCTGCCCGGCTTCGCGTCGGGTGAGCTGATCACGGCCATCGCGATGACCGAACCGGGGACCGGCAGCGACTTGCAGGGCATCAAGACGCGCGCCGTGCGCGACGGCGACGACTGGGTCCTCAACGGTTCCAAGACCTTCATCACCAACGGCATCAACGCCGATCTCGTGATCGTCGTCGCGTGTACCGACCCCGACAAGGGAGCGCAGGGATTCAGCCTCCTGGTCGTCGAACGGGACATGCCGGGCTTCGAGCGCGGCCGCAACCTCGACAAGATCGGGATGAAGGCGCAGGACACGGCGGAACTCAGCTTCACCGACGTACGCGTTCCCGCCGCCAACCTTCTCGGCGAGGAGGGGATGGGCTTCCTCTACCTGATGAAGAACCTTCCCCAGGAGCGGCTGTCGATCGCCGTGGTGGCCGCCGCCGCAATGGAATCGGCGCTGGACATGACGATCCAGTACTGCCGCGACCGGAAGGCCTTCGGCAAGTCGATCGGCAGCTTCCAGAACACACGCTTCGTGCTTGCCGAACTCGCCACCGAGGCAACGGCGGTCCGAGTCCTCGTCGACAAGTTCATCGAACTGCTCAACGACGAGAAGCTGTCGGTGCAGGAAGCGGCGATGGCCAAGTGGTGGACCACCGAGGCGCAGGTGCGGCTCATCGACCGGTGCCTGCAGCTGCACGGCGGCTACGGATACATGAAGGAGTACCCGATCGCCAAGGCGTACATGGATTCTCGTGTCCAGACCATCTACGGCGGTACGACCGAGATCATGAAGGAAATCATCGGTCGCGGCCTCAATCTCTGACGAGGCACGACCTGCGTATCCGGGGTGGATGCGAGGAGGCCCCACGGCAATCGCCGTGGGGCCTCCTCGTGTCTACCAGCGGCAGTGACTAGATCTTGCGCATGACCGTGACGACCTTGCCCAGAATGACTGCGTCGTTGCCGGGGATCGGATCGAACAGGGGATTGTGCGGCATCAGCCACACCTCGCTGTCGGTGCGCTTGAACGTCTTGACGGTGGCTTCGCCGTCGATCATCGCTGCCACGATGTCTCCGTTCTCCGCCACGTTCTGCTGGCGGACCACCACCCAGTCGCCATCACAGATCGCGGCATCGATCATCGATTCGCCGACGACCTTCAGCAGGAACAGCGAGCCCTGGCCCACCAGTTCACGGGGGAGCGGGAAGATGTCCTCGACGGCTTCCTCGGCGAGGATCGGGCCACCGGCGGCGATCCGGCCGAGTACCGGGACGAACGTGGGTTCCGGCAGGGGTGCGCCGTCGGCACCGGACTTGACCGCAGCCAATCCGACGGCGGCGCTCGCGTTCGCCGCCGCTCCCGCCGCCACCTCGTCGAGACCGCGCACGTCCACGGCGCGCGGACGATTGGGATCCCGGCGGAGGAAGCCCTTCCGCTCCAGCGTGCGCAGCTGATGAGCGACCGAGGACGTCGAGGTGAGCCCCACGGCGTCGCCGATCTCGCGGATGCTCGGCGGATAACCGCGCTCGTTCACGGACGTGCGAATCACCTCGAGGACACGGCGCTGCCGGTCGGTCAACCCGGCGGCGGAGCCACCGCTCACACGTGGAGTCGAACCGTCGGTCGAGCTGTCGTCCTTCATGGCGAGGTGCCTCCGTCTGTATGTGGATCTTCTCGGTATGGGTCGCATGTGACTGCTGTGCCGCGTGACACGAATCTATCCCGCTTTCCTCGGAGTTTCAAACATCTGTTCGACACGTGTCGCGAGAAGTAGAGACTTTGTCGGAGTGCCGTGGTAGAAATCGAACATGTGTTCTTTCGAACGCGTGATCGAACGCCCGGCGGGATCGGACACCGACCGGGTCGGTAGCGGATACGACAACGGATCTGACAACGGACACGAGCAGCGGAGGTACCGATGAGCAACGCAGTTCTCCATCGGCAGGCAGTGCTGAACCAACAGGCAGTGCTGAACCGGCAGGCACTCGAACGGGGTGCCGTCCGTTCCGGGGCCGCGCGGTCGTACCGGACCGAGCCTCGCCGCAGGCGCACCGACGGCGAGCTGCGGCGCCCGTCGTCCGGTGCCGTCGCGTACCGGCCCACCCACACCGGTGTCTCCCGCGCCGATCACGTGCGCGGGGCGAACGAGGTCGGCTGGCGGATGGTGCTCGCGAGTGTCGTGATCACCGCGGGTGTGTTGTGCGGGCTCGTCGGGGTGGCTCAGCTGGCCACGACTGACGGTGTGAGCAACTCGGCGGCCACGGAGGTCGTGCAGGTGCAGCAGGGTGAGAGCCTGGCCGCGCTCGCGGCGCGGATCTCCCCGGATTTGCCGGTGGC
Organism: Rhodococcus sp. JS3073; assembly: GCF_026810085.1. Lineage (NCBI taxonomy): Bacteria > Bacillati > Actinomycetota > Actinomycetes > Mycobacteriales > Nocardiaceae > Rhodococcus > Rhodococcus sp. JS3073. The sequence continues at coordinate 607,654 of NZ_CP113951.1, read as the reverse complement.
ACAGGTGGTCGAGCGGATCATGGAGCTGAACGCCATGTCCAATTCGGCGCTCCACCCGGGCCAGAGTCTGATCGTCCCGTCGTCCACTACCCGGTGACGGGGGTGGCTCTGCATGACCGTCCCATCACGCGGCCGAGTAGTCTCGGATGCTGTCAGTCCCACCACTTCGTGTGGTCGCGTCGAGATCGTGCATCCGCTGCGTGAATCCGTTTTCGTCGGTTCGCCATCGGGGGAGGCGAACAGTTGCGGCCACGACGGCTACGACGAAGGAATCGCCATGCACTGCCCGTTCTGCCGGCACCCCGATTCACGTGTGGTCGATTCGCGAGAAGCCGACGAAGGACAGGCCATCCGCCGCCGCCGTTCGTGCCCTGAGTGTGGTCGCCGATTCACCACCGTCGAGACCGCCGTAATGTCGGTGGTCAAGCGCAGTGGTGTCACCGAACCGTTCAGCCGGGAGAAGGTGGTGCGGGGTGTTCGCCGCGCCTGCCAGGGCCGGCAGGTAGACAACGACGCATTGAATCTTCTTGCCCAGCAGGTCGAGGACGCGGTCCGGGCGTCGGGCTCCGCGGAGATCCCGAGCAACGAGGTGGGCCTCGCGATTCTCGGTCCGCTCCGTGATCTCGACGAGGTGGCGTACCTGCGCTTCGCGTCCGTGTACCGGTCGTTCAGCTCTGCCGAGGACTTCGCCCGCGAGATCAAAGAGCTACGCGAACACCGCGAATCCCGCGACGACGCCTGAGCCGACGCCTCAGCGCACCTTCTCCATAGCGCTGAGCACGCGCTTCTCCGAGACCGGGATCGGTGTCCCGAGTGTTTGAGCGAACAGGCTGACGCGCAGTTCCTCGATCATCCAGTGGATGGCGTCGACCTCGGGTGAGTGCTGTCGTTCTTCCGGCAGGCCCGCGAGCATGCGTTCGTATCCGGCGTACACCCGGTCGAGGACGTCCATCCCCTTCTGATCGCGCGGTGCGCTCCCCGGAAGGGCTTCGAGACGTGCGGTCGCGGCGGCTATGTAGCGGGGCAGTTCGCGGAGGCGCGTGGCACCGATGTCGGCGACGAAACCGGGGAACAGCAGCGACTGCCGCTGTTCCCGCACGTCGTCGGCGGCCTCACCGGTGGCGCGTTCCAGCACGACGGCCAGCCGATGGTCCGCTTCGAGCACCGGCGACACCAGCCGCAGGAGAACCGCCACGTTCCGGGCCATCTCCGCGCGCGCCGTCGCCACGAGGGTGTCGAAGTCCTGCGGTGTGCGTACCGGCGTGCCGTGTGCGGCGATCAACTGGTTCGCGGCGGCGTTGCGGCAGTCGTCGATGAGGGCGTCGAGGCTGCCGTCGGGGTTCTGCCCCAGTGCCAGTCGCTGTGCGTTGCTCAGACCGGACGTGACCGTCTTCGCCTGGGTGGGAACGGCGGCGAGGAGCAGCCGGCGCGTTCCGGCGCGCATCGCGGATCGTTGCGCCGCCGCGGTGCTGAGCACGCGGACGGCGACACCGTCACCCTCCGGGACCAGGGCGGGGTACCCGGTGACCTTCTGGCCGCCGAGTTCGCGTGTGACGGTGGCTTCGAGCGAACCGAGGGTGGCGGGGGTCCATGTGAGTGCGGGCGGTCGCTCCGAATTCGAGGCCGCCTTCGCCACTTCCACCTGGACGCGGGGAGCGAGCGACTTGCGCAGCGACACGAGGTCCTTGTCCCGGCCGAGGACGGCACCCTTCTCGTCCACGGCAACGAACGTCATGCGCAGATGGTCGGGGAGCGCGGTGACGTCGAAGTCCTTGGGATCGATGCGGCAGGCACCGAGCCGTGACAATTCGCGTGCCATCGCCGTGGTGAGTGGTTCGGAGCGGGGTTTCACGGCTGCCAGCGCGGCGGCCGCGTAGTCCGGTGCCGGAACCACCTGTCGGCGAAGGGTCTTCGGGAGCGTCTTGATCAGGGCGGTGACCAGTTCGACGCGCATGCCGGGGACCAGCCAGTCGAAGCCGACCGGGCGCAGACCTGCCAGCAGCGCGATCGGGATGCGGGCCGTGACGCCGTCGTCCTCGGTGCCGGGCTCGAACTGGTAGGTGAGCGGGAACTGCATGTCGCCCTGACGCCAGGCGTCGGGGTATTCGCCGCCGAGCACTGCGGCCGACTCGGCGTTGACGACGGTCGCCTGGGTGAATGTGAGCAGGTCGGGATTCTTCCGGCGGGCAACCTTCCACCAGGAGTCGAAATGCCGGGCGGAGACAGCCTCTGGGCCGACGCGCTGGTCGTAGAAGTCGTAGAGGGTGTCGTCGTCCACGAGGATGTCGCGCCTGCGGGCGCGATGCTCGAGTTCCTCGACATCTTCCAGGAGTGCGCGGTTGGCATGGAAGAACTTGTGCTGCGTCTGCCATTCGCCCTGCACCAGAGCGTGGCGCAGGAACAGGTCCCGGGACGTCTCGGGGTCGATGGTGCTGTAGGTGACCGCACGCCGGGCGACGAGCGGGATGCCGTACAGCGTCACGCGTTCGTACGCCATGGCGGCGCCGCGTTTCGACGACCAGTGCGGCTCGGAGTAGGTGCGTTTCACGAGGTGCGGCGCCAGTTTCTCCGCCCACTCGGGTTCGATTCTGGCCGACATCCGCGCCCACAGCCGGGACGTCTCGACCAGCTCGGCGGCCATGACCCATCGCGGGGGCTTCTTGAACAGGCTCGAGCCGGGGAAGATCGCGAATCGGCTTCCGCGGGCCCCGAGGAAGTCTCGTTTGTCACCCTCGCGCAGTCCGATGTGCGACAGCAGTCCCGCGAGGAGGGACTGGTGGATCGCCGCCTCGCCGGCCGGGGTGCCGGTGGTGTCCCAGCCGAGCCCGCGGGTGATCTGCCGGAGCTGACCGTGCAGGTCCTGCCATTCGCGGATACGCAGCCAGTGCAGGAACTCGTTTCGGCACATCTTCCGGAACTGGTTGGACGACAACTCGTTCCGCTGCTCGCGCAGGTACTTCCACAGTTCGAGGAAGGCGAGGAAGTCGGAGTTCTCCACGGTGAACCGGGCGTGCTTCTCGTCTGCAGCCTGCTGGAATTCGGCGGGACGTTCCCGCACGTCCTGGATCGAGAGGGCGGAGACGATGACCAGCACCTCGGACAGGCAGCCGTTCCGGTGCGCCTCGACGAGCATCCGGGCCATGCGCGGATCGACGGGGATCTGCGCGAGTTCGCGTCCGACCGCGGTGAGGACGGGCTGCTCGTCCTGGGCTTTCCGTTCGATCGCTCCGAGTTCCTCGAGCAGGCCGATGCCGTCGCGGACGGCCCGCGGGTCGGGCGGCTGGACGAACGGGAACGCGGCGATGTCGCCGAGACCGAGCGCCGTCATCTGCAGGATGACGGACGCGAGGTTGGTGCGCAGGATCTCCGGTTCGGTGAACGCGGGCCTGGCCTCGAAGTCCTCTTCCGAGTAGAGCCGGATGCAGATGCCTTCGGCCACACGGCCGCAACGCCCGGAACGCTGGCGGGCGGACGCCTGTGAGATCGGTTCGATCGGCAGGCGCTGCACCTTGGTGCGCACCGAGTAGCGGGAGATGCGGGCGGTTCCCGGGTCCACGACGTACCGGATGCCGGGCACGGTGAGCGACGTTTCCGCGACGTTCGTCGACAGCACGACCCTCCGCCCGCTGTGGGGCGTGAACACCTTGTGCTGTTCCGCCGCCGACAGCCGGGCGTACAGGGGCACGATCTCGGTGCCGCGCAGTCTGCGGTCGCGGAGCGCGTCGGCGGTGTCGCGGATCTCCCGTTCGCCGGAGAGGAAGACCAGGATGTCGCCGTCGCCCTCGCCGGACAGTTCCTCGACCGCCTCGCACACCGCGTCGACGGGGTCGCGGTCGAAGGTCTGGTCGCCCACTTCCACCGTGAGTGGGCGGTAACGCATCTCGACGGGGAATGTGCGCCCGGACACCTCGACGATCGGCGCGGGCACCCCGTCGGTGGCGAAGTGCTGCGCGAAGCGTTCCGGATCGATCGTGGCCGAGGTGATGATCACTTTCAGATCGGGCCGGCGGGGGAGGAGCTGCCGCAGGTATCCGAGGATGAAGTCGATGTTGAGGCTGCGTTCGTGGGCCTCGTCGATGATCAGCGTGTCGTACCGGCGCAGCATCCGGTCGCGCTGGATCTCGGCGAGCAGGATTCCGTCGGTCATCAGTTTCACCAGCGTGCCGTCCGACACCTGGTCGGTGAATCGCACGGTGTAGCCGACGGTCTCACCGAGTTCGCTGCGGAGTTCCTCGGCGATCCGTTCGGCGACGGTCCGCGCCGCGAGACGGCGGGGCTGGGTGTGTCCGATGAGTCCGCGGACGCCGCGGCCGAGTTCGAGGCAGATCTTCGGGATCTGCGTCGTCTTGCCGGATCCCGTCTCGCCGGCGACGATGACGACCTGGTTCTCGGCGATCGCCTTCGCGATGTCGTCGCGGCGCTGGCTGACCGGCAGCGAGTCGGGGTAGTCGATGACGGGGACGCTGTCGAGTCTCCGTGCGATGCGTCCGCGTGCGGATGCGATCTCGTCGGACAGGGACGCGAGCGCTTCGGGTGTGCGCGCACGGTCGAGTCGCCGGCGGAGCCGGTGTTCGTCGCGCAGAGTGAGTTCGCCGAGGCTGTTCTTCAGTTCCCGCCGGCTGGGTGCTGTGGTGGACATGCTGGACCCCAGCCTAGCCAACCCGGCGGAACACCTGTGCCGCGCCCGCCCGTGTGCGAATATCGGCGGATGGACGCTGCCGTCGTCACGGACCTGCGAGGTCAGAGGATCGTTCGGGTTCTGCGGGCGGTCTTCGCCGTCTACGGCCTGATCGCGTTGCTGTGGATTCCCCTCCGCAACCTCGGTAGCGACGACTTCTCATCGGCCAACTACCTCAGCTATTTCACCATCGAAAGCAACATCCTCGCCGTCGTCGTCCTGCTCGTCGGCGCGCTCCGGGATCCGCAGTCGCGGGGCTGGCAGCTGTTCCGGGGCGCAACGACGCTGTACATGGTGATCACCGGAATCGTGTACGCGGTGCTGCTGGCGAACATCGACGTCATGCTGCAGGACGGCTGGATCAACACGGCTCTGCACCGCCTGCTGCCGCTCGTGCTGCTGCTCGACTGGGTGCTCGCCCCGTCCCGGATACGGATCTCCGAGGTGCAGAGCCTCAGCTGGCTGGTGTTCCCGGCCGTCTACGGCGCCTATTCCCTGATACGAGGTCCGATCGTCGACTGGTACCCGTATCCGTTCCTGGACCCCCGGCAACAGGGGTACCTTCAGCTCGCCGTCACAGCGGTCGTGTTGTTGCTGGCGATGGCGTTGATGGCCCTCGCCGTGAACGCGGTGGGACGTCTCGGTGCGCGCCGGCGGTTCGGCCAGGACCGGTAGCGGCGAAGCTGCGCGCAGACGATTCGCGCGCCGCGCTATCCTCCACACGACAGGCGTCCGCGCGATCATCCGTGACTTCGGCAACGGCTGGGAGACTATGTTCGACGAGTTCGCAGGCGAGACCTTCGACCTGCTCGGCCGCGACCGCGGCAGTGTCGTGGCCGCCGACGACGGTGTGCCGCTCGCGGTGCGCGAGGTGGGTCCGGCGTTCGCCCCCTTGACGGTGGTGTTCGTCCACGGCTTCTGCAACCGGATGACCGGCTGGCACTTCCAGCGGGTTCAGCTCGAGGAGGCGTGGGGCTCGACGATCCGCATGGTGTTCTTCGACCTGCGGGGGCACGGCGACTCCGGGGTGCCGCGGCGCGCCACCTGCACCATTCCGCATCTCGCGCAGGACGTCGACGCCGTGATCCGTGCGCTCGTGCCGGAGGGGCCGATCGTGCTGGTCGGCCATTCGATGGGCGGTATGGCGGTCCTGTCGTACGTCGGACAGCATCCCGATCTGATCGGTTCCCGCGTCGTCGGGGTGGGTCTGATCGCCACCGCTGCGGAGAAGCTGGGTGACGTGGGACTCGCGCGGACCCTCAACACGCCGGTCGTCGCCGGATTCAGCACCGCGGCCCGGCACCTGCCCCGGGTCGTCCAGAGCGGTCGCGGCGCGAGCAAGAGGGTGCTGGCCCCGATCCTGAGGTCTGCGTCGTTCGGTGACCGCAGCATCAGCCCGGCGATCATGTGGCACTCCGAGCAGATGATCAACGACACGTCCCTCAAGACGCTCGTCGACTTCCTGCCGTCGTTCAAGAATCACGACGAGACGGCGGCGGTGCCGTTGCTCGCCCCCATCGAGACGCTGGTGGTGTGCGGCGACCGCGATCTCCTGACCCCGTTCCGGTATTCGAAGTCGATCGCCGGGCATCTGCCGGACGCGGAACTGGTGAAGGTTCCCGGTGCGGGGCACATGGTGCAGTTGGAGCGCGCAGAGCTCGTCTCGGACGCGATCGATCGTCTCCTGACCCGTTCGGTCGAGACTCTTCCCACGCCGAGTGCCTGGAGCGAGTGGGTCCGGGTGGCGACGGATTACGCAGACCACGCACGGCACTGGGTCGCGCACGGCGGGCCCGCCGCCTGGTGGCGAGGGCTACGTGGCCGTCCCGTCGTCGGCCCCACGTTCCGGTAGCACGCAGAATTCGTTGCCCTCGGGGTCTGCGAGGACCACCCAGGGAACGTTCGGGTCGTCGCTCAGCAGGCGTGCGCCGAGCGACAGGAGTCGCCGGACCTCCTCGTCGCGGGATCCGGACGACGGCGCGATGTCGAGGTGCAGGCGGTTCTTCCCGGGCTTCGGGTCGTCGACGGGCTGGAACACCAGTGACGGGGACCCCGGTGCCTTCGATTCGACGTACTCGAGCCCGTACGAGTCCTTCCATCGGCGGGTCGACGGGTAGCCCAGGGCGTCGCACCAGAATCGTGCCAGTGATTCCGCGTCACGGCAGTCGACGGCGATGGCGATGATTCGGCTGGTCATGGGTTGCGGATACCCGCGCGACGGTGGTCGCACACTGTCCCTGGGACGGCTCGGGCGCGCCTCCGTGACGTCCCTGTAAACGGCAAACGCGCGACAACACGTGCCACTCGGGCCACAATGAGTGAACGCGAAACCGGCCCGAGGAGACGGGATCACATGGCATCTGCGAATTCGTCAGCCGAGCAGGAAACCCTCCCACCAGGTGTTCTCCGCCGCGCGATCGCGGCGTCAGCGATGGGTAACGCCACCGAATGGTTCGACTACGGTGTCTACGCGTTCACCGTGTCGTACATCTCGGCCGCGTTCTTCCCCGGCGACACCGGTTCGGCCACCCTGTACGCCCTGCTCGTGTTCGCGGTGTCGTTCGTCGTGCGCCCGCTCGGCGGCCTCGTGTGGGGTCCGCTGGGTGACCGGCTCGGACGCCGCCAGGTTCTGGCCTTGACGATCATCCTGATGGCGGGTGCGACGTTCTGCGTGGGCCTCGTGCCGGGATACGACGTCATCGGTTTCTGGGCGCCCCTGCTGCTGGTGCTGCTGCGCATGATCCAGGGCTTCTCGACCGGCGGCGAATACGGCGGCGCGGCAACGTTCATGGCCGAGTACTCGCCGGACCGCAAGCGCGGGTTCTGCGGAAGTTTCCTCGAGTTCGGCACCCTCGGCGGGTACGCGCTGGGTGCGATCGTGGTCCTGGCGGTGGAGTTGTTCTCCAGCGATCCGTTCATGTCGACCTGGGGCTGGCGTATCCCGTTCCTGATCGCCGGACCGATGGGTCTGATCGGCCTCTACCTGCGGACCAAGCTCGAGGAGACACCCGTGTTCCGGGAACTGGACGCGGAGGGCGAGGTGGAGTCGACACCGACCCACGAGTTCAAGGATCTGGTGACCGAGTACTGGAAGCCGTTGCTGCTGCTCGGTGGCCTCGTCATCGCGTTGAACGTCACCAATTACACCCTGCTCAGTTACATGCCGACCTATCTGGAGACGCAGATCGGCCTGACGTCCACCGCGTCGCTGTCCCTGTTCATCGTCGGGCAGCTCGTGATGATGGCGGTCATTCCGTTCGCCGGCGGGTTGTCGGACCGGGTGGGCCGAAAACCGTTGTGGTACGGCTCGCTCGTGGGATTGATCGTGCTCGCCGTCCCGATGTATCTGCTGATGCGTCAGGGGTTCGGATGGGCGATCCTCGCGTTCGCGGTGCTCGGGTTGCTGTACGTCCTGCAGCTGTCCACGATTTCGGCGACGTTCCCGGCGATGTTCCCGACACACGTGCGGTTCGCGGGTTTCGCCATCGCCTACAACGTGTCGACGTCGCTGTTCGGTGGTACGGCCCCCGCGGTCAACGAACTGCTCATCGAATGGACCGGCAACACACTGATGCCGGCGTTCTACATGATGGCCGCGTGCGGGATCGGCCTCGTCGCGCTGTACTTCGTGGCCGAGACGGCGGGCGCGTCCATCCGCGGTCGCGGGATTCCGGGAATCGACACGGAGCCGCACCCCACCGCCCTGGCGGAGAAGTGACGCGTGTGGGTGGGACCCCGCCGCCTACCGGGGCGTGCCGAAGCCCCGACGTGCCGCCGTCGCGCCGGCGACTGTGGTGGTAGCGATGGTGACCAGCGCGCCGAGGATCAGAGCCGACGGTTCGCCGGGGCCCAGGAGATGCGATTGCGCACCGATCGCTGCCGCGGCCACGGGCACGCCGAGTTGAGCGGCGGCCAACGCGCCGAGGGGCAGCGGCACACCGACCAGCCGTGTCAGGCAGTGGACGAGAACGGCAGCGAAGCCGAGTGCAACGCCGAGCAGTATCAGGGAGGGATCCGCCCCGAGGTCCCGGACATTCAACGATGCGCCGAGCCAGACGAAGAACAACGGCCCGAAGAATCCCTCGGTGATCGAGAACAGCTGCTTGGCCAGGCGTCGCGGCTCACCCACCGCCGCGATCACCAGTCCGAGTGCGAAACCGGCGAGCATGATCGACACGTGGGAGTGGACGGCCAACGCCGCCAGGAGGAACAGGACCCCGAGATTGATCCGCAGTTCCAGTGCGAAGCCGCGTTCCTTGGACTCCTGGTGCAGACTGTGAAGCCAGCCGCGGCTGTCACTCGCACGGAGGACCGCGTAGAAGACGGCGGTCGCTACCGCCACGGCCACCGCGCCTGCTGCGGCGCGTGGGGCCTGCGCCGGATCGATCACGAGCGGCAGGGCGACGATGCACGCGATGTCGGCCACCGCGACCTGGGCTATCGTCTGCACGATCGGTGTGCCCTCGAGCCCGAGCGAGTCGATCAGGGGTAGGACGAGCGCTGCGGACGACGACGCGATGAGGACCGCGTACAGAGCGGCGTGGCCGGTACCGAACGCCTGAGCGATCCCGAACCCTGCCGGAGTGGCACCGACACCGACGAGAACGGCCCGAACCATGCCTTTCGCCAGCGCAGGCCGGATGCGTACGTCCCGGATCGGCACATGTGTGCCGGCCACGAACATGACCAGCGCGAAGCCGATGTCCGCGAGGAACGTGAAGGTGGGATCGCCGGGATCGAGCGCGCGCACACCCGTGGAGCCGAGAAGGATTCCGGCCAGCAACTCGCCGAGCACGACCGGCAGATGCCAGGTCCGGCGACTCGCAAGCAAGGGTCCGGCCAGGGCTGCGGCCGAGATCAGCGCGAGTACCTCGAAGGACATGCGTATGTCAGTTCGGTGCAGTCGAGCTCGATGACCGGCACGGGGTCTTCCTGTTCTCGCGACATCGCACTCCGGGCATGCAGAGATTGTGCCTGCCGAAGCCCTCGGACCGACTCCGATCGAGGCAACGAGGTCGGGCCGACGCAGACGCGGGGGACTGTGGAGTCGGGCGCCGGGATCCGCAGGCCACATGGCATAGTCGGCTCGGGGTGGATTTCACGAAGGGATGAGCATGGCGTCGGCACTGTGGCACGGATTCGCGGACATGGGCGCGGTGGAACAGAAGGGCGCCTTCGTGGTGTCCCGCGGCGAGGGCGCCTACATCTGGGACGATCGCGGCAACCGGTACCTCGATGCGACGGCCGGTCTGTGGTTCACCAACGTGGGGCACGGCCGTGCGGAGATCGCGGACGCCGTCGCGCAGCAGTTGCGCACCGTGGCCCATTTCTCGAACTTCGGTGACTTCGTTCCCGAGACCACCGCGGCCCTGGCCGATCGTCTCGCGACCATCGCGCCGGTGCCCGGCAGCAAGATCTTCTTCACGTCCGGTGGCTCGGATTCCGTGGACACGGCGGCCAAGCTCGCCCGCCGCTACTGGCACGAGATGGGCAAGCCGTCCAAGACGATCGTCGTCGGCCGCCAGAAGGCCTATCACGGGATGCACGTTGCGGGCACCGCGCTGGCGGGAATTCCCGCCAACCGCGAGGGATACGGCGAGTTGATGGCCGACGCCGCCACGGTCGCCTGGAACGACGCCAAGAGCCTGCTCGAACTGATCGAGAAGATCGGCGCCGACACGATCGCCGCGTTCTTCTGCGAACCCGTCATCGGTGCGGGCGGCGTCTACCTGCCGCCGGAGGGCTATCTCGCGGAGGTCCGCGACATCTGCCGCGAGCACGACATCCTGTTCGTCGTCGACGAAGTCGTCACGGGATTCGGCCGCATCGGCGGCGACTGGTTCGCGTCGACGCGATTCGACCTCCAGCCCGACATGATGACGACGGCGAAGGGCCTCACCTCCGGGTACGTCCCGATGGGTGCGGTGTTCATCGCCCCGCGCGTGGCCGAGCCGTTCTTCGCCGGCGGGGTCTGGTGGCGGCACGGGTACACCTACGGTGGGCACGCGGGTGCCGCCGCGGCGGCTCTCGCCAACCTCGACATCATCGAGCGCGAGAACCTGCTGGCGGAGTCCAAGCGACTGGAGTCGTCATTGCACGAGTACCTCGCGCCCCTCGCCGACCATCCGCGAGTCGAGGAAGTGCGCAGCGGTCTCGGTGCGGTTGCGGCCGTGCAACTGGCCGATCCGGCGGAAGCGCTCCCGTTCGTGAACACGCTGCGTGAACACGGGATCTCGGGGCGCGCCGCCGGTCAGGGCGCCATGCAGATCTCGCCGGCGTTCGTGATGACGGACGAGCAGGTCGCTCAGCTCGCGGACGGGATCCGCCGGGCCCTGGGCTGATCGGTTCCGGTGCCCCGCCTGCGAAAGCGGCGCAGGGCACCGGTGACCCGGTCCCGCCACGTGGGCGGGGTCAGGTCGATCTCCTTCTGCCCGTCGTGCGCCGCGTACGCACGGGTGTAGCGCTCGTGGAGGCGCGCCCGAACCTCGTCGGGCGTGTACGCCTTGCGTTGTCGATCCGCTCGCACCGCGACGACCCCGGTCGCGGCGACACCCACCACACCGGCGAGTCCGAGAAGTTTCCACCATTGCCTGCCACGCGGTCGCATCCTTCTAGGCTAGGGCCCATGGACGCGCCACGGCACACGGACGCACGACGACACGGCTCCACCATCGACCTCGACACCGCGGTCGAGGTCACCCGTACCGGCGACATCTGGATCTTCCGCGGAGAGTCCCCGGCAGACAGGGCCATTCAGACGCTGACGAACAGTCCGGTCAACCACGTCGGCATGTCGGTGGTCCTCGAGGACCTACCGCCGCTGATGTGGCACGCCGAGCTCGGACATTCGCTGCAGGACATGTGGACGGGGCGCTTCCAGCGCGGTGTGCAACTCCACGACCTGCGCGCCGCGGTCCAGGTGTGGGGTGCGCGGTACGGGCAGCGGGGATGGCTGCGCCAACTCGCCGACCCCGCGACGTCGCAGCAGGAGGACGCGTTGCTGCGGACGATCGCACGGCTGGACGGAACCCCGTTCCCGTCCACCGCGAAACTCGCGTCACGATGGTTCGGTGGGCGCCTGCCCGGGACGGGGCGCAGGCAGGAGAAGTCGGGCGGCAGCCTCGAAAGTGCCTATTGCGCCGAGGTGGTCGCGCAGACGTACGAGGAGATGGGGCTGATCAGCGGGCGCAGGCGCACCAACTGGTACGACCCCGGCAAGTTCTGGAGCGGCGACAGGCTCCCCCTCGCTCCCGGGGTGACGCTGGGCCGGGAGATCCAGGTGACTCTGGGCGAAGCCGACCTCACCGCGGGGCGAGGCCGGCGGCCGCCGTCAGAGGGTGCGTGACTTCTCGGGGTGGACTCGTCCGCCGACCTCGATCCACCCGGCCGGATCGTAGGTGGTGCGCAGCACGGATCCCTTGCCCTGCGTGATCAGGAGGGCGTGCCGGAGGTGCGCCGTGATCCGGACGGCCGCCGCTCCGGTGGCCTCGTCCTCGGTGATGCCCATGTCCGGGGCGAACATTCGCGACCGGATCGAGTGCTCGACCTTGTCTGTCCAGGCCCACAGATAATGGTGTCCGGCACCGAACTTCTTCGGGTCCGCCGACTGAACCTCGCGCACGCTGTTCATGGGGTACAGCGAGAACTCGGGTGCCCATTCCGGCCGGGCCCGCACCCAGGTGATGGCGCCGGAACGGCGGGTGGCGACGGGGCCCGCGGGCACGTCGAGTGTGGTGACCGCGGCGCCGCGCTCGTGCAGCCACCAGGACAGCCCGACCGTGGGATGTCCGGCGAAGGGCAGTTCGGTGGTGGGGGTGAAGATCTGGGCGCGCGCGTGCTCGTCACCGGGTCCGGGGATGTCGACGAAGATCGTCTCGCTGTATCCGAGTGCGGCGGCGACGGACTGCCGGTCCTCGGGCGCGACGGCCGAGGAGTCGACGATGCCGAGCGGATTGCCGTGGCGTCCTTTGTCGTCGGTGAACACCCGGACGACGTCTACGTGGATGGGCATTGACGCACCCTATCGCTCGTCGACCTCGAGGCAGTGCCTCGACCGTGGGAGACGTCGCGACCGGCGCCTCGACTGGTGTGATTCCCCGTGCACGAACCCCGGGGTAAAAGGTGGAGGCGATGGATGGCGTTAGACTGATAGGCATGGCCGATCAGAGCTATCAACCCACACTGTCGCAGCTGCGCGCGTTCGTCGCGGTCGCGGAGTACCGCCATTTCGGCACGGCGGCAGCACGATTGAGTGTGAGTCAACCCACACTGTCGCAGTCGCTCGCCGCCCTGGAGAACGGGCTCGGCGTGCAGCTCATCGAGCGCAGCACCCGACGCGTGCTCGTCACCCCGGCGGGGGAGCGGCTCCTCGGTCAGGCCAAGGTCATCCTCGAGGCGGCGGACGGTTTCGTCGCGACGGCCGCGGGTGTCGGCGACCGGCTGGCCGGACCGCTGCGTATCGGGCTGATCCCCACCGTGGCCCCCTACGTGCTGCCTGCCCTGCTGCCGGCGCTGCGCGAGGAGATGCCCGCCCTCGAGCCGCAGGTCATCGAGGATCAGACGGCGCGGCTCCTGGAGGCGCTGCGAGTGGGTGCGCTCGACGTCGCGGTGCTGGCGTTGCCGAGCGGTGTCAGCGGTCTCGTCGACATTCCTTTGTACACAGAAGATTTCGTGATGGTCGTCCCCGAGGGGCATGCACTGGCGGGTCGCACCGACGTCTCACCGCAGATGCTGGACGCGCTTCCACTCCTGCTGCTCGACGAGGGGCACTGCCTGCGCGACCAGACCCTCGATCTGTGCCGCTCGGTCGATGCGCACCCGGTGGCGGGCGATACCCGCGCCACGTCGCTGTCCACGGTGGTGCAGTGCGTTGCCGGCGGACTCGGGGTGACCCTGGTGCCGGAGTCCGCAGTCCAGGTCGAGACGGGACGGGGACCGCTCGCGACCGCCCGCTTCGCGGCTCCGGCGCCGGGCCGCACGATCGGACTCGTGTTCCGCTCGTCCAGTGCCCGTGCGGACGGCTACGCGCAGCTCGCCGGCCTGCTCACGAAGACGGCGTCGGTCGGCGCACCCGCCTGACGGTCGGGGCTACGACCGCCGGCGCGGTTTGCCCTTCTTGCCGCCCTTCGTTCCGGAGCCGGACCGTGACGTCCTGGCCCCCGCGGCCGGTTTCTGGCGTGCCGCCGCCGCGGCGGGACGCTTCTTCTTCGGCTGAGCCGGCGTCGGGGTGCGGCCCCGGGAACTGTTGACGGTTCGGCCTCGGACGATGCCGATGAACTCTTCCACCAGTTCGGTGGTCTCGTCTTCGGGCCACGACAGCGCGATCCGCGACTCCGGGCCGTCCGACACCGTCCGGTAGACGAGGTCCTTGCGGTGGTGGAGCCGGGCGAGCGACTGCGGGACGATGAGCAGCCCGATCCCCGCGGCAACCAGTTCGATCGCGTCGGCCGTCGTGGCCGGGCGGTCCTGGGCGGGCAATCCCGGCACGCTGTCCCACACGAGGATGTCGTCGTGTGGGTGCAGCACGATCTCGTCGGCCAGATCCGCGATCGACACCTCGTCCACCGCGGCGACGACGTGGTCCTTCGGCGCCACCACCACGGGGATCTCGGTGTACAGGGGGATGGCGCTGAGACCGGTCCGGTCGATCGGCAGCCGCACCAGGCCCGCGTCCGCGCCGCCGCCGCGCAACTGGTCGGGCGCGTCCGCGGCCGTCACCGGGACGAGGGTGAGCGGGACGTCGGGCAGCCGTTCGTTCCAGATGCGCACCCACTTGGTGGGGGTCACGCCCGGGACATACGCGAGCCGGAACGATGGGGATGCATCCGCGTCTGTCACTCCGTCAGGCTACCGGCCTTGGTCAACGGCACCGCACACGCTCGTTACTCTTGACACCATGACGTCGCACAAGAGCCCTCAGACTATGAAGCCCGCCACCGCGGCGAAGAAGCTGGGTGTGTACCTCGAGGCCACCCCCGCGGAGTTCCAGGAGGGTCTCGTCTCCCGCGACGAGCTGAGTGCACTGCAGAGCGATCCTCCGGAGTGGCTGCTCGAGCTGCGCCGCAACGGCCCGCATCCGCGGCCGGTGGTCGCGGCGAAGCTGGGGGTGTCCATTGCGGGCCTCGCCCGAGGCGGCGTCACCGAGGCGCTCACCACCGAGCAGATCGACGCGCTCATGGCGGATCGTCCCGAGTGGCTGCAGCAGGAACGCGCCACCCAGGCCGAGGTCCGCAAGGAGACCGTCCGCATCAAGGAGAAGAACGCGGCGCGGCGTGATCAGCCTCGCCGGCCGCGTTCCTGACCGCTAACCCTCGACGATGCTGAGCTCGTCGAAGATCACTTCGCCGGCCGCGTCGGACTCGGGGAGGTCGACGACCGCCGTCAACGCCCACCCGTGATCGCCCTGCGGGTCCTCGAGGACCTGCCGGACCCGCCACAGCTCGGGCGCGGTCTCCACCTGGAACAGCTGGGGGCCGCGCGCCGAGGGGCCGGTGCCCAGGGAGTCGTATTCGTCGAAGTACGGCTGGAGCTGGTCCTCCCACTCGTCGGCGTCGATGCCGTCGTCGAGTCCCTCCAGTTCGGCCCACCGCCGCCGCGACGCGAGTTCGATACGCCGGAACATGGCGTTGCGCACCATGACCCGGAATGCCCGCGTGTTCGCCGAGATGGGACGCGGCACGTCGGCGCCGAACGCGACCTGCTGGTCGTCTCCCTCGGCGCCGGGGTCGGTGAGTGATTCCCATTCGTCGAGCAGGCTCGAATCCACCTGGCGGATCAGCTCGCCCAGCCACTCGATGAGGTCGTCCAGCTCCTCCGTCCGGGCCTCGGTCGGAACGGTTTGGCGCAGAGCGCGATACGCGTCCGCGAGATACCGCAGCACGAGCCCTTCCGAACGGGCCAGGCCGTAGTGGCTGACCATTTCGGCGAACGTCATGGCCCGCTCGACCATGTCGCGCACGACCGACTTGGGCGACAGCGCGAACTCCGTGATCCACGGATGCCCACCGCGGTACATCTCGAACGCCGGGAACAACAGGTCTGCGAGAGGCTTGGGCCAGGTGACCTCCTCGAGCAGTTCCATGCGTTCCTCGTACTCGATCCCGTCGGCCTTCATCTGCGCGACCGCCTCACCGCGGGCGAAGTGCTGCTGCGCCATGAGGACCTGCCGCGGGTCGTCGAGGGTCGACTCGATCACCGACACCACATCCAGTGCATAGGAATCGGATTCGACGTCGAGGAGTTCGAGGGCGGCCAGGGCGAACGGGGACAGCGGCTGGTTGAGCGCGAAGTCCCGCTGGAGTTCCATCGTGAGCCGGGCCATGCGGCCGTCGGCGTCGGGTTCGTCGAGTCTCTGCACGACGCCGGCGTCGATCAGCCCGCGGTACAACGACAGCGCCTTGAGGATGTGCTTGCGCTGCGCGGGCCGCGACTCGTGGTTGTCCTCGAGGAGGTGCCGCATGGACTCGAAGCAGTTGCCCGGTCGTGCGATCACGTTGAGCAGCATGGAGTTCGATACGGAGAACCGTGAGATGAGCGGTTCGGGAGACGCGGCGACGAGGCGATCGAACGTGGCCTCGCTCCACGACACGAAGCCGTCGGGCGCCTTCTTGCGCTGCACCTTCCGGCGCTTCTTCGGGTCGTCGCCTGCCTTGGCCAGCGCACGCAGATTCTCGACCTCGTGTTCGGGCGCCTGCACCACCACGGTGCCCAGGGTGTCGTAGCCGGCGCGTCCCGCGCGTCCCGCGATCTGGTGGAACTCGCGGGCGCGGAGGTGCCGCGTGCGGGTGCCGTCGAACTTGGTCAGCCCGGTGAGGAGCACGGTGCGGATGGGGACGTTGATCCCCACGCCGAGGGTGTCGGTGCCGCAGATGACCTTCAGCAGACCGTCCTGCGCCAGCTTCTCGATGAGGCGGCGGTACTTCGGCAGCATGCCGGCGTGGTGGACGCCGATACCGTGCCGGACGAGGCGCGAGAGCGTCTTGCCGAATCCGGTGGTGAACCGGAAGCCGCCGAGCGCTTCCGCGATGGCGTCCTTCTCCTCGCGCGAACAGAAGTTGACGCTGGTCAGGGCCTGCGCCCGTTCCAGGGCTGCGGCCTGGGTGAAGTGGACCACGTAGACCGGGGCCTGATTGGTGGTCACCAGTTCCTCGATCGTCTCGCTCACGGGAGTCGTGGCGTACGAGAACAGGAGGGGAACGGGACGCTCGGTGCCCGCCACGACGGTGGTGGGCCTGCCGGTCCGGCGGGTGAGATCGGACGAGAAGAAGTCGACCTCCCCGAGGGTGGCCGACATGAGGAGAAACTGGGCGTGGGGGAGTTCGACGAGGGGGACCTGCCACGCCCAGCCCCGGTCGGGTTCGGAGTAGAAGTGGAACTCGTCCATCACGACCTGACCGATGTCGGAATCGGGGCCCTCGCGCAGTGCGAGGTTCGCGACGATCTCGGCGGTCGCGCAGATGATCGGCGCCCGCGAGTTGACGGCGGCGTCGCCGGTCATCATGCCGACGTTTTCCGCGCCGAACACCTCGCACAGCGCGAAGAACTTCTCGCTGACAAGGGCTTTGATCGGGGCCGTGTAGAAGGTGCGCTTGCCGGTGGCCATCGCGTAGAAGTGGGCGCCGACCGCCACCATCGACTTGCCCGATCCAGTGGGCGTCGCCAGGATCACATTGGCCCCGGACACCAGCTCCATGACGGATTCTTCCTGGGCGGGGTAGAGCGTCAGACCTCGGTCCTCGGTCCAGGAGGTGAAGGCGTCGAAAACGGAATCGGAATCCGCGTTGTCGGGGAGCAGGTCGGAGAGAAGCACTGCTACAGGCTAGCCGGACCGCGGTGCGCCGCGGCCGGGCCTATGTGGCGCTGCGTTCGTCCGATCCCATTGCGTCGAGGACCGCCATGCGGGTGGACGCGCTGCCCGTGATGGTGCTCTCACCGACGCCGGTGACGAGCATCTGCCGCCACTTCGCCTCGTCGAACTGCAGGGGATGAGTCACGGACAGGAACTTCTCGATGGTGCGCAAGAATCGCATCGGGTCGTCGCGGAACGGGAAATGGCCTGCGCCGCGGAAGATCTCGAGGTGTGAG
The DNA here is from genome assembly GCF_026810085.1 of Rhodococcus sp. JS3073. Lineage (NCBI taxonomy): Bacteria > Bacillati > Actinomycetota > Actinomycetes > Mycobacteriales > Nocardiaceae > Rhodococcus > Rhodococcus sp. JS3073. The sequence goes on along the minus strand of NZ_CP113951.1, from coordinate 589,893 downwards.
CCGGGCATCGCCGCGTGCGCGAGGTGGGCGTGACTCACCGGAATGACGGCGTCTTGATCGCCCCAGATGAGCTGCACCGGGAGATTCTCGGTCAGATAACATCGGTCGAGCATGGTGACGACCTGGCCGCGCCAGTCGACGACCGCGCGCAGGGTGCGCAGGTACGCCTCGTAGGCCGTGGGGTCGTACAGTTCCGCGAGTACGCGTACCAGGTCGGGTGTGTCGTGCAGCATCGCACCGGGACGCAGTCGCGTTCCGTTCAGTTGGCTCAACACGTTGCCCACCAGACGCACAGTGGGCATCGCGCCGGGAATGCGCAGCAGTTTCAGGGCCTCGTTGACCACCGGAACCGACGCGAGACGGAGGAGCGGGTGAACGTCCTTGGTGACGCCGCCGGCCGAGACCAGGACGAGCCGGTCGACCATCTGCGGGAACTGGTAGGAGAACTGCATGGCGACACCGCCACCGAGGGAGTGACCGACGACGGTGACCTTGTCGATACCCAGGGTGGACAGCAGATCGCGCATGCCGTTGGCGTACGCCGCGACGGAGTAGTCGGCCCGCGGCTTGTCGGAGCGGCCGTGGCCCAGCAGATCGGGGGCGATGACGGTGTAGTTCTTGGCGAGGTGCGGGATGATCTCGGTCCAGGTGGACGAGTTGTCGCCGATGCCGTGGATCAGCAGAAGCGCGGGACCCTCGCCTGCCAAGCGGAACGCGCGGCGGTAGCCGTGGATCGTGCGGAACATCATGCGGGTTTCGGCGTTCGGAACGGGCCTGAGCTTACGAATGCGAGTGTCGCTCATGTCGCCTCCTGAACTAGGTGCACTCCCGAATGTTGACAGCTCAATCATCCGCTTCATCTCGACGCTATTGCACCGCTGTCGGCCGAACAACTGGACCGTGCGGTCGCACAGTGTCCGAGTGGCGACCGCACAACCGCTCCTCGGTCACGCCCCGCCCTGCGATCCCCCCTCCTCCCCGGAGTCGCCGCCCTCGCCGTCCTGCAGGGCCTGTTCCGCGAGGAAACGCTCGAATTCTGCACCGAGTTCGTCGCCGCTCGGCAGGTCTTCCTCGCTGGCCAGGAGCGTGGACTGCTGTTCTTGAGCCGTTACGTACGCATCGTACTGACGTTCCAGGGCGTGGACGACGGTTTGTACCTCCTCGTTACCCGCGATGTGCTCATCGACCTGTTCGCGGACGCGTGCGGCGGCCTCGCCGAGCGCAGCCAGAGGCAGATCCAGGTCGGTGACGTCACTCACATTCTCGAGGAGGGTCTCGGCGGCCCCCGGGTAGTCCGTCTGAGCGAGGTAATGGGGAACGTGAACAGAGAACCCGACGGACTCGTGCCCGTGCTGCGCCATCCGCAACTCGATCAGCGAGGACGCGCTGCTGGGTACCTGCAGTTCACCGGACCAGCGCTGGTGGTCCTTGATCAGGTCCTTGTTGGTGGAATGCGCGGTCACCCCGAGCGGGCGGGTGTGCGGGATGGCCATCGGAATGGCGTTGATGCCCACGGTCCGGCGCACACCGAGCTGCTCGGCCAGCAGGCGCACCGCCGTGGTGAACCGCTCCCAGCGGAGATCGGGCTCCATGCCGGCCAGCAGCAGGAACGGGGTGCCCGCCGTGTCCTTCAGCGCATACAGGTTCAGCTCGGGCTGATCGTAGTCCGAGAAGTGATCGGCCTTGAACGTCATGGTGGGCCGACGCGAGCGGTAATCGACGAGTTCGTCGACCGCGAAGGAGGCGACCAGCTCACTCTCCAGGCTCTCGCGCAGATGCGTCGTGGCGAGTTTGACGGCGTGGCCCGCGTCGGAGAAGCCCTCGAGTCCGTGGATCAGCACAGGTCCCTGGCCGTCCGCGGAGGACAGCTGCGGTGCCGGGAACTCCAGCTCGTACATCTTCGACTGTTCGTCCATCACAGACCTCTTCTCCTTCGTGCCTGGCCTCCAGTGTCCCCTATCGTCTCCGGCATCGATACGTCGGACTTTGCTCTCGGAGGTCCTGCTCTGGGGGAACACGGCGCGGACGACCGATAATTCCCGTCAGGAGCCTTCCGGTGTTCGCCCACAGCGAGATCCCGCGCACGGTCTGTGGCAATGTGAGGAACGGCACGGTCTGAGACGACGATCCTGGAGGTGCACGATGTCGGCACGGGTAGGAAGAAGTGTGGACCGGGTTCGACGATCGGCGGTCGCGTTGTGAGCGTGCGCATCGACCGGGTGGTCACCTCCGGCACCTTCAGTCTCGACGGGGGCACCTGGGACGTCGACAACAATGTGTGGATCGTCGGCGACGACTCGGAGGTGGTGGTGATCGATGCCGCCCACACCGCCGCCCCGATCGTCGAGGCTGTCGGCGGCAGGCACGTGAGGGCCATCGTCTGCACCCATGGCCACAACGACCACGTCACCGTGGCGCCCGAACTGTCCACGGCACTGGACGCCCCCCTTTACCTCCACGCGGCCGACGACGTGTTGTGGCGGCAGACTCACCCCGCCGTCACCTACACGCCGATCGAGGACGGGCAGGAGATCGAGGTGGCCGGGACCGGTCTCCGCGTGCTCCACACGCCCGGTCACTCTCCCGGTTCCTGCTGCCTGTATCTGCCGGAGGCGGGGGAACTGTTCAGTGGTGACACCCTGTTCTCGGGCGGACCGGGAGCCACCGGGCGTTCCTACTCGGACTTCCCGACCATCATCGGGTCCATTCGCGACCGTCTGTTCGCGCTGCCGCCGTCGACGACGGTCCGCACCGGGCACGGCGACGGAACCACCATCGGGACCGAATCCCCGCATCTGGAGGAGTGGATCGCCCGCGGCAGTTGAGCCGCAGCCTCCCCGCTGTCGGCGCGCCGGCGTGGCAGAGTGGCGGAAAAGGCTCCCCGCGTGGGAGCACCACACATCCGACACGGGAGGTCGACGGTGAGGTCTCGGCGCACAGCGGTACGGACGGCCATCGTTGTCCCGGTGGTCTCGCTGGCCGCGGTGACGTTACTTTCCGGGTGTTCCTCGACGGTCTCCGGCGTCCCGCAGCCGAGCACCACGATCGCGGCGGGTTCGCCGTCCGGAAAGGGACTGTCGAAGCTTCTGGTCGATCCGGCCGACTTCCCGGCCCGGTACGAGGCGATCGTGCTGCCCGCCCAGGCCGTGTCGATGGCGGCACCCGACCTGACGGGCGTACCACAGGGCGCGGAGGTGGATCCCGCGGACTGTGCGCCGCCTGCGCAGGACTACGGTCCGACCGGCACCGTCATGGTGGTGGGCACGGACAATGCGAGCCGTTCGACGATCTCGGTCGAGCTCACCAGAACCGATACACCCCTCGACGAACTGGCGGCACAGACGAAGAAGTGCGGCGAGGTCACCGTGACGGACAGTGGGGCCGAGTCCACCGTCACCACCGAGGTCATGCCTGCCCCTCCGGTCCGGGCCGACGACACCCTCGCGCTGCGGCGGACCGTCAAGTCCGGCAACGAGAGCGACAAGGTCACCCAGTCGATGGTCACGTTGATCGCGCAGGTGGGCGACGTGCGGGTGTCCGCGACCTTCATGTCGTTCGGCGACGCGAAGGCCGACACCGTCGCTCTCGACGAGGTGTTCACCGCCGCGGTGCAGAAGGTGCAGAACAGCTGAGCGGGCCCTAGCACAGGGCTCCGACGACTTCTCGGCCGATCGGCGCGCCCGCGCGGCGCGGCGACCCGATTGTCCACAAGAGATTGCCCATCCACAACCCTTTGTGTTTCGCCAGACCGCCCGCGGCGGCGCCACGCGTCGGCCCGTCAGAGTCTGATGCATGACGACACCCGCATTCCCGCACGGTTCCGGTTTCTCCGACGATCCCGGCGGGGGACCGCCCCCGCATCAGCACACCGTCACGTTGTCCGCCCCGGGCGACCTTCTCGCCTCGGTTCCCGCACTGCTCGAATTCCGGCCTGCCCGGTCGATCGTGGCGGTGTGCCTGACCGGGGAGCGCAAACCGTCGGTCGGAGCCGTCATGAGACACGACCTGGTCCTCAGCGGTGGCGACCTGCCGACCCCGCCGATGTACGCGGCGTTGGGTCAGTTCGCCACCGTCTGAGAGTGGGAGCGGGCCACCGGGGTGCTCCTGGTACTCGTCGACGACCGCTTCACCGACCCGGACGCGATCTCCCTGGACAAATTGTCCGCGATCGTCGAAGAACTCGAAGACCTCCTCGACTTCACTCCGACCGATCTTCTCGACGTGTTCATCACGGCGGAGAACGGCGCCGGCCGCGAATGGTTCAGCGTCTACGTCTATCTCATACTATCTGCCACACCAGTGGCAGATAGTATGAGATAGACGTGTGTCACGGCTACCCGGATCACCGTGCGGTGGTGTGGGTTTGACCGTGTCCCACACCGACGCTTGTGGTGCAGGAACATGCTTGTTCGGAGTCACCCCCAACCGCCGTGTCACGGTGGGCAGGCTGCGGCGGACCCGGCGGTGCCGTGGCCTGCTGGGGGTGGGACCGTGTTTGTCGGGCGACGGCCGTACCGGCGCGTGCTCGGCGACCCGGACCGCGGGCATCTGCCCACGCCGACGGGTGGCTTTGTTTCTGCCGAGCAGCGCGCGTTTGGCCAGGTTCACACCGGCGAGGTGGTCGCGGTTGCCGCCGACCTGGCAGCGGGGACACCACGCGTCGTGGTAGCCGCCGGGGCGTACGAGTGGTTCGTCGCAGCCCGGACACCATGCGGACGATCCACGGGCCGGTACCGAGATCACCGTGATACCGACACCCGCGGCAGTGTGCGCGAGCGCGGCGACGGCTTGGCGGCGGGCGGACTGCGCGGCCCGATTATTGTTGACCCGTCCGCGTCCGCGGGCCTCGAGAGTTGACAGATCCTCCACCGCGATCACCTGCGCGCCCGCGGCGGCGGCGTAGGCGGTGGCCTGGCGGGCGAAGTGGAAAGCCAGCTCTCGGTTGATCTTCCCTCGCTTGACACCCACCGCGGTGCGATGCTCATCGAGGATTGCGATCTTCTCCTTCAGCTGAGAGCGGACCGCGGGCGGGGCGGTGGCGGCCAGTCGCGTCAACCGGGCAGCCTTGGTGTGCAGCATCTGGCCTTCGGCCTGCAGGCGGGCCAGTTTGACCCCGAGGCCGCGGTCGTCGTAGGTCCAGCCCCGGTAATCCGAGGACAACCCGCCTGGGCCCTCGGCTGCGATAGCGGCCGCGCCCAGAGTGGATGGGGACCAATCCACTCCCACCGCGACGATGGCCGATTCCGGTTCGCCTGCCGGGACGAGTTCTGTCGCGGCGCACCGCCACAACAGACCTCGGCGGTCGAGGACCAGCGTCGGCAGATGCCAGTCGGTGATCGCCCGGCCGTGCAGGTGCTCGGGGATGGCGGCGGTCAGCCGCACCCGCCGCCACTGCACCCGCCCCACCGGGGCGGGACATGTCGGCAACTTCACCGTCAACACCAGTTCACGTTCTGCCGCGGTGATCTGTGCAAGTTGTCGATCGGCGGCGGAGAGTCGGGCCATCGCGCTGGTTTTCGGCGGCCCCTGCACGTCGGTGATCCGCAACCGGCCGGCCGGTGCCCCGCCGCCGCGGCGGGAGCATGCGATGAGCTGGCGTCGTACTCCTCGAGCAAAACCCGCCGACACGTAGTCCGCCGACCCGATCGGCGGCGCCACAGCCCCGCTGGCCGCGTCAAATCGCGCCGACAGTGCCGCGATCGCGGTATCGCGGTAAGCGAGGGTCCGCAGGGTGGTCATCACCTGTGCGGTCACCACCCGGGTGACCCGCGACGGCACGTAGACCCCATCCGGATAGCTCGGGGTCCAGCCCAGGCGGGCCGCGGCGACATGCCCCTGTGCGGGCAGCCTGCGGTCCTGCCGGTCCAGGCCGGCGGCGAGCGCATCGAACGTCGCCGAATGCCACAGCCGCGACACCAACTCGGCGCCTGCCGCGGTGACCAGGTCGAGGAGCCACCCTACCCGGGTGTCGACGTCGTCGAGCCCGATCGGCTCACCGGTAGCGTCGTCGACCGCCATGTGTGCGCGGGTGGTGAACGCGAACTGCCGCAGCGCGGTCGATCCCGGCCCGGTCATGCTGGTCGACCAGGAACGAAGGGCAGTCGAACGAACCGGGTCTCGCCCAGCTGACGGCAGTAGTCGCGGTCGCAGCAACCAATTCCGAAGGCTTTGCGGGTGCCGTCGCATCCGGAGGTGTGTAGCGGCCAGGTGCTGTGATCGCCGGGATCAACTCCCGCACCCCGCAAGGTCGACAGCTCTCCACCGGAGAGATCGTCCGCCGATGCCCCCCCGGGAAAGGTTTTTCACCGCACGGAAAGCGACGTAGCGGACCGTGCGCATCTCGATTTCAGTACAGTGGCGTTGCTGGCCGGATTCGAGGGGCCTGAAGACCGGCTCGCTTCGGATCAGGTTCGGATGTTCCTCGTCCACCCGCCTGGCTTTGTGGGCGCGTATCGCGGCACCCACGATACGTACCTCAACGCCGAGTTTCGTTGCCCCCGTGACCGGGCACAAGTCACGATCGACGAGCGCCTCCACTATCCGAGATGACCCGCAATCCGAGATGCTCACCGGTGACCCCATTCCCAACCGTACGGCGAAGTCGCCCGAAGCCAGTGGTGATGCTGTGTCGACCGCAGCTGAGGGATCCGGCACGACAACGATGCAAGCACCGCCATGACGTCATTCATCAACCCCTCCACCAGCGATGTCTCGCCCTTGTCCCGCAGGACCTCGACTGTAACGCCGACCTCCGACATTTAGCCTCGGAGGGAGTCCGCAGGCGGGCCAATCGATCCCGCCACACCACCCGCACCACCGCGAACCGCCCTCGGCCGCGTCGTCGAGCATCCGGCCCAGCACCGCCCGCCGCTCCTGCAATTCCGAACCGCGATCCTCGTGGACCCGATACACCGCACCAGCAGGCGCTCTCCCGCACCATCTTGCTTGTCCTGATTCTAGCGATGGCCATGCGCTGTCGAGCCCGACACCCGGCGATGCACTGCCTCCACAGTCTCCGGCGTTCGCTCCCGCACACTCCGATGCGGGCCTGCCCAGATAGGCGTCGATTCGTCTGACTGCAAGGAGTTCGCGGTCAATTGAGGATTTTCGTCGCCCGTAACCGCCCGGACCCGTAACGCGCGAACCCGGCGGCGCTGCTCGGATACTGCGCCTACCTTCGTGGAGCGGGCCGTTCGTCGTCATCGCGTTGGACTCGGAGCCGGACCAGATGCTGGCCACCCTGCTCGACGGTGCACGGCACTCCGGACTCCGGCCGGTGGAGGTGCGGGGCCTGGCCGACGTCGGTTACGAGCGAGCTGAGGCGATAGGCGTCGTGCTGCCCCGGCAGATCGCGGACTGAGCCGGCGTCATCGGCGTGCGGCGTGCGACCGGTCGCCCAGCTCCTGCAGGTAGGCCCAGGCGTCGGCGACGATCTCGTCGAGGTCGGTGTGCTCCGGCCGCCACCCGAGATCCGCGATCGCCCGATCACTCGATGCCACGAGGACGGCGGGATCGCCCGCCCGGCGCGGTGCGTCCTCGACCGCGATGGGCAGCCCGGTGACCCGCGCACACGCGGAGATGACTTCGCGCACACTGAAACCCGCACCGCTGCCGAGATTGTAGATGCGGTGCCTGCCCTCGATCGACGACTCCAGTGCCAGCACGTGCGCCTCGGCGAGGTCGAGCACATGGATGTAGTCGCGGATCGCCGTTCCGTCAGGAGTCGGCCAGTCGGTTCCGAAGATCGAGATCTTCTCCCGCTGACCGAGCGCCACTTGGAGCACGAGAGGAATCAAATGCGTTTCGACGACCCGGTTCTCGCCCGCCGATTTGTACGCTCCCGCGACGTTGAAGTACCGCAGGCTGGTCGCCGCGAGTGAATGAGCCACCGAGTACGACGTGATGGCATGGTCGATCGCGAGTTTCGTCGCCCCGTACGGATTGGTGGGACGGGTCGGATCGGCCTCCGTGATCGGCGAGTGCTCGGGCTCGCCGTACGTCGCGGCGGTCGAGGAGAACACGAGTTTCCGCGTCCCCGAATGGCGCATGGCCTCCAGAAGTTCGAGCGTGGTGACGACGTTGCCGCGCCAGTACTTCTCCGGGAACTGGACGGACTCGCCAACGAGCGACTGCGCCGCGAAGTGCAGGACGCCGTCGAAGCGGGGTGTGCCGCTCGTGCCGAGCACGTCCGACACCACCTCCGCGACGTCGCCCTCGACGAACTCGGCACCGAGCGGCACCGCGTCGGCGTTACCCGTGGACAGGTCGTCGATGATGACGACCTCGTGTCCGCGTTCGAGCAGGACCGTGCTGCAGACGCTGCCGACATAGCCGGCGCCGCCGGTGACCAGAAGTTTCATCGACTATCCCTGAACCTGCTTCACCTGGACGGCGTGCGCCATCTCCTCGGACAGATCGAACCCGCTGTGGCCGGGCACCGTGATCGTGACCGAACCGGGCTTGGTCTCGACAGTGACGCGCGCGTCCGGAACGACGCCCGCCTCACGCAGCTGCCCGATGACGTCCGGATCCGACTGCACGTGCTCGGCAAGACGTCGGACGACGACAGCGGTCGGCTTGCCGGGCGGCACGTCCGTGAGCCGGATGAGCGTCTCGGGGGCGTCGACTGGGCGGTCCAGCCCGAGCAGCGCGAGCCCCGGAATCGGGTTGCCGTACGGCGAAGTAGTGGGGTTGTTGAGCACCTCCACGAGGCGCCGCTCGACTTCCTCGCTCATGACGTGCTCCCATCGGCACGCCTCCGCATGAACCTCTTCCCACTTGAGGCCGATGACGTCGACCAGCAGTCGCTCGGCAAGGCGGTGCTTCCGCATCACCGACACCGCGAGTTCGCGGCCCTTCTCCGTCAGTTCCAGGTGGCGGTCACCGGCGACCAGGAGGAGACCGTCGCGCTCCATCCGGGCAACGGTCTGGCTGACCGTCGGACCGCTCTGCTCGAGTCGTTCGGCAATACGTGCTCGAAGTGGGACGACGCCCTCTTCTTCCAAGTCATAGATCGTCCGGAGGTACATCTCCGTGGTGTCGACCAGATCCTTCACACTCACACCCCTTCGTCTCGGTTGATTCTACCGGTGATTGCCCGCCACCGGCGCCGTCCGTCCCCGCAGCGCGTCGGTGCCGGTCGTGCCGGGGTCTGCTCGCACCCTCCGCGGGGGACCAGTAGCGTGAGTTCATGACCGCGTCGTTCAGTTCCGGGGAGGATTCGGCTGCACTGGTATCGCACCGTGCAGTCGTGTGGAGTCCGGACTATCTCAGTTATCGGTGGAGTGCGGACCACCCGATGAACCCCACCCGGCTCGACCTGACCATGTCGCTTGCCCGCAGCCTCGGGATTCTGGAGGGGGTCGAACTGTTGCGGCCCGACGCCGCCTCGGACGCAGACCTGTTGCGGATCCACACTCCCGCGTATGTCGAAGCAGTCAAACAGGCCGGGCACTCGGCGACGTCGGGTGTGCTCGGGGCGGACGCCCCGCACGGGCTCGGCACCGAGGACAATCCCGTCTTCCCCCAGATGCACGAGGCGAGCGCCATCCTGGCGGGCGGTTCCCTCGCCGCGGCGCAGGAGATCGCGGCAGGACGCACCCGCCGCGCCGTGAGCATCGGCGGCGGCATGCATCACGCGATGCCCGACTGGGCCTCCGGCTTCTGTGTGTACAACGATGTCGCCATTGCGATCTCCTGGCTGCTGGACCATGGTTTCGACCGGATCGCCTACATCGACGTCGACGCGCACCACGGTGACGGGGTCCAGCACGCGTTCGCGCACGACCCCCGGGTCCTGACGATCTCGCTCCACCAGCATCCGGCGACGCTCTGGCCCAACACGGGGTGGTCGAGCGAGGTCGGTGAGGGTTCGGGGGAGGGCACCGCCGTCAACCTCCCCGTGCTGCCTGGCACCGTCGATGCGTTGTGGCTGCGTGGTTTCCACGCCGTCGTTCCGGGCGCCCTCGCGGCGTTCCGGCCCCAGATCGTGATCAGCCAGTGCGGTGTCGACAGCCACCGCGAGGACCCGCTGGCCGACCTCGCGCTCACGGTTGACGGCCAGCGGGCCGCGTTCCTCGCGATGCGCGACCTCGCCGACCGCTACTCCGAAGGACGTTGGCTCGCCGTCGGCGGCGGCGGCTACGGCCTCGTCCGTGTGGTCCCCCGCGCGTGGACCCACCTCATCGCCGCAGCGCTCGACCGCGAGATCGACACGGGCCGTGCCGTACCCGAGGGCTGGCGGGAGCGGGCACACGCGCTTGCGCCCAGCGTCGACCTGCCGGACACGATGGGCGACGGCGGCGAGGTCGACTACCGGCCCTGGGACGGTCCCGGTGGCACACCGGAAACCGGGATCCCGTCGGTCGACCGCGCCCTGACGCGGATCGACTCGGCCGTCATCGCTACTCGCCGCGCGTGCTTCCCACTACTCGGACTCGACCCGGAGGATCCCCGTGACTGAGCCGACGGACGGCAGTGAGACCACCGACGGCATCGGCTCGTCGGGCGGCGCCGAATCGTCGAGCGGCACCGAGGCGTCGGTCACGACCGAGGCGAAAGCGAAACCCGACACCGCGCACGACTACCCGCGGCACTGGGTCGCCGATGTGCTGGCGGCGGACGGCGGGGCGGTGGCGTTGCGACCGATCGTGCCCGAGGACGCGGACAAACTCGTCGCGTTCCACTCGAAGCTCTCCGAGCGCACCCGTTATCTGCGGTATTTCGGCCCCTACCCGACCATGTCGCAACGAGACATCGTTCATTTCACCACCGTCGATCACCATGACCGGGTGGCGTTCGTGGTGCTGCTCGGGGACGAGATCATCGCCGTCGGCCGGTACGAGCGGCTCATCGGCGAGGGGGATGGCAAGTCCGCGGAGGTGGCGTTCGTCGTCGCCGACGCGCATCAGGGCCGCGGACTCGGGCCGATTCTCCTCGAACACCTGGCCGCGGCGGCCGCGGAGAACGGCCTGACGATGTTCGTCGCCGAGGTCCTCGCGGAGAACCGGAACATGGTGACGGTGTTCCGTGAAGCGGGATATCAGGTGAGCCGCAGCTTCGAGGGTGGAGTGCTCAAGCTCGAGTTCGCGATCGACCCCACCGAAGCGATGGTGTCCGTGCGCAATTCCCGCGAGCGGGCCGCCGAGGCGCGCAGCATGCGCAACGTCCTCAGTCCGCGGTCGGTCGCGGTGATCGGTGCGTCCACCGATCGGGCCAAGGTCGGCAACGCCGTGCTGACCAACCTGCTGCGGGCGGGATTCACGGGCCCGGTGTATCCGGTCAACGCCGAGCACCGTTCGGTTCACGGTGTTCGGGCGTACCCGACCGTCCGCGACATCCCCGACGAGGTGGATCTCGCCGTCGTCGCGGTACCCGCCGAATCGATCAACGCCGTCCTCGACGACTGCCTGGACAAGGGGGTCAAGGCCCTCGTCGTCGTGTCATCGGGATTCAGTGAAACCGGGATGGACGGACGGCAGTCCGAACGTCGCCTCGTCCACGCCGCCCGCGCGCACGGGATGCGGCTGATCGGTCCGAACGCGCTCGGCGTGGCCAACAACGACAGCGAGGTCTCGTTGAACGCCACCCTCGCGCCGGTGCTGCCGAGCCCCGGCAACGTCGGATTCTTCTGCCAGTCCGGCGCACTCGGCATCGCCATCCTCGACGAGGCCGCGCGGAGCCGAATCGGATTGTCCGCCTTCGTCTCCGCGGGAAACCGCGCCGACGTCTCCGGCAACGACCTCCTGCAGTACTGGGATTCCGATCCGGCCACCGAGGTGGTGCTGCTGTACCTGGAGAGTTTCGGTAATCCCCGCAAGTTTTCGCGAATCGCACGCCGGGTGGCGCGGAACAAGCCGATCGTCGCGGTCAAGAGCGGCCGGCATGCCGTCCCGCCCGCGTTGGCGGCCAGCGGCGGCGAGATGGACGATTCGATCGTCCGCGCCCTCTTCGAGCAGGCCGGTGTGGTGCAGGTCGGGTCGATCTCTCAGTTGTTCGACTGTGCGCTGCTGTTCGGGTATCAGCCGCTGCCCGCGGGCCCCCGGCTCGCCGTGGTCGGAAACTCCACCGCGCTCGGTGTGCTCGCCGCGGACGCGGCCCGCAGTGAGGGTCTGCAGGTCGGCGACCCCGTGGACCTCGGTCCGCAGGCCGGTCCCGAGGAGTTCGCGGCGGCCGTGCGGACGGCGCTCACGTCCTTCGACGTCGATTCGGTGATCGCCGTGTTCGTTCCACCGGTCGCCGTTCCCGTGGAACCCTATGCCCAGGCGCTGCGGGAGGCGGTGCGTGAAGCCGACAAACCCGTCCTCACGACGTTCCTCGCGGCGGAGGGTGTGCCCGACGTCCTGGCGGTCCGAGGTGAGGACGGGCACCCGACGCGCGGTTCGGTTCCCTCCTATCCCGGTCCGGAACGCGCGGCGCTGGCACTGGCCCGTGCCTGGCGGTACTCGGCGTGGAAGAGTAAACCGTCCTCGAAAGTTGTGCGCCCCAACGGGATCGATCCGGAGCGGGCGAAGACGATGGTCGACGGCTGGCTCTCGACGTCGGCGGGACGGTGGCTGTCGGACTTCGAGGCATCGCAGCTCCTCGCATGCTACGGCGTGAACGTCGTGGAATTCCGTTCCGCCACCACCGAAGACGAGGCCGTGCAGGCCGCCGAGGAATTGGGATACCCGGTCGCGGTGAAGGCGACGGGGGAGCAGTGGCGGCACCGCCCGGACCTCGGTGGTGTCCGCCTCGATCTGGTCGGGCCCGATTCGGTCCGCTGGGCCTACCGCGACCTCGCCGCCGCGTCCGGTGAACCGCTACTCCACGTGCAGCGAATGGCCACCAAGGGAATCGGTTGTGTGGTGGGTGTGCAGGACGACCCGTCGTTCGGTTCGCTCATCTCGTTCGGACTCGCCGGCGTGATCTCCGACCTCCTCGGCGACCGCGCCTACCGGGTGCTTCCCCTCACCGAGGACGCCGCCGCGGAACTGATCGACGCACCGAAGGCCGCGCCGCTGCTGTCCGGCTACCGCAGCGCCGTACCGGTGAACAAATCGGCTCTCGTCGACCTCGTGCAGCGGATCTCCGCGCTCGCCGACGACCTCCCGGAGGTACGGGAACTGGCCTGCGAACCCGTGCTCGCCTCCGCCGAAGGCGCCCAGATCACCGATTCGCGCGTGCGGATCGGCCCCGAGCCCAGCGTCGCCGACCTCGGCCCCCGCCGCCTGCGCTGATCGACCAGAGGCCCGCAGACAGCACAACGCCGGTGCCGGTCGCGTACGACCCGGCACCGGCGCTGATTCCGGTGGGAGACTCTCGTCAGCTGGCGTAGGAGCGCAGCCGCTCGGCGCGGTCGCCCTGACGCAGCTTGCCCATCACTTCGCGCTCGATCTGACGGACACGCTCGCGGGAGAGCCCGAAAAGCTTGCCGATCTGGTCGAGGGTGCGCGGCTGACCGTCGTCGAGACCGTAACGCAGGCGGATGACCTGCTGCTCACGCTCGTCGAGGGTGGCCAGCACGCTGCGCACATCGCTGTGCAGGAGACCGGCGATCACGGCGTTCTCCGCCGACGTGGCCTCGGAGTCCTCGATGAAGTCGCCCAGGGGTGCTTCCTCGTCGTTGCCGACCGGCATGTCGAGGCTCACCGGGTCGCGGCTGTGATCGAGGAGATCCGCGATCTTGTGCGCCGGGATTCCGGACTCTTCGGCCAGTTCGTCGTCCGTCGCCTCACGCCCGAGCTGCTGATGCAGCTCACGCTTGATGCGGGCCAGCTTGTTGACCTGCTCCACGAGGTGCACTGGGAGCCGGATTGTCCGGCTCTGGTCGGCCATGCCGCGGGTGATCGCCTGACGAATCCACCACGTGGCATACGTCGAGAACTTGAACCCCTTCGCATAGTCGAACTTCTCCATCGCGCGGATCAGACCCAGGTTGCCCTCCTGGATGAGGTCCAGCAGGGGCATGCCGCGTCCGGTGTACCGCTTCGCGAGCGAGACGACTAGCCGCAGATTGGCCTCGAGGAGGTGTGCGCGGGCGGACTGTCCTTCACGGACGATCGTCGCGAGGTCGCGCTTCTTGGCGGGGGAAAGTCGCTTCCCGGTCTCCAGGATGTGCGCGGCGTACAGCCCAGCCTCGATTCGCTTGGACAGTTCTACCTCGTCTGCGGCCGTCAGCAGAGCTGTACGGCCGATTCCGTTCAGGTAGACCCGGACCAGGTCGGCAGCGGGGCTCTGGGCGTCCAGATCGGCAGCGCTGGGGCGAATGCGAGTAGTGGTGCTGGGGCTTGTCATGACTTGCCTCCTCATCGGTGGTGTCTCATATGGATCAACGCGCCGAAGGCCTGGGAAAGTTCCCGGCCGGTAATTTGCGAGGAGGCTGTGACCTGCGGGTTCCTCGATTCGGTCCTGAGAAGTTGCTGAGAACACGTATAAGGGGGACGGATCGGGAACCCGGCGGCTACGCGGGAAGCACGAGGCCGTGCCGGACGAGGGCGTGCACGAGCGGCACCGCCGACTGCGCGAGTTCCTCGGCGTCGACGCCGTGGGCGGCGGCGAGGAGCTCGATCAATTCGCCCAGCACGAGGCCGTCGCCGCGCATGCCCGCGACGAGCGAGGCGACGAGATCGTCGACCTCGTGCTGCCACGCCGGGCCGTTCCCCCGGTGCAACCGGGCGACCACCTGGGTCCACCCCTCCTCGCCGGGCAGGAACACCCGCTCCAGGGCGGTGCTCTCCTCGACGCGGAAACGCGCGGTGAGCACGTCGTGCTCGCGCAGCCACGCCACCCGCTCGAAGTACGCGAGCGCCTCCGCGCCCAAGGGGTCGGTGAAGCCGTGGGTGAGATCCTCCGCCATCAGATCGGTGGGTGCGTCGGTCCGGCGCAGGTAGACGAACCCGAAGCCGACCCCCTCGACGTTCGCGCTCGCGAGGTGATCCAGCCAGTCCCCGGCGATCGTCGCGGTGGACGGGTCCCGGGTGTCGAGGCCGCCGTCCCGCATCCAGGTGCCGACGTACAGGGCCGGGTCCGCGACGTCCCGCTGCACCACCCACGCGTCGATCCCGTGGGCGGGAAGCCAGGACGCCACCCGGGCGCGCCAGTCCTCGCCCTCGACGTGGATCCAGGACGCCAGCAGCGCCGCCGTCCCGCCGGGCGCGAGGTAGTCGGCCACCTGGGAGATCATCAGCTCACTCGCGCCGTCGAGGTCGAGTCCGGAGTCGCGGTAGGTGTGACCCACCCGGGCGCGGCTGACGACGAACGGCGGATTGGCCACGACCTGATCGAACGTGCGGCCCTCGACCGGCTCGAACCACGACCCGGCGAGCAGTTCCACCTCTTCCTCGTTGAGCGCCGTCGTGACGGCCGCCAGATCGACGGCACGGACGTTCAGGTCCGTGGCCGTGACCGAGCCGGCGTAGGACGCGCCGTGCAGGGCCTGGATTCCGCACCCGGTCCCGACGTCGAGCAGTGTCCCGACCGGCGCGGTCGGGGTGGCCTGCAACAGCGACAGCGACGCGTGCCCGACGCCGATGACGTGGTCGACGGGGGTCTCGCGGGGGCGGAGTGCGCCGTCGAGGTCGGAGAGCACCCAGCGGTTGCCACCGCCGATGTCCATCGGACGGAGGTCGAGGGCTGCCCGGACCGCGTCGCCGTCGGATTCGAGTAGGCCGGCCGCGACGGCGTCCTCGACCGGAAGCGGGGACAGCGCCGCGGCCACCTCGCCGACGGGACAGTCGTCGGTGAGAAGGAACAGGCGGATCAGGGTGCCGAGTTCGCCGCAGCCGGCGCTGGCCCGGCGCACCGGGACCGGCTCGTTGCGGCTCAACGCCGCATGGACCTCGGGGCCCAGCGCATCGAGCAGAGTGTCCGTGTCGTACCGGTTGCGGCGGAGGGCCTCACGCAGAGAGGGGCAGATCGACAGCAGCTCGTCACGGTTCACTCGTGCATTGTTGCAGCACGCCCGACTGCGTCAGCCCTCGATCGTGTGGTGCGGCGGCGCGGGCAGGGCCGTGGACGGCGACTCGCGGTGGTCGTACCGGCTGGGCTCGTCCTTGGTGCGCGGCGGGCGGTCGTTGGCGATGAGGACCGCGATCCACGGCAGCGGGATCGACACACCGATGATCGCCATCGAGATCCACGGGTTCTCCCAGATGCCGTACGCCACCGCCGCGAAGATCAGCGCGGGGAACCGGAAGGACATGATGAGCAGGTACTTGCGGACCCGGGCGCGGTGTTGATCCTCGATGGATTGCGCTGCCTCGGTGATGAGAACCGGATTGCTCGGTGAGCCGGCGTCGTGAGACCCACCGAACCCTGCACTTCGTGCCATGTCTCCACTGTTCCACTGTCAGGCGGGAAATGCACACAGGGGGTGGGATCGTCGGCCGGTTGCGGCATTATTGAGGGGTGAGCACTCAAACCAAGGAACGGCCCGACGTCACCACCGACGAGTCGACCGATGACGACACTCCCAAGTTCTTCCACTACGTCAAGAAGAACAAGATCGCGGAGAGCGCCGTCATGGGCACTCACGTCGTCGCGTTGTGCGGCGAGGTGTTTCCGGTGACGAAGTCCGCGAAGCCGGGATCGCCGGTCTGCCCCGACTGCAAGAAGATCTACGAAGGATTGCGCAAGGGCGACTGAGGCTTCACCGGCGCTCGTCGCACACCCGGTGGCTCGGGGGATTCTCGTACCGGGCCGTCGGGCTCGTCGTCGTTCCCGGACACCGGTTCGGCCGCATCCGGGCGGGCTCGGTCGCCGACGACCTTGATCGGACCGGTGGCGATACGACGAGTGAGGCTGGTCACCGGACCCGTCGACGGCGAACTCTCGGCCTGCGCGGCGATCCAATCCCGCATCTGGTCGATGCGGGTCGCACGGGCGGGCCAGAACTCCTGGACGGTGGCGTTGAACTCGGCGCCGAGCACCACCGCGAAACCGAGGAAGAACGTGAACAGCAGGAACGCGATCGGTGTGGCCAGCGCCCCGTACGTGTACCCGGTTCCGGCCACCCAGGAGAGGTAGCGGCGCAGGCAGGTGCTCGCGCCGAGGAAGAAGATCCCCGCGACGAGCGCGCCGCCGAGGAGTCGGTGCCAGGGCAGCGACCGGGGGAGCGCCACCTTGTACAGCGTCGTCAGGCCGACGATGAGCAGCAGTCCCACGCCGGGGTAGTAGAACGTGTCGACGATCTCGGTCCCGATCGTGCGCCAGGCCTCCGGGAGCACCCTGCCGACGAGTGTCGGCCCCAGCGCGACCAGCGGCAGGGTGAACACTGCGAGGATCAGGAACATCACGTAGAGCAGCAACGCGAACACGCGCTGCCACACGGGGTGCCGCGCCTCCTGCTGGCCGTGGGCCTCGACGATCGAGTCCACGAACGTGGAGATGGCGGACGACCCGGCCCACAGGGACAGCAGAAAGCTCAGTGACACGATCTCGGGACGCCCGCGTTCGAGTACGTCGCCGACCGTCGGGCGGATGATCTGTTCGACGACGCTGTCGCTGAACACCGTCCCGCTGAAGTTGATGATCTTCGACTGGATGATGTCGACGGTGTCGGGTCCGAACCACCCGCCGACATAGCCGAGCATCCCGAGGAGCCCCAGCAGGAGCGGGGGCAGCGACAGCGTCTGCCAGAACGCCGCCGTGGCCGCCTTTCCGAAGATCGAATCGTCCCAAGCCTTGCTCGCTGTGCGACCGATCACGCTCAGTGTGCGACGTAGCGGATGCCACCCGGACCGGGGTGGGTCACCGCCACTGCGCGGCGTTGTCGAGGGTGTTTCGGTCATGATGTTTCCAGCATCCCTGACGACACGCCCGGTTGCCCACCGCTGCTGTCCTCGTGTCGCGACAAATCTGTCACTATCGGAACTCGCGAATGCGGTTCGCGTCGGATCCGGGCGCTAGGCTCCTTGACGGACAGCGCCTTCGGGTCTGGACCCGGACATGTCGATCGAATACCGAGGAGTGCGAGCAAACAGTGCCATGCCAGCGGAGGGCAGCCCGTGAGTGCTGAGACAGTGGGCTCCCAGTCGGCGCCGAGAATGGAAACCGAGGCCGCGCAGATCGTGGGCACCGAGGCCTACCTCGCACAGACCGAACCTGCCAGACCCGCAGGATCGCTGCGCGCCTGGCAGCGTCGTGCGCTGACGAAGTATCTGTCCACCGGACCGCAGGACTTCCTCGCGGTCGCGACGCCGGGCGCCGGTAAGACCACGTTCGCGCTGCGGGTCGCGTCGGAGTTGCTGCGCGACCGCACCGTCGATCAGGTGACCGTGGTCGCGCCGACCGAGCACCTCAAGCACCAGTGGGCCGAGTCCGCCGCGCGCAACGGCATCGCGCTGGACTCGTACTTCTCGAACTCGACCGGGCAGACGTCCAGCGACTACCAGGGTGTCGTGGTGACGTACGCGCAGGTCGCCTCGCACCCGTTCAAGCACCGGGTCCGCACCGAGAGCCGGCGCACGCTGGTCATCCTCGACGAGATCCACCACGGTGGCGACGCGAAGAGCTGGGGTGACGCCATCCGGGAGGCGTTCGGTGACGCCACCCGCCGTCTGGCCCTGACCGGTACGCCGTTCCGCAGCGACGACAGTGCGATCCCGTTCGTGACGTACGAACCCGACCGCGAGGGTCTGATGCGGTCGAAGGCGGATCACTCCTACGGGTACTCGGACGCCCTCGCGGACGGCGTCGTCCGGCCTGTCGTGTTCCTCGCGTACTCCGGCGAGGCACGCTGGCGGAACAACGCGGGTGAGGAGTTCTCCGCGCGACTCGGCGAGCCGCTCAGCGCGGAACAGACGGCCCGGGCGTGGCGAACCGCTCTGGACCCGTCGGGCGACTGGATTCCCGCGGTCCTGCACGCCGCCGACACCCGGCTGGGCCAGCTGCGTACAGGCGGCATGCCCGACGCCGGAGGTCTCGTGATCGCGACCGACCAGACTGTGGCCCGTGCGTACGCGCAGACACTGAAGGCGGTCACCGGGGAAGACCCGGTCGTGGTGCTCTCCGACGACCCGACGGCGTCCAAGCGGATCGCCGAGTTCGGGGCGAGCACCCAGAAGTGGATGGTCGCCGTCCGCATGGTGTCGGAAGGCGTCGACGTTCCCCGCCTGGCCGTCGGTGTGTATGCCACCAGTGCGTCCACCCCGCTGTATTTCGCGCAGGCGATCGGGCGTTTCGTGCGGTCCCGCCGCAAGGGCGAGACCGCGAGCGTGTTCCTCCCGTCGGTTCCGGTGCTGCTCGACCTGGCCAGCCAGCTCGAGGCGCAGCGCGACCACGTGCTCGGCAAGCCGCATCGGGAGAAGGACGGCTTCGACGACGACCTCCTCGCCGACGCGAACAAGCAGAAGGACGAGCTCGGCGAGGAGGAGAAGGCGTTCACCTCGCTCGGCGCGGACGCCGAGCTCGATCAGGTGATCTACGACGGATCGTCCTTCGGGACGGCCACGTTCTCGGGCTCCGACGAGGAGGCCGACTACCTGGGTCTGCCCGGGCTGCTCGACGCCGATCAGATGCGCGCGCTGCTGCGTCAGCGTCAGTCGGAGCAGCTGGACAAGCAGGAGCCTGCACCCGCGCCCGTGCACACGCCCGTTCCTCAGGTCGCGGACCGGGTGGCTGCCGCCGGACAGCTCGCGCAGCTGCGCCGCGAACTGAACAGTCTCGTCGCGATGCACCACCACAGGACGGGCAAGCCGCACGGCACCATCCACGGCGAACTGCGTCGTGTCTGCGGGGGACCGCCCACGGCGATCGCCACCGTTGAGCAGCTCACCGAGCGGATCTCCACCCTGCGCCAGTGGTGACCGGCGTCATCCGGTGACTCGAACGCAAAGAGACCGGCGAGTGCATCGCACTCGCCGGTCTCTTTGCTGACGAGGTGAGCCTGGGACGGGTCACCCGGGCTGACGTATCAGATTGCAGCTTCGGCTTCGGACACGATCGTGGCGTTCATCTCGCGAAGACGGTCTGCGTGCTCGTTGGCGTGGTGACCGCAGAAGAGCAACTCTCCTCCGGTCGGAAGAACCGCGCGAACGCGGGCTCCCGCACCGCACCGGTCGCACCGGTCGGCTGCGGTCAACGGGGGGCTGGTCAGTGTTCCGGGCATGACTCCTCCGTACTGGCTTCGACTGATGCCGAGTGCCTGGGGCCTTGGTCCGCCGCGTCGGGGGTGGCGCGGTGGATCTACTCTGTCAGACGTTTGGGGTTTACGCGTTGTTCCCGTCGGCGTTTCTCAGTGTTGCATCACACACGAAACGCGCCGGAAACGCGCCGTCAGGGACGTGACGAGCGCAGATGTGAACAGACCGCACGGTCCGAGTTCGCTGACAGCTGATTCGTTTTCAGGCGTGACGCTAGTCTCACCGAGTGAAATCCGAAGACCAGCTGGTCCACATCTGCAGCCGCGACGAATGGCGCACCGCGGAACGCGAAGGCACCCGAGTGCCCGCGACGTTCGCGACGGACGGTTTCGTGCACCTTTCGACGCCCGCCCAGGTACATCTGCCCGCCAACAGGTTGTTCGCCGGCCGCACGGACCTCGTTCTGCTGAGACTCGACCCCGCCGCGCTCAGTGCGCCGGTGAAATGGGAGCCGGGCGTACCGGCCGATCCGGCGTCGATGCTGTTTCCACACCTGTACGGGCCGCTGCCCGTCACGGCGGTCACCGCGGTCGAGGAGTACCGCCCCGACGCCGACGGAACGTTCCCGGCCCGGCGCTGACGCGAGCCTTCCGCGGTGGGCACACCGATCGGTCTACCGTGGAGGCATGAACGTTGAAGTGACGCCACTACCGGGTATCGGGGTGCGTAAGGACTTCGAACTCGCCGCCGGTCGCCGCATCGGTGTCATCACCCATCGCGACGGTCGCACCGATCTGATCGTCTCGAAGGCCGACGATCCCGATGCGTGCGCTGCGTCCGTGCCGCTCACCACCGAGGAGGCGGCAGTCCTCAGCAATCTGCTGGGGGCACCGCAACTGGTGGCGCAGCTGGAGGAGGAGCACCGGGACCTGCCCGGCATCCGCACCAAGCAGCTGTACATCAAGGAGGACTCCCGGTTCGACGGCCGCTCGCTCGGCGACACGGCGATGCGCACCCGCACCGGGGTCTCGATCGTCGCGGTCATGCGGGCCGGTCAGGTGTACCCGTCACCGAAGCCCGACTTCCTGCTCACCTCCGGTGACCTCCTGGTCGCCGTCGGAACCACAGACGGACTGGACGCGTCAGCCAAGCTCCTGGCCAACGGCTGACGGTCCCGTGAACACCACCACGCTCGCGCTCATCGAACTGGGCGCGGTGTTCTTCGCGCTCGGATTGCTGGGCCGTCTGGCCGCTCAATTCGGCATGTCGCCGATCCCGTTCTATCTCCTCGGCGGACTCTGCTTCGGCAGCGGCGGATTCGTCAACCTCGGCGACATCAGCGAGTTCAGTCACCTGGCGAGCGAGATCGGGGTGGTTCTTCTCCTGCTTCTGCTCGGGCTCGAATACACCGCGTCGGAACTCGTCACCGGGCTGCGACGGTCGTGGATGGCCGGTGTCGTGGACGCCGTCCTCAACGCCGCGCCCGGCGCGGTCGTCGCCCTGATGCTGGGGTGGGGGACCACCGGCGCGGTCGTGATGGCCGGCGTCACCTACATCTCGTCGTCGGGCATCATCGCGAAGGTGCTGAGCGACCTGGGTCGGCTCGGTAACCGTGAAACGCCGGTCGTGCTCTCGATTCTCGTGTTCGAGGACCTCGCGATGGCCGTCTACCTACCGATTTTGACGGCCCTCCTCGCCGGCGTCAGTTTCGCCGGTGGACTCGAGGCGGTGGGCATCTCCCTCGTCGTGATCTCGGTCGTCCTCGTGATCGCCCTGCGGTACGGCCGCTATGTTTCCGCTCTGCTGGACAGCCCGGACAGCGAGACCCTGCTCCTGAAACTGCTCGGTGCCGCACTACTCGTGGCGGGGATCAGCTCGGCGATGCAGGTCTCGGCCGCGGTCGGGGCGTTCCTCCTGGGGATCGCGATCTCCGGTACGACCGCCCACAACGCGAGCCGTGTCCTCGAACCGCTCCGTGATCTGTTCGCGGCGATGTTCTTCGTGGTGTTCGGGCTCAACACCGATCCCCGTGCGATCCCGCCGGTGCTCGGCTGGGCCGTCCTCCTCGCCGTCGTCACGGCGCTGACGAAGATGATCACCGGCGCGTGGGCGGCGAAACAACAGGGCGTCGGGCGGCTGGGCCGGGCCCGGGCCGGAGTCGCGTTGATCGCGCGCGGCGAGTTCTCGATCGTCATCGCCGGCCTGGCGTTGTCGGCCGGAGCGGTGGAGAGCGAACTCGTGGCACTCGCCACCGCGTACGTCCTCCTGATGGCCGTCATCGGCCCGGTGGCGGCCCGCGTCGTCGAACCGGTGGCAGGTGTCTGGATCCGGGTTCGCACCAGCGCGTAGCGGGCCGCAGACGACAATGCCCCCGGACTCGCTCGGAGTCCGGGGGCATCGAGGTGTGTTTCGTCAGTCCAGGTAGTCGCGCAGCACCTGCGACCGGGACGGGTGGCGCAGCTTCGACATGGTCTTGGACTCGATCTGACGGATGCGCTCACGCGTGACCCCGTAGACCTGGCCGATCTCGTCGAGGGTGCGGGGCTGTCCGTCGGTCAGGCCGAAGCGCAAGCGCACGACGCCCGCTTCACGCTCGGACAGCGTCTCGAGCACCGACTGCAGCTGATCCTGCAGCAGGGTGAACGACACGGCGTCGACGGCCACGACGGCCTCGGAGTCCTCGATGAAGTCGCCGAGCTGGCTGTCGCCCTCGTCGCCGATCGTCTGGTCGAGGGAGATGGGCTCACGAGCGTACTGCTGGATCTCCAGCACCTTCTCGGGCGTGATGTCCATTTCCTTGGCGAGCTCTTCGGGAGTGGGCTCACGGCCCAGGTCCTGCAGGAGTTCACGCTGGATGCGGCCGAGCTTGTTGATGACCTCCACCATGTGCACCGGGATGCGGATGGTGCGGGCCTGGTCGGCCATCGCGCGGGTGATGGCCTGACGGATCCACCAGGTGGCGTAGGTCGAGAACTTGTAGCCCTTGGTGTAGTCGAACTTCTCGACGGCACGGATGAGGCCCAGGTTGCCTTCCTGGATCAGGTCGAGGAACGCCATGCCGCGGCCGGTGTAGCGCTTCGCCAGCGACACGACGAGGCGGAGGTTCGCCTCGAGGAGGTGGTTCTTGGCGCGGTTTCCGTCGCGGCAGATCCAGCTCATGTCCCGGCGCTGGGCGGCGGGGAGCTTCTCGCCGGAATCGGACAGCTCCTGCATGATCTGGGTCGCGTAGAGCCCGGCCTCGATCCGCTTGGCGAGCTCGACCTCCTCTTCGGCGTTGAGGAGGGCGACCTTGCCGATCTGCTTGAGGTAGGCACGGACCGAGTCGGCGGACGCGGTCAGTTCGGCGTCCTTGCGGGCCTGGCGGAGTGCTTCGGACTCCTCCTCGTCCCACACGAAGTCGCCGGAGGCCTTGTCCTTCTCGGACGGCTCCTCGGTCTCCTCGTCTTCGCCGACCGCGACGACCTCGACGACATCGGACTCGACCTCGGCGAGGTCGCCCTCGGTGATGTCGATGTCTTCCATGTCGGCGGAGTCTTCGTCGACGTCCTCGCCGTCCGCGCCCTTACCGGCCGTGGCCTTCTTGCCGCCCGCCTTCTTGGCTGCCGCCTTCTTGGCGGGAGCCTTCTTCGCTGCTGCCTTCTTGGCGGGAGCCTTCTTGGCCGCCGGCTTCTTCGCGGGAGCTTCCTCGGCTGCCGGAGCAGTGCCGGTGGCTGCCGCTCCGACTGGTGCTTCCGGTCCTGACTCCGAAGTCGAATCAGCAGTCTGACGTGTATCGGTGGCTGCCACGTACGCCCTTTCGTGACGGTGTCGTGCGGCGTCACGCCAGAGTGGTCATCCGGCGGAGAGGTCTACTGGTTTCGCCGGCGCGCAGCCGGGCTCTTCCATTGTAACGACCCATCCGAATTAGTTACGGAGCGATGCCCGTTTCCACTGCGAGCGCAGCACCGACGATGCCTGCCGTATTCAGCAGCGCAGCAGGTACGACGGGTGTCCTGTTGGTCAGATGCGGGATCCACTTCTCGTTCTTCCGGCTGATTCCGCCGCCCGCGATGAACAGATCCGGCCACAGGAGGTTCTCGAAGCGGGTGAGGACACGGCTCACCTCGCCGGCCCATTCCTTGTACGACTGATCCTTCTTCTCCTTGACCGAGGAAGCCGCCCGGTGCTCGGCTTCCTTGCCGTCCACCTCCATGTGCCCGAACTCGGTGTTGGGGAGCAGGACGCCGTTGTGGAGGATCGCCGAGCCGATGCCGGTGCCGAACGTGAGGAGGATGACGACCCCCTTCGCGTCCTTGCCGGCGCCGAGCGCGTCCTCCGCTATCCCCGCGGCATCCGCGTCGTTGAGGACGGTGACGAGCCGGCCGCCGAGTGCGTCGGAGAACAACGCGCGGGCGTCCGTCCCGATCCACTTCTTGTCGATGTTGGCGGCGGATCGCGCCACACCGCCGGTGACGACGCTCGGCAGGGTTATACCGACCGGTCCGTTCCATTCTGCCTGGCGGATGATCTCGGCGACGGTCTCCGCAACCGCCTCCGGAGTGGAAGGCTGGGGAGTGAGAAGCTTGATGCGGTCCCCGACCAGCTGGCCAGTCTCGAGATCCACGACGCCACCCTTGACGCCACTGCCTCCGACGTCGACACCGAACCCCGTTTTGGTCATGGCGTGTGCTCCTTCGTGTCGACGACGACGTGTTCTCCGGCGCTCTGCTGCTGTCCGTCACACTAGTGTGTCGGCGCGTGTTCGGTGGGCGATGACACCAGCTGTGCGAAACGTCAGCGGTGGTGTGAGGCAGCGAAAGTGTGTTCCGATGGGTGGGTGCATGCAGCCCAGAGTTCAGAGTCCGCGCCAGGCCATGTCGGCACCGATCCCCGGCGACTGCTCGAGGTCGCCGTGGCGGTGGCCGAGGAAGCCGCCGCCCATGTCCGGGCGCGACGGCCCGAGGTCTTCGGAAACGTCGGGAAGCGAGCGGGATCCGGCGATTCCGTTGCGTCGAAGAGCACCCCGACCGACCCGGTCACGGTGGTCGACACCGAGAGCGAGCAGGTCATCCGCGACCGGCTCGCGGAGCTTCGCCCCGGCGACGCGATCCTCGGCGAAGAAGGTGGGGGAGAGGAGGATTCCGCCGCCGAGGTGCGGTGGATCGTGGATCCGATCGACGGCACCGTGAACTTTCTGTACGGCGTCCCGGCGTACGCCGTCTCCGTGGCCGCCCAGATCGACGGCGTGTCCGTCGCCGGGGCCGTCGTCGACGTGGCGGCCCGATCGACCTACGCGGCAGCACGCGGCGGCGGGGCAACCCTCACCGACGCGGACGGACGGGTGAGCAACCTCCGGTGCAACCCGGTCACCGACGTGTCGATGGCGTTGCTCGCCACCGGATTCGGGTACGGCGCGGCGCGGCGCGAGGCGCAGGGCGCTCTCATCGCGGACATCCTGCCGAGGGTGCGGGACATCCGCCGGATCGGCTCGGCGGCCCTCGATCTGTGCATGGTCGCGGCCGGCCGTGTCGACGCCCACTTCGAACACGGGCTGAGCCCGTGGGACTGGGCCGCGGGGTCGCTGATCGCCACCGAGGCGGGGGCCCGCGTGCGAATCCCCTCCCCGCAGACGTCGAGTGCGGACGGCGACGTGGTGGTGGCCGCGGCCCCCGGGATCGCGGACGCGCTGGACGCGCTGTTCGCCGAGATCGGGGTGGACGCCCCGATCCCGGAAGGGTGACCGCCGGTCAGCAGCGGGCGGTGCGCGCCGCCTTGAGGAGGTCGATGTCGAGGGGGGCGGGCTGGGTTCCGGGCGGCGGATCCTTCAGGGACCGCAGGACTTCTTCGGCGTCGGTGTTCGGCGAGATCTTGCGGAAGTAGGTGCCGAGGGCGAGGTCGACCGTGTCGTCGGTGCGGGTGTCCTGGATGAGTTCGGCGCACGGGGCCACCAGCCAGAGTGCGCTCGCGGCGGCGGCGCCGTCGGGTCCGAACCGCAGC
The DNA here is from genome assembly GCF_026810085.1 of Rhodococcus sp. JS3073. Taxonomy (NCBI): domain Bacteria; kingdom Bacillati; phylum Actinomycetota; class Actinomycetes; order Mycobacteriales; family Nocardiaceae; genus Rhodococcus; species Rhodococcus sp. JS3073. Next base: position 563,857 of record NZ_CP113951.1, on the reverse strand, counting down.
TGCCCCTGGCACTGCATGTTCTGGTCGACGTAGACCGGGTCGTTGCCCGCCTGGACGTCGGGTGCGCTCGCGAACCCGTAGTCGCTGAGCTGTGCGGCCACCTGCGCCGCCTGGCCGTGCTCGCCGTTGGCGTTGAACACGCGCACCTTGGTGGCGGACAGTGCGGCAGGCTCCACGTCCCGCAGGGTCGAACCGTCGACCTTCTCGCCCAGTGCCTGCTGCGGCGGGGCGGCGGGGTCGACGGGCTGCGCGGCCGGCTGCGGAGGGTTGCAGTCGACGGTGGTGGCCAGATCCTCGTCGTCGCCGAGGACGCCGATCCACACGACGGCGCCGAGCAGGGCGAGGACGGCGAACACCACGAGGATCGGCATCGCCCGCCGCCGCCGGAACGGACGACCCTTGTCGTCGAGCGGGCTGCCTTCGGTGATCAGTGAAACCACAGTGTGCCTCGACCTCTCCTACGAACTGCGCTTCGTACGTTGCACCCGTACAGCGCACCGATACAGGGCCCGGCCACACGTCGTGGCGCAGGTTCGGCACCTACCTTAGATCCCTGGCACGTCATAACCCCGAACCCGTCCCCGTTGTGGAATGTCACAGCTTGCTGTGGTGTTGGTGACGATTAGCAGACAATTTGCGCGATCGGTCGATTCGGTTACGACTTTTGTACTTCCTTCGGCTACTGTCTGGCGGCCCCAGTCGTTCAAAGCGTGCAGAACGAGGGTCGGCAATAGATGACAAAAGAGGCGTAGATCATGTTTCCGGGGCCTGGTTCCGGGCACGAACCCATCCGCTGCAGCGTTGTGCAGCCGCAGGGTGTGATCTGCGCCGAGGCGGTTTTCGTGTGGGCGGTCGACCGGCAATCGGTTCGACGTACCGCACGGGCCGGGATACACGGAAGAGGATGAGGGGAAGGCGACATGGCAACTGACTACGACGCACCGCGGCGAACAGAGTCCGACGAGGTTTCGGAGGATTCGCTGGAGGAACTGAAGGCGCGACGCAACGAGGCTCAGTCGGCTGTTGTCGACGTCGACGAGTCCGACACCGCGGAATCGTTCGAACTGCCCGGCGCGGATCTGTCCGGTGAAGAGCTCTCGGTGCGGGTCGTTCCGAAGCAGGCCGACGAGTTCACGTGTTCGAGCTGTTTCCTGGTGCACCACCGCAGCCGGCTCGCCAGCGACGCGGGCGGAGTGCTGGTGTGCAGGGACTGCGCGGCCTGAGCGGCGGCGAGTACGAGAGGCGGACGGTGGGAGGCCCACCGTCCGATCAGTCTCCGTCCGCCTGCGGGCGGGCACGGTTGACGGCGGCCAGCAACTCGGCCGGCCGTCGTGTGCTGATCAACCAGTAGGGGGTCGGGTCCTCGGGGTCGTCGAGCACGATCAGTGCCATCGGCTTGACCCAGACCCGGTGTTGCACGAAGGCGGCGGGGTCGAGCTGGCGACCGAGAGCCGCGCTCTTCGCCGAACCGGGAACCTCGGCGACCCGCGCGATGACGTCCAGCGGCAGATGCGCCTGTCCGACCCGCAGGTGGACACCGTTCGGTTCCTCCACGACCTCGACGCGGAGACGGCTGAGCCAGACGAGGCCCCACACGGGCAGAGGGAGCAGGAGGACGTACGGCAGCCACGCACGCAGTCCCGGCGCACCCATGTGCACCTCCGCAGCGAGCAGACCGGCGACGAACAAGCCCACTGCCCACCACCAGACGGGCACCCACAGGCGCTCGGAGTACAGCACGGGCGAGGTGTTATCGGTGGGCGCGACTTCGGGCCGGGACGTTTGTGACACCCGACCAGGATAGTCGGTGTCTGAGAGTAGGCTCGGTGCACGTGAGCGACCTATCTCCCGGCCATTCTCCCGCCGCGACCCCCGCCCTTCCGCCCGTCGCCCTCCAGCGGCTGGACCCCGACATTCCGGTCCCGCAGCGTGCGCACGACGGCGACGCCGGTGTCGACCTGTGCAGCACCATCGACGTGACCATCGAGCCGGGGCGCCGAGTCCTCGTCGGAACCGGCATCGCGATCGCGCTGCCCCTGGGCACGGTCGGGCTGATCCACCCCCGATCCGGGCTGGCCGCAAAATCGGGTCTGTCGGTGGTCAACACCCCCGGCACCATCGATGCCGGGTACCGCGGCGAGATCAAGGTGTGCCTGATCAATCACGATCTCGAGACCCCGATCGAGATCCGCCGGGGCGACCGGATCGCCCAGCTTCTCGTGCAGCGTGTCGAACTGGTGTCGTTCGTCGAGGTCCAGTCGCTCGACGGCACCACCCGCGGCAGTGACGGGCACGGGTCGAGCGGAGGCCACGCCAGCCTTGTCGGCAATGCCAGTGAAGGAGTCTGATCATGTTCGGACGTCGTAAGAAGAAGGAAGCCGAGGACGACCGGTCCGGTTTCTTCGAGGACGCCGAGACGGACGCCGCGGCCGGCGACGGCGACGCGGATTACGAGGAGGCGGATTACGAGGACGACTACGACGCCGTGACCGAGGTGGACGGCGGTCCGTACGACGCCGACGACCTCGAGTCGGGCGCCGATCTCACCGTCGGCGAGGTGGGAACCCGCCTCGACCTCGGTTCGGTCCTCGTGCCGATGCCCCAGGGCGCCCAGTTGCAGGTAGAGATGGCGCCGGACGGTTCGCCGCAGGCCGTGCATCTCGTCACCCAGCACGGGCGCATCACCGTGGCGGCGTATGCCGCCCCGAAGTCTCCCGGCCAGTGGCGGGAAGTCGCGGGCGACCTCGCCGAATCGCTGCGCAACGACAACGCGACGGTGAGCGTCGAGAGCGGACCGTGGGGGCGCGAGGTCTTCGCCGTCACCCCGAACGCCGACCTGCGCTTCATCGGCGTCGACGGCTACCGGTGGATGGTGCGCTGTGTGGTCGCGGGACCGAGCGGCGGCAACACGGCCGACTCGGAACTCGTCGCGACCGCCAGGGCGATCCTGCGCGACACCGTCGTGAAGCGGGGAAACGAGCCGAACCCGGTGCGGACCCCGCTGCCGGTGGTCCTGCCCGAGGCCCTCGCCCAGCAGCTGGCCGCCGCACACCAGCAGCAGTTGGCGCAGCAGCAGGGTGCCGTTCCGCAGCAGCCCGCTCCGCAGCAGCCGGCTCCGGCGGGTCCGCAGGGCGAACAGCAGGCGCCGCCCGCGGAAGCCCCGGCTCAGCCGCAGCAACGTCGCGGCGAATCGGGTTCGGCGATGCAGCAACTCGGTCGCTGATCCCGGCCCCGGAGATTCGCGGCTCAGGTCGTGTGCAGGACCGAGTCGAGCGCACTGAGGGTGGCGTAGCCGAGAACCGCCGGGTCGGCGCCGATCTCGTCCAGCGACACCGTGACGAGGCCCGCGTGCGGTAGTCGTTCGGACCACGTGCGGGCGACCTCGAGGGGATGCACGGCGTCGTCGGTGGCGGCAGCGATCCCCACCGGCGCCGTGATGCGCTCGAGGTCGCCCACACCGGGGGCGTGATACTCGGACGCCTCGTCCAGCGCGGCGGGAAGGTGCGGCCACTGCGATCGCCAGGATTTCGCCAGTTCCCGGCCCAGCCAGGCCGGGCTGGAGGCGATCATCTCGGCGGTGACCTGTTCGAGGCCGTCCGCCCGCAGCCGGGCCGCGGTGAACCGGGCGCTGGCGGCGGCGGGAGCGTCCGCGGCGGTCCCGGTCCACGCGGGCAGCGCCGCGAGAACCCCCGCGACGCGATCCGGGTGTGATCCTGCCCACTGCAGCGCCACGGCGGCCCCGATGGAGACCCCGCCGACGAGGATCCGCCCGTGCTGCGCGGCCGCGGCGTCGAGGGCGTCGACGTAGCTTCCGACGACTCGACGGGGATCGGGTTCGACTGCGGCCGTGTGAACTCCACGGCAGGTCAGAGGCTCGGTGAAGGCGCGGGCCACGAAGTCCGCGTCGGATCCCGTACCCGGGAGCACAACGGCCACGGACGGCCGATCATCAGAGGGCATGAGATGATCCTGCCTCGTCCGTCACAGCGCTCTTCCGGTGGTGTGGTTGACGGGAACCAATGGGTCTACAGTGGCGAATACACAGCCCTACGAGCGGCGCGAAGATCTCGCGTCGCACATGCTCCAGGAGCGCGCAATGGCACCCGCCACGGCAGGATATTTTCGTCGGCTGACTCGCAGGCTCACCGAGGACCTCGAGCAGCTGGACGCCGAGGAAATGGCCGAGACGTCTCAGGCGTCCGGCGCACAACGTGCCTGCGACTGCAGCCGCGGCGAAGAGGTCACCATGCTGGGACGGCTCCGTAGTGTCGAAGCCTGTCCGAAGTCCGGGAACGCCAGCATCGAAGCCGAATTCTTCGACGGCACGGAACAGATCAAGTTGGTGTGGATCGGCCGACGGAGAATTCCGGGCATCGAGCCGGGGAAGACCCTGCTCGTTCGTGGCCGTGTCGGCGAACGCGACGGCCAGAAGGTGATCTTCAACCCGTATTACGAGCTGCGCGGCGAATCGTAGCGGCCGTCTCGTGTGGCACTCTCGTTGAGTGACCGAAACGAAGCAGCAATCCATACTCGAACAGCTCGGTGGGATCAGCGGGCTGATCTATTCGACCCTGCCCATCCTGGTCTTCGTTCCGGTCAACGGTGTGTGGGGCCTGGGTCCGGCGATCTGGGCGGCCCTCGGTGTCGCCGTTGCCATTCTCGTCTGGCGCCTCGTCCGCCACAGCCCCATCCAGCCCGCGGTGTCCGGGTTCTTCGGTGTCGGCATCTCCGCGTTCATCGCCTACCGCACGGGCGATGCCAAAGGGTACTTCCTGTTCGGGATCTACACGAGCCTCGCGTACGGGGCGGTGTTCCTGATCTCGATTCTTGTGCGCTGGCCGCTCGTCGGCCTGATCTGGGGATTCCTCAACGGCCACGGCAACCTCTGGCGGCGCCATCGCGGCGCGGTACGTGCCTACGACGTGGCCACTGCCGCCTGGGCGCTGGTGTTCGCGGCCCGGTACCTGGTGCAGTCGCAACTCTATGATTCGGACCAGACCGGCTGGCTCGCGTTCGCGCGCATCGCGATGGGCTGGCCGCTGGCGGGATTGGCTCTCCTGGTGACGATCTGGGCTGTGCGCCGGGCAGACCGGATCGTCGAACCGGGACCCTCGGACGACGCCGTCGAGCCGACGGACGACACGGAATCGGGCGGCCCCCGCGACGAGCCCGGCCGCACCTGAGCGCGGCCCTCGGCGGGGACCGCGGGGGCGCAGACCGGTTGTGCCGGAGACGAAGTCGCCGAACCGATCAGGCCACGAGGTCCTGGCACTCGGGATGCTTCGACGCGAATGTCATGACGTAAAGGCACACCGGGTGCACCCGCAGGTGACGACGGTGCTCTCGGGTGTTGCGGCGGTACTCGACGGATCCCGGGTGTCGATCGGTCCCTGCCGGATCAGGAGAGCCCGACGGCCGTGCGCAGGTCGTCCTCGACGTCCACCGACGCGACGAACAGCAGTTCGTCGCCGCCCTCGAGCGGATCGTCCTGCTGCGGCACGATGACCCGTCCGCCGCGGAGGATGGTGACCAGTGCGGCATCGCGGGGCAATTGCAGCTTGCGGACGGGTTTCCCGGCGAGCGGGGTGTTGTCGGGCAGCGTGACCTCGACGAGGTTGGCCTGCCCCTGGCGCAGCGTCATCAGCCGCACGAGGTCGCCGACCGACACCGCCTCCTCCACCAGTGAGGCGAGCATCCGGGGGGTGGAGACGGCGACGTCGACTCCCCAGGATTCGTCGAACAACCACTCGTTGCGGGGGTCGTTGACGCGGGCGACCACACGGCTGACCCCGAACTCGGTCTTCGCGAGGAGGCTGAGGACCAGGTTGGCCTTGTCGTCACCGGTGGCCGCGATCACCACCTCGTAGGTTTCGAGGGACGCCGCTTCGAGGCTGCTCAGCTCGCACGCATCGGCGTGGACCCAGGTCGCCTCGGGCACCGACTCCTGCTCGACGTGCTCGAGCTTGCGCTCGATAAGCATGATGTCGTGTTCGCTGCGGACCAGTTCGCGCGCGATCGAGCGTCCGACTGCGCCGGCTCCTGCGATTGCGACTCTCATCGATTGCTTCCGTTCGGGTGGTCGATCGTGAACATTCTCACTGCCGTCTCAGTTGTCCGAAGGCGGGGGATTGCCCGCGAGCGCGACGGCCTCCGCCACCGTTCCCGACACAGCCGCGATGTACACCTGGTCGTCGGCCTGGAAGACGGTCTTGCGGTCGGGAAGGACGCCGGTGCCGAAGCGGATGATGAACGCGACACGCGAATTCGTCGCGGCCTCGAGTTCGGCGACCGGCCTGCCGATCCAATCCTCGTGCAGGGACAACTCGGTGACCGCGACGGTTCCGGACGGATCGCGCCACTTGGCGGTCTGGCTGTCGCGGGTGAGGGTGTGCAGGAAGCGGTCCGTCGACCACGGGACGGTCGCGACGGTGGGGATCCCGAGCCGCTCGTACACGGCGGCACGCTTGGCGTCGTAGATCCGGGCGACGACGCGTTCCACGCCGAACGTCTCCCGGGCCACACGCGCGGAAATGATGTTGGAGTTGTCTCCGGACGACACCGCGGCGAATGCCTCTGCGCGCTCGATACCGGACTTGACCAGCACATCACGGTCGAACCCCATCCCGACGACGGTATGGCCGGGGAAGTCGGGTTCGAGACGCAGGAATGCGGCAGGGTCGCGGTCGATGACCGCGACCTCGTGGCCGATCCGGGTCAGCGAGCCAGCGAGGGATGAGCCGACCCGGCCGCATCCCATGATGACCACATACACCTTGTACTCCGTTCATGGGCTCTGGCGTCACGTCTCGAGTACGTGCGTACCGAATCGAACCGTACAGTGCCCAGGCGGAAGAGCAACCGAGACAGAGATCGCAATCCGGACACATTGGTGGGTGAGGGTCCAGGTTTTCTGCGGACGGCTTACGCTTTGGCAGTGTCAAAGCTCTCGACCGCCACAAAGCGGCTACTGCTAGGCAGACCCTTCCGGAGCGACAAGCTCGGGCACACGCTGCTTCCCAAGAGGATCGCCCTCCCGGTCTTCGCCTCCGACGCGATGTCGTCGGTGGCCTACGCCCCCGAGGAAATCTTCCTCGTGCTGTCGGTGGCGGGCATCTCCGCCTACGCCTACACCCCCTGGATCGGACTCGCCGTCGCCGCGGTGATGGCGGTGGTGGTCGCCAGTTACCGGCAGAACGTGCACGCCTACCCGTCGGGCGGCGGCGACTACGAGGTCGCGACCGTCAATCTCGGTCCCAACGCGGGTCTGACCGTGGGTAGCGCCCTCCTGGTGGACTACGTCCTCACGGTGGCGGTCTCCATCTCGTCGGCCGCGTCCAACATCGGTTCGGCGGTGCCGTTCGTGGCCCAGCACAAGGTGCTGTTCGCGGTCGCGGCCATCGTGCTGCTGACCGCCATCAACCTGCGGGGCATCCGTGAATCCGGTGCCGCCTTCGCGATCCCGACATACGCGTTCATCGCCGGCATGGCGCTCATGCTGCTATGGGGGTTCTTCCAGATCTTCGTGCTGGGCGACGACCTGCGCGCCGAATCGTCCGGATTCGAGCTGGAGGCAGAAGACTCCCACCTGTACGGGATCGCGTTCGCGTTCCTGATCGCGCGGGCCTTCTCCTCCGGCTGTGCGGCACTGACCGGTGTCGAGGCGATCAGCAACGGTGTTCCCGCGTTCCAGAAGCCCAAGTCCCGCAACGCGGCCACCACGCTGCTGCTGCTGGGATCGATTGCCATTGTGCTGCTGATGGGCATCATCATCCTGGCCCAGAAGATCGGGATCGTGTACGCGCACAGCCCGGCCGAACAGCTGATCGGTGCCCCCGCCGGGTATCACCAGAAGACGCTGATCGCGCAGATCGCGGAGACGGTGTTCGGCGGGTTCCCCATCGGCTTCTACTTCATCGCCATCGTGACGGCCCTGATCCTCGTGCTGGCCGCCAACACGGCCTTCAACGGATTCCCCGTGCTCGGCTCGATCCTCGCGCAGGACCGCTACCTGCCCCGTCAGCTGCACACCCGCGGCGACCGCCTGGCGTTCAGCAACGGCATCCTGTTCCTGTCCGGGGCCGCGATCGCGTTCGTCGTCCTGTTCGGCGCCGAGGTGACCAAGCTGATCCAGCTGTACATCGTCGGCGTGTTCGTCTCGTTCGTGCTGAGCCAGACGGGCATGATCCGGCACTGGACCCGGCACCTGAAGACCGAGAACGACCCGGCTCAGCGCCGGCGGATGCATCGCTCCCGGGTGATCAACTCCATCGGCCTTGCCATGACCGGAGCCGTCCTGATCATCGTGCTCATCACGAAGTTCGCGGCAGGCGCCTGGATCGCGATCGTGGCCATGGTCGCGATCTTCGTCGTGATGAAGATGATCCGGAAGCACTACGACAGCGTCGCCCGGGAGCTCGAGGAACAGGAATGGGACGGGGTGCTGCCCAGCCGGACTCACTCCATCGTCCTCGTCTCCAAGCTGCACATGCCGACCATGCGCGCGCTCGCCTATGCCCGGGCCACACGGCCGGACACCCTCGAGGCGATCACGGTCAACGTCGACGAACCCGACACCCGGGCACTCGTGCGCCAGTGGGAGAAGAGTGACATCGCGGTGCCACTCAAGGTGATCGAGTCGCCGTACCGCGAGATCACCAAACCCGTGCTCGACTACGTGCGGCGCGTCCGGAAGGACTCACCGCGGGACGTCGTCACCGTGTTCATCCCCGAGTACGTGGTGGGGCACTGGTGGGAGCAGATCCTGCATAACCAGAGTGCGCTGCGGCTCAAGAGCCGCCTGCTGTTCCAGCCGGGTGTGATGGTCACCAGCGTTCCGTGGCAACTGAACTCGTCCGAGAAGGCGAAGACACTGAACATCGAATACACGGCCGGGGCCTCACGCCGCGGCTACGAACCCGACGACAAGTGACGGGTGAGAAGCGTTGAGTGAGAACTGGTCGGACCGCCGCCTCGAACTGCGGCTGGGAAATCCCGGGCACGGCGGTTTCGTCGTCGCCCGGCACGAGGGCCGCGTGGTCTTCGTCCGGCACGGACTACCCGGCGAGCGAGTGATCGCCCTCGTCACCGAGGACCGCGGCGGGTCTTACTGCCGGGCCGACGCGGTCGAGATCCTCGACGCGTCCCCGGAGCGGGTCACCCCGGTGTGCCCGGTGTCGGGTCCGGGTGGCGCGGGATGTTGCGACTTCTCGCACGCGAGCCTGCACGTGCAGCGGGACATGAAGGCGCAGGTCGTGTCCGAGCAGTTGGCTCGGCTCGCGCGATTGCAGTGGGAAGTGGACGTCGAGGAACTGCCCGGCACCGGCGACGGCACCGGCTGGCGCACGCGGGTACGGCTGGCCGTCGACCCGGACGGCCGCCCCGGCTATCACCGCCACCGCAGTTCCGGGATCGTCACGGACCTCGCGTGCCCGCAGATCGAGTCGTCCGCCTACGACGGTGTGGGCGAGCATGATTGGAAGCCCGGCAGCGAGGTGCAGATCGTTGTCGACGGCGCGGGGGAGCGGCACGTGGTCGAGATCGCTCCGCCGAAGGTGTCGCGGACCGGCCGCACGAGTCCCGGGCGCCGCGGTGCCATGGCCCGCCGCGCTGCCAGCGGTGCGCCACGCGCCGAGCGGGTGGTCGTCGGATCGGGTCGCCCGGTGGAGCGGGTGCGCGACCGCGAATGGGCGCTGGCCGCCACCGGGTTCTGGCAGGCGCATCGCGGGGCCGCGGAGACGTATTCGGCCGTGGTCTCCGAATGGGCCGGGATGTCCGGGGGCGAGACCGCATGGGACCTGTACGGGGGAGTGGGTGTGTTCGCCGCCGCCCTCGCCCACGGTGCCGGGCCGGCCGGTCACGTGGATTCCGTCGAGTCCTCGCGCCAGGCCGTCTCGGACGGGAAGGCCGCGCTCTCCGACCTCCCGCAGGTACGCTTCCACGCGGATCGGGTCGAGCGCGCGATCTCCGGACTCGCCTCCCCGCCACGGGTCGTAGTGCTCGATCCGCCGCGTGCGGGTGCGGGACGTGAGGTGATCGAGGCGGTCGCCGCCGCGGGCGCCGAACGGGTCGTGCACGTGGGGTGCGACCCGGCGTCGTTCGCCCGTGACATCGGTCTGTACCTCGCGCAGGGATATCATGTCGACGAGCTGCGCGCGTTCGATGCGTTCCCTCTCACCCACCACGTGGAGTGCATTGCGTTGCTGGCGCGCTGACACCGGCGCATCGATGTTTACCGAACGCAACAAAACGCTATAGTCGGCCCGCAAGTAGTGGGTGTGTGGGACGGGGACTGGATGTCGGTACAGGCAGATACTGCGCAAGCGCTCGTCGATGCGGTGTTCGCACTCGGGCGATCACTGCGGGCGGTCGTCTCCGCGAGCGGCGAGACCCCGATCCCGCCCGCGTTGACGAGCGTGCTCTTCGTGCTCGCCGCACGGGGGGAGTGCCGCCAGAACGAACTGGCCGCCGACCTGTGCGTCAGCCAGTCCTCGCTGAGCAGGCAGATTTCCGAACTGGTCGACGCGGGATACGTGTCGCGCGCCGCCGACCCCCACGACAAGCGTGCCTCCCGCATTCGGGTGTCGCCGAACGGGATGGACATTCTGCGCGAGACGACCGAGCGCCGGGCCGAACGGCTGCGCGGCATGCTCGAAGGCTGGTCGCAAGAACAGGCGCTGGCGGCGGTGACGTCGCTGACTCAGCTCAACGACACGTTCTCCGCGTCGGTCCAGCAGCGGGGCCCCCGGGTCTAGGCGAGACGCCACCGCACCCGAACGTCGACCCGGGTCGGCTTCTCGCCGCGTTCGACGGCGATCGGGGAGTCGGCCGCCGCGAACGCCTTCGCGACCGGCCGCGGGGACACGTCACCGATGTCGACTTCCGAGACGTCGAGCACCTCGCCCAGCACACGACGTGACAGCGAGGCGTACTGCTCCGCCTTGGCGAGAGCATCGGCCCAGGCCCGGTCCCGGGCGGTCGCCGTCAGCGCGGCAGGATCGGAGAAGTCGAATTCGAGTCCGCCGAGACGGATGGCGTCGCCGCCCGCGCCGACACAGGCCGCCACCACCTGCGCCGGTGACGATGCGGACGCTCCGGCCTCGCGGACGGTGATCTGCAGCGTCGTCGCGGCGGTGTAGCCGGTCACCTCGCTGCCCCGGCCCTCGGTCCAGGTGGTCTCGGAATGCACGGAGAGCCCGGTGGTCGCGAGGTCGGGCCCCGAGACGCCGTACCCGCGCAGGGTGTCCGTGACGGCAGTGGTGGACCGGGCGACGGCCTCGAACGCCTCGGCCACCGCGGCACGTGTCGCGGTCACGGTGACGGTGGCGCGGACGAGATCTGGAACCGCCGAGACGATTCCGGATCCCCGTACCGTCACCGATCTCTCGGCGTGATCGGTCGTCGCCACCGTCACGACTTACGGTTGTACAGGCGCATCGTGAGCGGTCCGAAGATCACCACGAACCCGGCGCACCACCCGAACACGATGGCGAGATCCGCCATCTCCACCGTCCCGGCCATGAGCCCGCGAATGGATGTCACCAGCATGCTGATCGGGTTGACGCCGACGAACGCCTGCAGCCAGCCCGGCATGGTCGCGGGGTCGACGAAGATGTTGCTGGCGAATGTCAGCGGGAACAGGATGAACATCGAGACGCCCATGACGGCCTGCTCGGTGCGCATGAGCATCGCGAACATCGTCCAGATCCAGGACAGGCTGAACGAAAACAGCAGCAGCAGGCCGATCGACGCCACCACACCGACGAGCCCGCCGTCCGGGCGGAACCCCAGCACGAGCCCCAGGATCAGGACGATGATCGAGGCGATCGTGTAGCGGACGACGTCACCGAGCAGCGCGCCCACCAGTGGGGAGGGACGCCAGATCGGGAGCGACCGGAACCGGTCGAACACCCCCTTCTCGATGTCCTTGTTGAGCGTCAGCCCGGTGTACATGGTGATCATGACGACCGTCTGCACGAGGATGCCCGGCAGCAGGAACTGGACGTAGGCGCTGGTCGAACCGGCCAACGCACCCCCGAAGAGGTACGTGAACATCAACGTGAACATGATCGGGAACATCGTCACGTCGAACAGTTGCTCGGGGACGTGCTTGATCTTGAGCAGAGCCCGCCAGCCGAACGAGAGGGACGTGGACCACGCGGTGGGTCGTGCGGGCCTCGGGCCGGGCATCTTCAGGACGTCGGCGACAGCGGTGGCGGTGTCGGCGGTCCGGTCGGTGGTGGAGGTCATGAGGCATGCTCCTCGGTGGGTCGGCCGGTGAGGGAGAGGAAGACTTCGTCGAGGCTCGGTTGCCCCAATGCGAATGTGCTGACGGCGATTCCGGCGTCGTCGAGTGCGGGCAGCGCCCGCGAGACCCGGGCCGGGTCGTCGATACGGGCGGTGAGTGCGGCCGGATCGGCTTCTTCGGTGATCGGCACCTCGAGCACGTCCCGCAACAGCGCCGCCGCCGCCGGACGGGTCGCGATGTCGGTGACCCGCACGTGCAGTGCACCCGATCCGACGGAGGCCTTCAGTTCGCCGGTGGTGCCCTCGGCGATCACCTTGCCGTGGTCGATGACGGCCACCCGGTCGGCGAGTTGATCGGCCTCGTCGAGGTACTGCGTGGTCAACAGCACCGTCGTTCCGCCGGCGACCAGTGCGCGGACGATCTCCCACACCTGGTTGCGGCTGCGGGGGTCGAGACCGGTGGTGGGCTCGTCGAGGAAGATCATCTCCGGAGTGACGATGATGCTGGCCGCGATGTCGAGCCTCCGGCGCATGCCGCCGGAATAGTTCTTCACCTGCCGGTTGCCTGCTTCGTCGAGCCCGAAGGCGGTCAGCAACTGTTCGGATCGGGTACGCGCCGCCGCGCGGGTGTACCCGTACAGCCGGCCGAGCAGCAGCAGATTCTCGCTGCCCGTCAGATCCTCGTCGAGCGAGGCGAACTGTCCGGTGAGAGAGACCTTGCTGCGCACGGCGTCGGGCTCGCTCGCGACGTCGTGCCCCAGCACGGTGGCCGTTCCACCGTCGAGGGGCAGGAGCGTGGCCAGCATCCGAATCGCGGTGGTCTTGCCCGCGCCGTTCGGTCCGAGTACGCCGTACACGCCCCCGAGGGGGACGGCCAGATCCAGACCGTCGACCGCGTGGGTGGATCCGAATGTCTTGACGAGTCCCGTCGTCTCGATGGCCAGCTTGTCCGCTGTGAGCATTGCACCCTGCTTTCGATTCGAGCGTCGTCGATTCCGAGCCCCAAGCCTGTCCGATTTTTCCGATTCGGGCAATCGGATTTCCCGTGGCGTTCCTCGATCAGGGCCGCAGCAGCGACCGCAGCATCACGTCGAGTTGCTCGTAGGCACCGGCGGCCAGTCGTTCGAGGAGAGCGAGTTTGAGTCCGGGCTCGGTGGCGGCCATGTCGGCGTACCGGTCCGCGGGGAGTACGGCGACGGTGACCTCGGAGTCGGCGCACACGTCATTGAGAAAGCGCAAGTCGAGCAGCATCGTCATCTCGCCGAAGGTCATGCCCGTCGACAGGGTCATGATCCGGTACACGGCGCCCCCGGAATCGGCGACTCTCATGCTGACGCGGCCCGACAGGATCAGGAACAGCCCGCAGGCCTTGTCGCCCCGGTGGATGATCTGTTCGTCGCGAGCGAACGTGCGGATATCGAAGTCGCGGGTGAGTCGCCGCAACTGCTCCGGTCGAAGCCCGGCCAGCACCGGATGTTGCGCGACGTCGATCGCTGCCGGTTGGCGAAGGGCGGCGCAGTGTCGATCGAGGAGGGTGTCCTCGGACCACTGCAGTGCGGCTTCGAGGTCGGCGAACACGCGGCCACTCGTACCGCTGAGATCCGAATGCGTGTAGCCCAGCATGCCCGCCGGATCGACGAGAGCGACAGCGCAGCCGCGACGGGTGAGTTCGTCGCGCAGACTGTCGAGCATGCGGCCCGCGATGCCGCCGACGTCGTCCACCCGCCGGACGTCGACCACCACGACCTCGAGTTCGGTCTCGACCCCGCCGATCTCGCGGACCGCGGACTCTGCACCGGCGAAGAGCAGGTCCCCGTGCAGCTCGTAGATCCGGCTGCGCTTGCCGACGTCGTCGAGAGCGGCCCGCTCGGCGGGAGTGCGCCGCATCCGCGACGGACTGTCGACGACGGAGTAACTGGCACGGATCGCGGAACGGGCGGCACGGGTGACATGGAGGAAATGCAACTCCAACTCGGCCGACAAGGCCCGGCACGCCTCCACCCCGCGCACGCTGTTGCCGTGCTCGTCGAGGCGCGGCGAGTAGACGGCGATGCCGATCTGTCCCGGCAGGACCGCGATGATGCCGCCGCCGACGCCGCTCTTGGCAGGCAACCCCACCTCGTACACCCACTTGCCTGCGGCGTCGTACATGCCGCACGTCGACATCACGCTCAGGACCCGCTCGACGAGGGCCGGTTCGAGCACGGTCTCCCGGGTGACGGGGTTGACGCCGTTGTTCGCCATCGTCGCAGCCATCACGCTCAGGTCCCGGCACGTCACGTCGATGGAGCACTGGCGGAAGTAGAGGTCGACCGCCTCGTCGGGGTCGCCGGTGATGATGTCGAACGAGCGCAGCATGTGGCCGATGGCCCGGTTGCGGTGCCCGGTCCGAGACTCGGACTCGTACACCGACCGGTTGAACGTCAGGTCCCGTCCCGCGTACCGCGAGTACGTGGCCCGGATCCGTTCGAACCGGGTGTCCAGGTCCGGCCCGGCCACCAGCGACGCCGCGGTGATCGCCCCGGCGTTGATCATGGGATTGCGCGGTCGTTCCGTCCGCGGGTCGAGGCTGATCTCGTTGAACGGTTCCCCGGACGGTTCGACGTCGATCTTCTCCGCGACGGCGGCGGACCCGCGGTCGGCGAGCGCCAGGGCGTACGTGATCGGTTTCGAGATGGATTGGATCGTGAACGGCAGGCGGGTGTCGCCGACCTCGTAGACGTAGCCGTCCACGGTGGCGATGCAGATTCCGAACGAGTCGGGGGCGACCGCGGCGAGTTCGGGAATGTAGTCGGCGAGCTCGCCGCTGCGGTTCTCCCGGGTCGCGGCGAAGACGTTCCCGATCAGCGCGTCCACGACGGTGCTCATGAGTCGACCCTAGAGGCTGTTGACGACGCTGTCGGGTGTTCCGAGGGGCCCGTCCGGCGTCACAATTGTGTGAAGCCGGTCACGGCCGTGGCCGGGATGCCCGAGGACGAGCCCGCGATATGGGGCCGCACCGGCCCATACCGCGTGTCCCGCACTCCGGCGGCTCCGTAGACTGGTTCCACTGTGACGTGACACGAAGCCACGGCAGAGGCACGCAAGGCGGCGTGCATCACGGAGGGAGCGATCTCGTTGGGTGTTCTTGCCCGTATCCAGACGCCTGACGATCTTCGTCAGCTGAATTCGGCGGAGATGAAGCAGCTCGCCGCGGAGATTCGTGAGTTCCTGGTGCAGAAGGTCGCGGCGACCGGTGGGCATCTCGGCCCCAACCTGGGCGTCGTCGAGCTGACCCTCGCGTTGCACCGCATCTTCGAGTCGCCCGCCGACCCGATCATCTTCGACACGGGCCACCAGGCGTACGTCCACAAGATCCTCACGGGCCGCAAGGACGATTTCGACTCGCTCCGCAAGCAGGGTGGCCTGTCCGGGTACCCGTGCCGGGCGGAGAGCGATCACGACTGGGTCGAGTCCTCGCACGCGTCGGCTTCGCTGTCGTACGCGGACGGCCTCGCGAAGGCCTTCGAACTGACCGGTCAGGACCGCCACGTCGTCGCCGTCGTGGGTGACGGTGCGCTGACCGGCGGCATGTGCTGGGAGGCCCTGAACAACATCGCGGCGGGCAAGGACCGCTCGGTGGTGATCGTCGTCAACGACAACGGCCGCTCGTACGCGCCGACCATCGGTGGTCTCGCCGACCACCTCGCCGCCCTCCGCCTCCAGCCGGGATACGAGCGCATCCTCGACAGCGGTCGCCGGATGGTGAAGAAGCTTCCGTGGGTCGGCCGCACCGCCTACTCGGTCCTGCACGGCATGAAGGCGGGCCTCAAGGACGCCGTCGCCCCGCAGGTGATGTTCACGGACCTGGGCATCAAATACCTGGGACCGGTCGACGGGCACGACGAGGCCGCGCTCGAATCCGCGCTACGCCGCGCGAAGGCGTTCGGTGGCCCGGTCATCGTCCACGCCGTCACCCGCAAGGGCATGGGTTACGCGCCCGCCGAGAACCACGTAGCCGATCAGATGCACTCGACCGGCGTGATCGACCCGCTCACCGGTAAGTCGGCCGGATCGGCGTCCGCCGACTGGACGTCGGTGTTCTCGGCCGAGCTGATCGATCAGGCGAGTCACCGGCAGGACATCGTGGCGATCACCGCGGCGATGGCGGGCCCGACCGGTCTCGCCGCGTTCGGCGAGAAGTACCCCGACCGGATGTTCGACGTCGGGATCGCCGAACAGCACGCCGTCACGTCGGCGGCCGGCCTCGCGCTGGGCGGTCTGCACCCGGTGGTCGCGGTCTACTCGACGTTCCTCAACCGCGCGTTCGATCAGCTGCTGATGGACGTGGCGTTGCTGAAGCTTCCCGTCACCCTCGTTCTCGACCGCGCGGGTATCACCGGCAACGACGGCGCCAGCCACAACGGCATGTGGGACATGTCGCTGCTGGGCATCGTCCCCGGTATGAAGGTCGCGGCTCCCCGCGACACCGCCACCCTGCGGGAGGAACTGGACGAGGCACTGGCCGTCGACGACGGCCCGACCGCGCTCCGGTTCCCGAAGGGCACGGTCTGCGAGGACGTGCCCGCGGTGAGCCGCCTCGACGGCGTCGTCGACATCCTTCGCGCCCCCGCCGGTCGGAACGACGTGCTCATCGTGTCGGTCGGCGCGTTCGCCGGCCTCGCGCTCGCCGCGGCGGAACGCCTGGAACAGCAGGGCATCTCGGCGACCGTCATCGACCCGCGGTGGGTCCTTCCGGTCCCGGAGTCGTTGGTGAAGCTCGCCGAGGACTACACGATGGTGGTCACCGTCGAGGACAGCGGACTGCACGGCGGTATCGGTTCCACCGTGTCCGCCGCGCTGCGGTCGGCCGGGGTCGACGTCCCCTGTCGTGATCTCGGCGTTCCGCAACAATTCCTCGACCACGCCTCGCGCGCACAGATCCACGCCGAGCTGGGCCTCACCTCACAGGACGTCGCCCGGCAGATCACCGGATGGTTCGCCGGCCTCGGGAACCTGCGCCCCGAGCAGCAGAACGGCGTCGTCGCCGACCTCGACGCGCAGCGCGCGGAGAACAGCGGCCAGTAGTACCGAGCCCCCACGCAGAAGTCCGGCCGAATCACACTGTGATTCGGCCGGATCCGTATGTGCGTGGGTCAGGTGTGCATCTCCTCGAGCTCCATCCCCTTCGTCTCCCGGACCTTCGACCGGACGAAGAAGAAGGACAGCAACGCGAAAAACGCGAACAGGCCGTACAGGAACCACAGCCCCACCGAGCGGGTGAGCGGCGGGAACGCCAGCGTGACCGTGAAGTTCGCGATCCAGTTCGCCGCCGTGCTGATGCCCAGTGCGTAGGCGCGCATGTTGTTGGGGAACATCTCGCCCAGCATCACCCACATGACCGGGCCCCAGGTGGAGGCGAAGAAGATCACGAACAGGTTGGCGCCGATCAGGGCGACCGCCCCCCACGGGCTGGGGAGCACGACGTCGTCGCCGCTGCCCGTCGCCTGGGAGAAGGCGATTGCGGCCATGAGCAGGCTCGCGAACATGCCGAGCGAGCCGACCATGAGCAGGATGCGCCTGCCGATCCGGTCGACGAACAGGATGGCGACGAACGTCATGCCCACGTTGATGATCGCGGTGATCACCGACGTGGTGAACGACTCGTTCTCGGTGAAGCCCACCGACTTCCAGAGCGTGGTGGAGTAGTAGAAGATCGCGTTGATACCCACGAACTGCTGGAAGATGGCCATGAAGATGCCGACCCAGACGATTGGCTGCAGCCCGAACTTCGGGCCGCGAATATCGTCGAACGACGCCGTCGATTCGTGGCGGAGGGTCAGCCGGATCTCGGAGACGCGCTCCTGCGGGTCGACCTCGCCGGTGATGTTCGCGAGGATGTCGGCCGCTTCCTGATCGAGGTGCTTGCCCACGAGGTACCGCGGAGACTCGGGAATGAGCAGGGCGAGAATGCCGTACACGACCGCGGGGACCACACCGACGATGAACATCCAGCGCCAGGCCTCGAGGTTCAGCCACAACTCGTTGGAGGCGCCGCCCGCGGCGTTCTGCAGCACCGCGTCCGAGAGCAGCGCGGCGAAGATGCCGAGAGTGATGGCCAGCTGCTGCAGCGACGCCAACGCGCCGCGGTAGCGGGCGGGTGCGATCTCCGAGATGTACGTGGGCGCAATGACCGACGCGATACCGATGCCGAGGCCGCCGAGGACGCGCCACAGCATCAGGTCGGGGACGCTGAACGCGAGACCCGCTCCGAGCGAGGACACGACGAACAGCACCGAACCGAGCAGCATCACTTTCTTGCGGCCCCAGCGGTCCGCGAGGCGACCCGCAAACCACGCGCCCACAGCACATCCGAGCAGGGCGATCGCCACAGCGAAGCCCGTGAAGAACGACCCCAGCTCGAAATGGCCCTGGATGGAGTCGACGGCGCCGTTGATGACCGAGCTGTCGAAACCGAAGAGAAATCCACCTACCGCGGCGGCGACGGTGACGCCGATGACCTTCGCGGTGTGTCTTTCGGACATCTGCGTCATCGCATACCTGCTTTCGGCGAGCGTTCCTGATGCGGGCACAGCGGAAACTTGTGTCCCGGATTACGCTACGCCCGACACCGCCTGTCAGGCGGGAGTTCAGGCACCCGCTTTCTTCGCCGCCTCGCTCAGCTGCGGTGTCAGCTTGTCCAGAACCCACGGAGTCGCGAGAACGCTGGTCTGGCTGAGGCCCGAGATGATCTTCGTGTCCGACAGCGCGACCGCGGTTCCACGCCCGATGGCACCGAGATTCGCGTAGGCCGGGTTCGCGGCAACGGTGGTGTTCTCCGGGACGAACGCGACCACGACGTCGGCGTCCACATCGGAGATGTTCTCCACGGAGATGTCGGCGAAGAACTTGTCCGGATCATTGGTCGCGGCCAGCTTCTGCACGCCGGGTGACACGGTGAACCCGAGCTGGGTCAGTACCTGGACCCGGGGATCGGAGGGCATGTAGACGTTGACCGTCGCGGCGTCGGTGTCGAAGTTGATCACCGAGATCGTCTTGCCGGCGAACTCGGGATGCGCGGCGGCGGTCTGAGTGAGGGTGTCGTCGAGACCGGCCACCAGCTGCTCGGCCTCCGCGCTCTTGCCGAGCGCGTGCCCGACCAGCGTGGTCTGGTCCTGCCACGTGGTCTGCCACGCCTTGTCCGGGTATGCCACCGTCGGGGCGATTCCCGACAGCTTCTCGTACGTCGCCTGGTCGAATCCCTCGTACGGGGCGAGAACGACATCGGGCGCCAGCGAGGCGACGGCCTCGATGGGGGTGGACGTGGCCGTGTCGAGCAACGTGGTCGCGGACGGATCGAATCGGTCCTGCAGCCAGGGCATCACACCGTTCGCTTCGGCGCCGTACGTGTACTTCGGCATGCCGACCGGTGTCTCGCCGAGTGCGTAGACGACGTCCTGGGCGTTCCATCCGAGCGTGACGATCCGTTCGGGTGCCGCGTCGAGGGTCGTCGATCCGAACGTGTTCTCGATCGTGACCGGAAACCCCTCACCGGACGCTTCCGTGGTGCCTCCGCTGTCGCCGGACGAGCACGCGGCGAGGAAGAGGGACGAACTGGCCACAGCGAGTGCGACGGCGATCTGACGTCGTGCGGTGGGTACGAACACGGCAACGGCTCCTTCGGGACGAAAACAGAAGGTAAGCCTAACCTAGACTTGATCGCTCGACGGGCGGACGTCGCGACTTCGAATCACCCTGATTGAAACTTCCGTACCCGGCCCGGCCTGGCGTATTCCCGGGCCGGTGCCGTGTTCGCGCTGGTGAGGCGGTCCGGTCCCGGCGCGGACCCGGCCGAATCACGGGGGCGCCCCGAGCGGCTGTTCGCGGCGACTCCGGGCCCCGCCGACTGCCGTTAGCGTGTGTCTTCGTCCAGCTCACACGCACTATCGACGAAGGAACCATGGTGGTGAATCCAACTCCTCTCCAGACGGCGTCGCGCAGTTCCCGTGCGGACCATGCGCGCAGATTCGCCGACCTGCTCCGCCAGCAGATTCACACGGACTCCTTCGCCGAACGCGGACTGCCGTCGGAATCGGAGTTGGCCGCCGAGTTCGGCGTGTCGCGCAATGCGGTACGCGACGGACTGGCACTGCTGAAGCAGGAGGGGCTCATCGACCGGGCCCCGCGCGTGGGAACCCACGTGGCCCAGCGCAAGTACGACCACGGTCTCGACGCCCTGCTCGGGCTGAAGGAGACGCTGAAGGGGCACGGCGCGGTCCGCAACGACGTCCGCGCGGCCGTGGAGATCAGCCCGCCGCCCGCCGTCGCCCGCCGCCTGCAGTTGGAGCCGGGCGAACCCGCCGTCTACATCGAGCGGGTGCGCTATCTCGGCGACCTGCCGCTCAGCCTGGACCTCACCTACCTCGTCCCCGACATCGGAGCCGAGATCCTCGGCCACGACCTCGAAACCAACGACGTGTTCGCGCTGATCGAGGAGGTCTGCGGTCAGCCCCTCGGCTCCGCCGATCTGGCGATCGAATCCGTGAACGCCGACGCCCATTCCGCCGCGAACCTCCAGACGCCCGAGGGAGCGGCGCTCCTGTTGCTCGAACGCCTCACCCGGCTCGTCGACGGACGTCCCGTCGACCTCGAATACATCCGCATGCGCGGTGACCGAATCACCCTGCGCAGCAGCCTCGCCCGCCGACCCGACATCACGAACTGGGAGCTCACCTCATGACCTTGGTCAATCAACGAGCCGACGTACCCGTCACCATCGACGAGTCGCTGTGCATCGAGGGCTGCACCCTGTGCGTCGAGATCTGCCCGCTCGATTCGCTGGCCATCAACCCGGAGAACGGCAAGGCCTTCATGCACGTCGACGAATGCTGGTACTGCGGTCCGTGCGCGGCTCGCTGCCCGACCGGCGCGGTCACCGTGAACATGCCGTACCTCCTCCGCTGAGCGAAAGACCACACAGATGAAGCGACGCTCCTCCACCTTCGCGATCGCCGCCGCGGCACTGACACTCGTGGCGACGAGTTGCTCCCTCGAACCCGCGGCCGACGACGGTGATGCGGTCACGCTCGTGATCGGGTACCAGTCCAAGACGATCAACACCGTCACCGCCGGAACGCTGCTACGCGCGCAGGGATACCTCGAACAGCGCCTGCAGGACGTGACGGAGCAGACCGGCACGAAGTACTCCGTCGAGTGGCAGGACTACGACACCGGTGCGCCGATCACCGCGCAGATGGTGGCCGAGAAGATCGACATCGGATCGATGGGCGACTACCCCATGCTGATCAACGGCTCCCGCACGCAGGCGAACCCGCGCTCGAAGACGGAAATCGTCTCGGTCACCGGCTACAACCCCGAGGGTGCCCTGAACATGGTGGTGGTGCCACCGGATTCACCGGCGACCACACTCGGCGATCTGGCCGGCAAGAAGGTGTCCGCGAGCGTCGGCTCCGCAGGCCACGGCACCCTCGTCCAGGCACTCGACCGCGCAGGAATCGACCCGGGCACCGGCGTCGAAGTGCTCAACCAACAACCCCAGGTCGGATCCTCCGCCCTGGAATCCGGTCAGGTGGCGGCGCTGTCGCAGTTCGTCGCCTGGCCCGGGCTCCTCGTCTTCCAGGACAAGGCCAAGCTGCTGTACGACGGCGCCGAACTCCGAACCCCGACCCTGCACGGTGTGGTGGCCCGTGAGGCGTACGCGGACGAACACCCCGAGGTTCTCGACGCGTTCCTCCGGGCGCAGCTCGACGCCACCCGGTTCGTCCAGACGCAACCACTCGAGGCATCGAGGATCGTGGCCGACGCGAGCGGCCTGCCTCAGGAGGTCGTGTACCTGTACAACGGCCCGGGCGGCACGTCGTTCGACACCACGCTCAAGCCGGGCCTGATCGGTGCGCTGAAGAACGATGTGCCGTACCTGAAGTCGATCGGCGACTTCGCCGACCTGGACGTCGACGGTTTCGTGAACGACGCTCCGCTCCGGTCCGCGTTCGAGGCCGACGGGCAGGACTACGACGCCACGCTCGCGTCCACGGCCAACCCGACGTCGGTCACCGGCACCGATCCCGTGTGCGCCACCGCCCCGAGCGATCCCGCGCTGGCCGGGGAGGTCTGGTTCGACGGCGCCACCGAGACACAGCCGGCCGCGAACCCGACGTGCCTGCTCCGGGCGGTGAAACAGGCCCGGGCCGAGGGCCGCACCGTCCGCGCCGCGTACGTGCCCGACGCCGAACTCGGCACCCGGTGGTTCGCCGACAAATCGGTGTGGGTGCGCGACGGCGACAACTTCCTGCCCTTCACCACCGGCGCGGCGGCAGACCGATATCTGCGCGCCCATCCCACGGGCGGCGTGACCACGTACGACCGCGCGGTCGAGGAGGTGCGGCAGTGACAACCCTGCAACAGTCGACGGTCCTGGTCGACACCGAAGCCGCTGTCGAAGAACATGATCCGGTATCGACGCGCCGACGAACCTCGCCGTGGCGGTCACGTCTCGTGCGGGTCACGTCCGTGGTCGCGGCAATCGTCGCGTGGCAGCTGCTGACCGCCAACGACGTTCGGGTGTGGTTGCGGTTCGACACGCTCCCCACCGTCACCGACGTCGTGTCCGCGTTCGGCACCCAGCTGCAGAGCGACCTGTTCTACCTCGACCTCGGGCAGTCGCTGATCCGCATCCTCAGCGGATTCGGACTCGCCACCGTGGTCGGTGTGGCCACCGGAATCGCACTCGGCAGATCGGAACTGTTCGCCGACGTCCTCGGTCCGCTGACGGAGCTCGCACGTCCGATCCCCGCCATCGCGGTGGTACCCGTCGCGATCCTGCTGTTCCCCAGCGACGAGGCGGGCATCGTGTTCATCACGTTCGTTGCCGCGTTCTTCCCGATCATGGTGAGCACCCGGCACGCCGTCCGGGCCCTCCCGACATTGTGGGAGGACTCGGTGCGCACACTCGGTGGCGGACGCTGGGACGTGCTGTCCCGGGTGGTGCTGCCCGGAATCCTGCCCGGCGTGTTCGGCGGACTGTCGGTCGGGATCGGGGTGGCGTGGATCTGCGTGATCTCCGCCGAGATGATCTCCGGCAGGCTCGGAGTCGGGTACCGCACCTGGCAGGCGTACACGATCGTCGACTATCCCGGCGTCTTCGTCGGCATGATCACCATCGGCATCCTCGGATTCGCGACGTCCGGCGCAGTCGAACTGCTCGGCAGGCGCGTCACCCGCTGGCTGCCACGAGGGGAGCGCGCATGACCGCCACCGCCGGAGCGTCCGTGGCCGCCGGCATGTCGCTGGTCCTCGACGACGTCACCCTGTCCTACACCGGGAACCCCGTCATCCGTTCGCTGTCGCTGACCGTGGTCCCCGGCGAGATCCTCGTGCTCACGGGACCTTCGGGGTGCGGAAAGTCCACCGTCCTGCGAGCCCTCGCCGGCCTGCTGCCGCCGGATTCGGGCCGCGTCGTCGCCGACGGCGCGGCGGTGGAGTCGACGTCCCGGGACCGGGCCGTCGTCTTCCAGGACAACGCGCTCCTCCCGTGGCGCACCGTGCGCTCGAACATCGAACTGGCCCTCTCACTGCGCGGCGAACCCCGCAAGGGCCGGCGTGAGACCGCCGATCGCTGGATCGCGGAGGTGGGTCTGACCGGGTTCGGCGACTTCCTGCCCAAGAACCTGTCCGGCGGCATGCGCCAGCGAGTGCAGTTGGCGCGCGGCCTCGCCGGGGCACCGCGGGCCGTGATGATGGACGAGCCGTTCGGCGCCCTCGACACCCAGACCCGCGGCGTCATGCAGCGACTACTCGTCGACACGTGGAGCACTCACCCGACCACGGTGGTGTTCGTGACCCACGACGTGGACGAGGCGGTGCTGCTCGGTGACCGCGTCGCGGTCCTCGGCCGGGCCGGCGAGCCGCTGCGGGCACTCGTCGACATCCCGCACCCCCGGGACCGCGACCACCTCGACCACCCCGGCACCCGTGCCGCCCGCGCCGACGTGCTCGCCGCGCTGAACCACACTCCGGAGACCTGATGGACATCCCCGACCTCGCCGACACCGTCCGTCTCGATTGCGACGTACTCGTGATCGGCGGCGGCACCGCCGGCACCATGGCGGCACTGACCGCCGCCGAGAACGGCGCGAACGTGCTCCTGCTCGAAAAGGCGCACGTGCGCCATTCCGGCGCGCTCGCGATGGGAATGGACGGCGTCAACAACGCCGTCATCCCCGGCAAAGCCGAACCCGAGGACTACGTCGCCGAGATCACGAGAGCCAACGACGGAATCGTCAACCAGCGCACCGTGTACCAGACGGCGACCCGCGGTTTCGCGATGGTGCAGCGCCTCGAGAAGTACGGCGTGAAGTTCGAGAAGGACGAGTACGGCGAATACGCGGTCCGCCGGGTGCACCGCTCCGGCTCGTACGTGCTGCCGATGCCCGAGGGCAAGGACGTGAAGAAGGCCCTCTACCGGGTGCTGCGGCAGCGGAAGATGCGGGAGAAGATCCGCATCGAGAACCGTCTGATGCCCGTCCGGGTGCTGACGGAGAACGGCCGGGCCGTCGGGGCCGCGGCGCTGAACACCCGCACAGGTGAGTTCGTCGCAGTCGGGGCGAAGGCGGTGATCCTCGCGACCGGTCCGTGTGGCCGGCTCGGGCTCCCTGCGTCGGGGTACCTCTACGGCACGTACGAGAACCCGACCAACGCCGGTGACGGGTATTCGATGGCCTATCACGCGGGAGCCGAACTCAGCGGCATCGAATGCTTCCAGATCAACCCGCTGATCAAGGACTACAACGGCCCGGCCTGCGCGTACGTCGCGAACCCGTTCGGCGGCTACCAGGTGAACGCAGAGGGGGAGCGGTTCGTCGACTCGGACTACTGGTCGGGGCAGATGATGAGCGAGGTCAAGAGCGAGATCGAATCCGCCCGCGGGCCCATCTATCTCAAGGTCAGCCACCTCCCGGAGGAAACCCTCGATACCCTCGAGTCGATCCTGCACACCACCGAACGCCCCACCCGCGGCACGTTCCACGCGAACCGCGGCCACGACTACCGCAGCCACGACATCGAGATGCACATCTCCGAGATCGGCTTGTGCAGCGGGCATTCTGCGTCCGGGGTGTGGGTCGACGAGCACGGTGCGACCACCGTTCCGGGGTTGTACGCGGCAGGCGACCTCGCGTGCGTGCCCCACAACTACATGATCGGCGCATTCGTGTACGGCGACCTCGCCGGATCGCACGCCACCGGCACCCTGCCCGACGTCGAGGCGCCGACCGCGCTGCCCGCGGAACAGCTTGCCGCCGCGCACGAGCTGATCTACCGGCCGCTGCGCAACCCGGACGGGCCGCCCCAGCCGCAGGTCGAGTACAAGCTGCGCCGCTTCGTCAACGACTACGTCGCGCCGCCGAAGACGGCGACGAAGCTGTCGATCGCCGTCGAGACGTTCGAACGGATGGCCGGGGAGATCGCCGGAATGGGTGCGACCACCCCGCACGAGCTGATGCGCTGCGCAGAGGTCACGTTCATCCGGGACTGCGCGGAAATGGCGTCCCGCAGCTCCCTCACCAGAACCGAAAGTCGCTGGGGGCTCTATCACGAACGCGCGGATCTCCCGGAGCAGCGGGACGACGAATGGGGATACCACCTGAATCTGCGGCGCGGCGAGAACGGCGACATGGAGTTCCTCAAGCGCCCCGTGGAGCCGTATTTCGTGCCGGTGCCCGGACTCGATTCCCTTCCGCCGGTGGACCGGTCGGTCGTACCCGTGGCGCAGCCGCCGCTGGTCGGGGGCCGGGCACCGGTGGAGGAACGTTCGCGCATCGCGGCGCCGGTCCGGCAGGAGCCGTCGTCACCGGCCCTCGTCGCGGTCCTCGGACTCGACGCGCCGAGCGTCGCCGAGCTCGCACCGTATCTGGGCGACGCCGACCCACAGGTCCGCGTCACGGCGCTCTCGGTGCTGACGGAAGGAACCCCCGACGGATTCGGGGCAGCCCTCGTCGGCGCCCTCGGCGACGGTGCGGTGACGGTGCGCCGCGCCGCCGCCGACGGCCTGCGCGAACTCGTCGAGGTGCTGCCGTCCGCCGACGGACTGGCCGACCACCTGGGGTCGGGTGACGCCGTGGTCCGGGCCGCTGTCGTCGACGTTCTGCGCGCCCTGCACGCCGGTTCGGCGGAGCAGTTCCTGACCGCACTGTCCGACGGCGATCACCACGTCAGAATCGAAGCGGTGCGGGCGCTGGTGTCGCTGGACCGGTGGGAGTCGGTGGCGGAGGGGGCACGCGACGAGAACCGTGAAGTGCGGATCACCGTCGCACACGGCCTGGCCACCATCGGGCTCGGCGGTGTCGACACGGTGCGCTCGCTGGCCGGCGACCGCGATCCGCTGGTGCGCGCCGCCGCGCTCACGGCGTTCGCGAGCCTGGGCTGCCACGGCGACGACGTGAGCCGCGCGACGGCGGCGCTGCGGGAGTCGGCCTGGCAGATCCGGCAGGGCGCCGCGCGGGCACTCGCCGGAGCGGACCCCGGCGTCGCGGTGCCCGCACTGGCGGACGCCCTGACGGATGCGCACCTCGACGTGCGGAAGGCAGCCGTCCTCGCACTCGGCCGGTGGTCCGGCGACCGCGCCGCCGTCGCCGCGCTCACCACTGCCCTCGAGGACACGGACGCCGACGTGCGGGCGTACGCCCGCCAGGCGCTCGCCGCCGCCGACCACGTCCCCGTCCCCTGAGCACGTGAGTGGGGAAGCGTGCCGGGGCACACTTCCCCACTCACATGGGGGTCAGACGCTCGCTACGCCCGGCGCCAGGAACCGCTTGCCGTTGACGGCCTCGGAGGTGCCGGTGCGGTCCAGGTACGGGGTTATGCCACCGTTCCAGAAACCGAACCCGCCGCCCAGGATCAGGCAGAGGTCGATGTCCTCGGCCGCGGCGACGACACCCTCGTCGAGCATGATCTGGATCTCCTCGGCGAACGCGCGACGCGTGCGCTCCAGAACCTCTTCGGACGTGGATGCCTTGTCGCCCTGCTTCCACAGTTCGGCGACCTCGGGGTCGACGACCTGCTTGCCGTCGGCACCGTAGCTCCACACCGCCGACTTCTTGGCCTCGACCAGCGCCTCGAGTCCGGGGGAGTTGTGGAAGCGCTCGGGGTACGCCTCGGCGAGGGTCTCGCCGGTGTGCAGCGCGACCGCCGGCCCGACGAGGGCCAGCAGGGTGAACGGGGTCATCGGCATGCCGAGTTCGGCGATGGCGTTGTCGGCCACCTCGAACGGGGTGCCCTCGTCGACCGCGTTCATGACCTCACCGAGGGTGCGGATCAGGAGCCGGTTGAAGACGAACCCGGGCAGGTCGGCGGAGCCGACGGCCGACTTCTTGAGCGCCTTGGCGGTGGCGAACGCCGTTGCCAGGGTGGCGTCGTCGGTCTTCTCGCCCTTGATGACCTCGAGCAGGGGCAGCACGGCGACCGGGTTGAAGAAGTGGAAGCCGACCACCCGCTCCGGGTGCTTCAGGTCCGCGGCCATCTTGGTGATCGACAGCGAGGACGTGTTGGTCGCGAGGATCGTCTCCGGGGCGATGTGCTCCTCGAGTTCCGCGAAGATCTTCTTCTTCAGATCGAGGTTCTCGAACACGGCCTCGATGACGAAGTCGGTCTTCGCGAACGCGGCCTTGTCCAGCGATCCGGACACGAGACCCTTGAGGCGGTTCGCCGCGTCCGGCGACAACCGGCCCTTGCCCTGCAGCTTGTCGATCTCGCCGTGGACGTAGCCGACACCCTTGTCGATACGCTCCTGGTCGATGTCGGTGAGGACGACCGGAACCTTGAGCTGGCGGACGAACAGCATCGCGAGCTGGCTGGCCATCAGACCGGCACCGACGATGCCGACGCCGGTGACCTTGCGCGCGAGGGACTTGTCCGGTGCGCCGGCGGGACGCTTGGCGCGCTTGTTCACCAGGTCGAACGCGTACAGGCCTGCGCGGAGCTCGTCGGCGAGCAGCAGGTCGGCGAGCGCCTCGTCCTCGGCGGCGAAGCCCTTGTCGAGCGACGCGGGATCGGTGAGATCGGTGGTCCGGGCCAGCTCGAGGAGTTCGACGGCCTTGACCGGTCCGGGGGCGTTGTTCTTGGTCTTGCCCTCGACGACGGCCTTCGCGCGGGCGATCGCGTCGTCCCAGCCCTTGCCCCGGTCGATCTCGGGACGCGCCGGCGTGATCTCGCCGGCCAGGACCTGCGCGGCCCAGGCGAACGACTGCTCGAGGAAGTCGGCCGAACCGAACACCGCGTCGACGACGCCGAGTTCGAGGGCCTTCTTCGGGTTGAGTGTCTTGTTCTGGTTCAGCGCGTTCTCGAGGACGACGGTGACGGCGTTCGAGGGGCCGATGAGGTTGGGCAGCAACTGCGTTCCGCCCCAGCCGGGAACCAGTCCGAGGAACGTCTCGGGCAGACCCAGTGCGCCCGCGCTCTCGGATGCGGTGCGGTAGTGGCTGTGCAGCGCGACCTCGAGCCCGCCGCCGAGTGCGACGCCGTTGACGAACGCGAACGTCGGCACGGACGATTCGCGCAGCCGGCGGAACACCTTGTGCCCGAGCCGGCCGAGTTCGAGCGCCTGGTCACGGTTCGTGATGCTCGGAACACCCTTGAGGTCCGCGCCCGCGGCGAAGATGAAGGGCTTACCGGTGATCGCGATCGCGACGGGATGGGCGGCGAACGCCTCGTCCAGAGCGGCGTCGAGGGCCTTCAGGCCGCCCGGGCCGAACGACGACGGCTTGGTGTGGTCGAAACCGTTGTCGAGGGTGATCAGCGCGACCGGGCCCTCGATGCCGGGTACGGCGACGATCTTGGTGTACGCGTTGGTCACGACCTCGTCGGCGAATGCCGTTGCAATGTCGGTCATCTACTTGGCTCCATCGAAGTTCGGGTTCTCCCAGATCACGGTTCCGCCCATGCCCAGACCGATGCACATCGTGGTCAGGCCGTAGCGGACGTCGGGGCGCTGGGCGAACTGGCGGGACAGCTGCGTCATCAGGCGGACACCGGAGGACGCGAGGGGGTGGCCGCACGCGATGGCGCCGCCCCACTGGTTGACTCGCGGATCGTCGTCGGCGATGCCGTAGTGCTCGAGGAACGCGAGAACCTGAACGGCGAAGGCCTCGTTGATCTCGAACAGGCCGATGTCCTCGATCTTCAGGCCGGTACGGCCCAGCAGCTTCTCGGTGGCCGGCACCGGGCCGATGCCCATGACGGCGGGGTCGACGCCCTGGAACGCGAATCCGACCATGCGCATGCCGATCGGCAGTCCGAGTTCGAGCGCGGTGTCCTCACCGGCGAGGAGGGCGGCGGTCGCGCCGTCGTTCAGACCGGCCGCGTTACCGGCGGTGATGCGGCCCGCGGGACGGAACGGCGTCTTCAGCTTGGCGAGGTCCTCGAGCGTGGTGCCCGGCCGCGGCGGCTCGTCCTCGGTGGCCAGACCCCAGCCCGCGGCGGAGCGGGTGGCGACGGGCACGAGGGTGTCGGCGATGAAGCCGGCCTTGCGGGCGGCCTCGTACTTGTTCTGGCTCGCGACGGCGTACGCGTCGGTGCGGTCCTTGGTGATGGTCGGGAACCGATCGTGCAGGTTCTCGGCCGTGTTGCCCATGACGAGCGCGCTGGGGTCGACGAGGCGATCGGCGAGGAACCGGGGGTTCGGGTCTGCGCCCTCGCCCATCGGGTGGCGGCCCATGTGCTCGACGCCGCCCGCGATCACCACGTCGTACTGGCCGAAGCCGATGCCCGACGCGGTGGTGGTGACGGATGTCATGGCACCGGCACACATGCGGTCGATGGCGAAACCAGGGACGGTCTCGGGGAGCCCGGCCAGGATCGCGGAGGTACGGCCGATGGTGAGACCCTGATCGCCCGTCTGCGTGGTCGCGGCGATGGCGACCTCGTCGATGCGCGCGGGGTCGAGCTGCGGATTACGGCGAAACAGCTCGCGGATGGTCTTGACGACGAGGTCGTCCGCGCGGGTCTCCGCGTAGATGCCTTTGGGGCCGGCCTTGCCGAACGGAGTGCGGATGCCGTCGACGAACACGACGTTGCGTTGAGTTGTGGTGGATGGAGCCACGCGAATTCCTCCTGATGGAGCAGTTTGGTTCCGGATCACGGCCAGGCGTCCGGCCTCCAGACCAGCGTACCCCTACCGTTACTCGCGGGTAACTTAATGGGTACCTCATCGGGAATTCACGCGCTCACCCCGCGTGTCGGTGCAGTCGATCAGTCGCCGCCGGAACCCTTCCGCTCGGCGGCGGAGAGCAATGCGCTCGCCAGCACGGGCACGGTCAGCATCCGCTGCCAGGGGCGCGCTCCACCCGCATCGAGCACCCGGTCGATTGCCGGCTCGACCTCGCCGTCCGCGGGCGTCGTCCAGTCCCAGCACAACCTGCGGACGAGTTCCGGGGTCACCAGGTTCTCCACCGGCACCGACACGTCCGCGCCGAGGGCGGCCAGTGCGGCGCGGGCCGCCGACAGCCGCTCGGCGGCGTCGGGGTCGTGCCGCGCCCACCGGCTCGCGGGCGGCGGTCCCGTGAACGGCGGGGTCTTCGGAGGAAGTTCGGAGTCCGGCAGTGCCCGGGCGTCCTCGAGCGCCTGCAGCCAGATCCGGGAGTGCCGCCGCTGGCGGGGACCGCCGAACACGGGCAGCGCCCGGAGTGCCTCGATGCTGCGGGGGTCCTTCGTCGCGGCGTCGATGATCGCCGAATCCGGAAGGACCCGGCTGGGGGAGACGTCGCGTTTGCGGGCGAGGTCCTCGCGGGCCTGCCACAGGGAGCGTGCGCCGGCGAGTTGCCGTTGCGTCTTCAGTGACGTGATGTGCGACGTCCGCCGCCAGCGGTCGGCCTTGGGTTTCGGTGGCCCCGCGAGCCGGATGTGCTCGAATTCCTGTGCGGCCCAATCACTCTTGCCCTGCTCGTCGAGTTCCGCGGCCATCACGTTCCGCAACTCGACGAGAACCTCGACGTCGAGGGCCGCATAGTTCAGCCAGGAGTCGGGCAGCGGCCGCTTCGACCAGTCGGCGGCGCCGTGGCCCTTCCGGAGTTCGAGACCCAGCGTCCGCTCGACGATCGCGGCGAGACCGACCCGTTCGAACCCGGCGAGGCGCCCCGCGAGTTCGGTGTCGAACAGTGTCGCCGGCGCCAGGCCGATCTCCGCGAGCCCCGGCAGATCCTGGTCGGCGGAGTGCAGGATCCACTCCAGCGGGTTGATCACCTCCGCCAGCGGGGCGAGATCGGCGGCGGTGGGGATCGGGTCGAGGAGCACCGTTCCCGCACCCTCCCGGCGCAGCTGCACGAGATACGCCCGCGCCGAATAGCGGAAGCCGGACGCCCGCTCGGCGTCGACAGCCAGCGGCCCGGTGCCCTCACTCAGCGCGGCCGCGGCCTTCGCGACGCCCTCCGCCGTGGTCACGACATCGGGCACGCCGTCCCGGGGTGCGAGCAGGGGAACGATCTGCCGGCCGGGCTCTTCGGCGGGGACGGGTGACGAGGCGTCGTCGGTGACTTCGGACATGACAGCTGACTCTACGTCGCTTCGGGATTCCCGCAGCGCACCGGCGGGTTCACGACCGGTTCTCCGCTGCCTCGACGAGCTCGTCCAACGCTGCGGGAAACGCGTCGACGAGGTCCCAGAGGTGGGGTGCGAGTTCCGGGCAGCTCATCAGGCCGACGTCGAGCTGACCGTTCAGCGACATCACCGTCACGTTGAGCCCGGCGCCGTGGAAGATCGGGCCCAGCGGATACATCGCCTTGATCAGAGCGCCCAGGAAATACAGCGGGACGGACGGTCCGGGCACGTTGGAGATCACCAGGTTGTGGACCACCGGATGCCGTTCCGCCAGGCCGAGGGTCGAGTAGAGGCGCATGGCGGTGCCGAACACGGCCTGGCCGGCGAACTGGGACCAGTCCTGCAGCAGGCTCGCGCCGAGGGTCTCGTTGTGTTCCTTCGACGTCGAGTTGTGCTCGCCGATCGCGAGCAGGCGTTCGGCCGGGTCCTCGATCTGGGTGCCGAGTTGGGTGAACATGCCGGACACCTGGTTGGTGCCCGGCCGGTCCGACTTTCCGTGGACCGAGACCGGGACGATGGCGACCAGCGACTTGTCGGGCAGCTCCCGGCGGTTCTGCAGGTATTTCCGCAGTGCGCCCGAGCACAGCGCGAGCACCACATCGTTGACCTTGACGTCGAACGCGTCCTTGACGGTCTTGACCTTCTCGAGGTCGAGCTGGGTGAACGCGAGATTGCGGTGACTGGTCAACGTGCCGTTCAGGGACGTGCGCGGCGCGGTGAACGGTGCGGGCATCGCCTCGCCGCGCCGGGCCCGGCCGATCCAGCGGGGGAGCAGAGTCAGGCTCTGCGGGACGATTCTCAGCAGTTTCGCCGGCCGGGACGCGACCGCGAGCAGCCCGCCCACGGCGATGTCGAGTGTGCTCGCCTGCCCCGCGCTCTCGGCGGAGTCGTCGGGGCCGGGTCGTGGTGCGTCCGCTTCCAGGCCGCACAGCTGCGCCATCATGTTGGCGCCGGTGATGCCGTCGACCCCGGCGTGGTGCATCTTCGACATCACGGCGACGGAACCGTCCTCGAGGCCTTCGATCATCCACATCTCCCACAGCGGCCGGGCGCGGTCGAGGGGAATGCCCGCGATGTCGCCGCACAGCTCGGCCAGTTCGTCGCGGCCGCCGGGGGCGGGGAGTGCGACGCGATGGCAGTGCCGGTCGATGTCGAAGTCGGTGTCCTCGACCCACACGGGGTGGTCGAGGTTGAACTTCGAGTCCTGCAGCTTGCGCCGGAACGAGGGAATCGCTTCGGTGCGCGCGCCGAGCTCCGCCTTGAGCTGGGCGAACGTGTAGCCACCCGGAACCGTCGACACGTCGAGAACGATGACTCCGCAGACGTGGAGGAGTTGCGTCGACGTTTCGAGGTAGAGGAAGGACGCGTCGAGACCGCTGAGTCGCTGCATGGTCCGATACTAGAACACGTTCTAGAAGTTGGTCCATCGAATCGCGGAACTGTGAGGTCGGCGCGGTGTCCGACCCTGCGAGATGCCGCCCCGTGTCGTTCTCGATCCGGCGCCCGCCGGCACGCCGGTCAACCGATTGATTAGAACATGTTCTACGGTTGGGGTATGACCCGAGGTTTCGTTCTCCGGCAGGCCGTCGGCGCGGCACTCGCCGCCAACGCCCTGCGTCCCCTGCCCGGTGCGCCCACGTCGGTGGTCGCCTTCTTCTCGGGGTGGCTCACCACCGAACTCGCGCCGCACCTCCTCGCCGTGACCGCGGCCGACGCCGCCCAGCACGCCGCGCGTCACGGAACGCGAACCCGAAGTGACCGTGTCGGCCTCGCGCTGGCCGCCGCGTCCGCCGCCGGGCTCGCCGCCGTGATCGCCACCGGCCGGGGCGCCGGAGCGGAAGCCGAATCCGCTCTCGTCGAGACGCTCGGCGAGAACTACACCGACCGCGACAGGGCCATCGAACACCCCGGACGACCCGTGTGGCGGCAACTCCTCAACCCGTTCTGGATGCGGAACAAGGCGGTCACCCGGGTCCGAAACCTGGCGTACGGGCCGGGCGGGCGCCGGGCCCGCCTCGACATCTACCACCGGCAGGATCTGCCGTCGAAGAGCCCGGTCCTCCTGCAGATTCACGGCGGGGGGTGGGTGATCGGGAACAAGGATCAACAAGGTCTGCCGCTCATGCTCGAGATGGCCTCGCGGGGGTGGGTGTGTGCGGCGGTCAACTACCCGCTGTCACCGAAGGCGAAGTGGCCGGAACACCTGATCGCGATCAAGCAGGCCCTGGCCTGGCTCCGGGAGCACGTCGAGGAGTACGGCGGCAACCCCGACTTCATCGCCGTCACAGGTGGTTCGGCGGGTGGCCACCTCGCCGCCATGGTGGGACTCACCGCGAACGACAGCCACCTGCAGCCGGGGTTCGAGGACGTCGACACGTCGGTCCAGGCGTGTGTTCCGTACTACGGCGTCTACGACATCGCCGGCGATACCGGAATCAAGGCCGTCCTCCAGCGCGTGCACTCCGGGCTGATGCCGATGGTGCTCGGAAAGCAGGCCAAGTTCCCCGACGACTACCGGGCCGCGTCGCCGCTCGCTCACCTCCGGGCGGACGCACCGCCGTTCTTCGTGATCCACGGCACGAGCGATTCGCTGATCCCCGTCGCCGAGGCGCGGATCTTCGTCGACGAACTCCGGCAGGTGTCCGACAACCCCGTCGTCTACGCGGAACTGAAGGGCGCGCAGCACGCGTTCGACGTGTTCCCCTCGATCCGCAGCATCTCCGTCACGCAGGCGGTCGGGCGATTCCTGGAATGGTCGCGCAGCGCCACCACCGACGTGCCCGCGGCGGGCACCGAATCGGCCTGACTACTTGCCGCCGAGCGTCCGCAACTGCGACACCCCTGCGGGCGGCAGACCGGCCGCGTACGCCAGTACCTCGCAGAACGCCTCGACGTGCGTGGCCAGTTCGACCGACGTCGCCGTCCACGACGCGCGCAGTTCCAGCTGATGCGCATGCGGGGGACCGGCGATGTCGCCGTAGCGCACCGACGTCGTCGCGGTCACCGTCCCGCCGAGCGCGTTGAGGGGTTCGTGGCGCGACTCGAGGGCGTCGACGAGCCAGCTCCACGCCACCTCGGGAAGAAGGGGGTCGGACGCCACGGCGGCGTCGAGATCGGCCTGAATGTAGGCGACCAGCCGCATCGTGCCGTTCCACGCCTCGTCGCCCTCGGGGTCGAACAGGAGGATCAATCTGCCGAACGCGTCACCCTCGCTCTGTTCGGCGACGACCCCGGTGTCCTCGTGCACGACCTCTGCGCCGACGGCGTAGCTGTACGGCGCGAGCCGTTGCGGGGGCCGGATGGGGCCCAGCTCGATGTCCGCGCGAACCTGCGCGGAATTCATCGCTTCGACGGCGGCGCGGAACTCGGCCGGTTCGGCGGGCGATCCCGAAGTCGTCACAGCTCGGGACGTTAGACCCGGACCTGCACATCTCGTCGGAGGCGCGCCGAGCAGGGCCGATCGGCGGCGGAGTCCCGGCATGGCAGCATGAGAGCTGCCGAAATTCGAGCAGGCAGAGAGCGCGAGGACCGATGAGCGGGTTGGAAAGCACCAATGCAGGCATGAGCGAACGGGCGACGTACACGTCGAGGCGGGTGCTCCCCGACGCACCCCTCCTGGCGGCCGCGGAAGGCCGTACCCCCGGCCGCCGCCCGGTGTGGTTCATGCGGCAGGCGGGCCGCTCGCTTCCCGAGTACCGCAAGATCCGGTCGGGGATCGGCATGCTCGAGTCGTGCTTCGATCCGGCACTCGTCTGCGAGATCACCATGCAGCCCGTGCGCAGGCACGGCGTCGACGCCGCGATCCTGTTCTCCGACATCGTGGTGCCGCTCAAGGCCGCCGGCATCGATCTCGACATCGTCGCAGGCACCGGTCCCGTCGTCGCGAACCCCGTCCGGTCGATCGCCGACGTCGCCGCCCTGCCCCGCCTCGTGCCCGAGGAAGTCGGCGCCGTCGCCCAGGCCGTGCAGCTGCTCACCGCGGAACTCGGCTCGACGCCGCTGATCGGCTTCGCCGGAGCCCCGTTCACCCTCGCGTCGTACCTGGTCGAGGGCGGTCCGAGCCGCAACCACGAGCGCACGAAGGCGCTGATGCACTCCGACCCCCGGACATGGCACGCGCTGCTCGGCTCCCTGGCCGACACGACCATCACCTTCCTGCAGACCCAGCTGCGCGCCGGCGTCGACGCGATCCAGCTGTTCGACTCCTGGGCCGGGGCGCTGTCCCTCGCCGAGTACCGGGAGTTCGTGCTGCCGCACTCCGAGCGGGTGTTCGCCGAGGTGGAGAACGCGAAGGTGCCGCGCATCCACTTCGGCGTCGGAACCGGTGAACTGCTCGGCGCGATGGGCGAAGCGGGCGCCGACGTGGTGGGCGTCGACTGGCGCATCCCCCTGGACGTGGCGGCGCGCCGGGTCGGCCCGGGCAAGGCGCTCCAGGGCAACCTCGACCCCGCGGTGCTGTTCGCGGGACCGGCGGCAGTCGAGAAGCAGGTCCGCCGGATCACCGCGGAAGCCGACGCCGCCCTCGCCGCCGGCGCCACGGGACACATCTTCAACCTCGGGCACGGCGTCCTGCCCGACACCGACCCGGGCGCCCTGACCGCGCTGGTCGAGCTGGTGCATTCACTGTGACCGGGTCGTCGCCGAACGTTCTCGTCGTCGGCGGCGGTATCTCGGGGCTCGTTGCCGCGTACCGGCTGCGGCAACGGCTCGGCGCCGAGGCCCGGATCATTCTCGCCGACGGCGCGGAGCGGCTCGGGGGCAAGCTGCGCACGGTGGACCTGGCGGGGGAACCCGTCGACGTCGGGGCGGAAGCCTTCATCGCGCGGCGCCCGGAACTGCCCGCCCTGCTCGGTGAACTCGGCCTCGCCGACCAACTGGTGTATCCGGCGGGACTGCGGCCGCTCATCTGGTCCGAGGACGCGCTGCACCCGCTGCCGGCCGGCACGCTCATGGGGATACCCGCGGACGGGAACAGCCTGCGCGGTCTCGTCGACGACCGGACACTCGCGCGGGTGGCGGGGGAGCGGACGGTGCCCCTCGACTGGACACCGGGCGCGGACATCGCCGTCGGCGCACTGGTCGGTGACCGGTTCGGCGCGCAGGTGGTCCAGCGGTCGGTGGATCCACTTCTCGGAGGGGTCTATTCGGGTCTGGCGGACACCATCGGCGTCCGCGCCGCGCTCCCCACACTCGCGGCGGCGCTCGACCGCGGAGCCACGAGCCTGTCCGCGGCCGTGGCGGACGCCCTCCCCGCCCCGACCCCCGGGCCGGTGTTCGGGGCGCTGCGTGACGGCTACGGCGTCCTGCTGCGCGCCCTGACGGAGGCCGCGTCGCCGGAAATCGTGCACGAACGGATCCGGGCACTGGGCCGGGACGGCGACGGCTGGTCGGCCGACCCGGTGGGCCGCGTCGACGGGGTCGTGCTCGCCGTGCCCGCCCCCCAACTCGCCGACCTGCTCACCGGCATCGCCCCCCGCGCGGCGGCGGCCGCCGCGGACATCCCGCTGGCCTCCTCGGCGGTCGTCGCTCTGGCCCTGCCGATCCGGGTGGACCTCCCGCAGAACTCGGGGATCCTCGTCGCCACCGACGCCGCGCTCGGCGCGAAAGCGTTCACCCTGTCGAGCCGCAAGTGGCCGCACCTCGCCGAGCGGGAGGTGACTCTCGTCCGGGCGTCGTTCGGACGGTTCGGCGACGCCGCCGTCGTCGACGCACCCGACGACGAACTGATCGCCGCGGCCCGGCGGGACCTCGCGACGGTCACCGGGGTGTCCGCGGAGCCCGTCGCAGCGCATGTCCAGCGCTGGCACGGCGGCCTGCCGCAGTACGGTCCCGGCCATCTCGAGCGGGTGGCGGTGATCGAGCAGGAAGTCGCAGGTCTGGACGGTCTCGAGGTGTCCGGGGCACTGCTCCACGGGGTCGGTGTTCCCGCGTGTGTGGCCGCTGCGACGACGGCGGCTGCACGGCTCGCCGGGCGAGTGGCACGATAGACCCATGGCACGCCTCGACTTCGACGCATTGAACTCTGAAATCCGCTACCTCATGTTCTCGGTGTTCCAGGTGGAACCCGGTGTACTCGGGGACGACCGGGAAGCTGTGATCAAGGAGGCACGGATCTTCTTCGAAGGTCAGGCCGACAAGGGTGTCGTGGTGCGCGGGCTCTACGACGTGGCCGGCCTGCGTGCCGACGCCGACTTCATGATCTGGACGCACTCGGCGAGCATCGAAGCCCTCCAGGCCACCTACGCCGACTTCCGCCGCACCACCGCACTGGGCCGCGCGAGCAAGCCCGTGTGGAGCAACGTCGCGTGCCACCGTCCCGCCGAGTTCAACAAGAGCCACATTCCGGCGTTCCTGGCCGGTGAGGATCCGGGCAACTACATCTGCGTGTACCCGTTCGTCCGCTCCTACGAGTGGTACCTGCTGCCCGACGACGAGCGGCGCAAGATGCTCGCCGACCACGGCATGGCGGCTCGCACGTACAAGGACGTCCGCGCCAACACCGTGCCCTCGTTCGCGCTCGGCGACTACGAGTGGATTCTCGCGTTCGAGGCGCCCGAGCTGTACCGCATCGTCGACCTCATGCGCGACCTGCGCGCCACCGAGGCCCGCCTGCACGTC
The DNA here is from genome assembly GCF_026810085.1 of Rhodococcus sp. JS3073. Classification (NCBI taxonomy): domain Bacteria; kingdom Bacillati; phylum Actinomycetota; class Actinomycetes; order Mycobacteriales; family Nocardiaceae; genus Rhodococcus; species Rhodococcus sp. JS3073. Next base: position 525,412 of record NZ_CP113951.1, on the reverse strand, counting down.
CGCGAGGAGGTGCCGTTCTTCACCGGCCCGCGGGTGGATGTGGAGAAGCTGATCACCGCTCTGCCGTGATCTGAAGCACCACAGATGAATGACGCCGACGGGGCTCGCACCGCGCCCCGCTACCAGCACATGTCGCACTGGGGCATGTTCGAGGCCGAGGTCGCCGACGGCGACGTCGTCGCCGCCCACCCGTACACCGGTGACGCGAACCCGTCACCGGTGCTGGGCAACATCGCCGGGTCGGTCCGCAGCAAGGCGCGGATCACCGGCCCGGTGGTGCGCCGCGGGTGGCTCGAGAACGGCCCGGGACCCAGCAGTTCCCGAGGGTCCGACGAATTCGTGTCGGTCGACTGGGAAGAGCTGACCCAGCGGCTCGCGAACGAACTGCGCAGGGTCGTCGACACGCACGGCAACAGTGCGATCTACGGCGGTTCGTACGGGTGGGCCAGCGCGGGACGGTTCCACCACGCTCAGAGCCAGGTCCACCGGTTCCTGAACACCCTCGGTGGCTACACCCGGTCGGTGCACAGCTACTCGCTGGGCGCGACGGGCGTCATCATGCCCCGGGTGGTGGGCACCCACTGGAAGATGTTCGCCCGCTCGACGTCCTGGAAGATCATCGCCGAGCACACCGATCTCATGGTGTGCTTCGGTGGCGTCCCCCTCAAGAACACCGGCGTCAATCACGGCGGGACCAGCGACCACCCGACGCGCGACGCGCTCGACGCGCTCCGGCGCCGCGGCGGCTCCGTCGTGTCGTTCAGTCCGCTGCACGACGACGTGCACGGCGCCGCCGAGCGCCACGCCCCGGTGCCCGGAACCGATGTCGCGATCATGCTCGCACTCGCGTTCGTCCTCGCGACCGAAGACCTGCACGACACGGCATTCCTGGGCAGCCACTGCGTCGGCTACGACCGCTTCGAGGACTATCTGCTCGGGCGATCCGACGGCGTACCCAAATCACCCGCATGGGCCGAGCAGATCTCCGGTATCGCCGCCGCGGACCTGGTCACCCTGGCCCGGCGGATGGCGTCGGGCAGGACGATGGTGACCGTCACCTGGTCGCTGCAGAGGGTCCGGCACGGCGAGCAGGCTCCGTGGATGGGGGTCACCCTCGCTGCGATGCTGGGCCAGATCGGCCTTCCCGGTGGGGGTTTCGGCCACGGCTACGGTTCCATGAACGAGCCCGGGCTCGCCCCCGTCCCGTACCCGCTGCCCACGCTTCCCCAGGGGCTGAACCCCGTCCGCGACTTCATCCCCGTGGCCGCGATCTCGGACATGCTCCTGAACCCGGGCGCACCGTTCGACTACGACGGTCAGCGGCTGACGTACCCGGACATCAAGATGCTGTACTGGGCGGGCGGCAACCCCTTCCACCACCATCAGGACATTCCCCGTCTGCGCCGGGCGCTGGCTCGTCCCGACACGATCGTGGTCCACGACCCCTACTGGACGCCGATGGCCCGGCACGCGGACATCGTCGTCCCGTCCACCACGTCCCTCGAGCGGGCCGATCTCAGCTGCACCCGCAACGACCCCCTGCTCGTCGCCATGCACGCCGCCGTCGGGCCGTACGCCGACGCGCAGGACGACTACGACACGTTCGCCGCCGTCGCCCGGAAACTGGGTGTCGGGGAGACGTTCACCGAGAGGCGCTCGTCCGAGCAGTGGCTCGAGCACCTGTACGGGCAGTGGCGAGACTTCGTCCGCGCGGACGGCGGTACCGCCCCGAGTTTCGACGACTTCTGGATGCAGGGTCACGTGCGGATGCGGACCGAGGACGACCTGATCCTGTTCGGCGACTTCCGGGCCGATCCGGTGAAGTTCCCGCTCGCCACCCCGAGTGGGCGGATCGAGATCTTCTCCGCCGACATCGACGGCTTCGGCTACGACGACTGCGCCGGACACCCACGCTGGTACGAGCCCGAGGAATGGCTCGGAGGCAGGCGGGCACGCCAGTTCCCGCTGCATCTGATCGCCAACCAGCCGCGCACCCGCCTACACAGCCAACTGGACCACGGCGGCACCAGCCAGAAATCGAAGATCCGGGGCAGGGAACCGCTGCGAATCCATCCGGACGATGCCGCCGACCGCGGTCTCACCGCAGGCGACGTCGTCCGCGTGTTCAACGACCGCGGCGCCTGCCTCGCCGGTGTGGTGGTGGACGAGGGCGTCCGCCGCGGTGTGGTCCAGCTGTCGACGGGAGCCTGGTACGACCCGCTCGACGCCACCGACCCGGATTCCCTCTGCGTGCACGGAAACCCCAACGTGCTGACCCCGGACGTGGGGACGTCGTCACTCGCCCACGGCTGCACGGGTCAGCACGTGCTCGTCGAGATCGAACGCTACGAGGACGAGCTGCCGCCGATTCGGGCGTTCGATCCGCCGACGATCATTCGCCGGTCGGTTCCAGGGTCAGCGAGATCGAATTGATGCAGTACCGCTGATCGGTGGGGGTGGGGTAGCCCTCCCCCTCGAAGACGTGGCCCAGGTGGCTGTGGCATGTCCCGCAGACCACCTCGACGCGGCGCATGCCCAGCGACGTGTCCTCGCGGAGGACGACGGCGTCCGAGTCGGCCGGATCGAAGAACGACGGCCACCCGCAGTGCGATTCGAACTTCTCCGTGCTGCGGAACAGCTCGGCGCCACAGGCCCGGCAGTGATAGACGCCTTCCGTCTTCGTGTCGGTGTACTCGCCGACGAAGGGGCGCTCGGTACCGGCCTGGCGCAGCACCGCGTACTCCTCGGGAGTCAGTTTCTCGCGCCACTCGCTGTCGGAGAGAGCAACCTTCGGGGCGGACTGCGTGGGATCCTGCTGCTGCGAACTCATGGCTCCACGCTAATACGTTTCGCCGATTCCGGCCGTGACGCCCGGCGTGGGACGCGACCTACGTCTTGGCGGCGGCCGACTCGACCTGCGGCTGCTCGTCCGGTTCCGGATCCCGCGGCGGGGCCTCGGGGGTCTTCACGTCCGGTTCGAGGAGGAACGCCGGATCGATGCCCTGGTCGAGTCGCCCGTCCCGCCGTGCGGCGACGTAGCGGACGGTCAGCACACCGAAGATCACGAGGAGTATCAGACTCCACCCCAGTGTGGTCTTCATGTACTCGGCGGTCCGGCCGGCCTCGATGAACCGGCTCGACAGCCAGCTGTCGTAACTCATGAACCCGTACACGGCCAGCCACGCCGGCCAGTTCCGCATCACCGAATTCTTCAGCACCACGGACATCAGGAGCGGGAACAGCATCATCGAGTAGTACATCTGGCCCAGCGAGCCGAGCAGCCACGACGCCGTCAGCAGAACCCCGGACGTGGTGACGACGAAGAACAGCTCGTCGTGGCGGTAGTAGCGGTAGAGCAGCCACAGAGAGCTGAGCACGATGGCGGTGAAGACACCGCGCAGGGTCCAGATCATGGCGGTGGGGAGACCGTAGTACTTGCCGTTGCCGACGATCGCGCTGTTGAAGTAGTCGCGTGACTCCATCAGGTACGGCACCGTGTGGCGCACGAAGTCCATCGGGTCCGCGGACAGCGGCCACGCCACGGCGGTGAGGATCAGCGGGATTCCGATCGCGGTGACGAACACCTTCCACTGTCCCCGCACCAGAGGCAGCAGCAGGAGCGGGGCGAGGATCGGTTTGACCGCGAACGTCAGCCCGATGGCGACACCGGACCACATGTCCTTGCGCTTCATCAGCAACACGAGGAACGCGATCTCGCCGAGCAGGACCAGACCGTTGATGTTGGTGAAGACGAGGGTATTGGTGACGGTCTCGGACGAGAACGTGGCGAGCAGCAGGATCGGGGCGGCGATGGAGTTCAGTCCCAGCCCGAACAGCCGCAGGAGCAGGTACAACGCGATCACGATGGCGATCGCGTTGGCGATGATGAACAACCACCGGGACTTCTCGGGGTCGATCACCGCGATCGGCGCCATCAGCAGCGTGCCGGACGGCGGATACAGGTAATGCGGATCGACCCAGTTGAAGTTGGCGGTGTAGACGGGCCGCCCGTTCAGGAAGGCCAGCGCAGCGTTGTAGACCGGGCGGAAGTCGTCGGTGATGTACCCGTTGACCGCCTTGACGACCACTCGATGCAGCACAGTCATGACGGCGATCGGCCACAGCGCGAAGTTGATTACCTCGTTGGCAGTCCGCCCGGTGCGCGGTTCGAGTTGTCGAAGGAACACCACGGCACGGTACACCGAGAAGCTCTGACGTGCGGTCACGCACCCCCTGTGGGTGTCGGGCGGAACACGTCGGCTAGGCGGGGCAGGCGCTGCCGTCCGGGGGCAGCACGCCGTCCGAGACGTAGGTGACGATCGACTTCTGCGCGCAGTCCGAATGGGTGGCGGGGTGACCGCTGCCGTGCCACGTCAGCGTCGCCGTCGCGGCGCCGACGCTCGACACGGCCCCGGTCACCGTCCCCACCCCGGCGTTCCCGACGACCGGGTCGGCGGTGCCGCTCAGCACCAGGACCGGCAGTGTCAGCTCGCCGGGCAGGGCAGGCGGCGCGGTCGCGGGCCAGGAAGTGCACGCGAGCAGTCCGACTGCGGCGTTGGGACCGAAGAGCGGGAACCGCTCACCCCACAGTTTCTGCAGTTCGCGGACCCGGTCGGGTGCGGGCCACTGCTGACCGTCCGTGCATCGGGTGATGAATTGGCCGTCGCTCTCGTAGGCTGCCTCGGCCTGCGCGACCGCCGCGAGGATCGGCGCCGTGTTTCCGGCGAGGGCGGCGGACACCGCATCGGACAGGGCGCGGACGCGGCCCTGCTGGTCGCCGCCCGCCGCGGCGAGCGACCCGGACACCGCGGTGAGGAGGGCGTTCGCGGAGACGCTAGGGATCTGGCCGTTCGCGGCGCGGGTGACGGCGTCGGCCATCGCGGCGCGGGGGTCGGCGCCGAGAGAACAGTTCAGGGCGGTGCACTGGCGGGCGAACGCGTCGAACGCCGCCTCCTGACCCGCGACCTGCTGCTCGGTGGCGGTCGCGGCATCCACGGTGGTGACGGCGGGGGAGTCGAGGACCAGCCGGCCGACCCGATCCGGGTACTTGGCGGCGTAGCTGAGCGCGACGGCACTGCCGTTGCCGGTGGCGAGGATCCCGAGCGCATCGACGTCCCAGGTGCGGCGCAACTCCTCGATGTCGTCGGCGGCGTGGGTGCTGTCGAACGCGAGTTCCTGCGGCTGCAGGTAGTCGGTGCATGCGATGGTGGCGTCGCGGCCCAGCGCGGTCACCTTGTCGACCTGGTCACCCGTCCCCGGGTCGAACTGCCCGAGATCCGCCAGGCTGCTGCGGAGCTCCGGGGTGAGGCATTCGATCTCCTGCGAGGAGGCGATGCCGCGGCGGTCCACCGCGACCACCGGTCGCGTCGACAGCAGGGACGTCAGACCGCCGGTGCTCAGCGCTGCGAGCGTCGCGGTCGACGACCGGTCCGATCCCGACGTGAGCACCAGCGGGGCCGCGCCGTCCGGGGTGTCGGCGAGCCGCGCTCGCATCGCGCCCATCGTGAAGGAGCCGGGCAGAGTGCCGCTCTCGTCGACGGCCGACTCGTACGAGCCGCATTCGAAGACGAGCCCGGCGGGCGGTGTCGTTCCCGGGCCCAGGGTGCCGAGGGTGCTCTGCGTGCAGTCGGTCCACGCCAGATCGTTCTTCGGGGTCTGCAACACGGGTGGGGGAGCGTCGGGGTTCTCGGTTTCGGTCGCGGTGGGTTCGCTGCCGCCGCCCTCGCGTTCGACCGCCACGTGCGGCCGGTTGGACGGTCCGGCTCCGCACGCGCTGCACACCACGAGAACCATTGCGAGCAACACCGATCTGCGCATGGCGACCACCCTGCCAGGTTCCCCTACGGGCGGGGCAGCCGCACCCACCTGGTGAGGACGGTGCCGTCGGTGTCGGTGAGGATGTGCGCGGGAGTCATCGCGGTGATCCGGGTACCCGGCGAGGTGGCGACGCGACCCGCGGTTCCGCCGACGAGCACGGGCGCCGTGGTCAGGCAGACCTCGTCGACGGCGTCGTCCGCGGTCAGCTGCCCGAACAGGCTCGGGCCGCCCTCGCAGAGCACCCGGCGCAGTCCGAGATCCTCGAGGGCGGCGATCAGCCCGTCGCCGGTGACCTGCCCCTCGCCGGCCGTCACGATCCGCGCACCCGCGTCGGCGAGCGCCCGGACCCGCGCCGGGTCGGCGTCCGTGCACGTGACGACGATCGGGGCCACCTCGGTGTCGGTGAACAGGCGCGAATGCGGGTCGAGGTGGGCGCGTGCCGACACGACGGCGATCGGCGGGACCTCCGGCATCCCCGACGCCACCCGACGTCGCCTGCCCTCCGCGCCCACGCGCGCCCCGCCGTAGTTCTCCGCCCTGACGGTTCCGGCCCCGACCAGCACGACGTCGGCCAACTCCCGCAGGGTTTCGAAGACCAGCCTGTCCGCGGGTGTGCCGAGCGCCCCGCTGACGCCGTCGACGGAGACGGCGCCGTCGATGCTGCTCACGAAGTTGACGCGGACCCAGGGCCGCAGGGTCTCCCTCGGGTAGGCATACAGGTCGCGCAGCGCGTTCGCGGTCGATTCACTGGACTCCTCCCGGGCGGGCGGACTGTCCGGTGTGAAAAATGTCGCAATATGTACACGGTGCATGTTGGTGATCACAACACGTGGATACCCTGCTTGTATGCATGCACGTCTTGTCGATCGCAGCCCCGTGGTACCGGCTGATCAGTTGGTAGCTCAGATGGTGCCCCCGGCCATGTTCGACGAGGTGAGCTTCGCGTCGTACATTCCCGATCCCGCAGAACCCAGCCAGGCCGCCGCGGTCCAGACGGCCGAGGAGTTCGCGAAGAAGGTCGTGAAGATCCGCAGCGGCGGACGACGCGGCCTGTTCGGGAAGAAGACGCAGGCCACCGGTGCCGGTCTCTACCTCGACGGCGGCTTCGGCGTCGGCAAGACCCACCTCCTGGCCTCGATCTTCCACAGCGTCCCGTCGCCCAAGGCGTTCGGCACGTTCGTGGAGCTGACGCACGTCGTCGGTGCCCTCGGTTTCAACAAGGCCGTCGAGCAGCTGTCCGACCACAGCGTCCTCTGCATCGACGAATTCGAACTCGACGACCCGGGCGACACCATGCTCGTGTCCCGCCTGCTGTCGGAACTGTCGGCGCGCGGCGTGTCCATCGTGGCGACGTCGAACACCCTGCCCGGCCAGCTCGGTGAAGGACGATTCGCGGCACAGGACTTCCTGCGGGAGATCAAGAAGCTCGGATCGATCTTCGAGACGATCCGCGTCGACGGCCCCGACTACCGGCACCGCGACCTGCCGCCGGCCCCGGACCCGATCTCCTCGGAGGAGCTCGCCGAGCGCGCCGACAGCATCCCCGGCGCCACACTCGACGACTTCGACGCGCTGTGCAAGCACCTCAGCACGCTGCACCCGTCCCGCTACAACAAGCTGGTCGAGGGCATCCCGGCCGTGTTCCTCGACGGCGTCCACCCCGCCGAGGACCAGTCGGTCGCGCTGCGCCTGGTGGTCCTCGCCGACCGCCTGTACGACGCGAGCATCCCGGTCACCGTGGCAGGGGCCAAGCTCGACGCGATCTTCACTCCCGAGATGCTGGCCGGTGGATACCGGAAGAAGTACCTGCGTGCCACATCGCGCCTGCTGGCGCTGTCGCGCTTCGAGGTCGCCGCGAGCTGACGCCGCTCGTCACAGCGCCCGCTGCATCACGAAATCGTGGTGCAGCTGGGTGCCGACGAGGAAAGTCTTCGTTCCGACCTGCGTGAATCCGTGCTTCGCGTAGAAGCGTTGGGCGCGCACATTCTCCTGATTGACGCCGAGCCACAGCCCGGCGAACCCCGCGGCGACGGCGCGTTCGACGATGGCGTCCATCAGGGCGGACGCGACGCCGGTCCCGTGATTACCGGGCAGCACGTACAGCTTGCTGATCTCGGTGGTCGGCCGCAGCGTCACGACCCTGCCGACGTCCGGATCGGCGGGTTCACCGTCGATGAGCATCGCGTAGCCGACGATCGCCCCGCCGTGGGTGACCTTCAGGACGGTGCGGTTCGGGTCGGTGAGGTACTCGGAGAACCGTTCGGCCGACAGCACGTCGTCGATGAAGGCGGCGATGTCGTCCTGTGTCGCCCCGGGCGGGCACGCGAGCGGGAACGTTGCCGCGGCGACGTCGGCGATCGCCTCGGAATCCCAGATCCCCGCCGGGTCTATTTCGACAGTCACAGCTGATCCACCGCGTCCTTCGCTTCCCGGAGTGTCATTCCCGTACTGTCCCGCAGCAGGGTGATCGCCGCAACGTTCTTGCCCTCGCTCTTGAGGTCGCGAAGCCTGCCCTCGATCGGCGCCGTGTCTCCGCAGGAGCGGATCCCGGCGGGGACCGGCCGGGCCTGGAGCCGGCCGTACTCGACCGTGGCCTTCGCGTGCCGCACGCCGATCCCGTCCCGTGCGACGAGAATCTTGGTCGCCTCGAGCGTCCTGCCCCGGTCGAGCAGACAGCTCACCTCGTCCCGGACAGCGTCGTCGAGTTGTCGCCAGGTCGATGCGGGATGCAGGTCGTGTGGGGTGTGCGAGCCGCCACGAGCGGACCGTGACGAGACCAGAACCGCGACGTAGACGATCGCCACGGCGATCACGAACCATCCCCAAGTCGGCATGTCCTAAGTAGAACATCTGCTGTCAGTCGGGATCCGGGGCCCACTCGGATTGCCTGGCGCGGTCCCGGTCCGGGGCGAACGCCGGGGCGAGCAGGATGAGCCCCACCGCGAACAGGAGCGGGACGACGAACCCGATCCGCAGGCTGGTCGCCGCGGCGACGCCGCCGACGATCGCCCCGCCCACGAGGGTTCCCACGTAGTTGAACAGGTTGATCCGCGCCACGACGTCGTCCACCTGTCCGCCGGGCGCCAGCCGCCCGGCGGCACTGAAACACAGGGGAGCGACGACCGGCACGCCGAGGCCCACGACGAGGAATCCGGCAATCGCGACGGCCGGCGACGGGGCGAGCACGACGATCGTCAGTCCGGCGACACCGACTGCCGAACCCGCACGGACTACGGCGATCTCGCCGTACTTCGCCACCCAGTGGTCGCCGCTCAGCCGCGACACCAGGGCCGAGCACTGGTATGCGGCCAGCGCCAGGGCAGCTGTGCCGGCATCCGCGAGCAGAACGTTCCGGACGTACAGCGCGGACCAGTTGCCGACACCGAAATCGATCGCGTAGAACAACGCCATCGCGGTACCGAGCGCGAGCAGTGCGCGGATCGGAACCGGCACGGGCACAAAGCCGGTCGCCGGCGCGGCGGTGCCCGCCGGCTCCCGGCGCACGAGGAGCCGGGGGCCGCAGACGGCGAGACCGACGGCCACGACGAGCGCCGCCACCAGTTGCGCGGTGGCGACGCCCACGCCGAGGGCGGAGGTGGCGGCGACGAAGAGTGCACCCGCAATCGCGCCGACGCTCCACACTGCGTGGAACGACGACAGGATGAAACGGCCGTAGGCGTGCTGGATCGACACCGCCTGCATGTTGGCGGCGGCGTCGACGATGCCCAATCCGGCGCCGTACACGGACAGGCAGACGAAGAACGCCGCGGTATTCGGGCTGAAACCGAGGGCGCCGCCGGCGACCGTGATGGTCGCGAGGCCGAATCGCAGGGCCGACCGGCTGGAGAATCGGCGGGCCAGGTGCTCGGCGAGGACGCTTCCCGCCCCGGCAATGAGAGACACCGTCACGACCGCGACGACGATGGCGGTGTCGTCGAACCCGAATCTGTCCTGGTACTGCGGCAGTTGCGTGAGGACGGCCGCGAGGAGAAAACCCTGCAGGCCGAATGAGCCCGCTGCGGCGATCCGTGCCGAGCGGTGATCCGCGGACACATCGGGGCGTCGTGAATCCGTCATGGGTCGGCCTTCGGTAGTGGACATCCAATCGATTGGACGAGTGTCCAATACTTTGCGGGGATGTGCAGCGTTCTCCGAACAGGCGGGCGAAATGTCCTGATGCGCGCGGTGCGTGAGGTGCCCGGAACAAGACTGAGCCCCAGCCTTGGATGGGGGGTCATGGCTGGGGCTCATTGCCATCGGGGGGGTGGATGGCAAGTTCGACGATACATGAGGAATTCCTCACGTTCCAGAGGCAGCGGTAACGATTTCGTCACCCGCCCGTCACCGGTGGTCGGGCGTGCGACAGGTGAACCGGGGGTTGTCTCTGCGGACGGTTGTCGCTTACAGTGTGATCCATGCAGCGCATTCTCGTAGTTCTCCGCCGTAGCGGGGTCTGATACGGACCGACCCCTCGCTGCGGGTCGTTGAGCTACGCGTTGGTCCTCCCTTCTTTCAGGAAGACCACGAGAATGAGTACCAACACTTCTTTCGCTTCATCTTTTCCCTCCTCGACCCCGGCCGCCGACCCGTTCGCCGCGCGCTACGGCAAGTCGCTGCCGCGGGAACTCCGCAACGAATCCGCCGGAATGGCATGGTCCGCGTTCGAAGCCGTCTACGCGCCGTCCAGCGGACCGTTCCGTCTGGGCAGTTGGTCGGAAACGAAGACCGGCCCCGGAATATGGGATTTCGAAGCGACACTCGGTATCGGCGAATCGATCTGCCAGACCGCTGCGAGCGCTCCCGGCCCGGTGGCCGCCATGACCTCGATGCTGTACGACGCGGGGTGTGCGATGGAGATCCTGTCGTTTCATCAGCACGAGATCGGGCACCGCACCGCGACATTCCTGCTCTGCGAGCGCGCCGGCATCCGCCTCTGGGCGATGGGAATCGGCGAATCCCACACGGAATCGACTTTGCGCGCAATGATCTCCGGCGCCAACCGGCTCCAGCCTGCCTGAACCCGGAACGACAGTTCAGCCCCGGTCATCGACCGGGGCTGAACTGTCGTGAACTGTTCGGTTGAAAGTGAACTGGTGCGCGATACTGGGATTGAACCAGTGACCTCTTCCGTGTCAGGGAAGCGCTCTCCCGCTGAGCTAATCGCGCGGGATGAAAAAGAAGAGAGCGGACGACGGGATTCGAACCCGCGACCCCAACCTTGGCAAGGTTGTGCGCTACCAGCTGCGCCACGTCCGCATTCGTGAAAGCCCCCGTCCTGGCGGGCCTCACTGGTCGAGCAAGTAAAACAGTCGTACATCTATCATCTATCTCGGTGCGCGATACTGGGATTGAACCAGTGACCTCTTCCGTGTCAGGGAAGCGCTCTCCCGCTGAGCTAATCGCGCGAGGTGGAGACGGGAATCGAACCCGTGTGCACGGCTTTGCAGGCCGTTGCCTCACCACTCGGCCACTCCACCGCGAAGGTTGAGTCCAACCTCTCGAGCGGACGACGGGATTCGAACCCGCGACCCCAACCTTGGCAAGGTTGTGCGCTACCAGCTGCGCCACGTCCGCATGCACCGTGTAACTCGCGGAGAATGTTCTCCGTGGTGCGGTTGAGAACATTAGCCGACCATCCGCGATAGTTACAAATCTGCAGGTCAAGCCCTCAGACGGTGAACTACGCATGAACGACGCCGGGTCGCGGGTGTGCCGCGGGCAAGAGTCGACACGAATCCCAACGACGTGATTTTCGTTCGGCCGCTCGGTCGTGTTAATGTTCCAACTCGTTCGAGCGCGAGTGTTTGGCGCGCTTCGGTCCCGTGGCTCAGTGGAAGAGCGTCCCGTTCACACCGGGGAGGTCGCTGGTTCGATCCCAGCCGGGACCACAGAGAAGAAGAGGGCGTTTCCGAAATCGGAAACGCCCTCTTTTTTCGTGTGGCGCACCCGAATAATCGGTTGTTCCGGCTCTCCGGCGCGGCGGACAATGAACTCAGCCGGCCGAATTCCCGGGTGATCCGCTATCGAAGGACTGAGTCCCATGTTCCCCGTGAGGCTGGAAGGCACCGCCGCGCCCACCTTGATGTGGGCGGAAGAGTGGACCATCGAGCAGGCTGCGTTGCAGCAGCTGCGGAACATGGCCGACCTGCCGTGGGTACACGGGGTGCGGGTCATGCCCGACGTCCACGTGGGCAAGGGTGCGACGGTCGGTTCCGTCATCGCGATGCGGGAGGCGGTCGCCCCGGCGGCGGTCGGCGTCGACATCGGGTGCGGAATGACGGCGGTCCGGACCGATGTGACCGCGAGCGATCTGCCCGACAGCCTGCGGTCGATGCGGTCGCGGATCGAGCGTGCGGTGCCGGTCGGGTTCGCCATGCACGAGCGTGCGGTGAACGTCGGGGCACTGGACGTCGCGGACGCCGGGGGAGTGAAGAAGGGATGGCACCGCTTCTGGCAGGACTTCGGTGACCTGCACTCCGGCGTTCAGGCCCGCGAATCCAAGGCGATGAAGCAGATCGGCACCCTCGGCGGCGGCAACCACTTCATCGAGGTGTGCCTGTCCGACGCCGACGAGGTCTGGCTGATGCTCCACTCCGGGTCGCGCAACATCGGCAAGGAACTGGCGGAGCGGCACATCGCGGTGGCGCGGGCGCTGCCGCACAACCAGCGGCTGGTCGATCGCGATCTGGCGGTGTTCCTCACAGGCAGTAAGGAGATGGACGCGTACCGCCACGACCTGACGTGGGCGCAGGAGTACGCGGCCCGCAACCGTGCCGTCATGCTCACGCTGGTGATGCAGGCGTTCCGGCAGGCCCTCCCCGGCAGGCCGGTGCGGTTCGACGAGCCGATCTCCTGCCACCACAACTATGTGTCGGAGGAGGTCATCGACGGTGAGCCGATGCTCGTCACCCGCAAGGGCGCGATCCGGGCCGGGCGGGGTGATCTCGGACTCATCCCCGGCTCCATGGGCACCGGTTCCTACGTGGTGCGGGGCCTGGGCTCCGAGCTGTCCTTCAATTCGGCGTCGCACGGGGCGGGCCGGACGATGAGCCGCACGAAGGCGAAGAAGCGTTTCACCGTCGACGACCTCGTGCGGCAGACGTCCGGAGTCGAATCGCGCAAGGACGCGGGCGTGATCGACGAGATCCCCGGCGCCTACAAGGACATCGAGCAGGTGATCGAAGCGCAGGCCGATCTCGTCGAGGTCGTGGCCCACCTGCGGCAGGTCGTCTGCGTCAAGGGATGACCCGCGTGCGACTGCGGCGGTGCGACGGCGCGCCGTCGCAGGTCGCGGTCGGTAGGGTGGACTGGTGACTAGCGGAGAAGCTCGGCCGGGACCCGCGCCCGAGAACGTGGACGTGGACGACTCGGATCTGTCGCCGTTCCAGGAAGCGGAGAGCCGCTGGCGTCGGTGGCGAGCACACATCGCCGCGCGGCCGAGCCTCAACCTGGCGTACCGCATCGCGGTGGGGGTGATCGGCGCACTCGTGCTGGCCGCGGGCATCGTCGCGATTCCCTACCCCGGCCCCGGCTGGTTGATCGTGTTCGCGGGGCTCGGAATTCTCGCGTCCGAGTTCGCGTGGGCCCACCGGCTGCTGCACTACGCGCGGCAGCGGTACGACAAGTTCATGGACTGGTTCTCGCGGCAGTCGCTGGTGGTCAAGGGGGCGGGCGCGCTGCTGACGTGTGCCGTCGTCCTCGCCACGCTGTGGTTGCTCGGGACGTTCGGTCTCGTCGGAACGTGGATCGGCCTCGACTACCCGTGGCTGGAGAGCCCGCTCTAGCCGGACGCATGGTTGGGTGTGACTGCTGGGCCGATAACATGGGCTGGCACATTCACCATGTCTGCACCGCACACCTCACCTAGGAGAACATCGCCGTGAGCACCCCCGCATCCGCCGCCCCAGCCGCCCTCGTCCGGGTGCCCGCGGGGACTACGGCCGGTACAGCGGTTCGGGAGGCCGGCTACCCGAGCAAGGGCCCGGACGTCGTCGTCGTGGTCCGTGACGCGGAGGGCCAGCTCAAGGACCTGTCCTGGGTGCCCGACGCCGACGTCGAGGTCGAGCCGGTCGCGGCGAATACCGACGACGGCCGCAGCGTCATCCGCCACTCGGCGGCCCACGTGCTCGCGCAGGCCGTCCAGCAGGAATTCCCCGAAGCCAAGCTGGGCATCGGCCCGCCGATCAAGGACGGCTTCTACTACGACTTCGCCGTCGATCGCCCGTTCACCCCCGAGGACCTCGCGAGCCTCGAGAAACGGATGAAGAAGATCATCAAGGGGTCACAGCGGTTCTCCCGTCGCGTCGTCGAGTCGCTCGAGGAGGCCCGCGCCGAGCTGGCGAAGGAGCCCTTCAAGCTCGAACTCATCGACGACAAGTCGGGAATCGACGATCCGGAGATCATGGAGGTGGGCGGCAACGAGCTCACCATCTACGACAACCTGGACCCGCGGACCGGCGAGAAGGTGTGGGGAGACCTGTGCCGCGGCCCGCACATCCCCACCACCAAGCACATCCCGGCGTTCAAGCTCACCCGCAGCTCGGCGGCGTACTGGCGTGGCAACCAGGACAATGCCGATCTCCAGCGCATCTACGGCACCGCGTGGGAGTCGGCGGAGGCGCAGGATCAGCACCTGGAACTGCTCGCCGAGGCCGAGCGTCGCGACCACCGCAAGCTGGGGTCGGAACTCGACCTGTTCAGCTTCCCCGACGAGCTCGGCTCCGGACTGCCCGTGTTCCATCCGCGGGGCGGGATCATCCGCACCGAGATGGAGGACTACTCCCGCAAGCGTCACGTCGAGGAGGGGTACGAGTTCGTCAATACCCCACACATCACCAAGGGGCACCTCTACGAGGTGTCGGGTCACCTGGACTGGTACCGCGACGGCATGTTCCCGGCGATGCACATCGACGAGGAGCTGAACGAGGACGGCAGCGTGCGCAAGCCGGGCCAGGACTACTACCTCAAGCCGATGAACTGCCCGATGCACAACCTGATCTTCCGCTCCCGCGGCCGGTCGTACCGAGAACTGCCGTTGCGGCTCTTCGAGTTCGGTTCGGTGTACCGGTACGAGAAGTCGGGTGTGGTTCACGGACTCACCCGTGTGCGCGGCATGACGCAGGACGACGCGCACATCTACTGCACCCGCGAGCAGATGCGCGACGAACTGGCGACCACCCTGCAGTTCGTCCTCGGACTGCTGAAGGACTACGGACTCGACGACTTCTACCTCGAGCTGTCCACCAAGAACCCGGACAAGTTCGTCGGCGACGACGCCGTGTGGGAGGAGGCGACGGCGACACTCGCCGAGGTCGCGGAATCGTCGGGGCTGAACCTCGTTCCCGATCCGGGCGGCGCCGCGTTCTACGGACCGAAGATCTCGGTGCAGGTGCAGGACGCCCTGGGCCGCACCTGGCAGATGTCGACCATTCAGCTGGACTTCAACCTGCCGGAGCGTTTCGACCTCGAGTACACGGCCACCGACGGCACCAAGCAGCGTCCGGTCATGATCCACCGGGCCCTGTTCGGTTCCATCGAACGGTTCTTCGGCGTGCTCACCGAGCACTACGCGGGTGCGTTCCCGGCGTGGCTGGCGCCCGTCCAGGTGGTCGGCATCCCGGTGGCCGAGACGTTCGCCGATCACCTCTTCGACGTGGTGAAGCGGCTGAAGGCTGCCGGTATCCGCGCCGAGGTCGACGCGAGTGACGACCGCATGCAGAAGAAGATCTTCAACAACACGGCGCAGAAGGTGCCGTTCATGCTGCTGGCGGGTGCGCGCGACGTCGAGGCGGGCGCCGTCAGCTTCCGATTCCGGGACGGCACCCAGGTCAACGGTGTGCCCGTGGACGACGCCGTGCGCATCGTCACCGACTGGATCGGTCGCCGCGAGAACGCCTCGCCGACGGCGGAACTGCTGCAACCCGGTAAGGAAGGGTGACGCACATGACCGGAGGTGACGACGTGACGGCCGACGAGATGCTCGGCGGCCCCGGCCGCCTCGTCGACCGCGGCCCCGGCGAACCCGATCACCTCCAGCGGATCTGGTCGCCGCACCGCATGTCGTACATCGCCGAGGCGCCGAAGTCGCGGGACACCCCGAACGAGCCGTTCATCGACATCCCGAAGATGGACGACGAGGACGGGTTGATCGTCGCCCGGGGTGAGCACGTCTACGCGGTCCTCAACCTGTACCCGTACAACCCGGGGCACCTGATGGTCGTTCCCTACCGCAAGGTCGCGGCGCTGGAAGACCTGACGGAAGAGGAAAGCGCCGAGTTGATGTCGTTCACCCAGCAGGCCCTGCGGGTGATCAAGCGGGTGTCGCGGCCGGACGGGTTCAATGTCGGCCTCAATCTCGGTGCGGCGGCAGGCGGTTCGCTCGCCGAGCACCTGCATCAGCACATCGTTCCGCGGTGGGGCGGGGACGCGAACTTCATCACGGTCCTCGCCGGGGTCAAGGTCATGCCGCAGTTGCTGCGCGAGACCCGGGGGCTGCTGGCGAAGGCCTGGAATGAATGACTCGATAGATGAATGACGCGCGAGTCGCTGACTCACGCGTTCGGGGTTCCTGGCAGGAAGTGAAGAACGGGGTGGAGAGGTGCTGAGCTTCTTCGGACGGGCATCCGTGTCCAAGGTGACGGCGCCATTGGGGAAGGCCCTGGTCAAGACGGGGCTCACTCCCGATTCCGTCACCGTCATCGGCACCGTGGCGACCGTGGCCGGTGCGGTCACGCTGTTTCCCAGCGGACATCTGTTCTGGGGAGCGATGTTCATCTGGCTGTTCGTGATGTTCGACATGCTCGACGGTGCCATGGCCCGCGCCCGCGGCGGCGGAACCCGGTACGGCGCCGTTCTCGACGCCACCTGCGACCGGGTGGCCGACGGTGCGATCTTCGCCGGTCTCGCCTGGTGGGCGGTCTACCACGAGAACAGCAAGCCGCTGCTGATCGCGACTCTGCTGTGCCTCGTCACCTCCCAGGTGATCTCGTACGCCAAGGCGCGCGCCGAGGCGAGTGGACTGTCCGCCGACGGCGGACTCATCGAACGACCCGATCGGCTGATCATCGTGCTGGTCGGCGCCGGGGTGACCGGGCTCGGAGTCCCATGGGCGATTCATGTCGCGATGTGGTTGCTGTCGGTCGGCAGCGTCATCACCGTGTTCCAGCGGGTCCTGGCGGTCCGCAGGTCGCCAGGCGCCCGCGACGTGCTGCCCCTGCCTCCGGCTGACACGACGCCGGAAGACGGACAGGCGAGCACGCAGTGAGCGGACTGTCGGAACGCATCAGCGACCTGGGGTACGCGGCCGGCTGGCGGCTGGTCCGTGCGCTGCCCGAGAAGGCCGCGGTCACCCTGTTCGACAGGGGAGCCGACCTCGCCGTCCGGAACGGCGGCCCGGAACAGTTGCGCCGCAATCTCGCCCGTGTGCTGGGTGTGTCCGCGGCCGATGTGCCGGACACCCTGATGCGTGCCTCGATGCGGTCCTACGCGCGCTACTGGCGGGAGGCTTTCCGGCTGCCGTCGATGGACCTCGTGAAGACCGGCGCCGCCCTCGACGAGCTGATCGAAGGGCAGAAACATCTCGACGCCGCGAAGGAAGCAGGCCGAGGCGCGATTCTGGCACTGCCGCACAGCGGCAACTGGGACATGGCAGGCGTGTGGTGCGCCCAGCACTGGGGCGGTCTGTCCACGGTCGCCGAGCGTTTGAAGCCCGAGTCGCTGTACCAGCGGTTCGTCGACTACCGCGAAGGGCTCGGTTTCGAGATCTTCCCGCTCAGCGGGGGAGAGCACCCACCTTTCGTGGAACTGTCGGCGCGACTGCGCGGCAACGGGATCGTGTGTCTGCTCGGTGAACGCGACCTGGCGAAGAAGGGTGTCCCGGTGACGTTCTTCGGGGAACCGACGCGCATGCCCGCCGGTCCCGCCAAGCTGGCGATCGACACCGGCGCGCCGCTGCTGCCGGTGCACTGCTGGTTCACGGACGGCGGGTGGGGTTTCCGCATCGACCCGCCGATCGACACCACCGACGGGGTGTTCGCGGCGACCCAGGCCCTGGCGGACCGGTTCGAGGCCAACATCGCGGCACATCCCGAGGACTGGCACATGCTCCAGCCGCTGTGGCTCTCCGACCTGTCCCAGGCGAGGCTCTCCCGCATGGAGAACTCGTGAAGATCGGAATGGTCTGCCCGTACTCGTTCGATGTCCCGGGCGGAGTGCAGGCCCACGTCGTCGACCTCGCGGAGGTCCTGATCGAGCGTGGGCACAAGGTGAGCGTCCTGGCCCCGGCGTCCGACGACATCGACCTGCCGGACTTCGTCGTCTCCGCAGGACGTGCCCTCGCCATTCCCTACAACGGTTCGGTCGCCCGGCTGAGTTTCGGCCCGGCCGCGAGCGCCCGCGTCAGGCGCTGGATCTCGGACAACAACTTCGACGTCCTGCACATCCACGAGCCCAACGCGCCGAGCCTGTCGATGCTCGCCATGCGCGTGGCCGAGGGGCCCATTGTGGCGACGTTCCACACGTCGACCACGAAGTCGTTGGTGCTGAGCACGTTTCAGGGTGTGCTCCAGCCCTACCTGGAGAGGATCAGCGGACGAATCGCGGTGTCTGAACTCGCGCGACGCTGGCAGGTGGAGTCACTCGGCTCCGATGCGGTCGAGATCCCCAACGGCGTCGACGTCCCTGCGTTCGCGAACGCGGAGCCGCTGCCCGGCTACCCACGACCCGGAAAGACCATTCTCTTCCTCGGACGCTACGACGAGCCCCGCAAGGGCATGGCGGTGCTGTTGAAGGCGCTGCCGACCTTGGTGGAGAAGTATCCCGACCTCGAGGTGCTGGTGGTCGGCCGCGGTGACGAGGACAAGCTGCGTCGCGAGGCCGGCCCGGTATTCGGGCACCTGCGACTTCTCGGCCAGGTCGACGACGCCGAGAAGGCGTCGGCGCTGCGGAGCGCCGACGTGTACTGCGCACCCAACCTCGGCGGGGAGAGCTTCGGCATCGTGCTGGTGGAGGCGATGGCCGCGGGAGCTGCCGTCGTGGCG
Organism: Rhodococcus sp. JS3073; assembly: GCF_026810085.1. Taxonomy (NCBI): domain Bacteria; kingdom Bacillati; phylum Actinomycetota; class Actinomycetes; order Mycobacteriales; family Nocardiaceae; genus Rhodococcus; species Rhodococcus sp. JS3073. The sequence continues at coordinate 506,558 of NZ_CP113951.1, read as the reverse complement.
AGCGAACTGGACGCGTTCCGCCGGGTTCTGCGGGACGGGCAGGCAGGCGTGCTGGTGCCGGTCGGGGATTCGGCGGCGCTCGCCGCCGGGATCGACTCGGTGCTCGGCGACCCCGAGCGCAGCGCCGCACTCACCGACGCCGGCCGGACGGTGGTCACCGAATACGACTGGCCGGTGGTGGCCGAACAGATCCTGCGTGTCTACGAGACCGTCACCGTCGGCCGCGACGGCGTCCGGGAGGTTGGCTCGTGACGTTCTCCGCCCTCACGATCCTGGTCCTCGCCCTGGTCGCCGCCGTCGTCCTGGCGATCGGCCTGTGGGCGTACGGAACGGCCAACCGCCTCGACCGCCTGCACGTCCGCTCCGACCTGTCCTGGCAGGCCCTCGACGCGGCTCTCGCCCGGCGGGCGGTGGTCGTGCGGGCGGCGGCCGCGGCGATGGACCCACCCGAGGGCAGGTCGCTGGCCGCGCTGGCGGCCCGGGCCGAACGGTCGGACCGGGCCGACCGGGAGATCGCCGAGAACGCGTTGTCGAGTGCGCTCTCGTCCCTCGACCCGGAGACCCTGCGCCCCCAGTTGGTGGCGGAACTCGCCGATTCGGAGGCGCGGGTGCTGATCGCCCGCCGTTTCCACAACGACGCCGTCCGCGACACCCTCGCACTCCGCACCCGGCGTCCTGTGCGATGGCTGCACCTCGGGGGCACGGCCCCGCTGCCGACGTACTTCGAGATCACCGAACGCTCGTCCGCCGCGGCGGTCACCGAAGGTCTGGCTCTCGACTCCGTCCGGACCTCCGCCCGGGTGGTGCTGCTCGACGGTGAGGGCCGGGTCCTGCTGCTCCGGGGGCACGACCCGACCGTCCCCGACATCTACTACTGGTTCACGATCGGCGGCGCCGTCGAGAAGGGGGAGAACCTGCGGGCCGCCGCGGTCCGGGAGATCGCCGAGGAGACGGGGCACACCGCGTCGCCCGAATCGCTGCGCGGACCGATGTGGCGGCGGGTGGCCATCTTCTCCTGGAACGGGCAGCTGATCCGCTCCGAGGAACTGTTCTTCGCGCTGCGCACCGACGGGTTCGAGCCGCACCACGGGGGCTTCACCGAACTCGAGAACCGCACCATCACCGGTCACCGGTGGTGCACCGCGGACACGGTGCGTGAACTGGCGGCAGCAGGTGAAGCCGTGTACCCGCACGACCTCGCGGACCTCCTCGACGAGGCAGGCGCGGTGGCCTCGGCCGCGGACGAACCCGAGGTGCGCGCGATCACCTGAGCCGCCCGCAGATCCGGAGAAAGCCAGCAATCGCGGACTGGCTACGGAACTGGACCGCCGCTCGTCCTAGAATCGGGTACTGCAGCGTGAACGTCGTCGCTCACGCATGCCGCTTTCGAAGTCAATCCACGCCACAACCCAGGAGTTCGCTGTGAGCACCCCCGACACCACCCCCACCACCGGTACGGCCCGCGTCAAGCGTGGCATGGCCGAGATGTTGAAGGGCGGGGTCATCATGGACGTCGTCACCCCCGATCAGGCGAAGATCGCCGAGGATGCCGGTGCGGTCGCGGTGATGGCGCTCGAGCGGGTGCCCGCGGACATCCGCGCGCAGGGTGGGGTGTCCCGGATGAGCGATCCGGACATGATCGACGGCATCATCTCCGCGGTGTCGATCCCGGTGATGGCCAAGGCCCGGATCGGGCACTTCGTGGAGGCGCAGATCCTGCAGTCCCTCGGGGTCGACTACGTCGACGAGTCCGAGGTGCTGACCCCGGCCGATTACGCGAACCACATCGACAAGTGGCAGTTCACGGTTCCGTTCGTCTGTGGTGCCACCAATCTCGGTGAGGCGTTGCGCCGGATCACCGAGGGTGCGGCGATGATCCGGTCCAAGGGTGAGGCCGGTACCGGTGACGTGTCCAACGCGACCACGCACATGCGGACGATCGGTGGGGAGATCCGCCGGTTGACCTCGCTGAGCGAGGACGAGTTGTATGTGGCGGCGAAGGAGCTGCAGGCGCCGTACGACCTGGTCGTCGAGGTCGCGAAGGCCGGGAAGTTGCCGGTCACGATGTTCACCGCCGGTGGTATCGCGACCCCGGCGGATGCGGCGATGATGATGCAGCTCGGTGCGGAGGGTGTGTTCGTCGGGTCGGGCATCTTCAAGTCCGGGAACCCGGCCGAGCGGGCCGCGGCGATCGTGAAGGCGACCACGTTCTTCGACGACCCGGACGTGCTGGCGAAGGTGTCCCGCGGTCTGGGTGAGGCGATGGTCGGGATCAACGTCGACGACATCCCCGTCCCGCACCGGCTCGCCGAACGCGGCTGGTGATCCCCGCGATCGATCGGTGATCGATCGCGGCGCTCCCGGCGCCGCACTGCTTCCGTTCGCACCGCACGAGGTCCCGACCCGGGCCTCGTGCGGTGCGGTGTGCCGGTGCCCGGGACCCGTGTGAGAGTGTCAGCGGACGAGCATCGGAAGGGGCCGTGAATGGCGACGATCGAAGAGATCCTGGAAGTGGAACGCCTCGAGGAGAACATCTTCCGAGGCATAGCGACCGAGACCATGCTTCCCCGCACATTCGGTGGGCAGGTGGCCGGTCAGGCGCTGGTGGCGGCGGTCCGCACGGTCGACCCCCGCTTCATGGTGCATTCGCTGCACGGCTACTTCCTCCGCCCCGGAAACCCCACGATGCCCATCGTGTACCTCGTGGACCGCATTCGGGACGGCCGGTCGTTCGTCACCAGACGGGTCAGCGCCGTCCAGGACGGTCAGGCGATCTTCACGATGTCGGCGTCGTTCCAGGTCGAGGACGAGGGCATCGAGCACCAGGACGAGATGCCCGTGGTCCCGCCGCCCGACACGCTGCCGTTCGCCAGTGACTCCGACGACCCGGAGATCGCCTGGCTCGCCCAGGAGTGGTCCGACTGGGACATCCGGATGGTCGGACACGGCGAGGTCGACCGCCGGCGCGGTGCGGCCGCCCAGCAGCAGGCGTGGTTCCGGTCCCGCAAGACGCTGCCCGACGACCCCGTCTTCCACGTCTGCGCACTGGCCTACATGAGCGACATGACGCTGATCGGTTCCGCCATGACCCCGCACCCCGGAGTCGAGATCAACGGTGCCTCACTCGATCACGCGCTGTGGTTTCTGCGACCGTTCCGGGCCGACGAGTGGCTGCTGTACGACCAGACGTCACCGTCCGCCGGTTTCGGTCGGGCGCTCGCGCAGGGGCGGATCTTCGACCGGAAGGGCAACCTGGTCGCCGCCGTCGTGCAGGAAGGGCTGACCCGGTTCCTGCGCACGACGTGAGGGGGCTCAGCGGCCCGCCCGGACGGCGGGCCTCGGCGGATGGTCGTACCGCACCAGCAGGTCGGGTTCGACCGTGACGTCGGCCGCGCGGCGCAGCAGGGCGGGCACGGTCCACCGTTGATCGGCCGGGGTTCGGCGCATCAGGGCTCCCTCACCGAGATGGAGTTGCACGGTGACGTCGAAGTCGAGGTCCCGGCCGAGCAGCATCGGGCCGGCGACGAGAAGCACCTGACCGTCGGCCGCGGGAACACGGGCGCAGCGGGCGGAGCGATCCTCGTCCTCGTCCCACAGGCGCGGCAACCACCGGCGGTCGGTGCGGATCGACCGCACCACCTCCCGGTTCAGGGCGTCGTAGTCGAACCAGAGGGTGCGGTAGCTGAGTTCGTCGTCGCGTCCGTGCTCGAACCGCAGGGAGGCGGGCCGGACGTAGTCGTGGAGGGACACCACGTCGCATGGGCGGCCCTGCTCCCGCAGCGACGCGCACACCGCGTCCGCGAGGGGCAGGGGGTGCGCGCCGTCGGGAGCGTCGATCGCGACGACGGCGTTGCCGTGAACGGCGAGGCATCGTTCGGAGACGAGGGCGACGAGGCCGTCCGGGCTCGTCGGTGTGAACATCGTCATGGCACCCATGGTGCCTCGAGCCCGAACCGGGCGGATAACCTTGACCAGGCACAGAAGGAGGGCTCATGGCAAGCATCGAGGACGTTCTCGAACTCGAAGCGCTGGAGAAGGACATCTTCCGCGGCGCGGTTCATCCGTCTGTTCTGACGAGGACGTTCGGCGGGCAGGTCGCGGGTCAGTCGCTGGTGTCCGCGGTCCGTACCGTCGACGAGGCATTCAAGGTCCACTCCCTGCACGGGTACTTCCTGCGCCCCGGAAATCCGGCGAAACCCACCGTCTACCTGGTCGACCGGATCCGGGACGGCAGATCCTTCTGCACGAGGCGCGTCACCGGAATCCAGGACGGCAAGGCGATCTTCACCATGTCGGCGTCGTTCCACAGCGAGGACGAGGGCATCGAGCATCAGGACACGATGCCGTCCGTCCCCGCGCCGGAGGAACTCGTCGACGCACAGACCCTCGAGGAGTTCGCCGCCACCGATCTCTACCGGGAGTGGAAGGAATGGGACGTCCGCATCGTTCCGCCCGGATCCACCGGGAAGACCCCCGGAATCGCCGCGCAGCAACGGGTGTGGATGCGGTACCGCAGCAAGCTGCCCGACGATCAGGTCTTCCACATCTGCACGCTCGCCTACCTCAGTGACATGACGCTCCTCGGTGCGTCGAAGGTCCCGCACCCGGGAGTGGTCACGCAGACGGCGTCGCTCGATCACGCCATGTGGTTCATGCGCCCGTTCCGCGCCGACGAGTGGCTGCTCTACGACCAGACCTCGCCCTCCGCCGGCTTCGGCCGCGCCCTCACCCAGGGCCGCATGTTCGACCGGAACGGCACCATGGTCGCTGCCGTCGTCCAGGAGGGGTTGACCCGCATCCAGCGCGATCAGGACAAGCGCGACATCGAGACAGGAAACATGGCATGACCCGTCCCCTCGTCGGAGTACTCGCCCTGCAGGGCGACGTCCGTGAACACCTTGCGGCACTGAACGATTCGGGTGCCGACGCCGTCGGCATCCGGCGCCCGGAGGAGCTCGACAAGATCGACGGCCTCGTCATCCCGGGCGGCGAGTCGACCACGATGAGCAAGCTGCTGCAGATCTTCGAACTGCTCGAGCCGCTGAAGGCGCGTCTGCGCGACGGGTTGCCCGCCTACGGGTCCTGCGCCGGGATGATTCTCCTCGCGAGCGAGATCCTCGACACGAGACCCGACGCGCAGCACCTCGGTGCGATCGACATGACGGTGCGCCGCAACGCCTTCGGTCGTCAGGTCGACTCCTTCGAGTCCGACCTCGAATTCGAGGGCATCGTCGGCGAGCCGATCCGGGCCGTGTTCATCCGGGCTCCGTGGGTGGAGCGCGTCGGCGACGACGTGCAGGTCCTTGCCCGCGTGCCCGAGTCGGGTGGCGCGGCCGCCGGACGGATCGTGGCCGTCCGGCAGGGCGCCGTGGTGGCCACGTCGTTCCACCCGGAGGTGACGGGCGACCGGCGGGTGCACGAGTTGTTCGTCGACATCGTCCGCGGGGTCTAGCTCGCCGGACGGGGTGCGACGAGCGAGTTGAGGAGCGCCGCACCCTGCGCGGCGCCGTCCACGGTGACCGCGAACGGGCGGCCGCCGGTGCGGGTCACCACGATGCCGTCGCCGGCGCGGATCACGACCGCGGTCCCGCGCGGCGTGAAGCGGTAGCCCCAGCCGCCCCATTCCGCGGGCCGGATCTCGGTGACCCGGGCCTCGTCGACGGAGTCGAGCGGGATCCTCCGCCAGCGGACGTTCCACGACGACAGGGTGAGTCCCGTGCGGTCGATCTGCACGGTCACGGAGGCGAAGCCGCCGGCGGCGACCGCCAGGCCGAGGAACAGGACGGCGAGCCAGAGCGCTCCCACCAGCCCGGAGACGACGGCGGCCACGGCCATGGCGAGAGCGAGCACGCCCGCCCACCGCCCGCGGGCAAATCCGGTCCAGGCTGCGCGTTCGCCGGGACCCAGCGGGACGGGCAGCGTCGGCGCTGCACCGTTCTCCGTGGAATGCGACGTCCGGGGGAGCAGGGCGAACGTCGCGATCGCCCACAGGATTCCCAGGAGGGGAACGACGATCCACCAGCCCAGCGTCGCGGCCTCGGGCGAGCCCGCGTCGATCGTGGCAGCGACGCTGACGATCCAGGCGGTGGCCACCGTCCACCCGATGAGAACGGTGGCGGGAAGCCAGAGCGCGGCGTCGGTGCGGACCCGCGCCGCCACGACGCCGGCGGTCACGGCGGCGGCCGCGCAGACGGCGGCAGCGATCCAGAAGTAGGTGGTCGTGTCGCTGAATCGGTCGGGTTCGGTGCCGGACCAGTGGCTGGCCACCACCGGCGGCAGTTCGCCGCTCCACGCGAGTCTCGCGATCACGAGCGCGAGGAGGGGCACAGCCGAGGTCGCGGCGAGGAGCCGCGTGCGGGAGGTCGTCATTGTCTGGTGGTCTCCTTGATCACGTCGAGCATCTGTTCGGTGTCGAGTCCGAGGCGTCGTGCCTCGGACACGAAAGCGCGTGCGGCTTCGGTCAATCCGGTGCGTACCGGGTCCGTGTCGGCGCGGACGACCGCGCCCCGGCCCCGGCGGAGGTCGATCAGGCCCTCGTCGCGCAGCGCGGCGTACGCGCGCAGCACGGTGTGGAGGTTGACGTCGATGGACTCGGCCAGCGCCCGGGCAGAGGGCAGCCGGTCGCCCGCGCCGATCTCGCCGCGCAGGAACGCGCCGCGCACATTGGCCGCGATCTGTTCACCCAGTGGGGTGGTGGAGCTGTGGTCGACCCGCATCAACATGTTTGCATTCTATGCAAACAATGCCGACTTATGCGAGTTGTTACCCCGGGAACGCACGGGGGCGGCCGGGCTGCGGGTAACATCGTCAAAGCTGAAACCGCGCATTCGGCGTGCCAAAGGCAGCAGGAAAGGGGCTTGAATCGCATGAGCGGCCACTCCAAATGGGCCACCACCAAGCACAAGAAGGCTGTGATCGATGCCAAGCGTGGCAAAGCCTTCGCGAAGCTGATCAAGAACATCGAGGTGGCGGCCCGTACCGGCGGTGGCGATCCTGCGGGAAATCCCACCCTGTACGACGCCATCCAGAAGGCCAAGAAGACGTCGGTCCCCAACGACAACATCGAGCGCGCGCGCAAGCGCGGCGCCGGTGAAGAAGCGGGCGGCGCCGACTGGCAGACCATCATGTACGAGGGCTACGGACCCAACGGTGTCGCCGTCCTCATCGAGTGCCTGACCGACAACCGCAACCGCGCGGCCGGCGAGGTACGTACCGCGATGACCCGCAACGGCGGCAACATGGCCGACCCGGGTTCCGTGTCCTACCTGTTCACGCGCAAGGGCGTCGTCACCCTGGAGAAGGGTGACCAGTCCGAGGACGACGTGCTGATGGCGGTCCTCGACGCGGGTGCCGAAGAGGTCACCGACCTCGGCGACACGTTCGAGATCGTGAGCGAGCCCACCGACCTCGTCGCCGTCCGCAGCGCACTGCAGGACGCGGGAATCGACTACGACTCCGCCGAGGCCGACTTCCGCGCGTCCGTCGAGGTCCCGGTCGACGCCGACGGAGCCCGCAAGGTGTTCAAGCTCGTCGACGCGCTCGAGGAGTCCGACGACGTCCAGAACGTCTACACCAACGTCGACCTGTCCGACGAGGTGCTCGCGGAGCTCGACGACTAGATCGCACGACGCACGGCGCGGGGTGGGGGAGCGGTGCTCGCCCGCCCCGCGCCGTCCTGCGTGTTGGTGCGCCGACTCGTCCGACCCCACGGCTAAGCTATCGAACAGCTGTTCGGCGTGGGAGAGGTGGCTTTGCGTGCGTGTGCTGGGTGTGGATCCCGGTCTGACCCGGTGCGGATTCGGAGTGGTGGACGGCGGCAGCGGCCGCACCGTCACCCCGATCGCCGTCGACGTGGTCCGAACCCCGGCAGACCTCGAGCTGTCGTCCAGGCTGCTGCGGATCTCCGAGGCGGCCGAATCGTGGATCGATCTGCACAGGCCCGAGGTCGTGGCGATCGAGCGGGTGTTCTCCCAGCACAATGTGCGCACCGCGATGGGCACCGCGCAGGCGGGTGGCGTCGTCGCCCTCGCCGCCGCGCGCCGCGGCATCCCCGTGTGTTTCCATACCCCCAGTGAGGTCAAGGCCGCCGTCACCGGGAGTGGCTCGGCAGACAAAGCTCAGGTGACGGCCATGGTGACGCGCATCCTCAAACTGGCGGCCGCACCCAAACCGGCCGACGCGGCGGACGCGCTGGCCTTGGCGATCTGCCATTGCTGGCGGGCGCCGATGATCGAACGCATGGCCCGCGCCGAAGCCGCGGCCGCCGAACAGAAACGTCGCTACCAGGCCCGACTGGCCGAAGTGAAGAAGGCAGGTACACGATGATCGCGTCCGTCCGCGGCGAGGTGCTCGAGATCGCCCTCGACCATGCGGTGATCGAATCCGCGGGAGTGGGATACCGCGTGAACGCGACGCCGGCCACTCTCGGCGGACTGCAGCGGGGAACCGAGGCCCGGCTGGTCACGGCGATGATCGTCCGCGAGGACTCGATGACCCTGTACGGGTTCCCCGACTCGGAGTCCAAGGAGTTGTTCGGGCTGCTCCAGACGGTGTCGGGTGTCGGCCCGCGCCTGGCGATGGCGACCCTCGCCGTCCTCGAACCCGACGCGTTGCGGGCGGCACTGGCCGAGGGCAACGTCACGGCCCTCACACGGGTGCCGGGCATCGGCAAGCGCGGGGCGGAGCGGATGGTCGTCGAACTGCGCGACAAGGTCGACGCCGTCGCGTCCACCGCCGGGGCGGTGCCGCTCGGTGCGGGCGGCGGCGGATCGGTCCGCGACCAGATCGTCGAAGCCCTCGTCGGGCTCGGATTCCCGGCCAAGCAGGCCGAGCAGGCCACCGACGCCGTCCTCGCCGAGGCGCCCGAGTCGACCACCTCGTCCGCGCTGCGCTCCGCCCTGTCGCTGCTCGGGAAGACCAGATGAATCCCGAACCCGGCGGCGACTACGACGAGGAATCCCCGGTCTCGGCCGATCTCGTCGCCGGCGACGGCGACATCGAGGCCAGCCTGCGGCCGAAGAATCTCCACGACTTCATCGGGCAACCGCGGGTCCGCGAGCAGTTGCAACTCGTCCTGACCGGCGCCAAGATGCGCGGCGGCACCCCCGACCACATCCTGCTCTCGGGCCCGCCCGGGCTGGGGAAGACCAGCATGGCGATGATCATCGCCGCCGAACTGGGCTCCTCGCTGAGACTGACGTCGGGTCCGGCGCTGGAACGTGCCGGCGACCTGGCCGCCATGCTGAGCAATCTCGTCGAGGGCGACGTGCTGTTCATCGACGAGATCCACCGCATCGCCCGGCCTGCCGAAGAGATGCTCTACCTCGCGATGGAGGACTTCCGGGTCGACGTCGTGGTCGGCAAGGGTCCCGGCGCCACGTCCATTCCCCTCGAGGTCGCGCCGTTCACCCTGGTCGGGGCCACCACCCGCTCGGGGGCGCTCACCGGGCCGCTGCGCGACCGGTTCGGCTTCACCGCCCACATGGACTTCTACGAACCCGCGGAACTACAGCAGATCCTCATGCGATCGGCGGGCATTCTCGGAGTGCAACTCGGCGAGGACGCCGGCGCCGAGATCGCGAGCAGGTCCCGGGGCACGCCCCGCATCGCGAACCGCCTCCTCCGCCGTGTCCGCGACTACGCCGAGGTCCGGGCGGACGGCGTCGTCACCCGCGAGATCGCCCACGCGGCCCTCGCCGTCTACGACGTCGACCAGCTGGGACTCGACCGCCTCGACCGGTCCGTTCTCAGCGCTCTCGTGCGCAGCTTCGGCGGTGGCCCGGTCGGGGTGTCCACCCTGGCCGTCGCGGTGGGTGAGGAGCCCGCCACCGTCGAGGAGGTGTGTGAGCCTTTCCTCGTCCGTGCCGGAATGATCGCCCGGACACCTCGCGGTCGTGTCGCCACGGCCGCCGCGTGGACGCAACTGGGCCTGACCCCGCCGCCGGACGCTGTGACCGGCGGAATCGAGGTTCGCGTCAACGAGCCGCAGGCCTCCCTGTTCGATCCGGAAGACCCCTGAGCGTCCCCCGGAGAAACGCCCGCCTCGTGCCGACCGAACCGGTGTCCGGGCCGGTGATGGCACACTGGTGTATTGCATCGGTCCAACCGGGACCAGTGCTTCGGACCGTGCGACATACCTCGAGGTTGACTTACAGATGGATTTTCTCTTCCCGCTCCTGATTCTGGCGCTGCTCGTCCCCATGTTCCTGGGGATCCGCCGACAGAAGAAGGAGGCGGCCAAGGTGACCGCTCTGCAGGACTCGCTCTCGGTCGGCGACCGCATCCTCACGACTGCCGGTCTGCACGGAACCGTCGTCGCACTCGGCGACGAGACGATCGATCTCGAGATCGCTCCCGGCGTGGTCACCACGTGGTCGCGTCTCGTCGTCCGTGAGCAGATCGTCGACTCCCCGCTGCAGGGTGACGGTTCCATCGACCACGAGTCGATCGACGCCGAGGCCCCCGCCACCGACATCGTGCGCGAGGATCGTGAGAACGGCGGCGACACCCCGCCGCGGCTGAACAAGGATTGATCGACGCTTCCGCGGCGTACCCGCGCAGCCGTCGCGTCGCAGACGCCGGGCGTGGCAACCGGGGCACAGCCCTGCGTCTGCCGGCCCGGTGCGCTGTGAACGTTCCCACCCGAACTGCACGTACTGAGGAGACATAGAGATCGTGGCACCTTCCACAGGATCGGTGCATCCCGTCCGCTACCTCACCGTTTTCGCGGTGCTCGTGGCGGTTCTGTATGCCCTGGTGTTCTTCACCGGCGACAAGTCCGCGACACCCAAGCTGGGCATCGACCTGCAAGGTGGGACCCGAGTCACCCTCACCGCACGCACCCCGGACGGCAGCAAGCCGACACCGGACAGCCTGCGGCAGGCCCAGGAGATCATCGAGACCCGTGTGAACGGACTCGGTGTGTCCGGCTCCGAGGTTGTCATCGACGGCGACAACCTCGTCATCACCGTCCCCGGTGACGACAGCGCACAGGCGCGTTCGCTCGGCCAGACGGCGCGGTTGTACGTCCGCCCCGTGCAGACGTCCCAGGCCGCGGCCGCTCCGGGCACGCAGGCACCCGCCGCGGGTGAGACGCCGGCGCAGACTCCCGCTGGAGCCGAGAGTCCCGCGCCCCAGAACCGGCCGTTCCCGGCTCAGGATCCGTCCACCTCTCCCGAGCCGGCTCCGACGGCGGAACCGGCGCCCGCCGACGCGTCCGGCACCGAGACCGCCGAGGCGGCCGACGAGATCGCGGCAGCGCGCGCGACGCGTCAGAGCACCGACCCGGCCGTGCAGCAGCAGGCCATGGCGACGCTCGACTGCAGTGTGCCCGATCCGCTGCGCGGCAACGACGACCCGGCGCTGCCACTCGTCGCGTGCTCGACCGACGGTCAGGCCGTGTACCTGCTGGAGCCGGCGATCATCGACGGGCAGGAGATCGCCGACGCGACATCCGGCTACAACTCCCAGCAGTCGCGGCACGAGGTGAGCCTGACGTTCAAGTCCGAGGGCAGCAACACCTGGGCCACGTTCACGTCGCAGAACATCGGCAAGCAGGCCGCGTTCACGCTCGACTCCAAGGTGGTGAGCGCACCGGTCGTCCAGGGCGCGACACCCGCGGGCAGCTCGACGTCGATCACCGGCTCGTTCACCGCGGAAAGCGCGAAAGAACTCGCGAACACCCTGAAGTACGGCTCACTGCCGCTCTCGTTCGCGGCGTCGGAGGCGGAGACCGTGTCCGCGACGCTGGGTCTCGCCTCGCTGGAGGCCGGTCTCATCGCCGGTCTGGTGGGTCTGGTCCTGGTGCTGCTCTACTGCCTGCTCTACTACCGCATGCTCGGGGTGCTCACGGCGCTGTCGCTGGTGCTGTCCGGTGTGATGGTCTACGCGATCATGGTGCTGCTCGGCCGGTACATCAATTTCACCCTCGATCTCGCGGGCATCGCCGGTCTGATCATCGGTATCGGTATGACCGCCGACTCGTTCGTGGTGTTCTTCGAGAGAATCAAGGACGAGATGCGGGAGGGCCGCAGTTTCCGGTCCGCGGTTCCGCGCGGCTGGGCCCGTGCGCGCCGCACCATCCTGTCCGGTAACGCGGTCAGCTTCATCGCCGCCGCGGTGCTGTACGTCCTCGCGGTCGGCCAGGTGCGCGGCTTCGCGTTCACCCTCGGCCTGACCACCATCCTCGATGTCGTCGTGGTGTTCCTGGTGACGTGGCCGCTGGTCCACCTGGCCTCGAAGTCGCCGTTCTGGTCGAAGCCCGGTGTCAACGGGCTGGGTGCCGTGCAGCAGATCGCCAAGGAACGCAAGGCTGCCGCAGCGTCGGCGAAGGAGTCACGAGTATGAGCGAATCGACCACGTCCCAGTCTGCGTCGCAGACGGACCCCGAGTCTTCGCTGTCCGATTCGGGCGTCAATCAGTCGTCGATGCCCCAGCACAGCCTGCTGTCGCGGCTCTACACCGGAACCGGCGCCTTCGAGGTGGTCGGGCGTCGCCGCTTCTACTACATCCTGACCGGCACGATCGTGCTGATCTCGTTGCTGAGCATCCTCGTCCGCGGGTTCACCCTCGGTATCGACTTCGAGGGTGGATCGCGGATCCAGTTCCCCGCCGGCGCCGGGGTGGAGACCTCGCAGGTGGAGGACGTCTACTCCCAGGCGCTGGGCATGGACCCCGTCTCGGTGCAGACGGTGGGCTCGGGGTCGAGCGCGACCGTGCAGATCCGCTCCGAGGCACTCGACGCGGCACAGGTGGTGACTCTTCAGGACGCGTTGTACGACACGTTCCAGCCGAAGGACAGCGACGGCAACGTCAGCAAGAACGTGATCAGCGTCGCCGACGTCAGCGAGACGTGGGGCGGGCAGATCACCCAGAAGGCGCTGATCGCGCTGCTTGTGTTCCTGGTGATCGTGAGCGTGTACATCGCCGTCCGGTTCGAGCGGGACATGGCGATCGCCGCGATCGTCGCGCTGTTCTTCGACATCGCCGTCACTGCCGGTGTGTATTCGCTGGTCGGCTTCGAGGTGACCCCGGCGACCGTCATCGGCCTGCTGACGATCCTCGGTTTCTCGCTCTACGACTCGGTGGTGGTGTTCGACAAGGTCGAGGAGAACACGCGGGGGATTCTCCACCTCACCCGTCGCACCTACGCCGAGCAGGCGAACCTGGCGATCAACCAGACGCTGATGCGATCCATCAACACCACCCTGATCAGCGTGTTGCCGGTGCTCGCGCTGATGGTGGTCGCGGTCTGGATGCTCGGTGTCGGAACGCTGAAGGACCTGGCGCTGGTGCAGCTCGTGGGCATCATCGTCGGTGCCTACTCGTCGATCTTCTTCGCGACACCGCTGCTGGTCACGCTGAAGGAGCGGTGGGGTCCGGTGGCCGCGCACACGCGCAAGGTCCTCGCTCGCCGGGCGACGCTGGCGCAGGGCGGGGCGCAGAAGGCCGGTACCCCGGCCGCCGAGGTCGCAGCGTCCACGGCGGACGTCACCGTCCAGCGCCGCCGGTCGGCGGCGACCGCACCCACTCCAGGCTCACGTCCCACCGGGAAGCGCAACAAGAAGAGGCACTGACATGCCCGCATCGCACAGCACCCGGCGCGGTGCGCCCACCCGACACGGCCGTACGGCGGCCGTGTCGGGTGCCGGCCTCCTCGCGACCGTGCTCCTCGCCGGATCGCTCGTCGGATGTTCCGAGGAGGGGGAGCAGATCCCGTCGATCGGGTACGCCATCGACAACACCGTCACCACCTACAACGCCAACAGCGTCGCGGGTGCGGTGTCGGGGGCGCGTCAGGCGTTCGCGCGGGTGCTGCCCGGGTTCAACTACACGGGACCGGAAGGCGGACCGGTGGCCGACACGGACATCGGCACCGCCAACGCGATGCCCGGGGACGCTCTCACGATCCAGTACAAACTCAATCCCAACTCCGTCTACTCCGACGGCGTACCGATGTCCTGCGACGATCTGGTGCTGACGTGGGCGGCGAACAGTGGCCGCTTCCCGATGTTCGAGGCGGCGAGCACCGCCGGCTACTCGGACATCGACCGGATCGACTGCCAGACCGGCGCGAAGGATGCCGTCGTCACGTTCAAGGCTGGACGCAACTTCACCGACTGGAAGTCGCTGTTCGGCGCGACGTCGATGATGCCGGCGCACACGGTCGCCGGCGCTGCCGGTGTGCCCGACATCGTGGCCGCCGTGCAGAATTCGGACCAGGGGGCGCTGACCCGCGTTGCGGACTTCTGGAACGACGGATGGACGATGGCACCCGGCGACCTCGACCTCGCCCTGTTCCCCGCGTCCGGCCCGTACAAGGTCGAATCGTTCTCCGAGGACGAGGGTCTCGTGCTGGTGGCCAACGACCGCTGGTGGGGGAACCGCCCGGCCACGTCCCGGATCGTGGTGTGGCCCAAGTCTTCCGACGTGAGCGCGCGGATCGGTGACGGCTCGGTCGAGGTCGTCGACGTCGCCGCGGGATCGGCGCCCGATCTGGACCTCGGCGGGTTCGACGTGACGGAGGTGCCCTCGCGCAGCGTCGAGCAGTTCGTCCTGTCCACCTCGGGCTTGTTCGAGGACGCAGCCGGACGGCGGGCATTCGCGGCGTGCCTTCCCCGGGAGGAGCTCGCGTCGAAGTTCGGGATCGCCACGGAGTCGGACGAGGCCGGAGCCGCAACCGGAGGCCCGGTCGACACGCGAGTCACCGCCCCCGACAGTCTCGTTCACCAGTCGGTGGCCGACGCCGTCGGTGGACGGTACGAGACGGCGGACACGGCAGCGGCGACGGACGCACTGGCCGACACCGGCAACACGTCGGCGACCGTCCGTGTCGGATATCTCGGTCCGAACCCGCGCCGCGCCGAGATCGTGTCGGCCGTGGCGGCGGCATGTGCCCCGGCCGGCATCACCGTGCAGGACGTCGCCTCGCCCGAGTTCACGCCGACCATGTTGCGCGACGGGCAGGTGGACGTGGTCCTCGCGGGCACGGCCGCGGCCCCCGGAGCCGCGGGCACAGCGGCGGCAACGACCGCGATGTACGCCCTCCGCAGCGGAGTCCGATCGAACTTCGGGGACTACAGCAACGGCCGTGTCGATCAGATCGTCGATCAACTCGCCGTCGACAGCTCGACCGCCACCCAGCTGTCGTTGTCGACGGAGGCGGAGAACATCCTGTGGTCGGACGTGCCCACGGTGCCGCTGTTCGACCAGCCGCGGACCGTCGCGTTCGCAACAGGGCTGCAGGCGGGAGCAATCAATCCGACGCGCTCGGGCGCCGGATGGAACATGGACAGGTGGGTTCTGCGCAGGTGATCGACCATTCTCCGGCCCGTGACGCCGTCACCCGGCTCACCCGGTGGGCCGACGACTTTCCGCAACCCGGGGTGCGGTTCGCCGATCTGACGCCGGTCTTCTCCGACGCGGACGGTTTCCGTGTCGTCGTCGACGCGCTCGCCGCCTGCGCGCCGGAAGCGGACGTCATCGCCGCAGTCGACGCACGAGGGTTCCTCCTCGGCGGCGGCGTCGCCCGGGAACTGGGATCCGGGGTGGTGGCCGTGCGGAAGTCGGGCAAACTGCCGCCGCCCGTGCTGTCGCAGTCGTACACCCTCGAATACGGCACGGCGACGCTGGAGATTCCGGCCGGATCGATCGGCCTGGACGGGCGTTCCGTGCTCGTCGTCGACGACGTCCTGGCCACCGGTGGAACCCTCGACGCCACGGCGCGACTGGTGGAATCCGCAGGTGCCCGGGTGATCGGTGTCGCCGTGGTCCTGGAGATCGCCGCGCTGGGCGGGCGGGAGCGACTCGGAAAGTACCCGCTCACGTCCCTCGTCACGGTCTGAGTACTAAAGTTGTGCCTGGTGGTCGTCACGGCCACCGGGGCGCATGCCCGAGACCAACCAGGGCCGCACGGCCCGAGCCATTTCAGTGGTAGGAGGTGACGGCATGACTTCGAATCTTGATCGGTCGCAGAACACGGGATCAACCTCGTCTGCGCAATCCGATGCCGAGTCACCTGCAGCGAACCCGGCTTCCGGTAACAACCGTGGAGCACAGGGATTCGCCGTTCCGGCGTCCGCATCGCGCCGGGTACGAGCGCGACTCGCCCGGCGCATCACGGGTCAGCGGAACACGACCATCCGGCCGGTTCTCGAACCCCTCGTCAGCCTGCATCGCGAGCTCTATCCCAAGGCGGACCTGGCGCTGCTGCAGCGCGCTTACGACGTCGCGGAGGAGCGGCACGCGAGCCAGCGCCGCAAGTCGGGCGACCCGTACATCACGCATCCGCTCGCCGTCGCCAGTATCCTCGCCGAACTGGGGATGGACACGACCACGCTCGTGGCGGCCCTGCTCCACGACACCGTCGAAGACACCGGGTACTCCCTCGAGCAGCTGACCGACGAGTTCGGCGAGGAGGTCGCCCATCTCGTCGACGGCGTCACCAAACTCGACAAGGTGGTGCTCGGCAACGCCGCCGAGGGCGAGACCATCCGCAAGATGATCATCGCGATGGCCCGCGATCCCCGCGTCCTGGTGATCAAGGTGGCCGACCGGCTCCACAACATGCGGACCATGCGGTTCCTGCCGCCCGAGAAGCAGGCCCGCAAGGCCCGCGAAACCCTCGAGGTGATCGCGCCCCTGGCCCACCGGCTGGGCATGGCGACCGTGAAGTGGGAACTCGAGGACCTGTCCTTCGCGATCCTGCATCCCAAGAAGTACGACGAGATCGTGCGGCTCGTCGCCGACCGGGCGCCGTCCCGCGACACCTACCTCGCGAAGGTCCGTGCGGAGATCAACGCGACACTGACGGCGTCGCGCATCAACGCCGTCGTCGAGGGCAGGCCGAAGCACTACTGGTCGATCTACCAGAAGATGATCGTCAAGGGCCGCGACTTCGACGACATCCACGACCTGGTCGGCGTGCGGATCCTGTGCGACGAGGTCCGCGACTGCTACGCGGCCGTCGGTGTCGTCCACTCGCTGTGGCAGCCGATGGCGGGTCGGTTCAAGGACTACATCGCGCAGCCGCGCTACGGCGTCTACCAGTCGCTGCACACCACGGTGGTCGGGCCGGAGGGCAAACCCCTCGAGGTGCAGATCCGCACCCACGACATGCACCGGACCGCCGAGTTCGGTATCGCCGCGCACTGGCGGTACAAGGAGACCAAGGGCAGGCACTCCGGTGACGTCGCCGAGGTCGACGACATGGCCTGGATGCGTCAGCTCCTCGACTGGCAGCGTGAGGCGGCCGACCCGGGGGAGTTCCTCGAGTCGCTCCGCTACGACCTCGCGGTCAAGGAGATCTTCGTCTTCACACCCAAGGGCGACGTGGTGACGCTGCCCGCCGGGTCGACGCCCGTCGACTTCGCGTACGCGGTGCACACGGAGGTCGGGCACCGGTGTATCGGCGCCCGGGTCAACGGCAGGCTGGTGGCGCTCGAACGCAAGCTCGAGAACGGCGAGGTGGTGGAGGTCTTCACCTCCAAGGCCGTCAACGCCGGCCCGAGCCGCGACTGGCAGACGTTCGTCGTCTCCCCGCGCGCCAAGACGAAGATCCGGCAATGGTTCGCCAAGGAGCGCCGTGAGGAGGCGCTCGAGGCGGGCAAGGACGCCATCGCGAAGGAGGTGCGGCGGGTCGGTCTGCCGCTGCAGCGTCTGATGAACGCCGAATCGATGGCGTCCATCGCGCACGAACTGCACTACACCGACGTGTCGATGCTGTACACGGCCGTCGGTGAGAGCCACGTGTCGGCGCAGCACGTCGTCCAGCGTCTGGTGGCCCATCTGGGTGGTGTCGGCGACGTCGAGGAGGAGCTGGCCGAGCGGTCGACTCCGTCCACGATGCCGATGCGGCCGCGGAGCACCGGCGACGCGGGTGTGCTGGTTCCCGGTGCGGAGGGCACGGTCGCGAAGCTGGCCAAGTGCTGCACACCCGTTCCCGGCGACGAGATCATGGGCTTCGTGACCCGGGGCGGCGCGGTCAGCGTCCACCGCACCGACTGCACCAACGCGGGCTCCCTGCAGGAGCAGTCCGAGCGCATCATCGAGGTCAAGTGGGCGCCGTCGCCGTCGTCGGTGTTCCTGGTGGCCATCCAGATCGAGGCACTCGATCGGCACCGGCTGCTGTCGGACGTGACGAAGGCACTCGCGGACGAGAAGGTCAACATCCTGTCGGCGTCGGTGACGACGTCCGGCGACCGGGTGGCGATCAGCAAGTTCACGTTCGAGATGGGCGACCCGAAGCATCTCGGGCACGTGCTGAACGTGGTCCGCAACGTCGAGGGCGTGTACGACGTGTACCGGGTGACGTCCGCCGCGTAGCAACGACGAACGGGACGGTGGTTCGATCAGATCGAACCACCGTCCCGTTCGTGTAGCCGGGGGAGAGGGTTCAGCCGACCTTCGCGGTCTCGATCTGTACCGGGGTGTTGGGCTTGCCGCCACCCGCGGCCATGGATCCGTCGTCGCCGTCCGCCGCGATCTTCTCGACCGTCGCGAGGCCCTCCTCGGAGATCGAACCGAACACGGTGTAATTGGGCGGGAGCACCGAGTCGGCGTAGACGAGGAAGAACTGGCTGCCGTTGCTGCCGGGGGTCCCGCTGTTCGCCATCGCGACGGTGCCGCGGGGGTAGACCACCGGATTCGCGAGTGCCGGATCGTTCGGCGCGAACGCGGTCTCCGGGTACTCGGTGGCGAAGCCGTAGCCCGGTCCGCCGGTGCCCTTCCCACTGGGGTCGCCGCACTGCAGGACCTGCAGTCCCAGCTCCGTCGTCAGCCGGTGGCAGGGTGTGTCGTCGAAGTAGCCCTGCTGGGCCAGGCTCGTGAAGCTGTTGACCGTGCACGGGGCCTCGGCGCGGTCGAGGACGAGGCCGATCGGTCCGGCGCTCGTCTGGAGATCGACGGGAACCGTGCCCTCGGTGGAGACACCGGTGGTGGGCGGCGGGGTGACGTCCTTGGCGGCGGGCTGCCCTTCCGGGTACGCGCAGTCCACGGTGGCAGCCGCGGGCGGCGGGACAGCAGGCAGCGTGCCGAACTTGGACAGATCGAGCGACTGTTCCGCCGCGCTCGTGGACGCCGCCTTCGAGGTGCTGGTCGACGAGCCGCCGGAGTCGGACGAATCCGAACAGCCGGCGAGGAGGACCGCGAGGCTCACGCCTGCGACGAGGATCGAGGTGCGTTTCATCGGTCCATCCTCACACGAGACCTAGTCCATCCGGACGGACGTGATGTCGATGGGCAGGTTGGGCTTGCCGCCGCCGGCCTGCATCGATCCGTCGTCACCGGCCGCCGCCACCTTCTCGATGGTCGCCAGACCCGTCTCGTCGACCTTCCCGAACGCGGTGTACTGCGGGGGCAGCTGCGAGTCGGCGTACACGAGGAAGAACTGGCTGCCGTTGCTGTCGGGCTGACCGCTGTTGGCCATCGCGATGGTGCCGCGCGGGTACGTCACCGGCACCTGCAGGGACGGATCCGATGCCTCGTACTGGTCGGTGGGGAATTCGTTGGCGAACCCGTAACCGGGGCCGCCGGTGCCTGCGCCCGTGGGATCACCGCACTGCAGGACCTTCAGTCCCTCGGACGTGACGAGCCGGTGGCACGGCGTGTTGTCGAAGTAGTTCTGGCTTGCCAGGCTCAGGAAGTTGTTGACGGTGCATGGGGAGTCGGCGTTGTCCAGGATCAGGCCGATGTTGCCCTGCGTCGTCTGCATGCTGACGCTGACTTCCTGGAGGGTGGTGTCGATGTCGTCGGTGCGCGGTGGGTTCACCTGCTTCGCGGGTGGCTGAGTGCCGGGGGTGTACGTGCACGACACCTTCTCGGGCAGCGGTTCGGACCGGCCCGCGGGCATCACGCCGGGCGACTGCGGCGACGCCGACACCGACTCGGCCGCCGACGCTTCCGTCGTGTCGTCGTCGCCGCTGGTGAGGGCGAAGACGACGGCGCCCGCCGCCACCACGAGCACGACACCGAGCACCGAACCGGCGATCGTCAGCTGTTTACGCTTGCGTGCTCTGTCGGCGCGGCGTTCGAGCTGACGCTCGAGCTTTCGTTTGGCTGCTTCCCGGCGCTGCTCGTTGCTCGGCACTGCGGTGGTCCTCCCGTATCGGTCTGTCTGGCAGTCGGTCGATATAGCAGTTGGTCGGTGCGCACTACCCCCGGCACACGACCTCCAGAGTCTGCCATCCGAACCTGAGAACATCCTGGCGGGGCGGCGGCTTAGGCTGTAGCGACTGCAATGTCCACTCGAACAGGAGCCTCACAGGTGCTCGTCACAGGATTCCCGGCCGGGATGTTCCAGACCAACTGCTACATCCTCGCGCAGGACGATGCCCAGGAATGCGTCGTCGTCGACCCAGGACAGGACGCCGCCGAACCGCTGTTCGAATTCCTGGACCAGTCGAATCTCACGCCGACCGCGGTGCTCCTGACGCACGGTCACCTCGACCACGTCTGGAACGCCTACGACGTCTGCGAAAAGTTCGGGATCCCCGCGTACATCCATCCCGAGGACCGGTACATGCTGTCGGACCCCGGCCGCGGCATCGGCCCGACGATGAAGCCGTTCATCGAGGGCATGACGTTCGTCGAGCCCGGCGAGGTGATCGCGCTGGCCGACGGCGACGTGATCGAGCAGGCCGGGATGTCGTTCGCCGTCGACCACACCCCGGGGCACACGCAGGGGTCCGTGGTCTTCCGGACCCGGGTCGACACCGAGAACGGTCCCGTCGAGATCGCCCTCACCGGTGACACCCTGTTCCAGGGGTCGATCGGTCGCAGCGACCTGCCCGGCGGCAACCACGAACAGTTGCTGCGGTCCATTGCCGACAAGCTTCTGATCCTCGCCGACGACACGGCGGTCCTCCCCGGGCACGGCGGGTCGAGCACCGTCGGTGCCGAGCGTGGGTCGAACCCGTTTCTCGTTGGACTCTCGGGATCGAAATAAGGAAAAGTAACGACAGTGAGCAAAGCCAGCACCTTCTCCGCCCCCAAGGGCGTCCCCGATTACGTCCCGCCGCAGTCGTCCGAGTTCGTCGCGGTCCGTGACGGACTCACGCGCGCTGCGCGACTGGCCGGATACGGCCACATCGAACTTCCCATCTTCGAGGACACCGGGTTGTTCGCCCGCGGCGTCGGCGAGTCCACCGACGTCGTCAGCAAGGAGATGTACACGTTCGCCGACCGCGGTGACCGTTCGGTGACCCTGCGGCCCGAGGGCACGGCGGGCGTCATGCGCGCTGTCATCGAACACGGCCTGGACCGCGGCCAGTTGCCGGTGAAGCTGAGCTACGCCGGACCGTTCTTCCGCTACGAGCGTCCGCAGGCCGGTCGTTACCGCCAGCTGCAGCAGGTCGGGGTCGAGGCCATCGGCGTCGACGACCCCGCCCTCGATGCCGAGGTCATCGCCATCGCCGACGCCGGGTTCCGCGGCCTGGGTCTCGACGGGTTCCGGTTGGAGATCACGTCCCTCGGTGACGACACATGCCGGCCGCAGTACCGGGAGCGGTTGCAGGAGTTCCTGTTCGCCCTTCCTCTCGACGAGGAGACGCGTCGCCGGGCGGAGATCAACCCGCTGCGTGTTCTCGACGACAAGCGCAAGGAGGTGCGCGAGATGACGGCGGACGCACCGCTCATGCTCGATCACCTCTCGGACACGGCGAAGGCGCACTTCGACGAGGTGCTCGCACACCTCGACGCGCTGGGTGTGCCGTACGTGGTGAACCCGCGGATGGTCCGCGGCCTCGACTACTACACGAAGACGACGTTCGAATTCGTCCATGACGGTCTCGGCGCGCAGTCGGGTATCGGCGGCGGCGGACGGTACGACGGTCTGATGGCGCAGCTCGGCGGGCAGCCGTTGTCCGGCATCGGTTTCGGGCTGGGCGTCGACCGGACCGTCCTGGCGCTCGCTGCCGAGGGCAAGACCGCGGGCTCGACCGCCCGCTGTGAGGTCTTCGGTGTTCCGTTGGGCGAGGAGGCGAAGGCGAAGCTGGTGGTGATCGCTCAGCAACTGCGCGCCCAGGGGATTCGAGTCGATCTCGCCTACGGCAACCGCGGGGTGAAGGGCGCGATGAAGGCCGCCGATCGATCCGGCGCCGCGCTGGCGCTCGTGCTCGGCGACCGCGACATCGCCGACGGGACGGTGGGAATCAAGAATCTCGCCACCGGAGATCAGGAATCGGTCTCCTCGGCGGATGTCGTCGCACGCGTCGGAGCCATCCTTGGCGCGTGACGACACCGCGCCGGTGTCACTCGACCTCGTTCCGATCGAGTTGATCGCACCGCGGCTCAAGCGGGTCGCGGCGATCGCCGTGCTGATCGGTGTGGTGGTCGGCGTCATCGTCGGGTTCTTCGGGCCCGTGTGGGTCGGGGTGACGGTGGGGGCCGTGATCGCGGTCCCCACCGCCGCGTCCGCTCTCCTCACGTTGCGGCGTCGCGTCACATTGCAGACCGGGCGAATCCGGTCGACGGGGGGACTGCGTAGCCGGCACGTCGACGTCACGAGGGCGGTCGCGGCGGAGCTGGTGGTCCGTTCGGCTCGGGTGAGCGAGGTGAGCGTCCGGATCACGGATCCCGACGGGAGCCTGGCGATTCCACTCGCCCTGTACACGACCGACGGGGGTCGTGAACTCGAGATCCTCGGGCTCCGCAGGCTGGCCGACGCGCTGACGACGAGCGAGTTGGTTCCGGCAGCCGCGATCGCGTCGGTGCTCATCGAGCAGCTCCGTGCGGAAGCGCGCGGCGCGGCCCTTCCCGAACGCCCCCTGTTCCGGGCCGTGGAACTGGTGCGTTCGGAAGGCCGCGTGCCCACCACCACCCTCACCGATCACGAGGTGGCAGCGCTACTCGACTGAGCGATCAGCTCGGGTCGCCGAACGCAGCCTCGTCGAGGTCCTCGCCGCCGATCACGGCGGGCGCGACCATCGGAAGGTCGCCGACGAACGCGTTGTTCTCTCCGGCGTTGACGAGGTAGCTCGGTGAGGACCGGCCGCTCAGCTGTTCGTCGCCCCCGCGCCCGGCGCCCGCCATCCCGGCGCCGCCCATCGCGCCCATCCCGCCCATGGCTCCGCCGGGTGCGAGGGGTGACGAGGCGGTGGCCGGAGTGGCGCCGGGTGTCGGAGTGGTCCCCGGCGGCGCCGGCGGCGCAACCGGTCCCGTGACCGTTCCACGGGGCACGGAACCGCTACCCGCGGATACGCTTCCGCCGCCGTACATGCCGATGCCCGCGCCGCCGGCCATACCCACTGCACCGGGAACGCCGCCCGCTGCCCCGTGTGCCGGGGTGACGGCTGATTTCGCCGACAGGGCGTCGGCGGGCAGGTCGGACGAGGAGACGCTCGCCGCCTGGGTGCCCGCCGACACGAGGTCGCCGACACTGTCGGTGACGGTGGAGATCATCGGTGCGCCCACGCCCTCGATGACGGTGGACGCGATGGCGAACGGTGACGTCGGTGCGGCCCCCGCCGCAGCTCCGGGCGCCGGGGGCGGCGGTACCGGGACCGGCGCGGCCAGACCGTTCATCGTGAGGGTCTGCTCGTTGAGTTCGGT
The DNA here is from genome assembly GCF_026810085.1 of Rhodococcus sp. JS3073. Taxonomy (NCBI): domain Bacteria; kingdom Bacillati; phylum Actinomycetota; class Actinomycetes; order Mycobacteriales; family Nocardiaceae; genus Rhodococcus; species Rhodococcus sp. JS3073. The sequence continues at coordinate 483,014 of NZ_CP113951.1, read as the reverse complement.
GCGCGTCTGCGTCACGACCCCGATGGCCGCCTTCAGGTGCTCGGCCGCGGACGCGAGAAGCATCGCCTGCCCGGGCGGCGTCATCACCATCGGCGCGGCGGCGACCGCAGTGGCCGCGAACGACTCCGAAATCGTCATGAGGTTCGCGTTGCCCCGCGCCACGGACGCGGCGGCGGTCTGCGTGGTAGCCGAGATCTCCGTGCCGCGTTCGCTCAGTTCCGTGCCGCTCGACTGAGCCTGCAGGCCCTGCGCCTGCGCCGCCTGCGCTGCCTGGCTCTGCCAGATCTGGTCGAGCACCTTCAGCCCCGACAGGCTCATCGACATCGCCTGGTCGATCATGCCCGAGGACATGTCGAGCAGCGACGTCGGATCGACCGAGCCGAACGTGCCGGTGCCGAAACTCCCGGCGAGATCGGTGAGCGGCTTGAACAACTCGTCCACCCCCGGCAGTCCGGGCAGCCCGTGCCCCTGCAGCAGCGCCTCCACCGGGTTCGGCGGTAGTGGCGGCAGCGGCGGAAGGGCCGGTAGTGGCGGCAGGTCACCGAGCGGCGCATCGAGGAACGGACCGAGCGGTGAGTTCTGCAGGGCCTCGAGCGGAGTGCTCGGCAGTGGTGTGGCGAGGGCGTCGCCGACGGGCGTTCCCTGGATCAGGTCGAGGATCGATCCGCGCTCCGCAGGACTTCCGGCGGTTTCGGGAGACGTCATGCGAGGCCTCCGATTCCGTCACCGGCCGCACCGAGCGCAGCGCCGTTGGCGCCGTCGACGGAGTCGTAGGAATCGGCGGTGGCATGGGCCGCGATCGCGGTCTGCGCGTAGTGAGACGCGAGTTCGGCGACCGACCTGGCGTGATTTGCCTGTGCGGCGGCGAAGGACGCGAGGAAGTCGGCGCCGATGGGACCGAACACGGGCGCGAGTGCCGCGAGATTCGCGCCGAGGTCGAGTGCGGCGGCGCCGCTGATCTGTTCGGCGGCCTGCGCAGCGGTGGCGCCGTAATTCCTGATGCCGTCCGTGACGACGAAGACATCGCTCAAGATAACCCCCCAGTGATTAAGCGTTCGCCAGACTTTATCTCACGGGAACGACGTGCACGGCTAGAGGCGAAGGGGTGTTCCGCCCGCCGTCTCGGCGAGCAGTGCCCGCGACTTCACCCGGATTTCGTCCATCGGTTTCGTCCACCCGAGGGCTCGGAGGCAGGCGTCGGCGAGGAGTTCGGCGGCGCCCTCGTTCTCGGGCCCGGGAAGCAGCCCGCGCTCGATGTCGGCACGGGTTGCGATGGCGCTCTCGACTATTCGGAACGGCAGGTCGGTCAGGGCGGGGGAGGTGTCGCCGGAATGTTCGGTGATCTCCGTGAGGGCCCGGTCCGCCAGCTGCCGGTAGTGCCGGCGCAGCAGGGTTCGCTGGGCGCGGAACGGCTCGAATCGCTCGGTCAGCAGTTCCGGAAGAAGATACAGCGCACCGAGATTCCATTTGGTTGCGGTGAGTTGCGTGACGTCGTAGGTGGCCAGCGCGTGCAGGCGCACCGTGGCGGGCGCGGCGGCGTCGGCGAGCCACCCCGCGGCGGCGAGCGCGGGGGACACCGTCTCCTCGAGGAGTGCCACCAGGATCTCCTCCTTGTTGGGGAAGTGATGGTAGAGCGATGCCTGCCGGATGCCGACCATCTCGGCGATCTGCCGGGTCGAGGTGGCTGCGAAACCCTTGGTGGTGAACAACTCTCCGGCGGCGTCGAGTATCTCCTCGGGAGTGGTCTGCCCTGGTCTGCGCTGACTGGTCAGTCGGGGTCGTCCCGGCCCTGTGGTCACCGCTCCATGATGTCAGGTCGCTCCCGGGATCGACGGTTCCCACCCGTCGTGAGGGTTTCGTCATGCTCCCGAAACGTAGGCAACGATGCTGTTACGGCCGGGCGCGATCTGGATACGCGGGCGTCACCCATCGAGGCCTTTCCGCGAGAAAACTATCGAGCGACAGATATTGCTCTCGCCGAAGGAGTAAGCCCTTGAGTACACCCACAAGGACTGCGCAAGTGCTGACCGCGCCGGCCGCACCTCCCCGCGCGTCCGGCGGAACCGGCGTCGACGACACGGGCGACCTCGGCGAATTCGGCTACGAGCAGCAACTTCACCGTTCCCTGGGTAAGTTCGCGTCGTTCGCCGCCGGCTTCTCGTTCGTCTCCATCCTCACCACCATCTTCCAGCTCTTCGGGCTCGGATTCGGATTCGCCGGACCCGCCTTCTTCTGGACGTGGCCGGTGGTGTTCGCCGGCCAGTTCATGGTGGCGCTCAACTTCGCCGAACTGGCCGCCCGTTACCCCATCTCGGGGGCGATCTACCAATGGTCACGCCGGATGGGCGGTGAGGTGGTGGGCTGGTTCGCCGGATGGTTCATGATCCTCGCGCAGATGGTGACGGCCTCCGCCGCGGCCATCGCCCTGCAGGTCGTGCTCCCCAACGTGTGGAGCGGATTCCAGATCATCGGTGACGACAGCACGTTGACGTCCGCGAGTGGCGCCGCCAACGCAGTGCTGTTGGGCTCCGTCCTCCTCGTGCTGACCACGTTCATCAACTGCATCGGCGTCAACTGGATGTCCAGGATCAACAACATCGGTGTGACCTGCGAGATCGTCGGGGTCATCGCGGTCATCGGGATGTTCCTCACCCACACCCAGCGCGGACCGGACGTCGTGTTCGACACGGGCACGGCCGGTGCGTCACCCGGGTACGGGTGGGCGTGGATCGTGTCGGGTCTGATGGCGGCCTACGTGATGGTCGGATTCGGCTCCGCGGGCGAACTCGCCGAGGAGACGCGGAACCCGCGCCGGGTGGCGCCGCGCACGATCCGCCTCGCGCTGTCCGTGTCGGCGCTCGGCGGTGGGCTGATGATCATCGGCGCGCTGATGGCCGCGCCCAGCCTGACCGACGGGCGTCTCGCCGCCGAGGGCCTGCCGTACGTGCTCTCGTCGATCCTCAGCTCGCCCTGGGGCACCCTCCTCCTCGTCGACGTCGCGATCGCCGTGTTCGTCTGCACGCTCGCCATTCAGACGGCGGCGTCCAGGCTGGTGTTCTCGATGGCCCGCGACGGACGGCTGCCCGCCTCGCAGATTCTGTCGACCGTGAACACCCGCACCGGAACGCCCATCGCGCCGTCCGTCCTGATCGGCCTGGTCTGCATCGGCATCCTCGCGGTCAACGTCGGGAACTCCGCGATCTTCGCGACCCTGTCGAGCGTGTGCATCATCCTGATCTACCTCGCCTACCTGATGGTCACCGTGCCGCTCCTGCTGCGCCGGCTGAAGGGCTGGCCGCACGGTGGACCGCAGGTCGACGCGGACGGCCGGAAGCTGTTCTCGCTCGGACGGATCGGGCTCCCCGTCAACATCCTGGCGGTCGGCTACGGCGCGCTGATGGTCGTCAACCTGTCCTGGCCGCGCGCTGAGATCTTCGACCCCAGCGGCGACTACCCCCTCCTGCGGTGGGCCGCCCCCGTCACCGTCGCCGCCGTGGTCGCGCTCGGAGTCGCGTGCTTCCCGCGCGGCCGCACGACCCCCAACCCCGTCACGATCGGAGCCTGACATGACCTCAGTGGACACCTCGACCACCAGTGCCGCGAAGGAACACGCGCGTGCCCAGTCGGGAGTGGTCACCGACTCGATGCCGGTGGTCCCGGCGTCGTCCTGGCCCACTCCACCGTCCGACGTCGATCCGGCGCAGCTCACATGGGCGGAGACGGTGCCCGGTGGCCGGTACACCACGAAGGTGCTGGGCCGTGGCACACGACTGCGACTGCGTGACCTCGACGGCCGGGCATGTGCCCACCTGCTGCTGTACCGGGCGGACGCGCCGTGGGAGCGGCTCAACGTCGCCGACACCGTGAAGGTGCCGTGGCAGGCGTACCTGGGGGAGGGGCATCCGCTGCTCTCCGACCAGGGGCGCGTGCTCGCGACGCTCGTTTCGGACGGGTCCGGGCGACACGACGCCCTGTGCGGCACCACGTCGCTCGCCTCGAACACCGCGAAATACGGTGACGGCAGCCTGCATTCGGCGTCCCCGGCCGGGCGTGAACTCTTCACCGTGGCGGCGGCGAAGCACGGACTCGAGCGGCGCGACCTCCCGCCGTCGCTGTCGTTCTTCCACGGGGTGCGGGTGGGGGAGGACGGGTCGCTCGGCAGCATCGGATCCGCCGGCGCGGACACCGCGGTCGACCTCGTGATCCACCTCCCGGTGATCGTCCTGATCGCCAACACGGCGCACCCGCTCGATCCTTCGCCGACGTACGACACGACCGCGCTCGAAGTGCTCGCCTGGACCGGCGCCGATGTGGCCGAACCCGTCGACGCCGACCCGGAGTACCGCCGGGCCTTTCTCAACACCGAAGACGTCTGGGCTGCCACGCAGTTCCAGGGACGGGAGCAGGCATGACCACCACCATCGAGACCGCACCGCTGGTACCGGGAACGGTGATCCTGGACGAGGAAGTCGGCGCCCGCGGCCCCTGGTCTGCCGTCGTCGAGGCCGGTGACGTCCTGACCGTCGTCGATCTGTGCGGCAACCAGGCCGTGGACACCCTGATCTACGCGGCCGACGATCACCGGGCACGCTACTCGGCCGCCGCGACGGTGGCGGCGCAACGAAATCTGTTCCTGACCACGGGAAGTGTCCTCCGCACCGACGATCACGACGCGCTGATGACGCTCGTCGCGGACGAGGTCGGCTCCCACGACACAGTGGGCGGTGCCTGCTCGCAGGAGTCGAACACTCTGCGGTACGGCCACCACACCAAGCACCAGCACGCCTGCGTCGAGAACTTCCTCGCGGAAGGGTCCCGCTGGGGGATCGGCAAGCGCGACCTGGTGTCGAACATCAACTTCTTCATGAACGTTCCCGTCGACGCCGACGGCACGCTCGGAATCGTCGACGGCCTGTCCGCACCCGGCCGCCGCCTCGCACTCCGCGCGGAGCGCGACGTTCTGGTACTGGTGTCCAATTGCCCGCAGATCAACAACCCCTGCAACGGTTTCGACCCGACCCCGGTGCGGATGATCGTGACCCGGCCGACGGGAGTGCAGGCATGAGCGCCAAGATCACCGTGCACCGTCCCGGCATGCTCACCACGGTGCAGGACTACCCCGGACGGACCGGGTACTGGCACGTCGGCGTGCCGCCGTCGGGGCCCATGGACGACCTGTCGTTCCGGCTCGGTAACACCGCACTCGGCAACGACGAGGGCGCCGCCGGAATCGAATGCGCCATGTCCGGTCCCGCACTGCAGTTCGACGAGGACACGGTGGTGTGTGTGACCGGCGCGCCCGCCCCGGTCACCGTCGACGGAGTGCTGCAGGCGCAGTGGCGGCCGGTACGGGTTCCTGCGGGCGGAGTACTGGACGTCGGCGCGGCGGCCGGACCCGGCCTCCGGATCTACGTACTCGTCCAGGGCGGGCTCGACGTCGACGACTTCCTCGGCAGCGCCTCGACGTTCACGCTCGGCAAGTTCGGCGGACATCAGGGCCGCACGCTGCGGCAGGGTGACGTTCTCGCGGTCGGCGAGCACACGGGCGCCCGCGCGGCCGCCGTTCCCGCCGAACACGTTCCGGCCCTGTGCAGTCGCTGGGAGATCGCGGTCACCGAGGGCCCGCACGGCGCACCCGAGTTCTTCACCCGCGCCGACATCGACACGCTGTACCGGACCGACTACGAGGTGCACTTCAACTCGGACCGTACCGGGGTGCGGTTGATCGGACCCAAGCCCGACTGGGCGCGCACCGACGGCGGCGAGGCGGGACTGCATCCGTCCAACATTCACGACAACGCGTATTCGGTCGGCGCCCTGGACTTCACGGGGGACACCCCGATCCTCCTGGGCCCGGACGGACCGAGCCTCGGCGGGTTCGTGTGCCCCGTCACGGTCGTCGCGGCGGAACGCTGGAAGCTCGGACAACTTGCGCCCGGCGATGCGGTGCGCTTCGTGCCGATCAAGGCCGACCGGGCCGCGTCCACGCGTGCGCTGGGTCCCGCGCGGCGGGCGGCGCATCCGACCGTCTTCTCCACCACCGGTGACCGCGACGACGGCGTGATCGCCCGGCGCGACGGCGAGACCGCCGTGACGTACCGGCGGTCCGGTGACGACAACGTCCTGGTCGAATACGGCGACATGACCCTCGACCTCGCACTGCGGGCCCGCGCCCACGCGCTGCACCAGCGTCTCGAGGTCGAGAAGCCGGCCGGGCTGCTCGACCTGACACCGGGCATCCGATCGCTGCAGGTCCGCGTCGACCCCGACGTGCTGCCGATCCCGAAGCTCATGGGGCTGCTCGGCGAGGCGGAGGACGCGCTGCCCGCGGCGAACGAACTCGTGGTACCGAGCCGATCGGTGCGGATGCCGCTGTCGTGGGACGATCCCTCGACGCGTGAGGCGATCCAGCGCTACATGCACGGCGTCCGTTCCGACGCACCGTGGTGCCCGTGGAACATCGAGTTCATCCGCCGCATGAACGGACTCGGCAGCGTCGACGACGTCTTCGACACCGTCTTCGGAGCGGAGTACATGGTGCTCGGCCTCGGTGACGTCTACCTCGGCGCACCCGTCGCGACACCACTCGACCCGCGGCATCGGCTGGTGACCACGAAATACAACCCGGCCCGCACGTGGACGCCGGAGAACGCGGTCGGGATCGGCGGGGCGTACCTGTGCATCTACGGAATGGAGGGTCCGGGCGGCTACCAGTTCGTCGGACGAACCACCCAGGTGTGGAACCATCGGCATCCCGAGAAGTCGGGACCGTTCGAGGACGGCACCCCCTGGCTGCTGCGCTTCTTCGACCGGATCTCCTGGTACCCCGTCGAACCGGACGAGCTGATGGACCTGCGATCCGACGTCGCGGCCGGTCGCGGCGGCGGTATCGAGATCACCGAGGGCACGTTCTCGCTCGCCGAGCACCAGCAGTTTCTCACTGCCAATGCCGAATCGATCGGTGACTTCCGAGCCGAACAGGCTGTCGCGTTCGCCGCCGAGCGGCAACGATGGTCTGCGGCAGGGGAGTTCGCGACGGTGGGCTGATCCGCGTTACGCGAGCATGTCGGTGAAGCTGTCCGGCCTGGGTGCGTCCGCGCGTTCCCTGGGCACGTAGTGCAATTCGACCACCCCGTTGCCGTACGACTCGGTGCCCACCAGTCGGAGGCCATGCTGGTCGGTTATCGCCGAGAACCAGGCAACACCGGGGGACACGACCGGATAGACGAAGAAATACAACTCGTCCACCAGCCCCAGTGCGAGGACCGATCGCGCGAGGGACGATCCGCCGGACAGGTGAATGTCCTTGCCCGGCTGTCTCTTCAGATCCTCGAGGTACGCTGCGAGCTCGCCGTCGGTGGCCGCGACGACCTGTTCGGTGTTGGTCCATTCGGTCACCGGGTCGTCGCCGGAGCGGGAGAACACCAGCTTCCGGTAGGTGTTCATCCGTTCGGCCATGACCTGATTGGTTTCGGTTCCGGCGTGCTCGGACAGCGCGCGAGGCCAGTAGGCGGCCATCTCCTCGTAGGTGGTGCGCCCGACCAGCACCGTGTCGTAGCTCGAATAGATTCGATCGATCTCGCGGTACTGGTCGTCGACGACGTCGTGGACCCACGCTGCGGGGTCGTCGAGGCGGCCGTTGAGTGTCGTCATCATCTGCAGGACGATCTTGCGCATGTCCGGTCTCCTCCGTTATGCCTGTCGCTCAGCCAGTTCGGCGAGCTGCTCCGTGACGGTGCCCCAGCCGTCATAGAAGCCCATTTCTTCGTGGGTGTTGCGGTCGGCGTTGTCCTTGTGCATCACGTGGGCGACGTACTCCGTGCCCGTCGGATGGTCGTTCAACGTGATGATCGCGGTCATGAACGGCTGCTCGGCGGGTCGCCAGCCACCGACCAGCGAGTTGGTGAACACGATGCGCTCGAGTTCGTCGACGGCGAGGAAGCAGCCACTGATGTGTGGCACGAATTCGCCACCGCCCTCGCTGATCTGGGTGGTGAACGCCCCACCCGGGCGTAGCTCCATGTCGACGACCCGGCACCGGGACGGCGCGGGGACCCACCATTGCTCGAAGCTGGCGGGGTCGGTCCAGGCGCGCCACACGACCGGACGGGGTGCCCGGATGATGCGCGAAATCGTGAGGTCGAGATCGGGTCTCGCAGTGTCGGTCATTGCGGTGTGTCCTTTGCGTGTGTCGTGACCGTGTGTTCGGTGACGAATTGTTCGAGTCTGTCGGTGCGGCTCTCCCACAGTTCCTGTTGCTCCGCGAGCCACGACTCGACGGCCGTGAAGGGCGCCTTCTCGATCGCGCACGTCCGTACGCGGCCCTCCTTGTGTGTCCGGATCCATCCGCTGTCCTCGAGGAAGTGGATGTGCTTCATGAAGGAGGGCAGGGCCATGTCGAACGGTTTCGCCAGTTCGCTGACCGTCGCCGGACCCCGGCTCAGACGGCCCAGCACGGCCCGCCGCGTGGGGTCGGCGAGCGCTTGGAAGATGCCGTTCAGCCGCTCCGGATACTGAGCCATAAGGAAAAGTATCCACTGCACCAATGGTTAGCGCAAGGGCTAAGTGTGGCCCTGGCGGGTGGTGTCAGGCGAGCTTGCCGTGACCGGGGGTGAGCGGGACGTCCAGGGCGTCGTAGAGCCCCGGCGCGGCCGTCCGCAGCCACGGGATCGCGTTGACCAGGCGCCCCACCGCGGTGGCATTGCCGCCGGCCGCTCGGTTGCCGCCCTCGTCGGTGGCCTCCACGTTCACCTCGATGCGCGGCCTGCCTTCGATGATCACCTTGTGCGCGCCGTCCCCGCCGTCCGGCGGCACAGGCCAGTCCGGGGCGCACGACGGGTGGATCCGCGTGACGTGCTCGATGACGATCAGGGGCTCGCCGCCCACGATGCCCTGGACTTCGAAACGCAGCGCCCCCTGGGTACCGGCCTCGAACTCGCCCATCAGTTCGGTGGTGATCGTCTCGTCCAGCGGCCGGCGCAGCAGCGTCTCACGGATCCCGTCGAGCTCCACCCCGAGGGCGCGGGCGATGAGCCGAACCTGGCCACCCCACACCATCGTCGGCACCGTCGCCGCCACCATCGGCGGTTCGTAGTCCATCGGCTGGCCCATGCCGACGAGGTACCGCACGGAATCGTGCTGGTCGTACGTGGTGTAGTCGAAGATCTCCTGGCAACGGATCTGATCGATCGTGCCGGCCAGACCCGTCATCAGGATCGGCAGGATGTCGTTCCCCCATCCCGGATCGACGCCCGACACGAACAGGGCGCCGCCGCCGGACTTCGCGGCCGCCTCGATCGGGTCGCGCAACTCGGCCGGCGCGTTGCGCTGGTCGTAGAGCGCGTAGATCGACGGAGTCACGACGACGGCCCCCGCGGAGAGCGCGCGGATGATGTCCGCTGCCGCATCGTCCGGGCGAATCTCCCCCGACGCGGCGTAGACGACAGCGTCGGGGGACGTCGCGAGCACGGCATCGGCGTCGTCGGTTGCTGTCACTCCCAGTGCGTGGCCCGAGCGGGCGAGGTCGCCGGCATCGCGTCCGACCTTCTCCGGGTTCGCCACGACCACCGCCGTCAGCTCTAGGGCGGGGTGTGCATCGATTGCGCGGATCGCGGCCCGCCCCACATTCCCGGTGCCCCACACCACGGTCCGGATCTTCCCCTGGTCAGCCATGGAATCGGACCCTACCGAGTGTGGAGGTGGACAGTGGCTGAATCGGGCAACATCGTGGTACTCGGGCCACGCCGGCGGAGTGGCCCGCCCGTGCGAGGGTGCTTCGCACGGGCGGGCCATCCCCCGACTCGCACCGGTCGGCGATGCGTCCTCGGGGTGCAGCACTGATCCCTCATAAGGGGGCGCATGTTGCCTGTCTGCGCGGGGTGTGCTGCCTGCGTGTCTGCGAGTGAAGTTGTGGGTCGGAAGCTGTGTCCGGCGGCCTCCTTGCTGTGGTTCGGCGTATCGGGTGGTCACAATTGTGGGTTGACCTGCGAGCTTTCACACCGGTCGTTCGGCGTATGTGGGTACCTGTCTTTTCGGGGTGCGTGTGCACAACCACCGCTGCGCGCGCGGGGCTCAGGGGCGGTGGCACGTCTTTCGCGCCGACACGTCCGTGTTCAGGTGGACAATGGGGAGATGCACCCGCACGGGACGCTGCCCGGCTCGGGAAAAGGTCTGAGCAGAGCCGAACTGCTGGCCGCGGTATCGCTGGCGATCGACCTCGGTCTGGGTCAACCGATGGAACACATGCTTCGGTCGTCCCTGATCGCGACACGAATCGCCGAGCGGATGGGACTCGACCCCCGACAGCGAGCGACCGTGTACTACGCCAATCTGGTCGGGTGGATCGGCTGTCACGCCGACTCCCACGAACTCTCGGCGCTCTTCGGCGACGACATTGCCTTCCGAGCCGACACCTACGCGGTGGACATGACCGGTCTGCCGTTTCTGCGGCTGATGATGAGTCACGTGGGACGCGGATTGCCGGGCTGGGAACGCGGCATCCGTGCCGCTGTCTTTCTGGTCGCGGCTCGCGGCCAGGTCGCCACGCTGATCCATTCGCATTGCAGTTCTGCGGGGGTTCTTTCCGATCGGATGGGCTTGGACGGGCAGGTCGGAAAGGCGCTGGCCTACGCCTTCGAGCGCTGGGACGGCCGCGGGTTGCCCAACGGCTGTCGCGGAGAGGGTATCCCGGTCGAGATCCACATCGCTCACGTGGCTGACGTCGTCGAGGTGCACCTGCGGACGGGTGGGCTCGAGCACGCGAAGGACGTTCTCCGTTCCCGGCGCGGCAGTCAGTTCAGCCCGGCCGTCGCGGACCTGTTCGAACGTGACGCGGCGGCGATCGTGGACGGGCTGCTGGACACAGACGTGTGGATCGCGGCGTTGGCCCAGGCGCCGGATCGTGACCGAACCCTCATGGCCGACGAAAGCGACGAGTTACTCGGGGCCATGGCCGATTTCGTCGATCTCAAATTTCCGTTCACCCTGGGGCATTCGCGTGGCGTCGCGAATCTGGTAGGCGGGGCGGCCCGACACCTGGGCATGTCGCCGTCGGACATCACGCAGCTCTACCGTGCCGGCCTCGTGCACAGCCTCGGCAAAATGGGGGTGTCCAACCAGATCTGGGAAAAGAAGGGGCCGCTCACGACGGCCGAATGGGAACGGGTACGGATGTATCCGGATCTGACCGGCCGGATACTGAACCGAGTCAACGGCTTGGAGTCGGTGGTGTCCGTGGCGATGAAGCACCGGGAACGTATCGACGGGTCCGGCTTTCCCCGGGGCATCACGGGCGCGGAGTTGACCGCGAAGGACCGGCTGCTGGCCACGGCGGAGGCGTATCAGCGACTGCTCGAGCCGCGTCCGCAACGGCCGGCGCTCGATCCTCGCGGCGCTGCCGATCGGTTGCAAGTGGAGGCGCGTGCCGGACGCCTCGACGCCGAGTCGGTGGCGGCCGTGCTGGCGGCGGCCGGGCAGCGGGTGTCGCGGCGGACGCCCTGGCCGGCCGGGTTGACCGACCGCGAGGTCGAGATCCTGCGACTCGTCGCGCAGGGCCGGTCGAACCGAGAGATCGCCGCCGAACTGTTCATCGCCGAGAAGACGGCACGCAACCACGTCGAACGTGTCTACGCCAAGCTCGGGGTGAACAACCGCACGCAGGCCAGTCTCGCCGCGATCGATCGGGGCCTGGTGGGCTTCCCCGTCAGTGCGGTTGTGGGGAAGTGAGGCATCCGCCGTGTGGCGGGACCGGCTGTGCGGGGCCGTCATCGACGGGATGCGCCGGGCCGCGACCGCCGGTCCAGTACCCACACGGTGGCCAGCATGAGAGCGACCGCAAATGAGGCGAGCGCGATGAGACTGGCGCCGGTGCCTCCGCGGAAGGTGTCGCCGTAGGCGGCCATGGCCGGGAGGGTGGCGCTGTACCGGTCGAGATCCAGGTCGCGACCCAAGGCTTCGAATGCGTGGCGGTTGGACAGGCCGAGGCTCATCAGGCGTCCCGGGAGGGCCATCTCGTCAACCGGGACGATGGCTCCACCGAACAGAACCTGAGGGAAGCAGAGCATCGGCAGGGCGAGGGCGGCCTGCGCGGCGTTGGAGACCGCGGCCGAGGCGAGCAAGCCGAGGGCCAGTGCCGAGATCGCCTCGATGACGATCGTCACGAACAGGAAGGCGGACACGTCCCATCCGACGGCGGGGAGCCGACCGAGCGCCCGCAGCACACCGAGCAGCAGCGCGCTCACTCCAGCCAGCACCGGCAGCAGGGCTGTCACCTTGGATGCCACGTACGCGCCGACGCTCAGCCCGGCCAGGCGCTCCTGCCGGAAGACGGCCATCTCCCCGACGATCTGGAGGAGGCCGTACGTAAGGCCGAAGAAGAAGCCTGCGAATGCGATCCAGAACACGATCTGGGCCGGGCCGAGGTCGGCTGCGCTACGCGGATCGAACGCGCCGCGCTGGAACAGCGTCGCCATCATCGCCGTGACCAGCACCGGTGAGCCGAGCAGGACCGCGAGGGTCAGCCGGTTGCGAAGAAGGACGTCAACATTGCGTCGCGTGAGTAGCCACCATTGCCGCACCGCGCCTGTGCGGTCGACGTCGGAACGGGTGGCCGGGATGGGCGGTTGAGCCGGGTCGGGCCGGGGTTCCGACTTTCCACCGATGCCCGCGAATCGCTCGGCCCAGATCTGAGGGGTGTGCTCACGAGCCAGCCGGTCGTACACCTCGGCGAGATCCTCCACATCGAAGTAGCGCCGAGCCTCGGCAGGGCTGCCGGTGAAGGCCAGGTGGCCGTCGCGGGCCAGGAATACCACCCGGTCACATCGGTCGATGCCGGCCGGTTCATGCGTCGTGAGGACGACTGTGACCCCGCGCCGGCTGAGTCGGCGCAGCAGGCGCATCACGTCGGCTGCGGTCGAGGGGTCGAGCCCGGAGGTGGGTTCGTCGAGGAAGAACAGGTGTGGCCGGGTCAGCAGCTCCACGGCGATACTGGCCCGCTTGCGCTGGCCGCCGGACAGCGCACGGACCGGCACCTCCGCCCGATCGGCCAGGTCGAGGTCCTGCATGGTCTCCTCGACTATCCGGTTCGCTTCGGCTGCCGATGTGCCCGCGGGCAGCCGTAGTCGCGCCGCGTAGCGCAGTGTGCGGCGCAGGGGCATCTCGAGGTGGATGATGTCGTCCTGGGGCACGTAGCCGATCCGGGAATCGACGCTGACTCGGGCACCGCGAACGACGCCGTCGTGCCGGACCACCCCGGCCGACGGTGGTTGCAGTCCTGCGAGGATCTCGAGCAATGTGCTCTTTCCCGCTCCACTGCCGCCGGCAATGGCGACCAACTCGCCGGGTTCGACCGACAGCGACAGCTCCTGGAGAATCTGACGCGCCCCGACGTGCCGGCTCACGTCGACCGCATCGACCCGCCCGACGGCCGGTGGTTCGAATGTCGATTCGGTCATGTCCGGTGATCTCAGTGCTTCCTGAACTCTTTTTGTCATGCTCTGATCATCGGTCGGCCGGTTCCGGGGTCGCATGGGGCGTTTGCCTCAAATCGCTAGGTCCGTCCGGCTGACCTGGTGGTGACCAACCCCCGTGCAGTGTCCTGTCGCTGATGCCGGTGGAGTCGGCCGCAGGCTTCGCGATGAACGAGGCGCCCGAAAACCGATCCAAGTCGGAGCCGATAAGGCAAGCTTTGGACAGATCGATGTTGCAGGCATGGATTGGGGAGCGGGGTGGCACAGACATTCCGGGGGCGGCGAATCGTCGCCGTCGTGGCGATCTCGATGACGGGACTGGTGGGATGCGGTGAGTCGGCGGTTCAACCAGCCGTGCCCGACAAGCAGCTCACCGAAACGATTCCGCCGGCGATGGAGCACGCCTCGATACCTGGGGCCATCGTCGGTGTCTGGCAGGACGGCGCCGAGCCCTACGTCCAGGCGTTCGGGGTGGGCGACACGGCCACCGGCGACCCCATGGCGCCCGACCTGTTCATGCGCATCGGCAGCTTGACCAAGACCTTCACGACCACCGCCGTGCTGCAACTGGTCGATCAGGGAAAGGTCGGCCTCGACGATCCGATCGACAGGTACGTGCCCGACGTCCCCAACGGGGACTTGATCACCATCCGCCAGTTGGCGGCCATGCGCAGTGGGCTTCCCGACTACTCGGAGGTGGTGATCCCGGCGCTCCCGAGTCAGCCGCAGCGTCAATGGACGCCCCAGGAACTGCTCGAGATCAGTTTCAGCCGTCCACCGCTGTTCGCACCGGGCACCGAGTTCGACTACTCCAACACCAATACCGCGCTCCTGGGCCTCGTGGTCGAAAAGGTCTCCGGCCAGCCGCTGAACGAATACATCGACGAGTCCATCACGCGACCCGAGGATCTCGGCCACACCTCGGTCCCGACCGATGCGGCCCTTCCGTCACCGCACGCACACGGATACACGAAAACAACTGACGGCGAGACGGTGGACGCGACCGACTGGAACCCGTCGTGGGGATTCGGTGCGGGAAACATGATTTCCACGCTCGACGACCTGAGTGTGTGGGTGCGCGACTTGGCGACTGGAACGTTGCTCTCGCCGGCTACTCAGCGCGAACGGGAGCAGTTTCAGCCGGCGCCGTCGGAAGGTACGGGTTCGCTGTACGGACTTGGAGTCGAGTACCAGAACGGCTGGATCGGCCACAACGGAAATATCGCGGGTTACCAGACCTACGCCTATTACCTTCCTTCCGAGGGCAAGACGGTGGTGATGCTGGTCAATACGAACGCCGACCCGCTGGGCGTGTGGAACTTCTTCAGTGAGATCGTGAAGATCATCAGCCCCGACCATCCCTGGCCGGCGCCTCCGTCGTAGAGGTCGGGTGAAAAGGCTTGCAGCCGAACGGGTTAGGTAGATCTTCGTCTTCGGAGTCGGGCTCCGTGGCCAGTAGGGATTTCCGATCCCGGGCGTGCCGCTTCCCTGGGGCGCCGTAATTCCGCCTGTCCGGCGGCGACGTTGCCCAGAACTAGGTAGGGGGGACGATTGTGCTGGCACAGTAGGATGATGCGGTGCCCGTTCGATGGCTCCAAGCGTGGGCGCGGGTGTCTGCAGAACACAGAGAGAAGTCTGCATCGCTGGCTGCAGTCCGAATTCTGGCCAGTGAGCACAGGGATCCATCCGCTGCGGGTTCTCTCGCATCGAGAGAACCCGCAGGCACCGCTGGTGCTGTAATACAGGAATCGCTGGTTCAGCTGACGCGGATGAGTTTCTTGTTCACGAACTCGTCGATCCCGTATTTGCCGAGTTCGCGACCGAAACCGGAGCGTTTGACGCCGCCGAACGGCAGTTCAACTCCTTCGGCGCCAACGGCATTGACGAATACCATGCCGGCCTCCAATGAGTCGGCGACGCGGTAGGCCTGATCGGGGTCGGTGGTGAAGACATAGGAGCCGAGGCCGAACGGGGTGTCGTTGGCCAGCTCGACAGCCTCTTCCTCGGAGCGCACCTTGTAGACAGTCGCTACCGGCCCGAACAGTTCCTCCCGGTAGGTTCGTGAATCCCGTGACACGTTCGTCAGCACGGCCGGCGGGAAGAAGGCGCCCTTCCGTTCCCCCTCGGACACCAGTGTGGCGCCCTCGGCGATCGCCTGCTGGACCTGATCGGACAACCGGTCGGCGGCGGAGACCGACGACAGCGGCGCGAGTTCGTCTGCGGTGGCGAGCACCTCCGTGGTGAATCTGCCGACGAAGTCGTCGTAGAGGTCCTCGGCGATGATGAATCGCTTCGCCGCGTTGCAGGCCTGTCCCGTGTTCTCGAAACGACCTTCCACTGCCGCTTGTACGGTGGCGTCGAGGTCATCGGTACTGAGGACGATGAACGGATCGGAACCGCCGAGTTCCAGTACCACCTTCTTGAGATTGCGGCCGGCGATCTCGGCGACGGCTGCGCCTGCACGTTCGGATCCGGTCAATGACACACCTTGGACCCGGGGGTCGGCGATCGCGTCGGCAATTTGGTCGTTGGTGGCGTAGACGTTGACGTAGGCGCCCTCCGGATATCCGGCGTCGGTGAAGATCTGGTGTAGCGCTGCTGCCGATTCCGGACACTGCGGTGCGTGTTTGAGCACAATGGTGTTGCCCAGTGCCAGATTTGGACCCGCGAACCGGGCGACCTGGTAGTAGGGATAGTTCCACGGCATGATGCCGATCAGCGCACCGATCGAGCTGCGGCGGATCAGCGCGGTACCCGTGCCGTCGACCAGGTCGATTGGCTCGTCGGCCAGGAACTTCTCGGCGTTGTCGGCGTAGTACTGGTAGATCGCAGCGCTGAAGTCGACTTCCCCCAACGACTGGTCCAGGGGCTTGCCCATCTCCCGCTGGATGATCTTGGCCAGTTCGTCGCGGCGTTCGGTGTGTAACTCGGCGACCTTCTTCAGTAGTCCGGCGCGCTCGACCACCGTCGAGTGTCGCGACCACTCACGGTGCGCCTTCTCCGCCGCGGACAACGCCGCCTGCATCTGGTCGTCGGTCGCGGTCGGGTATTCGCGCACCGTCTTTCCGGTGGCGGGGTCCACTACTGCGTACAGGCTCATACTCACGTCTCCTTGAAATGTCGGGCATCCCAGTATTGCTTGCGAGGAGCGCTGTGGGTTGGTTCTCAGGGTCGGTGTTCGAGTAAATATCTCAGGAGTCTGCGTGCCGAAGGCAATCGCAGGGTCTTGCAGGCGCCACGTGGGATACATCGGATACGAGTTCGAATACATGTTCCCTACATACGCCGCACCGTTGCCGACTTCGGGCTCACCGTTCATCGTCGGGGCAGAATCAACATGGTCGCGACATGCTGTCACGCCACCGAAGAGAAGAACTTCGATGAGGGCGAATTCTGCCAGGTCGAAGGCAACGAGTTCGTCACTGGGCATGGAGCCAGTGGTTCGGCATCGAACGGTTGCGCAGCCCAGTCGGTCCTGTCGTTTGAGACCGTCTTCGACGGCCGCTCGTGCCGACGCGTGGAACGACATCGAACATGACAGTTCAGGGCCCCCGCGTGTGGTTCCCTCCGGTCCCGATCGCTGCGGAGGCGACAACGAGACCTACACTGCTGTCATGTCGGCAAAACTGCGCTATGCGCGGGTCGAAGATGTCCATGACCTTGCCCTGGGCATGCCCTATGTCAAGGTCGAATACGGGCCCGCGAGGCAACCCCATCTACCAGGTCGGCGGCAAATCGTTCTTGTTCTTCCGAACCCCTCGCCCCGACGCCGCTGATCCGCACACCGGTGAGCGATACACGGACGTGATCGTCTTCTGGGTGCCCTCCGAGTCGGACAAGCGAGCAATGGTGCAAGACTCCGCATCGCCGTTCTTCACCACGGCACATTTCGATGGCCACTCTTCGGTACTGCTGCGGGCGAGCATGATTGGTGACCTCACGCTCCAGGAACTGACCGAGGTAGTGCAGGACGCGTGGCTCTCCCGTGCCTCGCCCACCCGGGCTGCCGCTTGGCTCGGTGGGCAGAGTCGCACGTAGCGAGTGCTCGGTCGGTTCGGTCGCCGAAAATCAGTGAGCCGCCGCAACGCGTGGCAATGTGTGGTCCCGCACAGTTGCATCGCTCAAATATGTTGCGTCGAGGTATATTACGAATGATCTTGTCGGGATAGAGTATTCCGACTCGATGTGCAATTTCGAGTGCGCCGAGGCCTGCGAACTCGCGGAACAGAGCCGCTGTGCCCTCCGCGACCGGCAGGGATGCGCGCGCCGATTTCTCCGAGACCGAGACCGAGACCGAGGCCGTAGTGAGACCATGCCGTTGGTCCACAGATCACTTACGTTCACTCTATGCACTGGTCCATCAGGCCCGCAGTGACGTGTGGCGGAAGCCTCCGCAAATCGAGGCACGAACCGTCACTTCATCGATCCCTGTGTGCCTGGGTCGTGGGCAGGGGAGTGGGGCACTGTTCGTCGTATCACGACGTTGGTGGCGGCGTCGCTCGGAGGGTTTGATCGATCAGCTGTCGAGCGGCTCTGTCGGTGCGGGCTGCGTCGCCGGTGACGAGCCGATCCAGCAGCACTCCGCGTAAGCCTGAGACCAGGATTGTCGCCGTGGCCGTCGGGTCCTCGACCGGGGGTTCGAGTCGACCCAGTACCTGGGCGATGGCCGTCACCAGGAGCTCGACCGCGGACGTAGCGTAGTCGAGGAATGGGCCGCGCTGCACGCAGGCGTCTCCGAGAACTTGGAGCACAACGCTTGCGCTGGTCGCGGAGTCGCCGCTTGTGTTGGCAGTCCATCCCTCGTGCAGCCGCTGTCGCAGTGCGTCGGCGTCGGCGACATCGGCGAATGCGGCAGCAATGTCAGGGCGCTGGGTTTCCAGGGCGGCGATGAGCATCTGCTCCTTCGATCCGAAGTAGTGAATCAGCATGCGCGCGCTGGTTTCCAACGATGCGGCCAGAGGGCGGAGCGAGAGCTCACTGAGCCCGTGCTCGCCGATGTAATCGATGACGCCGGAGAGGAGCTTGGCGCGTTTGACGCGATCGAGTGGCGGAGGCATGCGTTGACTGTAACGACTGTTCCAGGTACGAATGAACCCATGGATGTAACGAGTGTTTCATCATCGTCGGGTCGCGGTGAGGCTGTCACCGGTAGCGCGGCCGCGGGGGCGATTCGTACCGCCCCTATCCGGTACGCCACCGCACGTCGATTCGAGCGACCCCACATGACCACCGGCCCCGACTGCGGCGGTCCATCCAGCGGGCAGATCTGTCCGCAGTTGCCCGGTCGCCTCTCGCCGGTGATGGGACCGAACAAGACCGACCCTGTCCAAGGCGAAGATTGCCTCAACCTGTCGATCGCGACACCCGGACACGACGCCGACGTCCGACCGGTCATGGTCTTCCTCCACGGCGGCGCGTTCAACAGCGGTGCGGGACTGATGGACTGGTACGACGGCAGCTCGCTGTCCGCGGAAGCCGACGTCGTGGTGGTCAGCGTCAACTATCGACTCGGCGTGTTCGGGTATTTGTGCCTGGACGGTGTCAGCAGTGGAAACCTCGGGCTCTACGACCAAGTGGAGGCCCTGCGCTGGGTGAAGGCGAACATCGCGGGGTATGGAGGCGACCCGGGCAACGTGACCGTTTTCGGACAGTCCGCCGGAGCGGTCTCGATCCGGCTGCTGATGGAGATCCCGGACGCGTGCGGGCTGTTCACCCGCGCGATCATGCAGAGCGGTCCGGGACCGGACATCGTCCGACCGCGCGAGTTAGCGGAGGACGTCGGAAGGATATTTGCCGAGATCGTTGGGGGAGACCCTCGAACTGCCAGTGTCGCTTCACTGCTCGATGCGCAACGTAAGACCGCGGCCGTCTGGGCGGAACGATCCGGCCCCGTCGGGGCGCCACCCTTCTCTCCAGTCTCGGGCACTGATCCCCTCCCGGTGCTGGGAGCGAGCTTCAGCGAGAACGTGCAGGATCTCGATGTGATCTGCGGCTGGAACGCCGACGATGTATCGGCGTTCACCGGTCCCGGGCCCGACACGGTCGAGATAACGCATCGAATGCTTGCTGACCCGCTGAGCGAATTCAGAGATCGCCTGGTCCAAGCGGGTGCTCGGGCGTCTACCTACCGCCTCGATTGGCGGCCCCGTGGGTCTCGCTACGGGGCAACACACTGCGTGGAGCTGCCGTTGCTCCTCGGAACACGCGAGGCATGCGAAGGCTCTCCGATGCTCGGTGACACCGAGTGGGGCGAGGTCGAGCTGCTCGGCAAGACGCTGCGCAGGATTTGGGGACGGTACGCGCACACCGGCGTGGTCGAGCCCGAACCGGCGCTGCCTATGGCCTGGGACCCGGCGATTTCACACTCCGTGTGACCGACTCTCGTGGCCATTGTCGCCTCCGTCGGCATCCGCGGCGAGAACCTCGCGCAGTTCGCTCTCGCCCACCGTCGCTATGGCGCGGATTCGTCCCACCGCGGGCTTGCGGTACGACGCCGTGCCCATTCGATTGGACACCGATGCGACGGCGGCGATCCACCACGGCACGCGGGTCCGAGCTCGGTGATGGTGGTGCCCACCTGGATGCCGAACGGCCAGCGGGTGGTGACCGTCGCGGCCAGTTCGGCGTACGCAACCTTCGTCGCCGGCGGCAGCTCTGCAATGTCGAACGCCTCAGCGTCATATCGCCGTCGGAAACGATCCGTACGCTGCGCCTGCGGCCAAAGTTGCGCATGGTGCGCCTGCTGTCATAGATACTGCACCAGTGATGCTGACCAAACGAACCAGCTTTTCCGCCATATCGATGGTGATGCTCGCAGTCGCGGGCTTGCTGGTCGCGGCCCCGGGGAACAGTGGCGCCGCACCGCCCGCCTGGCGATACACGATGGTGGCGTTCAGCAACACCAGCGACCGCGACTTGGATGTCTACGAGTCGGGGGACGCCACTCACTTTCAGCCCCTCCGACTGTCGGCGTATCAGCCCCCGTCAGGGGTGGTGCGTGACTCGAGCATCTTCCGGCACACGGACGGGTTCTACTACCTCACCTACACGACAGTCGACGGGGCGAACATCGGCTTCGCGCGCAGCAGTGACCGCATCGAGTGGACGTTCCTGGGGGCCTGGCCGGTCCCGTTCTGCTGCGCGTTCCTGCCGGGCACGGGAGACGGAACGGGCTCGGCGAGCCCGCCGGGCTCCTCGGGGTCGGCCGGGTTCAGCGACGGACCGTCGCTGTCGCCGTTCACCACGAAGGCCTGGGCACCCGAATGGTTTGTGGACGGCGATCGCGTCCACGTCATCCTGTCGATGTCGACCGGCGGCGGATTCGTGCCGTATCTGATGACCGCGCTGGAACCGTCGCTCCGAATCTGGGGCCCGCCCACTCGGCTCGACGGGGTCGGCGCGGACCACATCGACACCACCGTGGTCAAGGTGGGATCGACGTACCACGCGTTCACCAAGAACGAGACGAAGAAGGTGATCGAGCATGCGGTCGCGCCGTCGGTGACGGGACCCTATTCGTTCGTCCCGCCTGGAGATTGGGGCTCGCTGCTGGAGGGTCCAGCCCTGGTTCAGTTGCCGAACGATGCCTGGCGGATATATCTCGACGCCTATACCGAAGGAAAGTATCTCTATTCAGACAGCACCGATGGGCTGCGCACCTGGTCGCCCGTGCAAGAGGTTCCAGGCCTTTCCGGGACGGTGCGCCATCTCGGCGTGATGAGAGAGCCGGCATAACGACGACTCGATGACGGTCACGTCGTCAGCAAACGTGAGAGTCCGATCAGACCGAGGACGATGATCACCGCACGCAACGCGGCGGGGACAGGCGGGGCCCGTATTGCGCACCGACGACACCACCACCGTTACCGAGGCGCCACCCCGGCAGGCCCTGGTGATTGCCGCGGAGTCCTCGTCGCCGTCGACTCAACGACGTGTCGGGGCCTGTGGTTACGGAGCCTCGGGCACTGTCGGGTACGCCGTGGACGGCGTGATTGTCAGGGAATCGTCGAGGGCGCGGGTGGCGGCGCGTTGGACGAGCAGAGGCACGAAGTCCCGGATCTGGCATCCGTCGAATCGGTGGTGGGCGGCATCGATCGCATGGTCGACCCGGTCGGTGTCGAGGAACTGGTACCGCCGGATCAGATGTGCGCGCACCGCGTCGATGCTGTCTTTCGGTGACGTCCATGACAAAGATTGTGGTCCTGTCGACGGCGGTCGGGAAGAGCCTTTCATGAGTCCACCAGCTGGTACACCCACGTGACGTCGGGTCGTCGGACTCGACAACGATGTGGCGTTGCATCGCAGCGGCGCAGCCTTCTCACGCCCCGCGGCAGCAACGTCTGGATCGGGCCGCACCGAGCAGGAGAGCACCGGATGACACCGACGGTGCACGACCTCGACCCTGATCTCGCCCCGGTGCGGGTGTTTCGCGCCCCGCTGCACGAGGAGATCGCTGCGCTGATTGCCCGGAATCGAAACCTCCGAAGGGGCGCGCAGGCCCCGCCGAGGATCGGGAGCTATTGCATGTCTGCGCTGGCAGCTCGCGAAGGTGCGTCAGCTCGTGGCCGGGCTGACAGCCCCGTACCCGGAATTGCGCGGCATCATCCGACCCGCCGGCCGGTGACCGGCGTCCGGGGGATCAGGTGTGGCGGTGCGTCGACGGCGCGTGATCAGGCCCAGCTCCAGGGGCTCGCGGACAATAGAAGACGGGCCAAACGGCTGTACGCGTGAGTATCCTGGATTGGTCAGGCATTCGGGTCGCCTGCTGGAGGGCAGGGCGCTTATGCTCCAACCCTGAAGGTCACCGAGCAAAAGAGGTGCCTCAGAGGGCCCACAGAAAGCGTTCTTGCGGCGCATCCGCGAAGGTGGCGGCGTCCCGGCCCACGGCTTCCTCCTGCAGCCGCGCCCGCACCACCTCGGCCGGATCCCAGTGTTGGGCCCTGGCGGTCGCGAGCGATGTAGGGGCGGCCTTGCGCAGATACGGCAGTCGCATGCGGGTGCAGATCTTGGCCAGCTCGTCGGGGAGGTGCGGCGCCGAATTGCTGCGTGAGGCGGCGCGGTGAAGCCACCGGGGAGCCGGTCTCGGCCTCCGCGGTCCCAGCGGTCCCACCGTAGGAGCAGAACAGCACGTGGACGGGGTGCGTGGGAACCCGCGCTCGTGTTGACGTGGCCTGGGAGTACCTACACGATTTCACGCGGACCGCGCCGGCGCAGTCTTGTCCGAGCCCGCGGCACCCCGGAAGCTGCCGCGCCACGGGGGGAGATGACCGAATGACCGCGATGGAACCCGACCACGACACCGCCCAGGCACGCATTCTCCTCGACGCCTTGTGGGCGGAGATCGAGATCCTCACCCAGCGCATCGCAGACGCGCACGCCCGCGCCCAGTGGGCGCAGAACGACGACGACCAGTACGTGCTGGCCGAACGCTTCCGGGCGGAGGTGCCGTTACTGCGTGAGCAACTACTCGAGGCGAGGCGGATGGCGGACCGGCTGATGCTCAGGTACCCCGCTCTCGGCGACCGCGGTGACGCCTCGGCGAGGTGACCGCCGGACGATCAGGTTCGAGGCGTGTTCGCCGACGGCCAATCGGGCGCAGTGACTGGCACGGTGGTCGTGATCGGCGGCAGACCGATCTGTGGCCACTGCGCGGCCCTGGTGAAACGGTCAGTGTCATCGGGGACTGTGTCACGCCACGTCGCATTGGCCATGCCATTGCAAGGGGCTACCGCACCGGCACTGAACTCTTGGAGCCAGGGGCGTGCCGGTGTGAGAGCTCGGCCAGCAGCAGCCGTGCAAACAAATGATCAGAGAGTAGCCCAATGTGGTACGAGCGCAGCGACTGGACTGCGCCGTGACAACGGGCTTGTCCCAAAGAATCTCGGGCCGGACACGGGCATGGGCCGCGGTGTAGCAATGCTGCATGGGCAGCACATGCTTGTGACCTTTGACACAAATGATGTACCAAACTAAACTGAAGTCAGTTCGAGTACCAGTATTCATCGGAGTGAGGCGAGGAAACGTTCATGAATGAGTACCCCATCTCCAAGGCGGCCAGGCAAAGCCTGGCGCGTGACGTCTTCGGCCACGTCCTAGACGGGAGAGTGGTTCCTTCCCTCGACGGGAAGACGATGGACATCATAGATCCCGCTCGGGGAGAGGTCGTCGCACGTGCAGCACTCGGGGACCAGGCGGATGTAGAGCGCGTGGTGACCTCGTCTCGGCAAGCCTTCGACGACGGCCGCTGGCGCCTTCTTGATCCGCTTGAAAAGGAGCGGCGGCTGCGCAAGATGGGCAAATTACTTCTGGACCGTCGTGATGAGGTCGCCGAACTCGATGTCATCGATGCCGGGCTGTTGCGGTGGTACGTCGACTTCACGGTCGATTTCGCCGCAAATGGGATCGATTACTATTCTGGTTGGCCGACCAAGATTCACGGCAGCATTCCGCCCACACCGCCGAATTTCTCTGTGCGACAGGAACGTCTACCGATCGGCGTAATCGGGTTGATCACTCCGTGGAACGGGCCGATCAGTGTGTTCGGCTCCGTGGCGGCGGCCTTGGCGACGGGCAACACCGTGATCCTCAAACCAGCGGAACAGACGCCGATGACCGCTGTTCTCATGGGTGAGATCGCCTCCGAGGCAGGCATTCCGGCCGGTGTGTTCAATGTCTTGCAGGGCCGCGGCGCCACTGTGGGCGCTGCGCTCGTGGAGCATCCTGGTGTGGACGCCATCTCGTTCACCGGCTCGGTCCCGACCGGCAGTGCCATTCAGGCGGCGGCCGCCAAGCGGGTGAAGCGGGTTTCACTGGAACTGGGCGGCAAGAGCGCGTTCATCGTGTTCCCTGATGCCGACATCGCCGCAGCTGCAACGGCTGCCCAGGCGGCCGTCTGGGGGGCATCCGGCCAGGTCTGTACTGCCGGATCGCGAGTATTGGTACATAGCTCGATCCAGGACGAGTTCACCGCGGCGGTTCTCGCAGGCACGCAGGGGATGAAGGTCGGTTCTGGCTTCGACCCAGCGACGCAACTCGGTCCCCTGGTCTCCGCCGAGCAACTCGACAGGGTGAGCTCATACGTCGACATCGGCAAGAACGAAGGTGCCACCCTTGCCAGCGGAGGGTCTCGCCTCGACATGCCCGGATACTTCCATGAGCCAACCGTTTTCACCGGAGTAACCAACGAGATGCGCATCGCGCAGGAGGAGATCTTCGGCCCAGTGATGGCGGTGTTGTCCTTCGATGACGAGGCAGAGGCGATCAGGATCGCCAACGACACGAACTACGGTCTCGCCGCGGGAGTGTGGACCAGCGACCTCGATACCTCCCAGCGGGTGTCGGCGGCGCTCAACGCGGGCACGGTGTGGATCAACAGCTATCAGATGGTCTACCCCGGCGTGTCCTTTGGCGGCGTCAAGCTCTCCGGGCACGGACGCAATCTCGGCGAAGCCTCGATCGGCGAGCTAACCCAGGTCAAGAGCGTGTGGACGAAAGTCGGTGAGACACGATGACCACCATAGGGAAACGGACCGTCGGTGACGACCGGATCGCGATCGAAGAAGTCTTGTACCGCTACGCGTCGAGTGTCGATTCGGCGCAGATGCATCAGCTGCACGATGTCCTGCATCCTGATCTTCAGGCACAGTACGGCAATGGGGAGCCCGTCGAAGGCGCGGACGCCGTCATCACTTGGATGACCGACTTTACGAAGACATGTGAATGGCAGCACCACATGCTGAACGTCTATCACATCGACATCGAGGGCGATAAGGCGACGGCGCTCGTTTACCACAATTCCTTCGAGAAGTTCGCCGGCGACGACGATGTCTGCTTCTTGGTCGCTCGCTACCACAACGAGCTGGTGTGCCACGAGGGCACCTGGAAGATTGCCAAGCTTGTATTCGAAATAGTTTGGGGTGAAAAGCGCCCGGCCAATAATGCATACATTGCCGCCGTCGGTGGCCGTGGTCCGAAGATCCCCGGCTGGCCGTGAAGATTCGGCGAGCGCACTTCCTCCCTTCACGAGATACCTTTTGGGGGTAGAGTTCATGACAATCGAAGAACTGCTCGACATCGAATCCATCAAACATCTCCGAACTCTGGGATCGGCCTACCTCGACGGGGGCCGTTTGGATGAGCTGGTGGAGCTGTATCACCCCGACGCGGTCTGTGATTTCGGTCCATACGGGAGTTGGACGGACCGGACTGAGTTCAAACAGAATTTCGCCGCGGCCGAAAGGCCCTTCTACGCCAGTGGGTACTTCTCCAACCTGCACGTCGTAGTCAATCACGTCGTCGAGCTCACCGGGACGGACACTGCGACGGGGCTTGTCTATCTTCTCGACTTCGTCACCGGTGATCAGATCCGCGAAGGGGGTAGCCCACTCTACTGGCTTGGCGTCTACGAGGAGTCCTACAGCCGCACCGATGACGGTTGGAAGATCTTGCGCCAGAGTCTCAACTTCTTTTGGCCCGAGCGCATGCTTGGTGAGGGCTTCCTGGCCCGTCAAGCCGCCGCCGAGTGATTTGTCGCCCGGAAACTCACAGACCTATCGAGGAGAAGTGCATGACCATTCCCACCGTCAGCCCGCAGCAAACCGCGGACATCGAAGAAATTCGTATGCTCTCTGCGCGTTACGCACGGGGGCTCGACCAGTTCAACATGGAGGCGCTGATGGAGCCATATGCCGATGACGCCGTGTTCGACGCCGGACCGATGGGACTAAAGAGCTACTCGGGTCGCGCGGCGATCCAGGAGTTCTTCGCCCATAACCAGGAAGTCATGGCGGACCAGATGCACCTGTTCAGCAACTTCGTCATCGAGTTCAGTGGTTCCGACGAGGCTTACGGGAGCAACTACCTCCTCCAGGACGGACACAACAAAGATGGTGCGACCGTTCGGTGCTTTTGCCTCAACGACGATACTTACAGGCGCACTGCGGACGGTTGGCGTATCGCCTCGCGACGCATTAGTCCACTGATGCCACCACAGCTCGATTCGTACTGAACACACTGAGGTTCATAGAAACACTCGACGTTCTACCGGGTAGAGGCTCCGGACAGACCGATCGTGTCATGAGGTTGGTCGGCGGGGGGTCGAGGCGGACGCGTGTCCACCGAAATTAGGTACGGCGTAGGTGCGAAGTTCCGAGCTGTGAGTGCCTTGTGCCTGATCCTGCCGCTGGAACAAGCGGCCGAGGGCGCTACAAGGCAATGCATGAGTGCCGCGCCATCAAGGTCATGCTGACGCTCTGAACGAAGCTCAGGAAGCGAGCCTATCTTCTCGAACTCCAGCACACGATGGGAATGGTGACTCGCTTCGAGGCAGGGGTTGTTGGTCGGGAGACGTGGTGCCAACGAGGTGCCGGGAAGAGGTGGTAACGCCGGTTATGTTGTGGCGCAGTCAAGCGCCGCCGCCTCCGATGGGTAGCTGGCAGGGGCGCTACACCGTCAGCCTGCACGTAGTGGCGTGCGCCGCATCGATGCTGGCGGCAGGGGCAGGTGGGTCCGAGTGACCCGTTCCCGGTGTCGCGCTCTCGGTTCCGACAGCGTGGGTGTGCCACTGTGTTCACGCCGTCTGCTTGTTATCAACTGGGGTGCTCGATCGCTCCCACCGAGACCGCGCTCCCACCGAGACCGCGCTCCCACCGAGACCGCGCTCACGGTGGGAGCGTGACTCCGCAGAGACGGGTAATCGGAACCAATTCCTCGAGATTGTGTCTCTTGGGCGCGCTGGATCTGGGCTGCGGCATGAGGACGAGACGTCCCGATCGGGAACCGCGAACGCCATTGCCGCTTGCTCAGGTGAGCAATCCACGTGCGCGCAGGCCCGACCGGAGCCGATTCGCGATGCTTTCGCGATCACGTCTATTGGTGCACGCTACTCCCTTTCGGCCGCAATCGCTGGGGCGGGACCGTGCCTGACCGTCACGTGGATCGGGGAGCCCCCAACTCTCCGATCCGCGAGGGCGAACCTGACATTTCGCGAAACATGCGTGTTTCGGGGTGACGTCACCACGCCCATTCGGAAATTCTCAACAGAGAAGTCGCCAAACCCGCCGACGACGATGTGAACCCCATTGCTCGGTGGGGCGCTTTCACCGATCAGGTCAGAGTGCGGGGTGTCCGGATGTCCTGTCGCCTCGCGTTTTCGGCGGGTGTCGCAAGGCGCTGATCCTCACGTGGTTCCGGCGACGAGGCCGGATGCACGACCCTCGGTGACCATCGGGGAGTGCTCGGTGAAGCCCCCGTCGACTCTGATGACCTGCCCTGTGATGTATCGCGCGGCATCGGAGTGCAGGAACGCGACGACCCGGGCGATGTCCTCGGGCTGACCGACGTGAGGGGTGTCGCAGTGGCGCGTGTACTGGGTAATCAGCTCGTCCCCGAGTTGGAGACCGGGGGAGCTCAGTATGAGTCCGGGCGCCACGGCGTTGCACCGGATTCCCTGTTTGCCATGCTGTGCGGAGACAGCGCGCACGAGCTGGTTGACGCCCGCCTTTGCGACGCTATAGGTGGTCAAGTTGAGCTCGCCCATTTCGCCGGATATCGACGACGTGCAGGTGATGCTGCCGCCGCCGGTGTTCACCATTGCCGGGATCGCGTGCTTGCAGCCGAGCATCGGGCCCAGGAGCAGTGTTGCGATCTGGGCACGGAAGGTGTCCACCACGAATTCCGTGATGGGGGGGTCGCCGGGCTCCCATGGGATCCTCAGGTCGGCGGCGTTGTTGTGCAGAATGTCGAGGCGTCCGAACTCGTCCACCGCGGTCGTAACCATCCGCTGGACCTGTTCCTCGACGCGGACGTCGGTCTCGACGGCGATCGCGTCGCCACCGTCGGCCCTGATCTGCTTCGCCCGTTGCTCCGCAACCTCGCCGTGGATGTCCGCGAGTACGACCTTGGCGCCGAGTTGCGCAAGCAGACACGCAGTCGATGCGCCTTGGCCGACGCGGTAAGGATCGTCGTCGCCATGGAAGGACGCTGCGCCGGTGACAATAGCGACCTTGCCGGTGAGATCGATCATGCCGGCTGTCCCTCGACAGGTGCGGGCCTAGGACTGGGACGATCCGACGGCATCGCCGCGATGGACGCGAGGGTTAGATCCTTCCAAGGGGCCATTATCGGCTCGATTCGGATATTCGGCTTGCTGGTCATTCTCGCTCCTTTTCCTCATGCGCCACGGGAGGCGGCTGCCTCGCGAAGTAGGGTTCCGTTTGCGACTGCTGCGTAAACTGAACTCAGTTAAGTGAACTCTATTTCTGTCGGATGTGCAACCGAAATCAATTGAAAGGGAATGACTTCGGCGTCACTACGTGAGTGGCAGGGACAGCGCTGTGCCTGCCCCGGGGCATCGGTCGGCGATGATCGTGTCGTGAACACCGAGCAAGGCGTGGCCTCCGGCAGTGGCGGTCGCCGAGTGCTGGGATTCAGGCGGAGTTGGTGCCGACAACGCACCCAGGGCAGGTGGAGCAGGTCCGTCGATCCGGTCCGAGTGCACGATATCGATGAAGGCGGGTGTGCGGTGGGGCATGCCGGAGTCGAGGGAATGGGTGCGGTGGGGTTGGTGAAGCACGGGTGATGGCGCCGTACCGGTGGCGGTCGGGAGGAAATCTCGGGTTTCGCAGGCTGCCGCCGCTACCGTCCGAATGGGGATAGTGGCACCTCCGAGATGCCCGGCGTTGTGGGACAGTCCGGAACGGAGGTAATCCGAATTAGTCAGCCGTGCCGAATATCTCAAGGACACGCCCCGTCGGTCACCGCGCACCGAGGGTGGATCTGGGGTTCGCGCCGATGTGTTGCTCATTCCGGTCACGCCCACGATCTGTTCAGCATGTTCGGCCGGGTGGTCGCCGCGACCGCACCTCCAATCCCGCCCGTCCTTCCTGTGAATCCGCACCCTGATGGACGCCGCGAACGATATCGGTGATGGACTGGTTATGCCGCACCGTTGGCGTTTTGGCCTGCCGCAACTGAGAGGGTCTCTCCGGTCATGTGTTTCGCACCGTCGGAGACCAGAAACATCAGTGCATCCGTGATTGCCTGAGGGGGAATCCATGGAACTCCCTGGGGCTGATACCGGCGGAATTCCTCGGCGACATCGTCGATTGTCGGGGAGTCGAGGTCGGGTCGGAATAGCCCGTACATGACGCTGTTGTGGATGATCGGTGTGTCGACGCAGCAGGGACAGATGACGTTCACGGTGGTCCCGGTGGTGGCCACCTCGAGGGCGACGGTCTTTGCCAGCCCGATGACCGCCCACTTGGAGGCCGAGTAGTGACTGAAGTGCGGGTACCCGCCTTTGCCCGCCATCGACGACGTGATGATCACCCGTCCCCAGGTCTGATTCAGCAGATGCGGAAGTCCCGCGTGCAGCACGTTGAAGACGCCGTTGAGGTTGATGTCGATGACCACGTCCCAGTCGGCAGGATCCATGTGGCGAAATTCGCTGATCGCCATGACGCCGTGATTGATCGCAAGAATATCTAGCGATCCAAACGTGTCGACGATCCGTTCGACTGCATCGCTGATTGCCTCCCGGTCGCGCACGTCTGCCTTGAGTGCAAGAGCTTTTCCGGCAGCCTCGTTGATGAGCCGCATGGTTTCGTCCATCTCCGCCTGCGAGGAAAGCGGGTACGAGACATTCTTGATGTCTTCGCAGACGTCGAGGATGGCGACTGAAGCGCCGGCTTTGGCAAGGGCGAGGGCGTGCGAACGGCCCTGTCCTCGCGCTCCACCTGTTACGAGGGCAGTTTTCCCTGTTAGATCGGCCATTTCCGTTCCTCTTTCTCGTGGGTAGGTTGGGGACGATTCGGCGGCAGAGATCAGGGCGTGCGGCGAGCTATGACCGCGACTTACTGCGCCTGATCTGAGCTATGGACACTGCGGCCAAGAGCACGGCACCGTTGAACAGGCTGCTCGTCCAGATCGGCACGCCGAGCAGTTGAAGCCCCTTGGCTCCGGTTGCCAGCAGAGCGATTGCTATCAGCGTCCCAGCCACATTCGCTCGGCAGGGATGAACCTGGGTCGATCCCAGGAAGATCGCGGCAAATGCGGGAAGTAGGTTATCCTCTTGCGTCGGAACTGCAGACGCCGTGAATGGTCCTTCCGTTGCCGGTGATCTGAGGCTTGTCGAGGTCGAAGTGTGCTACCACTGATAGGCAACCGAGACGGCGGAGGATGGTGCGGATCACGCTGTGCGGCTGATGAAGCCTGTCGATCACACGGCAATATTCATCCCCCGGCGTCTGGGGAAGTCCGATCAGAATGCGCGGCTCGGCCCGTGAAGATCCTGCGTCAATCACCACTCGATCTGCTGGAATCAGGTGCAAGGGAACGTCCTCTCGACCGGACAGCTCACCAATTACCACATAGAGGTAGTTGTGACCCAGGTCGGTGAATGACTCGAGATGCGTTCTTCCGCTCGGAGTATCCACTGACACGTGGAGGCCGGGCAATGGTGTCTTCCCGGAGACGAGGTCACGGAGCCCGACGATAGGAAGTTGGTGGGTGCGGGCGAACTCATGCAGGTCGTCACCTGAGGCGACGTCTGTTGGGTGGGTAGTGCCGACGATTGTGGTGAGCACCGCGGCGGGTGGGAACCCGGCTGCCGCTACCAGATGGACTGCCGCTTCGGGATGCCCGAATTCCGACATTGGCAGGGCCGCGTCCGTGCGTAGGGGCACCACATGGCCTGGACGGCTGAATGAAGCGGGTGACGCATCCGAGGACGCCAAAAGCCGGATCGTGCGTGCCCGGTCCGCGGCAGAGATGCCGGTGGTGATACCCGTGGCCGCGTCGACCGTGATGCACTGTTCGGCGCCTGGAGCGGCACCCTGTTGAGCCGGAAGCAATAGGGCGTCGCAACGATCCGACGGTAGGGCGACTTGCAGGAATCCTGATGAGTGACGGATAGCGAAAGCGGCATCAGTCGTGCTGATCCGAACTGCAGGAATGACGATCTCACCGCTGGTCGGCGAGTCGACCCCATCGGTGAGGATGATGGCCTCCCCGCGGGACAGCTGATTGATCGCGGCCATCACTCGTTCTTCCGCGCGGATCTCAGCGAGCGTCGGTGCGAGGCTGATGCTCTGCGCGAGCGGATTCTCGTCGGTGATAGTCATGGTGAGATCGTCTTCCTGGTGGTCAGGCCGGGAACTGCCCTGTCTCTCGGGCTGCTGTACACGGCTGTGTCACAGCTCGAGAGAATGAAGTGTTAGTTGACCGCTACCGGCTGGTGCTGTGCCGCGTACTTCTCGGTGGCAGCGTTGATGGCCGCCATGGTCTCGGCCTTCCACTCGTTACCCCGCACCCACGCGTTGTGCTCGCGGATCGGCTTCAGCTGGCCCCGGAACTCGGGAATTACGTGCTCGGCCCAGAGCTTGACGGCATTTCGTTGGCGCTCGTAGTCGGTGAAATCGGTGAGGGTCATGATAAAGCTTCCGAAGCCGCCCGTCTGGTCGGCAAGTTGCCGGATCTTCTCGATTGCAGTGTCGGGGGTTCCGATCAGCACCGACCCAGACTCGATGGCCTCGTCGATCATTCCCTCGACGTCTGGCTTCTCGGAGGCCGGCAGCGGCGAGATATGCGCCAGATAGTTCCAGATCTCCTCGAACCCGTGGGTGCAGTCCTGGCGCGCCTGCTCTTCCGTCTCGGCGATGTGGGTGATCGCCGAGAGCCGCCAGTTCCGACGAGACACCGTCCGCCCGGCCTTCGCCGCCTCGTCCTCGGCGATCTTCCAATGACCGCGAAGGGCGCCGAATGCGGCAGGGCTTGTGGCAGCAAGATTGATCATCCCCACGCCCAGCCTTCCGGCAGTGACAGGCCCGGACGGTGAGGTGACAGCTGCGACAACTACATCCAGCTCTGGCACACTATAGGGGCGTACCTGCAGTTTGGCCTCGCGCAGATCGAACCAATCCGTCTTCTCGGTCACCGTCTCACCCCGGAGCAACCGAACGATGACCTCCGCGGCCTCGAGCATCATGTCGCGCTGCTTCGTCGGGTCGATACCCAGCATGTAAGCGTCGGAAAGCAGCTGTCCGGGACCGAAGCCCATGATCGCGCGACCGCGAGATAGGTGATCGAGGGTGACCAGGCGTTCCGCAAGGAGGAAGGGATTGTGGTAGGGCAGCGAGTTGACGGCCGTCCCCAGCTTGATGGTCTTGGTTCGTTGCGCAGCCGCTGCCAGCAGCATTTCGGGCGCGCCGATCGGTTCGTGACCACCGGAGTGGTGCTCGCCGAGCCACGCCTCCTGGAACCCGAGGCTGTCGGCGAGCTCGATGATCTGCAGGTCCCGCTCATAGAGAACGGTGGGGCTCACTCCGATCTTGTGGAAGGGGGCCATGAAGACACCGAACGCGGTCGGGTAATTGGATTCGGACATGCAACACCTCGGTTTCTCGGTCTAGCGTGACTTTTGTCGTAGCCCAACGAGCACATATGGTGCTGATGGGCGTTAGGCGCCTGCGGCATGGGCCGATCTGGCGCTTTCGATGGTCGCTGGCTCCACCCGGCCGCCGAGAGCGACAACCAGGGGAATCGGGTCGAAGAACTCGCAGAAATGGGTGATCTTCCCATCCCGGATGGTGAAACGCGTGACGTACTCGTTCCTCAGCTCGACCGGAATGACCATCTTCATGTCGCTCTTGTACTCGGCGATGACCTCCCCGGGATCGGAGTGATACGTCTCGAGCCTGAAGTCGTACAGCCCCTCGGTCTCGATGAGGGAGGGAATGGTCTCCAGGAAGGCCATCACTTCCTCGATACCCTCCATTCGACGATTGAATCCCGGTGGTGCGTAACGCATTTCGAAGACTATGTGCTCCGAGAGGAGCTCGCGTTTGACAGCGAAGTCCCAGGTGTTGATTGCGTCGAGATACCTGCGGGCGATGTCGATATTCGACGCTCGCAACTCCTCGTCAGTAGGCACGCGCTCTCCTTTGATAAACTGAACTCACTTCATGCGAAGATTAGGCTGTGACCCACGTCTCGTCAATAGGTCTCTGCGCTGGAAGTCGAGCACCCGAAACGCTTCTGGTGCGCGGGCGTCTGCGATAGAATGAAATGAACCCAGTTCAGTTCGTTCAGAGTGGCGGTGTCAATGTCAGAAATTCAGGCTGCAGGGTTCGATGACAGATTCTGCGGCGGCGACGATCTGTCGCCGCATGTACTTCGTGGCGCGTACGGCCGGTTTCCATCAGGCGTTGCGGCAGTGTGCGCGGTGATCGACGGCGAGCCGGCCGGTATCGCGGCCAGTTCGTTCGTGTCAGTGTCGCTCGAACCAGCACTGGTATCCGTGTGCGTCGCCCTCACGTCAACCACATGGCCGCTGCTCCGTCGAGCCCAATCTCTGGGTGTCAGTGTGCTGGCCGACGCGCACGCGTCGACCGCACGGGCACTCGCGTCGCGAGTGCCCGATAGATTCGCAGGAATAGATTGGGTTCGCGACAGTTCTGGGGCGGTCTTCATTGCCGGCGCAGCCCTTTGGCTGAACTGTTCAATCTACGAGCAGGTTCGGGCGGGTGATCACGAAATCGCAGTGCTCACCGTCAACCGCATCAAGATGCACAGTTCCGTATCACCCATCGTGTTCCACGACAGCCAGTTCCATCGGATGGCGCGCTCCGGTCCTAACCTGTCGAGCTAGGGAAGGAAGACAATGTACATCGAGGTCACTTCTGATGGTTTTTGGACTCGTCACCTATTGGATCTCAAGGCGTTTCACGTACGCATTCGCTGCGATCGCGAGAAAGCCCACCAGTCGCTGGTGCGCGCAAAAATCGGTTACATCGACAACGACGTGGTCTTCATTAGATCAGCTTGGCTCCGCAACCAAGGACCACGCACCCGTGAGTGGCGTGAGGACTTCGGAGCCATGCTGTCTTACGCAGGGGACCGCGGTTGGTATGACGGGGAATTCATTGAAGGACACATAGAGCCCAACTAATAGACTGGATCTTGCTTCGAGCGCTCGGTACCACGCCCGCCGCCTGGCCGGCATAGATTAGTCGACTCCAACGCGCACGCTGGGCTCGTCCACCGCGATGCCGACCTCAACCGTCGCACCCCGGGAGGCGCGGGAGGCGAAGCGCAACCACTTCACATATGCCGGCCGGTGACTGGTCGCCCAGGACGCGGCCACGGGTCGGTGATGTCGAGGAAAGCGATGTCGGGCATCGTCAGCATGAGGACCGCTTCG
The DNA here is from genome assembly GCF_026810085.1 of Rhodococcus sp. JS3073. Taxonomy (NCBI): domain Bacteria; kingdom Bacillati; phylum Actinomycetota; class Actinomycetes; order Mycobacteriales; family Nocardiaceae; genus Rhodococcus; species Rhodococcus sp. JS3073. The sequence continues at coordinate 448,352 of NZ_CP113951.1, read as the reverse complement.
ACGAGTTCACGAGCGAATTGTCGTCGAACGCCGGCACGACCGCAGCCGGGGCCGCCACGAAGCTTCCGTGGACCCGACACCGACGGCGATTCTCGAGTCTCGACTCGTTCAACAGATGATCGCGATCTGCGAGGCCTTCGCACACCTCGACGTCTCGGTGGACCGCGGGCGCGCCAAGCGCGCCACTGCCTACGGTGGCGATTACTTCTCGCTGGCTGACGGCCACGATTGAGTTGTTCGACTGAGCGGCACGAGATTCGCCCCGATCGTCTTTGACACCACCCTTGATGGCTGGGCCCCCTGCTGGGCGCAATTCGTCGATTCCGGTACGGACTTCGCGACCGCTACCCACGTGAAGGGCATCGACCCGGTAGTCCAGTTCCCGATTGCGCGTTATGGCGCGAGTGGAACTTTCACCAGCCGAGGTGGGGCGAACAACCTCATGTGGGGGAATCTGTCTGGCTCGAGGACAGGCCCAACCGCTCGTGCGCGATCACGGGTAGGAGCGCCCACAGGCAACTCGAGGGCCCACCGAAGACCGAGAGGCGGTACAACAGCCTCCGGGTCCATGCGGAATTCCGGACGAACCGCGTCGACACCTCCAGCGCGGGCAGCATCCGTTCAGATGAGCGCGGCATCGCCGTGCCAGCGCGGCGTCGCGACCACAGCGGTATGACCAGCACGGCGAAGACGACTCCCAGCGCCGGAAAATGGGTCTGGGACGTCGTCACGGTCAACTGTGCACCACCGATGATCGGGCGGATCGCGCGGGCGCCGCTCGACGACGCTGAGGACCTTCTCGCGCATGTCCTCCAGTTCCAGGTAGTAGGCCACGTCGTCGAGGAATCGTTCGATGATCAACGCCGGCGTTCCCGTCTTGCGGCTCAGGAGCTGCAACGCACAACGCACGAGTGGCAGCTCGAGGGCATCTCCGAAGCCGATCTCCTGTTCTACATCGCGCGGGGTGAGCGCGACCCCGGGATCGGTGTAGCTGAGTTCCTCGACGGGGTCGTAGCCGATGGAATCCGGCGTCGAGCAGCGCCGCGACCTTCGTTCGGACCAGTTTGGCGTCCTCTGATGTCGGAGACCGTATCGACGGGGAAATGGTTGCTGGTCAGCGCATTCCGAGGATTCGACGGACGGGACCGCGTTTGCGCTTCTTCTCGATCGTCGTGGCGAGTCCGATACGGCGACCGGTGAGTGGATCGGTCGCGGGGGCACCGCCGAACCCGGCTTCGGACGCGGTTTCGGGTGCTGCGTCGCGGGTGTCGGTGAGGTACTTGTCGGGGAGTGAGAGCTTCGCGATGGTGCGCCACGACTTCCAGTACTGCACCGCGAGTGGGCCGGTCGTGTACGGCAGGTCGTACTTGTCGCACAGCTGCTTCACGCGGATCGAGATCTCGTGGTAGCGGTTGGAGGGCAGGTCCGGGAAGAGGTGGTGCTCGATCTGATAGCTCAGGTTGCCGGTCATGAAGTCCATGACGGGGCCGCCGGAGATGTTCGCGGAGCCGAGCATCTGCCGCAGGTACCACTGGGCGTGCGTCTCGTTGTCGACGTCGGTCTTGGTGAACTTCTCGGCGCCGTCCGGGAAGTGCCCGCAGAAGATTACGGCGTTGGTCCACAGGTTGCGGACGAGGTTGGCGGTCGCGTTCGCCTTTACCGTGGACTTCCATGCCTTGCCGGTCAGCGCCGGGTACACGGCATAGTCCTTGAGGGTCTGCCTGCCGAGCTTGGCGAGCACTTCCTTGCCGCGCATCTTGGTGAGTTCACGGTCGTCCCGGCCCCGGGTCACTTTGCCCAGCTCGAGCAATTGGATGGCGAGGCCGTACTGGAACAGCGCCGCGAGAATCGCGTTGTAGGCGAGGTTGCCGAGGTAGAAAGGCTTCCAGCGCTGGTCACGGGTGACGCGGAGCAGGCCGAAGCCCACATCGTCGTCCATGCCGAGGACGTTGGTGTATTTGTGGTGCGCGTAGTTGTGGGTGAGCTTCCAGTGCGCCGACGGATCGGCGTTGTCCCATTCCCAGTTCACGGAGTGCACCTCGGGATCGTTCATCCAGTCCCATTGCCCGTGCATCACGTTGTGCCCGAGCTCCATGTTCTCGATGATCTTCGACAACGAGAGCATCCCGGTGCCCAGCACCCACAGCGAGCGCCTGCGGGAGCCGAAGAGCACGGCGCGGCCGCCGAGTTCCAGGCCGCGTTGCAGCCGGATGGTGTTGCGGAGGTACCGGGCGTCGCGTGCACCACGCGATTCCTCGATGTCCCGCCGGATCGCATCCAGGTCGCGGCCGATGGCCTCGACGTCGGCATCCGTGAGGTGCGCGTATTCCTTGATGTCCGATATCGCCATGCGCCTACGGTACCGTAAGTTACGGAACCGTAGGTTACGGGCCAGTATTTTATGATGATAATCACTTTGACTGGTACGCACCGTTTTTCGCTGTCGAAAGGCGGACAGGGCGAGCAATTACCGCGCTCTGGGGCCGCGGCGACGACCGACCGCACCGTCCAGCAGGACAGTGCGGACGGTGTATCGCCGCGGGCCCGGTCGAACGCGAGGGTCACATCTCGGGCCGGTACGTCAGAGCATCGTCATGCGTGCGCAGTGGAGACTCCGTTAGGGGTGGGTCACTGGATGAGGACGTTGGCGCATGGTCGGTGTGAAGCGGGGGAGGATTGTGCAGAGGGCGGGCAGGTCGTTGCCGCTACGAAGGACGATGCCGTCGGGCCGGATGATGGCGGCGCGGGCGCGGCCGCGGCGTAGCCAGTGGTGTAGATCGGTGCCGGGTCGAGCTAGCAGGACTGTGCCGCCGCGTTGTTCGATGTCGGTGCGTTGTGTCGGGGTCGGGGGGATGGAGGTGACGACCGCGAATCGGCCGGCTACGACCTCGGCGAATCGGCGACCTTGGTCGAGGTCCGGATTAGGGATCAGGCGGCCCGCTCGGCTTCTGCGTAGTCGAGGTCGTTCTATCAGAGTGGAGCGGTGGAGGGCCGGGGTTTCGCCGTCCATGATCTTGTCGCTCAGGCCCGGCATACGGTGCAGCAGTGGTACGACGATGCGACGGATGAGGTTGCCGAGTTCGCCTCCTTCGGTCATGGCCATTCCGACGAGCTTGGCGCGCCGGATCAGTGCGTGCGCGTGGGGTTTGCGTTCGATCTCGTAGGTGTCGAGTGCGCTGTCGGGCAGATCCCCGGTGAGGACGCCGGCAAGTTTCCAGGCGAGGTTCATCGCGTCGCGGATCCCTGCCCCCATCCCTTGTCCGATGAACGGTGGTGTGAGATGGGCGGCGTCGCCGAGTAGGAACACGCGCCGGTCGCGCCATCGGTCCGCGATTTGGGCTTTGAAGGTGTACTCGGCCACGCGGACGAGCTTCAGGTCGTCGACCGGTGTGTTCCGCGTCCACGGCGAGATGAGGGGTTGCAGTCGAGCAATGTCGCGATAGTCGTCGGCGGTCTCGCCGGGTTTGAGCCGGAACTCCCAGCGGTAGCGAGTGTGTCCGATCCGCATGTATGTTGCCGCGCGCACGGGGTCGCACACCTGGTGGGCGCCCTCCCACGCGCTGAGGTCGGTGGTGGTCGCGACGTCGACAACCAGCCAGCGTTGGTCGAACTTCAGGTCCCGCATCGTTGCCTGAATTTGGTTTCTGACCAGGCTGTTGGCGCCGTCGCAGCCGAGGACGTACCTGGCCCGCACCGATTCCTGCATACCGGTGTTTCGGTCGGTGAAGTCGACGCGAACGCTGCCGGTCGTGTCGTCGGCCAGTCCGGTGACCTCGACGTTGCCGCGGAGGGAGGCCTTCGGGTGCCGTGTCAGGTTGGCGCGCAGGATCTCCTCGAACTGCGGCTGGTCGAACATGTTGGCCTCGGGGTAGCCGTGGACGCCCGGACCGGGGTCTCGGTGGAACTCGGTGAGAACGCGCATGTTCCGGTCGACAAGCCGCAACCCGAGGCAGGGCCGGGAGATCACCGCGAATTCCTCGGCGATCCCGAGGTGCGCCACGATCCGGTGGATCTCACCGTCGAGATGGACCGCCCGTGGCTGCGCGTAGACGCCCTCCCAGCGCTCGAGTAGCAGGCACTCGATACCGTACTTAGCCAGCAGCGTGGCGGCGGTCAGTCCGGTGGGTCCGGCACCGACGATGACGACTGGGACGACCCGTTCATTCATCGGATCGATCCGAACAGGACTACGAGGTAGGCCCCGATGGCTACGCCGACGACGATGGCAGGCGCCATCTCACGCAGTCCGTCACCGTTGCGTAGGTGTGTGACGACGGCACCCACCATCAGGAGTAGCAGCCCGATGGCGGCTGCGGCGCCGAGCGCCGGCACGAGTCCTCCGATCAGGAGACCGACGGCACCGGCGACCTCGAGCGCACCGATGCCCCGATACGTGCTGACGGGCATACCGGCGTGGGCTGCTCGTTCCCGCATCGGCGTGGTTGCCGCTATTTTGCCGACGCCGAGCAGGAGGTAGAAGACTGCGAGGCAGAGTGCCAGAACTAGTGATGCGATGGTCATGTGCGCACCGTGACCTTCCAATTGATCGCATATCGGTCCAGGATCGCCTTGACCGTCGGTTCGCCGGCAGGTCCGTCGATCTCGACGGTGGCAAGGATCGAACCGTCCTCGACGGACGCCTGGATGCTGTGGATGCCTGCGACGGTGGCGAGGGCATGCTCGAGCTCGGCCCGTGTCGCGTCGGCGCGCAGAGCGAGCTTGTAGAGCTTGCCTACCGCGGTGACGGGCAACGCGGGGAGGATGGTGACCGCCTTGGGTGCCGCGGCCCGTTCGGGGACGCGCTCGCTAGCCCAGGCTTGCAGCTCGCGCGCGGTGATGTCGGCGTCTGCGACAACGGTGACGTAGGCAACGGGCACTTCGCCGGCGTGGGCATCGGGGCGTCCCACCGCGCTGACCGCGGTGACCTGCGGATGGTCCAGCAGGGCGTCTTCGACGACCGCTGGATCGATGTTGTGCCCGCCCCGGATGATGACGTCCTTCGCGCGTCCGACCAGGTAGATGAAGCCGTCGCGGTCGATGCGCGCCAGGTCGCCGGTATCGAGCCAGCCGTCGACGAGTTTGCCCATGCCGTCGAGAACGGGTCCGTGTTCGTCGTGGCCGGCGACATAGCCGGCGAACACCGTCGGACCGCTGATCGCCAGCACTCCGGTCGCTCCGGTGGGCAGGTCGTCCCAGGCGCCGTCGTCACGGACGCGTACCACTTTGACCTGCTGATAGGGCATCCGTACCCCGACCGAGCCAGGTCGTGGCGCGTCGGTGAAGCTGCGTGCACTCGCGCAGGTTGCCTCCGTCAGTCCGTAACCTTCGAGAAGGGGCACCCCCGTGGGGTCCTGGAACTTCTCGATGAGCGCGGTCGGTAGAGGCGACGCCCCCACCATGGCGAATCGCAGACTACTGATGTCGGCGTCGACCGGGCGCTGCGCGAGGGCCGCGTACACGGTGGGCACCGCGCTCATCGACGCGATGCGGTAGTGCGCGACGATCTTCCAGAATTCGCTGGACAGTATCGGGTCGCGATAGCCGAGCGGGCCGGCCCACACCACGCCCTGGCCCTTGAACAGCGGCGCCAGCAGCGTGACCATCAAGGCGTTGACATGAAACAGCGGCAGGGCGGCGAGAACGACGGAGTCCGAGTCCCACGACGAGTTCGCGGCCAGCATCCAGGCATCGGCGACCTCGTTGTCGTGGGTGTGGGCGGCCAGCTTCGGAACACCGGTGGTACCACCGGTGTGAAACAGTGCGGCCACGTCGAACCCGCGGGGTGGATCACCGATGAAGTCGGAGGAATCGATGTCGGCCGACATCGCACTGAGGTAGCCGATCCGCACTCCGTCGACCTCGGGCAGGTCTGCGGGCGCGCCGGCGGCGCCGGTGGGCCGCAAGACCAGCACGGCGTCCACTTTCCCGCTCACGGCAATCTGGTGCGCGGCCTCCCATGTCTCGGGCGCGAGTTCGGGTCCGGCCGCGACGAGTACCCGGGCACCTGAGCGGCGCAACAATTCAGCGATGTGCTGCGGCGACTGCGCGGCGTTGATGGGAGCGGCGATGCCGGCAAGCTGTGCGGCGAGGGTAGCGGGGATCAAGTCGGCGCAGTTCGGCGCCATCAGGGCGACGGCGTCGTGGCGCCGCACGCCCAGATGATGGAGCAGGTTCGCGTAACGGTGAACATCGTCGAGTAGTTCGGAGAAACTGCGCTGCAATGGCTGCCGCCACCGTGCACCGTCCGGGAGGATGGTGAGCGCGACGCGATCCGGCCACATGCGGGCCGCTCGGGTGAGTAACGCATAGGTGGATTCCGGAAGCCCCCGATCGCGCAGCGGCACGGCCTCGATCGTCGTCAGATCGGTGGGAACCGCGTAACGCGGCCACAGCAGGTCGGTGGTCATCGCGCGTACCTCACCACCGTGCGCTGGCGCCCCAAGTCGATGGTCCCGTCGTCGGTGGCGACAGTGGCTTCGATGAGGTCGCCGTCCTGCAGGTAGTTCGAATTCTTGGCCTGGCCCGCGAAGAAGAGCTTCCATTTGACTGCGGGCGGTAGCAGGGAGGAGAGGATTGCGATCGGCTTCGGTGGGGCGCTCAGTGCCGTCCCGACCGGCGTTCCGGTCAGCAGCAAGTCCCCGGCATCGAGGCGTTGAAACCGGGTCAGCGCCTGCAGAGTCTCGGTCGGCTGGTAGATCATGTCGGCAACGGTCATGTTCTGGCGCGGTTCACCGTTGACCCAGAGCCGCAGGCGCAGGTCGGTGAACCGCTTCAGCTCGTCGCCGTCGAGCAGTACGAGGGCGGGGCCGACCGGGGTGAATGTCGGGTATGACTTGGCCTCGTAGAACTGCGTTTTGGGAAGCTGGATGTCGCGCGCGGAGATGTCGTTGGTGACAACCAGGCCGGCAACGTGATCGGCGAGAGTGTCTGCGGTGATCGCTGTCCCGACCGGGATGTCGCGGGCGAGGACGAGCCCGATCTCCACCTCGTAGTCCAGTAGTTGGACGTGGGCAGGACGGATCACGTCGTCGTTGGGGCCGCTGATCGAACCGGATGCCTTTCGAAAGAAGGTCAACGGAATGGTGGCGGGGTTCATCCCGGCGTCCTCGACGTGCGAGGCGAAGTTCGTCATCTGTGCGACCACCCGGCAGGGGGCGGTGACCGGGGAGAGCAACGAGAGAGTCTCGACGTTCACGGTGCCCTTGTTGAACGCGGCTGCCTCGACGGCCGGTCGGTCGGCCAGCAGTTGGGCGGTGGTGGTGGCCGCGGTGTCTACCCGTGCGGCACCCGTGGGTGTGACGACCCACCAGGCATCGGCGGTGCGGAGGACGGAGATGGTCATGAGCTGGCAACTTTCAGAAGGCCGCGGAGGCGGTGGAGGTCGAATTCGTTGTCGGCGCGCAGCGCGTGGACGATGGCGCGCAATTCCTGGAGTGATTCCCGACCGGGGTTCAATCCGAGGAAGTCTTTGGTGGCGGGCGGCCCCCACTGGGACAGTCCGGACGCGGTCATCGGTGCCCAGCCTGCTTCGAGCGTGCTGTCGAAAAGATCGCCGTCGCTGAAGTGCTCGACCATGAATCCGTCAGGGTCGCGCCAGTAGTCGAAGATTTGGCTGCCCTGGATGTGCCGGCCGATGCCCCAGGACCGGCGGTAGCCCCGGTCGAGCAGGTATTCGCCTCCTGCAGCGAGGCAGTCGAGGTCGGCGACCTGATATGCCGAATGCACATAGCGGTTGGCCGGGCCGAGGACCATCGCGAGCGTGTGATGGTCGGTGGGCGTGGCGCCACGGTCGCAGCGGATGAAGCTCATGATCGGGCCCCGGGCCCGTTGACCGGGGTAGTAGAGGAAGTCGCTGACGATCAGTCCGAGGTGCTCGAGGTACCAGTTGAGTGTTTCGAGGTACGTCGTCGTCTGGAGCACGACGTGACCGAGCCGTTGCACGGTGGCCGGCGCGCGGGGCGGCCGCTGAGGGGCGTTCACCCGCCCGCGGTCGTGGCCGAAATTCAGTGGGAGCGGGGTCTGGTCGGACAGCGCCGGCAACTCGAACGTGTCGGACACGACGCGGACTCCCAATGCGCTGGGATCCAGAAGATCGACCGTGATCCCGCCCAGACTCTCGGGGAGGGGCACGACCGCACCGCCGACCGCGTCCGCCAGTCGCAGCACGTCGGTCGAGTCGGCAGCCCTGAAGGCGGGACCGACGAACCGCGACCGCGGGCCTCGGCGGATGAGCACGCACGGCGAGCCGGGGTCTGTACCACGCAACTGCAGTTCGTGTGCGGTGCGGAGCGCCGTCGTGAAACCGAAGGCATGGGCGAACGCCTCCGCCCGCTCGAGGTCGGGCTTCTCGAACTCCAGCCACGCGAGGTCATGCACCTTGATGATCGGCTCGGCGGCCCGCCCCCGGTGTTCGCCCGCCAGGGCGCCCGGCTCACTGTGCAGACCGGTATGCGGGTCATGGTGGACACTCATTGACCACTCCCTTCAGGTAATGACGATATCGTCACTTACGACCATATCGTCAGTCAAGAGCAGTTGAGGAATTCGTCAATATTGATGACGAGCGGTAGGGTAGGGCCAGCTCAGACGAGTAGGAGATGGGCACGCACGCCATGACCGAGCAGATCACCGATGTACCGAACAGCCTGAGCTGGCGTAAGGCCCGTACCCGAGCCGCGCTCGTACGCGCAGCCCAGTCATCCATGGCGGCAGGGAAACCGACCGCCCCGATACTCGAGATCACCCAGGCTGCAGATGTCGGAATGGGGTCGTTCTACAACCACTTTCAGACCACGGAGGAGCTCTCCCTCGCGGCCGTGGAGGAGGCCCTCGCCCGCCACGGCGCGACGCTCGACGAACTGCCCATCGGCAGGGAGCACGCCGCCGAGGTCTTCGCGCAGAGTTTGCATCTGACCGGACGCCCGTATCGTAGGAGCCCCGGGCCCAGCAACGCTGTTCACCCACGGGCTGACACGTCGTCGGCGGGATGCTGATGGCTGAAATGGGTTTGGTGCAGCGGTTGCTCGGGCAAGACGGATTCGAACCGATTCGCTTGGTGGCCGAAGTGAGCGGGGCCGACGAGGCGAATCGGGAAGAAATTCCCGTGGAGCAGGTCGTAGCGCTCCTGCGGGAGCGTGTGTACGGCGCGATGACGTGTTTGGCGACGCTTGCCGTCCTCGTCCGCTACACGGCTCCCGACACGAGCCCATGGTCTCGGGTCCTGGATGTCGCGGTGGCCACCGGCGGGCTCTGGGCCGCGAGCCTGCTGGCCGACTGGGTAGCGCACCTCGGCGCGCACCACAGTGCTCCGCGCGGACGGGCAGTGCTGCGGATGCTGCAGGCCTCCGGCCAGATTGTAGAGGCCGCGGTCTTGCCCCTGCTTGTATTGATCGCAGCTGCCGTCGGACTATTGAGTCTATCCAACGCGATGTGGATCGCGATGTGGATCCTCGTCGTCGAACTTGGGGTAATTGCTCTGTTGGCCGTACGGATGGCCCAATTACGTTGGTGGCAAAAGCTGTTCACCATCACAGGTTTGGTCGGAGTGGGCGTACTCGTGGTCTGCATCAAGATCCTCGCGCATTAGGTTGGACCGTGTGTGGCGACTGCTTGCGGACTGGAGTCGCCGCCAAGGTTGAGGAATTCGTCAATATTGATGACACGCGGGTACTGTAGGGCAAGGTCGGACGGATCAGGAGAAGGGCACGGCATGACAGAGCAGATCACCGATGCGCCGAACCGCCTGGAACGGCGCAAGGCGCGTACCCGCGCCGCACTCGTACGCGCAGCCCAGTCCTTCATGGCGGCAGGGAAACTGACCGCCCCGATACTCGAGATCACCCAGGCCGCAGATGTCGGAATGGGGTCGTTCTACAACCACTTTCAGACCAAGGAGGAGCTCTTCCACGCGGCCGTGGAGGAGGCCCTCGACCGCCACGGCGCGGTACTCGACGAACTGACCGCAGATCTGGACGACCCTGCCCTGATCTTTGCGCAGAGCTTCCGTCTGACCGGACGCCTGCATCGCAGAAATCCCGAACTGAGCCAAGTTCTGCTCCGCGACGGGCCGAGTCTGGTCAGCTCGGACAAAGGCCTGGCGCCGAGAGCTCGCCGAGACATCGAGGCAGCCGCCCGTGCGGGCCGGTTCAACGTGCGCGATCCCGAACTGGCCCTGACGATCACAGCGGGGGCCGCGCTCTGTCTGGGTCAACTGCTGCACGACCACCCCGAACGTGACGACGCGGAGGACACCGACCAAGTCACCGAGGACCTGTTGCGCATGTTCGGTCTCTCGGCCGACGAGGCCCACGAAATCTGCCGACGCCCCTTACCCGACGCCGACGATCAAACCCACGGCGCAACCGCTACATAGTGTCCGAATGTGCGGACCGGACACGACACTGACCGAGATGAGCGCCGGCGCCGGTCGCTCGGGGTGATAGCTGCAGAGATGAAGGATGCAGTATTACCTCACCACCACAGAAAGCGGGCACGCGAACGGCGATCATGTGCTGGCGCCGCAGGAGTACGAGCAGTTCCTTGAGCACCAGCGCGATTTCACCGTGCGTCGTTCGTTTGTCCAAACGGCTCGGAAAACGAAGGCCCCCATCTTCCGCGAAGCCGTTGTGCAGGTGTCCGAATGGCTCGCCACCTACCCTCCGGTGCACGACACCGACGGACTAACCCGGGGGCTTGTGTACGGCGGCAAGTGGTTCTACAACCTCGGTTCGGCCACTGTGCACGGTTACAAGTGGATGCATGAATCACCGAGTGTGCGGTGGCGCTGTTCGAGGCGCACGCTCTTGACCCGGCAGACCTGCGCAACGAGAAGTGCACTATCCGAGGCATCTGTCCGCCGCCGCTTCCACCTGGGCGGCCCTGTCTCGATAGGTCCGCGGTCCGCTAGCTGAGCTGACGTAATCGGGGAGGTTGTCGGCGAGTTGCTCGAACAGGGTCGGCACTCCGCGGCGAAGCCAGGTCAGCTGGCCGCGGTCGAGATGACCGCCGTCGAGAAGATGGGAGAGACGATGCTGCTGCGCGGGGACGCCGAGCTGACGGAGTTTGGCCGAGGAACTGGTACCGCTGGATCGGATGTGCGCACCGCGTCGATGTGCTGTTCTTCAGTGACGTCCATGACAGAAATTGTGGTCCCGTCGACGGTGCTCGGGAAGGGTTTCACCAAGCACCACAAATCTTTCGTACCGCGGTAGGGGAGCGGTGGCGGGTTGACGTCGGTCGCCGGGCTGGCAACGATGCTCGGTGGATTGCAGCGGCGCAGTCACCCCTCACGCACCGCGGCACCATCATTTGGAGTGCCGCCGCACCGAGCAGGAGAGCACCGGATGACACCGACCGAGCACGACCTCGACCCCCGATATCGCCCAGGCGCGGGTGTTCCGTGACCTGATGGACGCCGAGATCGCGGCGCTCACGGCCCAGATCGAGAGCACCCGAGGGCACGCAGGCCACACCCAAGACGGGGAGCTGGGTGCAGGTCTGCGCGGCCAACTCGCCGAGGCGCATCAGCTGGTGGCCGGGCTGATCGCCCGGTACCCGGATCTGCGAGGCACCGAGCGACCGTCCAGGGACTGATCAGCGTCCTGGATCAGCGGCGGCGGTGCATCGGTGGGCGGTCGCGGTCGATGACGGATGCCTGATCTTCGCCGACTCCGAGGACCTCACCATCGATCCCAGCACCGGCCGCCATGCGGAACCGGAGTTGGCGCCAAGCCGGTCACATCCCCGGGGGAGTGATAGGGGGACGGACAACGCAAGCCACCCACGGCTGCGTTCACCGGGCGGGTCCCTCGACCTGTTCAGGCGGAGGGTCGGTGGGGTACTCCCGGTCGGACAGGATCGGCGTCGTCGTCGATCTCGGGCACTGATGGAGCGGGGCGACAGGTGATGGATCTGGTGAGTGGGACGGCACGGGCGGTGACCGGAGTGGGTGCGGCTGCGACGGCTGGCCTCGGCGCGGTCGGTGGAGCCGCGGTCGGCGGCCTGGTCGGCAGTTTGAAGGGTGCGGCAGTCGGGGCCCAGGAGGGTGCCCGGCGTGGAAGTCATTCGACGCCGGCGGCTGTGTTGACCTTGGGTGTGGTCGCGTTGACCGGTGTGGTGCGGTGGCCGATCGTGGCCGCGGTCGGGGGGACGGCGCTGGTCCTCGAGCAACTCGAACTCGGCACGAGGCCGGACGAGCCGGGGATCGGTGAGCAGTCGACCGGTGCCGGAGCGAAGGCCGCGGCCGCGTCGGCGGTCCCGGCCGCACCCGCGGCCGAAGCGAACACTCCCACTCCTGCCGGGAAGGCGGTGCGGGGGCGCCGGACGCCGGCGAAGACACCGCCCTCAAAGGCAGCCCCTTCGTCGACACCGTGACGGTGGGCCCGACGCGGACGTAGCGGGCTCGCGTTCGTTTCCACGGACTTTTCGGACACGGTGGCGCCGTCGAGCACCGTGGTTGCGGTGCTCGACGGCGCGATTGTGGGGTTTAGGTGTTGTTCGCTGTTCGGGGGGTGGGGTTTCGGGCTTCGATGGCCGCGACGGTCTTGTCGAACGCCTTTCCCAGGACGCGGGTGCCGAAGACGCCGAGCACGGCCCCGAGCGCTCGTCCTTTGAGGTTCTTGCCGTCGCGGACCACGACGGCGTCGACGTCGGTCGTTCCGTCGGGCCGCGGGGTGAGGGTGTAGGTGTGGCCGGAGTTGCCGCCCCACAGGTTGGAGTCGGTGGTCGTCATGACGACGCGGTGGGGGTCGGTCCAGTCGTAGTGCAGGCGTTCCCAGGCCCCGCCCGATCCCTCGGTGACGTCGGCGTGGGTGGTGCCGAGTTCGTGCACGTGGAGGTAGTCGTCGGCGCTGTTGCCGAACAGTGCCTGCCGGCCGGGCCCGAAGTCGGTGAGTGCGTCGAGAAACTGTTCGGGTGTCGCGGTGGTGGTCTGGTGCAGGTGGATCGTGGACATGGTCTTCTCCAGGGTGGGTGGGTGGTGAACGGTGAGGGGGTGACCGGTGGGTGGTGTCGGGGACGGTTAGAGGGGCGGCTCCGTCCCGGCCTGTTCGGCGACCATGTAGGCGGCGTACCAGTCGGGCCAGTTCGGATCCGCTGCGCCGGTGCGCTTCTCGTGTTCGCCGTGAGCGATTGCCGCGCGAATCAGCGCACTGGTCAGGTCGGTGGTGCTACTGAATGTTGTTGCCGTGGTGGTGACGTTCTGGGGGGGAGCGGGTGTCGGTGGTGCTCATGGTTGCCTTCTCGCGGGGTCTCGCCGGGCTGCTCTACAGGTGGGTGTTGCTGTTCCAGCCGGCCAGGATCTGGTCGAGGACGATGGTTTCGGCGCGCCGGTCTTGCCGCTGGTCACGCTGGCGGTCGTGCTGGCGTTGCTGCATGTCGTTGTCGCGGTCGAGCGGATTGTCGTGGGTGACGGCGGCGGCGACGGGCTGCGCGGGGTTCGACGGTGCGGTGGTGGCGTTGGCGGCGCCGACCGGGATGAGGCCGAGTGCGGCGGTCGCGGCGGCGACGGCGGCGAGTCGCTTCCAGGAGGAGGTGCTGGTGGCGGGGTGGGTGATCGGGTGGAGCTGTGTGGTGCTCATGGTGGGTGTTCCTCATTCGAGTGCCGCGGGCCCAGCGTCTGCGGCTACTCGAACGGTGTGTGTGGAGGCCGGAAGCGTTACACCAACCAACCCCGGAGCTAGTGTGATGTGCGTCACTTACCGGAGGGGCTGTTGCGGCGGATCGGTGTCGATGGGTCGAGGCGGCATGACATCACCGGCTGTGCGGTATCACGTCGGTGCGGTGATGTGCGGGCGATGGGGCGAACGTCGCTATCGCCCGCGAGTTGGCCGGCTGTGTTGGTCGCTGGCGGTGATGGACTGTTGAGGTAAGTAAAATGAAATGGATTTAGTGAGGAGGGGGGGAGGAGTGTGGAATGAGGGGAGGGTGGTTGAGTAAAGAGTATATAAGTGTGATGTAAGAATTATGGGGTGAGTTGAAGTAGAGGTAGATAGGGGAGTTAGTGAATGAAGTTTTAAATTAATGAGGGGTGAATGAAAGGGGTGTGATGTGGGAAGTATGTATGAGGGGTAGGGGGGGTAGCGAGGTATGTTGATTGGGGGAATAGGGAAGGGAGAGAGGTAGTAGAGGGGTAGGAGGGTGTGAATGTGGGGAATGGGTATGGGTTAGGATAAGGGGGGGGGGGGTGAAGAGGGGGGAGGGGGGTATGGATAAGAGAGAGTGATAATTAGTTTGGAGAGTGGTGTAGGGTTGGAGTGGAGAGAAGGGTAATGGAGATGGGTATGGTAGGGAGGTTGGAGAAGGGGTGTGAGAGTGAGTGGTGTAGGTAAGGGAGGAGGGGGAGGGGGAAGAGATGGAAGGGATGTGGAAGAGTGAGGGAGGAAGGGTTGGAGGATAGGGAGAGAGAAGAGAGGAGTAGAGGAAGAGAGGAGTAGAGTAGTATTATGGTGAGGAAAGAGGAGGTCGTGACAGGAGCGCGTGCGGTTTGAGTCCTAGAAGGCGCGTTGATCGAGCGAAGATGTCGCTCCGAACGGAGAATAGTGAGCAGCGGCGGTGGTATATCAGAATCGCGTCGTAGGACGACACGTGCAAAGACCGGCAGGAGGAGTTGATCCCTGCAGAGCGATGCTCTGGTAGAAGACCGCGAGAGGGCGGCTGGACGGCAGGTGGCCCGCATGAAAAATGAGCGAGCGGCGCGCGACGCGAAGGATGGGTGCAGGCCCTGCAGCGATGATGTCGCGCGTGCGGCTCGTCGGTCTTCGGGCTCCTGTCCGCGCCATCGGCGGGGGGCGCTGCGGCCGGTCTCGATTTCGGTCATGTCTTCATCCTCTCACTGCGGCGAGATGTGAGTCGGACGCGTGTGTGGCAGCCCGTTGTATGTTGACATCGACTGCTGTTGACAGCGAGTGATGTCAGTTCTAACGTTCTCGACATGCGCGGCATCAACGAGGAGGGCGTCCGAATGGTCAGGTCTGCAATACCGGTGGAACTTCCGGTCGATAGCGTCGGTCGCGCACCCGAAAGGGTCGAGGTACTCATCGTCGGCGCGGGATTCGGTGGGCTGGGAACTGCGATCAGGCTGAAACAGGACGGCATCGAGGACTTTGTCGTGCTCGACCGCGCGGACGACATCGGTGGAACGTGGCGGGTCAATACCTACCCGGGAGCGCAATGCGACATCCCCTCGATCCTCTACTCATTCTCGTTTGCTCCCAACCCGAACTGGACCAGGCTTTACCCGCTGCAGCGCGAGATCCACGACTATCTACGCGCCTGCGCTGAGAGGTTCGGCATCGTCTCGCACCTGCGGATGGGTCATGACGTGCAGGACGCAACCTGGGACGACGACTCGCAGGTCTGGCACGTGACCACCAGTCATGGAAACTGGGAGGCGCGGGTTCTGGTCGGGGCGATGGGCCCGTTCAGCGAACCTGCGGTTCCGAACCTTCCCGGACTGGCGGATTTCCAAGGTGCCGTCTTTCACTCGGCCGCCTGGGACCACGAGCACGATCTCGCAGGGGAAAAGGTCGCAGTGATCGGAACCGGCGCTTCTTCGGTGCAGATCATCCCCCGAATCCAGCCGATCGTCGGTTCGCTGACGGTGTTCCAGCGCACCCCGACGTGGATACTTCCGCACCCCGACCAGCCGATGACCGGATGGCCCCAGAGGTTGTTCGCGCGGGTACCTATTGCCCAGCGGCTGGC
The DNA here is from genome assembly GCF_026810085.1 of Rhodococcus sp. JS3073. NCBI lineage: Bacteria > Bacillati > Actinomycetota > Actinomycetes > Mycobacteriales > Nocardiaceae > Rhodococcus > Rhodococcus sp. JS3073. The sequence continues at coordinate 432,650 of NZ_CP113951.1, read as the reverse complement.
ACGGACCGGCCTCGATCTCGTCCAAGAGGCGATGGTTCCGGGGTTCGTGTACAGGCCGGCGCTGCTGACGGGGCTGGCGGCGCTCGGCCGCGCCCACCTGCGCCGCCAGGTCCGCAACCCCGAACTGCGGACAAAGCTCACGCCCACCTATGCGTTCGGCTGCAAACGGCCAACGTTTTCCAACTCTTTCTATCCAGCGCTCGCGCGGCCGAACGTGGAAGTAGTCACCGACGGAATTCGTGAAGTGCGATCGAATGGGATCGTCACCGACGACGGCGTTCTGCACGAGGTCGACACGATCGTGATGGGAACGGGCTTCAGGTTGACCGACAATCCCGCGTTCGACGTGGTGCGAGGTCGAGACGGTCGCACGTTGGCGGAGGCGTGGAACGGCAACGCCCGAGCCTATCTCGGCACCACTATCAGTGGATTCCCCAACTTCTTCATGTTGCTCGGCCCCAATTCCGTGGTCTACACCTCGCAGGTTGTGACCATCGAAGCTCAGGTTGCGTACATCCTCAGTTGCCTGAGGGAAATGAACTCGCAGGGGGCGACGAGTATCGACGTCCGCCCCGGGGTCCAGCAGGCGTTCGTCGACGAGGTCGACAAGAGGCTACAGACCTCGGTCTGGAACACCGGCGGGTGCAACAGCTATTACCTCAGCGGAGAGGGACGCAACTTCACCTTCTATCCGGGATTCAACCGCCGCTTCCGCGCGCGGACGCGGCGGGTGGACCTCAACCAATACATCGTCAGCAGGGCCGGAGCCTCGGCGAAGTCGACAGTGAGGACAGCAGGATGATTCCGTTTCCCCGAATCGGCCGAAACCCTGTGGTCGATCCTGTAGGTGCGCGACGGTACACGGACGAAGCGCACGCGATCAATGCTCGTGACGTCGAGTTCTCTTGGGATGGAGTGCCGTTGCACTATGTTCCCGACGAGCCGATGGCCACGCATGTCATCAACTTCATGCACCTGGTACTTCCGGAAGGCGAGCGCGCGATGTCCGCGACGTTGGCCGAGGCACTGCCACTGATCGAGGACGAAAGGCTCCACGAGGAAGTGGTCGGGTTCGTCGGTCAGGAGGCGACCCACGCCGTTTCGCACAAGGGGGCCCGTGAACACCTCGCGGAACTGGGCATGGACATCGAACCGATGGCGAAGAAGATGGACTGGCTCGTAGACCGGATTCTGGGAGACCGAGGGTTGTCCGGCCGTGCGAAACGGGCGTGGCTGTGTGAGCGGCTGGGCTTGTTTGCCGCCATGGAGCACTACACCGCCGTGGTGGGAGAGTGGTTGCTGACGGACCCCGCGCTGGAGAAGGCGGGCATGCATCCGGTCATGCTCGACATGGTCCGGTGGCACGGCGCCGAGGAGGTCGAGCACCGCAACGTCGCCTTCGACGCCTACATGTACGTCGACGGCAGCTATGCCCGGCGGGTACGAACGGCACTGATCGCCAGCCTCACGCTCATCCTGCTGTTCCTGACATCGATGAACTATCTCTTCCGCACCGACCCGTCGACGGTCAAGGGTCGCTTCTGGCCCCTGCAATTGATCCGTGCAACCAGGCGGGGGCTGGTGCCCAACATCAAATTCCTGATCACGGAGATCCCGCCGTATCTCCGTCCCAGCTTCCATCCCTCGCAGATCGGTGACATGGATGTGGCGATGCGCTACCTCGCACGGTCGCCTGCCGCCAACCGCTCCCACTGAGAAGGCCACTCATGACAATGACGACGTCGGATAGTTCCGCAGGCTCGGACTCCGATACGCCCGACTTCGAACCGTCCAGGGTTCTCCGGCTGGCCGCGCGGGCGACGGTCGCGTACCGGCACGTGTTCGCCGCCAGTCGTGCAGCTCCATGGCTGTCCAGGCCAAAGCCGGTGCGCAACTGGGGGTTCGATATGAATCTGATTGTTGCGGAAGTACGGACCGAGGCGGCTGATGTTGTGAGCGTGAAAGTGGCGTCGCCGGACGGAGGCGATCTTCCGTCCTGGATCCCAGGCGCTCACCTCGACCTGATCCTGCCGTCGGGAAAACAGCGGCAGTACTCTCTGTGTGGCGACCCCGATGATCTCTCGTCCTACCGCATTGCGGTGCGCCGGATCGACACCGGCCTGGGTGGTTCGCGGGAGGTTCACGACTCCCTGCGAACCGGGACCCCGATCACTGTGCGCGGGCCACGCAACGCCTTCCCGCTGGTGGCGGCGGCATCGTATCTGTTCGTCGCGGGCGGAATCGGAATCACTCCGATCCTGCCGATGGTGAAGAGATGCCACGACAGAGAGCTGCCCTGGCGGCTGGTCTATCTCGGACGCTCCCGAGCGACCATGCCATTCCTCGACGAACTCGCCCGGTACTCGCGTGGCCAGGTCGAGATCCGGCCAGACGACGAATTCGGGCCCCCCGGCATCGCCGGAATCGTCGCCACCGCTTCGCCTGGTGCGGCCGTCTACATGTGTGGCCCGACACCACTGATGACGACCGCACGTCTGGTGATGCGCGAGATCGACCCGACCGGATCGTTGCACACCGAACGCTTCTCACCACTGCCTGTGGTCGACGGCCGCGAGTTCGAGATACGCCTCGCCCGCCGAGGGACAACCGTGTCAGTCGGGCCGGACGAGACGGCGCTGGCCGCGATCCGCCGGGAGGTCCCCGGCGTCGCCTACTCATGCCGGCAAGGCTTTTGCGGCACCTGTCGCGTGCGCGTCCTGGCCGGCGAGGTAGATCACCGCGACAGGATCCTGACGCACAACGAGCGGGAGAATTCGATGCTGATCTGTCTGTCCCGCTCGGCCGGTGGATCGCTGGTGATCGACCTGTGACGCGCTGGTACCCACTCGCCGCCACCGACGACGAGTTCCTCCAGACCGCCCGATTCCGGCTCGTGCACGTCGTGTATTCGTCGACGGACACCGACCACGTGTGGAGTGTGTTGACCGCCCACGACGCACTGGTGTCGTGGGCGCGACTCATCACGGCAAGCGAGTGGACATCGCCACGCCCCTTCGGCGTCGGTACCACCAGAACCGTGACGATCGGACAGGGGGCCGCAGCTCTGAGGGAATGCTTCTACCGCTGGGACGAGGGCAGGAGGATGACCTTCACCGCCGAGTCCGCCAGCAGACCGGGATTCCGCCGGTTCGCCGAGGACATCACCCTGGAACCGACGCCGGACGGAACCCGGCTCACCTGGACCTTTGCCATAGACACCACGCCCGGGTTCGCCCCATTCCTCGTACTGTCCCTGCCAATCCTCCGTCGGGTGACACGTGGATGGGCGAACGCGCTCGCCGACAAGGCGCTCGACGAACCGAAGGGCACTACCCGATGAGCACCACCTCGGCTGCGGCCGACATGTTCGATGTGATCAGTCCGGCGACCGGACGGGTGGTCGGCACCCACCCACGCGGGTCGGCCGACGACATCGACGACGCAGTTCGCCGCGCGCACGAGGTCGCCGGGTGGTGGGGGGCACTGGGATTCGATGCACGGGCCCGGCGACTCGATGCGTGGCGGGGCATCATCGCCCGTCGCGCACCGGAACTCGCTGAGCTCACCCATATCGAAATGGGTAAGCCGCGCGCGGACGCAATGCTCGAGATTGCGATGGCCTTGGAACACCTCGCGTGGTCGGCGAAGAACGCCGCCCGCGTACTGGGTCGGCGCACGGTCCGCTCCAGCCTCCTCACCGCCAACCAGTCGGCCAGCGTCGAATATCTTCCCCTCGGAGTCCTGGGGGTGATCGGACCGTGGAACTACCCCATCTTCACTCCGCTCGGTTCTCTCTCCTTCGCGCTCGCAGCCGGGAACACCGTGGTCTACAAGCCCAGCGAGTACACCCCGGGCGTCGGTGTGTGGTTGGCCCAGACATTGTCCGAGGTCGTGCCGGAACACCCGGTTCTGCAGGTGGTCACAAGTGACGGCTCAACAGGAGCTGCACTGTGCCGATCGGCCGTGAACAAGATCGGGTTCACCGGTTCCACCGCCACGGGAAAGAAGGTGATGACCGCGTGCGCGGAGACACTCACCCCGGTCCTGATGGAGTGCGGCGGAAAGGACGCCTTGATCGTGGACGCTGACGGCGACCTCGAAGCGGCTGCCGATGCGGCCGTGTGGGGTGGGCTCTCCAACGCCGGTCAGACCTGCCTCGGGGTGGAGCGGGTGTACGTGCACGAAGAAGTATTCGACGCGTTCGTCGATCGGGTGGTCACTCGTGCACGCACGATCCGGGCCGGGTCCGGTGGGAACGCCCAGATCGGCCCGATCACCATGCCCACGCAAATCGACGTCATCCGCCGCCACATCGACGACGCGATCGGAAAGGGCGGCCGCGCCGTACTCGGAGGGCCGGACGCCATCGAGGGCAACCTCGTGCAGCCGACCATTCTGGTGGACGTGCCGGAGGACAGTGTTGCGGTCACCGAGGAGACATTCGGGCCGACACTGACCGTAACCAGGGTGCGGGATATGGACGACGCGGTCGAACGGGCCAATGCGAGCCGATACGGGTTGGGGCTCAGCGTCTTTTCCCGCCGACGCGGCGACGAGATCGCGACAAGAATCCGCACCGGCGCAGTGTCGGTCAATTCGTACGTCATGTACGCCGCCGTCCCGAGCCTGCCGCTGGGTGGTGTCGGTGATTCCGGATTCGGCCGGGTCCACGGCGCTGACGGGTTGAGGGAGTTCTCCTTTCCCCGTGCGATGACGAGGCAGCGATTCCCGTCGATTCTGCCGCTCAACACGTCTCGGCGCACACCACGGATCGACGCCCTGGTCCGCGTTCTCGTCAGACTGCTCCATGGAAGGCATTGATGATGGCCACGTACAGAACCCGATCGACTGTCGCTCGCACCCTGAGAGACCTGGGACTCCCACTTCCCGGTCGAGGCGCCGAGTACAACGTTGCGGGCAAGGTGGTCCTGATTACCGGCGGAGGCGACGGTATCGGACTGGCATCGGCGCGAGCGCTGCATGCCCGCGGCGCGGCCGTCGCGCTGATCGATGTCAATCAATCCGCGCTGACGGCAGCCGAATTCGCGCTCGGCCGACGGCGGGTTCTCACCCTGGTCGCCGATGTCCGCGACCGTCTCGGCATGGTTGCGGCCGTGCACGGGGTGATCGAGCGGTATGGGCGGATCGATGTGGTGATCGCGAACGCCGGAGTGACCCCGCCCCCCTCCACCCTCCGCCAGATCGATCCGGCGGGCTTCGACCGCGTGATCGACATCAACCTCACCGGTGTCTTCAACACCGTCCATCCTGCGATCGACGAGGTGATTACGCGACGCGGTCACATCGTGGTGGTGTCGTCCGCGGCGGCCTTCGCACCCGGTCTCGGTGGTGCGTCCTACATGATCAGCAAGGCCGCCGTCGAACAACTCGGCCGGGCACTCCGTCTCGAACTCGCCGGCTACGGCGCCTCCGCCGGTGTGGCGTACTTCGGGATGGTCGACACCCAACTGGCTCGGGCGACGCTCGACGACGACGAGATCGGCAGACGGCTCGATGCGCGTCTTCCTCGTTCGCTGCGTCGCCGTATCAGTCCGGAGGAGGCCGCGACTGTGATCGCCGATGCTGTTGCTCGTCGCGCCGGTCGCACCCTCGCTCCAGCGGCATGGCAACCGTGGGCACTGGGGCGCGGACTGGTGAACGTGCTCGCCGACGGCTACCTGGCGGCCGACGCCGAATGCCATCAACTGATCCGGGAACTCGAAGAACGCTCCATCACAACACATCCGAGTGGATCTGCAGCTGCAAGTTCTGAACCGAGGAGTACGCCATGACCATCGAGGAAGCGCCCCACACGCTGTGCGCAGCATTTCAACGCACCGCCGCCGTCGACCCGGACGCAATCGCGCTGCGAACGGTCGGCGATTCACAAACGCTGACCTGGCGGCAATACTCGAGCCAGGTCCGCGAGGTGGCGGCCGGATTCGCCGCACTCGGGGTCCGCCGCGGGGACACCGTCGCCTTGATGATGGCCAATCGTGTGGACTTCTATCCCATCGATGTCGGAGCGCAGCATGTTGGGGCGACGTCGTTCTCGATCTACAACACGCTTCCCCCATCTGCCATCGCATACGTTCTCGGCAACGCCAAAGCCAAGGTCGTGGTGTGCGAGGCCCAGTATGTGGGGCGAATCAGGGAATCCGGCGCACTGCTGGAGCAGATCGTCGTCATCGATGCGGGAATGGCGCCGGCCGGGACGCTCACCTTGGACCAGATGAAGGCTCTCGGCTCACCGGACTTCGACTTCGACGCAGCGTGGCGCTCTGTGCGGCCTGACGATGTTGCAACCCTGATCTACACCTCGGGCACTACCGGCAACCCGAAAGGGGTGGAGTCGACTCATGCTGCATTGTTGTTCGAGGCCAGCGCGGTGTGCTGGATCCTCCCGATCGAGTTCGGAGATCGCATCACCTCCTTCATGCCGTCGGCACACATCGCCGATCGGATGACGGCACTGTACTTCCACATGGTGTTCGGAACGCAAGTCACCGTGGTCGCGGACGTGCGGCAGATCGCTGCCGCACTGCCCGACTGCCGGCCGACCATCTGGGGCGCGGTGCCGCGTGTCTGGGAGAAGCTGAAAATCGCGGTCGAACGGGCGGTGTCGAACGAACCGGACGACGCACGACGGAACGCCTTGGAGTGGGGCCTCGATGTCGGCGCACGCCGGATCGAGATGCTCCGGGCAGGTCTCGCCGTACCGGAAGAACTGGAACACGACTTCGTCAAGGCAGAATCCACGGTGTTGGCGCCTATGCGCGCCGAACTCGGATTCGACAAGCTCAGATGGGCCGTATCGGGGGCGGCACCGATACCCGCCGACACGTTGGCGTTCTTCGCAGGACTCGGGCTGCAGATCTCCGAGATCTGGGGGATGTCGGAACTGACCTGCATCGCCAGCGCGGCCCCGGCCGATCCCGCCAAACTCGGAACGGTCGGCAAGATCGTGCCCGGCATGGACATGCGGGTCGCGAACGACGGTGAGCTTTTCGTTCGTGGGCCCCTCGTCATGAAGGGTTACCGGGGAGAGCCTGCCAAGACCGCCGACGCCGTCGACGCCGACGGATGGCTGGCCACCGGTGACGTGGTGTCCGTCGACCCGGACGGGTACCTCACCGTCATCGACCGGAAGAAGGAACTGATCATCAACTCCTCGGGGAAGAATATGTCCCCCGCTACGATCGAGAACGCGATCAAAGCCGCCTCCTCGCTCATCGGCGGCGTGGCCACCATCGGAGATGCGCGCCCCTACAACACCGCCCTCATCTCACTCGACCCCGAGGCCGCAGCGAGTTTCGCTGCAACGAAGGAGATCCGGGTCGATTCCGCGTCACTCGCGACGGACCGCGACATGATCGCGACGATCGCCGCCGCGATCGCGACGGCCAACGCAGACCTGTCTCGCGTGGAGCAGATCAAACGCTTCCTGATCCTCCCAACCTTCTGGGAGCCGGGCGGCGACGAACTCACCTTGACGATGAAGCTGCGCCGCAAACCGATCGCCGAGAAGTATGCATCCGAGATCGGGCTGCTCTACCGCGACCCCCTCGCCCAGGGTGTGTATGAGCCCACCGCCGACCGGACGTGGGAGGTTCCGGTGGGGAGCTGAGACCGCTAACCCATCGTGACCAATTCGCAACAACTTTGGAGACGAACCCTTGACTGCTCACACTGTCACCACGGAAAGCGCATCCCCATGGATGGACGACGAACTCGGCGCAGTTGCCGAACTCGCACGTAACTTCTTCGCCAAGGAGGTCACCCCCCATCAACGCCGGTTCGCCGAACAGGGCTTTCCGGACAAAGAGGTCTACGGCACTCTGGGCGAGTTGGGCTTGTCGGGAATGTCGATTCCCACGGAATTCGGCGGAGGGGGAGGAACTTTCGCCCACGATGCCGTGCTGTTTCACGAACAGGTGATGGCGGGTGACCACTCACTCCAGCTCGGCGTGCACTCGGGAATCGTTCCGCACTACCTGAACGCATACGGAAGTCACGAGCAGAAATCGCGATGGCTTCCCAAACTCACAAGCGGTGAATGGGTCGGTGCCATCGCCATGACCGAGCCAGGAACCGGCTCAGATCTGCAAAACATCACTACCAAGGCCGTGCGCGACGGGGGCGACTATGTCATCACCGGCGCCAAGACTTTCATCTCCAACGGTCGCAACTGTGACCTCGTCATCATCGCCGCCAAGACCGATCCCACGCTCGGCGGGAAGGGAGTGTCTCTCGTTGTCGCCGAGGTGACCGACGACACTCCCGGATTCTCGCGCGGACAGATCTTCGACAAGCTGGGCCAGAAGGGACAGGACACCACTGAACTGTTCTTCGACCGTCTCCGCGTCCCGGTGGACAACCTCCTCGGAGAACGCGAGGGTGCCGGATTCGTCCAGCTGATGCAGCAACTACCACAGGAAAGACTGATCTGCGGCGTCGCCGCCGTCGCCGCGATCGAACGCGCAGTAGCTCTCACAATCGAGTACACCAAATCGCGGACAATGTTCGGGAAGACACTGTTCGACCTCCAGAACACACGCTTCGAACTTGCCGAATGCGCAACCCTCGCGCGGGTATCACGCACCTTCCTCGACGACTGCATCGACAAGCACCTGCGCGGCGAACTCGATGTCACCACCGCCGCAATGGCGAAGTACTGGTTGACCGACCAACAGTGCGCCGTGATCGACCGCTGTCTACAACTGTTCGGAGGGTACGGCTACATCCTCGAATATCCCATCGCCCAGATGTACGCCGACGCCCGTATCCAGCGCATCTACGCCGGATCCAACGAGGTCATGAAGGAACTGATCTCCAGAGCGCTTTAGCCATATTGGTAGCCGAATCATGGCTCAGCACTGCGTGACTACTCGAATGGCGCATCGTCTCGCAGCGACCGTGTGAGACGGCCTCCTGCTGCCAATCGTTGCTGCAGGCAACGCAGGCACCTTTCGCGGCGCACTCCTTACCGCGGCTATCCCAGATCTGGTGGCCGAGGCAGCGGAGCAGCGGCGTGCTGAATCTGTTGGTCGAGCAGGGAACTTGTCGCTTCGTCTTTCGCCCGCCCTACCCCCGTCGTGAAGGCAGGATTGAGAAGTCCCACCGCAGTCCTCCGTTCGGTGACGGGTTACCGCGGATACCCCACTTGGCCCACCGCCCGTCCCCGGCAGTCGGCGACCAGGATGCCCCGGCCCTGCGACCCAATTTCTGCGTAGCGATCCGCCGGTTGTCCCGACGAGCCGTAATCGATCGCTCTGGACACTCGAGAAGTGATTGGTGCTCAGTGCGGTTCGGCTGTGAGTTCGGTCAAAGTGAGCGTCGCGGTCGTTCCGTGGTGGTTGCGGATGAGGATGGTCCGGTCGGTCAGGTTGGTGACGGTGGTGCACAGCGTGGTGAGGGGGTCTGTGCCGGCGGCGGTGCGGTGCACTCCGGTCGGGACGGGTGATCCTGTCAGCACCTGGGTGAACCAGTCGACGTCGGGTTCGAGGACGGGAACAAGGCTGTCGAGGACTTGGCCGCGGGCGAGGCTTTCCTCGCGTTGGCCGAGGTTCGCTGTCGCGGTGCCTGCGGCTGCCTGGTCGGGCGGGTTCGGCATGAAGCGGATGTGGTTGGTGTGCCACTCGAATACGTTATCGGGCGGGAGTTCTCGGACCGCGACCTGTCCGGCAGCGGCTTCCACCACGGCGACCCGGCCGCTTCTGGTGTCGCCGAGGGTGTAGGCGAAGCCGCCGGCGCTGGGGTTGCTGCGGAGGTAGTCGATGGCGTCGGTGAGGGTGGTGCACTGTTGCAGGCCGCGGGCGACGAAGTGTCGGCCTGGTGCGGCGATAGGGGTGGTGACCTGGATGTGGTTGATGCCCCACACCAGTCCGGCACCGTTGACGGTCAGGGTGTTGGCGGGCAGAAATCCCGGGTACCACTGCACGGTGACCGGGAGGTCGCCCTCGATGCGCAGGGTGAGCAGCATGAAGTGGCCGTCGAGGGCGGGGGCGCCGTCCTCGTTGTGGGCGACGAAGGACTGCGTTCCGCGCCAGGCGAGGTCGGTGCATCCGGTGCCGTCGTCGATGCCGATGTCGCCGCGGAGATTGGCCAACAACAGATCCTCGTAGGGCACGGTCGCGCCGGTCGCGAGCGCGCGCAGCTCCTCGGTGTATCGCGGATAGGCGTGAGTGGTGGCCGCTACCACGTCGGCCAGGATGCGGCGGCCGCGATCGCTGCGGGTGAAGGATTGCAGGCCTTCACGTTCGGGCATCTTGCTCTGCACGGCGGTGATGGACTCTCGCGCGTGCTCACCGAGGAGTGTGAAGGCGGCGTTGCGCTCACCGGTTACCACCAGCCAGCGCAGGCCGGTGATCGTGGTCTCGTCGATGTGGGCGTTCATGGTGGGTCTCCTCGGCGGAAAATGGTAGCGGTCTCGGTGGCGGCCGGGATGGTGCCGGTGATCGGTGGGCAACGACGGTGCCTGGCCCGGGGCGGCAGGCCAGGCATCTGGTCCGTGCGTCTCGAGCCGGTCCGATCGGGGTGGATCGAGACTGCTCGTGTCAAATCGGTCAGGGTCGGGGGACGTGCAGAAGTAGGGTCTTGGCCATCGGAATCGAGGACGTGTTGGTCGCCAGTAGTGCATCAGGGCGAGCGATCTCGTCGACAGGGGCGAACAGGTCGAGCTCGAGCTCCTCGATCTCCGGGACGGCCTCGATGATGACCGATTGCTCACCCAACACCGACAGTTCGGGTGCGGCGCTGATCCGAGAGAACGCGGCGCGGGCGGCGGCCTCGGCGATGCCCGCGCCCATGATGCCGCCATCGATGATCCCGACGCCGGGCTGAACGGCGCTCATCGGCCGCTGAACTGCGGGGTGCGCCGCTCGAGCATGGCCCCGACCGCCTCGAGGTGGTCTTCGGTGTGGTGGGCGATGGACTGCATCGCCGCGGACAACTCGAGGATGCTCTCGAGGCTCTGGTGCTGGGCTTCACGCAGCAGCCGCTTGGTCATCCGCAGCACGTGCGGCGGATTGGCCGCCACCCGTGCGGCCAGCTGGTGCGCGGCCGGGAGGAGCTGGTCGGGTTCGACGACCTGTGACACCAATCCCCAGTTCAGGGCGGTTGCGGCGTCGATCGCCTCCCCGGTGAACGCCATCTCGCTGGCCCGGGCCATTCCGACGGCTCGTGGCAGCAGCCACGCCCCTCCGTCGCCGGGAATGATCCCGACCTTGACGAAGCTTTCCGCGAACTTTGCTGTGCTGGAGGCGATCCGCAGGTCACACATCGCCGCCAGGTCGCAGCCGGCGCCGATGGCCGGGCCGTTGACTGCGGCGATGGTGGGAACCTCGCAGTGATGCAGCGCCCGGGGGATGCGCTGGATGCCGTGCCGGTAGCCCTGGCGCAGTTCGGCGGGTGTCCCACCGAACATGCCCGCTTTGTCGAGCATGTGCTTGACGTTGCCGCCGGAGGAGAACGCGGACCCGGCGCCGGTGAGGATGGCTACCCGCACGCTCGGGTCACGGTTGACCGCGGTGACGGCGTCCTCGAGCGCGGCGATGGTGCCGGCGTCGGAGATGGGGTTGCGGGCTTCTGGGTTGTTGAGGGTCCAGACGATGGTGTCGCCGGCGCGGTCGATCAACAGGGGGTCTCTCATGTGTGGTCTCCAGGGTGGTTCTCGGACAGGATGATTCGCACGTCCACGGGCACGATGCCGGTGTCCGATGCGATCACGGGGTTGAGGTCGAGTTCGCTGATCTCGGGGTGGGCGGCGACGATGTCGCCGACCCGGACGAGGAAGCGGGCCAGCGCTTCCCGGTCGACGATCGGGAGGTGCCGGTAGCCGTCGAGCATGCGGGAGGCGATGGTCTCGTCGATCATCTCGTGGGCCTCGAGGTCGGTGAACGGGGCGGCGCGGAAGGTGACGTCCTCGAGGGCTTCGACCATGACGCCACCGGAACCGAAGGCCACCACCGGCCCGAAGATCGGGTCGCGGGTGGCACCGACGAGCAATTCGACACCGGTGTCGGCCATCGGGGTGACCACGATGCCGTCGATCACCGCGCCGGGCACGTTGCCGGTGACCGAATCGATGATCGCCTGGGCGCTGTCCGCGGCGGTGGCGGCGACCACGTTCAATCGGACTCCGCCGACATCGGACTTGTGGATGACCTGCGGGGACACAATCTTCAGTGCACACGGACGCGCGTGTCCGGTCACTGCGGTGACGACGTCGTCGACGGTACGGGCGAGTGTCCAACCACCGATCTCGACGCCGGCGTCCTCGATGAGAGCGCGGGCGGTGGGCTCGTCGAGGATGCCCGCTCCGCTGGCCGCCCGCGGGGCAGGTTCCGGCAGGGCGAGTGCGGAGCGCTCGGCTGCGGTGGACAGCCGGTGCCCGCGCCGGTCGAGAGCGGCAACGACGCGGACGGCGTGGTCGATGGAATTGATCACCGCGACCCCACCGGCGCGCAGACGGTCGTGGTTGGCGACGGCGTCACCGGCGTAGCAACTCTGGACCAGGAGCGGCACACCATGGGAGGCGGTCAGCGCGAGCAGCGAGTCCGCGGTGGCGTCCTCCGCCTCGCGCAGGCTCGCGTCGAAGCGCAGGTGATAGCCGCCGAAGAGACCGACGATGAGCACCAGGCCGACCGCCGGGTCGCTCATCAACGCGTCGACGGCGGCGGCGAAGACCGTGGGATCGGCGTCGGTGGCTCCGGCCACGTCGACGGGGTTGACCACCGACGCCGGTCCACCGAGCAGCTCCCGCAGGATCTGCTGGGTCTGATCGCCGATCTGCGCGAGTTCGATTCCGCGCGCGGTCAGCGCATCGGCGGCGAGTGTGGCGTGCCCGCCGCCGTCGGAAAGAATGGCGACCTTACGGCCGGGAGCAATGGGCGCTGTCGTCGCCATGGCACCGGCCACGATGGCGAGTTCGTCGGAGCGGTCGACCAATTCGACACCGGCCTGGCGGAGCACCGCGGTGGCGACGGCATCGGATCCGGCGATAGACCCGGTATGCGAGAGCGCGGTGCGTTGCCCGATCTCCGAGCGGCCGCCTCGCAGCACCACCACTGGCTTGTCCTGCACTGCGCTCGCGGCGGCCTGTAGGAATGACCGGCCGTCCGCGAAGCCCTCCGAATGGATGGCGACGGCACCGGTGCCCTCGTGACGGGACAGTTCGGTGACGCATTCGTCGTAGCGGACATCCGCCTGGTTGCCGAGTCCGACATAGGCATGGAAACCCGGTCCCTTCAGCGCGCGGTTGTCGTTGACCAGGGACAGCAGCATGTTGCCGCTCTGGGTGATCACGCTGATCGGCCCCACGGGTACGTCCTGTAGCCCAACTAGATTGGCGCCGGTGGACACGTTGAGCATCCCGGAGGTGTTCGGGCCGATCACCCGAATACCCGTTTCGGCGATGGCCTCGGCGAGGGCCGCATCGAGGTCGGCGCCCTCATCCCCGGTTTCCTTGAACCCATTGGCCAGCACGACCGCCCCGGCGATGCCGACGGCGGCACACCGGCGCAGTGCGTCCGGGATTGCCGCGCCGGGTAGCGCGATCAGGGCGACGTCGATTCCATTCGGCAGCGCATCGATCGAGGGGACGACCTCGAGCCCGAGGATCGCGGTGGCCTTCGGGTTGACCGGGTACACCGGGTGCTGAAACCCGGACTGCTGCAGGGCCCGCACGGCCTGGAAGCCCCGCTTGGTCGGGCTCGTCGAGGCGCCGACGATCGCGATCGAGCGGGGGTCGAAGAGCCGTTCGAGCGCCGTGCGGGTCACCGGGGACGGGGGAGTGGCGACCGCGACGGCGGAGGGCTGTGCCATGGTGGGCATCTCTACTTTCCCTGGAAGATCGGGGTGCGGCGTTCGGCGAAGGCGGCCACACCTTCGGCCCAGTCCTGCGTGCCCATCAGCGCGAGCAGTTCCTGCGGTTCGGTGTCGAGCACCACCTCGAGCGGGTCGTTGCGGCGCAGCGCCGCCTTCATCCGAGCCAGGGACAGTGGCGCTTTCGCAGCCAGGGTGCTGGCGAGGGCGTGCGCTGCCTCGAACACCGTGTCGGCGGGAACCGCGGAGTGCGCGAGCCCCCACTCGAGGGCCTGGCTGCCGGTGAAGCGTTCGCCGAGGATCAGCATGTCGGTGGCCCGGCGCAATCCGACCAGGCGGGGCAGGCGGTTGGTGACGCCGCCGCCGACGAAGGTGCCGATGCTGACTTCGGGGAAGCCCATTTGGGCGTCCTCGGCGATGATGAGGAAGTCGGCGCTGACCGCCATTTCTGCGCCGGCGCCGAGTGCGTAGCCGTTGACCGCGGCAACGACCGGAATGTCCATCCGCTGGATCTGTTCGCATACCCGCTGGGCGAGGTCGAGGTAGTGCGCCTGCTCCTCGCGGCTGCGGGTACCGGAGTTGTGGGCCTTGAGGTCGGCGCCGACGCAGAAAGCGCGGCCCGTGCCGGTGAGGACGACCGCGCGCACGTCCGGGTCCGTGTCCGAGGCGGCCAATTCGTCGATCAGCGTCTGGTACAGCTCCTCGCTCACCGCGTTGAGGCGGTGGGGTCGGTTCAGGGCCAGGGTCGCGGTCGAACCCGATCGGGTTGCCAGGACGGTCGTCATCGTCTCACGTCTCCTTCTTGTCGATCATCTTGTAAAGCTCTGTCCGACTGACGGTTTGACTGCAGGGTTCACGTCTGCTTCCGGGAGCCGTCAGCAGTCCCACTCGGTGCTCGCGCTCGGACGCTGTTCGTCCCGACGCGAGGAGCGGGGCCTCATGTGATCCATACAACAGCATCGCAATCCAGAATGCAAGCAAACTTGCACAAAATCAATTCAATGCAAACCGACTCGCACGGTGTCTGTGGCGCGTGTGCCGATATGTCCCGCCGGGTTCGCCGAGGGGCGGGGTCGAGATGTCCTCGCCGCCGCCCCGGCTTGCGTCCTTTCGTCCGTCACTCCGCGCGGGGTGTCATTTGTGCAGGTCCACCCGCTTTCACGATTGTCATGTGAAGTTTGCACAATGAAGAATGTATGCAAATGCACTTGCATGACGCGGCTGGGGCGTGTTTCATGGCTCCTGGCAGTTACCTGGGTCACACCCCGAGTTCTATGGAAGAAGGCGTCGTGCCAACATCGCTCTCCAGCTCAGAGAATCTGAAGCACTCCATCAATACCCGCCAACTGACGATGATCGGCATCGGCGGTGTCATCGGTGCCGGCCTGTTCGTCGGCAGCGGCAAGGCGATCTCCTCGGCCGGACCCGGCATCGTCCTGGTCTACCTGTTCACCGGTCTGGTCATCATTCTGGTGATGCGGATGCTCGCCGAACTGGCGACCGCGAGTCCGGAGACGGGATCGTTCTCAACCTACGCATCCCGTGAATTAGGTTCGTGGGCAGGATTTTCCGTCGGATGGCTCTACGCATATCATTGGTGTGTGACGGTCGCGTTCGAGGCGATCGCCGGTGCCGCGATCGCGAACCAGCTGATACCTGTGGTGCCCACCTGGCTCTACGCGCTGATCTTCATGACAGTGCTCACCGGGGTGAACCTCGCTGCCGTGACATCGTTTGCGCGATTCGAGTTCTGGTTCGCGATGATCAAGGTCACCGCGATCGTGTTGTTCATCGGCGTCGGCATCGCCGCGATCTTCGGCCTGCTCCCGCACTTCGACTCGCCCGGAACCTCGAATCTGCTCGGCCACGGCGGACTGTTTCCCAACGGCGTCACTCCTCTACTGATCGCCGTCCTGACGGTCTTCTTCTCCTACTTCGGCACCGAGCTGGTCACCATCGCAGCCGGCGAGGCCAAGGACCCGGTCGCAGGGGTCCGCAAGAGCATGCGCAGCGTCGCCTGGCGCATTCTGCTCTTCTACGTCGGCTCCATCCTGGTGGTCGTCACGCTGCTGCCGTGGGACACCGCCGAAGTCACCAAGAGTCCCTATACCGCCGTGCTCAACCTGCTCGGCCTGCCCGGCGCACAGACCATCATGAATCTGGTCGTACTCACCGCCGTGCTGTCGTGCCTGAACTCCGGCATCTACTCCTCGTCCCGAATGCTGTTCTCCCTCTCACGCCGCGGCGAAGCCCCCGGTGCACTCGGGAGCACCGGCAAGTCCGGGGTACCCGTCAAGGCCGTCCTCGCCGCATCGAGTGCCGGGTTCCTGGCGGTGATCGCGAACTACTTCCTGCCCACCGGTGCAGTGTTCACCTTCCTGCTCAGCTCCTCCGGGGCCGTCGCCGTGGTGGTCTACCTGTGCATCTGCGGAACACAGATCGCCGGACGTCGCAAGAAGACCGCCGAGGAGAAGGCGGCGCTGCCAGTCAAGATGTGGGGCTTTCCGTACCTGTCCTACCTCGTCGGCCTCATCCTGCTCGCCATCGTCGGCGGCATGGTCTTCACACCTGCCACCCGTACCCCCCTCGCGCTGACCATGATCGTCACCACCCTCGCGGTGGCGGCCGGACTCGTCCACCAGCGTCGCAAGACGGCCTCCGCAGCCGAGCAGGCCGGCGACGTCGACGCAACCCTGTCGAAGTCCCCGCAGTAGCAACAGTTCTTCGCCGCACAAGTGGGGTGCACCCGAAGTCGGGGTGCACCCCACCACTGCATCGAACCGTGTGAGCCGCGGTGCCTCCGCAGACGATCAGCCCACGAGTACACGGCAACAGCGAGCTGTACGAATCTCCGCACGGCACGAAGTGGTCCGCTTCCCGCCGCGAATTCCCCGCGATGCATGCGGGGCCATCTCCGTCAGATGTCGGATCGTTCGGTGGCGTAGACGCGAAAGCTGCTGAGGAGTTTCTCCTCCTCGAGGAGGGTTTCGCGGACCTGGTGTCCGAGCAGGTGGGCGACTCCGCCGGACATCGCCTGGGCAAGGGAAGTGAAGGCTGTCATGGACCTGAGCACCGACGCGCTCGAAGCATCGATGTAGAAGGTGTCGTGTGCCGGGCCGGCGAGGGGTGAGCTGGCGTTGTCGGTGAACGCGATGACGTGCGCACCGCTCTGCCGCGCCCACTCCGCCGCACGGATGGTGTCGGCGCTGTAGCGGTGGATCGACATCGCCACGAAGCTGTCGCCCTCCCGGATGCGACGCAGATCATCGGTCAACGAACCGACACTCGCTGTGACCGTCTCAACGTCCTCGCGCAGCATCCGCAACAGATACCCGAGCAGGTATGCCGGTGCGTGGCATTTGCGCAGTCCCATGACGTGTACCCGAGGTGCCTGCGCCAGGTGCTCGACCGCGGACTTCCACGTCGCCTCCTCGATCCGCGCAAAGGTGCGGGCGATGTTGGCCTGATCGAGCGCCACCGTCTGCTCGAGCAGGCCGGCTCCCTCGGAGGCGACATGCTCGAGATTGTCGAACCGGCGCAACAGCTGCGCCTGCTCCTGAAGTCGCTCACGGCACAGTCTGGTCAGTCCGGGATAGCCCTTCAGGCCGAGGCCGGTCGCGAACCGCACCACGGTCGCCTCGTTGACACCGACAGCGGCCGCGAGCTCCGAGATGGTCATGAACGCCACCGCCTCCGGGTCGGACATCACCCGCTCGGCGATCTTGCGATGCGAGGGAGACAGCGACCCCGAACGTGCACGGATTTCGACGAGAAGCTCGTCGAAGGACTGGGGCCCCGTGGTGGTGTTTTCAGCCTTCGTGCCCATGCGGCCTCCTCGTCCGTGACGATCCATATGTCGAGTCCAAGCCAACCCGATCGCAGGATGGTGAATTGCTTCCGAAAGAGCATCTGCAAGCATAGTTGCACTACGTGACCCGTCCACCGTCATCCGAGGTCTCGAAGGCGGGTATCCGGCAATGCAGTGAGACGGTAATCCCCGCGACGCGGCAACGACGCCCAATAGGGCCCGCAACGATGCCGCCCCGTCGTCGCCCACCGCGGACCGCGATGTGGCGACGGCCCCGCAGACCACCGCGGCCACTGGCAGACTCCCGGAGCAACGGTCGACAACAGTCGCACTTCGATCACAGCGGCAACCACATTCCCGAATATGAACAGCAGGTGGTCCTGGGTGGTGTCCTCAGTTGGTGTAGCGCAGTAGACAGACGCCGTTCTGGAAGCCTCGTGCCTCCACCAGATGCAGCCTCGGCATCTCGTATCCGTCGGGGAACAGCCGTCGTCCCCGACCCTGGACGGCGGGGTACACGAACAGCCGGTACTCGTCGACCAGGCCAGAGACGATCAGGGCGTGGGTCAGCGTGATACTGCCGGTGACCACGATGTCGCGGCCCTCCTGTCCCTTCAGGGCCCGCACCTGGGCGATCCAGTCGCCCGTGAGCAGGGTCGAGTTCCGCCACTGCGGGTCGGTCATGGTCGAGGAGACGACGTACTTCTGAATTTGGTTCAGCTCGTCGGTGATGCCCGTCTGGTCGTCGGTCTGTCGGGGCCAGTAGCCGCGGAAGTCCTCGAACGTCTGCCGACCCAGCAGCATCGCGTCCGCGCGCTCGGACTGCCGGCGGGTCGCCTCCAGTAGCTGCGGATCCTGGTCCGTGGGGTCGAACCAGTCGCCGAGCATCTCGATGGAGCCGTCGAGGGTGATGTTCTGGGTGATCGCGAGTTTCCTCATATCAGATACTGACCACGCCACGGTCGTAAAATCATCGCCGGCAGGCACAGCCCCATCTGTGGCGCTGCGATCGAACACTGGATCGACGGGCAGTCGGTGAGAGTAGTCGGCAAGATCACGGACTGGGCGGGGCATTCACCTGAACAGGTTCACACCATGCGGGACGGATTGGCGGACCTCGAGCGCCGGGGACTTGCCGTGCTGTACGACTAGTCCCGAACGCGCCGAAGAAATCGTGGGATCCCGTCACGTAGCTGGCCAAGCGGGGCGCATCCATCGGCGGACTCGACGGTGGCCCCGGATGGTTGCACCTACCTCTGTCTCGGGGGCCGAGTCCCCAGATGTATCGAAGTTCTCAGACGCAGGCCCGGCAGATCCGCTGTTCATTGACGGCGAGGCGGCTGTGGTGATGGACCAGGACGCGACTGGTGCAGGTGAATTCGCCCAATCTGGACAGTACGGTGAACTTCGAGTCAACACCGCCGACAACCGGCTGCACTCCTCGGCGTGGTTCTCATGGCGATCGCCCTCGTGATCGGCATCATGAACGGACGCAGTGGTTTGAGCTCGGAACCTACGCTGCGCTACTGGCGTTGGTCATCGGCCTGAAGGGCTGGCTCGCGTGGAGGAGGCGACATGGCGCAGTGTAGGACGGTTCATTACTCGTCCAAGCGTCGTTCGCTGGCCGGTTTTGCTCCTCCTCGAAGGCGCGGTTGATCTCGAAGACATCGGTAGCGACGTCGTCCGAGACTGACGGCGATAGGCAGGACGCGAATACGTCCCGAATCAACTTACGGTGCAGAGGATTAACGATCGACGAGAAGAGTTTCGGGATTGGGAGATAACGCAGAGCACCACGCTGCGTCGAGGTGTCAATGACGCACGCGCGGGTTCCGAAGGCGCACAATCGGTGAATGGCTTTTCTGTTCATGCAGGAGACAGCCCGTTTTCTCGCGGTCTCCGATCCCGGCCGGCTGCGGCTTCGTGCCGCTACCGCCACGACGATCACCGTCGTGCTCGCGATGGTGGTGTTGTTACCGGGTTCCAACGCGATCGGCCAGCCACTCACCGTAGCGCTGCTCGGGACGGTCGTCGCGATGCAGTCCTCGGCGGCGGTCAAGGACAGGGATCAGCACAGCAGGGTGGTCACGACACTGCTGCTCGTGTTCCCTGCAATCGCAGCGGTGTCGATGTCCGCGGTGCTGTCCCAGTTCGGGAAGGTCGCCGATGTGGGCTTCATCGCGGTGCTCTTCGCGGCCGTCTGGGTGCGGCGCTACGGCCCGCGAGGTACGGCTCTCGGGATGGTCGCGTTCATCTGCTACTTCTTCGCGCTCTTCCTTCGGGCCCAGCTTGGGCAGATTCCCATCCTCACCGTGTCCATCGCCGTCGGCGTCGGTATCTCGCTCCTCGTCCGTACGGTGATCCTGCCGGACCGGCCCGGGCTCGAACTCAAACGGTTGGTTCGGGCGCTGCGGGCCGCGTCGATCGACGTGCTGGAGGTGGCGTCGAACAGGGGTGATCGGAACCTCGATCTACTCCGCAAGAAACTCGACCGGCTCGGAAGCACCGCGCTGATGATCGACGACTGGCTCGACCGCAACGATGCAGCTCAGCTCCTGAGCGTCACGAACGATGATCTGTCCGTTCGTATCTTCGACGCGCAAATCGCTACCGAACAACTCGTCAGCGCGCTGTGGGCGCTCGACCCGAACAAGTTGTGGCCGAATTCGCTGGGGCAGGCGACCACTGCACTGGGATCGTGCCTGCAGAACAATCCGTCGGACGACCAACTCCGCGCTGCCCGACGCCTCGCCGCCGCGGCTGCAGACAAATCCGATCCATCGACTCCAGCGGGTATCGCGACCGCCGTCGCGATGCGGGCAGTGCAGGCACACATCGCGATCCATCACATCACCAGCAATGCCCTGCGAACAGAATCCGAACCGAGGAAGAAGCCGGACGAGGGCGAAGAAACGGATACCGGATGGAATCCGAGCACCAAAGCCGCGATCCAGGTAGCCGTCGCGACCAGCGCTGCAACGATTCTCGGTGAGCTCATCTCGCCCGACCGCTGGTATTGGGCGGTCCTGACGGCCTTCCTCGTCTTCACCGGAGCGTCTACCCGCGGTGAGATTCTCTCTCGCGCAGGGCACCGCGTCGTCGGCACCATCGCGGGAGTTCTTGCAGGAGTGGTGCTGTCCGCGTTGGTCGGAAACAACCAGCCGTTGCAGCTGCTCCTGCTCGTCGTCTGCGTATTCTTCGCGTTCTACCTCGTCACGGTTGCCTACGCATTGCTCTCCTTCTTCGTCACCGTCATGCTTGCGATGCTGTACGGACTACTCGGCACATTCAGCATCGAGGTACTTGAACTGCGCATCTACGAAACGGCGGCAGGCGGAATCGTCGGAATAGCGGCGGCGTATTTCATCTTCTCCACCGGAACGAGATCGACGCTGATCTCGAAGATCGACGACTACCTCGATCAGATGACTGCCATCATCGACACCGGTATCGGAGCCGTCGTCCAACCAGGCCACGAGACTGACCTCGTCGCCGACATCCGGAAGCTGGACAACACGCTGAAGGAACTTGTCACGGCGGGCAAACCCTTGGAAATGGGACCGACGACGCGGACTCGTCGGGGAGCGAAACGGTTGTTGCGGATCATGACGGTCAGCAATCGGTCGTCTCATGCACTCGCCCGAGCAGGAGTGAGCGCCTCTCGCGGCGAACCGGACAGCGGACCGTCGCAGGAGACCGCGAAGGCATTGGGCCAAGCAGCGGACGTCACCAAGGCAACCATCGCCGACGTCAAACGCGCACTCGCCGGCGAGCACGTAGAGCCTCCGGAGAAACTCACCGAAACCTCGGCACCCGACGTCATGCTGCAGTCGACCACCACGCCCGGGCCGGTTCGCAGTGCCGTCCGCTCGCTCAGCACCCTCAACCGCACGATGGGGGAGGCATTGACGCGTGTCTGATGGGGTCGTACATACTGCTGAGCGAAGCACAAAGCACGCCAGGCGCATGACACCATCACTCCCACCACAAGGTCACCGATAGTGCATCGATGACCGGCAATAGGTCGACGCGGACACAGTGCGCGTCTTCGCGACTACATCGAGGATGGCAGGATCAAGTCATCGAGATCGGAACCTCGATGTGAGGTCCGGATCGAGATCTAGGGAGTATCGGCATGGCTCAGGGCATTGTGAAGTGGTTCAACGGTGAGAAGGGCTTCGGTTTCATCGCACCCGACGACGGAACTCCGGACGTTTTCGTGCATTACTCGGAAATCTCGGGCAGCGGTTTCAAGTCGCTCGACGAGAACCAGCGTGTGGAGTTCGAGGTCGGCCAGGGCCAGAAGGGCCCGCAGGCCACGAACGTACGCACTGTCTGACCAGTGCAACTTGGGGACCGCATCCGGTGGGTGCGGTCCCCATTTCTTATCGCCGGATCGGTCCCCGCGCGGGTAGAGCCTTAACAAGGGGGATCCGCGACCCGCCCCTGCGTGGGCAGACTGACGGTATGGGCCAGGATCACCAGGGGCGACGCATCGGTGGAGAGTTGAGCCATCGGTGCTTCTGCCACGCCGATGAGAGATGAACAGGGCAGTGTCCCGCCCGACGGTTCGTTCGTCGGCGGCCACGGTGTCGTCAGTACGGACTATTGGCGCCGTGTCCGCATCGGTCAGTGGATTGGTTGCGGCTCGGCCCGCGATGCTACGTATGAGAGGACGTCGTCGAGGATTCCACGAGCCTGTTTGCATTGGCCGGGCAATTATGCGGTTTCGCTTACGCCAAGTCGATGGCACGCTCCTTGGGCGATTGGTTGTGGAAATCCTGGAACTCGGCTGGGAGCTCAGCAACGAGCCGGTCGATCAATGATGCGATCGCGCTGGTGTCGTCGGAGGCATTGCTAGGGGGATGCTCGAGTGCCTTCATCACGCCGACAGGACTCTGAGAGAAGAGTCTTAGCAGGTCGGGTAAGACTGCCGGCAGAGGATCGTTACCGCGCAGTCGCAGTGTGTCCATCTCGATTCGCAACAGCTGCCGCGACTTCTTGACAACCATCTGCTGTTGGCGCAGCGCGTCGGTCAATACTTGATCGTTCAGCTCGCGTAGGTCGTTGCGCAGGCGGTGCATATCGGTCATCGCTGCTTGCCCGCACAGACCGTTGGCTGCCCCAAGCAGGCCAAATTCCCGCTGAATGGTTGGGGGGTGTGTGAGTTCGATTTCCCACTGCCGTTCGTCAACCAGTTCTGCCAGCAACATAAGTCTGCTGTTGCGTAGTGCCTCCGCCGCGAAGGCGTAGACCGCGCCTGCCAGGCCTTTGACGGTTTCGGACCGTGTGGGTATTGACCGGACCTGCAGGGTCAGTGCCATTCTGTCTGTCTCGAGCTCTTGGTCTTGTTGCTGGTGCAGCGGGGTGATGTTGTCCGGAACGGATCCGGCTTCGATGGGAGAGTGGCCAAGTGCAGCATGGGCGAGTTCGTGGCATAGCAGAAACCGGTATGTGTAGAGAGCAAGGCTGAGCGCTGATTTGTCCTGGGATCGACTTATCGTGAACGCGGGCCGGTGCGGCATCTCGGTGGGTGTCGAGAGCCAGTCCAGGGTCGTCGCGAGCGAGGAGCGCCCGGCGTGCCAGTTCGAGGCTGGAGTACCGCCCTGGTTGCAGGTTAGAAAGTAGGATGACGCCGCACGAAGATACTGGCAGAGAAAGGGATACAGCCCTCCACCCATGAGTATTGTCCGATGGCCGAACAGTATCTCGGTTCGCGCGTCTAGATCCGCCGCTGACGAGGTTCTCTCGATTCGGAGGTTAGGGGAGCGGAGTCTCGATTCTACATCCGTCGACGAAAAATCAACCTGCTCAACGATATCAGCGACCATTGTGTCCAGGTCGGGGTCCGGGATCTGATCGAGGTAGGGGCGATCAACACGAGACACCGTCAGCACTCACTCACCGCGTTGATGGAGAGAATGTCCTTGTTCGCGATGCGGGTGGCTTCGGCGGATGACAGCTCAATATCGATATATCCATCAGCCGAGGCAACAAGCTTCCCGCAAACGTGAGGGCTACCAGTTCTTTCCACGTCGATGATCGCTTGAGCCGGACGAGGCCCGTACCACGTCACGCTGATGGCGGCGATAATGCAGACGAGTGAAGTCAGCGTCGTCCACCTCGCCCACCGCAGGTCGGAAACCGCTTGGCATGCGAGCTCATACCTGTATCCGGGCAGGCCGCCGGTCGATAACAGCTCTCCCCGAGACACCGCACGCGGTGTGCCATATGCCGCTCGGAGCGACGCGAGAGCCCCTATGACGGCGACACAGACTCCCATCAGCAGCAGGACGCCGGTTGCCACCGCGTAGCGAAATTCGAGACCGCTGATGGCGGCTTCGCCCTTCACCGCGGAGAACACGGTTACGAGACCCAGCAGTGCGGCGAGACCAGTCCGCCAGTTCTCCGCAATTTTGCGTGTATCCGCGAGCTGCGTGCCGAGCAAGGCTTGCCAGTCGCCGTCTTCCGCTAGGGATGCTGGGGTGGGAAAGCCTTCGGGCTCGCCTAGTCGTACAGGCATGTCAGGGCCACTGGACTCGGACGCGGAATCTGGCACCACAGCCGACCTTCTCAGGTGGGCGATTGGTGTGGGCGGCCGTACAGGAACAGGTGAGGTCGAAGGTGTGGTCACCTTCCGAGAGATCACCTCGCCTCTTCAAGTCGGCGAGGTGACGTCGCCTCTTTCTGGCGTTCATCCTGCCAGCCCCGAGGATCCCGACGAGTACTTTGCGGTCGCTGATCGCGTGATCGCAGCGCGGACAGGTACCGCCAAAATCGATGGCAAACGGCTGGTCCTCGGATGGGTAGAGTCGAGCCTGAACGGTTTCTTTCGCCGCTCTGGTGTCGTCCTCCCGGACTTCTTCGGAGTATGGACGCATCGCACACGACCTCCGTGGTGTCCCGCGGGAACAGGGTCGAGACCCGTTGGTTTCTTGGTTCGATCTTCCACCCGCATTAGACATATGTCACCGCTGGTTCGCTCGTCTAACCACCCGACTGCTTCGGCAACGTCACGTTCTTCGTCGTTTCGTGGAGCTGGCGCGGACTGGGTGGGGCGGCGTCCGCCATCCCCTGCGTGATGTCCACGCCGGATCGCAGCGCACCGCGTGAGTGGTCGGAGGAATAGCGTCCGGGAGCCCGGGGACCGAGAGCTTGGCGCGGAAGCGCGGAGTTGATCGCCTTGTTTAGTTTCGCTGCTCGAGTCCGAGCCGAGTATTGCTATCGAGCAACTGAATTGGAGTGAGCAGCGGCAGAGGATGTGGGTGGATGCTCCGACGTCTGCTTGGTCTAGCAGGTGCGTACACGAGATTTCCCGCGCTCGGGCGATAAGTGTCAGCAGGTGTAGTCGCATCGGATCGGCGAGGATGCGCGCGATGCGGGCGACCTTATCGGGGCAAGGGGGCTCGGAGTTCACTGGTCGTTCCCTGTCTGCTCAGTGGATCGGCGGCGTGGTGATGTCGCGGTCCGCACGAATCAGGAGAGCCATCGCGGCTACCCCGATCACAGGGCCCAGCGCAAGGGCCAGCAGAGCTGCAGACCAGGACAGGTGCTCGACCAGGACCGGAACCAGCCACAGGGTGAGAGTGGTCGTGAGGTAGCCGAGTGCGAGTTGGATGGACACCGCGCCGCCGACGTAGACCGGATCGGCGTGTTCGGTCACCAGCGCCGAGAATTGCGCCGAGTCGGCGATGACCCAGAATCCCCAGAACACACAGAGCGCGAGCACGATCGGCAGCGGCGCCGTGTCGAGGACACTGAGGCCGATTGCCGCGGTTCCCGAGCAGATCAGGCAGATCAGTGCCGATTGTGCCCGACCGTACCGGTCGCTGAGGCGGCCTCCGACGAAGCACCCGATTGCGCCGGCACCGATGCAGGCGAATGAGAGCGCGGACGCGGTCGCGTCGGGGTGGGGGCGGGTGGCTATGGCAGGAAGGGTGGCGAGGAATGCTCCGACCCAAGCCCACATGGCGTAGAGCTCCCACATGTGGCCCATGTAGCCGATGTTTGCGAGAGCGACGTGTTTGTTCCGGAGGCTGGTGATGGCAGCGGTGATGCTGAACGGCTGCCGGGGAAACGGGTACGGGCCGGAGGTGCGCAGTAGCAGGATCAGGCCGCCACCCGCCGCAGTCATGATGGTGGTGGCGGTGATGACGTGCTGCCACTGCACGTCTCCGAACGAGTTGAACAGATGCGGCAGTGCCGACCCGAGTGTGAGCGCACCGATCATGACTCCGAGTGCGGTGCCGCGCCCGGTTCGGAACCAGGTGGATACTTCTTTCAATGCCGGCGGATATACCGCGGCGAGGAAGATGCCGGTGAGTAGCCGCAGAGGTATGGCGGCGGCGAGGCCATCGGCGAAGAGTAGGCCGAGGTTGGCGAGGGCGGCGCCGACGGCGCCGCCGAAGATCAGGATGCGGCCGGGTACGGCGTCGGCCAGGCCGGTGGCGGCGGCGGTGACCGCGCCGATGACGAAGCCGAACTGGACGGCGATGGTCAGCAATGACGATCCTGCGGTGGACAAGTTCCAGACCGCCACGAGTTGTGGGACCACGAACGACGCCGAGAACCACACGCTCATCGACAGGAATGTGCTGATGGCGATCAGTGTGAGCGCGGTTGCGGGGCGTTGCGCTGGCGCAGCGGCCGATGTGTGCTCGGGCGCTGGTTGGAGCTCGGCGTCGTATGGGCTCACTACAGCTCGCTTCCGGGGTTCTTGCTGCGGTGGGTCAGCCACCGGACACCACCGAGAGCGTCGATCGCCCGGTCCACGGAATCGAACAGGGCGACACCGGCGGCGGCCGCCACGGGCCGGAGCTGTCGAACCAACTCGTCCTGGTTCTCGTCGAATCCGCTCCGCAGCACCAGCGCGAGCGGGATACCACCACGGTCGGCGTTGACGAGGTCCTCGGTCAGCGACCGGACCAGCTTGTTTCCGGGCTCGACGGCCTGCATGTCGAACACGGTGCCGAGGTCGAGAAACGCACAGATCGCGTCGATCGAGTCGTCGGCTGCCACAGTGGAGACGATGGACCCGGTGAAGCTGCCGGTCTCGTCGAACAGGGACCAGATCGGGATGTCGATCGGATTCGACAGGCTGGTTCCCGGGGCCTCGAACGATGCGAGGCGTTCGCGGGTGGATTCGGCGAACGGTGCCATCTGCAGATTCCGTCGGTCGGCACGGTCGGAGCCGACCACGGCGACACCGCCGCCGCTGCCGATCAGGGCAAGATTGTCCCCGTCGAGCGCGGGAACGAATTGCAGGGCCGTGAGGACGTCGAGCAGTTGGTCGAGGTCGTCGACGAGAAGCACTCCTGCTTGGCGGGCGGCATCTTCGAGGAGCTGGGGATCGCTGGCGAGGGCACCGGTGTGCGATGCCGCGGCGGCTCCGCCGGCCGCGGTGCGGCCCCCCTTGAAGAGGACGACGGGCTTGGTCATCGTCCGGGCGAGCCGGAAGAATTCACCTGCCCACCGATCGTCCTCGAGGTAGAACGCGGCAGCGTGCGTCCGCGGATCGGCTTGGCAGAAGGCGAGCAGTTCGGCGGGGCTCACGTCGTCGCAATTGCCGACCGAGCTGACGAAACTGAACGGCAGTCCGAGCTCGGTCCCGCGCCGCAGGATGTCACCGGCATAGGTGCCGGATTGCGACACTACCGCCAGGTGCCCCTCAGTCGTGCTGGAGGCGTCGGTGCCGATCATGGTCATCCGCTCGTACGGCGTGTAATGGCCGATGCAGTTGGGCCCGAGTACCCGTAAGTCGTTCGTGCTCAGGATGTCGTCGAACCGCGGGGTGTCGGCGGTGAGGATGTGCGCGGTGCGGGTGCCGCGTTCGGCGAGCGCACGCAACGTGTCGGGTACCGCTGCGGCCGGTAGCGCGAGGACCGCGCGATCGATGTTCTCGGGAAGCGCATCGATATCCGGCACGGTCGACACACCGTAGATGCTGGTGTTCTTGCCGCTGATCGGCAGGATCTGGCCGGTGTAGCCGAAGTCGACGAGGCTGCGCACCGCTCGGAATCCCATTTTCCGTTCGTCGGCGGAGGCACCGACGATGGCCACCGATCGCGGGTAGATGGCGGGCCGCAAGGCCTCGTAACTGGCAGCTGGATCGGGGACCGGACGAACATGGCATTCGGTGACATCGAGTGCGGTTGCTCGGGCGTCGACGGCGACGATGCGATCGGAGGTGACGACGACCGGGTTGAAGTCGACCTCGGTGATGTCCTCGTTGAGCAGCAGGCCGGACGACCCGCCGACGGCGACGAGCATCTCGACGACTTCGTCGAGGCGCTGCGGGAACCGCTTCTCGATGACCCGTCCGAGTCGGGTGCTCGACACCATCCGCCGGGCCTCGACGGCATCGATCGGGGCCAGGGCGAACACCACATCGTCGAGCGTTTCGATGTCGACACCACCGTGGCCGAACATCACCACCGGGCCGAAGCCGGGTGCGTCGAGACCGCCGACCACGGCTTCGAGACCGGAGTCCACCATGGCCTCGACGGTGACGCCGCGGACCGTGGCACCCATGGCACGCTGCTTCTCGAGGAGTTCGTCGGTGCGGCGGTGGGTGTCTTCCGGAGCCACCCCGAGGAGGACTCCACCGGCTTTGCTTTTGTGGACGACGTTGTCGGCGACCAGTTTCACGGCGACGGGACGGCCGATTGCTACTGCGATCTGGCCGGCTTCGACTCCGTTGGTGGCGAAGGTGACCGCGTTGGCAGCGACGCCGTAGCGGATTGCGAGGTCGCGGACGGCGTCTTCGCGGAGTCGTTGGGTCATCGGTCCGCTCCCACCTTGTCGAGTCTGTCCTGCAGGTCGGCGGGTGCATCCGGGTACTGCGGTGGCCGCTTCTGTAGGAAGGACTGCACACCTTCGTCTCCGTCGGGCAGGTTGCGGACCACCGAGGCGAGCAGCGGTTCGAGTGCGGTGCCGGCGTCGAGCCCGTCGTGCAGGGTCACCCGGAGGCCGGTCTTGATCGCCCGCACCACGGCGGGTGAGACCTCCGCGATCTGATGTGCGAGCGCGAGTGCGCGGTCGAGTGTGTCGGCCGGGTCGCATACTTCGCTGACGAATCCGGATTCGCGGGCGGCGTCGGCGGCGACCGGTGCGGCGGTGGCCAGCATCTTGAACGCGACCGGGTAGCTCACGATGTCCAGCAGGCGACTCAACTGCCCGCCGACGGGAACCAGGCCGATGCGGGCGCCAACAGCGCAGAATTTCGCATTGTGGCCGGCGATCCGGATGTCGCAATTGAGTGCCAGAATGAAGCCGGCGGCATAGGCTGCGCCGTTCACGGCCGCGATGACCGGGGTGCCGAGCTCGGCGGGCAGTGTGAAGGCGGCATTGGCCTCAGGGTCACCTGCTGTCTCCGGGTTGTGCAGGACTTCCTGCAGATCGTGTCCGGACGAGAAGGTGTTGGCGTCACCGGTGAGCACTATGGCCCGGACGGACGTGGTCTGATCGGCCTCGAGCAGTAACTTCCGCAGTTGTGGGGCCATATCGCCGCTGAATGCGTTGCGCTTGGCGGGGTTTGCGACGGTGAGAATCCGGACTGGACCGTCGTCGGTCCGGTTGATGGTGGCAGTCATGGAAATCGGCACTCCTGAAGGTCAGTGGGCGGCGGGGGCGTTAGCGACGGCACCGGCGTTCGTGCCGGGTGCGGTCGATTCGGGTGATACCGGTGCGGTGGTGCTGATCTGCCGGGTGCGGCGCAGTGTCGAGGTGATACCGCTCCAGACGAGCGTCACGACGAGGTTCAGGATCAGCGCGGAGATGGCGATGTACATCGGCGAGGACAGAAAGAACGGGGCCGCCGTCGAGCCGCCGAAGTGACTGGCCTTGGGTGATGAGACGTTGTAGGCGGCGATCGTGCCGTAGGCGATACCGACCGCCCACCCTGCCAGCAGTGCCCGCTTGTCGGCGAAGCGTTCGGTGAACAGGCCGAGCAGCACCGTGGGGATGGTCTGCAGAATCCAGATACCGCCGAGCAACTGGAAATTGAGGGCGAACTGGCTGTCGAGGGTCAGGACGAACACCAGCGCCCCGAGCTTGACCAGCACGGACACCACCTTGGAGATCTCGGTTTCCCGGCGGCTGGTGGTCTCGGAGCGCGAGAAGTGGCGGATGATGTTCCGGCTGACCAGGTTCCCGGCGCCGATCGCCATGATCGCCGCAGGCACCAGGGCGCTCATCGCGATCGCGGCGTAGGCGACCCCGACGAACCACGAGGGGAACATCTCTTGCAGCAACTGCGGCACGGCGAACTGCGGATTGCCGTTGAGGGGTTTGATTCCGGCTGCCAGGGCCATCATGCCCAGCAACGCCACGAAGCCCAGAAGCACGGTGTAGATCGGAAGGACGGACATATTCCGGCGCACCGTGCGGGCGCCGCGGGCGGCGAAGACACCGGTGATGGCATGCGGGTACAGGAAGAACGCCATCCCGGATCCGAGCGCGAGGGTCATGTAGACGCTGGCGTTGACGCTGATCGCCGCCGCTTCCGGGTCGGGGGAGTTGGTGCGCTCGGCGATCGCGGCGCCGGCGTCGGCGAAGATCTGTCCGAAGCCGCCGAGTTTGATCGGGATGACGATGACGGCGACGATGACCACGATGTAGGTCAGCCCGTCTTTGAGGAACGCGATCAGTGCCGGTGCGCGGATACCCGAGGAGTAGGTGTAGGCCGCGAGAACACCGAATGCGATGAACAGCGGCAGGTCGCGGACGATCCAGCTGGCGTTCGGGCCGGCCTGGATACCCATGGAGGCGAAGACGACCTCGAGGCCGACGAGCTGCAGCGCGAGGTAGGGCAGGGTGGCAAGCAGTCCGGTGAGGGTGATCGCCAGGCCGAGGGCTGGTGATTTGAAGCGGTCGTTGACGAAGTCGGTCAGCGTCACATAACCCTTCTCGTGGGCCAGCCGAACCAGGCGGGGCAGGAATAGGAATCCCAGCGAGTAGAGGACTACCGCGTTGGGTATCGCGTAGAAGCCGAAGGCGCCGATACTGAAGATCGCCGCGGGTACAGCGATCAAGGTGTAGGCGGAGTACAGGTCGCCACCCAGCAGGAACCAGGTGATGAATCCGCCGAAGCCGCGGCCGCCGAGGGCCCACTCATCGAGTTGATGCTCGTTCTTTGCGCGGCGCCATCGACTGGCCACAAAGCCCATTCCGGTCACCAACACGAACAGGACCATGAACACACCGAAGGTGACACCGTTGAAGTTCATTGTGTGTCACCGGTTTCGGTCTCGTTGCGGAAGGCGATGAAGTAGGTGGCGCCGCATCCGCAGGCGGCGGCGACCGCCATCGTCATCTGGAACCAGTAGAAGAACGGCAAACCGCCGAGGGTGGGCTCGGTGCGCTGGTACAGCGGAACGGACAGGGCGAGTACGACCGGCGTGATCACGAGGACCGCGCAGATGACGCGTTTGGTCCACGACAATGTGGGTCGAGGGTTGTCCGGAGGGGTGCTGGGCGGAGGCGCAGGAATCATTTTGATACTCCTAAATCTATCGAAGTATTGGATGTGAGAATCAGATCACACCGGCGGTCGCTGGGTCAACGCCCAAGTTCTCGACACCGAAGATGCCCAACAAATGATCGAAAATATGTTGGGACAACCACATTCGGTGTCGCGGTTCGCGCGAAGTTGGAGAGTCATGATCGCGGAATGTCGTCGTCGACGTAGCAGGACAACGGGCGCGCCCACACACAGCACAACACCCCACCGGCGAGCAGGGGAGCGCCGCACATCAAGGCCACCGTGCGCAGAGTGAGGTCGAGGGCTGGCCAGTGTCCCGCGGTGGGATCCTCCACTCGGACGAGGACAAGCGTCAGAACGCCGGCCAGGACAAGACCCACACCAGCGGTAACCACGTGGATCACTCTGGGGGACATCGCCACATCCCCCAGAGCAAGCATCCCGCGGCGTCCCAGCAGGCTACGGCAGCCGGTGCCATACGCTCGACCCACCGGCGTCGAACCCGCCGAACAGCGAGTTTCCCCAAACGGGGGATCGATCCTTGTCGACCAAACCCGCGCGGACGCCTTCGACGAAGTCGGACGTACGGGCGAGATGGGTGGCGACATCCAGCTCCATCTTCAAACAGCGCAGCAGGTTCCGTTGTTTGCCCGCCGTCAACACCGCGAACGTCACCTCCAAGCTCTGCGGGGACGCCGAATCGAGTACCGCGAGAATTTCCCGTGACCATGAGCTGTGATGATCACGCAGGCGGGAGTAGATCTCGGACACGCTCGGTGCGCCAAAGCACCAATCGATCTCGCATCGGTGTTCAGCCAACCGGCTGGTGGTAGTCGGGGCTGCGGGAGGCAGTGAGCGCAGCACCTCATCGATCGGCGTTTGCGGGTTTTTCTCCAGCGCCGACACCACGAGGGCCACGTCGGCAACCCGATGCGTGGCCAGCCCGGTGTGCATGGCATCACCAGCATCGAGACGGTAGCCCGTCAACCCGAGGTACATCCCGAGCGCACCCGGAAGGCGGGACAGGAAATAGCTACCGCCGACATCCGGGAAGAACCCAATCGCGGTTTCGGGCATCGCCAGCACCGCCTTGTCACTGACGACACGGAACGCACCATGCACGGACAATCCCATTCCGCCGCCCATGCAGATCCCGTCGATCAGTGAGACCAAGGGGGTTGTGAGTTCCGCGATCCGGGCGTTGAGGCGGTACTCGGAGGCAAAGAAGTCGTCACTGTCGCCGTATGCACCGGCGACAGTGTTCTGACGGATCTGGCGGATGTCCCCACCGGCGCAAAACGCCTTCGCACTCGAACTCTCCAGTACCACAGCGGTGCCCGGATCCTTCTCCCATTCGTCGAGAGCACGGTGGAGTTGGTCGATCATCGATGTGGTCAGCGCGTTCAATGCCTTCGGGCGATTGAGCACGATCCGGCCGATCGGCCCCTGGCGGAGATACCTGATCTCGTCACTGCCACCGAGAGCGATGGTGCGCGGTTCGGCCACAACAGCCGGGCGATCATGGGTAAGGGTGTATCCGCACCGCCCGAATCGGACCTCACTCATGGGTGGGCATGGAGAAGTCGGTGCGGGTCTGGGTGTCGTTGGGCCAGCGGGTGGTGGCGGTCTTGTTGCGGGTGTAGAACCGCACGCCTTCGGGTCCGTGGATGTGGTGGTCACCGAACAGGGAGCGTTTCCAGCCGCCGAAGGAGTGGAAGGCCATCGGCACGGGGATCGGGACGTTGATGCCGACCATGCCGGCCTTGACCTGGGCGAGGTAGGTGCGGGCGGTGTTGCCGTCGGCGGTGAAGATGGCGGTGCCGTTACCGAATTCATGATCGTTGACCAACTGGAGGGCCTTCTCGAACGATTCGGCGCGCACGATGGACAGGACCGGTCCGAAGATCTCCTCGAGGTAGATCCGCATTGTCGGGGTGACGTGGTCGAAGAGGGTGCCGCCGAGGAAGAACCCGTCGCCGGCGTTGGCGGGGATCCGCTCGCGTCCGTCGACGACGAGTTCGGCGCCCTCCTCGACGCAGAGGTCGATGTAAGAGGCGACCTTGTCGCGGTGCGCACCGGTCACCAACGGGCCCATCTCCACCTCGGCGGCGGTACCGGGGCCGACCTTCAGGTCGGCAAGAGCGGCGATCAACCGCTCACGCAGGGCGTTCGCGGTCTCCTCCCCGACCGGCACGGCGACCGAGATGGCCATGCAGCGTTCCCCTGCCGAGCCGTAGGCGGCACCCATCAGCGCGGACACGGCCTGGTCGAGATCGGCGTCGGGCATGATCACCATGTGGTTCTTCGCCCCGCCGAGGGCCTGGACCCGCTTGCCCTGCGCGGCAGCGGTGCTGTGGATGTACTCCGCGATCGGGGTGGACCCGACGAAGCTGATCGCCTCCACCTGATCGTGGGTCAGCAACGCGTCGACCGCGACCTTGTCGCCGTGCACGACGTTGAACACCCCGTCCGGCAGGCCGGCCTCGGTCAGCAACTTCGCGAGTTCGACGCTGAGGGTGGGGTCCTTCTCGGACGGCTTCATCACGAACGTGTTCCCACAGGCGAGGGCGACGGGGAACATCCACATCGGGACCATGGCGGGGAAGTTGAACGGCGAGATGCCCGCGACGACGCCGAGGGGCTGGCGGAAGGTGACTCCGTCGACGGCGCGGCCGACGTTCTCGGAGAACTCACCCTTGAGTTGCTGCGGGATGCCGCAAGCGAATTCGACGACCTCGAGGCCGCGGGTGACCTCACCCTTGGCGTCGGAGAGGACCTTGCCGTGCTCTGCGGTGATGATCGCCGCCAGCCGATCCGAGTGCTGTTCGATGAGGTCGCGGAACCGGAACATCACGCGGGCCCGGATGTGCGCGGGGGTGGCCGACCAGGTCGGAAAGGCATCGGCGGCGGCAGTGACCGCGGTGTGAACGTCCGCGGGTGTGGCCATCGCGACCTTGCCGGTCACCTGCCCGGTGGCGGGGTTGTAGACGTCGGCGCGGGTGGCGGCGCCGCGGGCATCGACACGACCGGCGATGTAGTGGTCGATGTCGACCGGCGGAGAGCCAGTGGTGTCGGTCGCCGGGGTGGGAAGGGTGGCAGTCATGTGAAGGTTTCTCCTGGAGGGGTTTTCAGCCGTAGATCTGGGCGTAGAGGTCGCGGATCTCCGCATCGGTCGGGACCAGCGGGTTGTTGTTCGGTGACCCGGAGGCCAGGGCCTGCGCGGCCATCAGCGGGATCAGCTCGTTCCACCGGTCCTTTTCGATCCCGTACGCCTTGGGGGTGGGCACAGCCACGTCGCGGCACAGCTCGCGCAGTGCGTCGACGAGGTTGTTCGCGGCGGTCGTGTCGTCCTCGCCGACGGCGGCGACCCCGAGGGCGCGGGCGCAGTCGGCGTACCGCGACTGCGCGGCACCGACCGAGAATGCCGTCACCGCGGGGAACAGCATGGCGTTCGACAAGCCGTGGGCGACGTGGAAGTGGGCGCCGATCGGGCGGCTCATCCCGTGCACGAGGGCAACGGAGGAGTTGGAGAACGCGATGCCGGCCTGGGTGGCGGCGAGCATCATCTGCTCACGGGCTTCGGCGTCACCGCCGTCGGTGTAGGCGCGGCGCAGGACGCGGCCGATGGTGCCGATCGCGGTCAGGGCGAGACTGTCCGAGAACGGGTTCGCCTTCTTGCTGACGTACGCCTCGATCGCGTGGGTCAGCGCATCGACGCCGGTGTCGGCGGTCAGCCGCGGCGGCATCG
The DNA here is from genome assembly GCF_026810085.1 of Rhodococcus sp. JS3073. Lineage (NCBI taxonomy): Bacteria > Bacillati > Actinomycetota > Actinomycetes > Mycobacteriales > Nocardiaceae > Rhodococcus > Rhodococcus sp. JS3073. The sequence goes on along the minus strand of NZ_CP113951.1, from coordinate 397,790 downwards.
ACACGGTCAACTCGTAGTCGATGACCGCGGCGACCGGCAGAAACGCCAGGCCCGGGCAGAGCATCTTCTCGTCGCTGACGCTGTCGGTGATGACCGTGAACTGGGTGGCCTCGGACCCGCTTCCGGCGGTGGTGGGGACCGCGATGACCGGCAGGGCCGGTCCCACATTGTTGCGGGGAGCCTTGTAGTCGCGCATCTGCCCGCCCTGGCGGCCGAGCATCCCGAGGGCCTTGGCGGTGTCCATCGGACTGCCGCCGCCGAACCCGATCACCGAATCGCAGTCGTGCTCGGCGATCGCGGCGACGCCCGCGTCGAGGGAAACGGTGGTCGGATCCGGGACTGTGCCGTCGAACAGCCGCGGCGACAGACCGGCGGCCTCGAGGTTCTTGATCATCTGTTCCGCCGCGCCGGTGCCGACGAGGAAGGTATCGGTGACCACCAACGGGCGGGTCAGCCCGAGGCCCTTGACCACCTCGCCGATCTCGGCGACGGCGCCGCCGCCGATCCGCATGATCCGCGGAAGTGCAATTGGTGAAACCATGTGCAGATCTCGCTTTCTCAGCGGTTGGTGAACGACGGCTTGCGCTTGTCGAGGAAGGCGGCCATGCCTTCGGTCTGGCCCTCGGTGGCGAAGGCGGCGTGGAACAGGCGCCGCTCGAACCGCAGGCCCTCCGCCAGGGGGGTCTCGAATGCGGAGTTCACGGCCTCCTTGGCCATCAGGACCGAGGGACGGGAGAATCCGGCGATTTTCTGCGCGATGGCGATTGCCTCGTCGATGAGGTCGTCGGCGGGGACGATGCGGGCGACGAGGCCGATCTTCTCTGCTTCTTCGGCGTCGATGGTGCGGCCGGTCAACACCATGTCCATGGCCTTGGACTTGCCGACGGCGCGGGTCAGGCGTTGGGTGCCGCCGGCGCCGGGCAGGATGCCGATGGTGATCTCGGGCTGGCCAAATTTGGCGGTGTCCGCGGCGATGATCAGGTCGCAACTCATCGCGAGTTCGGCGCCGCCGCCGAGGGCGTAGCCGGCGACCGCGGCGATGATGGGTTTGCGAGTGGTGGAGGCGCGTTCCCAGCTGGCCGTGATGAAGTCTTCGAGGTAGACGTCGGTGAAGGACTTGGGCTGCATCTCCTTGATGTCGGCGCCGGCGGCGAAGGCCTTGGCGCTGCCGGTCAGGACGACGGCGCCGATGCTGTCGTCGGCTTCGGTGGCATCGAGGGCGGCGGTCAGCTCCTCGGTGAGGGCGTTGCACAGGGCGTTGAGGGCCTTCGGACGGTCGAGCGTGATCAGCGCAACCGGGCCCCGGCGTTCGACGCGGAGATGTTCGTAATCTCCCCCCTGGTTCTTGAACGAGGTGGCCTTCTCTGCAATGGCGGTCATGTCTTCCGCACTCCTGTTCCTAGTGTGTCGGTGATGGACGACGTCAGACGGTGATGACCGTCTTTCCCTGGGTACGTCCGTGGGCGAGTTCCTCGAGGGCATCGGGCGCATTGTCGAGACCGATACGGGCGGTGATCAGCGGGTCGATCAGGCCGGCAGCGGCCATCTCGAAGATCGCTGCCTGGGCGATGTGCACGAGATCCGGGCGATGTGTGCGGTACAACGACCAGTGCAGGCCGGCGATGGAGTAGTTCTTCACGAAGGCGTGGTTGAGGTGTGGCCTGGGGATGTAGCCGCTGGCGAATCCGATGACCACGATGCGTCCTTCGAAGGCAATGTATTTCGTTGCCTGCTCGTATGCCTGCCCGCCGACCGAGTCGAAGACGATGTCGGCGCCGCCCGGTGCGGCGGCCTTCACCTGATCGATCACGTCCCCACTGGAGCGGTCGACGACTATGTCCGCTCCGAGACCGGTGACGGTGGCGGCTTTGCCGGCATCGGACACGATCGCGATCACGGTCGCGCCCGCCGCCCGGGCGACTTGCACGGCCGCTGAGCCGACGCCTCCGGCGGCGGCGGTGATCACGACGGTGTCGCCGGCCTTGATCGCGGCTCGGCGGTGCAGCCCGAGCCACGCCGTCAGGTAGGTCAGATGCAATGTGGCTGCGGTGGTGTCATCGATGTTGCGGGGAACGACATAGGCCTCGTCCGCGTTCATCAGGGCGACCTCGGCGAAGCCCCCGTGCGGAAGAATCGGCGCTCCGACGATCCGCGAGGCGAGCAACCGCGGATCGACTCCTCCGCCGATGTCGTCGACCCACCCGCATACTTCGAGGCCCGGAGTGAACGGCGGGGCCGGCTTCTGCTGATACTCGCCCCGGCACAGCAGAACGTCGGCGAAGTTGCACGAGGTGGCGGCCACGCGAAGCCGGACCTGCCCGTGCCCGGGGGTCGGTTCGGTTGTGTCTTCCAGCCGCAGGACGGAGGCGGGTTCTCCGTACTCGCGGACTCTCCATGCTCGGGACATGTTGTGCACCTTTGCTTGTGGTTCTGCTATGCCGTTGCGGGTGGTCAGGGCCGTCGACCCTCGTCCGGGGTGGTGGCGCCGATGAGGTGGACGGTGTTGCCGAAGACCTCTTCGCCGCGGCCCATCTGGGCGTGGGAGAGCGGAATGTCGGCCATGGGGAGGACTCGGCCGACGACCGGGTCGATCTTCCCGTCGACGACGAGCTGGTTGTAGGCGATGGCCTGTTCGTCGTTGGTGCCGTGCGAGCCCTGCAGTCGCTTCTGGCGGGTCCAGTGGTACCGCAGGTCGACCATGGCGTCGAATCCGGTGGTGCCGGCGCAGATGGCGACCATGCCGCCGGGCTGGCAGACGAAGATGCTGGTGGGGATGGTGGAGGCACCGGGGTGCTCGAACACGATCGCCGGGTCTTCTCGGCTGCCGGCGATCTCCCAGAGCTTCTTGCCGAACGCGCGGGCGCCGGCGGTCCACTTCTTCTGGCCTTCGGTGTCGTCGACGAGCGGCGGGACGCCCCAGTGATCGAACTCGCGCCGGTTGATGTAGCCGATGGCTCCGTATTTCATCGCGTAGGCGCCACGGTCGTCGTCGGAGACCACGGCCACGGCCCGGCCGCCCGCCTCGCGCACGAGCTGGCAAGCCTGGGTTCCCAGACCACCGGATCCGCCCCACACCAGCACTAGATCGCCCTCGGTGACGGTGTTGCCCTTCCAGCCGTGCAGCATCCGGTACGCGGTCGTGCCCACCAGGGTGGGTGCGGCGGCTTCGGCCCAACTCAGATGCGCAGCCTTGGGTAGAACCTGATGCGCCTGCACTCGGGCGAACTGGCCGAACGAGCCGTAGTTGGTGTCGTAGCCCCAGATCTTCGCGCTCGGGGCGATCATCTGGTCGCGGCCGGAGGTTATCCACGGGTCGTTCTGGTCCCAGACGCCCGGATGGATGACGACCTCGTCGCCGATGCTGATGCCGCTGACCCCGTCCCCGACGGCGTAGACGATGCCGGAGGCGTCCGAGCCGCCGATGTGGAAGTCCTCGGTCTCGCCCCGGCGCTGCCGAGTGGCCACCTGATCGACGGGGTAGCCGCGGGCCGCCCAGACGTTGTTGTAGTTGACCCCGGCCGCCATCACCGCGATGAGCACCTCACCGGTACCCAGCGCCGGGGTGTCGACGACCTCGTGGACGAACGCGGTGGCGGGGTCGCCGTACCGCTCCGGACGCACGACCTGTGCGTGCATAGTCTTGGGAACCACACCGAGTGGGGGAAGCGTGCCCGGCTCCACCGCGTCGGTGGTCGGGTGGGCAACGGACTGGCGCTCCATCAGTTCGGTCACGATCATCTCCTAAGATCTATATTCGTATAAACATCAAACTATTCGGTCGGGTGCTATCTCCAAACCCGCGGACCCCTTCGACCGAGAGGCGGGTCGGCGGAGATCAAGCTTCGGACACCGGTTGCGGGAGAGCAGTTCTCGCGCAACCGGCGCCGGAGTTGTCACTGCTCGACGGCGCCGTACCGTTCGTCCCGCCAGGCTAGTGCGGCCCCGAGTCCCTTGGACGCGACGAGCTCGGTGAACTCGGCGCGCTCGGGGGTCTCGGCCGAGTTCAGCACCGCGGCGATATCGAGATTCGACTCGACCGCACTGGTCAGCCCCATCGCGTCGTACGCGCGGGTGATGGCACGCTTGGTGTACCGAAGGATCGACAGGGGAGTGAGCGCAATCTTGCGAGCGAGGACGTCGACGGTTACTTCGAGGTCGGTCTTGGCGACCACACGGTTGACCATCCCGAGCGTTGCGGCTCGTTCAGCGTCGATGATGTCTCCGGTGTAGAGCAGTTCGTTGGTGGCCTTCTGCCCCAGCAGGAACGGCATCAGCAGCGTCACTGGCCCGGAGCCGAACCGGATCTCCGGCTCACCGAACTGGGCGTCGTCGGTGGCGATAATCAGATCGCAGGCCATCGCCAGTTCGCAGCCACCGGCCAGGCACCATCCGGAGACGGCGGCGATGACCGGTTTCTTCAGCCGCCACACCTGCATCGACAGCCCGATGTTGTTGGTCAGGCCGGCATGCCACTGCTCGGCGGTCGAGACACCCATCTCCACTTCCTGGGCGATGTCGTAGCCGACACTGAACGCCTTCTCGCCACCCTGCAGGACCACGACCTTGATCGCCGGGTCCGCTTCGGCGACGGTTAGGGCCTGCGCCAGTTCCTGCATCAGTTCGACCGACAGTGCGTTGAGTTTCTTCGGCCGGTTGATGGTCAGCCAGGCCACCTCTCCGCGGTGCTCGGTGCGGACGAGATCGTCGGTGGATGTGGTCATGCTATTGCCTCGCTTCGTAATTCGATTTCGGAGGTCGACTGCGTCCGCAGACGTGCCTTGTCGACCTTGCCCACGGCGGTCCGGGGCATTGCGTCGACGACGATGAACTGGTCTGGAATCCACCATCGGGGGAATCGCTCACCGACGTGCGCGCGAAGCGCGGCGTCGATGTCCTCGGTGGCGTTGTCGGCGACCACGATGTAGGCGAGCGGCCGCTCGATCCATCGCGGATGTGCCGTCGCCACGACGGCGGCCGATGACACTGCCGGATGGGTGCACAAGTACTGCTCGAGTTCGGCGGTGGCGATCCACTCGCCTCCGGACTTGATCAGGTCTTTCTCCCGGTCATGCAGCCGCAATCGGCCTTGCTGGTCGATCGAGGCGATGTCGCCGGTGTCGAACCAGTTCGTGCTGCCGTCCCCTACTCCCACGATGAACGGCCCCCGTACCTGCAGCTTGCCCATGGTCGGCTCGGAGCCGTCCTGTGCGAACCCGCCAGTGTCGACACGTAGCTCCACAAGGGGAATGGGGACTCCGGCCGAGGTCGCGGGTTCGAGGCGTTCGTAGGTGCTGCACGCCATGGTCTCGGTCATGCCCCAAGCCGTGCTGACGGTGGCACCGAGAACGGTCGCCACCGCGTCCACGACGGGCTGCGGGACGGCACTGCCACCACTGAAGACCTCCCGCAGACGGTTCGGCCGCGGCGCGTGCCCGGCGGCGACGGCCGCGCATACGTCGTGCCAGACCGTTGGGACGGCGGCAGCGGCGGTGACGGACTCCTCGCTGAGGATTGTGGCCACGCGGTCCGCAGCGAGGTCACCGCCGCAGAGGACCAGCGACGCTCCGGTTAGCGCGCAGGTCAAGGGCAGCCCCCATCCGTTCACGTGGAAGAACGGTGCCAGTGGAAGGACCCGGTCGGTGCTGTGCAGCCCCGAGGCGGCGGTGGTGGCCTGGCTGAGGGTGTGCAGCATGGCTGCGCGGTGGCTGACCGCGTAACTCTTTGGCCGCCCGGTCGTTCCGCTGGTATGGAACAGGTACGCGGTGGTGTTCTCATCCTCCACCGCAGCCTGCGCCGACAGCGTCGAGCCTGCCTCGATCAGGTCGCGGTAGCGGACGACCGTGTCCGCGTGCTCGGTCCAGTCGCGCTCGCCGACGACGATCAGGGGTACCCCGGCCTCGTGCAATACGGCTAGGACTGACCGGACGTTCCGACCCAGGACCGGGTGGTCCACCATCTCCCCGTCGACCACCACGGCGGCCGGTCGGGGAGACATGGCCTGGTCGATGAGGAGCTCAACGTTCAGGCGTGCGTTGAGGCTGTTGACGGCGACGCCGAGAAGGGGCACGCCGAGCAGGACCTCGAAGTGCTCGAGAGTGTTGAACGCGAGTACCGCGACCGTCTGCCCTGGCCCCATGCCCAGCTCTGCGTGCGCACCGGCGGCCAAGCGCTGCGCTCGCGCCGCCACCTCGGGGAAGGACCAACGTGTGGCCGCCGCCCCGCTGGCTTCTCCTGCGATGCTCACGACTTCCGACTGCGGATGAATGTTGCTCATTCGCCACAGCAGGTGGTCGACGGTCAGGGGAAACATGGCTACTTCACCAGGGTGGTGACGACCTGCACCGGGTTGGCGAGGGTGTCCCGAATCGGCGAACGCTTCTGCACGGCGTCGGTCAGTTCCTGCAGCTGCTCGGTCGAGGCGTTCGGGGACTCGGCGTGCACGCTAATCCTGATCTCCTGGGCGCCGGGGCGGACGCTGTCGTCGAGGTTGAGGAAGCCCTGGAGATCGAAATCGGTCTGCATCTCCAGTCGCAGCGAGGACAGTTCGATGCCCCGCACGGCCGCGTTGGTGGCGTAGGTGACCGCGTAGCAGCCGGCGAGCGCCTGGAGCACGTACTCGGCGGGGCTGGCGGCCTTGTCCGTGCCCAGCAAAGCCGCCGGCTCGTCGGACTCGAGGACGTACGAGGCCTCGCGGCTGCTGACCAGCTCACCGTTCTGGTGCAGTTCGCCCGTGGTCGAACGCTGATGGCAGCCGTCGAGCCATTCGGATCCGAGTGAGAACGTCACCTGGGCGAGTGCGGGGGTTTCGCGGACCGCGTCGATCGTGGCGTGAAGGGCCTGCTCGTCGACACCGTTGATGGTGGTGGCTGAGGAGGTGCTGGTCATGAGGTGCTGCCTTTCGTTTCGTGTGAGCGTGCGCGGGCGTCGAAGGATGCCTTCGCTACGCGTTTGAGGGAGCGGGGGAGTCGTGGTTATCGACCGCAGCAGTTCTTTTCGGTGAACTGTGGGGATCGAGATCGATGTCCTTCTTGTTGGTCTCCGGTGCGAGGTAGGCGCAGACCGCGGTTATGACGCTGAGGACGGTGAAGTACCCGACCACCAGCCACGGGCTTCCGTTTCCGACTGCGAGCAGTGACGTGGCGATCAAAGGTGAGAAGCCGCCAGCGAACACCGAGCCGATTTGATAGCCGACTGATGCGCCGCTGTATCGCACTCCGGTGGAGAACATTTCGGAGAAGAAAGCCGCTTGCGGGCCGTACATCGCGTCGTGGAAGAAGTTCAATCCGATCACCATGGCGAGAGTGATCAGGACCGGGTTCCCGGTGTCGGCCAGGAGGAAGAACGGGCCGATGAACAGCGCGCTGGTAACGGCGCCGAATAGATATAGGGGGCGTCGGCCGAATCTGTCGGATAGTGCTGCCCAGATCGGTACGGAAACGAGGCCTATCGCTGACGCGATCAGGACGGAGTTCAAGCCGACGCTGGTCGCTGTGCCCAAACTCCGGGCGATGTAGGCGATGCCGAACACCGTGTAGAGGTAGTAGATCGCGTTCTGCGACAGCCGCATTCCGGTCGTGAGGTACACCGCCCGTCGTTCGTGTCGGAACAGTTCGACCACGGGCCTTTCGGCGACGGTGTCGTTCTTCTTCATCTCGGCGAACTTTTCTGGTTCCGACAATCCGATGCGGATCAGTAGGCCGACGAAGACCAGCAGGCCGCTGATGAGGAAGGGGATGCGCCAGCCCCAGGCGAGGAAGGTTTCCTCGTCGAGAACGGTGCGAGCGATGCTGAACGCTCCGACGGCGAGCAGCATGCCGGCCGAGACGCCGATCTGGGTGAAGCTCCCGTAGAAGCCTCGGCGGTTCGCGGGTGCGGACTCCACGGACATCAGTGCTGCGCCGCCCCATTCGCCGCCGACGCCGAATCCCTGTGCGAGACGGAGAACGAGGAGCAGGATCGGCGCCCAGATGCCGATCGAGGAGTGGGTGGGAAGGACGCCGATGAGAGTGGTGCTCGCTCCCATGATGAGCAGCGACGCCACAAGCATCGCCTTACGTCCCACCCGGTCACCGATGTGGCCGGCGACGACCCCACCGATGGGGCGGGCGAGGAAGCCCACCGCGTAAGTACCGAACGCCGCGATGAGTCCGATCGCTGGGCTGACGTCCGGGAAGAAGAGGGGGCTGAATACCAGGGCTGCGGCGGTGCCGTACAGAAAGAAGTCGTACCACTCGATCGTGGTGCCGACGAAACTGCCGAGCGCAACCATTCTCGGAGAGTTGGGTTTTCGGTTACCCGACGGCGCATTCGATGAGCTCATAGCCGGGGTCTCCTCTCGGGAGGTGGGTCGCCGCTGAGGTTGCGGTGACGTGTCGACGGGTGTGGCGGGTGTACGGGTCCGGGCCGGCGCCGGCCGCGCCCGTAGTGGATTTGGGCTCGAGAGGGACAGTCGAATCGTGGTTGTGACGTCCGATCCGTCATCTCTCTGGTGTGTCTCAAGTCTCAACTGGGGGCATCCGGGTGGCAATAACCAAAGCGTCGCGAGGCTCTGCAAATTTGCACAACGGCAGGTGGGCGCGGGTATCCGCGGTTCGGCGCCGTCAAATCAGGTGTCACGATATAGTTGGATTGTTGGCCATCAGTAGAAATATCGAAGGATTAGGAGTGCTCATGCTCCACGGCGCCGCCCCCACGCTCGACGAGTTGGTGGACGTCCTCAAAGCGCTGGCGGACCCTGTGCGGTTGGATCTGCTCAGGCGCATCGCGGCTGTCGACGAGATGGCCTGTACCGACCTGGTCGAGGAATCCCACGTGTCTGCCTCCACCGTCTCGTATCACGTCAAAACGCTGAGGACCGTCGGCCTGGTGCAGGTACGTAAGGAGGGGCGCAACTTCCACTACACATATCGGCCGGAGACTGCCCGGTCGCTGACGGCTGCGCTGAACAGTATGGGATGAGCTTGTGGTGTACAGATCAACCGTAAGCGGTCGTGGTACAGGTGTGTATCACGTGGCGCACGGTGCGGATCCGGCGCGCCCGCTACGGTTCGACGGCGATCCCGCGTTCGGTGGCAAGGACCGGGCGCTTGGCCCCTTCGAACACCTTCTCGGAGCGCTCGGTGCCTGCTGCCAAATTACTGCCGATATCGTCGCGCAGTCACGGCGAGTGACGCTGGGGCAGGTCCGGACGACAATCGAGACGAGCTTCGACAACTCGGTGCTGGTGCGCGGCATTCCGGGAACTTCCCAGTTCAACACCCTCGACGTCGACGTTGCCGTGGAATCGTCACTCAGCAGTGAAGAGCTCGGCGACCTTGGGCGTGAGGTGGAACGCCGCTGCCCGATTTTCCAGCTCTTCGTCGCGAGCGGCGTTCGGGTCAGCAGCTCGTGGACCCGGCTGTGAGGCGAAGGCGATAGCGGCTACCGAGCCAGGTGCAGTCCGCTGGCGTTCGCGACCAGCTTCTCGATGTGCTCGGACATGACGCGAACTCGAGCCAGACGCACCAGGTCGCGTGGAATGGAAATCCAGTAGCTGCGTTCAATCTTCGCCGTGATTTTCGTGAGTCGTTGTAGGCGCTGATTTCCATCAGCGATGAATGAAGGAAGCAATGCTATTCCCAGGTCCGCTTCTGCAGCCTGGATGAATCCGGCGATGTTGTTGGTCTGAATCTGGGCCTGCGCGTTCGGCAGCAACTCGTACAGCAGATTGAACGTGCTGAGGTCGAGCGCTGTATCTACGTACCAGATCAAGACGTGGTTGTAGAGATCTTCTAACGTCTCTACGGGCGGGTGTGAGGCTAGGTAGTCATGCGACGCATAGAATCCCAGCGAGTAGTTGGCGAGTCGCTGAACTGTCACGGCGCGAGCTTGCGGACGCTCAATCGTGATAGCGAGATCGAACTCCCGGGGGGTGAGTGACGCGTGTCTGTTCGCCGTGACAACTTCGACTATGAGGCCAGGATGCTGGCGTTGAATCTCTCCGAGACCGGGCAGTAGCAAATACGCCCCGAATCCGTCGGGAGCAATAATGCGCACATGGCCGGTCAGGGACGGCCCCCGTGACAAACAGTCTTCCTGCGCCGCAAGCACAGCCGCTTCCACCATCTCGGCATGGACTAGCAGTTGGGCCCCGGCATCCGTTAGTGTCCAGCCCTCGGACGTCCGATCGAACAAGCGATTCTCCACCGCCCGCTCAAGACGAGTGATGTGTCGGCTGACCGTCGTGTGATTGATCTGCAGGTGCTTGGCAGCCTCGGTGAGCCTGCCTCGACGTGCGACTTCGAGAAAGAGCTTGAGATCATCAGCCGAGAACATACGTTCACTGTAATCAATTGCGGTGCCTCAACTAGGCCCAACTACCTAACGACTGCCTATGCGACGCGAGGAACTGATCGAGGAATCTCGAAGAGTCGGGAGAGCCGGTCCACATCCGGGCATGGCAAGTACTCCGTTTCCCTCGAAGCTGGTACTCGAAATTCGACCGAGAGATGGCTCGGCGTGGCCTGGTCCAGACAGTCGGTGATGGCGACGCTGCTCGACCGACTGACCGATCGCGCGCTTGCGTCGCCCGATCGGCCACGAGCACCAAATTCAGAACCAATCGGTCGTTACCTGCCGTGCCGCCCGGTGTCCGGGACGGCCTCTAATGAGTTCGTCCAGTGGTCGCGCAGACCACACCACGGAACCAATCTATCTAGAATGGCCATTTGATAGTTCGTTCCGTCGCTGGTCGCAGGAAACACCCTCGTCCCGAAAGCCCCCGGACACCCCTGATCCACAGTGCTTCCCGGGTTGGCTGGCATAGGAGGTATTCGCCGCTGGCGTCGTGAATACCGTCTGCGGCGGGCGCGATGCCGGTGCCGACACGGTGAACCACGGGATCCCGGAGACGGTGCCCATCACCGGCCCCCACCCGGAGGCACAAAGGTTATGCCTGCTGCTCCAGCAACGCTCAAGGACGTCAACCTGGAGTTGGGTTCCCAGGCCTGTCCGTTGTCCTCGCCGATGTCGACTCTTCCAGGACAGCTCTTCCAGGAGAGCTCAGGAGAATCGATTCATTTCAAGCAAGTTCGTCAACACCGACCAGAACCGCACCGCCGTCACTCGGGTGCTGGCGAACGAGGCAATTCATGCGTAGTTCGCCGCCGCATTGGCGGCCGCGGCGGATGCACCCGGCCGTGGGGGGAGGACGTGGACCCAGGGCGATGAACGGCGCAGCCACCTCGGACGAGTAGAGAAATCCATGGCTCGCCTTTCGGCCCAGTCGCGCGCCCGCAGGGCTGAGCGCCAGCTGGTCGCGCATCGAGAATCCATGATCTGCGACTTGGTAGGGGCTCTTCCAGTCGAGAGCTATGCCATTCGCGAATCCTGGACGTTAAATGTGTAACCTCGAACGCTACGTGACACGATTGAACGAACTCGGCATCAACACAGCGGCCTTACGTGGTCAGAGGATGCCCGCGTAACAGACCCGAAGACTTTGGTGACGACGAGTCGTGCGGGGAGTCTGATGAATGCCGAACCAGACTCCGACGCAAACCTCTTCGCTCTTCGGTTACTCGTGCGTGGGGAGACGGTCAGCTGGTGTGGGCGATCTGGTCCCAGCCCTCGACGGACTCGGGGGTGCGGGGTGCGGGTCCGGTGTAGATGGCGGCGGGGCGGACGAGTTTGCCGAGGCGTTTCTGTTCGAGGATGTGGGCGCACCAGCCGGCGGTGCGGCCGCAGGTGAACATCGCGGGCATCATGTGCGCGGGGACCTCGGCGAAGTCGAGGATGACCGCGGCCCAGAATTCGACGTTGGTTTCGATGGCCCGGTCCGGGCGGCGTTCGCGCAGTTCGGCGAGGGCGGCCTGTTCGAGGGCGGCGGCCGCCTCGTAGCGGGGGGCGTTCAGGCGTTGGGCGGTGGCGCGCAGCACCCGGGCGCGGGGGTCTTCGGCGCGGTAGACGCGGTGCCCGAAGCCCATCAGCTTTTCCTTGCGGTCGAGGATGCCCTTGACCAGGGTGCGGGCGTCGCCGGACTTTTCGGTGTCCTCGATCATCGGCAGGACGCGGGCGGGGGCCCCGCCGTGCAGCGGGCCGGACACGGCGCCGATGGCCCCGGACAGGGAGGCGGCGACGTCGGCGCCGGTGGAGGCGATGACGCGGGCGGTGAAGGTGGAGGCGTTCATGCCGTGTTCGGCGGCGGAGACCCAGTAGGCGTCGATGGCGGCGACGTGGGCGGGGTCGGGGTCGCCCTTCCAGCGGACCATGAACCGTTCGGTGACGGTTTTCGCTTCGTCGATTCGTCTCTGCGGGACGGCGGGTTGGTAGATGCCGCGGGCGGACTGGGCGACGTAGGACAGGGCCATGACGGAGGCGCGGGCGAGTTGTTCGCGGGCGGTGTCGTCGTCGATGTCGAGGAGGGGCTGGTATCCCCAGATGGGGGCGAGCATGGCGAGGCCGGCCTGGACGTCGACGCGGACGTCGCCGGTGTGCACGGGCAGGGGGAACGGTTCGGCCGGGGGCAGTCCGGGGCCGAAGCGGCCGTCGACGAGCAGGGCCCACACGTTGCCGAAGGTGACGTGCCCCTCGACGAGTTCTTCGATGTCGACGCCGCGGTAGCGCAGGGCGCCGCCGTCCTTGTCGGGTTCGGCGATGTCGCTGGTGAACGCGACCACACCTTCCAGTCCGCTGACGAAATCGGCCGGTACGCCCGTGTGGTCGGTGATCTCTGCAGTGGTCATTGCTGTTGTTCCTCGAATGTTGTGATGTCGGGGTCGTTTGGCGGGCGTTCAGGAGCGAGGAGCGGCGGCGCCTGTTCGCTGCCACGTCATTCGGCTCGACCACGCGGTGCCGTCGGATCTGTCTGCGACCGGGTTGCCGAACACTCCCGATCCCATGCACACCCTTTCCTAGCCGTCGGGTACGGCGACCGCCGTCCCGGGATTTCGTCCACTCAATGAACGGTTCGTCCGGATGGTCTTTGCACCACTAAAAGGGTTGGCGTTATGCATTTCAAGGATTGGCAACACACTGCTCGCGCTTTGGACGCCAGGAGTAGAAGCGTTCACTGAGTGGACGTTTCCGTATTCATTCACGGTGCAGGGGTGCCAGGCTGTCATTGTGGCGCCCGGATGCGCTATGCGTGATCAGAATGGAGGCTCCTGTTTGGCTAGTGAAAGACACTTGTACATAGAGACTTCAGCTCTGCCGGTCACGGTATGCAGCGGGAGCATCTACACGGTGGACGACCTGCTGGCGACTCGGGCGCGCGAGCAGCATGCCTGGTGAGCACCCGGTGAACTGACATGCACCTTCAGCGGATGGCAGCTCGGGTAATCCGTCGCCGGGCTACGCCGGGCTGTTGCGCACGATAAAGGGTGCATGCGAAGTGGTTAGGGGAAGTGGCCCGCGAGTTCCGCGAATCAGCATCGCTGGTATCTGTCAATGGCACTGTTCAGGATCGATCGAATTCCGAGGAGAGGTCGTGACCGAGACCGAGATCGGGGGTGGTTTGCTTGATGGACAAAACGTTCCTTGGAAGGGTGAGGATTGGTAGCGATTGCTCCAAGACCCGGCATACGCGTCGAATCACAGGGTCTTGGAGTAGCATTTAGCACAGGACTCTCGCCGACACCTCACCTGCAAATGCTTCTCGCCCCTCAGGCTCCCATTCGACCGTGGAACCAAATAGCAACGGCACTCTCCTGGCGGTCGTCAGTGAGTAGCGTTGTACGCTTCCGTGATCTCGGTGGGAATGCGCCCGCGGACACCGACTTCATAGCCCTGTTCCTGAGCCCATTCCCGCACTGCCCTCACATGGTCACGGTCGCGCCGCACAGGCTTCCGCTTGACCTCACCGCCCGACGTGAGTGCGCCCGCGGATCGATTCTTGCGGCCACCTACCTTCGTGGCATGATCGATGTAGTGATCGAGTTTCTTGTGGAACTCCTTCGCGTTCCTCGCCGACAAGTCGATCTCGTAGTCGATTCCATTCACGGAGAAGACGATCGTCTCGCCCTTTCCCTCCGCAATGGGAGTTCCGTCGATATCGTCGACGTGTTCGACAACAATTTGGCGCGCCATTCCAGCTCCTTTGTCCCTTTTACGCACCCACTCTACGTCCATTACGCAATGCTCGCCTCAGCCAAAATGCAGTACTCCACTGTATGCACCGAAAATGGAAAATCGGACGGAAGTTCTAAGCGAAACGGGACATTATCCACCGAGCGGGTCAGCTCTCGAATGCATGGCGGGTGTTGGAAGTAGCCGGGGCCTTGGGGCGACGCGAAGAAGTCCGCGGCGAGGGGGACGGGGGACTTAGTGGAGGCGTTCGCGGATCCGGCCGGTGCGGGCAGTCCGATGTTTCGGGACGGATGGCTACGGGCACGCCGGGAGTATGACGACCGAACACGGAACTACGCATGTCTCCGCATCCGGGTCTGCGGGGGATTGTCCGCTTCCGCCGCTGAGGTCCGGTGGCCGGTTGCACATCGTCGAAGGTCGGCCCTGGCGGCGGGCGCTCGAGTGCGTTGCGGTCGGCGGCCGGGAGGGCAGAAGGCCGTGGCACGGGGCGCCGGACCCCCATGATCGGGATTTGCTGCTGGTTGTGCTCTCGACAGATCCCCGCATGGTGTTGTGTGTCGAGGTGGTGGCCGGAGGTGCGACCCACCCCGGCGGCAACATCGTGGTACGCCCCTCCGAGACGGTTCTGTTCCGTCACGGCATTCTATTCGATGCAGTGAAAAAGCGTTCAGGACTTCATGTTCGGATGTACGAGAGCTACCGCGGGGCGGATGCGCATGCGATCCTGGACGCCCTCGACAAGGAGTACCACCTCGATACACCGTGGTTCACCCCCGCACGGTGGCTCGAGGGCCACGGGGTCGACTTCTAGCCGGGTGACCAGTCGGGGAGGGGCGGCGGTACGAGCTGCCGCCGATCCGCAGCACCGGCCGGGCAGCGCCGGGCGCGTGCCCGCTGTCCTTCGCCCCGACATGGTCTCGCAGCGTATTCGGGCCACGACCTCGAGGTGTGTCAGCCGTGGGCGTGGAACGGCGCGCCCCGTCCGCGGCTCCGTGGGGTGCGGCGGCGGAGGAGGACGTGGAGGCCGGTGGTGCCGCCGAGCATCATCATGAGCAGAGCCTTGTGGATGTTCACGGGTTTCCTTCCTATCGAGTGCCGATGGTGTGGCGGGTCGGCGGAGAGGGCCGCAATCCGGGGTCTTGATCCCGGCCCCGGGGTGGTGTTACAGGCCGACAACCTGTTCGAGGGCGTGGAGTTCGCCGTCGAGGTGGTCGAGCATCGGGTGCAGGTTCGGGACGGTGCGCCGGCAGCCGGTCAGCCCGAAGACGAGTTGGTCGTCGCTACTGGTGCAGGTGATATTCAGGGCTTGTCCGGTGACCGGGATCGACAGGGGGTACAGGGAGTCGAGGCGGGCGCCGTTCCAGTACAGCGGGGTGTCGGGTCCGGCGACGTTGGAGATCACCAGGTTGAAGGGCGGCCGCTGAGGTCCCCGCCGGCCGAGGAGCATTTCGATGCCGAGGGGGGCGGCACCGAGGGCGCTCATCGCCAGCACTTGGGCGGGGCTCATCGCGCCGAGGGCGTGTTTGCCTTCGCGCATGCAGGTGCGCACGGTGTCGAGGCGGTGAGCGGGGTCGGGCAGGTGGGTGGCGAGGTTGCACATCAGCACCCCGATCCGGTTCCCGCTTGCGGATTCCGCATCGATGCCGCAGCTGGTGGGGCGCAGGGAGACCGGGACCATCGCGATCAGCGGCTCGGCGGGCAGCGCGCCGAGATCGTGAAGGTAGCCGCGCAGAGCTCCGGCGGACATCGCCAGGATGATGTCGTTGACTGTGGCGTCGGCGTGTTTGGCGAGCAGCCGTATCCGTTCGAGCGGCCAGGTGCGAGCGGCGAAGTGCCGGGCACCCCCGATCGAGACGTTGAACATCGTGTGCGGCGCCCGCGTCGACAGCGGTCCGCCCTCGGCGCGTAGGGCGCGGTCCACGGTGCCGGCCAGCGCCGGTGCCAGGCCGGCGACTTCCCCGGCCGCGCCGCGGACTCCGCGCAGGACTCGGCCCGACATACCCCGCAGATTCGTTGGCGACGATGACACTGGCGCCGGACCGGCCACGTCGGTCGCCGTCAGGGGTGCGGTGGGTTGCCAGGGGGCGGGCATGCCCCTTCGGGAAGGGTCCGCACTCATGCTGCGGCGCAACAGGTTCATCGCGGACGCGCCGTCGGCGAGGGCGTGGTGAATCTTGGTGTACACGGCGTAGCGGCCATCGGCGAGGCCTTCGATCAGGTGCATCTCCCACAGCGGGCGGCTGCGATCGAGTGGCGTGCCGTGCAGTCGCGACACCAATGTCATCAGTTCCGGCATGCCACCCGGGCGGGGGAGGGCGTTGCGGTGCACGTGATAGTCGACGTCGACGTCGGTCACGGTCTCCCAACCCCACTGCCCGAGGGTGGTCACCGATCGGCGGGGGCGTCGGCGCAGCAGCGGTGCCACCTCGTCGGAGTCCAGCGCCACCTCGAACAAGGGCCCCATCTCGTCCGTGTCGGTGCCATCCGGTGGGGTGAAGGTCGCCAGGCCGCCGACGTGCATGGGATGCTCCCGCGACTCGCCGAGGAGGAACAGCGAATCGGTCGGTGACATCGGCAGCAGCATGTGAGGTGTCCTTTCCGTTCGTCCGGATCGGTACCTGCACTGCCACTGCGGGTGCTTCCGGGCGTGGGGTTCAGCTCTAGGTAATCGGGTCGTAAGATAACGGTTAGGTGTGGTTCATGTCACAAACCGGCATCCCTGTTCAGTTGTACAGGACGCGCGGACGACCGCGCGAGGCCGAAAGTCCCGGATAGGACAAGTCGGGCAATTCGCCGGTCCGCCGGACGGGGATCGAGGGCGGGGCCGGCGCCACGTTTCGTAGTCGGCGATCAGGCTGTCCGAGCCGGGCGCAGGGTGATCTTTCTCGAGCCGGGAACAGTTGGCCCCAAGCTTCCGCCAACGTCGACCCCGCCGGGGGATTGCGGCCCCCTGTGGATGATCCGTGGGCAAGGTCCATCCCGGCCGCCGCTGCCCTCGAATTCACTTCATCATGTTGTTGGGATTGATCCACAGACAGCTTGTCGTCGCCACTGTCTGTCTCGAATGACGGCCACCCGCTTGCGGCAGTCGCCGAAAGCGGGTGGCAGATTATCCTTCTGGGCGGTTCGACAACTCACGCCATCTCGGGGACGTGTAGATGCGCGATGGCCAGCTCGAACTCGCAAGTATCGAGAACCTCGGCGTTCGCCTCGCGAACTCCTTCGTCCCGGATGCTGTCGATGCGTTCTCTGCTGCGTTCCATCGCCTCGGCGCTGTCGAATGTCAGCGACGACACCCCGCGACCCGCGGCGTGGTCGAGCATCAGGCTGGCGCTGCAGAAGCCGTCGAGTTCCTCCATCTTGGGCAGTGCGGCCATCTTCCACACGTCGACGGCGCGGTCCATGTGGGCCGGCTCGGTCTTGATCCAGGTGACCCGGCAACAGGCCCCGCGATCCGAATGGTGGTCGCGATGCATGACAGCGATGTCCCACCGCGAGACCTCCGTGGTGCCGTGGAAGACCTCGGCTGCGTCGTCACGCAGCTTCAGGACCGGTCCCTCGCTGGCGCGCAGAGATTCCTCGTCTCGCCATGAACTGGTCGCGATGCACCGGCCCGAGCCGCGATCGACCAGCAGGGACATTCCGAGGCAGCCCTCGGTGTCCGCCAGCGCGGGCATTACAGTGTCGCGTACATGCTTGATCCCGGCGTCGATGTACGACGGATGCGCATGAATTGTTGTTGAGCGTGCGAACACGATCGGCACCCTTCTCCTCAGGGCGGCGCCGACGCGGCGTCGCCGGTCATTTCCCCGTGTTTCACACTGCTCCCCCTATCCGCCGGAGGCAATGGGCGGTGGCTGTCGCCGGGTTGGATCTGCAGCTGCGCTTTTCGATCACCGACATGAGATCGTGATCGAGGCGTCGATAGGTGCGCAGCCACACCTGACCCCTTGCTGTGGCACGTTCGCGCACAACCTGCGAACGGGTGGTGATCGTTGCAGATCGTTCTGGGGGCGCAGAGCTTCTCGAGTTGCGTTTCTCGCAGGGTTCTCAATCCGGCTGGCAGTGCCCCGGATGCGACGACGCACCCAGTGCTGGGGAGCGTGTCACCAAGTCCGGCTGCCGGACCTGTCCGTGCAGTCCGGAGGTGTGGTTATTCGAAAGTCGTCTCGAGGGGGAGTGTTGAAATGCTGTCTACCGCCAAGTACGGGCGCAGTCCGATCTCCACATCGTTGTCGGTCGATGACGGGCAGAAGCTGGATGGCCGCCCACTGGGAGCGACCACCCAGCTGTTTCACGCGTGGAGCGCCGGCTACGGACGGTCGCTGCGCGGGCTGGTATTGCTCAGAGTTTCAGTAAGGCCAGTGCGTTGGTGCGTGCGATCTTGATGTGGTCGTTGTTGTTGATTTCGAGTCGGTCGAACCAATCGGCCGCTTCGCGCATGTCCTCGAACGGGTCGTCGGCGGCGAACAGCAGGCGGTCGGCGCCGACTTCCTGGATGGTTTCAGTAGCGCCGGGGTGCGGAAGTTTCCGCTGGTGGTGAGGTAGAAGTTGTTGCGGAGGTAGTGGCCGAACGAGTGCTGGCTGTCGATGCCGCGCGGTGTCACCGCGATGCGGTGGTCGGTTCGCCAGATGTTGAACGGCAGCAGTTCTCCGAGGTGGCCGAGGAGGATGTTCAGGTTGGGGTGCCGATCGAACAGTCCGCTGCCCATCAGGCGGAGTGCGTGGGCTCCGGTTTCGACGGAGAACGCCCATGCGGAACTGTAGAGCCAGGGGTGGCCGTGGTATTGCGGGGTGGTGGATTCGAGGGGGTCACGCGGGTGCAGGTAGACGGGGACGTCGAGTTCGGCGACGGTGGACCAGAATTCGGCGTATCGGGGGTCGTCGAGGTAGACGACGGTGTTTTCGTCGCCGAATTGGGAGAATCCGTTGACGAGGGCGCCGACGAGGCCGAGTTCGGTGACGGCGCGGCGTATTTCGGTGGTGGCTGCGGCGGGGTCCTGCATGGGTAGTGCGGCGAATGAGGCGAATCGGTCCGGGCGGTGGGCGACGTGTTTGGCGGCGTAGTCGTTGAGTTGTTGTGCCCAGTCGACGGCCTGGGCGGCGTCGTGCAGGGACTGGATGCCGGGGGACAGGAGGGAGAGGACGGCCGGGTCGATGTCGCACTCGTCCATCAGGTGCAGGCGGGTGTCGTGGATGTCGAGCAGCATGTCCCGGTAGGCCAGGCGTCGGCGCGGAAGTGGGCGGCGGACTGTTCGACGATGTTGGGGTCGGTGGCCCGAAGTGTTCTTCGAGGGTGATCTTGTGGACCATGTGAACTCCTGGTGACATGCGGAAATGACGGCCGAGAACGGCGGTTCGGGGTGAGGCGTGGACGGATTCGGGCAGCCGCGCGCCTTGGCGCTGCAACTTGTGGCGGACGTGGCGTAGTGACCTCACCGGTCAGGGCTTGCTGGGCGGCGGCGATTCCGGAGGCTTGTCCGGTGGCGAACGCGGTTCCCATCACTCGGAGGGAGGCCGCCCATTAAGCGGGCGCGACCCGCGGTGGCTCGGTCGCTCCGAACTCCCGGCCCATGGCCATCGTGCCGACCAGGATCTGGACGTCGAGCACGATTGCGATTGAGGCGAGCACGTGGCCGGCGTCGACTCGTTCACGAGCTGCAGCGCACGTCGATCCGTGTCGATATCGGCCACGGTTTCCCGGAACAACTGCATGTTACTTGAATTCTCATGAAAAACGCCGAGGCGTTCAAGATCAATTCAATGGATGCTGCAACTCGATCGCCGAATCGGTGGCGAGGTACGCTGCATGTTCTGCGATTGCTGCCGTAACCGACTAACGTGCCGGGCGGAACACAGTCGAGACGGAGCGCAAGGGTGAGTTTGTGCACCCCGGATAAACACATTAGATCTCCGATCGATTCGCGATTCGCGATTCGCGATTCGATTGGAATAGGAAATAGGAGTAAGGAAGGATGACGACTTCCGGAAGGGATGCGATATTCGAGACTCTCTTGGAATCGGCCAAGCGCCTCTCATTCGATCCGCGGGACCCGCTAGTTTGCCAACCTGATTCAGAAGGCGACGAATTTCACGGGATGACACCCGAGTGGTCGCCTCTCTTCGGCACCGCTACGTGGGACTCCATGGCAGAGTCGGAACGCGTCCGCCTCACCAGAAGCGAGGTCGCGCAGTTCTTGGGCGTCGGAATCTGGCTGGAGGTGGGATTGCAGGTGGCATTGCTGCGGGCCAGTCATAGTGCGGACCCCGCCCGCTCGGACGTCAAGTTCCTGTTCAACGAATGCGCCGACGAGAACCTGCATTCGTTGATGTTCGTCAACGTCATCGACAGCATCGGATCGCACTTCTATCGACGCGACCGCTCACTGGACTTTTTCGGATGGCTGTTCAGGACCATCGCGTGGGACGAGGTGGCGTACGGAATCGTACTGGCCGGAGAAGAGATCTTCGACGTCATGCAACGTGACTGGATGGCGAGCGAAGACGTCGCTGCGCCCATCCGCAGGGCATGCTATATCCATGTTATCGAGGAATCCCGGCACATGGCGTACGCGCGTCAGAAAATCCGCACCCGGCTGATCAAGATTTCGCGCGTCCGACGGTTTATCAGCACCCTGGTCATCGCGATTGGAACGCATCTCGTCGCGAAGAGCCTGATCAATCGTCGAATGTACGAGGACCTCGGCCTGGATTGGAAAGTCGTGGGGCCGGAAATCGCCGCAAATGAACACCACCGGATAATGTTCCGCAGGGCCGCAGAACCGTTTATCGAATTCCTGAGCAGAGAAGGGCTGCTGAATTTCGGCGCGCGATGGATCTACCGAAAATCGAATCTTCTCTGAGCAAGCAGGAGTCGTTATGACCCACGTTGTCCTGGGGCATTGCTGTAAGGATGCTTCGTGCGTGCGGGTGTGCCCGCAGAATTGCATTCATCCCGCTCCCGGCGAAGCGGGTTTCGAGTCGGCCGAGACGCTGTTCATCGACCCGCGCTCGTGTATCGATTGCACCGCCTGTGTCGAGGCCTGCCCGGCGTCTGCCATCAAACCCGAGTGGACGTTGACCGTCACCGAACGGCCCTACGCGGCCCGCAACGCAGAGTTCTTCGAGCAAGCTCCCGCCAAGTCCCGGCCCCGGTCGCGACGGATTCGCTTCGAGCAACCGCTGGGGAGGCCGAGCGACAGGCTGAGGATCGCCGTCGTTGGATCCGGGCCGGCGGCGATGTACACCATTCGCGAACTCCTTCGGCGATCGACCTCGGTACGCATCACCGTCTTCGAACAGCACGGCGAGATCGGGGGCCTACTGCACCGGGGCGTCTCCCGGGACCACGTCGGCGTTCGCGATATGATCCGGCTCTTCGACGTGCCCTTCAACGACGATCGCGTCACGATCGTGCACAACACAGAAGTCGGGGTGGATGTCTCGGTCGAAGACCTCCGAAACAGATTCGACGCCATAGTGCTCGCGTGTGGCGCTTCACAGCCCCGGAGACTCGGGCCCACGACTGTGGATCGCGGCGAGGGTATCTATGAGGCCATCGACATTCTGGTGGCCGAGAACTGTGGGGCGTACGGCTTTCGCCCGCGTGGGCCGCTGGGACCGAGATCCCTCGTGATCGGGGCGGGAAACGTCGCCTTCGATGTCATCCGATGGATGGCCAAGACACGCGACCGAGGTGCCGCGGCCCAAGCGGTGACGGAGGTGGTGGTGTTGTCGCGATCGACCCCGGATCGCGCCTCCTTCACGCCGTCGGCGTTCTATGAGCTTCTGGACCTCGAGAACGCCGACGTGCTGATCGACCGCTACGGCCGTCCGCCGGGCGCCGGTGCAGACGCCCCGCTGCTACGTGACATTTCCGCCCTGCCCGCTGCCGATATCTGGGCGGCAGACGGCCCGACCGCCACCGACGAGGGCAGGCTGCGCGTTGTTTTGTCCTTCGGACAGGAGGTGACCGATCTCGGGAAGACAGTGGCCGGCGGTGTCGCCGTCACCACGACGACCGGTCGCACCTTCCTCGCGGACTCCGCGATATGCGCCACCGGATTCACGACGAAGCAGATAGATGGCATCCCCGTGGACGAGCGGGGGGTCGTGCCCAACCGCCGAGGACGAGTGATCTCGCTCGAGACGGGCGAATCGCTCGACGGACTGTATGTGGTCGGCTGGGCGAAACGAGGCGCCTCCGGCGGCGTCGGCGACAACCGTAGCTGCGCCACGGGAACCGTGACGGAACTCGCCGCAGACCTGCACTCGCGGGTGTGACGCCCGGTTGGGCCGGGTAGCCCACACGGCACGAATAGGTCCACGGGTCACGCTCGGGTCCTGCTCACGGGGCTCGGCAGCGCGGCGTCCGGTTCTCGGGGTCAGCCGGAAACAGGCCGGGCTATCGCTTGGCCGTGCCCGCCACCATCAGGATTCGGTGCGCTTCCTGAGCTGCCTTTGCCGCCCGGCTACGTGGCGGTTCCTCTGTCGGGAGTTCTTCGAGGCCGTGGGCCAGTGCCGAAACCGCGTCGGTCAGCGCCTGCACCCTGTCCTCCATGGCGTTCAGTCGGCGATGCTCGGCGGAGGCTCGCGGCGCGGCGGCAGGGGTGGGGGTTTCGCTCGCGAGTTCGCCGCGGAGCCCGCTCGGCATCTGTGCGAACACATGGTCGAGTTGCCCGGGCGAGAACAGCGCACTCAGCCCGGCGGAGATTGCACTGGCGGTGGCGGGGACGTCGGCTGGGCTGATGCCGCCTTCGTATGCGAACAGGGTGGTGAACCCGGTGGTGTCGTAACGGATGGGCACCTTGCTCGGTACCCAGCCCTCGAAATAGACTCCGCGCAGGAACTCGGGCAGCTGGGCGGCGAGATGCACTGCGCTGTCCACGGTGAGCCGGTCGCGAACCAGATGTAGCCATGCCCGCAGCACCCGGTAGGTGTAGTTGCGGTCTTCGGTCCCGAGCCGCTCGGCGACAACCTTCAGCCACTCATGTGCGGTGTGCTGGGCGTGCGCGAGAGGGTCGTTGTGGTGTGTCATGAGGTCCTCCTACAATGTCGTGCCTGTCTCCATGATCGTCCGCCCCGATGGCCGCCAACAGGGGCGACTGACCTTCAATGCGGGGCAGATCCGGCTTCGATCGCGTCGGGTGACGGTGAGCAGCCGTTGGACTCCCGAATAGCCGGTGTTCGCTGTTATTCCTTGATCACGCCGAGCAGGACCAGCCGGGCGACCTTGTGGCGCAGCCCAGCGCTGACGGCGGCGTCCACCACGGCATCGATGTCCTTGGGCCCTATGGGTGCGGTCGGGGAAGGTGTGCGCGGGACGTTATTCGACTCTGCCCGTGGGATAGGCGTCGGGACGTTGAGGTCGAGCGTGGAGCCGGGCAACTGTGCGGGGCTGTAGTTGTGTGGCCGCTCTACCGGCACTGTGGGCCTCCACGGCGGGGGCACATGTTCGTGGCCCCGAAGACGTAGCTGTCTTTGTCGGTCACACGCTCCCACTCGAAATCGACGGGCTCGCCGAGGATCGTCTCGCGGAAGCCGCTGCTGAGCAGAAACGGATTTGCCGGATCTGGCCTTGGGGCGCTTGTCGGACCACAGGTGGCTGCGGGGGCCCACGGCTCGGATACTTCGCGAGGGTTGCTTTGTGGGATCTTGACAAGAAGTCGCGGTGACTGGCATTCGGCCGTTTGTGCAACACCAATCGGTGGGACACCATTGAATCCGTGATTGTCGTTCTGACTGAACGTGTTTGACACACTCTTGAATGAGAATCCTGTCGACGTGGTGATGCCCTACGGCCCCGACTGGCCTACGCTGTTCACCACATTGCGATCCCTGATCGATCCCACTAGTTGCCGTACCACCACCTGTACGTGGTCGTAATCGGCAGCAAGCCCTATCGCGATACCGTCGATCTGCGTGACTATCTCAGATGTCGGATCGTCTTGTTCCTGAGCTGTCGGTTGTTCTTAGGTTCCCGCGCCGACTTCTGGTCTTCGATCTGCCGGATCAACTCATGCTTCGCTGCGCCGAGAGCCTGAACCAGGTGCGGATCGGTGGCGGCTGCCACTAATGGCGGAAGGCCGGGGAGCGTCGTGCGTAACGTGACTCGCTGTTCCTTGCCGCCCCGGTCTTTCACCGAGATTTCCACATCCACATCGCTGGGGTCCCAACGCCCCAGGTGCGGCGCGAGCGCCGACAACACTTCCAGCACGTGCGACCGGTCCTGCTCTTTGAAGCCCGCGCCCATGTGGAGCGTGTGCTCGTCGAGGACGTCTCGTCGCTTGTTATCGGATGTACTCACCGTGGCCTCATCTCTGGAGTCTCACCTCGACGGTAGCCCCTTTCCGCGGATAGTCGTTCGAGGTCGTGCTGAGTCCGACGTGCGACCGGAGCAACCCGCAAATCCGGTTTCGCGTGTGCCCGCTCGGAGTCGTGATCAGGGCGCTGAGGAACCCACCGGTCTCACCTGCCGCTGAGCTGGGTGGCCGGTGCCCCGCGTCGCCCGAATTGAGCACGGAAAACAATTGGCGGCAGAACCCCGGTGGTAGGTAGATTCGGTGGCTGCCCTGCCCCGTCATTCGCCGGGATGTCCGCAGTTCCCACCATCCGAAAGGTTCACCGTGACCGAACCCGCTGGCCTCGTGAACGACGAGGAAAGAGCCGACGATCGAATCGAACGCCGACACCTGCAGGTGATCGGTGTCCTGTTGGTTGCCAGCTTTGTGGTGATCCTCAACGAGACGGTGATGAGCATCGCCATCCCGGTCCTCCAGGTCGAATTGGGCGTTCATCCCAGCGTGGGGCAGTGGCTGACGACAGCGTTCATGCTCACGATGGCGGTGATCATCCCGCTCACCGGCTATCTCATCCAGCGCATCCCGACGCGCACTCTGTTCGTGCTCGCCATGTCGCTGTTCACTGCGGGAACGCTGATCGCTTTCGCGGCACCAGGCTTCGGTGTGCTGCTGTTCGCCCGAGTCGTGCAGGCATCCGGGACAGCCCTGATGCTGCCGCTGCTGATGACGACGATCATGACGCTGGTGCCGCCCGCCCGTCGCGGTGCGATGATGGGCAACATCTCCATTGTGATCGCGGTTGCGCCTGCTCTCGGCCCCACCCTGTCCGGTTTCATCCTCGACCACTTCGGGTGGCGTTGGATCTTCGGATTCGTTGCCCCCATCGCGCTGGTCACGTTGGTCCTCGGCGCACGATTCGTTGTTTCGGTGTCCGAGACGACGAAGGCCGGCGTTGACATTCTATCGATCCCCCTGGCGGTACTCGGGTTCGGTGGCCTGGTGTACGGCCTGGTGAGCATCGGTGAATCGGCCCAGGACTCCGCGACGATCCCGGTGGTGGTGCCGTTCCTCATCGGTGCGGTGGCGTTGTCCGGGTTCCTCGGCCGACAGTTCCGGCTGCAACGCGAGGACCGCGCCCTGCTGGACCTGCGCGTGTTCGGATACCGCCAGTTCAGCATCTCTGTGGTCGCGATGCTGGTCGGCATGGCAACGATGATGGGCACCTTCATCATCGTTCCCTACTTCGCGCAGTCGGTGATTTACCTCGATCCGTTCGAGACCGGTCTCATCACGCTGCCCGGCGGCCTTCTGATGGGTCTGGCGGGACCGATCGTGGGCCGCGTCTACGACCGGCGCGGTCCTCTCGTGCTGGTCATCCCCGGCTCGATCCTCGTCAGCGCCGGAGTGTGGATGCTGACGACGGTGAACACGTCCACCTCATTGTGGTGGCTCCTGTTGTCGAATATGGCGCTGTGCCTCGGCCTGTCGGCGACCTTTACGCCGTTGATGACATCGGGATTGGGATCGGTGGCCGCTCACCTGTATGCGCACGGCTCCGCAGTGGTGGGCACGTTCCAGCAGGTGGCCGGTGCTGCCGGTACGGCACTGTTCGTCACCGTGATGACGGTTGTCGCCTCACGATCCGGTCACCCTCACGATTCACCGGAGGCCATTGCCGAGGGAGTGCGAATGGTCTTTCTTGTTGCCGGGATCCTCTCATTCGTGCTGATCGCGGCATGCGCCTTCGTGCGCAAACCGGCGAATCCGGTAGACCACGCACACACTGCATCCGTGGATGCGCCCGCTCAGGGGATTTGAACGGAGGCGCGTGTCATCCACGCTGACCTTTCGGGGCCACGGCGGTGGTCGACATCTTCCCGGTGGAGCGGCGGTCCTCAGCCGGCTACCGGTCGAGACCAGGTGCGTACCGCAGGGTCTCGACATACGGGACCCCGCCGGGCTGCTGGTGTCAGTTCGGCACTGACGTCAGCGAGGCGGGGTCGAGGTGTCGCATCGTGATGGGTCGACATCGGTTGCCGCGACACTTTCTCAGCGTAGGGGTCGCCCACAATCGTCGGAGAGAAAGTGACCGGGAAGTCTGGGTGAACGTTCTCGGGGGCCTCGGTGGCGAACTCCCGGTCCACGCTGGTCTGACCTGCTCCGCACGCCCCGCCACTGTCGACCGCTCTCGCCCGCCAGATCGTGCCACGAACTGCCAGGTCAGCGGGGGCGGACCACACGAAACGCTTGTGAACTTCTGAACAACACGAGGACGTCGGGGGGCCCGAATGGTTAGGCTCTGCATGCTTTTTCGTATCGGTTGCAGTACGTACTGAATGGGGATCGGCATGACGAACATCAGCACAGCTCGACCCGGACGCAAATCCTTCACCCGCATGGCGGCGGTAGCGGGCATTGCCGTGCTCGCCGTGGTCATGGGTAATGGCACCGCCTCGGCCGGTGTCGACAACTCCAGTTCCGTCATCGACGGGGACGGCAATCGCATCGAGGTCTTGCAGGGCGACACGCAGTATCAGGTCGTTCCGCCGCTCGACGGCGTACCGACCAGCGTCGAGTTCTTCCACAACGGATACGCCGGTGTGAACATCAGCGGTCCCGATGCGGCGGAGTTCGAGGGGACGCAGCTCACCGTCGGATATCAGATCGGCTACCCGGTTGCGCTGGCAGGTGCGACCATCGTCCTCAATTCGCCCGGCCTCGGGTTCGCGATCGGGTCGGACACCGGAATCGACCTGGGGCTCGTCCCCGACTTCACGCTGGATCTGAGCGCGGGGACCAACGCGGAGTTGGCGGGTGACATCATCCCGTCGCAAGAGCTGGACATCGACCTGGAGCCGGGCGGTATCACCACGGTCCCGCTGCTCGAGGGCCAGGAGTTCGACGGACCCGAGGCGCTGGTGCGGATGCAGGGCGTTCACGGGTCCATTTCCGGCGCGATCGGACCGGTCACCATCCGGCCGTACGCGATGGCCGTGACGGCCAACGGTGACACCGTCATGACCTACGGTGTGCCGCAGAAGCTCAACTGAGCAAGAACCCGAACAGGTTTCGGTTGGGGTGCCGCCGGGTCGTTACCAGGATCGCGACCCGCGGCGCCCCGTTCCACCGGAGCAGCCGACAACATCGTCGACCTCCCGGCCGGATTCTCATCCTTCACATGTTTGACGAGCAGATCGAGGACCTTGGGAACGCGGGCAGTCCACCACGCCACACCGAAAGGCAGTGCGTTCTCCGTCAGCTGAGTAGGGCCCTACCGTGTGTGGTGATACATAATGGTGACCCGGCGACTCGCCGGCCGTTTCGGAAGTCGTATCTCGCGGGGGAGTACGTTCTGCTATGCGACCCGGCGGACCGGGGGTCTCGCGGATCGCCGAGCTCGCGACCATTTTCGACAAGGATTGACGGAGAGCTGCAGGGCTGGTTCACCGCATGCGAACAGATCGCGTGCGGAGGCGAACCACAAGGTCGGTAGGCTCATGGTGTCGGCAGATGCATTCAACACGGATCGGATTGGCCGACGCTGCCCCGACCGGACTGCGGTCATTGCCCTTGTCGCACCCCATGGTCGACCCCGGCCACGGGGTGAACCGCAACCGAGGTCTTGCCGTCACGTCCAGAACAAGGCGCGCCAGCCATTAGCGACGTCGCCCGTCCACCCGTATGCCTCCAGATTGAGGCGGCATCGCTTCGTTACTTTATCGCCGGCGGGCACCAGGATGTCGACTATCGACATCCGGTTACCGCCTATACGACTGATGTTCACTTTGCGGCAGATCGCTGACCGGCGTGCGGAGTTCGGCAAGCGACGGCGGTGCGTGCCGGTCGGCCTCCGATGTTCGGGGAGTCCTCGCCTCGCTTCGTGGCCGAGCAACGTGCGAGTCCTTCGGCATCAGATCGGGGTTCCGAGGCGATCGTGCCGCCACCGGCGGCGACGAGTTTGCCCGCCAGCGCCGAATACCGGAACTGGATACCGCACCGGACGGAACTCGGCTGATGCGTACGTCGCCCGAGAAGGGGAGAGGCGGCGCCGCAAACGATACCGGACAGTCTGCTGCGTCTGGTGAGTGCCGCACTCGAACCGCCCTTTGGCTGCATTTCGCTGTTCGGGAGATGTGTGTCGACGTTTCATCCACGCCTTGGCTACGGTTAGTGGAAAGATTGCGGTAAGGGTGCTTCTACAACTCGCTGAGACCCTTGGAGGAAGCATGCGCATATCTCAAACGGCGGCCAGTGCGGTCGGCGTCATGCGGCTTGCGTTCGATGCGGGCGTCGCCCTGGTCTCCATCGTTGTTGCAGTGCCGGTCGCATTGGCAATAGGCCGAGGGAGGGTGTTAGTGCGCGGGGCCCGTGGCGACATCGCGGCGACGAGTGTCCCGGCAGAAGAGCACGTTCATGACCTGGGAACGATCGTGGAAGTGCGGTAACCGGCAAGGCACTGGTGGACAGGGCGACCTGATCGAGATCGACATCGCGATGTCGACGTGACCGACGTTCGGATCTGGCTAGCGGGGATGCTGCCGCGGAGGAAGCCGACGGCACCATTTATATTGTGCCCGAGTCTTGTTCGCTCGGTGCGAGCACTGCGGCACCGAACCAGTGGCAGGTCAGCAAGGCGATCTCGACATCCAGGCGGTCCCCGGTGAGGGGGTGGCCGCGGCGTTCGAACGCGCGCTGGACCCGGTACTTCACCGAGTTGAAGTGCAGGTGGAGTTCCTCGGCGGCGGACTTGTAGCTGGAACCGTGTCCAAGGAAGGTGCGCAGCGTCTCGCGGAGCCGCGCATCGTTCTCGGTGTCCGCTGCGAGAGGTCCGAGTGTCTCGTGCCGTGTTGGACCAGAGCCGAGCCGGCTTCCCCGCCGCCGCCCTCGACCGGACCACCGCCCAGGCCGCTGTCCGAGTCTCCGCGGCCCGCGGGTACCTCGACGGCCGCTCACTGGCCGAGGTGTTCGCCTGGCTACGCCCGACCGACCTGATCTGGCGGTACTGAGTCAACAACTACATCCAGTGCTCTTCTGGAACGCCGACACCACCCGGATGGCCGCCACACTCCACAAGGACATGGTGCAGATGGGACTGAGCAACGCGCTGACCACCCCGGGCGCAGTGCGCATGCTCGGCACCCCCGTCGACCTGACCAAAATCACCGTGGACACCTACGTGATCGTCGCCTTCCAGAATCCGCGCCGGTGCCGGCGACTGGTCCTCGTAGCCACCGCAACCGGGGTCCTCATGATGCCCGCCCGGCCGACGGTCCTGACGAAGATGCTCACCCCCGCCGGTTCGTCGACCGCGACTATCTGGCCTCGATCGCCGCGACCATCTACGGCGGCAGCACGGATTTCGGCAACGCCGACATCACCCAGATCATCGGGCATCAATTGGCCGCCGGATCCCGCCGCGGCTACCTGTACCAACTCCTCGCCGGGTCCGTGTGGGCGTGCCTGTTCGCCCTCCCGGCGATCCGCCAGCCCACCCTCATCGTCGCCGGCACCGATGACCCGATCATTCCGATCATCAACGCCCACATCATGGCCCGGCTGCTGCCGCACGCCACCCTCCACGCACACCCCGGCGGCCACGTCGACCTGCTCACCAACGCGTCCACACTCAGCCCGATCATCGAGGACTTCCTCGCGACCTAATGCGTTCGGCCGCTCGCGGCGCAGGGGGCTGCGCATCGACGGTTGGTTGGCCGGCCGTCGCCGGGGTCGAATGCGCTCAGAATCCGATGGCTTCGCGGATGAGAACGACGGTTCCGCGGCCGGGGACCAGTTCGCGTCCGTTGATCAGGATTTTCGAGATCGTGCTGCGGACGCCGTAGGCATGCTGGGCGCGGACATCTTCTTTGGGATAGGAATAGGTCTCGATGCGGTGCAGTGCTGTGGCCAGATCGGGCACCACCTTTTGGGCTCCGACCACCCATACGGCCTGTGTGGCGCCGGATGCGTAGGGGGCGAGTTGGCTGCCGCTCGCCGATGCGGTCACGAGCTTTCCGTCTTCGGTGACGGCGTGGACGCTCCCGATCACCACTTCGGGTGCCGAGCGGGTGACGCGTACGTCGTCATGTCGTGCGCTCAGGTCCCAGTCGGACTGCTCGGCGCGCAGGCTGCGGAACGTGCCGGAGGAGTTGATGGTTTCCGCCAGGCCGGAGAGTCGGAGCGTCTCGCTGGTCGAGGTGAAGATTGTCTTGTCGGTCGGGAGCAGGTCGGTGACGAGGGTGTGCGCCTCTTCGACGGTGTCGACGATGTGCGCGGTGAACCCATTGCGGCGCAGACTTTCCGCGGCCCTCTCCACCTGATCGGGGGCGGCGGGGGTGGCGAACGACTCGTCCACTGCGAGTTCGACGATCGGATTGTCGGTCATGATGTGAAACCTTTCAATTGGCGACTGTCTGCGGATCGGCAGGCAGGCGGCAGCGAAGAGCGGGGTTCGTGCCCCTCTGCATCCGGCGCGCGTAGTCACACAATTCTCCCGCTATTGATCTCGCCGGGTTTCTGATTGCCGAACGACAGCGTCCGCGTCCGTCGTCAGATGCGTCCTGCGAACTGGAAGGGAAGCATCGATTCCGGGATGTGACGGGTGGTGACCATTTCGGCGATCCCCTCAGCTGTGGCAGGTGCCAGGGTGACACCCAACATGCCGTGGCCGGCGGCAATGTAGAGACCGCGGTGACCGGGCGCTGGGCCGATGAACGGCAGGCTGTCCGGTGTCGCGGGCCGTAGTCCGGCTCTGCCGGAGCGAATGTCGACATCTGCGTCCGGGGACCATCCTGCCAAGTAGGGATGCACCTGGTTCAGGAGGAGTCGGATCCGTCGCTCGGGGACGCGTTCGTCGCGGGCAGGTAGTTCGAAGGCGCCGGCGATGCGTACCGCGTCGTGGTAGGGGCTCAGTCCCAGCTTGGGCTCCATCAGGTACAGCGCATGGCGTGGGGAGCTACCGGCACCCCGGACGTCGATCGAGTACCCCTTGGCTCCGATGATCGGCAACCGGAAACCGAGGGGCGTGAGAAGCGCGTTCGTCGCGGCACCGAGCGTTACGACCACGGCGTCGACGTCCAATGAGTGGTCCGGCATTCGTATCGACCACCTCGCACCTATGGGAGTGACGGCCTGCACGGCTGTGTCCTGGAGTACGGTGACGCCCATTTCACTGACCCGCTTGTGCAGACCTTGGAGCAGGGATTCCGGGTGGACGTGCCGGTCGATCGAGGTGTGGGCGGCAACCTGTACCCCGGGTCCCACGGCAGTGTCGCGTCGACGTGCTTCGTCACCGGACAGATATTCGACGCTGCCAGGGAAGCCCATCGGGAGCAGGTGGTCGAACAGCTGGGTGAACCATTCCAGGCCGTCGGCGGATTGTGCCAGTGCGAGCAACCCGGCCGAGTGCATCTCGAAATCGACACCGTCATCGCGCATCTCGTCGAACAGATCGAGTGTGTGGGTGTTCAGTTGCAGCAGTGCCCGGACTCCGCTCTCGTATGCCGAGGGTCGGGACGCGCGGGCGAACTTCCACAGCCAACGGATCCAGTCGGTGTCCAGCCGCGGCCGGATGGACAAGGCGCCATTGGGGTCGAAGGCGTGTTTGAGTCCGAGTCCGACGACACCGGGTGAGGCGAGGGGTGTCGACAGGGACGGGGTGATCCAACCGGCATTGACGCCGGAAGCCGACTGGCCGATCGAACCGCGTTCGATGACCGTGACGTCTTCGCCGCGACGGCGAAGGCTCCACGCTGTACTCATCCCCACAACCCCGCCGCCGATCACTGCAACAGTCACCTCGGTCTCCTCTCTGTTGATTCGGTGAAAGAGATTCAGGTGGTGGCCAACTCGGAAACGGGTGCCGCCGCGTCGTCTCGGGGTCGGCTGAACAAGTCGACGACCGACTCGAGTTGTGCGCCGAAGTCGACAGGTGCGCTTCCGACGGGGAATCGCCGAAGGATCTGCCGGCTGAGCGCCGCGAGCCGTCGTGGCACCGACTGTCCCGTGCGGGCGAGTGTGTGGCTGGCCACGACGCCGAGGACGGCGAGATTGTTGTCGAGTGCTGCACCGGCATCGTGCGCTTTTCGCCACGCAAGCAGGTCGGGTGTTCCCGTGTCGGTCTGACCTGCTCCGCCCAGGCCGATCAGTGACGTCGTTGCGGCGGCGCGCGCCTCTTCCGCCCATCCTGCCGACGTCATGTAGAGCAGGCTGACCTGGGATTCGGGTTCGGTGGCGACGAGCCCTCGGGGATCTTCGACGATTCGATTGACCTGGGCCGTAACCAACTGGCACACATCGGCCCACGTGCGAGCGAGGGAATCGAGACTCGGAGCGACGAGGGGGTTGTGGTAGCCGCCGTTCGACAGGACCGCGCCGAGGGGCGGATGGATTGCCGGGCCGACGAAGATCGGGTTGTTCGATGACGCCGAGAGCGCGATCTCGGCGCATTCTTCGGCGGCGGCCTGCGCCCGCCGCGCCCATCCGATGACGCGTGGCCCACTGCGGAAGGACACCGGCGCTTGATAGGGGAGTTCGGACGAGTGGTCGTCGGTCTCGATGAGTCGGCGGATGTTGTGTATGGCTTCGGCCTGGTGTTCGTCGCGCCAGGCGGCCTCGAGTTCGGGGGCGTAGTGAGCTGCCGGGGCATGGATCGCCACCGCGCCCAGCGCCATCATCTGCTCCATGACGGTGATCCGATGCCGTCCGGCCAGTGCGGCGTCACCCAGGGCCGCCGCCGCCACTGGGGAACCATTGATGAGTGCCATCCCCTCGCCGATCTCGAGGGTCCCGTCGAAGTGGGTCCGGAGCAGGTGTCCCAGGGGAATGATGTCGCCTGGCTCGCCGTTTCCGCGGGCTGGAACCGGTGGAAGATCGGTTTCGAGCAGGTCGAGAAGCCGGTGCACTGTTTCCACGCGCAGGCACGCCGTCCCGTTCAGCACGTCTGCGAGCCGGGCTAGGACGGCGGCGCGGAGGAGGCGTTCAGGCAGCCGCGGGCCGACGGTGGCGGGTGTCGACGGCAGTCGGGTGGCGAACTCTGCGCGGCCGTCGTCGCCGAGAACGGATTTCGCGCCGACATGGTGTTTGGTAGTGATTCCGTAGAGATGACGATCCGCGTTCTGTTCGACGAAGTCGACGAATTCTTGTCGACGGGCCCGGATGACACTCAGTGCGCGATCACTGATGCTGCACTGTTCGCCCATCCAGGCCACCCGAGCGATGTTGTCGAGGGTGAGGTCGTCGCTGCTGTCGATGAGAACAGTCATGAAGGTTCCTCCGAGTGAGAGTTGGGCTGATGGCGCCGGTCGGTCGGCTGACTGACGGCGTCTGTTCGGGTTACGCCTGAGACACGAACGACGAGTTGCTGTCAGGACTGCCGCTGTCGGATTTCTGCGGCGCTTCCTCGGTGTCGGCTGCGGCCTGCGCGAGGGTCAGGCCCGCGGTTTCCGGTGCCCAGGCGATGCTGATGAGAAAACCGACACCAGCCACCACACCGGTGATCAGCGTGACCCCGTGTGCTCCGAACCTATCGATTCCTACCGGCAGCAGAAGCGTCCCGATCGCTGCCCCGATCCGGCTGAAGGACACGCAGATTCCGGTCGCGGATGCGCGGATGCTGGTCGGGAACAGTTCGCTGGGATAGACGGTGTCGAGTGCGGCCATCGCCGACGAGATGAGTGCGAACAGTGCGAAGAGGGCGATGACATAGCCCGCGGGGGCGCTCTGCCAGAGGCCGATTGCCAGTGTCGATGCGGTCAGAAGTGTGAAGGAGATCAGGGTGTAGGGGCGTCGACCGATCTTGCCGATCGTGACGATGCCGACGACGCCGCCGATCAGAAGGAAGAGGTTGACACTGGTGGTCTGCCAGAAGCCGGATTCGATGTCGAGTGATTCGAGGATGGTGGGGAGGAAGGTGAAGACGGCGAAATAGGGAACGACCTGGCAAAACCAGAACAGGCACGCGAATGCCAGACGCTTGCGGT
Organism: Rhodococcus sp. JS3073; assembly: GCF_026810085.1. NCBI lineage: Bacteria > Bacillati > Actinomycetota > Actinomycetes > Mycobacteriales > Nocardiaceae > Rhodococcus > Rhodococcus sp. JS3073. The sequence continues at coordinate 363,448 of NZ_CP113951.1, read as the reverse complement.
GCTGTGCGGCGAACACGTCGCGCAGTGAACCAGACGATTCCGCCGCCTCCTCCTCGGCGAGGTCGGCGAGGGTTGCGGTCGGGGAGACATGCTTCCGCAGAATCGCGAGGCCTTCCTCTGCTCGTCCGTTCTGAGCGAGCCAGCGCGGTGACTCGGGTGTATTCCGGCGGAGGATGAGCAGAATGAGCGCGGGGACCGCGCTGGTCGCCAGGATCCAGCGCCAGGCGTCGGCGCCCCCGACCTCGGCGAGTGCCGTTCCGACGACAATCGCGAGGACGTACCCGACTGTCCACATCGCCGGCCCCACTGCGAGCAGAGTGGCCCGGTGTTTCCGCGGTGAGAATTCGGCCACGAGGGTCGTGGCGATCGTGTAGTCGGCTCCGACCGCAATCCCCAGCAGAACCCGGAGAACGAGCAACATGACGGCGTCGGTGACCGCGATTTGAGCGAGGGAGAGGACGACGAACAATGCGAGGTCGATGACGAACATCCGCCGGCGGCCGATCTTGTCGGTGACCCAGCCGAACAACAGGCTCCCCAGGAACACGCCGATCAGTGCGGAGGCGCCGATCAAGCCGCTCATCAATGAACCGATCGGATGAGACTGTGCGAAGAGGGGGAGTGCGGGAACAATGGCGCCGAGGATGTACCCGTCGCAGAGATGTCCGCCATTTCCGTAGAGCGTCGTTTTCAGATGAAACCGCGAGAGTTTCGCGTCATCGAGAGCGTGTGTGGCCACGGGGGCTCCTTCAGGAAAGAGGATGGGTAATCATCAGTCGCGACGGTCGAGCTCGCCGATTCCGGCCCGTGCACCCGCCGGAATCCTCGTTCGAGTGTTCGAGGAAACCGGCACGTCGACGTGGTCGGCGAGGGTCTGTCGGTGCGTCCATCTGCACCGATGCGACGTTCTCGACTGTGATTCCGAACACTACGGCCGACGTGCGGGAGCGTCTTCCGTCTGTGTTCGAGTAACGGCGACGTGTGTTCCTGAAATTGTCGAAAGCTCCAGGTGGTCCGTGGAAACTGACTGTTGAACACGCATCAGGTGTTGCGGATCAGCATCGCCAATCTGAGGGCGAGCTGGAGTCCGGCTCTGCGTTCGCCCTGTGCCCAATCCTCTCCGAGAAGCTGTTGCGCACGGTCGAGCCTGTAGTAGAGGGTGGTGCGGTGCACCGCCAGTTGGGCGGCAGCGCGGCGTGTGTCACCGCCGCAATCGAAGTAGGCGTCCAAACTCTCGCGAATCAGCGTGTTGTCCGCATCGAACAGACGGGATGCGCCGGGGAACAGAATCTCCAGGGTTTCCGTCGTCCACGGCAGTCCGTAGAACACGAGGTCGGCTCCGAGCTCGTTCCAGCCCAACTGCTCGACGTTCCGCGCGTGTGCAACGGTTGCCGCATAGCTGGATTCCGTTCCGGATCGTCGCAGCCCATCGAGATCGGAGGCAGCGCCCCCGGTGCCGGTTCCGTGCAACTTCCATCCACGCCGCCGGGCCGCCTGTGCCAGAGCGTGGCGGAACGGGCGAAGGCGGTCGGCGTGTACCTCGGCACTGACAATCAGGTGGAGTGTGTCGTCGCCGTGCCCCAGGAGGGAACGGCCCACCGGTCGGGCGTACGCGACTTCCTGGGCGGCGCCCCGCATCGCACGGACGTCCAGCGGCTCGCCGCCGGCATCGATCGGTGCCAACTTCATGGTGAGCACACATGCGGGTTCGGTAAATCGGAGGAGCGGTTCACCGCTGAGAAGGTCGGCCGGCGGTGAAGACTCGTGCGGTGGGGCGAGCAGTGCGCGCACGAGTTGAGACTCGCGGTCCAGCACGGTGGCCGTCGACTGAAACTGCTGGTGGAGCAGGTCTGCGATCGCGGAGGCGGTCCCGGCCGCTGCTGTGATGTCGGAATCTGTGAGCGGCGGGCTGTCGATCAGCCACAGATATCCCTGGAGTTCCCCGTGTGCCCGCATCGGAATGCACACCCGAGGCAACGTCTGCAACGCCGGATTCGCGGGGAACCGAACCGGCCCGGTTGCGTGCGCGATATCGAGCGAGAATGCGTACTCGAATACTTCCGGGGACGAGTGTCGCTGGAGGATCGACCGGACGCGGACATCGTCGAGATCACCGTGCTGCTCGGTCAAAGCGAGCGGCTTGAGACCGCAGTCGTCGATTTCGATCGAGCGGTTCAACTGATCCGCGAGACTGTCCGCGTACTGCTGGACGTCGTTCATCCGTAAACCTGCCGGTCGTCATCCCGAGTTGCGGGGCCCCGATGTCTCTGCTTGTGCTGCAACGTTTTCGAGTGCGACGCGCGGCGGGGGATCGGATGGACAGGTCACTCGGTGTTCATCCGATCCCCTCGTCGGGGAATTCGTCAGTTCGTGACCGCGGGGCGGGTGGGCCTGCGGTCGTCGGCGAACATGGCCTCGATCCTCGACTTGATCTCCGCGGTGCTCATGGTGCCGCTGCGCCGGGGCGTCTGCCGTCCGGTGGGAGTCGTCGGGGCAATCGAGGTTGTCGCCATGTGTCCTGCTTTCGTCGGTTACCGATATGTGTGCCTCACGGTCACGGTTGTGATCTGATTCACATCGTGGCCGACTATGTTGTACACCACATGTTCGGTCCCGTGCCACTCGGCCTGGTCACCTCGGCAGTGGCTGGGAATGTGACCGAGCGGGTGCGAGGTCGGCGAATCGGCTCCGGCTGATTGCGGCGGCCCGAGCGTAGAATTGCGCGGGTTCGGTCGATCACGCTGGGCCCGGATTTCGGTGAGGCCTTACCGAACTTCTCTGGCCTCGTCGCCGCTCTGCGCTGCTCGGTCGTCGGCTCCGAATTGCGACGAGATCGGGAGGGTATTTCAGCGATGCGAACCGATGGAGACAGTTGGGACATCGTCAGTAGCGTGGGCCTGACCGCGTTGGGAGTGGCGACATTTCGGGCGTTGGAGACAGTGCGCCCCGACGCGCTGATTCAGGACGACTACGCGCGGTGGTTCGTCGAAGCGGCGGGTGAACCGCATTTCACCGGGCTGTTGGCCGACCCGTCGACACTCGGGGACATGCCGGTCTCCGGATTCATGGGTTCTCGGACCAAATTCTTCGACGAGTTCTTCTCGTCAGCCACGAGTTCAGGGGTTTCACAGGCGGTGATCCTCGCGGCCGGGTTGGACGCACGGGCGTATCGCCTCGACTGGCCGACCGGCACGACGGTCTTCGAGGTCGACCAACCGCAGGTGCTGGAATTCAAGGAGGGGGTCCTCGCTGATCATGGCGCCAGGGCGAAGGCTGATCGTCGCCCGGTGGCCGTCGATCTGCGAGACGACTGGCCTGTCGCCCTCCAAGCTGCCGGATTCGACCCCGGTAAGGCGACCGCCTGGTCGGTGGAGGGGCTGCTGGCGTACCTCCCGGGCGTGGCGCACGACGCGCTGTTCGAGCGGATCGACCACCTGTCCGGTCCCGGCAGCCACCTTGCCGTGGACAACTTCGCGGCGGGAACCGATATGCAACGCTTCGAGGCCATCAGAGCGAAGTATTTCGCGAATAATCCGTTCGGCGACATCGACATCTCCGAGCTGTTCTACGGTGACGAGCGGGCCGATCCGGTGCAGTGGTTGACCGGGCACGGCTGGTCGGTGCGGCGGTCCACTTCGCTCGAGCTGGCGGCTGCCTACGGGCGGCCGGTTCCGGAGCTCCCCGAAGAACTTGTCGATCTGTCGAAACGATCGACGTACCTGACCGCGGTCAAGTAGCCCACGCTCTCGCTCGCAGCGATGAACCACAGAGGCGAGCCATTGCGGTGGACCGCCATCCGCGCGTACATTGGTAGTTGCGGATCGAGAGAGTAATCGGCAACGGTGAAACACTCGAGAAGCAGAGATCCGGCCGAGAATGTGAGAGCATTCCCGGCCGAACCCCTGTCTGGGGCATGTTCCCGCTCACCGACCTGGCCGAACTGGTGCTCCATCACGCGGCCGGCACGAGTCGCATGCCGGTCTCGGCATCGGTGCTGCGAGCATCACCATCCTCAATCCTGCTCTGCAACAATATCATCGACGATCCGCGCAGGTGCCGGCCGGGACGAGGTAGGCGAAGACTTTCGGCGAGTACGCCACGGTGCCATCCGGTCGAGGAGCCTGTCGTTCAGGACCAGCACATGGAAGAGGACGGCGGACATGTGTGCGGTGAAGGTGAAGAACAGCAGGTAGGCGAATGCGGTGTGAGCTTGTCTCAACAACGCGTAGACGCTGGGATCGGGTGCAATCAGCGTGGGCAAGTGCAGATGCTGGTAGAGGATGATCGGGTAGCCGCCGGCCGAGAGCATGGCCCACCCGGTGAGTGGCTGGATCACAAGTAGCGCGTAGAGCAGGTACTCCGACGCGGTTGCGACCCGGCGCTCGGCCGGTCTCATGGTGGAGGGTGGTGCGGGCGCGCGGCGCACCAGCCGATTGCCGATGCGGACGATCACCAGGGCGAGGATCGCGGCGCCCAACGGGACGTGCACCGAGCGCAGCAGATGGTAGTGGTCGAGGGTCGTCACCATGACGGCGCCGACGAGCAGTTGTGCGATCACCATGACCGCCATCGCCCAATGCAGCAACCGGACGGTCGGCGCGAACCGGAGCGGGCGGTCGGTCGGGTCAGCGGTCATCGCGCACCCCATCCACATCGACGAGGGCCGGTGTTTTGGGCTCCCCGGACCGTCGGGTGAACGATTCGGTGTAGACCGCGGACCGGGCGCTGAGCAGGGGATCGTCCGAGGGCGCAATGCCCGTGGGGAGGATGAGCGGGTCGAAGTTGAGGTCCCGCGCGTTGTGCGGCGCTTCGGTCCGGACCGCGTCGATGATCACGGTGCCGACGTCGAGGACCTGCCGGGTCGGCGGCCACGGCCGGGTGGCGTCGTCGGTCCTATCGCCGGGTTGACCGATCGTGAGCAACATCCGCCACCGCAACGGTCGACGCGAGACTGTCGCGGTGAGTGTGTCGAAGAGGTAATCGCGCCCCGGCAGGCCGGGGGAGCGGGCCGGTTCCTCAGGGACCAGTGTCCATCGCACCGGAACCGTGACTCCGGTGTCGTTGGTGCAAAGGAAGGCGTTGAGACCGTAGTAGGTGCTGTTGTCGAACCCGGAGGTCGGTGGATGCTGTCGGATGAGGTTCATCGCCGCCGCGGTCTCGGGGCGGCGGGAAAGAAACGCCGCCATGCGATCCGGATCGGGCTTGCCGGTGGCCGGGTCCGCTTTCGATGCGAGTAACCGCTCGTAGAAGCCGTCTAACGTCCGGTCGGGGAACACCGGGGTGTTGATCATCGCGGTGCGCCACTGCTCGCCATCGGGGAGGTCGAACGCCAACCCCAGCCCGCGGACCGTGGCGTCGGCGTCCGGAGTGGACGGATTCCCACCCGAGAGTGAGAACCGGCCGGTCACCGGGATCCGGCCGATCCGGAAAACACTGGCCGTGGAGACCGCGGACCCGGCGCCGGTGGCGGTGAAATATCCGGTCGCGCTGACTCCTTTGGCGTGATTGCGCCGGAACCCGTCGTGGTGCCCGGCGACCTCCTCGAATCGGTCGGTCAGCCGTGCCGGGGTCAATGCGTCGGCGTCCAGTGTCCCCGCCGCGCAGAGGAACCCGCCGACGTCCGCTGCTGCGATCGCGCCGACCGCGGCCAGGCCGAGCAGCGCACTGCGCCGACTGACCGCCGGGCGTGGCGCCCTGACCGGGGGTGCGGTGGCGTCATCCATGGGCGGAGTCGACCGTCACCACGTGCCAGGTTCCTTTGACGCCGTCGCCGCCCGTCTGCCCGGGGGCGGTGTCCTTCGCGAACCGGTAGAGCGGGTGGCCGTCGTAGGTGATTTGCTCGGTTCCGTCCGGCCGCGTCGTGGCACCCGTGCGGGCGGCGAGGGTGGCGTCGGGCCGGGGTGCTCCGAGTGAGGGCGGCCAGATCTCGGCGCAGGGGCCGGTGCACCGGATGGAGCCGGGTGTGTCCTCATCGAATCGGTAGAGCGTGAAACCGTCTCCGTCGGTGAGCACCGCGCCGAGTGCGGTGTCCCGGGTGCCGAGCTCCACCTGCCCGGCGGCCGCCGGGGTTGCCGGTTCGGGGTTCGCCGCGGCGGACGCAGACGGCGGCACCTCGGGCGGGGCGTCGTCGGTGGCGGTGCCGCACGCCGAGATCAGCGCGATCGCGGTGCCGGCGCCGGCCGCCGCAAGAATCGACTTCTTCAGCATCTTCGTAGATCTCCATTCGTTCGTTCCCGTGTGCCTGTCGTTCGGTGCTGGGGAGTACGGATGGTCGGCGGTCCGCGTTCACCTGCCGGGGCCGCCTCCGCGCACCCGAGTGGCAGAATTCGAAGTGAACGCCGCGCCGCCCGCGCCCGTACTCCTCGGTGGGTGTCGGGCGAGCCGACGCCGTATCCGGTGTTCGGGAGGTGAGTGGTGCGGCTTCGTATCGTGCGCACACGCGGGGACCAGTCCGAGGGAAGTTTGGATGACGAGACGGTGTTGCGGGCCGCCTACGACGACCACGGCAGGGAACTGTTCGCCCTCGCCTACCGCTCCCTCGGAGACCGGGGTCGCGCGGAGGAGGCGGTGCAGGAGACGTTCCTGCGTGCGTGGCGGGGCGCGGACCGGTACGACCCACGGCGCTCTACGCTCCGGACCTGGCTGTATGCGATCTGCCGCAACGTGGTGATCGACGCGATCCGGGCTCGTGCCGCCCGACCGGAGCTGGCCGACGCTGCACCACCCGAGCTGCCCGCACCCGAGCGTCCCCTCGAGCAACTGCTGGTGGGGCTCGAGATGGAGGAGGCGCTGCGGCGGCTGTCCGATCAGCACCGCTTCGTCCTGGTCGAGATTCACCTGCGTGACCGGCCCGCCACCGAGGTGGCCGCACACCTCGGCATTCCCGTGGGCACCGTCCGCAGTCGCGTGTACTACGCGCTGAAGGCTCTCCGACTCGTACTCGAAGAAATGGGGTGGCATGGTGACCACTGACCGCTGCCAGCAGATGCGCACCATGCTGGGGATGTACGCGCTCGGTCGCCTCGACGACAGCGAGACGATCACACTTCGCGCCCACCTGGACGGTTGCCCGGAGTGCCGCACCGAGTTGCGTCTGCTGACTCCGGTGGCGGCTGCCCTGTCGGCGGCGGACCCGGACCGGCTCACCGAACCTGCGCCCCGGCCGTCGTCGACGCTGCCCGACGCGATCTTCGGGGCGGTCGACCGCGAACGCGGACGGAAGCGGTACCACCGGATCGCAGTCGCCGCCGCGGCCGTCGTGATCGCCGTCGGCCTGGTGACCGGCGGGTTCTTCCTGCGCGGGGGCACCTCGACGGCCCCGCCCGGGCAGCCGGTGGCATTCACGGTGCTCGCCGCAGGTGTGGATGCCTCCGCGCGGGTGGAGAACCGGGCGTGGGGAACCGGAATCAGCCTCGACGTCGCCGGACTCCCACAGGGCCGCACGTACAACGTCTGGCTCCAACGCTCCGACGGAAGTCGCATGAATGCCGGCAGTTTCATCGCCGGCGGCGACAAGACGATGTCGATGCAGTTGGCGGTGGGGCTACCGATGTCGGATGCGACGATGCTCGGGGTGAGCGCCCCGGGCGACGACCGGACCCTGCTGCAAGCGCCCCTGCGGTCCTGACCGACGCCCTCGGGACGACTCAGAGGAGTATGCCGTCGCGAGCGACGACCCGTCCGGCCCGCACCACCGTGTCCCGACGGGGGACGTCGACGACGATCTGCGGCACGCATTCTCCGTCCAGCAACATGAAGTCGGCGGGTGAACCCGGTTGCAGGTCGGCCCGCGGTAGCCCCATGACGGCAGCACCGCCGTCGGCGGCGAGTTCGTAGCACGCCTCGAGATCCTCGTCGAGGCGTGCGTCGAGTGCCCAGCCGAGCAGCCACGCGCGGTGGAGCATGTCCGCGTCACCGAATGGGCTCCAGTTGTCGCGAACGCCATCCGACCCGAGCCCGACCCGCACACCGTGCTGCGCCAGAAGACGGAACGGTAATACCGTCGCCGTGGACAGCGCGGCCGTCGTCAGCGCGATATCCGCCATCGCCAGCAGATTCGCCGTCGAATCCAGGGTGTGGCCGGACAATTCGGCTACGGCGAAGGCGTGGCTGACCGTGACCCGGCCCTGTAGACCGGCCGCTCTGGTTCGCTCGGCGATGTCGGTGAGAGTCGCGGTACCCGTCTCGCCGGTGTCGTGGAGGTGGATGTCGATCGGCAAACCGTGTCTTTCGGCGATCCCGAAGACCGTGTCGAGTTGGCGGGCGCCTCCTCCGGTTCCACCGGGGGTGTGGTCGAAGCCTGCCGGGTCGATCCCTCCGATCACGTCGATCAGCCCGCTGTCGGCGGCCATCTCGAGCAGTGCCGCGGTGCCCGGCGTCCGTTCGACACCGTGCTGTGGGAACGCGACGATCTGGACGTCCATCGCGTGGCGCAGGGCATCTCGGGCGGTGGCCACCGCTTCCACCCCGGCGAGCCCGTACGCCGGCGCCACGTCCACGTGCGCCCGCATCGCTCGTGTCCCGAGGGTGACGGCGTGCGCCATCAGCCGGAGCGCTCGGTCCGCGACGGGTGTGGGTTGGGCGTGGTGGAGTTCGACGTCGCCGGCGACGAGGTCCTCGATCGCGTGCGCAGTGCGCCTGCTGTACCACGGCTCGCCCCATGCGGTTTTGTCCGGATGGATATGGGCGTCGACCAGGGTCGGCACGGCGGCCTTCCCGTGGCCGTCGACGTAGTCGACGGCGACCCCGTCGGGAATGTTTTGTGCCAGTGCGCCATTCACGGCGATCAAGTCGGTCACCGCGCCGCCGAAGGGGCGGACGTCGCGGAAGACGGTGACGGTGGTGTTTTCGGCGGTCATCGTGTTTCTCGGTCCCGTTCCACGTCGACGCTGGTGAGTGAGGCGTAGCGTGCCGGATCGCAGCGGCGGATGTGCAGGGCGACATAGAGGCCCGCCGCCGCGACGATCGGCAACGGTGCGAGCAGGAGAACGTTGACGAGCCCGGAGCGTCCCGTCAGCAGGTCGAAGTGCACGATCGCGAGCACGGTGAGAACAGTGAGTCCGGCGCAGGAGATCAGCGGCGCCCACATCACTCTCGCCGCCGAGAGGCCCCGCCGGTCGCGGCGGAAGAAGGCGTACACCGCGAGCGCGGCGAACGCCTGCATCGCCATGATGCCGAGGACACCGATGCTGTTGGTCCACAAGAACACCACCGAGTACGGATCCACCGCGCACGCGGCGCCCGCGAGGATGATCACCGCGCTGAACACGGTCTGCGCGATCACGGCGCCGCTCGGTGAGCCGTGGCGGGCGGACACCTTCCCGAGGAACCGCGGCAGCAGTCCTTCCCGGCCGAGGGCGAAGAGGTAGCGGGCGGCGGCATTGTGGAAGGCCAGGGCGGCGGCGAACGCGCTGACGATGATGAGTGCGTGCATCGTGTCGGCCAGCCACGCGCCGACGTACAGTTCACCCGCCTCGAAGGTGAGATCGGGCCCTGCGGCGGAACCGGCCATCGCGACCGCGGTGTCGGTGCCGAAGGCGCCCATGATCAGCCACACCCCGCCGGCGTAGAACAGTGCAAGGAATCCGACGGCAATGTACGTGGCCCGCGGCACCGTCCGCTTCGGATCACGTGCCTCTTCCGCGTAGATTGCGGTCGCCTCGAAACCGGTGAACGCGCCGATCACCAGAACGAACATCCCGGCTACCCCTCCGGTCGCGAGCGTGGCCGGATCGAAGGACTTCACATCCAGTGCGGCCAACCCGCGTTCGCCGAGGATTCCCGCATTCATCACGAGCAGCGACGCCACTTCCAGTATCAAGGCGACGCCGAGAACCTTGGCGCTGAGTGTGACCTTCAGCCAGCCGAGCACGCCGACGGCGACAACACAGACGCCCGACAACGCCCACCACGGGACGTCGGCGCCCGTCGCACTGCGGATCGTCCCGGAAGCGAAGTAACCGAAGGCGGCGGCGACCCCCGGTGTGATGAGGTTGTAGGACATCACGGCGATGTACGCGATCCCGACGCCGAGGCTCCGGCCGAGTCCCCGCGCGACGTAGGCGTAGAAGGCGCCGGCGTTACGCACATAGAGACTCATCGCGGTGAAGCCGGCCGCGAACAACGTGAGCAACGCACCCGCGATCAGGTAGGCGAGTGGGGCACCGGCACCTCCGATCCCGATCGCGAACGGCGCGACGCCCGCTAGGACGGTCAGCGGGGCAGCGGCGGCGACCACGAAGAAGACGAGGTCGAACGTACCAATTCGACCGGCGGCGAGCCTGCCGTCGGTGGCGCCGGCGATAATTCTCTGCGCGGGGGCCTTGGCTCCGGACGCGTTTCGGTCAGTGATCACGGGAATCCTCGAAGGTCGGTGGCTGAATGCGGATAGTGGTGAGGGGGGTCGGGCCGACGATCCGGCCCCCATGGAGGACGAGAAGTCGCTCGGGATGGGAGGCAACGGCTTCGGGGACACTGCCCGCGGCGACGGCCACCAGGTCGGCGCGTTTGCCGGGAGCCAGCCCGTAGTCCGTCAGGCCGAGGGCGGCTGCGGCCTCGTCGGTGGCGAGGGCGGCGGCATACCGGAGGTCGTCGTCGGTCATCAGCTCGCCCTGCAGGCCGATGATGGTTGCGCGTTCGAGCATGTCGGCGGTGCCGTACGGCCACCAGGTGTCGCGGATGTTGTCGGACCCGGCGAAGACCCGGACTCCGTGTTCACGCAGGCGGAGCACCGGGGGCATCGACCGGCTCGGGCCGTTGGTCATGATCGCGACTCCGGCTCGGGCGAGCGCCTCGGCCACCCGGTCCAGCTCGTGGTCGTCGAGTTGCCCGAGCGCATAGGCGTGGCTGACGGTGACCTTTCCGACCAGACCCAATGCTTTTGTTCGCGTGGCAATTTCGTGCAGCTGGTGGGCGCCTGCCTCACCGCCGTCGTGTAGGTGGATGTCCACACCGGCGCCGTGCCGTTCCGCGAGCCCGAAGACGACGTTCAGCTGACCGTCGACATCGCCGTCGAATCCGGCGGGGTCGAGTCCTCCGATGACGTCGGCGCCGTCGGCGAGTGCGGCATCGAGGAGGTCGGCCACCCCCGGGGCGGTGACGACCCCACTCTGTGGAAAGGCGACGAGTTGGATACCGAGTCGCGTGTGGAACTGTTCGCGCACCTCGAGGAGCGCGTGCAGGCCTGTGAGTTGCACGTCCGGGTCGATGTCGACGTGGGAGCGTACGTGCCCGGTGCCGAGCGACACCATGCGCCGGGCGAGGGCCGCGGCGCGTTCGGTGGCCGGCGCCTGCGTGTCGCGGCGCGATAGTCGCTCGGTGGTGATCTGCTCGCGCAGCGTCCGTGAGGTTCGGTGAGGCTGCCACGCCGAGCCGAGCAGGGTTTTGTCCAGATGGCAGTGTCCGTCGACGAGCGCGGGCAGGAGCAGGGCGCCGCCGAGGTGATAGGCGCCGGGCCGGTGGTGACCGGACCGGTGATCGTCGACAGATTCGATCCGATCGCCGCGGAGTACGACGTCGGCGCGGCGCCCGCAGGGAAGCGTGACGTCTTCCAGAGCCGTGGGTGTCGCAGTGCCGGGGGCGGTGGGATCGGGCGCGGTGCCGACCGATTGGTGCATCAGTTTCTCTCCGGGGGTAGGTATAGAGGTATCAACATGCAGGTCAGAGATGGTTCGGATTGAGCGTCCGGGACTAAGTTTGGTCTACGGTATACCAAATGACCCGGGTGCGGAAGAGATCGCAAAAGCCTGCAATGATGCGAGGGAGAGTCTGCGACCGAGCAGCCCCCGTCCCTCGAACCTGGAGTCGCGCAATGACCACCCGCCGCACCGCGCAGCGCTCCGCCTCGATCGGCGGCACCCATCAGTCACTGCGAGATCGCGCCTACATCGAATTGCGCGAGCGAATCATCGAAGGCCGATATCCGGCCGGATTCCGGCTGGTCGAGCGGGAACTGTCCGAGGAGTTCGGTTTGTCACGGATCCCACTGCGCGAGGCGCTGCAGCGATTGGAATCCGAGGGATTCGTGACGGTGGCACCACGACGCGGCGCGGTGGTCGCGAAATTCGACGCGGCGGCGGCCGAGAATCTGTTCGATGTGCGCGAAAGCCTCGAGGGGCTGGCGGCGCGGCTGGCAGCTCTGCACGCCACCGCCGGCGAACTTGAGGCCCTCCGTGCAATCGTGGCCCGTTCCCGCGCCGCCGCCGAGACCGGGAAGACCCGCCAGGTCGTCGCGCTCAACGCGGACTTCCATCGGACGATCGTCGAGGCATCCCACAACCCCCTGCTGCAAGATCTGATGGCGCCACTCGATGCGCGACTGCGACGTCTGTTCCACCTCACCTCGACCCGCGACGACGGCGACACCATGTGCGGCGAGCACGAGCAGCTCTACCAGGCGCTCCGAGCTCGAGACGCGGACGGAGCGGAAGAACTGGCCCGCCGACACGTCGTGGGTACCCGGGTCGAGGCCCTCCGCTCCCTGGCCGCCGAGACCGGGACGACCTGAGGATTGCTCCCCGGTCGCGGGAAGTACCGGCAGGGCATCCTCGATGTCACCGGTGTCCGATCCGGATCACGGACGGCCCGCAGGGGAAGTTCGACGGACTGTTCCGGTGCCGCGATCGAACGGACGGAGACCCCGCCAACTCGTCTCGAGAAGACGTCGTTGACGGGGCCATCCACCACGTCGGTGTTCTCGCCCCTCTGAGAACGCCGAACGCGGGTATTCGCTCACCGGCCGAGACGTGCCAGCCGTTCGCCCGGTGTCGTCGCACCCCAGACGCCGTGCTGTTGGCCGGTGTGGAGGGCATACTCGAGACATTCCTCCACCACCGCGCAGCCGCGGCAGAACTCCTTGGCGAGATCTTCCCGCTCGGAGCGAGCGTTCCTGCGTTCGGCGTCCGCCGGGAAGAAGATCTCCGCGTCCTCTTCATGGCAACGCGCAGACAATCGCCACTGCCACAACTCGGTGTCGTGAGGCTGCAGTGTCGTCACCGGTGTCGACATCTTTTCGACTACCCCCTTCGCTCTCGGTCGCCCCGAATTACAGCCCATTCGCCAGCACACGAGAAGAATTCGAATCTCCAGGATTTCGGGTGAACTCGATGCGCTGTTGGGTGGCGAGCCACTGAAGATCTGATCGGCGTGACGCGAATCCTGTTGCTCGACGACCGCTCTTGCGATGCTGACCGAGTGACACCAGGGCGGCCTCGAAAGGCAGACGCATGACCATCCTCGATCCCCCCGCAGTCGATACTGAGAGCCTCGGAGTCTTCGACTCGATCACCGACGCCATCGGCAACACACCCCTCGTCCGGTTGAACCGGGTAACCGGAAGCATCTCCGCGACGGTGTATGCCAAGCTCGAGTTCCTCAACCCCGGCGGAAGTGTGAAGGATCGCGCCGCCCTGGCCATGATCCACGCGGCTGAAGAATCCGGGGAACTCCTGCCCGGAGGCACCGTCGTGGAAGGCACGTCGGGCAATACCGGAGTCGGGCTGACGTTGGTCGCCGCCGCTCGGGGATACCGTTCCGTAGTCGTGGTACCCGACAAGACGAGCGTCGAGAAGATCGCGTTGCTGCGGGCACACGGGGCGCAGGTGCATGTGACACCGGGCGGCCGGCCCAGCCATCATCCCGAGTTCGTACGCAACGTGGCCACTCGACTCGCGGCGGAGATTCCCGGCGGCTGGCTCGCCGGCCAGTACGACAACCCGGCCAATCCCGACGCGCACCGCACCACGACCGGACCGGAGATCTGGCGTCAGACCCAGGGCCGAGTCACTCATTTCGTTGCCGGTGTCGGAACCGGTGGGACCATCACGGGGACGGGGGAGTTCCTGACGAAGATCTCCGGCGGGGCCGTGCAGATCATCGGTGCGGATCCCGAGACCTCCGTATACGGCGGGGGAGACGGACGGGCCTGGTACATCGAATCCGTGGGGCATTTCCTGCACCCGCAGACCGTGCAGGACGAGTGGCCGGATTCCTATCACCCGGACGTCGTCGATCGACTCGAGCGGATCCCGGACATCGAGGCGCTCACGGTGCTGCACCGCCTCGCCCGGGAGGAAGGCCTCCTCGTCGGAGGTTCCGCCGGTACAGCGGTCGCCGCCGCCCTGCGGGTCGCGCGGACCCTCGGTCCGGACGACGTCGTGGTCGTGATCGTCCCGGACTCGGGCCGGGCCTACCTGTCGAAGTACTTCGACAACGAGTGGCTGGGACGGCTGGGCTTCCCGCTCTACCACGCAGCGACCGGACCCGTTGTGGGTGACGCACTGGGCGGCCGGGGGAGCGCACCCCGGGCAGTGCCGTCCACCGCAACCGTCGCGGAGGCGCGTGACGTGCTCGCCGACACCCCGGTGCTACCCGTCGCGCTGGCGCGCCCGGTCACCGGTCCGGTCGTGGTCGCGGAGATCCTGGGGTCCGTCGGTGCCGCGGCGCTGTCAGACGGTCCGGACGACGACCCGGTCGGCGTGCACGTCGATCAGCCGTTGCCCGTCGTGGGAGTCACCGAAGAGCTGACGGTCGCCGTGCGACGAATCCGGGGGCACCGGGGGCCGGTCGTCGTGTCCGAGAACGGGCGAGCCGTGGCGTTGGTCGACGCCGACGTCGTCCGCACCTCGTCTGTTACGTGGAGTGCGGCGATCCGTCACCCCTGATCGAATACCTTCTCGAAGCAATTCGAGAAGGGCAAGATCTCGTACGGGGAGAAGATCGGAATCCGCGAGTAGCCACTCTTCTCGTACAACCTGACCGCGTCGGGTTGCCGGTCGCCGGTCTGGAGAATCAGGCGGGGGCGCCCCGCCTTCCTGGCGGCATCCTCGACTGCGCTCAACAACGCTGTCGACACGCCGGTTCCGCGATGCTCCACTGTGACGAACATCCGTTTCAACTCCAGGTCGTCGCCGTTCCACCGGAGTGCGGCGTGACCGACCGCTTCTCGTTTGCCGGTCGTCACCTCGGCGGTGTACACCACCACTGTGACGAAAACGGATGTCGGGTCAACCGCATTGGTGGCGGCCCGGTCTGCAGTCGATACTCGGTCGGAGTATCGCGGCCCCACTTCGTCGGCCATGGCCGCTCGCAATGCCTCCGCGTCGGGATCGAACCAAGACACCTCGCTGACGTGAAGTGTCGAGAGTGCTAGTTCAGAGGGCATTCACATTCTCCGTCGATGAAAACGCAATTTCGATTGATGATTCACCGTCTTCATCCATGCTTCGAGGGTTGAAATCATCTTGACGCCAATGGTGTCCGGGGAAGGGGCATCGATGAAGGTGCAAGGTGCACTGGGTATTTCCGATCGGGAGGAATTTATGTCCCGTTGCGTCGAACTGTGGCACGTCAGGTCCTGTTTCTCTCCATGGAGGACGGAACGCGGGGACGTGCAACGGTGGCAACCGGGGTTAGTCTCGCGATGTCCGGATGCTGGTCACGTCGTCCGGTCGGGTGCATCCCTCGGGCGAAAGTAGGGAAGTGACGCAATGGCTTCGTGACGAAGGTCGCCAGTGGCGAGGCCTGGGCATGTGACCCGCGCACCGCTGACAGCGGGGACCGAGCGGTGGCGACGCGGCGCAGCTCCGTGCGCGGCCGCTGCTCTTCGTCCTGGTCATCACCACCATCGAACAGGAATCACCACCCCATGAGTCTCGAATTCCTCTGGTACATCCCGAATCAGGTCACCCCGGGACACCGCGGCGACGCCGTCACGGTTGACCACAACAGCCTGGACACCCTCACGGCGCAGGCGAAGGCCCTCGAGGAACACGGCTGGAAAGGGGCATTGATCGGCACCGGTTGGGGTAGGCCCGACACACTCACCGTCGCCGCCGCCCTTGCGGCCAGGACGGCGACATTCGAGCCGCTCATCGCGATCCGACCCGGCTACTGGCGACCGGCTCACTTCGCCTCCGCTGTCGCTACTCTCGACCACCTGACCGGTGGCCGGGTCCGGATCAACATCGTGTCGGGAAAGGACAACCTCGGAGCGTACGGCGAACACGAGAGCGACCAGGCTCACCGTTACGCCCGCACCAAGGAGTTCCTCCAGCTCGTCCGCAAGCTGTGGACGGAGGAGAACGTCACCTTCCGGGGTGAGCATTTCCAGGTCACCGATTCCACGGTGCTGCCCCGGATCTCGCCACACGGAGGCCGGCTCCACCCGAAGCTCTACTTCGGTGGCGCGTCCGAAGCCGCCGAGCATGTTGCGGCGACCGAGGCCGATGTACAGCTCTTCTGGGGAGAGCCTCTCGTGGGTGTGCAGGAGCGCATCGAACGGTTGCGGTCACTGAGTGAGGAACTCGGCCGAGAGCATGCGCCGCTCGAGTTCGGCCTGCGGATCACCACTTTCGTCCGGGACACGACCGAGCAGGCATGGGCCGAGGCAGAGGCGAAGGTAGCGGAGATGGCGAAGAACCAGGGTGCGCCGCCGCAGAACCCGCATCGCCCGACAGCCGTGGGACAGCAGCGACTCCTCGACCTGGCTACCCGTGGCGACGTACTCGACGACAACCTGTACACCGCACCCGGAAAGGTCGGTGGCGGCGGCGCCGGCACCACCTGGCTCGTCGGCTCCCCGGAGGACGTCGCGAAGTCGCTGCGCAAGTACCAGGATCTGGGCATCACCCACTTCGTGCTCTCCGACACCCCGTATCTGCCGGAGATCGAGCGTCAGGGCAATCAGCTCCTGCCGTTGCTGCGCGAATGAGCCGGGGGAGCGCTACTTGTGCTTCCCGCAACAGCTTTGAACAAACGGTGACAGTCACCCGCCCGCGCTGCCGGCGCGAGCGGGTGACTGGTTGTCATCGGCTGGTGGCTCTGTCACACAACGAATCCCGGCGGACGAAGCACGCCGGAATATTCTCGGCGGTCAGAGTCCGAGTCCGGTCCCGTGCACACCGTGTTCCTCGATGAGCGCGAGTTCTTCGTCGGTGAGCGCCGGAAAGTTCAGGGCCGCGATGTTGTGGTCGAGTTGCTCGGTCGAACTCGCTCCGATCAGCGCCGAGGTGACCTCCGGCCGCCGCAGTACCCACTGCAGCGCGAGTTGTGCGAGGGATTGGCCGCGTGCCTCGGCGATCTTGTTGAGCTCGGCGGTGCGCTGCCGGTAGGTCTCGTCGATTAAATCCGGCGTCAGGAACGTGCTGTTCTGTGCTCGTGCGCGCTCGGGAATCGTTTCGAGGTACTTGTCGGTCAGCAGACCCTGCGCCAGGGGTGAATACACGATCAGCCCGAATCCGTCCTGGCGGGCGGTGTCCAGCAATCCGTTTTGTTCGAGGCGACGGTCGTAGATCGAGTAGCGCGCCTGGTGAATGAGCAGCGGAACGCCGGCCTGGCGCAGTAGTTCGGCGGCTTCGTGGCTGCGATCGGGCAGGTAGTTGGAGATGCCGACGTAGAGCGCTTTGCCCTGCTCCACCGCGCTGACCAGCGAACCGACGGACTCTTCCAGCGGCGTGCTGAGGTCGGGGCTGTGATGGTAGAAGATGTCGACGTAGTCGGTGCCGAGGTCGCGCAGACTGTGGTCGAGCGAGGCGAGGATCGATTTGCGCGAGCCGCCCCTGAGATACGGGCTCGGACCGATCGGGTTGCCTGCCTTGGTCGACAGGATGAGCTCGTCCCGGTAAGGCGCGAGGTCTTTGGCGAGCACGGCGCCGAAGTTCTTCTGGGCTGCGCGATGCGGTGGACCGTAGCGGTCGGCGTTGTCGAAGTGGGTAATGCCCAGGTCGAACGCGTGGAGGATGATTTCCCGCTGCGTCGCATAAGCGTAGTCGCTACCGAACTTCTGCCACAGGCCGAACGAGAAGGCAGGCAGATCGAGACCGGAGTTTCCGGTGCGGTGGTACGGGACCTTCTCGTAGCGGTCCTCGGCAGCGGTGTAGGGGAGATCGAAGGGGCTAGCGGTCATGGGTGTCGTCTCTTCCGTTCTGGTCGGTGGCCGTGGCGCGGGCAGACGCGGCTCTCTTTGCGGCGCTCACCACTATCGAGGTGCAGCTACACGCCGACGTGGATCCATGCGAACACTGTCACCGAACGGTGACGGAATGGGAATCGTTCGGATCGCGCAGATTCAGTGGAAGGTCTCGAGCGGATCGACGAACCGTCCACCCCGGCAGCCTCCGTGCCGTCGACAGGTGTGCGGCGGGATCCGGTGCAGGGGTCGACCGGGCACGGCCGGTTACGGATTGGGGGGCGCAAGACGCGGCATTATCTTGGTGTGGTGGGCGATGACGCTTGGGCCGGTTTGGCTGACCAATTTGCCGATGAGGCGTATGCCTCGGTGAAGGGACGCGTGCGCACCTATGTGCTGCACCAGCAGCTGCTGGAGCATTTGCCGGCGCCTCCAGCGTCTGTGCTCGACGTCGGCGGCGGCGCAGGTCATCAATCGTTCCCGCTGGCCCACGCCGGTTACGACGTGACGCTGCTCGACCCGTCGTCGGCGATGCTGGACAAAGCTCGACAGCGACTCCAGCAGTTGCCTGATGAGGCGCAGCGACGGGTGACGCTCGTGGAGGCCGACGGTGAGAACGCCGACGAGGCGGTGAACGGTCAACGCTTCGCCGCCGTCTTGTGTCATGGCGTGCTCGGATACCTGGAGCGGCCGGAGCCATTGCTCGAACAGCTGTGCCGGTGTACTGCTGCCGGCGGCGTCGTCTCGATCATGGCGGGCAACGCTAAGGCGATGGCAGTGCGCCCGGCCTTGGAACTACGATGGGACGACGCTCTGGCATCGTTCGACACCAGGGGAGAGGTCGGGGTGCTGGGAGTGCCTACTCGAGCCGACACGGTGGAGGAACTCAGCGAGCTCCTGCGGAGCTGCGGCGTGGAACCCCTACGCTGGTACGGGGTGTGGCTGTTTGTCGATTGGCTCGATTTCAGTGGAGCCGAGTTGGACTCCAGCGATTCGAAGCAGGTGGCGGCGGCGGCCGCAGTCGAACTCGAGGCCAGCCGACGAGACCCCTACCGCCAACTCAGCCGCGTCTTTCATCTCGTGGGACGAAAGGGTCCGAGCTGACCGGACACAGCATGGCCAGATCGTCACCATAGTGAATCGACGGTCTTCAGCGCTGCGCGATTCGTTGTTCGATCAGCGGTTGTCGTCCCCGGGGGACGACGCATCGAGGAACCGGTCGCGGTCGACGATCGCCCGGTCGATCTCACCCGACGCGACAACCTTCCCCGAGCTGTCGATCGCTCGCACGGTGAAGGTGAGCCGATGGCCGACAGCGGCGGCTGGGGGCTCGGCAGCGATCTCGACGCCGGCGCCGACCGGCGTGGGGCCGAGGTGCTCGATTCGGACAGCGGTCCCGACCGTCGTCTGGCCCGCCCCGATGAACGGTGCGGCGCAGGCGATGGTGGCCGCCTCCATCCACGCAATCAGCCGTGGGGTCGCCAGTACCGGAACGTCACCACTGCCCAATGCGGTCGCGGTATCGGACTCACCTACCTCGTAGCGCACCGCTCTACGGTACGCCAGACGCGGGCCGGCCATCTGGTCGACAATGCCGGATCGAGGTGCTTCGGGTTCGCCGGCTTGCTGGGTGGGATCGGCACTCTCGACGGGATCAATCTCCGAGGCGAAGTTCCAGTAATCGAGCAGGGGACGCCCGGGGCGGTCCTGTCACCCACATGTGATCAGCTATGTACCCATAGGACACTGGACCACAGGCGGAAAATCGACACCACGCCGGCATGCCGCCGCCCCTATCCCGACAACCCGATAAGGACAGCATGAACTACTTCGTTCCGCGAGGCGGCCTGCCGCCGCAAACCGACCTGACCACCGACCGCGCGGTCTTCACGGAGTCCTACGCGGTCCTGCCGCGTCGCACGATGAGCGATATCACCGCCAGTCTGCTGCCACACTGGAACGGAACCAGGGCGTGGGTGCTGGCGCGGCCGTTGTCCGGATTCGCGGAGACCTTCTCGCAGTACATCGTCGAGGTCTCGTCTGGTGGCGGTAGTGACCGTCCCGATGCTGATCCGGGCGCCGAGGCGGTGGTGTTCGTTGTCGACGGTGCGCTGACTCTCACACTCGACGGGGTCGAGCATGCGCTGGATGCGGGCGGCTACGCATTTCTCGCTCCCGGCGCCCGGTGGACCCTGCACAACCACAGTCCGGCCACCGCGACGTTCCATTGGATCCGCAAGACCTATCAGCAGGTCGACGGCATCGAGGTGCCCGAGTCCTTCGTGACCCGGGAGCGCGATGTCGTGGGCGTCGAGATGCCCGACACGAACGGGGCGTGGAAGACCCAGCGGTTCGTCGATCCGAACGACACCCGCCACGACATGCACGTCAACATCGTGTCCTTCGAACCGGGAGGTGCGATCCCGTTCCCCGAGACGCATGTCATGGAACACGGCCTGTACATCCTCGAGGGCAAGGCGGTGTATCTGCTCAACAAGGATTGGGTCGAAGTGCAGGCGGGCGACTTCCTGTGGTTGCGTGCCTTCTGTCCCCAGGCGTGCTACGCGGGCGGGCCGAGTCGCTTCCGCTATCTGCTCTACAAAGACACCAACCGGCACGCCGGCCTCCAACTCTGACTCTCCTGAATCGGGTCATGATCCGGTGGCTGCTGCCGTTGGCGCCCGGGTGGCGGCCCACCGATCGCCTGTGCACAGGGGTCAGTGCGGTCTGCTGGGAGCGTCGTGTTCGGTGCCGAGTCGTTCCTGACTAGCGGCCCAGGAAGCGAGGAGCGTGAGGGCGTCGGCGGTGGGTGTGCCGGCGGCTGCGGTATAGATGTTGAGTTGCAGGCCGGGTTCGGAAGACAGTTCGAGTGCTTCGAAGTCGAGGTCGAGTTGGCCGACGGCGGGGTGGTGCAGGCGCTTTCGGCCGCTGCGGTGGAAGCGGACGTCTTGTGATGCCCAGCGTTGGCGAAATAGTTCGCTTTGGGTGGACAGTTCCCCGACCAGTGCGATGAGTGCTTTGTCGTGGGGGTTGCGGCCTGCTTCGAGTCGGAGCATGGCGGCTGCGTCCCTGGCGATGGTGTCGTAGTCGACGAAGAAGTCTGCGGCTGCCTGGGGGTGGAGGTAGACGAATCGGGTGGTGTTGGCGGGGCGGCGGGGGTCGGCGAGCACGGGGGAGTAGAGGGCGCGCGCGAGGTCGTTCATCGCGATGATGTCGTGGCGGCCGTTGCGGACCCAGGCCGGTGCGTCCGTGATGGCATCGAGTACTTGCTGGATTGCCGGACGCACGGTCACCGGTGGAGTGCGGGGGCGGCGGGTGGTGCTTGCCTGTGCTTGCCGGGCGAGGGCGAAGA
Source organism: Rhodococcus sp. JS3073 (assembly GCF_026810085.1). Taxonomy (NCBI): domain Bacteria; kingdom Bacillati; phylum Actinomycetota; class Actinomycetes; order Mycobacteriales; family Nocardiaceae; genus Rhodococcus; species Rhodococcus sp. JS3073. The sequence continues at coordinate 342,191 of NZ_CP113951.1, read as the reverse complement.
GGTGGTCGCGTTCGGCGTCGTCGAGTTGCAGGGCGACGATGAGGCCGTCGAGGACGCTGTCGGAGGCGCCGGCGAGGTTGCCGCGTTCCATGCGGACGTAGTAGTCGACCGAGACACCGGCGAGCATGGCGACCTCTTCGCGGCGCAGGCCTTTGACGCGGCGGTTACCGCCGTACACGGGTAGTCCGCTCTGCTCAGGGGTGATGCGTGCGCGCCGCGTGCTGAGGAACTCGCGGATTTCGGTGCGCAGGTCGGTCGAGCTCATGAGTCCACGGTAGGCAGCGATCGCCGGATGTGGGAGGTACTGGCAGTACCCGGAACGTCCGTGACTCCCCGCGCGGCCGGAATGGAGGTCAACTGGGTGGCATGAAAGCGACGTACATGTTCGGCGCGGGCGATGTCCGTGTCATCGATGTTCCTGATCACACCATCCAGTCGTCCACCGACGCTCTGGTTCGGATCGTGCGGGCCTGCGTGTGTGGCAGCGACCTGCATCCCTATCACTCCATGGAGGTCGATCCTGCGGGCAGATCGATGGGGCACGAGTTCATCGGTGTCGTCGAAGCAACCGGTTCGGATGTGAGGACGTTGCGTGTCGGTGACTTCGTCATTGCGCCGTTCGCGGTGTCGTGTGGCACGTGCGCGTTCTGCGCTGCGGGTCTGCAGACCTCGTGTGTGCGTGGCGGGTTCTGGAATGACGCCTCGCTGGGTACGGCGGGTGGTCAGGCCGAGGCGGTCCGGGTGCCGCTGGCCGACGGCACGTTGGTAAAGGTGCCGGTGGGCGAGGACGCCGACGATGCGCTGCTCGACTCCTTGTTGACGTTGTCGGATGTGTACGGCACCGGCTGGCATGCCGCGATCCGCGGCGGCGTCGGCGAGGGCAGTGTGGTGACCGTGATCGGTGACGGGGCGGTCGGGTTGATGGCGGTGCTGTCGGCTCGCCAGCTCGGTGCCGAGCAGATCGTGTTGATGGGGCGGCACCAGGTGCGCACCGATCTCGGTCGCGAGTTCGGTGCGACCGATGTGGTTGCCGAGCGTGGTGAGGAGGGAATCGCGAAGGTTCGTGAGCTGACCGGCGGCCTGGGCAGCGCGATCGTCCTCGAGGCGGTCGGTCACCGGCCCGCCTACGATCAGGCTGTGGGCGTCGTCCGCGCGGGCGGAACGATCAGTCGTGTGGGGGTGCCCCAGTACGAGGACGCGCCGGTCGGGTTCGGGAGCCTGTTCGGGCCGAACGTCACCCTGACCGGTGGTCCGGCGCCGGTGCGCGCGTATATCGAGCAGCTGCTTCCGGCAGTCCTGGACGGCATCGTGCAGCCGGGGAAGGTGTTCGACCGGACCGTCGGACTTGCTCAGACGCCGCAGGGCTATGCCGCGATGGATGCCCGCGACGCGCTCAAGGTCGCGGTCCGGCCGTGACAACCGCTGTTTCCGGTCGGGCCACGGGCGCGCCGATGATCCTGGTGCGCGCCGCATTGCGGGTTGGCTCCGCATACACCCGCCGCACGAGATCCGCGGCATGACAACTGCTCAGTGCGTCACTCCCCGCGCGTGCTGACCGATCCTAAGGTTGAAGCATGACCATCCCCGAATTGACTTTGAACAACGAAATCACGATGCCGGCACTGGGTTTCGGGGTGTACCAGACCCCGCCCGATGACACTGTTGCTGCGGTCGAGGCGGCACTGGAGACCGGATACCGGCACATCGACACCGCCGCTGCCTATCAGAACGAACGCGAGGTCGGTGAAGCCATACGCCGTTCGGGCATCGATCGCTCGGACATCTTCATCGAGACCAAGATCTGGATCACCGACTACGGCTACGACGCGACGCTGCATGCCTTCGACAAGAGCGCACGCAAACTCGGAATCGATCAGATCGACCTGCTGATACTGCACCAGGCTCTGCCCGGCGAGTTCACCCTCACCGTCGAGGCCTACAAGGCGCTCGAGACGCTGCTCGCGGATGGCCGCGTCCGCGCCATCGGTGTCAGCAACTTCATGTCCGGTCACCTCGCGCGACTGCGGGACGAAACATCGGTGGTGCCGGCGGTCAACCAAATCGAGGTACATCCGTACTTCCGTCAATCCGACGTGCTCGCGGCCAACGCCGCACGAGGGATCGTGTCCCAAGCGTGGTCTCCGATCGGTGGCATCACCTTCTACCGCCACGGTTCCCACGGCTCGACACTCGACGATCCCACCATCAAGAACATCGCAGCGGCACACGGGAAGACGCCGGCCCAGACGATGCTGAGGTGGCACCTGCAGCAGGGCCGCCAGGTGATTCCGAAATCGGTCACCCCGTCGCGTATCACCGAGAATTTCGACGTCTTCGACTTCGAGCTCACCGCCGATCAGCTCACCGCGATCGACGCTCTCGACACCGGGGTGCGCGGCGGACCGGAACCTGACGACATCACCCGCGAGACATTCGGCTTCGAAATCCCGGAAGCCTGAGGAGTACCGCAATACAGATCGACCCCCATACCGCGAGCACGACGAACTCCTACTTGCCGGTCTTTTCCCGGTGACGACAACCAGGCCAGCAGCATGGGCGGCGCTTGCCCTCAGCCAGTTCGGTATGCGTCCTCTTGATCCGACGCCGTCTCGTCTCATCGAGCTTGGCATCCTCGACCCAGCAGATCCACTCATTGCGTGCCAGGGGTGATGTCGTTCCACGCGGCCAGTGCCGGGCCGTTATCGACCAATGCCTGTCGTAGATCTGTTGGCACTCCATGCACCGTGCCGCTCGGGACCGTGGGCTTGCCCATGTTTCGAGACTACCGACGGTCGCCCGGTATGGCGGGCGGTAGCCAAGCGCGGCGTGGTGTCGGTCCACCGGCAGGCCGCCTCCATCTGGCGGTCGCCGCATGCCGGCTTCGCCCACCTCTCGACGATGGCCTCGCGAGTTACCGGGCCGTTTCCATCCAGGTGACCGGTAGTTCGTGGACAGCCATAGATGTTCATATCGGTTCTGAGTTTCACATCGTCGGCGGGGATGGCGAGTTCGAGAGTGGGGAAGCGGCGCAGCAGTCCGGCGAAACCGGCGCGCATCTCGATGCGGGCCAGTTGCTGGCCGAGGCATTGGTGGACGCCGTGACCGAAGGACAGGTGACCGCGGGCCTTGCGGCGGATGTCGAGTGTGTCGGGGTCGTCGAAGCGCTGGGGGTCGCGGTTGGCGGCCAGCAGTGAGACGACGACGGTCGATCCCTTGCGGATTGTTTCGCCGCCGAGTTCGATGTCTTCCGTGGCGTAGCGATAGAAGATGTCGGCAACGGCCAGGTAGCGCAGGAGTTCTTCGACGGCATCGGGTAGCAGGTCCGGGTCGGCGCGCAGTTCGGCTAGTTGCTCCGGGTGCTCCAGAAGCGCGAAGGTGCCCAGTGCCAGCATGTTGGCGGTGGTCTCGTGGCCCGCGAGTAGCAGCAGGAAGGCGGCACCGGTCAGCTCCTCGATGGTGAGGTCGTCATGGCGGGCCAGGTCGGAGAGTATGTCTTCGCCGGGGGCGGCGCGTTTGCTGGTGACGAGGTCGGAAAGGTACGTGGTCAGTGCAATGTACGCGGCCATCTTCTCGTCGAGCGGCTGGTCCTTGACCAGGAACTTGGCGGAGTTGACCTGGAAGTTCTCGCGGTCTGCGTAGGGGACACCGAGCAGTTCGCAGATCACCAGCGAGGGCACCGGCAGCGCGAACTCCTTGACCAGGTCGACCGGCGGGGTCAGGCGCGCCATCTCGTCCAGTTGCCGCTCGGCGATGTCGGTGATGTGGTCTTCGAGCTGCTTCATGCGTTTGACGGTGAAGGCGCCGGTGAGTTTGCGCCGCAGCCGGGTGTGGTCCGGCGGGTCCATGGCGATGAACAGGCCCGGGATTTGCGGGGACGGTTCGGTGGCGGCGGGCATGCCGGGGGTCTCGTAGGGCACGTGGAGAATGCCGATGTCCTGGCGGGAGCTGAGTCGGGTGTCGGCCATGAGCCGGCGGACCGCGTCGTAACCGGTGACGAGCCAGCCCTCGTGACCGTCGGGGAAGATCATGGGACTGACGGGGCGAGCTTCGCGCAGCCGGGTGATCTGTCGGGGCGGGTCGAAGGGGCCCGCATCGCGATCCATGGGGAGGCCGTGCTGGGTGGGAATCGTTCGACTCATCGGAATTCCTTTCGTGGCGGTAGTCGGGTTCCCCGAGTGTCGTGCGGGTTACCGGACGGCCGGTGGTGTCAGTGTGAGTGGTGTCTGATGGCGGTTATCGGTCGAGGATCGTGATTGCCGCGGCGGGGCAGGTGTGGGCGGCTTGGCGGACTGACGTGTGTTGCGGGGGTGGTGGTGTGGGAGCGAGCAGAAGCACCCGGCCGTCCTCGGTGTTCTGGTCGAATACCTCGGGAGCGGTCAGTACGCACATGCCGGCGCCGATGCAGCGGTCCTGGTCCACGTCGAGATGCATCGGTTGGTTCTCGAACGCGGGGCCGCCGAACGACTTTCGCAACCTGGTCACTTCAGTCGCCGGCTGAGATTGCTCGGTGGTCATGGTTTCCCTTTCTCCAGGGCCAGAAGGGGATCACGAACGGCGGATCGTGATGCCGCCGAACGAGGTGTGTGCGCGCACCTCGACGGTCTCGTCGGACGCCTCGGGCCGGGTGGTGTCGTCCAGCAGGTTGCGCACCTGCCCGAACTTGCTGTTCACCTGCAGCCGTGCGGCGGTGCCCTCGGCGATGCCGATCTCCAGGTCGCCCATCGCAGTCCCGAGCTCGACCGAGCCACGGGCCACCTCGCCGAGGCGGATGCTGCCGTTGGACGTCTTCGCCTCGACCCCCGCGCCGGCCCGGTCGACGGAGATGTCGCCGTTCGTCGAGCGCACCCGGACGTTGCCGGTGGCCGCGTCGATCATGGTGTCGCCGTTGGAGTTCTTGACGGCCACGGAGCCCTCTGTCGCTCCGATGCGAACCCTCCCGGAGCCGGTGTGGATCTCGGCGTTGCCCGCGACGCCGTCCGCGGTGACGTGACCGGCCGCGGTGTCCACACGCAGGGGGCCGCTCCGCTCGAGCCGGACGTTCCCGGCCGAGGTCTTGAACCTGCACTCCCCGAGTCGGCCGGTGCCGCTGAGGTCTCCCACCTGTACCTCGCCGGACACCTGCGAACCGCTGGGGAGGTTGATGGACACCTCCACCGACCTGGTCTTGTGGGAGAAGTCGAAAACGCGCGCTTTTGGGCCCCGAGACCTGGAGCACGCCGTTCGCGTAGTCGACGCGGACCCGCTGGGCGGCGTGCACGTCCGACTCATCGGATTCGTCGCTCGGGCGGACATCGACGGTGGTGTCGGTGCGGTCGCTCGCGGTGACCTGCACATTGCCGACGCCGAGCTCGAGCGTGACGGAAATCGGTTCGGGTGTATCGAAATTGGGCATGACTGTCCCCTTCTGATGGGTGGGCGAGACATCCCCGCAGGTCGGGGACGCGGTGTGGTGGGAGGCGGTGCGGCTACCGCACCCGGCGGGTGAGGCGCCGCGTCGTCTGTTTGACGCGCTGGGTCGTCCGGATCCCCGACTCGAGTGACCCGGTCAGGTGCTGGACCAACGTGCAGGGCGCGTCGTCGCCGCCGGCTTCGGCGTGTTTGGCGAACTCGCGTCCATGGTTGCTCACGTACGAGGTCAAGTCCATGGCACCAATATGGCACCAAAATGGCACCAGCGCAAGCCATGATGGCTCAATCGGGGCATCATGCAGCACCCGTCTCGTTCTTCTCGCAGGAAAAGTGCTGGTCAGGATCGCGTGCGGTGAAGGGCGCCGGGACGATCGGTGATGCCTTCAGGTATCGGGGAAATCGGCCTAATCACCGCCGCTCCCGCATGCCCGCTTGAATCGGCTATCCGCTGGTTGCGGCGCAACAGGTCCGTGGCCCGGGCTGCGACCGGGGCGTCGACGAAGTCTCATCCGGCATGCGCAGTGCGGCGTGCCCTGCTGCTTCGAACGAGTAAGACACGCCGCGCCCAGTCGAGTTGGTCGGGAGAGGGGGTGAAAACCCGGTGGATCGCCTGCAGCTGGGCGGGGTGGATCTCCGACATCCCGACGAATCCGAGGCCCCACGAATGTTCGGCTTCGGCCGTGAGGAGGCCGTCGTCGTCGAGTTGTGCGACCACGCTGTCGATCGGCGGCGGCAGTCCGGCCGCGCGGGCGGCGCGCACGATGAGAGCGGGCATGCGTGCTTCTTGCAAATAAACCTCCTTGTCACGCGCGTTTACGAGCACGTAACCCACGGCATGGTTTCCTGCCATTATCTTCAGTTTCATCGCATGGTGATCGACGTAGCGATTGCACAATCCCATCCCCAGGAGGACCCCAATGACCGTTGTCGATTCCAGTGCGATCGGACGGACCGTCGCACCGTTCCGCGTCACCGCAGATTTCTGGAAGTCTCTGCCGCAGATGCCGGTTGCGGAGTACCCGGGCACCGAAGGCTTCATCGACGACGTGTACGCAAACCCGGACGGGTCCGAGATGTCGGCAGGCTACTTCGAACTCCGGCGCACGGACAATCCCCTCGATTACCTCTACGAGTACGACGAAATGAAGGTTGTGCTCGAGGGCGAGTTCGTTCTCGAGAATCTCGACACCGGACAGAAGGAGGTCGCCAAGGCGAAGGACGCGATCTTCTTGCCGAAGGGATCGCGGATCCGATTCACCACCCCTGACGGTGCGTTGGCGTACTACGTCGGTCACCGCTCCTTCGCGCCGTAATCGGCGATGGCAGTGACCACGGCGTCCTCTACCCGGTGGTGGCGGTGGGTGCTGCCGTGACGTCGGGTGTTCAGCGCGCACTGTCACACTGTCACTACCGCCGCCGTGATCGACGACGAATTCCGTTGTGGCGGTTCCCGAGCAACCCTGATCGTCTACCACCACTTCTCCCGCCGTCACCATGCCAATCATGGCTATCGAGCAGATTCGGAGGATCTGACGTGACCGAAGCAGTCGAGACCGCGACAACCAGCGCCGTGGTACAGAGCGACCTTTCCGTCGAAGTTGCCGACACTTCGATGCTCTGCGAGGACATCCGTCAGGTCGTCCTGGCGCCAGTCGGTGGCGGAACGTTGCCGTCGTTCACCCCGGGCAGTCACATCGCGGTCACCTGGAAGCCGGGGACACGCAATTCCTACTCCCTGACAGGCCCGGCGATCGAACCGGCCCACTACTCGATCTCTGTTCGACTGGACCGGGCCGGCGCCGGCGGGTCGCGGTGGGTGCACAACCTCACGGTCGGCGACCAGGTGACCACGTCCCGCCCGCGCAGTGCGTTCGCTCCCATTCCGAACGCACGCCACCACGTCCTCGTCGCCGGCGGCATCGGGGTCACCCCGATCCTGTCGCACGTGCGTGCGGCAGTGCAGTGGCGTCGCTCGTTCGAGGTGATCTATTCCTTCCGCTCCGGCTTCGGCGCACACGTCGAGGACCTGATCGAATTATGCGGGGACCGGTTGACGATGGTGGAGACCCCGGAACAGTTCTGGGACCACGTGACACCGACTTTGACGCGGCAGCCGATCGGCACCCACCTCTACACCTGCGGACCGGCGCAAATGATCGACGCCGTCACCGAAGCTGCGCTCGCCGAGGGCTGGCCACTCCAGCGTGTGCACTCAGAGCCGTTCTCCTCCGGCATCTCCGCTGGGGGTGAACCCTTCACCGCGACCCTGGGCCGCACCGGTACCGCCGTGACTGTCGGACCCGACGCCAGCTTGCTCGACGCGCTGCTGGACAACGGCTTCGACGTGCCGAACCTGTGCCGGCAGGGCGTGTGCGGGGAATGCAAGCTCCCGGTGCGCGGCGGACGGATCGAGCACCGCGACATCTATCTCACCGATGAGGAGAAGTCCACGGGTGACGTGATGATGCCGTGTGTGTCCCGGGCAGCTGGCGCGGATCTGGAGCTGGACCTGTGACCTCCACGGCATCAGACACCGCAACCGAAAACCTCATGCATTCCCCATCCGCGCTTCCCCGCGAACAGTACCGGCAATGCCGCCCGGGAATGGCATGGCTTCGTGAACACGGCGACGTCACCGGCTGACCACCTCGAACACCAAACCACCGGGCCTGTTCCTCAACGACTCTCAGAGGGAAATGTCATGACAAGCATCGACGACTCCGACATCGCCACCGCGCAGGTCGGCATTACCGCGGCCAGCATGGACCTATCCGGCCGCCAGTACCTCCTGATCGCGATCGGTGATGACCCCAGTGCCACCGCCAAGGTCGAAAAGTGGGCGCGGGATCTCGACTCCGCGCACCGGGCAGTGGCGTTGCACAGCCTCCCCGACGGTGCGGGTGTCGCCGACCTGATCGACACCAGCACAGTCGGGGTCCGCATCATGGTCGCCGGGGCGGAGTACGAGGTGATGCAGGCTGTTGCGGTAGCGCGCGAGGCGGGAATTCTGCCGTGCGAGTTGTTCATCCACATCTCACACGTGGACGTGATCAACGTCTTCTGCCCGCACTGCGACACCGCCACCCGGGCCACCGCGCGCCCAGACCACACCGTTGAGTGCTCGGGCTGCGCCCGCGACCTCCTCGTGCGCCCGCACACCTCCTCGCATCGTGCGATGTATCTGGCATCGGTTGCCTGACGACCGACTGGAGATCACCCTGCACCGCCATTCCGGCCCGACTCTGGAGCGAAATACCATGACCGAACTGCTCACAAGCGACCTGACCTGTCTGCCCTGGCCTTTCCCGGCAGGGGACGAACCCTTCCGCTACGCGGTCAATGTCGAGCCTGCACCCCGGTATACCCCCACCCTCGCCGGGGGCTGGGGCCGACACGTCGTCGACCTCGGACTCGAATACGTGCCGATGATGCAGCTCAAACGGGAGATCCTGGCGAAAGACCCAGGGCGAGTGCAGATTTTGCCGCACATGATGCCCGCCTGCTGGGACGTCATGCTCTACCTCATGCGGCAGATGGCCGACTCCCACCCGGAAACCATGCAGCTGACCGGGCAGGGCAACCGCTACCACTGGCGCAACACATTGCTCGGCATCGACCAACACTTCGAAATGGGTGATCTGGTCACGCTGCCGGAGGACCCGCTGACCTTCATCGGCTGCCAGGTGCCTGACGACATTCTCCTGCTCACCGAGCGCCACGACCAACTTTGGTTCGACGCGGCCATCGTCACCTTCGCTGCCGACTGGTCGATCAAGTTCGATGTCGGTATGAACTTCAACGAAATTCACCGCCCCGTACCTGGGCTGACCAGCGGCGGCATCACCAGCCGTGCGCAGCAGTTCATGCGCCATCTCACCACGGACCGCATCTTCCGCCGCGCCAATTGGACTTTCTCCGCCGTTGGCTCACCGCACCGCGACACCAGTCTCGAAACCCGGCCCGAATGGGAAGACGACATTCCGAAGCTCGTCGCCGATGGAGACTACGGACGCGTGCAACTGCGGATCGAACTCGAACACCTCATCCGACTGCCCCTCACCGGAGCGCTCGTCTTCAACATCCACACCTACCTGGCGCCACTGTCGGACATCGCCACCATTCCCGCGTGGGCCGAGCAACTCGCCGACATCATCACCGAACTTCCCGCCGAAATCGCCACCTACAAGGGCATCGACAGTTACCGCCACCACGCCGCCCGCTGGCTGCGTACACAGTCATCGGCTCCCGCCTCCATCTGAGACGATCGACGCCCTAGGAACCCCGCGGCCGTCGATTCGACACCGTCTGGTGATCCTGAAGGTCGCCGGCTCGGCGCCTTGTCGATCGCGACCGCGGCGTGCGTAGCCGGGACTACGGACTCGGTGTTGTGCCGATACCGCTGTGCCACTTCCGAGACGGTCCCTGTTCGTGCTGTCCCGGATGAACCTGCTGGTCTGTGAGGCACACCAGCGCATCGCCGCGTACGAGATTCGACGCCGTCGTGTCGCGGATCGCCGCCCTCAGATGAGGGTGGGGCCCGTGGTCGCTGACAGCGCTTCGAGAAAGGCGGTCGGGACCGTCGTCCACTCCGGCCGCCACAGCCCGTGCAGTTGATCGTCGCGGAGGCCACGCAGGGTCGACATGACATACGGTCCTCCGTCGAGGAGGTACCGGATCATGTCGCGTTCCGCGCACTGCGCCGCGATCGATGCCAGCACCTGCTTCGCCTCGTCGTTTCGGCCTGCGGCCGCGAGGCAGCCGACGAGCAGTCGATTCGCGTGCAGTAGTGCTCGGTGCCGTCCCCGGCCTTCGATCCTGTGCACCCATTCCCCGGCCCAGGTGCAGGCGGCCGCGGTCGTCTCCGCCGATCGTCGACCGAGGAGAAGGGTGATGGCGGTGGCATCCTCGAGCTGCGCGGTGATCTCGTCCAATCCGTCGACCGGGTGACGCCGCTCGGCGAACTCGACGGCGCGACCTGGTTCGAGAGGGAGGCCCAGCATGACCCGTTCGTTGTCGATCCTGGCCCGAAATCGCGGCAGCGACCGGGATTCGGCGGCCTCGGCGCCTTCGTCCAGCCGGTTTGCCGCCCCGTCCCGGTCTCCTCGCAGCGCCATGATGTGCGCTCCGACGACACAGGGGGCGAGCATGAAATCCACGCAGACGTCGTATCCGAGTTCTCGGCTCTCGTTCAATAGCCGTTCGGCGGTGGCGAGGTCGCCACGTTCGTAGAGCAGTTCGCCGAGCAGCGCGCTGGCGAGACGTGCAGCGTGTGAGTGACGTCCCCCGGACTTGACCGCGAGCCGCATCGCCTTCCGGAAGTGGTATTCGGCCGCAACGACATCGAGCTGTTCATTGGCGGCGATGCCGTAGTAGCAATATCCCCACGCCCCGCTGTACGGGCCACTCGTTCGCTCGTGGTACGTCGATGCCCAGTCCTGCATACGGCGTGCCGCGTCGAAGTCGAATCGGTAGACCTCGGCGAAGGTTGCGATGTCGGCCGCGGCGGAGACGACCCATGGGGGCAGGGTCTCCGGTCGCGACAGGCATTCCGCCATCAGCTCGTCGACGCCGTCGATCCGGTCCGAGAATATTGTGATGTCACCCTGAACGACGTCGGCCTCGACCCGCAGATCGGCGATCTCGGCCCCGGCCATCGCGTCACGTTCGAGGAGGGAATAGACGCGGTCCAGTGCCGCCTGTGCGGGCCGGACACGCTGGAGTTCACAGTGGGCCCACGCCAACGTGAGCTGGAGACGGGCGCTGGAGACGACGAGCCTCGGGGGAAGTTTCGCCACCAGACCGAGCAGGGTGGACATTTTCGCGTGCTCGAGCAGAACCGTTCCGTCATGCTCGACCATGTCGACTGCCCCTTTCTCGTCTCCTGCAGCGAGGGCATGATTGACGGCCTCACTCAGCAATTGACGATCGGCGAACCATCGCGATGCCGCGGCGTGGAGCTCGCCGATCCGCTCGGGTTGATCACGCTCGAGTCTTCTGCGCAGGTATTCGGCGAAGAGGTGGTGGTACCGGAACCAGTCGCCGTCGTCGTCGAGGCGGCGCAGAAACAGATCTCGGCTCTCGACGTCTTCGAGCATCGCCTGCCCACGCTCGACGCGCGCGAGTGCCGACGCGAGGCTGCCGCAGATGCGTCCGGTGATCGAGGTGGCCATGAGGAATTCGAGCAGTCTCGGTTCGAGGGTCTCGAGCACGTTCTCGGCCAGGAACTCACCGATGGCGTGATGGCGCCCCGACAGATGACTGATCAGCTGCGTTGGGTCGTCGCATCCGCGCAGCGACAAGGAAGCGAGTTGCAGGGCGGCCACCCACCCGTCTGTCGAGCGCGTCAATGCGTCGACATCGCCGCGGTCGAGCGTCAGCCCTCCGAGATCGACGAGAAACGAATACGACTCCGCGGCATCGAAACGCAGGGCAGCCGAATCGATTTCGACGAGCTCGTCACACACTCTCATCCGGCTCAGGGGCAGGCCGGTGCGGGTGCGGCTGGTGACGATGATCGGCAGGTGGTGGCAGCCGTGGTCGAGAAGAAACTCCATCGCTGTGATCGTCTCGGCACTGGTGACCCGGTGCCAGTCGTCGAGGACCACGGCCACACGCTGCCCGCTGTCGTGGACCTCGTTGATCAGGCTGATCATGACGTACTGTGCGGCCGCATCGCCGCGTTGCTCGAGCGCCTCACCGAGCCCATCCCCGAGGGCCGGGCTGATCTTCCGGATCGCCTCGACCAGGTGCGCGAGAAACCACACGACGTTGTCGTCATCATGATCGACACCGAGCCATGCCACCGCCACGCCGTCCTCGGTGAGGACATCCCGCCACTGGGCGGCGAGCGTGCTCTTACCGAATCCCGCCGGTGCATGAATCACGGTCAGTCGCCGCGACCGGCCTGCGCGTAGGACGTCGATGAGCCGAGCCCGGGCAACCAGCAGACGGGTGGGCGTCGGTGGACGGAACTTGGCCGCGGCAGTGGGCGGCGGGATCGTTGTCGGCGTGCGCCGACGGACGGGACTCTTCAGCGGGCGGGAGCTCCCCGACACGACGCCAAGCGTCCCGCCCAGTGGATTCTGTCCGTCCTCGCTCAGTTCGACCGGAAGCGCCATGTGATCGACGGACAGGCCCATTCGACGCTGGCACTCCTGCAGCTCGTACCCGAACTCGGCGGCGGTCGTCGGGCGCATCCGCGGGTCTCCGGACATGGCGCGTTCGACGACGTCGCACACCTCCTGCGGGATACCCTCCGCTCCGAAATCAGGGATGGGTTCGGTGGTGACCCGCAGGAATTGGGCAATAACCCGCTCACCGCTGCGTCGCTCGAACGCGGCGTGGCCGGTGATCGCGCAGAACAGAGTAGCCGCGAAGCCGTAGACGTCCGAGCTCGGAGTTGGCGGCCCACCCGAGAGGACCTCGGGGGCGGTGAAGGCCGGCGACCCGAGAACGGACCTGGTGGAGGTCTCGAAGCCGCCGGCGATGCGGGCGATGCCGAAGTCGGTGAGCTGGGGTTCTCTGTACTCGGTGAGCAGGATGTTCGCCGGCTTGACGTCGCGATGGATGATGCCGAGACGGTGTGCAGTCTCGAGGGCACCTGCCAGTTTGATCCCGAGTCGCAACGCCTCGGGCCACTCGATCGGCCCCAGTCTGCGAATGCGGGCGTCGAGCGAATCGCACGCGTGATATCGCATCACGATGTACGGGCGACCCGAAGAGGTGGCGCCGACCTGGTGGATGTTGACGATGTGCGGGTGCCCGGACAGCTGCCCCATCGCGCGTTGCTCACGCAGAAACCGTTCGAGGTTGTCGGTGTCGAAGTCCTCGGTGAGCACTTTCACCGCGACGGTGCGGTCCAGGGCAGTTTGACGGCACCGGTAGACGACGCCGAACCCGCCCCGCCCGATCTCCCGGGCGTCCTCGAATCCGGCCGCGGCCAGCTCCGTGGTGATCGCGCGACCGGGGGCACGCTGAGTGGTCGGTGGATCGAACTCGGCCATCGGCGGCCGCCTCACTCCCGGACATCGATACCAGACGTCGATCCCTCGCAGACACTGCTCGACTGCTCGACGTGGGTGTTGATCCAGGATAGTCCCCGAGTTCGAGGGTCAGCCGTGCCGCGCTTAACCAGACCGGGTCGGCCACCTCTTCGTCGCGGCGCTCAGAACCTCAGAGAGCACCTTGAAAGGCGGGATTCGCGGGTCCACCATCGGCCGTGAATCGGATCAGCCCGTGACGGGCGCACTCCACTGCGACGGGGGCCAGGGCCGCCCGGCGTCGTCAGTGTGCCCATTGGTGACACGGCGTCCGAGAAGCACGGCCGCCGAATGCAGGTGCGGGCCGGCCCGGTGCCGCCGAAGGACGAGGTGCTCCACCCAAGTGAAGGCACACAGGGTACAAACAAGGAAGTCTGAGGACGACGAACCCACCGGGAGTCCGGGTCTGGAACCTGTGCGCGTCGATCCGCTACGACGGACCAAACCCATACAGCTCGGTCAGGATTCGAGAAGCGCCGGCACCTGCGGTGCGGATAACGTGGTCCGTATCGCCGACGAAGCGGTCGTCGATGACCGCGTACCCCGAGGGAGACGAATATGAGTCCCACAATCCGCAGCCTGGTGATCCCGGTATCCGACCTGGACGCCGCCAAGGCGGTCTACACCGCGCTGCTCGGCGCACCGCACACCGACGAGTCGTACTACGTCGGGTACAACGTGGACGGCTTCGAAGTCGCCTTGAATCCGAGTGGCGAGAACGCCGGACCTGTTGCTTTCGCCGACGTCGAGGATCTCGACGCGACCCGCGAAACCCTGCTCGCCGCTGGTGCGACCGAGCGCAGCGCCCCGCGCCAAGTCGCATCCGAGACGCGGATTTGCGTGCTTGCCGACGCCGACGGCAACCCGATCGGACTACGCGGTCGGTAGCACGGCGTGGGCTCGGACTCGTGAGTCGCCCCACGTCCCCCGCGCTATCGACCTCGAACCGACTCGCGCGGCGTGACGCTCGTTTGCCCACGATCATCAGGGCTGCGCACTACCCACGGGTTGATCGGAACGCTGGTTGAGGATCTAGCGTATCGGTCATGACACCAGATGACAGAACAGCGCGTGCAGCCGTGGATCGGGATGCTTTCGGACGCCAGGGATTCGGAGCGATGAGGTTGCGCGACGACAGCGCCGGTGGCCCGGATCGCGACCCGGTGGCCGTGGTTCATGCCGCGCTTGATGCGGGCATCACGATGGTGGACACCGCCGACGCGTACCAGAATGAGGAGCTGATCGGCCGGACGATCCGGGGCCGGCGGGATGAGGTGCTGCTGGCCAGCAAATTCGGCCTCGTGTGGCGGGATCAGGTCGCCGGCGGATTCGACGTGCGCGCCGATCCGTCATACGTGCGGCAGGCGTGCGAGGCGAGCCTGCAACGGCTCGGCGTCGACATGATCGACCTGTACTACCTGCACCATCGCAGTGAGACGACCCCGATCGAGGAGACCGTCGGCGCCATGGCAGAACTGGTCGGCCAGGGAAAGATGCGCTACCTCGGCCTGTCCAATGTGACGGCGGACGACCTGCGCCGCGCACACGCCGTCCACCCGATCGCCGCGCTGCAAGAGCAGTGGTCGCTGGACCACCGCGCCATCGAGCATCAACTGCTACCCGTCATCGCGGACCTCGGCACAGTGGTGGTGGCACACTCACCGACCAGTCATGGACTCCTGCACCAGACTCGGAGCGCAGCCGACGAGCAGCGAGCAAGCGGCCTGCATGCCGCCGTGGACGAGATCGGCGGCGCCCACGGCCGGACAGGTCGCACTGGCCTGGGTGCATCATCGGCAGCAGGCGCACGGTGTACCGGTGGTCCCGCTCCCCGGGACGACCAGCGTCGAACACCTACGCCTCAACGTCGCCGCGGCCGACCTGATCCTGTCCGAGGTCGAGCTGCGACGACTCGATTCCCTCAGGACGGCATCGTGACCTGCGTTGCCTCAGACGTCGACGAGGGAGCATTCAAGGTCGATCTCGCAGCGGAGTAGACGGCTGGATCGTCGAGCCGCGGGGTCAGATCTGCCTGCGTCCTTTCCGTTCGCATCGAATTCGGAACGACCGGGAATGCCTCAGTCGATTTCACGATCACTGCCGATGCGTGCCCGGGTCGATGACCGGCCGAAGGACAATCTTTCCGCGAACGCCGCCCTGCGCGACCGCGCGGTGGGCGGAGGCGACCTGGTCGAGCGGTACGACGGCGTGCACGCGTGCCGGCAGGTGGCCGCTCGCGGTGGAGTCGAGGAGCTGGGCGAGCCGGGCACCGTCGGGCTGCGCCACCAGCTCCCGGACGGTGACGCCGCGTTCGCTTGCCGGCGCCGCGCCCGGCTGCACGCCGACGAAGAGGCCGCCGTCGCGGACCAGCGTGAGGCCCTGCTCCTGGAGTGCGGCACCGTCGGCTACCGCGTCCCAGGCGCGCGCCGCCTCTGTGGTGAAGTCGGCGCCGAGGCCGCGCACGAATTTCTCGTCTTCGGCCCGGGCGAGTCCGGTGACCCGCCAGCCGCGGTCCTGGGCGAGCGTGACGACGTTGGCCCCGACCGCTCCGGCGGCGCCGGTCACCAGCAGGCTCCGGCCTCCGCCGTCGCCGAGTAGGTCGACCAGCTGGTCTGCGGCCAGGCCGTTGAGCGGGACCGTGGCTGCGGTGGCCAGGTCGAGTCCCTCCGGCACGGGTGCGGTGTCGCCCGCCGGGACAATCAGCTGCTCGGCGTACGTCCCGAAGTCGCGGTCGAACCCGGCGACCAGCCCCGCGACGCGGCTGCCGACCGGGAGGTCGACGTCCGGACCGGCCGCCGTGACGGTGCCGGCGAAGTCCCAGCCTAGGCCGGTGTGGTCGGGCTGGTCGATCAGCCCGAGCCGGTGGAACACCCCGGCGGCAAGCGCCAGGTCGACGGGGTTGACCGCGGCCGCTGCGATCGCGACCCGGACCTCGCCCGGGCCGGGCTCGACGACGGGGACGTCGATGATCTCGATGGACTCGGGACCGCCTGGGGTGCGGACGATCGCGGTGCGGAAGGTGGTGGACATGTTCGCCTCCTGTGGGCCGGTGTTTGTGCTGTACCCACCACGATGGAGGGGTTACTCTCCAATGGGAAGTAGGCACTTCAAGGTGCGTATGTCACCGCGCAGGAAGGAGCGGTCGATGTCGACAACCACGGCAGCCCAGGAGCGGGCGCAGGCGAAGGTGGAGTACGAGGCGTTCCTGGCGACCTGTCCCAGCCGCCGGCTCCTCGACCGGATCTCCGACAAGTGGGTGACGCTGGTCCTCGCCGCGCTGGGCGGCGACGGACCACACTCAGGCCAGGACTGCGTCGGCGAGCCGCGGCGGATGCGCTACTCGGAGCTGTCCCGGCGGCTGGCCGGAGTCAGCCAGAAGATGCTCACCCAGACGCTGCGCTCCCTCGAACGTGACGGCCTGCTCACCCGCACGGTGACGCCGACCGTGCCTGTCACGGTCACCTACGAGCTGACCGACCTCGGGATCTCGCTTCACGCCGTCATGCGCGGCATCAAGGGGTGGGCGGAGGCGCACATGGACGAGGTGTTCGCCAACCGAGAGCAGTACGACACCGGCGTCGACTAGCGGCGGCGACGGCCATGGTGTGCCGATGCCTGGGATGCTACGAGAGGACGTCGGCAAGGTCTTCGAGGATCGCGGCTTTGTCCTTGGTGCCCACTATCTGTTTGACGACCTCGCCGTCGTGGAAGAGGACCATGGTCGGAATCGACATGATGCGGAAGTGCTTGGTCGAGTCGGGGTTTGCGTCGACATCGAGTTTCGCGACGGTGAGTCTGTCGGAGTGCTCGGAAGCGATCTCGTCGAGTACTGGGGCGATCTTCTTGCACGGCCCGCACCACGGCGCCCAGAAATCGACCAGTACTGGCATCGTGCTGTTCAGGACAATCCTGGTGAAGGTGTCGTCGGTTACGGTGACCGTGTGGGCGTCGGACATGGGTGGCTCCTTGGGTTGAAAGACTGTACGGATCACGTCGAATCCGGTTGGTCAGGCGAGGATGTCGACCTCGGGGTCGAGCTTGATGTCGACCACGTATGGTCCTCGGAGATCGTGGGTGATGTGCCGGAGCTCGTCGAGCTCCTCGATCTTCCGAACGGACATCGATCCAGCGCCGATCGCTTCGGCGATGGGCCCGAATTCTGGCCACATATTGAGGGAATGGTCCGGATCTGCACCGTAGCGTTGAAGTTTGGTGTGCTCGGCACCGTAGGCGTTGTCGTTGAAGACGAGGACCAGGAGGGGCAACTGGTGTCGGACCGCGGTTGTGAGTTCGGCCAGGTGCATCATGAATCCTCCGTCGCCGACGACGGCGATGGTCAACTCGTCGGGACGCGCGATCGCGGCACCGATTGCGCCGGCGAGACCGAGTCCGATTGCGCCGAAGCCTCCCATGGTGGTGAAACGCCGCGCGTCGGGCACCTCGATGCGTGGCCAGACGGCGTTCGTGAAGCGGCCGATATCGCTGACCATCGTTCGGTCGGACGGCAGCACGTCGTCGAGTCTGAGGCAGGCAGTTCGCACATCGACCGTGTCGGCCGCTGTGTGGTCCCTATACTCGGACTCGGGGCAATAGTCGACCAGGTTCTGCTGCACCGACTGCAGCCATCCCGGGTGTGAGGGTGTGTGGTCTATCGCGTCGAGAGCTTCCCGGATCGCGTCGGCGACCACGGCGGCGTCGCCGGCGATGTATTCGCTGGCGGGTAGGTACCAGCCGAAGCGGCCTGGATCGATGTCGACCTGGACGACATGTTTGTCGGCCAGAAGTTCGCCGTGGAAGGTGGTGTAGACGTTCAAACTCGCGCCGAACGCGATGATCAGATCCGATTCGGCGATGGCTGCGGCGGCCACGCTGTGGGAGAGGCTGCCGCAGATTCCGAGGTTGCTGGGGTGCCCACGGAACATGTCCTTGGCCAGCACAGACGTCGCGACCGGGGCGGCCAGTGTCTCGGCGAGAGCGAGCAGTGCATCGTCGGCCCGCGACAACACGGCGCCGTAGCCGGCGAGGACGATCGGGCGTTTGGCGCTCGCGACAAGGCCGAGCGCAGCATCGAGGTCGTTGATTGCCGGAACCGAGGGCGAGGAGTGCACCGCGGGGGAGACCGGAGCTTGGTCACCCGCGTCTTCGAGCATCAGGTCGACCGGAATGTTCAGTACGACCGGTCTGCGTTCGGCGACCACCCGTTGGAACGCTCGATTGAGGTCACGACCGAGGGTTTCCCGCCGATGCACCTTGTCGTATCCCGCTCCCGCTGCCTGTGCGAAGGAACTGATGTCCATCCGTTGGAAGTGGGTCGGTTCCGCCGGTGTGTCCCCGGTCAGGAGTAGGACTTGGCTGCGGCTGCGGACTGCTTCCATCAATGACGTCATGGTGTTGGACAGTCCGGGGCCATGAGTGACCGTGGCGACGCCGACCCGTCCGGTGCTGCGAGACCAGCTGTCCGCCATAGCGACCGCGCTGCTCTCATGCACGACGGCGACAAACTGGCCTCCACGCTCACGGTAGTTCGCGACGTACAGCATGTTCGCGTCACCCATGAGCCCGAACATCACATCGACGCCGTGCCCGAGAAGGGAATCTGCACACGCCTCGAAGATCTTCATACGGAATTCCCCCTAGTGAGATCCGGCAGCTGCCAGATACCGTTCGACGTCGAGTGCTGCACTGCAGCCACTGCCGGCCGCAGTGATCGCCTGCCGGTAGGTGTGATCGACGAGGTCGCCGCACGCGAACACACCGGACACCGGCGTCCGCGAGGTTCGTCCTTCGGTCAGGACGTATCCGGCATCGTCGAGTGCGACTTGTCCATGCACGAGCTCGTTGCGCGGATCGTGCCCGATCGCGATGAACACTCCGGTCACGCGCAACGTCGAAAGTTGATCGGTGACCGTGTCACGCACCACGAGTCCGGCAACCTGCTCGTCGCCGATCACGTCCTCGGCGACGCTGTTCCACAGGAACAGGATCTTGGAGTTCGCGAACGCGCGTTCCTGCATGATCTTCGAGGCCTTCAGTGTGTCCCGGCGGTGAATCACGGTCACGCTGGCCGCAAACCGGGTCAGGAACATCGCTTCTTCCAGCGCGGAGTCTCCGCCGCCGATCACTGCGATGTGCTGATCGCGGAAGAAGAAGCCGTCACAGGTGGCGCACCAGGACACTCCGTGCCCGGACAGACGTTTCTCGTTGGGCATCCCGAGGGCGCGGTAGGCCGATCCCATCGCCAGGACAACGGTTTTGGCCGTGTACTGACGATCATCGGTGGAGACGCGCTTGATCTCGTCACCCAGGTCGACGGTGGAGACGTCCCTGGCGATCAGCTCCGCACCATAGCGTTCGGCTTGCTTGCGCAAGGTGTCCATCAGCTCCGGTCCCTGAATTCCTTCCACGAAGCCGGGAAAGTTCTCGACCTCGGTGGTTTGCATGAGTGCGCCGCCGTATTGGGTGCCCTCGAAGACCAGCGGGTGCAGGTTCGCGCGGGCGGTGTAGATGGCGGCGGTGTAACCGGCGGGCCCGCCGCCGATGATGATGACGTCGCGTGGGGAGTTCATGGTTGCTCCGAGTCAGTGAAAGGCGGCAACGCCGGTGATGGCGTGGCCGACGATGAGGGTGTGGATTTCGCCGGTTCCTTCGTAGGTCAGGACGGATTCGAGGTTGGCCATGTGCCGCATCACCGGGTATTCGAGGGTGATGCCGTTGGCTGCCAGGATGGTGCGGGCGCTGCGGGCGACGTCGAGGGCGCTCTGCACGTTGTGCAGTTTGCCGAAGCTGACCTGCTGGGGGTGGAGTTGTCCGGCGTCCTTGAGTCGGCCGAGATGGAGTGCCAGCATGAGTGAGGTGTTGACCTCGGTGAGCATTTCGACGAGTTTGCGCTGGGTGAGCTGGAAACCGGCGATGGGCCGGCCGAATTGGGTGCGCGTGGTGGAGTAGTCGAGCGCCGCTTCGTAGCAGGCTCTCGCTGCGCCGACTGCTCCCCAGATGATCCCGTATCGGGCTTCGGTCAGGCATGAGAGGGGGGCACGCAGGGTGGTGGCCTGGGGGAGTGCGGCGCTGGTGGGGAGCCTGCAGTCCTCGAAGACGAGTTCCGAGGTGGTGGATGCGCGCAGCGACATTTTGTGTTTGATGTCGCGGGTGGAGAAGCCGGGGGTGTGGCGAGGGACCACGAAGCCGCGGATACCGTCGGGGGTCTTCGCCCACACGACGGCGACGTGGGCTTTGCTGCCGTTGGTGATCCACATCTTGCTGCCGTTGAGTACCCATTGTCCGTCTTCGAAGCGGGCGGTGGTGCGCATCCCGGACGGGTCGCTGCCGGCATCGGGTTCGGTGAGTCCGAAGCATCCGATTGCTTTGCCCTCCGCCATCGCCGGTAGCCACGTCTGCTTCTGTTCCTCGCTGCCGTAGCGCCAGATCGCGAACATCGCGAGTGATCCCTGGACGGAGACGAAGCTGCGCAGGCCGCTGTCACCGGCTTCGAGTTCCAGGCAGGCGAGCCCGTAGGCGACCGCGCTGGTTCCGGGGCAGCCGTAGCCCTGCAGGTGCATGCCGAGCAGACCCAGTTCTCCTGCAGCTCGGGGGAAGTCGTCGGGCAGGTATGCGTTGTCGTAGGCGTCGGGAAGTCGGTGGAGCAGGTCGCGGCGGACGAATCCGCGGACGGTGTCGCGGATGAGTCGTTCTTCATCGGACAGCGAGGCGTCGATGTTCAGGAAGTCGTGGGCGTTCAAAGGCGGGGGAGTGGTCTGCTTCAGGTCTTCGGTGGTGGTCATGAGTGGTCCTTCGTCATGCGGTTTCGCGGCGGGATTCGAGTTCTTCGAGCCAGCTTCGGATGTCGGTGCTGTGTTCGCCCAGGTGCGGTGCCCGGGTTCGGTACGTGACCGGTGTGGCCGACAGGCTGATGGGGTTGGCTACCTGGCGTCCGAGTCGGGTGTCGCCGTCGGCGGTGTTTGTGACGGGTTCGAGACCGAGTTCGGTGGCGAGATGGAAGGCATCCGCGATGTCGTTGACCGCGCCGGCGGGCACCCCGTGTGCTGTCAATGCTTTAGTCCAATGGTGCGCTGGGTGCGGTGCCAACGCTCGTTCGAGGCTTTCGCGTAGAGCTTGTCGATTCCGGACTCGAAGTTCGTTGGTGGTGAAGCGATCGTCTCGAGCCAATTGAGGGAAATCCAGAGTGGAGCAGAGGTCGCTGAACTGTCGGTCCGTGCCCACAGCGAGTACGAGAGCGCCTCCGCCGGTGGCATATGTGTCGTAGGGGGCGATGCTGGGATGCCCGTTGCCGAGGGCGTGGGGAATCTTTTCCGCCAGAACGTATCCCGAAGACTGATTCGCCAGTGCGCTCAGTAGTGCCGACATGAGGTTCACTTCCACGCGCTGGCCCACTCCGGACCTTTCGCGTTCGTGGAGCGCGGATAGTATTCCGACCGTGGCGAAGAGGCCGGCCAGCACGTCGACGAGAGCGACGCCGGCTTTCGTCGGTGAGTTCTGATCGGGTCCTGTGATGCTCATCAGCCCGCCGAGTGCTTGCACGAGGAGGTCGTAGCCGGCGAGTTCGCGGCCGGCTCCGGCACCGAACGCTGAGATGCTGCAGTACACCAATTCGGGGTTGGCCTGGCGAATAGTGGTTTCGTCCAATCCGAACCCCGCCATGGTGCCGGGTCGGAAGTTCTCCACGAGAACATCTGCGTGCTCGGCGAGGGTCCTGGCGACCTCGAGATCGTCCGGGTCGCGGAGATCGAGCACGATGCTGCGTTTGTTCCGGTTGACGCCGAGGTAGTAGGTGCTCTGATCGTCGACGAACGGGGGACCCCAGGCCCGGGTGTCGTCCCCTTCGGGGCGTTCGACCTTGATGATTTCGGCGCCCAGGTCGCCCAGTGTCATCGTGCAGAACGGGCCCGCGAGGACTCGCGAGAAGTCCGCTACCAGTAGGCGAGAGAGCGGAGGGTTGGTCATGTCGTCTCCTTGGATCGGTGCGTACGTGCTCGCTGCCGGTAGTGACAGCGCCACCCATGCCTTCGGGCTGACAGACCGAGGTCCGCCGGTCCCGGGGCGGATGCAGCGCCGTGGGATTTCGAGATGCGGTGGGGTGCCTGGCTGCTGGGCACCCCACCGCGGCCTTGCTAGACGGAGGACGTCGTCGCGGTCCGCGTGGCCCGGGTGGGCGTTCCTGTCAACCAGATATCGAGGGCCTGAGGAGCGACTTCGGCGGCGCGGCCTTCGAGCTGCTCGAGAGTCAGGCTGCTGATCGGGTGGGTGATCACGACGGGCTCGAGGTCCGCCATTCCACGTGCGTCGCGCTGTAGGCGGGCTTCGTGCTCGAACTCGGTGGTCACGATGACCGCCGTGGGCAGTCCGGCCTGTTCGAGGCGAACACCGTCGGTGACACACGCGGAGCAGCAGGAACCGCAGTCGCCGATTGCAGTCAGCGCAATGTCGTTTTCGGCGGCAATCCGGTTGATTACTTCAGCACTTGCGTCCGAGGAGAAGTGCTCCTTGTCGTAGTACTCGACGGAGGCGAACGTCACGCCCCGTTGCTCGAGTGCCCGCACGGTGGCACGCAGGAGTTTGGCAGCATTCCACTTCGTGTTGCTCAGCACTGCCAGACGAAGGCCATCTGCGCTGTTCGGCCGGGTTGCCAGGGGAGAGGCCTCCACTTCGACAACACCTCGGGGGTCGTAAATACCATCGTTCATCGTTCTTTCCTCGCTGTCAGATTTTGTGTTGTGGGCGGTCGGGGGAGCTACAGGCGGCAGGAGCCGTCCGAGCATTCGAGGCCGCCGGGGTCGCCTGTCGGCACGGTGTCGTCGTGGACGGCTCGTAGCACCGGCGTTGTCGCCGTGCTCCATCCGGGCAGGAAGGCCGAGAATCGACCGGCCGCGCCGCCCGCGATGAACAGATGGATGTCGTCGGGCGTAAACACGATCGGCACCTGTCGGCCGGACTGGCGCGGATACCACTTCGGCAGGTTGCGGTTGTAGGTGGTTCCGCCGGGAGGGGCGTAGCGGTTGCCGTAGCTGACCTTGTCCCAGTCATTGGTTCCGTTGAGCCAGAGGTACCGGCGGATGTCGTCGCGGGTCCATCCGAAGGATGCGATCGTGCGTGCGTGTTCGATGCCGAGGACGACGGTGCAGGAGCCGCCGAGCACGGCGTTGTTGTGACCGATCGTGCTCATGGCCGAGGCGATGGAGTCCAAGATGCCCTGCGGGTCATCGGAGATGTGGTTGGTCACGCTGTGGGGGGCTTCGGCGCCGATGACGAGCACCGTGCTGTCCTCCGGGGCGTAGCCGTGTTCGACGTGGTAGGGAGCCCAGGGGCTGGCTTCTTCGTTCTCGGCGATGCAGAAGGTGTACTTGCCCGGATGGCCGAGGGTGCTCTTGTCGAGTTCACCGGGGATGCCCCCGCCGACGCTGAGCATGATCAGTCGCACTGCCCGGCCTATGGTCGCGTTCGCTCGGTTGCCGGAGCCGAAAAGGTTCCCCCCGGAGTTCATGCCGATCTCGCGAGCGATCGGACCGTTGACCACGATCAGCGGCGAGACGACATGGGTGGTGGCCTGGATTCCGTTGAGGTTGAAGCGGGTGTCCGCCAGGGCGAGTACTGCGGCGCGCACGACGGGTGCATATTCCGGCTTGCAGCCGGCCATCACCATGTTGACTGCGAGGAGTTCGCGGGTCAGGCTGCCCCATCGCGGTGGGATTCGTGCCTCGAGAGTTTGGGGATTGCCGCCGAGTGCCTCGACCACGGCCGCGACTCGGTCCGGGGTGGGGGGAACGACTGGCAGGCCGTCGCTCCACGGCTGGTTGAAGTAATGCTCGACCAGGTCGTTGTGGTCGATGCGGGGTTGTACGGCAGTCATTTCGGTTGTCCTCCTGGGTAGATCTGAATTACCTAGGCCAACCGTAAGTCCGCTACACCATCACAGTCCAAGACATGTTTGGTCACCTATTATATTCTGTGTATATGAATGATCCGGAGATGCGATTACTCCGCTATTTCGTCACGGTCGCCGAGGAACGTCACTTCGGACGCGCAGCCGAACGGCTGCATATGGCGCAACCGCCGCTGAGTCAGCAGATCCGTAAGCTCGAGCACCAGCTGGGGGTCGAGCTCATCGATCGTTCACGGCGGCCGATCGAACTCACCGATGCCGGTCATGCCCTGTTCGAGGAGGCTCGCCTCTCGCTCGTGCACGGGGAACGAGCCTTCGCCGCAGCACGGCGGGCCGCCACCGGGCACCTGGGGCATCTGCATATCGGCGCCCTGCAAGCTGCCGTCGATGGGGTGTTGTCGTATGTGATGCGTGCCCACCGTCGTGCGTACCCGGACGTCAAACTCGAACTCGCGGAACTGGGTACAGCGGATCAGATCGTTCAGCTCACCGAACATCGACTCGACGTCGGTTTCCTACGTGGGCCCGTGGACGAACCGACGCTGACTGTGGAGACGCTGATCGACGACCCGCTCGCGGCCGTCGTGTGCGATGACGACCCTCTCGCTGACCGCGGGAGAATAGACCCCGGGATACTGGCCGATGAACCCATCATCCTGTGGACGCGGGCCGCAGCGCCGACCACCTTCGCCGATGTGGTCGAGCTGTTCCGGCAACACAGGATCCAGCCACCCGTCGTCGAGGAATCTCCGCGCATTCAAACCATTCTGGCGCTCGTTGCCTCCGGTGCGGGGGTGGCGTTGCTGCCTACATCGTTCATCAATCTCAGCCGCCAGGGAGTCCGGTTCGTTCCACTCCACGACCCGCTCCCGCACCGCCCGCTGTCGCTTGCCTGGCGCGCCGGCCAACAGTCGCCTCTCGTCGCAGGCTTCGTCGACGTCGCTCGCCGCACGGGACCGCAATATCTGCACGATCTGACGCTGCGACACCCTCAGCTCCGACCAGAAGCGTGACCCGAAGTTGTCACGGATAGGTGCGCCGAGGTGATCAATGCCCGTAAACTCGATGCATGACACACATTGATTGTGGGCGTTGCCTCGATGGAACTGCGTGATCTGGAGGCATTTTCCGCTGCAGCGCGGTTCGGGCACTTCGGGCAAGCCGCCGAGAATAGATTCATGTCGCAATCGGCGCTGAGCCGTGCCATCGGACGTTTGGAAGACGAACTGGGAGTTCCGCTGTTCGATCGTGTCGGACGAACGGTACGACTGAACCGGTACGGCGAGATCTTCCGGGCCCGCGTGGAGGAAGCCTTCAAAGCGCTCGATACAGGATGGTCGGAGATCACCGACGCCGTGGATCCGAATCGCGGGATCGTGACGATGGCGTTCATACCCTCTGTCGGACCGATCCTGGTCCCTCGCCTGCTTCGAGAGTTCCGGCGGACTCATGCGAATGTGCGCTTCCAGCTGTCGCAGGGCGGGGCAGGGTCCGTTGTCGGGATGCTTCAGGACGGCTCGGTGGACCTCTGTCTGACAGCTCCCGACCCGCAAGTGCCTGGTGTGGAATGGGTACCACTGTGGAAGGAGCCGATGATCTTGGCTGTTCCCGAAGACCATCGACTGGCCACTGCGGACACTGTGCAACTGGCCGACCTCGCAGAGGTTCCGGTAGTTACACTGAAGCGCGGCTTCGGGATTCGGCAGATCACCGATGAGCTCTTCGAGGAAGTCGGTGTCACCCCGACAATCGTGTTCGAAGCTGCCGACGTGCCCACCGTCCGCGGCCTGGTGGCAGCCGGCCTCGGGGTCGCCGTTCTCCCTCCCTCTCCCGACACACATCAGGTCGGGTTGCCCATAGAGGTACCGATCAGCGATGTCGACGCCAGCCGCGTGGTCGGGGTTGCACGAGTTACCAGCCGCTATATGCCTGCCGCTGCGCACGCTTTCCTCGAGCATGTCATTTCCATGGCGGAGACCCCGCGGAGTTGAAGCTCCACGGGGCCGGTGTCCGCCAGTCAGCCCAGGCCGAGATGCGGAAGCCAGAGGACGACACCGAGAGCGATCAGGATGCAACCGACCAGGTCGAACACCGATCCGGTACGAAGCATCCGTTTGATCGGAACGAAACCGGAGCCGTACACAATTGCGTTGGGAATCTGGGCGATCGGAAGCATGAATCCGAACGATCCGCCGAAGACGCTGGCAACAGCAGGAATTACCGGATTGATGCCGGCCGCCATCGCGATGGGCACGACGATGGGCACGACTATTGCCACAGCCGCAGTATTGCTCGTGGTCTCGGACAGCAGGATCGCCATTGCGACAGCGAAGAGAGTGATCACGAACAGGCTCGGAAAGCCCAGATTCTGGCTGAGGGTCTCACCGACGAGATCCGCGAGACCGGTCGAGGACAACAGACCGCCGAGCACGATGCCTGCGCCGACCAGGACAATCACTCCCCAGTCGATTCGCACCGCCTGTTCCCAGTTCAAAACCCTGGCGCCGGGTTTGCTCCCGGGCAGAACGAACAGCAGGGTCGCCGCAATCACTGCTACCGCGCCGTCGTCGAGGTGGCCGGCAACGAAGGTCGCGATCGAGGAGTCGACGCCGAACGTCAGCGAGACAACGCTCGGGGTCAACCATCCCGCACACACCAGGCAGAAGGCGAACAGCGTGCTGCGCTCACCTGTCGAGAGTCGGCCGAGTTGCGCACGCTCGTGACGCAGGTAGTCGAGGTCGGGCAGAGCGCGGCATTCCGGGCGATTCATCGAGATGATGACGACGCACAAGATGACGAACATGATTGCGACGATGGGGGCTGTTGCCGCTGTCCACTGCAGGAAGCCGATGGAGCTGCCCGTGAGCTTTTCGATGTAACCGATGCCGACGAGATTGGCTGGGCTTCCGATGGGCGTCAACAGGCCGCCAACCGCCGCTGCATACGCGATCATCAGCATGAGAGCGGTCGCAAATCGGGTCTGCCTGGGCCCGGATGAATCAGTATCCCCTGGGGACATGATGGGGTTGAGCGTGCGGATCAGACCCAACCCGATCGGCAACAGCATCGTCGC
This sequence comes from Rhodococcus sp. JS3073, assembly GCF_026810085.1. Taxonomy (NCBI): domain Bacteria; kingdom Bacillati; phylum Actinomycetota; class Actinomycetes; order Mycobacteriales; family Nocardiaceae; genus Rhodococcus; species Rhodococcus sp. JS3073. The sequence goes on along the minus strand of NZ_CP113951.1, from coordinate 314,776 downwards.
CGTCGCCGAATTCGATACGAATGCGGAGATCACCAAGGCGATGAACCCGAAGGCCACGATCACGCGATAGGAAGACTTCGCGACCCCCGGCAGGGTAAGCACACGCAGCGCGAACCGGGCATCGAGGCCGTGCACGTTGATCGCCTTGGCGAAAAGGAAACCTCCGATCAGCAGAAAGATGACCGAGGAGGAGAACGAGGAGAAAACGAGATCACTCCCGTTGCCGCCATCGGGACTGTCCGCGATACCGAGTGTTGCAGCGAGTCCGATCGCGAGGAGCGAGGTCACCGCCAGCGGGAGCGCCTCGGTGATCCAAAACGCCACGGCCAGAATCAAGATCGCTGCCAGCCGTTGCTGGGGTCCACTCAACCCTGTCGGGATCACGAGTAGGGCGACGAACCCGATGCCGCCGACGAGGAGGCCGATGGCTTGTGTCCTTGTGCGGCTGGGTGGACGCTCCTTGTCCACGGTGGGAGGAACCTTGTTTCCCGTTGTGTTCGGTACTCGAGTCGGCACTGTCATCTGGGCCTCCGCTGGACGGCATCGCGACGTCATACGCACGCGTGCGATGAGGAATCGTTCATAAGTGCTTATGTGGGTCAGGTCACGTTAAGCACCCGCAACCATTGCGGTCCAGTGAACGATTTGCCTATAACTCATGCATGCGACGCATATAGACGTTTACGGGATGTCGGACAGCCCCGGCATCACGGCCGACACGTCGAGCAGGGAAGAGCCCCTCGGTTCGGCGGGGTATCGGTCCTCCGCGATTGAGGTCGCTTCTCGCTGATTCAGCTGCGGTCGGCGGCAATGGCGTCGCGTGGGTCGTCCAGGTCGCGGTTGATCGGGTCGGGGGTGATGTACGTGGTGCCGATGGTGATGAGCGTCAGGATGCACAGGTATCCGGCGATGAACACCCATGACCCCAGTCCGGCGCCGGGGACGTCCGGGCCGCCGTCAGTGGCGACGACCATCGCGATGATCCAGGCGCCGATCAGCGGTGCGATACCGCCGGAGAGCACCGCGGAAATTTCACGGGCCACCGACACGCCGAGGTAGCGCTGTCGGGAGCCGAACAGCTCGCACATGAATGCGCTCTGCGAGCCGAACATTCCCCAAGTCCCGATCCCGAGCGCCAATGAGATGACGACGATGGTCAGCACCACGCTGCCCTGGCTCAGTGCCCACCAGATCGGGAACGCGGACACCAACTGGAAGTAGGCGAAGGCGCGGTAGGTCCTGACCCGGCCGAACCGGTCGGAGAGCTTGCCGGCGATCGGGATCACGATCGCGCCGAGGGACGCGGCGAACACCAGCGAGAGGGCACCGATCGGTCCCTTGATGCCGACCGCGGCGCTGGTGACGTAGGCGACCGCCAGAGCCTGGTACATCGAGGACGAGCCGTTCTCGGCGAGGCGAAGGCCGATGCCCCGCAACAGAGACGGGCGGGAGTGGGCGAGCAGGTTGTGCAGCGGCCGCTCGTCGATCTGATCGCGGACCTCGAGTTTCTCGAAGGTCGGCGACTCCTTCAGGTTGACCCGCAGGTACATCGCGACGCCGAGGATGACGACGCTCGCCAGGAACGGCACCCGCCACAGCCAGGTGTCGGTGATCTCGCTGTGGCCGCGGTAGACGAGGAAGTAGACCAGGGCCGCGGTAACGGTGCCGACCTGCACACCGAGGAACGGCAGCGACGCGTAGAAGCCGCGCTTGTTCGGCGGGGAGTACTCGGTCATCAGGATCGAAGCGCCGGCCATCTCCGCGCCGGCGCCGAGACCCTGGACGATGCGTAGAAGGATCAGCAGGATCGGGGCGAGCATGCCCACGCCGCCGGAGTACCAGTCGCCTTCGCTACCGTGGTAGGTCGGCAGCAGACCGATACAGGTGCTGGCGACGCCCATCATGATGATGGTGGCCATCAGCACGAACTTGCGGCCCAGCCGGTCACCGAGCCGTCCGAAGAACACCCCGCCGAGGGGGCGAACGGCGAAGCCGATGAAGTACGTCGCGAAACTCAGGACCAGCCCGGTCGAGGCGTTCTCACTCGGGAAGAACAGCGGCCCGAACACCAGCGCGGACGCCAGGCTGTACAGGGCGAAGTCGTAATACTCGAGGGCGCTTCCCACGGATGCGCCCCACGCTGCCTTGCATAGGTCTTTCGTGGTGACCACCGGGATATCCGTGTGGGCTTCGGGACCAGCCGTGGACGGTGAGTGTGGATTGAGGGTCATAGTGTGCCAATCCGGTCGAGGGATCTGCTGAGTAGCGAGAAGGACTGAGGGGCTTACGAGTTGGTGAAGACGGGGGTGGTCTTGTTCTGGAAGGCGGCGACCCCGACTGCGAAATCATCGGTCGACGCGGTGAACCCACTGCCAAGGGCCTCGAGGATCACGGACGGGGCGCCGACGGCGGCCGCGTCGACGAGCTGCTTGCTCACCTGCACAGCGGCGGGGGCACCTTCGAGGATCCGGTCGACGATCACCCCGACGTCGGTGGCGAGACTGTCACGGTCGGAGACCGCGGTCAACAGCCCCCATGTCAGCGCCGTCTCGGCGTCGAGTTGGCGGCGGGTAAAGATCATTTCCTTGGCCCGCGCGGCCCCGACTACGTGCGTGAGACGCTCGGTGCCACCCCACCCGGGAATGGTTCCGAGGCTGGTTTCGGGGAGTCCGAGGCGGGCGGTGGTGGCGCCGACTCGCAGGTCGCAGGCGAGGGCGAGTTCGAGTCCGCCGCCGACGGCGATCCCGTCGACGACCGCGATCGTCGGTTGGCGCAACTGGGCGAGAAAGTTGAACACCCGGTGGCCTTCGGTGATCCAGCGTTTCCACATCTGGGCGGGGGTGAACTGCGCGAACTGGGTGATGTCGGCGCCGACACAGAACGCCTTGTCTCCGGCGGTTTTCAACAACACCACCTGGGCGTCGGAGTTCTCGATGGCCCGCAGTTCAGTGTAGAGGTTGTCGAGCAGCTCGAGGGTGAGGGCGTTGAGTTTGCGCGGTCGGTCGATCAAGATGGTCGCGACCCGGCCGGCACGGTTCCAGCTCACGTTGATGCGGCCGACGTTCTGGTGGATCTCAGTGGTGTTCATGGAAAGTTCCTCGGTAAGTGTGGTCAGCTCTGCAGTGCCTGCACGCGCGGGTGCGCGGGCAGTGGGGCGAGGGTCAGGCCCTGCGCGCGCGGGGAGAACAGCTCCGGCGCCATGGTCTTCAGGTTCGGGTCGACGAGCAGATCGAACTCGGACTTGTCGAGAATGTCGCGCTGCAGGTCCACGCCGGGCGCGATCTCGATGACGGTCAGTCCCTCGGGCCGCAGTTCGAGGACGGCCCGTTCGGTGACGTAGAGGACCTTCTGGCCGTTGGCGAGTGCGCGTGTGCCGGAGAACGTGGGGGAGTCGACCTCCTCGACGAACTTGGTGTGTGGTCCGTCGGCCCGGATATGCAGGGCGCCGTCCTCGATGGCGATGTCGCGGCGGCCGGCGGTGAAGGAGCCGACGAACACGATCGACGGTGCAGCGGAGGTGATGTCGGCGAACCCGCCGACGCCGGCGGTGACGTGCCGGCGCTTGGGGAGGCTGTGCACGTTGACGTTGCCGTGTCGATCGATTTCGAGGAAGGAGAGCAGGGTGTGCTCGAAGCCGCCGCCCTGCAGCAGAGTGAACTGGTCCGAGCTCTGCATGATCGCGTCCGGGTTCTGTGCAACCCCGAAGACGAAGTCCAACAGTGGAACACCGCCGACCGGACCCTGCTCGATCACCCAGGACACCGCGTCGGCGAGCCCCTCCTCGACCAGGACGTGGGGAACCAGGGCCGAGACGCCGAAGCCGAGATTGGCGATCTCGCCGGACTGCAGCTCGGTTGCGGCGCGGCGGGCCATGATCTTCTCGAGGGTGAACGGCACCGGTTCGAGAGTGCTCAGCGGGCGGCGCAGCTCACCGGAGATGGCTGGGTCGTACGGGGTTTGGGTGGTCTGCAGCTGATCCGGCGCGAGCACGAGGGTGTCGACGAGGATGCCCGGCACCTGCACCGCCTGCGGGCTCAGGCTTCCGCCCTCGGCCAGGTACTTGACCTGGGCGATGACGATGCCGCCGTTGTTGTGGGCTGCGTAGGCGAGGTCGAGGGCGCCGAGCGGGGACGGCTCCTCCTCGAAGGTGAGGTTGCCGTGGGTGTCGGCGGTGGTGGCGCGGATGATCGCGACATTCGGGACGAGGGCGTCGTAGAACAGCCACTCCTGACCGTCGAGTTCGTGGACGCGGACGAAGGCGTCCGGGGTGATGGTGTTCATCCGGCCGGCGCTGATCCGGGGGTCGACGAAGGTGTCGAGGCCGACCTTGGTCAGCACGCCGGGCTGCTTGGCGGCGGCCGCGCGGTGCAATTGGAACAGCACACCAGAGGGGAAGTTGTATGCCTCGACCTCGTTGTTCTCGATCATCTGCCAGATTCGGGGCGGCTCCGCCGACGAGGGTCCGGATGGGTAGGAGCCGGCGATCACGCGTGCGAGCATCCCATTGTGCGTCAGGTGGTCGATGCCCTTGATACCCCACATGTCACCGGCCGCGATCGGGTGCACGCTGGTCAGGTTCGTCGGTGACTGCGTCTCTACGTACCGCTGTCCGAGGCCGGCGAGCACCGCGTCTGGGCAGCCCAGTCCCGATGAGGAACTGACGGTGACGATGTCGCCGTCCTCGACGAGGTCGGCAGCCTGGCGGGCGGTGAGTACGCGGGGGGTGTGCATCATCTGGCTCCTAGCTGTGAAAGCGCTTACTTTTTGGTCATGTCGAGGCGGTTGGTAGGGCGGTATCCGGAGTGAGGTGTGCCTACCCGCGGCGAGGACGCCAGGCGGCGGTGGAGGCGCGCACTCGAAGCGCAGGCTCGACGAGCTGGTGACTGTACGGAGTGGCGGCAGTAGCGCCGTCCGGCGTCTGAGGTTGGCCGAGGCGTTCGAGGATCAGTTCGCCGCACTTCTCCCCGATCTTGGTGGGGAAGGTGGCGACGGTGGTCAGCGGCGGCGTGCGGTGAGCGGAACCGGCGATGTCGTCGAAGCCGCCGACAGCGATGTCGCGGCCGGGCTCGAGGCCGCGTCGGGTCAGTTCGGCGTAGACGCCGACGGCAACGATGTCGCTGTAGGCCACGATCGCGTCCGGGATCTCGCCGCGGTCGAGCAGGCGGCGGGTGGCGTCGGCGCCGCCGTCCGGGGTCGCCTCCCCGAACAGTCCGTCGGTGGGGTACATGGTCATGTCGGATCCGGCGATGGCGGCCAGAAAGCCCTGCTCGCGCTCGCGGCGTGCCGAGGTGTGCTGGGGGCCGCCGACCATGGCCACGGTCCGTGCACCCATCGAACGCAGGTGGTGGCCGAGCAGTCGTCCGGCTTCGACGTTGTCGGCGCCGACGTAGTCGTGGCGGAGGTCGAAGTGTCGGGCCAGGAGTACAAGCGGGATGCCGCTCGCCGCGAGCAGGTCGTCGATGTCCGAGGCCTGGGTGTCGCCCGCGGGGAGCAGGATCAATCCATCGATGCTGCGTTCGACGAGCCGGTCGAGTAGACGCCGCTGGCGGGTGGGGTCGTCGCGGCTGTAGCCGATGAAGACGGCGTAGTTGGCGCGGTCGGCGACGTCTTCGAGGGTCATGGCGAGTTCGGCGAAGTAGGGGTTCTGCACCTCGGTGACTACGAGGCCGAGGGTCATCGACCGAGGATTGCGAAGCATCGCGGCGTGCCGGTTGTAGACGTATCCGAGTGCCTTCATCGCCTCACGTACACGGCGTGTGGTCTCCGGCGCGACGCTCGGGCTGTCGTTGAGGACAAGAGACGCCGTCGATCGGGACACGCCGGCGTGGCGGCTGACGTCGGAGAGTGTGACTCGCCCCATGACCTCGACCCTTTCTCTCGTCCAGTGTGACCTGCGATACAGAACATACACGAGAACCTGGATCGATCCAAGAGCTTGTTCTCGCAGTTTGCAGTACCTTCCGGATGTCGATCGGTCATCTGGCCGGTCATCTGCGGAAACAGGAATGGATCGATCCAGAATCGATTTCCGGGTTCCGTGTGGGTCGGGTGCCGCACCTCGGCCGTGAGGGCGCGGATCCACGGCCGTCGCCCGGTGCTGGCTACGTGGCACGGTTGGCCACGCGTGGTAAGCGATTTCTTGACGGTGTTCCCACTGCCCTCTACGGTGAGTTCGGGTACCCGCGACAAGAGTGGGCCCAGGCCGGGAGCAATCTGTCCCGCTCGTTGGCGCGGCGGTTCGGCGTTCCGCTCAGCGTGGCGCAACGTCGACACCCCGCAGGATTCACGGGAGCCACTATGCAAACAATGAGAAGTGTTCAGGACTGCGCCGATGTCGAGGTTCTCGCCATCACCGAGACGGGCCGGGCGTCGTGACTGCAGAGATCGTCACGATTGCATCATTGACGGTGGGGGATACTGCGACTCGACGGTTCGTGGTCGACGCGGGTGCGGTGGATGCCTACGCCGACCTGTCGGACGACCGCAATCCGATCCACGTCGACGCGCAGTATGCCGCATCGACGCCGTTCGGAAAACGGGTCGCGCATGGGATGTTGGTCGCCGGCTATGTCCAGTCGGCGCTGACATCGCTCGTCGCTCCCGGCGGGGTCTCGAAGAGCTATACGTTCGAACTCCACGCGCCGACGTTCGTCAACTCGGTGGTCGACGCCACCGTGACCTGCGTTGAGACTGATCCGCGGACAGGCCGAGCGCATTTCGACCTGGAGATCACCGACGTCGACACGGGTACGGCCGTGATGTCTGGTCAGGCCGTCGTTGCGTTCAAGAAGTCGGCGTCGGTCGACTGATCGTGCCGCAGCGATTGCTGCGAGCTTCCAGGACGAGGAGCCCGAGCGGGCGTGTGCGCCCGCTGGGGCTCCTCGTCGTACTTTGAGCCTCAAATGGCCTGCCTCCGAACACATCCAACGCTCGTACCTATTCGGACGCATCCTTCTGCACTGGGCATTGTTGTGGGGTTCAACCCTTGACTAGCGTTAGTGATGTGGATTACATTTACCGCACTCCACACTATGGATTGAGGTCCACAATATGGAAACGCCCGGAGCGCAGAGTGCGTATCGACTTCTCGACGTCCTGACTCGAGTATCCCTCCACCCCGAAGGAATCACGGCAGGAGACATCGCAAAGGCAACCGATCTGACGGTCCCTACCGCGCACCGACTGCTGCGTGTTCTTCGCGAGCGCGGGTTCGCTGTCCAAGACGGTGCGTCGGGTAAGTACTCGCCGGGTCCGCAGATTCAGGTTCTTGCGGGTGAGGGCGTAGATCGCTACGCGCTCGAGGAACTGGGTAGGCCATTGCTTGCGCAGCTGCGTGACGCCACGACGGAGACGGTGTTCATGTCGGTTCGACGCGGCCTGCGGTTGACCTACCTCGTCTGTATGGCTTCGTCGCATTCCGTGCAAATGTACGGCGAACCGGGGCAACAGATTCCGCTGCACGCCACCAGTCAGGGCAAGGTGATCCTCGCGTTTCTGCCGTCGGGAGTCGGCGATCGGATCATCGACCAACTGGACCTGACCCGATACACCGACTCGACTATCACCGACACGGAAGAACTGCATCGAGTGATGCAGGACGTTCGACGCGACGGATTCGCACTCAGCCTCGAAGAGCGTGAGCTCGGAGTGCGCTCCATCGCGGCTCCCGTGTTCGATGCGACCGGCGCCGTGGCCGCGGCGATCTGTGTGGGTGGCCCGATCTTCCGTGTCACCGAATCCGACCTTCGCTCGCGATTCGCCGATCTCGTGCTGGACACCGCCTCGAAACTTACCGCCGAACTCTCCCGAATCAGACGCCCCTCCATTGGCGCCGACACGCTCCTCCCCATCGACTAGCACCGAGTAGCTCTACCGCACAACGTACTTGCCACCTCCACCGCTGCAAACACAGCGGTCGAACAAACATGCCCCGAGTAGGCACCTCCGCCAGAAGGAACCCCATGAAGCAATCCCGTGCTCTGATTCCCGCGCTTGCCTGCGCCGCGATACTCGTTGCCGGAACCGCGTGCAGCTCGAGCGTCGACAACAACGCCACCGCTGTCGAGGCTTCGGTTGCCGACGTCGTCATCGACGACGGCGGATGCGCCAAGAACCACGACCAGATCGCAGACATCCAGAAGAAGCTCGCCGGCAACCTGTACGGAATCGCTGCCGCGAACTCGGACAAGGGAACCAACACCAACCCCGAGCCGAAGCGCGCCGACGACCCGATCAAGATCACGTTCTCGATCGAAGGACTCAGCCACCCCTTCCTCGTCAAGCAGAAGCAACTCGCCGAGGAGACTGCCCGCGACCTCGGCGTCGAGATCAACGTCATCAGCGCCAATGACGACGTCAACCAGCAGTTCAACGACATCCAGACCGCCGTCGCGCAGGGCACGGATGCGCTGATGATGATGCCCGCGAACACCGAAGGACTCAACGCCGTCCTGTCGCAGGCCTCCACGGCCGGGGTGCCGTACTTCTTCACACAGAAGGGCATGCTGGGAGTGAAGCCGGCGTCCCAGGTGCTGGCACCCTACGCCACTGAAGGTCGCCAACTCGGCGAATGGGTCGTCGAACACTATGCGGGACAACAAGACATCAAGGTAGCCGTTGTCTCCGGAATCCCCGGGGATGCGTCGAGCGATGCCCGGGTCGGAGCGTTCATGCTTCCCCTGCTGCGGGCATGCACGTTCGACATCGTCGCCGAGCAGCCCGGCAACTACCGCCGCGCTGATTCCGAGAAGGCCGCCCAGAACATGCTCGCCGCGAACCCCGACGTCGACCTGGTGTTCGGCGCGAACGACGAGGCGGCACTCGGCGCAGTCGCCGCACTGCAGTCCAGCGGACGAACTGGAGTCGACGTCGTCGGCGCCGACGGCGAGACCGACATGTTCACCGCGATCGACAGCGGACAGACGCTCGCCACCGTCATTCACAAGCCCACCGCCGGCATCCTCGTCGAGGAGATCGTCAAGTACCTTCGCGGCGAGGAAGTTCCGCAGTTCAAGGTCTTGGATGAGGATCTGGTGACCAAGGACGACACCGCAACCACGCAACCCGCTTTCTGAACTCGGGAGTCCTCATGACAACCACAACATCCGTGCCAAGCCCGTCGAAGCCACCGTCGGCACCCGTCGACACCCCGCGGGCACGCATCCTCGACGGCAACGCGGTCAAGCAACTCGCCCAGCTCGGCCCCGTCGTTGCCCTGATCCTCCTCGTTGCCTTCTTCTCGGTCCAGGCGCCGAACTTCATCACAGCCAACAACCTGACCAACGTTCTGCAGCAAGTGTCCATCACCGCGATCGCGGCAGTCGGTGCCACCGTCGTGATTCTCGTTGCCGGAATCGACCTTTCGGTCGGATCGATCGTTGCCCTGACAGGCAGCGTCGCCGCGCTGTATCTCCAGCACGCAACGTTGTCGACCGGCATGGCAGCGGGCGCGGCCGTTGCGATCACCCTGGTCGCCGCGATCGGCTGCGGATTGCTCAACGGGATTCTCGTGACGGTAGCGAAGGTCCCCGCATTCATCGCCACGCTCGCGACCCTGACGGCTCTGCGCGGAATAGCCCTGCTGATCACCGACAGTTACCCCATCTCGATCAACAACTCCGCATTCACGCAGATCGGCATCGGCAAGGTCGGGCCGGTTCCTGTGCCGGTCATCATCATGGGCGTCACCTTCGCCGTCGGGTACGTGATCCTTCACCGGCTCAAGATCGGCAGGCGGATCTACGCGGTCGGCGGCAACAGGGAAGCCGCACGCCTGTCCGGGATCCGGGTCTCGCGAGTTCTGTTGTTCGCCTTCGTGTTCGCAGGATTCTGTGCCGGCGTGGCATCCCTGATACTCAGCGCGAAGCTGTCCTCCGGGCAACCGGCAGGAAGCGTCGGTTTCGAACTCGATGTCATCGCCGCGGTCGTCGTCGGCGGTACAAGCCTATTCGGGGGGCGCGGCAGACTGGCCGGCACGTTCCTCGGCGCGCTGGTCATCGCGGTTCTCGGTAACGGTCTCACCCTGATGAACGTCCCGTTCTACTGGCAGCAGATCGTCACCGGCGCCGTCGTCGTTGCCGCCGTGGTGCTCGACCGAGTCACCCGAGGGGAGCCGGGCGAATGACCGTCGACACCGCCGTCCGGACCGGACTCCTCGAAGCACGCGGAATTTCGAAGCGTTACGCGGGTGTCTCGGCGCTCGAGGATGTATCGATCGCACTCGAGCCCGGAAAGATCCACGCCCTGATCGGGGAGAACGGCGCTGGCAAATCGACGCTGTCGAAGATCCTGTCCGGTTTCGCGACACCGGACGACGGCGACATCCTCCTCGACGGCAATCCGGTGTCGATCAAGAGCCCGGCGCACGCCGCCGAACACGGAATCGCGATCGTGCACCAAGAACTGTCGGTGATCGGTTCGGTGTCGGTGGCCGAGAACGTTCTGGTCGGTGCCGAACCGTCGCGCTGGGGATTCGTGGATCGAAAGGCCCTGTCGATCGACGCCTCGCGCTACCTCGCCCGGGTCGGTCTCTCGATCGATCCCCGTCAGGACGCCGGCCGGTTGTCTATCGCCGAACAACAGCTCGTCGAGATAGCCCGCACCATCGCTCTCGACGCACGGGTCGTATTCTTCGACGAGCCGACCTCGTCGCTTCCGCACGACGACTCTCGTCGGCTCCTCGGACTGCTCCGCGAGCTACGAGATGCCGGCACCGCCGTGGTCCTGATCAGTCACGACCTGCCGGAAGTACTCGAATACTCCGACACCATCACCGTGCTGCGAGACGGCCGGCACATCATCACCGCACCGACCGCCGAGTTCACCGAAGACTCCCTGATCAAGCACATGATCGGCCGCGATCTCGGCGCACTGTATCACGGGCACACCAGCGCACCTCCGTCGTCCGCCGATCCGATCCTGACCGTCACCGGGATCGAAGCACCCGGAGTGCGAGCGGCATCCCTGCACGTCGCGCCGGGAGAAATCCTCGGCATCGGCGGACTGGTCGGCAGCGGACGCACCGAGGTGCTGCAAGCGATCTTCGGTGCAACACGAATCACGGCGGGCACGATGATGCTCGACGGCACCGAATACACCGCCTCCCATCCGCACGAAGCGATCGAGTGCGGGATCGGACTCGTCCCCGAGGACCGCAAGGACCAGGGCCTCCACCTCGGCCTGCCGATCAGCTCCAACATCGAGCTGGCCAGTCTCGCGCAGATGAGCAGCGGACCGTGGCTGCGGCGCAGACGCGGCACCAAGATCGTCGACAAGTTCTTCCGAGAACTCCGCATCAAGGCGGCGAGCACCTCGCTGCCGGTCGGCGCCCTGTCCGGCGGCAACCAGCAGAAGGTCGCGCTCGCGAAGGTACTGGCCACCAACCCACGCGTCCTGCTGCTCGACGAACCGACCCGCGGCATCGATGTCGGTGCGAAAGCCGAAGTGCACAGACTCATCCGCGAACTGGCAGACAACGGCATCGCGATCATCATGGTGTCTTCCGTGCTTCCCGAACTTCTCGGCGCCTCGGACCGCATTGTGGTCATGCGCGGCAGACGAACAGTAGGCGAGCTCTCGCGGGCGGATGCCACCGAGGAGTCGGTTATGCGACTCGCCTTTCAAGGTGCGATCACATGAGCGCGCCGGTCGCCGTCGTGACCGGCGCGGAGGGCGGGTTGGGCGGTGCCGTGACATGCCGCCAACGGGCGATCGACGACCTGGACCTCGCAACGTGGAACCACACACTGTCGGTGAACCTGACCGGGACTTTCCTCTGTGCGCGATCGCGGCCATGGACGAGCTCCGCAGAACCGGTGGGGCCATCGTCACCATCGGAAGCCAACTCGGCTACACCGGAGGCATCAACTGCGCCGCGTACGCAGCCTCGAAGGCCGGAGTGTCCGGGCTGACCCGGGCCCTCGCACGACAACTCGGCCCCGAAGTCCGGGTCAATTGCGTGGCCCCGGGACCGATCGAGACACCGATGACCGCAGCGCACGCGACCCCCGAATGGTCGAGCAGAAGACACAGCAGCAGGTGATGAAGCGCTTCGGCACCGCCGACGAGGTGGCCACGGCGGTCTCCTGGGTCGCGGGCACGGACGCCAGCTTCGTGACCGGCCAAACCATTCACGTCAACGGGGGAGGAGTAATGCCATGAGAACCAGCGGAAAGATCGCACCCGAATTTCTCACCGCACGCGAGGCGGTCGACCGAGTCCCCGACCGCGCGCGTGTGCTGGTCGAAGCGTCCGGAGGCGGGGTCATCGAGCCGTCGGCGCTGATCGCGGCCGTCGCCGAGCGATACCGGCACACCGCGGCACCGTCGGAACTGTCCGTGTACTTCTGCAGTGGTATCGGTGATCGCAACGGCGCCGGGATGGACATGATGGCGATCCCCGGTCTGGTCAAGACTGCGGTCGCCGGACACTGGGCGATGACGCCCACTCTGTCGACCATGGCGCACGACGGCGAGATCGAGGCCTACAATCTGCCGCAAGGTGTACTGGCACAGCTGCTTCGGGAGAGCGCAGCGCACAGGCCGGGCCTGGTCACCAAGGTCGGGCTGGGGACCTTCATCGATCCGCGGCACGGCGGCGGAAAACTGAACGACGCGACGACCGCGGATCTGGTGAAGGTCCTCGAACTCGAGGACGAGGAATACCTCTACTATCCCAGCCCGTCGTTCGACGTCGCCCTGATTCGCGGCACCACGGCGGACGAGCACGGCAACCTCACACTCGAACACGAGACCGCCAAGCTCGGAGTGCTCGCCGCGGCGATGGCGGTCCGCAACAGCGGAGGCATCGTTATCGCCCAGGTCAAGCGGGTGGCCGCCGCGCACACGCTGAATCCGAAAAGTGTGGTCGTCCCCGGCCATCTCATCGACATGGTCGTCGTCGACGAAGACCAATGGCAGACCGCGATCAACCACTACGACCCCGCGTTTTCAGGCGAGGTGTACGTGCCGTTCGGGCGCTCCCCGGCGATGCCGCTCAGCGAACGCAAGGTGGTCGCCCGCCGCGCGCTCGACGAAATCCCCTACGGGGCAGTGGTGAATCTCGGTGTCGGGATGGCCGACGGGGTCGCCAACGCGGCCCTGGAAGAGGGCCGACTGGCCGAGATGACCCTGACCGTCGAACAGGGCATGGTCGGTGGAGTGCCCGAACGCGGGGTCATCTTCGGAGTGACGATGAATCCCGAGGCGGTCATCGAGCATGCCTCCCAGTTCGATTTCTACGACGGCGGCGGCCTTGACGTCACCTGCCTCGGATTCGCCGAAGTCGATATGGAAGGCAACGTCAACAGTTCACTCGTGGACGGCCGGATCTTCGGTGCCGGCGGCTTCATCAACATTTCGCAGGCCGCCAAGAAGGTGGTCTTCTGCGGTTCCCTCACCGCCGGCGGTCTGCGCACGGACCTGACCGGATCGGCCCTGCAGGTCACCAGCGAAGGCACACACCACAAGTTCGTCCAGCAAGTAAGGCAGATCACGTTCAACGCCCGGCTGGCCCGCGAACGCGGTCAAGAGGTCCTCTACGTCACCGAACGTGCGGTCTTCGCACTCGGCGACGACGGCCCCGTCCTGATCGAGGTGGCACCGGGCTGGACGACCGAGCAGATCGTGGCACTGATGGATTTCCGGCCCAAGATCTCCGAATCCGTCGGACACATGGATCCCTCCCTGTTTCGGGAGGCACGAGCAAGCGCACACCCAGCGCCGGCCGATGCCGGCACCACCAGCGAGGAGAACTGACATGCGTACACGCGCCGCCGTGACCTACGGCCTGAACACGAAATTCGACGTGAAAGAAGTCGAACTCGACGACCCCTCCGCCACCGAGGTACTCGTGCACCTGGTCGCCTCGGGAATCTGCCATTCGGACATGCACCACGTGACCGGCGACCAGATCGCCCAGCTGCCCATGATTTTCGGGCACGAGGGCGCCGGTGTCGTCGAGAAGGTCGGCTCTGCTGTGAGCCACGTCAAACCGGGTGATCACGTCGTCATGTCATACCTTCCGTCCTGCGGCACGTGCCGGTGGTGCACCGACGGACAAACCAACCTCTGCGACCTCGGCGCGTACACCGTGCAGGGTCCGCAGATCGACGGAACCCACCGTTTCCACGACGACGAAGGCACCGGCCTCGGCCAGTTCTGCCTCGTCTCCACCTTCAGTGAATGGACCGTCGTACCGGGACAGTCCGTCGTGAAGGTCGAGCCGCACTACCGGCTGGAACGAGCATGTCTGGTGGCGTGCGGCGTCACCACTGGAGTCGGGACCGCGATCTATCGCGGCGGCGTCCGGCCTGGTGACGACGTCATGGTCTATGGCGTCGGCGGCATCGGGATGAACATCGTGCAGGGCGCCAAGGTTGCGGGCGCGAAACGCATCATCGCGTGCGACATCAACGACTGGAAGTTGGAACAGTCCAAGCTTTTCGGTGCAACACACACCGTCAACCCGACCGTCACCGATCCGGTGGAGTTCGCGACCGAACTCACCTGGGGCGTCGGTGTCGACCGGTCGTTCGAGGCGATCGCCACCCCCGAGACTATCGGCGCGGCGGTGCGCTCGGTCCGCAAGGGCGGAGTGGCGACCGTTGTGGGACTGACCCGCCACGACCAGCCGGACATCCCGATCAACCCGTCCGAGTTCGTGCTGTGGCAGAAGACGCTCACCGGATCCCTGAACGGTGGCTGCAACCCTCGCAACGACATCCCCGCCATGCTGCGGTTGTGGGATTCCGGGCAAATCGACCTGGACGGGCTCGTCACCAAGGAATACCGGCTTGAGGAGATCAACGAGGCCTATGACGACCTGCTGGCGGGGAAGAACCTGCGCGGCGTCATCCGTTACGAATGGGCAGACAACGGGGTGGACGCATGACACCGAACCCGCGACTCGACGACACCTCCCAGGAACTCCTCGAGGTGGTCGCCGACTTCTGCCGCACCAAGATCGCACCCCGGGCACAGAGCATCGACGAAACCGCGGAGTTCTTTCCCGACCTGCTGACCCAGGCCGCAGACATCGGTCTGCAGGGCCTGATCTTCGACGACGACGGGAAAGTCGATACCGCGATGTTGTCGCTGGCCCACGAGACCACCGAACTGGTGGCGTCGTACTCGGGTGCCGTCGCGCTGGGGATCTCCATTGCACGGCTGCACGGATACCTCCTGGCGACCTACGCACCGGACGACGTGCGACGCAGATGGCTTCCGGGCCTGATTGACGGATCCGCTCGCGGCAGCTTCGCGCTCAGCGAACCGCACGCTGGCACCGACATCCGCGCAGGCAAGACCGTCGCGACGACGATCGACGCCGACACGTTCTCGATCACCGGCGAGAAGGCCTGGATCACCCAATCGCCGCAGGCCGACTTCTGCATCGTCCTGACCAAGCTGGATTCGAAGGATCGCGACGCGGCCACAGCCGCATTCGTCGTGCCGCTCGACACACCCGGCGTGACCGTCGGACAGGACGAGCCGATGTCCGGATTCCGCGGAATGCCCATGGCCAACGTGTATTTCGACAACTGCCTCGTCCCCGCCGCGTGGCGACTGAACGTCGACGGCTTCCGTGGCATGCTCGAAGGCCTCAACCTCGCCCGTCTCGACGCGGGATGCTACGGCGTCGGATTCATGCGCGCCGCCCTGCGCGAAACGAGCGAATACGTCCGCAACCGGGAAGCATTTGGGCGCACATTGGCCGACCAGCAGATCGTGCAGGAAAAACTCGGACACATGCACGCGGACTACCTCGCCGCACGCGGGCTACTCCGGGACGGTGTCGACTCGTTCGCCCGCGGAGGGGGCGGGAACGCGCACCTGATCTCGGCCGCGAAGATGTTCGCTAGCGACGCCGCGATGCGCCACACCATCGAGGCAGTTCAGTTGCACGGCGGCTACGGAGTGCACCTGCACTATCCGGTCCAACGCCTGATGCGCGACGCAAAGATCATCCAGATCATCGACGGAACCAGCGAAATCCACGCCCTCATGCTCGGCCGTGCCGCAGCACGAGCGGACTGGACGAAGACCGAGGTGAACGCATGACCACCACCACCGCCGAAATCGACGTCCGGGACAAGGCAACCGGCGAGATCATCGGATCCGCACCAGTCTCGTCCGCCGTCGACGTCGATCGCGCCGTCGCCGAACTGGGCCGAACCCAACCGGACTGGGTCGCCGTGCCGGCAACCGAACGAGCAGCGATCCTGCGCCGCGCCGCCACGCTTCTCCAGCGCGACACAGATCGATTCGCGCGCATGCTGGTGCGTGAAGGCGGAGCCACCACGGCCAAGGCCGAGGGCGAGATCGGTGCCAGCATCCTCGAGTTCTACCAAGCGGCGGAGCTCGCGACCACAGCGCTCGGTGAGGTGATCCCATCCGGGCAACGCGGCCGCATGAACATCGTCGAACGGCGGCCGGTCAGTGTCGTCGGGCTGATCACGGCCTGGAATGCACCACTGCACATCGCGCTGCGCGTCCTCGCCCCCGCCATCGCCTTGGGTAACACCGTGGCACTCAAACCCGCTCCGGAAACTCCGTTCAGCGGCGGGCTGATGATCGGTGAACTACTCGACGAGGCGGGGCTCCCTGCCGGGGTCGTGGAGATACTGACCGGCGGACCGGCCGGGCAGGCGCTGGTGACCCACCCCGCGGTCGACATGATTCACTTCACCGGCTCCGAGGAGACCGGGCGCCGTATCAACGTCGCGGCCGCGCCGAGCCTCAAACGGGTAACACTCGAACTCGGTGGCAACAATGCCACCGTCGTACTGGCAGATGCCGATGTCGAATTGGCCGCACGATGCGGCGCCGAAGCCTCGTTCGGGCACCAAGGCCAGGTGTGCATCGCGACCGGCCGGCACATCGTGCTGTCGGCTGTCGCGGACGAGTACACGACGAGACTGGCCGCGCACGCCGCGGCACTGACCGTCGGTGATCCGAATGCAGGACAGGTCGATCTCGGGCCCATGGTGTCGACACGGCAGGTAGGCAAGGCGCAGGACATGATCGCCCGCAGCGTCGAGATGGGTGCGCACGTCGTCGAGGGAGGCACCGCGGCCGGCACACTGATGCGCCCGACGGTCGTGCGCGCGGTGCGTCCGGGGATGCCGCTACACGACGAAGAGGTATTCGCGCCGGTCGCGCCGATCACCGTCGTCGAGTCGGTCGAGGAAGCACTCGACATCGTCAACGGCACCCGATTCGGATTGACCGCATCGGTGTTCGGCCGCGACCTCGACCACGCCTGGTCGGTGGCCGACCGGATTCGCACCGGAATGGTGCACGTCAACGATGTGTCCGCCATGCACGAGTCGCACGTACCGTTCGGTGGTAGGGCGGCGTCCGGACTTGGTGACGACCTCGGCGGCCGGGCCAACATCGACCTGTTGACCGAACGCCGGTGGACCAGCCTGCAGCGGACCAGGCAGTGAACGACCATTCAGGCGGGATACGTCTCGAGATCAACGGGCCCGTCGCGAATCTGATCCACTTCCGGCAGACGGGCCCCGAAGTCGTCCGTGGCGCGTGGACCCGAGCCGGACAGCGGGCGTCCGCGTCCCTCGCGGCGTTACCGCAGACCACCGTTGCGGTGTTGAGCGGCAGCGCGTACGGCGGCGGGCTGGAACTGGCTCTTCATTGCGACTTCAGGATCGCCGCATCGCACGTCGAGATCGGACTTCCGGAAACGACGCTGGGCACGACAGCGGGGTACTCCGTCGGCGAAACATCGAGCTTTCTGAACAACCCATCATGGAGGGGCAAACGATGACACGAACGGTCCTGATAGCGGGCTCCTCCCGCGGAATCGGTGAAGCAGCAGCACGACTGGAAGCTGCTGCAGGCTCATGCGTGATACTCCACGGCCGGACAGAAACGGAGAAACTGAAACAACTCGCAGCCGAACTCGGCACGCTCGCCTTCACCTGCGACGGGCAGGATGAAACTGCGGTGAACCGAACCGTCCAGCAGATCACTGAACAGGGCTACGAGATCGATGCGCTGATCTGCACCATCGGAGCCGTGCTACCGACGAATGCACTCACCGGCGACACCGAGCGTTGGATAGACGAGTACCGGTCCAACGTCTTGGCGCCGGTGAACTTCATCCGCGCCGTCGCACCGGGGATGACAGCCCGCGGACGCGGACGAATCGTCACCGTGTCGTCCATCCGCGGACTCGACAATTTGGCAAGCCCCGAAGTGACCGGCTACTCGGCGGCCAAGGCAGCCCTCGAGAACGTCACTGCGTCGTTCGCCAAAGCGCTGGCACCAGCGGTCACCGTCAACGCGGTGGCGCCGGGGTTCGTCATGACGGACATGGCCGAAACGTGGTCGGAGACCGTTCGCGGAGAAGTCGCATCCAATCTGCTCGGACGCG
This sequence comes from Rhodococcus sp. JS3073, assembly GCF_026810085.1. Classification (NCBI taxonomy): domain Bacteria; kingdom Bacillati; phylum Actinomycetota; class Actinomycetes; order Mycobacteriales; family Nocardiaceae; genus Rhodococcus; species Rhodococcus sp. JS3073. Next base: position 296,383 of record NZ_CP113951.1, on the reverse strand, counting down.
CGGGACAGCCCGAAGAGATCGCGGCACTACTGAGCTACTTGACGAGCGACGGAGCGAGCTTCATCACCGGACAGACAATTCTTGCCGACGGTGGCCTCGACGCCCGATAGCACCGAGTTCTACTAGGCGTCGAGGTCCTTGGCCACCACCGAGTCAGCGCCCGCTCGGCACGCTTGCTGCGCTGCAGCAACAAGTCCGGGAAGTGCGAGCCGGAGGCGGCTTGGGGACGGCGACGTCGAGAGTGCCGGCGCGGGTGGGGGTACCGCCCTGCACGAAGAGCTTGGGGGAGCGAAGTCGCGGTGTCGGCACCCGTTGCGGCTGTTGGTGCGATCGCTGAAGAGCGTTCGCCGTAGCGGGCGCCGCACAGGGTGTCGGCCCTCGCGCACCCATCAGTGCGTCGATGAACGTGGACAACAAACTCCGCAGCAGGTCAGGGCTGGCGTCGGTGAGGCGACCGGTCAAGATCGGGCGCAGGTCGATGTCGTAGGCAGTGGTCATCGCGTGCTCTAACGCCCAAGTCGAGTTGGTGGCTCCCTGGGAGGACGGTTCTCTGTTTGTCAATGGGCGACAGCGGCGTTCAGGGTGCGGAAGAGCTCGCGGGCGATGTACCGCTCGAGTGAGCGTCGGATCTCCGGGTCGGACTTTCCCCGTGCGCGGCCCGCGGCGATGTAGGCGGGGGGTCGGACTTGCCGCGGCGCCGTGTCTGCCCACGGGGACACTCGACCTCGACGATGGTCAGTCCGGCACCGGTCAACACGCGAGCCAGGCCGATTCCGTAGCTGCGGGTGCCTTCGATCCGACCACGACACGGGGGCCGGGGGCGTGCTCGGCGATCCACACGAGGGCGTCGGAGAAGTCGCGCCGTTCGGTGCGGTCATCTCCAGTGCGTGTGTGTCGCGGTGTGTGTCGCCGCCGATGACGGCATCAACGGTGTCTGCCACCATGGTCATGGGCCTTCGCGCTCCTTCGGGTGCAAGGGTCAGGGCGGCACCGTCCCGGGCGGAACCACCCAGCGGCATATCTGTGACGGGTCACGTGCCCTTCGGCACGGACAGGCTTCTGATCAGGCCATGGCTCTCAGGTCGGGACGATCAAGGTCTGGCTGAGCAGGGCGGGGTTTGGTGCGGTGAAATCGGCGTCGTGGAACCGCTTGTCCGGATAACCGACAGCAGACTCCGCCGTCCCTTCTGAGTCGAGCGCCCCGCATCGATATCGATTCGGGGCACTCTCGCCGCGAGCTGAAACTACCCCTGGCGGCGGAGCTCCGCGCAAAAGACCGGAGGCGCCAACCCCGAGAAGGGTGAACGCCTCCGGCTCATCTTGTGCATCCGCAGTGTCGCCGCCTCTCGCCCACTCTTGCTCACGAACTAGACAGTCGGCCTTGTTCGAGCGGCCCCGGCACTGCGATCAGACGATCGGGGGGCATGTCATCACCCGCGGTGAAAACCACACTCCGTCACGGTCGGAGAGGCGGCCAGGAACGGGCGCAGCTCGAGCCACTCGTGGATCGGTTTCCCACCTGCGCCCGGAGCCGCGGACAGTTCGCCGGCCAGTTCGAGCGCCCGCTCGTGGCTGTCGAGGTCGATCACCATCCAGCCGGCGATCAGGTCCTTGGTCTCGGCGAACGGGCCGTCGGTGACCGGTGGTCGCCCCTCGCCGTCGTAGCGGACGAACGTGCCCTCCGGGGAGAGTGCCTGACTATCGACGAACTCGCCGGTGCCCTCGAGCCGGGCGGCGAAGTCGTTCATGTACTGCACGTGGGCCGAGATCTCCTCCGGCGTCCACTGGTCCATGGGCGCGTCGTTGACCGATGCCGGCGCGCCGCGGTAGTGCTTGAGCAGCAGGTACTTGGCCATCATGTTCTCCTTCGTACGGTACGGCCCATTCTGGCCGATTCACTCCGGGGACGAAGCCGCGCGCGGGTTCTCGACAGTCCACGGCGACATGTCCTGACCATCTTCTCTGTCGGGGCCACAATCCATCGCGGGGACGGTGAGAGCCGCTCAGCTCGGTTGTCGGATGTTGGGGAGGGTGTCGGCGAGTTGGTCGAAGAGGGTGGGCCATCCGCGACCTAGCCAGGCGAGGCGGCGCGGTCGAGGTGGTTGCCGTCGAGGAGGTGGGAGAGGCGGCGCTGCTGTTCGGCGGACACCGAGCTGGGAGCCTGGCATAGACGGGATTCACCGGGATCCGGTTCGATGTTCAGCGGTACAGGTTCGGCGAGGTCAAGCGCATCATGGAATGCCGGGAGACAGCAGCCGTGCATGGATCCGCGCCGCTTTGTTCCGCGGGGTGGACGCATCTTTTATAAAGATGGCGTTCGTGAGGTCCCCGGCCGCGTGCTCAAAACCTTTGCGGCCCTTGGCATACCTTTACTCAACTTGTTGTCTGGGAGGGGCGGGAGCGATCGTTGCCCCGTCCTGGCAGGTTGTCCTCCATCGTGCCAGGCTCAGCGACGGCACGGCGGTCGCGGGCCCGTGACGCCACAGCCGGGCGGTCTTGCGGCGATAGCCCCAGCCGAAGGTGTGGAGAAGTATGAAACGTGGGACGGCCGGGATCACGTGCAGGATCACCTCGCGCCCCTCCGGGTCGAGACCGTCGATGATCCAAGGCCCTTCGGCACCGAGTTCCCGGAAGCCCTTCGGTTTGACGAAGTACCCCTGTTCGATGGCGAGGTACTCGGCGGTGGTGATCGTGGCGCCGACGACCGGCCGGATGACGACAGTGACACGTGTCAGGAGGTGTGTGGGGTGGGGATGCTGTGGGTGAGGGCGCGGGCGGCGAGTTGAGCGCGTTTGTGGTGTGGAGGGAGGTCGTCGAGGTGGAATTTGGTGTAGAGGGCTTGCAGGTGTGTTTTGACGGTTTCGGTGCTCACTTGCAGGGTGTCAGCGATGTGTTGGTTCGATGCGGGGATGGGGTGGTCGGTGCCGTCGTGGAACGGTCGGCACAGTTCGGTGAGGACGGCGTGTTGAGCGGGGGTGAGGTCGAGGGGGCGGTCGGCGGTGTTGCCGATGTTGGTGATGCCGCAGTCCGTCGGGGGCTCACCGTGGTAGCTGAGGGTGCTGGAACCGATCCGAATGACATCTCCGGGGTGCAGGGTGTGGCGTCCCCATATCCGTGTGCCGTTGACGAAGGTTCCGTTGCGGGAGAGGCTTTCGTCGATGATGGTCCAGTAGATGCCGATGCGTTCGAGTGTGGCGTGGAGGCGGGAGATGTCCGGGTCGGTCTGTAGTGACAGGTCGGCATCGGCGGAGCGGCCGACGGTGATGGGGGAGCGGTCTGGGGTCAGCGGCATCTGATGGGTGTGTTCGTGGTCGGTGTAGGTCAGCGTCGGGTCTGTCACTGGGAGTCCTTGTGGTACGGGGTGGTTGGGACAGGCGCGGTGGTGGGCATCTGGGCCAGGATCTGCGCGGTGGTGTCGAGCATCTGCTCGATGACGATGGCTGCGGCGATACCGAGGGAAAGACACACCGCGCTGGCGAGGGGGAGCCACGGGGTGAGGGCTGCGGGGAAGAACCACCACAGGACGGCCAGGGCGAGGAGCGGGGCGGGCACCGCGATCCGCTGAGCTCGGGAGAGTTGGTCACGGTGCGCGGTCAGGGCGGTGCGTTGGGTGGGTGGGGGTCGTTGCTCGGCGGGTCGGTGAAGGTGTTCGTCGTCATGGGGCGTGCTTTCTCGCGATCGCGGTCGGGGGTGGGGTGGTGACGGGTGTCGGTTGTTTCCGGCCTCCTTCTATCGTGGTGGGCGGGGGCTGTTGGCGTTAGCCACCCTGGGGGGTGACTGTGACCACCCCCGGGCCTCTGCGAGTCTGTGTGTGGTTCCGATTCGGTCAGGTGAAGGCGGAGGACAGGCACCAGGCGGTGGAGAGGACGCCGATGCTCAGAGCGATGATGCCGAGGGTTCTGGCCCTCTTTGATGCGGCCCGCGCGCCGTCGAGGTCGCCGCCGTACCAGCGGGGGAACACTTTCAGTGCGTTGCCGAACGCGGCGAATGCCAGCGGCCAGAAGAACACCGCGGCGGCGACGGCCCATCCGACGTTCGAGGGCGGGAGTGGGGGCGGCGACGGCGGCGGGGTGTGCGGTGTGGTCAGTTCGGGCTGGGTCATGGGGATTCTCCTGAAGATCGTGCGGTGGAGGGGGTGTGTGCCCGGTTAACACTGGTTCACGCCGATGTTCGGGCGCGTCCCCTTCAGGGTGGGGTGTACCGCACCCCCGGCTACTGGGTGCGGTAATGCGCTGGGGGAGTGCAATTTCGGAGAGTCGGGGGGGGTGGGGTGATGCGCACCCTGATGGGGATGAGCGATCCCTATGGGGCCGGGCATCGTTGACGGCATCGAAAGCTCCACCCACCCACTCACACCGGTAAGGAACTCATGATGTCGAACACCACCAAGTCCACCAAGTCCGGCAAGTCCAGCCTGCGGGCGCTCGTCGTCGGTGCCGCCGCGGTGCCGATGCTGATGCTCGGGGCGGGCGCCGCGTCCGCTGCCGCGGCGTTCCCGTTCGATGTTCCGATCAACATCGGTTTCGAAAACAGCCAGCAGGGCGGCAATGGTGGCGCTGGTACCGGCGGTAGCAATGGCAACGGCAACAACAACACCGGCGGCAACGGCACCGGCGGTGCGGGCGGCGACGTCGGCGGCGGAATCAACGTCGGTTTCGAGAACAACCAGAGGGGTGGCAACGGTGGCGCTGGTACCGGCGGTAGCAATGGCAACGGCAACAACAACACCGGCGGCAACGGCACCGGCGGTGCGGGCGGCGACGTCGGGTAGGGAGCGCGTCATGACGAGAAGGACCACGATCGTTGCGTGTGCCGCGGCGGCGGTGATCGCCTGCGGGTGCGGGTCCGCCGCCGCGTCCGACGGCCCGACTCTCGGCCGCCCCGCGGTGGCCGGAGTCACCGTTCCGGACACCCCGGGCCGCGCCGACTGCCAGCCGGGTGCGCCCGGGAGCGGCAGCCGGGGCGGGGACGGCGGCGACTGTGTCGGCGGCTCCACCGGCGACGGCGTCGGAAACCGCGGCGGCAGTGGCACGGGCGGCGCCGGCGGCAACGTCGGATAGAACAACGGAGGGCGTACAATTCTCGTCACCGTTCGGCACCACACCATCGACGACCTGCGCCCGCCCGGGATTCTGCGCCCGGGCGGGCACAGGCCGTCGCCGTATCCGTCCGCCCGTCGGGCGAGCCACAGCAGGCGTTCCTGGAACACCGGGCTGACAACGTGTTGGCCTGGGACTTTTCGGTGGTCGACGAGTCCGACACCGAGGTCGCCCGGATCAGCAAGACGTGGGCGGGTTGGGACAACGCGGCACTTACCAACGCCGACAACGATGACGTGCAGATTCATGGGCGGATGCCGGATCCGTTGGCCTCTGTGGTGTCGCGGCCAGCCTGCCATCGACCTGACATCGAAACCGGACGACCGGGGCCGGAGCCCGTCCGGTCTGCTCCTGTGGTGATCCGTGCTCCCGTGGTGATCCGGTTGGGACGGAGCAGTATTCGAAACGTCGAACTTGGGGGACCGGAGTACTCGATTCGGTGCACCGAGAAATGTGGTGTGTCGCGCGGGCGGCGGGGGTGGCCGGAGTGGCACTGCCGTTCGAATTGCAGTTGGAGCCCTACGCCTCGGCGTGAGTGCGGAGCATTGTTTTCGCCTGGTAACAAAGATGATTCCACAAATATGAGACCGCTGCGACGGGGTGCGGCTTGCTGCAATTTTGCCTCACCCCGGCATTTCACAACATGCTCCTGTGGAGATGATTTCGACGGCTACTCTGCATGCTCGGATCCACTGGTCGGCGGCGGTAGCGGTGGCACTGCTCGCTCTGATGGTGACGGCAGTTCGGCGTCGGATACTACGGGCGCGACGACGCCCGCGACAACAAGGTGATCGAAAGATTTGGCCGAAGCGATGGGGGAAGTCTGCAAACTGCCCGAGGACGTTGCGGTCGTCGGGATGTAATGTGTTGGTATCAACGCAGTTTGGTATTCAGGGGATGGCCGGATGGTGTTGTGCTACGAGATGTTCAAGGTGCGGGAGGATGTTCGCGACGGTGTCGGGGATGCCGTTCTGGGTGGCCATGTGTTGACGGTGCCGGTCAATCCGCCTTCGGCGCTGGGCCCGTTGTCGCCGACGATGAGGATGACCAGCGTGTCATCGGCGATGTCGAGTTCGTCGAGGACCGCGACGAGGCGTCCGACCTGATCGTCGGTGTGCGCGACGAAGCCGGCGAACACTTCCTGCATCCGCGCACTCAGGTCGCGGACATGGCTGCGGGAGTCGCCGCCACCAGATAGCCATGGTTCGTTTGGAGCATCGGGAAAATAGTCCTCGGCTGTCTGTCCATGTCACCTAGATGTGTCGCAGACGTGGGCCTACCTGGATGTGCGGACGGTAACGATTACTTTGCCGAGTTGGGATTCTTGCGCTGGTTTGCATTGAAGCGCGCTTTCTTCTGACGATTCCCGCACGTGTTCATGTCACACCATCTGCGGGTGCGGCTTTGGCTGGTGTCGAAGAAGGCGGCTTGGCAGGTTGGCGATGCGCACAGGGCCAATTTTCCGTCTCGTTCACCTGCGATGATGCTGATCGCGTCGGCGGCGATCACGCCTAGGGCATCTTCAACGCAGGAAGCCGAGCTCAGTCGCCATCGCCGATTGCCCTCGGGAGTCAGGATTGCCGCTGCCCGACCCTGAATGCTGCAGTCATTGATGACGTGGACAGCGGACGCAGGGAGAGCGTCTTGGATCGCGGCCGCTGTCGCTGCGGCGTGAATACATTCCCTCAGTTCCCGAGCGAGTTCGAGCTGGGCGGTGGTGCAGGAGTCCACGGCTAGGCCGTTCTCTGCCAACCAGTCGACGAGTCGCTGCGGCGTGGGAATGCGCTCCACAGCGTTGCCATGACGCTCCGTCAGAGTCCCCGTGAAACTGGTCGCTAGCACGTTACCGAGGCGAAAGTCGGGGAACCCAGCACGCATGGAACCACCTTAGCGGGTTGCACGCTGTCATGAAGACGTGTTAGAACCGTCTTAGCCGGTTCGCGATAGGTCTTAGCCGGTTCCCCGATGACCGGGAGGTCTCATGCCCCGTCCAACCAGCGACGTGCAAGCATTTGAAGCCCACGCAACTGACGCTGACCTCGACGATCTGCGCGCGCGATTAGCCGCGGCTCGGCTACCGGAGGCTGAGACGGTCTATCGCGCCGCGCCCGACCCTCGCCGATGGGAACAGGGCGTTCCTCTCGCCGACCTCGTCGACGTCGTCAACTACTGGCGCACCGGATACAACTGGCGGTCGTTCGAAGCGCGCCTCAACCGGATCGGACAGTTCCGCACGACCATTGATGATCTGGGAATCCACTTCCTACACCGCCGATCCGCGCGCGCAGATGCCACTCCTCTGATCTTGACGCACGGCTGGCCAGGCAGCATTGCCGAGTTCGTCGATGTAGTAGACGAGCTCGCAGATCCGAAAGATGCCGACGCGCCAGCGTTCCACGTCGTGGTCCCGTCGTTACCGGGTTTTGGTTACAGCGACAAGCCGGCCACCACCGGGTGGGGAATCGAAAAGATCGCGGCCGCATGGGTGGAACTGATGGGAAGGCTCGGCTACGACAAGTTCGTAGCCCACGGCGGCGACTGGGGAGGTGTGATCACCACGGTGCTCGGCGGAAGGTTCCCGGCGCACGTTCTCGGCATCCATACAACGACCGCGCAGGCACCGCCCGGGTTGACAACGGACGGGCTGACGGCGGCCGAGAGAAAATGGACCGAGGAAACCCGCGATTTCTGGCGCCACCACGCGGCGTATGCGAAGCAGCAGGCGACCCGACCGCAGACCATCGGCTACTCGCTCGTGGACTCACCAGTCGGGCTTCTCGCCTGGATCCTTGACAAGTTCGCGGAGTGGACAGATACCGAAGATAGCCCGTTCGAGACGGTTTCCAGAGACAGAGTTCTCGACGACGTCACTCTGTACTGGCTGACGCGGACCGGCGCATCGTCAGCCCGCATCTACTACGAAAGCCACAACTCGCTCGACCCCGACCTTCGGGTCGACGTCCCGTCGGCAATCAGTGTGTATCCCCGCGACATCGAGAAGTGTCCGCGCGCCTGGGCGCAGGAGCGATACCGACAGATCGTCCGATGGAGGTCGCCCGAAACAGGGGGACATTTCCCGTCGCTGGAGGTTCCCGAGTATTTCGTCAAGGATCTGCAAGAAGGCCTCACGGCAGTGCTGGCCGCTGATCGGTAGACGCGGCCGGGTGCCGGGACTCGGAATCAGTCCGAGGATCCGAGCTGCGCGCCGCATGCGCGGCCCGGCGAGGGCGCTAGCACCGCGACCGGCTGCATGTCGACTAGGACTCCTCGCGCCAAGGCATAGGGACCTCCGATGAGACCGTTCACCGATCGGCTTGCGGCACGGCGGGCATGAATCGTCCATGACGTTGGGTCGGGACGGCGTCGGGCCCAATCCAGTCGGTGACGGGCAGCATTTGTCACACTGGCTTCATGAATGATGTCTGGCCGATTGTGCACGCGGAGCGTGCGGCGCTGATCGATGACCTCACCGACCTCACCGACGACCAGTGGGCCCACCCGTCGCTCTGTGGTGACTGGACCGTGCACGACGTCGCTGCACATTTGATCAACAACGCGAAGACCACCCGCCTCGGCATCGTGCGCAACATGGCCCGTGCGCGCTTCAACTTCGATCGCCAGAACGCCCAAGGCGTCGAACGCGAACGCGGCGCCACGCCCCGCCAAACGCTCGCCGGGCTTCAGCAGGTAGCAACACGTACGTCGACGCCGCCGGCACCGCTCGACAGCAGGCTGGTCGAAGAGGTCGTCCATGGCGAAGACATCCGACGGCCGCTGGGCATCACCCGTATATATCCGTCGGAGGCGGTCGTCAGGTCGTTGCGGTATCAGGCGCGCACCCCGGTATCCCTGGGCGGTGCGAAGCAACTCATTGCCTCGGTCCAGTTGCGGGCCACCGACGCAGACGTGTCGATCGGCGATGGCCCAGAAGTCTGCGGCCCGGCACTGTCACTGCTCATGGCAATATCGGGGCGCAAGTCGGCGCTGGGTGACCTCGACGGACCCGGAGTATCTGCGCTGGAGTGATCACGCCAGTGGCGTCCCGCAGAATCAACCAGCAGCGAGACGAGAGTCTGGCCGACAGCCCGCCGCCGAACAGGTGGTTCCGTAAGCGGAGAGCCGATGCCTCGCAGGCCGAGAGCACCGAATCCTGGCTGGGTCCTACGACCTGCTCGCCGGCGCTGAGAGATTCGAATCCGTAACGGACCAGTCGGTCTGGACGATCAAGGTGCCAAGGCTATATACCGACACAAGGAGCGAGAAGTATGGGTTCGTCCGAAATCTTCACTGATTTGGTCGCCTGGGGTGCTGAGGGTTTTCTGAACGGAAATCCGGTGCAGTCGGCAGTGGGTGCGGTGCTGTTCCTGGGCCTGGGACTCTGGGACCTCGTCACGGGTGCGCCCATCGTCATCTGAACCGGCCACACGTACGGTACTTGCCAGAGAATGCCCATCTGTGGGCTGAGCCTGGCCGAGGCCGATGGTTGACCCGAGGTCCGAGACATTCCGAGTCCGGCCACTCGACGCCGGACAACATCCGTGGCACAGCCGTGCCCAGTCTTCGCATCGACCCTCTTCTGGGCCTAGTGGATTCGCAAAAGAACAGCAACGTCCTGTCACCGGGCGATGGGCGGGCCGTCGGTCATCGGACGGGCCCAGCAGGACTGCTCGGCACCAGACGTATTGCTACTGAAAGGATCTCAATGAGAAGCACAATTAGGGCTACAGCACGCGTCACGGCCGCCGTCGTTACGGGTGTCGCCTTCGCGGCGATCATCGGCTCCGGCACCGCCCAGGCGGCCCCCCAGGACTGCGTCATCCAGCGGGATGCCTTCAGCGCGACGGCGACCTGCCATGACACCGACGCACCCCCTGGTAGGGAGTACGCGCTGATCGTCGACTGCTGGGGCCTTCACGGCATCCCCAACGCCTTTCCGTTCTATGCGATCGGGCCCTTTAGCCAGTCCAGTCGCTCATTCGTGCCGACAGGTCAGGCCACAGGGGCTTGCGGCACGAATTGGGGTGCCCCCGCGTTGGATGCCGGCGTGATCACCAACGCCCACGTGGAGATCTATCGCCAGTAGCAGGTACCAGGGACGCGATCCGCGTGTCCGCCGAAGCTGTGCACCTGGTTGACGATCCACATCCCGACCTCGACATCGCCAGCCACGAAGGACTAGCGCGTCGTCTTGGGATGGGGCCAAGGGAGCAGTTTCGCGATCGTGCTGCGCGCGTTCAAGTCTGAGAGCTGGACCGTCCCGATGCCTGCTGACGGAGAGTGTGGCTACTCGGGGAGTGTGTCGCCCGGGAAGCCGAGGCACGGGAGGACCTCACAGGTCATGATTCCGGCCTGCACACACGGGTCGGCGGCCATGATCTGCCGCGCCCGTTCAAGGGGCTCGGTCATGATCGCCACGCCGGCAACGGAGTCAGAGATGACGGGACAGAGGATCGCGATCACACCTTCGGCGCGCAGCGACACCATGCGACGTTGGTGCTCGAGTTCGATCGCCTCGGCTCCGTCCTGGTATCGGTCCGAGCTCCATCGAAGCTGAACCAGGCTAAAGGGCTTGGCGGTCGCGGCCAGGGCTTGAATCTGGTCGTCAGTCACGTCCGAGCTCATCTCGTTCACATCCCTCCTCTTGGCGTTCGACTTCGATCAAACCTACGACCCGCTCCTGATCTCGTCCGTACGGCGCCTCTTGCCACGCCGTTGTAGACGATCTGGGCGCACAGACACACGTGGGCAACGCGCACGCGCGTCAGCCGATCTGCTCGAACAGCGACACGATGATCCCTTCGGGCCCGCGCACGTAGGCCATCCGCACGCTGTTCTCGTACTCGCCGATGCCGCCGATGAGCCCGTACCCGTCCGCAGCCACCGCATCGACGGCCGCCTGGAGGTCGCCGACCTCGAAGGACACGTTGCGCAGGCCAAGCTCGTTGGCCATCGCCGAGGGCGATCCGGGCTCGTGGTCGGGCGTGACGAAGGTCGCGAGCTCCAGCCGGGACCCTCCATCGGGCGGCCGCAGCATCGCGATCTCACAGTGCGCGCCGGGGATGCCGCAGACGGTCTCCACGAACTCGCCCTCCACGGATCCGGTGCCCTCGACCTCGAGACCCAGTCCGACGAAGAACGCCGTCACCGAGTCGAGGTCCGCGACGGTGATGCCGATGTGGTCGAAACGTTGTACGTGTGCCATGGGACCATCCTCCATTGTTGTCGGTGCCGATTCGATGCTGGGACGGAGCCGGTGCTGGGATCTCGACATGTTCTTGCCGCAAAGCTGCAGTCAACCTAAGGGTTCGACAGATCGTGCGGGACGACAGGTTGCTTTCGCGGCTGGAAGACCCGGGCACGCCCCTGGTGCATGACGGTCCCCGTGAACCACTCGCGACCTTTCGTTGGGTGTTCGCCGGCGTTGTCCCGGCGCGCAATCGACCGATCCTAGATGCCCGAGACAGTCACCCGGTCCGCTCGACCAGCTGCTGCAGGAAGTGCGGAAGTCGGCCGGCGCCGAAGTCGAAGTAGCGCACCCAGTGCGGCGTGATCGCGATACGCGCCATCTGGTCGTACAGCTCGCGGCAGTTCTGCTCGAACTGGGCCGCCGCCTCGGCGTCCATGGCCTTCCTGGCGCTGGCGAGGTATTCCTCGGTCACCCCGTCGACGATCTGGACACTCGCCCGTCCGCGAATCGACAGGGATCGTGCGTCGCCGGGCGTGTCGCCGCTGTCGATTGTCAGGGCGACATCCGGGTGGGCTGACAGCGCCGCGACCTTGGGTGCGGTCGCGGCGGTGCAGACCACGATCTGGTCGCCCGTCCAGTAGAAACCGATCGGGATCACCCGCGGGGTTGCGTCCGTTGCGAGGTACGCCAGGCGGGCCACCGAGCTGGACGTGAGCAGCTGCTGCGCGCCGGTGCTGGTGAGTTCGTCGTCGATCTCGTGCCGCTTCATGCGTGTTCACCTTCCGTCGTAACGCGGCCTTTATGGCCGGTTCACATCAGGGACGGCGCCGGCCGCGGATTCTCGACATCGGTCCGCGGAGGAATTCGCAGCAGCCCCGACGACACTGGGTCGCACGGTTTCCACACCTGCGAGCAGGTCCGCGGGTCCTCAAGTGGTCGAGGGCCGGCCGAGTACTCGGTCCCACCAGTCGGCGAGCGGGCTGGGGTCGGGCCAGACGATCGGATCGTCGGGTAGCGACAAGGATTTGCTCGGGTCCTCGCCCTCGGATTTTCGATCCGGATCGGCGTCGGCCAGGGGGCGCCGCACAGCCCCGCACCGGCCGGCGGCCAGAGTCGGTGATCGGTCCGGGTGAGTCGCTTGTCGGAGCGGCGGCGGATCGGCGGGCGGTGGTGGGATGCGGACTGTGGGGTGGATTTCGTTCTCGCGCACGAACGTTTGCTCCTTCGCTGCATGCATCGGTTACCGGACGTGTGGTGCCGGCCGGTCTCCATCGCGGGGGTGATCCACCCACGTCACTGTCGATGCCCCTCAGTTGTATCCGACCCGGCCCGCCCTGTCAGCTGAACGTCTTACACTGCCGCGGTTCGGGGACATCCCCACTGCAAGGACCGCGGTCGCGGCGAGGGCCGAGGCGGACCTGCGTTGCGCCGACGCCCATCGCAAATGGACGTCCGCGAGGACCCGAAACTGACGTTGCGAACCACGCGTTAACGCGCATCTCATTGAAGGTCGGTCGGTGAAGCGCAACTTGGACTCGGAAAGTGTCGTGCCCGTCGATCGCACCCTGCAGACGACATTCTCACCAGACTGAAAGCGGACAGTGGGCCGCTCCATCCGAACTCGCTCGTCCGGGCACGTCCGTGTGTCAACCGGCAACTGATGGTGATCAGCTGCGATCATTCCGGCAGGCGATTCCGGCTGCGGGCGGCCGTCCGCTCCGAACCCCTATATCACCGAAGCTGCAATGACCTCGTGGTGCGTCTCTGTACTGCCGAATAGCAGTGAGTCACTCTTGGCTCGCCGAAAGTACCTGTGTAGGGGGTGTTCCCAGGTGAATCCGATGCCGCCGTGGATTTGGATGGACTCTTCGGCGGCGAAGGTGAAGGCCTCGGACGCCAGTACATGAGCGATGCTCGCTGCAGTGGCCAGTTCGTCCGTTGGCCGGTCGTCAGCGTTCGCCGCGTCCAGCACTGCGGCGTGCGCCAGCTCGAGTGCCACCAGAATGTCGGTGAGGCGGTGCTTGATCGATTGGAACGAGCCTATCGGTCGGCCGAACTGCTCCCGGTTCTTGGCGTACTCGACCGACATTTCCAGGCACGCCTCGGCAGCGCCGACCTGTTCGGACGCAAGCGCCACGAGGGCTGACGCCTGCGCGCGTGGCAGCGTCGCAGCCAGGTTCGGGTTGCCGACCGCCTGCGCGTGGGCGTCGAAGAACTCGATCCGGGTCAGTGGGCGGGTGGTGTCAAGGGACTCTAGGGGGGTACGCACGACGCCGGGTGTGGTGCCGTCGATGACTGCTAGCTCGAGGCCCTTCTCTCCGCGTGCGACAACGACGAGGAGGTCTGCATTGGCGCCGTCTACCACGAATTCTTGTGTGCCCCGCAGAATCAACTGGCTGTTACCGGTTGCGGTGGCGGTAATCGGGGTGTCCGAGTAGGGGTACCCGGCGACCAGCGTGGCAGTGCGTTCGCCTGCTGCGATTGCGGGCAGATGTGTGGCGCGGCCCGTGTCGGAGGAGCATTCCGAGAGGGTGAGCCCGGCAAGACACACGGACGAGAAGAAGGGGGCGTTGGAGATGGTGCGGCCGAGTTCGTGCATTGCGACGGAGGTGTCTTTGAGGGTGCAACCGGCTCCGCCGAAGCGTTCGGGGAAGGGGATCTCGGTCAATCCCAGGCCGGTGAGCCCTTCCCACAGTGCTTGTTCGGTGTCGGCGTTCTTCGTAAGGAAGGCGCGGACGCTGTCGCGAAGTTGTTCTTGTTCGTGGGTCAATTCGAGGGCCATGTTTGCTCCTAGCGCGGTTCTCTGGGCAGCCCGAGGCCGCGTTCGCCGATGATGTTTCGCTGGATCTCGTCGGAGCCGCCGGCGATGCGGTAGCCCGGGGCGCCCAGGAGATGCTCGGTCCAGGCATAGGTGTTCGGAATGCCCGTGTCGGCGAGGATGCGGGGTCCGAGGAATCGGGCCGCGGCGTCGCCGATGCGCTTGAGATTCTGCGTCCACACGAGCTTGGCGATCGAGCCCTCGACTCCAGGAACATGGCCGGCGAGTTCACGTTCGGCATAGCGGGCGTTGAACATTGCGGTGGCTCGCTCGTAGACGACGACTCGGGCAAGTGTCTGACGCACGTGGGGGTCGTCGGTGATACCAAGTTGCTTGGCCAGGCGGATCAGATCGGCTGCGCTTCCGCCGGCGGAGACGATTCCGCCGCTGGAGCTGCGTTCGAAACCGAGGGTGGTCAATGCGACGTTCCAACCGTCGCCGATCTCGCCGAGACGCAGCGAGTCAGGCAGTTCGACGGCGGTGAGGAATACCTCGTTGAACGTGGAACCGCCGGACATCTGGCGGATTGGCCGGGTTTCGATTCCTGGGGCGTCCATCGGCACCAGGAACGCTGTCATTCCGCGGTGCTTGGGTGCGGCGGGGTCGCTGCGCGCGATGAGTAGTCCCCACTCGGAGAATTGTGCGCCGGAACTCCACACCTTCTGACCGGTGATCTTCCAGCCGGTGTCGGTGCGAACTGCGCGGGTCGCGAGCGCGGCCAGGTCGGATCCGGCGCCGGGTTCGGAGAAGAGCTGGCAGCACAGTTCGTCGGCACGCAGGAACGGTTGCACGAATCGTTGTTTGTGTTCCTCGGTGCCGAGCAGGTGGATGGTCGGTGCGATCAGCTCCACGGTCACCAGGATGGTCTCGTGCCGCTCCGGGGCACGGAACTGACGTTCGAGCTCGACGTAGATCCGTTCGTGGGAGGCGGTCAGGCCCGGTCCGCCCCATTCGGGGCCCCAGGTGATCGCGCCGAATCCGGCGTCGACGCGTGCGGATTGCCAGGCCTTGCCGCGGACGAGTAGTTCGCGCTCTTCGGCCACTGTGCGGTTGTGGAAGATGGCGTAGGACGGCTCCGCGTCGTTTCCTGGCAGGTTGGTTTCGGTGGCCGGGGGATGCCGGTCCAGCCGCTGTGACAGCCACGCGGTGGCGCGTTCCTCGAACGCGTCCAGGTCTTCCGGTGTTGCCAGTTCGCTCGTTGCCGTACTCATATGTTCTTGCCGTTCGTTAGTGCGGCCATTCGTGCCTCGACTGCAGTCTTGGAGTCCGGATGCTCGGACAGCCGGACGGTGAAGGTCTGTTCGAGCTCGTAGCCGCGCTTGAGATCCATACCCTCGCAGCCGTTCAACGATTGCTTCGCCAGGGTCAGCGCGTAGCGGCTCTTCGAGGCGATGGACCGTGCGCGGGTGAGCGCCGTGGTCATGAGTACGTCGTGGGGGACCACCTCGATCGGCGCGCCCCACCGCTCGAGGGTGTGTGCGTCGACGGCTTCTGCGGTGAAGAACAGCCGGCGCATTGCCTGCTGCGGCAGCATGCGGGCGGTGAATCGGCCACCGCCGAGTACCCCGACGTTCATTTCCGGCAGTCCGAACGTTGCCTTCGCCGACGCCACCACGAGGTCGCAGGATGCGGTCAGACCAAATCCGCTGCCTAGTGCCGGGCCGTTGACGGCGGCAATGACGGGGATCGAGCAATCGATGAGGTTGAACATCGCGCGGCGGACGTTGCGCATCTGCAATTCACCGCTCGTCGTGTCCATGGTGCGGAAGTCGTTGAGGTCGTTGCCCGCGCAGAACACGTGACCGCGTCCTGTGAGCACGGCGACGTTGACTGTCGGATCGTCGGATAGCCGGTCGAAGGCCTCGGCAAGTTCGCCGTACATTCGGTGGTCGATTGCATTGACCTTGCCGCGGGCGAGTTCGACCAGCGCGATCCCCGGTTCGGGTTGGGAGATGAGAATGTGCTCGGTCATGTCGTCCTCACTTTTCATGCGCCGCATGGAGGCTGACGCCGACCATCTGCGGCGGGAGGTCGGTGCGGTTACGGGTCCAGTCGCGGAGCGCGAACTTCTGGATCTTGCCGCTCGCGGTCTTGGGTAGTACGTCCACCACGAAGACGCTCTCGGGGATTTTCTGTTTGGCGACCTCGCGTCCGGTCAGGAACTCGTGGACGTCTTCGAGGGTGAGGTCCTGTGCGTGGTGGGTGACGACGAAGGCGCAACCCCGTTCACCGGTCGTCGCGTCCGGCCCGGCGACGACGGCGACCTCGCTGACGGCGGGGTGCTCACTGAGCAGGTTTTCCACCTCGTGAGTGCTGATCTTCTCGCCGGAGCGGTTGATGATGTCCTTGATTCGGCCCTCGATGTGGATTGCGCCGGTGTCGTCGAACCGTGCGAGGTCACCGGACCGGAAGAAGCCGTCCTCGGTGAACGCCGCGGCGTTGAGCGAGGGGTCGAGGTACCCGAGGAAGGTGTCGGGGCCGCGCCACAGTACTTCGCCGACGGAGCCGGGCTCGACGGGGCGCTCGGAGGGGTCGACGATGATCACCTCGGTGGGCGCGAGGACTCGACCGTCGGTTCGGGTGCGTAATTGTGTTGTGTCCCAGCGATTGCCTGCTGTGACGGACGGTCCCTCGGTGGCGCCGTACATTCGGACGACGGTGCCGAGTCGCTCGGTGGCCCGACGGGTCAGGTCGTCCGGCATGTCAGCGCCGCCGCACACGATGTACCTGATCGACGGAGTGGGGCGACCCTCCGCGATCGCGGCGTCGAGCAGCCCCTGCAGGAACGGTGTGGAGAAGATCATGAAGCTGGCGGCGTCGCGGGAAATCTTGTCGAGCGCGGCGACTGGATCCCACTGATCGTGCAGCACGACGGGCGCCCCGAGCAGGAAAGGCAGGGTCAAGGCACAATTCACGCCGGTCACGTGCGTGACCGGCGACGGGTTGAAGATGACGTCGTTCTCGTTGAGGCCGAACAACTCGATCATCGAGAGGTTCTCGAATACCAGGGTGTTGTGGCTGTGCAGCGCGCCCTTCGGATCCGCGGTCGTCCCAGAGGTGTACAAGAGCAGGCAGACCTGATCTGGATCTGGGTGTGGCAGTGCGGCAACCACCTTCGCGGCCCCGGCCGGGGCACTGTCGAGCAGCTCCGTCCAGGTGGTCATCCGCTCGTCGGTGCCGCGCTCGCCACGGTCGCCGAGGATGACGACCTTCTTCAGGTGCGGCAAGTCGTCGAGCAGCTGGTCATACATCGCGGCGTAGTCGAATCCTCGGTAGGTCGCGGGAATGAAGACGGCCGACGCCCGCGCCTGCCCGAGGATGAACCGCAGCTCGCGCCCTCGGTAGATCGGGACTATGGGGTTGGCGACGGCGCCGAGCTTCATGATCGCCTGGTAGACGATGACCGCTTCGGCCCGGTTGGGGAGCTGGAACGAGACCACGTCGTCGGCGCCGATCCCGGCCGAATGCAGCGCCGCAGCGAGCATGGTCGCGTCGCGGTCGACGTCGGCGAAGGTCAACCGTGTGTCGCCGTCGATCACGGCCACTGCGTCCGGGAACAGCGAGGCGGCGCGTGTCAAGTAGTGCCCTATCGGCTGATCACGCCAGTGCCCTGACTCGCGGTGGGAATGGGCAAGGTCGGGCGTCGGTGGGCGCGTCGGCCACATCTGTACCTCCGGGAGAGCATCACGTTCGGATGTTGACTGGTGCCACGTGTTGACTGGAGCCCACGCTAGCCACTTTCCCTAAATATGTACAGAGTTTAGCGATACCGTCTCGGAGCTGGGTAGGGTTTGTACGCATGGCGGCTACACATCGAACTGTCGACGAGCGCACCGGGAACGCACTGACGCCGGACGACGCCCATCGCGCACCGGGCAGGGCCCCGAAAATGTCCGAACGCATCGCGAATCAGATAGCGGACGAGATCCTCGGAGGCGGCATCGAGGCCGGTGACCGGTTGCCGACCGAGAAGGAGATGGTCGCCGAGTACGGCGTTGCGCGCACGACTGTGCGCGAAGCCCTCCGACTGCTCGAGAGCCGGGGCCTGGTCACCATTCGGGCCGGCGTCGGCGGCGGCCCCGTCGCGTGCCGACCGCAATTCGAATCACTGGGCAACACCATGAAACTGTTCCTGCAGCTCGAGGGCGCAAATCTCAGCGACGTCATCGACACTCGGCTGACCCTGGAACCGGTGGTCGCGCAACAGGCCACACCTCGAATTACGGACGGTCAGCTGGACGAATTGCAGGCAGCGCTCGACAGCATGCGGACACAGCCCGACGACTACGACAACTTCATCGAGAAGAACGCGCTGTTCCACACCACCATCTACACCGCATCCGGAAACCCGGTGCTGCGCATCCTCATGGAAACGCTGCTGCTGCTGGTGCGGGACGCGGAACCCTCACGGCATCCTGAGATCACCCGCACCGCCGCCGTCGAAGCGCAGCAACTGGTACTCAATGCCATGCGCTCCCGAAATGCGTCCGCCGCGGGAGAGGCGATGGAGGCCTTCGTCCACGACACCGCGAAGTACTACCGCAAGCGCCTTGCACACATCATCTCCGAGCCCGTGCACTGGCAGCTCTAGCGGTCTGCTTCCGTTCATTTTCGTAAACATGTACAGATTTAGCGGATGCGCGGTTATGGTGTGGAAGCGCTCGCATGAGGTGACCCACTCCCACCTGCGGTAAGCGCACCTTCGGTCAACGCATTCCGCACAGAAATGAGACGTTCGTGGCGACCCACACGAATTCCACATCGCGCACCCTCGAGCAAACCAGACGCCGCGGCGTCCTCGCCGCAGCGGTCGGCACCATCGTCGAGTACTACGACCTCACCGTCTACGCCTACCTCGCCGTGGTCGTCAGCCCACTGTTCTTCCCCGGCAACGACCCCACCGCAGCACTGCTCGCCAGCCTCGCCGTCTTCGCCTCGGCCTACCTCATGCGCCCCATCGGCGGCATCTTCTTCGGCCGCCTCGGGGACCGGCACGGACGCAAGCGCGCTCTGCTGGTGTCCGTGCTGCTGATGGGAGTCGGCAGCCTCCTCATGGCATGCCTGCCGACGTACGCGTCAGCAGGCATCGCCGCGCCGATCCTGCTCGTCCTCGCACGTCTGGTGCAGGGATTCTCCGCCGGCGGAGAACTCGGCGGAGCACTGACCTACGTCTACGAGACCGTCGGAGAAAAACGCAAGGGCCTCGGCGCCTCGTTCGTCGCACTCGGCAGCAACGGTGGTTTCGCGCTCGCCGCAATCGCGGTCGGGACCGTCTCAGCGCTCACCACCGAACCGCAGATGACCAGCTGGGGCTGGCGAATCCCGTTCCTGCTCGGCGTCCCACTCCTGCTGTTCTGCCTGTGGACCCGGACCCGCATCGAGGACACTGCACAGTTCGAGAACGCCGCGGCCACGGACGACCTGGCGAAGTCACCGTTCACCGAACTCATCCGCACACACCCCAAGCAGGTTCTGCAGGTATTCGGACTCGGCGTGGCACAGAACGCCACCGGCTACATGGTGCTCACCTACATCGGCATCCACCTGGTCCGCCAAGGCGGATTCGATCGGACCGCGGTCACCTGGACGACCGCGCTCATCATCGTGCTCATCGCGCTGCTGATGCCGGTCGCCGGTCTACTCGTCGACAGCTTCGGCAGCGTCCCGGTCGCGGCAGCCGGACTGATCGGATCCGGCATCCTTGCCTACCCAGCCATGTCCCTGATGGGCGGCCACGGGCTGGTCGTCGCGGGCGTGGCATTCTTCGTCTTCGCGCTCGGCACCCCGCTCATCCAGGTCGCCACGGCACCACTGTTCCCGTCGCTGTTCAACTCCCGCGTCAGGCTCAGCGGCGTCGCCCTCGGCTTCAACCTGGCGACGATCGCGACCGGTGGAACTGCCGCCTATATCGCCACCTGGCTGATCGACCGGACCGGCAGCTCATTGTCACCGGCATACTTTCTCGCAGGCTCGTGCCTCATCGGGTTGCTCACCTTGTTCAGCATCCGAACTGCAACCTACGGCGGCGTTCGCCGCGAGTCCGCCTCCCACACGGAAACCGCTGCGCCGCAGACCGTCCGATAGTAGGGGGCAGAGGCCCCGACGGGTTCACAGGAACACCACATGCACTCCCCACCCGGCGATCGTCAGTCTCCTGGGTTCAGCCGGGCATCCGGCCTCCAGCGGGCCCTGGCTCGGCTCGCGGGGGCTGGTGGTGGGGTCATCGGTGTCGGCGAACAACGGGTGTTGCGCGCCGGTGCTGGCACCCGATGAGGGCATGCCCTCAGCCAGCGGTCGTCAGCAATCCGACTATCGCAATCGCAATTGCCGAGGCGGCACCACAGATTGTCCAGGCCTGCACAGCGGTCCGGCGCCAGCGGGGATTGCGGATCTGGGTGGGAGGCGCGGGGGCAGTGCCTGGTCCACCGGCACTTGACGATTCGAGTTCATGTTCGTGACGATCCGACATCGCATCCGCGGCGAGCGCTGCGCCGAGAGCGGCGACCACCACGATCAACGTGACGGCGATGAGCTCAACAGTCCAGGGCATATTTGTACCGAGCCTTTACGATTCCTGGGATGCCGACTGGGTGCGGTCGACGTTGGCTGTTGTCGGTCGCCGTCAGCCGTTGAGATGGAACGGCACGCCGCGCGGGCGGCGTCTCTTGCCTGGTCGGTTCAGTGCCGTCTGTCCGGCGACGACGCTACCCAGGACGAGGGAGACGGTGACGAGTAGGGCGGCGTTGGTTTTCATCGAATCTCCCGTGTTCGCTGGGTGGTTGCTTGGTGTGGTCGGCGATAGTAGGGCTGGCGAGCATGGCCGCGATGCGGTCGGGTGGTCGTCGAGGTCGTTCGCTGATCGGATCGTGTGCTCAGCGTGTACTCGGTGTTGGCGTGCGTTTACGGAGAAGGTCGGAGCATCACGGCTGCCGCGATGAGGCCGGCGAATGTCGCGGCGACGATCGCGGCGGTGGCGGTCAGTGAGTTGGTGACAGTCCAGGCGGGCATGGCTACGGATAGTGAGGCACCGGCACCGATGATTGGCTGGGTGAAGCGTTCTGTACCGCCCGGTATCCGCTGCTTCATGGGTAGCGAGGGATGCATTCCACGCTCCTTTCGCAAGGTAGATGCAGGCGGTGGCGATATCGGGTCCGATTGACGGAGACCGCCTGTGAGGTTTGTCTGTCTCCTCCGGTAACGATTAAGAGTGATTTGGGTCACAATCTAGTTGCAGGGTTTTGTTCTTACCGCATTCCAGTCGAGAGCGCCACTGGGCAACTGTCCATGTTCGGATAATCCCGAAAGGTCCGGTGTGACTCGCGGTGACCGACATCGACGCGAACGTAGAATCGACTCACTGCGGCATGTGCCGAGAGGTAGGCAGCCTCAGGATCGTGACGATGACCCACTCGGCATGAGCGCTCGGTGGAAGGCACGGCTATCAACAACGGGACTTAAGACTCTATTCGCGAGTGCTTCCGCCGGGCTTACGATTCCGCGCGTGACACTTGGCTCCCTGTCCTTGGCCCTTCTACGCGCGAACTATCGACTGGTGCGGCTTCCGCTGCAACTGTTCGAAGACGTGGCGGTGTCTCGGCTCGACGAACAGGAGCCGGTACGGCTTGCCTACGAGCAGATCTTGATCGACTGCGACCGCGCCGCGGCGTTCTTGCTCAACGATGAGGACGCGGCCAGGCGCGCAGCCGACCTGAAGCGGCGGACCGCGTCGGTGCGACTGCTGATTGCCTGTGAACATCACCGCGTCCAGAAGCAGGGTGTGATCTTGCTCGACGAGCAGCGCGAGCGGTTTCATCAACGCCGTCAGCAGGACGCAGGTCCGCCGACATGACGAGTGCGTCCGAGATGCCAGGAACGCGTTGACGATCAGAGACAAGGCGAGCACACCGATGAGCTTGTTCGGGACGCTGTCGACGATCAGGCTGAGGTTATGCCTGGTTTGCGATGCGAGCGTTATGCGGAAATCCGACTTTCGTCCGCAGATCCGGCGCGTCGAGTTCAGACAGCGGGACCCCTTCATTCATGAGTTCGCTCTTACCCGAGGAAGATTCCGTTGCTGCCCATCGTGCTCTTCCCTTGCCGGCCCGGGTGGCCAGATCCAGGCACTTGAGTGCTGCCTGGTCGTTGGGGAAGTGTCCTCGCGCTCGCACAGCCCGGCGGTAGCGGTCCTCGAGGATCGGTTGATTGGGAGCTTGGACGTTCCGCTCAACCTGGACGGCAACTCGCGTAACTCCTTCTATCTTCAGTTGAAGGCTGCGCGTGCCGCTGCGAAGCGCCGGGCTGAAGATCTGCCAGTTTTTCCGAACCCCGGCGTGGGTGGGCGGTAGATCGAGGTTCTCTCGGGTTTCATCCAAATGCTTTGCGACCCAGGGGTCTCGTCAAAGGTTTTGGCAGATCATTGATATGGACAGTGTGGCGGCGATTCGTGGCGCGAGCGGTTTGCGAGGTCACGGACGACGTCTTCTGGGATGCGTGCCGAGCGGCGGGGGCGAATGAGACTAAGCGTCGCAATGAAGGCATGGAGGAATTGGGTTGGCATCTTGCAATTCCTGCGGGGTGGGTCGTGGCGCGGACGTTTCGTGAGATGTCTCGGATGTCGCGGAAACGACCAGCAGTCGTTGGTGAGACCCTCGTCGTCGGAACCGGCGCGACGAACAGAATGTGAGGATCAGGTCCTTTACTTCCGGGGGATACCTGCGAATTCGATTGCTGCAGGCGAGGTCGTAGAGGCGATCTTCGTACTCATGTTTGGAGATTCCGAAGTTGACCATGATGTCTTCCGCAGGTCCTCCGCCGAACGCGGACCAGCGTCGGAAAAATTGCACCATGAAGTCATCTTCACGAGTGCTCGCTTGATGCTCCTCTGGCCTGTTCTTCATTTCCACTCCTCTTACCCCGCCGCCCCAGCGTCAATGTCCTGAGCTGTGTGCGTGCCTAGGTCTCCACCGGCGTACCCGCTGGGACAGACGTTAGGACTGCGGGCTATCTGACCGCATTACGTTGGGAGATAGCCCGAAACCGTCTTTTCCTCTGCTGAGGATGAGGACTGCGCCACATGTGGAATTACTGTTTGTGCGCGACCACCCACGCTGCGATCTGGGCACGTGAGGTGAAGCCCAGTTTCGTGAGGATGTGCTCGACGTGCCCCTGGGCTGTTCGGTTGGCGATGACCAGCCTGGCCGCGATTGCTCTGTTGGTCAGGCCTTCTGCTACAAGCCCTGCGACTTGGTGCTCGCGTTTGGTCAGGTGACAGTTGTCCGAATCGACGTGCGCCGGAGGTGGCGGCGCATCTTCGTCAAGGGCGAAGGCCACCGCCTCCTCGAGCGTCATCTGCCGTCCGGCTTGATAGGTGTCGTCGAAGCACCTGCTGCTCAGAGCGTTACGCGCCTGGTTGGCACATTCTTCGTGGTACACATGTAAGCCCGGTATGTGAACTGGTGCGCTGCCGACGCTCTCCCAGAGTCCTTCGGCGGCGCCCATCAACTGCGTGGCGTGCTCCGCTTGATCGTTCTTGGCAGCGATCCATGCCAGTGCCTCCAGGCACCAGGCTGTACTGAGCGGATCGTCGACGGTCCGTGCCATCCGGAGTCCCTGACCGAGGAGCCCCGTCGCTCGGTCACGGTTGCCGAGTTGCCAGACCTGCAGACCCAGAACCCAGAAGGATCGGGCGCGGTAGACCGATTCTCCCAGGTCGGCGCTGAGAGTGAGGGCTTCCTCGTTGCGGGCGATCGCTTGTTCGGTGTCGCCGAGGAGTCCGCTGGCGAGTCCGAGTCCTTGGAGTGTGGAGATCCGCAGGAAGGGCATGGGGTGGGTATCGAGGACGGCGAGAGCCGCGGTAAAAGACGTTGCAGCTATCTGTAGGTTGCCGGAGTACAGCGAGTGCATGCCTTCGGCGTGGTGCAGATGCGCCTGTGCCACTACGTCGTCGACTTGGACAGTCGCAGTGCCGGCTACGGAAAGTAGTTGCTCTCCAGCGGAGAGGTCGCCTTGGCGACCGGCGAGCACGCTCTGAGCGCACAGTGCCCTCACAGTGTCCACCGGATGTGTGCCGTCATCTGTAGGCAATGCGCTGTCGAGCCATCGTCGCCCTTCGGTGAGAAGACCGCGAGAGAACCAGAAGGGATACAAGGCGGCGGCGAAGTCAATCGAATCCGGTTCCCGGTGTGCGATGCGGAACTGTAGTGCGTCCCGAAGGTTCGGTTGCTCGCGATCCAATCGAAGGATCCACGTCAGCTGGTGCGTACTCACCCATTCGGCTTCTGCCTCACGTGCCATTTGCCGGTACCAATCGCTGTGGCGGCGCCTCTGCGTCATGATGTCTTCAGAGCCGTGCAGTTTCTCGCGGCCGTACTCGCGCAAAGTTTCGAGCATGCGGTAGCGGACCGTGAGTCCCTCCTCCTCTCGAACCAAAATCGACTTGTCGACCAACGACGCGATGATGTCCAGGACGTTGTGGGTGGCCAGGCCATCGGCGCAGATAGCTTCGGCTGCATCCAATTCAAAGCTGCCTGCGAAAACCGATAGTCGTGACCACAGCGTGCGCTCCTGGGGTGTGCAGAGGTCGTGACTCCAGTCGATGCACAGCCGCAGGGACTGCTGGCGGGTCGGTGCGCCCCGCCGACCTCGTGAGAGCAGTTTGTAGCGGTCGGTGAGTTTGTCACAGATCTGGTCTATTGAGATCGCGCGTAGGCGGACCGCGGCCAGCTCGATCGCGAGTGGTAGTCCGTCGAGCTGTGTGCAGATGCGAGCGACCCGCTTCCAGTTATCCTCTGTGAGTCCGAATTCGGGGAGTGCGGTGGTGGCGCGGGCGAGGAACAATGTGACGGCGTCGTATTGGCTCATCGCCTGCATCGATCGTATTCTTCGCGTGTCCGGGGTGGCCAACGGTTGTACCCGATGCAGTGTTTCACCGCCGAGGCCCAGTGGTTCGCGGCTGGTAGCAAGGATTCGTAGCTCGGGGCAGGACTTGAGGAGGGTCTCGGTGAAGGCGGCGGTGGCTTCGATGAGGTGCTCACAGTTGTCGAGGACAAGCATGCATTGGCGTGATCGGAGGTGCTCGATGAGCCCGTGAAGGCGGTGTTTGTCGGGTTGTTCTTGGATTCCGAGCGTGAAGGCAACAGTGTCGACGAGGAAGTCGCTGTCGGTCAGCTCGCTGAGTTCGATCAGCCACACACCGTCTCCGAATGCGCGATGCGATTCGGCGGCCACCTTTGTCGCGAGCCGGGTCTTTCCGACTCCTCCGATCCCGATCAGTGTCACGAGGCGCGACTCGGCCAGTAGGCTTTTGGTGGTTGCAACTTCGTGGCGGCGTCCGACGAAGGTGGTCAGGTCTGCGGGCAGATTGCCTCGGACCCTGGGGGAGGGGCTCAAGCCTTGGCCCGTAGCAGTGGACACGACGGTGAGAGCCGGTTCCGTGTGGGAGTGGATGGCTTCGCCCGCGGTGTCCGGCAGGGGTGGGCGTGCCGACTCGGTGGTTGGGTGAGGTTCGCGATGAGTGATCAGGGCCATCTCGTCCACCGGGCAACCGTTAAGGCGTTGCATTCGCCGAAGACGGGTTCCGAACTCTGCGGCTGTGGAGGGACGGTCCTCGGGTTTTGCTGACATGGCTCGTTCAATCTCGGCGCAGACATTGTCGGGAACTCCGAGGTGTCGGAGGTCGGGAATCGGTTGGGTAGTCACTCGGAGGTATTGGGCGACAATTGGTTCGTTGGCTTGTCGCTCGTATGCGGCGTGGCCGGTCATGGCGCAGAACATTGTCGATGCGAGCGCGTAGACGTCCGCGGCAGCAGTCGGGCAAGCCCCTTGCAGTATCTCCGGGGCGGTGTAGGCGAGCGTGCCGGTGACGGCGTGTTGGGCGGTCTCGAAACCACCAGCGATGTGGGCGATACCGAAGTCCGCGAGCTGCGGTTCGCCGTAGTCGGTGAGCAGTATGTTCGCGGGCTTGACGTCGCGATGAAGGATGCCGGCGCTGTGGGCGGCGGACAGGGCGCCGGAGATGCGCACCCCGAGGCGTAGCGCGTCGTTCCAGGTAAGCGGGCCCTGTTGACGAGTCCGATTCTCGAGAGACCCGCGGCGATGGAATTGCATCGCAATGTAGGGCAAGTCGGATGCCGTGCTCCCGCACTGGAAGACGCTGACGATGTTCGGGTGGCCGGATAGTCGGCCCATCGCGCGCTGTTCGCGAAGGAATCGTCCGAGATTCGACGGATCGAGATCTGAGGTCATGACTTTGACGGCGACGGTCCGCTCCAGGGCTGCCTGGGCGCAGCGGTAAACGGCTCCGAAACCACCTCGTCCGATCTCTTCGGCGTCGTCGAACCCGGCCATCGCCAGTTCGTCGAGAAGGGATAGTGGTGCGATTTGCCATGCCGCGGTCGCCGCGGTCGAGTGCCGCGGCGTTGCTCGCGGGCGGTGGTCGTCCGTGCGGTGGGGATGGGTGTCGGCGGACAGCTCATCCGGTGTGACTCGAATGCAGGTTTTCATGCGCTTGACCAGCTTCTGGATCGTCGAAGACTCGAGCGATTTACCAGTCACAATGCTCCGGTTCCCGGCGAGCGGCTATTCCCTCAGGGATAGAAGGCTGCCCCGGTTTGCTCTCTAAAGGATGACGCCCCCATCACGCTCGGACAGTAGAACTTGTAGTCGCCACCCCACCTCGCTGTCGAAGATACAAAACCCTCGTTTCGCTCGAGGCCAGGACGGGACGTATGTGCCCGCTCGGGCGGCACCTCGTCGATGCAGTCTCACCCTCGGTGGAGCTGCGCACCTGAAGGAGATGAATGTTGTCTACCGAAGCACCTTCCCTCGTCCTCCCTGCAGAGTTCCCGATGACGATCGGTGGGCGGACTGTGACCGCACAGGCCACGGCGCCGGTGTACAACCCGGCGACCACAGAGATGATCGCCGAAGTTCCTGTTGCGACCTCTGATCAACTAGACGAGGCCGTCGCGGCCGCTCAGAGCGCGTTTACCGGCTGGTCGGCGACACCGCTCGCCGAACGCCAGGCCATCGTCGCGGCGATCGGCGATCGGCTCGAAGCCCACGCCGAAGAGTTCCTGGCATTGCTGACCGCCGAGCAGGGCAAGCCGCGTGCGATGGCCGAATGGGAGATCTATGGGTCGGTCGCGTGGTTCCGGGAGATCGCCAAGCAGTCCCTGCCCGACGAGGTTCTCGAGGACACTGCCGAGCGCAGGGTGATCAGCCGGCACACGCCGCTCGGGGTCGTCGGCGCCATCGTGCCGTGGAACTTCCCGATCCTGCTGGCGGTCTGGAAGATCGCGCCGGCCCTGGTGGCCGGCAACACCATCATCGTCAAGCCGTCCCCTTTCACCCCGCTGTGCGACCTCAAGCTTGTCGAGCTGGTGCAGGATCTGCTTCCCGCAGGCGTATTGAGCGCGGTCAGCGGTGACGACGAACTCGGCAAGTGGATGACGGCGCACCCGGGCATCGCGAAGATTGCGTTCACCGGCAGTACCGAAACGGGCAAGCATGTGATGCGGTCCGCTGCCGGCACACTCAAGCGGGTCACCCTCGAACTCGGCGGAAACGATCCGGCGATCATCCTCCCGGACGTCGATCCGGCGAAGGTCGCACCGCAGATCTTCTGGGCGGCGTTCCAGAACAACGCCCAGTTCTGCAACGCCGCCAAGCGCATCTACATCCACGACGACGTCTACGAGGCCGTACGGGATGAGTTGGTCGCGTACGCGCGGACCGTGGTCGTGGGCGACGGCGCTGCCGCCAACACCCAATTGGGCCCGATTCAGAACCTGCCCCAGCTGCAGAAGGTGCAGGAGTACTTCGACGACTGCACGGCCAACGGTTACACCTTCGCCCTCGGTGGACGGATCGACCCGAACCCCGGAGGCTGGTTCGTCCCGGTCACCCTCGTCGACAATCCGCCGGAGAACTCACGCCTGGTCGCCGAGGAACCGTTCGGCCCCATCCTTCCGCTGCTGCGCTGGACGGAGGAAAGCGATGTGATCGCCCGGGCCAACAACACTGTCTGGGGCCTGGGCGCCACCGTCTGGGGTGAGGACCTCGAGGCGATCGAGCGGATCGGTCGTCAGCTCGAAGCCGGAACGGTATGGCTCAACGAAGTCCACCAGTACTCCCCGCATCAGGTCTTCGGCGGACACAAGCAGTCCGGCATCGGTGCCGAGAACTCCTTGCACGGGCTCGCCGAATACACCAACCACCAGACCATCACGCTGAACAAGGTCCCCGATTCGGTCTCGTGAGACCACCCGGGCCCGAAAATCTTTCGAATAGGAAAGTGCAACTATGAAGTCCACAGCAGCCGTCCTGCGTGCGGCGCAGGAGCCGTTGTCGCTCGAGGAACTCGACATCGACGAGTTGCGCCCCCGTGAGGTCTTGGTGCGCATCGTCGGTTCCGGAATCTGCCACACCGACCTCGGGATGATCGCGACCGCTGAGACCGACGCGGCCCCGATCGTGCTCGGTCACGAGGGATCTGGAATTGTCACCGCGATCGGACAGGATGTCGACAGCATCGAGCCCGGCGATCATGTGGTGCTCTCGTACAACTTCTGCGCCGAATGCGACAACTGTGCACGCTCACTTCCGATGCACTGCCGGGACTTCGTCCCGCTCAATTTGGTCGGTACACGCCTGGACGGCTCGAGCGTCCTTCGCTCCGGGGGCGAGCATGTACGCGGACACTTCTTCGGGCAATCCTCGTGGGCGACCTACGCGGTGGCGAACGAGCAGAACTGTGTCCGTGTCGCCCGCAATCTGCCGCTCGAGCTGCTCGCCCCCCTCGGTTGCGGTATCCAAACCGGTGCCGGTGCGGTGCTGAACACCCTCAACCCGGAGGAGGGGTCGTCGATCGCGATCTTCGGGACCGGCTCGGTCGGGCTCGCCGCGCTGTTGGGTGCGGTGGTCGCGGGCTGCGGCACCATCATCGCCGTCGACATCCAGCCCGCACGCCTGGCGAAGGCCGCCGACCTCGGCGCGACCCACACCATCAACTCCGCCGAGGCGAACGTGGTCGAGAGGATCCGCGAGATCACCGGCGGAGTGGGAGCGCAGTATTCGGTCGACTGCATCGGGCTGGCGGGCGTCGTCCGCAGCGCGCTCGAATGTCTGCAGTCGCCGGGGGTGTGTGCCACCGTCGGATTCCAGGGCATCCCGAACGAGATCTCCTTCGACCAGGGTCACCTGTTGTTCGGCCGCAGTCTGATCGGCGTCATCGAGGGCGATGCCATCCCGCAGGAATTCGTCACCCGCATGATCGACCTCTATCAGGCCGGCAGATTCCCCTTCACCGAGCTGATCGACACCTTCGAGTTCGGCGAGATCAACGAGGCGATCGAGGCTGTTCACCAGGGGAAGGTCACCAAGGCGGTTCTGACATTCGACGAGCCCACCCCTGTGAACGGGGTGACGGGTGAATAGCGGTGCCGGTGGCGTCCTGCCGTCGGTGGGACCGGGAGAGATTCTCCCCTTCTCTGCGGCCCGCCACCCGGACAAGATCGCCCTCGTCGTCGGCGATACGTGCTTGACATACCAGGAACTCGACCGCATGTCGGACGCGGTCGCGGCCTCACTTCGCTCGCGCGGGATCGGCGCCAGAGATGTGTGCTCGCTCTACGCGCAGAACTGCTGGGAATGGATCGTCGCGTATCACGGCATCCTCAAAGCGGGTGCGATCGTCAATCCGGTCAATGTCATGCTCACTGGCCCGGAGCTGGCGTTCGTCCTCTCCGACTGCGAGGCCGAAGCTCTCTTCTTCGGGGCCTCCCAAGCCGCTACCGTCGCGAACGTGCTCGGGGAGATGTCCGCGCTCGAGCTCGTGTGCCAGCTCGCCGGCGATGTCGGCGAGGGAATCGGTGCGGTGACCTTCACCGAGCTGCTCACCGCGCCGATCGATGCTGCTCCGGCCGGAAACCCGGCGCCCGGGCCCGCCGACCTGTGCAGCATCGGTTACACCTCCGGGACGACCGGTCACCCGAAGGGTGCGATGCAGTCGCAGCGATCGGTGCTGCTCAATTGTGCTCTGACGGCCACGATGCACGGACGCAACTCCGACGACGTCGTCGTCACCGCGTTGCCCTCGGCGCACGTGTACGGCAACGTCGCTGTCAACAGCACCTTCCTGGCAGGCGGCACGGTACTGCTGATGGAGCGGTTCGACGCCGGGGAAGCCCTGGCGTTGCTCGAAGGAGACCGCGCCACCCTGTTCGAGGGCGTGCCGGCGATGTATTCGATGATGCTGGCACACCCCACGTTCGAGACCACGGACCTGTCCAGCCTGCGCGCAAGCACCATCGGTGGTCAGACGTTCTCCCCAGAACTGCTCGATCGCTGGCAGACCAGGGCACCGGGGCCGATGCTGGAGCTGTGGGGGATGACCGAGCTGTCCGGGCTGGGAACAACCCATGCAGTCCACGCCCCACCGGTAGCCGGTTCGATCGGAGTGGCCCTACCCGGCCTCGAAATCAAGATCGGCGCGATCGACGGCACGGAAGGTGGCGTCCCGACGGGTGAGCATGGTGAGCTGCTCGTTCGTGGCCCGCTGGTGATGCTCGGCTACTACGGCCGCCCTGACGCCACCGCGGAGGCGCTCACCGCCGACGGGTGGCTGCGCACCGGAGATGTCGCGTACGTCGACGAGACCGGTCACTACTTCATCGTGGACCGGCTCAAGGACATGATCGTCACCGCCGGATACAACGTGTACCCCGCCGAAATCGAACGCGTCATCGGCGCGCATCCCGACGTCGCGCTGGTCGCCGTCGGAGGCCGACCGGATCCTGTCAAAGGGGAGATCGCCGTCGCATACGTGGTTCCGGCCCCGGCCGCGCAGCTCCTCCCGCAGGACATCATCGAGCACTGCCGCGCGCATCTGGCCGCCTACAAACGGCCGCGTGAGGTGGTGTTTGTCGACGCTCTACCGACCACCTCGTCGGGCAAACTCATGCGCCGCAAATTGGCAGATCTTGACGTCGCCGACAGTGATCAAGGCGTTGTCCACGCGAGATAATGGTCACACGGAACGCTATCCGCAGAGCCCATGCGGCGGTCACATATCAAAGGGCATTGTGACAAACGCAACAGAGCAAGACGGATGTGGTCGAGGCCACCTTCCTCGATTCGATCAAAGGAGTACCAATGCAGGTTGTAGCCGAAGGGTTCAACGCCTTCGAGACGCAGAAGAGCCCGAAGGGTGAGGTCAAGTTCCTGGGCTCGCCCAAGGACGTGATCGAGGTCGTGCGGTCCGGGAAGTTGCAGGACTACATCCTGCTCGTTCGCGGCGGCACCACGACCTTCCTCACCCCGGCATTGAGCATGGGTGCTCTCGGCGTCATCACGATGTCGGGCGCTCCCGAGTCGCACCTCGGCATCCTCTCTCGTGAGTTCCAGATTCCCTGTGTGATGACCGCGTACCTGACCTCCAGCGATTCGCGCTACGTCGTCGGCGACACCGACGATGCGCACTTCGAGGAGATCGCCGAAAGCCTGATCGGGAAGACCGTCCAGTTGCACTGCGACGACGCGGAGGTCGGGCGCATCAGCATCGTCAGCTGACCGCCTTCCGACCACACACCATGGGCAGAGAGGAACAACCCCCAATGAGCATCGAAATGACACCCGGTCTCCGCTCCACGTACAAGCAGCGCTATGAACCGAACGATGACGGTCTGCGATTCCAGGATCTGGTCTTCGAGGGCAACTTCGTCGGCCAGGAGCCACTGCGCGACGGCATCCTCGGCGACAAGGTTCAGAAACAGCGCGCCAAGAGCAAGGTCCTCGAGAAGGTCAGCACAGAGGACGTCCTGGTCGACCAGTTCACCCTGGACGAGCTCAACGACCTCAACAACTACCTGGCCTGGAACATCTGGGACGTGCTGGTCATGCGTGCCACCGAAGGTGTCTCAGGCATGATCCCCCGCCAGGAATACGAGATCCTCGCGTTCATGCACCAGTTCTACCGGTGGCCGGAGATCCTGCGCATGACCACCGACGAGGTCGGAGCCCAGGGCATCTTGGACATCGGTGCCTCGGCGCGGCGGGAAATCGGCACCAAGGTCAACGCGGTGCACGACTGGTCGATCGGAGCTGTCGGCTTCGGTATGGGCCGCTGCGGTCTGCTTGCACTGGAAGCAATCGGGCCCGACGACTACATCGAGGAGAGCAACGAACTCCTCAAGTTCATGCAGCGGATCGAGTTCGGCAAGCGCCAGGACGGGTACATCCTCAACTCGCAGGACCGCTACCGCTGCCAGATCCACGAGCCGGACTTCCTCGAAGGCATTATCAACCAGCTCGAAACGCTCGAGCCGGGAAGCCCGAAGCACGAATCCTTCACCCGCTTCAACGCGGCCGCAGAACTGCTGTCGTTCCTCGACCACATGGACTGCCGGCTCGGTCTCGGCGACACCGGACCGTACGAGTTGCCCAACGGCAACATCCTCATTCTCCGGGACCTGTTCGTCAACGAGCCGATCTTCCACTGGAGTGATGTGTGCGACGACGCGCAGCTCCCACACGCCTACACTGTCGCGCTCGAAATCGACCCGGAGATACTGGGCCTGCAGGAGATTCGCGTCAACGACATTTCCACCACCTTCACCCGGCCGAAGAACTACATCCCCGCCATCGTCGGCGGCGCAGTCTTCGCCCGCGAGCAGTGGGACACCCCGATGTCGGATGTGCGCACCGTCGCAATCGCCGACCTTGGCGGCGAGCTGCCCAAGATCCAGGACGCCACGCTCAAGATGTACGGAAAGATCTCTCGGATGTGCCGCCGGGACCTGATCTGGGCCGGCCAATACGTCTACTACGTAGACATGATCCTGCCGTACCTGCGTAAGGCCGGAACGTACGAGAAGGCATGCGACGAATATCAGCTCTGGGAAATTGATCAGCGCGTCTCGAACTACTACTACGACATCGGCAAGCGTGGATTCGCGCAGGAAGTCGTTCCGCAGAAGATCTTCTCCGGCCAGGGTTATCTGCCCTTCGGCGAGGGTGCGGATCTGCGTCGGTCGAAGTACCGCTGGCTGTAAGACACCCGTTCACAGATTCGGGGGCGACGGAGTGATATGGCCGTCGCGTGGGCATCTGCGCACCGTCGCCCCCGTTCGATCGTTGGGAATGACCAAATGACACAAACACTGCTCGACAAACGTCTCTACGACGTCCTCAATGCCGTGGCACTCAAGAAGATGGCGACCGCGGCAGCCGTTTCCGAGATCGTCAACTTGGACACCGATCAGGTGCGCGACATCTTCGCCGAACTCGCCGACAGTGATTACCTCGCACTGATGGGCGAGACCGCACTACCCACCGACGCCTCGGGACCTGTGTTGGTCGATTCCGCCGCGGCGCTCTACGGCCAGATCCGCACCGATCCGTCCGTGCTGCAGGTCGCCGACAAATTCGAGGACGTCAACTCCCGCTTTCTGCGCACCATGTCGTCATGGCAGCAGATCGAGGTCGCGGGCCGCAAGCTTGCAAACGACCACAGCGATTCTGCATACGACGCGAAAGTGATCTCCACCATCGAGCGTCTGGTGTCCCGACTGGAGGGACTGCTGGAAGCACTCAGCGAGAAGGACGCACGGTTCCGCACCTACATCGGCCGATTCGAACGTTCCCTGGAAAAGGTCGATGCGGGCGATATCGCTTTCGTCTCCGATCCGACCAAGGACTCGGTGCACAACGTCTGGTTCGAATTCCACGAAGACTTGCTGCGCACGCTCGGTCGCGCACGTAAGGAGTGACAAGGTGAGCTCTGTGACTGTTACGACCGAAATGACACGCGCGTTCAGTGAGCCGGGCGCAATCGACCGGAATGTCCTGGGTGGCAAGGGCTACGGCCTCGTCGAAATGACCCAGGAAGGCCTGAACGTGCCGGGTGGGTACGTCATCTCCACGTCGGCCTGTCACGAATATCTCGAACACGGCTCGATGACGGCGGAACTGATCGACGAAATCCACGCCCGGTTGAGCGAACTCGAAGACAAGACGGGCAAGACCTTCGGCGGTGGACCCTTCCCGTTGCTGCTGTCGGTTCGCTCGGGCGCGCCGGTATCCATGCCAGGGATGATGGACACCGTCCTCAACCTCGGCCTCGGCCGCGACGCGGCGATCGCGCTGGCCGACGTCACCGGCGATACCCGCTTCATGGCCGACGTGCTGTTCCGCTTCCATGGCATGTATGCCGAAACCGTCCTCGGTGCGCTCGAAACACCGGACCGAGAGGACCTCAACTCCCTGATCGACGGTGTCACCGCCACATCGCAGCCGGGACCGGTGTACGACACAGTGTGGCAGCACTGCCAGGCACTGCTGCGCGACGAGCTCGACGAAGAAGTCCCCGACGATCCGCGCGCTCAACTCATCGGTGCGGTCGAGGCGGTCTTCCGATCCTGGAACACCCGGCGCGCAGTGAAATACCGCGAAGTTCACAAGATCCCGAACGATCTCGGGACCGCAGTGGTCGTGCAGTCGATGGTGTTCGGCAACCTCGATCAGGACTCGGGATCGGGCGTGGTCTTCACCCGCAACCCGGTCACCGGCGAACCCGGACTGTTCGGCGAGTTCCTCTCCGCCAGCCAGGGCGAGGACGTCGTCGCCGGCATCCGTACCCCGGACCCCGTCACCGCACTCCGCGATCGGCTGCCGCACGTCTACACCGAGCTCGAGAACACCTGCGCCGAACTCGAACGCCGTCGCGGTGACGTCCTCGACATAGAGTTCACCGTCGAACGCGGCATCTTGTACATGCTGCAGGTCCGTAGCGCCAAGCGCACGGCACAGGCCGCGATCCGCATCGCGGCGGATCTGCTCGCCGAGCAGGTCGTCACCACCGCGGGAGCACTGTCGACGGTGTCGCTGGAACAGATCCGGCAGGTGCAGCGTCCCGGATTCGACCCGGACGCTTATGCACGGGCCCGCGACGACGGGCGAGTGCTAGCCACCGGTGTGGGCGCCGCGCCGGGGCATGTGGTCGGTGCGTTGTACTTCGACTCCGATGCTGCGCAGCAGGCGGTGAAGGAGGGCGTGACGGTCATCCTTGCTCGGCCGGTCACCAGCCCGACGGATCTGCACGGGATGATCGCGGCGGACGGCATCCTTACCGCCACCGGTGGCTCGACCAGTCACGCCGCGGTGGTCGCTCGTGCGCTTGGGACGACCTGCGTGGTCGGCTGCGGTGCCTTGGACATCGACCCGGCGGCCGGGACGATGCAAGTGGGCGGACAGACACTGGTCACCGGTGACGTCGTTTCCCTCGACGGAACCACTGGCGAGGTGATTCTCGGTGAGATCGAACTGAGCGAACCCGCCGCCGAGGACGATCGGTTGACCGCCCTGCTCGAACTGGCTCGCGAGCGATCCGGTGCGCAGATCTTCGCCCGATCGACGACCCCTGATCAGGCGCGTCAGGCACACGGCCGCGGGGCCACCGGGCTGGTTGCCGGCATCGACGACGTTCTCGCTACCACCGGCCACCTCGACGGCATCATCACGACTCTGCGCGAGGGGGAAATCAGCGACGCCAGCGCCGCCCTCGAACGTGCGGTCGCAACCGAGTTCGGGAGGCTGTTCGCCGAGGCGACCGTCACCGAGTTCGGTGTCCGAGCGATCGACTTCCATGCCGACGAATCAAGTGAACTGCTCCGTACCGCCGAACTGTTCATCGCACATCCGGAACTGGCATTGCCGCTGGGCTCGGAGGAGATCCTCGCCGCCCAGCTGCGCGGAATCGCCGCGGCCCTGCAGGAGGTGACGACCGACTTGACGGTGCACTTCACGGTCCGCAAGATCGCCGACAGCAGGGAGATCGCCGCGTTGGTCAAGCTGCGCGACACCCTCCCTGGTGCCGCACGGGTCGAGATCGGGGCTTACTTGACCAGCCCCCGGGGCATCGCCTCCATCGACGGCATCACCACTCACAGCGACGTCGTGTGGATTGAACTGCGGGTTCTGCAGGCCGCGGTCGCCGGTATTTCGGCGCGGCACCTGCTGACAAGCGAACCACTCGATTCGTATCTGCGTCGGGGGCTTATTACCGTCGACCCGCGCGTGGAGATCGACGACCAGGTCGGTGGCCTGGTCGACAGCGTCGCCGACGTCGTCGCCCGGGAACCCGGCCGGAGGATCGGGATCCGGCTCACGGGCCCCGTTTCAGTGGAACTGCTCAGCTCACTGCAGCAGCGAGGGTTCGCCCGGTTCGCCGTTGACGGCGACGAAGTGAGGCCTTCGATCTTGGCGCTGGGGCAGCGCGAGCGCTAACCCTAGCGCGCACGCACACGTATGGGTGGTGTGCGGTGGAACCCAGTCGGGGACCACCGCACACCACCCATACTTCTACTTCGTTGCTGCCGGTTTCACGGTGAGGGCGTGCACCGGGCTTCTAGCCGAGGGAAGGCGGGGACTCGCCGTCGAGGTCGCTGACCGCCTGAGTGACCTGCAGCAACCGCAATGCCAAATCCGCACGCATTCGGTCGGCATGCCGGGACAGGTCCAGGTTGGTGAGTTTGCGGATCAGCTCGAGCCGATACGCGAGCGTCTTCGGGTGCACGAACAACCGTTCTGCCGCGTCCTTCTGTGAGCAGTTGGCGTCGAAGAAGGTGCGCAACGTTTTCAGCAGCGACCCATCGGATTGCTGGTCGTAGTCGAGCAGGGGTTCGGTCACTTCCTTGATGAAGCCCTGCAGGTCGGGGTTGTCACTGCTACCGAGAAGTAGGCGGACGATGCCGAGTTCGTCGTACAACGACACCGTGCCCAGCCGGCGGGAGGCGGCGTGCGCGGTCTTCGCCTCGCCGAATGCTTGCGGATAGTCCACGGGATCACTGCGCGCCGAGCTCACCCCCCAGGAGATCCGCAGATCGGGGTGTGCCTGTGTGGTGATTTTGTGCAGCTCGTCGAGCAGGTCGCGGGAGCGTTCGCGATCCTTGATCGGGGCCAGGGCAACGATCCAATTGCCCCGCACGCTGGTCAACGTCAGCGGTGTCGGCTGGGTGCAGCTGCGGATTCCGTTGAGCATGGTGCGGCGCAACGCGTCCGAGGAGGAAGTGTTCCAGCCCTCCTGGGCGGCGAGGGCGTCCATGTTCTCGAGGACACCGTAGAAGATGCGGTGGTAGCCGCGTAGCCGGATGCCCATCTGGTGGGTGCGGCTGCGGGCGGCCGACCGCTGCTCCGCAGTGCCTTCCATCAGATCCCACAGGATCTGGTCGAGAGCTTCGGCACGGGCGGCGCTGGCGGCGCGTTGCTGCAGTTGTGCCAGCGAACACACCATCGCCGCTTGGCCACAGGCCACTTCCATGATGTCGGCGTCCTCGGTTCCGCCCACCAGGCACACGGCCCCGTACTGGTTCTCGGCGGCGATGACCGGGTGTGCCCAAATCGTCTTGCCGTCGGCGGCGGTCAGCCGGGTGGCCCGGTGGGGGAGGGTGCCGTTGCGTCCTAAGACTTCCCGAAGCAGGGTCGTGGTGTCGAGGGTTCGCGGGTAGGTGGCCTCGACTTCTCCGGTGGCCGACAGGATGGCGACACCACACCCGAGGTCGGTGCCGACCGTGCGGGCCACCGAGCTGGTGACCGCGGTGTTCGCGAGCACGATTTCGATCAAGGAGTGCTGCAAGGTGGAGGAGCGGTTGAGCAGGCTCAGCTGCCTCTCGAGAGATATGCGGGTGGATTCGAGTTCGTCGACGGTGGCTCGCTGGGCGTCGTAGAGTCGGCCGTTCTCGATCGCGATGGTGGCCAGGTCAGCCAACGCCACCAGGCGGCGGACGTCCCGGTCGGTGAACGAGGAATACCGCCGCCGCCACACCTCCAGGACACCGATCAGGTCGCCGTGCACGACGAGCGGAACGGCCAGCGCCGACCGGGTGGCTTCCTGCTCGGCGAGTGACATGAAATCCGAGCTGATCGTCGAATCGTGCAAGTAGCTATCGATTTTGGCTACTTTCCCGGTTTCGAAGACCAGGCCCGCAACGCCCTGTCCGCGCTTCATCACCAGCCGCGCGGTGTCGACGACGCGGTGACCGGCGCAGCTGCGCATCCGCAATTCGTCGCCTTCTCGCAGGAATACCCCGCAGATGTCCGATTCGGACATGCGCAGGGTGTGGTTCGTGATCGACAGCAACACCTGGTCGAGGTCGCGGGCGCTGAGGATCTGGTGTGTGACCCCGCGCATGACCTCGGCTTCGTCGTCGAGTGCGGCCAGTTCGTCCGTCAAGGATGTCGCCCGGGCGGTCAATTCGATCCAGACGCATACCTGTCGGAGAAGATTTTGATCGAGTGCGGGCCTCGTGTGCTCGTTGAAGGGCTCTGCCAGAACGACGGCGAATGTGCCGATGGTGGCGGCGCGATCACGCAGCACACCCGCTCCGCACTCGAGAGCGGCTAGCTGGGCCTGGTCTGCGCAGTCTTCGGCACCGGCAAGGACAACCCAGTCCAAATCCTGGCGTTGCAGGACACTGGCTCGGGTGTCGCCGCATGCCGCAACTACTGCCTCGGCCGCGGCGACCGGGTTTTCCGGCAGAAGACTGGCCAGTAGTGACCGCAGCCGGTTGGCAGACCCCATTGGTCCGTCGTCGGTGGTGTCTGCCACGTCCATACCCGCCTCGCCACTCCGCCTCTAGGGCACTTCGATGACTGCCTTCAGCGTACGGCGCTGGGTCATCGCGTCGTATGCTGCGGGCGCGTCGTCGAGGCTGACCCGTCTGTCGATGATGATCGTCGGGTCGATGGCCCCCGCGGCCACCAATCCGGACAGTCGATCCCGGTCGCGAATCGCGTTGCCGATCGCAAATCGTAGGGTCAGCTCGTCGGCGAACGACTTGGCTACCGGCAGCGGCCAGGTCGGCTGCTGGTGGACGCCGACCGAGACGACGGTGCCGCGGCGGCGGACGAGCCCGAAGGCGGTGTCGAGTCCGCGTGGTCCGCCGACCGCCTCAATGACGGCATCGGCGCCGCGGCCGTCGGTGACCGCATCTATCAGTCTCCGGGCGTCGTCCGGAGCGGCGACGAGGGCGCCGTGCTCATGAGCGATGGCGCGGCGGTCCTCGACCGGCTCGACGAGGACCACCGGGCCGGCCGAGCACGCCTGCGCGGCGAGGCTGGCCATCTGGCCGACCGGACCACCACCCACGACGGCGACGGTGTCGCCCGGAGAAACGTCGCAGCGCTGCACGGCCGCGTACCCGGTGGCCAGGATGTCCCCGAAGAACAGTGCGCTCTCGTAGGGGATGTCATCTGCGATGGAGTGTAGGACGACATCGGCGTGGGGAACGCGGACGATCTCGGCTTGAGCGCCGTCGAGAGCAGGACCGAAGGCAGCGCCTGTACCGAAGAACTGACGCTCTGCGCACTCCCAGTGGTTTCCGCTCCGGCACCACCAGCAATGTCCGCAGGCGGTGAAGTCGGCGCCGCTGACCCGGTCGCCGGGGCTGAAGGTGCGCACGGCGGTGCCGATCTCGAGGATCGTCCCGGCGAACTCGTGGCCGAGGACCGCACCGCTGCTCATCCCATTGGGGTGGGTGATGGTGTGCAGGTCCGTTCCGCAGATCGCGGCCCGGTGCACCCTGACCAACGCGTCGGTGGGAGCGATGAGGGAAGGGTCGGGCACCTGGATGACCTCGACGCGCCCGGTATCGGCGAACACTACGGCCTTCATGAGGCGACCGT
This sequence comes from Rhodococcus sp. JS3073, assembly GCF_026810085.1. NCBI lineage: Bacteria > Bacillati > Actinomycetota > Actinomycetes > Mycobacteriales > Nocardiaceae > Rhodococcus > Rhodococcus sp. JS3073. The sequence goes on along the minus strand of NZ_CP113951.1, from coordinate 256,602 downwards.
CGCTTTCTCGAGAACCGAGACTCGCTCGGATATCCGCGCGGCAGCAGTCCGTACCGCGGCGAGCTCGTCCTCGGCGAGTGGAAGCTCGACGATCTCCTTTAGTCCGCCGCGCCCCAACTTGGTAGGCAATCCGACGTAGCCGTCGCTGATGCCGTACTGGCCGCGAGCGCGGACCGTCGCCGCGATGACCTCGTCGGAATCGGTGGCCATGGCCAGGACCATCCGGGCGGCCGAGGCGCCGGGGGCGAAGAACGCGCTTCCGGACTTGAGCAAACCTACGACCTCGGCACCGGAATTGCGTGCGCGGTCGACGAGTGCGGTGACTGCGCCCTGCGGAAGAGTCTGAGTGATCGAGGTGCCGGCGACTCTGGCTTGGGACAGGGGGATGACCATCTCGTCACCATGACTGCCCAGCGCCAGTGCGGTGATGTCGGAGGGTGCGGATTGGGTGGCCAAGCCAGTGAGGGCCTGGAAACGGGAGCTGTCGAGTACGCCAGCCATGCCGATCACGCGTTCGGCTGGGAGCCCGGCGGCCTGCCACGCGTGGTGCGTCATCTCGTCCAATGGATTCGTCACGATCAGCAACACGGTGTTGGGGGAGACTGCGGCGGCGTCGCGGGCGAGCCCACCGACGATCCCGGCGTTCACCTCCACGAGGTCGGTGCGACTCATTCCGGGTTGGCGGGCCCTTCCTGCGGTGATGACGACGTAGTCGGCGACACCGGCGTCGGCCAGGCGCGTGACCCCGCGAACCTTGGTGTCGAACCCCAGCAACGCCGTCGAGTGTGTCAGATCCAATGCGATGCCCGCGGCGAGCCCGTCAGCGATATCGACGAGTACGACTTCCTCGATGATGTTCGCCTCGGCGAGCTTCATGGCGGTGATCATGCCGACGTGTCCGGCGCCGACAACCACGACTCTGTGAACGGATTTGCTGCTCGCCGGCTGTGACGGTGGGGTGGAGCGGGGGCGGTGCAGGACCGCCGGTGCGACAGCTGGGTCCAGCGGTGCGCCTCGCCGATACAGCGCGGGGGCGGGCGGCCGTAGCGGCCGGGGCGGCGCCTGAAATCCGTTCGACCGCGGCCGGCGGAAGGCCGGCGCCTCCGGTGGCACCGGTGTTGGTGCCGATCCGTTTCGGACCGTCGGAGGTGTCGGGGTTCCGCCGCCGGAACGGGGGCTTCCGACGATGACCGTGATTCCTCGTTCCCGGGCACGCTCCCGCGCCAGCGGGGTCACGATGTCCTTCGGGCCCACAACGAGTTCCGCCACTGTCGACTCGGTGGCCGCCTCGACCGCATCGACCCCGAAGACGGTCATCGCCGCGTCTCCTCGGTCCCTTCGAGGGATTCGAGTGCGGCGACCGCGGCGTCGCGGGCTGTGGCTACTTCACTTTCACTGCCGGCCAGGAACAGTCGTCCGAACCGCCCGACGGCGCGGATTTCGATCACAACGATATCGGCCGCCTTTTCTGCTTCGTTCGCCGCCAATGACACATAGGCTGCCGGCGCGACTTCCATGACGAACAGGCTCGAACCGGGCATCAGCAGGGTGCCTTTACGCCACTTGTTGAGCAGCTGCGCCTGGTAGCCGTGCACGTTGGTGATGAACTGAGTCGAGGCCACCACCGGCTTGATGCGGTCGGTTTCCTTCATACCCAGCGCGTCGAGCAGCGCCTCGCCGGCGGCGAGGACCTCGGCCTGGTGTTCGGAGTGAATCTCCAGCAGGCCGAATTCGCGTTCGATGATCTGCAAGGCGGGCCGGACACCGGAGGACTTCAAAGCGATGTCGGCCGCTCGGAACACCTCGTTGCCCGGTGCCATCTCGACAAACAGCTCGGCCATACCGGCCAGGGGCGGATCGCCGGGGCTGGTCGCGGCGATGTGGGCCGCGCACTGCGGCTGCATCCGATCGATGAATGCGTATGTCCGTAGAGTTGCCTTGCCTGTCATGACGCGTACCTCGCGATTCCCAATGGTGTGATGAGCAGCGCGTGCGGGTAAGCCCGCACGCTGCGACCCAGATATTTGCTGATGGTGGTGTCGGCGCCCGGAAGCATCAGAGCGCCGCCGGCGAGATGAAGTTCGAGGTGCTCGGCGCCTCGGGTCAGATCCCGAATCGACGAACCGATCCGTTCGATTCCCGGTCGCAAGATTGCAAGGTGGTCGTCGGTGCCAGCGCGTTTTAGTTCTTCTGCCTCCGCGACCGTCAGACCTCGGGAGCCGGCCAGGATCAGGTCCAGGTGATGACCGCCGCCGGGACGGTCATCGAGTGCGGTGAGCTCTCCGGACTGGAAAACTCCGACCCCGGTCGAGCCACCACCGACATCGATGACCACGCCGTCGGTGACCTCGAGTGTCTTGTTCGCGGCGCTGACCTCGTCGATCAGCGTGACCTCGTCGAAACCGGCCCCTTCGAGCACGAATCGGCAGGCGCGGCTGTCAGCTTCGCCGATGCATGGGGGGAAGGCGGTCGCGGCATTGTGTAGCTCGACACCCAGTTCTGCTTCGGCGGTTGCTTTCAACTTCCTCACGGCCGCCGCGGCGGCGGCGAAGTCCACTACCACCCCGTCGCGGACCGCGGCGGTCCGGTCGAAGTCGATCCATACCGGCATGCCTTCGGCATCGACCACGGTGATGACGCAGGTCGCAGTCCCGAGGTCGATGCCGGTGCGCAGGTCGCCGTCGTAATCCGTTCGGGCCGAACGGATGCGCTGATGTGCTTCCTCGAGTGTCCGCGCGACCTCTTGTGGAGACATCAGTCGAACACTCCACGCCAGGGCCGGGCTTCGTGGGCGATCCGTTTGATGTTCACCAGGTGTAACGGTGTGACGTTGTCCGAGCAGATCGAGCCACTCCAGGTACCGGTACCGATCTGGAAGGACGGGTCGACGTTCGTCGAGTAGCCCATTCCGCCGAACAGGGCGGGAGTGTTGACGACGATCCGGCCGGCGGGCAGTTCACCGAACTTGGCCACGACCTCGGGGTCGGAGGTGTGGACAGCGACGGTATGGCCTTCCCCGCCCAGGGCCAGGATTTCCCGGCAGCGCCGCCACCCAGCCTGGTAGTCCGGCTCCCGATACACCGTCAGGACCGGGCCGAGGATCTCCCGTGACAACAGGACGTGATCGCCGACCTCGTCGAGTTCCGCGGCGAGAACCTTCGTCGACGCGGGGACTGTGAAGCCCGACATCTCGGCCAGCCGAACCGCGGATTGGCCCACGGCGTTCGCGCGTAGCCCACCGCGCTCGTCGAAGAGCGTCCTGGTCAGGGCCGCCTGCTGATCCTTGGTCATCCAGGTTGCCCCGGCGCGCCCAAGTTCCTGGACCAGCTGGTCGGCGACGGGCGCCGCGATTACCACCGATTGTTCTGCCACACACGCCGTTCCGTTGTCGAACGACTTCGAGGTCACGATCATTGTCGCGGTTTCGGCAAGATCCTTGACCGTCGAGTCGACATAGGCGGGTACGTTGCCGGCGCCGACCGCGATGGTGGGCTTCCCGCTCGAGTATGCGGCGGCCACCATTGCTGGCCCGCCGGTCGCAAGGACCAGTCGTATGTCGCCGTGCCTCATCAGTTCCCGGGTTGCATCGAGGGTCGGCTGTCGCAGGCAGGAGACGAGATTCTCCGGGGCACCGGCGTGTACTGCAGCTTCCGCCATGATCTCCGCGGCTCGGGCCGAGCAGCGTGCTGCGCGGGGATGAGGGGCGTGGACCACTGCGTTTCCGGCTTTGACCGAAGCCAAGCTCTTGAACAGTACGGTTGCCGTCGGATTGGTAACCGGGATAATCGCCGCAATCACACCCATCGGTGATCCGACCGCGGTGACCTTGTTCTCCTCGTCGGCCCACAACACTCCGACCGCCCGGCGTTCGAGCATCCAGTCCGCGACGAATCCGGTGTTGAAACGGTTCTTGATGATCTTGTTCTCATACACGCCGTAGCCGGTTTCGTCGACGGCCATCCGGGCGAGCTCTTCGGAGGCGTCGTAGCCGGCCTTCGCCATTGCTCGCACGATCTCGTCGAGCCACTGCTGGTCGGCGCCTTCGATAGCGTCGAAAGCCTTCTTCGTTGCGGAGACTTGCGCGCGAACATCCGCCAGCGCCGCCAGGTCCGCGTCAAGCGTTGCTGTCACGGTCATTTACCTTCCATGGCTTGGTGTCTGGGCGTAGCCGTCGGCTACGCCCAGAGCTGTGATGGATTGCGTCTCACGCGCCCTTGGGTCGAGCCAGGTTCGACAGCACGCCTTCGGTCTCATCGTGGGGGCGGGGAATGACGTGCACGGAGACGACCTCACCGGCCTTACCGGCGGCGACCGCGCCGGCATCGGTGGCAGCCTTGACCGCACCGACGTCGCCACGCACCATCACGGTGACCAAGCCGCCGCCGATTTCGCGGTGTCCTAGAAGCTGCACGTTCGCCGCCTTGACCATGGCGTCGGCCGCCTCGATAGCACCGACGAGTCCCTTGGTCTCGATGAGGCCGAGCGCTCCGGCACCTCGTGCGGGAAGGGTGTTCTGGGTGGTAGCCATGGTGTTTCCTCCATTTACGTTGGGGCTGGGTGGATCAAGTGGTGTTCTGTGCGGTGCGCGAGTCTGTGTCGTCATTTCGAATACGTCACCTCGCCGTGCGTGATGACCGTGTCGGCGATCGCGACGATCGCTTGGTCGACCGGGACACCTGCGGTGGCCGCGTCGACCCGGGCTGCGCTCCCTGAGACGACGAGGACAACTTCTTCCTGTCCCGCGCCGACGAGGTCCACGGCAGCGTACGACTGGCGTGGCACAGCACCCGGTGCGGAATCGATATCCTCGACCACCAGAATCGTTGTTCCCCCGAGTTCGGGGACTTTGGCGGTGGCCACGACCTGGCCGACAACACGTGCGAGTCTCACCGGTGACCGCCTCTTCTTCGGGTGTCGAGTGAACGGGATCGATGCACTCCCGCTCACCCCAAGTGACCCGGGAGTGCATCGAGGAGGACGCTACGACGATGCCCACCCAAGTCTGTTATCTCTGACGGATAGCCTCAGCCCGGGTAGTTGTCCCGCAAGTATGTGGCGGGGGCATCTGGAGTTCGGCAAGGTGTGCAATTGATGAACGGCCGCTCGACGTAGTGACCGTGCGGCCACAGCGAGAGCCAAGGAGACCCAGATGATCGAAGACATCGACGCAGATTTCCACACTCCGACCAGCGACGATCCGACCTGGACCGAGACAAATTTCTTCGGGTTCTACATCCCGGAAGCCGCGCTGAACGTCGGCGTCTACGCCCTGTTCCGGCCGAACGTGGGCGTCGCGATCTCTACGATCGCCATGAACTCGAAGTTCGTGCAGGCGCCATGGCAGGCTGAGTACTGGGATGCCCAGCATCACCTCCCCATTCCGGAGCCGCGCAACCTGCGCGACTACCGGCTCGCGAACGGCCTGCACGTCGTGTGCAAGGAGCCGAACCGGGTGTGGGACGTCGAGTTCGACAACGGTGACGATGTGTCGCTTGCCTTCCGGTACACCGCGGTGGCTGATGCGTTCGATATTCACGATCCGAAGCAGGACCCGATCGTCGCCAAGCAGGCCGAAGACGGTGTGTTCGCCTGGGGTGAGGCGTACGCCGGCCACTTCGATCAGACTGGACACTTCGAAGGCGAAGTGAACCTGCGCGGCAAGAACTACGCCGTCGACTGTGTCTCGACGATGGACCATAGTTGGGGACTGCGGTCCGAGCACCAGGGCCACACGATGAGCTGGCTACACGCGCACTTCTCCAAGGACTTCGCCGTGCACGGCATCTTCGACTTCGATCCCAACGGAGGGCCGGACGCCCCCACTGAACTGTCGCTCCAGCACGGCTATGTCGTAGACAAGGGCGAACTCTACGGACTGGCCGCCGGACGGGGACGCACCATCCGAGAGGGGTTCTTCGCCAAGTCGGTCGAGCTCGACCTCACCGACAGCGAAGGACGCGAATACGAACTCCAGGGATTCGCACGGACCAGCTTCCCGTGGCAGGCGGGCCCCGGAACCGTCGGGTACAACGTGCTCGCCGAATGGCGTTCGGGTTCGCAACGCGGCTGGGGAGAGATCCAGGACTTCATTGGCCCCCAGCAACTCTGCAAGATTTACAGCGCGACACCGTCCGCCGGCCGCTGACCATGTGCCGACCGGAACCGCCTCGAGCGGTGATCTTCGATCTCGACGGCACTCTGGTGCAGACACGAGAAGCATCCTGGCGAGTATTCGAGAAGATCAGCGCTGCGCACCATCTCGGAATCGTCGACCCCGAGCAGTTCTACGAGATGTTCGCGAACAACTTCTTCGTCTCCCTGCGTAACCTCTGCCGTGACGCCGAGCACGCGCACGCCGTCGAAGCGGACTTCATGCGCAGTCTCGGTGCCGACTACGCCCCCCTGCTGATTCCGGGGATGGTTGACATCGTGAAGGCGCTGGTCCCGCACGCGACTCTGGCCGTCCTGTCCTCGAACTCCACCGAGGTGATCCGCAGAATCCTGCGCAAAAACTCACTGACATACTGCTTTTCGCACGTCTTTGGCGGTGACGTGGAACCGGACAAGAGAAAAGGGATCCAGCGTTTTCTCGACGATGCAGCTCAAGGGTCCGGGCGGCGGTGCCAGGCTTTCTACGATGAGTCGGCGATCGGGAGTCCCGTGCCGGCCCAGTCGACGGCCATCATCACCGACACGGTCGGTGACGTCGAGGCGGCCGTGAAGTCGGGGATCCGCGCCATCGGCGTCGCCTGGGGGATGCACACCGAGGAACAACTGCTCACTGCAGGAGCGGAATTCGTCGCCATCTGGCCCCAGGAGATCTTGGCGCACCTGTTCGGCAGTTCAACCGCGACGCCGGCATGCGTGTGCCCGGCCCAACCCGCCATAGGGCTGCAGACGTCCGAAGCGGTTTCGGCCGCTCCGGCGGCCCGGATGCAACGTAGAGCGGCCGGAGCGAAGGCAATGCAAAGACGGATGACCTCGCACGGGGCCCTGCCGCACGAACATCAGCAAGTGCAGTCCATGCCGGGTCCAGCGCCATCCTCGCACGAACCTGGGGGAGAGAACGAGTTGCTGCTCGCTGTCCGATTGGCGATGCCATGACGCATCGCCCGCACGTGCTGGTCACCAATGACGACGGGATCGACGCGCCGGGACTTCTCGCCCTCGCGCACACGGCGTGTGAACAGGGCTACGACGTCACGGTCGCGGCGCCTCATCAGCAAGCGAGTGGGAGCGCGGGCGGGTTGACGATGTTCTTGGTCGACGAACGCATCGAAGTGAGCCATCGTCGGCTTCCCGGCCTGCCGGGAGTCGAGGCGTACTCGGTCGCCGCGCATCCCGGCATGATCGCGCTGGCCGCGGTGCTCGGCCGCTTCGGCCCAGTGCCCGACCTCGTGCTCTCCGGCATCAACGAGGGCTCCAACCTCGGTGCCGCGGTGTTGCACTCCGGTACTGCCGGCGCGGCGATGGTGGCGGGGGCGCACGGTGTGACTGCGCTGGCGGCATCGCTGCACCTCGATTTTGAACTCGAGGAACCCCCCGCCGACGGCTCTGCGCGTTACTGGGGCACGGCCGCGGATGTTGTCGGCGCGATCTTGCCGAAGATTTTGTCCGCCGATGCGGGATCGGTGTTCAACCTCAACGTGCCCAACCTGCCCACCGAGGAGACACGGCCCCTGGTCGGAGCGGCGTGGACCCTGGCGGGCACGGCGCCGACCTTGCTTCCATTCATCGCCGACTTCGACCGGCGTGCCGCTGCACTTCCTGTCGGGAATCTGTCGGCACCCGGCATCAAAATTATCGACGGGTCCGACATCGCGGAAGTGCGGAACGGACATCCCACGCTGTCACTGCTCCAATGGCGCGGAGACACCGCGATCGACTGGATCGAATAGGTCCACGAGGCGAGCGAGCGCAGCCGGAAAGTGGCAGTCGCTGCAGTGTCGGCCTCGCCTGGTGCCGATATCGGCAATGTCTTGATCAATAACGCTACTCACGAAGTGGGAGGTAGGACAATGAGTTCTGGTGCTGTTGGATTGATTGAAACGGTGGGCTTGATCGGTGCCATCGAAGCCGCTGACGCCATGGTCAAGGCTGCCAACGTCGACCTCGTCGGATACCGGACACTGCGCAACGGGCTGGTCACGGTGATGGTCCGCGGCGACGTCGGAGCGGTCCAGGCTGCGGTCGACGCAGGGGTATCGGCAGCGCGGAGCACGGGCGAGTTGGCGACATCGCATGTTATCGCGCGTCCGCACGGTGATACCGAGGACGTACTGGCCGCAGCGATACCCGCGGTCTGATCCATTCCCATTTGTTAGCGGGACTGAGATCAAGTTCTCACGCCGCAGTTGTTGACCTCCTCGCCGAGGGCGCTCACCTCGTTGGAATCTCCATGGGAGGTGTCGTAGCGATGTGAGCGACGGGTCTGGCCCCCCGAGATAGTCCGATCACTGACCGTGATCGAGCCCCCGCACTGCCGAGTGGTGCCGGCCGCCCTGCGGCCCATAAACTTGCAACAGCAATACGCGAGCATTTTGAAGCAGCAGATCCCACTGACTTGGAAACATTCGCCGGCGGATTTCTCGCCGTAGGGCAACGAAGGCCGGAAACCAATCCGATCCACCGTCGCCGAAACGCGTCACGCAACCACGAAGGCCCCGCACCGACGACGTGGTGCGGGGCCTTCGTGCCGACAGATACTAGCGGTGTGTGAACTGCGGCGTGCGCTTCTCCACGAACGCGGCCATGCCTTCCTTCTGGTCCTCGGTGGCGAAGGTGGAGTGGAAGACTCGCCGTTCGAAGCGGATCCCTTCGGTGAGGGTGGTCTCGAATGCCCGGTTGACGGCTTCCTTTGCCATCATCGCGATGGGCAGTGACATCTCGGCGACGGTGGTGGCGGTCTGGAGTGCTTCGTCGAACAGGTCGGCGGCAGGGACGATGCGGGACAGGAGGCCGGCGCGTTCGGCCTCCTCGGCGTCCATGGTGCGGCCGGTCAGGCACAGTTCCATGGCCTTTGCTTTGCCGATGGCGCGGGTGAGTCGTTGCGATCCGCCGATGCCGGGGATGACGCCGAGTTTGATCTCGGGCTGACCGAACTTGGCGGTGTCGGCGGCGAGGAGGATGTCGCACATCATTGCCAGCTCGCAGCCGCCGCCGAGGGCGTATCCGGCGACTGCGGCGATGATGGGTGTGCGGGCGGCGGCGATGCGGTCGCCGATGGAGAAGAAGTCGTCGAGGTAGACGTCCATGTACGACTTGGGCTGCATTTCCTTGATATCGGCGCCGGCGGCGAAGGCGCGGTCGGAGCCGGTGATGAGGATGGCGCCGATGTTGCTGTCGGTGTCGAGTTCTTCGACGGCGGTGACGATTTCGCGTAGAAGCTGGGTGTTCAACGCGTTGAGTGCTTTCGGGCGGTTGAGGGTGATGATTCCGACTCGGCCTTTGCGGTCGAGGAGGATGGTGTCGTAGTCGGTCACAGGTTGTCTCCGGTTGTGGTGGGTGGGGTGAGGCCGAGTTCGAGGTCTCCGAGTGGTGCGAAGAACGCGTCGACCTGCGCGTCGTCGACCTCCTCGATCGTGGCGGGCGACCACTGCGGGTTGCGGTCCTTGTCGACGACCTGCGCCCGAATACCTTCGACGAGGTCGGGCGAGCCCAGGCAGGCGACGGACACCCGGAACTCGTCGCCCAGGACTTCCTCGAGGCTGCCGGCCTGCCGGGCGCGGCGCAGCGATTTCAGGGTGACCGCGCACGCGGTCGGCGACTTCGAACGCACCTGCTCGGCCGCCTTCGCCGCCTCGGGGATCCCGCTACCGCGCAGGCGGGCGACGATGTCGGTGACACGGTCGGCCGAGTACGCGGCGTCGATCCAATCCTGCTGCGCCAGCAACTCCGATGCCGGTGCCGGTTCGGTGAACTGTGCGAGCGCATCCTGAACGGTCGTGGTCGACAGCGCGTCGAGGAACTGCCCGATCTTCTCCGACGGGATGAAGTGGTCGGCGAACCCGCAGGCGATCGCGTCGCCGGCGCTCAGCCGTGCCGTCGTCAGGGCGATGTGGGTGCCGAGCTCGCCCGGGGTGCGGGCGAGCAGGTAGGTGCCCCCGACGTCGGGGACGAACCCGATCCCGGTCTCGGGCATCCCGATCATCGACCGTTCGGTGACGATCCGCACGCTGCCGTGCGCCGACACCCCGACCCCGCCGCCCATCACGATGCCGTCCATGATCGCCACGTACGGTTTGCCGTAGTTCGCGATGGCCGCGTTGAGGATGTACTCCTCGCGCCAGAACTCCCGCGACCCGGTGCCGCCGTCCTTGGCGTCGTGGTAGATCGACACGATGTCGCCGCCGGCGCACAGGCCCCGCTCCCCGGCCCCGGTGATCACCACCGCCCGCACCTCGTCGTCGCCGGACCACACCGCCAGGGCCGCCGCGATCTGCCGGACCATCGCATGGTTGAGTGCGTTGATCGCCTTGGGCCGATTGAGCACGATGCGGCCCAGACCGCCGCTCTTGTCGATCAGAACTTCCGGTTCGGTGGATACCGCGTCAGTCATGCCGCTCCTTGCTTTCCCTGCCGGGCTCCCCCGACGACGCTCCGGGCGATGACCAGGCGCATGATCTCGTTGCTGCCTTCGAGGATCTGGTGCACGCGCAGGTCCCGGACGATCTTCTCTATTCCGTACTCGGCAAGATAGCCGTAACCCCCGTGCAGTTGCAGCGCCCGGTTGGCGACCTCGAAACCGGTGTCGGTCGCGAACCGCTTCGCCATCGCACACAACTCCACCACATCCGGGGCGCCCTCCTCCAGCGCGGCCGCCGCCCGCCACAGCAACGTGCGTGCCGCTTCCAGTTCGGTGCGCATGTCGGCGAGCTGGAACTGCAGCGCCTGCGATTCGATCAGCGGCGACCCGAACGCCGTGCGGTCGGCCAGGTAGGCGACGGCCTTGTCCAGCGCGGTCTGCGCGCCGCCCACCGAGCACGCCGCGATGTTGAGCCGGCCACCGTTCAGCCCGGCCATCGCGATCCGGAAGCCACCACCCTCGGAGCCGAGCAGGTTCGCCGCCGGCACCCGCACGTCCTCGAAGATCACCTGACGGGTGGGCTGGGCGTTCCACCCCATCTTCACCTCGTTCGGCCCGAACGACAGACCCGGCGAACCCTTCGGGACGATGAACGCCGAGATCCCCCGCGGACCGCTCTCCCCGGTGCGGGCCATCACGACATAGACATCGGACGTACCGGCACCGGAGATGAACTGCTTGACCCCGTTGAGCACGTAGTCGTCGCCGTCGCGGACCGCCTTGGTGCTCAGCGCCGCCGCATCCGAACCGGCGCCCGGTTCGGTGAGGCAGTAGCTGCCGAGCTGATCCATCGAGCACAGCCCGGGCACCCACGCGTGACGCTGCTCGTCGTCGCCGAACCTGTCGATCATCCACGTGACCATGTTGTGGATGGAGATGTAGGCGGCGATCGACGGGCAGCCCTTGGCGAGCTGCTCGAAGATGCGGGCGGCGTCGACGCGAGTCAGCTCGGATCCACCCACGTCCTCGCGGATGTAGATCCCGCCCATCCCCAGCGACGCCGCCTTGCGGAGGACGTCCACGGGGAAATGCTTGGTCTGATCCCATTCCACGGCGTGCGGTGCGAGATGCTCGGCCGCGAAGTCGCGGGCAGTGTCGCTGATGGCCCGCTCGTCATCGGTCAAGGTGAACATATGAATCGACCCTTTCAGATCGGGGAAGTTGGAAGTACTATAGTTGGACATCCAGGTAAATCGCCAGTGGGTGTGACCCAATCCAAACCAATCGGGCCGGGACGCGCCCTCAACAGGGGCGAAGATCTCGGCCATCAACGGCGACGATCCGAAACACGCACGCAAAGTGCCGATTTCGACTCCCGATAGCAAGGAGGCTTCCGGTGGCCATTGCCCAACCACCCATCTCGGCGCCGGTCGCCGACTCTGTGGCGGCGCCCTATGCGCCGCTGCTCGCCGCAGTACTGCAGACGCAGAAGCTGATCGCCCATCACCTCAACGCAACGCTTCGTCCACTCGGACTGTCCTTCGCCCGGTATGAAGTCTTGGCCATGATCGTCGCCGCGAATGGCCCACTGCCCATGGTGCAGATCGTCCGCGCTCTCGATCGTCATCCCACCACCATCGGAACGCTGATCGACGGACTCGAAGGTTCCGGGTTGGCCGTACGGGCGACCAATCGCTCCGATCGCCGCTCGACCCTTGTCTCGGTCACCGACAGGGGCCGCGAGGTGGCTGTCTCGGCGACCCGCGCCCTCGATGCCCTCGCCCTCGTGGACCCGAATATCATGAGTCGTCTTCACGACGATCTGCACCATCTCCTCTCCGCAACCCGACGTGCATTGACCGCCGCACCGGGCGGACAGCGCATCGCGGCGGCGGACTTGCCGGGAGGCCGGCCGTGACCGACGCACGCAACATCCGCTCGGATGACCTGCGGTATCTGCTCGCCGTGGCGCGAACCGGTCGCCGCCGATCCGCGGCCCTGGACCTGGGCGTCGACCACACCACCGTCTCACGGCGAATACGCGCCCTCGAGAAGGCCCTGGGTGTCCGTCTGCTACAGCGCAGCGCCGACAGCTGGGAGCTGACCGACGTCGGCCGATCGATCGCCGAAAAGGCGCGACTGATCGAGGACGCGGTTCAGGAAGCCGCCGACGTGGTCCTCGGCATCGGTGAGAGTTCACTGCGGGGAACCATCCGGATCACCGCCCCGGACGGATTCGGGTCGTTGTTCGTCGCGCCCGCTCTGGCCAAGCTGCGGATGAGTCACCCGCACCTTGTCGTCGAGTTGATCACGGATACAAGGCAACTCAATCTCTATCAATCAGGGTTCGACCTCGCCGTTGCGGTGGGCACACCGATCACCAGTCGACTGGTCTCCGAACGCGTGTGCCAGTACTCGCTGGGGCTGTACGGCAGCGAACAGTACTTCGGCGACCACGGTGAACCCGGCAGCCTGGACGAGCTGACAGCGCACCCGCTGGTTTTCTTCGTCGATTCTCTGCTGCAGGTCGGGGATCTCGACCTGAGCCGTCATCTCCCCGGTGTTGCGGCAAAGTTCATGTCCACCAACATCTTCGCCCACGTTGCTGCCACACGGTCCGGTGGCGGCATCGGACTGTTACCGGCGTTCATGGCGGACCAACACGCCGATCTGCGCAGGATCTTGCCCGATGCCGTCGACGTCCGGCTCGCCTTCTCTCTGGCCGCGCGCCGCGAAAGCCTCACCAATCCGGCGGTCCAGGCCGTCCGGCAGGCGATTCAGGAAGAGGCGCGCAGTCGGCGAGCCGAACTGGTCCCCACCGTGTAATTGCCGACGGCACTGGGGGCGGCGTCGCAGGACGCAGACTCCTGCAACGCCGCGGACCGTTGTGCCAGTCGGACTCTCACCGCACTCACACCTGCGCGGGCACCATGGTGTCGAGCGGATCGGTGGTGTCGACCGTGTCGAGCCAGTGGAGGATCTGTTCGGTGTGTTGTCCGAGCACCGGCGGCGCAGCATGCGCGGACCGCACCAGTGACTCACCGCCGGCCGTTTCCATCCGCAGCGAGGGACCCGGCAACTGCACCGGCCCCACCACGGGGTGGTCGACCTCGAGCAGTAGTCCCTGGCTGCGGGTCTGCTCCCACTCGTAGACCTCGTCGATCGTGCGGATCGACCCCGCGGGAACACCCGCGGCCTCGAGCTCGGCGAGGATATCGACCCGTGTGCGGCCTGCGAAGTCGGCCTCGATCGCGGCGATCAACGCATCCCGGGCCGCGACCCGGTCCCGGTTGACGGCGAACCGCGGATCCTGTGCCGACAGACCTGCCACCGGCGCGAACTTTGCCCAGATCGCCTCGCTGCCCACCGCGATCTGGACGAATCCGTCCCCGCAGCGGAAGCTTCCGTACGGTGCGATCTGTGGGTGGTGATTGCCGGACCTCTGCGCGACCTGGTCGCCGACCGTCCACTTGGTGCCCTGGAAGGTGTGGGCGCTGATCGCGGCGGCCAACAGGGACGTCCGCACAACCATGCCCTTGCCGGTCTTCTCCCGCGACGCCAGCGCCGCCGACACCCCGGCGGTGCCATGCACGCCGGCGAGGACGTCGGCGATCGGGACTCCGATCCGCGTCGGCTCCCCGGCGGGGTCACCGGTGACCGACATCAGCCCGGCTTCGCCCTGGGCGATCTGGTCGTAGCCGGCGCGGGACCCCTCCGGGCCGTCATGCCCGAAGCCGGTGATCGACAACGTGATCAGACGCGGGTTGAGCTCCTCGAGCACGTCGGCGGGAAAGCCCAACCGGTCGAACGCGCCCGGCCGCAGGTTCTCGATCAGCACGTCGGCCCGCCGGATCAGCCGACGCAGCGCATCCTTGCCGTGCTCGGATTTGAGGTCGAGCACGATCGATTCCTTGTTCCGGTTCGCCGACATGAAGTACGACGACTGCGGGTCATCTTGCGGCCCGACGAACGGCGGCCCCCACGTGCGGGAGTCGTCGCCGGTGCCCGGGGCTTCGACCTTGATCACGCGGGCTCCGAGGTCGCCGAGCATCATCGCGGCGATGGGTCCAGCCAAAGCCCGCGAGAGGTCGAGCACGAGGATGTCGTTCAGTGGTCCGACAGTCATGGTGCGCTCCCTTCTCAGAGTGTGCGCAGGCGCACGTTGACCTGCTTGGTCTGGGTGAAGCCGGCGATCATGCCCTCGAGTGACACTTCGCGGCCGAGGCCACTCTGCTTGTATCCGCCGTAGGACTGGCCGACCATCTGGCCTCCGCCCTGGTTGACCTGCACCCACCCGGTTTCGAGGGCGTGGGCGGTGGACAGAGCCAGATCGAGGTTGTGTGTCCACACGTAGGCGGCCAGACCGTAGTGCGAGTCGTTGGCCATCTCGATGACGTCGGAGTGGTCGTTCCACGGGATCGCGACGAGCGCGGGTCCGAAGATTTCCTCCCGGGACAGGCGCCAGGAGTTGTCGGCGCCGGAGAACACGGTCGGTCCCATGTAGTAGCCGTCGGAGTTCGGGATCGTGGCGGGGGATCCGTCGAGGACCGTCGACACCTTGGACGAGCTCAGGCCGTCGTCGAGGAACCCGCAGACGGAGGCGAACTGCGTCTCGTTGATGATGGCGCCCATGTCCGTGGATTCGGCGAGCGGGTTCCCGACCTCGAGTCCGGCCAGGGTGGTGACGAGCCGGTCGAGGACCTCGTCGTAGATGTCCTGGTGCAGGAACAATCGGGAACCAGCCGTGCAGCTCTGGCCCTGGCGGTGCACCCGGGTCGACAGCAGCAGTTGATTGATGAAGTCGTCGTCGATGTTCACGTCGGGGAACACGATCGAGGGGTTCTTGCCGCCGAGTTCGAGGGAGACGTGTGCGAGACGGCCACCGGCCTCGCGGGCAACATGCCGGCCCACCTCGGTGGAGCCGGTGAAGGAGATCTTGTCGACGTCGGGGTGCTGGACGAGGGCTTCGCCGGCGACCCTGCCGGATCCGGTGAGGACGTTGAGCACACCGGCCGGCAGGTGTTCGGCGCAGATCTCGGCGAGCAGCAACACGCTCAGCGGGGCCGCCTCGGCAGCCTTGACCACGACGGTGTTGCCCGCGACGAGGGCGGCGGGGATCTTGAATCCGGCGATCATCAGCGGGGAGTTCCAGGGCAGGATGCAGCCGATGACGCCGAGCGGCTCCTGGCGGGAGTACTGGAGCTGATCGTCGCCGGCGGGCAGGACCGTGCCCTTGATCTCGCCGGCGACACCGGCGAAGTACCGGAACAGGTTCGCCAGTGTGGCGACCTCGGGGCGCGCCTGGGTGCGCAGCGCGTTTCCGGTGTCGAGGGCGGTGAGGCGGGCCAGTTCCTCGGCGCGCGCGTCGATGGCGTCGGCGATCTGGCTCAGGATCCGGCCTCGTGCCGTGAAGTGCTGAGAGCGCCACCGGGGGAAGGCCTTCTGCGCGGCACGCACCGCGCGATCGACGTCTTCGGTGCCCGAGGCGGGGACACGGCCGATCACATGCTTACGCAGGATCGGGGTGGTCACATCACTCCACTGACCGGACAGGGCTTCCACCCAGGCCCCGTCGACGAACATGGGGTAGTCGCGGGCGTCGGGAATGTCGAGCTCAGCGAGTGAGGTTTGTGTGGAGGTCATGTCGGAATCTCCTTGATATACGGATGGCGCTGCTGGGGTGCAGGGAACAGTGCTAGGTGGACGGAGCGACGCTTCCGCGTTCGGACAGCGCGCCGATCGCGTGGGCGTAGACGTCGTCGACCTCACCTTCTGCATCGACCGAGAGAAGGAGTGGCGAGTAGTAGTCGAGCAGCGGTCGGGTTTCGTCGTGATAGACCCGCAGACGTCGACGAATGACGTCCTCGGTGTCGTCGGCGCGGCCGCGGGCCAGCATCCGTTCGACGACCGCATCGTCCGCGATCGAAAAGTCGAGGACGGCGTCGATCTGGCTCAGCTGCCCGCCGAGGAGCTCATCGAGGGCGATTGCCTGAGTCACGGTGCGGGGGAAGCCGTCCAGAATGAATCCTGTGGCCGTGTCGTCGGCTGCGAGACGCTCCGCGACCATACCGATGGTGACCTCGTCCGGGACCAGTTCGCCGGCGTCGAGGAACGATTTCGCCGTCCGTCCCAGTTCCGTGCCCTGTGTGATGTGGCTACGGAACAGATCGCCGGTCGAGATATGGGGGAGCTGCAAGGCCGTCGAAAGCGACTGCGCCTGTGTGCCTTTACCCGCCCCCGGCGGCCCTGTCAGAATGATGCGCACAACGAATTCCTTTCACATCGAGCAGCGTCTCACGCCCGGCGCCGCAGCAGCACGGGGTGAGGTCTACGTGGGAGGGGCTACGACTGTTGTGCCTGCGCGTCGAATGCGCCGGCACGGATCGCCGTTACGATCGCCGAGAAGTCGCGGCCCGGGCCGTCCTGGGCGACGAACTGTTCGTAGAGTTCGGTGGCGCGTCGTCCGAGCACTGTGTCGACACCGTTGTCCGCCGCGGCTGCCTGCGCGAGTCGAAGGTCCTTGAGCATCAACGCGCTCGCGAATCCGCCGGCGTAGTCGCGGTTGGCGGGGCTGGTCGGAACCGGTCCGGGAACCGGGCAGTTCGTGGTCAACGCCCAGCACTGACCGGACGCGGTCGACGAGACGTCGAACAGGGCCTGGTCGGTCAGACCCAGCTGCGCGCCCAGCGCGAAGGCTTCGCTGACGGCGATCATGGAGATCCCCAGGATCATGTTGTTGCAGATTTTCGCAGCCTGACCTGCTCCGGAGTCGCCGCATCGGACGATGCGGGCTCCCATGGCGTCGAGAAGTGAGCTGGCCTGCTCCACCGCGTCGGCCGGGCCGCCGACCATGAACGTGAGGGTCCCGCCGTCCGCGGCGACCGTGCCTCCGGACACCGGGGCGTCCACCGCGCGATGCCCGGCGCCGACAGCCAGTTCAGCGGCTGCCCGCGCATCGGCGACATCGATCGTCGAGCAGTCGAGGAAGAGGGTTCCCCGCTGGGCGGCCGGAACCAGGTCGGCATAGACGTCGAGCACGTGCTTACCGCTGGGCAGCATCGTGATGATCACCTCGGCACCTTCTGCTGCCTCGACAGCAGATGCAGCAGAGCCGATTCCGCGTGATGTTGCCATCTCCGCTGCCGCAGGGGAGGGATCGAATCCGATGACCGTGTGGCCGTTGGACACCAGATTCGTGGCCATACCCAGGCCCATGTTCCCGAGCCCGAGGAAAGCGATCTTGCTCATCTGTACTCCTAGCGGTGTGATAGCCGAGTGTCACGCGGAGACCGAGGGCGTGCCCAGCAGGTGACATCAACTCGTACGAGCTCATGGATGACCCCGAAAACTGTTCGTTAGCTTTCTGGCGGGGCCGAACACAAGTGTGCCGGGGGAAGGAAGGCGGGGGAATCACCGAACCTGCAACCGGGATGTGCAAACTTGCATCGCCGCAGGTAACACGGTGTGAACTGCTCCCGATATACCGCCGGAAAATGCCCACCTGGGAGCTGGCTGGTCCAGGCATCATTCCTACTCGAACATGCTTTCGGGAAGCCAGTCTGCGTCGAACAGTCGCGCGAGCTTCCCGAACGCCCCGAGATCACCATCGACACTGGCTGATGTCACCATGAGCCGATTGATCATGATCCGAGCCGCCTGCTCCTCCACCGTTCCGGCGGCGAACAGGAGTGACCATGAGCAAACCTGCCCGTCGCGATGCGCACGACCCATCGTTTGGTGTGCGGCAATTCCGGAGTAGCGAGGCTGGTGGAAGAACCCGATGCGACGTGCCGATGAGGCGCGGGAACCGTCGACCATCAACTCGGACGCCTGCAGATTGATCGCAGATGCGGTGTTGAACACCACGACCGGGTTGTGGCCGCGCTGAAATCTCATGCGCTCCGTCTCGAGATCGCCCCCGCCGAAGATGCGCGAGACGCCAATGCCGTGCTCCTCCAAGAGGCTGGCTACCGGGTCGGCGGCCGTGGTGACCAATTCGACGGCGACGAGTACCTGGTAGCCGCGTTCGACGTGTGCGGCTACCAACTCGGCGGTCTGCGGGGCTCGCAGCATGCCTGCCTTCTGCCGGAACCGCATCAGAGCGGCACGGCCGCGGGCGGTGTCGTTCCCCTGGCGGGCGATCCTCATCGCGCTCCGGAACTCACTCCAGTCCTGGTGGTACGCAGCCCATTGTGTGGCGGTGAAGTCGAGTGGCAGGCCGTCGACAGGTGGCGGCCCCCAGGGTGCGTCGCGATGCACCATGACGGGCGGGTCGCAGTCGGTCATCCACTTCCGGACGCGGGTGACGGCCTGATGCTGCAGCCGCTGAGAACCTTTTGCTTGGTCGTTCCAGTCCCATTTCCCCTTGTCCCACCCGGGAGCCAGGGGAAGTCCACGCTCGACCAGCCTCTGACCAAGATCGGCCCACTCGCCCGGCGGGTCATCGTGCAGCTGCGCGAAAAGCGAAGACAAGTAGGTGTATTCGCCTGGGTGATGCCCCGGCGTCGCCGTCACGGTTATCACGAACGGCGCCTTCTCTGGCGGCGCGGAGAGGCGGTTAATGCGCCGCTGGTACTGGGTGCGCTGGGCCGTGAGGTGCCTGAATTGCTGTGCCTCGTCATTGATGATGAGGGAAAAGGAGTATTTCGGTTGGCCGTTGCGTCCGAGCAACTTCTTCAGCTGGTCCGGAGAGATGATCAGCCACCGATACCCACCGTCGCCGAACGCAGCGAGGGCGTCGCGCCACGCGGCGATGGTGATCTGGGCTGGCCGGTCCACGGTGATGAGTACGGTGTCGCCGCCCCCCAATTTCAGCGCAGCTTTCGCGCCGATGATTGCGCTGCCGGTCTTGCCTACACCGGGCTCGTCTGCCAACAGAAATCCGCGCTTGCCGTGGTGAAAGGCCATCGCGATCGCCTCCGCGGCGTCCACCTGTTCTGGCCGCGGTATCTTGTGGAAACCAGTAGCGCCCGGTTGCCGCACGCCGTTGAAGTCCTCTTCGACCCAGCGAGCGTATGAGTACGGCTTCGACGCGTAGACGGCGAGTTCGTCAGGCAATCGAGCGCCGATGTAGGCATACGCTTTGAGTGCCTTGTAGTACTTGGCACCGGGCGCGGATGCCCGATAAGGGACATCGAGGATCCAGATCCGCTCCCCGTGCCCCGGGGTGGGTATCAGCGGCGCGGCGCTGGCTCGTCTGGGACTGGAGCGTCGCCGGGTGGTCTTCCGTGCGGCCATGATCGTCGGCTAATCCCGGGGCGAATCGCCGGGATCGACGATGTCGACTGCGGCCGGTGTGGCGGCGACCGTCGCGGCGGCTTGCGTCGAGGAAACGCGGGCTGTCGCAGCGGGCGCGGGGGCCGACGCAACGGCAGGTCGAGTATCTACGTC
Source organism: Rhodococcus sp. JS3073 (assembly GCF_026810085.1). Classification (NCBI taxonomy): domain Bacteria; kingdom Bacillati; phylum Actinomycetota; class Actinomycetes; order Mycobacteriales; family Nocardiaceae; genus Rhodococcus; species Rhodococcus sp. JS3073. Next base: position 236,687 of record NZ_CP113951.1, on the reverse strand, counting down.
GATAGTTTCCACAACCTCAGGTTCGGCCAACGGTTCCAGTGCTGTCGACTCTATATTGGTTTGCGGCATTGGTTTGCGGCGCAGCCACGAAGTCTGGCGGATTTCATGACGTGGGGTTGTCGAAGGCATCGAGGCGTTGGAAGCTGAGTTGACTCGGAGGCCTTAGTGTCCATCGCGACTCCTGTGAGGCGAATGACCGGGGTAGCGGCACAGCGGGGTTGTCTGGATTGCGTCATGCGTGAGTGATTTGTTTCGACGACTTCATCCGTCTGCCTCATCGAGGCAGGGGTGACACCGCCCGGGCGGGAGGGACCCGTGGCCAGGGCGGTCCAATAAGAATGTAGGAACTCGCTATCGGGCAGGGCGCGTAGCGCCACGCTCATGGCAGCTCCTCCGTTGCGACAGTATTGACGGTCCACGCTGTCGTCTTTCTGTCGCACGACGAGTCGGTGGCGCCCGCATCAGCGTGGCCACCGACGGCGCTGTCACATACCTCAGCCGACCACGACCGAGTCACCCTGAACGGAGACGCTTCGTGGGACGAGCGGAGCGAACGCCGGACCGGTGTGCACGGACCCGTCGAGATTGAACTTGCTGCCATGGCACGGGCAATTGATGGTGCCGCCGGAGACGTCGGAGACGGTGCATCCCGCGTGCGTGCATGTCGACGAGAACCCGCGGAAGTCACCACCGGTGGGCTGTGTGACGACAACATCGCCGAGCACCGTGCCGCCACCGACGGGAACGTCGCCGGTCGGCACGGTTGCACTCGCGGGCTTCGCGGCTGGCCTGGCGCTGGCGCCGGGCGCAGCCGAGGCGTGGGTTCTACGGAACAGCGCGCTGCCGGCAGCCAAGGCGGCTGCCGCAGCGCCGATACCGACGAGAACTGTTCGGCGGGGAAGCGCTAGTTGATCGCTCCGCAGGCTCTGCTGCTGGTTATGGTCGTCGGACGGCATGTCAGGTCGCTCCCTTATCTGGGGCTGAGGTCGATGGACTCTCATTAGTTATAACGAGAGACGGGGACGACTGGTTCACACGCGCCACACCGGGCAGGCTGTGCCCGACTCCACTGCTGCACCTGAAGCGTCGCGAACGATCAGGTGGTTGTTCTCGTTGCTCAGGCGCTCGGGCTCGATCGAGCGCGGGGGAGTGGGCGGGCTCGCCTACGCGGGCTCGAGGTCGCGCTCGAACTCGAACTCGTTTGCATCCCGAATCGGGACCTAGTAGTAGCCCACATCGGGGATGTCCGGCTTCAGGGTCCGTCTCGTCTCGTCCACTGCGTCGCATCGAACAGCCGACAAGCGGAAGCCGCGTCGCTGGTAGAACTGCATCGAGTCGAGGTTGTCGTTCGGCGTGACCAACCACAGTCGCGAACAGCCTTGTGCACGGGCGATCGAACGCGGTGTCGTGTTGTCCTACGGGACGATCCGGCGCTGGTGCGCGAAGTTCGGGCAGGACCGAGCGAGCCGGCTGCGGCCACACCGGGCACGACCGGGCGATAAGTGGCACCTCGACGAGGTCTTTATGAGTAGCGCGACCACCACGAGTCGCGCCACATCCGCGCTCTCACCCAACCGTTCCCAGTCAAATCGGCGACGTTGAGCGCAGGGGAGGGAGGAGCACCCGGATCTCGGTCGCGTCCAGAGCCCCTCGGGCTCGCGAAACCGCTACTCGCGGGTCGTCTGCATATGCACGAGCATGTCCGAACCGTGAATCAGAAGTGCGCAGTGGCTCCAACCTGGCACCAGCAGCGCGGTACAGCTCCACTTCGCGCACACCCTCGCCGAGTCGAGCCGACTCGAGGCCGCTTATCGACTCGAGCGTGCAGTCCATCTCGCTTGACGCGAACCAGATTGCCTCGTACATGGGTGGTCGCGTCGCCGCGTGGGCGAGCTCGGCGCGGAGCCCGTTGAGGAGGTTCCGTTCGCCGAGGGCCTGGCGGACGGTGTACTCGGTCAGGTTCACCGCAAGAGCGTCCTGGACCAGCTGGGGGATGCAATCGCCGGCGAGCCGGGTGTGTGTCTCGATGATCCGAGGCCCGCCCTCGGTCAGCACCAACTCGGTGTGGGTCGGGCCGAAGCCGATCTCCAATGCCGACAGCACCGAGCGGACGTAGGCGCCGATCGCTGCCAGTTGGTCGGCGCTCACCTGGGCTGGCAGCACGTGGCCTACCTCGACGTGGGCAAACGGGTCGGAGTACTTCTGGGTGACGCAGACGATTTCGTGAACGCCTCCCTCGGAAAATGCCTCCACGCTGACTTGCGACCCGATGTGTAGCCGTTCGACCAGCACACCTCCGCTGGTCCACTCGCCGGTGACGCCGGCTGCATCGAAGGCGGTCGCCAGATCGGCCTCGGTTTCGATCCGGCGGATTCCTATGCTCCCTGCGCCGACGGCGGGCTTGGCGATGCAAGGGAATCCGTGGATCCGTGTAAACTCGCGCAGCTCGGTGACGGACCGGACGATGGCGTGGGGTGTGTCGTCTATGCCGAGCGCGGACAGCCGCTCCCGCATGCTTGGCTTGTGGTGCACCCAGTGAATGGTTTGCCTGGTGTGCATAGGAAGGCCGAGTTCCTCTGCGATCACGGCTGCCCGATCCTGATCCCGTTCGGCGAACGACGCGATCTTGGTGAAGGGGTCGAGGCGATGGACCGCTGACGCAATCGCCAGCCACTCCTGGTCGCTAGCCTCCGCCCGCAGACCCAATATGCGCTGATGCAAATGTTGCTCACGCAGTTTTGGCACGATGGCGAGCTGGCAGACGACCGATGTCCGCACATCGGTGCCCAAGGACCGCAACAACCCTGGCATGGTCATGCCTCCACCGACGACAAGCACGTGATCGGACATCGTTCGCCTCATTTCGAAGCCGTTAGGTGAATGTCATTGCCCCGAGAGGCAGTTGATATCGTCGTGAAGCCAACGGTGGCCGCGGCAAAGACGATGGCGAGAACAAGCCAACCGGTTGTGGGCAGCGCGAGTACCACACCGGTCATGAGCACCGGCCCGACGATCCGCTGGAGGCCGGATCCGCTGTTGAATGCGCTGAGGTACTCGCTACGGCGGCCATCCGGAGCCAATTCGAAAGATACCTGCCACGCCGCGATGCTATGGAGGTTCTCACCCAGAGTGAGTAACGCAACTGCCCCCGCGCAGAGGGCAATTGCCGTTGATCCGGTGATTCGTTCGGCGGTGAGACAGCAGAGACAGGCGGCGACGAGGGCACCGGCGGCGACGAACAATGTCGAGTTCGTCGCGGTCGTCAACCGCCGAATACGGCCGAACCCCAGTTGCATCACCACCGTGAGCCCGGTGTTCAACGCGAGCATCAGTGAGACCCACAGTGGCGAGGCCCCCAGCCGCAACACCATCCACAGTGGCAGCAGGACAAACAAGACGGAGTCGTGTAGAAGCAACAGACCGTTGAGCCCGGCCAGGCTGAGAAACGCCGGGTTGCGCAATGCCGGTCTCGAGGTTCCGCAATTCTTCTCCTCCTGTTGGGCCGGTGGTGTTGCACTGCGGCGAAGCGAGTACACGACCCACGCAAGTACGAGAAACGAGGTCCCGTTTATCGCGAGGAGGCCCGCCACCAGTGGCTGCGAGTGCGTCGTCAATGCGGCGCCCGCGACGAGAGTTCCGGCGCCGAGTGCGACGTTGCGCGCGGCCCTGATCGAGGACATCACCCGGATTCGGGCATCACCGGCGAACAACTGCGCTACCAGCGACTGTTGTAGTGGCGGCGTCGCCGCCTCCAATGCCATCAACGGAAGTGTCAACAACAGGAAGGTGACGTACTGGGTGGCCAGGGCATAGGCGACGAATCCGACTCCGCGCAACGCGAGGGCAGTGCAGTAAATCCTGATCAGCCCGAATCGGTCCGCCAGTCGTCCCACGAGGATGGGACTGAGGACACCGAAGACCGCGCCGGCCGACATTGCGGCGACGACCGAGTTGGCGGTGAAACCGACGATCGTGACGAAGTAGACGATCGTGGCAGCCGCGCTGATTCCGGTGCCGAATGAGTCCACGGCAGCGCCTCCGACCAGGCGCTGCATGCTTCTCGGCTGCGAACGTGCCGGCGTTGTCGGCTCACTTGCGACGTCGGGAACGCTCATGAGTTTCCCGTTGTGCCGTTGCGAAGTGCCGCACGATCGACCTTGGCCCGCCTGTCCAACGGGAGTCGCGTGACTAGGAGGATCTTGTCCGGCAACTGGGCTGGGGCGAGCGTGTCGAGCAGCGCCATCCGAATAGCGCGAAGTGACAGCGCGTCCGCACCTGCGGATACACCGCAGTACAACACGATCCGACCGCCCTGCTGCACCACCGCGGCTGCGGCGTCGACGGCCGGGACTGCGACCGCCGCTGCCTCGATGGCCGGCAACGAGACCTTGACGCCGCGGCGCTTGACGACGTGGTCCAGTCGGCCTTCCACAACGACGCTGCCGTCGGGCGCGAGCGAGGCGAGATCTCCGGTGCGCAGTCGACGCCGGCCCGCCGCATCACGCTCGAATCGGGTCGACCCCGTGACGGGTGTGAGGTAACCCAGCGCGAGGTCCTCACTGACTATACAAAGCTCCTGGGCATCGTCGAGGTCATCGACCGGCACGAGTTCGACCGCGGTACCAGGTATCGGTGTGCCGACGGGCACGATTGCAGTGTGTACCTCGGCGCCCGCCGGCAGCACGTGGCGAAGTTTGATCACGGTGGACTCGGTGGGTCCATACAGGTTGATGACGACCGGGTAAGGGGCGTGTGTTCGCCAACGCCTCAGCAGTGGCTGCGGAAAAGGTTCGCCGGACACCAGGAGTCGCCGTAGGCGCTCGGTCGCCGAGCGGACCGTTGTCGGGTCGGCTCGGTCCATCGCCGTAACCAACCGGGCAAGCATCGATGGAAGGAGGCACACCATTGTGGGCTGATGCTCGGCGAGCCACGTCAGCAACGTCGTCCCGCCGGTGAGCGCGGCAGCTGGTGTCACTGCGATCGTCGCGCCGGCGACCAGAGCGCCAAGTGTCTCCTTGAACGAGAAGTCGAACCACGGATCCGCAGTGTTGGATACCACATCGCTCGGGGCGAGGGCCAGTTCTGCCTGCTGCCATTGTAGGTAGCGAGCCAGCCCACTACGCGAGCCGACGACGACTTTCGGTTCACCCGACGTGCCCGAGGTGGTCAGCAGGTATCCGCAGCCTTCCGGCGTGTCGGGGAGGGTGGCCGGATCGCTCATGGAATCTGGAGGAACTGGTAGGAACGGGCGTTCGGCCAGAATGCATCCCACCATCTCGGTGAGAGACTCCACGCCCCGTGGTTTTCTGATCAGAACTGGGCCCGTGCCAGAGGTGAGTTTCGCGGCGAGTTCCCGCGATTTCGTGAGCAACTCACCATAGGTCAGGACGGCATCGCCTTGCACGACTGCACGGTGCATCGGGTCGGTCCCGCACAATCCGGACTCGATCAGCCGACGCAGTGGGACGTCGATCGAGCCGGCGGCGTAAGTGGCTGGTGAGCGCATCGCTCTACCCGGTGGGATGGTCGGTGACGAGGATCCGCACACCGGCAGTATCAGAGTCGCAATCAAACCGCAGCACCGTCCCTCCCCGTCGTATCAGCACGTCGCCGCCCTGCATAGGAAGGCGTGTGCAGGCGCCGTTTCCGCGGGCCTGACGCAACAGCGCAACCCGGGATCCGTCGCCATCGCCGTAGGCGAGCGTCACCTCGGCGGGCAGCAGGGCGTCCGCCGCCGAGGCACCGAGTTCAGCCAAGGCGTCTGCGACGACGCCGAGGTCGAAGGCAGCGGCCAAAGTTGTGCGGTATTCGCCGAGACGTCGATTCAGATGGTCGAGATAGCTGGAGAACTCACGCGGAGTTGGGGCCAGATAAAGATCTCTGAGTTCGACCGGCAATCCCGTGGACACCGAAAGTTCCGAAACGATCGAGGCGGCGAGCAACGAGTTCCCGTCGAGGTCGAAGAAGAAGTCGTCATCGGGCCGGACAGAAGCCCCGTCGAGTAGCCGACTCCACAAAGCTGCGATTGAAACGGCATCCATAAGTAAATCCCTTCCAGCGGAACGCCCAGGACGAATTGCTCAATGAGACAATCATTTAGGAGAGATCACCCCCAAATGGACAGACACATCATGGGCGCCGGACACGCTTGGAGTAAATCCACCCTTGGTGTGGAGTATCGGACCCCTTGCCCGGCAGATGTGGCTTGGCGTCGCGCACCTTGCACGTCAGTCGCGTTCGGGAATTGCGCTCGGTACCCCGGTGACGCATCTATCGGCCGTAGTTGGGCGAGTAGGTTCCGCGCCGATCGGACGGCCCGTGGATGGGTCACTTTGCACCCAAGGGTGTCTATCGGTGGCGTGGAGAGCCACCCATGATTTTTCCCAGGCCGCCGAGGAGTCGGTCTCGAGATGAGGACGAACGACCTGACCACCATCGAACTCGCGGAGTGTGTCTCTGCCGAAACCGGGTTCGAGCTCAGTCGGGCGATCTTTGTCGGTGGTGTTTCCAGCGGGCGCGACGATTGGATCGGGGCAAGCTACATGAAGAACCCAATGCGAACCTTCCGCGGCGTGCAGCTTGCCGACCTTCCGCAGCTTGAAAAGTTCACGGAGCAGGACCGGCACGAAATGCGGGTCGTCGCAAACCTATTGCCTTTCAAAGTCAACAACTATGTTCTCGATGAGTTGATCGATTGGTCGTCGGCTCCCGACGACCCTATCTTTCGGATGACCTTTCCGGTCCGAGAGATGGTGCCTCCGCGTATATACGATTTGGTGTCGGACGCGCTCTTGAACGGCGTTGACCGAAAGCAGCTGGAAGCAATCGCGCGGAAAGGCCGCCAAGACCTCAACCCGCATCCGTCCGGCCAGCGTGAGTACAACGTGCCGCTGCTCGACGACGAGCCGGTTCCTGGGCTCCAGCACAAGTACCGACAAACGCTTCTGGTATTTCCATCCCAGGGTCAGACGTGTCACTCGTACTGCGCGTACTGCTTTCGTTGGGCGCAATTCGTCGGTGATGCGGACCTGAAGTTCGCAGCACCGGGTCCCGGTCAGATGACCGATTACCTCCGTGGCCACCGGGAGGTCACCGACGTGCTGCTCACCGGCGGCGATCCGCTGATCATGTCGACTCCGGTGCTGGCCCGGTGGGTCACGCCGTTGTTGGCGCCTGATCTGGAGCATGTGACGAACATCCGCCTCGGCACCAAGGCTTTGGTGCAGTGGCCGTACCGCGTCACGTCCGGACCTGATGCCGACGAGCTGCTGCGGCTGATCGAGGCGTGCGCTACCGCGGGAAAGAGCGTCGCGATCATGCTGCACGTCTCGCACCCACGCGAGCTCGAAAGCGAGGCGGCAGCGGCCGCCGTAGCAAGGCTGCGTTCAGCGGGGGCCATAGTCCGAGCGCAGGCGCCGATTATTCGCCACGTGAACGACTCACCGCACGCGTGGGCAACGATGTGGCGGCACATGGTGCGGCTCGGCATCCAGCCCTACTACACCTTCGTCGAGCGCGACACCGGCGCGAGCTCGTTCTTCGAGGTTCCGCTAGCCCGTGCGCTGACCATTTTCCTGCAGGCGCAGCGTGCTGTTTCCGGTCTGGCTCGCACTGCTCGTGGCCCGGTCATGTCAGCGACCCCCGGCAAGATCGCCATAGATGGCGAGACGGTCGTGAACGGCGAGCGGTTGTTCGTACTGCGTCTGTTGCAGGCACGTGATGAAGCGCTGGCCGGCACGCTTTTCTTCGCCGGACACAGCGAGAGCGCCGTCTGGATCGACCAATTGACCCCTGCTCTGTCCCCGTCATGGCCGTGGGAATCATCTCGCGATCGCACCCGACCCGAACCCATTGAAGGAGTTAGTCGATGACCACAGACTCGGTCACCCAGGGCATCGTCCACAGTGTCAACGGAAGACTGCCGGAGCTGGCATTCGAGAACAGGCCTTCGGGCGCGAAACTCGGAATCTTCGATCTGCCGAAGATCGAGGCCTCCGTAGCGCCATTCACGCTGGCACACATCCGTGTGCCCGCGGGCGTCACCACCGTCGAGGATCACCATGAGGTGCGGGAGATTTGGCTTGTGCAGTCCGGGTCGGGGATTCTGACCCTGGACGGCGTCCGGTCGAGGGTGCGGGCCGGCGACACGTTGTACTACGAGAGCTATCGACGCCACCAACTGCACAACGACGGCGACATTCCGGTCGAGATCGTGTCGATCTGGTGGCGTCCGTGAACGCCAGGCCAAGCTTGAGCGTGATGTTCTTCGCCGGTTCGGTGCCGGCGGACCGCACCGACCGCTACCGCTTGGTTCACGACGCCGCTGCGGCCGCCGACCGTCTCGGCTACGAGGCGATCTGGTTGCCCGAACGTCATTTCGACGTCTTCGGCGGGCTGTTCCCGAACCCGTCCGTTCTGGCCGCCGCACTTGCGGGCACAACGACGCGGTGTCACCTGCGCGCCGGGAGTGTCGTTGCGCCGTTGCATGATCCGATAAGGATCGCCGAGGAATGGTCGGTGGTGGACAATCTGTCCGGTGGTGGCCGCGTCGGGCTGTCGATCGGTTCCGGATGGAATACGAACGACTTCGTGTTGGCGCCCGACCGGTACGAGACCAGGGTGGCCGATTCGCGGGCCTCCATAGCAGAGCTTCGCGCGCTGTGGTCCGGACGGCGGGTCGCCCGGCGTAACGGCTCGGGCCGGACGGTCGAGGTGGCTATCCAGCCGCCACCACTTTCCAGTGAGCTGCCACTGTGGTTGACCGCCTCGGGAAATCCCGACACGTTCATTGCGGCAGGACGATTGGGAACCAATCTGCTGACGCACCTGCTGGGCCAGGACCTGGGCGAGCTGGCCGGCAAGATCAAACTTTACCGTGACGCGCGAGCGACGGCCGGCCACGACCCCGGCTCCGGCCGGGTCACCCTGATGCTGCATACGCTGGCAACGGCCGACGACGCGCAGGCGTGGACGGCAGCTCGCGCACCGTTGCGGTCGTACCTGCGATCGGCGCTGGAGCTGGAGCTGCGTGCGTCGGCTGGTGGTGGCCGGGTGAGCGGCGGCAGACGACTTGCGTTGCCCGCGTTGTCCGAGGCGGTTGTGGAGGAATTGCTCGACGAACGCACGCGCCGCTTCTTCGACGACGCCAGCTTGCTCGGCGCCGTGCCCAAGTGCCTGGCAATGCTCGAGGCGGTCGCCGCCGCCGGAGTGGACGAGGTCGCCTGCCTGATCGACTTCGGTCCTTCGAGGCAGTTCGTACTGGACAGCCTGAATCGTCTCGCACCGCTTGCCCGTCCCGAAGTCGAGGGAGCAGTCAATGTTGGAACACCTTGATCTGGTTGGTATCGGTGCAGGTCCGTCCAATCTGAGCGTCGCAGCGCTTTCCGCGCCGATCGGTCGGCTGCGGTGCAAGTTCTTGGACCGGCAACCGACACAACGTTGGTACCCCGGTCTGATGCTGTCCGCCGCGGTGCTGCAGGTTTCGCACCTGAAGGACCTCGTAACCTTGGTCGATCCGACGAGTCGCTACACCTTCCTGAACTTCCTCGCGCGCACGGGTCGGCTCCACCGCTTCGCCAGTTTGCATACCCCGCTGATCGCTCGCCGAGAATACGAGAGCTATCTGCGCTGGGTCAGCGACCAGTTGGATGAGGTGCAGTTCGGGTGTGCGGTCGAGGAAGTAACATTCGACGGGCAGGCGTTCAGGGTGGAATCCACCCGAGGTGCGTATGCGGCACAACACCTGTCGATCGGGGTCGGCCCGCGGCCGTACGTGCCGGAGGTCGCCACCGGCAAGCTCGGTGAGGATGTGTTCCACTCATCTGACTTCGGCTACCACACCGATTCGCTCGCTGGCCGCGACGTCGTGGTAGTCGGTGGTGGGCAGAGCGGCGCCGAGGTGGTGGAACACCTTCTGCAGCTCTCTGGCCGGGATGCCGTCGGCTCGCTCACCTGGGCGAGCAGGCGGATCGGGTTCCAGCCGCTCGACGAGTCGCCGTTCACCAACGAGTGGTTCCACCCGGACTATGTTCGGTATTTCCACGGCCTATCGCAGAGCCGTCGTAGCCAGTTGCTCAATGCCCAGCAGCTCGCCAGCGACGGCATTTCGAAGGGGCTGCTGGAATCGATCTACCGCAGGCTGTATCACAACGATTTCGTCGATTCGGATCGCATTCGGACCACCCTACTGCCTGGCCGTGAAGTGACCGGACTCTGCCGTGGGCCGGGTGGCAGGGGCTGGCGGATGAGCCTGACGCACATCGATACCGGCGAAATCGATTCGGTCGGTGCCGATATCGTGGTCCTCGCCACCGGGTACCATTTCCCCCTTCCCGAGTTCCTCCACCCCCTCGGGGGTCGTATCGCGCGTACCAATTGCGGCCTGCCACAGCTTGCAGCGGACTACTCGGTTTCATGGGCGGGCCCAGCCGGAAACAAGATGTTCTTCCTCAACGCCGGAAAGCTCAGTCACGGCATCGCGGATCCCAATCTCAGCCTCGCCTCGTGGCGTGCGGCCACTGTATTGAACACGATCACCGAGACCCCGTTGTATCCCGATCTGCGTAGCTCGACGTGTTCATGGGACGTCGCGGATCGTGCTGCCACCCATCCGCCGGTGGATTCCGGCGTCGACCTGCTGACGGAAAGTAGCCGACCATGACCCAGCACCTCATCGTGCCGAGCAATCCCACGCCGAACGGGGACCTGCACATCGGGCACATCGCTGGACCGTACATCGGTGCGGACGCACTACGGCGTGCTGCCATCGCCCGGGGTGAAGACGCCGCTGTCCTGCTCGGCACCGCCTGGCAGCAAACGCATGTGCTGTTGGCCGCCCGCCGGCAGGGTCGCGATGTCCTTGCTGTCGCGAGCGAGTTCGCCGCCCAGATCGAGGAGTCCTTCGCCGCAGCCGATATCGGGTACGACGTGATGCTTCGACACGAGGACATGCCGTCGATCGAGCAGATGACCCGGCGCGCATGGTCGACGCTGCGCGAGCTCGGCATGATCGTGGTGCGGGATTCCGTCGCACACTACTGCTCGCCATGCCGAGCGTGGCGCTTCCAGGGACTCGTTGCCGGTCGCTGCCCGCGTTGCGGGTCGTCTGACGCGTACGGCATCGACTGTGAACAGTGCGGTCTGTACCACGACGACGCCGAACTGCTCGACGCCGTGTGCACCGTGTGCCACGAGCCGACAGAACTTCGGCCCCTGCGCCGTGCGTTCCTCGAGCTGGAACCACAGCGTGCCTGGTTCGAGCAATACCTGGGCAGCATCACACTCGGCGACCCGGTCCGCGAATACGCGGAGTCCGTGCTGTCGGAGGCGCTGCCGTCCGTTGCCGTCACGGTACTCGGCGGACCGGGCATCCCGGCCTTGGACGAGGAGTTGCCAGGTCAGACCATCTACCCGGCATTCGAGTTGGCACCCCGCTATGTCGTCATGACTGCGCGACACCGCGCTGGTAGTGCCTACGAACCCGCACGCACCAGGACCACCATGGTGTTCGGTGTCGACAACGCGTTCGAGCGAGTATTCCTTTTCCCCGCAGTGCTGCGCGGGCTGACCGAAACGCACGCTCCCTTTCCGGACGTCATGCACTCGACCTACTTCTACATGCTCGACGGGGCCAAATTCTCCACGTCCCGCCGACACATCGTCGGCGTCGCAGAACTTGTCGGAGTGGCGGGAGCCGATGCGGCCCGCCTGTACCTCGCTGCGAACCGGCCCGAGCGTTCGCCGACCAACTTCACCCGATCGGCATTCGAGGAGTCGGCAGAGGTCTCCGCGGTACGTCGGCTGCGAGCGTGGGCGGATACCGGCGAGGTTCCACCCGGTGATGCGGATACCGGCGAGGTTCCACCTGGTGATGAGGACTCTTCCAGAGATCCCTGCATCGAGCTCGAGCACGCGGCCTCCGAACTTGCCGATGCGCTGCGGCCCGAGAGCCTGTCCTGCCAGAACGCGGCTCGGGCGGTGCTCACCCTGACCGGGTTGGCCGGGGCATCCCACGGTGACAGGTTTCGGGACGCGGTCCTGAAGGTCCTGGTCAATGGGGCAGTGCTTGTCCCGGACACCGCGGCCCGGTTGGCCAGCGCCTTCGCGGTGCCGCGAACGCGCTTCGATGGTGCCGCACAGCGCACGAGTGGAGGACGAGGATGAGCGATCCCGTCAGGTGCGCGCTGATCGGCTGTGGTCCGATGGGCGCCGCCGCTGCCCGCGAGCTGGTGCTTTCCTGGCCCCGCCAGGGGGAGCCGTTGCAGCTGACTCTGGTCGACCGCGACGCGAGACGGCTGCGTGCGCTCGCAGCGGCCCTACCGGCATCGGCCGGCGTTGCGGTCGAAGCGCACCACGGCGACGCGGCACACCATCCCACCCAGCAACTACTCGCGGAGCAAACGGTGTTGGCCACCGCCCTGTCGTGGGTCGATGCCGCACCGGCGCTCGATCTCACGCTGGAGCACGGACTTCGGCTGGTGGGTATCGGTCGCCCTCCAGCAGATCCCCGAACAGAACTGGCTGGTCGCGCATCGGTATCCGGTGCTTCGATCGTTGTCGGCGCCGGTCTCGAGCCCGGTTTGACCGAAATCCTCGCGCGGCGATTGGCACGTGACCTCGATGTGGGCGGAACCGTGCACTCATACTGTGGCGGGGTCCCACGGGCACCGCGACCGCCGATGCATCACGTGTCCTGGTACGGCACGCGCATGACGATCGACGCGCGACCGACCTACCAGTTTCGCGGCGGCGTGCTCCGTCAGGTCGAACGATTCAGTGGGGTCGAAATGGTCGACGTCCCCGGCCTCGGCTCGCTGGAAGCGTTCCACGACGGTCTGTCGCCCTACGTCGGCGCCGATGCCGTGCTCGGCTCGCTGGCCGATTACACGGCCAAAACGCTGCGGTGGCGGGGCTATGCCGATCGTGTCCGGCTACTCGCCGAGATTGGCCTGCTAGGGGAGCTGCCGGTCCAGACCATCGACGGCCCGGTCCGTCCCCGCGCGCTGCTCGACGCCATACTCGCTCCGCACATTTCCCCTCAGCTCGGGGACACCGACGTCACCGTGCTGGCCGTCCAGTCGAGCGGAACTTCGGGCGGAACGCCCTCGAACAGGTCGACCGTGACTATCGCCGAGACCGACGCCGTCACCGGCGTCACCGGTATGGGACGACTGACCGGGGCGGTGCACGCCGCTGCGATTCGGGCAGCATGCGGCCTGGGAGCAGGTGTTCACTACGCCCACGAAGTTCTGGTCGACGGGAAGGCGGATGCACTTCTCGAGCGATTCCTCGCGACGGGGATATCGGTGACAGAACACTCAGACGCGTGGCTGACCCGATCGCAGCCGGGACACGGCGGCACGGAGGACCGCGATGAGTGAATCCGTCGGATCGCTTGCCGCGAAGTGGCCGCCCGGCAGCGTGAGGTGGGTATGAGAGGCCGAGGTGGCCGCCGACCACCGACGAACTGCGGCGGCGTCGACCACCACATCGTCGATGTAGCTCAGCGCTGTCACCGGCGCGGACACCCGGACACCATCCCACGAGTAGCTTGCGCTCAGCTCGAAATCGGCGCGCAGCAACGGAATCAGCATGTCCTGAACGGACTGGTCGAGTGCATGCGCGCCCCACGACTGGACCGTGGCCAGCAATTCGGCATCGGTCTGGTGGGTGAGTTCTCCTGCAATTCCAGCGCACTGCGGACCCTGCCGCGCGGACACCACCAGCTCGACGTCCACCGCGTCGTCGGCGAGCAGTCGGGCGGCCTCGAACGCCACCGTAGCCCCGATGCTGTGACCGAAAAGGACAACCTGAGGTTGCTCGAGAGCGAGAACCCTGCCTGCCACGTCCGCCGCGGCCGCGGTGAGCGACGTCGCAAGCGGTTCGTTCATGCGCTCCTCATGACCCGGCCGCGACAACGGCACCACGCGCGCCCCGTCCACAGCGCGCGGCCACCGGCGAAAGAACGACCGGCCGGCACCGGACGGCGGCACGCACACCACCACTGCCATGCACACTCCGAACAACGACAAGGGGACTAGCAATATGGTACGTCGAACGATCGTCTTCATGGGCACTCGGCGTGTCCCTCTGGAAGTGCAGGCAGCACTGCTCTCCGCACACGCTGCCGGGTATCGAGTTGCCCTGGTCACCGGGTCGGTTCCGCCGATGTGCAAGAACCTGGTCGACGATGTCGAAATCGTCGACATCTTCGACCGCCCAGCAACCCTGCAGGCAGCCATGGCACTCGCGGCCCGCAGCGGGGCAGAGGGCGTCGTGTCCTGGACCGACATCGGTGTCGAGCTGGCCGCCGCGTTGGCAGAGCGATGCGGATGGCCGGGTCCTGGCACCGAGGCAGCGCACCGGGCTCGCAACAAACACTCGATGAGGTCCGCGATGGCCGATCAGGCGCAGTTCATTCCACGGTTTCGGCATGTCCGTTCCCTGCCGGACCTGCAGTCGGCATACGAGGAGATCGGCACACCTGCGGTGCTCAAGCCGGCGGGTGGAAGCGGCAGCAGGTCCATACTTCACGTCGAGGACGGGGCCGACCTCACCGCGTTGTACGCGCACGCGTCCCGGCTGACCACCACGGACATTTCTCGGTTGTTTGCCGACTACGAAGGCGAATTCGTCTACGAGGAGCGTTTGGGCGGCACCGAGCACAGTGTCGAGGGTTTGGTCAGTGACGGGAAAGTGCATATCGCGGGGATCACGGACAAATGGGTGACCGAGCCGTACTACGTCGAGTACGAGCAGGTGCACCCCACCGCTCTGCCGGCAGCCGCGCAGCGCAGCGTGCACGACCTCACTGAAGCCGTGGTCAAGGCGATCGGCCTGAACTGGTGTGCGTTCCATCTCGAATGTCGCGTCCTTCCCGACGGGAGTGCCAAGCTGCTCGAGATCGCCGCCCGGCCGGCCGGTGGTTACATCACATCCCACCTGATTCCGTTCGCCACCGGAATTCCCTTCCACGAAAACCTGGTTCGAGTGGCAACCGGACAACAGCCAGACATGATTCCGACTCGGAATCGGTACGCGGGCAGCCGCGGCGTACTCAGCCCGGCGCGGGGCCGCTTCGGCGGCTTCGACGGTCTGGCCGAGGTTCTCAACATCTTTGGAATCGAGCACTTCGTCTTCGAGCGTGAAATTGGTGGGAACATCGTGCTCCCGCCCGGTGACGCACTGAGCGCCGTGCTCGGTTACGCGATCGCCCGATCGGTCAGCTACGACGATGTCCGCGACGTTCTGCGGCGCGCGGTGGCGCTGTCCCGGCCGCGAGTGGAGACCTAGATGCGCGCCAACGGATTACCACCGGTCGAGCGGATCGAGCTCGGGGCCGGGTTGACCGGGCGGGTAGTCGCCACGGTCGACCTACTCGTGCAGGAGGGTTTGGCAGCGTCGAACGGGGAGGCGGCGTGGACCTCGCCTGAATGGTGGCGCTTTGTGGAGGCCGATCCCGACCACGAATCGCTGTATCTGGTCATCGACGGTGCGGACAGCCGACCGGTCGCCGCAGCACCGGCGTTGATCGTTCGGGACACCCGAGGCCTGCTGTTCTACAACGGTCCGCGGATCATCGGTGATCTGTCCGCGATCGGCTCGGTCTCCCATCTCGCGCCGGACGAGCAGGCAGCGCTGCCCTGGTTGACCGCTGGGGTCGAGGCGGCGCGGCCGGCACTTTACCCGTCGCTGACGGTCGGCACGTTCGGATCGAGCCTCGGACTGCGGCCCTTTGCACCCGGTCGCATGACGCTCCCCGTTTCAACTGTCGTCCCGGCGCTGGCCAGACTGGCAGAGGTGGTCGCCGAACTCGTCGGCTGCCGAAGCCATGCACTGCTGTACCTCGATCCGGAGGAGGACGCCGCTTTGGCGTCTGACGCCGTCGTCGCCGGACTCTGTCGTTCGGTGTTCGGCGGTGAAGGCGTTCTCGACGTGCCACACGGCGGCTTCGACGACTACCTCTCGATGCTGCCCAGTTCGCGGCGGAGGACCATCCGTCGCGAAATCCGGGCATACGCCGAGTTCGGTGCTCGAACCGAAGTCGGTTATGGCCCAGGGGCGCTCACCGACGACCATGTCCGATTGCGGTCGGCATTGCGGGAAAAATATGGTCACACGGCCGGACAAACATGGGCGCGTAAGGAGTTCGACACTCTCCGCGAAACTGTGGGCGAGCGGCTCGTCGTGTTCAGCGCACGCGGGACCGAACAGATCCTCGGATACTTGATGGCGTTCCGGTTCGGCGATGTGTTGTATACGCGTGCTGCCGGCTTCGACTACGAGGCATCTTCAGGTGCATACTGCTACTTCAACGTCGTCTACTACGACGTCATCAAATGGGCCCAGCGCAATGGCGTGCGTCGAATCCACTACGGACTCGGAACCACGGCTGCGAAGGTCTGGCGAGGATGTACGCTGCGGCCGCGCTGGGCCTACTTCGGCCTCGGGCCCGGCGCTACGCCAGACACGAGCGATATGATCGCAATCCAGAACGCAACAGCATCACGGTTGCTTGCCAGTCTCGGGGCCGAGTTGGAGTACGGGAGCATGGCAGGGGCGGAGCGGGATGAGACCCTCCCCGCCGATGCCGCAAGTTCCGCGACGATGTCGTCCGCGTGGCCCACAACCGTGAACTGGTGGAGCCTCTGAAGCAGATCGCGGCCGATTTCGGGATCAGCGAGTCCTGCCTGCCCATCTGGTTGTAGGTGCCGTCCTCAGGCGTTACCTGCCATCGCGATGAGTCCACTGTCGACCCGAACACCGAGGTACCTGCCCGTCTCGGGACTCCGCGGTAGATAGGGCCGGGTCAGGTACGAGTGTCTGGTCTAGAATGTAAGGCTGCCTCAAAAGGGAGATCGCGAAACAAGTTTGGCGCACCACACGGAGACGCGATGTTGACCGCCACTTGGTGGTGGGGCGGAGGCATTCCGTGCATGCCGTATTCCGCCAACATGCCAAAATTGTCGAGTGCACCCTCCCACTGCCCGTGGGCCGCAGCCGCGAAGGGCGAACGCCCTTAATCTAATTCAGTTATGACCAGTAATTCATCATATCTCCGGTGGCCACTTCCAGCCGCGGAGAGCGTAGTACTTCTCGCGGGGCTCGCCGGTCCAACCGTTGATGCCTTTCCGCGGAAGCCACCAGGCGTGGATCAGCAGCACGATCGCGACCAGCACTCCGAGCAGCACGAAGAACCAGAATCGCCCGGCCGTGGCGGAAAGGAGGACCGACAGCCCGCAAAACACGGCGATCTTCCCGATCCGCCGCCACGTCGGGGTGTGTTCCTCCCAGTGTCCCCACACGATGGTGCCCACGGCCGTGATCCCGCAGATCACGGCGATTTCAAACCAGTAGGGCCAGCTGCTCATCGTCCACCTTCAAAGCGTGTGTGGCACCGCGGCAGCCGTTGCCGCCTGCAGGAAGGCCGCCGGTACCGCCGCCCATTCCGGCCGCCAGTGCCCCTCGCGCTGATCGGCGTGTAACGCCGCCAGCAGCGCGGCGAGGCGCGGACCTCCGTCTGGCAGGAAACGCGCGAGTCGCAGCGCGGCGCAGCGCGCGGCGATCTCGGCGAGCAGCGCCTTCGCCTCGTCGACGCGGTCCGCCGCGGCCAGACACCCCACCGACAACCGCTGGGCCAGCAGCAGTGAATACCTGCGTTCGGTGCCATCGTGGTGATCCACCCATTCTTGGGCCCAGAGGCAGGCGAGCTCGGGATCGTGCCCGTGCAGCAGCCGGATCCCGGTGTCCTCCTCGATCTGCGCGATGATCGCATCGATGCCGGCGACCGGCCGTCGGCGCTGCGCATACTGCACCGGCGGCGGCCCTGTCAGATCCGCCCCGAGATCGAGCCCCAACCGAATTCGCTCGTTTTCGACCGTAGCCCGCAGCCGTGACAGCGACATGGCCTCGGCAACCCGCATGCCCTCGTTGAGCCGGATGGACGCCTCGGCCGGGTCGCCTCGCAGCACCTTGATGCGGGCGCCGAGCGCATAGCGCGCGAGCTTGAAATCGACCGGCCCTGGCTCGCCACCGAGGGTGTAGCCCTCGTCGAGCAGCCGCTCGGCCTCGTCGAGTTCGCCTCGGTGGTAGGATAATTCGCCGAGTACTGACCCTGTCAGCCGGGCCGCGAGCGAGTGCCGACCGGCGGTTCGGCGGGCCGTACGGACCGCCTTGCGCACCCGATTCTCGGCGGCGTCGAGTTCGAGCTGTTCCATCTCGGCGAGACCCAACCAGCACTGCCCGTGCACGAGGAGGTAGGGGCCGGTGTTGCGCTCGTAATATGGCAGCGCCCACTCCTGCAGGCGGTGGGCCTCAGCGAAGTCGCTGCGGGTGCTCGCGGTGAACGTCGCGAGGTTCGCGGCGGTCGAAACAACCCACGGCGGCAATGCATCCGGTTGTGCCAGGGCGGCCGCGACAAGCTTGTCAACCGGGTCGGTGTGATCCGCGCGCGACTCGACCACCGCCTCCACCACGGCGGCATCGACCCGAAGTTCGGCGACTTCCGATCCTTCCAGCACGCTGTGTGCGAGCGCTGCGTCCACCATAGCGAGCGCCTGCCGCGCGGCGTCGGTGCGGTGCATCAGAATGTCTGCCCAGGCGAGGAGCAGCTGCAACCGTGGTCGCCCCACAACCAATCTCGGCGGGAGTTTCCCCACTAGCCCGAGCAGTGTGGTCACCTGTGAGTGGTCGATCAGGTAGACGCCGCCGTCCTCGACCAGTTCGACGGCGTGCCGTTGATCGTCGGCGGCCAGTGCGTGATCGACCGCGTCGCTGAGCATTCGATGCGTGGCGAACCATTCGCATGCGGTGCGGTGCAGCTCCTGAATCTTCTCCGGTCGATCTCGCTGCAGTCGTTGCCGAAGGAAGTCTGCGAACAGTGGTTGGTAGGCGAACCATTGGCCCTCGTCGTCGACGCGGCGTAGAAATAGATCGCGCTCCTCGACCTCGGCCAGCATTTCCTGACCGCGCGATACGCCGGAAAGTGCGGAGGCCAGTTCGCCGCAGATCCGCTCGGTGACCGACGTCGCCAGCAGGAAGTCGAGCATTGCGGGATCGAGGGAGGCGAGCACATTCTCGGTCAGGAATTCACCGATGGCATGGTGTCGGCCGGACAGATGCGCGATCAGCAGGGTGGGATCGTCGCAGTCACGCAGCGACACCGACGCCAGCTGAAGTGCCGCCGCCCACCCGCCGGTCGATTCGGTCAGATCCTCCACGTCGCCGCGATCAAGGTCCAGTCCCGCCAGGTCGACGAGGAAGCGTCTCGACTCGCCTTGGTCGAATCGCAATGCAGTGGAGTCGATCTCGACCAGCTCGTCGTGCACCCGCATGCGGCTCAGAGGAAGACCGGACTGGGTTCGGCTGGCGACAACGATTTGCGCATGGTGGCAGCCGTTTTCGAGCAGGAACGCCAACGCCGATCGGGTGTCGGCGCTGCTGACCTTGTTCCAATCGTCGATGACCACGGCGACCTGCTCGCCTCGCTTGTGGATCTCGTTGATCAGCGACGTGAGCACGTAGCGTTCCGCATCGTCGCCGTGCTCCTCCAGTGCCGCCCCGAGCTCGCGGGCCAACCCGGGACGCACCACCCGGATCGCCTCGATCAGGTGCGCGAGGAACCAGACGACGGTGTTGTCGTCGTGATCGACGGTGAGCCACGCGACCGCAACGCCCTCGGCGGCGAGGGCGTCCGCCCACTGGGCGGCCAGCGCACTCTTGCCGAATCCGGTCGGCGCGTGGATCACGACGAGCCGCCGCCGCTGCCCGGCCCGCAACTGGTCCAGCAGGCGTAGGCGCGGTACCAGCTGCCCAGCCCGCTCCGGTGGGCTGAATCTGGTCGCTGCGGCGGGTGGAGTGATCGCCGCCGTGGACGACCGCCACGCGGCGGTCCGTACATAGGTTGGGGTGAGGCGAGGCCGCGGCACACCCTGCTGCGGGCCGCTGTGCTGTCCGGTTCCCCGCACCGACGGTCCGGGCCCCGCCGAGATCGGGACCGGCATCTCGTCGACCGCCAACCCGTGGTGGCCCTGCAGGTCGCGGAGCAGTTCGCCCAGGTCGGCCGCGGTCGGCGGCCGGGTGGCAGGATCACGAGACATTGCGTGCTCGAGCACCTCGCACACATCCGCCGGGATGCCCTCGGCACGAAGATCGGGGACGGGGTGCCGCGCGATTCGCAGGAACTGCGCAACCACCTCCTCCCCGCTGCGACGCTCGAAGACTGCGTGACCGGTGATGGCACAGAACAGGGTGGCGCCGAGGCCGTAGACGTCCGCGGCGGGGTTCGGCGCGTCACCCTGCAGCACCTCCGGCGCGGTGAAAGCCGGCGAGCCGGTCACCGCGCCGGTGGTCGTTTCGAATCCGCCGGCGATGCGTGCAATGCCGAAGTCGGTCAGCTGCGGCTCGCCGTAGTCGGTGAGCAGAATGTTTCCTGGCTTCACGTCGCGGTGCAGCATTCCGGAACGGTGCGCGGTCTCGAGCGCGCCGGCGACCTTGACGCCGATGTGCGTTGCGGACTGCCAGTCGACAGGGCCGGACTGGTGAATGTGCGCGTCGAGCGATCCACGGGGGTGGTATTGCATCACCAGGTACGGTCGGCCGGAGTCGGTGGCGCCGACGCCGAAGATGCTGACGATGTGCGGGTGTCCGGACAGCTTGCCCATCGCACGTTGCTCGCGCAGAAACCGTTCGAGGTTGTCCGTCTCCAGGTCGGCGGTGAGCACCTTGACCGCGACCATCCGATCGAGGAAAGGCTGTCTGCAGCGGTAGACGACGCCGAAGCCGCCATGACCGATTTCGTGCATTGCTTCGAATCCGGCGTCGGCGAGCTCCGCTGCTATCCGCGTTGTCAGGTCACGTTTCGTGGCCAGTGGATCAACGGCCATGGTTGGCCCCTGCATCGCCCCTCGGTGCCCGTCATCGGGCGGTCGTGGGTGTTCCCGAACAACCTCGAGCATAGCCCGATCGGCAGTCCTCGTTCGGTGGGCGCGCGAAGCTCGATGTCCTTGCCCGCCGGTGCAGCTTCGACATGGAGAAGAGTCCACGAGATCATCGAACAGCGCGGTAGTGAAACGAGCTGGTTCGGTGACGTCGTCCGGTCCAAGACCGGGGCTTTCCGGTCGGGATCTGACGACGGCCCCGAGGCGGGAAACCCGGCAACATCCGCCGCCCCGAGTCGGCGAATGAGTGTTCGGCGCCGAACCGGACCGCACTGAGTGCATCATCAATGACTCGACGGGAAGCATCGGCCGCACCTGGCTTCGACACGACGGTGGTCGGTGGCTACCGCGCAGGTGCCTCGACGGCGCCACGTGGTTGCGCGTGGCGATACTGTTCTCATCATGATTGCGCGCGTCGACGTTTCGCTGTTGCTGGCGTCCGCCCGGATCGGCGTCGGCGTGTTGCTCATCGCGGCGCCGACCGTCGTGTTGCCTCGCGAGGACGCCGGCAACGGTACGAACGCCGTGCTGATGCGGACGGTCGGGGTTCGCGACCTCGTCCTCGGTGGGGGTGCGGTTCTGGCCTGGACGCGGGGCAGGCCCGACGAATTCCGCCGCTGGGCGTCGGCCGGGCTCGCCAGTGACACCGGTGACCTCCTGGTGGGGATCTGCGGCGCCCGCCTGGTCGGACGGTCCGGTGCGATCAAGGCCGTCGCGGTAGTGGCTCCGTGGGTGGCTGCCGGCGCTGTCGGCCATGTCAGAGGATCGCACCGACAGGATCGGGCCCCGCGGTCTCGATAGACACTCCGCACATTCGTGGGCTGCGGGCCTTCTGTCCCTGGGACACCGCGATCTCCACCCGCACATCGGATGGCTGGCGTATCGAGAGTTTGACCCAGCACGTCAGCTGGTCCGACGGCGAATAGACGCCGTCATGGAAGCCACGGGGCCGCTTCCAGACGCAGATGAGAACGATGACCTCGACCGCGGCGAGCATGGGCAACCGACAGGGTGTGCGTGCCCGACCTCGTTCCCGCGGTTGTCTTCGGACTCGACAGCGACTGGCGTGTCGGGATCAATCCCGGTAGCACGAGTGTGATCGACGAATCGATGCAGCTGGCCGAAGGCCAGACCCTGAACGCCGTCGAGCACCGTGGTTGCGGTGGAGCAGGTCGATGTGGTGCTCGGGTGGACCGAGTCGGAGGTCGAGGTCGACGCTTCGGCTTTGCTGCTGGACTCCGGCGGCAAGGTTCGCTCGGATGAGGATTTCGTGTTCTACAACCAGCCCGAGTCGACGGACGGGTCGATCCGGTTCCTGGGTACGAGCGGCACCGAGGAAGGTGGGCATGCACCAGATGGGCGGAAGCGAGCCTCAGATCGGCGGATTGACATTGCGTGTTCGTTTTTTTCGTTTTATGGTGGGGTATGGGTGCTCTGATGAACCACACGGTGTTGCCGCCGGGCGCCGACGATCGGGATCTTCTCGCCGCGCTGAAGGCTGTTCTCGCTGGTCATGAGGATGTGTCGATCTCGACCCCGGACGGTTCGGTGCCGTTGCCGGACAGTGTTCGGGGGTTGCTCGTCGACGCGGTCACAGCATTGGATCGGGGGCAGGCGGTGACGGTGGAGCCGCATCGCACCGTGCTGACGACGCAGGAGGCCGCGGAACTGCTGGGCATAACGCGGCCGACCCTCGTGCGATTGCTGGAGGCGGGGAAGATCCCGTACACCTCACCGGGCCGGCATCGGCGGGTGGAGTTGGCGGACGTGCTCGAATTCCAGCAACGTGAACGCGGGCGCCGCGGCCAGGTGTTCGAGGAGATGGCGCACGAAGAAATCCCGGACCCCGCCGCCGCGGACAGCTTCGTGTCGACCCGCTGATCCGAACATGGCTGCCTTTCGGGTGGTTCTCGATGCGTGCGTCCTGCTTCCCCGGACCCTGACCAATCTGCTGCTCACCCTCGCCGATGCCGAGTTGTTCCGGCCGGTGTGGACGCCGGATCTGCTCGAGGAGGTCGAGCGCAACCTGTCCGGCGAGCGGTTCGGTAAGTCGCCGGAACAGGCAGCGCGGCGAGTGCAGCAGATGCGCAGGGTATTTCCCCTCGCGGAGGAGGAGTCACGCGGATACCGGGAACTGATCCCCGCGATGGCCAACGATCCGAAGGACCGGCACGTCCTGGCTGCGGCCGTACGGTCAGGTGCAGCACTGATCGTGACCGCCAACCTGAAAGACTTCCCTCCAGCGGCCCTCGACCCGTTCGACATCGAGGCAATCGACCCCGACGAATTCCTCTGCGATCAACTCGATCTGGACCCGGAAGCGGTGTTCGAGTGCATACACGTATTGGTCGCCCGCAATACACTCCCGCCGCGCACGGTGGGGGAGATGCTCGAGTCACTCGAGCCGCTGACCCCGCGGTTCGTCGACGCCCTCCGGGCAGAGCTTGTCGCACCGGACGAAGATCCTGCCGCCGGTGCGGCACCGGCGGCGTCGTCCCTTCCGGAGCTGACCGACGAGCAGATCGACTCCTTGCCGCCCGAGGTGCGGCAGACGTACCGGCAGCTTCGTGCGATGGATCCGGTCGAACGGGTGCGGTTCCTCGGGCATGCGGAGTTGGTGAGTGCGGTGTGGGCGTTCCTGACACCGGTGTGCGTGGACGGGGATCTGTGGTCGGTATGGCCGAATGTGGATCCCGAGTTCCGGGTGGTGCTCGCGCAGAAGTGGGTGCAGGACAACCACTATCAGATGACCGTTGACGGGTGGGATGGTCACGCGGTCGCGGCGGCCCTCGCGGGACCGACGCCGGATCATCCGCTGTGGGTGCATTTCGAGCGCGTGCATGTGCGGTCATTCCGCACGATGCTTCCTGATCCGGCGACGTGGGGAATCAGTTCAGCCGCAAGGATGGTCGCCCCAGGAGTCGAGGCGCTGTACGTGCTCGATGTCTCGACGCTCGAGGGCGGCCTGTGGCAGCCGAACGATCCCCGGTACGTGTGCCCGGTCCTCATGCGCTTCGTCGACGGGCGATGGCTGGTGCGAAACCTGGGATCGGAGGAGAACCCTGCCATTCCGAACTGAAATCGGAACACGAAGCGTAAGTTCGGCACCGCACCGCCAGGCTCACCCTCCTACGATGAGGGTAACCGGCCTCCGCGCGCCTACGACCGGTCCGAGTATCAAGGGTAGCTGCTGTCCGAAGGTGTCAGCGGCATCGGCGCGGTACCGACGAGGACGGGATCCTGGTCTGGCTCCGGAGAGTCGGGCACAATGTGACGGTCACAGCGAACCGAAACACCGGGAGGGAACAATGTGGGAATTGCCAATTGAAGGCGGCATACCGTGGCTGGTCTGGCTCGCCGACCTTGTGATCAACGGCTCCTGACGCCGCTGCAGGTCGACAACACGGGGGTTTGTCGACCTGCAGCGATGACATTCGTCGGGCTGTCTCCGTTCCTGGTGTTGTTGCACGCCGCGTTCACGTCACCGTGAGATGGGCTTTGGTGTTGGTGCTCTCCGCCCGCAGAGCGGTACTGGCGCAAGGGTGCGCACTGCCTCTCGGGTCGGTGCGATCGCAGCCACCGTCGCCGGTGTGGGCAGCGGGGCAGCGTTCGGGTACTCCACCGACTCCTGCAACGTTCGTGTGCGTCATCGTGGTGGTGGCCACCGTGATGACGGTAGCTACTGCCCTCGCCCGCGTGCTGAGCCTGGTCCCGGGTGTGCACGCCGGCACCCGCTGATCGCACCCCTACCACCACGCCGTCCTGGCCGCGGGAACATGTCAGCTCGGATTCTCAGCGACAGTTATCCCCTTTGCAACATCGGATGTCTCAGCGGCACCGACTTACTCTGCCCCGTCCTGCAGGTGACCACCGCTGACCGGCCCGGTGAAAATTCCGGTGGCCGGGAGTTGGTGGAGCAACATCAGTGGTGTGCCACACAGTGAGCAGGAACGGGTATTCTGGGAGCTCGGCAGGTCGGGGCCAAATCCCAGGCGGGAGTGTCAACGATGCGCTGTACGAGAACTCGCCGATTGTGTGTGGCATGGACTATTGCATTTGTGGCCGGTTGTTCGCTCCCGTTCGGATCGGCTGCTGTTGCGGGGGCGGAACCGCCGCCGTCAGCGGTGACTACGGCGTTTGCGGTGCCTGCGACGTTTGTCTCGGGATGCTTCAGTCTGCTCGTGTGCGCTGTGCCGCCGGTAGTGTCGGTGACACCGTCGGCATCGATACAGGCGCTTGGCGTAGTGACGTTCACGGCTGAACAGTCGCCCGTGATGACCACGCTGGACTGTATTGACCTGGCGGTGAACTGGCGAAATCTGTCCACTGGCGCTGCCGGTACCACTGTGCTTCGTGGCGTGACGCCAATGGGTTTCAGCCGACCGATCGCTGCGGTGGATTGGTGCCGGTATACCCCGGTCCGGGTGGTTACCGGTAGCGGTACGGTCGCCGCGTTTGCGGATGTTGTTGCGTCCGTCGATCCCAATCGGTTCCAACTGTCCGTCGCTCCGGGATTCGGAAGCGTCGGGGTTCCCTAGCGGTAACCGGGTGCCGGCCGGTCAAATCCCGTGAGGTGCATGACGTCGTCGCGTGATTCCTCGCTTGGTTGTTATGCGGTCAGAGCCGCCCGTATCACCGACCTCATTGTCGACGGGCTGCGCTCGACTGCTTCTTCAGGCTGACTCGTCGAGTGGTCGAGTCGCGCCGCGGTGCTCGCCGTCCAGTGTGGATGGCGCACCGGCCGAGACGTGGAATGTGGCGGTTCGGCCCCCAGTTGCGGGTACCATCCTTGGCTGGGCGCGGGATGCAGACGTGGTCCGCCCATCCGTTGATCCTGTGGCCGGCATCTTCGGCGTGCCGGGTGTTGTCCGGGCCGATTGCGATGCTGCGCTGCTGCCTCGCGGCGGGGGCTCTTCAGGGACGGTCGCGGTGGCGGGATGCACCGTGCGCGGGGAACGTCGTCCCCCGCGGGGGTGAGGTGCCGGGCACCTGGGGGATCGGTTGGTAATCCAATGTCGTCTGGTTGTGGGATGTGGATGTGTCGAGGATTGCGGTATCCACAACGTTCCCGGCAGCGAGGTAGGGCGAATGTACGACAACGGCGATGAGTACGAACCCGATTCTGGCGCAGAGGAACGCGAGCCTGCTTCTGGCGGAGAGGAACGCACCGAGGCTCACGATCGCGCGGTGGGTGCGTCGAGAATGCGTGCTGGTGTTGCCGTCGTTGTCGGTGGCGTGGCAGTTGTAGGACTGCTGTGGCCGTTGGTGTGGGGGCCGGCATCAACTGTGCGTGGGCCTGCTGCTGTCGTCGGCGACTCGTGGGTGCTCGCCGCGGTCGCCGCGGGGCTTTCGGTCGTGGGGTGGGGCGCGGGTATTGTGTGGTCGCGAAGTGCCCGTGAGGAACTCGGCGAGGTGCCGGTGCGGTATGGACCCTTTCCTGGTCTGGGGCCTGCACAGACCGAGTATGTGGTGAGGAAGTGGATCGGTGACAGCGCGCCGACGGCGACACTGCTCCATCTGGCCGAGCGGTCCGTGGTCCGGCTGGTATTCGTCGAGGACGAGCGCTGGCGGATCGAGGGGATCGGTACACCGGATCGATGGGCGCGGATCGACCCGGTCTCGCGGGCGTTGGCCGATGTCCTCGGAATCCATACGCCGGGGGCGGTTTTCGTTGCCGACGGCTCGGTGAAGTCGGGATATGCGGTGAAGGAGGGCATGCGCGTGATGTCCGATGCGTGCCGGGCGTGGGCGGCGCAGGACGGTCTGCTCGCGATCTCGGTCAGGACGTGGATCGGACGGACGATGGCATCCCTGTGCATGGTACTGGCCGTGTTCGGGTTCCTCGGTGTGGTCGGTCCGACGATCGTCGGTGTTCCATTCGCTGCGTTCGTCATCGGCTCTGTGGGGGTGTTCGCGCCCGGTACGGGTCTTCGGCACACACGGGAGGGGCTGCAGGTCTGGGCCCGAACAGCCGGTTTCGAGCGGGTGCTGTCGGGTCGATCGAGCACGATCGGGTCCGCCGCGATCGGTGAATGCTTCCTCGCCGCGGTTCCCTACGCGTTCGTCTTCGGTGACGCCAACCGCTGGGCGGTGCGGTATCGCCGCGCGACGGGACGGGTTGCCCCTCACCCCGGCTGGTACCCGTCGACCTCGTTGAACGACGACGCCGTGGGTTTGTACGCACAGGTCGGTTTCAACAGCCTCGACGCCACGTTGTGTATGGCCCGGTATCGGCTCGAGGCGGCCGGGAGCCGACCGGATACCGTTGGAGACCATCACGTCGGAGCGATGGGCGGTTACTGAGTGCGAACGCCCGGCGCCCCCGACTCGTCGCCCGCGATGGAGATCATCGAGACCGCGAACCGCATGTAGGTGGCCAGTGAGGCGGAGCCCTCGGCAGCGGAGATCATCGCGCCGGCACTGAGCGTGAGCCAGACCGTCGCCGCGATAATCAGGGTGATGGTGCGTGTTCGGGCGAGGGTGGTGCGTTTGTCGGCCAGCACAGGTCCCCCCCCACGTGCGGGAGCGCCCCTTGGGGCAACTCCCCGTTCTTCACGCCGAGTCGACGGTCATGCACGGCGTCTTCGCGAACCGATTCCGCGTCCGGGCGCTGTGTCCGGGCTTGGTCGCCGACTACATCTGCGTGCTTATGTCGGATTACACACCTGGTGATGCGTTCGCGGGCCCGCGGTGGTGATTCACGTGCGAATGCGAAACGAATCAGCAGGATCCCACCGACAATTGGTGAGCGATCAGCTGCTCGGCATGCCGCAGACTGCATCCTGCCACACGTGTCACCGCGCGGAGACGTCGATCAGGCTCATGGCACGGTTCCCGACCCGCGGGGCAGTCCGGTGCGAGCCCGTCGGGGCGCTCAGCAGGGACCTTTCATGTCGCAAAAGCCGACAGAAATCAGTAATTGACGAGTGAAAAATCAATGCCTACGGTAATTCCGGATGTGAGCGGTATCACGCGGCAACTGTAGTGGCGTGCCGTGCGCCAAATGCCGACGCTGTCTCCAATCCAGTGAAATATGCATCTGCACAGTCTATTTGAGACACATAACTGAACGGGAGTCGAACCGATGAGCGACAAGCTGAAGTTTTTCTCGCAGGAATGGTGTGAACGGGCGCTCGAAGCCGTCAACGCGAACACGGAGGTGTACAAGGGTTTCAAGGACCCCGATTCGTTCACCAACCGCATGGAATTCGGCACCATCGGTAAGGACGATGTGGCCTGCCATATCGAATGGGAGAAGGCCAAGATCGTCTCCTGGACCATCCGTAAGTTCGACGAGAGCGACCTGTGGTTGAAGATCAACGGGACACTCGAAACGTGGCAGCGCGCGGCCGTGGGCGACGCCGAGGGCGGAAAACTGCTGCTGGCCGGAAAGGTCAAGTTCGCCAAGGGCCCGATGTCGGCGGCCATCGAGAACGCCGGAGCTTTCAACAACTTCCTGTTGTCGTGGGGACAGGTGCCCACGGACTGGGACGTGTAACCAAAGAACCAACGGCCCGTGTGGGACTTGCGTGCTCGCCAGGCAAGTCCCGCGCAGGGCCGATATGACACATCGCCGACCCCTGCTGTGAAAGGCCATGATCGATGACCACCGTTGAATCCAGCACATACCCGGTCACCCTGTACGACGGAGAGGGCGCGAACGGCGTCGCGAGTATCGTCGGGATGCTGCTCGGGCAGAACGTCGAGAACTATCCCTCCCGAGTCAAGTTCGCGCGAAAGATACCTCGGCCGGTGTCGATCTACAGTACCGACACCGACAGCGCCTGCACGATCGTGTTCGGCACCGACGAGGCAATTGTCTACAACGACATCGTGGGTCGGCCGAGCGTCACCATCAAGGCCAGTGTGGATCAGATTCTCGATGTTTCGCAGTTGTCGATGAAGGCGGGCGGGCTGATCCCGGTGGGCTTCTTCACCACCCGCGGAATGACGGTGCTGGGTGGAATTCTCACCCACAAGCTCGTCGTGAAGGGTCTTCTCACGCACACACTGACGGCATTGCGCACCATTGCACTGGTTTCGGTCGTCGAGTCATGACGGCCATTTCGGGGCGGAGCCGGCACACCCTCGTTACGGAGGCCGCCACGCCGATCGGTTTCGGTCAGATCCCACCGGACGGGTTCGCCGATCCACCGCAACGAGCCTCGACCGGAACGAATGTGGCGCGAGTGCTACTCGTGCTCGCGCTGATTCCGATAGGTGCGTTGTACCTGTACCCCCGGATCTACGACCTGACGGCTACGCCATACCGTCTCGACCAAGCGGTGGTGTCCGCCGACAACTACAACCCGGCCCTGGATCAGATTGTCGAGCACGAGAAGGTCACGCTGGCCGCGTTCGACGCGCTCGACAAGATGAAGGCATCGCTGGCGAGTGTCCTGAGCACCGATGCGGCAGTGACCGCCGAACTCAACACCCTCACCGGGCAGATCACCGGCGACGTGCAGAAGACCCTCGACCTCGCCGGCGCGAACGTGACCGATCTCGTTGCCTCACTCGACACGTTGACGACGCACATCAGCTCACTCCAAGCGCCCGTCGACGGCGCCACCGCGGCCGTCGCCGCCGACCGTGCCACCTTGGACGCCATTCTCACCGACGCACGATCGACGGCAGAGAAGGTCCACCGCACCCGCCTGTCGGCGGAAGAATCCGCCAACGACCTGTCTGGAAAGTAGGGAAAGTACCTTGATCTTCTTCGGACGTCGTGGCGGGCCTTCGCGGATGGTTCTGTCGATCGTCGCGGTGGGTGTTCTCGGCCTGCTTGCCTTCGTGGTGTTCAACCTGAACACCCGACTCGACAACCAGCAGCGCGCCAACGAAACGAGCATCACAGCCTCCCAGGGCATCGTCGACGTCAATGACCGACTGACAGGTCAGCTCCAGCAGCTCACCGAGCTCACTCACACCGCGCAGACCGCTCTCGATGCCACGATCGCGCTCGGACCGTTGCTGACCGCACTGGATGAAGCGATCACCCCGGCAGCGCAGATGCTTGCCAGCAGCACCGACGGGGCGCAGCTGACCAACGAGCAACTGACCAACATCCAGGGCATTCTCGGCGAGGTCCAGAACACCGTGCTCCCACTGGTGGCATCGGCGGAAGCGTTCGGCGACCAGGGACGCCAATTGCTGGCCATCGTCGAGGGCCTCGTCAGCGACCTGCACGGTTCGGTCGCGGCCGCGCAGACCATCAACCAGATGCTTCCGCTCCCGGGCTGAACCCACCTTCTCTGCTCCAACTGATTTGTACCTACTCTCGACTGGACGTGACATGCAACAGGGCACCGACCTACCGCTAGAGGCATACCCCCGCCGAGACCTGGCCGGACTTCAGCGATTCGATGTTCCGGCATCGGCGCTGCCCTACCGAAGGGGTGTAGTGCCCCGCCGCCTGGACATACCGAATGCTGGGACACCCAGTTCCACTGGATTCGCCGTAGTAACCGAATGGATGGGCCGCCTCGCCGCGGTCCTGGCCGTCGTCCTGTTCGGGCTGGTGTTCGCGGCCATCCACAAGGGTCAGCTCGTGCAGGGCAGCGCGCGCACAATTGTGGACAACTTCCGGCTGACCAACGAATACTTCGCCCAACGGGCAGATCTCACCGCCCCGGCGACGGCACACAAACAACTCGATGAGCTGGCGGGAGTGTTGGCCCAGCTCGACACCGCAACCGCCGCCGACATCGATCACTTGGCTGCGCTGCTACCGGACGCACGTGCGTTGCTCGCCGCCGGCCGAGGTGACACACAGATCGCCGGCCAGCTCGAGACCGTCGCCACCACGCTGCAGGGTTCGGCGGCTTCGCTGCATCAGATTTCGGCGGACGCGAACACCACCGTGAGCGAGGTGAACGACGAGCTCACGACCGCGATCGATCTCGTGAACGCACTCAATGCGGAGCTGACGCGGACGACGAACAAACTCACGCTGGTTCCCGAACAGGGAGCCTTCATTCCTGCACCCGGAGGGAACTGATGATCACCAAAAGGGCATGGCTGGGGGTAGTGCTCGGTCTGGGGCTGGCGCCGGCAGTGCTGCTCTGCGCCGCCAACGGGTTCCTTCCCGGACTCGAGGATGTGGTCGACCCACTGGGACGACCGTCGCAGCTGAGCCTCGAGGTCATCGATTCCGCCGGCCAGTTCGACACACTGACCTCGATACTCGTCCCGAAACATGCCCGGCTGGCCGCCGATATCCAGGCGTTGGGCCCGCTGGCACATGACCTGGAAGGCCTGACCGACAAGGCAGGAGAGCTGACGGGTCAGGCCAAGTCACTCAATGCCTCCACTGGCACAGTCAGCACGATCGCCACACCGTCGCCCGACCTCGTCGCGAACGTGACCGACCGCGCCAATCAAGCGAGCCCAACGGTGGCGCGACTATCGACGGCCGTCGGCTCGGTCACCGCGCAACTGGAGGCCATCAATCAGGGACTGACCACGATCGAAGGCACCTTGGGTGCGCTCGGGCCCAAGGCCACCGCCATCGCCGCGACCCTGGCGAACGTCGAGGAGGAAGCCCGGCACATTCAGGAACTCGGACCGCTGCTCGCGGTAGTCGGGCCCCCGGTCAATTCCCTGAACCTCCCCCCTCTCGGCGTCGCGACCACGCCCACCCCATAACACTCGGGACGGGTCAGGCAGTGACCAGGAAACGAGTGAAAGGCAGAAAATACACCATGTTTCGGCTCTCCTGGGCGATTGCCCTGGCATTCACCATCGCGCTCTTGTGCGGCATTCTGATCGTCACACGAGACTTGAGCATCACCAACGACACCTTCAAAGATGGTGTCGCGCAGGCAAAAATCGTTGACAGCACCACCAATGACGCGCTCGCCGGGGCGAAGGAATTGCCTCCAGCCAACGAGTCAATCAACCAGGGGCTGCCCGAGGTCGTCGGGGTGCTCGACTCCCTCACCCGAGCAGACCACACCCTCGGGGAACTCGGCACACAACTGCAGGCTCTTGGTGACGCTCTGCAGTCCGCGGACGCCCCCCTCGGCGGCATCATCGACGCGGGCGCGTCTGCAACCGATCAAGCCAACGCCGCCGCCGTCCCCGCCGAACAGATCGCGCACACCCTCGCCGACGCGGATGCGAAAGTTCGAGCACTGGCTCCCTTGCTGGACCAATCACTCGCCCTCGGGCAGACGATCGACCAGAAACTGCGGATCGCACTGATCCTGCCGGTCATCGGCAACTGACACGACACTAGTACGGGCGAGCCGACGGGGGGTCGCCGCAGGCGGGTGTCGGTGTTTCCCGGGGAACGGCCGATGGTGCCGGCGTCGTCTCCTCAGTTGTGAACAGGGGTTTCGTGCCACACCACGGGGAACATGTCGCCGCCGATCGGGGTGCCGGGGGTCATCGGCGGGACGGAGAACCTGCCGATACCGGGAATGTGGTCGAAGCTGGTACCCGGTCTCGGATCCCAGACGACCTGGTCGCCGGCGAAGATCGTGGTGACGGCACGGCGAGGTCGACTGGAATGGTTGGCGCGCGATCCGTGGACGGTCTTCGGGTGGTGCAGTAACGCATCGCCCGGCTCGGCCTCGCCGATGAACCAGTGGTACCGGTCGTAGTCGGCGTCGAAATCGGGTAGTTCGGGGAAGGGGGAACGTCGATAGACCGCAGCGACGTCAGGATTGCCGCTGAAACTGCGGGGCCGGAACACCGGACCCAGGTGTGAACCCTTCAGATAGTGGATCGCCCCGCTATCGAGGGTGACTGTGTCGAGCGGCACCCAGATACGGAAGTACTGATCGCCATCGATAGGGAGGTAGGCATAGTCCTGGTGGAAGGGCGCACCGTGGCCCGATCCCGGTTCCTGAGCGAACACCTGGTCGTAGAAGAACCGTAACGACTGTGCCGAAGGATGCATCTGGCGGGCGATGTGCTTGGTCGGCCCTCGCCGTGCCCAGTTGTCGAACGCGGAGTCGATGAAACGCGGAAACGCTTGGGAGAAGAAGCGGGGTTGCCCTGCGGAGGTGTAGTTCTGGGACGTACTGTGCACGTCCGTCATCATCCGATCCACGGCGTTCCGGAGGTAGTCGATCCACGCGGGAGGGATCACGGCTTCGAGGCGGATAACTCCGTTGGCAGCGAACTCCGCCCGTTCCTCGTCGGTGATCTCGCGGGTCAGCTGCTCTGTGGGGTGCTCGAAGTGGTGGTCGGTGGTCATTGGATTTCCTTTGCAAGGTGGCTGCGAGGCAGTGAGCTGGGTCATCGTGGAATCTGCCGGCCTTCGGCTGGGCCGACGGTGTCGCCGAGCCGTGACAACCGTGTTCCGGAACTACCGCAGGATCCAGAACTTGCTGCGGCGCTGGCTCCGGTGCGACTCGGTCATCGGCTGGTGAGCATCGCTGCAACTCCTACCGCTATTGCGATCACGATCACCGAATAGAGGATGAGATCCCATAGTCGGCATGATCGTGGCTCGTCACGGCCGATGCCTGTCGGAACCAGATCTGATTCTCGTTTCATCTGTACGCACCTCATGACTGTCGACTGAGCGGGCCCGGATCCCTGGCGGCGCCGGCCGTCCGGGTGGGGTAACCTCCTCGAGAAAACCTTTCACGACTAAGAAAGAGTATCCGGTGAATAATTGACTAGCCATCTTTTCACCCCTATGATTATGTGATCCACAACACAAGTTGGGATCGGGTGCAACCCCGACGAGGCGATCGGACGTACAGAAGAGGCGCGACCAATGGACGCGACGGACGAATTTTTCAGCTGGACCTCACGGCGAACCGTCATCGGTTCGTGTTCTCGAGCGTCGTCGGCGACGGGACTGCCGCGGGCGCAAAGTGATATGGCCGACGATCTACCGCAACGCGGCCTCGACGTCAGGCTCGTGGTGTCCGGTCGCCACTGCCGATTGATCACCTTCACTCAGGGTGGGATCGACTACGTCGTAGTGGCCATTGGCTCGGTACGAGGACGACGCGACGTGCCCATCCGGGCAGTCGACGAGGAGTCCTTGCTGATAGACGCGAGCCGCAGCGCGACGTCCGCGGAAATACTGATCGGGATTCCGATCGATCCGAGGACGGCCGATCCCGTGCGGTGCCGCGAACGTGTGCTGTCCTCCCAGCTCTGCCAGGGCGGCCCGATCCGGCAGATGCTCGGTGTCACGGGTGTTCACTCCGTTCTCGTGCCGGTCCTGGCGCCCGCGAACCATGCGGCGTAGCCGTATGTCCGCAACCGTAGGGACCCACGGGAATCCCCGCGGTACGCGTGCAGTGGCGATCGTGCCAAGAGGCACACAGATGGTCTCAATCGAGACAGAAAGCAGACTTCCTTGTTCTTCTTGGAGAAGTTCTTCACCGCGATTCTCACTCTGAGCGGCGCCTCATTCGGTGGCTGGCCGCTGTGCGAAGACGACGATCCAGACGACTCGTGCTGGGACCAGGAGCGATCGAGTTGACGTTGCGGTGCAACGGGCTCCGACGTGCGCACAGTGGCCGCCGCCGAGCAATCGGTAGTTGATCACGATCCTGCCGCATGCGCCCCGAAGGGAAGAGAGTTCCAGGGTGTCGGCAGAGTCGGGGACAACCGCCTCCGGCCTCGGCAGGATTTCATGCGAAGGCCCCCACGGTCGCAGGTGACGGAGGACGACGACGGACGTTCAGCTCGACCGAACCACCGGAGGCTCTGGTAGATAGATCGTGCAGCGAGCGTGTGCAGCTCCGCAGCAACCCGTTCCGTTCGGAAGACTGCCGGGATTCAGTGCCGCACAGTGTGCGTCGTCTGAGATGAGTAGCGGTGTGACATCGACGGTCCGATGTCACACACCGGGCGTTCGCGTATCACTTGCCTGCAGGGGAGTGCACCACTTCTGGCGTTCGCGCGTGGGTGGGGTCGTGACGGTCGACGGCCTCCAGCGCAGCGCCGAAACACTTCCCGTTCGCATATTCGCGGGGTGTGACCGCGTACCGGCGCTTGAACTCGGTAATGAAGTGGGAGGCGCTCGAATAGCCGACGGCGCGTGCAACTTCGCTGACACTGATGCCGGATTCGGTGATGAGCATGCGTCGAGCAGCGGCCAGCCGCTCGGATTTGAGGAACTGGTAGGGGCTCACGCCGATCGTGGCACGGAAGGTGTGCGCAAACGCCGACTCGCTCATCTGGACCTCCCGCGCGATGTCACTCACACTCATCGATTCAGTGAGGTGAGACCTGATGTATTCGATCGCCGCCCGCGTAGGATCGATGTCGGACTCGCGTGAGGCAACTTCGAGCGGATCCTGGCAGCTGACGATCTGCAGAAGGCGATACACGATCTCCTGCAAACAGATCGGTGCGAGCACTCGCTCGTCCAACTCGCCATCGAGGGCGCGCAGGAACCGGAGAACCGTGTGGAGTAGTCGTGCATCGACACGGAAGGTGCCGCTGCACTGGTTGCGACCCGCACGACCGCGCCGGGTGATCGGCACGGCCGCGGCATCGCTGACCAGGACATCCGTCGAGATGCGGCGAATGATCGCCGCGTCGATATGAAGAAACATCGCAAGGAAAGGATGGTCGGCGGAGGCTGCGTCTACTTCGATCGCGGGACACGAGCGGTCCGTGAAGACGATTCCCTCGAGTGGGCCGCAATCGTGAGTAATGCGATCGATGTCCACGGACAGTCGCCCCTGGGCGACGAGACCGAAGGTGACGCCTTGGGCCGGCTCCCACGAATACGGACCCGGCTCGTCGAACCGATAGACGGTCACGCCTGACCGCGCCTGCCGAGCCCCGATCCCACCCGTCCAACAGTTCAGTTCGGCGACGAGGTCCTCCGTTGGCGTCGGCTCGGTCACACTGTCCGCAACTGCGCCTTCCGTCCCGAAGCGGTGCTGGTTCGGCGCGGTCACATCCGATCCGACAATCGGCGGGCGGCGAGCTGAATCGCCTCCCACACCGTGGCGAATGGTGGGGCATACGAGAGATCCATCGCGGCAAGATCGTCGACGCTCATCTCGCCCCACAGCACTGCGGCGGCAGTGTCGATCCTCTTGGCTGACTGCGCCCCGCCCACGATCTGCACACCGAGCAACCGGCGCGTACGACGGTCGGCGATGATCTTGGTGGCGATCGGTGATCGCTCAGGCATATACCCACTCGCCGTGCCGCCGAGGGTGACCAGAGACTCCACGTCGTACCCAGCCTCGGCCGCCTCCCGAGTGCCGAGGCCTGTACGAGCAACCTCCACATGCGTGCCGGCGGAGACGAACCGGGTGATGGCGGTGCCCAGGACACCTGGAAACTCGTGCGATCCGCCAACCGTGTTGTACCCGCAGATACGACCCTGCTTGTTCGCGTGGGTGCCCAGGGGTGCAAGGACGTACTTCCTCCGGATTCGATCGATGACCTCGCAGCAATCCCCGGCCGCCCATACGCCCTCGGCGACCTCTTGCCGTTCGTTGGGTAAGTAGCCGCCGCGTTCACCGATAGGCAACCCGGCGGCCACGCCGAGTTCGGTGGACGGGCGCACACCGAGTCCGAGGACTACGACGTCGGTGGGGTAGACCTGCCCGTTGCTGCCGGTGAGCGACCGAACGTGGCCGTCGACGCTGTCGATGTCGATATCGGCGACCGTGGTGTTCGTGACGACGTCGACTCCGCCGGCTCGGACGGTCTCGCACACCCTTTCACTCATATCGCTGTCGAGGTTGCTCATCACAGCACTGCGCGTCAGGAGTGTGGTGCTGAACCCGCGTTGCACCATCGCTTCCGCCATTTCGACGCCGATGTACCCGCCGCCGACCACCACCGCGCGGCGGCGGACGGCTAATTCACCGCGTGACCGGCGAGAGACGAGATCGAGCCAGTGCCGGGCATGATCGAGATCCTTGACCGGGTGGACGCCTCCCACCAGTTCACCCCCGTCGGTCACCGCCCACTCCGGGATGATCGGATGGGCACCGGTGGCGAGGACGAGCTTGTCGAATCGGACGAACTCCTCACCCCCGGCGTTGTGGGCGTAGGCGACCGTGCGAGTGTTCAGGTCGATCTTCGTTGCGGTGACGTTCATCCGGAGGTCCACTCCCGTCGCCCGATGCTTCTCGGGCGTGCGAGCGCTCAATTCGTCGGTCGTGCCGACCGTCCCGGACACCAGGTACGGGATGCCGCAGGCAGAATACGAGGTGTCGGACGTTTTCTCGAGTGCAATCACGTCGATGTCGCGTCCCGCAGATTTCGCGCTGCGCAGCGCCTGATGGGCCGCGCTCATACCCGCGGCGTCGGCGCCGATGACGACGATCTGCTCGCGCTGTTTCGGTGGGACCGCCGTGCTCATCGCATCTCCGTCATGTTCGTGCACCGGGCAACCGCCCATTCGATCGTGTCGGCTGCCAGGCGCGTACCGCTGAGCGCATCGATCTCGCGGATTCCTGTCGGGCTGGTTACGTTCACTTCGGTGAGCCTGTCTCCGATGATGTCGATTCCGACGAACACGAGTCCGCGCCTGACGAGCTCGGGTCCGAGGGTGGTGCAGATTTGACGGTCATGGGCGGTCACGGTGTCGCGCACGACGCGCGCACCGGTGGCCATGTTGCACCGGAATTCATCGCCGGCGCCGCCGGTGTCGACGATGCGGCGGACGGACCCGATCGGCTTTCCGTCGAGAACGATCACGCGACGGTCGCCCGCCGTCGCAGCCTCCGGTATGAACTGTTGGACGACCACGTGCTGGTCACCACGGATGGTGGCGGTGTCGAGAATGGAGTGCAGGTTCGGGTCGTGCGGTCGCAGGAGCATGATGCCCCGACCGGCCATGCCGTCGGTGGGTTTGAGAACTGCTGTGCCCCAAGAACGTACAGCTGCGATGATCTCATCTCTGTCTGCGGAGACGAGGGTGGGGGGACCCAGCTCGGGCATCCGCAGGGCGAATAACTTCTCGTTCGCGTCGCGGAGCCCGGCAGGGGAATTGATCAGCAGCGTCTTGGTGGGATCGACCAGGTCGAGGATGAAGGTGGCGCGCAGATAGTTGCCGTCGACCGGAGGGTCGGTCCGCATGAAGATCGCCGCTGCCTCGTCGAGCGGGAGTCGGCGGGGTGCGCCGCTGGTGTACCAATCGGTGTCGGCGATCCACTTGTTCTCGCTCAAGACCGCTGGGCGTAGCGACACCTCCCGGCAACGGGCGAATGCGCGCCCTCGGTCGATGCCGAGGTCACCGACGGTCGTGGTCAGCACGCGATGGCCGGCCAACTGCGCTTCCTCCATCAACGCGATGGTGGTGTCGTGCGCGGGTGCCAGTCCGGCGAGGGGATCGGTGACGAACACGAAGTCCAGCCGAAGCCCGGACCGGGCCTGCGGATCGCTGAGCACCGGCGGCCCGCTCATGACGCCATCTCGCCGGTTGTGCGATGGGCCGACTCCCCTGTCCACGCGGCCGGTACCAGGCCGCTGTACATGGCGCTCTGCGGTCCCTGTTCGCGGGCGGCGACCCCGAACCGGGTGCGCTCGTCGGATGAGTCGTCCCCCCAGATCGATGCGTAGCCGTCGCAATGGCGTCGAGCGTCGAATACCCTGTCGAGGTCGGTGAGGGTGTTCCACTGGACGACGGTGAGCACGGGTCCCAGTGGTTCACGTGAGTGAGCCAGTGCCTTTGCCGCGGCCTTCGACGTCGCGTCGCCGAGGTCGACGACCGTGGTGGGCAACCGCCACCCCATTCGATGCCTGATGTCATCAGGAATCGTTCCCCCCAGCAGTACCCGTCCGCCGTCGGCGTCCAACTGGTCGATCCGGTCGAAGGCCCGCCGCCGGATGGGCTCGGTGGGGAGGGGAGCGGCACGATTCTTGAAGAGGGTCAGCTGGCCGAGAATCGCGGCGATGGCCTTCTTGGCGACGTCGCGGTGCACGGCGACTGTGTGCAGACCCAATGGTCCGCCGGCGTTGTGGACCCGAACGCCGTCGGCAATCTCGGAGGCCATCGGTGCGAACT
Source organism: Rhodococcus sp. JS3073 (assembly GCF_026810085.1). Lineage (NCBI taxonomy): Bacteria > Bacillati > Actinomycetota > Actinomycetes > Mycobacteriales > Nocardiaceae > Rhodococcus > Rhodococcus sp. JS3073. Next base: position 197,795 of record NZ_CP113951.1, on the reverse strand, counting down.
TGTCTTCCCCGAGTCCGGGGTAGATGATCGCGGCGTTGCCGCCGCCGGTCAGGGTTCGCAGGGGCACCTGTGTCCGACGTCCCGCCCGGCTTGCGCGGCTCACGGTGGACTCGTTCGCCCGCACGTGGAGTGCCTGGAGCGCGGTGCTACTGATGAGTGCGGCGCCCACATCCACTCCGGTGCCCTGCACGATATTGAGAACGCCGGCGGGAAATCCCAGCTGATCTGCGATGAACGCGACCGCCACCGGTGACAAGGGACCGCGCAGCGACGGCTTGACCACCACGGTGTTTCCGGCTGCCAGTGCCGGGAAGACATTCAGCAGCATCTCCGAGAACGGTGCCCCCCAGGACAATACGTGCCCGGAGACTCCTGCGGGTGTGGGCCGTGGGTGCAGGACCTCCCGGGTGAGGACCGCGCGCGCGATCCTCAATGTCGATTCGATACCGGCGAGGGAATCGTCGTATCCGAGACCTGTCTCGACCGACTGCAGGCGTGCCAGTTCAGGTGCCGCCTCCGCGAGCCGGTGCAGCAACAGCGCCAACAGCTGGTCGCGGGTGTGTAGCTCGGACCAGGGCCCCGACAGTGCGTCACCGGCGGCTGAGATGGCCCGATCGACGTCGAATCGAGACGAGAGGGGAACAACCGCGGTGACCGTGCTGTCGGAGGGGTTCCGGATCTCGTACTCGTAAGGCGCGGCCGGAAACACCCACCTTCCGTCGATGAGGTTACGTGCATAGTGCTCATCGGTCGGTAGTTCGATGGTTTCCAGCAACATGATGGATCCTTCCGAGTTCGAGAGGGGTGCTGCGTTCAGGCGATGAAACGGTCGAAGAACAGTCGGTCCGCGGAGGCCCCGCGCTCGCGCACCAGCGCTCGCAATGCCGCGTCGACCATTCCGGCAGGGCCGGCGAGATAGATATCGTGATCACTGAGATCGGTCCAGTCGTCGGCAACGTGGTCGATCACCCGGCCCACCCGGGAATCGTCGAACACGGCCCATCCCGCGGGCTCGGTGCCGGCGAAGTCGGGATCCTCGACCGAGACGGCCACACGGGCACCCAATTCGTTCAAGCGGGCGAGCCGATCGAGGAGAACGATGTCCCCGGCCATACGTGCACCGATGTACAGATCCACCCGCCGTCCCCGGTTCTCGACGAGAAGTTCCTCGGTGATCGCGAGGATCGGTGCCAGCCCGGTGCCGCCCGCGATACACACCGCCGGACGCTCGGACCCCGGTTGTGCGTATGCACGCCCATAGGGTCCTTCGACCAGGATTTCATCGCCCACCTGGACTTTGTCGAAGAGCCAACTCGATGCGGCGCCGCCGGGCTTGGCGCGGATGATGAATTCCACGGTGGTGGAGCCGGCACCGTCGGCCGGGTGCGCCATCGAGTAGGCCCGCCGAACCCCGTCCGGTGATTCCAGGAGCATGAACTGCCCTGGCAGGAAGTCGATGGGTGACCTGAAGTCGAGGGTGAAGAGAGCGGTGTCGGGGGTCAGCTCTACCCGGCCCAGGAGTCGAGATGTCACACGCTCGGGCACTGCCTCTCGGCTCACCGTCGGTCCGTCGAGTATCGGTGCCTTGACTGTGCAGTCGGCAGTGGGAACAGATTGGCACATCAGGATCCGATTGCCGCGGCGGCGATCACGTTCGGAGAGCCCGGCGGCGTCGGGCCAGAGGGTCTTCACCTCCCCGTCCACGAGTTGTGCGCGGCAACTGCCGCATCCACCGCTGGCGCATTCGTAGGGCAGGGCCAGTCCGGCCCGGAGGCCGGCCCGAAGAAGTGTCTCTTCGGGCCCGCACGTCACCGGTCCCTCGTACCCAGTGAAGTTCACTGTGACAGTCATGGTCTCAGATCTCAATCGGTTCCGGCCCGCAGACCGACGGAGTCGAGGAACGAGTGCCAGTCCTGGCGGACAGCGGCGGCAATCTCGTCCGCGGACGCTCCACTCGGTGACGCGACGATCCGGGCGCCGGCCTCGATCATCTCGTTCCCGCGTGCGGACCATTCGCTCACATGACCTTGAAGCACATCCAGATTGCCGGGGTCAGCCGCGACGAGGAATTCGACCAGCGCTACCGACCAACGCTGACTACGCAGGCTGTCACGCCAGAGATTCTCCAGAATCAGCGAGTCCAATCGCACTCCCACACGAGCGGTTTGGCGCCGGAGCTGGACGAGGAAGAGCTGATCGGCAATCGCCTTGGTCACCAGATTTGTGGCGACGAATGCTCGGTCCCAATCGAATTCCACCAGGGCCCATTCGAATGCGGCCCGAATGGGCTGCCAATCGGGGCGCTCGGTCCAGAATTCCTTCTCCGCGGTACCGAATCCGCGTTCGGGATGCGTCAACTGCAGCTGGGTCGTGCGGTACGCGGTGAGCTGCACCCGGCGGAGCTGGTCCGCGGTCTGGAAAGCGGCACAGTTGGCGACATAGCTGCTGATTGCGAGCTGCTGAACGTAGGCGGACAGCATCTGCTGGCTGTGCGCGACGTACCGCGTCGGGGTCAGGGCCCGCACGAGCAGGGTCAGTGCCTCATCCGAGAGCGTCTCGTCGGAGCCGTCGCCGTCGAACTGGGCGATCAATCCCTCGACGTACGTCTCCTGATCGTCCTGGTCGGCAACATAACTGCCGTAGGTGACGGTATCGGGATCTCTGAAGCTGTCCCAGTCGGCGACTGTCAACTTCATCGAGTCGCGGTGCTCGCGCAGCCACACGTTTCCGTGAACGTCGGGTCCCATTTCGAGTGGCACGGGTCCGGTGGTGTGGTTCATGTTGTGCGTGAGCACTTCGTACTCGGTGGGCCGTCGCCCGAGGTTGCCGAACGCACTCCACGTCTTGAGCCCGCGCGAACGGGACCGCGGTGTCTTGCTGGTCATGACTTCTCCTGTCCCGAGTTCTCGAAGAACCAGACGTATTCATCGGTGCGAGTCTTGAGGCGCCCCTTGAACGAGGGCATGTCGATCTCGAGCGCGGCCAACTGATAACTCTGGCCGAAGTGCTTTTCCAAGCTCGACTGCGTCAGGCGGCACGCTCCGCGTGTGTGGATGCGGACGTAGTCCTCGCGGTCGAGTACCAGCACATCCTGCCCTGGGTTGTCCTCTTCGATCGCATCGATCACCGCCTCCGCAAGGTTGCCGGCCCGGATGACCGGACCCACAAGGTCGGGGGACGACTCGTCTGAGGCATCCATGTCGACAATGGTCATGAGTGTGAACTCCTACGGTCAGTGATTCGCCTGGACCGGCGACTTGAGGCGAACTTGAATGACACCGTCCACGATTCGGACGTCGTGCTTGTGCAGACAGGTGTCCCGGGGATTGACCCCGGCACCGGTCAGCGCGTCGAACTGCCACTCGTGTGCGCGGCAGGTGACGACGCCGTTCTCGAATTCCCCCTCGACCAGGGAGATGCTCTGGTGCGGGCAGATTCCGTCGTACGCGCGGACCTCACCGTTCACCTTCACCAAGAGCACTTCGTCGTCTCCGACGTCGAACGATTCCATCTCGTCGTCCCACAGTTCGTCCTCGGCGAGCAGGTCGACGAAGTCGTTGCCGGTCTCGTCAACCATTGGAACCCACCTGCTCTCGGAAGCGAACGTCGACCCATTGCAGCGGTGGGACCGTGCGGGTGCCGAGCAGTTCGCCGAGGGTGGCGTCGGAAGTCATCACGGTGCCGTCCACCAGCACGTCGTATCCGGGGCTCACCTCGGGTTTCGGGACCCGCCGGCCCACCGAGTGCACCGCGACCTTGCGGGCGATCTGATCCCAGGTGTCGTCGGTGTCCACGGCCACGAGGTGTGGGACGAAATCGCCGACGAAACGGCCGGTGATGGGGAAGGGTGCCATATCAGTTCTCCTTGCCGATCGAGTGAAGTCCGAGATCAGATCGAGATCGGTTCGCGTTCAACGGATTCCTCCACCGGTGTGGCCTGTGACGGGAGATAGTCCTTCGCCCAGGCGTAGTCGTACACGTCGTCTCCCATCACGTCCGGGGTCAGGCCCATGTAGAGCAGCCCACCGGCGAGGTCGGCCGGGAGAATCTGGCCGTCGATGAATCGATCGATGAAGTTCTGGTGGCCGGCGTAGCGCTCGGGGTCCTGCTCGAAGCACCACTTGGAAATCTCCGAATCGAAGTGGTAGAGCCGACCCTTGTAGGTCAGGCTGTGGTCGGCGAGATCGTGCCGGGAGAACGCCGATCCCAACGGGAGCTGGGTGAGGTTGCACAGCGCCGGCAATGTGTCCGGCAGGGTGTCCTCGATCCGATCATCGTTGACGTTCTTGATGATCTCGTCCCACATCACACCCCAGTTCTCCTCCCAGGTGGGGTACTTCTCGCGCAGCCATTCCCGTTCGTCCTTCGAGACGCCGGCATTCGGCTTCCAGAACAGTGTCGGGCGCCAGAACCAGGTTCCCAGGTGCATGGCGTGATGGCCGTTCTCGAGCGAGTACAGGAACTGGTCCCAGTACCAGGGCTTCTTCAGTCCGTAGTCCTCGAGGATCCGTTCGTGGTGGTTGACGATCCACTCGAGCATGAACTCCTTGAAGCTCATCTTGCGCTGATCGAGGGGCGTGTAGTAATCCATCGCCGGTCCGGTCAACGTCTGGAACAGGCGGGTGGACCGCCAGAAGGCGACATCGAGTGCCTTCTGTGCGCGGGCGGGGTCGTGCTCCATCATGATGGACAGGGTGGGGAAGCCCTGCTGGGCGTGTCGTGCCTCGTCGGTTTGGATGGAGGACAACAGGTTCGACCAGTTGATGTCGCCGGCAGCCATGGCGTCGGCGGCCAATGCGACGAACTGGACGTTGGTGAATCCGTGTTCGACGGTCAGGCTCGTCGCCAGCGCGGCTTCGACGCAGTCGGCGTTGAGCATCGCATCGTCGAAGAAGTTTTTCACCGCCAGGACACCCCACTCCTTGGTGTGGAACGCCTTCTGCGACCAATCGAAACGCGGATCCTGCTTGAGCAGATCGTGGGAGAAGCGCAGATCGAGCTGGGCGTGGCGGGTCTCGTCGAGCATCCCGAAGACCCCGAGATTGCGCCAGCGCGGGGTCGGCGCGAACCGGCAGAATCGGCTCTGCATGGTCACTGCCATGTGCTCGACCATGCAGGTGGTGCCCATGTGCAGATGCGACGCGGCGACGTGCGCGGGATCGAGCTTCTCGTAGGTGCCGGAACGCACCAGGGCGCTGCTGACAGCCTTGACGCCTGACTCCTTCTCACGCTGGATTCGGACATAGTCGCGGTACGAGACCCGGAACGGTTCGTCCCACTTGTCCCAGGCCTCCTTCGGTACGTCCCCCGCGCCGCTCCAACTCGTCGGGAACGCCACCGCCGGATCGACATAGCTCAGTTCCCAGTCGAGGTCTCGCGAGATGTCGTACCAATCGTCCCGGTTCAGTAACATATTGTGCGCCTTCCATTGTGGCGGTATGGGCGGTGGTCTTCTGGATTGTTCGGTGCCGCGGTCATCGCTTGACCCGCAGCACTCGGTAGTTGGTGTATTCGAGGACGCCGTGGATGGACTGCTCGACTCCCAGGCCGGACTGCTTGACGCCGCCGAAGGGCACATCGGAGGAGAGCATCGGGTGCTGGTTCACCCAGACCGTGCCCGCTTCGACTCGTTCGGCGACCTCGATTGCTCGCCGTTCGTCGGAGGACCACACCGAGGCGCCGAGTGCGAGTTCGGAGTCGTTGGCGCGCGCGATGACATCGTCGAGGTCGGTGTAGGTCAGGATCGGCAGGACCGGGCCGAACTGTTCCTCGCGAACCAGGGGCACGGAGTCGTCGACCCCGCGCACCAAGGTGACCGGGTGGAAGTAGCCGGGGCCCTCGGGCACCTCGCCGCGGAAATAGACGTCGGCGCCGCGGTTGGCCGCATCATCGACATACCCGCGCACCTTGGCGAACTGGGCGGCATTCTGGACCGGGCCCATGTCGACCCCGTCGTCGAGCCCGTTGCCCACCTTCACCCCGTTGGCAACCTCGGCCAGAGCTTCTTCGATCACGGGGGCGAGGTGCTGGGGCACGTAGAGGCGCTTGAGGCCCGCGCAGACCTGTCCACAGTTCGACAGGGCGCCCCAGTACAGATCCGCCGCGATCGACGCCACGTCGACGTCGTCTAGGACTATGCCGGGATCGTTGCCACCGAGTTCGAGGGTCAGCCGCTTGAGGGTTGCGCCGGCGCCCGCCATGATCGACTTCCCGGCGCGTTCGGACCCGGTGAAGGTGATCTTGTCGATCCCGGGGTGAGCAGTCATCGCCCGGCCGAGATCGTCGCCGCCACTGAGCACCTGCAGCACACCCGGGGGGAGGATCTGTTGCGCGAGCTCACCCAGGCGCAAGGTGGCCACCGGGGTCAGGGGAGAGGGTTTGAGGATGATCGGGTTGCCGGTGATCAGGGCGGGACCGATCTTCCACAACGCCAGCAGGAGAGGATAGTTCCAGGCGGTGATGCCCCCGACGACCCCGACCGGTGCGCGGTGCACCTCGATCAGCTCGTCGTCGTTGTTGCGGATGACCTCGACGGGAATGGCCCAGCTGGCATACCGCTCGAGACCGCGCAGACCCGACTCGATCTCGCCGGCGGCCTTCGCCAACGGTTTCCCCTGTTCGAGGGTCACCAGACGGGCCAGTTCGTCGATGTTGGCGCGCACGTGGTCGACCAGGCGAAGGACGATGCCTTGCCTGAAGGGGAGGTCGTGCGTAGCCCAGTGCTTGGCGGCTCTCCGAGCTGCAGCGACCGCGGCGTCGAGGTGCTCGACTCCGGCGTCCGGAACCTCGATGAAGACCGACTCGGTGGCGGGGTTGATCACGGGGATCACGGCTGTGGTGGTTGTGATCTGTCCGTCGATGGTCAGCCCAGGTGGGGTGATGTTGGACAGGGAATCTGCGGTGATACTCATGATTGACTTCCTTCCGGGCGGAAGAGGGTCCTGAACTGTTCCGGGGTGTAGACGTGGTGTCGGGCCTTCTCCTCGCGCGGGTCGGAGATCCGGGCCTTGGCGGCAGGTCGGGCAGAAATGCGGTCGGCCCACGCTTTGACGTTGGGGTAGTCGGCGACATCGACCCCGTGTCCAGCGGCCACCCGAGTCCACGGGAAGGTCGCAATATCCGCGATGGAGTACTCGCCGGCGAGGTACTCGCGGTCACGAAGCCGGTCATCCATGACGCGGTAGAGGCGGGCCACCTCGCCCGCATACCGGTTTCGGGCGTACGGGTTGTCGATGCCCTGCTTCGGGGCATGCGAGACGAAGTGGGCGGCCTGCCCTGCCATCGGCCCCTGGTTGGCCACTTGCCAGAACAGCCAGCACAGCACTTCTTGGCGGGCGATCGGATCCCCGGGGAGGAGGCGACCGGTCTTCTCCGCCAGATAGAGCAGGATGGCACCGGATTCGAATATCGCCAAGCGTCGGCCACCGGGGCCATCGTGGTCCACGATGGCCGGCACTTTGCTGTTCGGATTGATCTCGACGTACTCCGATTCGAACTGGTCGCCCTCACTGATGTCGGTCCAGACGATCTGGTAATCCAGTCCCAACTCCTCCAGCGCGATGAGCACTTTCCGCACGTTGGGGCTTGTGTAGTAGTAGAGATCAATCATCGAACGATGCTCCAACGGAATCGATTACGGAGGGTCAGATGTCATACTGCTTGCGGATGCGGTCCATGTAGTCCACGAGGTTCTGCTTGGACTGGACGTAACCGGATCCGAGCCACTGCTGCGGCTGGTCGGCGATGTGCCGCAGCGTCGAGTACACCGAAGCGTCGATCGAATGCAGCTTGTCGCCGAGGAAGAAGGCCTTGTCGCCGAGAAAGTCGGACAGGGCATCGACGTCTGCCCGGAAGAACTCGACGACGACCTCCGCACTCCGCCGGCCCATGCCCTGTCCGTTGAACTCTTCGAGGATCCGGCCCCGGAACGCGTCCAGGCCTTCGCGCATCTCCGGCGTCACCTCGGCGCCTTGAACGATGTACGGGATGTAGGTTTCCCAACCGGTGTCCTCACGCCAGCGCGGCTGAATGATGCCGCTCCAGTACAGGTGCTCCTCGATCAACCGGTTGAAGGCGAGAGCCAAGGCAAGCTCTTGCTTGCTCAGGTCCGCGTCGAGTTTGTCGCCGTACTTGTCCTTCAGGTAGGCGATGATCGTGTTCGAGTCGCCGACCTTGGTTCCATCGCTGTCGACGATGTACGGAAGCTTGCCGTGGGGCGAGTCCTGGTCGAGGGTCGCCAGGTCCTGCGTCTTGTGCTCGAATTCGACACCCGCGAACTGCAGGTAGTTCACTACCTTCGTGACGTACGGGCTGATGTCCGGGATCCCCCAGGCGGGAACATATCCGTAGACGGTGATCATCGTGTGTGTCGTCCTTCTGTTCGATGGGATGGAGATTCAGTGGCATACAGGGTTCGATCGGTTGCTCACCACTGGAGGAATGTTCCGTCCGAGTGCTGGAACCGGCCCGAGTTCTCGGGTGTGAGGTTGTCGATGTTCTTGATCAGCCCGGCGGCGGCCTGCTCCGGGGTGATGTAGGTGTGCTCGCCGGGGAAGTCTTTGGTCAGGTCGGTGGCGACCATGCCCGGATGGAGCATCAGCACGCTGATCCCGTTCTCGGCCAGGTCGTGGTGCAGGTTCAGTCCGGCCATGTTGGCGGCGGCCTTGGAGATCCGGTAGCTGTACATGCCACCGGAGGTGTTGTCGCCGAGCGATCCGACCCGGCTGGTGACGATGCCGACCTTCGCGCCGGGCTGCAGGAGTGAGCGCAGTGCCTCCACGGTGCGCAGCGGTCCGAGGGTGTTGATCTCGATCTGTTTGCGGACCAGGTCGTAGTCGATCGACCCCAGCTCGTCGAGCCACATGACGCCGGCGACATGGATCAGGGCGTCCAGTTCGGTACCCGTTGTGGCGAGCCGGGTGGCGAGCGCCTCGACCGATTCCTGCGATGTGACATCGACGTTCGGCTCGACGGTGATGCCGTCGGCGGTGAGATCGGCGCCGTCGAACAGGCAGGCTGCGATGACGTTGTCGCCGCGCTCGTGTAACTGGCGGACGATCGAGTGCGCGATGCCCTTGTCGGCGCCGACGACCAATACTGTGGACACTGTCCAGCACTTCCTTTCAGGCTAGGACGCCGGCAGTGGCGTCCTGCTCGGTTCCGATGATGTTCTGTGCAGCGAGCGAGGCGATGTCGTCGGTGCTGTAGCCGATTTCTGCGAGGATTTCGGTGTTGTGCTGGCCGAGTAGCGGGGCGCCCTTGGGGGCGTCCGGAACGGTGCCGAGGAACCGGGCCGCCACCCGCGCCTGCCGCACGCGCCCGGCAGCGGGGTGCTCTGATTCGACGATGATCTCGGCGGCCTTAACCTGCGGGTGTTCGATAACCTCGGCCCGCGTGAGGATGGGCGCGGCCGGTACGTCGAACTCGTCGAGCAGCGCCAACCACTCGGCAGAGTTCTTGTCGAGCAGCGCAGATTGGATGAGTTCCAGACGCTCGTTGATGTGCTTCGACCGACCCACCGGGGTGGAGAAGCGCTCGTCCTCGATCCACTCCGGGTGCCCGAGTGCCTTGCACATGCTCTGCCACTCACCGTTGCTGTTGGTGGCGACGGTGATGTACCCGTCCGCGGTCTGGTAGATCAAGTCGATGAAGCTGCCGCCCTGCGACAGCGGGACGGGCTGATCCGGGAAGGTGTAGGCGCCCATGTCCGATGCCCACAGGAACGAGAGCACCGCCTCGAGCATCGACAACCGGATGTGCTGGCCCTCCCCGGTGCGTTCGCGGGCGAACAACGCAGCCGAAAGTGCCTGCGCGGCAACGACTGCGGTCAGCTTGTCGGGGAGGATCGTGCGGATCAGGCGGGGCCGTTCCTCGTCGGATCCGGCCTGGACGGTGGTCAGGCCGGTCAGAGCCTGGATCAGCGAATCGTAGACCCGCTGCCCGGAGGCCGGCCCGCGCTCGCCGAATCCGCTCATGGAGAGGTAGATCAGTTTCGAGTTGAGCGGGGCGAGATCGTCGTATCCGATGCCGAGTCGCTCGACGACACCCGGCCGGAAATTCTGCACGACGACGTCAGCGGTGGAGACCAGCTTCTTCAGTACCGCAACGCCTTCCGGCGTCTTCAGGTCGAGAGTCAGGGACCGCTTCGACCTGTTGACGTTGACGAACATCGCCGACATGTCGCCGGAGCGATTGGGCAGGGAACGAACGTGATCGCCCTTGCCGGGTACCTCCACTTTGATGACGTCGGCGCCCTGGTCGCCGAGGATGTCCGTGGCCCAGGGGCCCGACATCATCGAGCACAGGTCGACGATCTTGATTCCGGTCATGGGGCCGCTCATGAAGCGCACCTTTCGCCTGGTTGAAGAGTGCTTCGGAGAGTGTCACGAGACACGATCGAGGCTTGTTGTGACTTGCTTCACTCCATAGTATTGAGATATCTCTTGCTCGTCAATTGTTCCGACGTGAAATGTTTTCCGGCTATAGTATCGACGACGAAAGGACCAGGTGGCATGACTAGTTCTCGCCCTACGCTGACGATCCAGAGGGCATACGCCGTCGCCCGCGAAGCATTCGAACCCGGTGGGGCCGACCTCGTCGGCGTCGAGATCGAATGGCCAGTGCACAAGCGAGGCAGTCTCTTACGCCCGGAACCCGCCGACTTCCTGCCGATCATGAACCGCCCACTGCCGAACAGCAGTCGGATCACGATCGAGCCGGGCGGGCAGGTCGAACTGTCGGGTCCGCCGCTCGAATCGGGGCCGGCCACGCTACACGCCATCAACGAAGACGCCGTGATTCTCCACCATCGGCTACGAGCACATGGGCTGATTCCGACCGACCTCGCCGTGGACGACCGCCGTCCCCCGCACCGGATCCTCGACCTCCCGAGGTATCGGGCAATGGAGAGTTTCTATGCGCACCGCGGCCGGGAAGGGACCTGGATGATGACGAACACTGCATCGGTCCAGATCAACATCAGCCACCATCCCGACGGCCGGAACCTGCGCTGGGCACTGGCGAACAAGATGGGCCCGATCCTGGTCGCGGCCTTCGCGAATTCTCCCGGGATCGGCCCCGACGGGCAGCGCTGGCAATCGGTACGGCAAGCGATCTGGAATGGGATCGACCCCGGGCGAACGGCACCGGTCCCCGTGAGTGATCAACCCGGAACAGATTGGGCGCACTACGCTCTCGCGGCAGACGTGTTCTTCATTCGCGGCGGTGATCTGGGCACGAGCGTTTCGCCGGGGTTGACCTTCGCCGATTGGATGACAACAGGGCACCCGGCAGGCTGGCCGACCGAGGATGATCTGCGCTACCACCTGACGACACTGTTTCCGCCGATCCGGCCTCGCGGCTGGCTCGAGTTCCGAATGATCGATGCCTTGGAGCCGGATTGCCGCTCCGCCGCGGTCCTCGTCGCCTCGACCGCAATGGAAGACCGAATTGCCGCGGAACTGGTCGACCTGCTCCCGGATACGCAGGACCTCTGGGTGACGGCCGCACGTGACGGACTCAACGACCCGGTACTCCGGGACGCCGCACAGCTCCTGCTCGGCGTGGTCGAGCTGCACCTACGCCGGCACCCGACCCACTCGTCCGCCGCGGGAACCGTTTCGACCTACATCGATCGATACACCAAGCACGGACTGGCCCCCGCACACGTGCACGGGGACATCGAAACGGACGCGTTCCCACGGCTCGACGATGTGGTCGTGGCGGCACCGTGACCGATGCCTGCTGACTTACCGGCGAGTGCAGCTCGGGCACCATGGAGACCCGGCAGGGGTCCACCCCGTCCGGACTCCCGCACTCGACGACCGAATCGCCGAGAACTACCTGCTCGCGGCCAGGTGACCGACTATGCCCGCTTGGCGCCCGCCGCATTCGACGGCCTGATCCACAGGGGGCCGGACCGCGATTCACCCCTTGGGCGCGACCTCGTTCAACGCCGCCCGCGCGGCATCTCGGTCCCATCTCGCACTCGCGGAGGTCCAGCATCGATCTGGAAGGGGTACGAGTGGGGGAGTGCGACCCTGGCGTCCACTTTCACGCCTGGGCCCTGGCAGCCGGCAGCGTCGGGTGGACGTGCTGCGCCGAACCGCGCTCGGTTCAGGCCCTGAGGATTCGCTCAGTCGGTTTCCAGCCCCACTGCAGGATCCTCGAACTGAGCCAAGAGGATCTTGAGGAGCCGCCGAAGCTCCGCTTGGTCGTCGCCGGCCAAGATGTCCAGGAGCCGCGACTCGTGATCCATGATGTCGGAGACGACCTCGTCGACGAGCTTGACACCCTTCCTTGTCAATTGCACATCCACCCGACGACGGTCCTTCGGGTGGAAGCTCCGCTTGACCAGTCCGCTGCGCTCGAGCTTGTCCAGCCGGTTCGAGATCCCGCCGGGAGTAATCAGCGCCGCCTCGGAAAGGCGCCCGGCCGTCATCCGATACGGCTTTCCGGCACGCCGTAGCATCGCGAGCACATCGAGCGTGACCCGGTCGGTGCCGAGTTCGGCCAGGCGTTCGACGCGTTCGCGCTCCAAATGCCGTGCAATGCGCCAGATCCTGGTCACGATTCCCACGGAACTGACGTCAATGTCCGGGCGTTCACGCGCCCATGCCTGCTCAACCCGATCGACACCGTCGTCGCCGATCGCGTCCGAACCCGTCGTCGTAACCTCAGCAGTCATGTGATCCTCGAAGCCGCATGGATGCAGTCTACGACGAGAAAGAAGTTCACGGCTAAAAAATACACCAGAACAAGATTTGCGTGCTCGAAGCTACCCCTGATCGCCCACGCCCACGCCCACGCCTTCGCCGGTCGGCTCGCCGGTCGTGGCGCGGGCGAACCACCTCCCAGAGAAGCGCGGTGCGACGGGTTCGGCACGTCGATCGTCGAACGGCGCCCAGGTCCTCCCCGTACCAGTCCGTCCTCGCCTCAGGCCCCGACGGAAGTGGGCGCGACAGCGGCGAGCGCGGACGCTTCGTGCGCGGCCCGAACCTGCGAATGCGCATACGTCGTCATCAGGTCCCCTGACCCACACAGCACCATCGTCGGGATCCGGGCGAGCGCCGTGCATCCTGCCGTTTCGTCCAGTTCCGGACTACACGTTCGCACGCTTTCCCGACAACGGCGATGGCCGTGGGGACGGTACTCCAGGTGCCCTGCGCAGGGCATCGTCCATACGAATGGTCTCACCGTTGAGGTAGTCGTGTTCGACGATCATCTGGGCGGGTTGGGCGGGTTGGGCGTATTCGGCGGGCTGACCGAGGCGTGAGGGGGAGGGGACGCCCGCTTCGAGGCGCTTGCTCGTCGACGGTGTCGGTCTTGGCGATGGCGTCGGCGGCGAGGCGCATGACGTTGAACGTGCCGAGGAGGGTCACGCCGTCGGGGACGTTGTCGCCGGCGCGCTCGATGGACTGCTGCAGGTCGAGTCCGAACACGGTGGTTCGGGCGTCGGCGAGACGCTTGGCGGTGGCGGCGCCGAGCCCGGAGGCTGCTCCGGTGACCTTTGCGGCGGTCTCTTGAATATTCAAGTTCGAACCTTTCGCTGGGAGGTAAGTCTCCACTTCGTCGGGACCCGGATAATCAGGGCGTCGCCCTGCCCGCCTCCACCACACAGTGCAGCAGCTCCGACACCACCGCCGCGGCGCTGCAACTCCAGAGCCAGATGCAGGGTGATCCGCGCCCCGGACATTCCGAGGGGATGGCCCAGCGCAATTGCTCCGCCGTTGACGTTGATCCGCGTCGGGTCCAACCCGAGTTCGCGAGTCGAGGCGATTCCCACCGCCGCGAAGGCCTCGTTGATCTCCACCAGATCCAACTCTTCCGGAGAGATTCCTTCCCTCGCGCATGCCTTGGTGATCGCCCGGGCGGGCTGTGACTGCAAGGTCGAGTCGGGACCTGCAACGACGCCGTGGGCCCCGATCTCGGCAATCCAGGGCAGTCGGAGTTCCTGCGCCTTGGCCTTACTCATCACCACGACCGCGGCCGCGCCATCGGAAATCTGTGACGCGGACCCGGCAGTGATCGTCCCTTCCACGCTGAACGCCGGCCTCCTCGTTCTTCATCTCGGCCCGATTCCCCATCGGCTGATCTGTGAAGATGTCGTGCAGCCCGTCGAATGCCATGGAATCGCGGACCGTCACGTCGCCGTACTTGAAACCCGCTCGCGCGTTCTCCAGCAAATGCGGAACCTGTGACATGGATTCTCGGCCACCCGCGACGATCACCTCGAACTCCCCGGCACGGATCAACTGATCGGCCAACGCGATCGCGTCGATGCCCGACAAACAGACCTTGTTGACGGTCAGCGCCGACACGTCCAACGGAATGCCGGCCGCGACCGCCGCCTGCCTGGCCGGAATCTGCCCGGCGCCTGCCGTGAGCACCTGACCCATGATCACGTACTCGACCAGCGCAGCGGGGACTCCGGATTTGTCCAGGGCTCCCCGAATCGCCACGCCACCGAGATCGGAACCCGACAGATCCCGCATAGCCCCTATGAACCGACCCATAGGGGTCCGGGCACCGGCAACGATCACCGAAGTAGTCATCAGCTGTCCTAACTTGCTCACCGCGGACCATCCTCAGGATGTCGGCGAACGCTGGAGGGAAGGCAATCGTGTGTCGCGAGAGCGCACCTCAACAGACGGCGGAACGATGGGTAGATCGTGAACTAGACACGCCATGGAAGCAAGTCCTGCACACGAACCAACCGAAGTTCATTCCTGTGCCACTCCCACGTAAAGTATAGTCCCACAAAGTATTTGGTCACGATATCCGGAATGTGCGGGACGACGTCGACTCGTGGAGTGTAGAGGGCGTCGACGCTGAGAAACGGCGCAACGACGGCAATGGCCACCGAGACCCGACCATGCAACAGTCGGGCCCGGCGAACACGGAACGCGCAATTCCGCGGCAGGATCCCGGCATTCGATCACTCGAGGTGGCATTGGCGAGCGGGCCAAATTGAGGGAACGTGCACCACGTGGCCCGGCAATTCGATACCGACGCCGTATGCCTGCCTGCATTGATCAACGCCCCAATGCTGCCGAAATGTGTTGACATCTGGTCGGACCGCGACTGTGCTGTTGGCAGTCTCGGGCGTACACGTTAAACTTTCGGACGAAACTACTTAGCAGTGAATAGTCCCGAGCTAATCAATTCAAGTGACAATGGGGTATGGGATGGGCGTCGAAGCACCATCGATTCGGGACGTGGCCGGAGACGATGGCGTCGATCGCATCGAGCAGGCGTGGGTACGTGAACGGCCGGATATCAACGTCAGTTCGGTGGGTATCGTGTCGAGGATTTGGCGCATTGCGCGATACCTGGAGCGTGAACGCAGTCAACGCCTGGTAGAGCTGGGAACCGATCCTGCGACGCTCGACCTCTTGGCAATGCTGCGGCGGTCCGGCAAGCCGTATCGGATGACGGCAGGGCAACTCACCGAGGCTGCGCTGATAACCCCGGCTGGTATCTCGAACCGCCTGGACAAACTCGAACGCAGTGGTCTGCTCAAGCGGAGCTTTCACCCACACGACCGTCGTCGAGTCGACGTTCAATTGACCAAAAAGGGAGTCCAACTCATCGACGAGGTCGCCTCCGACATCCTGGGTCGCGAGTCGCAACTCCTCGCGTTTGTGAGCAAAGACGATGACACCGAACTTCGCAGGCTTCTCAAACTCCTCCTCGCCCACTTCGAGGACCCGGGTCCCGGTTAGCTGAGACCGAAGAGCTCGACGCCGGCCGTGCACCAGTTGGTGTACGCCGATGAATCCGGGTAACGCTCTCGAGCATGTGTGAGACTCGAGCTGTCGAAGTTGATGGTGCGCATCGAGTGGCGCTGCGCGGTAGCAGTGTTCGTGACTGGTGGACGAGTCGCGCCCCCGACATCTCGAAGTTCGCGGACTTGGGCGTTGAACGTCCTGGTGGCTTTGCCCCGGGGCCCCGAGTGTGATTGCGATGCGACCTGCTGATCGGAATTCGGCCTGACTACCACCTCGGGTGGGTGACCTCACGGCACCTCTGAGCACGGGGTTCGCTAAAAACAGGGCAGATAGATGCACATGCATCTATTCACTACTGAAAAAACATTTATTCAAACAATTGACTCATGAAAGAAAGCTCAATACTATTCGGTGAGGCAGGCCACACTGAGCAACGAGTTCTGGCTGTTGGCCTCGCGAACCCCCGGATCACTTCTCCCTACTGAAAGGTGCGCTTCATGAGCGGCCCCATGACCGGAATCAAGATCGTCGACCTGTGCTCGATGATGTCGGGCCCCTGGGCCACGGACATCCTCGGCGACCAGGGCGCCGACGTCATCAAAGTGGAGGTACCCGGCAAGGGCGATCACGTTCGTTCCCTGCCCAATCGCTCCGGCGACATGTCGGCGATGTTCGTCAACGTCAACAGGTCGAAGCGGTCCCTGACTCTCGACCTGAAGACGCCGGAAGGCGTTGCGGTACTGAAGAAGCTGGTCTCCACGGCCGACGTCGTCGTACAGAACTTCCGGCCGGGTGTCGTCGAGCGACTCGGCATCGGATACGACGACCTCGCCCCGCTCAACTCGAAACTGATCTACCTCTCCATGAGCGGATTCGGCGAGCGCGGGCCGGCCTCCGGGCAGCGGGTCTACGATTCGCTGATCCAGGCTCTGACCGGCCTGACCACCGTCCAGGCCGGATCCGACGAGGAACGGCCCCGCCTGATCCGCACGATCCTCCCCGACAAGCTCAGTGCCATTGTCGCCTCACAGGCGCTTTCGGCTGCGTTGTTCGCCCGCGAACGCACCGGGGAGGGCCAGCACATCCGGTTGTCGATGCTCGAGGCGGTGCTCTCGTTCCTGTGGGCATCGGACATGGGCGCCTACACCTTCCCGGATCAGCCCGTCCCGCTGTCGCAGGGCGGGAGCTTCATCGACTTGATCTACCAGACCGCGGACGGGTACATCACCGTCGCCACCAACAGCAACGGTGAGTGGCAGAGCATGTGCAAGGCACTCGGGCACCCGGAGTGGATCGAGGACGAGCGCTTCTCCACCCCGGTGGGTCGGTCGAAGCACATCAACGAGCGACTCGAGATGATCCAGGAAGTGCTCCTGACCAGGTCTTCAGCTGAATGGCTGAGTGTGCTCGACACCTTCGATGTGCCGGCCGCGCCCATTCTCACGCGGGCCGAGGTCATCGAACACCCGCAGGTCAAGGCCGCAGAGATCATCGTCGAATCAGAGCACCCCGTGGCCGGACGTGTGCGGCAGGCCCGCGTTCCCGCGCGGTTCCTCGGCACCGTTCCGGAAGCACCACGCGGAGCGCCGCTTCTCGGCCAGCACAACACCGAAATTCTTACCGAATCGGGTTTCACCGCTGAACAGATCGCCGAGCTTGCTGCCGCCAACATTATCGGATCCGAGCAGGGCGCCGTTGTCGGCGTCACCGCGTGAAAGGAATGAACACTATGTCAACAGTATTGGTCGTCGGTGCCGACAAGGGCATCGCGCACTCGATCGTCCGCCAGTTACACGAGCGCGGCGACAACGTCATCGCAGCCTGCCTGTTCGACGGCGCCGATCTCACCGCCGACGGCATCACCGTCGAGCCGAACGTCGATGTCACATCGCAGGAATCGGTCGAGGCGCTCGCCACCCGGCTCGCCACAACGGGTACCGAACTGGACGCCCTGATCCATGTCGCCGGCGTCATGTGGCTCGACGAGCTGGGGTCGATCGACTACGACCTGGTCCGCAAACAGATCGAGATCAACACCCTCGGACCGCTGCGCACCGTGGAGGCACTGCGCTCACTCCTGCAGCCCGGCGCGAAGGTCGGCATCGTCACCAGCCGGGTCGGATCGCTCGGCGACAACACCTCCGGTGGCATGTACAGCTACCGGATCTCCAAGGCCGCCGCCAACATGGCCGGACTGAACCTGCACCACGACCTGGCCGAGAACGGGATCAGCGTGCTGATGCTCCATCCGGGCATGGTCGCCACCGACCTGACCAAAGACTTCCCCGGCGAGCACACCTACATCACCCCGGAGCAGGCCGCCGCCGGGCTGATCAAGAACATCGACAACCTCACACCCGAGAACTCGGGCCGGTTCCAGCACTCGGACGGAACCTTCCTCCAGTGGTAGGGCGTCCTTCCAGACTGTACTGCACGTAATTTCATAGACAGAAATGCCGAGACACATGATCACCATTTACGGATACACGCCGGCCTTCGGAGTTCCGGACATCAGTCCCTACGTCACCAAGATCATCAACTATATGACGTTCACGGGGATCGAGTTCGAGCACAAGACGCAGGACCTGGCGACCCTCGACCAGGACTCGCCCCACGGCAAACTGCCGTACATCGTCGACAGCGATGGAACCAAGGTCGGCGACTCGAACACGATCATCGCCTACCTGAAGGACAAGTACGGCGACAAACTCGACGCGGGTCTGTGTGCCAAAGACCGGGCGTTGTCCCTGTCGTTCAGCCGATTGGTCGAAGAGCACCTCTACTGGAGCGGCATCATCCAGCCGCGCTATCGCGAAGATTCGGGGTGGGAGACGTACATCCCCTGCATCGTTGGCGGCGGTGAAGTGACCCCGGAGCTGCGGGGATTCCTTGACGCATTCCGTGCCCGGGTCGTCGAGGGCTTCGATGGCCAGGGGATGGGACGACGGAGTGCCGAAGTGGTCGTCGACTTCTTCCGAGCAGATGTCGATGCTCTCTCGGACTACCTCGGAGACAGCGACTACTTCCTTGGAAGCGAACTGCATTCCATTGACGCGACTGTGTACTCGATCATCCGGCACATCGCCGACCAACCACAGGACTGGCTGGGCGCCGGGTACGTGCAGACCAGACCGAACCTGATGTCGTACTTGGACCGCATCCGCAAGCAGTACGACATTTGACATCCGTAATCAACTCTGTTGGAGACTCGTTCGATGATTGATCTCTACTACTACACAAGCCCCAACGTGCGAAAAGTGCTCATCGCGCTCGAAGAGCTTTCGCTCGAATACCGGATCGTCTGGACCGACATCAAGGAAGGGGATCAGTTCGCCCCCGAGTATCTCGAGATCAACCCGAACGGCAAGGTCCCTGCGGTTGTAGATCACGATGGTCCCGGTGGTGAGCCCATCGCGATCTTCGAGACAGGGGCGATTCTGCAGTATCTTGCCGAAAAGACCGGAAGGCTGCTGCCCGCAGATCCCCGCGGCCGCCAGGAGGCGCTCTGCTGGCTGTTCTGGCAGGTGGCGAACCACGGTCCGATGGCCGGGCAGGCCGCGCACTTCGTCTCCCACGCACCCAAGCACGGGATCGACAATCCGTACGCGCGCAGTCGATATGTCGGTGAGGTCACCCGCCTGTACAAAGTTCTCGACAACCGGCTCCGTGATCGGGACTATCTTGCCGGCGAGTACTCGATAGCCGACATTTCAACGTACACCTGGACCAGAGTCGCCGGTGGGCACGGTATTACGGTCTCGGACTATCCGAATCTGAAGACGTGGTCGGATCGGATCGCGGCGCGTCCGGCCGCGAAGGTCAAGATTTCCGACTCACGCGAAGAAGCGGCGCGAAAGAACATCTACAACGCAGAGCAGTTCCAACGTCTGTTCCGACCCGAAGGATCCCCGGCATGAGCAACTCCCCAGCCCCGGTGGCCGACAAGGCGCCCGGTCTCACCATCGATGGACAGATCGTGACAACCTCGGTCGTCAACAGGGTGATCAACCCCGCGACCGGTGAAGTCTTCGCTGAAGTCCCTGACGCTGGTGTCGAGCATCTTGAAGCTGCTGTGGATGCCGCTCGGCGTGCGGCTCCCAGCTGGCGCGGTCTGGGCATCGCGGCGCGACAGGACATCGTTCGGAACGTTGTCGAGCTGGTTCGCACGAACATCGACGAACTCGCCATGCTGGTGACGCTGGAACAGGGAAAGCCCTTGGCCAAAGCTGCCGGCGAGATTGATTCCGGCCTTCGAGGCCTCGGTCGGTACGCGAGCACCGACATCCCGGTCGAGATCTTTCGGGACAACGATGACGAGTACATCGAGATTCACCGGGAGCCAGTCGGTGTGGTCGGTGCGATCACCGCATGGAATTACCCCTTGCTATTGGCGTTGTGGAAGATCGGGCCGGCACTTGTCACCGGAAACACCATAATCCTCAAGCCTTCCCCACTGACCCCTGTAGCGACCCTTCGGCTCGGTGAACTACTCCATCAGGCGCTTCCCGCGGGCGTTCTCCAGATTCTGAGTGGTGGAGACGACCTGGGGCGCGCAATGACAGCTCATCCGGGGATCAACAAGATCACCTTCACCGGCTCGGAGCGGGCCGGCAAATCGATCATGTCCGGCGCAGGTCCGACGTTGAAGAGGCTGACGCTCGAACTCGGCGGCAACGACGCGGGTATCGTCCTCGACGATGTGGATGTCGCGGCCATGGCAGACGACCTTTATTGGGCGGCACTGTCCAACTGTGGTGCCGTATGCGCCGGTCTCAAACGTCTCTACGTCCCTGCCCACCTCGCGTCCGCGATCGAGGAGGCACTCGCCGAAGTGGCCAAGACGATCGTCGTCGGCAACGGACTCGACGAGGGCGTCGACATGGGACCGATCCAGAACCGCACGCAGCTGGAAAAAGTCCGAGGCTATGTCGACGATGCGGTGCACCGCGGCGCCGATGTCTACTTCCGTGGCGAAGTCCCGGACGGTCCAGGGTACTTTCACCCTGTCACCCTTGTCCGCGGTGTCGACGACACGATTCCGCTCGTCAGGGAGGAACAGTTCGGACCTGTTCTGCCGATCCTGACCTACACCGACATCGACGACGCCGTCGAGCGCGCCAACAACTCGGATCTCGGTCTCGGCGCATCGGTGTGGTCTGCGGACGAACAACGTGCAGTGCAGGTAGCAAATCGCCTGGAAGCCGGTACTGCATGGGTCAATCAGCATCCAGTGCTGACATCGGATGTCCCATTCGGCGGAGTCAAGCAGTCCGGATTGGGTGTCGAACAGTCCATCCACGGGATCCTGGAATACACCAACTTCAGGGTGCTCCGGGTCAAGCGCTGACATATACGTACAGAGCTGTCGGCTCGCCGCAACGATGAACCACCCAGCGTGACCCACGAAG
Organism: Rhodococcus sp. JS3073; assembly: GCF_026810085.1. Lineage (NCBI taxonomy): Bacteria > Bacillati > Actinomycetota > Actinomycetes > Mycobacteriales > Nocardiaceae > Rhodococcus > Rhodococcus sp. JS3073. The sequence continues at coordinate 176,659 of NZ_CP113951.1, read as the reverse complement.
CGGAGGGGCCGACAGCTCCCTACACCCGTGCATCGACCGATCGTCCCCACGGTCGCCGACGCGCCCAGAAACAGGACGGATCCATGAGGCAACAATTCATCCAACCAGGAGCGGATACGGATACAGTCGGTTCACGGTTGACGTTCGTATTCATCACCGATCCGCTCAGTGAGCTGGCACCCGCCCACGACACCACGGTGGCGTTGATGGAAGCAGCTCAGGCTCTCGGGCATCGTGTTCTGGTGACCACCATCGCCGAACTAGGTGTGACTGCAGGGCGGGCAACGGCGCAGACCCGCGGCGTCACGCTGCAGCCTGCAGTGCTTGTCGGCGACAACTGGGTGATCGGAAAGAACTGGTTCGTCGCGAGCGAACCCGAGCAGATCTATCTCGACACCGTGGCAGCCGTATTCATGAGGACAGATCCTCCCGTGAATGCCGACTACCTTCGGGCGACATACATTCTCGACCTGGTCGATCCTGCGCAAACGCTCGTGCTGAACTCACCCAGCGGTCTGCGGGACGCAAACGAGAAGCTTTTCGCTCTTCGTTTTCCCGAGCTCGGCCCCCCGACGCTCATCTCTGCAGATCGCACCGAGATCATCGACTCGGTCCAGTCGTGGGGTAGGGCCGTTCTCAAACCAACGGACGGGATGGCCGGACGCGGGATCATGTTGCTCAGTCCTGGCGACCCCAATCTGCACTCGATCCTCGACACCGCGACCGAACGTGGAACCCAACACGTCGTTGTCCAGCAGTTCATCCCCGCGGTCACGGCGGGGGACCGACGTGTCATCGTTCTCGGAGGAACCCCAGTCGGAGCTGTCCGGCGGATTGCACAGGGAGACGAATTCCGCTGCAATATGGCAGCGGGTGCGAGCGTGGAAATCGACACAGTCACTGAGAACGATCGAAGAATCTGCAGAACCATCGGTCCCGAGCTCGTCAGGCGCGGACTCCATTTCGTCGGAATCGACATCATCGGAGAGTGGCTCACCGAAGTGAATGTAACCAGCCCCACCGGAATTCGCGAGATCGACGCACTCAGCGGGACGCACCTCGCAACGACCACCATATCGTCGGTCACGGCACTGTGCGCGAACGTGGAGGTCCGGTGATGATCACCCCAAATCGTACCGAACGCGTGGTCGTCGTCGGCGCGGACGCCGCTGGTATGAGCGCGGCACACCAAGCGCTCCGTTCGGCACGCGCCGACGGTCGGACGATCGAGGTAGTCGTGTTGGAACGAACCAGTGATACCTCCTACTCCGCATGCGGAATGCCCTATCTGATCTCGGGAACGGTAGCCAGCGAAGACGAACTGATCGCACGCACGCCAGAACGCCACCGAGAACTGGGTGTAGATCTTCGTCTCGATGCGCTGGTGACCGAGATCAACACGGAAAAGCGCACCGTCAGATACGCAAATAGCGCAGGCGTATCCGAGGCGGTGGACTTCGACAAACTCGTGCTCGCAACCGGAGCGCACCCCGTCATTCCGCCATGGGCGGTTGACGGCAACGGCGATCTGACCCCGGGCATTCTCCCCGTGAAGAACCTCGAGGATGCGCGTCAATGGCTCGGTCTTGTGGTGCCAGAGGAATCGTCGGACTCCGAATCGACCAGGACCACACGGCATGCGGTGGTCGTGGGTGCCGGCTACATCGGCGTCGAGATGGCGGAGGCCATGGTCGATCGAGGGTATGAGACTACGCTGATCACCCGCAGTTCGGTGATGAGTAACCTCGACGAGGATATGAGCGCACGCGTCCACAGCGCCCTCGTCGAAGGTGGCGTTCGCGTTGTTCCGGAGTGCACAGTCGTGAGCATCGGCAACGTTGACGGAAGAGTCCACTCCCTGACGGGGAGTAATGGGGAAACGTACCTCGCAGACGTCGTTGTCCTCGGGCTCGGTGTTCGGCCCGCCACTGAGCTGGGAGCCGCCGCAGGCATCTCGATCGGAGACTTTGGTGGATACCTGCCGGATGAGAACCAATCGGTGGCTGAAAATGTCTGGGCCGCTGGCGATTGCTGTGAGGTCATCGATAGGATCACGGGAACCCGTACGTTCGCTCCGCTAGGCACGCATGCGAACAAGCAGGGCAGAATCTGTGGATACAACGTCGTCGGCGGCAAGCAACAGTTTGCTGGCGTGTTGTCGACAGCCATAACCAGATTCACCAATCCAAGTGTGCACGTGGAAGTGGGACGGGCCGGGCTCTCCTCCGACGCGGCGATTGCTGCCGGATTCTCCCCTGAATCGCTTGTCACAGTGGGGGGAACTGCCAGCGGATACATGCCGGAGCGGTCACCAATCGCCACCAAGATCATTGCAGACCGGAGGAGTCGGCGACTTCTCGGTGTGCAGATCGTCGGAGGCCGGAATTCTGCCAAGCGTATCGACACTGCGGCTGCAGCGCTGTGGGGACAGATGACTGTCGACGACCTTGCCTCCATGGATCTGTCCTACGCGCCCCCATTTGCAACCGTGTGGGAAGCCGTTCAGCTCGCCGCAAGAAGGTTGGCAGACAGACTCTGAAACACCCGATGTCTTCAGCGACTACTCATTCGGTCGCTGATCGGGTCGACGCGGGCCGCCTCAGTCGAGTCGGGACACCTGGTAGTGGATGATCCGATCCCCGTCGAGCGATTGCCTGACCAGCACGCTCAGGTACACGGTCAGCGTCGGCCGGTCCGTGAAGGAGAAATCGACGTTCAGGTAGCCGAGCACGACATCGTCGGCGAGTCGACGGGTTTCGAGGATCCGGTACGCGGCGGTCATGCCCAGTGGTTGGGAGGCGTAGTAGTCGGCGACACCCTGGCGTCCGACGGTGTAGGGATGCAGGCCCTGGAAGATCGCGTCGGCGGTGAACTCGGCGGCGACGCGGTCGGGCTCGTGTGCGTCGACGGCGGCTTTCCATCGGTCGAGGACGCCGCGCAGGATCTCGTCGTGTGAAGCCGTGCTGTTCATGAGTGTCCGCCGCGTGCTCTCAGTGCCCGGCGCTTTGGCCGCCGTCGACGTGCAGGATCTCGCCGGTGACGAACCCGGCGTGCTCGAGGTAGAGGATCGCGTCGACGACCTCGTCGATCTCGCCCAGCCGGCCGACCGGGTGCAGGGCAGCGAGGGCCTCGTGCGTGTCGACCGGGTGCATCGGGGTGCGAATGATACCGAGGGCGACGGTGTTGACCCGGATTCCGCGGGTCGCGTACTCGATCGCCAGCGACTTGGTGACCGCGTTCAGACCACCTTTGGTCAGCGATGCGAGGGCCGAAGGCACCTGCGAGTTCGCGTGGTCCACCAGGGTGGTGGAGACGTTCACCAGATGGCCGCCGCTGCCCTGAGCGAGCATCGCGGCGACCGCGCTGCGGGAGATGTCGAAGAAGCCTCGCAGGTTCACCCCGGTCACCGCGTCGTAGTCCTCGTCGGTGTAGTCGGTGAACGGCTTGGCCACGAAGATTCCCGCATTGTTGACCAAGGTGTCGATCCGGCCGAACCGCGCCAGCGCCTGCTCCACGATGTGGGCGCCGGTTCCCGGCTGGGACAGGTCGCCGGGCACGGTCAGCACCTCGGGATCTTCGGATGCGCCGATGGAGCGGGAGGTCGCGACGACGGCGTAGCCGAGCTTGCGGTAGCCGGTGACCACGGCCGCGCCGATGCCCTGGGACGCGCCGGTGACGATGACGACTTTCTGCGTGGTGTTCATATGCCGAAGTACTCGCTTCCGAAATGAGGGTTTTTCACGAAGGCTCGATGACCGAATCCCGGGTATCCGACTCGGGCCACGGGTGTTTCGCTCACGAGTCGATGATCCGCGCGCGGCGAGTGCTGCGCCACGACCTGTTTACTCCCTCGTGGGAGGCGCAGCCTCCCACGACACCCCTGTTACCGGTGGGGGTCGTCCGCGGGCAGCCAGATTCCGCTGTCGTGGATGCCGAGATCGCCGACGTCCCGGGTGAGGGCGTCGGTGGCGGCGAGCACGACGGGGCGGATTTCGTTCCGGCGCCAGACGAGCGACCACGTCCAGATCACCGCCGGGTTGATCACCGGTCGTGCGGCGAGGTCGGGCGGCAGCGTCGTGGTCTGGCCCTTGGGAGAGTTGAGCACGGGGCGGCCCGCGGCGCGGACGTGGTCGAAGAATGCGGGACCGGTGATGCCGCCGTCGTCGATCCGCAAGATTCGCGCCCCGGTGTCGCGGGCCAGTTGTTCGGCGAAGAGGTTCCACGACGACCAGGACGTCGCGTCGTCATCGACGAGCAGCAGGACGTCTCGCGCCCGCACCGGTGCGGTGTCCGCACCGGCGGACACCGCGTAGAGCCGGTCCGCGCCGAGCAGCCGGGCCTGCAGGCCGTGGTGGGCGAGATCCGACTTCCGCACCCAGCACACGGCCAGGTCGAGACTGCCGTCGGCGACCCGCGCGGCCTGGGAGTGCGAAGGCACAACCCACGGGTCCACATGCAACTGCGCCACACCCGAGGTGCGCGCGGTCAGGTCCGCGGGAAGCCAGTTGACGTAGCCGATCCGGACCGGCTCCGCCCCGGACAGGCGCTCGGCGCGGGCGCGCAGGTCGTCGGCGCGCTCGAGCAGTGCGCGGACGTGCGGAAGCAGTGCCGCACCGGCCGGGGTGAGGGCGACGGAACGGCGGTCGCGGGCGAACAGCTGCACGCCGAGGTCTCGTTCGAGCGCGATGATCTGCTGGGACAGGGAGGGCCCGGCGATCATCAGCCGCGTCGCCGCCCGGCCGAAATGCAGTTCCTCGGCGACGACGAGGAAGTATCTCAGCTGACGCAGCTCCACGCTTGCTCATGCTACGTGCGGTAAGAGGCTGCGCCTATCAGGCAGAAGTAAGGCGGTCGTGGCGGGCCGGCCGGATCAGGGCACACGATGAATCATGACCTCAACCCCCGAACCGAGAACGAGCATGCAGGAGTTTCTCGTCGAGATCACCACGACGATCCCCGACGGCACCGAGTCATCCGAAGTGGACGCGCGCCGCGCCGCGGAAGCGATACGCGCCAGGGAACTTTCGTCCGCAGGGCATCTGGCCCGGTTGTGGCGCCCGGTCGGTGAGCTGCGCAGTATCGGGGTGTGGCGCGCCGACGACGAAGCGGACCTCCACACGAACGTGCTCGACACGCTGCCTCTGCGGCCGTGGATGAGTATCACCGTCACCGCGCTGCGGCCACACCCGAACGATCCGGGCCAGTGGTGAGAGCGTTTTCTCCGCGGGCGCACGTCGGCCGGGCGGCTGCGGCGCTGGCGGCGAGCATGGGCGTCGGGCGATTCGTCTACACCCCGATCCTGCCGCTGATGCACTCCCAGGCGGGTCTGTCCTCCTCGCACGGGGCCGCGCTGGCCACGGCGAACTACATCGGATACCTGGTGGGGGCACTGGTCGGCATCCTCATTCCGGCGGCGGTGCGCTCGGCAACGGTCATGCGTACCTCCCTGGTGGTTCTCGTCGCGACCTTGGCGCTCATGCCCGCCACACACGATGGGTCGGCCTGGTTCGTCCTCAGACTCGTCGCCGGCATCGCGAGCGCACTCATCTTCATGATCGCCGTCAGCGCCATGCTCTCCCACCTGCGGTCGCACGCCCAGCACCTGGCCGGCTGGGCGTTCGGCGGAGTCGGAGCGGGCATCGCCCTGTCCGGCGTCCTCGTGTTCATTCTGGGTTCGATCGGCACCTGGCGCTCAGCCTGGTGGGCGGCTGCCGCTCTGGCGCTGGTCTGTGCCGCCGCAGCATGGGCACTGACACCGGAGCCGTCGCCGACCGCCACTGCCACCGGACCGGGAGCGCCCGGCCGCCCACGGACCGACCGCTGGTTCACGGCCGTGTTCGTCAGCTACTTCCTGGAAGGCATCGGCTACATCATCGCGGGCACGTTCCTCGTCGCCGCGATCGATCACACCGCGGGCGGGCGGGTCGGCAGCGGTGCCTGGATTGTCGTGGGGCTGGCAGCGTTGCCGAGTTGTGCAGTGTGGGCGTGGCTGAGCCGTCGGTGGTCGCGGCCGATCCTCCTGCTGGTTGCCCTGCTCATCCAGGCCGTCGGCATCGCGCTGCCCGCCGTCGTCGCCGGTGTCGGCCCCGCCCTGATCTCCGCCTTCCTGTTCGGTGCCACCTTCCTCGGCGTCGGGTCGTTGGCACTGGGTATCGGAGCGCATCTGCAGTTTCCGCGTGCGGTGGCGCTGCTGACCACCGGATACAGTGTCGGTCAGATTCTCGGCCCCCTCGCCGTCACTCCGTTGCTGCACGACGGCTACCACCAGGCCCTGCTGGCCGGTGCCGCTGTGGTCCTGGCCGCGGCCCTCTCCGCGGCAGCGCTGCGCTTTCGGTTCCCCGATCATGTCGGTGTGGTGCACGAACCATCGCACTCGAACAACCAACACGCGGAGACCCCGCAGGGTGCCCGCAGCGTTCCTTCCGCAGTAGTGGAGACGATCGCATGAGAACGCCCGCAAAAGATCTCGATCGTGGTCGACGACACGACGACTCGCATCAGGGCGCGTGACCCGGAAACTGTTGCTGCAATGAAGTTTCTGCCCGATCACGGCTTGTCCGGGCTACCGTCGAGCAGGATGCGGGGTGAGCTGGTCGAGACCGATTCCGGTCAGTGTCGAGGTTTCCCCATGGCTCGCGCGTCAGGAGGTCGATGACGAGATCAGTCGTACGCCTCAGTCCCCAAGCAGCTTTGAAAGAGCTTCTCACCGATGTGCCTCCTCGCACCCGGGTGGGCTGACGTGTACGCGGCACCACCCTGGAAAAGACCTCGCGATCTTCCGCAACCCGGGGAGAGTGGAAGCGGTGACGTGCAGCATCGGATCGGATGCACGCCTCCGATCCATTGCCATCCGAAGGCCGGCCAGCGCTTCCCGGAGCCGCTCATCAGCTGAACAGACTTGCTCCCGTGGAACAGCGGAACCATGCGCCGCGACCGATTACCCGCGGATCCCGACCGAGTAAGCTGTGGGGCAACGAACGTATGCAGCCGCCTGTCGACGGGCACTCGTCCGGTAGACGACTGGGAAATCGGTGATGCAGGATGGACCAAGGGCGCGGCCTCCGCCTCCCAGGCCCAGGGCTGAGCGATCGATGATGGACCCGGATGGTTCCGCTCCCATCCGCGGTGCGTACCCCACGCTCAAGGCTGAACTCGAAGCCGAGGGCTTCGGGGAAGTGGAGGTGATCGGCCGCGGCGGGTTCGGGGTGGTATTCCGGTGCCGGGAGCCATCGCTCGACCGGGTCGTCGCCGTCAAGGTGCTGGGTTCGGGGCTCGACGAGGAGAATCGAGCGCGGTTTCTGCGTGAGCAGCGCGCGATGGGGCAGCTCTCGGGGCACCCGAACATCGTCAATGTGCTGCGGATAGGGGAGACTCGGAGTGGCCTTCCGTTCATCGTCATGCAGTACCACCAGTGTGACTCACTGGAGGCTGCCATCCGGGGCCACGGACCGACGGGGTGGGAGTCTGCGATCCGAATCGCGGTGAAGCTTGCAGGAGCGCTCGAGACCGTACATCGCGCGGGGATCCTCCATCGCGATGTCAAGCCGGGCAACATCTTGCTGACCGATTACGGGGAGCCGCAGCTCTCCGACTTTGGTATTGCCCGTATCGAAGGCGGCTTCGAGACGGACTCCGGCGCGCTTACCGGTTCACCGGCATACACGGCCCCGGAAGTGCTTTCCGGCGAGTCTCCCAGCGTCGCATCCGATATCTATGGGCTCGGCGCAACCCTGTTCTCTCTCATCACCGGGCATGCGGCCTTCGAGCGCCGGTCCGGTGAACAGATCGTCGCCCAATTCCTGCGAATTACCGCCGAACAAGCACCGCGTTTGCCGTCCGCCGGCATCCCAGCCGACGTTCGCGCGGCGATCGAGACCGCGATGGCTCGGGATCCAGGCGCTCGTCCATGCACCGCAGCGGAGTTCGGAAATCTATTCCGCGAGGTCGAACGCAGGCACGATCTGGTTGTCGACGAGATGGCGATATCAACTCGAGCAGAGCGGCCACCTGTTCGTTCGGTTCAAGAACGTGCCACCGGCACAGTCAGCTATGTGCCAACCGAGACACACGCCGCTTCGCTGCCTGAGGCCGTCGGGTCGTCGTTGCAACCGCCGAGCGCGTCGACGAAGTATCGGCCGCCGACACCGACGCGGGCACTTGTACCACGCAGTAGACTCGCCGGACAGTTACGCGACGCCAGTCGCCGGCGATTGATCTTGATCCACGCCCCTGCAGGGTTCGGAAAGAGCACACTGGCCGCGCAGTGGCGCGACACCCTGATCAGTTCCGGTGTTGTGGTCGCGTGGCTGAGCATCGACTCGGACGACAACAACGTCGTCTGGTTTCTCTCACACCTGACGGAGTCGATCCGCACCGTCCGACCGGATCTTGCCGCGGAGCTCGGCCAGATTCTCGAAGAACGCGGCAACCAGGCCGACCGGTACGTGCTCACGACCCTCATCAACGAGATCCACGAACGCGGCGAGCTGCTGACCGTCGTCATCGACGACTGGCACCGAGCGACCGATGCCGCGACCATCGCCGCGATGGGATTCCTTCTCGATCATGGGTGCCACCATTTGCAGGTGCTGGTCACCAGCCGCAGTCAGTCGGGATTGCCACTCAGCCGCATGCGGGTCCGTGACGAACTGGTCGAGCTCGACGCCGCTGCCCTCCGGTTCGACCTGGACGAATCCCGGGAGTTCCTCGTCGATATGTGTGGACTGACCCTTGAACAGGGCGAGATCTCCGACCTGAGGGACTCCACCGAGGGGTGGGTCGCGGCCTTGCAGTTGGCGTCGCTGTCTTTGCGCGGGCGTGACGATCCAGCTGAATTCATCAGCCACCTGTCGGGCCGACACCGAGGCATCGGTGAGTACCTCGCCGAGAACGTTCTCAGCGCCCTCGAGCCCGACCTCCTCGAATTCATGCTGGCGACGTCGGTCACCGAACGGCTCTGCGGTGATCTCGCGGCCGTGCTCGCGCGCGTCGACGACGGCCAAGCGCTACTCGAACACATCGAGGAACGCGATCTGTTCCTCCGTGCACTCGACGACGAACGAGAGTGGTTTCGGTATCACCACTTGTTCGCCGATTTCTTGCGTCGTCGTATGCAGCGCGATCATCCCGCGCGCATCGCCGAACTGCATCGCACGGCGTCGCAGTGGTTCGCCGCGCACGATCTGCTGAGCGAGGCTGTCGGTCAGGCACTGGCCGCCGGGGACCGGGAACTCGCGGCGGACCTCGTCGACGCACGAGGGCTGGCGCTGATCGAGCACTCGCAGCTCGCGTCGGTGCTGGGTCTGATCGACAAGGTTCCCCGGGCACTGGCGGCGGATCGCCCCCACCTGCAGCTCGCCCTCGCCTGGGCGCACGTACTGCTCCACCATGACCACACCATCGTGGAGGAATCACTTCGTTCTCTCGATGCCTGTATCGCCGACCTACCCGCCGCCGACACCACTACGGCCGACCTGCGTGTCGACGCCGCGCTGGTGAGGGGAGTCGCGGACCTCTTCGGGGACCGCATCGACGGGCTGACCGAGTTGGTGTCGGACTGCCTGGACCGGCAGAAGACCCTGCGCCCGTTCGTCCTCGCCGCTGCATCCAACGTCGCGTCCTACGAGGCGATTCACCGCTTCGACTTCGACGCCGCACAGCGGTGGCAGGAATGGGGGGCGCCCTTCCACGCGCGCACGACGGGGCCGTTCACTGGGGTGTACGGGCACTGCTTTTCCGGGATCGCGGCAAACGAGATGCTGCGCGTGGAGGAGGCCGAGCGGTATTTTCGGTTGGCCTATGGTCTCGCGCGTGAGGCGGGAGGTCTCCACTCGTATTCCACGAGGCTCGCAAGCGCAATGCTGGGGGATCTGCTGTACGAGCGTGGCGAGTTGGACGAGGCCGAACGGCTGCTGGACGAGAGCTATCAACTCGGCTCGGAGGGCGGTGTCGTCGATTTCATGCTCGTCACGTTCGGCACCGGATCCCGGATCAAGGCCATCCGGGGAGATATCACAGCGGCTGCCCAGCGGCTGGACGACGGTGCACAGATCGCCGCCGAGTTGGTGCTGCCGAGGCTGGCCGCCCGTATCGGCAACGAGCGGACGAGGTTGGGGCTGTCGGCAGCCGATCCTGCGCAGCACCTGACCGAGGGCGACCCGGACACTCCCGCACCTGTGCCGGATCTGGTGGACGGGATCGTCGAGGTGACAGCAGAACTCGAGGAGGATTCGGCGATCCGGCGGCTGATGGCAGAGAAGTCGCTGCCGAGCGCGCTCGATGCCCGTGAGAGGGCAGCTGCCCTGGTAGAGCGCATAGCGACCCAGGCACGTCCCCGTGCGCTGCTGCGAGCGCGACTGTTGCACGTCGTGTCGGTTCTCGTCGCCGGTGATGAGCAGGAGGCCCTGGATGCTCTGATACCGCTTGCCGCACAGTGCGCGAGTCTGGGCGTGATCAGGCTTCTGTGTGACGAGGGGCCGCCCATGATGCACCTTGTTGCGCGGTTGCGGGGCATTCAGACGCAACGGCCCCGGCCGTCACGTGGGCCGGCGATCTCGGAGGAGTTCTTGTCGTCGGTATTGGCCGCGGAGGTGTCGACGGGCGGGTAGTGCCTGGACCAATGGCCGGTCGAACCAGGTGGCGGCCTGTCGCATGTCTTCGAACGGGTATTCGGCGGAGAACAGCAGGTGGTCGGCTCCGACTTCCTGAATGGTGTCGAGCAGGGCGGGTGTGCGGAAGTCTCCGTTTGTCCCGGTGTCGACGGCGAACGCCCACGCGGAACCGTAGATCCAGGGGCGGCCGTGCGTCGTGCCGGCTCGCCGCCTCGCACGTGGAGGGCGAGGCGGCGAGCATCGATTCGTCGGGGTGAAATCCGCATCGGCGAATCCGTCGGTGGAGGTGAAGCCGGCGGGTCCGGTCATGTAGTAGGTGACCCGCCCGCCGGGGGCGAACTCATGGTCGACCACTGTGGCCGGGTATGTCGGTGGGCCCCAGGTCTTCTCGAGCTGGCGCGGATCGACATAGATCTGCCAGATCCGCGCTCGGGGGGCGGCGAACTCGGCGGTGATGGTCAGGGTCAGTGCGTCGATGTCGTGGCTGACATTGGTGACAGGCATCGTTCATTCCTTCCGTTGGAGTTACGTTGCGATCAGTTCGTCGATGCGGGCGATACGTCCACGCCAGACCTGTTCCAGCTCGGTGAGCATGGACGACACTGCGCGAACTGCGTCCACATCGCCCGTGGCGAGTTGTTCACGGCCGCTGCGTCGTTTGACGAGTAGGCCAGAATTCCTGGAGGACGGCGACGTGTTTCTGTACCGCAGCGAAACTCAGGTCGTACTTCGCTGCCAGTGCCGAGACGGAATGCTCGCCGGCCAGCACGCGACGCATGATGTCGCGCCTCGTTCGGTCGGACAGCGCGTGGAACAGGGCATCGGCCCGGTCCTCATGGACCCTTCCCCCTTCCACGTTATACACGGTTGTCCGCCCTCATGAGATTCGGTTCTGTGGTCCATACTCGCCCGTAGAAATTCGTATCGACAGGTGGGGAAGCGGAATGAGTTATGTGCTGGACTTCCAGGAGACCGACCGGTCGCAGGGTGCCGTCATCGGCGGCAAAGGTGCGAACCTCGCAGAACTGTCGCGCCTCGACGGCATAGATGTGCCGGACGGCTTCTGCGTGACGACGGATGGCTTCCGGAGGGGCATGGCCGAAAAACCGGAAATCGACGATCTGCTCGAACAGTTGTCGCACGTCGAGCCGGATGATCGAGACGTGATCCGGGTGCTGAGCGTGCAGATCCGCCGGGTGATCGAAGAGAGCGACATCCCGGACGATCTGGCGACGGAGATCGTCTGCTCGGTCACCCGGCTCGGCGAACACGCCGCCTTCGCGGTCCGGTCCAGCGCGACGGCCGAGGATCTGCCGACTGCGTCCTTCGCCGGCCAGCAGGACACGTACCTGAACATTGTGGGCGCAGTGGCGATTCTCCGGCACGTGAGCCGGTGCTGGGGTTCGCTGTTCACCGAGCGGGCGATCGCCTACCGTCTGAAGAACGGCTTCGACCACCGGAAGGTCCACATGGCCGTGGTCGTGCAGCGGATGGTGTTCCCGCAGGCGTCCGGAATCCTGTTCACCGCCGACCCCGTCACCTCCGACCGGACGGTCGCCACCGTGGACGCGGGGTTCGGGCTCGGCGAGGCACTGGTTTCCGGCCTGGTGAACGCGGACGTGTACAAGGTGCGCGACGGCGCGGTCGTCGACAAGACGGTCGCCCGCAAACAGCGCGCCGTCCGGGCGGCACCGAAAGGGGGAACGTACATACAGGAGATCGAACCGGAGTGGCAGAACCGGCCGGTGCTGACCGACGCACAGATCGTGCGCCTTGCGCAGGTGGGGCGTGACATCGAAGCGCACTTCGGCTGCCCCCAGGACATCGAATGGTGTTTGGTCGACGATGGCTTTCTGATCGTTCAGAGCAGACCGATCACCACGCTGTTCCCGATCCCTGTGGTCGACGATGGAGAAAACCACGTGTACGTCTCCGTCGGCCACCAGCAGATGATGACCGACCCGATGAAGCCTCTCGGGATCTCGGTGTGGCAACTGACAAGTCCGGCGCCGATGCGTGAAGCCGGTGGCCGGCTTTTCGTCGACGTCACCCAGCGTCTGGCTTCGCCCGCGAGTAGCGCAGCCCTGGTGGAGACGCTCGGCAAGTCCGATCCGCTCATCGGGGACGCGCTGCAGACCGTCCTCGACCGCGGCGACTTCATCCGGTCGTCTGCCGACGAGGTGCCCGTCGGCGCACCGGCCGGTGGTGCACCCGCCCTGATCGACCCCGATCCGGCTATCGTCGCCGAACTGATCGCAGGCAGCGAGGTTTCGCTTGCGGCCATGAAGCGCGACATCGTGACCAAGTCCGGATCGGAACTGCTCGACTTCATCGAGGCCGATATCCAGGAGCTGAGGCGAATCCTGTTCGATCCGCGCAGCGGGCAGGTGATCACGACGGCAATGGAGGCCACCAGATGGCTCAGCGACCGCTTGCGGGAGTGGCTGGGCGAGAAGAACGCTGCCGACACGCTCACGCAGTCGGTTCCCCACAACGTCACTTCGGAGATGGGCCTCGCGCTTCTGGACGTCGCCGACGCGCTCCGGCCCCACCCGGACGTGGTGGCCTTTCTTCGGCACGTCGAGCATGCGGGTATCGAGGACGAGAGGTTCCTGGACGAACTGGAGAAGCTCACGGGCGGCCCGGAGGCACGAGCGACCATCGAGGGGTACCTCGACAAGTACGGCATGCGCTGCGTCGGCGAGATCGACATCACGAGGCCGCGCTGGAGTGATCGCCCCACCACGCTCGTGCCGACGATCATGAGCAACATCGAAAACTTCGGACCGGGCGTAGGCAAGCAGCGCTTCGAGCGCGGTCTCCGCGAGGCCGAGCAGAAAGAGAAAGATCTGCTGGATCGCCTACGCGCCTTGCCTGACGGGGAGCGCAAGGCCGAAGAGACCAAGCCCATGATCGACCGCGTCCGCACCTTTGCGGGATACCGGGAATATCCCAAGTACGCCATGGTCGGCCGCTACTTCGCCTACAAACAGGCCCTGTTGCGCGAGGCCGGCCGTCTCGTGGAGGCACACGGGATTCGCGAGCAGGAGGACGTCTTCTACCTGACGTTCGACGAACTCCGCAAGGTCGTGTCCACGCATCGACCGTGCGACCGCCTCGTGCGTGAGAGAAAGGAAGCGTTCCGCTCGTATGGGACGCTCACGCCTCCCCGGGTGCTCACATCGAACGGGGAAGCTGTTTCCGGGGAGTATCGCCGCGAGGACGTACCGGCGGAAGCACTGGCCGGTCTACCGGTGTCCGCCGGGATCGTGGAGGGGCGGGCACGGGTCATTTCGGACATGTCGCAGGCCGACCTGGTGGCGGGTGACATCCTGGTCACTGCCTACACCGATCCGAGCTGGACTCCCTTGTTCGTCGCCATCGACGGATTGGTCACGGAGGTAGGCGGATTGATGACCCACGGTGCGGTCATCGCGCGGGAGTACGGCGTGCCGGCGGTCGTGGGCGTGGAGAACGCCACCCGGCTGATCCGCGACGGGCAGCGAATCCGCGTGAACGGAACGGACGGGTACGTCGAGATTCTGCCCGACTGGTCCGGATGCCGAGCCGCTACCGGACACCGGGTTCCGGCACGGGATGGTGCATGGATGGATGCAGGCAGGACGGCTCCTCTTCGGATTCCGACAGGTCAAGGGACCGATACGTATTGGCCCCGAGAACCATTCGCTGCTCGGTGCTGTACACGGCAGGGCGGTGGTCGAGCAACTCGAGTGCGGTTTTGATCGGTGTGGTGCCCCCTGTGGCGGATACCTGGTCGGGGGAGGGTCTGGCTCAGCGTGTGCGCGTTGGTGAGTATTTCGTAGCGAAAGATTCTGTAAAGGAACGTAAGTACGGGGGGACAGGGTCACCTCCCTGATCCCTGCGGTGCGCTGACTGTGTGGTGACGAACCGGGGAGCGGATTGACACCGCCCCTCGGTGACTCGACCAGGTTGGGGCGTCGATCCGCTATCGTCTACGGATGAGCGATGACGCGACTCCGTCCGGTCCAACCCGCGCTCCGACGAGCACCCGGCGGGCGGTGCTCAACACGATGAAGGGCTCGGCAGGAAACCTCGTCGAGTGGTACGACGTGTACATCTACACGGTCTTCGCCACGTACTTCGAGGCGCAATTCTTCGACGAGAACGACGCCAACTCCACGCTGTACATCTATGCGATCTTCGCGGTCACCTTCGTCATGCGACCGGTGGGGTCCTGGTTCTTCGGCCGGTTCGCCGACCGCCGTGGCCGCAAGGCGGCCCTGATGCTCAGCATCACCATCATGTCGTCCTGTTCCTTCTTGGTGGCGGTCATGCCGACACGTGAAGTCATCGGGTATTGGGCGGCAGTGATTTTGGTCGTCGCTCGCCTGGTGCAGGGATTCGCCACGGGTGGGGAGTACGGCACCTCGGCGACGTACATGTCCGAAGCGGCGACCGCGAATCGGCGCGGCTTCCTGTCGTCTTTCCAGTACGTGACCCTCGTGGGCGGTCACGTGCTCGCGCAGTTCACGCTCCTGATCGCGCTCAGCGTTCTCGATGTCGAGACGTTGAACGATTGGGGGTGGCGGATCGGCTTCTTCATCGGCGGGATCGCTGCCCTGGTCGTGCTGTGGATTCGGCGCTCGATGGACGAGTCGCTCAGCGAGTCGCATCTGAAGGCCATCCGTGCGGGGGAGGACCGGACGGCGGGGTCCTTGACGGCGTTGTTCACCAAGCACTGGCGTCCGCTGCTGCTGGTGTTCCTCATTACCGCGGGTGGAACGGTCGCGTTCTACACCTACAGTGTCAACGCGCCGGCGATTGTGAAGTCCACCTTCGGGGCCGACCGGGCGCTGACGGCAACCTGGATCAACCTGCTGGGGCTGATCTTGCTGTTGCTGCTGCAGCCGATCGGCGGCATCATCAGCGACCGGGTCGGGCGCAAGCCGCTCCTGATCTTCTTCGGTGTGGGTGGAGTCCTCTACACCTACGTCCTGCTCACCTATCTTCCGCGGACCACCTCGCCGCTATCGGCGTTCGCGCTGGTCGCGGTCGGCTACGTCATCCTCACCGGGTACACCTCGATCAACGCGATCGTGAAGGCGGAGCTGTTCCCCGCCGACATCCGCGCCTTGGGGGTGGGACTGGGTTATGCGCTCGCGAATTCCATCTTCGGCGGTACGGCGCCGGTACTTTTCCAGGCGTCCAAATCGGCCGGTCACGTGGGCTGGTTCATCTCCTACGTGACGGTCGTGATCGGGGTCAGCTTGCTGGTCTACATCTTCGGGCTGAAGAACAAGTCGGTCACGGTGCTCGATCGCGAGCAGGGGAGCGCCTGGGGCGTGCCCGTGTCTTCGCGTCCAAGCTGATCCCCGGTCAGAGTTCCAGGGGAATCGGTGCCGGCACCAGTGTGAACAGGTCAGTTTCTGGCGGGTGGTGACTTCGCCGTCGGAGGTGATCGGCTCCGGTCTGGCGGGCGACCGGCATGCCGGTCGTATAGTGGCGACGACCTGGCCACCCTGGTGATCGACGAGCGGGACGGCGCGGTCGACGACCTCGACTCTGCTGCCGCATGGGGCGACACGGTCGTCAACTACCTGAGAGTCATTGTCCGGGATCGGGTCGTGCCTGCAGCGCCGGCGCGGCGGCGGCAAGCAGTGCGTCGCGGTCTCGGTTCAACGGAGGATAGATGCGTCGGGTGTTGATCGTGACCTTGGTGGCTTTGGCTTGCGCACCGCGCGACACCACCTGGCGATCCCACCCCTCGGTGTACACCGCCCCCGCCGGTCCCAGGTCGAGAATCGTAGCGTACCAAGGGATCCGGAGCGGGAGCATCGGCTCCCCGAGAAGATCGCCGATGACGTTGTAGCCCGCGTAGCGGCCCATCGGGCGCCCATGCTGGCACGACATCACCGACAGGTGGCCATCGTCCACGCGTGCCGCGGCGACGTCACCGGCGGCGAATACTCCGGGCGAGCCGACCACCCGCAGATAGTCGTCGACCGGCAAGCGACCGAGCCGGTCGCGGTCGGGACCGAGTTGCGCGGTCAGCGGATTCGCCCGCATGCCCGCACACCAGACGACGGTGCCCGCGGCCATCACCTCACCGGAGGAGAGCGTCACTCCGTGCTCGTCGACAGCTGCGACGCCGACACCGGTCATCGTCTCGACGCCGTTGTCGGACAGAGCCGCTTCGATTACCGGTCGCGCCGATGCTCCCATGTCGGAACCAACGTAGGGGTTGTGGTCGATCAGCACCACCCGCGGTTCGACGTTGCGTCCCGCGCACACCTTTGCCAGCATTCCGGGTAACTCGGACGCCGTCTCGATACCCGTAAGGCCGGCGCCGACCACCACCACGGTCGCCGCACCCACGTCCGCTCGGCCGTCGGACAGCGCGGCCAGGTGGCGCTGTAGCTTCATAGCGCCGTCGTAGGTGTCTACGTCGAAACCGAATTCCCGCAAACCGGGGATGTCGGGTTTCGCCACCCGACTGCCCAGTGCCAGGACCAAGCGGTCGTACCGCTGTGTGTGCTGTGCCCCGTGACCCGAGAGGGTGACGCTGCGCGCGGCGGTGTCGATCGCCGTCACCTCGGCGGCGACGTGCCCGACGTCGACCGGGTCGAGCACGTCGCTCAGTGGGATGCGGCACGCACTCAGGTCTGCCTCGTAGTTGCGGACCCGGATGTCGTGGAACGGCTGCTTACTGATCACCGTGACATCGACGGTGTCTGCTGCGTCGAGTTCGTCGAGCCGCCGGGCCGCTCCCAGCGCGGCCCATAAGCCGGCGAATCCCGAGCCGAGGACGAGGACCCGCTTGGAATCAGTCACCCCGATATCGTGCCAGGTCCACGCCGGGGCGACCGCTGGATCACGCGGGATCCGTTCATCCAGCCGAACTGGTTCCCTGCGTGAGCCGGGCTGCCAGGTCGACGTAGCCCTGCTTGGCATCGGAGCTGCTCGTACCCGTCAGCTTGGCCCAGGCGTCGTACTTGGCGCGGTTGACCATGTCGAGCCGACCGGGCCGCTTGCCCTCGACGTCACCCTTCGACCCCTGCTTGAACAGCGCGTACAGCTGCAGCAGTTCATCGTTGGCCGGCCTCGAGGTGAGCTTCTTGACGTTCTCCTGTGCGTCGGCAAACGCCTGATCCAGATCCGACATGGGTACCCCTGGCTCTCGGACGGACTCTTCGACGCAATCGTATCGCCGGAGCCGATGGCGCCTGATCCGTTCGCTCGGAGTCGGCGGCGCGATCGTGTTCGGGCGGAGCGAGCAGCTGCACGGGATACTGTGGGCGCGAGCACCTCGTCACCCGACAGAGGAGAACGCCCATGCGCACCTTCGTCCATCTGGTCCTGTTCGCGTGCGCCATCGCGGTCGTGGTCGGCGCCTTCTTTCCGATCGTCGGCGAAATACAGCCGAGCGATGTCGCGCTGATCGATCTGCGGGACGGTTTCCCCACCGGGTTCACCTTCGAGCAGGTCGAGAATCAGTCCGTGGTGTTCTACAAGTCGGCGACGGCGCTGCTGCTGCTGGCTGCGATTCTGCTGCTGGTCGCCGCCCTGGTGGGTTCACGCGCGGCCGGGTGGCTGGGCGTGATCGTGGGGGTCGGTACCTCTGCGGTGTTCCTGTGGCGGCTCGATGACCGCGTCGGTGACTTCGTCCGCGACAACTACGACAACTTGCTCAGCGGCCGTTGGGGGCTGTACCTCGTCGGCGGCCTGGCAATCGCGCTGCTTGCCCTGCTGGTGCCGAAGGAACGACAAACGGCGTGAGTCGAGCCCATTCGACGACGGCGAGTCGGCGTCGAGAAGCAGGGGTGACGCCGAGCGGGAATTGGTGTGATGGTGTGCGGCGATGGGGGTTCCGTCGATATGGTCGACGAGGTTGGTTTGCAGGACGTCTGGTGCGGGTTGACAGGCCTGTGGGTCACGACGAGCGCGGTGAACTGAGCAGCCGCGGTGGTGCGGACCCACACTCTGATGGAGGTGTGTATGACGGTCTCTGACACGGTGGCGCCGCTGGTTCGTGCCGTGCTGGGTGCGCAGGTCCCGGTAGGGATCAGGTGTTGGGACGGTAGTCGCAGTGGGCCCTCGGATGCGCCGTGGCGGGTGCACATCGTCAATCGGCGTGGTCTTCGGCGGTTACTGTGGGCGCCCAACGACCTCGGTTTCGCTCGGGCCTACGTCTCCGGCGATATCGACATCGAGGGCGACCTGCTTGCTGGACTGGATGTGTTGGAGCAGGTGTCGGACCCGAGTAGGGGTCCCGGTGTACGGATAGACAGACAAACGAAGAAGGCGCTGGTGACAGCGGCGCTGCGTCTGGGGATCATCGGTCTGCCACCGAAGCCGCCGGCGGAGGAGATGAAACTCGCGCGCGGGCACCGGCATGACAAGGGTCGTGACGCCGCCGCGATCAGTCACCACTACGACGTCGGCAACGACTTCTACCGGCTCGTGCTCGGTGAGTCGATGACCTACTCATGCGCGTACTGGGTGCAGCAGAGCGAGGATCTGGATGCGGCCCAGTACGCCAAATGCGATCTGGTTGCGCGCAAGCTCGGCCTGACCGCGGGGATGCGGGTACTCGACGTCGGCTGCGGGTGGGGGACCTTCGCGTTGCATGCGGCCCGGGAGTACGGCGTGCACGTCGTCGGTGTCACCCTGTCCCACGAGCAGGCGAAGTACGCCGGCAAACGGATGGTCGACGCGGGCGTGGGGGACTTGGTGCAGATCCGGGTTCAGGACTACCGCGACGTCGCCGACGGTCCCTACGATGCGATTTCGAGCATCGGCATGGCCGAGCACGTCGGTGCCGCGATGCTGTCGACCTACGCCGCGGACCTGTTCGCGTTGCTACGCCCGCGGGGGCGGTTGCTCAACCACGCGATCTCGCGGCGACCAGGCAAATCCGATGCCACGTTCTCCAAGACGTCCTTCATCGATCGCTATGTTTTCCCCGACGGAGAAATCGAACCGATCGCGCCGATGATCGAGGCGCTCGAAGGGGCCGGTTTCGAGGTGCGCGACGTCGAGTCGCTGCGCGAGCACTACGCGTTGACTCTGCGGGCCTGGGTGGGGAACCTCGAGGCGAACTGGGACGAGGCGGTGGCGTACAGCAGCGCCGGACGGGCACGGGTATGGCGGCTGTACATGGCCGGCGCGGCGTTGGCTTTTGCGGGTAATCGACTCGGGATCAACCAGGTTCTGGCAGTCAAATCCTCCGAACGGGGTCACAGCGGCATGCCCGGTACCCGTGACGAACTCTTGCAGCCATCCGCACAGATACCATCTCGACCGGGTCGCGAACAGGGAAAACCGTTGGGAAGTGGTTAATGTGACCGGCGGCAGCTCTGCTGCTGAGCGGTGGTCCGGTGTAAAGGCATAGCGCCGTTCTGCGCGTGCCGAGGGACCGCGTAAAACCCAGGCGGGTTGAACGGTGCCGAGCGCGGCGCGGCAATAGGGTCGTGATGAGATCCCCGAGTGAGAGGAGGGCGCGTGCGGTTCGCGCTGGACGATTTATTGGCTGACGTGCCTGCGGACCAGGTCGATGAAGCTCGGAGTTTCTACAACTCGCGGGCAGCTGGCCGTGGCCCCAGCACTCCCGAGGAGTTGAGGGAAACGCGGGCGAGGCGGTCCGCTCCTTCTCCCGCCGATCCACCGGCGATTGAAAAGATGGTCGAAGCCGCGGGAGTGCGTGTCCCGGTGAGGATTTTCACTCCCACAGAGGGCCGACCGCGGGGCGTCTACCTGGACATACACGGGGGCGGCTTCTACATGGACTCCGCAGCGCGAGACGACGGGCGTAACCGCAGGCTCGCAGACACTCTCCATATCGCCGTCGTCAGCGTCGACTACCGGCTGGCACCCGAGCACCCGTGGCCGGCCGCACCCGACGACTGCGAAGCGGCGGCGCTCTGGCTCGTCGAACACGCTGATGACCACTTCGGATCATCTCGACTGGCGATCGGGGGGCGATCGGCGGGGGCGACACTCGCGCTGGCAACCCTGCTCCGACTGAGGGACAGCGGCGACGTCGACGGGTTCACCGGCGCCGCACTCCAATTCGGCACCTATGACTTGAGCGCGCAGACTCCGGCCGGACGTCGGATCGCAGACGAATATTTTCTCCAGGCCTACGTCGGCCACGTGGAAGATCGCACCGCTCCCGACATTTCTCCCATCTACGGTGACCTCCACGGCCTTCCCCCGGCGCTGCTGGTCGTCGGGAGCACAGACGTGCTGTTGGAAGACAACCTCGCGATGGCAGGTCGGCTCTCCGCCGTCGGCAATGACGGCGAACTCCGGATCTATCCCGAGTCGCCCCACGGGTTCACGGGCCACCCCACGGCAATGGCCAGGACGGCGCTCAGCGGCATCGATTCATGGCTGCTCGAGCGGTTCGCCCAACCGTAGGATCACTCGATGGCGATCAAGGTTGGGGCGCTGTCCTCCACGCCGGAAACCGGCGTGCATTTTCTCGCTCTCCGCGTCGGGGCCGACCGGCAGATGCCTAGCCGTCGGGAGTCCGAGCCCGAGACGTCGCTGTGGCAATCTCGGCCAGGTGGTGCAGCGAGTTGGTGAGATGCTCAGGACCGAACGGCGGGAACTGGAGGTATTCCCGGATGAACTGCGGCACCGCCGACCAGTCGTAGGTGAGCGTGACCTCGGTCTCGGACGGACCAAGCGGCACCAGGTCGTAACGCCAGATCCAGCCGCCGAACTCCAGGTGACCGTCGTCCTTCTCCTGCCCGGTCAGCCAGCCGATGGCGCGAGGTGGGTCGAGCACCTGGACCTGGTTGGCCACCTGATATTCGCCGTGTGGATGGTTTGGGTGATACATGTCCATCCGGAAGATCTGCCCAACCTCGGTCAGCGGCGACCGGTCGGCGGCTTGCTGCACCCAGCCGGTGCCGTCGATCACAGAATGGGTTGTCGGGTCGGCCAGCACGGCGAACACCCTGGTAGCGGGCACGGCGACAGTCAGGGTGGCGCTCACGTTCTCCCGGTCCATGATGTGCACGCTCCTTCACCGAATCTTCGTGCCTCCCGCAGGAGCGGAAGGGGCATTCATTACATACAGACTGCGCGGCGACGCGGAATTCATCGGTCGTGTGGGCAGCAGTCGGTGGCCCGTCCCGAAGGCCGATCGGCTAGCGGTCTAGTTTGCCGGCGTGCGGTGATTGCGCCGTGAGGCCTGTGGCCGATCCCCGTTCGCGTATGCGTCTCGATCACCTCGAAGCCGGCCGTGACCAATTTCTGGCTGAGTTCGGCAACAGGCCATCGATAGGCAGTGGTTACGGCATGGTCGAATGTCCCTACGGTTGCTGCTTCGAAGAAGCCCACCAATAACCCTCCACCCGGCCGAATCACGCGCGCGAACTCGGCGAGCGGAGTCTGGATGTCCTGCGGACTGTGGTGAATGAGCGAGTACCAGGAAAGCACACCACCCAGTGATTCTGTCGTGGTGTCCAATGCCTCGAAGCCGCCGACTTCGAAGGAAAGGCCTGGATACTCCATTCGAGCTCGTTCAACGAACTCAGGCACCAGATCGATCCCGCTCACGGCTGGTCCGCACTCGGCCAAGAAGTCTGTCCACTGCCCCGGGCCGCACCCAGCGTCGAGCACGGGACCTGTCAGGGTGGCGGCCCAGCTGCTCACCAGGGCCCGATCGGTTGGGTGTGTCGACGTCATGGAGCCAAAGAGATTCGCGTACTCCTGGGATCTGGCCGAGTATGACTCTCGGACGGTGTCGCCTGGTTGGGTGCTCGTATTCGCCATGCCGTCCATGATTGTTCATGGGGTGCCCCGTTGCCGAACCAACGGTGGGATGAATTCTGCCGCCGCGCGTGGATCCTTGAATGCTCTTGTGGGACTTATTGTTTCTCCGGTGAGTAGAGATAGTTGGGCAGATCATTACTGCGGCCCATCAATGCAGGGGGAGACTCGAGGTCTCTGTGCAGCCGAGTTCTGAAAGAGCGTTCTCCCGTTGTGTCGGTGCAGCGAAGGCCGAAACGGACGTGGGTGACGCCCGGACCGCGCTCAGGCCTGCGACCGTCAGCTACGGCTCACTCTCGAAATGGTTACGCGTAGGCATAGTCGAAGACGGAACGAGCGCGACGCATGTCGGCGAAGTAGCGGATCATCGAGCTCGGTGCGGAATGTGCTTTCGCTCCGCGTGATTCGTGGCCGCTGCCCGGAAGGAAGGTCCTCAGTTGGCCAGCCGCTGAAGGATCGCATCCAATGCCGCGTCAGCGTTCTCACCGGCGAAGATGTTCTGTCCGTGGGCGGAACCAGGCAGAAGGATCACCACATTGTCATCGCCCGGTGAGCTGTCGGCGAGTTGCTGCGACACGTTGGCGACGGGCTCGTCCTCGCTCGCGATGAACAGCTTGGGCTCCCCGCCGAGGCCGTCGACAACCCGGTTGGGGGAGAGCAGAACCAGCTGGTCGGAAAGGTCGGGCTGCTGCGAGGCCAGTTGCAAGATCGCATCGGCGCCCGCACTTCCGCCCACCAGCGCAACGTCGGCGTGCCCGTCGTTCTGGAGCTTCGCTACGGCGGCGGCGATCGACTCCGGCGCGATGTCCTCGACTGCGATCACAGTGGCACCCTGGTCGGCGATCGCCGCGGCCTGCCTCTCCCAGCTGGCAGCGTCGAAGACGGCACCGTGGGCCAGAACGACTCCGTACCCGCCATCGCCCCACTGCAGTGCGTCGCCGCCGCCGACCTCGATCTCGGTGCCGTTGGTGTTACCGTCCGTCGATGGTGTGTTGTCCTCGTCGGAGCAGCCCGTGACGACGAGTGCGAGGAGCAGCAAAGGAAGGGCGAGTAAGGCCTTCATGTCTCAAACATACTGCCGAGGAGTCCACCGTTGGCGCGATTGCGGGACGCACACCGGCATACCGGTATACCGGATGAGGGTCGGTGACCGGTCCCTGATTCGGCTACTGGTCGGACGCCGTTGATCACAAATTTCTCGCCCTCCGCGCTTGACCTTCGAGTCGACTCGAAGGCTTACCGTCGTTGCATGAGTATTCAGTGAACTCGTGCTCGGTTGCCGCGACCCTGAGGTGCTGGCGCGGTTCTGGTGCGAGGTCCTCGACTTCGTAGTGCTCGACTGCGAGGAGGACTGTATCGTCGCGATCGTCACAGCAGCTCGTACTTCCGACGGATATGCCTACGGGTGGGCACGCCCGTCGTCCGGTCAGCGGGCGTAGCGCGGGTCGATCGGAGGCAGGGTGGTGGGGCCGAAGTTGTTCGCGATCGGCATCATCGCCGTGAACCAGGTGCGGGCCGGCTCGGTGCCGCCGAACAGGTTGCCGTCCCCACACGAGCGCAGCGGGCTGGTGCAGATCTGGCCGGGGGTCGGCGAGTCCCCGAATACGTAGACGCTGCCGGCCAGGTTGTTGGTGTACCCGATGAATGCCGACGACATGTGCGATTCGGTGGTCCCGGTCTTGCCGGACATCGGCAGCTTCCACCCGGCGGCCGCGGCCGCGGCCGACGCCGTGCCACCGGGCAGGTCGTCCTTGCTGAGCCCGTTGGACAGGGTGTCGGCCAGGCCGGGATCGACGACCTGCTCGCAGGCTTGCTGGGTGAGAGGGACCAGCCGGCCCTCGCGGTCGACGATCGAGTCGATCGGGGTCGGTGGGCACCACTTGCCGTGTGAGGCCAGGGTCGCGGCGACATTCGACAGTTCGAGCGGGTTGATCCACACCGGGCCGAGGGTGAACGACCCCAGATTCTGGTCCTTCTGCATGTCGGCCAGGCTCTGGTCTCCGAACCCGGAGGTGCCCGGTTCGCTGTACGACCGCATGCCGAGACGCACTGCCATGTCCACCGTCGCATCCACCCCGGTGGTCTGGAGAAGTTTCACGAACGCGGTATTCGGTGACTGGGCGAGGGCGTCGGTGACCGACAGTGCTCGCGGATACGGGGCGGCGTTCTGAACGCAGTAGGTCGCCGCCGGGCAACCGGGGGCGCCGCCGTCACCCATCCCGCGGGCGTCGAACCGGCCGGGCACGTCGAGGATCGTATTGAGTCGCAGACCCTTCTCCATGGCCGCTGCGGTGGTGAAGACCTTGAATACCGATCCGGCGCCGTGCCCGGACAGTGAATAGGGCAACTCCTGAACCGTCTCGGCGGCGGCCGCGTCCAGGCCGTAGTTGCGGCTGCCCGCCATGGCCAGGACCCGATGTTGGTCCTGCCCGGGCTGGACGACGTTCATCACACTCGCGATGTCAGGGAGTTTCGGGTCGGCGTGGGTGGACACCGCCGACTTCACCGATCCCTGCACGGCCGGATCGAGGGTGGTGCGGATCAGGTAGCCGCCCTTTTCGATCTGCTCCCGAGACAATCCGGCGGTCTGGAGGTACTGCAACGCGTAGTCGCAGAAGAACCCGCGGTCGCCGGCGGCGATGCATCCGCGGGGCAGGTTGTTCGGTTTCGGAAGCACTCCGAGCGGCGATTCCTTCAGGGCGCGGATCTCGGCGGCCCGGTCCGGAACATTGACGATCAGGGTGTCCAGGACGACATTGCGGCGCTCGAACACCCCCTCTGGGTTGGTGTACGGGTTGAGTGCGGAGCTGGACTGCACCATGCCCGCGAGCATCGCCGACTGCGCGAGGTTCAGGTCCTTGGCGTCGATGCCGAAGTACGTGCGGGCGGCGTCCTGCACCCCGAAGGAACCGTTGCCGAACGGCACCAGGTTCAGATACCGGGTGAGAATTTCCTCTTTGGAGAGTTCCTGATCGAGGGTCATTGCCATCCGGATCTCCCGGATCTTGCGGACGGGCGTGGTCTCGATCGCGGCACGGCGTTCGGCGTCGGTCTTGGCGACCACGTGCAGCAGGTAGTTCTTCACATACTGCTGATTGATGGTCGAGGCACCCTGTTCGATCTGACCCCTGGTGGTGTTGGTGAAGAACGCCCGCATCGTGCCCTGCCAGTCCACCCCCTGATGTTCGCCGAACCGCCTGTCCTCGATGGAGAGAATCGCCAGTTTCATGTCGTTGGAGATCTGGTCGCTGGGCACCTCGAAACGGCGCTGGTCGTACAGCCAGGCGATCGGGTTCCCGGTGACGTCGGTCATGGTCGTCACCGCCGGCACCACCCCGTCGGCCAATTCGGCCGAGGAATTACCGACGCTGTCGGCGGCGCGGTTGGATGCGTACCCGAGTCCGGCGGCGATCGGGAACATCACCCCGGCCAGCATTACCCCCGCGGCCAGGGTGGCGCCGGTGAGTTTGAGAACAGTCTTGGATTGCATTACGGCACCTCATTCGACGGTCCACCGGCAATGAATCAACCGGTGCTGGAACGATTATCGGGCCACGCGGCACGGCCGGGGCGGGAATGACACGCGTGCGGCGCACATTCCGGTGGCGGTCACGAGAGGGTGGGAGAGGTGATGGATCTGACGGTACGGCGGCGGCCGAGGCCTGGCCTGTCACACCCGCAGCACACAGGAGCTTCGTCGCACGGGCATCGGGGACACCGCCGAAGTCGAGGACGGTGCCCGGGCGCGGACCGGCCAGGACGGCAGCCCGCAGTCGGCGCCGCGCACCGGGGTGCGGCGCCGTGCGAGCGCGCTCACCAGCACCGCCAACGCTCCGGCGAACGCGGTCAAGGTCAGCTGCAGATGCACCGGCGGGTCCGTTCCCCGGTAGACCGTGTCGGCGGTGGCGGACGTGGAAGTGTTCGGATCCGCTTCGGCACCGAAGAGAGCCGGGAGCGCCTCGTGTACCGCGCCCGCCGCGTTGGTGTGGCTGGCCTGCAGGGCCGTCAGCACCGCACCGATCGTCGCGAGCACGGTGACGAGAAGCAGCGCCGAGCGCCGCCGCGAAGATTGCCGACCGCCACACACAAGGGTCAAGGTAACACCGATAGCGTGTTCCCTGACCGGTTCCGGGGATAGGGGATCAAGGCGGTGAACCGGTGGGCGATCGGCCACCCGTAGAGGGGACCGATCAGCGACCACGCGAACGGAACTTACTCGACCGGAACATAGGGTCAGACCAGTTGGTCCGCGTCGGGATCGTCTGCGATCTCGGTGCGGCGGACCTGTTGGGCGTGTCCAGTCGACGTGGGTGAGCGTTGGGCGGTGGGTGAGACAGGCGATGATCGACGGCAACCCGTCGGATGGCCCGGTGGCCGCGACCGGGGTGTGCTTCGTTATGGTGGAGTGCGCTCGCTCGGTCCTCACTTCCGTTGCAGGGGTGGTGAAATCGACACCAAACAGCCCCCAACCCACAGAAGGGTTTTGGTGACCCGCGGACCTGCGAGATCAGTGACCACCTGCCGGAGTGGATGTCGGCGCCCCCTGGCGGGAGGGGATCATCGCCCAGGGCCATGAACCGGGAGAACGTCGAGGAAGCCGATCGCGCGTTCACCGAGGAGGACGTATGCCGAGCCGGTCAATTGACCGACGGTGACGAAAAGTCACGTTCCTCGGGCTATCCCGCGTCGGCGCGGTGCGCGGTGCCGAAGCGGCGTTGGTAGACCGTAGGCGACATCGACAGCTCCCGCACGAAGACTCTTCGTAGGCTCTCGTAGCTGGGGAATCCGGCGAGTGATGCTGCCTGCGTCGCGTTGTGTCCCTGGTCGAGGAGGGCCTTTGCCAGGTCGAATCGGACCAGTTCGACGTACCGGGCTGGTGTGGTGGACAGCTCGGTTCGGAAGAGTCGCGTGAGGTGTCGAGGGCTCACATTGAGATGTCGGGCGAGTTCGGCGAGCGAGTGGTTCCCGGCGGGGTCCGCCGTCACAAGATCCACTATTCGGCGGAGGGCTGGAGTGCGCGGCGGTGGGCCCTGGAGTGGGGCCGAGAACTGCGATTGTCCGCCCGCACGCTGCAGGTAGACCACCAGGCGGCGGGCGACGTCGCGGGTCAGGTCGGGGCCGTGGTCGTCCTCGACCAGCGCCAGCGCCAGGTCGATGCCGGCGCTCACGCCCGCGGATGTGTACGTGGTGCCGTCGCGAACATAGATCGAGTCGGGTGAGACGAGGGTCGTGGGGTGCCGGGCGGCGAGTTCGTGTGCGACTTTCCAGTGCGTAGTCGCGCGTTTGCCCTCCAGGAGGCCGGCCGCGCCGAGGATGAACGCTCCCGTGCAGATGGAGCCGATCCGGGCGGCTCGCATCGCGAGGGTGGCGGTGGCCTCGACGAGGTCACCGGCGATGGCGGTGCGCGGGTAGATGTCGCCGCCTGCGACGAGGAAGGTGTCGGGGGCGGGCTCCGATCCCGCGTTGCCGTCGACGGAGATCGTGATGCCGATCGAGGACGCGACGTCGGCACCGGTCGGTGACAACAACACGATCTGGTAGTCGGCGCCGCATCGATTGGCCTCCGCGAACACCTCGGCGGGGCCGGCGACGTCGAGAAGCTTCACCCCGTCGTAGACGAGGATCGCGACCCGATGCGGGTGGGGGCTCGTGTGCACGCTCACCGCCTGTCCGGATTCGGGTGCTTTGTGGCCGGACGGAGGCGGCGCCGGAGGGCCGAGGGAGGGCACCGTGGAGGGACGGACACACCGTCCGTTCTACAACATCGACACCGGAAAGTGCAGGACCATGACCGAGATCATCGCAGGAGTAGAGATTCCCGAGACGCGGGCGGCAGCCGAGGCCTCTCGTTTCATCAGGGAGACGACGAACCCGCTGATCTTTCATCACTCGCGGCGCGTGTTCCTCTTCGGCACGCTCGAGGCCCGCGAACGCGGCCTGCAGCCGGACCCTGAGCTGCTCTACATCTCTGCCCTTTTCCACGACACGGGCCTGCTCACACCCTTCTCGGACGTCGAGCAGCGGTTCGAGCTCGACGGGGCCGATCACGCCCGCAAGTTCCTGCTCGATCGCGGTTTCTCCGACGCCGCCGCGGAGGTGGTCTGGACGGCGATCGCGCTGCACACCACGCCTGGGATTCCCGGCCGGATGGGCGACGAGGTCGCTTCCACGAATTTCGGTGTCCTCACCGATGTGGTCGGGCTGGGTCTGGACGGGCTGGCCCCGGACCAGGTGGAGGAGATCACCGCCGCCCATCCGCGGGGTGACTTCAAGAACGAGTTTCTGCGTGCCTTCGTCGACGGGCTCGGCCATCGCCCGGACACCACCTACGGGACGGTCAACGCCGATGTGCTGGAGCACTTCGTTCCCGGCTTCCGCAGCATCAGCATGGTGGAGCGCATCATGGGGTCGGCGTGGTCTGCGTGACTGGCAGGCACCGTGCGATCTTCAGGCAATTCTCGTTTCAGCACTATCGGCGTGGGCGCCCTGATCCCACGACCATTCGGCAACCTACACAGAAGGACCATTATGACCAGCGTGAATATCGGCAAGCAGCACCCGTGCGTATACCAGAGCCTGATGAAGATGGATGCCGAAGTGAAAGCTGCCCTGGAAGCGGCGGGGGTGGACCCGCTCCTGGTGGAGTTGGTGAAGATCCGCGTCTCCCAGCTCAACGGCTGCGCCTTCTGCCTTCGCCTGCACACCCGTGACGCCCTGGCGAAGGGGGAGACGACGGATCGACTCGCGGTCGTCGCGGCGTGGTGGGAGGCGCAGTACTTCAGCGACCAGGAGCGGGCGGCGCTCGCCCTCGCCGAGCAGGTCACCGCGCTCGCTGTTCCGGAACGGCGGACCTGGGATGACGGCTCCCTCACCGACGCGCAGGTGTCCGCGATCAGCTGGCTCGCGACGGTGATGAACGCCTGGAACCGGGTTGCCGTCACCAGCCACTACCCGGTTGCGCCGTAGAGTTCTCGGCCCTCGGCGCTTTCTCCGAGGGCCGATTTACGGATCGTCGGGGCACCCGCGCTCGGCGCCGTGGTGACAGGGGATCGCGATGCCGAGGGAGAAGAGGTCCGTCAGTGAAACGTAGGCACTCACGCCCAGGTCGCGATCCGGGTGGACCCCTTCGGCCGTTCCGCCTGCAGACGCAGCAGTTCACCGCGGACCTCGGCGTCCAGCGCGATGTCGAGGACCGTCCACGCCAGGGCCGTCGCACCGTCCAGGACCGCGGCGTCGGCGGCGGGACTTGCTGCGGCGTCGGCGAAGTCGGAGTTGTGTGGAATGGCGGTGCTTCCGAGCACGGCGACCGTGGGATGGATCGACGGCACGACCTGGGACACGTTCCCCATGTCGCTGGACCCTCCGCCCAGTGAGGCGGACGTCAGTTCGCGACCGGTGGCCTGCAGGTTCCGGTCCCAGATGTCCGCGAGCAGCGGGTTCTGGATCATCGGTGCGTACGGCGGTTCCGTCGTCGTGTACGTCCACTCGCATCCCGTGGCGAGGGCTCCCGCTTCGAAGCAGGCGAGCACACGGGTCTTCACTTCGCGCCACTCCTCGATTTCCGGCGCCCGCACCTCGACCTGTACGACGGTCCTGGCCGGGATGATGTTGGTGACCTCACCGCCGTGCGAGACGAACGCGTTGACGCGTGTTTTCGCCCGGAACTGCTGGCGGACCAGCCCGATGGCGTTCAGCGCGATCGTCGCGGCGGCACCGGCGTTGATTCCGTGCTCGGGTGCGCCGGCGGCGTGCGCGGCGCGACCGGTGAACGTGACCTCGAACCGGTCGACCGCCTGCATCCACAGTGAGGCACAAGGCATGTCCGTTCCCGACGCGCCATGCACCATCAGGGACAACGCCGCGTCGTCCCACGCCCCTGCCTCGAGCATGGGAATCTTGCCGCCGCCGTGCTCCTCGGCGGGGGTGCCCTGCAGTTTGACCCGGAGACCGGCCTCGTCGGCGACCGCCGCGAGAGCGAGGGCGGCGCCGACCCCGGCGGCCGCGATCATGTTGTGCCCGCACGCGTGCCCGACCTCGGGCAGCGCGTCGTACTCGGCGCAGATCGCGACGGTGAGGTCGCCGCTCCCGTAGATCGCCTCGACGGCCGTGTCGAGTCCGTAGACGCCGACGGTCGTGTCGAAGCCTGCTCTTCGGAGGGCGTCCCCGACGAGCGCGGCGGCCTGATGCTCCTCGAACGCGATCTCGGGTGTGCCGTGAATGCGATGGCTCAGTCCGAGCAGTTCGTCCTCGTGGTTCCGGAGCACTTGTGCCGCCGTGTCCTTCAGCGCTCCCGTGCGCGAGTCGGTGGTGTCGCCTGCGGAGGTGGCGAGAGTCATGTGCGGGTTCCTTCCTCGGGGTGGGTGACAGAAGATCACTGCGCGGCGACGGCGTCGCGAAGAGGCGGGGCGACGACCCCGTCGGGAAGTGGTGAATCGTAAGGGGTCTCGGAGGTGCGCGCCGTGAACTCCTTGCGCGCCGAGGCCAGCAACTCGGTGTCCGTGAGGAGGTCCGCGGCGGTCGTGGCCATGATCTTGGCGGCATGGATCATTCCCTTGTGCGCGGCGGGAAGCTTGCCCTGGGCGACCATCTGCCACGAGTGGGCGGCCGTGCCGGCGCTGACGCACGCCGTGGCACACTGCACGAGCGGTGTCACCCAGCTGACGTCGCCGAGGTCGCTGGATCCGGTCATCGTCGGCCGCGGAGTGCGTGCGTCGAACGTGACGATCCCCGTGTGCAGCGCGCTTCCGTCGCCCTCGAATTCACCGCCGAGAGTGCTCGCCGCGCGTCCCGTTACGGCCCCGGTGACGAACGCTGCCGCGGACTCGAGGTCGGTGTCGTCGAAAGGGACCGGCCCGAGGGCGCGGAGCCGCTCCTGCATCGAATCCTCGAGGACCGTGTTGGGCAGGATGTCCGAGCATCCGCCGTCGATCTCGATCTCGATCTCGACCGCGGTCTCGGTCATCAGGGCGGCGCCCTCGGCGATCTTCGTCACGCGGGCG
Source organism: Rhodococcus sp. JS3073 (assembly GCF_026810085.1). Lineage (NCBI taxonomy): Bacteria > Bacillati > Actinomycetota > Actinomycetes > Mycobacteriales > Nocardiaceae > Rhodococcus > Rhodococcus sp. JS3073. Next base: position 145,287 of record NZ_CP113951.1, on the reverse strand, counting down.
AACAGCTCGCGCATGCCGGCCACGTCGGGCGACCGCACCAGGTAGTAGGCCTCGGCGGTGGCCTGGACGACATTGGGTGAGCGACCGCCGGTGTCGAGGATCGCGTAGTGAATCCGGCAATCCGACGGCATGTGCTCACGCAGGAAATTCGTGCCCACGTTCATGCCCCGATCCGTGGTCCTCACCTGCTTGGCCATCACGATCCTCGATGGTGTCGACCTCATCATGTTCGGCGCAGTTCTGCCAACGTTGTTGGAGATCAAACAGTGGGGAATCAACACCGCGACAGCGGGATTGATCGGAAGTCTGTCACTGTTCGGCATGATGGCGGGTGCCATGCCGGCCGGCTACATCACCGACCTCATCGGCCGGCGACCCGTCGCACTCGCCTGCATAGTGAGCTTCAGCCTGTTCACCGGGTTGTGCGCTATTGCGCCGAACGTTGAGGTCTTCGGTCTCTTCCGGCTGCTTGCCGGACTCGGTTTCGGCGGAGCTCTCCCCACCCTCATTGCGCTCACCCAGGAATACGTCAAGGTCGACCGACGACAGTTCTACAACGGGGTCATTCAGACCGGCTTCCCGATCGGCGGGTGTCTGGTCGCCGTTGCTGCCATCTTCATGATTCCCGCTTTCGGATGGAAATCGATGTTCGCCGCGGGTGGCCTGCTCGGCCTCGTGTTGTTTGTGACTGCCTATCGGAATCTGCCCGAATCGATCGCATTCCTGACCGGCAAGGGTCGGCACGATGAGGCACGCACGCTGGCGCAGCGTTACTCGATCGATGCCGCCGCCGAGTCGGGAATTGCCCTCGAGCAGTCGAGAGGCGCCACTACCGAAGCGAAGTCGGGAGTGAGGCTCCTCTTCGCGCCCGGTTATCGGATCGCGACGATCATGTTCCCGCTCGTCACCTTCTTCGGCCTCCTCGTCTCCTACGGGATGAACACTTGGATTCCGCAGATGCTGAGGGCTTCCGGCTACGACCTCGGATCCGCGTTGGTGTTCCTACTCGCATTCAACCTCGGCAGCGGGTTCGGCATGGTAGTCATCACGGGTCTGGCGGATCGGCTGGGATCGCGCACGGTGATTTCAGTGAGCTTCATCGGTGGTGCACTCGCAGTCTCCGCGCTGACCCTGCAGCCGGCGCAGGCGCTCGTATTCGGATTGGTTCTGCTGATCGGTTTCTGCGCCTCGTCCACGACCGGTGTCTACGGATTCGTCGGCGTCTACTACCCGGCAGCGGCGCGCGGGACGGCGCTCGGGCTGGCGGTCGGGCTTGGGCGGTTGGGCGGCGTTTGCGGGCCCATTCTCACCGGCCTGATCATGAGTTCAGCTCTGGGATCGAGCTGGGCCTACTACTCATTCGCGGTGGCCGGAGTGGCTGCGGCAGTGCTGGTGTCGTTGGTACCCCGAACGAATCGAGTCGTGGACGTAACGCCTGCGACCGTCGAGAAGACCGCAGAACTCACCTGAGTCCGGCTCTTCCCGACCGCAGTGAAGTGAGGTGCGACCTCGTGTGCGAGAACGGCACGGCTGCCGGTGGGAGCGGTGAACCCGCTGCGGTGCACGGTGTGGCGAGTGGTGACATGGAAAGGCCGACTGATATGAGAACGAAAACGAGACTGACATGCCCGTGTGGAACTGCGATCACCGGCACGGACGTAGACGATCTGGTGGCGAAGACTCAGATGCACCTGACCGAGTCGCATCCGGGAATGGACTACTCGCGCGACGAGATCCTTTTCATCGCGTACTAGATGAGAACGAGGGGAGAACTCCGAGGGCAACACTGATTGACGTTCCAATTCACCAATATGTGACCGCGGTCCGACGACAGCGCGGGCTCGAGAGTTTCTGTCGTCCAATATCTTCCGAGCTGTTGAATTTTCGAACTGAGGAGTGTCTATGAAACTCGAAGGTAAGGTCGCGCTGATCACCGGTGCCGGGTCTGGGCTGGGGCGTGAGGCGTCACTGTTGTTCGCGTCGGAGGGCGCGAAGATCGCGGTGGTCGACATCGATCCGGAGCGTGCGAAGGGCACAGTCGAGTTGGTCGAGAAGCAGGGTGGTTCGGCAGTCGCGGTCACCGCGGATGTTCGGGTGGAGCGGCAGGTGATCGACGCGGTGGCGGCGACAGTGGCGGCATTCGGCAAGCTCGATATCGCATGGGCTAATGCGGGGATCGTCTCTCGTGGTGGTGTGCCGTCAGTGGCCGGTGGTGAGCAGGTCGAGTTCCAAGATCTGACGGATGCGGACTGGCAGGATGTGATCGGTGTGAACCTGTCGGGTGTGTTCTACACCGCGAAGGCTGCGGTGCCGGCGCTGCGGGCGAATGGGGGTGGTGCCATCCTGGCGACATCGTCGGCTGCGTCGTTCGTCGCGTAACACAGCATCGCGGCGTACTCGGCTACGAAGGCCGGTGTGAACGGAATGGTCCGGGGTTTGAGTCTGGATCTCGGCAAGTATGGGATCCGCGTCAATGCGATTGCCCCGACACACGGAATGTCGCCGAACTTCCTGGCGCCGGCGGGTGCGCCGGTGGTGGGTCGGTCCTACGAGGAAGTGGCTGGTCCCTGGGATCCTGAGGTGTCACCGATTCCGCTGAAGCTGAATCGTCCACCCTCATTGACGGATAACGCACGGGCTGCATTGTTCCTGGTGTCGGATGAATCGGCGTATATCTCCGGTGTGACGTTGCCGACGACCGACGGCGGCACGTTGTCTCGTGTGGCGATGATGTTCCCGGAGGATGGGAACGATCCTCCGCCGATGGTCACAGGCGAAGAGTGACGGTCATGACTGTCCGTGACCCGGAACCGAACCACCGGGACGTGTCGCCTCGTCGTGGATCGATCGGTGTGTGCGGGACACGGCCACTGTTACGGCCGTTCCCCTGGGGTCATCGACTGTGATGATGCCGGGTATCCGGTGATCCTCCCGGAGTCACTGGAGCTGGACGAGCACGTCGGGGCGGCCGAGGAGGCCGAGGAGGCCGTCATGGTGTGCCCCGAACGAGCCCTGGTACTCGAAGCGCTCTAGATCTGGGAGTCGCCCCGGTGGCTGCTGACGTGTCGATGGTCGCGGAACAACTGGTTGATGTGCGGGGAGGCGGACAGGTGTACGTGGGTGAGGTGCCGCCTCCCCGTGTCGGTCAGTCGCCGATGACGGCGTCGGCCTCGATCTCGATGAGCAGGCCGGGGGCGATCAGCGCGCTGACCTCGAGGATCGTGGTGGCGGGACGAATCTCGCCGAAGACCTCGCCGTGCGCGATGCCGGCCTCTTCCCACCGGCTCATGTCGGTGAGATACATGCGGGTGCGGATCACATCGGTCGCGCTCGCGCCGGCCTCCGTGAGTGCTGCCTCGATCCGGCGCAGCGCCTCCCGGGTCTGTTCACCTAGATCGTTTCCACCGACGGGGCCGTCGGGACCCGACGCCGTGGTGCCCGACACGGACACGAGCTGACCGATGCGCACGGCACGGGAATAGCCGATCTTGGCCTCCCACTCGGAACCGGACGAGATGTTGTTTCTGTTCGACATGAGCGACATTGTCGCAAGCCCCGATCTGACGCTCACCAGTGCGGTCGAGGGAGTTCCCGTTCCGGCTCCGCGAACCGTGCCGTCGCGGACGTCATACGCTCGGCGATCCCCGGATGACCGGCAGCATGTCCGGCGCCGTCGACGACGTCGAGTGTTGCAGCGGGCCAGGCCTGCGCGAGTGTCCAGGCGATGTCCGGGGGTCCGCTCAGGTCGAGACGCCCGTGGACGAGCGCGCCGGGAATCTCCGCGATTCGGTGCATGCGGTCGAGGATCTCGCTGTCGCCTCGCCACGCCGTGTGCCGCCAGTAATGGGTGACGAGGCGTGCGAAGCAGGCCCGGAACCGGGGATCCTCGTACCGCGGATTGGTGCGGTGGTCGGCGGTGACGTGGACATGCCGGTCTTCCCACTCGCACCACTTCCGTGCTGCCTCGTATCGCACGGAGGGATCGGGATGCTCGAGGAGGTCGCTGTACGCCTCGGCGAGGCTGCCTGCTTGCTGCGCGACCGGAACTCCGTCCCGGAATCGGGCCCACTCCGCGGGGAAGAACCGTCCCACATCGCGCGTGACCCATTCGACTTCGCGAGCGGTGGTGGTCACGACCAGACCGAGTACCAGTTCGGACACACGGCCTGGATGCGCCTGGGCGTAGGCCAGACCGAGAGTCGAACCCCACGACCAGCCGAGGACGAGCCATCGATCGATGCCGAGTTCCGCACGCAGGCGTTCGATGTCCGAGACGAGGTGGTCGGTGGTGTTGGTGGAGAGGTCGACGCGCGGATCGCTCGCGTGAGGAGTGCTTCGGCCGCAGCCGCGTTGATCGAAGAGGATGACGCGGTACAGCTCGGGATCGAAGTACCGCCGCATTCCCGGAGTGCACCCGGAGCCGGGGCCGCCGTGCAGCACCACTGCGGGTTTGCCGACGGGATTTCCGCACTGTTCCCAGTGGATGAGGTGTCCGTCGCCGACGTCGATCCTGCCGTCAGCGTGTGGTTCGGTCGCGGGATAGAGGCCGTTGGCGTCCCTGGCGGTCACACGTCGACAGTAGTCCGATCCGGCGAAGCCTTGACACCGGTTAGAACAAATGTTCGCATGTACTCATGAGGTGGGATGGGCAAGCGGTCGACGCCGACGACGGTGCACTGCCGGGGCTGGAACGCGCCGGGCTCGTGCGCAGCGTGCAGACACCCGAATTCGACGGCATCACCTTCCACGAGGTGCTGTGCAAGAGCGCGCTGAACAAGATGCCCGAGGAGTCACAGCTGCCGTTCCGGTTCACCGTCAACGCCTTTCGCGGATGTTCGCACTCGTGTCGCTACTGCTTTGCGCGGCCCACCCACGAATACCTCGACCTCGACGCGGGCCGCGATTTCGACAGTCAGATCGTCGTGAAGACCAATGTCGCGGCGGTGCTGCGCAAGGAGCTGGGGCGTCGGTCGTGGAAGCGTGAACACGTGGCGCTCGGCACCAACACCGATCCCTATCAGCGAGCGGAAGGCCGGTACCGCCTGATGCCCGGCATCATTCGCGCGCTGGCCGAATCCGCCACCCCGTTCTCGATTCTGACCAAGGGGACGTTGCTCCGACGCGACCTCCCGCTGCTGGCTCTCGCTGCCCAGCAGGTGCCGGTCAGCATCGGCGTGTCGCTCGCGATCCACGATCCCGACCTTCAGAAATCGATCGAGCCGGGAACGCCCACTCCGAAGGCGCGCCTCGATCTGATCCGGGCGATCACGGACGCCGGCCTGCCCTGCAATGTGATGGTGGCCCCCGTCATTCCCTTCCTGACCGATTCGGTGCGGCATCTGGACGGACTACTCGAATCCATCGCCGATGCCGGCGCCTCGGGTGTGACCGTCTTTCCGATGCACCTGCGCGGTAGCACCAAGGGCTGGTTCATGAACTGGCTGTCGACGGAGCATCCGGCGCTCGTCCGTCAGTACCGGCAGTTGTACGGGCGGGCGGCCTACGTTCCGCCCGAATACAAGTCGTGGCTGAAGCAGCGAGTCGACCCTCTCGTCGACCGGTACGGCCTGGGCGGTGGGGCGAACCATCGCGAGGCCGGGAACACCGAGGCCGTCGAGTCCGATCGCGGTGAACTGGTCGGAGCCGGTCGTCCCGGGGCGGCGCTCACTCTCTTCTGACGTGAACCGTCCGCTTCGGCTCGTACCACTCTGTGCCGGCAGGTTCTCCCGCCATGTTCCAGCTCCACGAAATGGCCGGTGCGATGCGAACATAGAGGCCGGGGCCGACCATGCCGTCCCGTTCCACCGGCTGATCGGCCGTGCCGTAGATCCGGATGGACCGCGCGACGAACGGTTCGAACGACACCAGGTCGTCGACGACCAACGACACCTTGGCGTTCCCGGCCCGGATGTTCCGGAACTTGCGGGTACCGGCGACCGACGGGCCGGAACCTCCCACCCAGAAGTCGGTTCCGTCGAACTCGAATGCGAGTGGAACCACGTCGGGTTGCCCGTCTGCGCCTACGGTGGCGACGCGAGCGATCGGCTGCGACCGCAGGTAGGCGATCTCTTCGTCCGTGAACGACATGGAAGTCTCCTTTTCGATGTCACCCGATGTCACGGTGTCGACACTAGAGCGTGTCTGCTTATGGCGGACGCGATGATGGATGACGAGCGCCGCGTAGGAGGTACCCGGGGGCCTGTCCCGTACGCCATTGCCAGGTCTGCGCTGCCACGCAGCGGGTAGCCTGAGACTGCACCAGGGTCGGGATGGATCCAACTCGAGAGGCTGACGCCGTGCGTCGTGCAGGAATTCGTCGTTCGTTCGTAGCCTGGGCCGCGGCATCGGTGGCGGTCCTCGCGATCCCGATCTGCTCGTCCGTCACCGCGATGGCGGACACGCCGCCGGTCCCGGCAGCGACGACCACGGCGTTCCAGGTCCCGGTGCGGTTCGTCGCAGGATGCCTGTTGCTGACCGTGTTGGCCTGTGACTACCCGCCGCCGCTGTCGACCGTGACACCGTCGGCAACGACGGGTGCATCCGGCGTGGTGGCCTTTGCGGTGGAGCGTTCCGCGACGACCTCGAGATACTGCGTCGCCGTGTCGGTGAATTGGCGGAACCTGACCACCGGCGTCGCCGGCACCATCGCCCTCCAACTTGTGGAGCGCGACCCCAGTGGGCCCACCGCACCGGGGGATTGGTGCCGATACGCGCCCGCGACGGTCGTCACCGGCAGCGGGATGATCGCCGCGGTCGCCGACGTCGGCGCGTACCCTCCTGTCGATGGGTACCAGATGCTGGTCCACCCGGGGCTCGGCACCTTCCCTGTGCCATAGAGCATCTGTGCTAAATGACGGGCTCGAGTGCGGACCTGTGGGCTGTGATCGAGCCGGCCTTACCTGCCCGGTCGGACCCAGGGACGTCCTTGGAATGGCCCTTTGAATCACCGCTCGTTGCTGGCGGTGCGAAGTCCGGATTGATCGAGTTGATCATCAGTTCTCGCTGGGTGAGTGCCATCTGCTTCTTCGTTGCGCTCACAGCTGACCTCCCTGTCCCGTGGACCCGAGGGTATTGCCTCGCCTGCGACACGGCCGTGCGCAGCCACCAACTGGCGCATCATCGCCGGCCGCGGCGTCCGCGAACTCCGCTTCGTGCGGCCGGTACGCCCCGCCGACATCCTCACCGGATTCTTGGTGATCGAGAACATTCGGGCGGCGCGAGGAACCGGTGATGTGATCACCCTGAAAGGGACACTGGTGAACCAGACCCGGGACACGGTGTTCACCATGCGCACCGGCATCGAGGTACACCACCGACCCTCCTGCGACGCTCACTGCGACGTCTTGTCGAAATCCGGTAACTGCCACGACCCATCGAACGCCGGCGCGTCGGGGCCGTAGATGCGGAAGTAGACGAACCAGCCCTGCCCCGGGAGGGTCTGAATCCAGCGGCCGGCCTCCTCCGACGCCGGGGAGTCCGGACCGAAGTGCAACACGATCGGGGCCTGCGGGTCGAGGTCGGACAGTTCGAACAGCGACCGGAGCGCAGCCCGGTTCTGCTCGGTCCGGATCTCACTGCGGGTTTCGGCGTCGTAGACCGTGATCGACCAGAACAGTGTCGCCGGCACCGGCTGCGGCACCGTCAGGGTGTAGGTATTCGAGCCGTTCAGGTAGGTACCGTTCGCGTCACGTAGTCCGAGCCAGTACAGCGATCCGGCGCCCGGGCTGCGGGCGAACATCGCGGGGGATTCGATCTGCGGCTGGTAGAACCACTTCTCCCGGGCGTACAGATCCACGTAGTTCGCCGTCTCGAATGTTCCGTTCTCCGGCCGGAGCACCGCCCATTCCCAGTGCCGCCCCTCCCACACCGTGCGTTCGGGACGCCGGTCGGCGAACGACTGCACACACAGCTGGGCGTGCCCCAGTTCGGCGGCCCGGGTCAGGATGATGCTCATCCGTTCGTCCGGCTCGAACGGGGCGCCCTTGGCGATTCCGAGCGCGGCGAGCTCACCGTACTGACTCCGATACCCCTCGTACGCGGGTTCGGCGTCGATGATGTCGTGCAAAACCTGCCAGTACTGGAGATCGTCCTCCCACCGCACCGGGGTGAAATCGAGATCCGCCTGGCGGCTGAGATCGATCCAGGTCGGCTCAGTCCATTCGGCGACCGGTTCGTGCGGGTACACCGTCACCGACTTCATCAGCGTGATCGCACCGGCGACGTCCTTGCCCTGCGGCAATGCCCGCACCAGCACCAGCACCCGGTTGGTCGTGGACCGCCCCGAATAGACATCGTCGGGGATAACGCCGTCGTATCCCGGCGGGATTACCAGATGCTTGCCGCCCGCGGCCTTCGCCGGACCTGGGAGCCCGATATCCATCACCCACAGTTGATTCAGGTCGTTGACCGCGCCCATCAACGGTCCCGGGGGCAACTCCAGCACCATCGGGCCATCGCTCAAGTCCAGCGCCAGCCCGGTATATGGGGTGTCGGAGTTGGGGGTGAACACGAACTGCTGCGGGGTGCCCTCGAGCAGGGCGAAGACCTTGTTCGGCACCACCCCACCCGAGAGGTTGCCGCGCCAGGTCGCCTCGAGCGAGACGGTCGGATAGAAGAACCGGTAACACTGGATTGCCCGCACCAGATCCACGTCTTCGTATGCCCGCCGAATCGTCTCCTCGGTGGGATACCCGCCCTCGAATCGAGTCCTGTCACCATCGAACATCGTCGACACCTCCGCCATCGAGCCGGCAACCCCTTCCGTTCATGCTTCGCATACCGCCTGGAGTGCGCCTTCACCCGAAGCGGGTGAACCGGGCTGAGCTCTCGCGCCTGATCACAAGAGAAGCCCGACTCGCCGCCCTCCTCGCCCGCGTAATGGTCTTCCCGACGAAATGGTCCGGTGCGGTTGAGCCGTCGTGGTGGTGACCTCTTGCGGGCCGTGCCGTCGGCAGGCTCGACGGCGGGGCACCGGTATGCCCGACATCCGAATCCCCGGGCGGTCGGATGGGTGCCCTGTGCTAGTTCCCTGTTCCCGCAGCCTGATGTGCGTGGGCACGGCCGGTCGCAGCGCGCATGGCGGAGCGGCGGTCCCGGTTTCTCGAGGCCGCGCCGACCGTCTTCGCCGCGAAGGGGTACGCGACGAGCAGCGTCGTCGACAATGTCGGTGCCTGTTGGGTCGATGCAACAGCAAGGCCCGTGACCTGCAGAAGAGCGCAACCCCGCCTCAGCTGCTGTTCTGATGCCGCCGATCCGAGGGGCTTGCGTCCCTTCTCGCACTCCTCCGTCTGATCTGGTACCCAACCCGACGGATCAAGGAGTCACCATGACCAACCCCCACGAGTTCGAGAACCCGGCGACGGATCGGACGGACCGAACCCCACAGGCTGCGGCGCCCACGTGTTGCAGCACCGAGAGGCAAACCATCTGCTGCGACCAGAGTGAGAAGTCGACGTGCTGCGGTCCGGCGGCGACGGCGGGTGGTGGATGCGGCTGCCAGTAGCCCTCAGATGACAACGGTGCGGTGCGAGCGTTGGGCTCGCACCGCACCGTCGTCTGTGCGTGGTGCCGCGCGGTCTACCGGTGCGCCGCTCCCGAGCGGGTGTGACGGTCTACTGGTCCGCGGGTGAGGGGGCGCCGCAGGCGCAGGATCCGCTGCGGGGCTGGTAGTCGTGCACGTGACCGGTCCGGTCCTGGCTGATCTCACAGCAGGCGTGCAGTCGGGCCTGGAGGGTGGCACGGCCGCGTTGAACGCGGGATTTCATGCCGGACACCGAAATCCCCGCCTCCCCGGCCGCGGCGGCGTGGGTTCGGGCGTCGAGGTCGACCATCTTCACCGCCGCGGCCTGCTCGGCGGGCAGTCCGGAGAGCATCGGCACCAGGCAGGAGGCGAGTTCCTTCTCCGCCGTCTCGTCGTCGTCCGGTTCGCCCTCGCGCGGGTTGTCGGGGACAGTGTCGACGGCCAGCTCCCGCCGATGGGGCGCGGACCGGTAGTAGTCGGTGATCGCGTTGCGGGTGATGGCATACATCCACCCCAGGAGCCGGTCCTGCTCGCGCAGGTTGTCCAGGCTCTTCGCCATCCGCAGGAACACGATCGACAGAATGTCGTCGGCGTCCTCGAGACGTGAAACCCGGCGGGCGATGAAGGCCCGCAAGTCGCTCGAGAAGCGGCGCCAGAGCTGGTCGAGATCAGCTGGTGCCGACTGCGGTGTCGTCGTGGTGGTGGTGGCCGTGTCCTCATTCATGATTTGTGGTTCCTCTCCGTCTTACAGGATCCCCGCCCCGAGGCGCGGTGGCGACCCCCTGGGTCAGGGTCGTTCCAGAGGTACGGACGACATTGACCGTCATCGGACGCACCTGCGTCCGAATCCGAAGTTCCTCGTCTGTATGGGTGTCGATGTCGATTCCGGGTTCTCCGGTTCGACGTACCAGTAGAAGCGCGGTGAGGAGGTGAGAGCGATGCTGACCACACATCTGTTGTCGGGCCTGACCGACGAAGAGGTCGATCTGATCGTGGCGGAGGAACTGCATCTGCTCGACGCCGCCGCATGAGCGCCGTCGACGCCCGCACCGGGCGCATCCGCTGACCACAGCACTCTCTCAGCCTCTGCCCCCTCCACCGGGGTAGGGGCCAGAGGAGTGCCCGGATCCGGACGGACAGCAGACACGAAGAACCCGCCCCATCCTTGGGAGGAGGACAGGGCGGGGTGTCGTCGTTCAGCGGGTGCGTGCGGACCGAACCACGCGGGTGAAGGCGGGCGCGGCGGTCACCACCGCCCACAACCCGATCGCCGCAACCAGGGCTGCGGCGGTGTCGCCGGCGGTGGCGGTGCCGAGGACGTGGCCGCGCAGGGCGTCGGTGGCGTGCGCGACCGGATTCACCGTCGCCATGGCCTGCATCCAGCCGGGCATGGTCTCGATCGGCGCGAACGCACTCGAGATGAACATCAGCGGCATCATCACCATCATCCCGGCGAACTGGACCACGTCCGGCCGACGGAGCCGGTCCCCGATCAGCCCGAACAGGGCGCTCATCGCCCCGGCCAGCACCACCAGCACGATGACCGCGGCGACGGCATCACCGGCGGTGCCGTGGAACTCGAAACCCAAAGCCACGGCGGCGATCCCGAGCAACGCAGCCCGGGCGAGGGTGAAGACGGCCTCGTTGATGGTGCGAGCCACCCCCGTCAACGCCGCCCGCATCGGCAGGGCAGCGAAGCGGTCATGGAGGCCGTTGGTGTGATCGATCGCGGCGGACACTCCGGCGTTGGTGCCGGCCATCACGGTGGAGACGGCGAGCATCGCCGGAGTGAGGAAGACGATGTAACTGACCCCGGCCGGAAAGCCGGGTCCGGCCGCGACGCTGCGGAACACCTGACTGAACAGCACCAGCATCGCCATCGGCATGGTGAGCGAGAACATCAACAGCTGCGGAACACGTGCGCTGGTGCGCAGGTTCCGGACGGTGAGCGCGGCGAGCTGGTCCAAGGCAGAGGGCCGCCCGATCGCGTTGGTGGTGGTCATTTGTGGGCTCCTGTGTGGGCGAGGTGGGTGAAGACGTCGTCGAGGCTCGGGGAAGCTACGTCCAGGTCGGTGACCTCGATGCCGCGGTCGTGCAGGTCGGCGACCAGCGCGATCGCGGCGGGGGCGTCGTCGACGGTGACCGACGCCCGAACCCGGTTGTCGTCGACCCGGTCGGCGTCCGGGATGAACGGCAGCGCGACGAGCTGATGGGCGGGGACCGTCGCGCTGACGACCTTGCCGCCGACGATCCGTTTCAGCTCGGCGGGGGTGCCGCGGGCAGCGACCCGGCCCCGGCTGAGGACCACGATGTGGTCGGCGAGCCGGTCCGCCTCCTCGAGGTACTGGGTGGTGAGCACGACCGTGGTGCCCGCGTCGGTGAGCTCGTCCACGACGTCCCACAGCCCGGCGCGGGCGAGGGGGTCCAGGCCCGTGGTCGGCTCGTCCAGGAACAGCAGCGACGGGGATCCGACGAGACTGGCGGCCAGATCGATCCGGCGGCGCGAGCCCCCGGAGAGTTCCCCTACCCGCCGAGCCGCGTACTCGTCCAGACCGAGCCGGTCGATCAGCGCGTCGGCCCGCGCGCGGGCGGTGCGCCGCGGCCCGGTCAGGCGGCCGATCAGCTCCAGATTCTCTCGGGCGGTGAGGAATTCGTCGAGACCGGCGTATTGGCCGGTCACCCCGATCCGGCGGCGGACCTCGGTGGCGTCGGCGACGACGTCCAGGTCCTCGATCTGCACGCGGCCGATGGTGGGACGCACCAGGGTGGTCAGCGTGCGGATCAGGGTGGTCTTGCCGGCACCGTTGTGGCCGAGCACACCGAGCGTGGTCCCCGCGGCAGCCTCCAAGTCGACACCGTCGAGGGCCCAGTTCTTGCCGAAGGCGACGTGCAGATCCTCGACGAGGACGGCGGGGGCGGTCATCTCACACCCCCGCCGTGGCCGCCGGCCTCGAGGCCGGTTCCGGGGGGAGAGAACAGGTGGGTGGTCATCGGAGGGTTCCTCTCGAAAGAAGGTGTGCTCTCACCCGGTTCTGGATGAGAGTCCGCTTCCTCAGACGAAGCAACTTCGCGTTGGACGCGCCCACCGCCGAATCAGGCCTCGAGGATCGCCGGTTTCAGGCCGCGGCGCAGTGCGTGATGGGCGGCGGCCAGGCCGGACTGCCAGCCGCCGACGACGAGGACGTCGTAGTCGCTCAATTCAGTTGTCCCTTCCAGGGTTGTCGAGAGGGTCAGGTAGTGGTGGCGGCATCGTGGCGCCGATGCCGGGGGATGCTGGCGGCGCCGATGAGGGAGGCGACTACGGCGAGGGCGGCGAGGATCAGGTAGGCGTGGGCGTAGCTCCCGGTCCGCGCCGACAGTGCGGTTCCGGCCCAGGGGGCCAGTGCCATGACGATGACCACCGGGGCGGACATGAGCCCATTGAGGCGCCCGTAGTGGGTGGCGCCCCATCGGTCGGTGATCGCGGTGGCCTGGATCAGGGTGAAGATCCCGCGGATCAGCCCGGCCCCGATCGCCACCCCGATCAACGCGGCAGTGGTGGAGGCGATCCCCAGCAATGCGGTGCTGGCGGCGGTGGCGGCGAGGATCACCACGATCCGGGTGCGGGCGGTGGTGCGGGCGGCGATCGGGAGGTAGCCGAGGCGGCCGAGGACCTGACCGGCCCCACCCAACCCCAACGTCAGGGCCGCGAGGGACGGGGAGAAGCCCTGCTCGATCAGCAGTGGCACCAGGTTGAACACCCCGGCGAACGCGGCGAACGCCCCGAGACTCAGTGCGATGACGAGGGCGAGGAACGCGCGGCTGCGAGAGGCATCCCGGTGATCGACCGGATGGTCCCCCACTGGGGTGGGTGGGTGCGGCCACCGCCCGCGCAGGCCGAGCAGGTGCCCGGGCACGGTGATGACGGCCAGGATGGCGGCGAGGACGAGATAGGTGGTCCGCCAGTCGTACCGGTCGACCAACGCCGCGGTGAGCGGGGCGAAGACGGTGCTGGCCAACCCGGCGGCGAGGGTGAGGATCATCAGCGCCTTGACGTAGCCGTCGCCGTACCAGCGGGTCAGCGCCGCGAACGCGGGCGGATACAGCACCGCGCCCATCGCGATCCCGGCAGCGAGCCACCCGGCGTAGAAGGTCGGCAGGTTCGGGGCGGCCGCGACAACCAGCAGCGCGGGGACGGCGAGGACGGATCCGGCGGTCATCACCGCCCGCGGCCCGAACCGGTCGATGATCCGTCCGACCGGGATCCCGGTCAGCGCGGCGGCGAGCTGGGACAGGGAGAACGCCGCCACGATCACCGGCAGGGACCACCCGGTGTCGGCCGAAATGGACACCGACAGCACCGGAAACGCGTAGTAGAGGATGCCCCAGCTGGTGATCTCGGTCAGGCAGAGCACCGCAAGGACCCGTCGCAGACCACCCTCGGCGAGCGTCGGGGTGTTCTGCGGCAGGGTCGTGGTCGGGGCCATCGGTTATCCGCCCGCGCGGGCGGACAGGGTGATCAGCTGCGGGTCCGGGGCGACGCAGCACCCCACGGACTCTTCCGCTGCCGCGGGGGTGTCGGGGTCGTCGAAGACCCCGGCTCCGCCGCAGACTCCGGTCTCCGGCAGGGTGAGCTCCACCCGGGCGGCGGCGTCGTGGTCGCCCGCCAGGGCGGCGGCGATGCTGCGGACCTGCTCGTACCCGGTCATCGCCAGGAATGTCGGGGCGCGGCCGTAGCTTTTCATCCCGACCAGGAACACATTCGGCTCCGGATGCGACAGTTCGGCGACCCCGTGTGGGTAGACGGTGCCGCAGGAATGCACGTTCGGATCGATCAGCGGCGCCAACTCCACCGGCGCCTGCAGCACCGGATCCAGGCCCAGGCGAATCTCCGAGAGCCAGGACAAATCGGGCCGGAACCCGGTAAGCACCACCACCCGATCGACGTCCTCGATCCGGGCTCCGGTGTCGGACACCAACACCACCCGCTCACCGTGGGACTCGATGGCTGCGGTGCGGAATCCGGGAACCACCTGCAACAGCCCGTCGTCGACCGCCGCCTTGGCGCGCAATCCGAGGGCGCCGCGGGCGGGCAGCTGATCGTCCTCGCCGCCGCCGAAGGTGGAGCCGGCGTCGCCGCGGCGCAGCACCCAGCTGATCCGGGTACCCGGCGCCTGCTTCTCCAGATCGGCCAACGCGACGATGGCGGTCAGCGCCGAGTGCCCGCTGCCGGCGATCACGATGTGCTTGCCCGCGTACCGGGCCCGCACCTCGGGGTCGTCGATGTTCGGCACCCGGTACTCGATCCGGTCGGCCGCGGACTTCTCGCCGAGTGCGGGCAGGCCTTCGCCGCCGAGGGGGTTGGGGGTGGTCCAGGTGCCGGAGGCGTCGATGACGGCCTGCGCGAGGATGCGGTCCGCGGTGCCGTCGGCGCGGCGCAGGTGCACCGAGAGCGGTTCGGTGTCGCGGTCGGCGTCGACGACCCGGTCCCGGCCGCGGCGGGCCACGCCGACCACCTCGGTGCCCAGCTGCACGATGTCGCCGAGGGCGGCGGCCAGCGGCGAAAGGTAGTCGCGGGTCCAGTCCTGGCCGGTCGGGTACGCCTCGTCGTCCGGGGCCACCCAGCCGGTGGCGTCGAGCAGGCGGCGGGCGGCGGGGTCGATCAGCTCACCCCAACGGGAGAACAGCCGCACGTGGTTCCACTCGGAGATCGCCGCACCGGCCACCGGGCCGCGTTCGAAGACCAGCGGGGTCAGGCCGCGCTCACGCAATTGTGCCGCGGCTGCGAGGCCGATCGGGCCGGCGCCTACGACGACTACGGGCAAGGTGTTCATCTGGATAATCCTTTCATCGACGTTCATCGATCCTCTAACGTCGGAGAGTATCGATGAGCGTCGATTAATGCAACCATCGATGGATGTCGATATAGTGAAGGGCATGACTTCCCTGGACATGCCGGCCGTCCGCACCCCCGGCACCGCGCAGGTGGATGCGTTGGCGCCGGAGGACGCGGTCACCTACGCCGGCTGGTTCGCCTGCCTGGCCGATCCCACCCGGGTGCGGTTGCTGCATCAGGTCGCCTCCCGCCCGGCTGGGATCACCGTGGGTGAGCTGGCCGAGGCCCTGGGCATCGGTCAGCCCACCATTTCGCACCACGTGCGCAAGCTTGCCGACGTCGGGTTCGTCTCCGTCCACAAGGACCGCACCAGCACCGTCGTCACGGTCAACCCCTCCTGCTGCACCGGACTCCCGCACGCCGCCGACGCGGTCATGGGCGTGCTGACCCCGCGGCCGTGCTGCCCGGACGACCTCCCCGACGACGTGACCGTGCGCCCCATGACGGAACAGGACTGGGACGACGTCCGCCGCATCTACGGTGAGGGCATCGCCACTCGCACCGCCACCTTCACCACCGAGGTCCCTACCCGGGAAACCCTGGACGCCCAATGGCTGCCCGGGCATCGGTGGGTCGCCGAGATCGACGGCGTCGTGGTCGGCTGGGCCGCACTGGGTCCGACCTCCGGGCGGGACTGCTATCGAGGCGTAGCCGAGAACTCCGTCTACGTCGCCGTCGGGATGCGCGGGCGCGGCGTCGGCAAGGCCCTGCTGCGCACCCAGGTCATCGCCGCCGACGAAGCCGGGATATGGACCTTGCAGACCTCGATCTTTCCGGAGAACCGGGCCAGCATCGCCCTGCATCACTCCGCCGGATTCCGCACCATCGGCGTCCGCGAACGCATCGCGCGACTCGACGGCATCTGGCGCGACACCGTCTTCCTCGAACGCCGCTCAGCCGCCGCGGACCAGCCATGACCGAACCTCCACGACCGGTGGATCGAGCAGCGATCGCCGCGGATCTCGAGCGCGCCAGGGTCCTCCTGCACGAGCTCGTCGACGGCGCGAGCGGCGACAAGCTCGATCGACGCTCGTCCGGTACCCGATGGACGAACGAGCAACTGCTGTTCCACATGGTGTTCGGCTACATGGTGGTTCGCCGCCTACTGGTGCTGGTCCGGGCGTTCTCCCGGCTACCTGACCGCGCCGGCCGAGGATTCGCCCGCGTCCTGGACGCCACGACACCGGCGTTCCACCAGATCAAACTACCTCGGCTCGTGCGCGGCGGCCACCGTCTTCGACCACCGCCGGATGGGCCGGAAGTGCGACCGCGTCATCGCCACGCTGCAACGCTCCCTGGCCGACGAATCAGAAGCAAACCTGCGGCGCAGCATGGCCTTTCCGGTGCGGTGGGACCCGTTCTTCACCGAGACCATGACCCTCGAGCAGGTCTACCGGTACCCGGGCAAGCACTTCGACTTCCACCGCGCCCAGCTCACACTCGGCTGAACGCATTCCGCCGAAATCAGCTCGCGTGCGTCCTTCCGAACCGGCCGTCGTCTATTGATGTGCCGACATCCCGGCACCTGGCATCGAGGACGAGGACACGACATGACCACCATTCCCACCGATAGAGACACCGACCGCGCGCTCAAGGCCAAACACCGAGCGTTGTGGGCCTCCGGCGACTACCCGACCGTCGCCGCCGAGCTGATCCCGGCCCTCGGCGAGGTACTCGTGGAGGCAGCCGACATCCGCGCCGGCCAGCGGGTGCTCGACGTGGCCGCCGGCAGCGGCAACGCCGCGATCCCGGCTGCCGCGCGCGGCGCCACCGTCGTCGCGTCGGACCTGACGCCGGAACTGTTCGTCGCCGGGCGAGCGATCGCCGCCCAGCGCGGCGTCGAACTGGACTGGGTCGAAGCCGACGCGGAGGCGTTGGCGTTCGACGACGACAGCTTCGACGCCGTCATCTCGGTCGTCGGGGCAATGTTCGCGCCGCACCATCGGCAGACCGCCGACGAGATGCTGCGAGTCTGCCGGCCCGGCGGCACCATCGCGATGATCAACTGGACACCGCAGGGCCTGATCGGCAACCTGTTCAAGACCATGGGACCCTACGCACCGCCCCCGCCGCGCGGTGCGACCCCGCCGCCGTTGTGGGGCGACGAGCAACACGTCCGCGACCTGTTCGGCGACAGGGTGACTGCGCTCGACGCGCACCGCCAGTCGCTCGTGATCGACCGCTTCGCAGACCCGACGGAGTTCCGGGAGTTCTGGAAACGCAACTATGGCCCGACGATCACCGTGTACCGCCACATTGCCGCGGACCCGGATCGGATCGCGAACCTCGAGCGGGATTTCCTGCAGTTTCTCACCGCATGGAATCGGGCCGATGCGCCTGGCCGGACACTCTACGAGGCCGAGTACCTGCTCGTCACTGCACGCAAGAGGTAGCCCACATCGGCCCTCGGTCACCGGCAGCGCATCCCAGGATCGCGCTCGTCGACACCCCCCACCGGGCACACCTCGCCGAGGGCCGTGAACATGCGGGCCAGATCCCCGGCCCGGTCCTCGGGCGGCCGGCAGCACGATACACGCGCACACGCGTCGGCGAGTTTGATGTCGAGAAGCGATCCCTATCGGACGCAGCTCTGAACTGCACATTCTGCTGAGTAAAAGGCACTCGCTCAACGCCTGTACGACGCAGGTGAACACACCTCGCGCAGATCGCCGACATGCTGAAAGTGCCGCGCACCACGGTCTATGGGCTTCTGCACAAGCGCGTGGACATCGCGCCGGTCACGCAGGAGATCCTGGTCGCCGATCCACGTGCACCTGTACCCACTTCTCGCACGTGCCCGACCTGCGGACACGAGCCCACTACTCGCGCCGAGGCAGCACACCAACGCGCTGACCTCGCGGTGATCTGGCTCCACCCCGATCCCGATCACCGCGGAACGCTGATCGGTCGACAGCAATGCCGCCACTGCGAACCCGGGCAACCAGCGTTCGACCTCGGCTGCAGTGTCTGCGGCGACGGGCCCATCCACGCCGACTACTTCGCCGAACTCGCCGAGGACGGCGATCTGGCCAAGCCGGTTCAACGATGGCTCACCACAGCCGGATGGACAATCACCCCAGATCTTCTATGCCCAGACCATGCATGAGACGCCGTGGGGTCACGACGCCGCGGACAGAACGGATATCCATTCACGGGGAGAGGGGTTCACCCGACGCACACGACCGAGGAGCGCCATGCCTGTGGGAAATCTGGTTGTCCGTTCGGCGGTGGCGGGTTCGCTCGCCGCCGCCGCACTGTTCGGTGCACCGGCGGCCGCCGGAGCGGAGACGGCGACGCTGACCCCCACCTACACGATCGGGCACGGGCTGAACCCCGGCGACATCAGCGTGTGCGGAGGGCGGATCGACGCCCGGGCGTCGTCCGATTACCCGGCGCCGTACGGGCCGAACTACGTGCTGTTGACGACGTACTTCGCGGGCCCCTCCCGGGTCTGCCTGGTCGACGGAACCCTGCATTGGCGCAACCTCGACACCGGCGCCTCCGGAACGAAGCAGTGGGCGTTGAGCGGATGGGACGGTCCGGGCGCGCCGACAGCCGTGTACTTCGATCCGGGGGCCGGAAGGGTCAGCGTCGAGATCACCACGAGCACCCCGAACATTCCGGGCGGGGGCGAGTTCACGGCGTCCTGAACGGGGGTACGACGGGTTCAGGCGAAGACGTTGTCCAGCCAGGACTTCCACGCGTCCTGCGACTTCTCCTGGTCGACGCCGACAGCGAACAGGTGGTGCGCCGCGTCGACCGTACCGCCGAACGCGTTGCGGCCGTAGAACCGGTACAGCGCATCGTCGGTCCGGATGCCGATGAAGTGCGGCGTCAGGTAGTCGACGACGCCGTCGACCGTGCCGAAACCTGGGACGTCAACGGACACCGTGTCGTCGGTCGCGGAGGTGTCGGTCAGGCCGAGCGCGCCGCGGAGCGCGGCCATTGCGCCGGGACCGGTGGAGGCCTCCGGACCGCCGGTTGTGATGTAGGTGGCTGCGCGGCCGGCGAAGTACTGGACGTACTGGCCGAGGCTGTGGAGGTAGAACGTGGTGTGTTTGTCGGCGCCGTCGTACTGCGCGTCCCAATCGTCCGTGAAGATGCCGCTGTGGACGTAGCGCAGCGCCGCGGTGCCGCCGTCGCGGGCCTCGATGAGGTATTCGAGGGCGTTGAACCAGCCGTCGGGGCCTTCCTGGCGCACGGCGAACTTCCGCGGCGGCTCCCACGCGACGACGGTCGGGTCGTCGGGTCCCTCGCTGCCGACGCCGGGATCGAGTTCGGAGGGAAACATCCACCCGCCGGTGCCGCTGGTGACGGCGGCGAACACGTCTTCCGGGGTGGCGTTCAGGACGACCTCGCGGCGAATCTCGAAGTTCTCGGACATGGCTAGCTCTCCTCGTGACGGTTGTCGGGTGACTTCGCTTGCTCGGACGGTGTTTTCAGGCTGGGGTGCAGTGCGACGACGAGGCGGTGCCTGCGCCCGTTCGGGGCGTTCTCGTCGTGGTATCGGGCCACCAGATGCTTCACCGACTCGCCGAGTTCGTCGGCGAAGGCGGACCGGTCGGCCGCGGACGCGAACCGGACCTCGCTGTCGATCGCGTAGGTGGCCAGCGGCTGACGCGCCGCGGTGGCGCCGGCGATCAACTCGCCGACCTCACGCACCAGTCGCGCCGCCAGTGCGACCAGCCAGCGGGCCGACAGTTGGTCCGGTGACCGGTCGGGATCGGGTGCGAGGGCGGCGAACGCGGCGGGGGAGATGACGTAGGACGCCGCGGTGGCCTGGAACACCCGCTCGGTGACGTTGCCCTTCTTGCGTTCCTCGACGAGTTCGACGAGGCCGTGCTCCTCGAGTGCGCGTAGGTGGTAGTTGGCCTTCTGCCGCGTCAGTCCGACCGCCGCGGCGATGGAACTCGCCGAACCGGGTTCGGCGAGCGCCGCGAGCAACCGCGCCCGGACCGGGTCCAGAGAGATCTCCGCGGCGGCCGCTTGGTCGATCACTGCTACGTCCAACATGCCTCAACTGTCGCACCGACAGCAATTTCTGTCAAGACAATATTTATTGTCGGAGATCGAGTGGTCAGCGCAGCGCGGGCGGGTTGTTGAGATCGCGTGCGGAATAGGTGTCGCAGGCCTGGACCTGGCCCGTCCGGTAACCGGTCGCGAACCACTTCTGGCGCTGCTCCGAGGAGCCGTGCGTCCAGCCCTCCGGATTCACCCGGGCGCCCGCGGACTGCTGGATCCGGTCGTCACCGACCGACGAGGCGGCGGAGAGAGCGTCGTCGATATCGGTGTCGGTGAGCGTGTTCAGGAACGGCGGTCCGCCGTCGGGTCCGGGGAGAGTGTCGGCGTAGTGGGCCCACACGCCCGCGTAGCAGTCGGCCTGCAACTCGGTTCGCACCGCAGCCGAGTCGGCGCCCCGCGGGTCGGCCTGTGCCCGCCCGATGTCGCCGAGCTGGTTCTGGATGTGGTGGCCGAACTCGTGCGCCACGACGTACTCCTGCGCCAGCGGTCCGCCGCTGGACCCGAAGCGGTCGACGAGGAGCTGGAAGAAGCTGGTGTCGAAATACGCCGTCGAGTCCGCCGGGCAGTAGAACGGTCCGACTTCACTGGTGGCGTTGCCGCAGCCGGTATTGACGGAACCGGAGAACAGCACGACCTCCGGCGGCACGTACGCGGTGCCGGTCTGTTTCCCGAGTTCCTGCTGCCACACGGAGTCGAGACTGCCTGCGGTGAACACCACCCGGCAGTTCACGTCGCGGTTGGCGTCCGCGCCGGTCTCGCATCCGGCGAGGCCCGCGCCGGAATTCTGGCCGGCGGAATCAGTGGTGCCGCTGAGGCCGCCGAGCAGCGAGCCGGGATCGCCACCGAGGAGCAGTGCGAGAACCAGCACGATCAGACCGCCGGCGCCGCCGCCCATCGCGAACTTGCCGCCGAGGCCACCGCCGCCCCCGCCACCGACCGACACCCGGCCGGAGTCCATTCGGGCGCCCTCGTTGAAGGTCATGTCGTCGTCGCTTTCTCGTCAGTTTTCCGGTGCGTGCCGATCGAGCCTCGCACGCGAAGCGGGTATGCGTTTCCGCTCACGCACGGTGTCTCCGTAGGATCTCAGCCAACGAAGTAGCTTGCCCCATGTTTCGAAAGGAATCCCGTGCTGCGCACACATCTCGCCGGTTCATTGCGAGCCGAGCAGGCCCAGCAGACCGTAACCCTCACCGGTTGGGTTGCCAGGCGTCGTGATCACGGCGGGGTGATCTTCATCGATCTACGTGACGCGTCGGGTGTGTCCCAGGTGGTGTTCCGGGAAGGCGCCGCCGCCGAGCAGGCACACCGTCTGCGCGCGGAGTACTGCGTCAAGGTGACCGGTGTGGTCGAGGTGCGTCCCGAGGGCAACCAGAACTTCGAGATCCCCACCGGAGCCATCGAGGTCAACGTCACCGAGCTCGAGGTCCTCAACGAGAGCGCGCCGCTGCCGTTCCAGCTGGACGACCAGGCCGGTGAGGAAGCGCGCCTGAAGTACCGCTATCTCGACCTGCGCCGTGAGGGTCCCGGTCACGCCATCCGCCTGCGGTCCAAGGTCAACGCCGCGGCACGCGCCGTGCTCGCGCACCACGAGTTCGTCGAGGTCGAGACGCCCACGTTGACGCGGTCGACGCCGGAGGGCGCCCGCGACTTCCTGGTTCCCGCGCGACTGCAGCCGGGCAGCTTCTACGCGTTGCCGCAGAGCCCGCAGCTGTTCAAGCAGCTGCTCATGGTCGGTGGCATCGAACGCTACTACCAGATCGCGCGCTGCTACCGCGACGAGGACTTCCGCGCGGACCGCCAGCCCGAGTTCACTCAGCTCGACATCGAGATGAGCTTCGTCAACCAGGACGACGTCATCCTCCTCGCCGAGGAGGTGCTGTCGTCGCTGTGGAAGCTGGTCGGGCACGAGATCAAGACACCGATCGCGCGGATGACGTACGCCGAGGCGATGCGTCGCTACGGTTCCGACAAGCCGGACCTGCGTTTCGGTGTCGAACTGGTCGAGTGCGCCGAGTTCTTCAAGGACACCACGTTCCGCGTGTTCCAGCAGGAATACGTCGGCGCGGTGGTGATGCCCGGCGGTGCGAGCCAGCCGCGTAAGCAACTCGACGCCTGGCAGGAATGGGCGAAGCAGCGCGGGGCGAAGGGCCTGGCGTACGTGCTCGTCGGCGAGGACGGCACGCTCGGGGGACCGGTGGCCAAGAACCTCACCGACGCCGAACGCGAGGGCCTCGCCGCGCACGTCGGTGCGAAGCCGGGCGACTGCATCTTCTTCGCCGCCGGCGCCACCAAGTCGTCCCGGGCGCTGCTCGGTGCCGCGCGCGGCGAGATCGCCCGCAAGCAGAACCTCATCGACCCGGACGCCTGGGCGTTCGTGTGGGTCGTCGACGCACCGCTGTTCGAGCCGACGGCGGACGCCACCGCGAGCGGCGACGTCGCGCTCGGCTACAGCGCCTGGACGGCCGTGCACCACGCGTTCACCTCGCCCAAGCCGGAGTCGATCGACACGTTCGACACCGACCCGGGGTCCGCGCTCGCGTACGCCTACGACATCGTCTGCAACGGCAACGAGATCGGTGGCGGCAGTATCCGTATCCACCGCAAGGACATTCAGGAGCGAGTGTTCAAGGTGATGGGCATCTCCCACGAGGAAGCCGAGGAGAAGTTCGGCTTCCTGCTCGACGCGTTCGCGTTCGGCGCCCCGCCGCACGGCGGCATCGCGTTCGGCTGGGACCGCATCACCGCCCTGCTGGCCGGTGTCGATTCGATCCGTGAGGTCATCGCGTTCCCGAAGTCGGGTGGCGGCGTCGATCCGCTGACGAGTGCTCCGGCTCCGATCACCGCGCAGCAGCGCAAGGAGTCCGGGGTGGACGCCAAGCCGGAGCCGAAGGGCGACGCCGCGGCGGCCAAACCCGCCGCACCCGCAGACAAGTAGGCGGGTCCACCGGCGCGATCTGCCGGCAGGACCCGAATGACCGGACGACGCGGAACAGCCGGGGGACACGATGTTGCACCTGCGAGTGATCTGTCCGGCCGAGCGCACCGAGGACGTCCTCGGTGTGCTCGCCGCCGAACCCGGCGCCACCCACGTGGTGGTCCTGCGCGACGCTGCGATCGACCCCGCCGGTGACGCGATCCAGACCGACGTGGCCCGCGAGTCCGCGAACGACGTGATCGATGCGCTCGAGGCCCTGGGAATCGATCGCACCGGCGCGATCACGGTGGAGCCCGTCGAGACGGTGCTGTCGAAGTCCGCACACGACGCGGAGAGGGCGGCCCCCGGTGATCCGGCGGACAGCGTCGTGTGGGAGGAACTGGTCAGCCGGACGCGCGAGGAGTCGACGCTCAACGGCACCTTCCTCGCATTCCTCACCATCGCCTGCCTGCTGGCCGCGGTGGGTGTGGTGACCGACTCGCCGATCACCGTCGTCGGGGCCATGGTGGTGGGGCCGGAGTTCGGTCCGCTCGCCGCGCTCGCCGTCGCACTGATGCGGCGCAAGCTCAGCCTGGCCCGCCGGTCGCTGATCGCCCTGCTCTTCGGGTTCCCGTTCGCGATGGCGGCGACGCTGGTCGCGACGCTGCTGATGGAGCGGGTCGGCTGGATGGAGTTCGAGAGCATCGAGTCCCTCGACCAGGTCGATTTCATCTACCGGGTCGGACCACTCTCACTGATCGTCGCGCTCCTCGCCGGTGCGGCAGGCATGCTCGCGCTCGTGTCCGCGAAGTCGGCGGCACTCGTCGGTGTCTTCATCTCGGTCACCACCGTTCCCGCAGCGGGTTTCGCCGTCGTCGCGGTCACCGTGGGCGAGTGGCGCGTCGCGGCGCTCGCGGCGCTGCAACTCGGTGTCAACATGGTGGGCATCGTGGTCGCCGGCGTTCTGGTGCTGGCGCTGCGATTGCGCAGCGGCGGCGATCCGCGCCGGCTTCTCGAACAGGCGCGGAAAGAGCGCTCCCTGGCCCAGAGGCGGAGACCCTGATGAGTGTCTCGCCGCACGACGGCACGGGCTACGACGAACTCTTCGGCGACGGCGGCGACATCCGGGAACCGTGGGCGGAGTTGGCCCAGGACTTCACGGCAGCCGGGCCGGACTCCGTCCGCCGCCTGCAGTCCCGCATCCGGCTTCTCGTCGACAACCACGGAATCACCTACAACCCCCTCGACGGATCGGACGCCCCGACCGCACCGCCGCGGTGGGAGATCGACGCGGTCCCGCTGATCGTCGCGGCCGAGGAGTGGGAGCAGCTCGCCGCGGGCTTCGTGCAGCGCTCCCGCCTCCTCGACGCGGTGCTCGCCGATCTGTACGGACCGATGGCGCTCGTCCGGAGCGGCGCCGTTCCGGCCCGCACGGTGTTCGGGCACCCGGGGTACGTCCGTGCGGCGCACGGCATCACGGTGCCGGGCCGCCATCAACTGTTCCTGCACGGACTCGACGTCGGTCGCGGAGCGGACGGCACGTTCCACGCGCTGCGCGACCACACGCAGTCCCCGGCGGGCGCCGGGTACGCGATGGCGGACCGCCGCGTCATCGCCCGGGCGATGCCCGGCATCTACGAGACCGTGGGCCCGCGCCCGCTGTCCTCGTTCGCCCAGTCGATGCGGCTCGCGGCGATCGACGCCGCCCCCGCGGGCACCGAGGACCCCCTGGTCGTCGTCCTCAGCCCCCGAACCCGGTCCGAGGCGGCATTCGATCAGGCATATCTCGCGACAGTCCTCGGCTTCCCACTCGTGGAGAGCGCCGACCTGGTGGTCCGCGACGGCCACGTGTGGATGCGCTCCCTCGGCAACCTGGAACGCGTCGACGTGATCGTCCGGCGGATGGACGCCGACCTCGCCGACCCCCTCGACCTGCGCCCCGACTCCCGGTCCGGTGTGGTCGGGCTCGTCGAGGTGCTGCGACGGGGAGCGGTGACCGTCGTCAACCCCCTCGGCAGCGGAATCCTCGAGAACCCAGCCCTCACCCGGCTGCTCCCGGAACTGTGCCGTCGCCTCCTCGACGAGGACCTACTGCTGCCGTCGGTTCCGAGTTTCTGGGGAGGCGACCGGTCGGAGCTGTCCCACATCCTCGCGAACGCCCCGTCGATGGTGCTGCGCGCCGTGGCCGGGGGTCCGCCCATCGTGCCCGCCGAGCTCGGTGACGCCGACCGGGACGCCCTGCTGGACCGGGTGCGGGCCGAACCCGAGCGGTGGGTCGGGCAGATCGTTCCGGACCCCTCGTATGCGCCCGCGGCCGACGGATCCGGGGAGGTCGTCCTCGCACCGGTCGGGGTGCGGCTGTTCGGTGTCGCGCAGCAGGTGGGATTCACCCCGATGGCCGGTGGACTCGGCACGTCCCTCGTTCCCGGGGCCGAGCGGGGGGACCGGCGCCACGCCGGCGCGAAGGACGTCTGGATCCGGCTGGCCCAGCGCACCGCGTCCACCGATCCGGGGGACACCGTCGACCGGGACGGGGACGCCCTGCCCACGTATGCGGCGACGACGTCCGACCTGATGACGTCGCCCCGCGCACTGACCGAACTGTTCTGGATGGGCCGGTTCGCCGAGCGCGCCGAGGGCGCGGCACGACTGATGATCGCCGTCGGCGAGAAGTACCGCGACTACCGCCTGCGACCGTGGCTCGCGGGCGGCGGAAGCCTCCCGATCCTGCTCGACACGGTCCTGCAGGTCGCCGACGCCGGGAACCGCCCGGAGGGGCCCGATCGCAGCGCCGAGTCCGGTTCGGATCCGGTCGCCGACCGGCTGCGGGTGCGCTCGGAGTTCCGTTCGCTGACCGTGGACCCCGACCGGGACGGGTCGCTCGCGCACGCGGTCCGCGGCGTCGAGCAGGCCGCGCGGGCCGTGCGCGGGCAACTGTCGAACGACATCTGGGCCGTCCTCAGCTCCGTCGAACGCGCGCTGGGACAGGTCGCCGCCGACACGGTCGACGACGGGTCCGTGCTGTTCGAGGCGCAGTCCGCGGTCCTCGGCGGGATGCTCGCCCTGTCGGGAGTCGCCGCGGAGTCGCTGGTCCGCGACACCGGCTGGCACGTCATGGACATCGGGAAGCGGATCGAGCGGGCATCCACCCTGATTGCGCTGGTCGAGTCCACGCTGCGACGGAAGAGGGATCCGGCGACCGAGCGGGCGGTGATCGAATCGCTTCTCGTCGCCACCGAGAGTTCGGTCGTCTACCGCCGCCGCAATCGCAACATCCGCCCGGCGGCCGTGGCCGAATTGCTGCTGTTCGACGTGAAGAACCCGCGGTCGCTGGCGTTCCAGCTCGAGGCGCTCCGTGCGAATCTGGCCGCACTGCCGGACGCCTCGGGTGCGTCGCGCGCGGAGCGGCTCGTCGAGGACATGGTCAATACCGTGCGCCGCGTCGACCCCGTTCGACTCGAATCGGTCGACCGGAACGGGTCCCGGAAGGAGCTGGGTGAGTTGACGGTCACGATGCGCGCACTGCTGAGCGAACTGTCCGACGTGATGCTGAAAGGTCAGCTGTCCCTGCCGGGCGGCACCCAGCCGCTCTGGGGCAGCGGGACCACGTGGAGCGCCTCGCAGGGCGGGGTCCCCGCATGACCGACGTGTCGCCCCGCGCGGACGAGGCCGCGGAACGGCCGGTGCTGCGCCGATACAAGATCACCCACCGCACCACGTACACGTACTCGGGGCCGGTCTCCTCGTCGTACGGCCGGGGTTACCTCCTGCCACGCGACACCGACGAACAGCGGTGTGTGAGTTCCGTCGTCGACATCTCGCCGTTGCCCGCGGACCGTTCCACCGGGTCCGACGTGTACGGCAACCGGGACCTCTACTTCCAGGTGAGCGCGCCGCACGAGGAACTGGTCGTCGCGGCCGAATCCGAGATCGAGGTCTACGGGCCCGACAAGACCAGGCTCGTCGTCGCACCGGCGAACGCGCCGTGGGAGTTGTCCCGCCCCGTGGGCACCGAGGGGGCGATGGCGCAGGAGTTCGTGCTGGACCTCGCACCCCCCGAGATCAGCGACGCGGTCCGCGAGTACGCGGCGCCGAGTTTCCCGCCGGAACGGCCCCTCGTCGACGCGGTGGTCGATCTCACCACCCGCATCCACCGCGACTTCCAGTACAAGTCGGGGTCGACGTCGATCTCCACCCGTGTCGCGGAGGTACTGGAGAAGCGGTCGGGCGTGTGCCAGGACTTCGCCCGGCTCGCCATCGCCTGCCTGCGGTCGCGTGGACTCGCGGCCCGGTACGTGTCCGGCTATCTGGCGACGCAGCCGCCACCCGGCAAGGAACGGATGATCGGCGTCGACGCGACGCACGCCTGGGCGGCCGTGTGGATGCCGGGGGACCGGTGGCTCGCCCTCGACCCCACCAACGACCAGCTCGTCGACGAGCGGTACACCGTGGTCGCGTGGGGCCGGGACTACGCTGACGTGCCGCCGCTGCGGGGTGTCATATACACAGAGGCACGAAACAGCACCATTGCGGTGTCGGTTGACGTGGCGCCGATCGAAGTGCTCGCGCCGGATCAGCCGAAATGCTGAAATTCATCGGGGCTTCCGGTGGAGGACTCGATGATCCGTGTCACTAGCAGGTAGGTTGGTCGGCGATGACTGCAATACTGGCAGACCCCGTTTCAGAGGTAGTTGCCGCAGCCGAGAAGCTGCTCACCCGTCGCACAGGGGCACCCGTGACACTGGTGGATCCCGTGGATCTCGGCGGTAGTGGCCGCACCATCGTGCTCCGTGTGCGCGTGGCGGAGAATCCGTTCTCCCTCCCGCGGACGTTGGTGATCAAGCAGGTCCGTGAGGAGTCCGGGGTATCCGGCGCGCGGGCCGTCGATCCTGACGATCTCGCCGGCGACAGCCGCAGCGCCTTCCTCCGGGAGGCCGTCTCGTACCAGTTCGCCACGGCGCTGGCGACGGACAGCCGCCCCGGAGCCGAACTGCTCGCATCCGACCTCGACGCCCGGCTCCTCGTGCTCAGCGACCTGGGGGACGCCACCCCGATCAGCGCCCTGCTCGAACACTCCGACTCCGACACCGTCACCAACACCCTGATGGCCATGGCCCAGGCGCTCGGCCGCATGCACGCGGCCACCGTGGGCCGCGAGGAGGACTTCACCGCGCTGCTGCGCCGCGCCGAGGTCGCGCACTGCGACGACACCGTCGCCGAGCAGGTGGAGCGGGCCGTTCCCGCCGTGCCCCGCCTGCTGTCCGACATCCTCCGCGTCGACGTCTCGCCGGACCTGACCGATCAGGTGGCCCGTGCCGCGAAGCTGTTCGAGAGCGGCCGGTTCCGGGCGTTCAGCCCCTCCGACCTGTGCCCCGACAACATCATCGTCAACGACGAGGGTGTGCGGTTCCTCGACTACGAGTGGGGCGGCTTCCGCGACGCCATGCTCGACATCGCGTACGCGCTGGTCTCGTTCCCCGGCTGCCTGTGCAGCATCGAACTGTCCGAGGACCGGACACAGGCGATGATCGAGGCCTGGCGCGCGGAGGTCGTGGGGATGTGGCCCGCGCTCGCCGACGACAACGTGCTCGCTGCCCGCATGGTCGAGGCTCAGCTGATCTGGGTGTGGCTCAGTACCTACCTGTTCCTGCCGGAGAACCACACGCGCATCGCCGCCGTCCGCGAGCATCACCTGTCCGTGCCGCGGTCCGAGGCGCTCACCCAGCGCTGGGACAAGCTGGCCCGCTCGGCCGATCACGCCGGGAACACGGTGGTCGCCCACCACGCCCGCGTCATCGCCGACAAGATCCGGGGACTGTCCGTCGGCTGACCCGCGGTCCGGCCGGACTGGGTCGGACGGTGCGGTTCCAGTAGCGTCGAACTTGTGAGCGATCTTTTCGGTTCGGATGTCGGTGAGGACGAGTCGGCAGGCCTGTTCGAGACGGCGCAGCTCGACGAGGCGGCGATCCCGCGATCGGTTCCCGGTCCCGTGTCGGTCGACCACCACGCACCGCTGGCCGTGCGCATGCGTCCCCGCACGCTCGGTGAGGTGGTCGGGCAGCAGCATCTTCTGGGCCCCGGTGCGCCGCTGCGGCGCCTCGTGGAGGGGTCGGGGGCCGCGTCCGTCCTCCTGTACGGTCCGCCCGGCACCGGCAAGACCACGCTCGCGTCGCTGATCTCGGGGGCCACCGGCCGCCGCTTCGAGGCACTGTCCGCGCTGTCCGCCGGGGTGAAGGAAGTGCGCGGCGTCATCGAACTGGCACGCCGGCGGCTCCTCGCGGGCGAGCAGACGGTGCTGTTCATCGACGAGGTGCACCGCTTTTCCAAGACCCAGCAGGACGCCCTGCTGGCGGCGGTGGAGAACCGGATAGTGCTGCTCGTGGCGGCCACCACCGAGAACCCCTCGTTCTCCGTGGTCTCCCCGCTGCTGTCCCGCTCACTCGTCCTGCAACTGCAGTCGCTGACGGCGGACGACATCGAGAACCTCCTGGAGCGGGCGCGCACCGACGAGCGGGGTCTCGGCGGGGAGATCGAGATCGCGGGTGACGCGATGGACCATCTGGTGCGCCTCGCCGCCGGCGACGCCCGGCGGGCGCTCACCGCGCTCGAGGCGGCGGCGGGCGCGGCGCTCGACCAGGCCGGTGACGCGGACCGTCCGGTGCTGCTGGACCTCGCGACGGTGGAGGCGAGCGTCGACAAAGCGGCCGTCCGCTACGACCGCGACGGCGACCAGCACTACGACGTGATCAGCGCCTTCATCAAATCGATCCGCGGTTCCGACGTCGACGCCGCCCTGCACTACCTGGCGCGGATGCTGACGGCGGGCGAGGACCCCCGCTTCATCGCGAGGCGGCTGGTGGTCCACGCCAGCGAGGACATCGGGATGGCCGACCCCACTGCGCTGCAGACCGCGACCGCCGCCGCGCAGGCGGTGCAGCTGATCGGTATGCCCGAGGCCCGCCTCGCCCTCGCCCAGGCCACGATCCACCTCGCGACGGCTCCCAAGTCGGGGGCCGTCATCGCCGCGCTCGGCGCTGCGATGGCGGACGTCGCGGCCGGACACGCCGGGCTCGTCCCGCCGCATCTGCGCGACGGCCACTACGCGGGGGCGGCGAAGCTCGGCAACGCCGTCGGCTACCGCTATCCCCACGATCATCCCGACGGGGTACTGGCGCAGCAGTATCCGCCGGACGAGCTGGTCGGTGTCGACTACTACCAGCCCACCACTCACGGCGGTGAGCGGGACATCGCGGGGCGCGTGGACAAATTGCGCGCCATCGTCCGCGGCACGAACCGTCAGGGTGGCCGGTTAAGCTGAATGTTGCCGAACCGCCGGGCGTGCCCGGCTGCCCGGCGACCGCACCCCAGCGGCTGGACCCCCGGTTCGACCCTGTAGTTCGACCCATCGTTGCCCTCGAGACAGACAATAAGGATCACTGACGTGCAGACCCACGAGATTCGCCGGCGCTTCCTCGACCATTTCGTCAAGGCAGGCCACACCGAGGTACCCAGCGCCTCGCTGATTCTCGACGATCCGAACCTGCTGTTCGTCAACGCCGGGATGGTGCAGTTCGTGCCGTTCTTCCTCGGCCAGCAGACGCCGCCGTACCCGAGGGCAACCAGTGTCCAGAAGTGCGTGCGCACTCTCGACATCGAGAATGTGGGCATCACCACACGGCACAACACGTTCTTCCAGATGGCCGGCAACTTCTCGTTCGGTGACTACTTCAAGCGCGACGCGATCAAGCATGCGTGGTCGCTGCTGACTGCGAGCGTCGACGACGGGGGTTACGGCTTCGATCCCGAGCGCATCTGGGTGACGGTCTACCTCGACGACGACGAGGCCCGCGACATCTGGCGCAACGAGGTCGGCGTTCCCGAATCGCGCATCCAGCGCCGCGGCATGGCCGACAACTACTGGTCCATGGGCATCCCCGGACCCTGCGGCCCGTGCTCGGAGATCTACTACGACCGCGGTCCCGAGTACGGCAAGGAAGGCGGCCCGGAGGCCGACGAGGACCGCTACATCGAGATCTGGAATCTCGTGTTCATGCAGAACGAGCGCGGCCTCGGCATCAGCAAGGACAACTTCGAGATCCTCGGACCGCTGCCGAAGAAGAACATCGACACCGGCATGGGCGTCGAACGTGTCGCGTTCCTGCTCCAGGGCGTCGACAACGTGTACGAGACCGACCTCGTGCGCCCGGTCATCGCGAAGGCCGAGGAACTGTCGGGGCGCAAGTACGGCGCCGACCACGACGACGACGTGCGCTTCCGGGTGATCGCCGACCACGCGCGCACCGCCGCGATGCTCATCGCCGACGGCGTGAACCCCGGTAACGACGGCCGCGGCTACGTCCTGCGCCGCCTGCTGCGGCGCATCGTCCGGTCCGCGAAGCTGCTCGGTGCCGACAAGCCCAGCATGCGCGAGTTCATCACCGTCGTCCGCGACACGATGGCGCCGTCGTACCCCGTCCTCGACACCGACTTCGGCCGCATCGAGACGGTCGCGGTGGGGGAGGAGACCGCGTTCCTCAAGACCCTCACGTCCGGCTCGAAGCTGTTCGAAGGGGCCGCCGAGTCGGTGAAGGCGTCCGGCAAGTCGACGATCGGCGGCGACCAGGCGTTCGCGCTCCACGACACGTACGGCTTCCCGATCGACCTGACCCTGGAGATGGCGGCCGAGGCGGGCCTGACCGTCGACGAGGAGGGTTTCCGCACGCTGATGGCGGAACAGCGGCAGCGCGCGAAGGACGACGCCCAGGCCCGTAAGCACGCGCACGCCGACCTGACCGTCTACAAGGAACTCCTCGACCGCGGACCCACCGAGTTCACCGGGTTCCACGAGTTGGTTTCCGAGGCACACGTTCTCGCGCTGATCTCGCAGGGGCAGCGGGTCCCCGTCGCGACGGTGGGCCAGGACGTCGAGGTCATCCTCGACCGCAGCCCCCTGTACGCGGAGGCGGGTGGCCAGATCGCCGACCTCGGTACCCTCACCGGCCCAGGACTGCGGGTGAAGGTCAACGACGTCCAGAAGATCGCCAAGAAGCTGTGGGTCCACAAGGTGACCGTGCAGGAGGGGCAGATCACCGAGGGTGACGTCGTGCTCGCGCAGGTCGACGCCGCGTGGCGCAAGGGTGCCACCCAGGGGCACTCCGGCACGCACATGGTGCACGCCGCGCTGCGACAGGTGCTCGGCCCCAACGCGGTTCAGGCCGGCTCGCTGAACAAGCCGGGCTACCTGCGTTTCGACTTCTCCTGGCAGGGTGCGCTGACGGAGGCGCAGAAACAGGACATCGAGGTCGTCACGAACGAGGCGGTGGCCGCCGACTACTCGGTGAACACGTTCGTCACCGACCTCGACAAGGCGAAGTCGATGGGCGCGATGGCGCTGTTCGGCGAGAACTACGGCGACGAGGTGCGGGTCGTCGAAATCGGCGGACCGTTCTCGATGGAGCTGTGTGGTGGAACTCACGTGGGCAGCTCCTCACAGATCGGCAACGTCACACTGCTCGGTGAGCAGTCCGTCGGTTCCGGTGTGCGCCGCGTCGAGGCGTACGTCGGGCTCGATTCGTACCGCTACCTGGCGAAGGAACGCGCGCTCCTCGCGGGTCTGTCGTCGTCGCTGAAGGTGCCCTCGGAAGAAGTGCCTGCCCGCGTCGAGGCGCTGGTGGAGCGACTTCGGGTGGCGGAGAAGGAACTCGAGCAGACCCGCGCCCAGGCGGTCCTCGCCGCGGCGGGCACGTTCGTCGACAAGGCGCAGCGGGTCGGGCCGGTGCTGCTGGTCGCGGACTCCGCCCCGGCCGGTGTCGGCGGCAATGACCTGCGTGGGCTCGTCACGGACATCCGCGGCCGCTTCGGCACGCAGCCCGCCGTGGTCGTGCTGCTCGGCGACGTCGACGGCAAGGTTCCGTTCGTGGTGGCCGTGAACAAGGCGGCGCAGGACCTCGGCCTGGCGGCAGGCGACCTCGTGAAGGGATTCGGTCCCAAGATCGGCGGCCGCGGAGGCGGAAAGGCCGACATGGCACAGGGTTCCGGTTCGGACTCCAGCGGAATCGCGGCCGCCCTCGACGCTGTCCGGGGACAAGTGGCGGACAAGGTGGGGAGCCGGTAGCGGTGGATCACGCGGAACAGGGTCTGGATCGACCGGGAGTCGACGACCCTGGGCGTGGTCGGCGCATCGGCATCGATGTGGGCAGCGTCCGGATCGGCGTCGCGTCGAGCGACCCCGACGGGATCCTCGCCACCCCCGTGGAGACGGTGCCCCGGTCCAAGGAACGCGGACCCGACGCGCCGGATATCGGGCGCATTGCCGACATTGTCGAGGAATACGAGGCCGTGGAGGTTATCGTCGGTCTGCCGCAGACCTTGCGGGGTGAACGGGGGAAGGCCGCCTCGATCGCTACTGTGTTCGCGAAGCGATTGCGAAGGAAGGTCGACCCGATACCGGTGCGGATGGCGGACGAACGTCTGACGACCGTCACTGCCGCGCGGGCGCTTCGCGAGAGCGGTGTCAGTGCGAGGGGCCAGCGTCCTGTGATCGACCAGGCTGCGGCGGTGGCGATCTTGCAGGGATGGTTGGACGAGCGGAGCAGGTCGGTGAATGCAGGGGATTCAGGTGGGGACGTGCAGCTACCGGAGGGGGGCCAGTGAGCAATCATCGGCGACCCGCAGGTGAGCGACCCGAATTCCAGTACGTCCCCCGCGAACCCCGACGGCACCGGTACCTCGACGAGGACGACGACCAGGTCGACTACGCGCCGCCCCCCGAGGACGACGATGTCGTCACCACGGGCAGGCACGCGGTGGTGTACGACGACCGTGAGGTCGACGAACGCCACGCCGACTACGCGGAGCCGGTGTTCGAGCGGCCGGTGTACGAGGACCCGGTGTACGAGCAGCCGTTCGACCCCGAGCCCGTCTACGAGGACGGATACGGTCCCCGTTCGTACGGCGATGCCCGCGCCTACCGGGAACCGGCAGCCGACGACCACAGAGCAGCCGACGACCACAGATACGACGGCCACGCGTATGTCGACGAGCCCGTACGTGTCGACGAACCGTACGAGGCCCATGCTCATCCCGACGACCGCTACGACACACCGCCTCACGAGCCCGACGCCGCGTTCGCGGAGGCCGAGACGCAGATAATCTCGGCGATCCCCGAGGAAATCCCGCCGACGCGCGCCCACGCCCGCACGCAGGCCCGCCGCCGCAAACAGGCCAAGGGCCGCGCACGCCGAGGAAAGGTGTTCGGCGCCCTCGCGGCCGCGACGGTCCTGCTGGTGCTGGTCGGCATCGTGTTCGTCGGCGGCAAGATGTTCTTCGGCGGGCCGGACGCCCCCGCGGACTACGCGGGCCCCGGTGGTCCCGAGGTGGTCGTGCAGGTCCATCCGGGCGACACCGCGGAGGAGATCGCCTCCACTCTGGCGGAGCGGGACGTCGTCGCCAGCGGCTCGGCGTTCTTCAACGCCGCAGTCCAGAGCAACGCGATGAACTCGGTGCAACCCGGCTTCTACAGCCTCTCGACCCAGATCCCGGCGGATGACGCCGTGCAGGAGCTGACCGATCCCACTTCCCGCGTCGGGCAGATGATCATCTCCGAGGGCAGGCAGCTCCACGACACCACCGATGTGCAGACCGGGGCCAAGAAGAAGGGGATCTACACCTTGATCTCCGAGGCCAGCTGCATGGGTGATGCCGGCGCCGAGCAGTGCATCGGTTACGACGACCTCAACGCCGCCGGCGCGGGCGACCTGTCCACGCTCGGGGTGCCCGACTGGGCGAAGGATTCGGTCGCCGGAGTTCCGGACCGGGACCGCCAGCTCGAGGGACTGATCGCCGCGGGCAGCTGGGATTTCGATCCGACCGCCGGTCCCGCTGCCATACTCCAGCGACTGGTCACCGAGAGTTCCGCGAGCTACGAGAAGACCGGAATCCTCACCGCGGGCAACCAGGTCGGCCTCACGCCGTACAAGATGCTGATCGCGGCGTCGCTCGTCGAACGGGAGGCGATGCCGGACGACTTCTCGAAGGTCGCTCGCGTCATCCTCAACCGGCTCGCCGTCAACCAGGCGCTGCAGTTCGACTCGACGGTCAACTACGCGCTCGACACCACCGAACTGGCCACCACCGACGCCGACCGGGCACAGGTGACACCCTGGAACACGTACGCCAGCCCCGGTCTGCCTGCGACGCCGATCTCCTCGCCGAGCATCGGGGCCTTGCAGGCCGTCGAACAACCGGCGCCGGGCGACTGGATCTACTTCGTGACGGTCGATTCGAAGGGCACGACGCTGTTCACGAAAAGCTACGACGAACACCTGGCCAACATCGACCAGGCTCTGAACAACGGGATTCTCAACAGTGGACGATGAGTTGGTGACCGCACGCAAAGCTGCGGTACTGGGCAGCCCGATCGCGCATTCGCGCTCGCCGCAACTGCACCTCGCGGCGTACCGGGCGCTCGGTCTCACCGAGTGGACGTACGAACGGATCGAGTGCGACGGGGAGCGACTGCCCGGCCTGGTGTCCGGGCTCGGCCCGGAATGGGTCGGTCTGTCCGTCACGATGCCGGGCAAGATCGCCGCACTCGACTTCGCGTCCGAGCGCACCGCACGGGCGGTGGCGATCGGCTCGGCGAACACCCTCGTCCGCATCGAGGGTGGCTGGCGTGCCGACTGCACCGACGTCGACGGCGTCAGCGGGGCGCTCACCGCGGGTGGTGTCGGAACCATCGCGGGCGCCGAGGCGGTCGTCGTCGGCGCCGGGGGAACGGCCAGACCCGCGCTCGTGGCGCTCGCCGACATGGGCGTGAAATCCGTGACCGTGGTGGCACGCGACGCGGGTCGCGCGGCAGGTGCACTGGGGTGCGCGGAATCGGTGGGGCTCGACGTCCGGTTACTCGACTTCGACAGCCCCGAACTGGGTGCCCGGTGCGCGGCGGCGTCCGCGCTGGTCAGCACCGTTCCGTCCGCCGCGATCACCGAGTACGCGAACATTCTCGGGCGGGCGCCGTTCGTGCTCGACGCGATCTACGACCCGTGGCCGACCCCGCTGGCCGTGGCGGTCGAGGCGGCCGGGGGAACCGTCGTCGGCGGTCTCTCGATGCTCCTGCACCAGGCGTTCGGGCAGGTGGAGCAGTTTACCGGTCGCCCGGCGCCGCGCGAGGCGATGGCGGCCGCGCTGGGCTAGACAGTATGAGGGTATGGGCTGGGGCCCACTCCACATGTGAACGTGGGTTGCCGACAGGAAACGGGTCCTGGCCGGTAGAGCCACAAGATGTGGGAGGCCCCAGCAATGAATCAGCGTACGAGCGTCGGATTGGATGTGCACGCACGATCGGTCGTCGCGTGCGGCCTCGACGGGCGGACCGGTGAGCTGTTCGAGCGCCGATTGACGCCCGATCATCGCGACATACTCGAGTGGATCCGGTCGTTGCCGGATCCGGTGAAGGCGACGTACGAGGCCGGGCCCACCGGGTTCGGGCTGGCCCGTTTCCTGGACACTGTCGGCATCGAGTGTCTGGTGGCCGCGCCCTCGAAGCTGCAGCGCCCGTCCGGAGATCGGGTCAAGACCGACGTGCGAGATGCGCGACATCTGGCGAGATTGCTGCATCTCGATCAGATCACCTCGGTCACGGTGCCGAGCGTGGCGCAGGAGGCGGCCCGGGATCTGGTGCGGGCCCGTGAGGACGTGCGCCGGGATCTGATGGCGGCTCGGCATCGGGTGTCGAAACTTCTTCTGCGGCAGGGAATCGTCTACTACGGCGGGCACGCGTGGACGCAGGTGCACGACACCTGGCTGCGCAGCCAGCATTTCGATGAGCCCGGTCTGCAGTTGGCTTACGAGACCGCGTACGACACCATGCTCGCCGCCCTCGGCCGGCGCGACCGTTTGGATGCCGCGATCACCCGGATGGCCGCCGACAGCGCCTACACCCCGGTGGTGACCCGGCTCGGGTGCCTGCGGGGGGTGTCCATGTTGACCGCGTTCGGGTTGGCGGTCGAGATCGGGGACTGGCACCGGCTGACCGGCCGCTCGATCGGCGCCTACCTGGGACTGGTGCCCACCGAGTCGTCCTCGGGCGCCTCCCGCTCGCAGGGGGCGATCACCAAGACCGGCAACGGGCACGCGCGCCGGTTGCTGATCGAGGCCGCCTGGCATCACCGACAGCCCTATCGTGCCGGGGTGGATCTGCGGCGCCGCTGGGACAAGGCCTCACCGGCGGCCCGAGCCCGCGGGCAACGGGGCAACCGGCGCCTGCACGAGCGCTGGGCCGGGTTCGACGCCCGCCGCAAGCGTCCCGTGCTGGCCAACACCGCCATCGCGCGCGAGCTCGCCGGGTGGTGCTGGTCGTTGGCCGTGCTCGACGACTGACCCACGGGGCCTTCCCCCGCCGCGGCCATTCTGGTCGTTGCTCGTCGGGCGGCAAGGTTGGTTCTCCTCGCTTGCGCTGCGGGGACTCCACCTCGCCCCCGCTCCTCGGCGACGACCGATGAGGCACTGACCGGGGGGCCGGCAGGACCCCACGAACGTCCCGGATGATCACACGGTTGGTGACAACAGCGCCTGGGAGTGACCCGCGAGACAACTATGAGCAATCCTCAACTGCACGTTGGGATCACGCTCGAGGTTAGACCAGCGATCCACTCCAGCCGAACAACTGTCTTTGCGGTAGCCAACCCGCGCATATCAGACTTCGACAACGCGTCGATAACCGACACGCTCGCCACCAACCACCAGATTCATCCGGGGCCACCGAGGCGGACGTCCACGACGACGGTCCTGGACGTCCGCCTCCTGCTGCCCTCTTGACAAATCTGCGTCCATATCAGTTGTCCACAGGCCGGACCGCCATCCACAGGTCGATTGTCGTGCCAGGTCACGGTGATCGGCACCGTGATCCGGTCACGCATGCTGCTCGGCATGTGGTGGCTGATCGCGGCGAGCGTGGTGGCAGGTGCAGGTGCGGGATGGGCAGCCCGCCGGACGGCCGGTCTGTTCGTGGGCACGGTGCGGCCGGGCTGGTGCGAGGTGGTGTGCGCCGTCGGCGTCGCCGCCACGGTCGGGACCGGCTCCGCCGCAACCGCATCGTGGGTGCTGCCGTGTGCGCTCGCGTTCTGGTGGTGGTGTGTGAGTCTCGCCGTCACCGATCTGTGTGCGCGGAAGCTGCCGAACCTGCTGACCCTGCCCGGGTTCCTGGCGATCGTCGGCGTCGGTGCCGCGACCGGATCCGCGGCCGCAGCCGTGATCGGCGGGGTCCTGCTGGCGGCGGCGTATCTCGCCGTGTACCTCGGCGCACCCGGCGGGGTCGGCGCGGGTGATGTGAAACTCGCACTCGGAGTCGGCGCGGCCGCCGGGCTTGCTGGGGGCGGGGCCTGGGTGCTCGCGGCCGGGCTGGCGCCGGCGCTGACAGCGCTGGCGGGCTGTATCGTCCTCGCCGTCCGGCGTTCGGCGCCTCCGCTTCCGCACGGCCCCGCCATGTGTGTCGCGACACTGGTTGCGCTGTTCGCCGCGCACGTCACCTGAACGAGTCCGCGCCCGGCACGCGGTTGGGAGGACCACCGTCACTGCCGGGCGCGGCGACATGGAAGGATATTGGGCGTGCTGCGCTGGATAACTGCCGGAGAATCCCATGGTCCCGCCCTCGTCGCGATGCTCGAGGGGATGGTCGCGGGCGTCGAAGTGACGTCCGAGGACATCTCGACCCAACTCGCGCGACGCCGCCTCGGCTATGGCCGCGGCGCGCGGATGAAGTTCGAGGCCGACAAGGTCACGATCGTCGGTGGTGTGCGCCACGGGCGGACGCTCGGCGGACCGATCGCCGTCGAGGTGGGCAACACGGAGTGGCCCAAGTGGGAAACCATCATGTCCGCGGACCCGGTGGACGCCGAACTGCTCGCCGACCAGGCGCGCAA
The DNA here is from genome assembly GCF_026810085.1 of Rhodococcus sp. JS3073. Classification (NCBI taxonomy): domain Bacteria; kingdom Bacillati; phylum Actinomycetota; class Actinomycetes; order Mycobacteriales; family Nocardiaceae; genus Rhodococcus; species Rhodococcus sp. JS3073. The sequence goes on along the minus strand of NZ_CP113951.1, from coordinate 106,036 downwards.
CGCGCCGCTGACCCGCCCGCGCCCCGGCCACGCCGACTACTCGGGCATGCTCAAGTACGGATTCGACGACGCCCGCCCGGTTCTCGAACGCGCGAGTGCGCGCGAGACCGCGGCCCGGGTCGCGGCCGCGACGTTCGCCCGTAGCTTCCTCCGCCAGGTGTTCGGCGTGGAGGTGCTGTCCCACGTGATCTCCATCGGCGCGTCCGACCCGTACGTCGGCCCCGAACCCACCGCGTCGGATCTGGCGGCGATCGACGCCAGCCCGGTGCGCGCCTTCGACAAGGCCGCCGAGGAATCGATGATCGCCGAGATCGAGGCCGCCAAGCGTGACGGCGACACCCTCGGTGGTGTCGTCGAGGTCGTCATCCACGGTCTCCCCGTGGGTCTCGGATCGTTCATCAGCGGCGCGGACCGCCTCGACGCCCGTCTCGCGTCCGCCCTGATGGGAATTCAGGCCATCAAGGGTGTCGAGGTCGGCGACGGCTTCGAGACCGCGCGCCGTCGCGGCAGCCAGGCGCACGACGAGATGCGTCCGGGCCCGGACGGAATCCTGCGCTCGACCAACCGCGCGGGCGGCCTCGAGGGCGGCATGACCAACGGGGAGGCCCTCCGCGTTCGCGCGGCGATGAAGCCGATCTCGACGGTTCCGCGCGCGCTGGCCACCGTCGACATGTCGACCGGTGAGGAAGCCGTGGCCATTCACCAGCGGTCCGACGTGTGCGCGGTGCCCGCCGCCGGTGTCGTGGCCGAGGCGATGGTGGCGTTGGTCGTCGCCCAGGCGGCACTCGAGAAGTTCGGGGGCGACTCGGTTGCCGAGACGACCGCCAACTACGAGCGGTACGCGTCGGGCGTCGCAGCCCGGCTCGCGCGATGACCAGCCGGTCTGCCGTCGCATCGGGGCGGTGACCGATGATGGCACCGAAAGCCGTGCTCGTCGGCCCCCCGGGAGCGGGTAAGTCCACGATCGGGCGGCGCCTCGCCCAGGCCCTGGACCTTCCGTTGTTCGACACCGACGTGGCGGTCGAGGAAGAGGCGGGACGCACGATCGCCGAGATCTTCGTCCAGGAGGGCGAACCCGCCTTCCGCGCCCTCGAGGAAGAGATCGTCCGGAAGGCCATCGAGAGCCACGAGGGGATCGTGTCGCTCGGCGGTGGATCCATCCTCTCCGAGCGCACCCGGGAATTGTTGAAGGGCCACACCGTGATCTATCTCGAGATCAGCGTGGCCGAGGGGCTCAAGCGCACGGGGACCAACACCGCGCGCCCCCTTCTCGCCGGTGGCGACCCCCGTCAGAAGTACACCGAGTTGATGCGCAAGCGCCGACCGCTGTACCGGCAGGTGGCGTCCATCCGGATACGCACGGACGGGCGGAGTCCCGCCCGTGTGGTGCAGCAGCTGCTGGCGAAACTCGCCGAGTGATCGGCGACCCCGGCGGAACAGAGACAACCGAGAATCTCGGACAAGACGGAGCGGAGCAGCAGACAGTGACCGAACCGGTACGCGTACAGGTGCAGACGGCGAACCCCTACCCGGTCATCATCGGGCGCGGATTGCTCGGCGAGCTGGTGGACGAACTCACCGGCACGAGGACGGTGGCGATCTTCCATCAGCCGCCGCTGGCCGAGACGGCGGAGGCGGTGCGCGCGGCGCTCGCCGAGAAGGGAATCGATGCGCACCGCATCGAGATTCCGGACGCGGAGGACGGCAAGGATCTGGCCGTGGCCGGCTTCTGCTGGGAGGTCCTCGGCCGGATCGGGCTGACGCGCAGCGACGCCGTGGTCAGCCTGGGCGGCGGCGCGGCGACCGACCTCGCCGGGTTCGTCGCGGCGACGTGGATGCGCGGAGTACGCGTGATCCACGTGCCCACGACGCTGCTCGCGATGGTGGATGCGGCGGTCGGCGGCAAGACCGGCATCAACACCGAGGCCGGCAAGAACCTGGTGGGTTCGTTCCACGAGCCGTCGGCCGTGCTGATCGACCTGGCGACGCTCGAGACGGTGCCCCGCAACGAGATCGTGGCCGGGATGGCGGAGGTCGTGAAGACCGGCTTCATCGCCGACCCCGTGATCCTGGACCTCATCGAGAAGGACCCCGAAGCCGCTCTGGACCCGACGGGAACCGTTCTGCCCGAACTGATCCGGCGGTCCGTGGAGGTCAAGGCCAAGGTCGTGGCCGCCGATCTGCGCGAGTCCGATCTGCGCGAGATCCTCAACTACGGTCACACCCTCGGGCATGCGATCGAGCGGCGCGAGCGCTACCGCTGGCGCCATGGCGCGGCCGTCGCCGTCGGGCTCGTGTTCGCGGCGGAGCTGGGGCGTCTGGCGGGACGCCTGGACGATGCGACGGCGGATCGGCACCGCACCATCCTGGAACTGGTGGGTCTGCCCACCACGTACGACGCGGACGCGTTCGGCCAGCTGGTCGAGGGGATGCAGACCGACAAGAAGAACCGGGCGGGCGTCCTGCGTTTCGTCGTGCTCGACGGGCTCGCGAAACCCGGACGGCTCGAGGGCCCGGACCCGTCTCTGCTCGTGGCCGCGTACTCCGCGGTGGCCCGCGAGGAGAAGCCGGGCACCGGCGGTGCCGTCCTGCTGTGACGTAGCGACGACGCAGCGACACGAAGCAAGGACGCGGCGGTGTGAGGGAGTGCGCTCACACCGCCGCGTCGTCTGTCGGTGTGGTGAAGCCGAGGGCTCTACTCGCCGCGGCGCTGGTCGTCCGTGGTGCGCTTTCCGAGGTCGACAGGGTCCTGCCACGCGGTGTCCCCGCCCTGCGGCTGATCGAGGTCCGACGTGTCCTCGCGGTAGTTGTGCACCGGTTCGAATACGGCCGTGTCGGCGTCGGAACCGGCGTAGCCGGTATCCGCGGTCTGCTCGTACGCCTGTCCGGGGTAGTTCTGTCCGTAGCCCTCGTCGTCGGCTACGGCTGCGGCTGCGGTTCCCCCCGCTGCGGCTCCTGCGGCCGTTCCGGCACCGTGCGCCGCCGGCTGACGTTCGCTGCGGGCCTTCTCCGTCTTCCTGGAGTCGCGGCTGACGAAGAACCGGCCGAGGAACACGGCGAGCATGGCCGGCACGAAGATCAGCAGGACCGTGAACGCGGCCCCGGACGTGATCTCGAAGAAGAACGAGTTCTGGGTGACGTTGAGGGACGGCACCAGGTTGGCCAGCCAGCTCCCCACACCCGCGACGACGCCGCCGAGCAGGGCCGCCTTCAGCCACAGCATCGTCAGGTCGGCGCCGTGCTCCGGATCCGGGTTCCGGCGACGGTCCCGGATACCGTCGATGCCGGCCCAGATCAGCGCCACGAACACGACGATCAGCAGTGCGAGCCATCTCAGAACGGAACCCTGAAGGGGCCACTGTGTGATCGACACACCGAGGATCACACGAACGAAAACATGTATCAGGGCCATCCCGAGGCCGCGTACCACCCACGCATTCATGGGCACAGCGTAACGAGCGGGTTTTCACCCGTGTGGTCTAACCCACACGGCGCGCTCTGAAACCTGTTCTCGCCACCGCACGGGTGCCGCCGATCCTCGCCCGCCGGGCGGCGATTTGCCGGTACGTTTGACGACATGCCTGCTGATCATGGTTCGCGGCGCGCGGCGCTGCGCGCGGCCCTCGCCGCCCGGGATCTCGACGCGCTCCTGGTGACGAATCTGGTGAACATCCGGTATCTCACCGGGTTCACCGGATCCAACGCAGCCCTGCTCGTCCACGCCGCCGACGCCGACGGAGCCGAGGAACGCACCGTCATCTGCACCGACGGGCGTTACCTCACGCAGGTCGGGGAACAGGTTCCCGACCTGCGGGCCGAGATCGCCCGCGCCAGCGCCGCACACCTCATCGAATCGGTGGGGCGGCGGAGTCCGTCCTCGCTGGCGTTCGAGAGTCACGTCGTGACGGTGGACGAGTTCGCGGCCTGGTCGGTGCTCGCGCCGGACGCGCGGCTCGACCCCGTCCCGGGACTCGTCGAGGAACTGCGGATGGTGAAGGACGATTTCGAGGTCGGTTTGCTGCGGGCGGCGTGCACGGCCGCCGACGCCGCGCTCGCCGAGCTGATCGAGCGTGGTGGCCTCCGCCCCGGGCGCACCGAGAAGGAGGTGGGCCGGGAACTCGAGGCGCTGATGCTCGCGCACGGCGCCGACGGCATCTCGTTCGAGACCATCGTCGCGGCGGGCGCCAACTCGGCGATCCCGCACCACCGCCCGACCGAGGCGGTGCTCGCCGGCGGCGATTTCGTCAAGCTGGATTTCGGAGCCGAGGTCGGCGGTTACCACTCGGACATGACCCGAACGTACGTCCTCGAGCGGGCCGCCGACTGGCAACGGGATGTATATGCGCTGGTCGCGCGGTCGCAGGAGGCTGGACGGGACGCGCTGCGCCCGGGAGCGGAAGTGTCCGCCGTGGACGGTGCCGCCCGCCGGGTCATCGAAGACGCCGGGTACGGGGAACTGTTCCTGCACGGGCTCGGACACGGCGTCGGCCTGGAGATCCACGAAGCTCCGGGAATCGGCAAGCTGGGCACCGGTACACTTCTGGACGGTGCGGCGGTGACCGTCGAGCCGGGCGTGTACTTCTCCGGGCGCGGAGGCGTGCGGATCGAGGACACGCTCGTGGTTCGTGAGCAGGGACCGGAGCTGCTCACACTCACCACCAAAGACCTGACTGTCGTGTAGACGGTTTCGACCTTATCGAGGAGACGCGAAGCAAGTGGCTTCCACTAGTGATTTCAAGAACGGCCTGGTCCTGCAGATCGAGGGCCAGCTGTGGACGATTACCGAGTTCCAGCACGTGAAGCCCGGCAAGGGTCCCGCGTTCGTGCGCACCAAGTTGAAGAACGTGCTCTCGGGCAAGGTCGTCGACAAGACGTTCAACGCCGGCGTCAAGGTGGACACGGCCACCGTCGACCGCCGCGACATGACGTACCTGTACCACGACGGCACCGACTACATCTTCATGGACGGCGACACGTACGACCAGATCTCGATCAGCGAGGCCACCGTCGGCGACGGCGCACGCTTCATGCTCGAGAACATGGCCGTGCAGGTTGCGACGCACGAGGACGTTCCGCTGTTCGTGGAACTGCCCGTCACCGTCGAACTGGTGGTCCAGCACACCGATCCCGGCCTGCAGGGCGACCGCTCCACCGGTGGCACCAAGCCCGCCACCCTCGAGACCGGTGCCGAGATCAACGTTCCGCTGTTCATCAACACCGGTGACAAGCTGAAGGTCGATTCCCGCGACGGCAACTACCTCGGGCGTGTGAATTCCTGAGTGTCCGGTACGCATAAGAAACTCGGCGCACGGCACAAGGCCCGCAAGCGCGCCGTGGATTTCCTCTTCGAGGCCGAGGCGCGAGATCTCGATCCGGTCGATCTCGCGACCGAACGCGCGGAACTGTCCGGCAAGGACGACTCCGTGGCTCCGGTCGCTCCGTACACCGTCACCGTGGTGACCGGGGTCGCGGAGAACCTGGACCGCATCGACGAGGTGATCTCGTCCCACCTGCAGGACTGGACGCTCGAGCGGCTGCCCGCCGTCGACCGCGCCATCCTGCGCATCGCCGTGTGGGAGCTGTTCCACGCCACCGACGTGCCTCCAGTCGTGGCCGTGGACGAGGCGGTGGAGCTGGCGAAACAGCTGTCCACCGACGAGTCGCCGGGGTTCGTCAACGGCATCCTCGGTCAGGTCGTGCTGGTGGCCCCGCAGGTGCGGTCCGCTGCCGCCGCGACGTCGCGGCGCGCCGAGACCGCCGGCGGCGATTCGACCGACGCCGGCTCGTAATTTCGTGTCCCGCTGCGGGCCCGCGACTGCGGGCCCGCAGGTCAGGGGTCCGGGCCTGGCGCAGTCGACGCGCTGATAAGCTGTCCGCGTCAGGCATCCTTTAACGATCCGTCCAGTGAGGCGGAGAAGGAGGTCGTTGTATGCGCGTGCCCGAAGGGTCTCGCCCCGCCGGGGAACCGGCGGATTCAACACCAGAGTCGTCCCCGTCCGTCGAACCCGCACGCGAGCTGCTGTCCGCAGCCGATGTGGGACGGACCATTGCGCGAATCGCGCACCAGATCATCGAGAAGACCGCGCTGGACGCCGCCGACGGTGACACGCCGCGTGTCGTCCTGATCGGCATCCCAACCCGGGGCACGACGCTCGCGGCGCGCCTGGCCGGGAAGGTCGAAGAATTCTCCGGGGTGCGCCCCTCGGTCGGCTCCCTCGACATCACCCTGTACCGCGACGACCTGCGCACCAAACCGCACCGTCCCCTCGAACGCACGTCGGTGCCCGAGGGTGGTGTCGACAACACTCTGGTCGTGCTCGTCGACGACGTGCTGTTCTCCGGCCGCACCGTCCGCTCGGCACTCGACGCCCTCCGCGACCTCGGGCGGCCGCGCGCCGTTCAGCTGGCCGTCCTCGTCGACCGCGGCCACCGCGAACTGCCGCTGCGCGCCGACTACGTGGGCAAGAACGTGCCCACCGCCCGCACCGAGGACGTCAAGGTGCTCCTGAGCGAACACGACGGCCGCGACGCGGTCATGATCTCCGGGGGGAAGAGCTAAGTGAAGCACCTGTTGTCGATCGCGGACCTGACACGGGAATCGGCTGTCGAACTCCTCGACGAGGCCGAACGCTTCGAACAGGCCCTCCTCGGACGTGAGGTGCGGAAGCTCCCGACGCTGCGCGGCCGGACGGTCATGACCGTGTTCTTCGAGAACTCGACCCGGACCCGCGTCTCGTTCGAGGTCGCCGGGAAGTGGATGAGCGCGGACGTCATCAACGTCAGCGCGTCGAGTTCGTCGGTGTCCAAGGGCGAATCCCTCCGGGACACGGCGATGACGCTGCGCGCCGCCGGCGCCGACGCCCTGATCGTGCGCCACCCCGCGTCGGGTGCGGCCCACCAGATCGCGAACTGGACCGGGCATCAGGACGACGGCGGACCGGCGGTCATCAATGCCGGTGACGGTACCCACGAACATCCCACCCAGGCGCTGCTCGACGCGCTCACGCTGCGTCAGCGTCTCGGCGACATCGAGGGCAAGCGCATCGCCATCGTCGGCGACATCCTGCACAGCCGGGTGGCGCGGTCGAACGCACTGCTGCTGTCGATGCTCGGCGCCGAGGTGGTCCTCGTCGCGCCGCCCACGTTGCTCCCCGTGGGGGTGTCGTCGTGGCCGGTGTCGGTGGCGCATTCGCTGGACGCGGAGCTCCCCGGTCTCGACGCCGTCCTCATGCTGCGGGTGCAGGCGGAACGGATGAACGGTGGATTCTTCCCGTCCCAGCGGGAGTATTCGATCAATTACGGCCTGTCGGAGAAGCGGCTCGCACTGCTTCCCGACCATGCAGTGGTGCTGCACCCCGGCCCGATGCTGCGTGGCATGGAGATCGCGTCGGCGGTCGCCGATTCGACGAGAACCGCTGTGCTGCAGCAGGTGACCAACGGTGTGCACATGCGGATGGCGGTGCTGTTCCGGCTGCTGGTCGGAGCGGAGGAAGTTGCGGGATGAGTGACAGTGCAGTGACAGGAGAGACAGTGCTCATCAAGAACGTGTTGCTGTACGGCGAGGGCGACCCCACCGACGTGCTGCTCGGTGACGGCGTCATCGTCGCGATCGGTGCGGACGCGGGCACGGACAGCGGGCCGCACGTCGAGGTGATCGACGCGGCGGGGCAGATCCTGCTCCCCGGTTTCGTCGACCTGCACACCCACCTGCGTGAGCCCGGTCGCGAGGACACCGAGACCATCGATTCCGGTTCGGCCGCCGCGGCGCTCGGCGGGTACACCGCGGTGTTCGCGATGGCCAACACCAGCCCGGTCGCCGACTCGGTGGTCGTGACCGACCACGTGTGGCGCCGCGGCCAGGAAGTCGGGCTCGTCGACGTACACCCCGTCGGCGCCGTCACCGTCGGGCTCGAGGGCAAGCAGCTCGCCGAGATGGCCACGATGGCGTCGGGGATCGGCCGGGTGCGGATGTTCTCGGACGACGGCCACTGCGTCTACGACCCGTTGATCATGCGCCGGGCGCTCGAGTACTCGAGTTCGCTCGGGGTGCTCATCGCGCAGCACGCGGAGGAGCCGCGACTGACCGTCGGCGCCGTCGCGCACGAGGGCCCCACCGCCGCCCGGCTCGGCCTCGCGGGCTGGCCGCGCGCCGCCGAGGAATCGATCGTCGCGCGCGACGCGCTGCTCGCCCGCGACGCCGGGGCGCGGGTGCACATCTGCCACGCCTCCACCGCGGGCACCGTCGAACTGATGAAGTGGGCACGCGGCCAAGGCATTTCGATCACCGCCGAGGTGACCCCGCACCATCTGCTGCTCGACGACTCCCGGCTCGAGACGTACGACGCCGTCAACAAGGTGAATCCGCCCCTGCGGGAGGCGAGTGACGTCGCCGCGCTCCGGGCCGGACTGGCCGAGGGGATCATCGACTGCGTCGCGACCGATCACGCGCCGCACGCCGAGCAGGACAAGTGCTGCGAGTTCGCGGCCGCCCGACCCGGAATGCTAGGCCTGGAGACCGCACTGTCGATCGTCGCGCAGACGATGGTCCGCACGGGCCTGCTCGACTGGCGCGGCGTGGCCCGGGTGATGAGCGAGCGCCCCGCCGCGATCGTCGGACTCGACGACCAGGGCCGCCCGATCGAGGTCGGCGAACCCGCCAACCTCGTGCTGATCGACCCGGACGCCGAATGGACGGTCCACGGCCCCGACCTCGCCAGCGTCGCCCACAACACGCCGTACGAGTCGATGACGCTGCCGGCGCGGGTGACCACGACGATCCTCCGCGGCCGGATCACCGCGAGCGACGGACAGGCCCGCGTCCCGGTGCGGAACGGCAGGGGATGACGGTGGAGAGAATTCTGTGGATAGTCGGCCTCGTCGCGTTCTGGGCGCTGGCCATCTTCCTCATGTACATCGGGTGGCGCGGTCGTGCCCGCCGGCAGGCCGACCGGGTCGGGCAACTTCCCGCCGTGCCCGCGCACCTCGGCGAGCAGACGATCGCCCCGGCCACCGGACTGTACGTGGGCAGCACCCTCGCCCCGAGCTGGCAGGACCGGATCGCGGTCGGCGACCTCGGTTTCCGGGCGACGGGGGAGATCTCCCGGTACGCGGCCGGGATCCTGCTCGAACGTGACGGGGCGTCGGCGATCTGGATTCCGCACGACGCGGTCCGCGCCGTGCGCACCGAACGCGGTCTCGCGGGCAAGGTCATGAGCAAGGACGGCGTCCTCGTGATCCGGTGGGAACTGCCGACGGGCACCGAGATCGACACCGGTTTCCGCAGCGACGACAAGTCCGTCTACCCCGCCTGGGTCAGCGCAGGGGAGCCGGACCGCAAGACAGACAGTGATGATTCAGCGAATGCGGCGAGCTCTGGTGAGGTCGAGCAGAACGGAGAGAACGCATGAGCGGCTACGACACCGACTCTGCAGTACTGGTCCTCGAGGACGGACGGGTATTCCGGGGCACCACGTTCGGTGCCGTCGGCCAGACGCTCGGTGAGGCCGTCTTCAGCACCGGCATGACCGGCTACCAGGAGACCCTCACCGACCCCAGCTACCACCGCCAGATCGTCGTGGCCACCGCGCCGCAGATCGGCAACACCGGATGGAACGACGAGGACGACGAGTCCGTCGGTCCCACCGGCAGCAGCGCCGAGGCGAAGATCTGGGTCGCCGGGTACGTCGTCCGCGACCCCGCCCGCCGCACCTCCAGCTGGCGCGCCACCGGCTCCCTGCAGGACGAGCTCGTGAAGCAGGGAGTCGTCGGGATCGCCGGCATCGACACCCGCGCCCTGGTCCGCCACCTGCGCACCCGCGGCTCGATGCGCGCCGGCGTGTTCTCCGGCGACGCACTGGCCGACACCGACGTACTGCTCGACCGCGTGAAGAGCCAGCCGTCGATGCTCGGCGCGGACCTCGCCGGCGAGGTCAGCACCACCAGCGGGTACGTCGTCGAGCCGACCGGCGGCGAGGCACGGTTCACCGTCGCGGCGATCGACCTCGGCATCAAGACCAACACCCCGCGCATGTTCGCCGAGCGCGGCATCCGGGTGCACGTGCTCCCGTCCAACGCGACACTCGAGCAGATCCTCGACCTGAAGGCCGACGGCGTCTTCCTCTCCAACGGTCCCGGCGACCCGGCGACCGCCGACGGTGCCGTGCACCTCACGAAGGAAGTCATCGGGCAGGGCCTGCCCCTGTTCGGCATCTGCTTCGGCAACCAGATCCTCGGGCGGGCGCTCGGTCTCGGCACCTACAAGATGAAGTTCGGTCACCGGGGCATCAACATCCCGGTCGTCGAACACGAGACGGGACGCATCGCGATCACCGCGCAGAACCACGGGTTCGCGCTCGAGGGCGAGGCCGGGCAGGAGTTCGACACCCCGTTCGGCAAGGCCGTGATCAGCCACACCTGCGCCAACGACGGTGCCGTCGAGGGGGTCCGCCTGCTCGACGGATCCGCCTTCTCGGTGCAGTACCACCCCGAGGCCGCGGCGGGCCCGCACGACGCCGCGTACCTGTTCGACCGCTTCACCAGCCTGCTCGAGGGAGTCAAGAACTAATGCCACGCCGTACAGATCTCTCCCACATCCTGGTGATCGGCTCCGGGCCGATCGTCATCGGCCAGGCCTGTGAGTTCGACTACTCCGGAACCCAGGCCTGCCGGGTGCTGCGCGAGGAGGGCCTGCGGGTCAGCCTCGTCAACTCCAACCCGGCCACGATCATGACCGACCCCGAGTTCGCGGACGCCACGTACGTGGAGCCGATCACGGCCGAGTTCGTCGAGAAGGTCATCGCCCTCGAGGCCGAGAAGGGTCACCCGATCGACGCCGTCCTCGCGACCCTCGGCGGCCAGACGGCCCTCAACACCGCGGTGGCACTGCACGAGCAGGGCATCCTCGAGAAGTACGACGTCGAGCTGATCGGCGCCGACTTCGACGCCATCCAGCGCGGCGAGGACCGGCAGAAGTTCAAGGACATCGTCGCCAAGGTCGGCGGCGAGTCCGCGCGCTCCCGCGTCTGCTACACGATGGACGAGGTCCGCGACACGGTCGCCGAACTGGGCTTCCCCGTCGTCGTGCGGCCGTCGTTCACGATGGGCGGCCTCGGCTCCGGCATGGCCTACGACGACGAGGACCTGACGCGGATCGCCGGCGGCGGTCTCGCGGCGTCGCCCACCGCCAACGTGCTGATCGAGGAGTCGATCCTCGGGTGGAAGGAATACGAGCTCGAGCTGATGCGCGACGGCCGCGACAACGTCGTGATCGTGTGCTCGATCGAGAACGTCGACCCGGTCGGCGTGCACACCGGTGACTCGATCACCGTCGCCCCCGCCATGACGCTCACGGACCGCGAGTACCAGGCGATGCGCGACCTCTCGATCGACATCCTCCGCGAGGTCGGCGTCGACACCGGCGGCTGCAACATCCAGTTCGCCATGGACCCCGCCGACGGGCGCCTCGTCGTCATCGAGATGAACCCGCGCGTGTCGCGGTCCAGTGCGCTCGCATCCAAGGCGACCGGCTTCCCGATCGCGAAGATCGCCGCGAAGCTCGCCATCGGCTACACCCTGGACGAGATCGTCAACGACATCACCAAGGAAACCCCGGCGTGCTTCGAGCCGACCCTCGACTACGTCGTCGTCAAGGCGCCCAGGTTCGCGTTCGAGAAGTTCCCCGGCGCCGACGACACCCTCACCACCACGATGAAGTCGGTCGGTGAGGCCATGTCGATCGGCCGCAACTTCACCGAGGCGTTCGGGAAGGTGCTGCGCTCGCTGGAGACCAAGAGGGCCGGGTACTGGACTGGCCCCGACGTGGAGGCCACCGACCTCGACAGCCTCCTGGCGGAACTGAGCGTCCCCCGCGACGGCCGCGTCTACGGCCTCGAGAAGGCGTTCGCCCTCGGCGCCACCGTCGAGCAGCTGTTCGACGTCACGAAGATCGACCCGTGGTTCCTCGACCAGATCCTGCAGATCCACGAGCTCGGCGACACGCTGCGCGAGGCGCCCGAGGTGACCGAGCGGGTGCTGCGCCGTGCCAAGCATCACGGCCTGTCGGACCGGCAGATCGCGGCCTTGCGCCCCGAGATCGGCGGCGAGGACGCGGTCCGGGCGCTGCGTGAGCAGTGGAACGTCCACCCCGTGTACAAGACGGTCGACACCTGCGCCGCCGAGTTCGAGGCGAAGACGCCGTACCACTACTCCACGTACGAACTCGACCCGGCGGCCGAGTCCGAGGTGGCCCCGCAGACTGAGCGTCCGAAGGTCCTGATCCTCGGTTCCGGACCGAACCGCATCGGTCAGGGCATCGAGTTCGACTACTCCTGCGTCCACGCCGCGCTGACGCTGTCGGAGGCCGGCTACGAGACGGTGATGGTCAACTGCAACCCGGAGACCGTCTCCACCGACTACGACACCGCCGACCGTCTGTACTTCGAGCCCCTCACGTTCGAGGACGTGCTCGAGGTGTACCGGGCCGAGTCGCTGTCGGGCACCGTCGCCGGGGTGATCGTGCAGCTCGGCGGTCAGACCCCGCTGGGTCTGGCGAAGCGGCTGAAGGCCGCGGGGGTGCCAATCGTCGGCACCAGCCCGGAGGCGATCGACCTCGCGGAGGATCGCGGCGAGTTCGGGAAGGTGCTCGTCGAGGCCGGGCTGCCCGCTCCCAAATTCGGCACCGCCACCACGTTCGCCGGGGCCCGCGAGATCGCCGCCGGCATCGGGTACCCGGTGCTGGTCCGGCCGTCGTACGTCCTCGGTGGCCGCGGCATGGAAATCGTCTACGACGAGGCGTCGCTGGAGAGCTACATCTCCCGCGCCACCGAGATCTCCGACGACCGGCCCGTCCTGGTCGACCGGTTCCTCGAAGACGCCATCGAGATCGACGTCGACGCGCTCTGCGACGGCACCGAGGTGTACCTCGGCGGCGTGATGGAGCACATCGAGGAGGCCGGTATCCACTCGGGCGACTCGGCCTGTGCGCTGCCGCCGATCACCCTCGGCCGCGCCGACCTCGAGAACGTCCGCCGGTCCACGGAGGCGCTCGCCAAGGGCATCGGCGTCAAGGGCCTGCTCAACGTCCAGTACGCCCTGAAGGACGACATCCTCTACGTCCTCGAGGCGAACCCCCGCGCCAGCCGCACCGTGCCGTTCGTGTCGAAGGCGACGGCGGTGCAGCTCGCCAAGGCGTGCGCCCGCGTCATGCTGGGCGAGTCCATCGCCGATCTCCGCGCGAGCGGGGTGCTCCCGGCCACCGGCGACGGCGGCTCGACCCCGGCGGACGCGCCCGTCGCCGTCAAGGAGGCGGTGCTGCCGTTCAACCGGTTCCGGCGCGCCGACGGCACCGGGGTGGACACCCTGCTGAGCCCGGAGATGAAGTCGACCGGTGAGGTCATGGGCATCGACGCCGACTTCGGCACCGCGTTCGCGAAGAGCCAGACGGCCGCGTACGGCTCGCTGCCCACCTCGGGCTCGGTGTTCGTCTCCGTCGCCAACAAGGACAAGCGGTCGCTGATCTTCCCGGTCAAGCGGCTCGCCGACCTGGGCTTCCGAATCCTCGCCACCGAGGGGACGGCGGCGGTTCTCCGCCGGAACGGCATCACGTGCCAGGAGGTGCACAAGCACTCCGGCGAGACGCTGGAGGCGGGTGAGCGCACCATCGTCGAGAAGATCCGCGACGGCGAGGTCGACATGGTGATCAACACGCCGTACGGCAACTCCGGACCGCGCGTCGACGGTTACGAGATCCGCAGCGCGGCCGTCGCCATGAACATCCCGTGCGTCACCACCGTGCAGGGTGCCTCCGCCGCGGTGCAGGGCATCGAGGCCGCGATCCGCGGCGACATCGGTGTCCAGTCCCTCCAGGCGCTGCACGCGCGGCTGCGGTCACCCGCCGTGGTCGTGGCCCCCGCGACCGGGTCCGCCTCCTCGTGAGCGGGCACCACCACCACCACTCCTGGGTGCATCGGCTGAAGTCGGCGGTCGAGCACCGGGGGCGGTTGTGCGTCGGGATCGATCCGCATCCGGGATTGCTCGAGACGTGGGGGCTACCCGTCTCAGCCGAGGGGCTGGAGACGTTCGCCGAGATCTGCGTGGAGGCCTTCGTCGGTGAGGTGGCCGTCGTGAAGCCTCAGGTGGCGTTCTTCGAAGCGTACGGCTCCGCCGGGTACGCGGTGCTCGAACGCACCATTTCGGTCCTCAGAGAGGCAGGGACGCTCGTCGTCGCCGATGCCAAGCGCGGGGACATCGGGTCGACGATGGCGGCGTACGCGCAGTCCTGGCTGGGTGCGGAGTCGGCTCTGTCCTCCGATGCGCTGACCGTGTCGCCGTATCTGGGGTTCGGTGCGCTCGACCCGGCGCTGTCGCTGGCTGCGGAGCAGGGCCGCGGGCTCTTCGTGCTGGCCCGCACGTCCAACCCGGAGGGTGGCGATCTGCAGGCGGCGCAGACCGCCGGGGGAGTGTCCGTGGCCCAGTCGATGGTGGACGCGGCGGTCCGGCACAACGACGCGCAACCCGGTCTGGTGGGTCTGGTGGTGGGTGCGACACGCGGACACGGCCTGGATTTGTCGAATTTTTCCGGGCCGATTCTCGCGCCCGGTCTCGGCGCCCAGGGCGCGACTCCCGGTGATCTCGCCGACATTTTTCCCGATTCTCGAAAACTGTTGTTGCCGAACAGTTCTCGGGGTGTTCTCGGTGCCGGACCGTCGGTGACGGCACTGCGTGAGGCGGCCGTGAAGGTCCGTGACGAGATCGAGTCCGCACTCTCATAGCCCACCCGAATCCGGCTCTGACCTCGGGGGGTGGGTTCGCAATCGGCGCCGGGCGTGAGTACGGTCGCTATCGCTGCTGGTTATCCAGTGGTTTGGACTATTTGCCAACGACGAGACGGAGGAACCGTGGCCCTTCCCCAGTTGACTGATGAGCAGCGCGCTGCTGCTTTGGAGAAGGCAGCTGCTGCCCGCAAGGCCAGGGCTGAGCTCAAGGAGCGCCTGAAGCGTGGTGGCACCGACCTCAAGCAGGTTCTCAAGGACGCCGAGGACGACGAGATCCTGGGCAAGATGAAGGTGTCGGCACTGCTCGAGGCGCTGCCCAAGGTGGGCAAGGTCAAGGCGCAGGAGATCATGACCGAGCTGGAGATCGCTCCGACCCGTCGCCTCCGTGGCCTCGGCGATCGGCAGCGGAAGGCCCTGCTCGCCAGGTTCGACTTCGAGGCCTGAGCACGACAGTGGTAGCTGACGCACAAGTGTCAGAGAGCAAGACCGCAGTGCGGAGGGGTCGGCTGGTAGTACTGGCCGGCCCCTCGGCCGTCGGTAAGTCCAGCGTGGTGCGACTCCTGCGTGAGCGGATGCCGGAGCTCGTCTTCAGCGTGTCCGCGACGACGCGCGACCCACGCCCGGGCGAGGTGGACGGCAAGGACTACCGGTTCACCTCTCGCGACGAGTTCCAGCGGATGATCGAATCCGGTGAGCTGCTCGAATGGGCCGAGATCCACGGCGGACTCCAGCTGTCGGGAACCCCGGCCGCACCGGTCCGCCGGGCGATCG
Organism: Rhodococcus sp. JS3073; assembly: GCF_026810085.1. NCBI lineage: Bacteria > Bacillati > Actinomycetota > Actinomycetes > Mycobacteriales > Nocardiaceae > Rhodococcus > Rhodococcus sp. JS3073. The sequence goes on along the minus strand of NZ_CP113951.1, from coordinate 90,494 downwards.
AGCAGGGCAAACCGGTGCTGGTCGAGGTCGACCTCGCCGGTGCGCGGGCCGTTCGCGCCGCGATGCCGGAGGCTCTGCTCGTCTTCATGGCGCCCCCGAGCTGGGACGTGCTGGTCGACAGATTGACCGGCCGGGGCACCGAATCCGCCGAGGTCGTGGAGCGGCGACTCGCGACCGCGAGAGTCGAGCTGGAGGCGCAGGACGAGTTCGACGAGGTCATCGTGAACGAGGATGTCAGCCGATCGTGCGACGAGTTGGTATCCTTGTTGGTTGGACGACCGGAACAGTCCGAGTCGACCCACTAGATCTCACATCAACTAGCCAGAACTATTTCAGGAGATACCGAGTGAGCAGCACCCCCGCAGTAGCGTCCGCAACACCCAGCCACGGCGCCCTGCCGGCTTACGACACCCCGCTCGGCATCACCAATCCTCCGATCGACGAGCTTCTCGCCCGCACGTCGTCGAAGTACGCGCTGGTGATCTACGCGGCCAAGCGTGCACGTCAGATCAACGATTACTACAACCAGCTCGGTGACGGCATCCTCGAGTACGTCGGCCCCCTCGTGGAGCCGGGCCTGCAGGAGAAGCCGCTGTCGATCGCGCTGCGTGAGATCCACTCCGATCTTCTCGAGCACACCGAAGGCGAGTGAGCGGAGGATCTGCCGTGCCTGAACAGGCAGCGGGCCCGGGCTCCGGGCACGTGACGGATTCACCGGAACCGGTTCCCTCGGGGGCAGCCCGCAAGCGGATCGTCGTCGGTGTCGGCGGCGGCATCGCCGCGTACAAGAGCTGTGCCGTCATTCGGGCCTTCACGGAGGCCGGGCACCATGTGCGGGTCATCCCGACGGAGTCCGCGCTCGAGTTCGTCGGCAAGGCGACGTTCGAGGCGCTGTCGGGCAACCCCGTGCACACGGGTGTGTTCACCGACGTTCCGCAGGTTCCGCATGTTCGTCTCGGACAGGAAGCGGATCTCGTCGTCATCGCGCCCGCCACCGCCGACCTCATGGCGCGGGCCGTGGCGGGACGCGCGGACGACCTCCTCACCGCGACGCTGCTCACCGCGCGATGTCCCGTGGTGTTCGCTCCGGCGATGCACACGGAGATGTGGGAGCACCCGGCCACCGTCGCCAACGTCGCCACGCTGCGCGCACGCGGCGTGACCGTCATCGAACCCGCTTCCGGCCGCCTCACCGGCAAGGACACCGGTGCCGGCCGGCTGCCCGAACCCGACGAGATCGTCGGATTGGCGTCGTTGCTGGTCGAGCGTCCCGACGCGCTGCCCCGCGATCTCGAGGGTCGGCGGGTCCTCGTGTCCGCGGGCGGCACCCGTGAACCGCTCGACCCGGTGCGGTTTCTCGGTAACCGCAGTTCGGGCAAGCAGGGCTATGCCATCGCCCGGCTCGCTGTGCAGCGCGGGGCCGAGGTCACCCTCGTCTCCGGCTACACCGCCGGACTCGCCGACCCGGCCGCCGTCGACATGGTGCACGTCCGCACGGCGGAAGACATGCGGGTCGCGGTCGCCAAGCACGCACCCGGATTCGACGCGGTGATCATGGCCGCGGCGGTGGCCGACTTCCGGCCGTCGACGACGGTGGCGAGCAAGATCAAGAAGGGTGCGGGTGAGCCCGACTCCATCGCGCTCACCAAGAACGAGGACATCCTCGCCGGCCTGGTGCAGTCCCGGAGAGACGGCGAGATCCCGTCGAAGACCGTGATCGTCGGATTCGCGGCCGAGACGGGCGACGCCGACGGCGACGTCCTCACGTACGCGCGGGCCAAGCTCGCGCGGAAAGGCTGCGACCTGCTCGTCGTCAACGCGGTCGGCGAGGGCAAGGCGTTCGAGGTCGACCACAACGACGGATGGCTGCTCGGAGCCGACGGTTCCGAGTCCGCGCTCGAGCACGGATCGAAGGCGTTGATGGCGAGCCGGGTACTCGACGCCGTCGACCAGCTGTTCCGGACACTCTGACGGACTATCCGGCAGAGTTTCGGTGATTCGAAGGGTGTCACTCCCGCCGGGGTGGCGCTAGGGTCGTTCGCGGTATTACGCAGCTAAGCTGTTTTCAAGTGCTGTTCAGGACAACTGTCGAGAGGGAATTCTGTGAGCCAGTCCGGTAGTCGGCTATTCACCAGTGAGTCTGTGACCGAGGGGCACCCGGACAAGATTTGTGATGCGATCAGCGACTCCATCCTCGACGCGCTCCTGACCGACGACCCACGCGCCCGCGTCGCCGTCGAGACACTGGTGACCACCGGACAGGTTCACGTCGCCGGTGAGGTCACGACCACCGCCTACGCCGACATCCCCAAGATCGTGCGCGACACCGTGCTCGAGATCGGGTACGACTCCTCGGCCAAGGGCTTCGACGGCAACTCCTGCGGCGTCAACGTCGCGATCGGTGCACAGTCCCCGGAGATCGCGCAGGGCGTCGACCACTCGCACGAGGTCCGCACCGGCGAACTGAGCGACGACGAGATCGACCGTCAGGGCGCAGGCGACCAGGGTCTGATGTTCGGGTTCGCCACCACCGACACCCCGGAACTGATGCCGCTGCCGATCGCGTTGGCGCACCGCCTGTCGCGTCGTCTCACCGAGGTCCGTAAGTCCGGTGTCCTGCCGTACCTGCGCCCGGACGGCAAGACCCAGGTCACCATCGAATACGACGGCGACAAGGCGGTTCGCCTCGACACCGTGGTCATCTCGACGCAGCACGCCGCCGATATCGACCTCGACAACCTGCTCACCCCGGATCTGCGGGAGAAGGTTCTCGGATCGGTGCTCGCCGAGATCGACATGCCCGAACTCGACGTCTCGGACATCCGCCTGCTCGTCAACCCGACCGGCAAGTTCGTGCTCGGCGGTCCGATGGGGGACGCAGGCCTGACGGGTCGCAAGATCATCGTCGACACCTACGGCGGCATGGCCCGCCACGGCGGCGGCGCGTTCTCCGGCAAGGACCCCTCGAAGGTCGACCGGTCGGCGGCCTACGCCATGCGCTGGGTGGCCAAGAACGCGGTCGCGGCGGGCCTCGCGGACCGGATCGAGGTCCAGGTGGCGTACGCGATCGGCAAGGCGGCGCCGGTGGGTCTGTTCGTCGAGACGTTCGGTACCGAGAAGACGGATCCGGCGCGGATCCAGCAGGCCATCACCGAAACGTTCGACCTGCGGCCCGGCGCCATCATCCGCGACCTCGACCTGCTGCGTCCGATCTACGCGCAGACCGCGGCCTACGGACACTTCGGTCGCACCGACATCGACCTCCCGTGGGAGAGCATCGACCGGGCGGAGAAGCTGCGGGCAGCCGCAGGCCTCTGATCGGTAGTCACGGCGCGGCGGGCGCCGCTGCGGTAGGAGCCGCCGCGTGAGCGCGGAGAAGGTTGCGGCAGAAGTAGATCCGGTTGCCCGGGTGCTGCCGCTGCTTCCGCTTGCCCACCTCGACCGCGAATTCGACTATCTCGTTCCGAAGGACCTCGACGAGCAGGCGCGGCCCGGTGTCCGGGTGCGCATCCGGTTCGCCGGACGTCTCGTCGACGGGTTCGTCGTCTCCCGGAACGCGACGAGCGACCATCAGGGCCGTTTCGGCTGGCTCGAACGGGTGATCTCGCCCGAGCGGGTCCTGACCGAGGAGATCACCCGGGTGGTCGACCTCGTCGCCGGCCGGTACGCCGGGACCCGCGCGGACGTCCTGCGGCTCGCGATCCCGCCGAGACACGCACGGGCGGAGTCCGAGGCTGCGTCCGAGCCCCCCGCGATGCCGGACATCGCGATCGAGACCGAGGCGTGGGACCGGTACGTCCACGGCGGGGCATTCCTGACCGCATTGTCGGGGGAGCGTGCCCCGCGCGCGGTCTGGCAGGCGCTCCCCGGCGAGGACTGGCCGGCGCGTCTCGCGGAACTGTCGGGGCTCGTCGCCGCCACCGGCGCGAGCACCGTCGTCGTCGTTCCCGATCAGCGTGATCTCGACCGCGTGGTCGCGGCGGTGGAGAAGCTACTGGGCAAGGACGCGGTCGTCGGACTCGCCGCCGGTCTCGGTCCGGCCCTGCGCTACCGGCGTTGGCTGGCTGCGCTGCGCGGGACGGCACAGGTCGTCGTCGGGACCCGGAGTTCGGTGTTCGCGCCGACGCCGCGCACCGGGCTGATCGTGGTCTGGGACGACGGGGACGACAACCATTCCGAGCCGCGTGCACCGTATCCGCACGCCCGCGAGGTGGCGCTGCTCCGCGCGTACGCCGGCGGGTGCGCGGTGGTGCTGGCCGGACACGCCCGCACCGCGGAGGCCCAGGCCCTGGTCGACTCGGGGTGGGCGCACGACCTCGTGGCCTCCCGGGACACGGTGCGGGCGGCCGCCCCGAAGATCACCGCACTCGCGGACAGTGACCACGCACTGGCCCGCGACCCCGGCGCGCGCGCCGCCCGGCTGCCCGCGATCGCGTTCGCGGCTGCCCGGGAGGCGCTCGGCGCCGGCCGGGGAGTGCTGGTCCAGGTGCCCCGGCGCGGCTACGTGCCCAGCCTCGCGTGCGGCAAGTGCCGGGCGCCCGCGCGATGCCGACAATGCAACGGACCTCTCGCGCTGCCGTCCGCGGCCGGCCCGGACGGGGCGGGAACCCCGGCGTGCCGGTGGTGCGGCGTCGCCGACGCCGCACACCGCTGCCACGCGTGCGGAGCGAAGGCACTGCGGGCCGTCGTGGTCGGTGCCGGACGGACCGCAGAGGAACTGGGTCGCGCGTTTCCCGGGGTCGCCGTCCGGATGTCGGGCGGCACGGACGTCGTCGACGAGGTGAAGCAGGGACCCACTCTCGTGGTGTCGACGGTCGGGGCCGAACCCGTGATGCCGGGCGGCTACGGCGCGGCGTTGCTGCTGGACGGCTGGGCGCTGCTCGGCCGTCCCGATCTGCGCGCGGCCGAGGAGACGCTGCGGCGGTGGATGACGGCGTCGTCGCTCGTGCGGCCGTTCGCCGAGGGCGGCCAGGTGGTCGTGGTCGCGGATTCGGGGATTCCGACCGTGCAGGCGCTGGTTCGCTGGGACCCGGTCGGTCATGCCCGTGCGCAGTACGAGGAGCGGGCGGAGGTCGGATTTCCGCCCGCCATCCACCTCGCGGCCATCGACGGCAGCTCGAAGGCGATCGCCGACCTCCTCGACCTCGCGGTTCTGCCGGCGAATGCGGAATTACTGGGTCCGGTCGAGTTGCCTGCGGGGGAGCGGTTGCCGTTCTCCGGCGACGCGCCGGAGCCGGCGGACGTGGAACGGATGCTGATCCGGGTGCCCCGTGGCGAGGGGAAGCCGCTGGCCAAAGCGTTGGGAGAGGCGCAGTCGGTGCGCAGCGCACGCAAGGACTCGCAGCCCGCCCGTGTCCAGATCGACCCGATCCGCATCGGGTAGTTCGGCCGGGGGATGACACGACAGTGGCAGGGAGGTTATCCATTCCCTGCCACTTTCACCATATCGCGCACCGGGGGCCTTGCGGCAAGACCCGGGGTGTGCCGCAGAATCTCCCACCGAAGCCAGGACCTGCGGTAATCAGTATTCGCGAAGTACGTGTGGGGGTTTTCATGATTGACGTGATCGTTGCCGGCGGCGGACCGACCGGCCTGATGCTGGCCGGCGAGTTGCGGCTGCACGGCGTGCACGCGCTCGTGCTGGAGAAGGAGGCCGAGCCGACCAGGCATGTCCGGTCGCTCGGCCTGCACGCGCGCAGCGTCGAGGTGATGGACCAGCGTGGTCTGCTGGATCGGTTCCTCGCCCTCGGCACGCAGTACCCGCTCGGCGGCTTCTTCGCCGGGATCACCAAGCCGCAGCCCGAGCGGTTGGACACCGCGCACCCGTACGTCCTCGGCATCCCGCAGCCCGTCACGGAGCGACTGCTGACCGAGCATGCCCTCGAGCTCGGCGTCGAGATCCGCCGCGGCCGCGAGCTGGTCGGGCTGAGTCAGGACGACCGCGGGGTGACCGCCGTGCTGGCCGACGGCACCCAGCTGCGCTCGCGCTACCTCGTCGGCTGCGACGGCGGCCGCAGCACGGTGCGCAAGCTGCTCGGCGTCGGCTTCCCCGGCGAGCCCACCCGGGTCGAGTCGCTGCTGGGCGAGATGGAGATGGACGCGCCGCCGGAGACGCTGAACGCCGTGGTGGCGGAGGTCCGCAAGACCCACAAGGGGTTCGGCGCCGGGCCCTCCGGTGACGGGGTGTACCGCGTCGTCGTGCCCGCCGAGGGGGTGGCCGAGGACCGGTCGGTCCCGCCGACCCTCGAGGAGTTCAAGCAACAGCTGCGGGTGTTCGCCGGCACCGACTTCGGCGTGCACTCACCGCGGTGGCTGTCCCGCTTCGGTGACGCCACCCGGCAGGCCGAGCGCTACCGGGTCGGCCGGGTGCTGCTGGCCGGCGACGCGGCGCACGTCCACCCCCCACTGGGCGGGCAGGGCCTCAACCTCGGTGTCCAGGACGCGTTCAACCTGGGCTGGAAACTGGCCGCCGAGGTCAACGGCTGGGCACCGGAGGGGCTGCTGGACAGCTACCACACCGAACGCCACCCGGTAGCCGCCGACGTGCTGAACAACACCCGCGTGCAGTCCGAGCTGATGTCCACCGAGCCGGGTCCCCGGTCCGTGCGCAGGCTGCTGTCGGAACTGATGGACTTCGAGGAGGTGAACCGGTATCTGACCGAGAAGGTCACCGCGATCGGGGTCCACTACGACCTCGGGGAGGGGCATGAACTGCTCGGCCGGCGGTTGCGGGACATCGGGCTGAAGCGGGGCCGCCTCTACGAGTTGATGCACGGCGGCCGCGGGCTGCTGCTCGACCAAACCGGCCGGCTGTCGGTGGCGGGCTGGGCGGACCGGGTCGACCACGTCGTCGACGTCAGCGAGGAACTGGAGGTGCCGGCGGCGCTGCTGCGGCCGGATGGCCACGTGGCGTGGGTCGGTGACGACCAGCAGGATCTGGTCGGCCACCTGCCCGAGTGGTTCGGCGCCCCCACCGGCTGAGCGCGAGCGCCTCCGGGCTCGGGTCGTTCAGCGCCCTCGGGTCCGGGGGCCGATTTGACCACCGTCACAGATAAGGGTCTTGCCGACACCCTATTGACGATATATCGTTGATGCATCAGCGATACAGAAGGAGGCTGATGATGGAAGACTTCCATTTCGAACACAGGGGTCCCCGACGGGACCGATTCACACGCGAACGGACGGGACGGCCCGAGGGGCCCCACCGTCACGGGCACCGGCGAGGACGCTTCGGCCCCGAGGGTGATCCCGGCTTCGGCCCGGGAATGCACTTCGGTCGCGGACGCGGACGGGGTGGTAGGGGACGGCGCGGCGATGTCCGCTCCGCGATCCTGCTGCTGCTCACCGAGGAGCCGATGCACGGCTACGAGTTGATTCAGCAGATCGTCGAACGCAGCGACGGGGTGTGGAAGCCCAGTCCCGGTTCGATCTACCCCGCGCTGTCACAGCTCGAGGACGAGGGTCTGGTGCTCATCGAGAAGGTGGCGGGCCGCAAGACCGCGCGCCTGACGGACGAGGGCAAGGCCTTCGTCGAAGCGAACAAGACCGAACTCGGCACCCCGTGGGACGACGTGCGAGAGAGCGTCGGCCGTCCCGCCGAGGACCTGCGGGGTCTGATCGGGCTGCTGATGGGTGCCGCCGGGCAGGTCGCCGCGGTCGGTGACGACGAACAGGTCCGGCGTGCCGGCGAGATTCTCACCGAGGCGCGCCGCGCGATGTATCGCCTTCTCGCGGAGGACGATCGGAACGAAACCGGCAAGGATGAGACCGACTCGTAGGGCGTCACCGCTCACCGCGGGCCCGCCGTCTCGACGCGACAGCGCGTGCACATTCTGGGAAGGTTCACAGATATGCCGCGGCGAAGTCGGGAGAGATCATGAGGTTTCGGGGTGCCGGTGCGGTCGTCGCGGGTGTCGTCCTGCTGATGTCCGGCGCAGTGTCCACCGCCCAAGCGGACGACGCCTCACCGCCCCAGCCCGTCGTCCCCGCCACCGCCGGGCTTCCCCAGAGCGGCCGTAGTTCCGCCGCCGCGTACGCGCACGAGCACCCGGGCAGCGCACCCGCAGGATCGAACGACTTCTCCTGCACACCCTCCCCGGATCACCCCGAGCCGGTGGTGCTCGCGCACGGCACCGACGCCAGCGCCTACGCGGACTGGGCCGCCCTGTCGCCGATTCTCGCCGCAGACGGTTACTGCGTGTTCGCGCTCAACTACGGCGGAGCGCCGGGTGCCGATTCGTACGGCACCGAGGACATCGTCGCGAGCGCGGAGGAGTTCGGCCGGTTCGTCGACCGGGTCCGCGCCGCGACCGGCGCCGACAAGGTCGACGCCGTCGGATACTCGCAGGGTGCGAACGTCACGCGGTACTACGTCAACAAGCTCGGCGGCGCCCCGTTCGTCGACCACTGGGTCGGACTGGCATCGCCCAGCTACGGGGGAGTGATGTACGGCCTCGTTCCGGTCGTGCAGGCGCTCCCCGGCGGACCGGACTTCGCCCGCACGGTGACGTCGGTGGCCGTCAGTCAGCAGATGCAGGGCTCGCCGTTCATGAACTCCCTCAACGCGGGCGGTGACACCGTGCCCGGCGTCTCGTACACGACGATCGGGTCTCGGTACGACGAGATGATCCAGCCGTACACGAACATGGCGCTCCACGGCGCCGGGGCGGTCAACATCCTGATCCAGGATCGATGCCCCCAGGACGGCACCGGACATTTCCAGGCGCCCTACGATCCGTTCGCGCTCGACCTCGTCCGAGCGGCGCTCGACCCCGACGCGACACCGCTGGCTCGGTGCGAGTTCGTCCCGGTCGGCGCCGGCATTCCCCAGGTGATCCTGGACAGCAACCGGTAGCCCGGCACATGAAGCGGGGAGCCGTGCACCCGCACGGCTCCCCGCTTCTGCGTGTGTGTGCTACTCCGCCAGCTTCGCGACGGCCTGCGCCCACAGGAAGTACTTGTTGGTGCCGAGGTCCTTGACGGTCTTGATGTTGAACGCGGCCGCGAGGTGTTCGGCGTCGGAATCGCTCACGCCCTGCAGGGCGGCGACGGGGGCACTGGCCAGTTCCTCGACGGGCTTCGTCTCGTATGCCTTGTCGAACTTGCTCTCAATTCCTGCCATCGTGACCTCCAGAGGTTCGAAAACGGGACACCGGCCCGACCGTTCGCGCCGGCCTCAGAACAGTCAATACCCGTCCGCCGTCGCTGTGTGCGGTTCTGCGGAATCGATTCGCCGACTGTTCGCCGAGTGTTATGGCCCGGGTTCGACTCCCTAGACTGGTCGGCACATCGTCGATCAAAGGGGAGCTTTCTTCGTGAGTATCGTTTCGGCCCGCGCAGCGGTCCACCGTCCGTCGTGTGGGTCGCCGACGTGCGCATAGTCTTCGCCGGAACCCCCGAGCCCGCCGTTCCCTCACTCGAACGCCTGATCCGTTCGCCGCGCCACGACGTCGTGGCGGTGATCACCCGCCCGGACGCGGTCGCAGGCCGCGGACGCAAGGTCGTCCGCTCGCCGATCGGTGCACTCGCCGATTCCCACGGCATCGAGGTGCTGACTCCCGAGCGGCCCTCGGAACCGGAATTCCTGGCGCGTCTCGCCGACCTCGCCCCCGAGTGCGCGCCGGTCGTCGCCTACGGGGCCCTGCTGCCGCAGAAGGTCCTCGACATCCCGGCCCACGGCTGGGTGAACCTGCACTTCTCCCTGTTGCCGGCGTGGCGCGGTGCCGCCCCCGTGCAGGCCGCGATCGGCGCGGGCGACGACATGACCGGTGCGAGCGCGTTCCGGCTCGAGGCGGGGATGGACACCGGGCCGGTCTACGGGGTGGTCACCGAGAGGATCCGCGACACCGATACCGCCGGGGATCTCCTCGGACGCCTGGCCGACAGTGGCGCGGTCCTCCTGGAGTCGGTTCTCGACGGGATCGAGGACGGCGCGATCACCGCGGTCCCGCAGTCGGCCGAGGGGGTGTCGCACGCCCCCAAGGTGACCGTCGAGGCGGCCCGGATCCGTTGGGACAGAACAGCTGCCGTGGTGGACCGGCACGTCCGGTCGGTGACCCCCGCGCCCGGCGCCTGGACCACGATCGGTGATCTGCGCGTCAAGGTCGGCCCGGTCACTCCGACGGAGGAGCGACTGGAGCCGGGGGAGATCTCCGTGACCAAGGCCGGATTCCTGATCGGCACGTCCACGGTGGCGGTGCGGCTCGACCGCATCCAGCCGCAGGGCAAGAAACAGATGGCCGCCCTGGACTGGGCGCGAGGCGCACGACTCGACGCGGAGGTACGGGCACAGTGAGCGAATCCAGAAGGCCCGCACGTCGCGGCCAGTCCGGCTCGGGGGCCCGCAACAACCGCCCCCGTCAGGCCCGCCGGCCCGACGCGTCGCAGTCCGGTCTCGACCAGCCGCGGCTCGCCGCGCGGGACGTGCTGCGCGCCGTCCGGGAACGCGATGCCTACGCCAATCTGGTGCTGCCCGGACTGCTGCGTGAGCGGCGCCTGGACGGACGCGACGCGGCCCTCGCGACGGAACTGGCCTACGGAGCCGCCCGCGCCCGGGGGCTCCTCGACGCCGTGATCGCCGACTGCGCGGGCAGGCCGATCGCCGAGATCGACGGACCGCTGCTCGACGTCCTCCAGCTGGGCGCCTACCAGCTGCTGCGCACCCGCGTCGCGCCGCACGCGGCCGTCGCCACCTCGGTCGATCTCGTGCGCGCGGAGGCGGGTCCGGGAAAGGCGGGCTTCGTCAACGCCGTGCTGCGCCGGGTGTCGGAACGGTCCGAGGCGGAATGGGTGGAGCGCCTGGCTCCCGCCGATCCGGTGGGGCGGCTGGCGTTCGAGCACGCGCATCCCACCTGGATCGCCCAGGTGTTCGCCGACGCGCTCGGTGCCGACGCCGGGGAGCTCGAGGACGTCCTCGTCGCCGACGACGCCCGGCCCGTGGTGCACCTCGTCGCCCGGCCGGGGGAGATCTCGTCGGAGGAACTCGCGCTCGCCACCGGCGGTGAGGTGGGGCGGTACTCGCCGTACGCGGTCTATCTCGACGGCGGTGATCCCGGGCTGCTCGACGCCGTCCGCGAGGGGCTCGCCGGAGTGCAGGACGAGGGCAGTCAGCTCGTCGCCCGGGCGCTCTCCCTGGCACCGCTGGACGGGCCGGACACCGGCCGCTGGCTCGACCTCTGCGCCGGCCCGGGTGGCAAGGCTGCCCTGCTGGGCGCCCTCGCCGGAATCGAGGGCGGACGCCTCGACGCCGTGGAGCCGGTGGAGCATCGCGCGGATCTGATCCGCAAGACGACCAAGGAACTTCCCGTGGACGTGCACGTCGCCGACGGGCGCGATCCCGGGCTGGACGGCGGATACGACCGCATCCTGGTCGACGCGCCGTGTACGGGATTGGGTGCGCTGCGCCGACGTCCGGAGGCGCGGTGGCGCCGCCAGCCGTCGGATGTGGCGGGTCTCGCGAAACTGCAGCGCGAACTCCTCGCGTCGGCCGTCGAGCTGGTCCGTCCGGGTGGTGTGATCCTCTACGCGACGTGTTCGCCGCATCTGTCCGAGACGGTGGCCGTGGTCGCGGATGCGGTGCGCCGCTACGGGCTCACGGCGCTCGACACGCGTGAGCTCGTTCCCGGTGTGCCGGGTCTGGGAGACGGTCCGAGCGTCCAGCTCTGGCCGCATCGGCACGGTACCGACGCGATGTTCATGGCCGCATTGCGCAAGCCGTAGGACGGTCGCCTCCCCGCTACCTGGACATCTGCCCGACTCTCGGTAGAACCTGTTTCACTTTTGCATGAAACGTGTTCTAATTCTTCTCGCGACAGAGACGTACGTCACGAAGCGAGTGGAGGACTTCAGATGAATCGGGTAGCGGGGAAGGTCGTTCTGATCACCGGAGCGGCGCGGGGGCAGGGTCGTAGTCATGCAGTGCATCTCGCCGACGAGGGCGCCGACATCATCGCCTTCGACCTCTGCGAGGACATCGCATCCAACGAGTACCCGCTGGCGACCGAGGCCGATCTCGCGGAGACGGGACGGCTCGTCGAGAAGGCGGGGCGCCGGGTCGTCACCGCCAAGGTGGACGTGCGCGACCGCGCGGCCCTGCAGCGCGAACTCGACGCCGCGGTCGCGACGCTGGGCCGGCTGGACGTCGTGGTCGCCAATGCCGGGATCGCGCCTCTCGGGAACGACGTGCCCGTCGAGGGATTCGTCGATGCGTTCGACGTCGACTTCGTCGGAGTGATCAACACCATCCACTCGGCCCTTCCGCACCTGGACGCCGGTACGTCGATCATCGCGACGGGATCGGTGGCCGGGCTGGTCCCGCAGACGGGCCTGAACGGTCAGCAGGCCCTGCAGGGGCCGGGCGGCGACGGCTACGGTCTCGCCAAGAAGATGCTGTGGACGTACACCAACTCGCTCGCGCTCACCCTGGGCCCGAAGTCCATCCGCGTCAACGCGATCCACCCCACGAACTGCAACACGGACATGCTGCAGAGCCCGCCGATGTTCCGCACGTTCCGCCCCGACCTGGAGAACCCGACCGCCGAGGACGCGAAGGTCACGTTCCCGTTCATGCAGGCGATGCCCACCCCGTGGGTCGAGCCCGAGGACATCTCGCACGCGGTGGTGTTCCTGTCGTCCGACGAGTCCCGGTTCGTCACCGGTCAGCAACTCCGGGTCGATGCGGGGGCGGGCCTCAAGCTCGGCGTCTGACGCCGATCCGATGAGGGTCCGGGCCGGTGTGCGGGCGCCGCCCGGGCCCTCGCCTTTCTCGTCAAATCTGATCGAACTGCTTGCGCAGCTTCGCCGGTGCCTTGATCCGCCAGGCGTCCTGCAGCAACTCGGTCAGCTGCGTGACGTCGACGTTCTCGAGGTCGACGAGGATCGAACCGTGACCGTCGTAGTGCGGAGTGGTGTAGAACGGCGCGCCCTGGGCCAGCAGGGCCGCCTTCTCGTCGAGGTCGCACATCACCACCAGGCCCCCGTCCGACTCGGCCCGTAACCGGGCGAGCAGCTTGCCCGCCACCTTCAGCGCCGGAGTGCGATACGAGGTGCTCTCCTGCACCTGGGGCAGGGACGCACCGATCGCCACGACGTCCGTCCAGGTCGGCATGAGCCCAGTATGGACCGCGGGATCCGGCCCCGGCACGCGTACGACTAAACTGCGGCGCGTGGCAACCCCGATGATCGCACCGTCCATTCTGTCTGCCGATTTCGCGCGTCTCGCCGAGGAGGCGGCCGCGGTCGCCGGTGCCGACTGGCTGCATGTCGACGTGATGGACGCTCATTTCGTGCCGAACCTGACGCTCGGCCTTCCTGTTGTGCAGAGCCTGCTCGCGGCGACGGACATCCCGCTCGACTGCCATCTCATGATCGACGACCCCGGTCGCTGGGCGCCGCCCTACGCGGAGGCGGGCGCGCACAACGTCACGTTCCACGCGGAGGCGACCGACGACCCCCGATCCGTGGCCCGCGACATCCGCGCCGCCGGGGCCAAGGCCGGCCTCAGCGTCAAGCCCGGCACGCCGATCGAGCCGTACCTCGAGATCCTGAAGGACTTCGACACCCTTCTCGTCATGAGCGTCGAGCCCGGCTTCGGTGGTCAGTCGTTCATCCCGGAGGTGCTGTCGAAGGCGAAGGCCGTCCGCCGTCTCGTCGACTCCGGTGAGCTGCGGCTGGTCGTGGAGATCGACGGCGGCATCAACGCCGACACCGTCGAGGCCGCCGCCGAGGCGGGCGTCGACTGCTTCGTCGCCGGGTCCGCCGTCTACGGCACGAGCGATCCCGCGGAGGCCGTGCGCGCCCTGCGCGCCAGCGCCGCCACGGCGTCGCCGCACCTGAGCCTGTCGCGGTAACGGCGCTCCGGCACATCGTGAACTCCCACGTGCGGCACGAGAATTCGGCTGCGGACCTCGACGCCGCGATGCAGATCGCCATCGGCGCCGCGGAGTCGGCGCGCGGGTTCACCAGCCCCAATCCGGCGGTCGGCGCGGTGGTCCTCGATTCCGCCGGGCGCATCGCCGGTGTCGGGATGACGCAGCCTCCCGGCGGTCCGCACGCGGAGGTCGTCGCACTGCGGGAGGCGGGGGACGCCGCCCGCGGCGGCACCGCCGTCGTCACGCTGGAACCGTGCAACCACCACGGGCGGACCGGGCCGTGTTCGCAGGCGCTCCTCGATGCCGGCGTGGTCGCGGTGCACTATGCGGTGGGCGATCCGAACCCCGAGGCCGCCGGCGGCGCGGAAACCCTCGTCTCGGCCGGTGTCGAGGTGACGTCCGGGCTGCGGGCCCAGGACGTCGAACGCGGGCCGCTCCGGGCCTGGCTGCACCGGCAGCGCACCGGACGGCCGCACGTGACCTGGAAGTACGCGGCCACCCTGGACGGGCGCAGCGCCGCCGCCGACGGCACCAGCCAGTGGATCACCGGTCCCGAGGCCCGGGAACGCGTCCACGCCGACCGGGCGAAACTCGACGCGATCGTGGTCGGCACCGGGACGGTGCTCGCCGACGACCCGCGGCTGACCGCCCGGATGCCCGACGGATCGCTCGCGGCGCACCAGCCGGTGCGCGTCGTCGTCGGACTCGGCGACATCCCGGCGGACGCCCGGGTCCTCGACGACTCCGCGCCCACCCTGCTGTTGCGCACACGCGACGTGGACGAGGTCCTCGCCGCTCTCGCCGAGTACACCGATGTGCTGCTCGAGGGCGGGCCGCGGCTGGCGGGCGCGTTCCTCGCCGCGGGCCGGGTCGACCGCATCCAGGCGTACCTCGCCCCGCTGGTCCTCGGCGCCGGCACGTCCGCGGTCACGGAGGCGGGTGTGCACACGATCGGCGGTGCGCTGCGGTTCCGTCACGAGTCGGTCGAAACAATCGGCCCCGATTTGTTGTTGAGTCTGGTTCCAGCAGTGTCCGATAACCCTGACAGTCACCGAACGTAGGAGTAGCCACAGTGTTCACCGGGATCGTCGAAGAGTTGGGTGAGGTCGTCGCCAAGGAGGAACTGGCCGACGCCGCACGGTTCACCGTCCGTGGTCCGGTCGTGACTTCCGACGCGTCGCACGGTGATTCGATCGCGGTGAACGGGGTGTGCCTGACCGTCGTGGAGGTGTTGGCCGACGGTTCCTTCACGGCCGATGTCATGCAGGAGACGCTGAACCGGTCGAGCCTGCAGAAGATCGACGTGGGCAGCCGCGTCAACCTCGAGCGGGCCGCCGCCCTGAACAGCCGCCTCGGCGGCCACCTCGTCCAGGGTCACGTGGACGGCACCGGGCACATCATCAGCCGCAGCCCGTCCGAGAACTGGGAGGTCGTGCGCATCGCGCTGCCCGACGCGATCTCCCGGTACGTCGTGGAGAAGGGCTCGATCACCGTCGACGGTGTGTCGCTGACGGTCTCGGCTCTCGGTGGTGAACGTGGCGAGGAATACTTCGAGATTTCACTCATCCCGACCACGCTGCAATTGACCACGCTCGGGGCGGCGTCCGTCGGGACGCCCGTCAACCTCGAGGTCGACGTGATTGCGAAGTATGTGGAGCGGCTGCAAGCGGCCGGCCGCTGAGTCGTACTGTTGAGGAGCATCCCACGGATGCATCCGTTGTATTCGAAGATGCCTAAGTCAAGACTTTGGAGACCGAGCACGTGACCAGGTTCGACAGTATCGAGCGCGCCGTTGCGGACATCGCCGCAGGCAAGGCAGTCGTCGTCGTCGACGACGAAGACCGCGAGAACGAGGGAGACCTCATCTTCGCCGCGGAGAAAGCCACCCCCGAGTTGGTTGCCTTCATGGTTCGATACACGTCCGGCTATCTCTGTGTGCCGCTCGACGGCGCCGACTGCGACCGCCTCGGTCTGCCTCCGATGTACGCCACCAACCAGGACAAGCACGGCACCGCGTACACCGTGACCGTCGACGCCCGCGAGGGCATCGGCACCGGTATCTCCGCGTCCGACCGCGCCGCCACCATGCGGTTGCTGGCCGACCCGTCCAGCGGCGCCCAGGACTTCACCCGGCCCGGCCACGTCGTGCCGCTGCGCGCCAAGGAGGGCGGCGTGCTGCGCCGTCCCGGCCACACCGAGGCCGCCGTCGACCTCGCCCGGATGGCCGACCTGCGGCCGGCGGGTGTGATCTGCGAGATCGTCAGCCAGAAGGACGAGGGCCACATGGCCCAGACCGACGAGCTGCGGGTCTTCGCCGACGACCACAACCTTGCCCTGATCTCCATCGCCGACCTCATCGCGTGGCGTCGCAAGCACGAGAAGCACGTGGAGCGGGTCGCGTCCGCGCGGATCCCCACCCGGCACGGCGAGTTCACGGCCGTCGGCTACCGGAGCATCTACGACGACGTCGAGCACGTGGCCCTGGTCCGCGGCGACCTGCCCGGCCCCGACGGCGACGGCAGTGACGTGCTCGTGCGCGTGCACTCCGAATGCCTCACCGGCGACGTGTTCGGTTCGTTGCGCTGCGACTGCGGGCCCCAGCTCGACGCCGCCCTGGACATGGTCGCGCAGGAGGGCCGCGGTGTGGTCCTCTACATGCGCGGACACGAGGGCCGGGGCATCGGCCTCATGCACAAACTGCAGGCCTACCAGCTGCAGGACGCGGGTTCGGACACCGTCGACGCCAACCTCGAGCTCGGCCTGCCCGCCGACGCCCGCGACTACGGCATCGGCGCGCAGATCCTGGTGGATCTGGGTATCTCCTCGATGCGCCTGCTCACCAACAACCCGGCCAAGCGGGTCGGTCTCGACGGGTACGGACTGCAGATCACCGAGCGGGTGTCGATGCCGCTGCGGGCGAACGCCGAGAACCTGACGTACCTGCGCACGAAGCGTGACCGCATGGGCCACGACCTGATCGGGCTCGACGACTTCGAAGCGGGAGAAATGCTGTGAGTGGTGAGGGACTGCCGGAGCTGCAACTCGGCGAGGCGGGCGACCTCCGGCTCGCCATCGTCGCAGGCAGCTGGCACGCCGAGATCTCCGAGGCGCTGATCGCCGGCGCGCAGCGGGTGGCGGCCGAGGCGAACGTGAAGAACGTCACGCTGGTCCGGGTCGCCGGTGCCATCGAGCTTCCGGTGGTGGCGCAGGCCCTGGCCCGCACGCACGACGCCGTCGTCGCGCTCGGTGTCGTGATCCGCGGCGGGACCCCGCACTTCGAATATGTCTGCGACGCGGTGACGGCCGGTCTGACGCGGGTCTCGCTGGACGAGAGCACCCCGGTCGGAAACGGTGTGCTCACCACGGACACCGAGCAGCAGGCAGTCGACCGCAGTGGCCTGCCCGGCTCCGTCGAGGACAAGGGCGGTCAGGCGTGCGCGGCCGCGCTCGACACCGCTGTCACGCTGGCACGACTGCGCCGCGCCGAGGAGTCCTTCGTATGATCCGGCTCCAGTCATGACCACTCCGCAATCCGAGTGGACACTCGTCGCGACGCCACGCAAGTCGCGGCGATACGCGATCGGTGTGGCGACCTTACTCGTCGTCGTGCATGTGACGTTCGCAATCCTGCTGCGCGGCGATTCGACGGGTGTGTACTTCCGCCTCGCCGACCAGCTGGCATTCGCGGGCATCGGCTGCCTCCTCGCGGCAGCGGTCCTGCTGCTGACCCGGCCCAGGGTGCGGGTCGGGCCCCGCGGCATCGCCGTGCGCAACGTCCTCGGGGAGCGCATCGTCGACTGGGACCTGTACGAGGGGTTGTCCTTCCCCGACGGCGCGGCGTGGGCCCGGATCGAGCTACCCGACGACGAATACCTGGCCGTGATGGCCATCCAGTCGAACGATCGCGAATACGCCGTGGACGCCGTCGACCGCTTCCGCGCGCTCGCGTCGGAGTACGCACCGTCCTAACCCGGGGGTCGGCCCTCCGCGACGTCGCGGATGCGGGGTTGGTCGGTGGCGCCGACTAACGTGGAGGGGTGCCCGATCCTTCGACATATCGCCCCGCGACCGGAACTGTTCCGGTCGATCCGGGGGTGTACAAGTTCCGCGATCCGCACGGCCGGGTCATCTATGTCGGGAAGGCGAAGAGTCTTCGATCACGGCTGAATTCCTATTTCGCCGACGTCTCGACGCTGCACCCGCGCACCCGCCAGATGGTGACCACGGCCGGCAGCGTCGAGTGGACCGTGGTGAGCACCGAGGTCGAGGCTCTCCAGCTCGAGTACAACTGGATCAAGGAATTCGATCCCCGGTTCAACGTCCGCTACCGCGACGACAAGACGTACCCGGTTCTCGCGGTCACCCTGAACGAGGAATACCCCCGGCTGTTCGTCTACCGCGGGCCCCGGCGCAAGGGTGTCCGCTACTTCGGTCCCTACTCGCACGCGTGGGCCATCCGCGAAACCCTCGACCTGCTGCTGCGGGTGTTCCCCGCCCGCACCTGCTCGGCCGGGGTGTTCAAGCGTCACAACCAGATCGGCCGTCCCTGCCTGCTCGGCTACATCGACAAGTGCTCCGCGCCGTGCGTCGGACGCGTGTCCGCGGCCGAACACCGCAAGATCGTCGAGGACTTCTGCGACTTCCTGTCGGGACGCACCGACAAGCTGGTCCGGCAGCTCGAGGCCCGGATGCAGGAGGCGTCGGAAGAACTCGACTTCGAGACGGCGGCGCGGCTGCGCGACGACGTGGGCGCGTTGCGGCGAGCGCTCGAGAAGCAGGCCGTCGTGCTCGGTGACGGCACCGACGCCGACGTCGCCGCGTTCGCGACCGACGAGCTCGAGGCCGCGGTCCAGGTCTTCCACGTCCGGGGTGGCCGCGTGCGCGGTCAGCGCGGCTGGGTGGTCGAGAAGGCCGGCGACGTCATCGACTGGGCCAGCGTCGATTCCGAGGCGGGATCGGACCTGCCGCTGCTCGTGGAGCAGTTCCTCACCCAGTTCTACGGTGAGCAGGCGGCGCTGTCGGGCGCGACCGACCAGGAGGCCGGCACCAGCGGCGTGCCGCGGGAGGTCCTGGTGCCCGTGCTGCCGCCCGATGCCGAACAGGTGCAGGAGTGGCTCAGCGGTCTCCGCGGATCCGCGGTCCGCCTCCGCGTGCCGCAGCGCGGCGACAAGAAGGCTCTCGCCGAGACCGTGCAGCGGAACGCGATGGAGGCATTGCAGCAGCACAAGCTGCGCCGCGCCGGCGACTTCACGTCGCGGTCGGCGGCCCTGCAGGGCATCCAGGAGGCCCTCGACCTGGACTCGGCGCCCCTGCGCATCGAATGCGTCGACATCAGTCATGTGCAGGGCACCGACGTGGTGGCCTCCCTCGTCGTCTTCGAGGACGGCCTTCCCCGTAAGTCCGACTATCGCCACTACGCGATCAAGGAGGCCGCGGGCGACGGTCGCTCTGACGACGTCGCCAGCATCGCCGAGGTCACCCGGCGGCGGTTCCTCCGGCACAACCGTGACGTCGGGGTGCTGCGCGCCGAAGCGGCCGGGGCGGACGCCGACCAGGTGTCGGGCGGGGACGGCGGCGACCTCGCCCCGGAGGCGGCGATCGACCCGCAGACCGGCCGGCCGCGGCGGTTCGCGTACCCACCGAATCTGTTCGTCGTGGACGGCGGGGCCCCGCAGGTGGCCGCGGCCTCGGCGGTGCTCGACGAACTGGGCATCACCGACGTCGCGGTGATCGGGCTGGCCAAGCGGCTCGAGGAGGTGTGGGTGCCGGGGGAGGAGGACCCGGTGATCCTCCCGCGCACGAGCGAGTCGCTGTACCTCCTGCAGCGGGTGCGCGACGAGGCCCACCGCTTCGCGATCACGTTCCACCGCAGCAAGCGGTCCCGCCGGATGACGGCGTCCGCACTCGACTCCGTCCGCGGGCTCGGTGAGACCCGGCGCAAGGCCCTGGTGACGCATTTCGGTTCCGTCGCCCGACTCAAGCAGGCCTCCGTCGAGGAGATCACCGCGGTCCCCGGCATCGGAACGGCCACGGCGAAAGCGGTACTCACCGCTCTCGGGGCGGAGGAACCGTCTGCGGACGTCGCGGGAGTGGGGGATGATGAACCAGATCGGAACGGGCCGGGCACCGCAGATCATAACGGCGCGGATCTTCCCCGCGAACCGGTAGCACAGCACGGCCAGGCAGCACAGAGCGCTTCGCAACGGACAGGTGTCGAGTGAACGAGCAGCACGCGCAGAGCGACCGTCCACCCACGGTTCGGCCGATGGACTTCCTTCTCGTCACCGGGCTCTCCGGGGCGGGGCTGCAGACGGCGGCGAAGGTCCTCGAGGACCTCGGGTGGTACGTCGCGGACAACCTTCCCCCGGAACTGATTTCCCGGATGGTGGATCTGAGCCTGGAATCCGATTCGCGGCTCGAGCGGCTCGCCGTCGTCATCGACGTGCGCAGCCGGTTGTTCACCGGCGACCTCGGCTGGGTCCTCACCGAACTGGAAAGCAAACCCGTGCACACACGGGTGCTGTACCTCGACGCGTCGGACGAGGTCCTGGTGCGCCGGTTCGAACAGGTACGCCGCAGCCACCCGCTGTCGGGGGGAGGCGCCGAGGGCACCCTGTCGGAGGGCATCGCCGCCGAGCGCGATCAGCTCGCGAAGGTGAAGGCCGCCGCGGATCTGGTGATCGACACGTCGTCCCTCGCCGCGCACCAGTTGCGGCAGAAGATCGAGGACGCGTTCGGCGACGCCGAGAACCGGACCATGCAAGTAACAGTCCAGTCGTTCGGTTTCAAGTACGGTCTTCCGATGGACGCCGATCTCGTCTGCGACGTCCGCTTCCTGCCCAACCCGCACTGGATACCCGAGTTGCGTCCGCACACCGGGCAGAGTGCGGACGTGCGGGACTACGTGTTGTCGCAGGACGGTGCCGAGGACTATCTCGCCACCTATCACCACCTGCTGGATCTGACGATCGCGGGATATCGTCGGGAGGGGAAGCGCTACATGACCATCGCGGTGGGGTGCACCGGAGGGAAACATCGGAGTGTCGCGATGTCGGAGGCCTTGGCGAGCCGACTCGGAAAGGACTCCGGGCTGAACGTGCGTGTCGTCCATCGTGATCTGGGGCGCGAATGAGGCCGGTGCACCAGCCGCCTGCGATCGTCGCGCTCGGCGGCGGCCACGGACTGTTCGCCACTCTCAGTGCCGCGCGCCGGCTCAGCCGTGACGTCACGGCGGTCGTGACCGTCGCGGACGACGGCGGATCCTCGGGACGGCTGCGCGCCGAACTGGGTGTCATCCCGCCGGGGGATCTGCGGATGGCGCTCGCCGCACTCGCCGCGGACGACCCCGAGGTGCAGGACTGGACGGACACCATCCAGCACCGCTTCGGCGGAATCGGCGCCCTCGCCGGCCACTCGGTGGGCAATCTCATCCTGGCCGGCCTCACCGAGGTGCTCGGCGATCCCGTCGCCGCGCTGGACGAACTCGCCCGGTTGCTGCGGATCAACGGGCGGGTGCTACCGATGTCGCCGATCGCCCTGGACATCGAGGCCGACGTGCAGGGCCTCGAGGCGGACCCGCGGGTCAGCCGCTGCATCCGCGGTCAGGTCGCGGTCGCGACCACGCCCGGCAAGGTGCGCCGCGTGCGTCTGCTGCCGGCGAATCCGCCCGCGTGCCCGGACGCGGTCCGGGCGATCGACGTGGCAGACATGGTCGTCCTCGGTCCGGGGTCGTGGTTCTCCAGCGTCATCCCGCACGTCCTCGTGCCGGAACTCCTCGACACGCTGATCGCCACCGCCGCGCGGAAGGTGCTGGTGCTCAACCTGGCTCCGGAGCCGGGCGAGACGGCAGGATTCTCCACCGAGCGTCATCTGCACGTACTGTCCCAACACGCACCCGAACTCACCGTCGACTTCGTCGTGGTCGATTCGGGTTCGGTGCCACCGGGGCGCGAGCGCGAGCACCTCGCCCGCGCCGCCGGACAGTTCCAGGCACGCGTCGTGTACGCCGACGTGTCGGAGCACGGCACCCACACGCACCATGCAGGAAAACTTGCGTCCGTTCTCGAACAGCTCTGGAGCGACCCCGACGCGGGGTCTCGGGGGAGCGAAGTGGCCGAGACACCAGAGGAAAGGGAGAGCGCTTCGTGGCAATGACAGCAGAGGTCAAAGACGAACTCAGTCGTCTCGTCATCACTCATGTGAGTTGCCGGAAGGCCGAGGTCTCGTCGCTGCTGCGGTTCGCCGGGGGATTGCACATCGTCGGCGGCCGGGTAGTGGTCGAGGCGGAAGTGGACCTGGGGTCCACGGCCCGCCGGTTGCGCCGCGAGATCTTCGACCTGTTCACCTACAGCGCCGACGTCCACGTCCTCAGCGCGGGCGGGCTGCGCAAGTCGTCCCGGTACATCGTGCGGGTCGCGAAGGAGGGCGAGGCTCTCGCCCGCCAGACCGGTCTCCTGGACCTGCGGGGACGCCCCGTGCGCGGGCTTCCCGCGCAGGTGGTCGGTGGCAGTGTCGCCGACGCGGAGGCCGCGTGGCGCGGCGCGTTCCTGGCGCACGGTTCGCTGACCGAGCCGGGGCGATCGTCCGCGCTCGAGGTCAGCTGCCCGGGCCCGGAGGCGGCGCTCGCCCTCGTCGGGGCGGCGCGCAGGCTGGGCATCTCCGCGAAGGCCCGCGAGGTCCGTGGCACCGACCGGGTGGTGATCCGTGACGGCGAGGCCATCGGCGCACTGCTCACCCGGATGGGGGCCCAGGACACCCGCCTCGTGTGGGAGGAACGCCGCATGCGCCGGGAGGTCCGTGCCACCGCCAACCGGCTCGCCAACTTCGACGACGCCAACCTGCGCCGGTCCGCGCGGGCGGCCGTCGCGGCCGCTGCCCGCGTCGAACGGGCCCTCGACATCCTGGGTGACGAGGTTCCCGACCATCTGGCGGCGGCCGGTCACCTCCGGGTGGAGCACCGGCAGGCGTCCCTGGAGGAACTCGGCCAGCTCGCCGACCCGCCGATGACGAAGGACGCCGTGGCCGGCCGCATCCGGCGGTTGCTGTCCATGGCAGACCGCAAGGCCAAGGAAACCGGCATCCCCGACACCGAGTCGGCCGTCACCGCAGACCTTCTCGACGACGCCTGACCGTCGCCGGCAGTCGCCGCCCGCCACCCCCACTCCCCGGACGAACGGGACGCTCGTTGCGTCAGATCGAACGAGCGTCCCGTTCGTCCGGGTCGGGGCGGCCGGAAAGGTGCCCGGAGGTGACTGCGCGCGCGAGTGGCATGCGCACTAGGGTAAGAGCCACATCGACCGATGAACCCTCGCGCCGACCACCGTCGGTGGTGTCGTAGCGGCGCGGGAGCAGAGCTGCACAACCAGAATCATGCGCAAAGGAGCAGATTGTGACTGTCCGGGTAGGCGTAAACGGTTTCGGCCGTATCGGGCGTAACTTCTTCAGGGCGGTGGATGCGCAGAAGGCGCTCGGAACCACCGACATCGAGATTGTGGCGGTCAACGACCTCACGGACAACGCTACGCTGGCGCATCTCCTGAAGTACGACTCCATCCTGGGTCGTCTCCCGCACGACGTCTCGCTCGAAGGTGAAGACGCCATCGTCGTCGGAAACCAGAAGATCAAGGCACTCGCCATCAAGGAAGGCCCCGCGGCGCTTCCCTGGGGTGACCTGGGCGTCGACGTCGTCGTCGAGTCCACCGGAATCTTCACCGACGCAGCCAAGGCGAAGGGCCACCTCGAGGCCGGCGCCAAGAAGGTCATCATCTCCGCCCCGGCCAAGGGCGAGGACATCACCATCGTGATGGGCGTCAACGACGACAAGTACGACGGCAGCCAGAACATCATCTCCAACGCCTCGTGCACCACCAACTGCCTCGGCCCCATCGCCAAGGTGCTCGACGACGAGTTCGGCATCGTCAAGGGCCTCATGACCACGGTCCACGCCTACACCCAGGACCAGAACCTGCAGGACGGCCCGCACAGCGACCTGCGTCGCGCCCGCGCCGCCGCCCTGAACGTGGTCCCCACCGGCACCGGTGCCGCCAAGGCCATCGGCCTGGTCCTCCCGCAGCTGCTCGGCAAGCTGGACGGCTACGCGCTGCGTGTCCCGATCCCCACGGGCTCGGTCACCGACCTCACCGCGAACCTGAAGAAGTCGGCCAGCGTCGAGGACATCAACGCCGCGATGAAGGCCGCCGCCGAGGGACCGCTCAAGGGCATCCTGAAGTACACGGACGCCCCGATCGTGTCGTCCGACATCGTCACCGACCCGCACAGCTCGATCTTCGACTCCGGCCTCACCAAGGTCATCGACGATCAGGCCAAGATCGTGTCCTGGTACGACAACGAGTGGGGTTACTCCAACCGTCTGGCCGACCTCATCGGTCTCGTCGCCAAGTCTCTCTGAGCGAAGGTCCGGTAACAGTGGCAGTACAGACTCTCGACGATCTGCTGAACGCTGGGGTCGAGGGGCGCGCCGTTCTGGTGCGCTCCGACCTCAACGTTCCGCTCGACGGTGACCGGATCACCGATCCCGGGCGCATCATCGCTTCCGCGCCGACGCTGAAGGCGTTGGCGGAGGCGGGCGCCAAGGTCATCGTCACCGCCCATCTGGGTCGCCCCAAGGGCGAGCCCGACCCGCAGTACTCCCTCGCACCGGTGGCGGTGAAGCTCGCCGAGGTGCTGGGACGCAACGTCCAGCTCGCCGGCGACGTCGTCGGGCAGGACGCTCTGGCACGGGCCGAGGGGCTCACGGACGGCGACGTTCTCCTGCTGGAGAACATCCGCTTCGATCCGCGGGAGACCAGCAAGGACGAGGCCGAGCGGACGAAGCTCGCCAAGGCCCTGGTCGAACTCGTCGGCGACGACGGCGCGTTCGTGTCCGACGGGTTCGGTGTCGTGCACCGCGCGCAGGCGTCGGTGTACGAGGTGGCCAAGCTGCTCCCGCATTACGCGGGCACGCTCGTCGAAGCCGAGATCAAGGTGCTCGGCAAGCTCACCGAGGAGCCCGAGCGGCCGTACGCGGTCGTGCTCGGTGGGTCCAAGGTGTCGGACAAGCTCGCGGTGATCGAGGCGCTGGCCCCCAAGGTCGACACCCTCGTCATCGGTGGCGGCATGTACTACACGTTCCTGGCGGCGCAGGGCGTTTCGGTCGGCAACTCGCTGTGCGAGGAGTCGATGATCGACACGTGCAAGGCGCTGCTCGAGCAGTACGCCGACGTGATCCACATCCCGCAGGACGTGGTCATCGCCGATTCGTTCTCGGCCGACGCCGAATCGAAGATCGTCTCGGTACTCGAGATCCCGGACGGCTGGATGGGTCTCGACATCGGACCGCAGTCGGTTCGCCGGTTCGCCGCGATCCTGACCAGCGCGAAGACCGTGTTCTGGAACGGCCCGATGGGCGTGTTCGAGTTCGAGAAGTTCGCCGCGGGCACCAAGGGTGTCGCAGAGGCGATCATCGAGGCCACCGGGAAGGGCGCGTACAGCGTCGTCGGTGGCGGTGACTCCGCCGCGGCGGTGCGCCAGCTCGGTCTGCCCGAGGACGGGTTCTCGCACATCTCCACCGGTGGCGGCGCCTCCCTCGAGTACCTCGAGGGCAAGGAACTCCCCGGCATCGCAGTTCTGGAGGGCTGAGGCATGGCACGGAAGCCGCTGATCGCCGGCAACTGGAAGATGAATCTGAACCACCTCGAGGCCATCGCGCTGGTTCAGAAGATCGCCTTCTCGCTCCCGGCGAAGTACTTCGACAAGGTCGACGTGACGGTGATCCCGCCGTTCACCGACATCCGCAGCGTGCAGACCCTCGTCGAGGGCGACAAGCTCCTGCTCACCTACGGTGCGCAGGACGTGTCGGCCCAGGATTCGGGTGCGTACACCGGTGAGATCAGCGGCTCCATGCTGGCCAAGCTGGGCTGCACGTTCGTCGTCGTCGGGCACTCGGAGCGCCGGACCCTGCACTGCGAGGACAACGACACCGTGCTGGCCAAGACCAAGGCCGCGCTGAAGAACGGGATCACCCCGATCGTCTGCATCGGTGAGGGCCTCGACGTGCGCGAGGCCGGCGAGCACGTGTCCTACAACGTCGAACAGTTGCGGGGCTCGCTCGCCGGACTGTCCGCCGAGGACATCGCCAAGGTCGTCATCGCGTACGAGCCGGTGTGGGCCATCGGAACCGGTCGCGTGGCCAGTGCCGCGGACGCGCAGGAAGTGTGCGCCGCGATCCGCGCCACGCTCGGTGAGCTCGCCTCGCCGGACGTCGCGTCCGGTGTCCGCGTTCTCTACGGCGGTAGCGTCAACGCCAAGAACGTCGGCGAGATCGTCGGTCAGACCGATGTGGACGGCGCCCTGGTGGGCGGCGCCTCACTGAAGGCCGACGAGTTCGCCACCCTGTCGGCGATCGCCGCGGGCGGACCTCTGCCGTAAGGCGCCTTCGGCGCCCGTGCGCCTTTCCGGCAGCGCTAGGTACCGGAAAGGCGCACGGGCGCGGAGCGCCTGTAGGGTGTACGAGGTCGTTGTTGTTCCTACTGGATGGGTGGACGTAAACAGACATGGAACTGTTTCTGGATATCTTGCTGGTGGTCACCAGCTTGCTGCTGATTCTGCTGGTGCTGCTGCACCGCGGTAAGGGCGGCGGTCTGTCCAGCCTGTTCGGCGGTGGCGTCCAGTCGAGCCTGTCCGGTTCCACCGTGGTCGAGAAGAACCTCGACCGGCTCACCGTCTTCACCGGCCTGATCTGGTTGATCGCCATCATCGGCATCGGCCTGGAGATCAAGTTCGGCTGATCGGCTTCATCATGCAGACGGGCCGTCACCGGTCGATACTGGATGAATGATCGAAACCCCACGTGAGGCCACTGAACCACTCCGCGAAGACATTCGGCTCCTGGGCGGCATCCTCGGTCAGATAGTGCGGGAACAGGCCGGGGACAGCGTCTTCGACCTCGTCGAGAAGGCCAGGGTCGAATCGTTCCGGGTTCGTCGTTCCGAAATCGACCGCGCAGATCTGGCGGACATGTTCACCCAGGTCTCCACGAGCGACACCATCCCCGTCATCCGGGCCTTCAGCCACTTCGCCCTGCTGGCGAATCTCGCCGAGGACATCCACCGCGAACGCCGGCGCGCCGTCCACGTCGCCGCCGGTGAACCCGCCCCCGACAGCACGCTGACCGCCACGTTCGCCAAACTCGACGCCGCGCACCTCGGCAGCGACGTCGTCGCGGACGCGTTGCGCGGGGCGCTCGTGTCGCCGGTCATCACCGCCCATCCCACCGAGACCCGCCGCCGGACGGTGTTCGAGACCCAGTCCCGCATCACCGAGCTGATGCGCTACCGCGAGCGCACCGCCCTGACCGAGACCGAGACGGCCGACGTCGACGTCCGGCTGCGACGGCAGATCCTCACCCTGTGGCAGACCGCACTGATCCGGTTGTCGCGGTTGCGGATCCAGGACGAGATCGAGGTCGGACTGCGGTACTACGACGCCGCACTGTTCGAGGTCGTCCCGAAGATCAACGCCGAACTGCGCAGCGCCCTGCGATCGCGGTGGCCGGACGCGGATCTGGGCCGGGAGCCGATTCTGCGTCCCGGGTCGTGGATCGGCGGAGACCGCGACGGCAACCCCTATGTCACCGACGAGGTGGTCCGGCAGGCCACCATCCGTGCCGCGGCCACCGCCCTCGAGCACCACCTCGGGGAACTCGAGACACTCGAACGTGAACTGTCGATGTCGGCTCGCCTCGTCACCGTCACCCCCGCACTCGACCTCCTGGCCGCGGCGTCGCAGGACGATTCCCCGTTCCGGGCCGACGAGCCCTACCGGCGCGCGGTCCGGGGCATCCGGGGGCGTCTCACGGCCACCGCGCACCGCATTCTGGGTGAGGCACCCGATCACGGGCTCGACCTCGGGCTCGCACCGTACGACACCCCACGGCAGATGCTCGACGAACTGGACGTCGTCGACGACTCCCTGCGGCGTGGCGGCGACGGCACCATCGCCGACGACGGGCTCGCGAGCCTGCGGGACTCGGTGGAGGTGTTCGGTTTCCACCTCTCCGGACTGGACATGCGGCAGAACTCGGACGTGCACGAGACCGTCGTCGCCGAGCTGCTGGCGTGGGCGGGCGTGCACGCCGACTACCCGTCGCTGTCCGAGGACGAGCGGGTGGAGTTGCTGTCGGCGGAGCTGTCCACCCGGCGACCACTGACCACCGCGAACGCGGACTTCAGCGAGCTGACCACGAAGGAACTCGCCATTCTCCAGGCCGGCGCCGACGCGGTGCGGACCCTCGGTGCGGGCGCCGTGCCCAACTACATCATCAGCATGTGCACCTCCGTCAGCGACATGCTCGAGGCCGCCGTGCTGCTGAAGGAGGTGGGTCTGCTCGACCCCGGATCGGGGGAGGCGCCGTCCTGCCCGGTGGGGATCGTGCCGCTGTTCGAGACGATCGAGGATCTGCAGCAGGGGGCCGCCACGCTCGAGGCCACCCTCGAGGTGCCGATCTACCGGGCGCTGGTGACGTCGCGCGGCGACTCGCAGGAAGTGATGCTCGGGTACTCCGATTCCAACAAGGACGGCGGCTACCTGGCGGCCAACTGGGCGCTGTACCGCGCCGAGCTGGATCTGGTCGACGCCGCCCGCAAGACGGGAATCCGGTTGCGGCTCTTCCACGGTCGCGGCGGCACCGTGGGTCGCGGCGGCGGCCCCAGCTACGAGGCGATCCTCGCGCAACCGCCCGGCGCGGTGGCCGGGTCGTTGCGGATCACCGAACAGGGTGAGGTGATCGCCGCCAAGTACGCGGAACCCCGCCTCGCGCAACGCAATCTGGAGACGCTGCTCGCCGCGACCCTCGAAGCCACCCTGCTCGACGTCGAGGGACTCGGCGACGACGCGGAACCGGCGTACCGCATTCTCGACGAGCTCGCTGCGCTGGCCCGCCGCGCGTACGGCGAATTGGTGCACGAGACACCCGGATTCGTGGAGTACTTCGAGATGTCGACTCCGGTCGCGGAGATCGGGGCCCTCAACATCGGCAGCCGCCCCGCTTCACGGAAACAGACCACGTCCATCTCCGACCTCCGGGCCATCCCGTGGGTGCTGTCGTGGAGCCAGTCCCGGGTCATGCTGCCCGGGTGGTACGGCACGGGTGCGGCGTTCGAGGAATGGACGCAGGGCGACCCCGAGCGGGTGGCCACGCTGTCCCGCCTGTACGAGACGTGGCCGTTCTTCCGGACCGTGCTGTCGAACCTGGCCATGGTGATGTCGAAGTCCGACATGGGTCTCGCGGCCCGCTACGCGGAACTGGTTCCCGACGAGGAACTCCGCCGGCGGGTGTTCGGCAAGATCGCCGAGGAACACGAGCGGACCATCCGGATGTACAAGGCGATCACCGGGAACGACACCCTGTTCGCCGACAACCCCGGTCTGGAGAGGTCGGTGCACAATCGGTTCCCGTACCTCGAGCCCCTCAACCACCTGCAGGTGGAACTGCTGCGCCGCTACCGGGCCGGGGACGACAGTGATCAGACGCGCCGCGGCATCCAGCTCACGATGAACGGGCTGGCGACCGCGCTGCGCAACAGCGGGTAGCGCGCCGGTTCCCGCGTCCCGCGAGAAGCGAGTGAACTTTCTTGCGGGGCGGGGGAACCGAACCGTCCGTCGCTGCGTCAAAACGGGAAAGAGCACGAACGTTTCCGAGACGAAGTGGGGCGACGGATGAGGCGTTGCGCGGGCAACCCGGACTACTGGCGCGGGGGAGTGGGACGGCGGGGGACGAGCGCGGCGAGCCCACGTCGGGCCGGTCGGATCGTCACCGAATGCCGGGTCACCCGGTCACCGGTCGAGCGGGACCCTCGGTCGCCCGCCGGGTTGCCGGCGGACGACGACGAGGACCCCGTCGGATGAGAGCATCAGTTCGGCAGCCGGGACGCGGCCGACGTGTCGAGCAGCCACCGGGTGGCCGACAGTCCGCGCGCCCCGGATGCCGGGATCTCGACGGGCGGAGCGCCCGCGATCGCGGCGGCCACGGCCTCGGCCTTGGCGTCGCCCGCCACGACGAGCCACACCTCGTCGGCGTGCCGGACAGCGGGCAGGGTCAGCGTGACCCGCACCGGCGGCGGCTTGGGGGAGTCCGTCACCGCGACGACGAACCGGTGCTCCTCGCGTACCGCGTCGGTGTCGGGGAACAGCGAATTGACGTGTCCCTCACCGCCCATGCCGAGCAGGTGGACATCGAAGACCGGAACCTGCTTGCCGTCGGCGTGCGCCCCGAGCACCTGCGCGTACGCGACGGCAGCCGCCTCCGGATCGTTCTCGTAGATGCCGTCGGCGACGGGCATGGTGTGCACCCGGTCGGGGTCGACGTCGACGTGGTCGAGCAGAGCGGCCCGCGCCTGCACGTCGTTGCGTTCCGGGTCGCCGGCCGGCAGGAAGCGCTCGTCACCCCAGTAGATGTCGATCGCACGCCAGTCGATGTCGCCCGGGTTCTCCCGCACCTTCTCGAGCAGCCCGATCCCGGTTCCGCCTCCGGTGAGGACGACCGACGCCGTACCACGGTCCTTCTGGGCGGCGACGACGGTGGCGACGAACCGCTCCGCGGCCCTCGTCACCAGCGTGTCGGTGTCGGGGTGGACTTCTACATGGATGTCACTCATAGGTCACCTTCGTCAGCCCGGCGAGTGCGGTCTCGTAGACCTCGTCGGCGTCGAGCCTGCGTAGTTCTTCGGCCAGGCACTCGCTCGTTTCCCGCCTGCGGAGCGCGACCCGCGCATCGGGTTTGCCGGTGCGTGTCAGCGTCGCCGTGGTGCCGGTCTGGGGGCGGCTGATGGTCAGAGCACCACCGTCGGCGAAGTTGATCTCCACGAACAGCGGGCCGACCCGCCGGGTGACGGGGACGTCGACGCGGCTCGCCAACCACCCCGCGATCATGTCGACGGCGGGCTCGTCCACCAGCCCGGACACCACCGCAGACGTGATCGGCGAGTGCGGCGGCTGATCGACGGCCGAGGTCAGGAGCGCACGCCAGTAGGTGATGCGACTCCAGGCCAGATCCGAGTCACCGGACGAGTACGACGCGAGGCGGCTCTTGATCTCGGCGGCCGGATCCGCGCGATCGGTCGCGTCGGTGATGCGGCGGATCGCCAGCTTGCCCACCGGGTCCTCGGCGGGGACCTCCGGGGCCGTCTCCGGCCACCACACGACGACGGGAGTGTCGGGGAGGAGGAACGGCACCACCACGCTGCTCTCGTGGTCGGCGAGTTCGCCGAACAGCCGGAGCACGACGACCTCCGACGCACCGGCGTCGCCGCCGACGCGGATCTGCGCGTCCAGGCGGGGTTCCGCGTCACGAGACCCCCAGGCGACGACGATGACGCGGCACGGATGCTCCCGGCTCGCCTCGTTGGCGGCGTCGATGATGTCCTCCGAGTACTCACTGTCGCGGGTGCATACCACCAGCGTGAGGACTCGCCCCAGGGTCACTGCGCCGCCGGTCTTGCGCACCTCCACCAGTTTCTTGTTGACCTGTCCGGTGGTGGTCGCGGGAATGTCGATGATCATCTACGGCCTTCTCCATTCGCGACCGGTACGTTGCATCATTTCGTCTGCCGACGGCGGGCCCCACGTGCCGGCCTCGTACGGTTCCGGCCTGCCACCCGCAGCCCAGTGCTCGAGCGCGGGGTCGAGGATCTCCCAGGACAGTTCGACCTCGGCGTTCACGGGGAACAGCGAGGGCTCACCGAGGAGTACGTCGAGGATGAGGCGCTCGTACGCCTCGGGCGACGACTCCGTGAACGCCTGACCGTAGCTGAAGTCCATGTTGACGTCGCGGACTTCCATGCTCGACCCCGGCACCTTGGACCCGAACCGCATGGTCACACCCTCGTCCGGCTGCACCCGGATGACGAGGGCGTTCTGCCCCAGTTCCTCGGTCATCGTCTGATCGAACGGCAGATGCGGTGCGCGCTTGAAGATCACGGCGATCTCGGTGACCCTGCGGCCGAGCCGCTTCCCGGTGCGGAGGTAGAACGGCACCCCCGCCCAGCGGCGGGTGTCGACCTCGAGGGTGATGGCCGCGAACGTCTCCGTGGTGGAGTCCTTCGAGAACCCTTCCTCCTCCAGCAGTCCGACCACCCGGGTACCGCCCTGCCAGCCGCCCGCGTACTGGCCGCGTGCCGTGGTCTCGTCGAGCGGCTGGGCGAGCCTGGTGGCGGAGAGCACCTTGATCTTCTCCGCCTGCAACTCGGACGGTTCGAAGCTGATCGGCTCCTCCATCGCGGTGAATGCGAGAAGTTGCAGCAGATGATTCTGGATGACGTCGCGCGCCGCCCCGATGCCGTCGTAATACCCGGCGCGTCCACCGAGACCGATGTCCTCGGCCATGGTGATCTGGACGTGATCCACGTAGTGGGCGTTCCAGATCGGATCGAACAACTGGTTCGCGAAGCGCAACGCCAGAATGTTCTGGACGGTCTCCTTGCCGAGGTAATGGTCGATCCGGAAGACCGTGTCCTCCGGGAAGACCTCGTTCACGACCGCGTTGAGCTCACGTGCGCTCTCGAGGTCGTGACCGAACGGCTTCTCGATGACCACCCGGCGCCACTGGTCGTCGTTCGACTGCGCGAGACCGGCCTCGGACAGCTGCTTCAGGACCACCGGGAACGCGTCCGGCGGTATCGCGAGATAGAACCCGTGATTGCCGCCGGTTCCGCGTTCGCGTTCGAGCGTCCCGAGAGTGTTGGCCAGTTCCTGGAAGGCGGCCGGGTCGTCGAAGCTGCCCTTGACGAAACGCAGGCCCTCCGACAGTCGCTCCCAGACGTCCTCCCGGAACGGGGTGCGGGAATGGTCGCGCACGGCATCGTGGACGATCTTGCCGAAGTCCTCGTCCGACCAATCCCTGCGGGCGAACCCGACGAGAGCGAACCCGGGCGGCAGAAGACCACGATTGGCCAGATCGTAGATGGCGGGCATCAACTTGCGCCGGGCCAGGTCGCCGGTGACACCGAAGATCACCAGCGCACACGGCCCGGCGATGCGTGGTAGGCGCTTGTCCCTACCGTCGCGGAGTGGATTGACCCAATCGTCTGACGCTGCGGGCTCGCTCACGTATCAGCTCTTCTGCCCTGCTGCGCGCAGCTGCTCCGCGGTGGCCTCCAGGAGCTCGGTCCAGGACACCTCGAACTTGTCGACGCCCTCGTCCTCGAGGACCTTGAACACGTCGGTGAGGTCGATGCCGACGGCGCTGAGCTTGTCGAACACCTCCTGCGACTCGACCGCGGTGCCGGACACCGTGTCGCCGGCGACCTCACCGTGATCGGCGAACGCGTCGAGAGTCTTCTCCGGCATCGTGTTCACGGTGTTCGGAGCCACCAGTTCGGCGACGTACAGAGTGTCGGGGTAATCGGGGTTCTTGACTCCCGTCGACGCCCAGAGCGCGCGCTGCGGGCGCGCACCATCGGACAGCAGACCCTGGAACCGCGGCTGCACCTCGAAAATCTGCTGGTACGCGGCGTACGCCAGGCGGGCGTTGGCGACGGCGGCCTTGCCGCGCAGCTCCAGCGCCTCGGGGGTGCCGATCTTGTCGAGCCGCTTGTCGATCTCCGTGTCGACACGGGAGACGAAGAACGATGCCACCGAGTGGATGCGGGACAGGTCGTGACCGGCCGCCTTCGCCGCCTCGAGGCCGTCCAGGTATGCGCCCATGACGAGTTCGTAGCGCTCCACCGAGAAGATCAGCGTGACGTTGACGCTGATCCCCTCACCGAGCACCTTGGCGATGGCCGGGATACCGGCCTCGGTGGCCGGAATCTTGATGAACAGGTTGGGGCGGTCGACGATCTTCCACAGTTCGACGGCCTGCGCGACCGTCTTGTCGGCGTCGTGCGCGAGGCGCGGGTCGACCTCGATGGACACCCGGCCGTCGACGCCGTGGCTCGCCTCGAACTGCGGGGCGAGAACGTCGCAGGCGGCGCGCACGTCGTCGGTGGTCACCGTGCGGATGGTGGCCTCGACGTCGGCACCGCGCTCGGCGAGCTCCCGGACCTGTGCGTCGTAGACGTGGCCCTTGCTGAGTGCGGCCTGGAAGATCGACGGGTTGGTGGTGACACCGACGACGGACTTGGTCGCGACGAGCTCGGCGAGGTTGCCGGACTCGATGCGGTCACGGGAGAGGTCGTCGAGCCACACCGACACGCCTGCTTCGGAGAGCTTCTGGAGGTTGGGGTTCTGAGTCATGGCGGTCTATCCCTTCACGCGTGCGAGTGAGCGCTGTGCGGCGGCGGTGACGGCTTCGGCGGTGAAACCGAACTCGCGGAACAGGGTCTTGTAGTCGGCGGAGGCGCCGAAGTGCTCGATGGAGACGATTTCGCCCGCGTCGCCGACGAAGCGGTACCAGGGCATGGAGATGCCGGCTTCGACGGAGACCCGCGCCTTGACCGTCGGGGGGAGGACGCCGTCGCGGTAGGCCTGGTCCTGGGCGTCGAACCATTCGACGCAGGGCATGGACACGACCCGGGTGGGGATGCCGTCGGCCTCGAGGGTCTCGCGGGCGGCGACGGCGAGTTGCAGCTCGGATCCGGTGCCGATGAGCACGACCTCCGGTGCCCCGGTGGAGGCGTCGGCGAGGACGTAGCCGCCGCGGGAGACACCCTCGTAGCTGGTGCCCTCGAGGACGGGGAGGTCCTGGCGGGTCAGGGCGAGGCCGGCGGGAGCGCGGGTGGCCTCGTCGGCGCCCTTCTCGAGGACGGCGCGCCAGGCGTGGGCGGTCTCGTTGGCGTCGCCGGGCCGCACGACGTACAGGCCGGGGATCGCGCGCAGCGCGGCGAGGTGCTCGATCGGCTGGTGGGTGGGCCCGTCCTCGCCGAGTCCGATGGAGTCGTGCGTCCACACGTAGGTGACCGGGGTCTTCATGATCGCGGCGAGTCGCACGGCGGGACGCATGTAGTCGCTGAAGACGAGGAAGGTGCCGCCGTAGGGGCGGGTCGGTCCGTGCAGCGCGATGCCGTTGAGGATCGAGCCCATGGCGTGTTCGCGGACCCCGAAGTGCAGGGTGCGGCCGTAGGGCTGGGCCGTCCACATCCGGGTGGAGATGGCTTCGGGGCCGAACGAGTCGGCGCCCTTGATGGTGGTGTTGTTGCTCTCGGCGAGGTCGGCGGAGCCGCCCCACAGTTCGGGGAGCACCGGTCCGACGGCGTTGAGAACGGCGGCGGACGCCTTGCGGGTCGCGACGCCCTTGGGATCGGGCTCCCAGGTGGGGAGGACGTCGGCCCAGCCGGCGGGAAGGTCGCGGCCGATCAGACGGTCGAGGAGCTTCTTGCCCTCGGGGGCGCGCTGCGTCCACTCGTCGTACTGGGCCTGCCATTCCTTGTGTGCCTGCGCGCCGCGCTCGACGACCTTGCGGGTGTGGGCGATGACCTCGTCGGCGACCGCGAACGTCTTGTCCGGATCGAAGCCGAGAGCCTTCTTCACGGCCGCGACCTCGTCGGCGCCGAGGGCGGCGCCGTGCGCCGCGCCCGTGTTCATCTTGGTCGGTGCGGGGAAACCGATGATCGTGCGAAGCAGGATCAGCGACGGCTTGTCGGTGACCTCGCGGGCCTTGTTCAGGGCCTCTTCGATGGCGACGACGTTCTCGCCGCCCTCGACGATCTGCACGTGCCAGCCGTACGCCTCGTAGCGGGCGGCGGTGTCCTCGGACAGCGCGATGGCGGTGTCGTCCTCGATGGAGATCTTGTTGTCGTCGTAGATCAGGGTGAGGTTGCCGAGCTGCTGGACGCCGGCGATGGAGGAGGCCTCGGAGGTGACGCCTTCCTCGATGTCGCCGTCGGAGGCGATGACGTAGATGTGGTGGTCGAACGGGCTGTCGCCGAGGGCGGGCTCGGGGTCGAAGAGGCCGCGTTCGCGGCGGGCGGCCATCGCCATGCCCACGGCGGAGGCGAGGCCCTGACCGAGCGGCCCGGTGGTGATCTCGACACCGCGGGTGTGGCCGTGTTCGGGGTGGCCGGGGGTCTTCGAGCCCCACGTGCGCAGCGCCTCCAGGTCGTCGAGTTCGAGACCGTAGCCGGCGAGGTACAGCTGGATGTACAGGGTGAGGCTGGAGTGCCCGCAGGACAGCACGAACCGGTCGCGACCGATCCAGTCGGCGTCGGTGGGGTCGTGGCGCATGACGCGCTGGAAGAGGGTGTAGGCGAGGGGGGCGAGGCTCATGGCCGTGCCGGGGTGACCGTTACCCACCTTCTGCACCGCGTCCGCGGCGAGCACCCGGATGGTGTCGACGGCCTTGGTGTCCAGTTCGGTCCAGTCGGCGGGGTGAACCGGTTGCGTGAGGACGTGGATGTCGTCTGTGATCGACACGGGCAGAAGTCTCCTGACATGGGTGAACGTGGAGCCTGAGGATGCGTGGGCCTCTTGTGCGACTCCAGCCTAGTGTGCGGTCGTATCCGGGTCGATTCGGTTCGCGCATTACGGCGGTCTACCATCGTTTGTAGTAGACGGCCGGCCGTCGCGAACGACTTCGGGAGCAGGCGGCGGCATTCGGATGTGGAATTACGCGTGGTGCGAGGAGAGAACGTGCGGACAGGGCATCAGCCGAGCGGACACGGCTTCGGCAGCCCCAGCCCCGCCCCCCGCGCGACCGACACCGGTACGGTGCTGGGTCGCGTCACGGGCAAGGTCCTGGCCTACATCGCATTGACCAAGCCGCGGGTGATCGAGCTGCTGCTGGTCGCCACCATCCCGGCGATGCTGCTGGCAGATCGCGGCAACGTAGACATCCTGCTGATCCTCAGCACGCTGTTCGGCGGGTGGATGGGCGCCGCGAGCGCGAACTCCCTCAACTGCGTCGTCGACGCCGACATCGACAAGGTCATGAAACGCACCGCCCGCCGGCCGCTGGCCCGCGACGCGGTGCCCACGTCCCACGCGTTCGTGTTCGGCATGACTCTCGGCGTCGCGTCGTTCCTCTGGCTGTGGTGGCGCGCCAACCTGCTCGCCGGCTGCCTGGTCGTCCTGACCATCGCGTTCTACGTACTCGTGTACACAATGGTGCTCAAGCGCCGGACCTGGCAGAACGTCGTCTGGGGCGGCGCCGCGGGCTGCATGCCCGTCATGGTCGGCTGGTCGGCGGTCACCGGGTCGCTGAGCTGGCAGCCCATCGTGCTGTTCCTGGTCATCTTCTTCTGGACGCCGCCGCACACGTGGGCCCTCGCCATGCGCTACAAGGAGGACTACAAGGCGGCCGGTGTCCCGATGCTGCCGGTGATCGCCACCGAGGAGCACGTCACCAAGCAGATCCTGCTATACAGCTGGGCGATGGTGATCACGTCCCTCGTGCTCGTCCCCGCCGCGGGTGTCGTCTATGCCGCCGTGACCCTCGTGGCCGGTGCCTGGTTCCTGCTGATGGCCCATCAGCTGTACCGCAGCGTCCGCGGCGGAGCGGCCGTGAAACCGCTCCGCCTGTTCCTGCAGTCCAACAACTATCTGGCCATCGTCTTCGTGGGACTCGCCGTCGACTCCGTGCTGGGACTGCAGACCGTGGCCGGCCTGCTGAGCTGACCTCCGCGTCACGGCCCGAGGTGACGCTCCGCGTCAGGGCACCAGCACGATCGATCCTGTCGTCGCACGCGCCTCGAGGTCGCGGTGCGCGTCCTCGGCCCGTGCGAGCGGGTACTCCGCGCCCACCCGGACCGTCAGTGAACCGTCGGCCAGGGCGGAGAACACGTCTCCCGCCCGCCACGCCAGTTCCTCACGGTTGCGGACGTGGTGCGCGAGTGTGGGCCGGGTGAGGAACAGCGAACCGGCCGGGTTCAGCCGTTGCGGATCGAACGGCGGCACCGGGCCGCTCGCCGCACCGAACAACGCGACCGTCCCCCGGATCCGCACCGACGCGAGACTGGCCTCGAACGTGGACGCGCCGACACCGTCGTAGGCGGCTGCGACGCCCTCGCCGTCGGTCAGCTCACGCACCCGGGCGGCGATGTCGTCGTCGTATCGCAGCACCTCGTGTGCGCCGGCGTCACGGGACAATTGTTCCTTGGCGTCGGAGGACACCGTGGTGATCACCCGCGCGCCCAGCGTGGTCGCCATCTGGGTCAGCAGCAGGCCGACTCCGCCCGCTCCGGCGTGGACCAGGACGGTGTCGCCGGACTGGATCGGGTAGGTCGAGTGGGCCAGGTAGTGGGCCGTCATTCCCTGCAGCAGAGCGGAAGCGGCCTGCGGGGCGGGCACGGAGTCGGGGACGGCGATCGCCACCGCCGCGGGCACGACCACCTTCTCGGCGTAACTGCCGGGGGCGGAGCACCAGGCCACCCGGTCGCCGGGAGCGATACCGGTCACGTCGCCGCCGACGGCCTCCACGACCCCGGAGCCCTCGTCTCCGGGGACGTAGGGGAGTGGCCGCGGGTACAGCCCCGTCCGGAAGTACGTGTCGATGAAGTTGATGCCGATCGCGTCGGTGCGAACCAGAAGATCCGTCGCTCCGATCTCGGGTTCGGGAACCTCTACGGGTTCGAGGACGTCGGGACCACCGAGACGGGAAACCTGTATAGCGCGCATGGTTTCAGTTCTACACGGCGAGTGCCGCCGCACCGAGCCTGGCGGGCGCGACACCGGTACCGCCCAGTATTCTCGGGGGCATGAGTACCGATACCCATGCCGAACAGGCGCCCGCGAGCCCGGCGCCCTCGCTCCCGTCCCACACGGTCGACGCGATCAAGAAGTTCGTGGCCGAGCACGGCGGTTCCGCCAGTGCGGTCATCCAGCCGATCGGACTCGCCGGCGTCCGCATCACGCTCGTCGGAGCCGACGGCATCCTCGGTGACCAGGTGGTCGAGGACCTCGCCACCGCGAACGCCGTCGTCGCATCCTTCGACGACGTCACCGTCTCGGAGTGGGACCGCGCGATCACCAGCATCGTCACGCCCCGCAAGGGCCACTTCCAGAAGATGGCCGGCTGGGTCGCGCGGCAGACGCGCTTCCCGAAGGCCCGCAACGAGCGCTAGACGCTCGCGGTGTCGGGCTGCGTGACGAACTCGCGGGTGCGTCCCGCAGCCCACACCGCCGCGGTGGCGGCGGTGCACAGCCCGGCTCCCGCGACGTGGAATGCGACGAGGACCGCGGGAACGTCGGTGAAGAACTGGACGAGTCCGATCAGCGCCTGCGCCACCACCAGCGCGAGTAGTACCTGCACGCGTACCTTCACCGCGCGGGTGGCGCCCACGGCGTACAGGCCGAAGCACAGGCCGACCAGCAACGCCAGGTAGCCCACCAGCAGCTGGGCATGCAGGTGCACGAGCGTGACGATCTCTACCTCGAGACGGGGAACCACGCGGTCGAGACTCTTGTCTCCCGCGTGCGGTCCGGCGCCCGTGACCAGCGTTCCGGCGGCGAGCACCCCGGCCAGCGCAACACCCGACAGCGCGGTGAGCCACCGCAGCGGGGCGGGGATCACGTCGATCGCCGGCGCGTCGTCGGGTTCGCAGATCTTCGCGTACATCACGGTCGCCAGCCACACCATCGCCATCGACGCGAGCAGGTGGACCGCGACCGTCCACCACAGCAGTCCGGTGAGCACCGTGACACCGCCGATGACGGCCTGCACGACGGTGCCGAGGGGCATCATCCACGCGTAGACGAGGACCTCTTTCCGGCGACGGGTGCGGGTGACCGCGAGGACGATCAGGGCCGCGGCGACAACGACGACGAACGTGAGCAACCGGTTGCCGAACTCGACCGCCTGATGGACGACGGCGACCTCGCCGTGCCCGACCGGCACGAAGCTGCCGGGGAAGCACTGCGGCCAGGTGGGGCATCCGAGGCCGGAGGCGGTCACCCGCACGACGGCCCCGGTGACGGCGATCCCGCCCTGCGTGAGGATCACCGCGAACGCGATGACACGCTGCACGGTCAGCGACGGAAGGGGAAGACGGTCTACCAGGCTCAGAAACCCGCGATACAGCACGACGTCGATGGTAGAGGGCCGTCAACTACAGCGTGTCGTTGGGCCGGTGGCGGCGCGCTCGACTCCGTGCTACTCGCCGCGAATCCGCAGGATGCCGGTCACCGTGCCCTGCCAGAAGTCGCCGGTGTCGGTGACGAGTCCGGACGTCTGCACGGTGTCGTTGACCGCGGTACCGGGGAGTGGGCTGGTGCGCTCGACCGAGCCGTCCGCCGGATCGATCACCGCGAACGAGAAGCCGTCCAGGGGTGTCGTGACGTCGAACCCGTGGCGGATCACGGTGTACAGCAGGCCGTCACCGGTCGAGAGGTGGGGCACCGCCGCGCTGCGGACGTCGTTGCTCCACACCTGGTGGCAGCCGATCGGGTCGATGTCGACGCGGGTCATGCCGCCGGTGAAGGGGGCGTTCGTCGGAACCGCCGGGCCCGCGCCGTCCGGGACGGCGGGATACGGGTAGCCGTAGGTCCCGGCGACGTACACCGAATTGGCGATGCCGATCGGCGAGTTCTCGCTGCCGCCCGGGTTGCCGAGCACGGGGAGGGAGCAGATCTCGTCACCGGAATCGGCGCGGAAGACCCGAAGATTCACCTGCGGGTCGGCGTTGTCGACGATCGCGACGAAATCGCTGCCGGTCGACGGCCCGAAGTAGGTGGGAGTGGAGCCGGTGCCGTGGCTGAGTTGCCCCGGCTTACGGTCCGGACCGCGGTCGTAGTCCCGCCGCCAGTCCACGCGCACCGCGCCGTCGCGGAGCGTGAACTGGTACAGCGCGTGCGTCGTCGCGACCGCGGTGCCGGCGGGCGAGGTGGAGATGCTGTTCTGGACCTGCTCGCCCGCGGCCAGCGGCAGGCTGTGCGCGACGCCGGCGCGATCCACGGCTCCGACGACGCCGCCGCCCGTCGCGAACCAGACGTTGCCCTGCCAGTCCGGCGTCAGCCCGGTCACGTTGTCTCCCGGCGGAACACTGCCGGACAGGTCGACGTGCGAGTCGACGGTGATCCGCCAGCGGCCTTCGGGGTCCTTCGAATGTCCGAGGCGCAGTAGCTGACGGTTTCCGTCCACCACGACCAGTCGGTTGTCGTTGTCGAGGAACGCGTACACGCCGCCCAGGAGGCTGCCCTTCGCCAGTGCGAACGTGGCGAGCGAGGCGCCGAACGGGGCGGCGGGAGCGGCGGGGTCGATGAGGTGCACGGTGGGGACCTGGCCGGCCACGGACGTGCACAGGGCGACGACGAGCCGGTCGGAACCCTGCAGGAGGGTCGGGCACGCCGAGACCAGCGGGTACGCGGACAGGGTGACCGGGCCGGTGCCGGGACCGGGCAGCGGAGTCACGTCGGTGGACCCCGCATCGCCGTGCATCGTGGACGTGCCTGCGGGTCCGAGGAACGGGTTCGGCGCGGCGGGCGATCCCCACTGCGGTGCGGCGCCCGCGGGCAGGGTGCCGCAGCCGAGGACGGCGAGCAGGACTGCCAGGACGGTGCCGACGCTGTGGGCGCGCCGGGCTGTGGGTCGGCGGATCACGTGAACCGGAACGTCCGGGCCGCCAGGGCTCCCGCGGCCGCACCCCAGACGACGAGGACCACGACGCTGAGCAGGTCCACCGACCCCGACAGGGCGGCGTCGAGCGCATGCGCGAGCGCACCGGACGGGATCAGCCGGGCCCCGGTGTGCAGGAGCCAGGGCAGATCGCCGGTGGCGAACACCACACTGCCGACGCCGACCATCACGAACCAGAGGATGTTGGCCAGGGCGAGGACGATGTCGGCGCGGAGGGTGCCGCCGAGCAGCAGTCCCATCGCCGCGAACGTCACGGTGCCCAGGGCGATGATCACGGCGCCGAGGACGAGTCCCCACGCACTCGGACGCCAGCCGAGCGCCAGCCCGATCGAACCGAGGAGCACCGATTGCAGGGCGACGACGATAACCACGGCGGCGCTCTTCCCGGCGATGATTCCCCACGTCGGCAGGGGAGTGGCGCCGAGCCGCTTGAGGGCCCCGTACCGGCGATCGAAACCGACCGCGATGGCCTGGCCGGTGAACGCGGTGGACATCACCGCCACCATCATCACGGCGGGCACCACCTTGTCGACCCGCGACGTTCCGAGGTCGCCGATGGGCAGCAGACACAGGCCGATCAGCAGCGTGATCGGGATGAACATGGTCAGCAGCAGCTGTTCGCCGTTGCGCAGGAGCAGTTTGAGTTCGAGCGCGGTCTGCGCCCTCAACATGACCGCCGCACCGCTCGGGCGGGGATCGGGTGTGAACGTGCCGGGGGCGAAACGATTCTCCGTCAGACGGTCACTGGTGCTCATCGTCATCCCCTCAGTTCCCGGCCGGTGAGTTCGAGGAAGACGTCCTCGAGGCTGCGCTGGTCGACACGGATGTCGCTGATCAGGGCGTCCAGGTCGGCGCACCACGACGCGACCGACGCCACCACCTTCGGGTCGATCGGCCCTTCGACGAGGTAGGTGCCCGGCCCGGACTCGGCCACCCGGAAACCGTCGGGGAGGGCTCTCGCGAGGGGCTCGGTGTCGAGGCCTGCGGGCGCGCTGAGCCGCAGCTGCCCCTCGGCGCCGCGGCTGGTGACCTCGGCGGGCGTACCCGCCGCGACGATCGACCCGTGGTCGATGATGACGAGCCGGTCCGCGAGTTCCTCGGCCTCGTCCATCAGATGCGTCGTCAGCAGCACACTGACGCCGTCGCGGCGCAGCGCGTCGATCAGTTCCCACACGAGCAGGCGGGCCTGGGCGTCGAGTCCGGCGGTGGGCTCGTCGAGGAAGACCAGTTCCGGCCTGCCGACCAGCGCGCAGGCCAGGGACAAGCGCTGCTGCTGCCCGCCCGACAGCCTGCGGTACGGGGTGCGACGGGAATCCTCGAGTCCGAGGCTGCGCAGCAACCAGTCGGGGTCGAGGGGGTCGGCCGAGTAGGCCGCGACGAGGTCGAGCATCTCACCGGCGCGGGAGCCGGGGTACGCGCCGCCGCCCTGGAGCATCACACCGATCCGGGCCCGGACGGCGCCGGCATCGGCGACGGGGTCGAGTCCGAGGACACGGACGGTGCCGCTGTCCGGGCGGACGAAGCCCTCGCACATTTCGACTGTGGTGGTCTTACCCGCGCCGTTGGGACCGAGCAACGCGACCACCTGTGCAGGTTCGACGGTGAGATCGAGTCCGTCGACGGCCCTCACACCGTCGAAGGTCTTCACCACGCCTTCCAGGCGTACAGCAGGTTGCGCCGATCCGGGCGTTCGCGAGGTCACGGGGAATCAGCGTAAGCCTTGGCCTGGTGTGACCCGGCCGGTGCCCCGGCTTTCCGCGTCGACGTCGTCCCGGGGCGGATCCTGCGGATCCGGCACGGTCGGGTGCTGCTCCGAATCGACCCGCCAGGGCAGCCGGTTGCGGGTGATCACGATCAGCGTTCCGGCCGTAAAGATGGTGGCGATGGCGGCCTGCACGATGACGAAGGGCTGGTACTCGCCGCCGTTCGGCATCAGGATGACGCTGACGATGGACGAGAAGACGACGGCGGGGACGCGGAAGGCGGGTGCCGTGGCCCAGGCCGCGAGCGGCAGGACCGCCCACAGCAGATACCAGGGCTGCACCACGGGGAAGAGGAGGACGACCGCGCCGAGGGACAGTCCCAGCGCGCCGACAGCGTGGATGCGGCCGACGAGCGTGGCGACGAGCATCCGCAGTGTGATGAACGCCGCAGCGACGGCCGCGATCGGCCGGGTCAGGCTCAGCACCGCCGTCGTGTGGTCGCCGAGGCCCAACAGGACCCCGGCCAGTCCGGTGCCCAGCCCGAGGAGGGTGGGGATGGACATCCAGCTGCGGACCGCGTTCGCGGTGCCGAGGGTGTGTACCCAGCCGATGCCGAGTCCGCTGGACGTGCTGATGACGAGGGTGACCACCAGGGCCACCCCGCCGAGCAGGGCGGCCGCCATGAGCACGGCCTTCGGGGTCCCGCCCCATCTCCGGGCCAGCGCCATCCCGACGAATCCCAGTGCGAGGAGGGAGGGGATCTTGATCGTCGACGACAGGGCGATGAGTGCCGCCCCCGACAGCAACAGGAGAAGGGATTGCCCGCGGATCGGCTCCGACCGTTCGATCGCCCGCAGCGCCAGCTCGATCCCGGCCAGCATGAGACCGAGCATCAGCGCCTCGTTGTGAATTCCCGCGACCAGGTGGAACAGCAGCAGGGGGTTGGCGGCGCCCAGCCACAGGGCGCTGACCTCGGCGACGCCGCAGCGCCGCGCCAGCCGGGGGAGCGCCCAGACGATCATGGCCACACCGGCGAGGGCCAGCAGCCGGTGCAGGAAGATTCCCGCGACGATGTTCTCACCGGTCAGCCAGCTGATCCCGCGCCCCATCCAGAGGAACAGCGGCCCGTACGGCGCCGGCGTGTCGCGCCAGATCGTCGGCACGGTCCGGGTCAGGACGTGATCGACGCCGAGCGCACCCGCGGGACCGATGGCGTAGGGATCGAGCCCGCGGGCCGCGATCTCGCTCTGCGCGAGGTACGAGTACACGTCCTTACTGAACATCGGCGGCGCGACGGACAGCGGGATGATCCACAGCAGCAGGGTGCGGTCGAGCTGGGACCGATTGAGGCGGCGCACGGCCCCCGACTGCAGACTGCCGATCGCGAAGCGTCCGAGGAGGAGCCACGCGAGCACGATCATCACGGTGCCGGTCATGGTCAGCGTCAACGCGACGCTGGGGATACGGGCGGGCAGACCGATGACGCGAAGACCCTGGACAGGGTTCTGCAGTACCGGCTGGGCGCCGGCGCCCAGCGCGCCCACCGCCATCAGGACGGCCCCGGTCGCGCCGAACCGGCGGATTCCGCGGAGCTGCGCGGTCTCCTGCTCGTTCAGGCCCGCGGTCTCCGGCTCGTCGCCGTGCAACGCGGCCGCCACCGAGGGGCGCGGGGAGCGACCGTCGATGCCCAGCGCCCGCCGGGCGAGCTCGGCCGGATGTCGAAGAGCGGCGCGAGCCGTGAAGGTCGGCTCCGCGCGGGTCGGCTCCGGGTTCTCGGGGGTCTGCGGCACACAGGCAGCGTAGCGGTGCGCCGAA
Source organism: Rhodococcus sp. JS3073 (assembly GCF_026810085.1). Classification (NCBI taxonomy): domain Bacteria; kingdom Bacillati; phylum Actinomycetota; class Actinomycetes; order Mycobacteriales; family Nocardiaceae; genus Rhodococcus; species Rhodococcus sp. JS3073. Next base: position 45,609 of record NZ_CP113951.1, on the reverse strand, counting down.
CACAGCCGGTTCGGCCAGTATTCCCGAGCGGCGACAGCACATAATCACAGGTGTAAGGCAGGGCACCCTTAGTAGACCTGCGATCCGAATTCCGTCACACTAGTGTTGTGAAAACGGAAACGACACCACGTGCAACGAAGGAAAGCGCAGTTCACGCGCCTTCCTCGGCGGCGCCTGTCGAAACCGCGTCACCCGTCGCCGTCGGCCACGAAGGCCACACCCGCGCTGCCGTCGTGAAGCTCCTCCTCGAGGAGGGGCCGATCACCGCGTCGGAAATCGGAACCCGCCTCGGTCTGAGTGCCGCCGGTGTCCGTCGACACCTCGACGCGCTCCTGGAATCCGGAGAGGCGCGCGAGGCGTCGTCCGTCGCCGTGCGTCACCGCGGACGGGGACGTCCCGCCAAATACTTCCAGATCACCGCCAAGGGCCGCGGCAGGCTCGGACACGCGTACGACGACCTCGCCGGCGCGGCCATGCGTCAACTGCGGGAGGTCGGGGGAGACGCCGCGATCACCGATTTCGCGCGTCGCCGAGTCCAGGCGATCGTCGGAAACGTGACCCCGGCAGCCGACCAGAGCGCCGAGGGCCTCGAAAACACCGCCGACGCCATCGCCGACGCCTTCACCACCGCCGGATTCGCGGCATCGACGCGCCCGGTCGGCAACGGCGTGCAGATCTGCCAGCACCACTGCCCGGTCTCACACGTGGCCGAAGAATTCCCGGAACTGTGCGAAGCCGAGCAGGAAGCGTTCGCCCAACTGCTCGGCACCCACGTCCAGCGGCTCGCGACCATTGCGAACGGTGACTGCGCATGCACCACCCACGTTCCACTCGTCCCACCGTCCGGTCCCAAATAACAACGCTCTCCCGATAGATCCCCTAGTCAGCAACCTGTATTCCACCGGCGACCAGCCCTCGCCGGTCTCGTAACAAGACTCCGGAAGGAGCTCGCATGACCGTCACATCAGACCAGGTGACATCCACTGCGTCGGCCAACGCCGAGCCGCTCACGCAGGAAGAGACCATCGCGTCACTCGGGCATTACGGGTACGGCTGGTCCGATTCCGACGAGGCCGGTGCCAGTGCACAGCGCGGTCTGTCCGAAGACGTCGTGCGCGACATCTCGGCGAAGAAGAGCGAGCCGGACTGGATGCTCGACATCCGCCTGCGCGCGCTGAAGACCTTCGACAAGAAGCCGATGCCGAACTGGGGATCGAACCTCGAGGGCATCGACTTCGACAACATCAAGTACTTCGTCCGCTCGAGCGAGAAGCAGGCCGAGAGCTGGGAAGACCTGCCCGAGGACATCAAGAACACGTACGACAAGCTGGGCATCCCCGAGGCCGAGAAGCAGCGCCTCGTCGCCGGTGTCGCGGCTCAGTACGAGTCCGAGGTGGTCTACCACTCGATCCGTGAAGACCTCGAGGCGCAGGGCGTGATCTTCCTCGACACCGACACCGGTCTGAAGCAGCACCCCGAGCTGTTCCGGGAGTACTTCGGCACGGTCATCCCGGCCGGCGACAACAAGTTCTCCGCGCTGAACACCGCGGTGTGGTCGGGTGGCTCCTTCATTTACGTTCCGCCGGGCGTTCACGTCGACATTCCGCTGCAGGCCTACTTCCGCATCAACACGGAGAACATGGGCCAGTTCGAGCGGACCCTGATCATCGTCGACGAGGGCGCCTCGGTGCACTACGTCGAGGGCTGCACGGCGCCGATCTACAAGTCGGACTCCCTGCACTCCGCGGTCGTCGAGATCATCGTGAAGAAGGGCGGTCACTGCCGCTACACGACCATCCAGAACTGGTCGAACAACGTCTACAACCTGGTCACCAAGCGCACCAAGGTCGAAGCCGGCGGATCCATGGAGTGGATCGACGGCAACATCGGGTCCAAGGTCACCATGAAGTACCCGGCCGTCTGGATGATGGGCGAGCACGCCCGCGGCGAGGTTCTCTCCGTGGCATTCGCCGGTGAGGGCCAGCACCAGGACACCGGTGCCAAGATGCTGCACCTCGCGCCGTACACGTCGTCGACCATCATCAGCAAGTCGGTGGCCCGGGGCGGCGGACGCGCGTCCTACCGCGGACTCGTCCAGGTCAACAAGGGCGCTCACGGTTCCAAGTCGACGGTCAAGTGTGACGCGCTGCTGGTCGATCAGATCAGCCGCTCGGACACCTACCCGTACGTCGACATCCGCGAGGACGACGTGACCATGGGCCACGAGGCCACCGTCTCGAAGGTGAGCGACGACCAGCTGTTCTACCTGATGAGCCGCGGGCTCACCGAAGATGAGGCCATGGCCACGGTCGTGCGCGGCTTCGTCGAGCCGATCGCCAAGGAACTCCCGATGGAGTACGCCCTGGAACTGAACCGCCTGATCGAACTGCAGATGGAAGGGGCGGTGGGTTAGTGACCACGCCAGAAACTGGTGTCCAGAATCTCGGAGTCGCGGGAGCCGTCGCAGGCGAGAATCCGCGGATAGCGCGGACCGCCACCGGCTCGCCGATCAAGAACAAGGGTGAGGTCTTCACCTCGTTCGACGTCAACGCCTTCGAGATCCCGGGTGGTCGTGACGAGGTCTGGCGGTTCACACCGCTGCGCCGACTCCGCGGACTGCACGACGGAACGGCTGTCGCGAACGGCACGGTCACCGTCGACGTCGCCGGTCCGGACTCCGTCCGGGTCGAGACCGTCGGGCGTGACGACGACCGGCTGGGCAAGGCCGGCGTCCCCGCCGATCGGGTGGCCGCGCAGGCCTACTCGGGTTTCGAGACGGCCACCGTCGTGACCGTCGGCCGTGAGGTCGAGGTCGCCGAGACGATCAACATCACCGTGACCGGCCCGGGCGAGGACAAGGTCGCCTTCGGGCACCTGCAGATCCGGCTCGAAGCCTTCGCGAAGGCGACCGTCGTCATCGACCAGCGCGGTAGCGGCACGTTCGCCGAGAACGTCGAATTCGTTCTCGGCGACAGCTCCCGCCTCACCGTGGTCGCCGTCCAGGACTGGGCCGACGACGCCGTGCACGTCGCCTCGCATCACGCGCGGCTGGGCCGTGACGCGGTGCTGCGGCACAACGCGGTCAGCCTCGGCGGCGACGTCGTGCGCCTGTCCGCGACCGTGAAGTACGACGGCCCGGGCGGCGACGCGGAACTGCTGGGCCTGTACTTCGCCGACGCCGGACAGCACTTCGAGCAGCGGCTGCTGGTGGATCACTCCCAGCCGCACTGCAAGTCCAACGTGGTCTACAAGGGCGCCCTGCAGGGTGATCCGAATTCGGGAAAGCCCGACGCCCACACCGTGTGGATCGGCGACGTGCTGATCCGCGCCGCGGCCGAGGGAACCGACACGTTCGAGCTGAACCGCAACCTCGTCCTCACGGACGGTGCACGCGCGGACTCGGTTCCGAACCTGGAGATCGAGACCGGTGAGATCGTGGGTGCCGGCCACGCCAGCGCCACGGGTCGATTCGACGACGAGCAGTTGTTCTACCTGCGCGCCCGTGGAATCCCCGAAGACGCGGCACGGCGACTCGTCGTGCGCGGGTTCTTCCACGAGATCATCAACAAGATCGCCGTCGCCGAGATTCGCGAGCGTCTCGAGGCGGCCGTCGAGGCCGAACTCGCCGCAGTCGGCGTGTGACCCACGCCGCCGGACCATTACTTCCCATTTCTTCGAAGGATCACAATGTCTACCCCTGACGCTTCCACCCCCGAAACCTCGGTCCTGGAAATCAAGGACCTGCACGTCGACGTCGCGAACACCGACGAGAACGCCGAACCGATCAACATCCTCAAGGGTGTGAACCTGACGGTTCGTTCCGGCGAGACCCACGCGATCATGGGACCCAACGGGTCCGGCAAGTCGACGCTGTCGTACGCCATCGCGGGTCACCCCAAGTACCAGATCACCTCGGGCTCCATCACCCTCAACGGTGAGGACGTCCTCGAGATGAGCGTCGACGAGCGCGCCCGCGCGGGACTGTTCCTCGCAATGCAGTACCCCGTCGAGGTCCCCGGCGTCTCCATGTCGAACTTCCTGCGCACCGCGGCCACCGCAGTCCGTGGCGAGGCCCCGAAGCTCCGCCACTGGGTGAAGGAAGTGAAGGAAGCGCTGACCGAGCTGGACATCGACCCCTCGTTCGGCGAGCGCAGTGTCAACGAAGGTTTCTCAGGCGGTGAGAAGAAGCGCCACGAGATCCTGCAGCTCGGTCTCCTGAAGCCGAAGATCGCGATTCTCGACGAGACCGACTCCGGTCTCGACGTCGACGCCCTGCGCGTCGTCTCCGAGGGCGTGAACAAGTACAAGGAACGCGAGCACGGCGGAATCCTGCTGATCACGCACTACACGCGCATCCTCCGGTACATCAAGCCGGAATACGTCCACGTGTTCGTCGGCGGTCGTGTCGTCGAGTCGGGCGGACCGGAACTGGCCGACGAGCTCGAGGCGAACGGCTACGAGCGCTTCACCCAGGCTGCAGCAACGCAAGGAGCATAAACGCAGATGACCACCTCGGTGCGCGTATTCGACGTCACCCGGATCCGGGAGGACTTCCCGATCCTGGCGCGGACGGTTCGCGACGGAAAACCGCTGGTGTACCTCGATTCGGGCGCGACGTCTCAGCGCCCGAATCAGGTGCTCGACGCCGAGAGGGAGTTCCTCACCACCTGTAACGCGGCCGTGCACCGGGGCGCTCACCAGCTGGCCGAAGAGGCCACGGACGCGTACGAGAACGCACGTGCGGCGATCGCCGCGTTCGTCGGCGCCGACAGCGACGAACTCGTGTTCACCAAGAACGCGACGGAGTCCCTGAACCTCGTCACCCACGTCCTCGGCGACGATCGCTTCGAGCGGCACCTCGGCCCCGGTGACGAGATCGTCATCACCGAACTCGAGCATCACGCCAATCTCGTGCCGTGGCAGGAACTTGCGCGCAGCACCGGTGCGACGTTGCGCTGGTACGGCGTCACCGACGACGGCCGAATCGATCTCGATTCGCTCGAGCTGACCGATGCTGTCAAGGTCGTGGCGTTCACCCACCAGTCCAACGTCACCGGGGCGGTGGCACCCGTCGAGGAGTTGGTGCGCCGCGCCCGCGCGGTCGGTGCGCTGGTGGTACTCGACGCATGCCAGTCCGTCCCGCACATGGCGGTGGACTTCCACGCGCTCGGTGTGGACTACGCAGCCTTCTCGGGGCACAAGATGCTCGGTCCGTCCGGGGTGGGTGTCCTGTACGGCCGCCGCGAACTGCTGAACGCTATGCCGCCGTTCATCACCGGTGGTTCGATGATCGAGACCGTCACGATGGAACGCACCACCTACGCGCCGCCCCCGCAGCGGTTCGAGGCCGGCGTCCCGATGACGTCGCAGGTGGTCGGGCTCGGTGCCGCGGTCCGGTATCTCGAAGAGATCGGGATGGACGCGGTCGCCGCGCACGAGCACACCCTGGTCGAGGCGGCGCTGGCAGCGCTCGGTGCCATCGACGGCGTGCGCATCATCGGACCCACGACCGCCGAGGACCGCGGCGGGGCCGTGTCGTTCGTGGTCGACGGAATCCACGCCCACGATCTCGGGCAGATCCTCGACGACGAGGGAGTCGCCATCCGCGTCGGCCACCACTGCGCCTGGCCCCTGCACCGCCGCTTCGGTGTCGCGGCCACGGCGAGGGCGTCGTTCGCGTTGTACAACACGATCGACGAGGTCGAGGCTCTCGCGGCAGCCGTGCGGCGTGCACAGGAGTTCTTCGGGGAGGTTCCTGCATGAGAATGGAACAGATGTACCAGGAAGTGATCCTGGATCATTACAAGCATCCCCACGGCCGCGGCCTGCGTGAACCGTTCGGCGCCGAAGTCCACCACGTCAATCCCACGTGCGGTGACGAAGTGACGCTGCGGGTGCAGCTTTCCGACGACGGCACCGTGGTGGATGTGTCGTACGACGGCCAGGGCTGCTCCATCAGCCAGGCGTCGACGTCGGTGCTCACCGATCAGGTGGTGGGTATGCCCGTCGAGCAGGCCCTGCAGACCGTTGCCGCGTTCAATGAAATGGTCAGCAGCCGCGGTACCGTCGAGGGGGACGAGGACGTCCTCGGGGACGGCATCGCCTTCGTCGGCGTCTCGAAGTACCCGGCGCGTGTGAAATGCGCGTTGCTGGGATGGATGGCATTCAAGGACGCGGTTGTTCAGATAGTGGACGACCGTGTTGTGGACGAACAGGATTCGGCCGTTCCGACAGCAGACGGCGAACCAGCTCGAATCGGAGGACAGGCATCATGAGCGAGACGCAGACGCCGGAGGCGGACGCCACGGCCGTTCCGGAGCAGGCGACGGCCGACCAGGGCGGCGAGACCGCCACCGCCGCGTCGGGTGCTATTACCGACCCGAAACGCCTCGAGGAGCTCGAGGAGGCGATGCGCGACGTCGTCGATCCCGAACTCGGCATCAACGTCGTCGACCTCGGTCTCGTGTACGGGATCACCGAGGAAGAGGACGTCGTGACCCTCGACATGACGCTCACGTCGGCGGCCTGCCCGCTGACCGATGTCATCGAGGACCAGTCGCGGGGCGCGCTCGTGCGCAGCGGTCTGTGCAACGAACTGAAGATCAACTGGGTGTGGCTCCCGCCGTGGGGCCCCGACAAGATCACCGAGGACGGACGCGAGCAGTTGCGCGCGCTCGGCTTCACGGTCTGACCACCCACCACTGGTAACGCGGAGGGGCTCGGCGAGAATCATCTCGCCGAGCCCCTCCGCGTCGGTTCAGGCGCGTTTGCGTTCCGAGGTGGACGACTTCGAGGCGGCCTTCTTGGCCGGTGCCTTCTTCGCCGGCTTCTTCTTGGCCGGTGCGGCCTTCTTTCCGGCGGCGTCGACGCTGCGCTGCAGTGCGGCCACCAGATCGACCACTTCGGCGTCCTCGCCGCTCTTCTCGACCTCGGCGACGGGGATGACCTTCTTGCCGCCGGACTCGATCATCTCGTCCAGCAGTTCCCGCAACTGCACCTGGTAGTCGTCGGTGAATTCGGTGGGGTCGAAGTCGTCGGCCATGCTGTCGACGAGCGTCTCGGCCATCGCGAGTTCCTTCGCCTTCGGTTTGTCGACGCCGTCGAGTGAGGAGAATTCCGCCGCCCGTACCTCGTCCGGCCACAGCAGCGTCTGGATTACGAGCACCCCGTCCCGTGAACGCATCGCGGCCAGTCGGGTGCGCTGCCGGAGGGTGAAGTGGACGAGGGCTGTACGGTCGCTGTTCTCGAGGGCTGTCGCGAGTAGGACGTAGGCCTTCGGAGAGCTGGAATCCGGTTCGAGGAAGTAACTCTTCTCGAACAGAATGGGGTCGATCTGTTCGGTCGGCACGAACTGCAGAACGGGAATCTCGTGTTTCTCGGCGGCGGGCAGTTTCCCGAAATCATCGTCCGTCAACACCACGCGCACGCCGTCGTCGGAGTCGTAGGCCTTGTCGATATCGGCGTATTGGACGACGTTGCCGCATTCGGAGCAGACGCGGTTGTATTTGATCCGGCCGCCGTCCTTGGCATGGACCTGATGAAATCTGATGTCGTGATCCTCGGTTGCCGAATAGACCTTGACCGGCACATTCACGAGTCCGAACGCTATCGAGCCCTTCCATATCGACCGCATGCGTTCCATGATGGTCTCCTTTTCGCGTTCGCGCGACAGTTCATCGAACTTCCCGGCGCAGCGTCGAACGGAGAATCACACTGCGGATATCGCCGGAGGACGCTCGAAACATCCGGCCCATTGCCGACAGGGTTCCGCGCGGATTCGACCGCTGGGACAGATATGCCGCCTGGAGTTGTGGCGGCAGATCGAAGAAATGCTCGAAGAATTCGGGGACGTGCTCCGCATCCAGATTCAGGAGGACGCGAAGGCCGACCGATCGCAGCGACGCGACGGTGCGGGCCTTCCACGGCCACAGTCGGGCGTTCGAACCGTCACGAAGATCGCGGGCCAGAACATCTGCGCACAGGAGCGACGCCGCCACGCTGTAGCCGGTTCCGGGGTGCATCAACCCGGCTCGGGCCCCGAACCGCACCTGATCCGAGCTGTGAGCACGACCGGCCTCGGGTGGTGGCTCGACGGCGAATCGGACCCTCTCGACGTCCGAATGGGACGGCACGGTGACGCCCCGCTGTCGTAGCCGGTCGTGGAGTCTGGTGGCGAGCTCCGAGATCGGGAGTGGGGGGCGACCGACGAGGCACGTCTCCTCGAGCAGAAACCGTTCCCGTGAGAGCGGCACGCCGTAGAGGAACGACGGCGAGTCCGACGGCGACGTGCCGTTGTCGCGGCGCCAATCCATGAAGACCGAGCGCTCGCCGGCGAGCGCGTGTGCGGCGGTGGCGGGGTCCACCACGACGCCGTACGCCGTCTGCTGGGCGAGGTCGGGGCTGTCGCCGGTGCCGCGGGCATCGACGACGACGTGTGCCTTCAGGGTCGAGCCGTCGTCCAGTTGGACGGAGGTGGGGGAGAGGTCGATGGCTCTACCTGCGAGAACTGTTCCGCATTCGCTGCTGAGTATTGATTGCAGTACTGATGTATTTAAAACGCAATATGTGCGATCGATGGTGTGGCGACGTGTCGTCCAGGCTGTCGGGCGAGGAGTTCTCGTCACGACGGCGTCCCGAGGGAGCCAGTCGGGGAGCTCGTCTTCCCAGGCTGCGTACGTCGCGGTCCACGATCTACGGGGGAGCGGGTCGACCGAGACGACCGTCGAACCGAGAGCCGTGGCCCGGTGGGCGAGGGCGCGGCCGGCAGGCCCGAGGCCGACGATCGCGACGTCCCAGATCGCTGGACGAGGGGAAGCTGTCACGCCGCAAGCCTGTCACGGCCGGGAGTTGTCGGCCGGAGACATGCCAGGTTCCACGATCGGACGCTGACGGAACGCGCAGGTTTCCCGAATTTCTTTTGTGTCGCCCCGGCGCCCGGGGTAGTGGAGACACACCCCACAGGTCCCGAACCCCGTGAACACACCACCGCAATCCCCGATCAGGGGAGCGGGGTGCCGCCGCCGGGTCGGCCTGGCGGCGGGGGAGCGCGAGAGGTGAGCGAGAAGCAGTTGGGCGGGTGCGGGAACGTGAACGCGCCTCCGATTTCGGAAAGGTGCCGGCCGGGCTTCCCGGCTCCACCGGACGCCGGGTCCGAGGGTGGTGAATGAGTCGGGCCGTGACGGAACATTATAGTTCTCCGAATTTCTTGCTTGCTCCTGTCAGGACGAACCACCGGCGGTCACCATCACCGCCACCTCACGACCACACGCCACACCCTCGATCACGCCTCGACGCAGGGGACCGGGCCTACCGGGGGCGTTTACGGCGGCGAACGTTAGCGGGATCACTGGCAGGCGTGTTCCGAGTCGCCGGCAGTCGGGTAAAATTGCTGGTTCGTGTGTCCATTGCGCAGTTTTCCTCATTCAACGCGAGCGTCATTTTCCTAGGAGTCTTGTTGATCACCGCTACCGACCTGGAAGTTCGAGCTGGAGTACGGACGTTGCTGTCCGCGCCCGGGCCGGCCTTGCGGGTACAGCCCGGCGACCGCATCGGGCTGGTCGGCCGCAACGGTGCCGGCAAGACGACCACCCTCCGCATCCTCGCGGGGGAGGGGGAGGCGTACGCGGGTGCCGTGGTACGCACCGGCGATCTCGGATATCTGCCGCAGGACCCGAAGGAAGGCGACCTCGACGTCCTCGCGAAGGACCGAGTGTTGTCCGCGCGCGGACTCGACTCGTTGCTTCGGGACATGGAGAAGCAGCAGATCCTGATGTCGGAGGTCGTCGACGACGCCGAGCGTGACAAGGCCGTGCGCAAGTACGGCAACCTCGAGGACCGCTTCTCCGCCCTCGGCGGGTACGAGGCCGAGAGCGAGGCGGCACGCATCTGCAACAGCCTGGGTCTGGCCGACCGCATCCTCGGTCAGCAGTTGCACACCCTGTCGGGTGGTCAGCGCCGCCGTGTCGAATTGGCGCGCATCCTGTTCGCCGCGTCGGACGGTAGCGGCGGACGGTCGGACACGACCCTTCTGCTCGACGAGCCGACCAACCACCTCGACGCCGACTCGATCACCTGGCTGCGGGGATTCCTGCAGAACCACGAGGGTGGACTGATCGTGATCAGTCACGATGTCGATCTGCTCAACGACGTCGTGAATCGGGTGTGGTTCCTCGACGCCGTGCGCGGCGAGGCCGACGTGTACAACATGAGCTGGAAGAAGTACCTCGACGCCCGAGCGACCGACGAGCAGCGTCGTCGCCGTGAGCGCGCCAACGCGGAGAAGAAGGCCGGTGCCCTGCGCGCTCAGGCCGCGAAGCTCGGCGCGAAGGCCACCAAGGCGGTGGCGGCGCAGAACATGGCGAAGCGCGCCGACAAGCTGATGTCGGACCTCGACGCGGAACGTGTGTCCGACAAGGTGGCCCGGATCCGGTTCCCCGAGCCGGCGGCGTGTGGCAAGACTCCGCTGATGGCGGAGAACCTGACCAAGGTCTACGGTTCGCTCGAGATCTTCACCGGGGTGGACCTCGCGATCGACCGTGGGTCACGCGTCGTGGTGCTCGGTCTCAACGGTGCCGGTAAGACGACGCTCCTGCGCATTCTCGGCGGCGTCGAGACGCCGGACGCGGGCGGACTCGTCCCCGGTCACGGGCTGAAGATCGGCTACTTCGCGCAGGAACACGACACCCTCGACGACAACGCGTCGGTGTGGGAGAACATTCGCCACGCGGCGCCGGACACGGGGGAGCAGGAGCTGCGTTCGCTGCTCGGTGCGTTCATGTTCACCGGCCCGCAGCTCGAGCAGCCCGCGGGGACCCTGTCGGGCGGTGAGAAGACGCGCCTGGCACTTGCGGGTCTCGTGTCGTCCGCGGCGAACGTTCTGCTGCTCGACGAGCCGACGAACAACCTCGACCCCGTCTCCCGCGAGCAGGTGCTGGACGCGCTCCGCAGCTACACCGGTGCCGTGGTGCTGGTGACGCACGACCCGGGCGCGGCCGAGGCGCTCGACCCGGAGCGGGTCATTCTCCTGCCCGACGGCACGGAGGACCACTGGTCGCAGGACTACCTGGAACTGATTCAGCTCGCCTGAGCACTGCGCGTAGATATCGCCGTCGCGGGGCTCTACCGTGGAAACCACCGTCGCTCGCCGACTGGAGGAGTTCATGGCTGACATCGGGGTCTTCGCCAAGAGCGCTCGGATCACGGGACCGTCGCGCGCCGATCTGCAGGCGGAGCTGAAGGAGCGCTACCAGGCCGGTGCGAGTATTCGATCCCTTGCCCGGGAAATGGGGAGATCGTACGGATTCGTCCGCAACATCCTCGCGGAGTCCGAGGTGGAGCTCCGCGGACGAGGCGGAGCTCACCGTCGCAAGACCTGACCGGTGTCGGTGGGGGAGTGCGGTGTCAGTCGCGGCGTCGGACGGATTCCTCGACGAGGTCGAGGACGGCCGACAGGTTGTCGCCGGCGTGCCCGGAGGCGATGCGTGCGACGAGGCCGTCGAGCACCAGGTCCAGGTAGCCGATCAGGACGTCGGTCGGGACGTCGTCGCGGAGGCGGCCCGCGGACTTCTGCCGCGCGAGGCGCGCCATGGTCGCCTCGGTGAGTTCCGCCGACCGTTGTGACCAGCTTCTGCGGAAGTCGGGATCGTTCCGCAGGCGCCGGGCGATCTCGAGCCGGGTTCCCAGCCAGTCGAACTGTTCGGGCTGGGCGAGCATGTCCCGCATCACCTGGACGAGGCCCTCGTGGGCGACCACGTCGGCCATCCTGGTCGCGTCCTCGTGGGCGAGCGCCAGGAACAAGCCGTCCTTGTCCTTGAAGTGATGGAAGATCGCGCCGCGTGACAGTCCGGTCACTTCTTCGAGCCGGCGGACGGTGGCGCCGTCGTAGCCGTATTCGGCAAAGCAACGGCGGGCGCCGTCGAGGATCTGACTGCGCCGTGCCGCGAGATGGTCTTCACTGACCTTGGGCAAAGTGCCTCCTTCGTCGGCCTGTGAGTGTTTTCGGACCTCGGTGTGTGAAGTCATCGAATGCACGAAGCGCGCACGACCACCTCGAGCGGGACAGCGGAGCTCCCCTGAAACTGGTCGTGCGCGCTTCGTGCCTGTCATGGCCGAAAACATTCGCAGGTGCGTAGCGCCTGTGGGCCGAGATGACGCACAGGCGCGGTAGCGCCTAGCCCTTGATCATGTTGCGGAGCACGTACTGCAGGATGCCGCCGTTGCGGTAGTAGTCGGCCTCGCCGGGCGTGTCGATGCGCACGACCGCGTCGAAGACGACCTTCTCACCGTTCTCGCGGGTTGCCGTGACCTTGACGGTCTTCGGCGTGACACCCTCGTTGAGCTTCTCGACGCCTTCGATGTCGAAGACCTCGGTGCCGTCCAGCTTCAGCGACGCAGCGGACTCGCCGACCGGGAACTGCAGCGGCACAACGCCCATGCCGATGAGGTTGGAGCGGTGGATGCGCTCGAACGACTCGGTGATGACGGCCTTGACGCCGAGGAGGCTGGTGCCCTTGGCGGCCCAGTCACGGGACGATCCGGAGCCGTACTCCTTGCCGCCCAGCACGACCAGCGGGATGCCGGCCTCCTGGTAGTTCTGCGACGCGTCGTAGATGAACGCCTGCGGGCCGCCGTCCTGGGTGAAGTCGCGGGTGTAGCCACCGGAGACGTCGTCGAGGAGCTGGTTGCGCAGACGGATGTTCGCGAACGTGCCGCGGATCATCACCTCGTGGTTACCGCGACGCGAACCGTAGGAGTTGTAGTCCTTGCGGTCGATGCCGTTCGCGTCCAGGTACTGCGACGCGGGCGTGCCGGCCTTGATGTTGCCTGCCGGGGAGATGTGGTCCGTGGTGACCGAGTCGCCGAGCAGCGCGAGGACGCGGGCGCCCTTGATGTCGCTGACCGGGGTCGGCTCCTTCGGCATGCCGTCGAAGTAGGGTGGCTTCCGCACGTAGGTGGAGTTGGCGTCCCACTCGAAGGTCTTGCCCTCCGGGGTGGGCAGCCCGCGCCAGCGCTCGTCGCCCTTGAAGACGTCCGCATAACCCTTGACGTACATCTCCTGGCTGATCGAGGAGTTGATGGTCTCCTGGATCTCCTGGGGCGAGGGCCAGATGTCCTTCAGGAACACGTCGTTGCCGTCGGCGTCCTTGCCGAGGGCGTCGTGCTCGAAGTCGAAGTCCATCGTGCCTGCGAGGGCGTATGCGATGACCAGCGGCGGGGAGGCCAGGTAGTTCATCTTCACGTCGGGGGAGATGCGTCCCTCGAAGTTGCGGTTGCCCGACAGCACCGCGGTGGCGGTGAGGTCGTTGTCCTGGATGGCCTGCGAGATCTGCTCGTCCAGCGGGCCGGAGTTACCGATGCAGGTGGCGCAGCCGTAGCCGACGAGGTAGAAGCCGAGCTTCTCCAGGTACGGCCAGAGGCCGGACTTGTTGTAGTAGTCGGTGACGACCTGCGAACCGGGAGCCATGGAGGTCTTGACCCACGGCTTGGCGGACAGGCCCTTCTCGACGGCGTTGCGGGCGAGCAGGGCAGCGCCGAGCATGACCGACGGGTTGGACGTGTTGGTGCAGGAGGTGATCGACGCGATCACGACGGCACCGTGGTCGAGGATGAACTCGCCCTTGTCCTCGGACAGAACCTTGACCGGCTTGGTCGGGCGGCCCTCGGATCCGTTGGCGGCCGACTGCACGTCGACGGCGCCGTCGTCGGCGAACGACAGGGCGGCGGGATCGCTCGCGGGGAACGACTCCTCGACGGCCTCGTCGAGCTGCGAGTGACCCGCGGGGTGGTGCTCCTCCACGTAGTTGTGGATGTCCTTGCGGAACGCGTTCTTCGAGTCCGACAACAGGATTCGGTCCTGCGGGCGCTTCGGGCCTGCGATGGACGGAACCACGTCACCGAGGTCGAGTTCGAGGTACTCGGAGTACTCGGGCTCGTGGTCGGCGTCGTGCCAGAGGCCCTGTTCCTTCGCGTACGCCTCGACGAGGGCGAGCTGCTCCTCGGAGCGGCCGGTCAGGCGGAGGTAGCTGACGGTCTCGGCGTCGATCGGGAAGATCGCGGCGGTGGAACCGAACTCGGGGCTCATGTTGCCGAGCGTTGCGCGGTTGGCCAGGGGAACCTCGGCCACACCCTTGCCGTAGAACTCGACGAACTTGCCGACGACGCCGTGCTTGCGCAGCATGTCGGTGACGGTGAGGACCACGTCGGTGGCGGTGACGCCGGGCTTGATCTCACCGGTCAGCTTGAAGCCGACGACGCGCGGGATCAGCATGGAGACGGGCTGGCCGAGCATGGCAGCCTCGGCCTCGATGCCGCCGACGCCCCAGCCGAGCACGCCCAGGCCGTTGACCATGGTGGTGTGCGAGTCGGTGCCGACGCAGGTGTCGGGGTATGCCTGGCCGTTGCGGACCATGATCGTCCGGGCCAGGTGCTCGATGTTGACCTGGTGGACGATGCCGGTGCCCGGGGGGACGACCTTGAAGTCGTCGAACGCGCCCTGGCCCCAGCGGAGGAACTGGTAACGCTCACCGTTGCGGGAGTACTCGATCTCGACGTTGCGCTCGAAGGCGTCGGCGCGGCCAGCGACGTCGATGATGACCGAGTGGTCGATGACCATTTCGGCGGGTGCGAGGGGGTTCACCTTGTTCGGGTCGCCGCCGAGTGCGGTGACCGCTTCACGCATGGTGGCGAGGTCCACGATGCAGGGGACGCCGGTGAAGTCCTGCATGATCACGCGGGCGGGCGTGAACTGGATCTCGACGTTCGGGTCGGCCGAGGGATCCCAGCTCGCGATGGCGCGAATGTGGTCGGCGGTGATGTTCGCGCCGTCCTCGGTGCGAAGCAGGTTCTCGGCGAGAACCTTCAGTGCATAGGGCAGTTTTTCGGTGCCGGGCACGGCCGAGAGGCGGAAGATCTCGTAGGAGTTCTCACCGACCTCGAGGGTGCCTTTGGCGCCGAACGAATCAATACTCGTGCTCACGTCAGCTCCACTCGTCTATGAGGGTCGCCGCCGACGGGGCTGTGTCGACGGCTGCAGGCACTGCGGGCACGGCTGATCCGTGTGCGCTGTAGTGCTAGCGATGACGGAATCGGCCCCTACCGCGGTACCTCCGATAGTCTAACAGTACGCTTGTCCTGTGAGAATTCGGGTCGGCATGGGGCGTGTTCCCTTCGCAGATTCTCCTCGACCCCGACGCGGGAAGCGCGCAGACGGAACGGAACTTCGGGGACACCTCACGTAGTGTTCACGCGAGGCTTACGTTCCTACAGCAAACCCGGATGAGAGATGCCTGCCCCTATCGCCACCGCACTTCCTGCCAGTGCCATGCTCCCCGTCCATTCGGCGCTCCCGTTGTCGACGGACCTTCCGGAAGACCTCGACGTCTCCGACGTGGTCGCGGACGTGTCCGACGACGGCGTGTCGGCGCCGTCCGACGAGGCGACCGAACTCGCCGCCGTGGTCGATCGCGCGGCCGACCACGGGATCAAGCTGAGCATCGTGGTGCTGGACGAGGATCCCGGCCGCGATTCGCAGCTGCGCGACCTCGCGACCGAGGTCGGCGCGGAAGAGGGAGGCACCGTCCTGGTGCTGAGCCCCAGCTGGGTCGGCACGTACAGCGATTCGATCAGCCGGGTCCTGCTCGAATCGGGTCAGGACCGCACCTACACCGGCGATGCGGTGGTCTCCGCGAATCACTTCGTCGACGAAGTGATCGAGCCGGGACCTCCGTGGGCCCTGTTCACGGCCGTCATCGTCGCGATCGTCGTCATCGCGTCGGCTGCCACGTTCTTCGCGAAATCGCGCCGGGCGTCCGTATCTCGCGACGGCGCCGCGGAAAAGGGTGACAGCGCCGCGGGGGCCGGCACGTCGTACGAGCGACAGAAGCCCTGACTCCTCCCGAATTTCCGGGATAACTCGGCGGCAATTTCACGATTCGCCCGAGCGTGGCCGCTGCCTGCGTCGATGCGCCTAATTAGCGCCGACGATTCACAGTTGGACATTTCCGCTGGTCAAATTACTCATGTGTTATTTGTGACTAAAGTTTCCATAGAGTCCGGAAGTGTCGTACGGTGCATTTGGCGCTCTTGGGGAAGAAGTGTCGCAGGCTAGTGATTGACGTCCAGAGTGACGGCGATCCGGTATATGTCGGTGTCGCCGAAGCGCGGGAAGGTGTGGTTGCCGCAAATTTCTCCCCACGACGAGCACGGCGCGGTGTGCGCGATCGGTGCAGAACCGAGGGAGAGAGTTGTGAAGCGACAAGCACGAGCTGGAGTGGGGCACCGTAGCTTCTCCCGCGGGCACACTCGCGCAGCGCGCCTCCTGATCGGATTGGGCATCGTCGGAGCCCTGGTCGGCAGCACACCGGGCCTGGCCGCAGCGGTACCACCCCCGCCGCCGAATCCGTCCGACAACGACATCGCGCAGGCCCAGACCCAGGTGTCGGCGGGCCTCGGGCAGGTCAGCGAACTGATCAACCAGGTCGCCTCCGCGGATCAGCAGCTCGCCCAGCTCGACAACGAGGTCGCCATCAAGCGCGAGGACGTGAACCGGGCCCTGGTCGATCTGCAGAACGCGCGCAGCGCCGCCGATCTGGCGGCCAGTGTGGTCGGGGCCTCGCAGCAGGCTCTGCGTGACGCCGGGGCCCAGATCGAACTCGCGCAGAAGGACTTCGACAAGTACGCCCGGTCGAGCTACACGCAGGGCACCAACGTCTCCTCGATCTCGACGTACCTGGGCGCCCAGGGTCCCGGCGACGTCCTCGATCGCGCGCAGGTTCTGAAACTCCTGGCCACCAGCCAGAACGCGGTGCTCGAGGGTCTGCAGCGGGCACGGACCGCGCAGGCCAACAAGGATTCCGCGGCACGCGAGGCCAAGCAGCAGGCGGACGTGGCCGCCGACCAGGCCGCGTCGAAGAAGTCGCTGGCGGAGCAGGCGATCGCGGTCGCGCGGTCGGCGCTGCAGGACCAGGCGGCCAAGAAGGCGCAGATCGAGAGCAATCGCGCGGCCGCCCAGGCCCAGCTCGACGCCGCCCGCGGGAACGTCGCGGGGTTGCAGGGGCAACGTGAGGCGTACGCGACGTGGGAGGAGCAGAAACGCGCCGAGGACGCGCAGAAGGCTGCCATCGCCGCCGCGGCCCGGGAGGCCGCGACACAGGCTGCCGCGCGGGTCGCCGCCAACGAGGCGGCACGACAGCGCGCCGCCGAACTCGCCGCGGGGCAGCGCGCGCACACCACGATCGAGGACGACTCGGAGGACGAGGACTCCGCCGACGGCGGGACGACCACGCCCAAGTCCACCCCCAAGTCGAAACCGTCGACCAGCGGTGAGGACCTGACCGGCAGCGAGGCCATCGAGACCGTCATCGACCGGGGACTGTCCCAGATCGGTGTGGAGTACGCGTGGGGTGGCGGCGACGAGAACGGTCCCACCCTCGGCATCCGCGACGGCGGTGTCGCCGACAGTTACGGCGACTTCAACAAGGTCGGTTTCGACTGCTCCGGTCTGATGATCTACGCGTTCGCCGGGATCGGCATCTCCCTGCCGCACTACACCGGTTATCAGTACACCGCGGGGGAGCAGATTCCGTCGGAGGAGATGCAGCGCGGCGACATGATCTTCTGGGGCCCGAACGCGAGCCAGCACGTCGCCCTGTATCTCGGCGACGACCAGATGCTCGAGGCTCCCCAGTCGGGCGACGTCGTCAAGATCTCCCCGGTGCGATGGGATGGCATGACCCCTTACGCTGTCCGTATGGTGTCGTGATCCATGATGTCGATGAAGTAGTCCGCAGTGCGGATCGTGCTTGGTTGCGGCGGGGGTTGCTTGCACCTGGAATAGTTGAGCAAGTACGTGAACGGGCGGAACGATCTAGGTGAAAGCGGTGGATTCTTGGTGACCTCACGTGATGATGCGGTATCGGAGGGTGCAGCCCGGAAGGAGTCGCCCGCGACGGCCGCTCCCGAAGGTGTGAAGAACGGGGGTGCCGCCAACGGATCGGGCCCCCAGAACGTCCCCGCGCCGAATGCACCCTCACAGAATGCGGGCACGCAGAGCGCGACGACGAAGACGGTCGCGCCCAGTCTCGCCGCCGACGTGCAGACGCTGGAACGCGCGATCTACGAGGTCAAGCGCGTGATCGTCGGGCAGGACCGGCTGGTGGAGCGAATCCTGGTCGGTCTGCTCGCGAAAGGCCATGTGCTGCTCGAGGGTGTGCCGGGTGTCGCGAAGACCCTGGCCGTCGAGACGTTCGCGAAGGTGGTCGGCGGATCCTTCTCGCGTGTCCAGTTCACCCCCGACCTGGTGCCCACCGACCTGATCGGTACGCGCATCTACCGGCAGGGGCGCGAGGAGTTCGACACCGAACTCGGTCCCGTCGTCGCGAACTTCGTGCTCGCCGACGAGATCAACCGTGCGCCGGCGAAGGTGCAGTCGGCGCTGCTCGAGGTGATGGCCGAGCGGCACGTGTCGATCGGCGGCAAGCGGTACCACATGCCCGACCCGTTCCTGGTGATGGCGACGCAGAACCCGATCGAGAACGAGGGTGTGTACCCGCTGCCGGAGGCGCAGCGCGACCGCTTCCTGTTCAAGATCCTCGTCGACTACCCGACGGTGGAGGAGGAGCGCGAGATCGTCTACCGGATGGGTGTCGATGCGCCGGAACCCCACCAGGTCCTCGATCCGGAGGAGCTCGTCCGTCTGCAGAAGGTCGCGAGCGGTGTCTTCGTGCATCATGCGCTCGTCGACTACGTGGTCCGGGTCATCGCGGCCACGCGCACGCCGGCCGAGTTCGGTCTGCCCGAGGTCGACGGCTGGATCGCGTACGGCGCGTCTCCGCGCGCGACGCTGGGCATCATCTCCTCGGCGCGGGCGCTGGCGTTGCTGCGCGGGCGTGACTACGTGGTGCCGCAGGACGTGCTCGAGGTGATCCCGGACGTGCTGCGTCACCGTCTCGTGCTGTCCTATGACGCCCTCGCCGACGAGGTCAGCCCGGACGACGTCATCTCCCGCGTGCTGCAGACCGTGGGTCTGCCGCAGATCGCCGCACAGCCGACCACGGTCCCGGCGGCTCCCGCCGGTCAGCACGGACCGCCCGTCCCGTCCACGTCGGTGCCCGGACCGACGGCGATGAGCCAGCCACGGTGAGTGCGCGTACCGCCGGTGCGCAGAGCTCCGGCCCGCCGCCGTCGTTCCGCTCCGGCGAACTCCGTGATCCCAAACTGTCCGCCGCGCTGCGGACGCTGGAACTGACCGTCCGCCGCCGCCTCGACGGCGTGCTGCACGGCGACCATCTGGGCCTGATCCCGGGACCGGGCTCCGAACCGGGTGATGCCCGCGAGTACCAGCCGGGCGACGATGTGCGTCAGATGGACTGGTCGGTGACCGCACGGACGACGCACCCGCACGTCCGGCAGTCGGTGGCCGACCGGGAGCTCGAGACGTGGCTCGTCGTCGATCTGTCGTCGAGCCTCGACTTCGGTACCGCCGGCTGCGAGAAGCGGGACCTCGCGGTGGCTGCTGCCGCCGCCGTCACGCATCTGACCAGCGGCGGCGGGAACCGGATCGGGGCGATCGTCTCGACCGGCGCCCAGACCACCCGGATCCCGGCCCGCGGTGGCCGCATCCACGCGCAGGCGATGCTGCGTCAGATCGCGACCACCCCGCACGCCCCGGACGGGGTGCGGGGCGACCTGCAGGGTGCGGTGGAGTCGTTGCGCCGCCCCCAGCGTCGCCGCGGTCTGGCCGTCGTCATCAGTGACTTCCTGGGACCGATCGACTGGGAGCGGTCGCTGCGGGCGATCTCGGGACGCCACGACGTACTCGGTGTCGAGGTGCTCGACCCGCGAGATCTGGAATTACCCGACATAGGGGATGTAGTGCTGCACGATCCGGAGTCCGGACGGACCCGCGAGTTCACGACCACACCGCAACTGCGCGCCGACTTCGCGCGGGCCGCGGACGAGCACCGCCTGCAGGTGGAGCAGTCGTTGCGGCGCTGCGGCGCCCCGCTGCTCAGTCTGCGCACCGACCGGGACTGGATCTCGGATGTCGTGCGGTTCGTGTCCGCCCGGAAGCACAGTTACGGGACCGCGACGAACCAGAGGTCCCGCCGGTGAGCCTTTCCCAGTTCACCTCACCGTGGTGGCTGCTGTTCCTCCTGGTCGTCGTGGCATTGGTCGCGGGATACGTGTGGGTGCAGCGTCAGCGGCAGAAGCACACCCTGCGGTTCACCAACTTCGCTCTCCTCGAGAAAGTCGCGCCGTCGCGGCCGGGCCGGGCCCGGCACATTCCGGCGCTGCTCATGGTGCTGGCGCTGGTGTTCTTCAGTGTGGCGCTGGCCGGTCCGACGGAGGACAAGCGGGTTCCGCGGAACCGGGCCACCGTGATCCTCGTCATCGACGTGTCGTTGTCGATGAAGGCGACCGACGTGGAACCGACCCGGCTGGCCGCGGCGCAGGACGCCGCGAAGTCGTTCGCCGACGGGCTCACCCCCGGCATCAACCTCGGTCTCGTCGCGTTCGCCGGCACGGCGTCGGTGCTGGTGTCGCCGACCACCAACCGGGAGGCGTCGAAGGTCGCGATCGACAATCTGCAGTTGAGCGAGCGGACCGCCACCGGTGAGGCGATCTTCACCTCGCTGCAGTCGATTGACACGCTGGCCGCGGTGCTCGGCGGCAGTGATCAGGCGCCGCCCGCCCGCATCGTGCTGCTCTCGGACGGCAAGCAGACGGTGCCCGAGAACCCGGACGATCCGCGCGGCGGGTTCACCGCGGCCCGGCAGGCGAAGGACAAGGACGTCCCCATCTCGACGATCTCGTTCGGCACCAGCTACGGCAAGGTCGAGATCGAGGACGAACGCATTCCGGTGCCCGTCGACGATCCGTCGCTGCGGGAGATCGCGAATCTCTCCGGCGGCAGCTTCTTCACGGCCTCGAGCCTGGAGGAACTGCGCGACGTCTACGACACCCTCGAGGAGCAGATCGGTTTCGAGACCACCCGCGGCGACGCCAGCCGCCCCTGGCTCGTGCTGGGTGTCCTGTCCGCCACGGCGGGGCTGATCCTCGCGCTGGTCCTGCGTCAACGGCTGCCGTGATCTGCGTTCCACCGCGGCCCCGCGCTTCCACTTCTGCACATCTGAACAGATAGGTTGATCCCCATGTCTACCCCACAAACTACTGACGCGTCAGTTAGGACGGTGTCCACTCCCCGGTCGGTGCTCGTCACCGGCGGCAACCGCGGGATCGGCCTCGCTGTCGCGCAGCGCCTCGCGGCGGACGGCCACAAGGTCGCGGTCACGCACCGCGGCTCGGGTGCGCCGGACGGCCTGTTCGGCGTCCAGTGCGACGTCACCGACACCGAGTCGGTCGACCGCGCCTTCAAGGAGGTCGAAGCGCACCAGGGTCCCGTCGAGGTTCTCGTCGCGAACGCCGGCATCACCGACGACACGCTGATCATGCGGATGACCGAGGAGCAGTTCACCTCCGTCGTCGACGCCAACCTGACCGGCGCGTTCCGCGTCGCGAAGCGGGCCACGCGGTCGATGCTGCGGGCGCGGTTCGGCCGGTTCGTGTTCCTCGGGTCCGTCGTCGGTCTCGCCGGTGGTCCCGGCCAGGTGAACTACGCGGCGTCCAAGGCCGGTGTGGTCGGCATCGCGCGGTCGCTGACCCGTGAACTCGGTTCCCGTTCGATCACCGCGAACGTGGTGGCCCCGGGCTTCATCGACACCGACATGACCGCGGTCCTCGACGACAAGTACAAGGACATGATCACCGGCGCGGTTCCGCTGCAGCGGCAGGGCAAGCCCGAGGAGGTCGCCGCGGTGGTGAGCTTCCTGGCCTCCGACGATTCCGCCTACGTCTCCGGCGCGGTGATCCCCGTCGACGGCGGCCTCGGCATGGGCCACTAGCACTCCCCACTCCACTTCCCGGACTTTTTCTCACAGGAGGACACCTCATGGGCGGATTGCTCGAAGGTAAGACCATTCTCGTCACCGGCATCATCACGGACGCATCCATCGCGTTCCACGTCGCCAAGGTCGCCCAGGAACAGGGCGCCAAGGTGATCATCACCGGATTCGACCGTCTCCGGCTGATCGACCGCATCGCGCAGCGCCTGCCGCAGCCGGTGCCGCCCGCGCTCGAACTGGACGTGCAGAACCCGGAGCACCTCGCGAGCCTCGCCGACCGCATCCGGGAGATCGCGCCCGAGGGTGTCGACGGCGTCGTGCACTCCATCGCGTTCGCGCCGCGGTCCTGCCTGGGCAGCCCGTTCTTCGACGCACCGTGGTCCGATGTGGGAGTGGCCTTCGAGGTCTCCGCCTATTCGTACGCGTCGCTGTCGAAGGCGCTGCTGCCGGTGCTGAACGACAATGCGTCGATCGTCGGCATGGACTTCGATCCCGCGCGCGCGGTGCCGTTCTACAACTGGATGGGTGTCGCCAAGGCCACCCTCGAGTCGGTGAACCGGTATGTCGCCAAGGAGGTCGGCGAACGCGGTATCCGCTCCAACCTCGTCGCGGCGGGCCCGATCAAGACCCTCGCCGCCAAGGCCATCGCCGGTACCGCCACCGACGACGCCAAGCAGATGAACGAACTCAACACGGCGTGGGACGAGCGTGCGCCCATCGGCTGGAACGTCGACGACCCGGAGCCGGTCGCGAAGACCGTGTGCACCGTGCTGTCCGACTGGCTGCCCGGCACCACCGCGTCGATCATCTACGTCGACGGTGGCGCCCACGCCATGGCCGGCTAGGGCACGACCCGGGGAGTGCGCCCCGAACGGCACCACGGAAGATGGGGATCATGATCGCTGCGAATTCGACGGACGGTTCCGGTTCCCAATTCGATGCACTTCTCGTGTTGTCGTTCGGGGGTCCGGAGCAGCCCGCCGACGTGCGCCCGTTCCTGGAGAACGTCACCCGGGGCCGGGGGGTGCCACCCGAACGGCTGGATGCGGTCGCCGAGCACTACCTGCATTTCGGGGGCGTGTCGCCGATCAACGCCCTCAATCGCGACATCATCTCCCGCGTCGAAACCGAATTGGCAAGCGCCGGAATGGATTTGCCCGTCTATTTCGGTAACCGGAACTGGCATCCGATGGTCGAGGACACCGTCGCCCGGATGGGTGCGGACGGGGTGCGGTCCGCCCTCGTGTTCCCGACGTCGGCGTGGGGCGGGTACTCGGGCTGCAGGCAGTACCACGAGGACGTCGCCCGGGCGCGGGCCGCGGCGGGGGACGGGGCACCGCACCTGCTGAAGCTGCGGCAATACTACGACCACCCGCTGCTGATCGGGGCATTCGCCGACGCCGTCCGCGAGGCCGCGGCACAGCTTCCCGCCGAGCGGCGGGCCGACGCACGGCTGGTGTTCACCGCGCATTCCGTGCCGGTGTCCGCGGACGTCAACGCGGGACCGCCGGCAGAAGGCGGTCGTCTCTACAGCCGGCAGGTGGCCGAGGCGGCCCGGCTCACCGCCCGCGCCGCCGGCTTCGACGATTTCGACCTGGTGTGGCAGTCCCGGTCCGGGCCACCCCAGGTGCCGTGGCTCGAGCCGGACATCTGCGACCACCTGGACGTCCTCGCCGGCCGCGGTGTCGGTGCGGTGATCGTGTGCCCGGTGGGATTCGTGTCCGATCACCTCGAGGTGGTGTGGGATCTCGACACCGAGGCCCGGGACAAGGCGGCTGAACTCGGCATCGACTTCGTGCGTGCGGCCACCCCCGGAACGGATCGGCGCTTCGCGGAACTGGTCGTCGCACTGGTGACGGAGCAGCTGGCCGGCACGCCCGCCGAGCGACTCGGGTCCGAGCCGCTGCTCGGTTCGGCCCGCGACGGACAGTCCTGCGCGATCGACTGCTGCAAGGCCGTGGTCAGGCCGTCAGGCCGTCCCGCGCACACGCATTGACGGCGGCGGTGCGCGCCGAGCGCACCGCCGAACGCAGGGGCCGCAGCAGGTCCTCCAGGGTGGCCGCACCCGACGCGGACACGGTGCGCGCGGGCGCCATCTGCTCGGCGACCGTGAGGATCGCGGCCACCTGATCGGCCGAGTCCAGGATCCGCAGCGCCCGCGGGGCGATCGTCGTCGGATACCGGTGCCGCGCGGACTGCGCCAGCGCATCGGCGATCAGCGCCCGCGGGTCGGCGCCGAAACCGGAATCGAGCATGTGCAGCGCCTCCAGCGCGGCCGCCGCGTCGCGGACCGCCTGCCGCATCGTGAACTCGGCCTCGCCCAGTCCGGTGTGGTGGGCGTCGAGGGGGAGCCGCTCGATCGTCGACACCGTCCAGCGCAGCACGTCGGGACCCTCGACGTGCGGGACGAGCCCCGTTCCGGACCGGCCGGGCGGTCCGACGAGCACACCCTCGCCCGCGCTGATCGCGGCGGACGCGAACTCGGTGCCCGCGGGAAGCCCGCGCACGTCCCCCGGCCCGGGCAGGACCAGCCGGATCTCCGTCTCGGGTTGCGAGACGGCGCGGCGCATCGTCTGGAGCAGCGCGGTCACCCCGGCGTCCTGGGGGTCGGGCCACGGCAGCCCGGTGCGCCCCGCCGTCACGGGATCCTCCGCGCAGGCGAGATGCATCGGCGCCCACGCATGGAGGGCGTCGATGACGTCGTCGGGTGCACTGTTCCCGGCGAGCCAGGAACTGGCCCACACGGTGAGAGTGGCGCTGGGTGAAGTCACGATAAACGAGCATATGTCGGCGTGGCGGAGTGTGCGTAACGGCGCCGCTCGCATAGCGTCAGCGCCCGTGAGCGGAGGCGACAGATACGGCGACATCTTTTCCGGACACCCACGCGCGAGGAAGCCCGTGACGCCCACCGTCCCGGCCGAGCGGGACCTGGTGGTCGAGGACGCGGGCACCGGGTTCTGCGGGGCGGTGGTGGGGTTCGAGCGCACTTACGACGGCGATTTCGTCCGGCTCGAGGACGGGGCGCGGCGCACCCGGTTGTTCGCGATGCGGGAGGCGGCGTTCCTGATCGACGGGAAACCGGTCACCCTGGTCCGCCCGGCGGCCAAGCCCGCCGGTCCGGTGACCACCCGATCGGCGTCGGGATCCACCAAAGTGGAGGGGTTGCGGGCGCGGACGGCGCTGGCGAGCCGGATCTGGGTGGAGGGCGTGCACGACGCCGCCCTCGTGGAACGCGTGTGGGGGCACGACCTGCGCGTCGAAGGTGTCGTCGTCGAGCACCTCGAGGGTCTCGACAATCTCGGGGAGCGGCTCGCCGAGTTCCGGCCCGGTCCCGGACGGCGCGTCGGCGTCCTCGTCGATCACCTCGTCACCGGGTCGAAGGAGACCCAGCTGACCCAGGGGCTCGGGCCGAACGTGCTCGTGACCGGGCACCCGTTCATCGACGTGTGGGAGGCGGTCCGCCCGTCGGCGGTGGGGATCGAGGCGTGGCCGAAGATCCCGCGCGGTGAGGACTGGAAGACCGGGGTGTGCCGCGAATTGGGGTGGGGGACACCGCGCGACGGTTGGCGCCGCGTCTACTCGGCCGTCGACACGTTCCGGGACCTCGAGGCGCCGCTGATCGGCGCGGTCGAACAGCTGGTCGACTTCGTCACCGTCGGTTCTGCAGATTCTGGTTAGATGGTGTTGTGGCTGCATTGATTTGGCTGGTAGCGGGGGTGCTGCTCGCCGCCGCGGAAGCGTTGACGGGGGACTTCTTCCTCCTCATGCTGGCGGGCGGTGCGCTGGCCACGGCCGGGGTCACCGCGATCACCGACTTCCCGGTCTGGGTCGACGCGGTGATCTTCGGGGTGCTGTCCCTCGCCCTGATCCTCGGGGTGCGGCCGGTGTTGTTGCGTAAGTTCGAGACCCCGCCGCCGACCCCGACGGGGATCGAGGCGCTGACCGGCAAGCAGGCCCTGGTGCTCGAGGAGGTCGCCGAACACGCTGGGCAGATCAAGCTCGGCGGCGACGTCTGGACGGCCCGCCCGCTCGACAGCACGGAAGTGTATCCACCGGGAACGACCGTGACGGTAATGCAAATTGACGGCGCGACCGCCGTCGTATGGAGGGGACCGTAGATGGCAGCGCTCATCGTGTTGATCGTGCTCGTGTTGTTCGTCGCGTTGGTGGTGGCCAAATCGGTGGCCCTGGTGCCGCAGGCCGAGGCCGCGGTGATCGAGCGACTCGGCCGGTATGCGCGGACCGTGTCGGGCCAGCTGACGTTCCTGATCCCCTTCGCGGACCGCATCCGGGCCAAGGTGGACCTGCGTGAACGGGTGGTGTCGTTCCCGCCGCAGCCGGTGATCACCCAGGACAACCTGACGCTGAACATCGACACCGTGGTGTACTTCCAGGTCACCAACCCGCAGGCCGCGGTGTACGAGATCAGCAACTACATCGTCGGTGTCGAGCAGTTGACCACCACCACGCTGCGCAACGTCGTCGGCGGGATGACGCTGGAGGAGACGCTGACGTCCCGTGACTCCATCAACGGGCAGTTGCGTGGCGTTCTGGACGAGGCCACCGGACGGTGGGGTCTGCGCGTCGCCCGGGTCGAGCTCAAGAGCATCGATCCGCCGCCGTCGATCCAGGAGTCGATGGAGAAGCAGATGAAGGCGGACCGCGAGAAACGGGCCACCATTCTCACCGCCGAGGGTCACCGGGAGTCGGCGATCAAGACGGCGGAGGGCGACAAGCAGTCCCGCATCCTCGCCGCGGAGGGCGCGAAGCAGGCGTCGATCCTCACCGCGGAGGGTGAGCGGCAGTCCCGCATCCTGCGGGCGCAGGGTGACCGGGCCGCGAAGTACCTGCAGGCGCAGGGACAGGCGAAGGCGATCGAAAAGGTGTTCGCCGCAATCAAATCCGGCAAGCCCACCCCCGAACTCCTCGCCTACCAGTATCTGCAGACGTTGCCGCAGATGGCGCAGGGCGATGCGAACAAGGTGTGGCTGGTGCCCAGCGACTTCGGTGACGCCCTCAAGGGGTTCGCGAAGACGCTCGGCGCGCAGGGGCAGGACGGGGTGTTCCGGTACGAGCCGTCCACCGCGGAGGAGGATCTGCCCAAGCCCGAGGACGATTCGGCGGAGGTCGCCGACTGGTTCGAGACCAAGTCCGACCCGGCGATCGCGCAGGCCGTCCGCGCCGCGGAGGTCGAGGCACGTCGTCCGGTCGACGGGCCGGGACCGCTCGCGCAGTCCGGTGGCGCCGACGAGCATGCGCCGCTGGATCCGGGGGGTGCGCCGGGGCAGCTGCCGCCGCCCGTCACCCCGCCGGGTCACTGACCGACTCCGACGCGGCGTAGCGGCGCAGCACCGGCCGAAGCACACGGAAGAGCTGTTCGGGTGTGTGCTCGAGGTAGAAGTGATCGCCCGGCATGATGTGCACCTCGCGCAGCTGGGTGGTGTGCCGATCCCAGGCGTGCAGATCCCGCTCGCCGACCAGCGGATCGGCGTCCGCGCCGAGCACATGTACCGGACAGGGCAGCGGCGGGTCTGCGGGATCGCGGTAGCCGGTGCAGAGCCGGAGATCGTCCCGCAGTGCGGGGAGGCAGCGGTCCCGCCACGACGGCCGGGCCGGGAGGTCGGCGGGCAGCCCGCCCGTGGCGCGCAGCAACTCGATCAGGGCCGGGTCGTCCAGGTCGTCGACCGGCGGCAGCGGCGAGGGTAGGTGCGGCGCCGAGTACGCGGAGAGCAGCAGCGCCCGCGGGAGCGGGTGCCCGGCCGCGCGCCTGCGGCACGCGAGCCGGTACGCCACCAGCGCGCCCATGCTGTGCCCGAAGAAGACGTGCGGCTGCGCGAGCGGTTCGGCGAGCTCGGACTCGAGTGCGGTGACGAGGGACTCGACGTCGGTGAACCCGGCCTCGCCGGCACGGCTCTCCCGCCCGGGCAGTTGCACGGGCCACACCGACACGCGCGGGCTCAGGGCGCGGTGCCAGTGCCGGTACGTCGAGGGTCCGCCGCCGGCGTGGGGGAAGCAGAACAGCCGGAGGGGGCCGGGCACGGCGCTACGCGGCCGCGACGAGCGTGGCGAGTTCGTCGGCGAGAGCTGCCACCGTGGACCGGATCTGGTCCTCGGTGTGGCACGAGGTGACGAAGAAGCGCAGCCGCGCGAGGTCTTCCGGCACGGCCGGGTAGAGGATGGGGTTCACGTTGATGCCGCGCCGGAGCAGTGCGTTGGACAGGGCGAGGGTGCGGAGTGAATCCCCGACGATGCACGGGATGACCGGGGTGTCCTTCGAGTCCCCGGTGTCGATTCCGGCGTCCGTGGCGAGCTGCAGGAAGAGCCGGGAGTTGCGCCGCAACCGGTCCAGTGCCTCGGGTTCGGCGCGCATCTGGCGGATCGCGGCCAGGGACGCTGCGGCATTCATCGGCGTCATCCCGACGCTGTAGACGAAGCCGGGCGTCGTGTACTTCAGGAAGCGGATGAGCTCGGCGCTGCCCGCGACGTAGCCGCCGCAGCCGGCCAGGGCCTTCGACATCGTGCCGGACCACAGCTCCACGTCGTCGCGGTCGACGTCGAAGTGCTCACCGATGCCCCCGCCGGTGGCGCCGAGCACCCCGATGCTGTGCGCCTCGTCGACCATCATCAGCGCCTGATGCTTCTTCTTCACCGTGATCATCGCGGGCAGGTCGGGGGTGTCGGTGGTTGGGCTGTGCAAGGCGGCATGGGAGGGCCGGTGGCCTTCTCGGCGCACAGATCCGGGTGACCGAATCTTTGACCGTGCGGAGCTCGATTCTTATCTGGGCAGGCCCGGATGGGCGTGTGTGGGAGCGACGCCGGAGCGGGTGGTGGCAGTGTATTGCCGGATGTCAGGCTCGACAGGGTAAGGGGCGTCGCTGGTCAATCCGAAAAGATGTTGCGGGACAGCACTTCTGGTGAGGTGTATCGAGGTATGCATGGATCGCGGTTCGAGTCCGCGGGGCGACAGGCGGGGTTGAGCCGGATGCTCGACGGCGCGCCCGAGGGCCGGTTCGCCGGTGGCGTGGTTCGGGCGGTGCTTGAGTTCCTGACGGAGGTCAAGCCACCTGGCGGCTCGTAGGCTTGGTCTTGGCGGGCCGGGCTGTTGGAGCGCATCGCGACTCCTGGGACTCCCGGCCCGCCGCCTGCTTGCGGCGCTCACGCATCCGCTGGTATCGGACGTTTTCGCGCCGCCGCGGGTCGATCTTGTGTCGCGCCTTGACGATCGCCCGGCCCTCGGCCTCGGTGATCGGCGTGCCGTCGACGTCCCGCAAGGCGTACGGCTGGCCGGCACGCATGCAGGCGGCGATCCGGGTGACCAGATGGGTTGCCAGGTGACAGATCGCAGACTCGTGGTGCCGGTCGCCGACCATCAACCGCTGGTACTTCGCCGCGAATTGGGGATCGACCCTGCGGGCCTGATCGGCAGCGGTGCACAGCATCTCACGCAACAGCGGATCCCCGGCCTTGGTGATCGAGGACTCGACCCTGCTCACCCCGGACTGGCTGACCTTGGGAACCAGGCCGGTGTACCCGCGGATCGCGGCCAGGGACGTGAACCGGTGCGGGTCGCCGATCCGTCCAGCGATGACCGCGCTGATCACCGCCCCCACGCCGGGAGCAGAGGCAACGATGCCGGCCGGGTCGGCGTCGGCGTAGAGGTTCGCGACTCGCTCGTCGATCTGCTTGATCTGACGGGTCAGGAACAGTGCCTGTTCGGCTTCGTGGGCGATGTCCTCAGCGAGCTCGGCGAAGTCTAGCAAGGGCAGCCGGGCGAGCGATTCGGAGTCCATCCGGTCGTTCTTGGTGTGCTTGGAGTAGTACTTACGCAGGTCGGCCGACTGGGTGGTCGGGGC
The DNA here is from genome assembly GCF_026810085.1 of Rhodococcus sp. JS3073. Taxonomy (NCBI): domain Bacteria; kingdom Bacillati; phylum Actinomycetota; class Actinomycetes; order Mycobacteriales; family Nocardiaceae; genus Rhodococcus; species Rhodococcus sp. JS3073. The sequence continues at coordinate 15,857 of NZ_CP113951.1, read as the reverse complement.
CATCACCACGCGTGCACCGTGGCGACGGAACCACTCCGCCAGCACGATCCACGCGTTCCGGGTCGGCTCGACCACCACAGTCAGCTCAGCCGGATAAGGCAGGTCCAAGTCCGCCCACAACCGTTCCAGATCGGCCAGCCGTGTCCAGAACTTCCGGCCACGCCATACCGTGGCACCATCACGGGCCAGCGTCGCCTGATGCTCCGCCCGAACAGCCACGTCGATCCCCAACGTCCATGCCATCGTCATTGCTCCTGTCGGTCCACATCCCTGTTCACCAGGTGACTGACCATCGCGGCCACGGCCCAGACATTCTCTAAGCAGGAGTCCACGCCTACCGGCCGGCTCCAAGTTCCCGAACAAGGGCACCGCTCGACCAGACACCGAGCCCGGAGACGACCACTCAGAAAGCCAGGGATCACCAGGTGTCCCGGTCGGACGTTCGGCCCGCCTGCGGACTCCCTCCGAGGCTAAATGTCGGAGGTCGGCGTTACAGTCGAGGTCCTGCGAGACAAGGGGTGCCACATGTGCTGGTGGGAGGGTTGATGGATGACGTCAGGGCGGTGCCGGCATCGTTGTCCAGTCGGTTCTCTGCGCTGCGGTCGACACGGAATCACCGCCGGCTGTGGGGCGGCGCCGCCGCGCCGACGGATCCACTCGCCGATCCACGCACCACTCCTGCACAAACCTGCCGCGTCGTGGGAGTCGCCGGGACGGTGAGCATGGCGGGCGATCGCGAGTCGTCTCGGACTGCGACGGTGCTCGCCGCTCATGAATTGGGCCCGGCATGACCGGGCCGGGATCGACCGTGCCGCGGCAGTTCGCGTTCACCACCCGCGCCCATGTGGCGGTCGACGCCGTGACCGGCGAGCCGATCGGCCTCGACGACGTCGACATCCGGGTGGGGTGGCTGCTCGACCTGATCGCCGCGGCCGGCGCCGAGTTGGTGTCGCGGCTGTGGAAGCCGGCAACGTTCGATGCGCTCGCCGCCGGCCTCGACCGCCAACACCGCAGGCTGCCCGCGCAGGGTCATGTCGCCGCTGCCCGCCTCGGCTGGAACCCGACCTATCCGGACGGTGTCTATGTGCCGTCACGGGTCACGCGGGTGGTTACCGCTCAGGTGATGGCCACCCTGCGGACACTGACGCACCGGGACACCGCGATCACGGCGCTCTCTCAGCGATTCGACCCGGCCACCGGAGCTGTGGTGCCGCCGACCGAGCCGGGCGACCACGTGGCGGCGGGCTTCCTCCGCGGCGTGCGACGTCAGCTCGCCACCCGCGCCCGCAGCGGTGGGGCACCGGCCGGCCGGTTGCGGATTACCGACGTCCAGGGACTGCCACAGACGAGCGCGATGGCCCGGCTGTCGGCCGCCGATCGACAGCTCGCACAGATCGCCGTCACAGACCGTGACCTGGTGTTGACGGTAAAGCTGCCCACCAGCCCGGCCCCGTCGGGGCGGGCACAGTGGCGGCGGGTGCGGCTGACCGCCGCCATCCCCGCGCACCTGCACGGCAGAGCTGTCATCGACTGGCATCTGCCGACCCTGGTCCTCGACCGCCAGGGCCTGCTGTGGCGGTGCGCGGCGACCGAACCCGTCCCTGCCGACGACCTGGACTCGGCCACCGTCGCGGTCGGGGTCGACTGGTCCCCGTCCACACTCGGTGCCGCCGCCCTCACCGCCGACAACCCGGACGGGCTGGTGTCGGACTACCGGGGCTGGACCTACGACGACCGAGGCCTCGGAATCAAACTGGCCCGCCTGCAAACCGAAGGGCAACTGCTGCACCGCAAGGCCGCCCGGCTGACCCAACTGGCCGCCACCGCCCCACCCGGGGTCCGCGCACAACTCGAGGAGAAGATCGCCGTCCTCGACGGGCACCGCACCGCTGTCGGCGTCAAACGGGGAAAGATCAACCGGGAAATGGCGTTTCACTTCGGCCGGCAGGTTACCGACTACGCCGCCGCGGCGGGCGCGACGGTGATCGCGGTGGAAGACCTCACCACCCTCGAAACCCGCGGGCACGGGCGCGTCAACAACAATCGGGCCGCGCAGTCCGCCCGCCGCCAAGCCGTCGCCGCCCTCGCGCACACCGCCGCAGAGGTCGGCATCACGGTGGTCTCGGTGCCGGCCCGGGGATCCTCAGCACTGTGTCCGGGCTGCGACCAACCGCTCGCACGCCCCGGCGGCTACCACAGTGCGTGGTGCCCGGGCTGCCGGGTCGGCGGCAACCGCGACCACATCGCGGGGGTGAACCTGGCCAAACGCGCACTGCTCGGCAGAAACGAGGTCACCAGGCGGCGCGGACGACTACCGGCGGTCCAGGTGGTCGAGCATGCGCCGGTGCGCAAGTGCCGGGACAAAACCGGTCCCACCCCGAGCAGGCCGTGGCACCGCCGGGTCCGCCACAGCGTGCCCACCGCACCTCGGCGGATGGGGGTGACTCCGAAACAGCATGTTCCTGCACCACAAGCGTCGGTGTGGGACACGGTCAAACCCACACCACCGCACGGTGATGCGGGTAGCCGTGACACACGTCCATCTCTAACGCCCGCCACACCAGTGGCAAAGGACATGAGATCTACGTAGACGCTGTCGTGGATGACCAGTGGCGTGTACGCTCACGAGGGCGATCCGTCCTCGGTGCCGAGCAGGCCGGCCAATTCGGCTTTGAGTTCGCGGTGTACCGGCTTCTCCCCGGACGGCAGCCGACTGGCCGAGCGGGAACTGGCCGTCGCGGGCGACCGCGTCCTGCACCGCCGACACGACGGCGGGGTACCCGGACATGCCGAGGTAGTTCTAGCTGGAGAAGTTGACGACCTCCGCGCCCCAGATCATCGACGTGTCCCGCGTGGCAGCCGTCGTTGACGAGGAAGTACGGGTTGCTGGCCCGATCCCCTCGGCCGTGTTCAGCCGTGTGGCGAGCGCCTGAACCTCCGGTAACCCGCGCGATGCGGAACTCGGGTGCGACCGCGGTGCGTAGGGCCTCCGGTTCCTACGAAACCGACGGTTCCGGCCGTGGGGGACACGGGTGCGTGGTGCGAGGTCACGTGCGCGATGACATCGCCGAGGGTGCGGCTAGGTGAGAACCAGTGCGGTTCGGCGACGAGACCGGGGAATGCGCGGCTCACCCCGCCGAACAGGTCGGTGATCATGATCGAGTTGAATCCGAGGTCGCCGACGAGCGTATGTATCGCCTTCAGCGCCGCTGCCGGGAATCCGCTGACCCGGGCGACTTCCGCGCGCACCCTCGTCGCGACGTCGCCGACCGGTGTAGTGGGGACCCGGCCCGGCGTCCGGCGTCGCCGCCGGCACGGGGAGGGCTACTGCGGGAACGCCGTTGGCGGCAGCAGCGAGGACGGCGGCCTGTTCCCGGGAGTGCGCGATCAGTTGTTCCATAGTGGTGTCTCCGGGTCGGGCGTCGCGTGGGCGGGTGCGGGGTCGGCGCGGCCGTGGGTGCGTCGTCGGGTGTCCAGAAGCGAGCGGTGGTCGCGAACTCGTGTCCGCTGAGCCGTCGGCGGACTCGGGCACCCGGCTCGTGGATGTCGCCCGGGGGCGACTACGTGAGGAGGGCGCGTCCCGTTCCGCACACCGCGATCGCCCAGAGCACGCTGGTGAACGTGCCGATGATGAATTGTTCCGACGCGTGCGGTTCGCGGAGTTCGGGGTAGCGGGCCAGTCCCTTGACCGCCAGGACGACGGCGATGCCCTCCGGCCAGGCCGCGAGGATCGCGGCCGCGACGGCGGCGCGCTCGAGGAGCCCGATGATCCGTCCGCCGCGCAGCGGCCCGGCGTCGGGCCGCGGGTCGGAACCGGCGTCGGACTGGCGGCGTGCGATGCGGAACGCGGCCAGCACGAGGGGTGCCCCGCCGGTGGTTGCGGCCGCGACGCACAGGACGAGGGTCGCCGCGAGGGCGAAGCCCGTGACCGGGGTGGTGGCGGAGGCGGCCAGCGCGGCGACGGCCAGGGCGAGCGCGACCACGATCGGCGCCGCCCACTGCGACATCCAGCGGGGGCTGCGGGGCGCGGCGAGCGCCAGCGGTGCCACGGCGGCGACGCCGAGGGCGATGAGTGCGAGGGTCGTCACGTGTCCGCCTTGCGTAGGAGTCGTTCGGCCAGTCGTCGTCCGGCGGTTTCGACGTGCCAGCCTGCGGTGGAGAGTCGTTGGGAGACCGCCTGCTTGCTGATGCCCAGTGCGCGGGCCGCCTCGGTCTGGGTGGTGCCGTGCCGCATCTGCTCGACGGCCTCGCGGCCCTCCTCGGTGCGGCGCGCGACCAGGACCGCGACGAGGGTGAGTGCGGTGTCGGCGTCGGTGGCGCCGTCGGGGTCGGAGCCTTCGACGGCGACCCGGCCGGGGGCGCTCTTGGCGCGTTCGACGGCGACCCGTGCGGACTCGAACGCGGGGCCGCGCCCGGCGCGGGTCTCGGCGGGGAGGGGTTCTTCGACGGGGCCGGCGCCGATGCCGATGCTCCAGTGTTCGCGTCCGACGAGGTCGAGTGCGAGGTCGACGACGGTGGCCGGGTCCGCGACCACGGCCTGAACCTCGTCGCCGGCGGTCCGCTGGAACGGGCGGACGAGGTCACGGTTCGCGAACTCGGTGAGCAGTTGGGCGACGCGGTCGACGTCGCGGCGGCTTCCGCGCTGGTCGACCGTCAACACGAACATGAGTCAAGGTTAGAAACTGGATACCATGATGTCAAGACTCAAAGCTTGACCTACCTGGTTCAAGGCTGTGTGATTGACTCGTCCTCGGCGGGGTGGTCGACGGCCACATCCGGCATCGCGTCGCCGGAACCGTCCAGTGGCCGCCGGGAGTCCACCACCAGTCCGGCGATTCCGACGACGATGCACACCGCGGACAGCGCGAGAAGTCCCGGCTTCGTCTCCCCGGTGAGGGCGTCGCCGAGAACGACGATGCCGACGGTCCCCGGCAGCACGCCGACCACCGTGGCCAGCGCGTACGGGACCAACCGGATCGAGGACACGCCGGCGCAGTAGTTCACCACGGAGAACGGGACGAACGCGATCAGCCGGAGCGACCCGACGGCGAGCCAGCCGCGCCGGGCGATCCGCTCGTCCACCCGGCGGATCGTCGGATTGGAGATGCGCTGCCACACCACGTCCCGGCCCACGGCGCGCACCAGGTAGAGCGCGAGCACGGCACTCACCGTCGACGCCAGCACCGCGATCGCGATGCCCAGCCACGCACCGAACAGCAGACCGGCACTCAGCGTGAACACCGTGCGGGGGAACGGAAACACCGTCACCACCGCGTGCACGGCGAAGAAGACGAGCGGGAACGCCGGCCCGATCGACCGCGCCCATTCCCGCACCTGCAGCACGGACGGGTGCGGGGCCAGCAGCGCGACGACGACCAACGCGACCGCCAGTACTGCGACGCCGATCACCCTGCGGTCCCCGAGGCGTCTCTTCACAGGGCACCAGGCTACCCGGGTGACCCGTGCGGGGCGCGCCGCGAGCGGCGGTCAGGACAGCCGGCGGCGCCCGGTCACCGTCGCCTCGACGCAGATCCGTCCGCCCGAGGTCCCGGCCACCCGGGCCACCGCCACCGAGCGGCCCGCCCTGACCACGTCCGCGGTGAACGTCGTGTCGCGGTCGAGGGGAACCGGGCGGAAGTAGTTGATCCGCACGGACGCCGTGTCCATGTCCGCGCCGTCCCGGCTCAGGGCCGCGCGCGCCGCGAGGTCCATCGCGCAGCCCTGGACGCCGCCGTGCATGAACCCGAGCTTGTTCGCGACCAGCGGATTGGCCGGCACCACGACCCGCACGCCGGGTCCGTCCTCGATCCGCCCGCCGATCCAGTCGAGCGGCGCGACCCCCGGCTCCGGGAAGTCGGGGAGGGCCGACCCGTCCGCCGCCGGCGCCGGCACGTCCACGAAGTTGCCCCACAGCGTGCCGGTGGCGATCAGGGTGCCCGCCGAGTCGTGGACGCGGGCGGTCGACGTGCCGCCGTCGGCGGTGAGTGCGAGGAGTCGGCTCTCCGCCCGCAGCGTCGGACCCTGCCATCGCCGGGGTGTCACGACGTCCACCGACAACTCGGCCGTGACCAGGCCGTCGCGTGCTCGGCGCCGGTCCCACACGGTGAATCCGAGGAGATCGTCGAGCAGCACGGCGAGGACGCCGCCGTAGGCGGTGCGGGCGGTGTTCGGGGCGAGCGCACCGATGTCCATGCTCATACGATTGAGTGGTTCGCCGCGGTCGTCGACCTCCCGGGTCGGCGCCCCGAGACCGAACAACCGCTGTGTGGCGGTGCGAACGGTGACCACCGGTTCGTGCGCAATGCTCATGACCTGAGGTTATTCATCGTGTGGTGATCCTCACGATAGGGGGCGCCGAACTGCGGCTAGCATCACAGTCACACAACGTATTGATCGATCGCTCATCAGGGAGAGGAAGCCGACACCGTGTCATTAGCTTCAGAAACCGAGGAAGCTGCGCGGGCGTACGCCGACTGGCAGCACTCCGTGGCCGGAGTCCTCGCGAAGTCGCGTCGGATCGATGCCGCGGAACTCGGTCCGGAACCCCAGAAACTCCTCGAGACCGTCACCTACGACGGTGTCACCGTCGCGCCGCTGTACAGCCCCCGCGACGAGCGTCCGGAGCAGCCCCTGCCCGGCACCTTCCCCTATGTGCGTGGCGCGGACGCCACCCGGGACGTGAACGCGGGCTGGCTGGTCAGTGCCCGCTTCGGCGAGGGTGCCGAGGCTGCGGACGTCAACCGCTCCGTCCTGGACTCCCTGGAGAACGGTGTCAGCGCGCTGTGGCTCGCCGTCGGCGGCGCCAACCTTCCGGTCCGGTCGCTGGAAACGGCGCTCGACGGGGTGCTCCTCGACCTGGCACCGCTCACCCTCGATGCCGGAACGGACGCGCCGCTCGCGGCGCGGGCACTGTTCGCGCTGCTCGACGCCCGTGCCGCGGCGGGTGACGGGGTCACCGACCGCACCGCGGTCCGCGTCGACCTCGGGACCGCCCCGCTCACGAGCGCGTTCTCCGGTGCCGCCGACGTGGAACTCGGCGACGCGGTGGCCCTCGCGACCGAGTCCGCGGCGCGCTCGGAGAGCGTGCGGGCAATCGCCGTGGACGGCACCGCGTTTCACGACGCCGGCGCCTCGGACGCCGAGGAACTCGGCGCGGCAATCGCGGCGGGCCTCGAGTACCTACGGGCCCTCACCGAGAGCGGCCTGACCATCGGGCAGGCGCTCGGGCAGCTCGGCTTCCGGTTCTCGGCCACCGACGACCAGTTCCAGACCATCGCCAAGTTCCGGGCGGCGCGGCTGGTGTGGGCGCGCATCGCCCAGGTCTGCGGCGCTTCCGACTTCGGCGGCGCCCCCCAGCACGCGGTCACCTCGGCCGCGATGATGGCGCAACGCGATCCGTGGGTGAACATGCTCCGCACGACCCTCGCCGCGTTCGGTGCCGGCGTCGGCGGCGCGGACGCCGTCACGGTGTTGCCGTTCGACGCCGCACTGCCCGCCGGGGCGCTGGGTGTGTCGAAGACCTTCGCCGCCCGCATCGCCCGCAACACCCAGCTGCTGCTGCTCGAGGAATCACATCTCGGCCGGGTGCTCGACCCGGCGGCCGGGTCGTGGTACGTCGAGGACCTCACCCAGAAGGTGGCGGCCAAGGCGTGGGAGTTCTTCCAGCAGATCGAGGCGGCGGGCGGCTACCTCGCCGCACTCGACGCGGGCCTGATCGGCGACCGGATCGCTTCCACCCGCGCCCAACGTGATTCGGACATCGCGCACCGCAAGACCACCGTCACCGGGGTCAACGAGTTCCCGAACCTCGCCGAAGCGCCGCTGCCCGCGGGCGCCGCCCAGACCGGTACCGTCGCCCGGTACGCCGCGGCGTTCGAGGCCCTGCGGGACCGTTCGGACGCCTACCTGGCGGCGCGCGGTGCACGACCCGCCGTCTTCCTGGCCCCGCTCGGCCCCGTCGCCGAGCACAACGTGCGGACCACGTTCAGCACGAACCTGCTGGCGTCGGGCGGCATCGAAGCCCACAACCCCGGTCCCCTCGCCACCGGTGACGGCAGCATCGCCGCCGCCGCGAAGGACTCCGGCGCCGGTATCGCGGTGATCTGCGGTACCGACAAGCGGTACGCCGCCGAAGCCACCGCCGCGGTGGAGGAACTGCGCGCGGCCGGTGTCGGCACCGTGCTGCTCGCCGGCCCGGAGAAGGTCGTCGCCGACGCGGACGGCCCCGCCCGGCCCGACGGATTCGTCACCGCCCGTATCGACGCAGTGTCGGTCCTGTCCGGTCTGCTCGACACCATCGAGAGCTCGAGTGACTCCTCGGGCGACACAGGGAGCAAGAAGTGACTACTCGCGAGGTCAAGCACGCGATCGGCAGCTTCGCCGAAGTGCCACTGGAGGATCCGCAGTTTCCGCAGCCGTCCGCCCCGACCCCGGAGCAGACGGACGAGCTGATCGCGGCCGCCGCGGCGGCGAACCACTACAGCCCGGAACAGGTGGTGTGGTCCACCCCCGAAGGCATCGACGTCAAACCGGTCTTCACCAAGGCCGACCGCGACGCCGCCGAGGCCGAGGGCTACCCGGTGGGCAGTTTCCCGGGTGCCGCGCCGTTCGTGCGCGGCCCGTACCCCACCATGTACGTGAACCAGCCGTGGACGATCCGCCAGTACGCGGGCTTCTCCACGGCCGCCGAATCCAACGCCTTCTACCGCCGCAACCTCGCGGCCGGGCAGAAGGGTCTGTCGGTGGCGTTCGACCTGGCGACGCACCGCGGCTACGACTCCGACCATCCGCGGGTGCAGGGTGACGTCGGCATGGCCGGGGTGGCGATCGACTCGATCCTCGACATGCGTCAGCTGTTCGACCACATCCCGCTCGACAGCGTCAGCGTCTCGATGACCATGAACGGTGCGGTGCTGCCGATCCTCGCGCTGTACGTCGTGGCCGCCGAGGAGCAGGGTGTCGCCCCGGAGCAGCTGGCCGGAACCATTCAGAACGACATTCTGAAGGAGTTCATGGTCCGCAACACCTACATCTACCCGCCGAAGCCGTCGATGCGGATCATCTCCGACATCTTCGCGTACACCAGCGCGAAGATGCCGAAGTTCAACTCGATCTCCATCTCCGGCTACCACATCCAGGAGGCCGGGGCCACCGCCGACCTGGAGCTGGCATACACCCTCGCGGACGGTGTCGAGTACATCCGTGCCGGCCTCGACGCCGGCATGGAGATCGACAAGTTCGCGCCCCGGTTGTCGTTCTTCTGGGCGATCGGCATGAACTTCTTCATGGAGGTCGCGAAGCTGCGGGCGGGTCGCCTGCTGTGGAGTGAGCTGGTCGCGAAGTTCGAACCGAAGTCCGCGAAATCGTTGTCGCTGCGTACCCACTCGCAGACGTCGGGCTGGTCGCTGACCGCGCAGGACGTCTACAACAACGTGGCCCGCACATGCGTCGAGGCGATGGCGGCGACGCAGGGGCACACCCAGTCGCTGCACACCAACGCGCTCGACGAGGCCCTCGCCCTGCCGACGGACTTCTCCGCCCGCATCGCCCGCAACACCCAGCTGCTGCTGCAGCAGGAGTCGGGGACCGTCCGACCCATCGACCCCTGGGGCGGATCGCACTACGTCGAGTGGCTGACCCACCAGCTGGCGAACCGCGCCCGCGCACACATCGCCGAGGTCGAAGAGGCCGGCGGCATGGCGCAGGCGATCAGCGAGGGCATCCCGAAGCTGCGCATCGAGGAGGCCGCGGCCCGCACGCAGGCCCGCATCGACTCCGGCAGGCAGCCGCTCGTCGGCGTCAACAAGTACGTGCCGGACGAGGCCGACGAGATCGAGGTCCTCAAGGTCGAGAACTCGCGGGTCCGGAAGGAGCAGCTCGAGAAGCTGGACCGGCTGCGCGCCGACCGCGACTCGGACGCCGTCGAGGCGGCGCTCGCCGAACTGAGCCGCGCCGCGGCCACCACCGAGGGCGGCATGGAGAACAACCTTCTCGCCCTGGCGATCGACGCGGCCCGCGCGAAGGCCACGGTCGGGGAGATCTCCGAGGCGCTCGAGAAGGTGTACGGGCGTCACCAGGCCGAGATCCGGACCATCAGCGGTGTGTACCGGGACGAGGCCGGAAAGGTCGACAACATCAACAAGGCAACGGAACTCGTCGAGAGGTTCGCGGAGGAGGAAGGCAGGCGTCCCCGTGTCCTCATCGCCAAGATGGGGCAGGACGGCCACGACCGCGGCCAGAAGGTGATCGCCACGGCCTTCGCGGACATCGGATTCGACGTGGACGTGGGACCGCTGTTCCAGACCCCGGAAGAGGTCGCCAACCAGGCGGCCGACAACGACGTCCACGTGGTCGGTGTGTCGTCGTTGGCCGCAGGTCACCTCACGCTGGTGCCTGCGCTCCGGGAAGCCCTCGCGGCGGTGGGACGTCCCGACATCATGATCGTGGTCGGGGGTGTCATCCCGCCCGGCGACTTCGCCGAACTGTACGAGGCGGGTGCCGCCGCGATCTTCCCGCCCGGGACGGTAATCGCGGACGCCGCCAGCGGTCTGCTCGAGAAGCTGGCCGCGCAGCTCGGCCACGACCTGACGGGCACCCCGGAATAGCATGGGGCGGCCTCCAGTCGACATCGATGCCCTCGCCCGGGCCGTGCGCGCCAACCAGCGCGCCGGTCTGGCGAAGGCCATCACCCTGGTCGAGTCCACCCGGACCGACCACCGTGAGGCGGCGCAGCGGCTGCTGCTCGAGCTGCTGCCGGAGTCGGGGAACGCGCACCGGGTGGGTATCACCGGTGTGCCCGGCGTCGGGAAGTCCACGTTCATCGACGCGCTCGGGATGCACCTGATCGGGCAGGGGCACCGGGTGGCGGTCCTGGCCGTCGACCCGTCGTCGACGCGCACGGGCGGGTCGATCCTGGGCGACAAGACGCGGATGGCGCGGCTGACCGTCGAGAAGGACGCCTACATCCGGCCGTCACCGACGTCGGGCACCCTCGGCGGGGTCGCGAAGGCGACCCGCGAGACGATCGTGCTGCTCGAGGCCGCCGGATTCGACGTGATCCTCGTCGAGACGGTGGGTGTCGGGCAGTCCGAGGTGACGGTCGCGAACATGGTGGACTGCTTCTGCTTCCTCACCCTGGCCCGCACCGGCGACCAGTTGCAGGGCATCAAGAAGGGTGTCCTCGAACTCGCCGACCTCGTCGCCGTGAACAAGGCGGACGGCAAGCACGAGCGGGAAGCGAAGGGCGCCGCCCGGGAACTCGCGGGTGCGCTGCGGCTGATCTACCCGCACGACGCCGTGTGGACGCCGCCGGTGATCACGATGAGTGGTCTCGAGGGCGTCGGTCTCGAGGACTTCTGGGACACCGTCTGCCGGCATCGTGAGGTGCTGACCGCGGCCGGACAGTTCGAGGAGAACCGGCGCCGCCAGCAGGTGGACTGGACGTGGACGATGGTCCACGACCAGCTGCTGCGCCGGCTCGCGTCCAACACCCGGGTCAAGGCGATCCGCGGCGAGGTCGAACAGCGGGTGCGGGACGGTTCCCTGACGGCGGCGCTGGCCGCCGCCGAGATCCTCGACGCGTTCGACGGCACGGACGCGTCAGCCGACTGATTTCGCGAAGCGCCCGACCCGGTCGACGAGATCGCCGAAGAACGCGGCCGGGTCGGTGCTCACCGCGATGTCGACGTTGGGTTCCCGGTTCCAGTGCCCCACCCAGTCGGCGACCGTGGTGCCCCGGGTGAGCCGGCCGTGCAGTTCGACGTCGACGGTGGCCGGACGGGTCCTTGTGATCGCCGGGTTCAGCGCCACCGCCGCCGCGAACGGGTCGTGCATGTGCGCCAGGAAACCCTGGTCGTGGGTGCGGTGGAAGTCCATGTAGAAGCGGATGGCGTCGGACAGGTGCCGGATCACCGGGTTGGACGCGGTCGAGCGCACCTGCGGCCCGTCGTCGGGGGAGATGATCTCGGCGGGTGTGCTTCCCGCCGCCTCCGCCAGCCGGCGGACGTGGTCCGGTGTCATCTCGATCGTCTCGGTGACGTCCAGCCCGCACAGGATCGGACGCCGGCCCGCCGGCAGCCCGGAGAACGCGTCGAACACCTCCTTGGCCGCCTCCGGATCCACCGACACGTTCCATTCACTGGTGGGGGTGGTGTTGCCGGGGTGGTTGAAGGCCCCGCCCATCACGACCAGGCGCCGCAGCAACCGGGGCAGTGCGGGTTCCTCGCGGATCGCGAGGGCCAGGTTCGTCAGCGGTCCCGTCACCAGCCCGGTCAGCTCGCCGGGGTGGGCGCGGGCCAGGTCGACCCACAGGGTGGTGGCGTCCCGCTCCGACAGCGACCGCCCGGACGGGGGGAGGACGGCGTACCCGATGCCCTGGGGTCCGTGCGTGTCCTCGGTGGTGCGCAGCGGGCAGTCCAGCGGCACCCGGGCGCCGAGCGCCACCTCGATGTCGGGTGCGCCGCACAGGGCGAGCCAGTTCAGGTTGTTCGCCGCGACCTGCTCGACGGGCACGTTGCCCGCGGTGCTGGCGATGCCGGCGATCTCGGCCTCCGGACTGGCCAGCAGGTACAGCAGGGCGAGGGAGTCGTCGATGCCGGTGTCGACGTCCACGATCAGCCGGTGTGCCGGGGCGCTCATGCGACGCGCACCGTCGGACGGTGCCGGATCGGGAAGTTGACCGACCGGGCGATGAAACACTTCTCGTGCGCGCGGGTGTGCAGCCGTTCCGCGCGCGCGGCCATCGACCCGTCGGCGACCGTCACGGCCGGCGCCAGCACGACCTCGGTGAATTCGCCTGCACCGCCGGGATGTTCGGACATGGTTCCGGTCGGCTCGTCGCGGTAGTCGACCACGACCACGCCGTCCGCCGCGGCCAGCCCCAAGTACCACAGCATGTGGCACTGCGACAGTGCGGCGACCAGCAACTCCTCGGGGTTCCACCGCGCCGGGTCGCCGAGGAACGACGGGTCGGAGCTGCCGTGCACGTCGGGTTTGCCGGGCGCCGACACCCGATGGTCCCGGTCGTAGCCGTCCGGTCGGGTGGTGCCGTCCCCGCGGTTCCCGGTCCAGGTGACGGTCAGCGCATAGTGGTGGGTCTTCACGCGTCCATACTGCCCGAGCGATGAGTGTCCGCCGCATACCGTGTCTGTATCGGGAGAGCGTCGACGGAACCGAGGAGTGCGGCATGGCAGGCAGCGAAACCCCGGACTGGGTGGTGGCGGAGCGGCACGACCTGGCGACCGTGCTGGCCGGTCTGACGCCGGAGCAGTGGGATGCTCCGACACTGTGCGAGGGGTGGCGGGTGCGTGAGGTGGTCGCGCACATCACGATGCCGTTCCGGTACTCGGTGCCGAGGTTCGCGGTCGAGATGGTCAAGGCGCGCGGCAACTTCCACCGCATGTCGGATCGGCGGGCCCGCGCGGACGCCTACGATCTCACCCCCGAGCAGTGGGTCGCGACGGTGCGGGACAACGCCGCGTTCCCGTGGAAACCGCCGGGCGGCGGGTTCGACGGTGCCCTGTCGCACGACGTGATCCACGGACTGGACATCACCGTGGCGCTCGGGATCGACCGCCGGGTCCCCGAGGACCGCCTCGGCCGGGTTCTCGGGGGGCTCACCCCCAAGCGGGTGAAGTACTTCGGCACCGACCTGGCGGGGGTGCAGCTGACGGCGGACGACCGCGCCTGGACCTACGGTGCGGGCACGCAACTGCGCGGCTCCGCTCAGGACCTGCTGCTGGTGCTGTGCGGACGCCGGCTGCCGCCGGGACACCTGACCGGGGAACCGAGCCCGCGGTTCACGGCGACGGTGTGACACCGGACCAGGCGGGGGCGTCGCCACCCCAGGGCCGGGCCGGGAACGGGTAGTCGTCGAATTCGGCCAGGGCGGGACGGGCGGTCACCAGGTCGCCGTGCGCGGTGCGGCACCGGGGCCCGGGCACCGCGGCCGGCGGCGGATCCTCGGATCGGCCGTCCGCGGTCAGCAGCCACGTGCCGGTGCGGGCGAGTGACACGTCGACGGAGCGGCCGCGTCCGTCGACGTGCCCCGCGGCGAGGGCGTCGACGATGCCGGCGGCGAGCAGGTAGCCGGTCGCGTGATCGAGTGCCTGCGCGGGAAGCGCGCCCGGGGTGTTGCCGCGGCCCTCGATCGTCGCGATCCCCGACGCCGCCTGGACGATGCTGTCGAAGCCGCGGCGGTGCGCCCAGGGGCCGGAGCCGCCCCACGCGCACACCCGCCCCCGCACCAGACGGTCGGGGGCGTCGTCGAGCAGACCGTCCAGTGCGCCCGGCCGGTACCCGGTGACGACCACGTCCGCCTCGGCGAGCAGGCTGTCCCACACCAGTCTGCCGTCGGCGGACCGCACATCGAGCAGCGCGGACCGCTTGCCCTGCCCCGTGTCGAGGTGCTGCACGACGATCTCGGGGATCGACGGCGGATCGATCCGCAGCACGTCGGCGCCGAGCAGCGCCAGCGTGCGGGTGGCGACGGGACCGGCGATCACCCGGGTCAGGTCGAGGACCTTCACCCCCGCTAACGGCCCCCGGCCGGATTCCCGGCGGGAGCGTTGCGGTGTCCCGGGACGGGAGCTCTCGGCGTGCACGACGGTGGACACGAGGTCGCCGGACGCCGCGGCCGCACCCTGCGGGCTCGCCGCCCACTCCGCCGCGGTCCGCACGCGCACGGCGACGGCCTGCGCCGCGGCGGCACGGTCCTCGACGTCGGCGGCGGTCAGGTTCCCGACCCGGGCGGCCACCGCGTCGCTGCCGGCCGCGTCCGAGAGGTCGAGTGCCGCCAGCAGTCTCGCGCGGTGATGCGGGTAGTTGGCGTGGGTCCGCACCCAGCCGTCCGCGGCCGCGAAGAACCCCGACAGCTCCGCGAAACCGGACACCGGGGCCCCCGACACCCGCAGCAGCCGGTCGCTCGCGAACGAGGCGGCGATCCGCTCGGGATCGAGCCGCCACGACCGGGGGTCGCGGCCGTGCGCGCGGTCGAACCGGTCGACGGCGCCGGTGAGCGCGGCCACCGAACCGGCCGCCAACGCGAGCACGGGAAGGCGGGCCGCCAGGTAGTCGCCGGGGATCTCGATGCCGGGGTAGCCCGTGAGAGTCATGGGCTCACGGTAGCGAGCAACCGGCGGCACCGGTCACGCAATGCGGCACGAAGCGGTGCGGCGCGGGCGGCCAGCGCCGACTGCTCCCGGACGTACTCGGCGCGGCCGTGCGGGGTCTCGATCGGGATCGGGGTGTACCCGTAGGCGGTGAGGTCGTACGGGCTGGCCCGCATGTCGAGTTCCCGTGCGGCGAGCGCCAGCTCGAAGCAGTCGACGGTCAGGTCCGAGTCGATCATCGGCGCCAGCTTGAAGCAGTACTTGTACAAGTCCATGGACGCGTGCAGGCACCCGGGCTGCTCCCGCCCCAGCTGATCGGCCCGGGTCAACGGCTCACTGTTCCGCGGTTCGGCGGCGGGGGTGAAGAACCGAAACGCGTCGTAGTGGGTGCACCGCAGGTGCAGCGACTCGACGACGGAGTCGGTGCCGCCCGGCCCGAGGCGCAGCGGGACGCTGCCGTGCCGCACCTCGTCGGACCGGTAGACCATCGCCCACTCGTGCAGGCCGAAGCAGGACAGGTGGGTGGGACGCCCGGCGGTCGCCTCCATCAGTCGTGCGGTGAAGGCGACCGTGTCCGAGCGGCGCTGCAGGAACTCCGGGTCGACGGTGACGCCGGCGTCGGTGCGGTGATACCCGCGGAGTTCGGCGTACTCCTGCCCGTCGGCGAGGACCGTTCCCCACCCGGGGTGCCAGCGCAGCACCCCAGGCCACCCAAAAAAAAGGCTGATTCGGCCGGAAAAACGTGTAGTA